>JBMNGC010000001.1:0-3245445 GCA_050949645.1 Thermoguttaceae bacterium
AGTGGGAATAAATAAACACGAAGGTTTAGATGTGGGCTTATGGGATACTGTGATTAGCCCTAATGACTATAAAGAAATGTTTAGGATGCAGCAAGCTTCTCTAGGGGTTGGAATAGGAAGATTAAATAAGAGCAAAAAGAAAAAAGGAAAAGCTATAGAAGAAAAAAATATTTCAAAGGATACAAGTAAAAAACTAAAAAAGGAAATGGTTATAGAAAAAGAAAGCTCTAAGGATATAAATGGTTCTACAAAGGCCTATAAAGAACAACAGCCAATGGTGGCCGAAGAAAGTAAAGAAGATGATTTTGATGTCAAAAAGAACTATGAACAACTTGTTTATATAGGAGATGTGGTTGTTCATAATAAATTTGGTCCTGGAGAAGTAGTAGATATTGATTTAGAGAACAACAGAATTTTGGTTAAGTTTAATGATGGAGAGAAAATGTTTATATTCCCACAGGCTTTTGAAAAAGGGTTTTTAAAACAATAACAATGGGGAAAAGGGAATATTTAAAGATTATCTACATTACATTTTTAACAGAGAAGGAGGCAAGAAATGTCAACAACAATAGAAATTAATAAGAAAAGTGTGAGGGAATTTCTTGGATCAGGCAAAAAAGAAATGTTTATTATTCCAGAATATCAAAGACCCTATGCTTGGACTGATGAAGAAGTACAAACTTTATTTGATGACTTAGTTGAATATACTCAAGAGAGAATTGATTCTCCTTATTTTTTGGGCACTATCGTATCTTATACAAATACCGATGAAGAAGGCAACATCCAAGAAATTATAGATGGACAGCAGAGAATAACTACTCTATGTTTATTGTTAAGAGCAATTTACACTAAGATTGAAAAAATGGATCACACTGATGAAAGGAATAATTTTATTAGACAAATTGAACCGGCCCTTTGGCAAACTGATGAGTTAACAGGTAAGGCTAATAGAAATCAATCCCTATTGGAATCTAGAGTATTTGAGTCTGAGTATAATGCAATCTTAACTAATATATTGGAGACAGGTATAACAGAAAAATGTGCAAAAGATAATTACTCCAAAAACTATCGATTGTGCCAAGAATTAATTGATGAATATGCAAAAGATGAGCCATTAACTTTCTATAGCTTTATTAATAATATATTAAATAAGGCAATAGTTTTACCTATAAAAGCTGATAGCCAGGATACAGCTTTAACAATATTTTCAACCCTTAACGATAGAGGTTTACCTCTATCTGATGCAGATATATTCAAGGCAAAGATTTATAATAATCTTGGAGATTCAGAAGCAAGGAATGAATTTATTGAGACATGGCAGGAAATTAGCACGTCTGCTGAATATGCGGGTGAAAGTATTCAAAAACTATTTTATTATTATATGTTTTATCTACGTGCATTGGAAAATGATCGAAAAACAACAACTCCTGGTTTAAGAAAATATTATTCTAGTAATGGATTTTATAGGTTGTTTGAGACTGATCTTATGGATAATTTAAATTCCATTTTAAGTTTTTGGCGAGTTGTAAATAATCATGAAGAATTAGAGGGAGAGTCATGGTCTAGTAATTTTGAGATTTTAAAATTATTAGATATGTTAAGCTCATATCCAAATGAATTTTGGAAATATCCAGTGGTAAATTATTATTTAAAACATAAGGATTCACAGGACTTTGAAGAGCATTTCTTGAATTTTCTAAAGTGGCTATTTGTTAATTTATGTAGTCGCTATATAGTAACTCCTACAGTAAATGCGGTGAAACAAAATATACTTAATTTAAATGCAGAAATTATTAATAATAAAAAACCGAGGATTGAATTTAGGGCAGTAGATAAAAATGAAATTAGAGAAGAATTAAAGAACCCTCATAGAAATGTTGTTAGGATGCTATTAAAATTGCTAGCATATGATAATGAAAATCAAAAGGAATTGTTACCTGATAAGTGGGAAATTGAACATATATTACCGAAGAAATGGCAAGAATCTTATTTCCCTAATACTTCAGAAAAAGAGGTTGATAATACCATTGAGCATTTAGGTAATAAAGTTCCTTTTGAGAAGCGTTTGAACATTGTAGCTAGTAATGGTTATTTTACAAAGAAAAAGGAATCTTATAAAAAGTCCAATATCTCAATTGTTCAAGAGTTATCCCAAACTCACCTAAGAGACTGGAAATTAGAACAAATAAGGGAACGAGATATAAGAATTTCAGATAGGATTATGAATATTTTTGAAAATTGGAGTTCCAATCCAGCTAATTCTGAAAAAGAAGAGCTTAGTGAAGAAGAGTTAAAAGCTATTGAATTGATTAAATCTAAAGGATTGGAGAATTGTCTATAAATTGATTTAGTATTATCTTAAAATTCTTTACTGGAACTGGGATTTTAAATGGTAGATTAAGTTAAAAACATATTTAAGGTGCAGTAAAAGAAACATAATAAACTCATGTGGAGTAAAAGTAGTCTGTGACGAGTAGATTTAAATCGTATAGAGCATACTAAGCATATGAAGAGCAAAATCACAATAAATTTTAAGTATTATAGCTAAAAATCATTATATATAAGGTGTTTTTTTAAAATAGTAGGGTATTTTCCATGACGAGCAAACTAGATTCGTGACTAGTAGACTTTAAAAATCAGTTTTTATTTTAGAAAAAATTAGATTAAAGTTTTTAATCAAGGTAGGTTTGCTGAAGCTTACTACTTCCAATGAATTTTATAGTCCAATTTCTCACTGGAACTGGGGCTGGAACGGGTAAAATAATTTGAAAACCTACCTAAATTATATGAACAGAACGAAAATGAGCTATTAAATAACGGCTAATTTGAAAGCTTTTGCATATATCTGATAATATAAAATGAAGAGTGGGAATGAGGCAAAAGCTGGCCACATTAAAAGGGGCCTTTCGGATAGCGCTCGCGTGTTCTGATAAAGTTAATAAGATTTCACTGAAGTTCAATGATTCAGCGCTTCGAGCGCTTTGTGGGTACGGCAAAATTTCTGCTGTCTCACAAAGCGACCACATTAACATGTAAGCGTGTACTGAAGTGAGGGCAGCGCTGGTTTTTTCAGTTTGTTGTTAGCCTATTCTGCGTCTTCTTTTAAGGGCTTGATTCCTGCGAGGGAACTTGATCTACCATAATCGAGCGGCGTGCTCGGGGCTGATTTTAAATGGTTGACTAGCAATCTATTTGCACGCAGCGCCTGAGTATAAACCTTTGGATTGACTTTTGCCCGCGCCCGCTTTCAAAAAGCGCAGTATTTTTTTGCAAAGACATATTGATAAATATCGATATGATTATAGAATGGATATATCGATAAATTTGAATGTGAGGTGGTATTCATGACTTCCAAATATATGAAGCATGTAAAAGTTTTTAAGGCTTTTTGTGATGAAAATCGGTTGCGTATTTTGGAACTTCTACGCGGTGGTGAGAAATGTGCGTGCGAACTACTGGAGGAACTTCAGATTACACAGTCAACTCTTTCACACCACATGAAGCTATTGTGTGACGCAGGCGTTGTTCATGGCAGAAAAGAGGGGAAGTGGGTGCATTACTCCATTGACCCGAAGGGCGCTGAGCGCGCCGTGGTATTGTTAAAAAAACAATTAACGCTTGATAGAGAAATCAGTTCGAACGGCCCATGCTGCCGTACAACCGACGCGTGAGCCATCCAAGGATTTTTTTGCGATAATATATCGATGTTTTTAAATCTATCAATATAAGAAAGCGCCGGTCATGGAAGTCGTAACTTTAATCTGGCTGTTTATTCAAAACCAAATCCTCGGTATGAAATGGCTCAATGAGGCTATTGGAGACGGGCTGAATGCATTGGGGATTGATACAGCTTCGCGTTGGGGCGGCAGTATCCAGTTCTTCACATACGACGTTATCAAGATCATGATATTGCTAACTTTCTTGATCTTTATAATCTCATATATTCAGAGTTATTTCCCACCGGAGCGTGCAAAACGTATTCTCGGGAGATTTCACGGCGTTGGCGCAAATTGCGCAGCGGCATTGCTGGGAACGGTGACGCCATTTTGCTCCTGTTCTTCCATTCCACTCTTCATAGGCTTGACCAGCGCCGGATTGCCTCTTGGCGTAACCTTTTCTTTCCTAATTTCTTCTCCTATGGTGGATTTGGGAAGTTTGGCGCTACTTATGAGCATCTTTGGATTGAAAATCGCTGTTCTCTATACGGTTCTAGGTCTGGTGATTGCCGTTCTGGGCGGCACAATGATTGAAAAGCTGAATCTAGAAAATGAAGTGGAGGATTTTATCAATAATGGAATGAACGTGGAGACTCCTCAGGACAAACTGACTGCAAAAGACCGTTTGTTGTATGCCTGGGAACAGATGGCGTCCACTGCCAAAAAGGTTGCTCCTTTTGTGCTCGTAGGCGTTGGTACCGGCGCGTTTATTCACAACTGGATTCCCGAAGAATCGGTCGTGAAGATGTTGGGAAGCGGTAATCCTTTGGGCGTTGTGATTGCGACCATAGCTGGAGCGCCGATTTACGCTGATATCTTCGGCACGATTCCTATTGCGGAAGCATTGCTGGTAAAGGGCGCGAAGCTTGGAGTTGTATTATCTTTTATGATGGCTGTCACAACTTTGAGTCTGCCAGCTATAATTATGCTTCGCAAAGCCATAAAGCCGAAGCTATTGGGAATCTTTATTGCTACCTGCGCCTTTGGTATTATTCTTGTTGGTTATTTCTTTAACGCAATCCAACACATTATTATTTAACGGGGGGGCCATTATGGCGTTCTTTAATTTCGGAAAAAAAAAGGAAACGAAAGTACCCGCCAGTTGTTGTAGCAGCACGGAAAACAAGGTCGAGGAGACAACGTCCTGCTGTTGCGGCAAGCCTGTGGAAGGCGTCTGTTGTGTCAAGGTTCTCGGCGTCGGCTGTAAAAACTGCCGCGCAACGCTGGAAGCTGCTAAAGAAGCTATCAAAAATATTGGTTTGAATATCGAGGTCGAGTATGTGACCGATATGGAGGAGATAATGGGGTACGGCGTGATGAGCATGCCCGCGCTGGTGGTCAATGAACAGATTGTGTCTATGGGTAAAGTTCTGAAAACATCGGAAGTAGAGAAACTGATCCGCACACACATATGAGAAAAGCTATGAAGAAGGTTGCCTTTATCTGCGTCCATAATTCTTGCCGCAGTCAGATCGCAGAAGCGCTCGGAAAGAAGCTCGCTTCCGACGTTTTTGAGAGTTACTCTGCCGGAACCGAGACGAAGCCGCAGATCAATCAGGACGCCGTCCGGTTGATGAAGCGAGAGCATGGCGTCGATATGGAACGAGATCAGCACAGCAAGCTCTTATCCGATATCCCGGAGGTTGATGTGGTAATCACCATGGGCTGCAATGTGCAGTGTCCTGCCTTGCCATGTTCTTATCGAGAGGATTGGGGATTGGAAGATCCAACCGGGCAGTCAGACGAGGCGTTTTTGGGCGTCATCCGGGAAATAGAGCATAAAGTACTGCATCTCAAAAAGTTCTTACAGCAGAGTGAAAATGACGGACGCACAGCGCAGGAAAGCCGTTAGGCAATTTGTTGAAAAGTGGCGCGGCAGGGGCAATGAGGACGAGGACGGTCGCTCATATTGGCTCGATTTGTTGACGGACGTCATGGGGGTGGACCGCGCGACCGACTACGTAGATTTTGAGAAAAAAGTGATCGTCGACGGCAATACAAAGCGAATTGACGCCTATCTTCCTGAGACGCACGTAATCATTGAGCAGAAAAGTCTGGGTAAGAAGCTCGACCAGAAACTCTATAACTCTGGCGACGTTGAGTTAACGCCATACGAGCAGGCCAAGAGGTACAACGACAATCTGCCCTACGATGAGAAGGCGCGCTGGATCATCGCTTCAAATTTTGAAGAAATCTGGGCGTACGATATGAACGCTCGGGTTCCGGAACCGGTAAAAATTTCACTCTCAGAACTGCCAGTGAAGTTTCCGTTTCTTGATTTTCTCGTTAAGAAGGACGTGAAGGCAATCCCTCATGAAACAAAAGTTTCTATCCAGGCGGGCGAAGTCGTCGGATTGCTCTATAACGCTTTCTTGAAGCAGTATCGCGACCCGGAAAGCGAAAGGGCGCTCAAGAGCCTGAATGTTCTCTGCGTTCGGCTCGTCTTCTGTCTTTATGCGGAAGACGCGGGGATCTTCGGTCGCAGAAAGATGTTCCACGACTATCTCGCCGGCGTCGATACGCCGCGGATGCGCACGGCGTTGATCGAGCTCTTCCGTATTCTTGACCAGAAGCCGGAGGAGCGGGACCCTTATCTTATCCCTGAACTTGCTGAGTTTCCTTATGTCAACGGCGGGCTCTTCGAAGACGAGGATATCGAAATCCCCATGTTCACGGACGAGATACGCGAACTGTTACTCGTCAAAGCGAGCGAAGATTTCAATTGGTCGGAAATCAGTCCTACCATTTTCGGCGCGGTCTTTGAATCGACTCTGAATCCCGAGACGCGTCGCTCAGGAGGAATGCACTATACCTCTATCGAAAACATTCACAAAGTGATCGACCCGTTGTTCCTCGACGCGCTTAAGGAAGAGCTCTCTGAGATCGAACAGATTTCAGTCCTCAGGACCAGGAAGCGCAAGCTGGAGGAATTTCAGAAAAAACTTGCTTCGCTGGAGTTTCTGGACCCCGCCGCGGGCAGCGGCAATTTTCTCACGGAGACCTATCTTTCGCTTCGTCGACTTGAAAACGAAGCGCTCCGTAATCTGTATGGCGGACAAGTGCTGATTGGCGAAGCGTTTAATCCGATTCAGGTCTCGATCAGTCAGTTTCACGGGATCGAGATCAATGATTTTGCGGTCACGGTCGCCAAGACGGCGCTTTGGATCGCCGAGAGCCAGATGATGAAAGAGACGGAAGACGTCGTTATGAAGCGTCTTGAGTTTCTCCCGCTGGAAACGAACGCCAATATCGTTGAAGCAAACGCGCTGAGAATCGATTGGAACGACGTTGTCCCGGCGAGTCAGTTGAACTATATCATGGGCAACCCGCCCTTTGTTGGCTACTCGTTGCAGTCGGAAACTCAAAAGGAAGATATAAAAAATGTCTATCGCGACAGCGACGGGAAAACCACGTCGACGGCGGGAAAAATTGATTACGTCGCGGGCTGGTATTATCTGGCCGCCAAGACGACCGCGGGGACCCCAATCCGGACCGCGTTTGTGTCGACAAACTCTATCACCCAGGGCGAGCAGGTCGCGTTCGTCTGGGAAGAACTCTTCAAACAATTTAAGATAGAGATTGATTTTGCTTACCGAACGTTCATATGGGGCGGCGAGACCAGGGATAAAGCCTCCGTTCACTGCGTCATCATCGGCTTCAGCGGTCAGAATAACGCCGCTAAACCGAGGATATTCGATGGGGATAAGATTGAATATGCGGAACAGATCAACCCGTATCTCATCGACGCGCCGATGGTATTTATCCATAGCAGGACCAATCCCTTATGCGACGTTCCCAAAATTAGAAACGGGAGTAAACCGGCGGACGGAGGTTTTCTATTTCTTACGCCTGATGAGAGAAGGACTTTTATTGAGTCGGAGCCGGACGCGCAAAAGTATATCCGGCGCGTTTACGGTTCGGAAGAGTTTATCAACGATAAGGAACGATACTGTCTGTGGCTAACGGAGATTACGCCAAAGGAACTGAATAGTCTTCCTCTAGTAAGAGATCGGGTCAAAAAAGTCCAAGAATTTAGATTAAAGAGTAAAAAAGCCGCAACTATAAAGAGCGCCGATACTCCGACGTTGTTCCAGCAAATTCGACAGCCAGAACTTCCATACGTCGTCGTTCCGAGGGTCTCCTCCGAAAATCGCCGTTATATCCCTATGGGCTATGAGTCGCCGGAGACTATCGTTACGGATTCAGTGCAGTATATTCCCAACGCGAGTATGTATACGTTTGGAGTCGTCGTTTCCTGCGTCCACATGGCCTGGACAAGCGTCGTTTGCGGAAGATTGAAGAGCGACTATCGTTATTCGGCTAAAATAGTTTATAACAACTTCCCCTGGCCCGACTCCTCTGACTCTCAGAAGCGCGAGATCGAACGCTCGGCGCGCGGTATTCTTGAGGCGCGCGCCCTGTATCCAGATTCGTCTCTTGCCGACCTCTATGACGCGTTGTCCATGCCGCCGGAGCTTAGAAAAGCGCATGCTGAAAACGACAGAGCGGTCATGGCCGCTTATGGCTTCACCGCTGATATGTCGGAGTCGGACTGCGTCGCCGAACTTATGCGGAGGTACCAGAAACTTGTGGTGAAAAAGCCATGATGAAGCTAGGGGGAGGAAGAAGTCTCATCGTGGAAATAAGGGGGACGGTTTGCGCTTCTCCCCCTAAGATATAGCGTCGGAAAGAGTTAAAATCTATGTTGCGCTGAAACGCCTGATAGAGCACGGCGCAACGCGCGTCGTTTAAACCGCAGAGCGAGAGCGCGCGGGGCGCCGAAGTACGTCCCCCGCCAACCGCCTCTGTTATTCCGGGTTTTCGCGTAGGAACTGTTCGATAGCTTCCATGAACTCGTCGCCGTAGTTTCGGAGTTTTGCTTTTCCGACGCCGCTGACGTCGAGGAACTCTTCGGGCGTTCTCGGTTTGAGGCCGACCATGTCGACGAGCGTTTTGTCTGTGAAGACGATATAGGGCGGAACATGCTCGGTTTTGGCGATTTCAAAGCGCAGGGTTCTCAAGAGTTCGAAGAGTCTGCGGTCGCGTCCTTTAAGCGTTTCCTTATCGTATGGTGGGACTAGGGGCCCGACCGACTTTCTCTTGCTCTTCGGTTCGGGGCGTTTCAGGACGGAGACTTTTCGCTGGCCGCGCATCACCTCCCAGCCCAGGGGCGAGACCTGTGGGATAGGGAACTGAAAGTCGGGCGCGAGCGTCGCAATTCCCTGAGTTATCAGCGACTGAATAAGATGGCGCCAGTAGACCTTTCTCTTGTCTTTTCCGACGCCAAAGGTCGGCAGCTGGTCGTGCCCAAAGGCGAGGACTTTTTCTGTCGCGTCGCCGACGAGCACCGACGCAATGTGCGCGGCGCCGAAGCGGTTGCCGGTGCGCTGCATCGCGGAGAGCGCTTTCTGCGCGTCGATCGTCGCGTCGATCCGTTCCGCCGTTCCGACGCAGAGGTCGCACGTTCCGCAACGCGTCGCTGCAGGACGCTCCACGGCCTCGTCCTCGTCCTCTTGCGTTAAGTCGACGGGACGGTACGTCTCTCCGAAGTATTTCAGAAGATTAATGCGTCGGCATCCGTCGGCCTCGACAAACCGCACCATGTCGTTGAGCCGCTGTTCCGCCGCCTCGCGAGCGATCGGGTCCTCGTAGTCGTCGAGGAATCTGCGACGCAACGCGATATCCTGATATCCGTAAAACAACGCGCATCGCGCAGCCGCGCCGTCTCGTCCAGCGCGGCCCGTCTCCTGGTAGTAGCTTTCGACGTCCGCCGGGAGGTCGCCATGGACGACGAAGCGGACGTTCGACTTGTCGATTCCCATTCCGAACGCAACGGTTGCGACGATGATCGGAGTCTCGTCGTTCGCGAACGCTTCCTGAACTTTCGCGCGCGCCTGGTCCGACATCCCGGCGTGATACGCCGCCGCTTTGTATCCGTTCGCGACAAGCGTCTTCGCGGTCTCCTCGACCTTCTTGCGCGTCGAACGATAGACAATCCCCGATTCGTCCTTCACCTCGCTGAGGAAATCTAACAGCTGACGGTTAATGTTTTCTTTATAAGAGATCTGGTAAAATAGGTTGGGTCGGTCGAAGGAGGCGACGACGCAATATGGGTCGCGCAACTTGAGGGATTCCTTGACGTCGCGCCCGACCTGATCCGTTGCCGTGGCCGTGAAGGCGGCGACCGGACATTCCGGGAAATTGTCGACGATTTGCCCGAGCTCGAGATAATCGTCCCGGAAATTATGGCCCCACTGGGAGATGCAGTGGGCTTCGTCGATTGCGAAAAATCCGAGCTCAACTCTTCGGAGCGACTCCTTAAAGCGCTCCGTTCCGAACCGTTCCGGGGAGACGTAGAGGAGCTTGAGCCTCCCACGATCAATTTCCTCCATGACGGAGCGCCATTCGTCATTTGTTGTCGTGGAGTTGATCGTCGCAGCGCTGATACCGCTTTTCTGCGCCGCGTCGACCTGGTCCTTCATGAGGGAGATAAGAGGACTTACGACGATACTCAAGCCTGGCGCCAGAATTGCAGGTAGTTGATAACAGAGCGATTTTCCGCCGCCCGTCGGCATCACGGCGAAGACGTCGCGACCATCGAGAATCGCGCGAACGATTTTCTCCTGGTTGGGCCTGAAGGAGTCGTAGCCAAAGACGTCGGCGAGCGCGCGATAAATCGGATCGTTCTCTTTGTCCTTTTTCGGCGTCGAGTCGTCTTGTGTGATCGTTTTCATACAAAGTTCGGATTTAAAAATGATGCGGAATGCAGGAGCTTGAGAGAGCCATTATACACGCGTATTATGACCCTTCAATTCCAGATTGTTCGGGAGCGTTTTCGCGTTGATCTCGGTATTGACCGTGGGCGTTATTTTTGCTAGAGTCGGACGGTTCAGGTCTGTTAAAGAGGACGCTTTTTACCAGAATCTTCGTCCAGACATTCACAAGACGACGTCGTACGGTACAATTAGATATAGCTAGTTGACCTGGCTTGCCCAGATCAACAGAACCGTTTTCGAGGATAGAAGCAGGCTTTGCTATGAAATGTCAAAAATGTAACAATCAAGCAGTATTTCATATTACCGAGATGATTGACGCTCATCCGGTCGAGCTTCATTTTTGCTCCATGCACGCGGAAGAGTACCTTCGCCAGGAGGTCAATCCGCTTGATTCCCTCGTTGAAGGATTTGATCTCAAGGAGGCGACCGACGATCTCATCAAGGAGGACTTTCACACCTGTCCCTGCTGCGGGAACGGTTTCCAGGATTTCCGCAAGACAAGGTTGCTCGGATGTCCGCGCGATTATCAGGAGTTCAAGGATAACCTTGAGCCGCTCCTTTTCGGGATCCAAGGTTCGACGGAGCATGTTGGCAAGCGGCCCGTTCGTGCGCTCGGGGGTTCCGACCTTGGTCCGAAGCTTGTTCGTCTGCGAACGCGGCTCGCCGACGCGGTCGAGTACGAAGACTACGAACGCGCGTCGGTTCTGCGCGACCAGATCGCCGAACTCGAGCGTACCGCGCTCGGCAACCCGCAGCAGCGCGCCAGTTAACGCGTTCTTCGCCGTTCCACGTCTCTCCGCTTAGAATCCTCTCGAGACGTTGAAGTTTATATCGTCGGCGACTAGCCATTTTCCGTCGCCGTTGAGTCTCATTTCAACGGAATTGAAATCGACGAGGACCAAGAATTTCCCAGAGTCCCAAGGGGGCGACGAGAACCCGGAGGCGCTGCCCCTAAAGGAGATACGCGCACGAGGCGGCGAGGTCAGACGATTGACTTCGAGGATCTTGAAATTTGAGATTTTGACGCTCTCAATGGTAACCTTACTGAAATACATATTGACGGTGTTGATCACCGTCTCTGCGTTAGGCTCGACGTAACTGAGGAATTTTTCGCGATCGTTCTCACGCGCCGCCGCCGCCAATCGTCTGAGTGAGCTGCGGATATCTTTCTCGTCCGTTCGGACGACGTACACGCATAGCGCGCCGATGAGAATTGTTAGGATCGCCGTCCCGATCCCGACCTTCATATAGACTCTCTTATTCGTCCCCGTGGCGACGGCGTAGCCCGTGAAGCCGAGCGCCGTCGCGATCAGAAGCCACACCAGAAAGTTGGTCGTGAGCAAATTCATCAGTTTTTCCTATATCGACGTTGTTTTAACAGAATATCTGTCCTGAACGCGCCACTTTCCATCCTGTTCTCGCCGCAATTCGACGCTCTCGACTTCGAGCTCGACCTTGTATGGGAGCCGTAGCATCGTCGGCCAGACGTCGGCGGTTCCGGTCGCGACGCATTGGAAAGAAAGGGTCGCGCGCGGCGGCTTTTCGTCGAGCGTGAGTTCGTCGACCTGCAGTTCTTCGAGTTCGATCTTCCTGATCTTTATCGCGTTGCGATTATTTTCGAGAATGGCCAGCGTTCTCGGGGCGTTTTCTGAAATAAACTCCTCTGCGCGTTCATAGTCGTTCTCTTCAAAGGCGAGGCGGAGCTCTTCGATCATTTCGACAAGTTCCTGCCGCGCCTTTTTTTCCGCCGCGTCGCGCTGCTGGCGGTGGGATTCCGCCGCGCCCCATTGCGCGATTCCCAAGAACGCCGCCGCGACGGCGACGACGAGGATCCACGCCGCGCGATTGTTTTTAACGAGCGAGGAGGCCGCGTGAAAAACAATCGCCGAGATCAGCGCTAAGATCGCGCAGCACGCCGCGACGACTGCGTAGGGAGAGTTCATGGGTGAATCCACGGCGAGCGGTATTCTCGAGCGAGCAGGGCGTTTGCTTCGTCGTCGCCGCGAATCATACCGGCTTCGGGGTCCCATTCAAGGGCGCGTCCGAGCTGCATCGAGAGGTTGCCAAGGATGCAGCAGATCGTTGAGATCGCGCCTTCTTCAATATCGCTTCGGGGTCGACCGCGGTCGGCGATTCTAGCGAGGAGGTCGCGCATGTGGTTGCGGATCGCTTCGGCGCATTGCAGTTCGAGGCCCGGTTCTTTCTTATCCTGGGGATACAACTCGGTCTCGTCGACATAATTCGCGCTTTCGACCTCGTCGGAGTAGTATTTATTGAAGTCGTACCCGAAGACGCTTGCCTTGAGGAGACCGTGTTCGCCGTAGAAATATCCGCCCCACGGATGGCGACGGTCCGGGATTTCAGACCAGTCGCGGTGATCCCATATCACCTCCATATCGCCGTAGTCGAAGATAACCGTCTGCGTGTCGCTGCGGTTGAAGGTCCCTCCGCGCTTGATATACTGGCCGCCCGCGGAGAAGATCCGCTTGGGGTATCCCAGATCGAGCAACCATCGCGCCATGTCGAACATGTGGACGCCCATGTCGCCGAGCGTGCCGTTGCCGTACTCCATGAAGCCGCGCCATCCTCTTCGCAACGCGGGGTAGAAGGGGAGCTTCGGCGCTGGTCCGCACCACATATCGAAATCGAAACCGTCGGGGACGGGGGTCGGCTCCAATTTTGCGGGCGCGCCCGGTCCGCCATAGTAGCTGTAGATTTTAACCTGTCCGACGCGTCCGAGCTTGCCGGAATCGATGAAGAGCTCTTTCGCGCGACGGAGGTGCGTCGTGCTGCGTCGCTGCATTCCGACCTGCACGACGGCGCCATTTTCACGCGCCGTCTCGAGCATCGCGAGCGATTCTTTAATATCGACGGAGATCGGCTTCTGCACGTAGACGTCGCAGCCCGCCTTGACGGCGTCGATCATGTTCAGCGCGTGCCAATGATCGGGCGTTGCGATGAGTACGAGGTCAAGATTTGCCTCTTTGAGCATCTCGCGATAATCGTTGAATTTCATCGGCTCGCGACCCTCTTGTCGCTCGGCGACGCGCGCGGCCGAATTATCGAGCGCTTGCCTGTCGACGTCGCAGAGCGCGACGACGTTGATAGCGTAGGGCGTATCCTCTTCCGCGCCGACTTGCATGAGATGATAAAGGTCGACGTTTCCGTACCAGCCGGTTCCGATCAGTCCAGTTCGTAGCGTTTTTTTCGTCGCGTTTTCAGGCGCTGGCGTCTCGGCGCGCGCGATCGGGGCGCTCGTTGCGGAGACGGCGGCTAACCCTGCGAGTTTAATGAAATTGCGTCTTTTCATGATCTTAACTCTCCTCTTTGCAGTTCGGCGAACCATTGCGATTTCGCTTGAAGGCTCGAATTGCTAACGGAACTCACACGGGATCAATTGTATCGAAAAAAACAGACCCGGGCAATATTTCTGAAAAAGACTGGATTTTTTTGAAATGCTAGTCACAATAAAAGGCGAGCGGACGCAACGAAAAAATGGCGCTTGACCGGCGTTCTGGCAAGCTGGCGAGACTTTAACGACAAAGCGCTTTAAAGTCGTATTTTCCCGATCGAAAGGTTCGCTGAAGAATTTTTTGATATTGACTGCCGACGGCATAATCTGCAAGCAGGATTATAGCCGTTTGATTGCGCGCGTCGTCGGCGTAGCGCCATAAGAGTGACCCCCGACCTGCGCGAAGCGCATTCTGAGTCAGGAAGGATATACAGAAAAATGACGATCAAGATCAAAGACGACGTTCACGTCATGCTTTCGACGATTCTCGAAGGAGCCAATCCTTCGCCCTACCGCGACGCGGAGGTCGTTCTTTGCGGAAAGGACGCAAGCGAGTCCCTTTCCGACGGTCTCTTTATCTGCTTTGACCAGGACCCAGAATCGGCGAAAAAGTCGGTCGAGACGGCGGCGTCGAATGGCGCGATCCGCGCGATCGTCGCTCATTCGCTCCAGGACTCTTTCCAGTCCTTTGAAGGGCTCGAACTCATCTTTGTCGACGAACCGCGCGCGGTCTATGCGGTTGCATGTCAGGCGTTTCGAGGGTTCCCCGGTCGCAAGCTGCGCCTGATCGGGATCACCGGGACGGCGGGTAAGACGTCGTTGTCCTATGTTCTCGGCGGCGTTCTGGCGGAAGCGGGGATGAAGTGCGGTCTTGTCGGTTCCCTGGGCGTCTACGACGGTCAGACGCTTCGGTCGGCGCGTCAAACGACTCCGGAGCCCGATGAACTCGCGAAGCTTCTCGAGGAGATGGTCGCCGCCGGATGCGTCGGGGCGATCATTGAAACGTCGTCGGTCGCGCTTGCGGAGAAACGCCTCGCGGGGCTTGAACTTGACGCGGCGCTCCTCACGAATATCCGACGCGATCACCTTGATTACCATGGGACGGTCGACGCTTATCGACGCACGAAGATGACGATTTTCGACTATCTTAAACCCGACGGGATCGCGATCTGCAACGTAGACGATCGCGTTACGGAGGCGGCGATGCATTTGATCGATCGGCCCGTCCTGACCGTGGGGATCCAGCCGACCGCGTGTTCGGTCTCGGGCACCCCTGTGGAGCGCAGCAAGGGCGAGCAGACCTTCTACGTTTCGGCGGGCTCCGACGCGGTTCCGTTCTGTACGAAGGTGATCGGTAAGTCGCACGTTTATAACTGCCTTGAAGCGTCGGCGCTTGCGCTTTCGTGGAATATCGATCTTAGGACGTCGGCGCGCGGGGTCGAACGCGTGGAATACATTCCCGGTCGGATGGAGCGAATCGACTGCGGTCAGGCGTTCGGCGTCTTTCTCGATCGTTCGACGACGTCCCATTCGCTCGCCGAAGCGTTGGAGACGCTCAGGAGCGTGACGACGGGTATCATTTATTGCGTGCTTTGCGCGCCCGGAGATCGGGATCGCACCAAGCGCCAGCTCATGGCGGTCGCGGCGGAGTCGCACGCGGACGTGTGCGTCGTCACTAGCGGCAACCTTCCAGAATCGCAGAGCGAGGAAACGCTCAACGACCTTCGGCGCGGGTTCTCGAACAAAAGCGTCTATCACGACATACCGGACCGACGCAAGGCGATTGCGTGGGCGCTCACCCAGGCGGGGCTTGAAGACTCAGTGCTCGTCGTTGGCCAGGACGTCTCGACGCTCGAGCCGATCAATGAGTACTTCGTGCCGGATCGACAGTTTATACGCGACTGGCTCTATGAAAACCAGCCGAGCGCGGAGTCGTATTGGTACAACTGAGCGCGTCGTAGTCGCGCGGATTTTTAGCGGTCGCGATCCTCGTTTTCGATGGTCGCGACTTTTTTTGTCGACCGCGTTGCGCCGAGCTCCGGGGATTGTTAAAAGGACGTTTTGTCCTATAATGCGTTCGTTATTATCGACGCGGCGCCGAGCGAGAGGTCTTGCCCGACGTTTTGCGTTTTCCTACACGTAGAGGGCGACAAAAATGAACGCTAACGTTGTGTTGAAGACGTCAATTCCGGGTATGACTCCAAAATGCGGCAAGGTCCGCGACGTCTATGATTTCGGCGACAAACTTCTTCTCGTAAGTACCGACCGCATCAGCGCGTTCGACTGGGTTTTACCCTGCGGCGTGCCCGATAAAGGCAAGACGCTCAATCAGACGGCGGCGTTCTGGTTCGAGACCCACGGCGTTCCGAATCACGTTATCACAACGGACGTTTCACAAGTTCCCTTTCCCGACGGGACCGATCTCCATCAGTTCGAAGGGCGCTCCGTCTTCTGCAAGAAGACGAAGGTCGTCATGATTGAGTGCATCGTTCGCGGTTATCTTGCGGGCTCAGGGTGGAAGGAATATCAGGAGTCGGAAACGGTTTGCGGGATCAAGCTTCCGAGCGGTCTTGTCGAGAGCGCGAAGCTGCCCGAGCCGATCTTTACGCCGTCGACGAAAGCGACGGAAGGTCACGACGAGAATATCTCCTTTGAAGAGTGCGCGGATATCGTCGGCACGGAGGTCGCGTCGAAACTTCGCGACATGTCGCTCGACGTTTTCCAGCGCGGGAGCGATTTCGCGGCGAGTCGCGGGATCATCGTTGCGGATACGAAATTCGAATTCGGGTTCGACGAGGACGGGGAACTTATTCTCATCGACGAAGTCCTCACGCCAGACTCTTCGCGATTCTGGCCCGCCGATCTCTACAGTCCCGGCAAGAGTCAGCCGTCCTTCGACAAGCAGTTTGTCCGCGACTGGCTGCTGCAGTCGGACTGGGACCGCAACTCGACGCCGCCTGTTCTTCCGGACGACGTTATTCTCAAGACGCGGGAGAAATACCTCGACGCGTTCGAACGCCTTACCGGTCGCAAACTTACCTGAGCGAGCTCACGAGGGTTTATGCCTGAGAAACGTTTCTTTTCGCGACTGCGCGGCGTCTGGCGTCGGCGACCGTCCTGGTTCATGCCGCTGGCGCTCTTCCTTGCAACGTGCTGCACGACGACGTTTGTCGGCTATATCACCTACAGCGGCGGTTCGCTTGCGCGCGCGTTGTGGTTCAGCGCGCCGCTCATGACGATCCTGTCGATCCACGAGCTCGGGCATTATCTTCAGCTGAAACGATACCGCATCGACTCGACGCTCCCCTATTTTTTGCCGGTTCCGATTCCGCCCCTTGGGACGTTCGGAGCGATCATCAGGATGCGTCAGAGCCTCCCGAATCGCCGCGCGCTCTTCGACGTTGGCGTGAGCGGCCCGGTCGCGGGTCTCGTCGCGTCGCTCGTCTTCCTGGCGCTCGGACTCTCCATGTCGGAGATTGCCACGGCGCCGCCGACGGATGAAATGAGCGGCGTTACTTTCGGCGCGCCGATCATTATGCGCGCGTTCACCGTCGCGTTCCTTGGCGACGGTTCCGACGGCGCGCGGTTTGTTCTGATGCATCCGTGCGCGGTCGCCGCGTGGGTCGGGCTTTTTCTGACCGCGCTCAATCTTATTCCCGTCGGACAGCTCGACGGCGGTCACGCGATTTACGCGCTCCTCGGCAAGCGTTCGACGATCGTTTCCGTCGTCGTGCTCGTCGCGCTGTGCGTCCTGGCGACGCTCTACCGATATTGGGGCTGGTTCGTTTTCGTCGGACTCCTCGCGGTCCTCGGATTTCGTCGCTATGCGACTCGGGACGATACGCGTCCGCTCGGCGCTTTTCGGACCGTCTGCGGCTGGGCGCTCCTTGCGTATCTCGTCGTCGGATTTACCCCCTCGCCAATGATGATCGACGAAACGGTCGTCTCCTCTGAGCGTTCCGAGGCCCAGGAGGCCCCTGTCTTGGAGCACGACGTTGCGCCCGGACCGTTGATCTTCCATATCGGTCAGTCGTTTTGACGATTCGGTTGAGCGACGCGTCTCCGTTTGTCATTCGATTTATTCAGAAAGAGGCGTGTTATGTCGAACTTTCCTATCTTTGCCGACGTCTCGCTGGGTTCGTTTTTGGCGACGGTCGGACTTGCGTTTATCGCGTTCCTGATTTTCGGCGCGATTCTGGCGATACCCGCGCTTCGCGGTCGTAAGATTAAGCGCACATGCGCTTGCGCCGGCTCGCGTCGCGTTCTCAGAATTCTCGAGGAGCGAGAGCGCGCGGCTCGCGACGCGCGCCGCTATAACCCCGAGACGGTCGACACGACGAATCTTCCGATCGCGCCGCCCGAGCTTACGGAGTGGACGCGTTCCTCTTCGCAAGGCGACGTCGAGCGGGGGAAGTGAAGTCGCGACGACGTTTGCGATTTTTGGTTTCTCGCTTGTTTCACATATCGCGACGTCGTATAATTCTCGACAGAAGAATTTGGGTCTCCTCCCCTGAAACAGAGCGAGTTGGAGTAACGATGGCTAAGGCTAAGGATAAGGACAAGGACAAGGATAAGAAGGATACTGATCAAGTTATCTCTTTTGGTCGCAAGCACTATTGGACGGATACGCAGGGGCATGCGCATCGCATTGTTTTCGACGATAAGAGATTCGAGAGTCCTCGCGCCAATTGGACCGCGCTTCTGACCGTTACCGCGATGGCGCTTATCATTGGGAGCGCGTTGATTCTTTCGCTTCGTCCAGACAACGAGGTCGTCCTTCCGACGCGAACCCAAAATCTGACGCCTGCGTTTGTCTTTGAACGCACGCTTTCCTCCGACGAGCTCGCGCATGCGAGCGCGATCGCCGCCGGCTGGAACGACGAATTCTTCGTTGCGAACGCGTCGGGGGTCTCGCTCTTCGACGCTTCTGGCAAGAAACTTGAAAGTTGGAGTTTCGACGAACCGACGCCGGCGACGGCGCTCGCTTTTGTTTCTAACGAAAACAACTCCTCCAACGGTCTGCTCCTCGCCGGGTTCGGGGACGTTGTCAAGTCGTTGCAGTTTTCGCTCGATCAGTTTGTTCCCGCCGCGGCGTCCAACGATGAGACGCTACCCGGCGACGCGGACGCAGAAACGGAAACGAACAACGCTGTCGTTCGTACGTGCGTTCGCGGCGCGCTCGGGGCGCCGAAGACGCTCCTTGTGAGGAGCGGCGCGGATATTCGGGGCCTTGAATGTTCCGGCGAGCGCCTTTTCGTCGCTGATTACGCGGCGGGCTGCGTCTGGCGCTACTCCCTTAAGAAGCTTTACGCGCGCGATCCCGACTTGGGCGAGCCGACTCCCGACTGCGATCTTGGCGAGCCCGACGAACTACGCGGCTACCCCGGCCTCAAGCCCGCGTTCCGGCGCAACTTCAGCGTCTCGTATCTTAATGAGAAAAACATCCTCTACGTTGCGAGCTCCGGCCTTTTTAGAGTCGACGCGTTTGATCCTGAGACGGGCGCCTGGTCTCCCGAATCGTCGTGGAGCAAGGCGCCCGGCGCGCTCAACGCGTTCCGCGGCGTTTCTAATCCTATCGCGATCGAGGCGAAGGGCGATTTGTTTCTTACGGCGGAATCAGGCGTCTTCCGTAACGAGTCGACGCAAGAGCGCACGTCACCGCTTCGCCTCTACGATTCGATGGGTTCGATGCTCGTCGAGTTTGGCCCCGGCGCCGCGCAGCGCTCTGACGATTATACCGTCGTCGACGTCGCGGCTTCAAGCGAAATGAGATTTATCTACGTCCTCAACTCCGACGGTTCAGTCGACGTTTGGAACCGCCAGTATAGTCGGTAATCGCAGTCGTCGTCGACGCGTTCGCGTTAGTGCGCGCGCGGGTGGGCGCGTTCATAGACTTCTCGGAGCGCCGTCGTGGAAACGCGCGTGTAGATCTGCGTCGTGACGATGTTCTTGTGTCCGAGGAGCTCCTGTATCGACCGTATATCGGCGCCCGAATCGAGCAGATGCGTCGCAAAACAATGACGCAACGTGTGCGGGGAAACGCGCGAGTCGAGCCCCGCGGTCCGCAGATATCCGTCAAGTTTGCGCGCGACGCTCCGCGACGTGAGCGGTCCGCCGTTCTTATTGAGAAAAATCGGCTCCACGAGGAACGATTCCCAGCGTTTCTGCGCGGCGTTGTCGGCGATTTCTGTCCCTTCGATCGGCTCGAAATCCGAGACGAGTTTCCCTTCTGGAAAGAACATGATCAGGAACCGCTGGAGCTCGCGCTTGGGCGGCGGAGCGGACTCCACTTTGCGCGTTCGCCTGGCGCGTCCTTTATCCGCTTCCTCAAGATATTGACGCGCCGTCTCGAAATAGCGAAGGAGCGCCTCTCTTGCGAAGGCGCCCATGAACGCGAGACGTTCTTTTCGACCTTTTCCAGCGATTTTGATTAAGTTTTCGTCGGGCAGAAGATCGGCGAATCGCAAAGCGACGCATTCGCTCACGCGCAAGCCCGCGGAGTAGATTATTTCGAGAATCGCCCTGTCGCGGACTCCAAGAGGATCGTCGAGATCGGGCGCGTCGAGGAGCGCCTTGACCTCGTTCTGCGAGAGCACGTAGGGTAACGCTCTGCGGATACGTGGATTGACGAGCGCGCGCGTCGGATTGTGGGTCGCCCAGCCTTCGCGTTCTCCGAATTTGTAGAACCCTCGGAGCGCGGCGAGTCTCCTAGCGATCGTCGTTTTGGCATATTCGACCTCGCGCATCGCGACGACGTATCCACGGAGCTCAAGCGCGTCGATTTTGTCGGGCCTTGGACAGACGCCGCCATGAAGCGTCTTTTCATATTCAAGCCACGCCTCCAGATCCTCGCCGTAGCTCTTGATCGTGTTGTCGGAGAAATTTCTTTCGACGCGGAGATAGTTCAGATACCGAATAATCGGAACGCGAAGAGCGCTTTCGTTTGGGTCGACCGGCGGTTGTTTCATGATCAAGATTTTCGAAAGACTGACGTTGAGCGCCGAATAAAAAACCCCCGAAATGAAGGAGTTCGTTTTCGGGGGATAATGGCAAACTGCCGCGGCAAGATCGCCGCGCGTTCAGATTTCGTCAGAGTCGCTAAAAGGGTAAGGGGAGTTTTTAAAGAGGGTTGGATCAAACGTCTTCTTCCGTTGCGCGGTTCGTTTTCGCATCCTCTTGCGTTCGGTGAGAAGTTCGGCGTCTCGTTTTTCGCGGAGCATCTTTCGCGTCAGGACAGCGGCGTCGTACCAAGTGAGGCTCATCTCAGGGTCGGAGGCATAGCGTCCAAATGTCTCAAGGATTTCCTCGCGGTTCTCAGCCGTATAGAGGAAAACATACCGTTCTTCACCTTTGACGAGAGCTAAAACATTAACTTCCTGGTTCATTTGCGACCTCGAAAGCGTCGTCCTTATCAACGATGAGAAGTACGACGCGTATAGTGTTCAACAGGGGGCTGGAATGGAGACGCACGCTCAGGGGGAAGGGGAAACGACAGTCGACGTTCGCCGAACTGCCGCTAAATTCTGAATGGCCGGCAAAATCATAAAATCTTACCCTGCCACGCGTCTGTTAGATCTATCGGATTCTCCCGGGAAAACTTGACGGAAAAATTTCACGGAAGAAAAATTTCCTTGAAATTCCGCAATTTCTCGGGCGAAACCGTGTTCTAGCCGTCCCAAATTAGTTTCAGCGCCCTTTTATTGACCGCTTCTCAGGCGTGCGGCGTCTTTAGAAATTTGACGCGCGCCGGTGCCACTCGGCTGACGGAGCGTTGAAATCTGCGCGCCAGGCTGTATAATCTGACGGCGCCTTTTCCGTTCTTTGTTGCGGAAGTCTCGGCGCCAAGGGAGGTAAAATGAGCAATTTGACGAAGGGCGACGCGGTTCGCGTCCTCATGATCGGCGACGTTGTCGGTTGGACGGGTCGAGAGGTTCTCATTCGTCATCTTGGTCGTATCCGCGAGGAATATTCGATCGACTTCGTGATCGCGAATGAAGAAAACGCGACGAACGGACTTGGCGTATCGGCGGAGCACTACGTCGCGCTGAGCGACGCCGGAGTCGACGCGACGACGCTCGGGGACCACGCGTTTGCCCATAAGTCGATTTTTGCGAAGCTCGACGATCCCGAATCGCATATCATACGACCCGCGAACTTTCCGGACGACGCGCCAGGGCGTGGTTGGATGATCCACGAGATCCCGGGCAACGCGGATCGACCGGCGGTTCCGATCGCGGTCATGTCCCTTCTCGGGCGCGTTTTCATAACCCAGCCGATCGACAACCCGATGACGACGATTGATAAGCTCCTCGAGCGCGTTCGGGGGGTGAAGATCAGGTTTCTCGATTTCCACGCCGAGGCGACGAGCGAAGTTCAAATGATGGGGCGGTATCTCGACGGACGCGTCACCGCAGTCCTTGGGACGCACACGCACGTTGCGACGGCGGACGAAACGATCTTCCCCGGCGGCACGGCGTTTCAATGCGACGTCGGGATGACGGGCGCTTTCGAAAGCATCATCGGCAGCAGTATCGCTAAGACGCTCGCGTCAGTTCGGACCTTCCGCAGCCGGCGAGAACTGGGCCGAAAAGATCCGGGAATTAATGGCGCCATCGTTGACGTTGATCCTCTTTCCGGGAAGGCGCTCGCGATTCAACGCCTGTTCTTCAAAGAAAACGTCGCGCCGTAGGCGTCTGTCGCTAAAAAAGAAAGGTCGTGCGCCTTCATCGAACCTGCTAGCGTGAGGCGCAGAGAGACTCTAGCGTTATGTTTTAGTTTTTTTCGATCTCCGCTCGCGAAAGAAAGTTCTGAGCGTCTCGGCGCATTCCTCTTCCAGAACGCCTCCGTCGACCTTGCAGCGCCAGTTTAAACGCGGATCTTCGAGTAGCGTGTAGATAGACCGAACGGCGCCGCCCTTGGGGTCGTAAGCGCCGAAGACGAGTCGTTCGACTCGCGCTTGCAAGATCGCGCCGGCGCACATAAGACATGGCTCGAGCGTTACGAAAAGTTCGGAGTCCTCGATTCTCCATGACGGAAAGAAGGGGGTTGCGGCTCGAATGACGAGGATTTCCGCATGGGCCGTCGGGTCGCAGAGACTTTCGCGGCGATTATGGTCGAGCGCGATCGCGCGATCCTTACAGACAAGCGCGGCGCCGACGGGAATCTCGCCTTCTTCGGCGGCGATCCTAGCCTCGCGGAGCGCGAGGTTCATAAAGAACGCGTCGCGATCGCCGTCTTGGGGGCGCCATTGTAAGAACGGCGCGTCGGGAGGGAAGGTGAAGGCGTCGTCCATACCGAGTCAGTAATTTTCATAGTAATCGTCGGCGAGTGAAAATTCGCCGGTCGTCATGGGCATGGGCATGGGTTCGACGTACGGCGCGGTCGTCGTCGTTCCGTCTTCATTGTAATACTCGATGCTTCCCTCTCCGCAGTCTTCGCACCCGCCGTAGGGGGTCGAAAGGCGGTTCATGCCTCCGAGGACCGAGCCGCAACGATAGAGCTCGCCCATGCACTGATCCCCGCGTTCGGGAATAAAGGTCGGCTGACAAAGGTCGTAAGGGGCCATACATGAACGACACCCGACGAAACCGATGGCAAACGCCATCACGATACTCATGACAATCATCCGCGTCATAGCGACGCCTCCATAACTGTTCCGCAGGTTAAAGGGGGAAAATGCAGTTTCAGTTGAACCGCATTAATATACTTTTCGGCCGCAGTGGCGGAATATTTAGAAAAATCGTTATAAAAGGCATAAATTTCCAAAGTTTTTCTAAATTCACCTGATTTGGGACGTCCTGGTCGTTTTTGCGGGTCGCAGAAAAGAGCGTCTTCTTTCAGGTTTGGGGCGCTAGAATCGCGCAAACGTTCTAAGACGTTGCAAATTTTAAAAGAACCAAAAAATATTGTGTCAGGTTCGAAAAGAAACTTGACCAACTAGCCGTTCTAATGTTAGAATAGTGTATTGGGCGAAGGCGCCGAAAATGGCGGCGTTGCGTTTTGGCAACGTCGCCTCGACGTTTAGGCGTCGTAGGGTAAGGACAAGCTCCGACTTTTTCTTAGATTTTCAGGAAGAGTGTCGGCGCGCCGTTTTCAATGGCTACGGGACGAATCAGTTATGGCAAAAAATGAAACCGTATGGGGGATCGACGTAGGTAATACGTCGTTGAAGGCTTTGCGTTGTCGCAAAGGCGCGGAACCTGGGACGATTGAGGTTTTGCAGTTCGACTACATCGAACATAGTAAGATTCTGACGCAGCCTGGCGCGGACGCGAACGAGATCCTCGCGGAGAGCCTGGCGCAGTTCCTTTCTCGCAACAACGTTAAGGGCGAAAAGATTGCGATATCGGTTTCCGGTCAGAACGCGCTCTGGCGATTCCAGCCGTTGCCGCCGATCGACCCCAAGAAGGTTAACGACCTCATTAAGTATGAGGTGAAGCAGTGGCTTCCCTTTGAACTCCAGGACGTCATCTGGGACTATCGTCAGGTTGGCGGCACGATCGAGGGCGGGGTCGCGCTCGATCTCCATATCTTTATGTATGCGATGAAGCGCGACGTCGCGAAGCGCACGCTCCAGCGATACGCCGACGCGGGCATAGAAGTCGACTGCATCCAAGGCGCTCAGGTCGCGCTTTACAACGCGATCGTCCATGACCTCTACAACTACGACGAGCTCGTTCAGCACGACATGAGCGAGCTCACTGATTTCGACGTCGTTCTCAACGTCGGAACAGACGCGACCGAGATCGTCGTAACAAACGGGATCGCCGTATGGCTCCGTAATATTCCCGTCGGCGGCAACCTCTTTACGAAGTCGCTCACGAAACGTCTTAAGCTCACCTTCTCTAACGCTGAGCATATCAAGCGCAACACGACTTCCGCGCCCGACCCGAAGGCGGTGATTCTCGCCATGAAACCGGTCTTTGGCGACATGCTCGCTGAAGTCGACCGCTCGATTAAATATTACTGCGGCTTGAACAAACAGGCGAAGATTCGCCGCATCTACGCGCTCGGTAACGCCATGAAGCTTCCGGGGCTGCGTCAGTTCCTCTCGAAGAGCCTCGGGCTTGACGTCGTGACGGTCAACTCGTACCGCAAGCTTGTCGGTTCGGAGGTTCTCGCGAACAACCTGTTTCTCGAGAACGCTTCGTCCTTCGGCGTCGCTTACGGTCTCGCGCTTCAACTCCTCAACGAGGCGCCCCTCGATATCAACCTGGTTCCTCGCGATATCGTTCAGGACCGCATGCTCGAAGCAAAGAAGCCGTGGGCGCTTGCCGCCGCGTCGCTCATCGCGCTCGGGCTCGGCGTGCAGTATTTCGCGACGACCTCGACGTACAACGTCGTCCAGAATCCGGCGTTAGCGTCGGCGCAGCAGAAGGCGGAGGCGGTTGCTGATCAATCGGCGAAGCTTATTTCGCAGGCGAACGCCGCCGTGACGGAATTCAAAAAATTCGACAACATCGGTCGCAATCTTACGAGCGGCGTCGAAGGGCGCATCACGTGGATGGAGCTCCTCAAGGCGATCAACTCCGTGATTCCCGCTGAAGCGCCGAACAGCGCTATTCTTTCGGAAGGCGTGACGGGCGCGAAGATCGAAGCGATCAAGGCTCAGAACCGTATCTATATCAACAACATTGAAGTTCAGGATATCTCGGATCTTAGCGAATGGTTCGAGCTTGTTCGACGGTGGTATTATATCGACGACGTTGAGGCGCAGGCGTTTGACGTCGACGCGAAAGGCGACCCGATTGAGCCCGACCCCTCGACGTTGCCCGACCCCGACGACGAAGACGCGACCGGTTTAGGGGGTTCGGATTCTTCGACCGGCTATACCCCTCCTTATACGCTTGAAGAGATGTTCCCCTTCGTTCCGGCTTCCGACACGAAGGGCGGTGCGAGCTCTTCCACGAGTAGCTCGAGCTCGAGTTCTTCTTCGAGCAGTTCGAGCAGCTCCACGTCTTCAAGTTCTTCTTCCTCCTCCTCCTCCTCCTCGACGAGCGCTAGCGGCGGCGGCCTTGAGGCGGCTGCGCTCAATGAAATTGTTCTTGCGACCGACGCGCGGCTTCCCCTCATTCCGGCGCCGTCCGGTCCCGGACGCATCGTGCAGCTCACGGGCTACCATTATCACAACCCCACCGACGTGAACGACCCCGCGCGTGGCGCCGAGTATCTCCGTCGCACCATTCTGTATAACCTGAAGCACGGTTCGATTGAACTGCCGATCAGCCTTGATCGGCAGCGCGCTGGCGAGACGGGGACAGAAGAGGTCAAGCTCTCGGAGATGGGCATTTACTATCCCGTGCACGTTGATCCAGGGAACATCGACGACAACTTCCGTCTCCTTGACCCGCAGGCGGCTGCGGATGCTCGTAGAAAGCTTATGGAGAGTCAGATCAAGGTCCGCCAAAGAGGTTCCGGCAACCTGAGCATGGGCGGCGGAGCGATGGGCGGAACGATGGGCGGCTCGACGGGCCTCGGTTCGGGCGGCGGTTTTGGCTCGGGCATGGGCGCTGGTATGAGCGCGATGGGTAATCAGATCGCCAGCCAGGTCTCCGCCGACAAGATTCTGAATTTGAGTCGTTTCGACTTCGTCATTCAGTTCGTCTGGATGGAGACTCCTCCGAGCACTCGCGACGAACGCAAACGCGCTGCTGCAGAGGCTGCCGCGGCGGAAGCCGGATATTCTGACCTGGCTGACGAAGACGCCGACGATACGACGACTCCGTAGACTGGTAATAGCCTGACAAACGATGACTTTGACCGAGTGAGACTCGGGTTTTTCAGACGCCGTCGGCCGCGCGTCAGTGGACGTTCCACGAAAGCTGGCGCGCCGGTTCGAACCTTTGTTCGACGTTCATCACGACGACCCGCCTTCGCGAAAAGGTAAAAGATATGGCAAAAGCAAAAAGCAGTTTCACACTAGAAGATCTCAAAAAGTATTATTTTTGGATCGTGCTACCGATTCTGATTCTGCTCGTTCTCGTCTTTGCATTCGTTGCTAAAGGTAAGATCAAAAAGGCTTACGAAGAAAAGACGACGGCGATAACGTCCGCGAAGGAGGGAGCCGATTCGGTCGCGAGCAATACGAAACAACCGAACGACAATACGATCAAGGAGATCAAGGCAGAGACTCAGCTTCTCGCGGACAAGGTCTTTTCTGCGTGGACGTTGATGTACAACGACCAGAAGATGCGGAACCGCTGGCCTCGTCAGCTCTCGCGCGAGTTCCTTGAGCTCGTTGAGAATAAGCTGAAGTTCCGCGACCCTATCGGAGTCGGTCAACCGTACCTTCTCGAAGACTACGGATACTTCATCGCTCGACATCTTCCGGACCTCATTAAGACGATGCACCGTCGTCGATGCCAGGTTCAGGAATATAAACTTCTCAAGAAGGTAGAGCTTCGTTCGCTCGGGATGACCAACGTCGAAGAGCGGTTCTGGCCCGTCTATACGACGCAGGACGCCGATGGCGCGGAGATTCTTTACGTCGGGATCCACTCGAATAAAGACGACGAAGCGTCGCCCCTTGCCGACGCGTTCTCGATCGATCTTGAAACGGACGTCGTGCAGCCGATCGACGACCAGGCGCTCTATTCTGATATTCTCGCGAAAGAGACGCACGAACATTATTACCGCGACGTCGATCCCTGGATTCTCCAGCCTAAAGACATGATTGTCTACAACGTCTCCACAGGCGATCTTTCCTCGATTGTGCAGGCGATCTCGATGATGGGCGCAGACGGCGCGTCGTCCGGCGGTATGTCGGGTGGTTCTGGCGCCGGTATGTTAGGCGGCATTGGCGGCGGCATTGGCGGCGGCATTGGCGGCGGCACTGCTGGCACAGGTATTGGCCAGATACCGGGCGACGGCGTCGACCTTGCGTACGACCAGGTCGCCGGTACTGATCTCGAAAGCCTCGGCGTCGGCCGAGCCGGCATGACGGGCATGGGCGGCGCGGGCGGTCTTGGTTCCGGCGCAGCTTCGGGCCTTGGCGGCGGTCGCCGGACGGGCGGCGCCGGCCGAGGCGGCATGAGCGGCATGATGAGCATGAGTTCCGCCTCAGGTTCTGGGCTCGGCGGCGGTCGGACGGGCGGTCTTGGCTCTGGCAGCGGCATGCTTGGCGGCGCGAGCGCGGAAGATCCTACCTGGTCGCAGAGAATTTACCCGGGTCTCCCGAGCTACAAGCAGCGTCGTCGCATCGTCGGCAACGTCGACTGGCCCGATCCGGAGGTCTATTCGCTTCCGACGTGGGATTATGACGCGCCTCATCCTGAATCGATTGAAGTTTGGTACGCTCAGGAAACGCTTTGGGTCTACGAGGCTCTTATTCGCGTTATCGCCGAGACGAACCAGGATTATCCCGACAACATCTCGAAAGCGCCCGTCAAGTGCGTCGAACAGATGCTTATTGGCCAGAACGCCGCGATCGAATGGACGACCCTTACGACAACGATTGGCGACCTTACCGGTACGAGCGCTATGAGCAGCATGATGAGCGGTTCCACCGACTATGCCTCGTCCTCGAGCTCTGGCTCGGGCTCTTCGAGCGGCATGGGCGGCTCGAGCATGTTTTCTCTCTCCGGTACGGCTGAAGAACAGGCGCTGACCAAGATTCTCCTCGGACGCTACATCGGCGACGATAACAAGCCGCTTATGCCCGAGGATAAACCGCCCTTCGCGGAATTCAACAGGATGCCGGTGTGCCTTAAGCTCGCGATGGATCAGCGTCGTATTCCCGACCTGCTCGCGACCTGCGCGAACAGCGCGATGCCGATTGACGTGAAGCATGTCCGCGTTTCTCCTGACAACAACGTGCCCTTTGTTATGCCGATTCCCGTTGAGATGAAGAGCAGCGGCAGCGGCGCGCCTGGCGGCGGAATGGGCGCGATGGACCTCTCCGGCGGGATGAGCAGCGGCGATATGTACGGCGGGATGAGCGGCGGCCCAAGTCGTAACGGCGGTCGCGGCGCAGCGGCCGGCGTCGGCGGTATGGGCGGTTCCGGTATGGGTGACTCGATGAGCTCAGGCATTGGTATCGGTCGTTCCGACCTCAGCCAGAGCGAATATGGGCCCGACACGATCCGCGTTGAAATTTTCGGCGTCATTAATATCTATAATGAGCCGGACAAGGCGAACTTTGCGACGGGCTCCGCGGCCGACGAAGCGGACGCGGAGGCTGAGAAGATCCTCGCCGGCGATCAGACGAGCGACGACGACTCCGACGACTCCGACGGAACCCCCGCTGATACGTCGAATGCCACCGCGATTACGGTGAGCGACGAGACGGTCAACTCTCTTGGCGCAAGTCAGCAGGCGACGTCGGGGCAAGATACGACGACAACGCCTGATACGACTCCTGCGTCCGACACGACGACAACGCCTGATACGACGACGACTGGCGCTGCAACGCCGAACGCTGGCGGCGCCGCCACGACTCCCTGACGGTCGGCGTTCATTGACTCGCGTCGCCGGTTCTTCCGCCGGCGCGCGAGGAGGGATACTGATCTGAGGGAAGCAATTACGACTGTAGATAATAAGCGAGGACGCCATGTGCGCGAAAGCTAAAGAAGACAAAGCAGCGAAAGCCGCTCGGAAAGCGGAAGCTAAGGCGGCAAAGTCCAAGGCGAAACCGAAGAAGAGGCGAAGCTCAGCGCCGAGCGAATATAATCTCTTCCTTCGATATGGCGAGTTTATGCTCGTGGCCGTGGGCGTATTGGTTTTCGGTTGTCTCGTCGCGTTGGGCGGCGGACTTACCAAATTTACGCTGACCGCGGAACAGATCAACTCGTCCGCTTCGAGAGCCGCTGATACGATCGCGAACAGCACGGTTACGCCGAAAGAGTTCGACGACGCGGTCGTCGTCTATGATTACGACGAATATGCGGAACTCATCAAGACGGCGGTCAAGGTGAACGCGTACGAGACTCCGGTTCGCTGGGAACAGTCTCTCTTCCCCGATAAGAATAAGCGTCCCGACGTGAAGCCTCTTCCCGTTGAAAACCTTCGCGCTCGCGCGAGCATCGGCGCGATCATGTACAATGAGATCTCTGCGTCGAGCAACGTTGGCGCCGGCGGCGGTATGGTTGGCGGCGGTATGCAAGGGGGCATGCAAGGCGGCGGTATGATGGGCGGCGGCATGACGGGCATGTCGAGCGGCAAGGTCGAAGGGAAACGTTGGATTACCGTGACCGGCTCGATTCCAATCCGCAAGCAGACGGCGATCTACAGCGATCTTTTCAGCGACGCGCAGTATCTTGACGACGTTCGTGACCAGCCTCGTTACATTTTCTACGAGCTTCAGCGCGGCGAAGTCGGGCCCCGCGGCGCCGTCAATTGGCAGAAGGTCGACGTCATCAGGGCGATGAAGCGTGAGAACCAGCAGTGGGCTGGCGTCGGAATGGAGCAGGTTGGCTACAACTATCTCGCGCCGATCGTGCCGAACTTCCCGCCGATGGCGATGAACTGTCCTCCGATGATCGGGAAGCCATTTGGCGAAGAGATCGCGAACCTCCCGAATATTCCTCTGAACTATTCGGAACAGATCGCTAGCCAGGCGGAAATGGTGAAGGAATGGAATCAGCTTCAGGACGAAATGAGGCAGTTCGATGAAGCGACGCTCCTTGAGCGCGATCCCTTTGCCGACGCCGGTCGCATGGGCGGTTCCGGGCTCGGGATGGGCATGATGGGCGGCATGGGGTCGGGCATGGACTCCGGAATGACGCCCAGCATGGGTTCCGGTTCAAGCGGCGGCATGAACGCCCCTAACGCGGGCTCGGTTCTCATCAACGAGAACGCGATGAATCGCTACCGCATGCGCGTTCAGAACGCGGTCGCCGTCGATTATTACCTCTTCCGATATTTCGACTTCGAAGTGGAGCCCGATAAGACCTACCAGTACCGCGTCAAGCTTATTCTTGCGAACCCGAACTACGGGATTAAAGAGGAGTTTGTCGAAGACGTAGACTCGGTCAATCAGCGTTACGTGGAGTCAGACTTCAGCGTCGCGTCGAACCCCGTGGCGCTTGGCGCGGACTCTCGGATCTTCGTTCAGGACGTTCAGGCGGCGTCTCAGCCCGGCGCGGAACCGCGGATCATGCTCTCGTCGGTCTACTTCGACTCGGAATCCGCTTCAGAATCGATCGCTCAGGACAAGAGCCTCAGGCGCGGCGAAGTTGCGAACTTCTACAGTCAGTCGCATAATCCGGTCGACCTGACGAGCTCCGGCGGGATGACGGCCGATTATTATGGCGGCAGCGGCGGCTCCTCGCGTGCCGGCAATCGGAACGTTAGAAAGTCGGTGAATCACATCTCCGATATTGCGGTCGTCGACGCGCTCGGCGGCGATAAGATTTCCTCCAACACGGCTCTTCTCTCCCCCAGCAAGGTGATGTTCCTTGAACCGAACGGGTTCCTTCGCATCCGCGAACTTAAGGAGGATGCTCGCGAGCTCGGGCGCTACGATGGTTCTCAGAACACTATGGGCATGTATGGCGGCGGTACGATGATGTAATCGCCCCTTCCTCGGCGAGTTCATGTAAGCTCCGGCGCGACGTCGACGACGCGCCGGAGCTTTTTTATTCAAGGCGTCCCAGATTATAGGTAGGCAGAACCTATTCTGTACATCCTGAAATAAAATTATTGCGAGTTTCTTTTTGTCGCAACTCTATTATCTATTCATGGTTAACGCTAGTTGTCTACATCTTTTCCACGTAAAAACAGGAAGAAAATAACGGTTAAGGCGTTGTACTCGTCCCTCCATATGATATAGTCAGACAGTCCTCTTCAGGAGGAAGACAGACTTCAAAATGTACGGAGTATCTCTAGTATTTACAATATGTTGCATTAAGTTTGTCTTTAGAAATAAAGAGAGCTGAGGACTCGACGACTCCGGCTGCAACAAAACCTGTTAACCGCGCAAATGCGCTTAGAAAGGTTATTTATTACCTTACAAGTTATTATTAGAATATAGAGAGGAATCAAACTATGGGGATTAGATCGAAAAATTTAGAGAATATCGACAGGACGCGCTTGTCGGAACGCGGCGTCAGCGGCGCTTGCCGGTCAAGGAAGATCGGCGCGCGAATCCGGAGGCTGCGTCTTGGGCTGGGTTATACGCGTCCGCTCTTTGCGGACGCGATCGGCGCCGCGTCGTCTGCTTTGCACGCGTGGGAAAACGACGAAGTCGAGCCCTCTGAGTTTTTCCTGATCGCGATCGCTCGCGTCTTTGCGGTCGACGTCGATTGGCTGACGCATGGGGAAGGGCGTCCTTACCCTCATTACGAGAGGCGTACGACTTGCTCCCTTTGTCCTCGCTGCTCATATCTTCGCGACGAGCGTGTTCCTTTTAATTCGAAGGTTCGCCGTAAGACGCGTCGGTTTGTCGCGGGGCTGACGCCGTCGCAGCGTCGTCGCGCGCTCGTCTTCTACACGGACCTTGTCGCGGCGCTCGCTGAGGCGAGCGAACAGAGCGCCGCGGCCAATCATTCCGTCAATCGTCTTGGACCGGGAAGGACGTCCATGAACGCGGTTACTGCGTTTGAGACTGGAACGGCGCATAAAATTCAGAGGGAAGGGACGGACCGTAGGTAGGTTCGTCGACGTCGAGCGCTTCCTCTGACCCCGCGGATGATTGGAACTGCGGTTGAGTCGGTCCGTAGAATTCCGCGGGAAGCGTGGGCGCGTCAAAAGAGACGCTCGCCGAATTGTAGGACGACGCCGATTGAGGCGCGACTGGAGCATAGACGGTCTGTTGAGCGGTCCTTGAATGGCGTGCAAGATGCAGCGCGAGGATATTGCGAACTCGGTTGATCGAGTCGATATTCGCGTGAACCATCGTATGGGGCGCCGCCGTTTGCGTTTCGCTTTCGGCGATCGCGCGGTGAGCGCTCTCAAAATCCACGACTCCGTCGCTCTTCCTCGGGTTGATGCGTTTCCTCTCCAATTGCGGCAAAACTCCGACGATATTGTCGAGCGCGACGTCGGACGGAACCGGCAGGTCGTTAAATACTTGGAAGATCGGACAGGCGGGGTCAAGGGACTGAACGCTCGTTGAAATCGTGAGCAAGGCAGGGTCGTAGTCGTCTTCAGCGTCCTTTATACCAGTCGCGAGACTTGCCGCGGAGGTCAGCACGGACGCGACGGTCTGCGGTACGGAAATAGCTCTATCCGCGATCCATTTGGTGAACGTGTTGGCGTACTTGCTCCCCTTAAATGGCGTCGCGATTGTGATAACGCGCTTGATCGACGGGTTCGGCTCGTAGAAGAACCAGTCCTGAATTTTGTTCCGAGCTTCTTCGTCGAAATCGAAGGAATCGACCGGGCTTGACGAGACGACGTTCCAGATCATGTCGCCAGTAGACTGCACCTGCATTGTTGAGATGAGACCGCCCATACTGTGTCCAATGAGCACGGCGTCGTCGAGCGCGGAATAGACGCGGTCGGGGTCGACGGTCTCGCGCATCTCAGCGAGCTCGCGGCGCATCGTCGCCGCAGAAGCCCAGAAGGGCTGACCCGTCGGATAGAAGAAGAACATGAACTGATATCCATGCTGGAATCCCTGGACGCTCCGCAACGCGTTATACATTTCCATCCAAGTCACGGGAGACGAGGCGAGTCCATGCGTCATAACGACTGGAATTTTGTTAGGGTCGAAGGGGTCAATAAGGTAGAGCCCCTGCAGCTGGCGTTCTTGCTGCGTCGTCTGTAGCAGTTCCTCGGGCCTAAGGAGACTTTGTCGCGTGACGCGGCTTGCAAGTTTCTCGTGAGTCTCAAGGTAGTAAGCGAGAGGAGTCGTGAGATCTTTTTCAAGGGGCAACGCGTTTCCATCCTGCACGAGGTCGCTTATCGCGAAGGAGTCGTAGAGCTCGAGCGTAAAGTCGGGCGCGTCGGGGGTTGCGAACGCGTCGGGTTCGATAGGCGGCAGCGTACCGAGGGGAATCGCCGGGTTGGGACGTAGGACGGCGGTCGCGGGGAAGAGAATCGACGGAGGGTAGTATTTCTCTTCAATACGTCGCGTCTGGGCGCCGGCGCGTCGTTCGACGACGAGCGGAACTCCGAAGCCTTTCTGTCGGCAGTCGATATTCAGAGAATCAACGACGCAACTTGCGGCGACGCAGAATTCTCCAAATTCGTCGGGGTTCCATCCGCCAGGGTTGACGTTGGTATGGACGAAAATCATACCGGTCTCCATCTTGACGACGGAGTCTTGGCCGTGGAGGAATGGGAAGGGGGCGTTTTTGACCTTCAACGCGTCTGTAAGCGCGAGTTGCAAGAACCGTTCTGAAGCGCCGTTGTACAAAAGGACGAGGTCGGCGAGTTGCCCATTCCAGGTTGCGCGGAGATGATCCTCGGTGAAGGCGGGATTAAAGATATAATGCCAGGAAAAGAAGATAACGTCGGCATAGAGTCGCTGTGCGAGCATCGGGCGCGATTTTTCGACGCGTCGCGCCTGAAGGTACGCCGTCTCAGCGTAGACGTAGACGAGATCCGAAGTCGTGTTCTCTTCGACGAGCGCTCTGAGCTCGGCGAGTTCGTCGACGTTTGCAGGCGGCTTAAGCGCATTTTCGTGAAAAATTTGCGCCGCATTCATGCTGAGGACCGGCCCTGAGGAGCGGTTGAGCTCGAAGCGCTGATCCGCCGCATTGTAGCGCATGGCGCTCGTGAGCGTCGCGCAACCGGTCGTCGCGAGCGCGACGACGACGAGCAGCGTCGCAAGGATAACGACGCGAGACGCTCTTAAAAGACGCGGCAAATTGCGAGCGCAACGATTAGCTATACTCATATTTGCAACGGTACAATTCTGGCGGACAGTTTTTCAGCGGCAAGCGTTTGGCCGTCATGCAAGGAGCGGTCGTCAGAGATCAGTCGCACGGATGGGACGCCGATTCTTTGTTCGTCGTTCCGGTCCTGCGTCCGTCGCGTCTGCAGGGATCTGCTAACGTTCCGCTCTCTGACGTTCGCTTAAGGACGCGCCGCGTTTGGTTAGTTTTCCACAGAGACGAGGAGTCTCTTGATTTCACTGAGATAACGAGCGACGAGGAGTTGGTCGACGTCGGGCCATTTTTCAAGCTTGCGCGTAAGGATCGCAACCTTGAGGCTTTCAAAGGCGTCCGCGAAATCGGCCGGAAGCGGGTCGAGATTTGCGAACGCATCGAGAACTTCGGCCGTCGTAAAGGAGGTCGCGCCTTCTTTTTCCCACGGTTCCGTCTCGTCGGCAAATTCACCGAGCGGACCGTCATTTTTAGAGCTCTTGGTCTTCTTTTTGTCCTTGTCGGCGTCTTCCTTCGTCCATTTCGTTTTCTGGCCCGCGACTACTTCCTGCGCGTCTGAGTCGTAGTACGGATTGACGTCTTCGTCGCGCTCTTCGCTTACGACTTCCTCGTCCTTCGGCTTGGTCTGAGGAGACGCTCCGTACTCTTCCCATCGCGCGAGTCGCGTTTGTGCGACGGAGAGCTGTTCTTCGGACGCTTTCTGGAGCCATTCGTCGGCGTCGTCCCAGTCCAACGCGGCCTGATAATGGCTCCAATAGAGGTTCGGAAGCATCTCCTCTTCCCCGAAGCGTTCATAGACGCGTCTGAGTCGCCCTACGTGCTGGGGCGAGACGTTGCCGATGCGTTGCGAGATCGCGTCGTCCGAGTAGACGCGCCGCGGAAACCCCGCCTCTTGAAGCCTGGCGCGCCAGGAATGGATGACCTTCCCCTTTTCCCAATTCGTCTTGCTCACCAGGAGATTCCAGAATCCGACATACTCCGAGGCGATCTCGTCAATGAGGGGTTCTTTCTCGGGGGGGATAGGCGCGTCGTCGAGATCGCTGTCGCTGAATTCGCTGAAACTGGAGAGCGCATTGGCCGTCGCGACGCCGCCAAAATCCTGCGCCGGGGCGTCTTCCCAGGGGGCGAGCTTCCCTTTGGGATTCGTCTTTGTCATGGAACGCGTCCTTTAATGGTTAAGATTGCTGCGATGAAACAAAAGGAGGGCGCCACGCAAGAAACGCGCAACGTCCCGCCGCGATTATGAGCATTTTGGCCGTCAAAGCAAGAGCAGTTTGACTGGCGGTTTTCAGAGAATAGCGCGCATAGAACGCAACCGAGCGGTCGAGAAGTTGCCGAACGACGTTGGTAAAGTTCGTCGTTCGATAGTTTCTATTCCGGTTAGACGGTCATGGTTCGTCGGTTTGACCAGACTTGCACGGCGTTGATCAATACGAGCATCAGGAAGGAGAGGATGAGCGTTACAAGCGCGATCACGGCGGCGGCTTCGAGGTTGTTTTCCTCCGCTTTCTCGAAGATGACGGTCGAAAGAGTCTGCGTCTTGCCAGGTATGACGCCGCCGATGAAAATAACGGTGCCGTACTCGCCCAAAGCGCGTGCAAACGCCATTGCAAATCCGGAGATATGGGCGGGCAGGACGCTGGGGAAGATAACGCGTCGGAAGGTCTGCCAACGCGACGCGCCGAGGCTTGCGGCGGCCTCTTCGACCTCTTGGTCGAGTTCTTTAAGCGCCGGCTGGAGCGTTCTGATCACAAAGGGCATGCCGATGAAGATGAGCGCGATCGTGACCCCGATCTCTGTGTTTCGGACCCCAAATGGCAAGAACTGTCCGACCCATCCGTTTTCTGAGTAGAGTCGCGCAAGCACGATGCCGGAGACGGCGGTTGGCAACGCGAAGGGCAGGTCGATCATCGCGTCGAGGATCCGACGCCCTGGAAAACGATACCTAACGAGCGTCCAGGCGATCACGAGTCCAAAGAACCCGTTAACGCACGCGGCGATGAACGCCGTGCTGAAGGTTAGCGTAAAGGCGCGCTTCACAAGCGTATTCGAGAGGATTTCGATCGCTCGGTCAAAGGAAACTCCCGCCGATACGACGAAGAGCCCCGCGAGTGGGATAAGCACGATCAGGGACAGATAGGCGACCGTGAAGCCCATCGTGATGTTGAAGCCTGGCAGAATGCTATGTTCGACGAACTTTATCTTACAATTCCGCATAGCGCTCTCACCGTTCCTTTTCGGCAAATTCGAGCAGCATTTTGGAGAAGATCCCATGTTCGCTGAAATGCTCTTCCTGCGCTCTGTGCCAGCCGCCAAAGACCTCGTCGACAGTGAAGAACTTCGTTTCCTGGAAATCGTCCTTATGCTTGGCAAGGACTTCCTCGTCGTAGGGACGATAGTGGTTCGCCGCAATGAGTTCCTGCGCTTCTGGAGAATATAGATAATTTAGATATTCTTCGGCGATATCGCGAGTATTCTTGCGGTCTACGACGCTGTCGATGAGAGCGACGGGAGGTTCCGCCTTAATAGAGAGGGGTGGGACGACGATATCGAGTTCGTCGTCATAATACGTGTTCGCAAGAATCGCTTCGTTTTCCCATGCGAGCAACGCGTCGCCGAGTCCGTTTTTAACGAAGTCGTCGGTCGCGCCGCGCGCGCCGGCTTGCATTCCCTGCGCGAAAGCGTTCATGAAGACCTTTTGGGTGAAGGCGAGCGCCTCTTGTTGTGCGGAGTCGATCTTATCCTGCGGAATGGTTCCGGCGACAAACGCGTCGAGTCCGCCTTCGTCCGCGAGCACCTCGTTAAGAGCGTATCCCCAGACGGCGAGGTAATTCCATCGCGCGCCGCCGGAGGTCTTGGGGTTCGGCGTGACGATCTTGACGTCGTCGCGCGCCAGGTCGTCCCAGTCGTGGATATTCTTCGGGTTGCCTTTACGGACGAGGATAACGATCGTCGAAACGTAGGGGCAACTGTTATTGGGGAGTCGCTTCTGCCAGTATGAATCGGAATCGGGATCGTCGGCGCCATCGGCGAAGAGACCCGCGGCTGCGACGACGTCGACGTCGACCGCCAGCGCGAGAGTGACGACGTCGGCCTCAAGCCCCATCGTTACGGCGCGCGCCTGGGATCCGGAACCGCCGTTGCTCTTTTCGATGAGGATCGATTCGCCTGTCTTATCGAGCCAATGCTGTGCAAAGAGTTTGTTGTAGGCGTCGTAAAGCTCGCGCGTCGGATCATAGGAAACGTTGCTGATCTCGCGCTGCGAAGATCCGTTGTGGCAACCGGCAACGATTGCGCCGACAAGGGTAAGGAACGCCAACGTTCCGAGAAAGTATTTCTTTATCGACATAGCATGCTGCGTTTTTTCTTCTTTGGGATCATCTCAACCGCGCGGTATGGCGGCGAACCGGACGGCGGCGACATGCGTCGGCGAACGGTTCGTGGTCGCCGAATAAAATATAATTCACAAAATATACAATTCGCCGGTTGTTTTTAATCGTGATAACCAACGAGGGGAGCGTTTGCGGCGTAGTAACGACCTATTGACGCCTAACCGCTGGCCATCGCGCCGTCTTAAAGTAAATCATTGTACGCGTTACGTTGTATTCGCATAGCGGCGCCTTTCGGGCGTTATCGGCAAGAAAATGGACGAATAATCGGTAAATCTTGCAACTTTAATGGATTTTCAAAGAATTGACAAAGTAGAATATATTTTATTTTTCTGGTTTTAATGGCTTTGCCAGATAGGTAAAGAGCGTCAAAAAAATAAATTGCTGTAGGTTAAGCGGTAAAAACGAGAGCTGCTTTGCTTTATCTTGTCTCTTTGATCCTTTTGAAGGGCCCCGCTTCGTGCAATGTCATTACAATAGATTAGGGTCGAATGATTGGCGAGTGGCGTCGGAAGTTCATGACTCACGCTTTTTAAGACGAGCGCGGCGTTGCGGTTCAACGCGCGATTTACAATGCGTACCGCGTAATTTTGCAGATGGAGAAGGCCGCGTCGCGCTTGCGAATCCCCCTGACCGCTGACCATTGACGTTTGATGAAGAGACGGAACTTGAACGCAATAATTGATCGAAATCCGCAAAGTCGCTCCCTTGAGGGCGACAACGGAGCGAGCTTTCGAAGGACGGCGCGACGCGCTGTGATAACGCCGACGTTATTTTGCGTATTCTTTGCGCTTATCGTCGGCGTTGCGTCAGGGCAGTCGAATCCGGTTCAATCCGGCGCTGGGCCGCGGACTCCTCTCTCGATGTTTGACGAGGACGGCGAGAACAAGGAGCGCGAGCGCATGCGCAAGCTCCTTATGGTCGACGAGTCTGGCGTTCAGCGTCGCTATCCTGCGGTCGCAAAAATTGTCGGACGCGCCGAATCTCAGAACGTCGAGGTTCCCTACGCGACGATCTCCATGTTTTTCGGCACGGGCGTATACGTTGCGGAGTACGGTCCGTGGGGGATCGTTATAACGAACTGGCACGTCGTCGTCATGGCGGATAAATCGATCGACGTTTGTTTCCCAAGCGGGAAGTATAGCGGTCGCGTTATTCTTCGCGACGAGAAATGGGACCTCGCCGCGATTCTCATCCCCAAGCCTGAGGGAATTAAGCCGATTCCAATTTCTCTGACCGTGCCTTATTTTAACGACCGACTCTGGGTCGGCGGGTATGGCCCGACCTCGGGACTCGACAACTTCGAGCTTCGCGAGGGCGTCCTCCTAAAGTATGTTTCTCTTGAACTCCCGAAAGAATTGAAGACGTCGCATGACGGCGTTCTAGATACTTCCGGCGCTCTCTACGAGACAGAGATGATTAATGTCGGCGTTCGTTCGGGCGATAGCGGCGGTCCTGTCTTCAACGAGTATGGCGAGCTCACCGGCTGTCTTTGGGGCTCCGATCACAAAAGCTCAATGGGCACGAACGGTCCTCGCATCATTCTCTTCGTGATGCAAGCGATTCAAGAGGCCTCCAGGCTCCGCGCTCGAAAGATACTCGCCGCGGAGACGACCAAAGAGAACCCGGACCACGTTCTGTCAATCGGCGAGGCGCCGAACGAATGCGAGAAAGCCAACGAAAAACTCTCGAACTATTCCGAAGAAGACGCTTTTGAGATCGTTAAGAAGTTGACGCACGCCGCCGCGACCGGAGAACGCCCCAACGACGGCGCGGGACTCGATTTCAGCGGAATCGATTTACAATTATATCCTGTGTCGTCGGAGCCGCTTTATGTCTCCGGCAACGGGATTGACACTCCGGAATCGTTGCGACGTCTTGGCGCGATGAAAGCGAAGCATGTACAAGTCGTCGCCGAAGAATATTGGAAACGCAATCCGGGAGGATTGCCCCCGTCGCCCCCGATTTACTCGCAGGGGTACCTCGGACTGCAGTTTATCTGCGATCGCGACGTTCCTGAGGTGATTGCCAGCGACTCCTTCAAAGCGCTCGACGCGCAGTCGCGCCAGTTGGCGGAAGTAACGCGTCAGCCGACGGTTCCGATGATGAGCCCGATAGACGAGCTTGACGCCGAATTGGGCAAAGCGGAATTTGCCCAAGTGGAATCGGGTAAAGCGGAAATGGTTCCCGTCGCCGCATCTAGCTCCTACGCGGATCCAGGCGTGTCCTCCGCCGTCGCCGCGACTTCCGACGCGTCAGCGCTCGCCGCTCCTCAGCCTTCGAGTAGTGCGGACTGGCAGATTACGCAATTTCAGGCGTACGCGCTTTTCTGCTTTATTCTCGTGATGCTCTGTCTTTCGGCGATTCTCCATCGCAACGGCGACGCTCGTCGCCGCCATGAGGGCAGACGCTCCTGATCGCGCTTGCGTCGCTTGCAATTTTTTTCTATGCTTCTGGACGTTGGGGGTCCGCGCCGAAGCGTCTCGCGTTGGGTCGCGGCGGACTCGTCGTTGAAACGCTCGGGGACGTCTGGAAATGGGAAAGCGTAATTATCAATGGCAGGACGCGGCGTTGCCGATCTTCGCCGCGCTGAGTATGCTCGCGCTCCTCTTCCGGTTGCCGACCCCGCTCATGGACATGTTGCTGTCGGTGAATCTTGCGATTTCGGCGACGATCTTTCTTGCAACCTTCTTTATCCGCAAGCCCCTTGAATTTAGCGCGTTTCCAACGCTGCTGCTCGTGACGACTCTCTATCGTCTCGTCCTCAACGTCTCGACGACGCGTCTTATTCTTATTCAAGCGGACGCGGGCGAGGTCGTCGACGCCTTCAGCCGATTCGTCGCGGGCGACAGCGTCGTCGTTGGCGCCGTGATCTTCCTCATTTTCATCATTATGCAATTCGTCGTCATCACCAAGGGCGCGACGCGCATAAGTGAAGTCACGGCGCGCTTTACGCTCGACGCGTTGCCGGGTCGTCAATCGGCGATCGACTTAGATCTCAACGCTGGGGTCATCACTGAGGAGGAAGCGAAAGCGGCGCGCGCGGAGCTTGCCGAACAGTCCGACTTTTTCGGTTCGATGGACGGCGCGAGTAAGTTTGTGCGCGGCGACGCGATCGCAGGGCTTGCGATCGTGATTCTTAACGTCGTCGGCGGACTATGCATCGGCGTATTCCAGCATCATATGAACCTCGCGGACGCCGTCGCGCTCTATACGCGGCTGACGATCGGCGACGGTCTCGTCTCGCAACTTCCCGCGTTTCTCATTTCGGTCGGGACGGGGCTGCTCGTTGCGCGGACGTCTCGCGCGCAAAATATTTCCGGGGTCGCGCTGCGTCAGACATTTGGAGAGCCGATCGTTCTTGCGTTCGTGGGCGTTTTGCTCCTATTTTTAACATTTGCCGGATTGCCGCGCCTGCCCCTGTTGACGCTGGCGTTCGGTTTTTTTGCTCTCGCGTGGTTTATGTCGACGCGACCCGGCGTGGCGGTCGCCGAGGGAGTCGGCGCCGTTGGCGAAGGAGCGAAGGCGCAACCTAAACCTGGCGTCGACGAAGACGAAGTTGCGCTTAATGGCGCTCTTGAATGCGATCCGTTCGAAATTGCGATCGGCTCGGGGCTTTCCATGGTTGCGATTCCCGACGAAGGACCGACGCTTCTCGATCGAGTCAAACGTATTCGGCTCGCGCTCGCGTCGGAGCTCGGCGTGATACTGCCGACGACGCGCGTTCGAGACGACGAGACGCTCGACGAAAATCAATATTCGCTCCGCGTTAACGGATTCGAGGCAGAGCAGGGGATCGTCTATCCTCAGATGGCGCTCGCCGTCGATTCCGGCTTTGCGACGATGGAGCTCAAAGGTCTCCTGACGACAGGGCCCGACGGTTCTCGCGCATACTGGATCTCGCCGGACGATTCCCAGCTAGCGGAGGACGAAGGATACGACGTCATGTTGCCGGGCGACTTTATCGAGCGCCGCGCGCGCGCGTTGGCGCGGCGCGAAGCGGCGGCGCTGCTATCGCGCGACGCGACGAAGCGACTCGTCGAGCGCCTCCGCGAGTCGGCGCCCGCGCTCGTGGAAGAGGCGCTCGAGGGCCCCGACGGGTTCGACGTTGCCAGACTGGCGCGGATTCAGCAGGTTCTGCGCTTGCTCCTCGCCGAAGGGGTCTCGATTCGACGTCTCGACTCGATTCTTGAAGCGCTCAATGATCTTGCGCTTCGCGAACCCGACGCGGATTTTTATCATGCGTTGGAATATGTTCGTCGTCGCCTTGCCCGATCTATCGCGAGCCGATATCGTGATGAAGACGGGAACCTGCGCGCGGCCATGTTCGACCCCGCCGCGGAGGACGCGCTGCGCGAGGCGTTGGTTCGTTCGGAGACGGGCGCAACGAACTTCACGCTTGCTCCCTCCAGCGCGTCGGCGCTCGTCGCAGCGTTGCGTTCCGCGTCGGAGGCGTTGCGCGAGGCAAGGCTTGAGCCGGTCGCGCTTATCGACGGCGATCTCCGTTATGCGCTCCATAACTTCGCGTCGTCGTCTGGAATCGAGTTAGCGGTTCTTTCCTTTGAGGAGTCCGGAGCCGCGACGAGTGTGTCGCAGGAAGTCATTGTCGACTGGCAGGGCGCATAAGCGGAAGTCGTTCTTATTATATTTTTTTGAAAGAACGAGTTGAGGGTCGACATAGGCGTTTTTCGACAGTATAATTAGGGCGGGTTGGCGACACTGGAGAAGTGTATCGCCGTTATATGCAGTGCGAGGACGCGTTATGAGAGAAAAACGATACGGCTACGGTCCTTGGGAATATCGCTATATCTGCCGGAGCTGCGGGCACGCTGTGCGCAAGCCCAAGAACCAGCTTCCCTGTAAGATTTGCGGCGGTGAATTTGGTCCCAAGATCTCCGTTCGCAAGCTGTATCTTGAACCGGAAAAGCCGGACGAAATTGTTGAAGTCGAATATCAGCTTCCGAAGAATTTCTTCGACTATATCAAGGAACTTCTCGGGCTTGAGGTCAAGCCGCGTTACGAGATTCGCGAGGAACGTCGTCGCGCTTCGCGCCGCTGGCGGTGGCAGACGCACGCAGAAATCGAGGAAGAATCTGGAATTCTCCGACATGACGATTTCCTATGACGACCCCTTGGACGTCGGCCGCAAGCGGGACGCGTGGATTTCTCCTGCAACGCTGCGGATGAAGGTTTAATCAATAGTTTCGCGACGTCCCCTTTGCGGATTATGTTTTTGGGGTATACTTTCGTCGATCTTTGGTCGTTCGTACGACCTTGATATCGGGGCGTAGCGCAGTCTGGCTAGCGCATCTGCTTTGGGAGCAGAGGGTCGCACGTTCGAATCGTGTCGCCCCGACTCGCATTGAGCGTTCGGTCTCCGGACGCTCTTTTTTTTTATTTGTCGACGACGTCTTCGACGGAGTCGGCAGACGATTGGCGTAGGTCGACCTTGGCGACTCGTTGCCGATCGCTTGGATTCTTGTTGGGCATTCTGTATAATGCCGGCGCCTGGTTGTTGTCCGACGTTGGGCGCTTGCGACGCTCGATGGGAGAAAGTTTATGACAGAGGAACGGACTGCGAATAAGAACTCGGAAGAAAAGATCGATCTGCGCAATCCTGCATTGGCGGGTTTTCTCGCGTGGCTCTTTCCGGGCGCGGGGCATTTCTTTCAGCGTCGATATTTCAAGGCGGCGGTCTATGGTTTTTCTATTTGGATTCTGTTGATTTCAGGGCTCGTCATGGGGAGTTATCGAGCTCCGATCGACGGGGCCGACGGCGCTTCGAAGCTCTTTTTTGCACGAACGGTCTACTGCTCTTGGCGCGTTGGCGACAAGAGGCTCGCGTTCATTCCCCAGGCGTGCGTCGGCGTCATGGCGATTCCGGCGATCATGCAAGCGAACGCAAACCGAGACGGCGACGCTTCCTTCTGGTCGACGGCGTTCGCGCCCCCTCAGATCGCCTCCGACGCTCGAGAACGTCCTAACCAGCCTACGCTCAACGAGATCGCCGGGAATCTCCATTCATGGTTTGAACTCAGTACGTTTTATACGGTAACCGCAGGTTTGTTTAACCTTTTGGCGTTTTTCGACGCCATAGGCGGTCCCGTTATCGCTCGTAACGAAGAGGATACCCGGAAAAGGAAAAAGAAGGGTAAGAAAGAGGAGACGCCTGTTGCTGCTCAGTCAGCGCGGTAAGACGCAATGAAAATGACGAAAGACAACGCAAGTCAAGATAATTCCGCCGGTAGCGCCGTCAGGAAGCGTGAGGCGGCTTCCGTCGGCTATGAGAACGAGATTCAGATTCGCGTCCGATATCAGGAAACGGATCAGATGGGCGTCGTTTATCATGCCAACTATTTTACGTACTTTGAGATGGGGCGTACCGAGCTACTCCGAAGCGCGACCGGTCAGAGCTATCGCGACGTTGAGGAACGCGAAACGTTCATGGTGGTCTCGGAAGCGAGTTGCAAATACCTTCGTCCAGCGCGCTACGACGATCTCCTGACGCTTAAAACGCGCGTCGTCAAGGTGACCGCCGCTTCCCTCCAGCACGAGTACAATCTTTACCGGGGCGACGAGTTGCTCGTAACCGGAGCGACGAAGCTCGTATGCGTCAACAAAGCAGGACGAATCGTACCCGTCCCCGACTGGGTCAGAAATTTTAGCTAGCGGCCGGCTGGTTAGCGTTCGTTGCCGAGCGATTGCAATGAAGAAAGAAGCGACGCTCAAGGCTTGCGAACTTTCCGTTAACTGTCGACCGTCAACCTCCGCCAAGAGAGACCATGAGCGAGACTTATTTCGTAACCGGCGCGACCGGCTTCATTGGACGCTGTCTGACTCGCCGTCTGCTTGAGTCGGGCGCGCGCCTCAAGTGCCTGACGCGCGCGACGTCCAATAAGGCCTGGTTGCAGGGGCTGCCGAACGTCGAGATCGTCGAGGGAGATCTTAAAGACGGGGATTCGTTGTCTCGTGGGATCGACGGAGTCGACGGAGTCTTTCATCTCGCAGGCCTCACGCGCGAGAGTCGTTCTGGCGAATTTATGGAAGTCAACTGCGCCGGAACGCTCGATTTAGCGCGTCGTTGCGCGCGGATGCGGCGACCTCCGACCTTGGTTTACGTTTCGTCGCTTTCTTGCTCGGGCGTCGCGCGCAAGGGCGACGCGCTCAGCGGCGCGTCGGGGGAGCGACTTTACAGTCTGTGCCGTCGCAAGCGCGAGACGGACTATCCTCATCCGATTTCAGCGTATGGGCGCAGCAAGTTCGCAGCGGAACAGAATCTACAGGATTATTCGGAGAAGTTTCCAATTACGGTCGTTCGACCTCCCTACGTCTTCGGCGAATGGGATATGGCGTCCCTTCCGCTCTTTGCGATGGCGAAACGACGCGGCAATTTTGTTTTACCTGGCTGGAAAGACCATTATTTTTCCTTTATTTACGTCGAAGATCTCGTGAAAGTCTTGATCGCGGCGATGCGCCGAGGCGAGAGAATGACGCCTTCGAGTCTTTCACCGACGGTCGATTCCGCGACGGGCGCGAAATTCTGTCCGGGGACGGGCGTCTATTTCGCAACGGCGCCCGATCCGATTCTCTTCTCGGAATATGGACGGATGGTAGGGAACGCGTATGGTCGCAATCGTACGCGTGTCTGGCGCGTGCCGCCGGTTGGCGTGCTCGGCGCCGGGATCTACGGTGAAATCGTCAAAAGGGCGTTCGGTAAGACCGTGTCGATGGACTGGAACAAGTCGCTCGAGGCGCTGCGCGGTCCTTGGATTTGCAACGGCGCGAAGGCGGAGGAGCAGCTCGGCGTTGAGATTTCCGCAGATCTGGAAAGCAAGTTCTCAAGGGGCGCTTTGTGGTATGAGAACCAGAAATACCTGTGAGTGACGCCGCGATTAACGGCGAAGGGGCGGTTTGCGAGCGTCAGCGCTCCGATTGCCCCTTGTGAAGTGCATTTTGAATTCCGCTTTTAACGCAGAGGTTAAAGATGAGCTCGATCATTTCCGTTGGCGCTATTAAATTCTCGAGCGTTTGCGTCGGGTATCGCGCGCAGGACGCGCTCATGAAGGCGGCGTCGACGAAACTGCTTGCCGCGCGCCCCTTGAGCCCGGGCGACTATCTTGTCGTATTCTCAGGCTCCGTCGGGGACGTCAACATGGCGATGGATACGGCGCGCGAGGTCGGCGGTTCCTTTGTCGTCGACTATCTGGTCGTCGCGAACATTCACCCGGCGTTGTTCCCGGCGCTCGAAGGCCGCGTCGCGCTTGACCCGGCGAGGCTCGACGCGTTGGGAATTATCGAGACGCTCACGCCCGTCTCCGCAATGGTTGCCGCCGACGCCGCGTGCAAAGCCGCCGACGTCGAGCTCTTCAAGCTCGCGTTCGATACTGAGCTCAACGGTAAAGGGCTGCTCCTCATGAATGGCGCGCTCGCCAACGTTCAAGCTGCGGTTGACGCGGGCGCCGCCGCGATTCGCGACAAAGGTTTTCTCGTTGATTCCGCCGTTATCCCTCGTCCTGGTCGCGAACTTTTTCTTGGCCCCGATTACGCTTCAGGCAAAGGCAAACCCGTTCCGTCGCGGCCAACCTCGGCTTCATCTGGTCCGACGCGACGCGCTCCGGCTAAGCGCGTTGCCGACGCTGCGCCGAAGCAGGTTGCGCCCGAGAAAAAAACGGCTCGGCCCCCCGCCAAGCGCGCTGCGAGCAGTAATAAAAGCTCCGAACCGAAGAAGGAGTGATTGCGTCGCCTTGCCTTGACGACAGGCGAGGAGATTCTCTTTGAGCAATTTCTATAGGCTTCATGACAAGTTACTAGGACGTTCGATCGTCAGCGAATCGAACGTCCTTTTTTTATTGCGTTCAAGCGAGCCGTGCCGTTGCGCGTCGATATATTGAAAACCGGCGGCGCGCCGTTAAAATAATCTGACGAGGCGTCATAGCCTCGTCGGACCCCGTTGTTAGGGCTTCACAAACGCTAGTCGCGCTTGAATGATTAGGCGCTACGCACTATAGATTACGAATTGCCATGAATATCGTCGTTGTTGGTTCGAAGGGAACGCTGGGGCTGGAACTGGCGCGGAGCTGGAATGATCGGCGAGTCGAAGAGCGGATCGCCGCGAACCTTGGCGTTGCGCCCGTCGACGAGCAGGATCGCGTGATCTCGCTCAATATTCCAGATTTTGACGTCTGTTCTCGTGCCTCTGCGATTGGGACCATTTGCGATTTCGAGCCCGACGTCATTCTTAACGCCTCGGGGGTTAATCTGATCGACTGGCTTGAAACGCGTCCCAATACGGCTCGAACTTTGCACAAGCATGGGCCCGCTAATCTTCGCGAGGCGGCCAAACGTAGCGGCGCGCTCCTCGTTCAATATAGCTGCGGCGAGGTTTTCTACCGCTCGCGCCTCGAGCGCGGCGCCGTCGACGAGCGCGAGAATGTTGCGACGCCCGAGGAAGCGCGTTCTCGCGTTAAAGCGTTTGACGACGAGTCTGAACTAGACCTTCCCGTCGACCCGGACGCGCCGGGCTTTGACGAAACGACCGTTCCGAATCCGGCGAGCGTTTACGCCAAAACGAAAGTTGAAAGCGAACGCGTTGCTTCTGAGGCGCCCGAGAGTCTTATCATTCGGTTTTCTTCCCTTTTTGGAGAAACGACCGAATATTCAAGCGGGAATCTTATCGGATCTCTCCTCAACGCGTTCGGGCGAACGTCGAGGGTCTCTGCAATTTCCGATCGTATGATCGAACCGCTTTGGTCAGTCGACGTCCTCTGCGCTACGAAAACGCTCATACGCTGTGACGCCAGAGGGCTCTACCACCTTACGGGCAATTCTCGTGGAACGCTCGAGGACGTCGCACGGTACCTGCTCGAAAAAACTGGTCTGCGCGGACGTTCCGTCTCCGGCGTTACAACGAAGGAATATGGCGTAACTGCGCCTCATTCCGCCTTCACCATCCTGCGTTCCGCTCGTTGCGATCAACTCGACGGGCTCTACCGCGTCCCCGATTGGCGAACCGCCGTAACAGACTTCCTCGATTGGCGGCAAAACTACGGGTCGGCCATCGTCAAATAGCGACCGTTCTTTATGCGAGCGTCGGCGCGCGGAATTTCGCAAGCGCTCGTCGACGCCTTGCGCTTTGGAGTTTGGCGACTTACGGAGATTCGGATGACTATTAACATCGTTCAGAAAGACGGTAGCAAAACCCCAATCGATATTTCGCTTCTCGTGAAGGTCGCTCAGTCGGGCAGGCTCAGTCCGGATACGAAACTTGAACGCGACGGGAAGATGACGACCGCTCGCGAGCTTCCCGAACTTGCCGACATTTTTAAGGAGCTTGGCGTCCCCGAGGCGCCCGTCGTTGCGGTGCCGCCGCGCGCAGAGGAAGCGTCGAAGTCGGCGAAGCCCAAGCCAAAACCCAAGCCAGCGTCGAAGCGCGCCTCGAAGTCGGCGCAGGCAATAATCGACCGAGAGATCTCGCGAATTGCGAAAAAACGCGTTGACGAAAAATACCGTTACGATTTCCCATTTACAGCGCTGATTGCGCTCGCGGGAATTTTCCTATTCTTGTTTTGCCTTGATCTTGATCTGGGCGATGGCATTGGCTTTGTAATTTTCACGATTTCGGGAATTGGGATCTTCGGATATTTTGGTATAAGAAGCTGCCTGCGTGCGAACGCTCTTCTGAACGAAGAGGCGGCGATTCGACTTGAAACGCTGCTGCGCAAGTCAGATAAGAAACGCGAAGAGTAGCCGCTCCGAACTCGTTTGAGGCGTAAGACGTTAAAGAATAATTCAATGATGAAGAAATCGACTTTGTTGTTTCTGCTGACGACGGCGATCGCGCTCGTTCCCGGACTCGCTACGCACTCGCTCGCGCAGTTCCCGGAATGGTCCTTCGATTCCGACGCGTTTGAACAACGTCTGCAAGACGACTGGCTCACGACTGACGCCGCCCATGTTGAATCGAACGGTCCTCTCTTCGAAGCTCGCGACGATACGGCGCCCGAACGAGACCTCGTGAATCTTGTTCTCGACGCAGTTCGCGAATATGACCCTGAGCCCGCAGAACCGCTTGCCGCTCGGCTTGACGCGCTCATCGTCGCTAAAACGCGCGCCGACGACCCTCAATGGCAGACCCTTTATTACGACGCGTGCAGGGTTCGTCGCGAGCTGAGACTCTCCGAAACGCTCGAACTTGCGCCCCAATTTATCTATACGAAGCATTACGTCTTCGGCGCCTCGCATTACGCCTATACGGAAGACGTCTCTGACGAAGCTTATAAGGATACCAGCGTCAATCGTCAGCCAGGCGGACAGCTGATCCGCGCGACATTCGAAGACGACGGCGCTATTAGCAACGAAGTCCTCGTCGAGGTTCCCGACGGCACGATTCGCGACCCCGAGGTCTCATGGGACGGCAAAGAGATCGTCTTCTCCATGCGCAAGAGCTTTACTGAGGATGATTTTCACCTCTACGTCTACAATATCGATACTCGCGAGACGCGACAGGTGACCTTCGGAGTTGGCGTCGCCGATATTGAGCCCGCCTGGCTACCCAATGGCGACGTGATTTTTATCTCGACGCGTTGCGGACAGAATATCGATTGCTGGTGGACCGAGGTCTCCAACCTTTATACGTGCGATTCGCAAGGTCGCTATCTGCGTCGACTGGGAATGGATCAGGTGACCGTCAACTATCCCAAGGTTCTCGACGACGGACGCGTGGTCTATACGCGTTGGGAATACAACGATCGTGGGCACATTTACGTGCAACCGTTATTCCAGATGAATAGCGATGGAACGGGACAGACTGAATATTACGGCAACAACTCAATTTTTCCGACGTCGCTGCTGCACACGCGGGGCATTCCCGGAACAGATCGCGCTATTTCGATTGCGTCGGGGCACCACACGTATCAACATGGTGAGCTTGTGGTTGTCGATCGGACGAAGGGGACGCAGCGCAACGAGGGGATAACCCTTGTCGCTCCGGGTCGTCCGCAACCGGCGGACGTCATGGTCGACCGCTACGGTCAGGACGGCGCGCTCTTTGCGCACCCGTACGCGCTCGACGACGCCAATATCCTCGTTTCTTATCTTCCAGAAGGCTCGCAGGAGAGGAGCTACAAAATTCCCTTCGGCGTCTACTGGTTCAATTTCGACGGCGACCATGAGCTTCTGGCGTACGATCCTCTCATCACGTGCGATCAGGCGGCGCCCCTCGTTGAGCGCGACGTACCCCTGACGCGACCGTCGCAGGTCGACCTCTCGAAGCAAACCGGTCAATATTTCGTTCAGGACGTTTACGAAGGGCCCGGCCTTGAGGGAATTGAGCGCGGCGTTATCACGAAGGTGCGCGTCGTCGAGCTCCTCTATCGCCCCTTCAGCGTCGGTTGGAACTGGAACTTCGGCGAGGTCGGCGACTCTCTCGTCTCCGGACCTTGCGCTATCGGGAACGGCTCATGGGACGCGAAGCGCGTTCTTGGCGAGGCGCCCGTCGAGGAGGACGGTTCCGCCTTCTTTGAGGTTCCAGCGATGACGCCCGTCTATTTCCAGCTCCTCGACGCGAACGGCGACGTCGTTCAATCGATGCGCAGCTGGTCCACGCTCCAGCCGGGCGAAACCTTTGGATGCGTCGGATGCCACGAACCGAAAGGGGCTATTATCGAGAACGTTGCGACGACGGGGCGCGCGACGTCGATCGCGCTGCGCAAGGGCGTCGCTACTCTTGAGCCTGTCCAGCGCCCAGCGCCCGGCGTTCACCAGAACTCTGGTTTCGACTTCGTCCGCGACGTCCAGCCGATCCTTGATCATTATTGCGTCTCATGCCATACGGGTCGCGACGGCGACGCGTTCAGCCTCCTTGGCGACGAAGAAAAAGAGCCCGTCGAAGAGCGTAAGGAAATCTACGAGGTTGAAAAGAAACGCTTTAGCCAATCGTACCTTAACCTGACGCACAACGGTCGCAACGAAGGTCGCTGGGTCCGCTGGCTGGGCGTTCAGGACGCGCCCTATATGATCGAACCCTATCGTACCGGCGCCGCTAAGAGCCCGCTCATCGCGATGTTTCGCGGTCCCGACGGTCGCGCCGCTGGCCAGGACGAATTTCACCGCGACGTGAAACTTGACGATCAATCGTTGCGAACTCTTGCGATGTGGATCGATCTCCTCGTGCCCTACTGCGGAGATTATTACGAGCATAATCGCTGGACGAACGGCGAACGCGCCTATTATCGTTACTATAATAAACAGCGTGAACTCAACGCCGATATCGTTCGTAAAAACGTGGCGATGAAGCTTGAAGCGGAGAAGAGCGGCGTTGATTTCCAGCTTGCAGATTTTCCCCAGCTTCGTTTCGGCGGTCGCGACGCGCGAAGAACCTACTGCGAAAAGCTCATCGATCTTCGGGCTCCGTCGCTTGCGTCGAAGTTTGGAGACGACAACGTTTACCGTAATCTTGCCGTCAATCCATACGATAAACAGACCGACCTGCTCGGCGTAACGCTCTATCCTCACGCCTCTTCCAACAGCGAATACGCGTTCGACGAGGCCTTTGCCGCCAAGAACGCGATCGACGGTAAAAAAGATAATAAGGGACATGGCGCGGAGTTTCCGTCGTGGGGACCGAATCTCCGAACAGACCTGTGGCTTAACGTTGATTTCGGGTGCGACGTCGTCGTCGATAAATGCGTGCTCTATCTGCGAGCCGATTTTCCACACGACGGCGCGTGGAAGAGCGCGACTCTTGAATTTTCCGACGGTTCGAGCGAAAGGATCCAGCTTAAGGAGACCGCCGAACCTCAAATCTTTACTTTTCCGGAACGCCGCGTCCACTGGATCAGGTTGACAGACCTTGAGGTCGACTATCCCCTCAAATGGTGCGGCGTTACCGAGATCGAATATTGGGGCAGGACGGCTGTGGAACCACGCTGACAACGGCAGATTTTAACCGACTCGCGCGGTCCGAGCATAACGCTCCAGTTTTACCATACGCCATGACGCGCTGAGCGTCGTTGACCATGATTCGCCAAGCTTTCGACTCGCGGAAGCTTAGCGAATCGACTCCTGGCGTCTGACTTTGCTCGTCGGCGCGCCTTTTTAATCGATAATCAGGACGTAATATGAAACGCTCGATTTCCTCCGTATTTTTTGCGCTGGCTTTGATCGTTCCTTTTTTGTTCTCTACGACGGGCGCTCGCGCCGCGTACAAGGATTGGAGCTTTGATCCCGGCGCGTTTGAATCGCGACTCCTCCAAGATTACTTCATGCAGGACGGAATCGATTCGAACTTCTTTTTAAATGAAGATCCGGGTCCGGTCAAAGGACTTCTCGATCGCATGATTACAAGGCTCGAAGAGGACGACGAGGACTATCCCGAGGACGCGCCCGTCTACGACCGCGTCGCGACCGGAACCGAGCCTTGCGAGGGACGCCGTATCGACGCGTCCGCTCAAGGGGTCGCGTCGCTCCGCGATCGCCTCGACACGCTCGCTCGTGAGAATGCGACGGGCTCCGACGAACGTTTTCTGGCGCTTTATCGAGACGTCTGCCGCGTTCGACGCGCCAGGCGCCTCGTCGACGTCGCCGAACTTATACCGGAGTTCCTCTATACGAAGCATTACGTGATCGGCGGGAGTCACTATGCCTACACGGAAGACGTCACCGACGAATGGTTCAATGATTACAGCGTCAATCGCCAGTATGGAGGTCAGCTGATCCGCGCGACGTTCGATCCGGACGGCGTCATCCGCAATGAAGTCCTTGTCGGGACCGCCGAAGGAACTTTGCGCGACCCCGACGTTTCCTGGGACGGCCAGCGCGTCCTGTTTTCGATGCGTAAGCACTTGGAGACGGACGATTTCCATATTTATGAATACGACACGGAAACGAAAGAACTCCGCCAGATAACCTCAGGGCCCGGCGTCGCCGATATCGAGCCGATCTATCTTCCGAACGACGATATTCTCTTCGGATCAACGCGCTGCATGCAAATCACCGACTGCTGGTGGACCGAGGTCTCGAACTTTTACACGTGCGACCTTGCCGGACATTTTCTCCGCAGAGTCTCTGTCGATCAGGTGACCGTCAACTATCCGAAAACGCTTCCTGACGGCCGCGTCATCTATACTCGATGGGATTACAACGACCGCGGTCAAATCTTTCCCCAAGGTCTCTTTCAGATGAATTACGACGGGACCGCGCAGACGGAATTCTACGGGAACAACTCTTTTTTCCCGACCACGATCATGCACGCGCGCGGAATTCCAGGTTCCGATCGTGTGATCGCCGTCGCTTCAGGGCATCATAGCTATCAGCACGGCAAGCTCATACTTCTCGATCGCTCCAAGGGGACGCAGGAGAACGAGGGATGCACTCTCGTTGCGCCGATTCGCGAGACGCCCGCCGATAGGATCGACGCGTACGGTCAGGAGGGCGAGCTCTTCCAATATCCGTATCCTCTCAATGAAACGACCCTCTTGTGCGCCTATCTTCCCGAGGGCGGCGCTTGGTCCTATGAAACGCCATTTGGACTCTATTGGTTCGATCTCGACGGAGAGCGCGAGCTGCTCGCGTTTGACCCTTCGATCAGCTGCGGTCAACCGATCGCGCTGCAGGAACGCGAGACGCCGACGACTCGACCGTCCCAGGTCGACCTCAATCAGACCACTGGAAGATTCTATGTTCAAGACGTTTACGAAGGGCCTGGACTTCAGGGGATCGAGCGCGGGGTCGTCAAAGCGTTGCGCGTCGTCGCTCTTGAATTCCGCGCCGCCGGAATTGGACAGACCGCTAATGGGGGCGCCGCGGGCGGCGCGCTCGTTTGCACGCCTCCCTCTTACAACAACGCGACGTGGGACGTCAAACACGTTCTCGGAGAAGTTCCCATTGAAGAGGACGGCTCCGCATATTTCGAGGTCCCAGCGATGACGCCCGTCTATTTCCAGCTCCTCGACGGCAACGGGGACGTCGTTCAAACGATGCGCAGCTGGTCGACGCTCCAGCGCGGCGAGACCTTCGCTTGCGTTGGATGCCATGAGCCCAAGAACACGACTCTAGGGAATACCGCCGTCAAGGAAGGGACGACGACGATCGCGTTGCGCAAGGGCGTTTCGCAACTCAATCCGGTCGTTTTCCCGAGTAAGGGCGCATACGAAAAGGCGGGCTTTAGCTTCCCACGCGATATCCAGCCCATTTTCGATCATCATTGCGTTTCATGCCATACGGGTCGCGACGGCGCTCCTTTCAGCCTTTTGGGCGACGAGCATCCCGTCCCGAAAGAAATTGAGCATTCCGAACTTGTCAAGCGACTCTACAGCGAGTCGTATATGAATCTCACGAACTATGGCGTCCGCGAGGGCAGCAAGTATATCAATTGGCTCGATATTCAAGCGGGCCCCCCGATGCTCAAGCCGTATACGGCGGGAGCTTTTAAGAGTAAGCTCATTACGATGTTCCGAAGTCCTGACGGCCAATATGGCGGTCAGGACGAGGACCATAAGGACGTTCACATTGACGAAGCGTCGGTCAAGCTTATGGCGATGTGGATCGATCTGCTACTGCCTTACTGCGGCGACTACGTCGAATCGAACGACTGGACGCCAGAGGAGCGCGCGCAGTATGAGTATTACTGGACCAAGCGCAAGATAGAGGATGGGATCAACGAGTTTAATACGGAGCTTAAGCGTATTGCTATCAACAAGAACGATCCGTCTCTCGGAAAATACACCGCCAATATCGATTTTGGCGGCCTCGAAACACGTCAAGCCTTTATCTCAGGGTATCTCGCGCGGCGACTGCCCTCGATCGCCAGGAGAGAAGGGAAGTTGAATACCTACCGTAACCTTGCGCTCAACCCGAACGACGTACAGGGGGATTCGATGCAAGTCGCCATGTATCCTCACGCTTCGTCGAATAGCGAATACGGTTACGCAGACGAATTTGCCGCTAAGAATGCGATCGACGGCAAGAAAGATAATAAGGGTCACGGTCCGGACTTCCCGTCGTGGGGACCGAATCTGCGGACCGATCTGTGGCTCAACGTCGACTTCGGGTGCGAGGTTGACATAGACAAGTGCGTTATTTACGCGCGCGCTGATTTCCCGCACGACGACGTCTGGCAGAGCGGAACCTTGGAGTTCTCCGACGGTTCGACCGTTGATATCGAGTTGCGTCCAACAGCCGAGCCGCAGGAATTCAAGTTTGATAAGCGTCGCGTGACGAGCGTCCGCCTTACCAATCTTAAACCGAACTTTCCGCTGAAATGGTGCGGAATTACTGAGATCGAATATTGGGGCGTCACGGCGCCGTGACCTTGACGTCGTAAGTTCCGCGGTCGGCTCCAACCGCGCCGCGTTGTAAGAATTCGATCGAATAAAAGAGGGCGCTCTCTTGCGAGAGAGCGCCCTCTTTACATGCAATTCGCGTTATCCGCAGCATATGATTGAGCGTTGAACCTCAGAATCACTGGTAGACGCGGACATAGTCAATCAGGTATTCGGCCGGACAGACCCCGTCGGCGATTTCGCCGCCCCAGGCGCCGCCGATCGCCGTATTGAGGATGATGTAGCATGGCTGATCGAAGGGCCAGCTTTCTGTTTTCGGTTCCTCTTCCTCGCGGTTAAACTCTAGAACAAGATCGTCGTCGACGAAGATCAGGAGTTTATCTTTGGTCCATTCCAACGCGTAGACGCAGAAGCGTTCCTCCGGCGCTTGGCCGGGCTCGTCGTAGCGAATCTTGTCGCCTTTGCTGACGGTTCCTCTGCCCTCTTTGCGCTGCATATGAATATTTGCATGCGAGGTTCTCGGCGTATGACCGACGTATTCCATAATGTCGATCTCTCCGCAACGCGGCCAGCCTTTCTCAACGATATTGTCGCCCATCATCCAGATGGCGGGCCAAATTCCCTTGCCCTTCGGGAGCTTGGCGCGGACTTCGACTCGACCATACTGCCAGGACGCTTTGCCAAGCGTTTCAATTGCCGCGGAGGTGTATTCCGCTTTTTGGCGACCGTGGTTGTTCGGCTTGTCCGCGATATCGTAATCCTCTTTGAGCGTCCTGATCGTCAGGAGCCCGTCCTTCTGGAAGATATTCTCCAGTCGACCGTCAGTATAATACTGCGCTTCGTTATTGCGGATGTACCCGACTTCATAGCTCCACTTCGACTCGTCGGGGAGCCCCTCGCCATTGAATTCGTCGTTCCATACGAGCGTGAGCTCGCGTCCGTCCGACGTTTTGACTTTTTCCGGCGCCGGCGCCTTAAAATCCTCAGCGAGAACGTTTGAGGACGCCGCAATGACGAAGGATAGCGCGGCGCATAAAATCAAGCTTTTCTTCATTTCTGCACTCCATAAATTGACTTAAATTTTTCGCGAACGGTTTTCTCCATCAGATCGACGACCTGTTCGATCGTCAGTCCGTCGGAAATGATCCGCACCGCGTCGTCCGGTTCACGCAACGGTCCGACCTTGCGTTCGCTGTCGCTGCGGTCGCGGTCGAGAATCTGGTTCAATATTGCGTCGAAATTAGCGGTCTCCCCGCGCGCTGAGAGTTCCCCGAGCCGACGCCTTGTTCGTTCTTCAGGGGTGGCCGTGAGATAGAACTTGCACCGTGCGTCCGGGAAGACGGCCGTACCTTGGTCGCGCCCCTCGGTGACGATCGGACGACTCGTTCCAATACGTCGCTGGAGCTTTACGATGATCTCGCGGACCGCCGGCGCGTTCGCCGGGTAACGCACATTTTGCGAGGTCTCGTTCGAGCGAACGGCGTCGGAAACGTCCTCTCCGTCCATATAGGTTCGCCCTTCAATCGACTCAAGTTCCGTTTGACGCGTCAGCTCAGCTAAAGCTTCCTCATCGCGCAAATCAACGCCGAGACGCATCGCTTTAAGCGCAATGGCGCGGTACATTGCTCCCGTATTGAGATATTCCAGCCCGACCCGCGCCGCAAGAGCTTGCGCGCAAACGCTCTTGCCAGCTCCAGCAGGTCCGTCTATCGTTACGACGTTAATCATCTTCCACTCCAGCTCTTCCAGAAAAGCATGCGGCGTAAATACCGCCCCAGCCCTGCATTGTACCGGAACAGCTACGTAGAATCTATACCCTCTTTTTTCTTCCTTCGGAATAACATGTTGATGAGAATATGGGTTGTAATGATTATGTTTGCTGAGAGCGTTAAATAATCTCTAGAATTAGCCAAAGAATGATCAATTAGAATTGATAAGATAGATAAAAAGGGTAATATGAATAAAAGTTTGTTTCAATGTTAGTGAGAAGCGTTGTGGGTGGGCGCGCTTGCACGCATAAATAGAAAAGTTGGTTGTTCGTTGTATGTTAGAAAAATGAGTTGTGGCGAATAAACGCAATGAGCCGGACGAATTTTTCTTTTGTCTTGAGTTAGACGCAATTTAAGCGTTGACAGAATAATTTGTCCTGCCGATAAGCAGGAAAGCGGACGTTGATGCGACGGTTTAGCATACAAACCGCGGAACAATGTCCAACATTTGTCATAAGACATAGATCAGAAAGGGGAGACGCTTTATATGGAACGTCGATATGAGGACTTCGATAAGGACGAATGTTTTGACGCTTCCCTTAGCGACTCAACTTCTTCAATCGGCGGTTCCTGTTGCGACGGCAAAAAGACTTCCGCAAAGTCTGGCGCCGTCGCCTCTCCCAAGGCGTCGGACAAGGCTGTCGCCATGAAGACGAACCGCGCGAACGACGATAAAGACTTCAATTTTGACGACCCCGTGCACGCCTACTTCACTCAGATGGGCGATATTCCAAAGCTTACGCGCGAAGAGGAGCTCTCCGCCGCTATGGAGATAGAACGCTCGCGTCGCGCGTACCGTCGCGCTCTTTTCTCCCTTGATTTCATCGTTCGCGAGTCAATCGAGCTTCTTGAAAAGATTCGCGCTAACAAAGTGCGTCTCGATCGGTCGATCGACGTTTCCGTATCTGATCTTGAGGCTAAGAAGCATATCCAGGGGCTCCTTGATCCTTCAATTTCGACGTTGCGCAAAATTCTCTCGCGCAATCGTAGCGAGTTTACCAGAATAACCTCCGGTTCGGTTTCGCGGGAGGAACGTCGCAAGCTCATCAAAAAGATCAGGCGCCGACGCCTTCGCGCCGTGCGTATTCTTGCCGAACTTAAGCTCAGAACAGAATCGGTTCAGCCGTTTCTGCTGAAGCTTATTGAGCGTCTGAGGGAGTCTCGCGCACTTGCGCGTCGCGCTAACGAACTCAGCGCCGCGCTCGTCCACGCGCCTAAAGAACCGTCGGCGAAGCGTTTACGACGCGAATTCGAAGCGTTGCGCAAGGCGTGGCGCGCGAACGCTTCTGGAATCAACGAAACGCCGCGCGATTGCGACGGAGACGTTGAGCTCTCCCTCTCGCCGACTTCTGTCGAATATCGCGAACCCTGCAAGGTTGCCGCTCCGCGCGAAGACGCGAGAGACTGGAACGCGATGCGCGAGGAGCTCGCCTCGTTGCGCCAAGCGCTGCGTCACGCGCGACTCCTCTGGAACGAGTCGTCCGCTGCCGTTGAACGTAAGATCAAAAGAGCGCTTGAACGACGCCAATCTTTCGAAAAAGCGCGCTGTAAGCTCTCCTCTGGCAATCTGCGGCTTGTGGTCAGCATCGCGAAGAAATATCGCAATCGCGGACTGGAGTATCAGGACCTCATCGGCGAGGGTAATACGGGGCTTATGCACGCCGTCGACAAGTTCAACTATCATCTTGGCTATAAGTTCTCTACGTACGGCACCTGGTGGGTTCGCCAGTCGATGTCGAAGGCGGTTGCCGATCAAACCAACCCTGTGCGTCTCCCGAGCCACCTTCGCAGCACGATCAAGAAGGTTCATCGCGCGACGTATGAGCTTTCCGTCGACAATTTCTGTGCGCCGACGCCACAAGAGATCGCCGAAGCGACGGGACTTGCGGTCTCCGACGTCATGCTTGCGCAACGCGCGTCGCGCCAACCTCTTTCTCTCGATCGGCCGTTGGAAGGTTATGACGACGCGTTCTTCTGCGACTTCATCGAAGACTCAAATGGAAGCGATCCGGTCGATGAGATTACTCGCTCCGCGCTCCGCGAATGTCTTGAGAAGGCGTTGCAGAGACTCCCCTTCCGGGAACGCGAGATTGTGCGCCTTCGTTACGGATTCGTCGACGGATACTGTTATACGCTCGAAGACGTCGGGTGCTATTTTGGCATCACTCGCGAGCGAATCAGACAGCTCGAGGCGAGAGCCGTCCGCAAGCTTCAACATCCCGTGAGCGCCAGGACGCTGAGCGGGTTCCTTGACGGAAATGATCGTGTTCCGGAACGAGCGTCGCGTGCGGTAAAGAGACCGCAACAGCGCGAGCATGTGGCGCCGCCTCTTTCCGCTTCCGCAGCTAGCGCGGGCATTCGTAGTTCGATCCCGATCGCGCGTTGACAGGTCGTATAGGAACGACGCGATAACGCCCCGACGCGGAACTCTTCTTTCGGAAGATTGTCGCCGCGTCGGGGCGTTTCTTTTCTCGTTTTTGGAGCGCCGCGTCGTCTTTTTTACACGTCTGTGGTATAATGCGCAGAGGCGCTACACGTCGCTGCGCCCCATATGTTTGTGCAGGAGGAATCGCCTTGGCTGGTAAGAGACGCAAACTTGCAGAAAATACAGGAGAAGCGCATCTCCAGATGGCGTCGATGATCGACGTTGTCTTTTTGTTACTCGCTTTCTTCGTTATTACGTATAAGACTCCCGAGGTGGAAGGGGATTTCAATATTCGCATGCCCATCGACGCGCAGTCTATAAGCCAGCCGAGCCTCGACGACCTTCTTCCCGTAACGATCAGGCTCGTCTCCGACGCCGACGGGAACCTCGCGGGGATACGTTTCGGGGAGCGGTCTGTCCCCGACATGAAAGCGTTGCGCGCCGCCGTCTACCAGTATGTTAATACGAATTCGATCTCTTTCCAGGACGCGTACAGCGGTCTCGCCACGCCCGAGTTTCGCGACGATCTTGAGATCGAGCTCGATTGCGACGAAAGATTACTCTATCGCCATGCGATGGAGGCTATTACGGCGGTCACAGGCTATCTCAATTCCAACGACCAGATTGTGAAAATGGTCGAGAAAGTGAAATTCACTCCCCCGAAGGGGTGAGCTGTCGATTTGAATTTACAACGCAGCGTTTCTGCGCGCGGAGTGCAATATGAGCGTTAAGAAGTTTGGCCCGTTTATACTCGAGCGGATGATAGGACGCGGCGGTATGGGCGCGGTCTACCGAGCGAGAAACGAAGAGACGGGGCAGATAGTCGCCGTCAAGGCGTTGCTTCTTCCGCTTGAACGTGAACGCGAACGTTTTGAGGCGGAAATATCGACTCTGCGCCTTCTGCGCCATGAGAATATTGTCAAGCTCTACGGATTTGGCCAGGAGAACGGCATTCTCTATTACGCGATGGAGTTTGTGGACGGTCCCAGTTTGGCGACGTTGTTACGTCGCGGACGGCGATTTTCATGGGAAGAGACCGCCTATATTGGGATGCAAATCTGCAACGCGCTCAAGCACGCGCACGATCGCGGCGTTATCCATCGCGACATAAAGCCTGCGAATATTATGCTTATGAACGGCGGTCGGGTAAAGGTCTCCGACTACGGGATCGCGCAATATTTTGGCGCGTCGCGTCTTACGAACGCGAACCAGGTCGTCGGCACGATAGAATTCATGGCGCCAGAGCAGGCTCAGGCGGGCGCTGTTACGCCCAAGACCGATATCTATTCCCTAGGAGCGCTGATGTATGCGCTTCTTACGAGCAGACCCCCTCACGTCGCGAAGTCGTTGCCCGAACTTTTGCAGAAATATAAGGAAGGCTATCCCGAACTTATCCGGACGGTTCGCCCTGAGACCCCGAAAGTCTTCGACGAGGTCGTGCGCGACCTTTTACAGATCCCGATTGATGAGCGACCTGGCGACGCCAGGATCGTCGGGCGTCGCCTCGAAGCGATCCTCTATACTTCGCCGACGTGCCAAAATGGCAACCCTTTTGTGAACAGTCAGTTTCAGCGAGGCGAAGAAGTTCTTTCCTCTGGCGTCGTTTCCAGCTCGCGCGTCGATCTTGAAAACGACGTCGACAGCACGATGATGCGGAAAGACTTTGAAAACGATTTCCGAGCAGAGGACGAAGCGGTCGATATCATTCAGGATTTTCCGTATCGCCCTATCAGCGACGATCCGGAAGACAATGTTCCAATTGAATCTCCATTCGATAAGACGACCGAACGCGCGACTTCTCCCGATCTCAATCGGCAGGCGCCTCGTCCAGAAGAAGATGATTTCGTCGTTGGCGAGGAAGTTGATCGGGCGGCCGCGGCGCTCAGCGATAGCGAGACGTCGACGTGTCAGCGTCGTCGCGTCGAGGAGGATGAAGGCGAGGTTCCCGACGTGAATCGCACGTCGGAGACGGTTGAGGCGACGCACGCCGCGCATAGCGTCGACGCCGATTCCGCGCCCCTTTCCTCCGAGAGCTCCAACGTTATCAATCCGACGGTCGTTGACTTAACGCCAGACAAGCGTCAGAAGAACGGCGCGTCAAGTTCGACTGAATTCGACGTCTTTGATCTCGATTCTGGGAACGCCGTCGTTGAAGCCGCCCTCGCTAGTAAGGAAACGGCGTCTTCCGTGGTTGGAGGGTTGCTTAATTCGAAATCTTCCGCGCTGAGCATGGATTCTCCAACGAGACGAGCAAACGCGAAGGACGGTAAAGACGCTCCCTCCGAATCGGAACCGTCCAAAGGTTCGTCGACCGACTCCTCGATCAAGGGGGCCGCAAGCGTTCACCGCTCGGCGACCACCGTTGTCGATAAGCCGTTGCGGAATCCCGACGCCTTAAAGCAGGTTAAGCCTATCGAACCGATCGCGCCAAGCGGAGCGATTGTTCCCTCGCGCAATGTTTCCTTCGAAGAGCTTGACGAAGCCGAAGGAGAGATTGAGGCGACCCCCGTCGAGAAGTTCCGAAAATCATCCTTTACCGCCGTCAAGGAAGATCAGCTCGGCAAGTTGCCCGAAACAGACGACCTGGTAGAGACCTCTATTTTTGCCAGATTCCGTATTATTTGGACTGTCCTTGTCTTTGCCGCGGTCGTCGCATGCTGTTCGACCGCTTTCCGTCCTCCGAGCGCCAACAGCCTCTATTCCAAAATTGACCGCGCCTTCAGTCGTAGTACGACTCGGCGATTTGACTCGACCCTTCGTCGTTCTGAAAGGGATATGAAGCGTTTCGTCGAGCTTTATCCGAACGATCCGCGTACCACGAAGGTCAACTATTTTCTGTGCGAACTTCAGATCGACGAGCTCGACCAGCGACTTGAACGTCAGGCGTTCGGAACGAGCCGGGACGCGCCGCTTCAGCCGATCGTCAGAGCGTACCTTGAAGCGCGCCGCGCCGCGCAACGGGATTGGGACGAGGGCTCGAAGAAACTTGCCGCGTTTATCGAACTTTTTGGTTCCAAGAATATCCTCGACGGCCTTAATGAAGCGGACGACGATGATTCGACGTCGAGCGGCGACGGAGGAAAAGAGACGGGCCATCCGTCGCTGCGCGGCTTGATCGTGCAGAATCGGTGGAAACTTTGGAATGGCGAGACCGCCCCTGTTATGTCGCTTCCTGATCAGCTTGTTGTGATTGCGAAGCGTCGTCTTATCGCGCTTGAAGCGGAGGTCAAGACAACGCGTCGCGCCGACCTTGCGCTCCTCAACGACCGTCTCATAACCGCCGAGTCGCTCGAAGAGGAGAACCCCGAGCGCGCCGCCGAGATCCGTCAAGCCGCTGAAGAACTCTATGGTCTTTACGACTGGGCGCGTCCTGCCCTCGATTCACCCGGTTCACTTGATGAAACCGACGAACCCGACGACGACTCCTCCGACTGACGAGCACGTACGGAGAGTTAAAGATGAAAGTCAAGTTTATGCCGCGGTTGGAAAGTTAAAAGAATGAATAGAAGGGCATGACGTCGGCGAAGGGATTTGAGAAAGGTCATGCTGAAGGATCTCTTTGACGCCGAGCGCGTGCGCGAAGCCGATCAAGTATATCAAATAGAAATCCAGATCTCATCTTAGACTATATTGGGACGCCAGACCACGTTCCGGCCATAGAGAATCTAGACGGCGCGCAGTGGGCGCTCTTAGGACGCCTTTCTCTCTTGAATCGCCAGATAAAAATAGTGAAAACGTTATGAGATAATTGGCGTCGCGTAGGATGTCATGGGCGGCGCTTCCTCCGAGTGAAGCAAAAAAAAGAAACGGCAAGACCGGAATCTTGCCGTTTCTTCGGGAATACAAAACTTTTTTCTTACGCGAGTTGAGTAGCGAACGAGGCGTCCCAACTCTCAGCGGCGCAATTAACGGCGCTTCGCGCAGCTTTTAAAATCCGCTAGCGGCTGAAATTGGCGAAGTGCGAGAACGCCTTGTTCGAATCGGCCATACGCTGGACGGTTTCACGCCTGGTATAGGCCGTCCCCTGCTTATTGTAGGCGTCGAGGAACTCAGCGGCGAGCTTCTCAGGGGTCGGTTTGCCCTTGACGTCGCGGATGGCGGCGAGAATCCAGCGGATGCTCAAAGACTGGGCGCGCTTCGGTCCAACAAGGGTCGGAACCTGATAGGAAGCGCCGCCGACGCGTCTGGAACGCACTTCGGTGGTCGGCTTGACGTTCTCGATCGCGGTCGTGAAGACGTCGATCGGACTGACGTCAGGAACCTTTTTGGCAATGATGTCGAGCGCGTCATAAAAGATTTTACGAGCGGTCGACTTCTTGCCGTCACGCATGAGGTTGTTGATAAACTTGCTAGCAAGGAGGGAATTATAGACGGGGTCACCCTGCAATTGTTTTGCACTGGCGGTAAATCGAGCCATGATATCACATTCTTTCTATCTTTGGATTGAAGTCCTACGAGAGGAGGCGCAACAAGAGAGTGAGAGAGTCGCGCCCGAGATCAGGCCGACCACGTTACTCCGCCTTCACAGGGTACAAAACCTGGAGACGTTGCTGAAGAACCGCTCTTATGAACGGATTCGACGGACTTCACGTGTTTGTCAATTGTTTGTCAAAACGCGGCGCTAAGACCGCGCCAGAGACGCCGCACGATTTAATTGCGGCGATTCTGAAAATCAGCTTTTCTTGGTAAGGACGGCGTTTTTCTTGGCGCCATAACGGCTACGCGCCTGCTTACGACCTTCAACGCCGGTCGTGTCAAGGGTGCCGCGAACGACCTGGTAACGAACGCCCGGCAGGTCGCGAACACGACCGCCGCGGATCAGGACGATGGAGTGTTCCTGAAGTCTGTGGCCTTCGCCAGGAATATAGACGGTAACTTCTTTGTTGTTCGAGAGACGAACTCGAGTGATACGTCGAAGCGCGGAGTTCGGCTTCTTAGGCTGCATCGTACGAACGAGCAGACAGACTCCGCGTTTCTGGGGGCAGCCTTCGAGGACAGGGGTCTTCGAGCTGCTGCGTTGTTGTTTGCGACCTTTACGGACCAATTGATTAATTGTCGGCATAGTACTCTCTATAATATGATTTTAACAAACCCTCTTGTTTTAAACGACCGGAACATGGATTCGGAAGCGCTCGTTCCCGTTTTCAAGCGCCAGAAAGCCGCGTTCCATACACGTTTACCGCTCCGCACGGCGCCGAAATCAGTAACGACGCTTCGCGCGCAGCGGCACAAATCTATCATCCGTATGATTGTAATGCGCCGCCGCTATTGGTCAAGGGAAAAGAAAGAAAAATTTATTTCTCTTCTGGGCAAACCGAGGCGGCGCTCTGCTGTTTATCGTACGCGTCGATCGCTCGGCGGCGCGCCAAAAGAGAACCGTCAATTCTCGTTAGAGTTTCTTGACGATCTGGGAGATCCCGACAATTTCATCCTGCTTAGCGTTGGCGCCGATCGTCGCGATAAAGCCGCCGTCGATCGCTCGCAGACATTCGTAGACGTCGCGAATACGGCGTTCGGATTCTTCCAGATCGTCTTTGTCGTAGAGCTTGTCGACGCGTGTGGCGAAGCAGACTTTACCGTGGAGTTCGTTTCCGATCTTGCTGACTTCCGTCAACTCGGTGTGTTCGATGGTAAGAACCTGAACGCCAAGGCTCACGAGGACGCCAAAGAAATAGTTGTCGCATTTCGGAATCGAAAACCAAACGTCGAGACCGAAATTTTGAGCGGCCTCGATTTGTTGTTGATAAAGGTCGCCCAATACGCGTTTCCAGAGTGGGACCCTCATCATTTGGCCTGGTATCGAACTCCACATGTCTGTGAATTCGACGCCTTGGAAATTCAAATCCTTTAGCGATGAGAAGAGCTCCGTTTCAAAGTTCATGATATGTTCCGATAGCTCACGGAACCGTTCAGTATCGCGGAGACAGTCTTCCCAGCCCAGGACGGCGCCTCGTAACGCGATGTAAGTTGCGTGACCGCTGAGCCCGAACCTCGCGAGACAGTATCGGTCGCCGACAGCCTTGCGCGCTTCCGGCATTCTGGCAAACCGGCGCGCGAGATCTGGTTTCGGAACCTGATAGGCGTCAACCTCTTCCCATGTCGGGAGATGCGGCTCGGTCGGCACGACCCAGCCTCCATCGGGTCGTCGAACTCGCTCAAAGCCCCATTCGCTCACAGATGGATCATCAGGCTTGGAAAGGGAAATATCGTAGGTGAGAATATCGCTCAATCCGATACGCGGTCCAAGAATCCTAACGGGCGTGCGACCAGTGTTTTGGAGTTTGATCGTTCGTTCGACGATAGTTCTTCGGGATGACATGTCAGCTCCTATTTCTTGCGAAGCGCGCGCCAAGCATTAAACGGAACGCTACAGAGAGTCAGTCCGCGGCAGCGCGCCCACGACATTATATTTTTTTATAAGCCAAAATTCAAGTTGCTCTTTTAACTGTTATGAAAAAATTACCAAGAGTGAAAATTTTTGTCACCTTGTGTTAACATAGGAAGAATAGTGAATTTTGAGAGTCCTCTCCGAAGGGAGGGACTTGCGCCGGATGAGAACCGCGTTAAAATTTCACGCGGAGTTTGAGACATATCCTTCCGAATTTCCTGCCCCGAAGGAGTCGACTTCGGGGCGTCGACATGTTCAGAATAAAACGGCTGTTATCTTTTTGGAACGTATGGATTTATCGTGATGCAGCGCGCGAAGACGCGGCGCCGGTCACGCATCCATTCGACGATCTTGACGAGTCGCCACTTACGCTTGCGTCGACGGCGCTTCGCCGCAACTCCGAACGTGCGAAGCGCGCGTTGCGACGAGTATTGAGGTTAGCGATTCAGGCTCTTCTTGCGTCCGCGCTCGGTTTGATCACGGGGTTTGTCGGCGCGGCGTTTCTTTTTTCGATGAATGCGGCGAGCTCCTTTTTTCTCGCCTCGGAGATTGCGGCGAAGGGAGGGGCGTTTCGAACATTCTTCATGTTGCCTATCGCGGGTCTTGTTATCGTTTTTCTCTATAAGGCGGCGCGTCTTTCCGTAGACGCGGGCACCAACCAGGTGGTCGAGTCGCTTGTTTCGGATAAGAAGCCGTCGCTCTGGCTCGCGCCCCTTATTTTTCTCACTTCAGTGATAACGCAAACATTCGGCGGTTCCGCCGGTCGCGAGGGCGCGGCAATTCAGCTCGGCGGATGCATCGGGCTCGGCGCGGCTAAAGCGCTGCGATTTCGTGATTCTGGATTGCGAATGGCGATATATTGCGGCATGGCGGGCGGCTTCTCCTCCATACTGGGGGCGCCGCTAACAGCTGCGGTTTTCGCCGTTGAGGTCGGTTGCGTAGGCGTTATGTATTATCCAGCGCTTTTACCATCGCTGATATCGTCGGCCGTTGCGTCGGGGGTCACGCGTTCGCTTGGCTTTGCGCCCTTTTTTCACGCGCAACCTATCTTCCCGGCCACCTCGCCGGAGTTTATTCTTAAAGCGCTTGCGCTCGGGGCTCTTTGCGGCCTTGCGAGCATGCTGTTCTGCGGTTTGATTCGTCAGACGACCCAGTCGATGGCGCGGAGCTTTACCAATGATTACCAGCGTGTCGTCGCGGGCGGGTGCGTGATCGTCCTTGCGACCCTTTTCTTAGGCGTTAACGCCTATAACGGAACCGGTATTCGTCTCGTAGAAGCGGCGACGCGCGGCGAGACGCTCCCGCAGGACTTTTTCCTCAAGACTCTTTTCACGGCCGTCACGCTTGGCGCGGGATACAAGGGCGGCGAAATTGTTCCAGCCCTCGCCGTTGGTTCGACGTTTGGTTGTTGGACCGGCGGATTGCTGGGCCTTGACCCCGCGCTCAGCGCGTCCCTTGGCATGATCGCCGTGTTCTGCGGGGCGACGAACTGTCCGACCGCGTCGTTGATTCTTGGGATCGAATTCTTCGGAGCGGAGAACGCGCTTCTTTTCGCGCTTGTCTGCGCGGCGACATACATGACGTCCGGACGAACTGGACTATATAAGAGTCAACGCTTCGTATTCTCCAAAGCGTCGGGAGAAGTATACGACGGGCGCATGCGCTCGCAATTAGAAGACGGACTCGCGGCGCTTGAGAGGAGCCAAAAAGCGCCGTACGGCGATCTTGACGTCGAGGATGCTCCTAAAGTCGGGAACTTTGAGGAACTTTTCTTTTCTGAAGACAAGACGCAATGAACGAATACTGATAGCAGGCGTCGCCGCGTTGCGAAAATCTTAACGCTCTCAATTTGCGCATAGCGTCAGTCGACGGTTATTTCTTGGACAGGAACAGAAGCAGAGGCGTCGCCTGAATAACCTAAATTTCGCTAGGGACAAGAGTCCTTCATGGAGATGATTTATTATACAGTTCAAAACGGTTGGAAAAACTGTTAAGTTTTCAAGTTAGAACGTTATAATAGGGGCGTCAAGAGGTCGATAAAAAGGATAGATTTTTAACATTTTTTGTCGAATTTTGCATTTTTATTAAAAAGATCCAAGAAGTAGAGTTGACAAAGGAAATTGCCGACACACAATCTAAAAGACTGTGCCATTAGGGAAAAACGTTGCCGATATGCAGCGTTTAGCACGGTTGAAAAAGTTGCGCGCAACTGTGTAGGAATGTAACTTTCCTTACAATAGGCGCGACGTTCCACAGTTCAATAACGTCAGTATCATTGGAGTAGATCGATGTTCGAAAAACTCAATAAGAAAGAGAACGGGTTGGGCGAAAACGCGTCGAATAAAGACGCCGTTCGTAACCATCGCAACGTCTTCGAAGAGATCGACTTGACTGGCAACGACGAGAACTTCATCCCCGCGATCACAGAGGATTTTTCACCCACCGACGCGCTTCCCGGCACCCCTGAAAAGGTCAGGGTGCTTGCCGAGCGCGTACGAAATGGCGTGCCTCTCTGGAATCCCGAAGATCGTACTTCGTACGACGTCGATTGGCTTCGCTCTCGTCGTTGATCGAATTTCCTGAACGACCGCCTGCGATACTAATAACGCAGCGCGGCGGCAGGCCCAATAGCAATCCTTGGTCTTTAAAACGTCGGCGTACTAGCTCTCGTTTTTTCTCTCTTCACACACTTTCCATTTTTTTACAAAACCGTGAGGAACAGCGCGAATCCTCGCGAAGTATTTCTCCTTAGCGCTGAGCGCCGGCTCCTACTCTGTCGGGCTCGACGTCTCAGTCGCGATTCTTCTCATAAGAGCTTCAATACTAGCTTCAACAAGGCATGTTCCATCGCCTGGAGTCCAAGACTTCACGATGAGCTTGTGCAAAAGAGCAGGGCGCGTCTTCATTCAAGTTGAGGACGCACCCTGATTTGTTCTTGTCGGCAACGTTCGTCGTTAGTTAAGCCACAGCGCGACGTCTTTTGCCCAATAAGTGATGATGATGGTCGCTCCGGCGCGTTGAATCGAGGTGAGCGATTCGAGTACGACTCGTTTTTCGTCAATCCAACCATTGAGCGCGGCGGCTTTCGTCATGCTGTATTCCCCGGAGACGTTGTACGCCGCGAGCGGATAGTCTGGGAACCTGTCCTTTGCCATACGTATAACGTCGAGGTAAGGGAGCGCCGGCTTGACCATAATGATATCGGCGCCTTCAGCTATATCAAGCTCGATTTCGCGCATTGCCTGACCAGGGGCGGAGTCGGGCGCCATCTGATAAGAGCGTCGGTCTCCGAACTGAGGAGCGCTCTCCGCCGCTTCGCGGAAAGGACCGTAGAAGGCGCTCGCATATTTTGCGGAATAGCTCATGATGGGGAGACGTTCGAAGCCGTTTTCATCGAGGCCATTTCGAATGGCGGCGATCATGCCGTCCATCATGCAGCTTGGCGCGACCATGTCGACGCCGGCGCGCGCCTGGACGAGGGTCTGTTTAACGAGGTTTTCAAGCGTCGCGTCATTGTCGACGTCCCAGTCGTTTTCACCGGTTCCGCATTTCTGCAGTACCCCGCAATGTCCGTGATCAGTGTATTCGCAAAAGCACACGTCGGCGATAATAAGGAAGTCTTTGCCAACGACGTCCTTAAGCGCGCGGATAGCGGACGCAATAATACCGTGTTCGCACATGGAGTCGCTGCCGATCGCGTCTTTTTTTTCCGGGACGCCGAAGAGCATAACTCCTCCGATCCCAAGTTTTTCGATTTCCTTAACCTCTTTGACGAGCTCGTCGAGGGACAGCTGATATTGACCGGGCATCGCGGCAATCGGCTGGCGGATTCCTTCGCCGGGTCGAACGAAGAGGGGGATAATAAATCGATCAGGGGAAAGGATTGTCTCTCGAGTGAGACGACGAACGCCGGAATGATATCGAAGTCGTCGCATCCGCGCGACGGGGAAGGCGCCAAAAGAATTATTTTCGCAAGACGACATTGTTTTTAGCTTCCTTTTCACGTCGCGTCGAACGCGACGCTCTGGTTTGAAAGAAGCGGCGCGAACGATACGTATCATTCGCGCCGAAGAGTGCGTAGCAGGAGTTGATTTCAGAAATACCGACCGGAATTTCCCAGCTTCGCAAGCATCTGACTGATGGAGCGGTTTTCGTGGATGCAGGTGATAGCGTCGGCGAGGGTTTTCGCGACGGAAACCACCTGAATCTTATCGAGCTTCTGTTCCGGTCGAAGCGGAATCGTGTCGGTGAGGAATATCTGGTCGATCGGCGCGGCTTGAAGACGTTCGATTGCCGGACCGCAGAGCACGCCGTGGGTCGCCGCAACGACCACCTTTCGCGCGCCCTTTTCTTTCACGACGCGCGCCGCGCCGGTAATCGAGCCGCCTGTGCTGATCATGTCGTCGAAGAGGAACGCGACGCGACCTTCGAGAGGGCCCCCGATGATGTGCGCCTGCTCGACTTCCGAACCGCTGTGACGTCGCTTGTCGATGATCGCAAGGCTCCCGCCGAGCGACGCGACGTGCTTCGTCGCGCGTTTGATGCTGCCCGCGTCCGGACTCACGACAACGACGTCTTCGGGCTTATAACCAAGATCGAGGATATGGCGGTCGAGGATTGGCGACGCGGAGAGGTGATCGAGCGGGACGTCAAAGAAGCCTTGAATTTGCGCCGAGTGCAGGTCGACCGCGACGACGCGACTCGCGCCGGCGCACTCGATGAGGTTGGCGCAGAGTTTCGCGGAGATCGGAACGCGACCTTCGTCTTTACGATCCTGGCGCGCGTACCCGAAGTAAGGTATGATCGCCGTGATGCGCGCCGCGCTCGCGCGACGAACGCAGTCGATCATGATGAGCAATTCCATGAAGGTATCGTTAACCGGGTAGCAGGTCGGCTGAATGATGAAGACGTCCTTGCCTCGAATATCTTCTTCAATCTTGCAGAAAGACTCGCCGTCCGGGAACTTCTCAACAGTCATTGCTCCCGGCATTATGTTAAGGTGATCGCAGACTTTCTCAAAAAGAGGTCGGTTCGCGGAACCGGAAAAAACTTTAACAACGTTCATTTCAGGATGCTTTCATACAGGAGTGATTCGAACGAAGAGTCGCCGCGTATCCGGCGCAAACTGCAACTGTTAAGTATACTCGATTTTTCCAGCGAGTCGATAAGACAAAAACGAATCTTGCGGAAAAACAAGTTGTACCTGGCCTGTCGATAGATAGAAATTGATTCCGTCTTCGGCAGAACGGCTATTTGAGCGCGGCGACCATGATTTCCTGACGGTTAAACTGAAGCTGCCTCGCCCAAATGCGATTGAAGCCCCAGCTCTTAACGCGACTGAGATATTCCGGAATCTCGTCGGCGAATTTCCAGCCGGAAAACTTGAGAGTAAAGAGCGCCCCTTGCGCAGGGATATCGCCGCGATGAATGATTTCTTCTAACACGTCAAGCGTGTAGTTTGGCATGACGTTCATATCTGCAACAAACCAGCGCGATTTCCGGAAGCGCCGGCGTTTGAGCTGACCAATCTTACCGCGAAGGTGCGTGAAGTTAGGGTGTTCAAGAACCCTGGGGTCGATCTGGGCGGGATCGACGCCAAGTACAAACGCGCCTCGAGCAAGGAGCGCCTGGGAGCCTCCGCCGGGCGCTGCGCCGACGTCGACGCAATGCGATCCCACGCCGATCGGAAACTTCGACCATCGCAGTCCTTCTTCGTATTTAAGGAACGCGCGCGACGCGGCGTCCGTTGGAAGAGACAGAGATAAGAGCCCGCCGGGATACTGCGAATGCATGTCGGTAACGCGATGAACGCCGACATACCACTCGTTCTTTTCTATGGTCGCGACGTCGAGGCATATTTCTCCCGGTTTCCCCGGCGCGTCGAGTCGGTCGGCGTCGGCGCCAAAATTTTCTCGCAATTCGGTCGGCGCCGCGTCGTAGATTTTACGGTGTAGTTCAAAGGCGGAGGGCGCGAGACAGGGCTCGTAGCCTCGGAAGCCGGCTTTTGCGCGATCGCGCTCGTAGACGTGGATTCTCGCAATCTTTAACGGTTCGCGTCGACCAAGCTGCGCGTCCTTTATAACTTCAGAACGCACAAGGTCCCAAACTCGGGCGATTGCGGCAGTCTGATCGAAGGAGCCGTCGTCGCCGGCGCATTCTCGATCGGACACGCGCCCGACGAAATGGGAGTATGAGCGCGCGAAGACAAGTTGCAGGGACGACGCGTCGAACGCGAGGCGTTTTTCAAGGGACTCGGAGCTTGGACGCCGCCACGTTGCGAAGCCGGGTCGAGAGTAGGAAAATCGATAGTCAGGACGTCTCCGCTCCATTTCTCTCCTGAGCGCCGACTCAGCTCCGCGCTGACAGGTGAGAAAAACGTACTGCGCTGGAGCGGACTGGTTTTCCACGTCAATTTCCTCATGATACGCGAACGACGAAAAAGCGTTTTGATTTTGTAACGGCGAAAAATGACGCCGTACCATTTATATGAAGCGTGTCTATGGTATAATCAGAGCGGCGCAGAGCGGATTGCGTCGCAAGGCGCGTCTGAGCTGCCGAGCGAACGCGGCTCTTAACGCTAATCATATAGCGTAAATATCCAAGGTCAATAATCCGCCAGGGCAACTTCAAGGATTACCGCCTGATTTATTACAAAGGACGTTTATGAAATCGGTAAAAGTTGGTTTGATCGGTATGGGCACGATCGGCACGGGCGTTGCCAAGATTCTTCTTGGCAAGTCGGAGATGATCTCGCGTCGGACTGGTAAAAAAATTGATCTTGTTAAGATTTGCGATCGCGATACGACGGCGGATCGCGGCGTCGCTTTGCCGCCGGGCGTCATGACGAGCGATCTATCCGAGATTATGGACAATCGCGAGATCTCGATTGTTATCGAGCTCATCGGCGGTATTGAGACGGCGCGTAAATTCGTGCTCATGGCGCTCGAGAAGGGTAAAAACGTCGTCACAGCGAACAAAGCGCTTATCGCGAATTGTGGAGCGGAACTCTTTGCAAAGGCGCGTGAAGTCGGTCGTACGATCGGATTTGAAGCGTCTGTTTGCGGCGGCGTGCCGGTACTCGCCTCGCTCCAGACGTCGCTCCTTGCGAACAAGATCGACTCGATTCAGGCGATCTGCAACGGCACGTGCAACTTTGTCCTTTCACAGATGGAGTCGGTGAACGTCTCTTACGCCGACGCGCTTAAGGAAGCTCAGCGTCTAGGGTTTGCGGAAGCGAATCCGACGCTTGACGTCGACGGTACCGACTCGACGCAGAAGCTTGCCATTCTTGCGCAACTTGCGTTCGGCGCCACGCCTGACTGGCAGAAGATTCCGCGCGTCGGGGTCGACGTCGTCGACGCGATCGACATTCGATTTGCCAAAGAGCTTGGCCGAAGAATCCGTCTCCTGGCGATCGCGGAACGCACCGACGAGGGTTTGGCTCTCAAAGTGACGCCGACCCTCGTTCCGGAGAATTCGGTGCTCGCGATGGTTACGAACGCGTTCAACGCGATTCGGATCGTTGGCGATTCCGTCGGTCCTGTTTTCTATGAAGGGTGGGGCGCGGGCCAGCTTCCGACCGCGTCCGCCGTATGCAGCGACGTGATCGACTGCGCGCTTGGACGAACGAAGATCACCTTTGATTCGCTTCGTCTCTGGAGCGCCGAACGCGAGAGCGTGCCGATCATGGACGCGAACAAGATCCGCAGTCGCGCTTACTTGCGATTTAACGTTGAGGACAAACCCGGCGTGCTCGCCGAGATTTCCACCGCGCTTGGTCGACACGGCGTCTCCATTGCCGCGATGCACCAGCATGCGAAAGCTAATCCTGACGACAAACTCGCTTCGATCATTATCGTAACTTACGACGCGCCCGCCGACGCGCTCCAGGCCGCGCTCGACGAAGTCGCCCCGATACCCTATATTGGCAAGCCCGTATGCCTGTCTGTTCGCGACTGAACCCTTGCGCGTCGCGCCCTGAGCGCGCGACGCACCCGCTTTATTCCTCTGTTATTCTGCGAGCGAAATATGACTTCCATGACTAGATTTCTTACAACGCCTCGTTTTTTGCGGCGGATTGTCGCATCGTTGATTTGCGCGTTCAGTCTCTGTTGCGCAGCCGACGTCGTCTACAGCCAGCCGCCAATGAACTTTCCGCCCGGCGGTCAGGGGGTTGACGGCGGTCGACTTGATCGACGTTCCGGGCGCGCTGGACGCGTCGAACCCGATCAGGCCGCGGTTGGTCAGCGTCAGGGAGCGCAGGGCGAGCAGCCCGCCGCGGAGCGTCAGGTCGATCTCGATACGGCGCTTGACTCCGCCGCCGGCGCTAGTCCGATTCGGCTGAACCAGGACGCGTTCCGCGCGCGAGATAACGTCAGACTTACGGGGACCTATTATAAAGGTAAAGGCGACAAGGATACGCCCGTTGTCATTCTGATCCCCGGTCTTAAGAGCGAAGAAGGCGCTTATACCAAGCTCGCTCAGCTCCTTGCGCAACAGGGTTACGGCGTTCTTATCCCGGATCTTCGTAATCGCGGTCAGGATCAGGGCGCTCAGGGCAACAATCCGAGAAACGCGCAACAGCCTCGCGTTCAGTCGACCTCTCAGGAACCTTCGATGGGCGAAGTCCTCGCGATGATCGAATTGGATAGAGAGGTTTGGTTCAACTTCCTTTTCCACGTCAACGATAGAGGTTACTGCAACGTCAAGAAGACGATTATCGTTGGTTCGGAGTTCAGCGCGGCGCTCGCGTGCGCCTGGGCGAGGAACGACTGGGCGGGCAGAGGAATACAGTATCAGAATACGGTCGGGCTTGCGTTGCTCTCTCCCGACGCCGTTGACGACAAAGATAAGAAGAAGAAAGGCAAGGACGAAGAGGAGAATCAGACTACCGCGACGCCGCAGTACGATTGCCTCAATTCGCTCGAAGCGGTTCATAAGGCCGCCAAAGGCAAAGTTTTTGGATACCTTCTCGTCGCGGGCATATACGACGAAAGCAAGCTTGAGTCGGCGAAGCTTATTCAGCGCAAAATCGGCGGCGTCAAGGATGAAGAGGCGCGACCGCAAGATAAGGTCGTTCTTTTTAACGCGCTTTCGACGAGCATGCAGGGAACGCAACTTCTTGGACTCGAGTCTCAGAACGTCGCCGCCACGATCGCTCAGTTTGTCGAGAAGAGGATGAGCGAGCTGCCCAGGAAGCGCGATAAATGGGAACCGGTTTTCCAAGACCTTACTAAGGACAAAGATACTGGCTCCAGAAGAGAGCGCAACTGAATGAAGCGCCCTTGAGTCAGCGCCGCTAGCAAACATCGAGCGGGGACGGTTCGAAGTCGACTCGTCCCCGCTCGTTTTGTAATAGCGCTTTATCCTGTTCCCCGTCCGACAGGCAAGGTCAGAATTCTTTGTTGCGTTCGGTTTCTATCTCTTCAAGCGTATAGAGCTTGCCCTGTGGATTGTCGCAACCGGGACATCTCTTTGCGGCGCGCTTCCATGACGCAGGGGAATCGAGATTATCGTCCCAGAATGGCCAGGTTCGGCATTGAAGCGGCCGGGTTTTGTAGACGAGACACTGCTTCGTCTTTGCGGAAAGGAGCGCGCAGTCGCCGTCGGCGCGTTCCACAAGGCTCTTTCGCCGCCCGAAAATCGTGCGGACGAAACTCATTTCAAACTCCATTCGCGAGATTCCCAGTTCGTCCGCCATCGCGGCAATTTCCTCGTCTGTCACCCAGACGTAGCCCGGCTCGCCCCCGCAACATCCGCCGCATTGAAGGCATCCGAATCTCAGACCGTCGCTATACCATTTTTGTTTTTTCAATTTGTATTTTCCAGTAAAAGACGCGCCGATTCGCTAACGTTTCGGCGCCATGCGTTTCGCGGTTAGTCGACTGTCGACGATGAGTTTTGTCGGAATCCCGACCGCGTCATAGGGTATTGTATGGCGCCGCGCGCCGTCGTCAAACGCCTTCTTATGAACTTTTTCTTTATCCGATTCGCGCGTCGCGCCCTCGGCGTCGTCGCATTCCTTCTCTTGACGTCATGCGGTATATGGGATAAAATTTTAGCGACTAGCATTCTCAAGCGAACGCTCCGTCTCGCTTCCAACTACGCGCCGTCGTTGCTGGTCGCTCGCGCGGAGCGCAAAGAGCATAATGGAGACGACATTCATGGCGAAGATTATTGTTCTCGACCCTCTGGCCGAAGACGGCCTAAAAATGATGCAAACCGCCGGCTTCGAATATGACGTTCGTACCGGTCTCAAAGGCGAGGAGCTCCGACAGGCGCTCGCAGAATACGACGGCGCCATCTGCCGCAGCGGCGTTAAGATAACCGCTGAAGCGCTCGAAGGTAATAAGCGGCTTAAGGCGATCGCTCGCGCCGGCGTTGGCGTCGACAATATCGATCTTAAAGCCGCGACCCGGCATGGGATCGTCGTTATGAACACGCCTGGCGGCAACACGACGTCCGCCGCCGAGCAGACCTTCGCGCTCATGCTTGCCGTGAGTCGCAATATCTGCGCAGCGAACCAGTCGCTCGTGGAAGGTCGCTGGGATCGCAAAAAGTTCACCGGTCGCGAGCTCAACGGCAAGACGCTCGGCATTATTGGCATGGGACGCATCGGTCAGACCGTTGCGAAATTTGGTAAAGCGTTCGAGATGAACGTTGTCGCCTTCGACCCCTATCTCTCTGCGCAATGCTCTCAGGAAGTCGACATTAAGGTTTACGATTCGCTCGCCGAAATCCTGCCACTCGTCGATTACCTTACCGTTCACGTTCCCCTCACCGACGCGACGCGCAACCTCATCGGCGAAAAAGAAATCAACGCGATGAAAGACGGCGCCTTCCTCATCAACTGCGCGCGCGGCGGCATTTATGATATGGACGCGATCGTCAAAGGGATCGAATCGGGTAAGCTCGGCGGCGTAGGCCTTGACGTCTTCCCCGAGGAACCGTACACCGAGTCTCCGCTCTTTGGCAAGCCGAACGTCGTCTGCACGCCGCACCTCGGCGCGAGCACGATGGAAGCGCAGATGAACGTTGCGCTTGAAGCGGTCCGGCTCCTCGTTGATTTCCTCCAGAACGGCGTCGTTCGTCAGGCGGTCAACTTCTCGTCCCTCGATCCGAAGACGCTCTCAGAGCTTCGCGGACCTCTTGACCTCTCTTACCGTCTCGGAATGCTTGCGCAGCAGGTCGCGCCAGGTCCCGTTTCCTCGATCAAGATTAAGTATCGCGGCGACCTCTCCAAGAGGAATCCCGCGCTCGTCACCTCGGCGTTCTGCTCCGGTTACCTCACGGGCGTCATGTCCGAGGAGGTCAGCATCATCAGCGCCGCTTCGATCATGCAGGAGCGCGGCGCGCGACTCGTCGAATATCGCGACGGCGCCGACACCGATTTCAACTCCGTCATCTGCGTCGATCTTGAAACGGACCGCGGTTCCATTTCCTTCGCCGGCACGCTTTTCGGAGCGCTCTTCCCACGCCTTATTACCTACCGCAATATGCGTCTTGATTCGCAGCTCGACGGTTCGCTGCTCATCATGCTCCATAAGGACCAGCCCGGGATGGTCGCCGCGCTCGGCTCCGCTACGGCGAAACGCGGCGTGAATATCGCTCAGATGGCGCTCGGCCGCAACCTTAACGTGCCTAGCGGGCTCGCAGTGTGCGTCTTCTCCCTTGACGGCGAAGTTCCTTGCGATCTCCTGGAAGAAGTTCGGCAGCTCGACGGAATCAAAGACGCGGTCGCTGTAAAACTTCCGCGCATCGACGAACGACCGTCTTGGCTCAACTGACGCCGTCATTGGCGCGAAAATAGCGTCGCGCTGACTTAGACCGGATCGGCGTTCGCGCCGTCCGGTTTTTTTATTTTGTTCACTCCGCGAAAGCTGAAAAAGGTCTTCCTTTTGAGCGTTCTTCTTGTCCGGCGCCCTTTGCGACGTTATACTGGAAGATAAGCGTATTCGTCCCTGGTTTCAACGAACCGCCATCATTGCAGAAAGGACGCGTCATGGGCGCTTCTCATGAGTTTAAGCAGGTTGTCGACGCGGATTTCGACGCGCAACCATGGGATATCGCCATTGTTGGCGGCGGACCCGCCGGACTTGCCGCCGCCGTTTCGGCGTACGACGCCGGCGCGAAACGCGTCCTTATCCTTGAACGCGACCGCGAGCTCGGCGGCGTTCTGAATCAATGCGTCCACAACGGTTTCGGATTGCGGCGCTTCAGAGAAGAGCTTACCGGTCCGGAGTACGCCGGACGGTATATCGACTTGGCGAAAGAACGCGAGATTCCCGTCGCGCTCGAAGCGACCGTCCTGGATATTGCGGAGGACCCTCATTCCGACTCGCTTTCGCCGATCGTCGTGAACTTTCTTTCGCCGACCCTCGGGTTTCGCCGGATTCATGTCCGCGCCGTCGTGCTGGCAACCGGATGTCGCGAGCGCGCGCGCGGCGCAATTCGCACTCCGGGCGACCGACCTAGCGGCGTCTTTACCGCCGGAGCCGCTCAGCGTTTTATGAACTGCGAAGGGAAGCGCGTAGGGAACCGCGTTGTGATCCTTGGTTCCGGCGACATTGGGCTCATCATGGCGCGCCGCCTGACGCTCGAGGGCGCCAAGACGCTTGCCGTCGTTGAGTTAATGCCGCATTCTAACGGTCTAGCGCGCAATGTCGTGCAGTGTCTTGAGGATTTTGATATTCCTTTATATCTTTCGCATACGATTTCCCGCATCGTCGGGGACCGCCGACTTGAAAAAGTTGTCGTCGCGCCGGTCGATGAGAATTACCAACCGATCGCCGCATCGGAATTTGAGATCGAATGCGACACGTTGCTCCTTTCCGTTGGTCTGATCCCTGAAAACGAGGTCGCGCGCACGGCGGGCGTCGAGCTTGATTCCCGCACCCGCGGGCCGATCGTGACGCAGACGCGCGAGACGTCGATCCCTGGCGTATTCGCCTGCGGTAATTCGCTTCATGTCCACGACTTGGTTGATTTCGTATCGGAGGAAGCGGAGGAGGCGGGGCGTAACGCGGCTGCGCGCGCGCTTGGCCAGACCCGCCGTTCCGAGCGATTCGCGAGGGTTGTTAATGGCGACGGCGTCATGTACGTCGTGCCGCAGAAGCTCGACCTTGACGCGCTTCCGGACGAAGTTCCCTTCTTCCTGCGCGTCCGCGACGTTTTGAAGAATAAAAGGCTTGTCGTCCGGAAGGGCGATGAAACGATAAAAGAGATTCGCCGTCTGCGCGTCGCTCCTTCCGAGATGGAGCGCGTTGTTCTCAAAAAAGATCAACTTGCGAACCTTGACGGTCAGACGATTTCAATCTCCCTCGAAGATTGACCCTCGGCGAATCTACGATAGACTACCGCTCTGCGTCGAATCTTATCGGCGCTTGATACGAGGCGCTTTTTATGGATGAACATCAGACTCCTGTCATTCGCCAGCTCTCTAAGAGCATGATCAACAAGATCGCCGCCGGCGAGGTTGTCGAACGACCCGCGAACGCGGTCAAGGAGCTTGTTGAAAATTCGATTGACGCCGGCGCAACGCAGATTCAGGTTGAGATCGAGAAGAGCGGGGTCGAGCTCATTCGAGTTGTCGACAACGGTTGCGGAATCCCTGCTGATCAGCTTGAGCTTGCGCTTGCGCCGCACGCGACGAGCAAGATTACCGAACTTGACGACCTTTTCCGAATTGCGACGCTCGGTTTCCGCGGCGAAGCGCTCGCGTCGATCGCAGAGATCAGTCATCTTACGCTCACGACGCGCTCCGTTCACGCAGACGAGGGCGCGAGAATCCGTTGCGACGGAAATGAGAGGGGGCCCGTGGAGACGATCGGTCGCAACGTCGGCACGACGGTCGAAGTCCGGGACCTCTTCTTTAACGTGCCGGTTCGTCGCAAATTTCTCAAAAGCGCGATGGCGGAATATGGGCAGTGTAAAGAGGCGTTTGCACGACTTGCCATTCCCCATCCAGAGATTGCGTTCTCGCTCCGTCGTAACGGTTCCCTTGAGATGGATTTGCCGAAAGCGACCGATATGCTTGACCGCATTCGCCGCATCTACGGCGACCGCGTCGCCGACGATCTCGTCGCTGTCGAGCCCCAACAATCTCGCAACGGCGTCGTTGTTTCCGGGTACATAGGACGGCCCGAGCTAACTCGCGGAACCTCCGCGATGCAATATCTTTTCGTGAACGGTCGTTTCTTTAAAGACCGAGCGCTCTTCGGGGCGCTGAAAAACGCGTATCGGGGACTCTTGAAGCAAGGGATGTATCCCGTCGTGTTTCTTAATATTCAAACGCCCCCCGATTTCGTTGACGTCAATGTTCATCCGACCAAACAGGAGGTTCATTTTCTCGACGGTCAGGCCATCTTTGCGAAGGTTTTGCACAGTGCGCGCGATCGTCTTCTCGCCTCCAATCTTGAACGACGACCCGACTCCCAGACCATCGCCGACGCAGCGGGCCTTCCGCGTCCTCTCCCGCCGTTGCCGAGCGGCATGCGCGAGTCGAACTCGTCGCCGGCGAGCGAAGACAGATCGGGTGAGATTCGATCGACTTCTGACGCCGACTCGAGCCCGTCCGGGCTGGCGCCCTCTGTCCTCGAAGGAACTCGCGATCAATTCAACGACTGGTTTAAAGAGACAAAGGAAGCTCGCGATCGACAGCGCGCAAAAGACGGGCTAGACTCCGATTCCGTCAAACGCACGATTCATGACGCCGACGACGACTCGTCGCGGCGCAACGTTCGGGATAGTAACGACGCGCCGTATCCCCCGAGACGTTCCGAGGCCGCCAACAATCCGGCGCAGCTGACGCGACTTCTTAGCGGTCGGACTTCCGAGTTCAAGAAATTCCCGAACCTTATTGACGTCGCGCCTTCTTCGCGCTCCGGGGTTAGCGCCTCGCGCGCGCCTGCCGAAGAAAGCGCTACGTCTGGCGCCGCCGGGCGCCGCGTCGCGGAAGGCGGCAAATCTGAACGCGAACAGGCGCCCCTCGTTCAGCCTCCCGAACCGCAGACCGCGCTCTCCTTTGACGAGCGTCGCGCACGCATCAAAGCGAATAACGATTCCGACTTCTACGCGAAGAACAGGTTTTTTGCTCAGACCTCGGACGGTCGGCCCGTCGTCCAGCTATGCAATCGTTACATTGTTATGGAGGCTCCCGACGGAGTCGCGATCGCCGATCAACACGCGATCCATGAACGGATCCTCTACGAAAAGATTAAATCGAGCTATGAGAAGGGGAGCGTTCAGGTTCAGCGACTCCTCGTTCCTGAGTCCGTCGATCTGTCCCCTACTGAATTCGCCTTTGCGGTTGAAAAAAAAGACCTCTTCGCGAAGCTTGGAATCCAACTCGAACCCCTTGGCGGTTCGACCGTCATTATCAACGGCTATCCTTCGATCTTCTCGAAAACTTCTCCCGCCGAAATTTTCCAAGCGGCGCTCGGAAAGCTTCGTTCACAGCGCTCCGAGTCGACGAACCTCGCTGATCTTGTCGACGGCGCGTTGCAACAGATGGCGTGTAAAGCCGCAATTAAGGCGGGTTACAAGCTTACCCCAGACGACGTCGCCGACCTCGTTGCATGCGCGGAAATGGAAGTCTTTGCTCATCATTGTCCGCATGGAAGACCTACTACCGTTGTTTTTACGACCGCAAAGCTTGATCAGTTCTTTATCCGAGACTGACGCCCTGTCTTTCGCAGCTCCTTTGCGCCGCAACGACGTCTTCTCCCGCACGTAAGGAGTTGATTCTGGCGCAAGCGCCTTGCTTGCACTTAAACGTCGGCGATCGACTCGTCAAGATAAAAAAGCCGCGCGTTCCGGAGCGACTCTGGAGCGCGCGGCCTTGCTTTGGGCTCAAGCGAGCTTTATCTCTGGCTTAGTAGAGGTAGTTGGCGAGCTTTGCGTCGGCGAGCTCGCTGAAGACCTTCTGGACCGTATCGAAGGGGACGCCTACGGTGTTGTCGAGGATAAATCGGACGGTATCGTAATCCTCGCGCGCATTTTCGACGAGCTCATGAAGCGTTTCAAACTCGACGGTTTTTTCTTCGGAGCCGTCGTTCCATACGACCTGACTCGTTTCCGTCATTTTGAGGTTAACGGTAAGAATGGTTTCTTGCTCCGCCGCTTCGATCGCTTCTTCAAGCGTTATGGACTTACCGCGTTCGCGTCGACTCATATCCGCCGCCGTCATGAACGCATGGATATTAATCGTTTCCTGCTTGTCGACTGGCGCGATTCCCGTCTGGAAGAACTTGCATATTTCGACGAGCAACGGTTCGTAACCCTGGTAGTCTCCAACGTTGACCATTTCCTTTTCACCGAAGACTCGGCAGGAATAGGGGGCGGCGCCCTTGCGGATACCGCGGAACGTTCCCATGCGGTTGCCTTCCCAGATTCCGACCGCGATATCGGTCGTCGTCGTACCTGTTCGAGAGACGCTCACGCAGTCGGGCCCGAGGACGGTAAAGAGCGACTCGACTCCGTGGATTCCGTACCAGTAGAGAGACGGATGACGCGGGTTGAGAGTACAAGGGCTCGTGGCGTCAGCGCCGTAAATTTCGCCGATCGGGCTGTCGTTGCGCATCTCCTGATATTCTTTGACGAAGCGCAGCGCGGATGAACAGAAGACGGGGACGTCGTTCTCTTCGCAGAGCTTGAAGATATCGAGAACGTCGCGGAGCGAAGCGGCCATCGGTTTGTCGATAAAGAGGGGTTTTTTCGCAGCGATAACCGGTTTGGCCTGTTCGAGGTGAACGCGACCGTCAACGCTTTCCAATAGAATTCCGTCGACGTTGGCAACGAGCTCGTCGATCGTATTATAGATGGTCAGACCGGCCTCTTCGCATTCACGAGTGAAGCGCTCAACGCGGTCCCAGCTGTTGGGGTTGTCCGGAACGCCGCCCGGATAAAGGCCAACGATCTCAAAACCTTGGAAAATTTCCTGAGCGTCGGGGTTGTTGACCGTCTTGACGAAAGCGGGCACGTGCGACGTTGTCGCGCCGATGACGCCGAGTTTAAAGACTTCGTCGTCGGCGAACGCGGTAGTTGCGGTCATCGCGACGACGGAGAGCGCCGCCAACGCGCCGGTTAGTTTTTTTATTGTTCCACTCATTTTTTCTCCTATGAAAAAGCTCTTTAGAGTAATTGCGTTATACGCAGTAAGTTTTTGAAGGCTACGCGCCAGACTTTGGTTAACTCCATATCAATCCTAGTGGGAGCGTTTCGCCGAACGCCTGTCGCGTGGCGTCGTCGACGAGTTTGCCATGGCGTTCGAGCGCCGCGAGCGTTGAATCTTCCGCGCCGTGCTTGAGGAGGAAGGCGGCGACCGCCTCACGCGTTTTGACGTCGACGTCTAATCGCGGATCTTCCGCTCGCCTTGCGAGCTGCGCGAGCGCGAAGAATCCCGTTGCGTTCGGCTGTTCCTCGCGGGTATCGAAATAATCGATGAGTCGTCGCGCCCAGCGACTTGCGAGCGCGGGGGGCGTTACGCGATCGAGAGGCGCGTGGAAGGGGCGTCGAGCTCCGACGCGACCGAGCGACCAAATGAGCGGATCGCGGATCGGCGTCGCTTTCTTCTTTGGCAAGATATCGAGAATCGCGTCGCCAAGTTCCTCGCGCAGCTCAGGGGGTAGGAGCTCGAGCGCGCCGAGGAGTCGCCATATTTCCGCGCCCTCCTGCGAGGTGAGATCAAGGTCGGCGCCGCGTCCTTTATTCTCGACGAGCTGTCGCCGGAGATTGCGGACGTTCGTGAATAGCGGTTCCGCGAGCGTGAGCTGGCGACCCGACGTGAGTCCCGACGCAATCCGTCGCCATAAAATCCAATATTGCGTGCGGCTTTCAGGGGTTCGGAACGCGAGACGTCCGGCGATCGTCTTCCACGTCGATTCAACGCGCCAGTCGTCCATTGCCGCGCCAAAGCCGGGTCGCAGCGCGAACCCTAGCCAATTGAGCCACCGCGCTTCATGCGCCGCGCTCTGACGTCGACCTTCTGAGAGTTCTATGGTTCGTTCCGCCAAACGACGAAGCGCCAGTATCGGCAGTTCGTCCCTTGAGATTCCGGTCGCTTCCGTTATCGCTCTAAAGAGCGCGCGGGGTTTAAGACGCTCGTCCTTCGGGGCGTCGCCAAAGACGCGTTCGAGCGCCTCAAGGGCGCCCTCGACGAGCGATTCGTCGACGACGCCGGTTCCCTCGCCCTCGGCGTTTCCAGCCTGCCAGTCCGATTGAACGGCGCCTCTTGCGTCAAATTGCAATGTCCAGCGCGACACTCGCGCTCGAGGGCCGGCGTCTTTCGGAAGGACCTCTTGCAGGAAGAGCTCGATCGTTCCGATTTCCGTTGGACGCGCCACAAGTCGCGCTTTGACGGCGCCCGCCGCTTTCTTCGTTTTCGACCGCGTCTTGAGCGCGGTGCGGATCGGGGAGAGTTCGCGCGTCTCGTTCGGATCAAGCGCGACGAGGTCGCCCGGCGCGTCCGTCGTCCTAACGCTGGAGACGAAGATTGGGAAGGAAACCGGTTTATCGACCGCGAGTTCGAAGACCTGATCGAGCGCGATCTCGTCGCCAGGCTCCGCCTGGGCGGGCAGCAGGCAGACTCCCTTGCCTTGTTTGTCGTTCGCGGCGTCGTCTGCGGCGCCAAGAGAGACCTGAACGTAATAGGATCGCGCCAGCGACGCGCCGACTCGTTCCCCGTAACCGCGCAGAACGAGCCCGTAATAAGTCGCGCCGTGCGAGACGGCGAGATAGAGATCGTCGTTCTTTAAAACGTGGGGCCGCCATTCCGGGTCATCGCCGCCGAACCAGTCGACGATGGATTCGACGACTCGTTCGCGGAGCTTCGCCGATTCGAAGGCGCCGCCGTTAAAGAGAATAGCGTCGGGTCGCGCCGGATCGACGCCCTCTCGATGCGCCGCCGCGTGTTCTCCCAGAACCCCCGCGCGGATGAGATCGTCGCCCGAATTTCGATGCGCTCTGAGAAAGAACGCCAGATGTTTCGTGACCGCCGGGTCGAACGCGTAGGGGAGCGCAATTTCGCGGAGCCCCTCGCGCCGGCGGTCCGGTTGCGCGTCGAGGGGGACGCGAGGAAAGAAGCCGTCGACGAGGAGCTTTTCAACCTCGGCGCGGTTGACGTCGAGTGCGAGCCCTCCGCCGACGAGCTTGGAAGACGCGCTTGGGATCAGGATCCGGCGCGTTTCAGCGCCCGTGGCGTCGCCTAAGAATTCTTCTTTTGTCTCACGGCTCTTCTGCAGAAGAACGGCGCGTTCCCAAGGGGAGAGTGGCTTTGAGCGTTTTTCGAGGAGCTTTTGCTCGAGGAATCGGCTCAGCGCAAGGTCGAGATTGTCGCCGCCGAGGACAAGATGTTCGCCGACGGCGACGCGATAGAATTTTACGCTTTCACGCTTCGATTCCTCGGCGCTCGACTCGGGAGCCTTGTCGCGACGCAACGCATAGATGAGCGCAAAGTCCGTCGTGCCGCCTCCGACGTCGCAGACGAGCACGCGGTCGCCAGGTCGGACGGCGTCGGTCCAGACCTTCTCATGGCGTTCGAGCCAGGCATAGAACGCCGCCTGCGGTTCCTCGACGAGCGAGACGCGCGGAAGACCCGCGAGTTTTGCGGCCTTGAGGGTGAGCGAGCGCGCCGTTTCGTCGAAGGAGGCGGGAATCGTCAGGACGACGTCTTGCGTTTCCAGCGGAAAGTCAGGAAATTTTGCATTCCATACGTCGCGCAGATGCGCCAGATAGAAAGAACTGACCTCGACGGGCGACCACCGCGGGTCGCGGGTTCCATTTTCAGGTTCGGCGGCGACGCGGAGCGGCAGAAACTTTGCGGAACGGTCGACGTTGGCGTTGCAGAGCCATGACTTCGCGGAGGGGACGACCGCGTTGGGGCGAGCGGTCGCGTAATCTCTTGCAACGGCTCCCACTACGCCGAATAAGCCGTCGCGAGGCGCGCGGGTACCGCGTTGGGGAAGCGAAAAATCATGAAGAGGTTGGGTCTGCCATGGGAGAGGCGGAACATTTGAGAGTCGCGCGAAGAAGGAAGGAAGCGTCGCGCGCGATTCCACGATATCGGGGGCGACCACTTGAGGAATAGCGACGTTTTTAATAACAGGACCTGGAGAATCGGCGGAAGAGTCCAAAGTCTCAAGGTCGACGAAGGACATGGCGCAGTTAGTCGTGCCAAGGTCTATTCCAACAACGTAACGAACAGGAGAGTCAGAGGACGGATTAGTTTTATTGGGAGAATTCATAAGCGAGGCGTCGTTTTGAGGAAAATACAGAACAGGCAAATCAAACTGCGTAGTATTAATGATAGCGGGGACAAGTGAAAAAAAAAGACGCAATGGCCGAAAGAAGGCGCTAAAGGGTAGAGAAGGAGTGTGGCGCTAAGCTGAATCGAAAAATATTCATAACGCGTGAGAGCGAGATAGAGAGTAGAGCGACGCCGCGCGCATTGAACGAAGAGTTAAATTTAGACGCCATTCTTTTTACATTTTGAAGCTATCGACGATCTTGGCGACGCCACGAAGAACAGCGTTCGAAAGGGAACCAGGAAGAGTGTGATAAAAACCTGAATTTTTATAAAAGACCCTTGACTGGTCATGAAAGGTCGATAAAATCCCATGAGTCTCGCTTGTCTGCGTATTCAAGGCTAGCGTAGCTCAATCGGCAGAGCAGTTGATTTGTAATCAACAGGTTAGGAGTTCGATTCTCCTCGCTAGCTCTTCCGTTGAATCGAGTCTTGTTGGACTAATTCTTACTGGGGGTTTTCCCGAGTGGTCAAAGGGGGCAGACTGTAAATCTGCTGGTAACGCCTTCGGAGGTTCGAATCCTCCAACCCCCACTCGACAAGGCTGCGGAACGATTCGTTCCGACAGTCGCGCAACAAGACGAAAATTTCGGCGAGACGGCGAGAACCGAAAGCAGACTTAGCAGCGACGTCGTATAGGCGCCACTTGACAAGGCGTCGAGGTTCGTTAACATTATACGGACTCGCATCAAGGCCTGCTGGGGGTTTTCCCGAGTGGTCAAAGGGGGCAGACTGTAAATCTGCTGGTATCGCCTTCGGAGGTTCGAATCCTCCAACCCCCACTCGAATTTGACAGACGTCTTGCGGTCATGCGAGTCGTGACCGCGCAAACGCAGTTTGCGATGTTTTTCGGGTTAAGCAAGCGCTTCTAAATTATTCGGCAGGATCGCGCAAGCGGTTCGGTTGACGCGGGTGTAACTCAATGGTAGAGTGACAGCCTTCCAAGCTGACAACGAGGGTTCGATTCCCTTCACCCGCTCTCGATACGAGCGACGTTAAGTGATCGTGGGAATTGAGCCTGCGCTCCCGTCGATATAAATGCCCTGAGAGGTCCTTTACGCTGCCGTAGCTCAGTCGGTAGAGCGCGTCCTTGGTAAGGACGAGGCCATGAGTTCAAATCTCATCGGCAGCTTTTTAGGACGAGTGGGATCTCGTCGGGGTAGTTTCGCTTTTTATGACATCAGGTCCCATTTCCTATCCAGGAGAATTTTAATGGCAAAGGAAACTTTTCAGCGTACCAAGCCGCACGTTAACGTTGGTACTATTGGACACATCGACCATGGCAAGACGACTCTGACCTCCGCGATCCTCGCCGTACAGGCCACGAAGGGACTCGCCAAGATTAAGTCCTACGCGGAAATCGCTAAGGGCGGTACCGTTCGCGACGCTACCAAGACCGTTACGATCGCCGTCGCTCACGTTGAATATGAGACCGAAAATCGTCACTACGCTCATATCGACTGCCCCGGTCACGCGGACTTCATTAAGAACATGATCACTGGCGCGGCTCAGATGGACGGCGCGATTCTCGTCGTTTCCGCAGTCGACGGCCCGATGCCGCAGACCGCCGAGCACGTCCTCCTCGCTCACCAGGTTAACGTTCCGAAGATCGTCGTCTTCCTCAACAAGTGCGACCTCGTCGACGACGAGGAGCTCCTTGAGCTCGTCGAGCTTGAAGTTCGCGAACTTCTCACGAAGCATAACTTCGACGGCGACAACGTCACGATCGTTCGCGGCGCCGCTCTTCCGGCTCAGGAAAATCCGGACGATCCTGAAAAAGCCAAGTGCATCAACGAACTCATGGACGCGATCGACAACGATATTCCGGAACCTGTCCGCGAAGTCGATAAGCCGTTCCTCATGGCGGTCGAAGACGTCTTCTCCATTGAAGGTCGCGGTACGGTCGCTACCGGTCGTATCGAGCGCGGTATGATCACGACGGGTACGGAAGTCGAGATCCTTGGTCTCAAGGAAACCCAGAAGACCGTCGTTACCGGCGTTGAGATGTTCAAGAAGACGATGGATCAGGGTCAGGCTGGCGACAACGTTGGACTTCTCCTTCGCGGCGTCAAGCGCGAGGAAATCGAGCGCGGTCAGGTCATCGCCAAGCCCGGCACGATCACTCCTCACATGGAGTTCGAAGGCGACGTCTATATCCTGAGCAAGGATGAAGGCGGTCGAAGCACCCCGTTCATGACGGGCTACCGTCCTCAGTTCTACTTCCGCACGACCGACGTCACCGGTACGATTAATCTTCCTGAAGACGTCCAGATGTGCATGCCTGGCGACCACGTCAAGATGACCGTTGAGCTCATCAGCCCGATCGCTATCGAGCAGAACGTTCGTTTCGCTATCCGCGAAGGCGGTAAGACTGTCGGTTCCGGCGTCGTTACGAAGATCATCAAGTGATTTGATAACACTAGCAGGCGTCGCGACCTGTTCGCGACGCCTACTTCTGACGAACGGTTTTCCGTGAGTCGTAGGGGAGTCGTCCAATTGGTAGGGCACCGGTCTCCAAAACCGGCTGTTGGGAGTTCGAGTCTTCTCTCCCCTGCTTAATGTTAAATGCGCTTGTTACGATTAACGTTGAACGAGCGCATTTTTTTTAATCAGAATATAACGACGCCGTGAGCTCAGCTTCGGCTAGTTCTGACTTGGAGTCGAAATTATGTCCAGCTTCCTTAAGGAACTCGTTTCCACGAACATATACAAGGGTTCACAGGGACGCATCTGCCGCCGATTTACCTTCATTGGTTTCTCGCTGGTTTTTATTTTCTGGGGTTACAGCATTTATCGCTCTCAGACATTTGGACCGCAGGGCTCTATGATCGCGGCGATTATCGTGGCGCTTCTTGGAACGTGGTCCTCCTTCCGAGCGATCAATTACCCGATCTTTGCCGACTTCCTCGTTTCTGTTGAAGCCGAGATGACGAAAGTTTCCTGGCCCACGAAGGAGGAACTTTACGCGAACACGAAGGTCGTGATTATCTTCATGTTCATTTTCACGGTACTGATTTATCTGTACGACGTAATTTTCCGGTTTATTTTTAGCTTTTTTAGCTAACTGGGTTCTTGCGGAGAAAATGAGGTCCGCTATAATCCAAGAATTCAAAAACCTCGAAGAGGGATTGAGTCATGTCTTCGCAATTCGAGAACGATGAATCTAATCCAGAAACGGATCTGTCTGATAAGACTCCGCAATGGTATGTCCTGAAATGTCAGGTTAACCGTGAGGATCGCGTCAAGCGCGAGCTCGAATGGCGCGTTCTTCAAGCGAATCTTGACAAGTACGTTGAAGAAGTGTACGTGCCGATCGAACGCGTCAAAGCATTTGACAAGAACGGCAAACAGCGCGAGATCAAGCGCAAGATTTATCCGGGCTATATCCTTGTGAAGATGGCCCTGAACAATGAGACGTGGTTTTTGATGCGCGAGACGCCGGGCGTTGGCGAATTTGCGGGCACAAGCGGTCGCCCGATGCCGATGCCTCCCGAGGAAGTTGAGCGTCTCCTCAAATACCATGACGAACAAACAGAAGAAAAGCCGCGCATTGACGTGCCCTTTGCCGTTGGCGATAGAGCGACGGTTAAGGACGGTTCTTTTGCCGGCAATAAGGGGGAGGTTTCCAACGTCGACGTCGTCGGCGGAAAGGTAACCGTTAATATAGTAATTTTCGGTAAGCCAACGCCTGTAGAATTTGAGTATTGGCAAGTCGAAAAGGCTGACGACGAAGGTTGAGCCAGGTCGCCCCTGACCGAGCGAGTCTTACTTGAGACAAATCTTCGCCGCAAGGATTAAAGGATTTTACAATGGCTAAACAACTTAAAGCGATCGTGAAGTTTCATGCGCTTGGAGGGCAGGCGACAGCAGCACCCCCTGTCGGCACCGCTCTTGGTAAGTATGGACTGAATCTCGGTCAATTTGTTAAAGAATTTAACGATCGCACAAAATCGGCGATGGGCATGCGCGTTCCACTCGCCGTTAAGGTGTACGCTGATCGTTCATTTGACTTGGAAACGAAAGGCCCTCACTCAGTCGACCTGATTAAACAGGCCGCTGGAATCGAGAGCGGCTCCTCTACGGTCCCGAAAGAAAAGGTTGGCAAGATTACTGTCGCTCAGCTTCAGGAAATTGCCAAGGCCAAACAAGCGGATTTGAACGCACGTGACGTTGATCATGCTGTTCGCATCCTCGCGGGCACCTGTCGAAGCATGGGAGTCGACGTCGTCGACTGAGTTATTCCTTCTCCTCTGCGCTTAGGCGCGTTTTGTAGGACCTTGAGATTTAAGTGAAAATCGGCCGCAGAAGATCGGCATGGCGCTCTGGTTTCCGACAAATGAGGGATTTAAAAACATCTAAGAAGAAAATAAAGATATGGGTAAAGTTTCTAAGCGAATGAAGGCAATGAAGGCCTTGCTTCCGAAGACGAGAGCTCCGATGCCGTTGTCCGAGGCCGTCGATTTGCTTAAACAGTTCAACACGACTAAATTTGACCAGTCGGTAGAGATCTCGATGCGTCTTGGCGTTGATCCTAAGATGTCGGATCAAATCGTTCGCGGTTCCGTCGTTCTTCCGAACGGCCTTGGCAAGACGGTTCGAATTCTCGTCTTCGCTAAAGACGATAAGGCTTCCGAAGCGACAGAGGCTGGCGCCGATTACGTTGGCGGTCCGGACCTTGCCGAAAAGATTAAGGGCGGTTGGTTCGATTTTGACGTCTGCATCGCGACTCCCAACATGATGGGCGTCGTCGGTCCTCTCGGTCGTCTCCTTGGTCCTCGATCTCTTATGCCGAGCCCTAAGGCCGGAACGGTGACGATGGATCTTGACAAGACGATTCGTGAATACAAGGCCGGTAAGGCAGAGTTCCGTAACGATAAGGGCGGCGTCGTCCACGGCGTTGTCGGTAAGCTCAGCTTTGACGCTGACAAGCTTGTTGAGAACATTCAGGCGTTCATTGATTATGTTATCTCTCTCAAGCCGGCGTCAATCAAGGGCGTTTACGTAAAGTCGATCGCAATTTCCGCTACGATGAGCCCCAGCATCCGTGTCGAGGCGTCGTGACGTCAGGCGATGGTCGTTCCTACCAATATCCGCCCTTTAATCGAGTACTGGTACAATGAGTAAGTTTGTAAAAAAATTGATTACGGAGGACCTGAAACAGCGTTTCGACGGGGTCGAAAACGCGCTTCTGGTCAACGTTGTCGGTATGCGAGTCAACGACAGCAACGAGCTTCGCGCTAATTTCGCCGACAAAGACATTAGCCTGATGGTCGTCAAGAACAGCCTCGCGGCTCGCGCGACCGCTGGAACGCCTCTTGAAGGCGCCTTCAAAGATATTATTGGCACAACAGCGCTGTGCTGGGGCGCTTCTGATATCGTTGCGCTTGCGAAGGAAGTCATTAAAGCTTCCCGAGTAAGACAGTTTAATAAGTTCAGCGTTCTGGGCGGTATTCTTGACGGCGAAGCGTTTGACGCTAAGCAGGCTGTCGAGATTTCTAAGTGGCCCACTCGCGAAGAACAGATCGCCATTCTTCTTGGTCAGATCACTGGCGTCGCCGCTGATCTCTCCTCGCAGCTCATTTCCGGCGGCAAGAATCTTGCTAGCCAGATCAAGCAGCTTGCAGACAAAGAAGGCGAAGCGTCAGAAGAAGCCAGCGAGGCAGAGGCTGCCGAAGCTTCGGCTGAATGATTCGGCCGCGCGGTTATCAGGCGTTGAAATCAACTTGAAATTTACCTGCGGCAATCGCGGGAACGTGCATATTACATAGTGAGGTCGCAGACCACTGAGATTCGACTACGGCGTCGAGCATTTTTTGTGGAAGACCTTGCAACAAATTTGAAAGGATAATTATAATGTCAGACGAACGCGTTTTCTCCGACGAAATCAAGACCCTCGGCGATCAGATTATGGGCATGACTCTTAAGTCTGCCAAAGAGCTCAGCGATTACCTCAAAGAAGAGTACGGCGTTGAGCCGGCCGCTGGTGGCGCCGTTATGGTTGCTAGCGCTGCCGGAGGCGGCGACGACGCTCCCGCCGCTGAGGAAAAGACGGAATTCGACGTCGTTCTTGAGAGCTTCGAAGCGTCCAAGAAGATCGCCGTTATTAAAGTCGTCCGCGCTGCTACCGGCGCTTCCCTCGGTGAATCGAAGGCGATGGTCGAATCTGCTCCTAAGCCGATCCGAACCGGTCTTCCTAAGGACGAAGCCGACAAGCTCAAGAAAGAGCTTGAAGAGGCCGGCGGTAAGGTCACCCTTAAGTGATCTTTGTTCATAAGTCATTGAACGCCAATGATTAGAATAAACGAATGCAAAGCTCTCCAGAATCTTGGGGAGCTTTGTTTTTTTATGACGGGATAAACCAAGGACGCCAGGTTCAAAATTTCCCATCGATATACTTTTCATTACCGCTTTCTGCGCTTTTCGCTTCAAAAATTAATTCAGAATTGAGTCGTCATCCATTACTTATTAGTTGCGACGCAGGTTTCGTGACGTCGAATCCTTTACAAATTGGTGTTACAGTCCCCTGTTCTGAATTATGGGAAGCGTCGAAAAATAAACTTAAGTATAGAAGAACGTTTCGGCTCAATTCTGCATCAATTCACCACCTAAAAAATTCTAAAAATTAGTAATTTTTTATTTTGTATAAACGGAAAATTTTACGCAGTTTAACAAACAGAAAATTATGAAAGTCCAGGCTGGTTTAAATTAGGTAATATTTAACGAGTATAACGATAAAATATTTAAAAAAGTTGAAAATGTCTCTTGTATCCTGAGAAAGATGAGAAAAAAGATTTAGTAATAACAAAAAAATATTTATTCACAGAAAGGGTTTAAATTTAACTTTTGTGACGTAAATACCTCCCTAAATGTCAATTTCGAGAATATTTTAGGGCGCCCCCTTTCCAAAAATACCGTCGTTGTTAGAATGCTACGCTGGCGGTGGTTCTATATACGTCTTTTACGTAGTTGTCTTTCCCCTTACGAGGAGGTTGTCCTTCATGGCGGTCACCACGCAACGCAGATTAAGTCTGTCCGAAGTTCGCCGATTCGGCAAAAATGCTGCAACTTATGACGTTCCCAACCTGACGATCATCCAGACGCAGAGTTACAAAAATTTCCTGCAGGCCGACGTTCCTCCTGAAGAACGAGAAAATATTGGGCTTGAAGCGTTGCTCCGCGAGTCTTTTCCAATTGTGGACCCACAGTCGTCTTCGCGCTTGGAGTATGTGAGCTACGTCCTAGAAAAACCTCGATATCTTCCCGACGAATGTCGCCGGCTCCGCATTACTTATGGCCACCCGTGGCGCGTTAAGTTCCGACTTGTGACGGAGAAGGGCGCTCAGGAAGACGAAGTCTATCTCGGCGAGCTTCCGATCATGCTCGGCGGCGGCGAATTCATTATCAATGGCGCCGAACGCGTCGTTGTGAATCAGCTTCACCGCAGTCCTGGCGCCGACTTCCTCCATGAGATCAATCGCGACTCGCACTCCTTTTCTTGCCGAATTATACCAGAACGCGGCAGTTGGGTTGAGTTCAACATCACGCGAAAAGAGATCCTCCAGGTGCGCATCGACCAGAGTAATAAATTCTCGGTCATGACGTTGCTGCGCGCGATGGATCCCAAGCTCAGTACCGACGCCGACCTCATGCGCGCTTTTGATTTTGACGTCTATGACATCAAAATCAAAGGCCCCGCGTCTATTCCGGAACTTGCCGGTAAAGTTGCCGTTGGCGATATCGTTGATCCGGACGCTGAAGTTCCCGATCCGATCGTACGTTCTGGAAGCGTCATTACTAACGACCACGCGGAGCAGATTTGCGAACTCGTCGAAGCTGGTAAAAATCCCAAGCCGCGCTTTTCGAGCGTAACGGTTATGGCGAAGCCTCGCAACATGCTCCTTGCCAATTCACTTGGGGACGATAAGACCAGCTCGCACGAACAGGCGTTGCTGGCGATCTATAAGAGACTTCGACCCGGCAACCCCCTTGCGTTGCAGAAAGCTCAAGAACTTTTCCACGAGAAGTTTTTCGATCCGAGTCGATATAGAATTGGTCGCGTCGGTCGTTTCCGCATGAACCGTAAGTTCAACACGGACGTAAGTCTCGATGAAACTGCGTTGCGCGGCGAAGACGTCGTCGCTTGCGTCAACTATCTCTACAGTCTTTGGAGCGGCGATCCTAACTGCTATCCCGACGACATCGACCACCTTGGTAACCGCCGTATTCGTACGATTGACGAGCTCATTTGCGAAGATTTGCGTAACAAGGGCTTCTTGAAATTGCGCCGCAACATCTTGGATCGTTTCCACCAGGGCGATTCCCCTCGCGCGCTCATCAATCAGAAGAACATTTCCACGGCGATCGAATACTTTTTTGGACGTAACGAGCTTTCTCAGGTCGTCGACCAAACGAACCCGCTCTCGATGCTCACGCATGAGCGTCGCCTTTCGGCGTTGGGCCCCGGCGGTCTCAACCGTAAGCGCGCGGGCTTCGAGGTTCGCGACGTTCATGCGACGCACTACGGTCGTATTTGTCCGATCGAGACGCCAGAAGGTCAGAACATCGGTCTGATTTCGTATCTTTCCATTTTTGCGCAGATTGACGATTTCGGCTTCCTCACGTCGCCGTACCGCCGCGTTGAGAATGGCGTTTTGAGCGAAGAGATCGAATGGCTTCGCGCTGACGACGAGATCGACAAGATCTTTGCGCCGGCGGACACGCCGCGTACCGAATCGACCGCCGACCAGCCTTACGGCGCGCTCATTCCCGACCCGAACACGGATCTCATTCTGGCGCGTAAAGACGGCGAATACGTCCAGGTCAGACTGGAGGAGGTCAACTACATCGACGTTGCTCCGAACCAGATGATCGGCGTCTCCGCAGGACTCATTCCTTTCTTGGAACACGACGACGCGAACCGCGCCCTTATGGGCTCGAACATGCAGCGACAGGCGGTTCCGCTCCTGCAGTCGGAAGCCCCGATTGTCGGTACGGGTATGGAAGTTCCCGCCGCGCTTAACTCGAGTCTTCTTTTGCGCGCGCACAGAGCGGGTACCGTAACGTATATGGACTCGATGAAGATCGTGATCGACGACGTCGACGTCTATCATCTTCGTAAGTTTGCTGGTCTCAACGGCAGCTCGTGCGAGAATCAACGACCGATCGTCGAGATCGGCGAGCATGTCGAGGAAGGTCAGGTTATCGCGGACGGCGCGTGCACCGATCAAGGCGTTCTCGCGCTCGGTCGCAACGTGCTCGTCGGATTTATGGTCTGGGACGGATACAATTACGAAGACGCTATTATTCTGAGTGAAGAACTCGTTCAAAAGGACGTCTATACCTCGATTCACATCGAGGAATATGATACGGAAATCCGCGATACGAAAACCGGCCGCGAAAGCTTCACTCGCGACGTTCCTAACGCCAGCGAGAAAGCGCTCTCCAAACTTGACGAGAATGGCATTATCAGGGTTGGGACTTATGTATCGCGTAACGACATCCTTGTAGGGAAGGTCGTTCCGAAGCAAAAGGTTGAACTGAGCCCTGAAGAAAAGCTGCTCCAGGCGATTTTCGGCAAATCGTCTGAAGAAGTTAAGAACGAGTCCCTCGTGGTGCCCGCCGGAGTCGAAGGCGTTGTCATCGGCGCGTATCATTTCCGCAGTCTGGCGAGCCTTTCTGAGGAGGAGCGCACCACGTTTAACGGCGAGCTTGCCCGGATTGAGAATGAAGGAAACGCAAAGATCCGAGAGGAGTTTGCTTCGATGATCTCCGATATGGAGCTTCTCATCGGCGATCAGTTCGAGATGAAGGACGACAAAGGCGATCCACTCGTTCAGAGTCGCGACGATCGATATATCGCAGAGCAAGCTAAGAACTACTCCTTCGCCGGGATGTGCTCGTCTAACAATATTGAGAAGGGCACAGAACTTTACGATTCGCTCCGCGAGATCTATGTCTCCCGTCGCGCCGCGTTCGAAGACGCGATCGACGACCGCGATCGCAAGTATAACAAGGCGCGTGAAGGCGACCAGCTGAAACGCGGCGTTCTCCAGATGGTCAAGGTCTATATCGCCACAAAGCGCGCGATTTCCGTCGGCGACAAGATGGCGGGGCGTCATGGTAACAAAGGCGTCATTGCCAGAATCCTGCCGCGTGAAGACATGCCGTTCCTTGCGGACGGAACGCCGCTCCAGATCTTGCTCAATCCTCTGGGCGTTCCCTCGCGTATGAACGTTGGACAGATTCTTGAGACGCACCTCGGTTGGGCGGCCTCTACACTGGGGTATCGAGCGATCACGCCAGTCTTCGACGGCGCGACGGAAGAGGACGTCAACGAAGAGCTTGAGCGCGCCGGTCTCCCGCGCAATGGTAAAGTGCAGCTGTACGACGGTCGCACTGGCGAGCCCTTTGCTCAGGAAACGACGGTGGGCTACATCTACATGCTTAAGCTCCATCACCTTGTCGACGACAAAGTCCACGCGCGAAGCACCGGTCCCTATTCGCTCATTACGCAGCAGCCGCTTGGCGGTAAAGCGCGTTCTGGCGGCCAGCGATATGGCGAGATGGAGGTGTGGGCGCTCGAGGCTTATGGAGCCGCCTACACGTTGCAGGAACTTCTCACGGTCAAGAGCGACGACATCGACGGACGAACTAAGATCTACGAGCGCATCGTTGGCGGAACCAACACCCTTGAAGCTGGAACGCCAGCGAGCTTCGACGTCCTTGTCAACGAGGTCAAGGGGCTTGCGCTTGACATGGATCTCGTCCCTGCGAACGTCGACGATCTTGAAATCAAGCCCTTTACCTGACGCTAAAGATCATACGCATCGCGGAGCCGGCGCTGTCCGGCTCCGCCGTTTCAGCGTCCTGAACGTCGCGCCTGTTGTTTCGCATAGCGCGTGAAATTTAAGACAATCATGGCGACCGTCCATCTTCTCCAGGGACGTAAGCCTGTAGATATAGAGAGCGTCGAGAGAGTAAGTATGTCTGAAAACATCAACGATTTTAGCGCAGTCAAGATTAGCCTGACCAATCCAAAAAAGATTCGGGAGCAATCCCACGGCGAGGTCAAGAAGGCTGAGACCGTTAACTACCGTACCTTTAAGCCTGAGAAAGACGGGCTTTTCTGCGAGAGAATCTTCGGTCCTACTAAGGACTACGAATGCTCCTGCGGCAAGTATCGCGGGATGAAGTACAAGTCAACGACCTGCGAACACTGCGGCGTTCAGGTCACCCAACGCAAGGTTCGCCGTAAGCGAATGGGGCATATCGAGCTCGCGGCGCCGGTTGTTCACATCTGGTTCTTCAAGGCGGCGTCGAGCCGACTTGCGACGCTTCTTGCCATGAAAGCGTCGAGCTTGGAAAAAGTTGTCTATTTCCAAGATTACGTCGTGACGGATCCCGGCAACATGTCCGAGCTCGAGGTTGGGCAGACGCTTACCGAGGCGGAATATCGCGAGCATAAGGAAGAACCGGGCGCGGAATTCGAGGCGGAGATGGGCGCGGAGGCGATCCGCAAACTGCTCCGTAGGCTCGACCTTGTCGCGCTTTCTCACAAGCTCCGCGAGAATATCGCGAAGACGAAATCGCGCCAGAGGCGGAAGGATTACGTCAGTCGTCTGCGACTTGTCGACGTTCTGCGACGTTGTCGTCACGAGAACAAGCCGGAGTGGATGGTGCTCGACGTTATTCCGGTTATTCCGCCCGATCTGCGTCCTCTCGTGATGCTCGAGTCGGGTTCATTCGCCGTTTCTGACGTTAACGACCTCTATCGACGCATTATCAACCGTAACTTACGCCTCCGCAAACTTCTCGATTTCAACTCTCCGGACGTGATCGTCCGCAACGAGAAGCGAATGTTGCAGCAGGCGGTCGACGCGCTCTTCGATAATCAGCGCTGCCATCGTCAGATTCTTGGCAGCAACAACCGCGCGCTTAAGTCCCTGACCGACATGATTAAGGGTAAACAGGGTCGATTCCGCGAGAACCTCCTTGGTAAACGCGTCGACTATTCCGCGCGAAGCGTTATCGTCGTTGGTCCGCACTTGCGCTTGCACCAGTGCGGTCTGCCGAAGCCGATCGCTCTTGAGCTTTATCAGCCGTTCATTATTCGTCAGCTCAGGAATCTTGGACTCGCCGATACGATTAAGAGCGCGAAGAAGATGCTGGAGCGCCGCGACGTCGAGGTCTGGGACATTCTTGAACAGGTGATCCAGAACCATCCCGTTTTGCTCAACCGCGCGCCGACTCTTCACCGTATGGGGATCCAGGCGTTTGAACCGTTGCTCGTAGAAGGCAACGCCATTAAGCTTCACCCGCTGGTCTGCAAAGGATTTAATGCGGACTTCGACGGCGACCAGATGGCGGTTCACCTTCCTCTCTCGATCGAGGCGCAGGTCGAAGCGCATACCTTGATGCTTTCGACGAACAATATTTTCAGCCCTGCGAGCGGTAAACCGATTATCAGTCCGTCCCAGGACATTGTCATGGGATGCTTTTACATCACGATGGATCCGCTCCCGGAAGTCCTCGGCGAGGGCATGGTCTTCTCGTCGATCGACGAGGTCATGCTCGCGTATTCCCTCGGAAAGGTTCACCTCAACGCGCGCATTCAGGTTCGGATGGAGGAGACGCGCTATCTTAAGGATAAGGTCCGGAAAAAGGTCCGCGTCCAGCAAGAGGACGGAACTTACGCCGTAGAGACGCGCGACGTCACGATCGACGGCGGCAAGCTTTTCGAAACCACCCCAGGGCGCATCCTCTTTAATCAGATCGTTCCTGATAACTCCCCCTACTATAACATTCCTCAGACGTCGAGAGAACTCGGTAAGGTCATTAGCGACTGCTATGCTCTTCACGGACGTCGCGCGACGATCGACCTCCTCGACCGCATGATGCGTCTTGGCTTCGAGGAATCGACGCGGAGCGGACTTTCCTTCTCGACCGACGATCTCATTACGCCGAGAGATAAGGACGAGATTCTTGCGCGCGCCGACAGGGAGGTCGCGGACCTTCAGTTGGCGGCGGAACAGGGTTTGATCACAGAAGAATCGCGTTACAGTCAGGCGCTTGACATTTGGTCCAATGCGAACGCAGAAATCACGGCGAAGATGCTTGAGACCTTTAGGAACGACGTTCACAAGACCGAAGAGGAAGCGCAGGAGGCAGGCGACCTTAAGCGACGTAAGATTGGGTACGTTAACCCGGTCTATTTGATGTCGTTCTCGGGCGCTCGAGGCGGTAACGAACAGATTCGTCAGCTTGCCGGTATGCGCGGACTTATGGCGAAGCCTAACGGCGCGCTTATCGAGACGCCTATTAAGGCGAACTTCCTCGAAGGCCTTACCGTTCTGGAATACTTCTCCTCGACGCACGGCGCGCGTAAAGGACTTTCCGACACGGCTCTTAAGACCGCCGACTCGGGTTATATGACGCGTAAACTCGCCGACGTCGCGCAGAACTGCATCGTTACGGAATTCGATTGCGGCACGAGCGAGGGCGTCTTGAAGGAAGCGAGCCCCGAATTCAACATTAAGCTCTCCGAGCTTATCGTCGGTCGCGTTCCTTGCCAGTCGATTACGACGATCAACGACGAGGTCATCGTTAAGAAGGACGAACTGATCACGCCTGAGATTGCGCGTCGAATCGAAGAAGAGATGCATCTCACAAGGCTTAAGGTGCGTAGTCCGCTCACTTGCAAATCGAAAGACGGCGTGTGCTCCCTCTGCTATGGCTCCGACCTGTCGACGGGCGAGATTGTCGAGGAAGGGATGGCGGTCGGCATCATTGCGGCTCAGTCCATCGGCGAGCCTGGCACGCAGCTGACGATGCGTACGTTCCATATCGGCGGCGTGGGTCAGCATACTGCTGAAGAAAGTGAAATCCGGACGAAATTCGCCGGTAGCATCCGGTTTGCCGACGACTTCCAGGTCGTCGAGACGCGTGAAAGAGACTCGGAACCGACCAAACTTCTGGCGCTTAAGAGCGGCGACGTCAAGATTTGCAATAGCCGCGGTTATGATCGCGAATCCTACACGATTCCGGAAGGCGCCGAGCTGAAGGTAACCGACGGTCAGAAGGTTAATGTCGGCGATACGATCGCCACCTTCGATCCTCATACGAAGCTGGTTATCGCGCACCACTCCGGTATTGTGAAGTTCCACGAAATTATCGAAGGCGAGACGGCTAAGTACGTAGAAGACGCCGAAAGCGGCAACCAGTTCCTGACGATTTCCGAGATCAGGGGCGAGCGACGACCCTCGATTGAGATTGTCTCGTCCGACGGTCTTAACTCCTTTGAGAATATAAATTTGCCGAGTAAGTCGACGATCGCGGTTAAGGACAAACAGCCTGTCGAGCGCGGCGCCATACTCGCGCGCATGCCGATGGCGGCGGGAGGTTCCGCGGATATTACGTCCGGTCTTCCGCGCGTTACGGAGATTTTCGAAGCGCGTAAGCCGAAAGACCCCGCCGTTATGGCGGAAATTGACGGCGTCGTCGAGATTCTCGAGAAGCCGCGTCATGGCAAGAAGGTTGTTATCGTTCGTAACGAAGAGGCCGGCGAGATCGAAGCGCGCGAGCATGAGGTTCCGAAGAATAAGCGGATCCTCGTCACCACGGGCGATCGCGTCAGGCGCGGCGAAGCGATAACGGACGGGCTGCTCGTGCCGCAGGATATCCTTGCTATTAACGGCGAGGCGGCGGTTCAAAAATATCTCGTCAACGAAGTGCAGAAGGTCTATCGCGGTCAAAACGTAACGATCAACGACAAGCACGTTGAGATCATTGTCTCAAGGATGCTCCGTCGCGTTTCGGTCGAAGACGGCGGCGATACGGATATGCTCCAAGGCGATATGCTCGATCGCGCAGAATTCCAGAGTCGCAACGAAGATCTCAAGGGTAAGGTCAGGATCGACGAGCCTGGCGATACGGGCTATGTTAAGGGCGATATCGTTCCGAAGCTCGACGTCGACATGCGAAACGAGCAACTCGCGGAAGAAGATCCTGACGCCGCGCAGGCGAAATACGCGACGCCGATCAAAGCGCGTTGCAAATCGCAAATTCTTGGCATTACCAAGGCCGCGGTCCAGAGCGATTCCTTCCTGTCCGCCGCAAGCTTCCAGGAAACGACGAAAGTCTTGACTGAAGCCGCGCTTGCGTACAAGGTCGACCGACTCGTCGGACTCAAAGAGAACGTCATCGTCGGTCGCCTCATCCCAGCGGGCACCGGGTTCAGCGAGTATCAGAAGGCCGAGTGTCGTTATGCCAACGGTCAGCTCGAACTTGGCGGCATTACCGTTTCGGACTCTGATGCGAGCGTCAATATGACGTTGCTCGACGACGTCTCCGAGTCCAGCGTGAACAAGATTCTAGGCTTCAACAACGTCCCCGAGGACGCGTTGAGCGGCGATCCGCTCCAAGACGACGGCGCATTTTTTGGAGCCGAAGATGATGAAGAAGCCTTCTTTGATCCCTCAGGCGACGATGAATGAGATAACTCGTAAACGTCGAACGCCGACGACTCGTTCCGAGTTGCGTTAATCGCAGACCGTTAGCCCCCTGAATCCGCCTTGCTCGGTTCAGGGGGCTTTTTCAGGTATAAAACGCGTTCCGATCACCCCGACTGAAGGGGCGGAGTTTCGCCAAGATCGCAACGGCGTCGACCGTTAAACCGCTCGATAAAAAATGACGCAAGTATACCGTATTACGTTCCTCGACGGCGACCGTCGGATCGAAGCGACGGCGACGGCAGGAGAGACGATCTCCGACGTCGTCCGACGCGAAGGGTTTGATCTCAACCTTGAGTGCGGCGGACGCGGCGTGTGTCGACGGTGCGCGCTCCCGATCCAGGCGCCAGGCGAAGCCGCGCCGACAATGCGCCTTGCATGTCAGTTTCGCATCGATCGCGACGGAATTGTTGCGAAAGTTTCGTCGCCGGCAGTCGACACAGGGGCGTCTGGTGAGACGTTGACTCTAGGGAATCGACCCGAAGCGTCGCGCGACGCGATATCCCCAACAGAGCGGGACGGCGCTCTGGGGTGCGCGGTTGACCTTGGTACGACGACGCTCGAATGCGCGCTTGTCTCCCTTGCGACTGGGCGCATCCTCGCGACCGCGTCGCGCCGTAACCCTCAAGCGGCCTTTGGGCGCGACGTTATTTCACGGATCGCCGCCGTTTCGTCGGGCAGCGCCCCTCGCATGCGCGAGCTCGTCTGCGAGACGCTCGGCGAGATGACGCATAGGCTCGCGGCGCAGATCGGCGCTGAAACATCTCAAATCGAAGACGTCGTCGTTGCGGGCAACACAACGATGGAGTTTCTTTTCACGGGCCGAGACGCGACGCCGCTGGGAGTCGCGCCATTTGAGGTTGGCGATCGCGTCTTCGCGACGCGTCGCACGAGCGAATTTCCCTGGCGCGTTCACTTCGCCGAAAACGCTCGCGTACGCATATTCCCCGTCTTCTCTGCCTTTGTCGGCGGCGATATAGTCGCTGGCTTCGAGCGATTACGCGCGTCGGGCGTCTTTGACGACGGCGCGACGCTGTTCCTCGACGTCGGCACCAACGGCGAAACGATTCTTGCCGCAAACGGTCGATTTTACGCGACTTCTACCGCTGCGGGACCGGCGTTTGAGGGCGCGGAGATTACGCAGGGTTCCCTTGCGATACCGGGCGCTGTCTCGCGAATCGATTATTGCGTCCGTCGAAGCTATTCTGAAGATTTCTGGCGTCCGCAAACGATCGACGACTTGCCCGCGACGAGCGTTTGCGGCTCGGGACTCGTCGACGCGCTTGCGGGTTTTCTTGACTACGGGGTCGTTGCGCCTTCTGGTCGCCTGGCGTCTTCCGGCGCGCCTTCGATTCTCGAGGAGTTTCGCGAGGAACTGAGTCTCCGGTTACGCGGAGAAGGCAGACGTCGCGCGGCGTTAATTTCGCGTCTGGAAGAACGCGAGACGACGGGCGGAGTCTGGCTTGAGCAGAAGGACGTTCGACAGGCTCAGCTGGCGATCGCCGCGATGAAGACGGGACAAAGGCTCCTGATGCGGTCCGCGGGATTTGAGGAAGCGTCCCTCGCTCGGATTCGTCTTGCGGGCACATTTGGCGGCGCGCTTAATTCGAAGTCCGCCGGTCGAGTGGGAATGTTTCCCAACATACGGTCGGGAGACGTCGAATATTGCGGCAATACGTCGCTTCTCGGAGCGATCGACGTTCTTACCGGCAAGATTAATCTCAAACGTCTTGAGGATTCCCTCAATCTCGTCGAGACGGTTGACCTTGCCGCTATACCAGACTTCAATGATTTCTTCGCCTTATGCGGACGCTTTCCAACCGCTGAAGAAATTGGTAGTTACGGCGATTTTCTTTAAGATCTGACATGTCCAGAAAACGTTGTTTTATTAATTGCTAACATTTCGTGAAAAAAAGTTGACAATCGACGTCGTCGAGTTAGAATGAGCGCTCATGGGAGAACAGCATGATGGGCGCTAAAAATTCGTTGTTGGCATATCTTGAAGCGAACAGAGGCGAGTTCTGTTCTGGCGAAGAAATTTCCAAGAAATTAGGCGTTTCGCGGACGATGGTTTGGAAGCGCGTCAAGGAATTGCAGTCGCAGGGGTATCTAATAACGGCGACGCGCAATCGCGGGTATATGCTTGAAGAAGAGACGGACATATTATCTGCCGAAGGGATCGCAAAATACCTTGTCGGTCCAGCGTCTGACTTGAAAATCGAAGTTGTCGACGAAACGGAATCGACGAATCTCGATCTTCGCAGGCGAGCGGAACAGGGGGCGCACGAAGGGCTTGTTCTTCTCGCACGTCGGCAGACTGCCGGGCGTGGTCGACGCGGACGCGGGTTCTATTCGCCCGATTCTGGAATCTATCTGAGCCTGTTGCTGCGGCCGACTGGCGTGCCCGCGACGCCTGCGCTGCTCTTTACGACGATCACGGCTATCGCTGTCTGCGAAGCGATTGAGGCGTTTGAACCAGGGTTTGAAGCGCGAGTTAAGTGGGTTAACGACATAATTTTCCGTGGACGCAAGGTTTGTGGGATTCTAACGGATGGCCACGTTTCGATGGAGAACATGGCTTTGGAATACATGGTCGTTGGGGTCGGCGCCAATCTTTATCGTCCAGACGACGATTTCCCGGCGTCGCTCCAAGGAATTGCGGGCGCTATCAGCGAAACGTCCCGTGGCGATGGCAAGAATAGGTTTGTTGCCGAATTTCTCAATCGATTTACTCACCGAAGACTTAAGAACGATTCTGCGGACGATCTTGAGCAATATCGCAAAAGACTGCTCGGACGTGGACGTAAGGCGACTATTTGCCTTCCTAGCGGTAAAAAACGAGACGCAACGATTATCGACGTCGACGATAAATATCGGTTGATTGTGGAATATGACGACGGAACGCGCGAACATCTGGCTTTCGGCGAGATTTCTGCGCGACCGAACGAGCTGCTTGATCCGTCGGAGAGGTTGACTCAAGGGTAACGGCGTTCTAGTTTTTAAACCTCTATTTGCAAAAAGACATGAAAAATTCTGACTCAAACTTTGTCGAGGGCCTACGAGACCAGGTTTTTACGGGGCGGCCGACGACGCGCGAGGAGGCGCTGCGCCTTTACGACGCGCCGCTAGAGATTCTCGCAGAGAACGCCGACATGATACGCCAACGATTTTGCGGCAATGATTTCGACCTATGCGCGATCGTCAATGCAAAGAGCGGTCGATGTCATGAAAACTGTAAATTCTGCGCGCAATCGTCGCATTATCCAACCGATTGCGAGGTCTTTCCTCTCATTTCGGTCGACGCGATGGTCGAAGAAGCGAAGCGCGTCTGGTCCAAGGGAGTGTTACGTTTTTCGTTCGTGACGTCGGGACGTAAGATTTCGTCAGAGGAGCTTGACGCGATCTGCGAGGCTGCGCGTCGGATACGCAACGAAACGCAGCTTGAGGTTTGCGGGTCGCTTGGGCTGCTTACGGAGCAGGAGTTCAAACGTCTCTTCGACGCGGGACTTACGCGTATTCACAATAACCTGGAGACGTCGCGGCGTTTCTTTCCGCAAATCTGCACGACGCACACGTACGACGATAAGATCGCCGCGCTTCGAGCCGCTCGCAGCGCCGGCATGTCTCTTTGCAGCGGAGGAATCTTTGGGCTCGGCGAGACGCCCGAGGACCGCGTCGATATGGCGATGACGTTGCGCGAGCTGGGCGTCAAGAGCGTGCCGATCAATATTTTCGTCGCGATACCGGGCTCGCCTCTTTCGAGGCCGACGTTAAAGTCTCTTACGAGCGCCGACGCCAAACGTATCGTCGCCGTTTACCGTTTTATCCTTCCGGACGCCTCTATTCGACTTGCCGGCGGTCGTAAGCTACTCGAAGATAAAGGATTTGGATGTTTTCATTCGGGCGCCAACGCAACGATTACGGGCGATATGCTCACGACGTCCGGAATTGATATTTTGACGGACGTCAGCGCCGTTCAAAGTTTCGGTTATGAACTTAAGTTGCGCAACGATCGTTAGTAAGGAGGACGAGACATGAGTAAGACGCTTTTCATCGCTGGGACCGGAACAGAGATCGGTAAGACATATATTTCAGGTCTGCTCGTTAAGAAACTGCTCGAATCGGGCGTAAATGTGGGATATTACAAGGCGGCGATGAGCGGGAACGACGTTGGGGCCGACGGAAAAGTGATTCCGGGAGACGCTCTCGCAGTGAAGCGCCTTTCCGGCACAGAGCAATCCCTTGAAAGCATGTGTCCCTTCGTTTATGAAAAAGCGGTTTCGCCGCACCTCGCGTCGAAACTCGAAGGACCTCCTTTCGACGTAAGCACTGCAAAGGAAGGGTTTAAGAAGGTTTGCGCTCAATACGACTACGTCGTTGTCGAGGGCTCGGGCGGAATTGTCTGTCCGATGCGCTACGACGACAATGAACGTCTGCTCCTCGTCGATCTCATTAAGGAATGGCAGACGCCGTGTCTGACGGTCGCGCCTGCCGGCCTTGGAACGATCAACGACGTCGCGCTTACGGCATGGGCGCTGGAGGCGCGTGAGATTCCTTTGCGCGGTCTCATTTTCAACTACTGGTTAGGGGGCGCGATGGAGGAAGATAACGCGTTCATGTGCGAGGAACTTGCGAAGACGAAGATCGTCGCGAAGGTCGCGGAAGGAGCGTCGACCCTCGACGTCGATCCGGAGACCCTTAAAGCTCTTTTCCTGTGAATGTTAAGAACTCGTATCTACTGACTCGATAGGAGGTTTATAATATGATATGGCGCCCTTACGTCCAGATGAAGCATATGCCGCCGCCGTACCAGATCGTCGACGCGCGTGGAGTTTATCTCTATACGCCAGAACGAGAAATGATCGATTCGATCTCGTCATGGTGGTGCATGATCCACGGCTACAAGAACGAGGAGATGATCGAAGCGATCAGGGAACAGGCGTCGAAACTTTCGCACGTTATGCTCGCGGGCCTTACGCACGCGCCGGTCGAACGATTGTCACAGAAGCTTGAATCGTGGCTGCCGGGCGATTTGAATTATTATTTCTTTTCGGATTCGGGGAGCATAGCGGTCGAAGTCGCGTTGAAGATGGCGTTGCAATTCTATGTGAATCGCGGCGAAAGCGAACGAACGAAGGTTCTGGCGTTGCAACATGCCTATCATGGCGACACCTTTAAGACCATGGAGATCGGCGACGATCCGGAATATCATTTCATTCTTGACGCGACCGGCGTCGAGCGTTGCGTCGAGCACATTCCCGCGACGATTCCAGCGCTCGAGGAAGCGTTTGATCGTCTCCATGAACAGCTTAATTGCTTCATCGTCGAGCCGCTCCTCCAAGGCGCCGCTGGGATGAAGATGTACGACGTTTCATTCCTGAAGCGCGCTCGAGAGCTCTGCGACGAATACGACGTGCTCCTTATTTTTGACGAAGTGGCGACGGGCATGGGACGGACGGGAAATCGGTTTGTTTCTGATCTTGTTCTGCCCGATATCTGCACGTTGGGTAAGGCGCTCACAGGCGGGTATATTGGTCATGCGATCACGGCGGCGCGACGACGCGTTTTCGAGGGGTTCTACGGAGACCGGGACGATTGGGCGCTAATGCACGGACCGACCTTTACGGCGAATCTTCTTGCCTGCGCGGCGGCGTCCAAATCCATCGAGATTTTCGACCGCGAAGATTATCTATCGAAAATTAAACGAATCGAAGAAATTGAAAAACGCGAGCTCGCTAGTCTCGACGACCCGCGCATTAAAGACGTTCGCATCATGGGCGCCTGCGCCTGCATCGAAGTCAAAGACGCCGCGACTCTTAAGGGATATCGTGAATTTGCCTACGAGCGGGGCGTCTTTGGCCGACCGTTCTCGACATGTCTCTATACAATGCCGCCTTATATCATTGAGGAAGAGGAGCTTGTGCGCGTTCTGGCGACGATGAGAGAGTGGTTTGAGCGTTGAGATGACGTCATATGGCAACGCGCCATAGATGCGTTGCGATTAAATGACTGAGCGTCCTTGAATGGAGGGGCTTAGGGCGTCTTGCCTATCAATAAGTTTTCGAGGCCGTTCAGACCCTTCCTGCGCGGTCATACGTCGAGGTCGCGAAGAGGATAATCGGTCGCGACGCGGTCGGTTATCTCGACTTCGCGTCTATCGCTCCTGCTCGTCAGGGGACCATTCGTACTTTTGCAGGACCTTTATGAGGCGATCGCTCAGCGGCTCGCTTTTGTGCACGGTAAAGTCAATGGCGCAGAAAACGCTCAGGGAGAGGCCGCAACGCACTGGGGTAGGGTCGTCGTCTCTTGTACGCCAAATTTCCTGGGTCAGTTCAAAGGATTTGGTTCCGATACGGCTTACCCAGGAGCGGATCTCGATTCTGTCGTCGAGAACTATTTCTTTGAGATAGTCAATTTTTGAGTTGACAATAACGAGCCCGTGAGGCGCGAAATCGAGGCCAGGGAAGAGTTCCTCGTAGAAGGCCGTGCGCGCTCGTTCGCACCAGCGCGAGAACGCTAGAAAGTCGATGTGGTGTTGAAGATTTGTATCCGCGACCTGCGGAAGGATCTTTGTGACGTAAAACATGGCGTTAAAGTGTCAGGCAGAAGGGTCGTACTGGTATCGTTTGAGCGCTTTGCGGAAACTTGGAGGGATCGGCGTTCTCTCTCGGCGAGTAAAGTCGAAGATGGAGAGGACCGTTTTAGAATGGGCGCAACGTTTTCCTTGCTGATATAGTTCCTGCGTAACCTCGAATGAATCTTCGCCAATAAGATTGACCCAGGTTCTGATTTCCACGTCGTGGCTCGCATAGGTTTCATGGAGAAAGTCGACGTCGGTATGAAGTACGGCGACGCCATATTCGCTAAAGTCAAGCTCTGGCGAAAATTCCCTGTAGATTTTGGTACGAGCACGGTCAAACCAATTGGAATAGGCGAGGAAATTGATGTGACCCTGCATATCAGTATCCGAAACCTGCGGGTCAAGAGACGTTGTATAGTACATGGTTTGATTTACGCTCCGTTCGTGATCTGTCGTCAGCGTTGCTCAGCGATTCTACCACAGAACGCCGACAGGACAAGCGGACTCCGGGGATTGTTGAAGAGGTTCAAAAGCGGCGCTCGGCGACTGACGTATCGCGGCGCTCGATCGAGTTGGCGAGGAGAGCTCTTCGGGAGTCGATTAACGGCTTTTTGACGAGATGCTCAGCGTCAGGATCGCTTTCAAGTTCTGCCGATCCTTTCTTTTTAACAAACCATAGTCCGTCGCTGTCAGACGTCCATTTGCGGACCGTAGAAGCGTTTTTTTTGCGACGACGTGAGAAAGACAAAGAAAAGAAACCGCCTCGCGAGAACGAGACGGTTTCTTCTTGAATTGAAAGGACGCCGTCTGGCGTTGGCGAACGACCGAGATCACTTGGAGAGATCAAGGATACGGACGTTACGGAATTCGACGGGGTCGCCGTGACCAAGGAAGCCGATGAAGCCGGACTTGTTGTGGAGACCGGGATGTTCGGCGTCGTGGATCGGTTTGACGTTGGTAATATCAGCGTCGACGATCAGCTGACCATTGACGATGACCTTAATGAAGGGGCCGATCGCGATGATTTCTTCGTAATTCCATTCTCCAATTGGCTTAAGAGAGCCGACTTTGGCGGGGACCACGCCGTAGATACTGCCGTGATGCTGCCATTCCTGAAGATTCGGGTAATCATCGTCGATAATCTGGAGTTCCATGCCGTGGTAGGCGGCGTCGAGATTAGGGGAGGTCGTACGGATACCAACTCCATTGTTGCCGTTTTTGGGGAGTTTGAATTCGAAGCGGAAGATGAAGTCGGAATAGGCTTTCTTCGTTTGGAGGTTGCCGCCTCGGTCGCAGACGAAATAGCCGTCCTTGACGGGATAGCCGTCGATACTGCTCTGCCAGATTTCCGGGCTAAGAGGTCCGCCGTCGAAGAGGAGTTCGAATCCGAGCTCTTCCTCCTGAGGCGTGAGTTGGTTGAGGGGCTGTCCTTCCTGAGCGTAAAGGGAAGCGGTAAAAGTGAAAACGCATGCGGCAAGCGCAGCGACGAGAAGCTTTTTCATGGAGCCTTTTCCTTAAATAAGAGAGGAACGCCGGCCTAAAGAAGCGTTCATACGGAGTCGAATCGATTCAAAGAGGAAATGAAGGAATCGGCGCGTATGACGCAAATTCATCGAAGACCGCGTTGTCCATCGTTTAGTATGATAAACCGTCTCTCGTAAAGGCTTTTTACGAGAGACGGCGATCGAATCAAAATGGTAGAACAGCGGTTCGCGAAGGCGTCGGACGCCGGTCGTCGAGCTTGTCAAGTTAACAAGGCGTCGGCGAACGAACCGCTGTGCGCCGCACTCGATATCAGAGAAGCTTCTGAGCGCGTTCCTTCAGGTCGGCGTCGTCGGAAACTTCGAGAACCTTCTTCATTCCGTCGACCAGAATCTTCGCGGCGGCGTCTCTCGCCTCGTCTCCGCTCTCTTCATTCCAGTTCCAGCTCGGCTGGCTCACGCGAATCTTTTCGGCGACAAAGACGGCGGCTTCGCAAGCGGCTTCTTTGAATTCCGGATACTCGGTGTATTCGAGCGCAGCGGCGACGTTTTCGGCGGTGATAACACGCTTGAAGACGTCGAAGACGAGCGCTTTGTCCTCAGCGCGACGAGCTGTGTCGAACGCCGTCTTGCACATTTCAATCTTCTTCGCGACCGGCAGGTCGAACTGGCGCGCGATGCGGATATAGCCCCTGACGCCACGAGAATGATACTTCATGTCGGGAGACTGCTGCGCAATGACGAGGCAGATTGCCGCGACGTGTTCAGCGTCTTCAGGAGTATTCCATTCGCCGAGGATCTGGGTCGCTTTGTCGAGCGTGTCGCCGGCGCAAGCGTTAGCGACGGCATTAAGAGCGGTCTCGCCGCCGATCTGCTTGAGGAGCGGGAGAATCTTGAGCTTCTGCTCGAGGTCCGATTCTTCGAAAAGATCGGCGACTTGAGCGGCGCATTCTTCGCGCGGGAGACGCGTGCAGGCTGCGCGGAGGAGCCAGTCGACTTTCGCGTCGTCCGTTTCACCGTCGAGCGCTTCGACGAAGAGATCAAGGTCGTCAAGTTCGATGATTTCCGAGAGCGCGTTGAGCGCGGCGTCGCGGAGCGTGCCTTGACGTTCGTTGGCGATCTTCACGAGCGCGGGGCCAGCGGACTTGATTCGAGCAAGCTCGATGATCTTGAGCTGGATAAGCGCGTCCGTTTCGTCCATGTCGTCGAGGAGCGTCGAGGCCTCGAGATTGTCGAAGAGAGCGGGTTTGGCCTTAGCGAGCGCGACTCCGAGAGCGACTTTCGCGGCGTTAAGCGCGTCGGAAGTATCCTTTCCGTCAACGCGGGTAGGCGCGACGTTCTCGATTCGGTCGCCGTAGGAGGCGAGCGCTTTCGCGGCGGCGATGCGCATGGCGAGAGAGTCGACGTCGACGACGTTCATAAGTTTGACAAACGCGAGTTCTTGAGCGGCGTCATCCTCAAGGTCTCCGAAGGCGCAGATCGCGAGGATCTGAGGCGTCGCGTCAAGTTCATCGAAGCTCGCGAGGATCGCTTCGACAACTTTGGCGGACGCGTCGGCGCCGAATTCACGGATCGTCTTCACGGCAAGATTGACGACGGACGCGTCGTCGCTCTGGAGCAGTTCAGCGACCTTATCAGCGGACGCGGCGCCCTTGTTGAGCAGGGAGCGGTAGAGACCGGCTTCCTTTTCATATTTCGGGAACGCGGCGTTGGCGACGACGTCGTTGAGCGCGGCGGCGTTATCAGGCGCGCCGGCCTGTTCATAATTTTCAGCGACGTCAAGGATCGCGTCTCCAAGTCCTTTACGCGCGTAATATTCCATCGCGTCGAGGTCTTTTTTGGACTCTTCAACGAGGAACGCTTCAGCTTCCTCGGAAGCGATGGCGCCGCACGCGGCATAGATTGCTCTTTGGACGGCCGGATCGTCGTTTTCAGCGGCGATTTCCTTGAGAGTCGCGACGGCGCTTGCTTTTCCGCGGACGCCGATCGTGTTGATCACGCCGACGAGGCAAGTCCCTTCAAGCTCTTTGGCGGCTTTGAGGAGCGCTTCGTCGACCGCGTCGAAGGGCATCGCTTCGAGCGCAAAACGAGCGTTAAAGTTAAGTTTTTCGTTCGGCAGCATTGCGACGAGCGCCGGGATCGACTTTTCGGTACCGTAAATCGCGAGGCGCTTGCAGGCTACGTTCGTATTGTGGATATCTTCGGGCGTATCGCCGACGTCGGTAATCGCCTCGATGAGGGCCGCTTCGTCGGTCGACGTTTGAAGCTCCTGCCAGGACTGGGCGCTCGCGACGTTCGCCGCCAGAGCGAGGACTGCGCCGGTCAGGAGCGCGAGAAATAATTTTGTACGCATAGTATATCTAAATCTCCTGCGCCGCTATGTAATAGCGCGCGAATGGGACGTTCTTAATAATCAAGTCAAACGAAACGCGCTCGAACTCAAAGCGTGTAAGGAGCGCGCATAGCGCGAGTACGCATGCGGTTGGCGTCAGCGTCGTTGAACTCTTCCTTGACGGGGTCGAATTCGATCGTACGCTGGAGCTGCCATGCGATGTAGGCGCAGTGAGAAGCGATATGGGACTGAGCGGCGACGTCGGCGTTCGAAGCGGGATTGCGTCGTGATCTGACGCATTCGCAGAATTCTGCGATATGGGTCGTCGGGTCGGTGCCCGGCATGCCGAAATATTTGAGTTCGCCGCGGAGCTTGTCGTTCGAGACCGCCATGCGACCGCTGTCGCCCGTTTCAACCCAGCCTTCTTCGCCGACGTAGCGCGCCGAGCAGGTGCCGAGTCCCAGCCATCCGTCGGAGCGCATGACGAGTTTGAGACCGTCGTCATAGTAAGCCAAGACGCTACCGGCGATCGAGCCGTCGTCGTTGAACTGAGGTTCATAGCGCACGGGCGCCGTATCGTCTTTCTGAGCCGCCCACTGGCAGAGGTCGACGGTGTGAGAACCCCATTCGAGGATTCCGCCGCCGTGGAAGTCAAATTTACCGCGCCAATCGCCGCGGACGTACGCGCTGTTGTACGGTCGCCACGGGCACGGGCCGAGCCAGCGGTCCCAGTCGACTTCTTCTGGATCCGGTTCCGGTTCGGCGGGGTACCAGGCTTGGTCGGTGGCGGGCCAGAGAGTATTAGCGTGGACTTCGGTGAGCTTACCGAGTTTACCCGACTGCGCGATTTCGGCGGCGAGCATGAAGTTTCCAATATTGCGGCGCTGAGTGCCCGCCTGATAGACAATTCCGTAGCGTCTAACGGCGTCGGCGAGCGCGCGGCTTTCCTGAATCGTGAGGGAGAGCGGCTTTTCGCAATAGACGTCTTTTCCGTACTTAGCGGCGATGATCGAGGCCATCGTATGCCAACGGTCGCCGGTCGCGATAAGAACCGCGTCGATATCTTCGCGCTGGAGCAGCTCGTTCATATCGATATAGGTCGCGCATTCATTATCGTTATACGTTTGATTGGCCTGGTTGCGGACGTCTTCGCGGCGGGACCGTCGGATGTCGCAGATTGCGCGGAACCGTACATCGGGACGCGAGAGGAAGATACTGAGGTCGTGTCCTCCGCGTCCGCCGATTCCGATCGCGCCGAGGTTAATTCTTTCGCTCGGCGAGAAGGTCCCGTCAAGCCCTAATGCGGAAGCGGGCACGAGAGCCGGTACAAGCGACGCGGCGCCGCAGAGCGTGACGCCCTTAAGAAAGTCGCGTCGTCCGACACGAGTTCGCTTTGATGTCATAATTTGCTTTGAATTCATTAGATTTACTCCTTTAGCGCTGGTCGCTGGAATCGACGTTGTTTCCTCTATCGTCGACTTTGATTTGCCGCCGACGCTCAGACGTCCTCATGAACGCGTGAAGACGCGAACCGGGACTGGACGAAATTCCTCAGGTAGCAACAAGGAAGTCTGTAGCGCCCCGTCCCCGACAATGATATAGGAACGCCATTCGAATATCAAGCGTCGCAAGATTCAATTTTAACAAAAGGGAATATTTGTAGAAAGTGTGGCCGTCGAGATAATTGGCCCTTGCGCGCTCGCGTTGTCTATGTATGTGCAAAACGACTGGCTTCTGTATAATATTTGGAGGCGCGCTGTTCTGAGCGAACTCTGCCGAGAAGGATCAATTTGGCGCGTTGACGAAACTATGGGAGGATTTTTTAACCGATGCGCGCATTGACAGTTTTCAGCGCGGTTATTCTTAGCGCCGTGTGTCTTTTCTCAGGATGCGAACGAAGCCAACGGAGCGTCGACGAGCGCAGCGTCGGCGTTCAATCTGAAAAAATTCAACCGCTCGTTCTCGAATATGCTAAGGAGTTTTCCGTCGAACGTTTCGCGGATGGAACTGCGCTTGTTCATATCGCCGACGACCGCGATTACGCGCTGATTCCCAGGGGCTCGACCTGGGCCCCGCCCGCGAACGCGACCGTCATTCGCACGCCGATCGACTCGTTCTACCTTGCAGGCTCGGCGACGCTCGACATGTTCCTGCGCCTTGACGCGCTCGATCGCGTCTCATGTTGCAGTGCGTCGGCGTCGAACGTTGCCAATCCTGACGTCAAATCGGCGATACGATCGGGCGCGATCGAGTATATCGGGAAGTATTCCGCCCCCGACTATGAAAGGCTCCTGACGCTAGGGCAGCCGCTTGCGATCGAATCGACGATGATCTACCATACGCCGAAGGTTCGCGAGCAGCTTGAGAAGCTGGGAATTCCGGTTATGATCGAGCGCGCCAACTACGAGTCGGAGCTCCTCGGACGACTCGAATGGATTAAGCTTTATGGGCTACTCCTCGGAAAGGAAGCGGAAGCGACGGCTTTTTTTGAACGAGAGAAGGCGAAGGTCGCCGCGCTTGCCGCAAGTCTTTCTGACGAGGATCCGGCGACGCGTCCTAAGGTTGCGTTCTTTTACGTTTCTTCGAACGGATACGTCAATGTGCGCAAACCGGGCGACTACCTTTGCAAGACGATCGAACTTGCAGGGGGGCGTTACGCGTTCGATAATCTTGACTCTACGTCGACGGATGGACGCGCTCAGTCGACGCTAAATGTTGATTGGGAAACCTTCTATAAGGAAGCGGTCGACGCGGACGTAATAATCTACAACGGAACGATCGACGCCTCGACGAAAACGCTCGACGATCTGATCGCCAAGAATTCTCTTTTTGGCGAGTTTAAAGCGGTTCAATCGGGGAACGTCTGGGGAACCGGCCCCAGAATGTACCAGGAGAGCGGCGCGATTGCGGACGTTCTTCTTGAATTTAAAGGGGCGATCGACGGCGACGTCGCTTTCGCAACTCAGTACCTCTACCGACTCGAATAACGCGCGGAGACGACTATGAAGAGAGCGCTTACGATATACGCGCTGTTGATCGGAGTCCTTTTGGTTCTGACGATTGTGAATCTTACGTCCGGAAGCGTTCAGCTTAGCCCGTCGGAAACGTTGCGCATTCTCCTTTCGCACGACGCTTCAAGCGTCGAGGGCGCTATTATCTGGAGGATCAGGGCGCCGCGACTCGTTGCCGCCGCGACGCTTGGGGGCGGCGTCGCGTTATCAGGTTATCTCTTGCAGGCGTTCTTTGCGAACCCGATCGCCGGCCCTTATATTCTTGGAATTTCGTCGGGATCAAAACTCGTTGTTGCGACGCTGCTCGTCGCGGCGTGCCGCTTCAGCATTTCCGTTCATTCCTTCATGCTCGTGGTCGCGGCGTTTATCGGCGCCGGAGTCGCGACGCTTTTCGTCTTGCTCGCCGCGCGTAAGGCTAGGAATATGGCGACTTTAATCGTTTGCGGCGTCATGATCGGCTATATCTGCTCGGCGGCAACCGAGCTCGTTGTTTCTTTTGCGGACGATTACAATATTGTGAACCTTCATAACTGGTCGATGGGGACTTTTTCCTCGATCTCGTGGAGCGAAGTGAAGTCGTTCGTTCCGCTCATCGCCGTCGGAGCGGTATTGGCTTTCTTTCTCTCGAAAGGAATCGGCGCGTATCTCTATGGCGAGGAGTACGCGCGGAGCGTCGGGGTGAACTTGAAGCTCTTTCGCATTGCGCTCGTTCTCGTTTCCAGTCTTCTTTCCGCGACTGTTACGGCGTTCGCCGGTCCAATTTCCTTCGTCGGCGTCGCGGCGCCTCACTTAGCTCGTCGCGCGTTTAAGTCGTCGGATCCCAAGAGGATTATGATCGGTTCGTTTCTAATCGGCGTAGCGTTCTGCATGCTGAGCGATTGGCTCGCTCGGCGCCTCTTCGCGCCGAAAGAACTTAGCGTGAGCACGATCACCGCGATTATCGGCGCGCCGATCGTCGTTTCGATGCTTCTTGGAAGAAAGCGAGGCGCTGATGTCTGAACTCAGGACCGACGCGCTTTCCGTCGGTTACAACGGCGCGACGGTTGTTTCGGAAATCGCGCTTATGGTTAAGCCGGGGCGAATCGTAACCCTCATTGGCCCCAATGGATCAGGGAAATCGACGGCGCTTCGTACCGTGGCGGGCGCTCTGCCGCCAGTTTGCGGCGTCGTCTGGTACAACGATTGTAATCTCGCTTCCCTCAAACGTTCTGAACTCGCTCGCACGCTCGCCGTCATGACGACTAGCCGGAACAATCCGGAATATGCGACCGGTTTCGACGTCGTCAGCGTCGGTCGGCACCAATTTACCGGGATTCTTGGCCGCCTGACCCCTAAGGACGTTCGCGCGATTGACAACGCGCTCGCGCTCGTCGGCGCTCACGAGTTCCGCGACGTAAATTTCTCTTATCTTAGCGACGGTCAGAAGCAGCGCGTTTTGCTTGCGCGCGCGCTCGTGCAGGAGCCAGAGATTATGATTCTCGACGAACCGACGAGTTACCTCGACGTGGGGTACAAGCTTGAGTTTATCGAATTGCTCAAGAAACTTGTCGCCGACCAAAAGATCGGCGTCCTGGCGGCGCTCCATGAGCTTGAGCTCGTTAGGAGCGTTTCCGACGAGGTCGTCTGTCTCTCTCGCGACGGTCGCGTCGACCGAGTTGGAAGCGTTGCGGAGGTTTTTGATACGGGCTACATCAAAAAACTCTTCGATATCCGAACCGACGGTTTTGAAAAGACTTACGGCTTTATCACAAATGGCGAGCGTCAGACCGTTAACAAGACGGCGCTGCAACCGGCGCCATGCCGTAGTAACGCGACGAGACGCGTCAAGTATCTGATGGTCCAGGGGACCATGTCGAGCGCGGGTAAGAGTTTAATTACGACGGGTCTGTGCAGGATTCTGACCCAGGACGGGCTGCGCGTCGCGCCCTTTAAGTCGCAGAATATGGCGCTCAACTCCTTTGTAACGTCCGACGGACTGGAGATGGGGCGCGCTCAGGTTATGCAGGCGGAGGCGTGCGGACGCGAGCCGAGCGTCTGGATGAACCCGATCCTCCTCAAGCCGACCGACGATTGCGGTTCGCAAGTGATCGTCAACGGCCGAGTTGTCGGCAATATGCGCGCGCAAGAATATTTCGAGTATAAGACGCGACTCGTTCCGGAGATACGCGCGGCGCTCGACAAGCTTGGCGAGACCTCGGACGTCGTCATAATCGAAGGCGCCGGTTCGCCGGCCGAGATCAATCTTAAACGCAACGATATCGTCAATATGGGGCTCGCGAAAATGATCGACGCGCCCGTCTTGCTCGTCGGCGATATTGATCGCGGCGGCGTCTTTGCGCAGCTTCTCGGGACGCTCGAATTGTTGGAACCGGAGGAACGCGCGCGCGTTAAAGGATTAATTTTCAACAAGTTTCGCGGGGATAAATCACTCCTGGACTCGGGAATTACGGCGCTCGAGGAGCGCTGCGGCGTTCCTGTCGCGGGCGTCGTCCCCTATATCCGCCTCACGCTCGACGACGAGGATTCGCTCTCCGAACGACTCGAACGCACGAGTCGGGCGCTAGTGAATATTGGAGTTATACGGTTTCCGTTCCTCGCGAATTTTACTGATTTCTACGTCTTCGAACAGTTTGAAGACGTCGCGGTAACCTATATAACGCGACCGGAAGAGGTTGCGTCGGTCGATATGCTGATCCTGCCGGGGAGCAAGAATGCGATCGCGAGCGTCAAATGGCTCGAATCGACGGGGCTCGCGAGGGCTATTCGAGAATATGCCGCGTCGGGCGCGCCTGTTGTCGGCGTCGGCGGCGGATATCAGGCGTTGGGGACGACGATCGTCGATCCGGACGGAGTTGAAGGCGGCGGCGAGACTCAAGGGCTCGGGCTTTTGCCAGTTGCGACCACGCTTCGACCGGAAAAACAGCTGCGTCGAATTCGCGGCGAGTTCATCGGGCCGGAGGGGGCGTTCGCGAAACTCGCAGGCGTTGCGTTCACAGGCTACGAGATTCACATGGGCGAGACGCGTCCGACGGAATCAGGGACGTGCGCTGAGTTTACGTCGGACGGGACGGGATGGAGCCGCGGATCGGTCTATGGAACGTACGTTCACGGCGTCTTTGACGACGCGGAGGTCGCTAAAGGGGTCGTTTCGGCGTTGGCGCGACGTAAAGGCGTGGCGCTCGACGCGTCGCAGGCTGTTGACTATCGGACGCTCAAAGAGCGCGAATACGATCGTCTTGCGGACACGCTTCGCGCGGCCCTCGATATGGACTTAATTTACAACGCGCTTGGGATGCGACCAAAATGACGAAGGAAGAACTCTTGGCGTTGTCGCCAGCGGCCACGGACGCCGCGGCGTATTCCGCGGCTAAGGCGCGTTGGGACCGCATTTCGAAGCCGCTCGACGGCCTAGGCGACTTTGAGACGCTCGTTTGTCGACTCGCAGCGATCGAAGGGACCGATAACCCCGACGTCAGTCGCCGCGCCGTCGTCGTCATGTGCGCGGACAACGGGGTTGTCGCCGAAGGCGTTTCGCAGTGCGGTCAGGAAACGACGCGCGCGGTCGCCGTCGCGCTGGGACGCGGAACGAGCTCCGCGTCGACTCTTGGCAAGTCGGCGCGCGTCGAGGTCGTCCCGATCGACGTTGGGATAGCCCAAGAGGGTTCGATCCCAGGCGTTTTGGACGCCAACGTCGCTCGAGGAACTCGGAATTTCGCCGTTGAGCCCGCCATGACGGAAGAGGAGACGCTTCGCGCGATCGCCGTGGGATTCGACGCGGTTCAACGCCTTGTCGAGCGCGGCGTTAAGGCGGTTGCGGCAGGCGAAATGGGGATCGGCAATACGACGACGACGACCGCCGTTCTTTGCGCGCTTCTGCAGCGACCGGTTGAAGAGCTTGTCGGTCGCGGCGCGGGCCTTGACGACGCCGGACTGGCGCGTAAAAGGCGAACGATCGAGCGCGGACTGGCGCGGTATGACTTCAGCGCGTTTCAAGACGAACGGGAAAGGGCGTTCGCCATTCTTCGGACCTTCGGAGGACTCGATATCGCGGGCCTTGTCGGCGTGTGTCTTGGAGGCGCGACGTTTCAAGTTCCGATCGTCTTGGACGGGGTGATCAGCGCGTCCTCTGCGCTCGTGGCGGAGACGCTCGTTCCCGGGACGCGAGACTATATGATCGCGTCGCATTCCGGACGCGAGAAGGGGATCCGACTTGCGCTTGAGCGACTGGGGCTCGTTCCATATATCGACGGGCAAATGGCGTTGGGGGAAGGGACGGGCGCGATGATGCTCTTTCCGTTACTTGACGTCGTCCTGGATTTTTACCGCAACGCGTCGAGCTTTGACGACGTCCAAATCGCGCAATATAAGAGGTTCGACAAATGATCGCGCTGGTATTGGGCGCGCCGGATTCGGGCAAATCGCGGATCGCTGAGGAGCTGGCGCTTCAATATGCCGGAAACGGTCGTCGGATCTACGTCGCGACGATGATTCCCTTCGGCGACGCCGGGCGGGAACGAGTCGAGCGTCATCGGAAGTTACGAGAAGGCAAAGGGTTCGAAACGATCGAACGCCCTGACGACCTTGTGGGGCTCTCGGAGGAGATTGTCGGTCTGAGCGAGGCGGTCTGTCTTCTCGAATGCGCGTCTAATCTCGTCGGCAACGAGATGCACGCGGAACGGAACGCCGGCGCGACAGACGCGGCGCTCGCGACGCAGATTGCCGAGTCGATCGCCGAGCTTGGGGCGCGCGCTAAGGCGCTTGTCGTCGTGTCTAACGAGTTTACGCCCAACTTGCCCGATTATGACGACGAGACGCGACGCTACGTCGCGTTGCAACGAATGGTCAACGAATCGTTGCGCGCGCTGGCGGACGTCACGTACGAATTTAAGGAAGGAGATTGGCGCGTTCATGAAAACGTTTAGAACGTTAGTGGCGGCGTTTTCGCTCTATTCTCGATTTCCAACGCCGGATCTTGCGTTTACTGAAGAAGACCTGAAGCGGACGATTGTCTTTTTACCTCTCGTCGGCGCGGTGATTGGCGCAATTATCCTCGCGGTTCAATTTCTCTTAAATTCTTTAGAATACCCAATTCCTCTCCTCGCGAGATGCGCGCTTATCTTATCGATTCCGTTATTGTCGACGGGCGGGTTCCACCTCGATGGGTTCATGGACGTCCAAGACGCGCGACGCTCCTATAAGTCGAAGGAAGAAAAACTTGCGATTATGAGGGATCCCCGCGTTGGGGCGTTTGCGATCATCGATCTGTTGATTCTTGGAACGTTATGGACGGCGGCGCTCGCGACGATTCTTGAAGCGTCTTGCTTCTCTTGCGTTGCGGTCTATGCGATTTCCTTTTTTGTCGTCCGCGCGCTGTGCGCCCTGTGCGCGCTGCGGTTGCGCCATGCGCGCCGCGACGGTATGCTGAACCTGGAAACGCAAAGCGCGAGTTCGCGGGACTTCTGGATTCTCGTGGTCGAAGCGTGCGTCGGCGTTGTAGCCATGTTGTTGTGCAACGCGACGTTGGGGTGCGCCGTTATCGTCGCGTTGGCGTTCTTTACGCTCTATTACCGACGCATGTGCTATCGGCATTTCGACGGAGTCACGGGGGACACGTCCGGATATTTCGTGGTCGTCGGCGAGTTTGTCGCCTTGGCTGCGGCGGCGCTTTCCCAGGTTGCGATACAGAATTTGATTCCATGACAGACACGAAAACGTTCGTCGCGCTTCTTATTCGACATGGAACGACGCGCGGTAATTTAGAGAAGCGTTATCTCGGCGGTCGGTCGGAGGAAGGACTGACGCTCGAGGGACGTCGAGAACTCGAGACGATCGCTCCAACGCTGAACGCAACGTTGACGGAGTTGCGGCTTTATTCGAGTCCGACGCGGCGATGCCTTGAAAGCGCGGCCATTTTGTTCCCCGGCGTCGAGGCGATTCCGATCGAAGGATTGTGCGAGATCGATTTTGGGGATTTCGAGGGCAAAAATTACCTTGAACTCGCCGAAGATCCGCGTTATCAGGCCTGGCTTGATTCGGGCGGCGCCGCGTCCTTTCCGAATGGGGAATCGAGGGAAGATTTTATCGAAAGGACTTGCGCCGCGTTTGAGGAAAGGGTCGTTATGCTCGCGCAGGGGCAGCTAGCGGCGTTCCTTTGCCACGGCGGGTCGATTATGGCGATCATGAGTCAATTGTCGGGAAAGGATTATTTTTCCTTTCAGGTTGCGCCGGGAGAAGGGTTCAAATTAAAATTAAGGTACAACGCAGATGGATTGGCTCTTGTATCATACAATCGCCTTGGCGATCGGGCTAACGCTTGACCTTATCGTTGGCGATCCGCCTCGTTGGCCGCACCCGATTCGACTCATAGGGCGGCTGATAAGCGCGCTCGACCGCGCGTTTATGGATCAGCGGACGCGCGTCGGTCGCGATCCGAAGCGCGAATTTCGCGACGGCGTTCTAACTTGCGTGATCGTCGTTTTCGTTTCCGCCGGGGCCGCGTTGGCGATAACTTACGGCGCGTATCGGCTTAACGCGTGGGTAGGAATCGCGGTCGAATCAGTTCTTACATTCTGGGCGCTCGCCGCAAGGAGCCTCCGCGACGAGAGCGTCAAGGTCTGCCGCGCGCTCGAGACGGGAACTCTCGAGGAATCGCGGTCGGCCGTCGCGATGATCGTTGGGCGGGACGTTACAAGTCTCGACGCGTCGGGAGTCGCTCGCGCGGCCGTCGAGACGGTTGCGGAAAATACGTCGGACGGCGTCGTCGCGCCCTTTCTTTACCTGCTTTTAGGGGGACCGGCGCTCGGCTTTGCTTACAAAGCGGTCAATACGCTCGATTCGATGATAGGATACCAGAACGAGCGCTACGGGGATTTTGGAAAAGCGTCGGCGCGGCTTGACGATATTATCAGTTTCGTTCCGGCGCGCATTTCGGCGATACTAATGATCGTCGCCGCGTTCCTTTTGGGACGCGAATATTCCGGTCGCGGAGCGTTGCGCGTTTTTATTCGCGATCGGTATAATCATAAGAGTCCTAATGCTGCGCAGACGGAGAGCGTTTGCGCCGGCGCGCTGGGACTGCAACTTGCGGGGGACGCGCGGTATTCGGGCAAACTCGTGAAAAAACCGTATATAGGCGACGCGCGCCGTGAAATCGAGGCGCGCGATATCCGCCGCGCATGTCGCCTTATGTTCGCAACGGAGGCGTTGTTCGCGACGCTGGCGCTCGCGGCGATTCTTGCGGTCAGGGCGCTTTGGTTTTGAAAGAAAAAGTTACGCACCCCGAGGAGGGACGAATGATTCATGGAGGCGACGTCTACCGGAACGTTGTTCAGTACGATTTTTCGATCAGCGTCGATCCGACCGACCGACCAGACTCGCTTCGCGCCGCGTTGTTAGAGGCAATTGATCGAGTCGGCGAATATCCCGATCTGGAACAACGTCAATTTCGTGAAACAGTCGCCGAGTTCGAAGGCTTGAGTCCCGATCAGATTTGGGGCGGTAATGGCGCTTCGGAGTTGATTATGGGGCTCGCTTACGCGCTGCGTCCGCGCCGCGCGCTGCTGCCGGCGCCCTGTTTTTCAGGATACCGTCGCGCGCTTGAAGCATCTGGAAATTGCGACGTCGCCGAGGTCGCGCTGCGAGACGAAGATAACTTTGATTTGACGGAGAGATTTGTCGAGCGCGTCGCAGAAGAGTTCGACGTCGTTTTCGTGACGAATCCGAACAATCCGACGGGCCGACTTATCGCGCCCTCTGTGATGGAAAAACTGTTAAGTCGTTGCGTTGAAACTCAGACCGCGCTCGTTGTCGACGAATGTTTTTTGCGACTCTCCCACGGGGGGGTCAGCGTTCGCGACCGCGTCGGCGAGTTTCCGAACCTTTACGTTATCGATTCCCTGACGAAGCTCTTTGGAATTCCCGGCGTCAGGGTCGGTTATGCGATTTCTGCCGACGCTAATATCGCCAGGCTGCGCGAGAAGCTGCCCGAGTGGAATCTTTCAACCTTCGCGACGGCGGCGGCGCGCGCGTGTCTTAAGACGTCGAGCCCGACCGACCATATTGCTCGAGCGCTTTCTTTGATCGGCGAGGAACGCGAATATTTAGCGCGGTCTCTTCGAGGAATGGGGCTCCGCGTCGTCGATTCGGACGCAAACTTCCTTCTCTTTGAGGGACCGGAAAAGCTCGCGGAACGCGCGCTTGAACGAGGGCTGCTCATTCGCGACTGTTCTAACTTCAGCGGACTGACCAAGGGATTTTTTCGGATCGCGGTCCGAAAACGCGTTGAGAATGAGCTGCTTGTACGGACAATTGCCGAGATTGTGGGAAAAGAGCATGAAGATTGAACATATTGCGCCTCAGGATATTGAAGAGCGAAGCTTCGAGATCATCTCGCAGGAGCTTCGACGGTCAGGAATAACGATCCCCGAAGATCGAGCGTTTCTTGTCAAGCGCGCGATCCATACGACCGCAGACTTCGACTATGCTCGGACGCTTGTTTTTTCACCGAATGCGATTTCGATCTTGGCCTCGCTCGTGCGCGCCGGCGCGACGATCGTTACCGATACGAACATGGCGCTCTCGGGCGTCAATAAGGGGGAACTTGCGAAACACGGGGGCGTCGCGCGTTGTTTTATGGCGGATCCCGACGTTGCGGCGGAGGCAAAATCCCGACGCGTGACGCGCGCGACGGTCAGCATGGAGCGCGCGTTGGCGCTCAAGACGCCCGTGATCTTTGCGATCGGCAACGCGCCGACGGCGCTCGTGAGACTTCGCGAGGCGTACGACGCGGGCGAACTTAAGAGCGGATTCATCATCGGAGCGCCCGTGGGGTTCGTTAACGTCGAAGCGGCAAAAGAACTTATCCTGGAGACCACGATTCCGCATATCGTCAATCGCGGCCGCAAAGGAGGCAGCGGGGTCGCAGCGGCGATCTGCAACGCGGTTCTCTACGAGATTCGAAAGGGGGCTCTGTGAGACGCGGTTTTACGACGGGTTCCTGCGCCGCCGCCGCTGCAAAAGCCGCCGCCTTTATGCTGCTCGCCGGCAAGCGCAAGGAACAAATAACGATCACGACGCCGGCGGGAGCCAAATTTGTCGCCGAGCTCCTTAACGTCGAGCGGACGGCGGAATATGCGCGTTGCGGGGTCAGGAAAGACGGCGGGGACGATCCCGACGTTACGACCGGCGCGATCGTTTACGCGACGGTGGCGCGAAAGGAGGGCGCGGAGTCCGGCGACGTCGAGATCGACGGCGGCGAAGGCGTCGGACGCGTAACGAAACCCGGTCTCGACCAGCCGGTTGGAGCGCCGGCGATCAACTCCGTTCCGCGTCAAATGATCGAGCGAGAGGTTCGCGACGTTATGACGGCGCTTGACTACCGCGGATCGCTTCGCGTTGTCGTCTCCGTGCCGGAAGGCGCCGAGATTGCGCGTCGCACTTTCAATCCGCGCTTTGGGATCGAGGGGGGCGTCTCGATTCTTGGCACGTCCGGGATTGTGGAACCGATGAGCGTCCAAGCGCTCCTTGAGACGATACGCGTTGAAATTCGTCAGAACTGCGCGCTTGGCCGAAGAAAAATTATAGTTGCGCCTGGTAATTACGGTCTTGAATTCATTCAGAAACGTTTTGGTTTCAATCCTGATATGACCGTGAAATGCGCCAACTATATCGGCGAGACGATCGACATGGCGTCGGAACTTGGCGTGACGGATCTTCTTCTCTGCGGCGCCCTTGGGAAGCTTATCAAGACGTCGGGAGGAATATTAAACACGCATTCGAAGGTTGCCGATTGTCGTATGGCGCTCATGGCGGCGTCGGCGGTTCGCGCGGGCGCGTCGATCGAAAACGTTCGGGACATTCTCGAATGCGTTTCCACCGACGCGGCGTATGATATTGTTAGGAACGCAGGGATCGCGGTCGCGTTTATGGCGGACGTGATGAAGGAGATCGACTTTCATTTGAAAAAGCGCGCTGCCGGTCGATTGAGAATCGAATGCGTCGTCTTTTCACAGACGTACGGTGAGCTCGGACGAACGCCGGGCGCTAACGCCATGATCGAAGCGATTTTGGAGGAGACAAAGCGATGGCAGAGGAACGAACGCTGATCCATTTTGTCGGCGCGGGCCCCGGCGCGGTCGACCTGATAACGGTGCGGGGCGCGGAGCTGCTAAAACGCGCCGAGGTTACGATTTACGCCGGATCGCTCGTCAATCCGGAGCTCCTTGAATATTGTCCCGACGCGGAGATTCACAACAGCGCGAAGATGACGCTCGAAGAAATTGTCGACGTTATGGTTAAGGCGCATGCGTCCGGTCGCGAGCTCGTGCGATTGCATACCGGCGATCCTAGCGTTTACGGGGCGGTTCGCGAGCAGATGGACGCGCTTGATCGTCGCGGAATCCGTTATGATTCATGCCCGGGGGTGAGCGCGTGTTTTGGCGCGGCGGCGAGTCTCAATCTCGAATACACTCTTCCCGGCGTTTCTCAGTCGCTGATCATAACGCGGATGGCGGGAAAAACCCCCGTGCCGCCCTTGGAAAGTATCGAAAGCTTTGCGTCGCATCGCGCGTCGATGGCGATCTACCTGAGCGCGTCGGCGCTCGACGAGCTTTCACGACGTCTGATCGCCGGGGGATACGCTCCGACGACGCCCGCCGCCGTCGTCTATAAGGCGACGTGGCACGACGAGATCACGCTCCTCTGTACGGTCTCGACGATCGCCGAGGCTGCGCGTTCGCGCGATATAACGAAGACGGCGTTGATTCTCGTTGGCGACGCGATCGGAGCGCGGAACGTCCAACGCTCGAGATTATATTCGCCCGATTTTTCGACGGAGTTCAGAAAGGCGACCGAATGATTTTACGCGTTTGCGCCTTTACGGAGCGCGGTTGGCGACTCGTCGATCGACTCGAGGCGGTTGCGCCCGACGAGATCGTCGAACGTCGCGCCGACGAAACGCTTAACGAGTGGGTCGGCGAATCCTTCGCGGCGCGCATGCCCGTCCTCTTCGTCGGCGCGTGCGGTATAGCCGTTCGCGCGATCGCGCCCTTTGTTAAAGACAAAACGCTCGACAGCCCCGTCGTCGTCATTGACGAATTTGGACGTTTCGTAATCCCGCTGCTCTCGGGTCATTGCGGCGGCGCGAATCGCCTTGCGGAACAACTCGCGTGCAAGCTCGGCGCGACCTGCGTCACGACGACGGCGACGGACGTGAACGCGCTCTTTGCCGTCGACGTCTTTGCGTCGGAGAACGCGTTGCGCGTCTGCAACCCCGGGGGGATCGTCAAGGTCTCTTCAAAGATTCTACGCGGCGCTGCGATCGACGTCGCCGTTGAGCCGGGCATTTCGCTTCCAGATGAGGAAGTTCCGTCGGAAATCAGATTGCGCGAATTTCCTCCGACCACGCGCGTCGATGTCCTCATAGCGGAGTCGCCCGAAACTTACGACGTCGAGGCGTCCCTTCGTCTTTCGCCGAAACCCTTTGTTCTCGGGATCGGTTGCAAAAAGGGGACGAGCGCGGAGACGATCAAACGCCTCGCGCTGGAAGGGCTCGCGACGTTGGGCGTTCCCGAGCGTTGGGACCTGGTCGCGGCGGTCGCGAGCGTTGATAAAAAGCGGCGCGAATATGGGCTAGTCCGCTTCGCTTCGGAGATAGGATCACCCTTCCTAACATACGCTCCAGAGGAACTTAACAAGGTTTTGGGCGAATTTACGTCGTCCAAGTTTGTTTGCGAAACGATTGGGGTCGACAACGTTTGCGAACGAGCGGCGACGCTTGCCGCCGGGAAGGGCGCCGAGCTGGTTCTCAGGAAAACGATTGGCGCCGGCGCGACGCTGGCGATAGCGAGGAGAAAGGCGGTCATCGCGAGATGGAAAAAACGATCTTTATCGTAGGAATCGGACCGGGTCGTCCTGAATTTCTCACGTGTCAGGCGCGCGCGACGCTCGAGGCGTGCGATGCGATCGTCGGGTATACGCTTTACGTCGCGCTGATTAAGGACTCTTATCCGGACAAAGACTTCCATACGACGGGCATGCGTCGGGAGATCGAACGGTGTCGGCTTTGTTTTAAGTTGGCGGAGCAGGGGCGCAAGGTCGCGCTTATTTGCAGCGGGGACGCGGGGGTTTACGGACTCGCGTCTCCGATGCACGAGCTGTTGGGGGAGTACCCCGGGATCGAACTAATCGTCGTTCCAGGAGTTACAGCGGCCAACAGCGGCGCGGCTATTTTAGGGGCGCCGTTAAATCACGATTATTGCGTCGTGAGTCTCAGCGATCTTATGACGCCCAGGACAACGATCGAAAGACGACTGCGCGCAGCGATCGACGGCGATTTCGCAATGGCGATCTATAATCCTTCGAGTCGACGTCGCGCGGACTATCTCCAGCGTGCATGCGACGTTATGCTCGACGCTGGGGCGTCGCCGAATCGCGCGTGCGGTTACGTCGAGAATATTGGACGAAACGATACTCGAACGTGGGTCGGGACGCTTGCAGAGCTCCGTGAAGAATCGGTCAATATGTTCACGACGGTCTTTATTGGCGCGTCGACGACTTATATTCAGGGAAACAAACTCGTAACGAAAAGGGGCTATCATGAGTAAAGCGTTGATTTTCGGCGGGACAACCGAAGGACGCGAACTTGCGGAAGCTCTTGCGCGGTCGGGGGTTGAGGTTCGCGTCTGCGTTGCGCTTGAATATGGCGCGCAGGTCGTCCCCGAGTCGGAGCGTATCGAAGTTATTCAGGGGCGCCTCGACGCGGCCGAAATGCGACGCCTCTACGAGACCTTCCGGCCCGACGTCGTCGTCGACGCGACTCATCCCTACGCAACTCTCGTGACGTCGACGATCAAAGAAAGCCTCGAAGGGCTCGACGTCCCTTATCTGCGTCTGTTACGACCTCCTGTCGTCGACGTCGGAAGCGGTTGCTCGTTCTATGAGAGCATGAGCGAGTGCGCCGACGCGCTCCGTTCAAAGGCTGGGCGAATTCTCCTCGCGACCGGAACCAAGGAGCTTGGATCTTTCTGCGACGATCCCTCGCTTCGCGAGCGACTGATCGTTCGGGTTCTGCCAAGTCTCGAGAGCCTTAAAATTTGCTTTGACGCGGGACTTCAAGGGCGGCAGATCGTCGCCATGCAGGGGCCTTTCACTCGGGAGACGAATGAGGCGACGTTGCGCCAGTATGGCGCGCGGTATCTCGTCTCAAAAGAGAGTGGGGAAGTCGGGGGAGAAGACGCGAAGCTTCAAGCGGCTCGCTCTGTTGGGGTCGAGGTCTGCCTCATTCGACGGCCCGACGCGACGGACGAATCTGGATTGTCAGCGAATGAAGTTTACTCGCAACTTGAACAACTTTTGAAAGTTAAGATCGTCGACGATCCAGTTGACGTCGCGCTCGCTGGCGTCGGTTGCGGCGCGCCTGAGCTCATGACGGAAGAGGTGCGCGCGAGGATTGAATCTTCAGACTATCTCTTCGGCTCGCCGAGAATAATGCGCCTTGCGGTTGGCAACGCGGCGCGCAGCCCTGTGTTTGCCCCTGACGAGATCGTTAAGGCGCTGAAGCAAATCAAGGCGAAACGCGGCGGCGGTAAGCGCGTTACCGTTCTTTTTTCGGGCGATCCGGGGTTATATAGCGGTTGCGGCAAGGTTTATGCGGCATTGCGCGAGCTCGAGGGGATCAAAGTCCGCGTTATGCCGGGCGTTTCTAGTATAACGACGCTCGCTGCGCGTTTGGGGCTCGCCTGGCAGGACGCGGCGATTCTGAGTTTGCACGGAGTTGCCGAATCGGATTGGGCGCCGAAGCTTAAGGTTGCTGCGACAGAGAACGCGGTAACGCTCCTTCTCACCTCCGGCGCCGCCGACGTTCGGAAGGCGGCGAGTCTTCTCGCAACGCTTCCGCGTGGAAAAGAAGAACTTCGAGTTGTCGTTGGACGCAACCTCTCCTATCAGGACGAACAGATTCTTAACCTTTCGCTTGACGAATGCTCCGACGTCGACGGCGAGGGACTTTACGTCGTCGCAGTTCTTCAAGAGCGTCCTAGACGCCGTGTTCTTGTTCCGACGATTAGCGACGATGCGTTTCTTCGCGATAAGGTCCCCATGACGAAGGAGAAGGTCCGCAAACTGGCGATTTGTCAGCTGAAGCTTGAGGAGGGCGACGTAGTCTACGACGTCGGCGCGGGTACCGGTTCGATTTCGATTCAGACGGCGTTGACGTCGCCGACCGTCCGCGTCTGCGCGATAGAGCGCGATCCCGGCGCCGTTGAGCTCATACGTCGCAATATCGCAGCGTTTGGCGTGGAAAACGTCGAGGTCGTTCAGGGCGACGCGCCCGACGCGCTCGGCGCTCTTCCGAAAGCGAATCGCGCCTTTATCGGAGGCGCTGGAGGAGAGCTTGAGCCGATTCTCGAGCGGCTGTACGCAATCAATCCGGAGATGCGCGTCGTCATGACCGCGGTGAGTTTAGAGAGCGTCGGTGAAATGACCGCGGCGGTTAAACGCCTCCCGATTGAGGATCTCGACGTCGCGCAAATTGCCATAACGCAGATTCGCAGACTCGGCGCTTATACCATGCCGCATGCGAAGAATCCCGTCTACATCTTTTCCTTTAACTTTACGCGAGAATGACCAAGGCGATCATGATAGCGGCGACCGGCAGCGGTTGCGGCAAAACGACGATAACCTGCGCGGCGATCGCCGCGTTTCAGAATCAGGGGTTGCGCGTCTGCGCGTTTAAGTGCGGACCTGATTTCATCGATCCGATCTTTCATCGCGAGATACTCGGCGCGACGTCGCGTAACCTTGACCTCGTTATGGCGGACGAGAAGACGACGAGATCGCTCTTTCTGCAAAATCTTAAGGGGGACGTCGCCGTTGTCGAAGGCGCGATGGGGCTCTACGACGGCGCTGATTTTGGATCCAACGACGGATCGCCGTACCACGTCGCTTGCGCGCTTGACATTCCGATCGCGCTCGTCGTGAACGCTCGAGGGATGGGGCGTTCTACGCTTGCGTTGGTTAAAGGTTTTGTCGACTTGGATCGCGAGCGCAGGATCGTCGGCGTGATTCTCAATCGCATTTCCGAATCGACCTTTTTGAGGCTCAAACCGATTCTTGAAGCGGAATTGGACGTTAGAGTTCTAGGGTATTTTCCCAACCAACCCGATCTTGGGCTGGAGAGCCGGTATCTTGGGCTCAAACTTCCTCATGAGGTCTCCGATTTGCGCGCGCGCGTCCAAAAGGCGTCGGAGGATCTTGCCCGAACGATCGACCTCAACGCGACGTTGGCGTTAGCGCGTGAATTTCCTGAATCTGCATCGCCGCCAGAGGTCCGGACTCCTCTTCGCGCGAGGATTGCCGTTGCGAGAGACGACGCGTTCTGTTTCTATTACGAGGAGAACTTGAGGATGCTGCGCGAGGCGGGCGCGGAACTTGTCTTCTTTTCCCCTCTTGCAAATGAACCGGTCCCGGCAGACGTTGACGGGCTTCTCCTTAGCGGCGGATATCCCGAACTCCATGCGGAGCGTCTGAGTGCGAATCGCACGACGCTCGATTCAGTTAAGACTCTGTACGCTTCGGGCGCGCCGACGATGGCGGAGAGCGGCGGGTTTATCTATTTGCATGAATCGCTCGTAACGCGCGACGGAACGAAGTATCCCCTTGTTGGCGCGATTCCGGGCATATGCCGCGATGTGGGAAAGCTCGTGCGTTTTGGTTACGTGAAATTGACGGAAAAAAAACCGGCGTTTCTCGACGCGAGCGCTGGAAGCGTCATGGGGCATGAGTTTCATTATTTTGACAGCGACAATAACGGCGAGGACTGCGAGGCGGTCAAACCAGCGTCTGGCAAACGCTGGTTTGCGTGTCATACAGACGCGCGGCGGTTGTTGGGATTTCCGCACTTGTATTATCCGTCGAATCCGGCGGCGCCGAGAGCGTTCGTCGACAAGTGCGCGCATTGGCGGGAGACGCGTAGCAATGGATAATTCGCACCGATTCTTTAAAAACGTCGACTGTCGATATTACCCGTGCCATAAAAAGATCGACGAAATAAATTGTCTTTTCTGCTACTGTCCGCTCTACGGACTTCCAGATTGTCCCGGCACTCCTGAATTTGTCGAGCGCAATGGCAAGACGTTGAAGAAATGTACGAACTGCGTCTTTCCCCACGTTCCGGAGCATTACGACCGCGTCATTGCAGCGCTCAAGCTTGCTTATGAGAATGGCGCTCACAACGACGAGACTGAAGAATCCTAAATCGCTTCAGCGTCTCTTTTCTTCTGGTCAATGCTTTGATTGACGCGGCGGATGCGCGCCTGCGTAGCTCGGGGAATCTCTAAATAACAAGGGGCGTTTTTCTTTTTGCCTAACCGCGTTGATATCTAGAAATACTGTAGAGGTCAAGCTTCGCGGGAAAGGGTCTGTATCCATAAAAAAGACGAAATAAAAAAATTCAAAATGTCTCTTGACTTCAATCCTTGTTAGGATACAATTCCTATTAAAGAAAGTTTACGAGTAGGGAATCATTCCAAAAGAAAACCAAAAAAATACAATTCAGCGGCCTTGGCGCTGGAAGAGGTATTACAAACTCCACTGCCATCCCACCGCGAACGAAATGTATGAAACGGTTACTCGTAAAGCTCCGACGGAAGTAATAAAGCCGTCCATGGAGAAAACAACGATTAGAAATTAATGGTTTTCGTTTTTAAAAAGCGCTCAACTGGGCGTAAGAACCTCAAGTGTCCTATAAAGGAGATACCAGGATGAGAAGTCTTGTTAAACTCGATCTTCAGTATTCACATCGCTTCTACGGTTTCAGGGGCGAGGCGTCGTACTTGCACGGCCACACCGGCCACCTCACCATCGAGGTAGAGGGCTCTGTCAACAAGGGCGTCAACATGGTCTTCCCCTGCAATGAGATCTATAAGACCGCTTGGGAAGTCCTGCAGAACTTCGACCATGCGTTGATCCTCCGCGAAGACGATCCGCTGCTTCCCGCGATCCTCGACGTTTACGAGAAGCAGGGGATCAAGGACGGTCATGCGAACAACACGATGAAGGGCCCCGCCTTTAAGACGGAACTCGCGACGGCGTATCCGGACTGCCGTCTTGTGGTCACGAAGGAGACCATGACCGTTGAAGGCATGATCAAGATCGTCTACGACCTGCTGAAGGACAAGCTGAACATCGTCAAGCTTACCTTCTCGAGCGGTCCGAACATCGCGTCCGAATGCTATGAGCCGCATCTCGAAGTTGAGCGTTGCCCGCTGTGCGGAATCGCGCTTGACGAAAACGGCGTGTGCCCGAAGTGCGGCTACAAGAAGAGCTAATAACTCTCTTCCCCGTAGTTGCCGATGACGCAACTATAGATAAGAATTCACACAAAGGCGCAATCGACGCCATGTCGGTTGCGCTGTTTCCCCCACTTCATGCAAGGCGCTAAGAGCGTCCTGCCCATTATGCGGGGGAGGATAAGCGCGAGCTAAATCTTCCCCCGTTTTTGCTCGGCCCGCTCGGCGACAAAGCGTCGCCGACCAGGACAGGGTTGGCTCTGATTTTGAATTCTGCAAGGCGCGCCGCTTTTCCGTCTAACCGCCTTGGCAGCGCGGTATGCTGCAAAGGCCATGCGTACCGGCGATAGAGCGAGCGCCCAAAAATGCAGAGAAAAAATATAACGCTCTTGACATAAGCCTTATTTAGGATTTAATCCTAATAAAGACAGTATGTGAGTAGGAGGTCATTAAAACGGTAAAAAGAAATACAATTCAACGAGCCCTGGTGTTGGAAGCGGTACGCAGACTCCACTGCCATCCCACGGCAGGCGAAGTGTATGCAGAAGTTACCCGTGAGCATCCGACGGTCAGCCGTGGGACGGTTTATCGCAATCTGAATCAGCTTGTAGAAAGTGGAGAAATCAGCATTGTCGAGATTCCCGGTGGCGCTAACCACTACGACTACCGTTTGGAAGACCATTACCACACCAGGTGTTTAGAGTGCGGTAAAGTTTTCGATATGGATATGGAATTCATCTCGGGCTTAGAAAAATGCAACAAGAGCGCGAAAAACGCTCGCGGCTTTGAGTTCAGCGGATATGACCTCATTTTCAAAGGGATCTGCGCCGAATGCAAATCGAAGTCGAAGTCCGATATCAGCGCTAAGAACAGCCAATCATAGAGAAAACCACGAATTTTGATTTTAAAGCGCGCTCATAGGAGCGCAGAAAACTCAGTATCCATGTAAGGAGATACCAGGATGAGAAGTATTGTTAAACTCGACCTTCAGTATGCGCATCGTTTTTACGGTTTTAGGGGCGAGGCGTCCTATCTGCACGGGCACACCGGCTATCTTACCATTGAGGTAGAAGGCTCCGTCAACAAGGGCGTCAACATGGTCTTCCCCTGCAACGAGATCTACAAGACCGCTTGGGAAGTCCTGCAGAACTTCGACCATGCGTTGATCCTCCGCGAAGACGATCCGCTGCTTCCCGCGATCCTCGACGTTTACGAGAAGCAGGGGATCAAGGACGGTCATGCGAACAACACGATGAAGGGCCCCGCCTTCAAGACGGAACTCGCGACGGCGTATCCGGACTGCCGCGTTGTTGTCACGAAGGAGACCATGACCGTTGAGGGCATGATCAAGATCGTTTACGACCTGCTGAAGGACAAGCTGAACATCGTCAAGCTTACCTTCTCGAGCGGTCCGAACATCGCGTCCGAATGCTACGAGCCGCATCTTGAAGTTGAGCGTTGCCCGCTGTGCGGAATCGCGCTTGACGAAAACGGCGTGTGCCCGAAGTGTGGTTACAAGAAGAGCTAATAACTCTCTTCCCCGTAGTTGCCGATGACGCAACTATAGATAAGGCGCAATCGACGTCATGTCGATTGCGCCTTTTTTTTGCCCAGTTTTCATCGAGGCGCACGGAGCGTCCTGCCGATCGGGCGGAAGCGGCGATCCTATGCGACAAAGCTCAGACGCTTTGCCGCTTTGTCGTCGCGCCGCTCAAGTCTGTCTTCGTGAATAGCCGCCAGAAGGTTCCTGAATCTCATGAATGTTCTTGGGCGGAACTTTGATTGTCGCGGCAAACGCGCTGTTGCACAGTCCAAGGATCGCCGAAAGAACGAAGAGGGTCTCAATTCCGAGTTTCTGCCAAACCCATCCTCCGAAGAACGCCACAAGGATCGTGATAAAATGGTTGACGGAAACGCCGGTTGAAATCGTCGCGCGCATCTCGTTGGCGTCGTCGGAGCAATCCCTGACGTATACGTTTGACGCCATTGCCGCAAGAGAGATCACCGAGTCGAGCACGTAATTCACGCAGCACACATAGAACGCCACTTTCATGGGGAAGAGATGATGCGCGAATCCGTAGAAGAAACATACGACTCCCAGGATCAATGTGTCGAAGATCATGACCGGTTTGTAACCGATGCGGTCGATTATCTTGCCGACGAGAGGCGAAAAGAGGAAGCACGCGACCGCTGAAATAGCAAAAAGGGCGCTGATGGCCGCGGCGCTCGCGCCATAAAAGAGTACGAGGACGTAAGGGCCAAAGGTGAAGAATACCTGTTTGCGCGCCCCGTAAAAAAGCTCGAGCATGTAGTATTTCGTGAACTTTCGTCGGAAATAGAATCTCCGTCCCGACGTGTCCGTATGCGCCTCGCTTCTGAGTCCGAGCGCCAGAATGAAGGAAAGAGCGGTGAAGAACGCCGCGGCCATGAAGACCGGCCGATACAGCTTTATCGAGTCCGCGAGGAGAAAAGCGGGGATGATGATAAGAAAGCCCGCAAGATTCCCTATCTGTACAACCGAGTTCTGCCATCCAAGCGCGACGCCAGAACGCTTCGCTTTCGCGTAATCCATCGTCAGCACGCTTCTCATTCCGAGCTGAAGGTGCTCGCCCGCCGAGTAGACGAAGATAGCGATCGTTATGAGAATCTTAGAAGGGGGAATCGACGCCTGTAATAACATTCCCAGGAGCGTCAGGACGCCTCCGATTTTAAAAATTTGGGACGCTGAAAATCGATAGAGCAGCGCGAGCATAAAGACGAGCAGCGCGCCCGCTAATTCGCGGAAGAACTCGGTGACGCCCTTGTCAAACTGATTCATGCCGGCGGCTTCGACGAGGTAATTATCGAAGACGCCCTTATAGAGTCCATAGCCGAGCGCCGTCATGGCGATCGAAAGAAAGAGCGCGTTATAGCTCGTGTTTTCTCTAAAAACTGATTTCCATGGCGTCGATTTCATCTTGATCCTTTTTAAACCAGGCGTATAATCCTCCCATTAGTATCGTATTTTTTTAAATCGTCTAGCGGCGCGGAAAAAAATTTTGAGCTCCGGAGGACGCGGCGCGTCTGACGCCGTTGAGCGCGCTCGACGAAGAATGGAAATAGACGAAGGACGCTTGTCGATATGTCAGGAGACGCATAATGAAATGCACGTCTGCGGAAGCTGCGAAGTTGCTTCGTAAATTAAATGAGGAACAACAGGCGATCAAGGATCGCGAGTCGAAGAGCAGCGTTTTCATCGCGGCGATTGAAGAGGATCTCGAAGAGGCGCGACCCGATTACCGCTATTCGGAGACGCAGGAGCGTCTAGCGGCGCTCGAAGCCAAGGTTCGGAAGGTCAAACACGCGATCAACACGTTTAATCTTACGACGCAGGTTCCTGACTTCGATATGACCGTCGATCAGATACTCGTCTACATCCCGCAGCTCAGCGAGAAGAAGCGCAAGCTTTCCATGATGGCGTCGCGACTTCCGAAAGAACGCATGAGTTCCGGGGGCGTTGGCAAGACGCTCGTGGAATATCTTTACGCAAATTACGACGTCGAGGAAGTCGCGCGGGATCTTGCGGAAGTCAGCGACGAGCTCAGTCGTGCCCAGACGGCGCTCGACGTTGTTAATAACAGCGTTGTCTTTGACATTGACCTGTAACTTGTCCGACGTCTTAAGACGATTATCCGAGACGCTTCGTCGATGCGGTCCGATTGAATGGACGTCGCACGGCGGTCAATTGTTTTCAGCGTTCGGAGAGTACGTTTTGTTCGTCGGTCGTCGGGATATTATGCACGCGCCGCGTTGCGACCAGCTGGCGCCCTTAGCTCTCCGGCGCCGCTCAGCGGTTACAATAGGAAGTTGCAAGCCGTCCATCGGGCGGTTCCAGGGTGACGTCGATTTCAAAACTTCATATGGGTGACGGTTCACAGTTCATGTTAACGTTTTCCGTTATTCTCTGGCAAGGTCAAGGTTCAACGTCAATGATTCTGCCGGATATCTGATCTGAAATTTTTGTCATCCGAAAACTTGGCGCGTCGGACGTCCGGCGCGTCAGCGGCGGAAGTTTGCTGGTTTCATGTCGCGATCTTTTCTGCTTTCTCCACGTGCGTCATGAATAACACGCTCATGTTCTACAAGAGGCATAGGATAAATATATAACGAAAACTCTTTTTTTAGAAAAAACGTCCCAGTTGGCCCTTTTTTTGTTGACTTTAGCTCTTTGTTATGGGAAAATAAGCAATGTTGGTTTTGCACGCCGTTGTCTTTTAAACAAGGAGCGCGCCAATGGACAAGATCATACAGATAACTTTTATGGGAAAATCAGGTTTTTGCTGTTCGGAAGACGCCTACTCAGACAAACTTGTCATTAGAAAGGACACTGTCTGCTACATGCGCAAAGGCTATGATTCCTATGGAGACGGTTTCGTTGCGGACGAATGGATCTGTCGAAATTCGACGGCGAAGTTCGAGCGCGATTTTCATGGTCTTGCGTCCTCGCTCATCTCGATGGTTATGACGCCGCGTGAAGCGGAGCTCGTCGACGACTTTCCGACCGTCGACGTCGTGGTTACTCTCGAAAACGGCAGAAAATGGAGCCAGGGCAACTTCCCTCGCCGCCGCGACGACGCAGCTCTTGAAAAGAGTCTCTCGATTGTCCGCAAGATGATCCCCGATTCCCGAGCGACGCCTCAGTTTGCTCGACCATTCAAACTTAAAAAGCGCGGCTTCAAAAAATTGTGGACGCGCTGATCTCCGCGCCGTCGGGTTTTATTTTCTTTTGTCGACGGCGACGGCCTTTGCCACTTCGGGACGCGATTTGCCGTCCTGCAAGCGCATGACTTCCCTGTGAATTCTTCCTTGCGTCCGCCTTTCATTCGCTTCTTAGACCCCCATTCTCACAGTTCTTGGAGGAACGACTGCCGTATTCGATCAGAGAGTCGCAAAAGACGGAGACGTCTGATTTGATTTCCGACCGTTCCCTTCAAATAGCGCCGATTTTAGGGGCTTGACGCCGTTATAAATGAGTTACAATATGGCCAAAACGCTACCGGTAGTGTTCCTTGGTTCTAAGAACACTGGTCGAAATTCAGTATGAGTTCTTGTTATACTGCGGCGGTTGTTTTGCTGCTTTTTAATACAAGTTCCTTTAGGCTTGACGCTTATTGGTTCACCGGTAGACTTAGTTCGTCGTCGGCGCTGGAGACGCGCTGATTGATCGAGACTCCAACGGAATGTTTCAGACGCGTTGAGCGTCGACTCGTCCGCGCTCGATCGAGATGATTTGCGCCTTCGCGGGACAGATATTACAGATCGACAGGAGAAACATGATATGGCAGATTTGTCGGCTTGGAGAGGTTTTCGCGAGGGCGTCTGGCGCGAAGGAATCAACGTTTCTAATTTTATCAAGCTCAACTACGCTCCATATGACGGAGACGCTTCTTTTCTCGAAGGTCCGACGGAGCGCACGGAGCGTTCTATCGCTCGCGTCAAAGAGTTGCTGATCGAAGAGAATCGCAAGGGTGGGGTTCTCGACGTTGATACGAGCAAGGTTCTTACCATTCTTTCGCATGAGCCTGGCTACGTCGTCGATAAGGACGTCGATATCATCGTCGGATTACAGACGGACGCGCCGCTGCGCCGCGGCGTTTCGCCCTTCGCGGGCTATCGGAACGCTGCGCAGGCGTGCGAGGCCTACGGATACAAGATTTCTGACAAGATTCACGACGAGTTCAAATATCGCACGACGCACAATACCGGCGTTTTCCGCGTCTATACGGACACGATGCGTAAAGCGCGCCACGCCGGCGTTCTCACCGGTCTTCCAGACGCCTACGCGCGTGGTCGTATCATCGGGGATTATCGCCGCGTTGCGCTATATGGTATGGACTATCTCATAGAGCAGAAGAAACTCGACAAGCAGCGACTCGGCGAAACAGAGTGTCTCGACGAAGAAACGATACACCTCCTCGAGGATCTCGCCAAGCAGCTTGAGTTCATGTCCCAGCTCAAAATGATGGCGCAGTCTTACGGATACGATATCTCCAAGCCCGCGACCAACGCTCGCGAGGCGGTTCAGTGGCTCTACTTCGGGTACCTTGGCGCGGTCAAGGAGCAGAATGGCGCCGCGAACTCCATCGGACGGATTGCCGAATTCCTCGACTGCTATATTCAGCGCGATCTTGACGAGGGTACTCTTACGGAGTCCCAGGCGCAGGAGCTTATCGACGACCTTGTCATTAAACTGCGCCTCGTTCGTCACCTTCGCACCCCTGAATACAACGATCTTTTCGCGGGCGACCCCGTCTGGGTTACGCTGTCCCTTAGCGGCATAACGAGCGAGGGAAAGCATATGGTCTCCAAGACGAGCTACCGCGTTTTGCAGACGCTTTATAACCTCGGTTCTTCCGCGGAACCCAATATTACGGTTCTTTGGTCGGAGAAACTTCCGGAGCCATTTAAGGCTTTCTGCGCGCAGGTCAGTATCGACACGGACTCGATCCAGTATGAGAACGACGATCTGATGCGTCGCATGTATGGCGACGATTACTCTATCGCCTGCTGTGTTTCAGCGATGAAGACTGGTAAACAGATGCAGTTCTTCGGGGCGCGTTGCAACCTTGCGAAGGTTCTCCTCATGGCGCTCAACGGCGGTAAGGATGAAAAGGAAGGAGTCCAGATCGCGCCCGTCGGTCCTGTCTTTAGCGAAGAGACGCTCGATTACAACGAGGTTTGCAGCGCATATAAGGAATACCTTAGCTGGATGGCGCGTCTCTACGTCAACACGATGAACATCATCCACTATATGCACGACAAATACGCGTACGAGCGCTTCATGATGGCGTTGCATGACACGGACGTCGAACGACTGATGGCGTTTGGCGTCTCGGGATTCTCCGTCGCGATCGACTCCCTCTCGGCAATCAAGTATGCGAAGGTCAAACCGATCAAAGACGAGCGAGGTATCATCACGGACTTCGAGGTCGAAGGCGAGTTCCCGAAGTACGGCAACGACGACGACCGCGCCGACCTCATCGGCAAGGCGCTGATCGAATACTTCTATGATGAACTGTGCAAGACGCCGGCGTATCGCGGAGCGCGACATACGCTTTCGATCCTTACGATCACGTCGAACGTCATGTACGGACGCAAGACGGGCGCAACCCCGGACGGACGCAAGGCGGGTCAGCCCTTTGCGCCAGGCGCGAACCCGATGCACGGTCGCGATATCGAGGGCGCGCTCGCGTCGCTCAACTCGGTTGCGAAGCTCAATTACGCCTGTTGCCAGGACGGCATCAGCAATACTTTCTCAATCACTCCCGAAGCGCTTGGACGAAATGACGAGGATCGAGTCGAACACCTCGTTTCGATGCTCGACGGCTACTTCGAGCAGGATGCGCATCACCTCAACGTCAACGTTCTCAACCGCGAGAAGCTTATCGCGGCGATGAACGATCCGACGCTCTATCCGTCCCTTACGGTTCGTGTTTCCGGCTATGCGGTGAACTTCAATAAGCTCACGCGCGATAAGCAGGAAGAGGTGGTCGCGCGCACGTTCCACCAGAAGATGTAAGCAGGTCGACGCAGGAGCGACCGGATTGGATCAATAATGGCTAAGGGGAAGGCGGACGTTCATTCGTTCGAATCGATGGCGGCTCTCGACGGCGAGGGACTCCGGTACGACGTGTTCTTTACCGGATGTCCATTGCGGTGCTGGTACTGCCATAATCCCGACGCTTGGACTCCTTCTGGAAAAGAGTATTCGGCAGAACAACTTTTCCAGAAGGCGCGGCGTTTCAAGCCATACTTCCGGCGCGGGGGCGGCGTGACCTTTTCGGGAGGCGAGCCGCTCCTGAACGCGCGGTTTATCAACGAGCTCGCGCCAATGCTACGCGCCGAAGGGATCGGATACTGCGTCGACACGTCGGGAAGCGTGCCGTTGTCGCCCGAGGTTCAAAAGGCGCTCGACGGCGCCGACATGGTGATTCTCGACGTCAAGTTCCCCGATCCGGAGCGATATCGTAAATACACCGGCGGCGATTTTGAACTCTTTCTCGCCGTTGCGCGGTACTGCTCGAAAATCGGCGTACGCCTGTGGTTGAGGACCGTCGTCGTGCCCGGTATCAACGACACGGAAGCCGATATGGATCGATACGCCTCTTTCGTTCGCGAGTTTAAATTCGAGCGTTACGAGCTGTTAGGATTCCATACAATGGGCTTTTTCAAATACGAAGAGCTTCAGCTCGTTAATCCTCTTTCGAATACGCCCGCGCTTGAGCCGGAACGACTTGCCGCGCTCCAGCGTTATCTTGATAAAAAACTCCAGTAGTCGACGTTACCTTCCGTTAAAAGATCGACGCCCTACAAGGAGCCCCGAATGTTTCGTATTCTCTTCGTTTGCCACGGTAATATCTGTCGCAGTCCGATGGCGGAATTTGTCATGAAGCGCATGGTTAAAGAAAAGGGCGTTGCAGAGCGCTTTGAGATCGCGTCGGCGGCGACGAGCAGCGACGACCTTGGCCAGCCTGTGCACCCCGGTTCTCGAAAGATAATGGCGGAGAATGGAATTCGGTGCGAAGGTAAGACTTCTCGTCGACTCACGCTCGCCGACTTTGCGCAATATGATCGGCTTGTCGGCATGGATGACGAAAATATCTGGCGGATGAGACAGTTGGCGCGGAAATCCAAGGAACCGCACGCCGCAAGAAAGATTTCTCGCCTCCTCGATTTCACCGACGCGCCTGGCGAAATCTCTGACCCATGGTTCCATAACGACTTCAAAAAAACATGGAACGAAGTCAATGAAGGCTGCAAAGCGCTGCTAGAACATTGTTTGAAAACGTCGGCGGACTAACGAACGCGCCATAATGCATTTGGCGTCGACCATTTCTGTTTCTGCGCGTCAGACGCCTGGGACCATAGCGACCGCTTTTGGCAGGATTTCGCCGATCGGATCGTGAAAGACGAGCGCCGACTGGCTATCCAGAGGCGTCGCGGTTTGGTTGATCACGACGAAGGGGATCGCCGCGTCGCAAGCTCTTGGCAGACCGGCGGCGGGGTAGACTTGCAGCGACGTTCCGGCAACGACGAGCGCCTCGGCTTCCCGCATCGCGCGAAGCGCCGCGTTGAATTCCGTAGTCGGCAGCGGTTCGCCGAAGAAAACGACGTCGGGCTTGAGCGCTCCGCCGCACGTGCATCGAGGGAATTTTCCCGCGCGCACATCGTCGCGAAAACTGGATTCGGGATAACGCTTCGCGCATTCCAGGCATGAAGCGAATCGCAACGTTCCATGAATCTCGCGAACCTTTGTCGAGCCTGCCGCGCTGTGGAGCCCGTCGATATTTTGCGTCACGACCTCCACGTCCTTTCCGCAACGCGTTTCAAGCTCCGCGATCGCAAGATGACCGGCGTTGGGTTTGGCGTCCGTCATTTCGCGATAGAAGTCGGCAAAAAAGGAATAGAAACGCTCGGGGTCGTCCAGGAAATAGGTGATCGAGAAGACTTCCTCCGACGTCATGGAATAGACGCCTTTCGACGAACGAAAGTCGGGGACCCCGCTTTCCGTCGAGATTCCTGCGCCGGTGAGAAAGGCTATTTTAGGGGCGTTGGTCAGGATCTTGGCAAGTTCCGCGATTTTCGCGTCGTTGTTATTGGCGTCGCTCATTCGTAGTCTTTCCCGTTGAAGGCGTCGTCGCTAAAATCATCGTCTCCGTCGTCGCGCCTGAGAAAGTCCTCGAAGCGTTCGTCGGCGCGTCCGGCGCGTCTCGAGCGCTTGGCGGGTCTTCTACTCTTATTGCTCCAAGTCGTTACGAAATTTTCAAGTCCAGAGTCTTGACTGGTGATTTCGCCGCCCGAGCGCCAGTACTCCTGCTGAATCTCTTTCCTCGCCGCGATATATTCTTGGCGATAGAACTCCCTGTCTTCCTCTGCGCGTATTTCTTTTGCAGATTTTACGAGCTCTAACTCCTCGTCCTCGTCTTCCTCCCAGTCGACGAGCTGACCGGTAAGGTTCGATATGAGAGTATACGTCATTACCTCGAAGACTTCAACGCGCGGGGCCATTTCTTCGTCTGTCAGGAGGAGTCGGTCGCAGGTCTGCCAAAAGATGACGTAGCCTCGCTCGTCATCCTCAAATATCAGCGCCTGAGCCGTGCTTGCCAGGTCAAGATAATAGAAGTTGATCTCGTATCCCTGGAGAATCTGATCCGCAACATACCGTTTGATCTTCTCTCCTTCGACGTCGTTGTATTCGTGGTAAAGCGCCGTAAGGATTTTCCTGGCGGCCTCGTCGACGTCGACGTTCTTCGGATAGATTGCTAACGCCCAGAAACTCCCGTCAGGGCAGTCTACCGAGATTCCGTACGTTCCCTTGTCCCAGGTTTCAGTTTGAACCGTCCAGTTATTCGGATAGATAAACCGAACCCCAAGATCGTCGTATTCCTTGTATTTGTTAGACTTAACCATTGAAGTTTCCTATCTTATCCGGTATTGCGCATTGAACGACGTCCGAAAATCGAACTCCGCGACATGCGGTTTGCGATCAACTCTTGCCATTATTTAGTATGCGAGTCACGCGTCAAAGTTGCAGGAGAGCTCAATTTTCTTGGGTAAAAATACACGCCTAGCGTCAGGCGCCGGGCGCCAATTTATTCTGACCAACAACCTTGGCTATAAGTTCTTCGGAGATCGGCGCAATCAAACCATTTTCTGTAATAATGCCAGTGATGAGTTCGGCGGGCGTGACGTCAAACGCGGGATTATAGACGTCGATTCCGTCGGGCGCAGTCTGGCGTCCAAATCCGTGTCCAATTTCACTTGCGTCGCGTTCCTCGATTGGGATTCCAGCGCCCGTCTTGACCTCGAGGTCGAAGGTCGACCTTGGCGCGACGACATAAAACGGTACGTTGTGCGCCTTGGCGATCAGCGCGACGGAATAAGTTCCGATTTTGTTAGCGGTATCGCCGTTCGCAGCGATGCGATCGGCGCCGACAAAGACCGCGTCGATTTTTCCTTGTCGCATAACGGTCGCCGCCATATTGTCGCAAATAAGCGTGACGTCGATTCCGTTTTCCTTGAGTTCCCAGGCGGTGAGGCGCGACCCTTGGAGCAACGGTCGCGTTTCGTCGGCATAGACGCGAATTTTCTTGCCCTGTTCTTCGTGCGCCCAGTAGAAGACGCCAAGCGCGGTCCCATACTCGCCCGTAGCGATTCCGCCTGCGTTGCAGTGCGTAAGGTAACAGCCGCCGTCTTTAATGAGATCGGCGCCATAACGTCCCATTTTTCGGCAGAGCAGATTGTCCTCCGCATGGATCGCGCGCGCCTCCTCGAGAAGCGCGACGGCAATTTTGTCGACGGGACACGCTCCGCGCAACGACTCGCCTTTGGCTCTCATTCGGTCGAGCGCCCAGAAAAGATTGACCGCCGTCGGACGGCTCGTCGCGAGGTAATCGGTCGTTTCGACGAGTCTTGCGAAGAATTCGTCTTCGTCTGGAACGCGTCGAGCGCCGTTCGGGGCGCGGAAAGCGGTCTGAAGGCCGACGCAGACTCCGTAAGCGGCGGAGATTCCGATCGCAGGCGCGCCTCGCACACGTAGCGTTTTGATAGCCTCCCATACGGCCTCAATCGTTTTGCAATCAATTCTACGGATCTCAGTTGGCAGCAGCGTCTGATCAAGCAGATCGAGCCGTCCATTGAGAAATTGCGAGAATTGATCGCTCGCCGTTTCAGGTGTTTTCCATATGATGGGCTGTATTTTTGGCATACGTTTCTCCGTAAGGTGGCGCCGTCCGCAGAAGGGTTCTAAACGTGCTGTAAAGCGGCGCTAGAACTCATCTGCATCTGTCTGCGATTGTAGTTTCGCCGACGGAAATTTTCAAGAGTTTTTTTACCGCCGCTCGTCAAAATTGAGTCCGCTGATATCGTAAACCTCAAGAAGCGTAATATTCTCGCGATCGCAATCAACAACGTTGGGGAGCGGATCGCGCGTTGTTTTGGTAAAGAGAAGTTTAGCGTTCTTTGCGACGTAAGCGTCGAGCGTCGATACCGCGCTCGGACGGCGTTGTAGGACGTAGAAGCCGAAATCTGGCAGTTCTCGGAGAGTCGTCGGATTCGAGATCGTCGCCAGACGCGCGTCGCCGCAGACGTTCCAGCGACGATAATATTCGAGCGTCTGGGAGGAGAAGGCGTTGAAGAGAATTCCATCGGGGCGTCCCGTCTCGCGAGCGCGCTCCGACAGGTTCGAGAGCCGCGTCGCGACCGCTTCGTCGAAGGAATCCCAATAATAGGTCGGTTCAAGTTTGCGTTTCACGGCGCCGGTAAGCCCCCCGACCGCCGCGCTGTAGAAGGATAGATATTGGGGCGCGCAAAGGATTAAGTCGGCGACTCCAGGCGCGAGAAGGGCGCACGCGAGCGCAACGCGGAGCGCGAAGGCGCAACGACGACTGTTGAGTTGCGTTAACGCCCGAGCGACATGAGCGGCGCCGAGCCCTCCGAGGAGCCCCCAAAACGCCGTCGAAGCGATCAGCAACCTCGCCCCGTCGTGGACAGGCGTTCCAGGCATCGCGCGAATAGTCGGGAGCGTTAGCGCCATCGCAATGGCGGTCCATAGAAGCGTTCCGCGCTCGTCGCGCGCCGCACGTCGCGGCGAATCTTCATTTCGTTTAGGGAACGCCGTTGCGACGCCCATTGCGACCGCGCACGCCGCCAGGACGCTCGGGACCGTCGCGATGCACCAGAAGATTCCGTTCCACCATGGCAAGGGGTGGTCGAGGGAATAGAATTCGCCGAAGAAGTACGTCGGGATATTAAATCCCGCGCGTTGCGTATTGAGGACCCAGAAGGTTTTGAGGCTATGTAACGGCGCGTTCCATAACGTTGGATTGACGAAGAAGAAGATCGCCAGTCCGATTGCGAGTCCGAACGCGAGGCGCCCAATGCGCGCGGTCGCATGAACCCGCGCGCGCCGTTGAAAGATTAATTCAGCGAAGACGACGATGAAAAAGGGGCATGGCGCAAGGAAGCCGCTGAATTTTGCGCTGAAGGAGAGCACCAACGCGGCGCCCCATAACGCGGCGCCCCAAAGGACTCGTTGCGCCGTCGGAAAAAGAGCCCATGCCAGCAACCAGCTTGAAATGAGAAGCGAATCTCCGCCCGCGATGAGCGCGTGACAGAATACTCGAGGGCAACTCGCAATTCCAACGACTGCCGCGAACGCTGCGAGGCGACCAAAAGTCATGGAGGTTCGCCAAAAGACCGCGCCTAGCGCCAATGAAAAAAAGAGCAGCATTCCGAATCGCAACGCGACTTTTTCAGAAAAAAGCGCGTCAATCCCGAGCCGTTCTGCGAGCGCGGATCCCATCGCGATCGTTAGCGTGTAGCCCGACGGATGCCCCTCGCGGTAAATCGCGTGCTGGAATCCGACTTCGAGCGTTTCAGGAGTAAAGAGCGCGCGGCGTGAGGAGAGCGTTGAGAAGTAACGGCGCAATTCGTGTCGCTGCGAACCCTGAGGGGCGCGGTCGTCCTGCAGCGCGTCCGTAAGCTTCGTAGGACCGCGCCAGAATGCGAAAAGCCATTCTGAGACGCGTTCTGCGCGAACGAAGGCGTCCCCTTCGTCCCAGACGAGGGGCGTCCGTTCGGCGCGTCCTGAGGCGAACGCGAGCGCCGCGAGGGTAACGAGAACAGCCAGCGCGAGCGTCAAGCGCGATTGCGATCGTTCGTCGCGCGCGTCCTCAGTTTTTTCAGATTTTGCGCCTTTCATACGTTGGTCAGCTCGTCGACGCCGCCTGCGGCAAGTTCGTTGATCGCCGCGACGATTTCTTCGCGTCCCGTCGTGTTTCGCCCATAGACGCGGCATACGCGCATACTCTTGGGCGTCTCGCGGAGGATGGGGTCTTTCAGGATCGACGCCACGTCGCCTGTTTCAGGCTGGTATAGGTAGTTCTTCGCGGCGATGGATTCAGGACGGTAGGACGCGCGGGCGACGTCGAAGCGCAGCGGGAGGTCCTGGAGCGAGGAGGGTAGCCTGTTGCGAATCGCCGCTTCAAAGAGGCTCGGCTCCGAGAAAAGGGACGCTTGTTCGGGCTCGCCTTCCTTGACGACAAAAGTCTTTTCGGCGAGGAGTCGCCATGGAATACGGCGTTCAAGGATCGCGCGCCATGGACCGGCGAGCTCCTGTTTGCGCGGAATGTCCGAGCGGTCCCAGTTTCCCACGTCGGAAAGGAGCGACCAGTCGGTAAAGCGGAGATATTCGTCGAGCGAATCGAGAGGATTACCATACGGATAAAGTAGATCGGCGCCCTTACGGAAAAGATCAGCAAGCTCCACGTCGATGGCTCGCACCGTCCGATGGTAATAAACGGAACGGAAGAGTCCCGATCGCGCCTCCAAAAAACTCAGCAGCGCCCCGACGCCCTTGCGGTGCAGCGTCAATCCTTTCTCCGTAAAGAAAGTGTAGTGGATCAACCGTTCGAGGTCGTACGGACTGAGGCTGACTCCCGAGGCGTAAGCGTCGCGCAGCACGAAGTCCATGTTGTCAATCGTGTAGAGCCCCGAGAAGAGAATCCTGAGCATTTGCAGCCACGCGGGGCGTTTCGCGTCGTCTTCCTCAGATTTTGGTCGTATAATGAGGTAGGCGACGTCTTCGGGCGAGAGGGATTCGCCAGGTTCAAAGACGCCCCTTGGCGACCGACGAATTCCCTTGATCGTATCCGCAAGACGCGTTCTGACGATTTCCGCGCCGAGCGTTTCGTGCGTGAGTCTCTCGCCAGAGGGCGTCGTGTATTTTTTGAGGAAATTTTCGTCAAAAAAATGTCCGAACGGTCCGTGCCCGACGTCGTGTAGGAGTCCCGCGACGCGCAGGAGCGCTTCAAGGCAGTTCCGCGACGGCAGTGGGCGTCGCGCTTCTTCGGACGCGCCCTGTTCAACGAGATGGGGGTTGTTCTCGAAGACAGCGTAAAAACTTTCGTTCCAGGCGTTCCAGACGCGGCTCGCGAGTTGCATTGTGCCAAGAACGTGTTGAAATCGAGAATGTTCCGCCGTAGGATAGACATACCATGCGGTTTGTAGCTGATGAATCTGGCGCAATCGTTGCACCCATGGCGAGTCGACAAGATCGCGTTCATACGCCGTTTCGCCATCGATCGGCTCGCGAGGGGGCGATGCGATGGAAATGTACCCGTGGATTGAGTCATGAACGAGGGTTTCAGATCGAAATCGTTCCTGAATAAAACCGTCTGTTGCCATATCGATATCCGTCCTGATTCGTCTCCAAAGCTAGCGGAACCTGCACAAAATACCAAACCTATACCTGACGCGCGAGTAAAAATTTTCGGAAATATTCCCTACTAAGGGGTCAGGACGACTGGTAAAAAATCGTAAAAGCGATTATAGTTTAGGCGCGGCGACTGTAAAAGGGGCAACGTCGACATATGACGGCGTTCTCTCGGGCTCGTCCGCTCCCATTAGAGAGAACATAGCACGACTCGATAAGGAGTTTTAAGATATGAGTAGGTGGCGGTTACGCGTTTTCGCGTCGGTAGTCTGCTTTTTCATTTCAGGTTCCATTCTTGTAGCTCAGCAGTTCAAGCTTGATCACTGTTTCCCAGACTCGACCCAGATTTATTTCAGTATCGATAATGTGAAAAATCTTGGCGATCACTGGAAAGAAACGCAGCTTCATCAGGCTCTTTCTGCTCCGCGATTTCAAGAATTCCGCGACTCGCTTCGCCAGCAGATAGAAGAATCATGGCCGAATCGCCTTGGACTTAGTCTCGAAGATTTCACGACGTTGCCGTCGGGCGAGATTGCCGGCGGTCTCATCGCGATTCCTGGTAAAAAGCCCGGCTTTGCCGTGATGATGAACGTCGCGGGCAATGCGTCGGAGGTCAATGATTTTCTCGTTCGTCTGATCCGTCAGACCACGAGCGCTCAGAATGGCGAGAGTTCGAAAGAGCGGATCGTGGTCGGTCGTCAGTCGGTCGAAGCGACTGTTCTTACGTTCCCGAATACGCAAACTGGCGCCGTTACGACGGCGTGGTACGTCGCGTTGCCGCAGTTGCTGATCGCGACGGATCAGAAATATCTCGCGGAGTTGCTTCTTAGCAAGCTCGCGGGCAGCGCCGATCCCGCGCTCGATTCTCGCCCTGAATATCAGGCGATTTTCGCGCGCTGCGGGCAGGACTCCAGCGTCAAAGAAGCGCCGCAGATTCGTTTCTTCGTGAATCCGATGCTCGCGGGCGAAGCGATCCGATCGCTCGTGCCGGCGGAAGAACTGAAGGGGAAATCCCCATTTGCGGTTCTTTCAAACCAGGGGTTCGACGGCGTTAAGGGCGTCGGCGGCACGATGGATTTCACGGACGGTCAGTACGAGTTCGTCTATCGTGTTAAGGTTTATATTCCCGAACCTCCGACGAAAGCGTTGCGCATGCTCTCTTTCTCGAACGTGGATGCGCTTGAACCGCCGCAATGGATCGGCAGGAACTCGACGCGCTATACGCTCTTGAATCTCAACGCACTCACGACGTTTAACAACATCGGTCCTCTCTTCGACGAATTCATCGAGACGGAGGGCGCGTGGAACGACGTTATTGATTCCCTTGAAAAAGATAAGCTCGGTCCGCAGGTCAACCTTCGTTCCGAACTCATCGCTAATTTCGGACGTCAGATTTCCTCGACGAACGCATTTGACCCGGAGAATTATGCCGACGGCGAGAAGTTCGTCCTTTCCGCGAACATCATTGAAGGCAAGGAGCAGATTGTCGCCAATGCGCTTATGAAGATGTTTGAGTCGGATCCTGATTTCCAGAAACTTGACGTCGCGGGTCAGACATTCTGGCAGTATGTTCCGCAGAAGGGTACCGAGAGACCGGCGAGACCCGGCGTGACGCGTCCCGGCGCGGTTCGTCCCGGTGCGGTTCGACCAGGTACGCAACGCATTGCGTCCGAGCCCGGCGTTGAAGCCGAACTCATCAAGGGCACCGCCTTCGGCGTCGCCAACGGAGCGCTCTTTGTCACTAACGATCCGAAATATCTCCAGAACAAAGTCCTCAGCGCGCCCGCCGACGCCGGATCAATCCTCGACGTTCCGGAACACAAGCGCGCGATGCAGAGTCTCGCTCAGGAGCCTGCCGCCGCCAACGGCGTCTTTGTTCGCGGATACTGCCGCAATATTGACGGCCTTCGCGAAAACTATGAACTTTTCCGACTCGGCAAGCTCCCGTCCGGCCAGACGCTCGGCGCTAAGCTCCTTAACGTCATCTTGACGCCCCCGGGCGAGAAGACTCCTCGCGAAGTTCAATTCGACGCCTCGACGCTTCCGCCCTTTGACGCTACATTCGCCAAAAACATCGGTTTTAGCGTCTTCTTTGGAATCGTAGAGAATGACGGTTTCTTCTACAAAGGATTCTCTACGCGTCCTGAAAAGTGACGCAAACACAGACGTCTGGCGGTCTGAGAATCATGTTAACTGGAACTCTGATAGACGTCGAGAATGAAGTTAGGCGGACGTGTCGCGGTGAAAGCGACTGGAGAATTTGCATCGTCCGCCGACGCCTGATCGGCGAACTTTCAGTCGTCCATTATCCGCTCGGCGTCTAATACAAGGGATCGCGTTCGATGTGAGAATGCGATCCCTTTTTTATCACTTTTATTGACTGCGAGGTTTCGATGGCGAGTTGTTTACACGTCGGGGTTACGGGTCGCCGACATATCGTTCCTAGCGCGGTTCCCGCGATCGAACGCGCGACTCAATCAATCCTTCGGACCCTTAACGAATCGGACGCCGAATGCGTCGTCGTCAGTACTGGACTTGCCGTTGGCGCCGACTCCATCGTCGCTCGAGTCCTGCTTGATTTGCGCGAACGCGAGCCCAATTTCAGATTGAGGCTCCGCGCTCTGCTCCCGATGTCGCTCGACGATTATGAAGATGATTTCAATAAGAACGAGCTCCGAGAGCTCCATTCGATCTTGGCGCAGTGCGACGACGTTACGGCGCTGAGACCCGTGCGGAGCAAAGACGGACGCCTTGACCGGGTGGCGCAATACGCTGCGCTTCGCGATCGACTCGTCGAAGAATCCGAGGTCCTCCTCGCCTATTGGAGCGGCGACGCCTCGGTCGTGAAGAAAGGGAGCACCGTCGACGTCGTTCTTAGCAAGCTCCGTGAATTCATGAACGGACGCTCAGGCGCGATCATAAGCGTTGCGACTCCCGAGCTGCTACGGATCCGAACGCCGGACGGCGGAAAAAAGTATGTTCCAGAAAAGCTTGACGTTCCCGGCCGCGTCTCGCTGTCAACCTTCGGCTCGGCAGAGCGGATTCTGCCGCGATTCACGTTGCGATGGTAGCGACCGTTCGTAGAACCGTCTGTAGAACGACGCGTCGCGCGCATAGCGGCCGTTTTCGACCGCTATGCTCAGATTGTGCGCGTTGAGATTGCGGATGCGGCGCACGCACGACCTGCGACGTTTTGTTCCGCGTCGCGTCGTTTCCTCGCCGGTGGAGAGCTATTGGCCGCCGTTTTTTGACCAAGTCTGGAGCCAGCGATCGAGGTCGGCGTTTTGCTTGTCCGTTTTTTCTGCGTCGGTCGGCTCGGTCGCGCGTTGCGTTTTGTCTGAATTGGGCGTCTTCACAGTCGTCGTTTTCGCCTGTGCGCCGCTTCTTCTTTTTCCGCGTAGCGGTTTCTCCGGGAGCCCATATTTTACGCGCATCTGATTTAAAGATTCGGCATAGTCGGCGCCCTTGAGTTCCATTTCCAAAGCGTCGGCGAACGCGCGGAGTTCCTGATACATGCCGTCCCAGTCGCTGCCGAAGTAGTGGGTAAATTCGTTGACGCGCTCGCGCTGCGTGAAGGTCAAACGCGGCTGCATGGAAGCGTTTGCAATGAGATATTCCTGGAGCGTACGCGGCTCCTCGCGGAAAAGATAATAGAAAAGAATCCAAGAGAAGGGATAGGCGCCTTCCTCGTCCGTACGAATTTTTTCCAGCTCAACGACTTTTTTCAGCGTCTGCGAGCCCGGATTCTGAGCAATAAACTGCTGGAATTCGCCAAGACGCATTTCATTTACAGGAAAATTGAGCGTTTTATTTTTTTCATCGACGACTTTCCAGCCTCCGTCTTTCGGCTCGCCTGTGGGCGTTTCAAAGAGCATGGCGAGGCCTTCGACCGCCCAGGACGGGTTCTCGCCGCGACGCGAGAAAAGGGGACGTTCTTCTCCATACGAATCCAACAATCCGTAATTGTGAGAAACTTGATGCGTTGTCTCGTGCACCAGAGTCGAGATGTTGGTCTTTCCCTTCGGATCCGCTAAGACTTCGGTCGCGATCGCTTCGAGCGTTCGCTCGTCTTCCATGCCAACGCGACCCTGCTCCAGGCCCGTTGCGTCGTAGAACGCCGACCTGTTCGGAGCAGAACTATAAAACCCAATTGGTTTTTTCGCGTCGTCCGAATATTCCTCAGACATATTTTTTTGACGATATTCCTCGAAATCCTCCTCCTTGGCGAAGATAAAGACAACCATCGGGTCGAATGAATCTTGCCAGACGGGTTTCTGTCTGGAAATAAATAGCTCGTAGGTCGCCGCGACATTTTCTATCAGCGCGACGCACCACTTTGCGTACGCGTCGGTGGTATCATAGACGATGACAAAGTGGTTCGTGACGCCAAACCGAGCATCAGGGCCAAAGTCGTCGAGGAGCTTATTGATATATTCTTCGAAGGTTTCCTCCGCCTTTTCCGGCAGGATCGTCGTATTTTCCATCGCGTCATCGACGAGCTGTTGCAACAGTTCCGCCTGAATCCTTTCAATGGGGTTGAACGGTCGCGAGGGCGGGGTATATGGCCGAAGCGGCTGTAGCGGCTGCAATGGCTGCGGATACCGAGGCGGCTGCAGTGGTTGTAGCGGTTGTAATGGCTGAGGAGGTTGCAGTGGTTCCAGCGGGTTCGGAGGGAGCGGCGGCGTCAGCTGAGATGGAATTCTCGGCAACCTGCCTTGCGCGGGGGCAGCAAATGCCGACGTGAGCGCGAATAGAGCGGAGAACGCAAGAGTTGCGCTACAGATTCTGACAACCAGTTTTTTCGTGGACATGACGCGCCTCGCTACATAAAGGGTTACAGACGTCTGATATAACGGATGACGGCGTTGGTGGTTTTCTCCCAGTCTGAGCCAAAGAAGGCTTCAAAATCGGCGACTCGTTCCTCAGGAGGGTAGACGGTGCACGGGGTCTTCGATGCGATATGTCGCAGATATTGCGCCAGGTCGTTGGGACGCTTCTTGTACAGGTAATAGAAGAGAGCCCAGGACGCGGCGTAGGAGCCTTCAAGATTCTTGTAAAAATCCTGCTGCGCGACAATCATACGGAACGGATCGTCCATCAGACCAATATGGTTGGCAAACATATTGAGCATACGCGTGTTTTTTGGGAAAGTTCCTCGGAAGCTCCAACCACCCTGAGTCACTCGGCCGTTCGGAGTCTCGAAGAGGAGCGAGAGTCCTTCCGCCGTCCACAGCGCGACCGGCCCCGTGCGAAGGAAGAGCCCGCGATTGAACGCAATCTGATGCGTCGCTTCGTGCACAATGGTCGCCACGTTGAACTCCGCGTTCGGACGCGACAGTATCTCGCGCGTTTCGGTGTTCTTGCCTTTGCGACGCTGAGAGCCCGACGCATACGCGGTTCCCTCAACCGCCGAAAGGTCGTAGAGCGCGACGCGATTCGTTTCCATGTTGTAGTAGGCCGCGAGCTTGTCGGGAGAGCTCGTTTCAACGGCCGCGTAGCGAATGAACTCCGTCTGGCGCGCAAAAATGACGACAATCAGCGGTTTGCCGGGATCCTCGAGCTCAATGTTGTTTTTTCGGGCGTAGAGCCGGAACCCTTCTTCTAGACTCTCGAAAAGTCGGCTGCACCAGTCGACATAGCTTTCAGAAGCGTTCGAGACGAAGATGTAATGTTCTGTCGATTTGAGGCGAAATTCCTTGCCAAACTCGTCAAGTAGGCGTTTTTCATATTGTTCTCGCAACTCGTCGAGGGTAACGTCGGGCGCCGGCTCGATTGCGTCGACGTTTGACTGCGGGACGATGTGGATTTCTCCAAAATCATCCTCGATCATGTACTTGCCTTTGCCGGAAGAGAGCCTGGCGTCGATGATTTCGCGACCGACAAGTTCGGAGATCATGGGGAACATAGCGTTGCGAACCGCGTTTAATCCCGGCGCGGCGCCGGCTGCGTCGCGCTGCGGCGGTTCTTTCTCTTCCTCGAAAACGCTTTCAAACCTTACGGGTCTGCGGTCGCGAGGGATGGGGGTCTTGAGCTTGACAATGACGCGGTTCGTTATGGTCGCCTGAGCGTTTTCGGATTCAACGGTCTCCGCAGCGTGAAGGACGGCGCTGGGAGCCGCGCCGACTAAAAGAAGGGTCAGAGTTGAAATAAGCGCAAATCCGCGAAACATAAACGTTTTTTTCATAAAAGAACTCCAGCCGCGTAGGAACGAAGAATGGACGAGATCGACGGCGACTCTTCCGCGCAGTCTATCAGGCTGTCGGCGGCCCATCGTCAAACCATTTGCTTTCCACTATTTACCCGACGCTAAATATTGGACGCCGGAGAAGGGGAACTGTTCCCAACAAATCCCACCCGGAAATGGAAAGACTCGTCCGTTAGTCGCCCCTGTCATGATACGTTGAACGATATGAAATTTCAAGACGTCTGAAACGCGCTCTTGTTCCGCCGCCGCCTCCGTTAAGCGTCGTCATTTCGCCTATTTTCAGCGATATTTCGTCGGGTAGGCGCCTGATAACGAGAAGAGGGCGCCAAAGTCCTTATTCTCTGTATTATTGCTACTTTATCAGGCGCAAGTGAACTTTTTTAAGATAATTACAATATTTTGTACTTTTTTTGGAATTTACCGTTTTTTCGTGAAAGAAAAAGACTCTATTCTTCTACTAATAGTATAGACGATAATGACGAACGGAGTCAGATATCAACTTGCCCAATAGTCGTCTGGATAAGCTCGCAGGGATGCGCTTCTGATAGGGTCGCGGCCGTGAGCTTCTGCAAATTGGACTTCTCGCAACAGACGCTTGGCGGCAAGGACCGGAGACCTCATAACCCATGAGCGGTATTTGCGGAGCGGTTTGGACTGGAAGTTCGTCCTTCGTCAATCAGGAGACGCTCGATCGAGCGACGGACGCGCTCAAGCGGCGCGGTCCCGACGGTCGTGGAACGATTCTCCGACCTATGGCGCCCGGTTGCGACCTTCGCGAAAAGGGCGTCGCGTTCGGATACCGTCGACTTTCGATCCTCGATCTTTCGGTCGCGGGTCGTCAGCCGCTGTGCAATGAATCGCGAACGGTCTGGCTCGTCTTTGACGGAGCGATTTACAATTACGTGGAGCTCCGCGAGGAACTTAGGTCGCGCGGACGCGTCTTTCGTTCCGAGACCGACGCCGAGGTTTTGCTTCAGGCATACGAGGCGTTCGGGCTTGAATGTCTGGCAAAATTCGACGGAATGTTCGCGTTTGCGCTCTGGGACGAACCGCGTCGGCGACTCCTCCTTGCGCGCGATCGCGTCGGGAAGAAACCGCTCGCGTACCGTCTTGAGCTGGAACGTTTGCTCTTCGCAAGCGAGCTCAAGTCGCTCCGCGAGTTCCCCGACGTACCAAACGAGCTTGATCTCGTCGCGCTCCGTCAGTACTTAACGTACCAGTACGTTCCGCATCCTCGGACGATCTACAAGGGCGTCTCGAAGCTTGAACCCTCGAGCTACATGATTTGGGAAGAGGGACGCGAGCCGGTTGTGGAACGGTATTGGCGCGTCGAGGATCTCGGTAACTTTGACCGCGTTCCGCCGTCGGCCGGCTCCGCCGAGTTCAAGAGACTCGTCGAGACGGGCGCGCTTGGCGCCGCGTCGCTTGAGCCGCGTCCGAGGCTCGACCTTAGCGGCGCGTCCTTCGACGCAATGCGTCTCGAGTTGCGCCGACGCCTTGAGGACGCCGTTCGCGTTCGTATGCGTTGCGACGCGCCCTTAGGCGCGTTCCTTTCCGGGGGCGTCGATTCGACGATCGTCGCCGGTCTTATGCGGCAGTTTTCGTCGCAAAAGATTCGCACGTTCTCGATCGGGTTCTCGCAGAAAGAATATGACGAAACTCCTTTTGCAAGGCGAACTGCGGAGCGGTTCGGAACGGAACATACGGAGTTTATTGTCGAGCCAAAGGCGAAGGAGATTCTCCCTGAGCTTGTCTACCAGTATGACGAGCCTTTTGCGGATAGCTCCGCGATACCGACGTGGTACCTTTGCCAGACGACGCGGCGCGAGGTCACCGTCGCGCTTGGCGGCGACGGGGGCGACGAGCTCTTCGGCGGGTACGACCGATACAAGGCGGTTCGATTGTCGCGCGCGCTCGACGCGCTCCCGAGCGGACTTAAAAAACTCCTTGCGGGCCCGATTCGGTCGTTGATACCGAATTCGGTCAGGCAGCGTTCCCCGCTGCGTCGCGCACGGCGGTTTCTTGAGACCGTCGGCATGGATGCGATTGAGCAATATTTGCAATGGATCGCGATCTTCAATCGTTCTCGTGCAAGCGCGCTGCTAAGCGACGAATATTGGTCGGCGTGTCGCGCGGAAGGTATGGCGCTCGGAGCGTCGCGTCCGACGGCTTCGGATCTCGATTCGGTCGACTTTTTACAGGACGCCTTCGCCAAATTTGCGAAGCGCGATCTCACGACCGCGATCAGCTTCACGGATATTTTAACCTACCTTCCCCTTGATATTATGACGAAGGTCGACGTTGCGTCGTCGAGTCATGGGCTCGAAGTTCGCGCGCCGCTCCTCGATCCGAACGTGCTCGAGCTTGCGCTTCAGACGCCGATTTCCTACAAGATTCGCGGTCGAGTCGGCAAGCGGCTCCTGCGCGAGGCGTGTCGCGACTTGCTTCCCGATGAAATTGACGCGCGCCCTAAGACGGGATTCGGCGTTCCGCTCGATTCCTGGTTCCGAAATGAGCTTAACTCGATGCTCAAGGAGGTTTTGTTCGACGATTCGACGCGTCGCCGTCCTTTTTTTGACCGCGCGACTGTGGAACGACTCGTCAAAGAGCATGAAGAAGGCCAGTTTGACCACTCTGCTCGGCTATGGTCTCTTCTCGTTTTCAGGCTGTGGGAATCGCAGCAGCTCGAGGAGGTCGGTTTTTGACACTTGTAGCTATTTTTAGCAATAGCTTAAATTTTTAAGGTTGAGACGCCGAATAACAAGAAGGGACGGTCTTCCGCGTCATCAGGAGTTTCAGCGGGAGAACAGAATCAGCGGCGTGCAGACGCGCGCGCTTGGATATTCAGCATTGTAAAGGATTGCGTTATGGCGGAATTTCGCGAAAACAAGGACGTAAGAAGGCCGTTTCTCTCGACGCCTGACGACCGCGTTTATTTCCCCGCTTCCGTAATCGAGAAAGCGCGGCGCGCCGCCGCTCGATGTCTTAAGCGAGGCGAAGGGATTGCCCTCATTATTGGCGAATCCGGCGTCGGCAAGACGCTTCTCGCGCGTGTGCTTGCCGCCGGTTGCGACGAAGACGATCTGGTCGTCTCCGTCTCTGCGTCGAGAAAATTTTCTGTTAAAGCGTTCCTTCAGCAGTTTCTCTTCGGTCTACATCAAACGTTCGTGGGCGCAGACGAAAGCGAGTTGCGCCTTATGGCGCTCGATTATCTTGAGCGCGCGCCTCAGAAGAGAAGAATACTCCTTGTCGACGACGCGCAGCACCTCACGCTTCGCGTCTTTGACGAGATTCGTATGCTTATCGATCATTCCGAACAGCCTACGCAATTTTCGGCGGCGCTCTTCGGAACGCCGACGCTTGAGGACCGCCTTAATCTCCCGCAACTCTATCCTTTTGCGCAACGTATCGTCACGCGCTCCTGGCTTGACGTTTTTACGACGGACGAGACGGACCGGTTTATTATGCGCGAACTCAAACGCTCGGGCGTGAACGCGAAATTCACGAAATCTGCGAGAAAAACCGTCGCTGATCTTGCCGAGGGATCCCCTCGCATCGTCGTTCAGCTTTGCGATCGAGCGCTCTTCTTTGCGACCGAAAACCTTTCCGAGCCGCCGGAAGGTAAGAAATCCAAACCTGTTGAAATCAACGATTCTGACGTTCAGACGGCATGGCGCGATCTCCAGAGTATCTTTGAAGAGGCGACGCTCGCGTCTGCGCCGGCGGCGACGGACGACGTCGTTGAGTTCGGAGAACTTGACGACGACGATGACGAAGCGTTCGGGGGCGACGAAACCGTCGTCGCTCAGACGTCCGATGCGACGGACGACGCCGCGAACGACCCTGAGAACAAGCCCGAAAGCCTCGTCGCTCAGAGCGACCAGGGGCCCCTTGATTACGTCCACGACGGCGCCGAGATGCCGACGATTTCCGCTGGCGGCGACGATTCAATGACGGAATCCGCGAGCGCGGGAGTCGACGCCGCGTCTGCCGACGAACGCCGTCGCGCAGCGAAGGAATTCTGGGATCGCAAAGACGAATCAATTGACCAAACTCAATCTGGCGCGCGCCTTGCCGTCTTCGACGAAGGAGACGAGTCGGCGATCGATCCGGCGATCGAAGAGCGACTGCTCGCAAAGCTCGACGCGTCCGAACGCAGCGCGAACGCTACTGCGACGACGAGCGCCGAACCGACGCGCCGCAATGATCCTATGAACTTCGAGCTTGTGACAGAAGACGGTCATTACAGTACGACGAGCGTCGGCCGAGATGGCGACGCGACCTTTATCGGACCTGACGGCGCAGAGTCGCGTACGCATAAAACTCGCGACCTTTGGGGGAAGGGCGGCTCCTTTGACGAAGCGCTTTCCCTTGATTCTGCTTATCCGCCGACCTATGAATCGCGCAAGAGCACGACGCGTCGTCCTCTCGGAGACCCAGACGACGACTCTGCTTCGTTCCGCAACGCTAACGGTTCCAACGCGGGCGATTCCGCGCTTTACTCGGCGGTCGGGGAAGTCGACTCCATGTCAGACTCGACTAAAAAATCGATCCTGGAGGCTTGGGACCCTGAGAGTCAGCTCCTTGAAGATCGAGCGTATCGTCAGATCATTGCGGCTAGTCGGCACATTCCGTGCGACTTAGCGACGAGCGACCGGTGTCTTCAGGAACTCCGCCAGATCGAGCAGGAACTTGCGGAAGAAGCGCGTCGTGTGTGCAACATTCATTTGCAACTCCGCGCTGTGTGCGATCAGCATTCAAGCGACGCAATTGCTTCCGACGGATCGGGTAACTTCCCGGATCCATTCGCCTCAAACTAGCGCGCGGTTGTTCCGCAGAGGAGGAGGCTGCTCTGCGGTTCCGCGCGCCGATTATCTATTAGCGGCCGATGGGGCTGGTTTCATTACGGCGCGACCGGCGTCTCCCTCGCCGCGCCTATGGTCGCGAGAAGATCTTAGGCGCGGGTAGGGAATTTCGCTATGAATATGATTATCGCGTCTTTCATCCTCGCGCTGGGCGCTTGGACTGTCCAATTCAACGAGGACGCGCAGTTACTTACGCTTTCTAACGCCGACGCGAACGTAGAGATCGTCGGCGTTCTGACTTTTGAAGCCGATGGAAATCAAGGCTGGCGCGTCGGGGTTCCACGCGACGCCGTCGATTCCAGGCTCGCGCTCCTCGACCCCGATGGGAACGCTCAGGGGTATCTCGTCTTCAACGCTGAGGGCGAGAGACTCGAAGCGCGCGTCTACCATCGCACTCGGCAGTTTTATCACGGAACGCTTTCTTTTAAGGGCGACGTGACCTTCCGCGACGATTCGTTCCCATGTCGCACCCGATCGATGGTCGGGGAACGCGTTCTTTCTTTGGCGACCGGCGACGCGAACTCTGCGAACTTCGACTCTCTCTTTGCACGTGAAGAAGACCTTGCCCTGCGCTTCGACGCGGCTCGTCTCTCAATTTCCTCGAAAGGCGCTAACCCGCCTGCGCAATATCGAATCGAAGCGTCCGGGCGGATACAGGAGGACTCCGAGTCGATCTTTATCGTCGAGCTTGACCGCGACTACTTTAAAAAACGCTGGGTTCCCTATTACGCTCCCATTGACCGTAAACGCTGTCCTCACCCCCCGAGCGGTTGGATGTCATGGAACGTCTATTTTGATAAAGCGACCGCAGAAGACAACCTTGCGGAAGCGCGCGTTGGGAAAGAATACCTTCAGCCTTTCGGTTGCGAAATCTGGTCGATTGAGAGCTGGCAGGGCAACTCCGATTCGCTTCCTGTCTCCAATTTCGACAATCTGAGCCTCAAGCCCAATGAAAATCAGTTTCCAGAGGGCATGAAGAAGCTTGCCGACGATATTCGCGCGCTTGGCTTTAAGCCCGGTCTCTGGACCGCTCCGTTCGGGACCGGTTCGGACGAATTCTACAACGCGCATAAGGATTGGTTCCTGCACGACGAGCAGGGCGTAGCAATGCGTACCTGGAACGGAAAATATACGATTGACCCGTCCAATGACGAGGTCGTCGAATGGCTCCGTCACATCCACGAGATCGCTTCCCGCGAGTGGGGCTATGAATTCTTCAAAATCGACGGCATGTCCGGCTCAGGACCGGGATATTGCGCGCATTTCTTTGAGCGCCCCGAGGTTCGCGCCGCCTTTATAAACCCAGAAATCAAAGCGCCCTTTGAGCGTTGCGTGAAGGCGCTCCGCGAAGGAATCGGCGACGACCGGATCTTCCTCGCCTGCCAGGGACATTTCACCGGTCCGGAGGCTTACTACGCCGACGCGGCGCGAACCGGCGCCGATATCGTTCACCCGAATCAGCCGGTCAAATGGGAAAACGTCCTGCAGCAGGCGGGGCGGACGCTCAACCAGATCTTCGTCAACAACATCGTTTTCTTTTCCGACCCGGACACTCTCCTTGTGCGCGATCTTCCACTTGAAGAGGCGCGCGTTACGACAACGATCGTCGCGTTGCCGGGCCAGCAGACTTTCTTTGGCGATTTTCTGACGAAGCTTGAACCGGAGCGCATGAAGCTCCTGCAACAGACGCTGCCCGTGTGCGACGTCCGACCGGGCGCGCTCTATCCTTATTTTTCTAATCTCCCGATCTGGGATCTTAAGGTTGCTCGAGATTTTGAAGATTGGGACGTCGTCGCGCTCTTCAACTGGGACGACGACGAGAAGGAAGTCGCCTGCACGACCGTCGAACTGGGACTTGACGAGGATAAACGCGTCGCCTATGAATTCTGGACGAACAGTTATCTTGGCGAGATCGAAGACGAGCTCAGAACGACTGTGCCCGCTCATGGCGTTCGACTCGTAGCGCTCCACAAGGCGCAGGACGTTCCTCAATTCCTCTCGAGCGACCGCCATGTAACGCAGGGCGCAATCGATCTTAAGTCCTGCGCGTGGCGCGCCGACGCGACAACCCTCGACGCGACCTTTACGCTCGTCGCCGACAATCCAACGGTCGCGCGGTTCCTCGTTCCCGACGGCTACGTCTTTTCCAACGCCTCTTCTCCGACAAGCGCCGGCGCGACTATCGACGCCTTTCTCGAAAATGAAGGAAGGATTCTTGCCGTCAGGATGATCGGAGAAACGACGTGCGACTATGACGTCTCGATTGTCTTCCACAAGGAATAACGGTCGTTTTCGTTAGAAAGACAGCAGCGAGCGCTCCAGAACGCCTCGCTGCTAAAAGGCCCTTGTCGCGCGCTTTTCAAAGGAGAAATAGTTCCGTCAGGAACACCAAGGCGCAACAGGCGGCCGCGACTTGAAAGAGGTTCCAGCCAAACCACGCGACGACGACGCCGAACACGAGCGCGATTGCGCCGGAGTAGGGCGTGCGCGTTGCGTGGATAATCGCTGGGAACGTCATGACGGCAAGCGTTACGTATGGAGTGTAATACAAGAATGATCGTACAAACTTATTTTTGAGCGGCTTACGTATGAGCAGCAGCGGCGTAGCGCGAAGGAGATACGTAACGAACCACATCAAAAAGATATAGACGTAAATTCTGCCGAGCGTCACGTTGCGTCCTCCTTCAGGTCGGAGTCGGCTGTGGCGCCGTCGTCCTCCTCAACGGGGAAAAAGATTGCAGCGAGGGACGCGAGGACGAGCGTCAGCGCGACGGTGCGGGAACCTTCCGACCATTCCGCCGTGACGGGCGCTTTCGACGCGATATAGCTCAAGGTGAAACTTGCTAGAACAAGGAAGGCGACGACCTTGTTTTTTCGTCCCGGCGGAACGATGATCGCGATAAACATTCCGAAGAGCGCGACGCTCAGCGCGCTTGCCCATTGCGCTGGCAGCGCGTTCCCCGCGACCACGCCGAGAACAGTCCCGGCAGTCCAGGCAGGGACGGCGATCGCGGCAACCGCATAGACAAATTGGGGGTTAAGCGCGCCCGGTCGAAGCATGGAGACGCCAAATATTTCGTCTGTCAGATAGAACGCGACCATGGCGCGGCTTCTCAAGGTCGTGCCCGGGCTCATGCGCTGACTGAGCGCGCAGCCCATGAGGAAATAGCGCGCGTTGGCGACGAGCGTTGCGAGGATAATCACAATGTAAGGCGCGCAGTCTTTGATCGCGCTGAATCCTGCGTACTCGCCCGCCGCTGCGGCGCACAGAAAGGAAGCGAGCCCGCCTTGGAACGCAGTTAGTCCGGCGCTTCTGGCTTGTATGCCAAGCGCCACGGCGACGACAAAATAACCCAGCGCGATCGGAACGCCGACTTTAATTCCGTCAAACCAGGCGTCGCGGTCAATTAACTGTCGAAACGCGCGCGATCGGTCTATGTCGTCTTTTTTCATTGTTGCGGATCGCGTTCAGTCGCCGGAGATTGATCGCTATCTTCTGGCGCGTCGTCTTTTTTCTGAGCGTCGGGCGCCTTGTTAGATCTTTTTTTCTTTGAAGGACGGTTCGCCCCCGCGATTATTGGGATCGACGCGACCTCTGGATTTTCATGGAGCGCGATTATCTGCGACGATTGTCCGAGGCAAAGCTTTGCCTTAGGGCCGCCTGGCGCTTCGCCGTATCGGGTCGGATTGGAGAAACGCAGTGCGAGCGAGCCCGACGTCTCGATATATTGGGCGAGCTCGTCGGAAATCTTCGGATTTTCTTCGTCGAATTCTGGCGCCGCGTCCGTCACCAGGAGCACAGTGGCGCCTTTATAATTCTCGGGGACAATCAGGACGGAACGTGAGCGATCGGGCGAGGCAAAGAGCTCGTCGAGCTTATCGCAGTCCTCCGCTTTGCGTCCGACGACAACGAACGCGTTCTCGTCGAGCCTGAGTCGTCGCCCACAGTGAATGATATGGGCGTCCCACAGCGTTGGCTGCGCTTTATACTTGAGCATGTCGCGAACGCGCGGAGCGAAGGAATCTTCGCACAAAACGCACCCGGTCGACGGTTGCGGATATGTTGTAACGCCAAACTCCTGGCGCGCAAACGCGGTGAGTTTGACTCGACTACGACCCGAAAAAGAGAGGAGCAGCTCGCGATCGAGCTTTCCTTCGATTTCCATATCCGTCTTGGGAAGAATCCGCGCTGAAAGAGGACGCAACAGCTTTCCGTCGAGTCCAGAATCGCGCGAGATGAGCGTCAACTGGTGGACTCTCTGGCTATTAGGTCGTTGACCAGCGACCTCGCCGGTCGCGACGAAATCCGCGCCGACCTCTTCCATCAGTTCCTTCGCGTAGCGCAACATGAGCGTTCGACAGTCAATGCACGGGTTGACGTTAGAGCCATAGCCCCACTTTGGGTGCGCTAGCATCGTCATATATTCTTCGCCGAAGGTCTTAACGACCAACTCAATCCCTAGTTCGTCGGCGCGTTCCAGCGCTAGTTTGGAACAGTCATGGAACGGCGTTATCATATTGAGCCCTATGACTTCGATCCCATGACGTTTAAGTACGCATGCCGCAAGGATACTGTCGAGTCCGCCAGAAAAAAGAAGAATTGCTTTCATGATTGTAACGCTCGCGTTTTGCTAATGTTTTCCTTCTTGCGTCAGATTCTGACGCGAGGAGCTCTCGTGATTATATGAGATCGAAAACTTTCGGCGACGCCCCCCGGCGCGCGATTCTCAGAAAGAGGTAAGCGCCGGCGCTTTCGAAAGAAAAAAAGCCGCCCCATGAAGGGACGGCTTGAAGCCAGCGGGGAGAATCGAACTCCCAACCTTAGCATTACGAATGCTACGCTCTGCCAGTTGAGCTACGCGGGCGGCTGTCTTGCGACAGAAAAGATTTTCAAGAGCCAGCGGGGAGAATCGAACTCCCAACCTTAGCATTACGAATGCTACGCTCTGCCAATTGAGCTACGCGGGCTTTTCTGCCTTTAAGGCTAGTACACTGCGAATTGTATTGTCTTTCGGAAAACCGTCAAGGGCGGTTGTTCTTTATATATGAAAAATCTGCGCGCGCACGCGATCACAGGGAAGCAAAGAGGACCATGAGGATATGAAGCGCGAGGACGGATAAGAGCGCTGGTCGATGAACGGCGTCCCAAAGACGTTCCGCAAGCGCCGACCATGCCGTTTCGACCGCGCCGATCGGCTCTCCTTTCCGTTCGACCGTTTCCGCGTCGACGATATCGTTGAACTCGGAGTCGTCTTCCGCCGCGTCTGTTGTGAGTTTCGAACCCTGCTTTGCGAGTTCCTGAATCTTCGGCAAATTCAGGAGACGCTTCTCCGCTGTGAGGAGTAAGAAGAATGCGAGCGCCGCGCCGCAAAGAACAGGCGCCGCGCCTCCGACCCCAAACCTTTGGGTCGCTTGAAGAGCGCAGACGATCGTCCATGTGAACGCGAGAGAGACTCCCAGTATAAATCGTGGCGCGCTGCGATTCGCGCCGCTGAGAATCATATGCGAGCAGAAGATCACGAAGAGGAGTGCGGTGAGCGCCGAAAGCACGTAGGGTTCAAAAGAACTGCTTGGCGCAGCGTGGCCGGGTCCCAGCGGCAATTCCCAGTAACTCGGCAGCGCCGCAACTCCAAGCGCGATCCCGCCGACGACGAGCCCGCAACCTCGGAACATCGCGTTCTTAAAGCTCGCGCCATACCAGAAGAGGAGGAGCGAAAGCTCAACGATGATCGGCGCAAACGTTGCCGGATAACGCCACAGCGACGGCTCCGAGAGGAGCGTCCAGACGCACAGCGTTGCGTAAAGCATCGTCACGGAGCGACTTGAATGACGCCAGCCCCAATATGTCCCGACGATACACACGAAGAGCCCCCCGTGAGGGTCGAACGCGCTATCGCTCGTCGCCATCCAGAGGGTCGTGGCGAGCGCCGCGATGAACTGGAGCGATCGCGACGACAGTAGCGTTGCCAGCAAAAATGTGCCGAGAGCCCAACGGCCCGCAACGGTTCCAGCCGAATCAGCCAAATCGGTCCAGAAAGATTCTCCCCCCAGTCGCTCCGGCGCCGCCGGACCGCAGAGGGTTAGCCCGAGGAGCAGCGCGAACGCTCCAATCGTGTAAAAAGTTCGCGCTGTCGCTTTATTGGACTTTCCAGTTTTGGCGAGACGAGGTTGAAGCGCGATCGCATATGCCGCCGCGAGCAGGGACGCCATGACGCATCCGCGCGCTATTCTCGGAAGAGGTCCCCATGCCACGCTGAGCGCCAGAAGTATCGACGCAAAAATCGCGCAATATCCAAGCGCAAAGATCGCGGCGAAGGACCAGTCGTTTCGCGTACGATTCCACTCGGCATGGAGTTGATTGTGAGAAGAGCGCGGTTTGGCCTCTTTGATTTCGCCGGTTGGCGGCTTGTCGCCGAATACGTCGCCTTGGAAATTCCCGGATTCGAAATCGTCCAGATCGTCCAGATCGTCCATGAGGTTTCCTCCATAAAGAAAACGTTGGAGAAGGGAGGTCTGTCGACTCATTATATGCGGTCGCGTCTCCTGAACAAGAGAAAAGGCCTGATGAAAAATGCGCCGCCTCCGAGTCAGCAGCTGACACTGTCGGCGGCGTCGATAAGACGGTCAAGCGTTAGTCGCCGAAGGGGCGCGTTGAACGCGCTTCACGAAATTACGCTTCGCGCATTCGAATTGAACTCCAGAGCGCTAGAAGCCGAAGAGAAGGCCAAAACTTCCTTCGTGGAGCGTCTGACGCTTGTTGAAGATACAGTCGTAATCAACCGAGGCCGCCAGCATGCCCATGAGAGAAAGCCGCAAGCCCATTCCCGCCCAGAATACGTCCTTGCCGCCGCCCTCGCCGACATAATATGGAGATGCTGGCGTGAAGGTGCCCGGCACGCGTCCGTAGTTGAACGTTCTCATCGATTCGGAACGACTGCGAAGCTCTGTAATCCACGCCGTGCGAATTTGGTACGTGAAGCTGTCAAGTCCAGCAAGGTTAATGTTAACCCGAGAGCCGAGCATCGCCGTACAGGAATTGTACTTTTTCTTGCCGCCGGGAGATTCCCATGTTATCGGATCAAAGGCTTCCTGACGGACATTCGAATAATGATATGCCGCGAAGGGCTCCAGAACGAAGAGTCCGCCCCGCATCATGCTGTAGCCCGTCTCGATTAAGCACGCCGACTGCGTTCCGTCAAATTTTTTCGATTCGCCGCTTTTCTTTGCGGTGTAGTCGTCGAGGCCGTAGAGGCCCGCCGCTGAAACGTAGAATCCGCCGGAATTGAGATAAAACGCCATCCCGTACGAATTGTCCTGCTGTTGAACGCGCGTTCCGCCTAGAAATTCTCGATCGCGATGATAGTTGTAAAAGCCAGTGATCGTCGCCGCGCCCAACGGAAGATTCATGCCTAACGAAACCCCGGTATTGTTGTGCGTTACACGTCGATCGTTCCACCCGACCGGCTTAACATGACCGCTGCCCGTGTACCCGTTGCCCCAAAATTGCAGCGCTTTAAAGTCTGGTAGTCTTACGGAGCCGCGCACAACGACGTCCTGTGAAAATGCGTAGCTATTTCCGTTGTAAACGAGCGACGAGGCCTCAGCTGTTCGTTGTTCTTTTCCGATGGCTTCGATGAGCGCGAGGTCGCGCGAAAGCGCCGGGGTCGTCTCTGCGACGATCATAGGCGTCCAGAGATTCGCGTCGTCCTCTTCCTCGATCTCAGGCTCCGCCCTTTGCGTTTCGACGTTCTCGACGACAGGCTCGTTTACGCCTAGCAAATCGAGCAGGCCGTTGGAATGTCGCGCCTCTGCGTGCCGGGCGCCGCAGAACGCAGCAAGCGCGCAGACGAGCGCAACGCATAAAGACGCTCGCTTTGCTATGGCGAATAGCGACTCCATAAGGCTCTCCTGTCGGCGCCCTTGCGGGTTCAGGGCGATCGCTCTCAATATAGAATAAGCTTAATTCAGTAAAATTACCTGCACCGTCGATAAAAGCGACGCTGTTGTCCATTATTATCGTCATAATCGATAAAAACTTAACTTCATTCCCTCTTTTTTTCTCAATCGGCGTTTGAAAAAAACACGGTATCAGATATACTAAACTGAATCAAAATACTGGATAGTTCCGGACCGGTCCAAAATCTGGTTGAGTCGCGTCTGCGAGGCGGTTGCTGCGCCTGCATTCATGGCGACCGCTGATCGAGTTTCGGCAAGCGCAGGGCGTCGGACGCCTCCGTCGCCTTGGCTCCAGGCATACATCGACAATTTTAGGACGGCGTATATCGCGTTCTTGCGATATGCGCGTGGACGATCGTTACGCGTCAGGATTAAGTATTCCCCAATGGCCAAACATCATAACCCGTTTCGTGTTTTCCGCCGCAATCAAAAAGCCTGGATGGCGGCTCTTACCCTTTTCACGATGTTCTCTTTTATCGCGCTCGGTTCGATGGTACAGTGTATCGGCGCGAAAAACGAGGTAACTGGTCCGCGCTATACCGACGTGGTGGCGACGACCCAGAAGTTCGGGAAACTCGACTATAATAATTTCCTTCGCGTCCGTCAGGATCTAACGATTCTCGGCGCTTTCCTCGACGCGCTCGCTCAGGCAGCCCAGGCATATCAGGCTCAGCCCTCTGATGCGCTTACCTCGCTGCGTATGGAAACCAACCTCGCGGCGTCGGACGCGGAAGTCCTGGTCGACCGGTGGCTTGTGACGAAATTTGCCCAGAAAGAAAAACTCTATCCTGGCGAAGGCGCCGTCCTGGAATATCTTAGGAGTCTGACGCAGGTCATTCAGTATAACGAGAATAATGAGCCGAACGTCGGCTCTATTCCCGCCGACGCCATCGCGACCGCGATGCGCAGCGTCGGTCTCAATGAACCTGGACTTCGCGATCTGCTCAGCGCGCAGATTGCTTACGAGCGTTTAATTCGCAGAGTTGACGCCGGTCGTCGCATGGATCCGTGGTACAACCAGATCGGAATCGCGCAGATAGGGTTCGGTCACGGTGAACTTCTTTCCTCGCCGGGCGACGCGCTCGTGGCGTTCGACGCGCTCAATCGCATGGCGAAGGCAAAGGTTGCCGTCTTTAAAGCAAGCGCGTTTGTCGATCAGATCGACGACCCGAGCGATCTCGTCGCGCGTCAGTTCTATGAGCAATATAAGAACATGACCTTCCACGCCGACTCTGAGACTCCAGGCTTTACCCAGCCTAACAAAATGGCGCTTGAGATCGTTCGCGCAGATATTGACGACGAGGCGCTCGACGCGATCTCAATGGACGACGTCCAACAGTATTACGAAGAACACAAAGAAGAATTTCGCATCCCGCGAGCCTCCGATTCTGCCGCTGATTCTGCGACGGATCCCGCCGCTGAGGCCGTGACGCTTCCTGACGTCGACGTCCCGACCCTTGACGCGTTCCCCGATTCCGCGCTGGATATTTTCGGGACCGAGGAAACTGACCCCCTCGAGGAAGCCGCGCCAGTAGAGGCGACCGATTCTGTTGAGGACGCCGCGCCTTCTGAGGAGACTGCTCCTGTTGAAGAGGCTACGCCTTCTGAGGAGACCGATCCTACTGAGGAAGCCGCGAACTATATGACGTCCGAAGCGCTCATTGCCTACCAGCAGGAAGCTGAAGACGAGGAATCCGCGGTCGACGCCCCGGTTGACGAAGACGTTGCTGTCGACGAAGAACCTGCCGTTGACGCTCCTGTTGACGAAGACGTTGCCGTCGACGAAGAACCTGCGGTCGACGCTCCTGTTGACGAGGACGTTGCCGTCGACGAAGAACCTGCGGTCGACGCTCCCGTTGACGAGGACGTTGCTGTCGACGAAGAACCTGCCGTTGACGCTCCTGTTGACGAGGACGTTGCCGTCGACGAAGAACCTGCCGTTGACGCTCCCGTTGACGAGGACGTTGCCGTCGACGCTCCAGTTGACGAGGACATTCCTGTCGATGAGGATCCAGCGGTCGACGTTCCTGTTGAAGACGTCCTTACCGATCTGGATTTGGATTCCGAGTACCTTGCGCTTGAAGACGTCGAACGTTTCATTCGCACTCGGATCGCCGCTGAGCGCATCGAAGCGAAGATGGCGGAACTTACCGAGCAACTTCAGAACTACTATCGGGAAACGATCACCGATAGCGACGGCGGCGGCGCGGGTACAGTCGACATGAAGGCGTATGCCGAAACTAACGGTCTCAAGTACCTTGCTACGGCTCCGAATGGCGAGGACGTTGATTCTGCGCTTCTCATTTCCCAGGACGAAGCGGTGATCATGGATCTTCTTCCCGCCGATACGCTTCAGGAGATCTTTGAATCAATGCCTTTGGTAAACGCTCCTCGGCGCATCGGGGTCTATGCTCCTGAAACCAATCCGATGCAAAAATTCAATCCGCCGACCGCTTACTACGTTTTCCGCGCAGTCGAAACGAAGGCCGCAAATACTCCTGAGTACGAGGATATCCAAGACCTTGTCGCGGAGACCTGGAAGCTTCGTAAAGCGAGCAAGCTTGCGAGCGACGCCGCTCAGGAATTCGCGGAAAAGGCCAAGGCGGATGGCGCCGATTTCGACAAGCTCGCCGCCGAGGCGAGCGTACCAGTTGTCGAGACGGAGAGATTCTCTTGGTTCAAGTCTTCGATTCAGAGCTACGCTCAGCCGTCTGAGATTCGCGAGGCGGGCGTTGAAGTCGGAGAGGCGGATCGTGAGAACAAGGAAATCGTGGCGCCCGGCTGGGCCTTCTACGAGACAGTCTTCGGACTCGAACAGGACGAGGTTGGATATTGTGAGAACCAGCCGAAGGACCGCTCCTTTGTCGTGAAGGTCGTCGAAAAGGACGAGCCTGATACCGAAGGACTCGACCAGATCAGCTCTGATCCGTCCGTGGCCTATGTTATGATGTGGATTCGTCGTTCTCGCCTTGAGAAGTTCCACGCCGACTTTATCAGGGGACTCCGCGACCAGGCCGGTTTTGAATGGGTCTGGATTCCCCGAGTTGAAGATCGCTGATCTTTAACTTCAGTTAACTTAACGTTGGACGACCTCTCGTCGTCTGCATCATCCTTTATGGACGCTGAGCTCCTCACGATTTCAGCGTCCTTTTTTTTTACGACAGCACAAGGAGCGTTCACGTGAAAAGATCGCGAAAGCGCAGAGCATTTGTTAAGGTCGCTCGCAATGCGCTCAGAGCTCGTCGCATGCCGAAGCTCCAGGGCAAACGCCGACGAACGATTGCATGCTACGCGCTCGTCATGTCGCGAAGCTTTCCCGAACGCTTTGTGCGTCATCTCGCGACGGTCGCAATCCACAAGACGTACGTCTTCCTATACTGCGCGTATGCCGGCATGCCTTTTCGCGGACTCATGCACGACTGGTCGAAGCTGTCGCCGACAGAGTTTTTGGAGTCGGTTAAATACTTCAACGGACGGAGTTCGCCCGTTGGAATCTGTAGAGAAATTGAGGGATGTAGTCTGGCGTGGTTGCATCATAAGGGACGCAATAAACATCACTACGAATATTGGCAGGACTTCGTGAGCGAATCGGGGACCTTCAGCATGACCCCCAATATGATCTTTCCCTTACCAATGCCGTATCGATACGCGCTTGAAATGATTTGCGACACGATCGCCGCTTCGCGCGCTTACAATGGTTCTCGTTTCAGCTACGACCTGCTTGTCCAATGGTGGCTTAACTACAGCAAGATTCCTATCAACATGCACCCTCAAACGAAGCGTTTCGTTCAGGCGATGTTCAAAGAGCTCCATCGCGAGGGAAATTGTCGCGCTTTACGGCGTTCAAAAGAAATATACGACCGCGCGCAGCTCGAACCTACGCTTGAAAATCTAGAAGATTGACGCTTGAACCGCGCGACTTGCGCCGCACGAATTATGAAAGCGCGGACTTATACCATTCGATCGCTTCGGCGAGTCCTCTGGCAAAGCTGTAGTCAGGCGCATAACCGAGCATGGCTTTTGCTCTACTGATATCGGCGAGGCTGTGGCGAATATCGCCGCTCCGCGGCGGTCCGAAGTAGGGTTCGACGTCAAGGCCGAGCGCTTCGACGATCGCCTGGTACACGTCGATCAGGCGTTCCGACGCTCCAAACGCAATATTAAAGACCTTACCCGACGCTTCTTTTAAAGCCAGACACGCCTTTAAATTAGCTTCGATCACATTTTCTATATACGTGAAATCGCGACTCTGTTCGCCGTCGCCGTTGATCGTTGGACGTCCCCCTTCGAGGAGGGTCCTGATAAAGCGCGGAATGACCGCCGCGTACGCCCCGTTAGGGTCTTGCCGCCTGCCGAAAACATTGAAGTACCGCAGCCCGATCGTCGCGAGTCCGTAGTGCATCGTGTATTGCTTTGCCCACTCCTCGTCGCAGCGCTTGGTGAGCGCGTAGGGTGATAGCGCCGCGCCCTCGCGTCCTTCGCATTTCGGAAGATTGAGCTCGTCTCCGTATACCGACGAGCTCGACGCATAGATGAACTTCGTTACGCCTGCTCGTCTGGCGCCCTCGAGCATGTTGAGCATCCCCTGAATGTTGTTCGCGCAATAAAAGAGGGGCAATTTGATCGAGCGTGGGACGCTGCCCCACGCGGCATGATGCAGGACGTAATCGACGCCTTCGCATGCGGCGACGCAAACGTCGAGTTCCTTGACGTCCCCTTTAACGAATTCATAGCGCGAATCGTCGAGGAAGAGCTCGACGTTCTCATATTTCCCGGTCGACAAGTCGTCGAGGCACCGAACGCGCACGCCCTTTCTTAGGAGCGCTTCGCACAGATTTGATCCGATAAAACCCGCGCCTCCCGTAACCAAGAACAGAGCGTCCTCGGGAAATCTTATTGATTCGTAGCCCATATTTCCCGTTCCTTTCTGTTAGTAGAAGTAACGGTAAACGTTGAACGCCAAGGTTATGAAAATAGTGGCCGCGTTGACGGTCCAAGTGAATACTTGATGAGGGCGTCGCGAGTATTGATCAAGTCCAGCTGGAATCAACAGCATGAGGAGCGCGATAGCTGGCAACGACTGTCGCGGCGATAGAATCGTGAGTAACGAGTTTGCCTGCGCTACCTTGTAGAAGAAGCAGACGATCACCAGGAGTAGGGGTATTGGGTCGTACTTCCTGTTCTTTAATGCGATGAGGACGCCGTAAATCATCGCAGGCAATAGCGTAACGTATGCCAGCATACCGTGGAAGGTATAGTTAATCGTCACCTCTTTAGTTTCGAAGTACGCCATGGTGACCGGCGGTAAGAATGGCGAGCATGCGATGAAGAGGGGCGCGGATAGGAGCTTTGCAGCTGAGAATCGAGCGACGCCCGCCTTGCTGTCTCCTGCGATCGTCCGCTGAGTCGCGTCGATATTTAGCTGTACGAATTCTTCATACTCGGTTGTGAGTCCGCGATTGTCGCACCATCTCCAAAGGAACAGAGTCGCGCATAATAGCAGGATATTGGTGACGACAAGGAGAGTCGAACGCGGGCGATTTCTGAATCGGAAGAAGAGGAAGATAAGACCGCTCACAAGCAGGACAAAGATCGAAGCTGGGCGGCAGAAGATCATGAACGCAATGGAGGCTAAGGCGGCGACGATCGAGACGAGCCAGCGGCGCCCCAAGAGGAAATTCGTCATGCTCCACACCGTCGTCAGGATGCACAGCAGTAACAGCGTGTCTTTCAGGTTACATGCGGCGAAGACGGTAAGAATCGGCGAAAACGCGAAGATGAGCGTTGTAACGATCGTCTTAAAGCGATCGGTATAGTTTGCCAGAATTCCGAAGACGACGAGCACCGTGAGCGCAGATGCGATGGCGTTACCAATGCGTGCGGCGTAGAAGTTCGGCCCGAAGATCTTCATCATGAACGCGCCGAAGTACGGATAGCCCGAATATGCTCCGCTGTTGAATTGAATCTTCGTATGCTCAACCGTCGTGAGACCGTACTCCTGCCAGTATCCATAGATATACCTCATGGACTCATGGTAGTTTATGTCGTCTCCGTTTCCCATAAACGGGAGGCCTAGAGGGTTAAACTGAGCAAATATAAATCCTAGGACAAAGACCTCGGCGACGCGGATGATCAGGCTGAGCGTAAAGATCTCAAAGAGCATCCGACCGTCGCTTATGGGACGCAGAGTATATCGCCTGGTCAACATTTTGACCGCGACGAAATAGATCGGCAACGCGACGATCGAGATCATAAACAGGTTGAGCTGCAGAACAATCACCTGAAACGCAAAGACGAGTGCGAAACACAGGAAGATCTGTTTTTTCCAAATTCGGAAGAAATTCTGAATTTCAAATGGCAGCACAGTTTTGCCCCTCTTGTCAAACGACGTGTTGGCTGTAGATGGGAACGTCGCTATTTCAGCGAGACGAGCGAGAAGGTTGTTTTGACGCCGTTAAAGTCGCCAAAGAGCCCGATCCTGGAGACGAAGGACGCGACGTCGGTCGGCTTGACCTGCGTTCGCGTGACGCCAAAGCTCATTTTATAATAATCCTTCGATTTTTCCTCGGCAAATGCGGAAACGTAATCGCGTCCGCCGTTCGGATAGGAAAAATAATCGCATTTGCCGCAATGTTGGACGATCGCGTCATGGCTGTCGCGGAGCTGACGCACGACTTCTTCATCAGATTGACCTGCGTGAAGAATCGAATGTCGCCAGCAATGCGACCCGACGACGGCGAGCTCCTCGCGCGAGAGCGCTTCCGCCTGTTCCCAGGACATAAGGCCCGTGGAAGAATATTTTTCCCAAGCCTCTTCGCGATATTCCTTCGAGGAGTTTTCTTCTACTTCCTTGAGGAAGACGATAAGATCGTCCTCATTAAGTGAACGGACGTATGTAAGGAGCTCCATAGCCGTATTATAGCGATCACGATCAGAATTGAGGGGGAAGGTCTTCTTGACCGACTCGACGTCAAGCTTCGTAAGGTTCGGATCGTAAGCGGCAACGAATGTATAATAGGAGGGCGTGCGCTGATTTGTTTCCGTTAGATGCGGCGAGATAAAGACCAGGAAGGGGATATTCTTCTCAATAAGGTACGGAGCGACGACCTCCGCCGTGTTCGCGTAGCCGTCGTCGAAGGTCAGCAAGAGTTCTTTTTTGCTGAACTTACGCTGCATAAATCGTTCGTAAAACTCGTCGGGCGAGAGGAAACGGTAGCGTTTTGCGAAAAAATCGATCTGCTTGCGGAACGCGTCGAACGTAATCTGATCCGCCTCGACCACCGGATGGACAATCGGTCCTTTTTTCACGCCATGATAAAATAAGACGCGCGTTGAGTGAGGCAGACATTCCGCTAAAAACGCGCCGCCGCACGCTCCGATAAGACTTGCAACCTTTTTCTTAAATCCCACGTTCAGCCTCATTCACTCTTCGTCTCGTCGTCATGCGAGACAGCACGGATTGTTTCATAACTCTGGCGCGTTTCTCCTTCAGGCGCCTCCAGCTCCTTTTTGACAACGGCGGGTAATCCCGCGCAGACGCAATAATCTGGCAAGGAGCGATTCACGACGGAATTCGCGCCGACAACCGTGCCGCGTCCGACCGTCACGCCTGGAAGCACAACGACGTGCGAACCGATCCAACTTCCGCGTTTGATGGTAATCGGCGCCGATTTCCCCTTGCCGTATCGGTAACTTCCGTTGACGGAGGTATGATTGGTGGACGTAATCATAACCTTGTGCCCGATGATGGCTTCGTCTTCGATAACGATCGGGTCGCGCAGCAGGAAGACGCAGTTAGGACCGAGCCAGACGTCGTCGCCGACGAACAGGTTGCGGAGTCTCGAAAAACGGACGTCGGAGGGTACTTGGAAGCGTTTGCCGCATTTCCCCATAGCGATGGAATAGAGGCGTCCGCGGAATCGCTGAAAAAACGGCGAATCTGGCATCCAGTTCGTCGTAACTCTCACAAACCACGCCCAAATTACATCCAGCTTTCGGCAAATCATCTCCGTTTTTCTCCTGTGTTGTCGCCGTCAGATGCAGAAGTCAATCCGAATCGCGTCCATTCATTTGATCAAGGATCCCTACGATTTTACTGGCGAACTTATCGTAAGTCGTTTCTCGAACTTTATCGTAACCGTTGGCGATGAGTCCGCGTCGGAGCTCTTCGTCCTCGATGACGCAATCGATAGCGTCGGCGATAGCGGCGGGGGCCTTAGGGGGCACGAGGAGTCCGTCTTTGCCGTCGTCGATGGTAGTCGGAAGTCCTCCGACTGCGCTCGCGATCACGGGCAGTCCCTGCGAGAGCGATTCGATGAGGACGAAGCCTGCGCCTTCAGAGAGGGTCGGGAGCACAAAGAGGTCGGCATTTCGCATATTCTCATAGATTTCCTCTCTTCCCAGGTAACCTGGAAATGAAACGCGATCCTCAAGACCATTCTTTTTGATCGTTTCGTCGAGGAGCTTATTATATGCGGCGAATTTATCGCTTCTCGTACCGATGCATACAAGTTCGACTTTACGTTGCGTGCGAAGGAGCGAGAGCGCTTCAATCAGATATTGCACGCCCTTTTCTGGGCGAACGAACCCGACAAAGAGGATCCGAATCGTGTCGTTTTGGCACGTGTCTTCACGAAAATAGATATCCTCTTCAAGAACAGGCGCGCCGATGATGTTATACCGCGTATATCCATCAACGCGGTCGAAGAGCTCCTCCCCAAAGCAGAGGAACGCGCCGTCAGTCCTCTCCACTCCGCGCTTAATGGTATTTTCCCAACGTTTTGCATAGAGGAGAGCAAGATTATCCATGATGAAACCGTTGCGCCGATGCGACTTAATCAGCGCTATAGGGTTGCCGACGAGCCAATGGAGCGGCCTGAAGTCGCCCTGTTGGCAGGTTTTGTAGAACGCGCCTACGGCAGGAAACATTCCACGTAGAAAGACGTCGCCGGGTTCTGCGAGCGCTTCTTTCCACGCCTTTTTGTATTCTCCTAGATACTTGAAAGAATTTAGAGTCGAACGAGCGCGAGGGTGGGCGACTAATACCACGTTATCCGCAAGTCTAAGCGCGAGATTATCGCTTTTCGTCTCTTCCTTCGGCGCGCACCAGGTAACCTTCTCATAATATTCCGCGAGAAGATTAACGAGCATCCCATGCGCAAAATGGGTGTATAATCCGGTCTCGTCGCGGAATCCGCCGCCTCCGCCATTGCCAACGATTATGAGATTCTTGCGTTTCATTCCAAATTTACTCATTGAAGGGTTTATGGAGAACTTTCACAAGGGGGCGAACGCGATATATTCCGTGCGAGTCATCAAACGCCCATTCTTCCCGACTCGAATCGCCGAACCGTATGAGAAGCGCGAGTAAAGCAGAATTTTACAGAGATTCAATAATCTCCGCAAGCCTCTGAGTGTGAAGTTTGAAATCGTAGTTCTTCGCGATCTGTTTCGCTTTTTTCGACATTTCGTCGTATTCCTCTTTAGGCATAACAGAGAAGGCTTCGAGCGCGTCGGCGATTTTCTCTGGAGACTGTTCGTCGAGCTCAATGCCGCAACCTTCTTTTTTGCAGATGCTGTACCCGACGGAATAGGTCATGAGGATCGGTTTGCCAGCCGCTAGATATTCAAAAAACTTATTCTGGCTCTGCCCATATTTATCGAGAACCGTGCTCGAGTTGTGCAGGAGCGTGCAGTCGCTTTGCGAGAGAATCGAGGGAATGTTATGCCGCGCCGTAAAGCCTTTAAAGACGATGTTTTCGAGCCCAAGGTCTGCGACGCGTTCGCGAAGCGGTTCTAATTCGTTACCGCCGCCCCAGATCAGCATCTTTATTTTCTCATTCCCGCGTTTACGCAACTCGACCGCCGTGTCGACGAGCATGCCAAGGTTGTTGACGAGTCGCACCGATCCGGTGTAGACGGCGTTAAAATGCGACTTGTCGCTCAGATCGGGATCCTCGAACCTGTGTTCCGAAAGGAACTCGTTGAATTCCTGGAGGTCGACGCCGTTTCCGATATGATGAACCTTGCTCAGCGGAATCGTGTCGGTCCAACCCTGTTCCGCAATGTAGTCCTTCCCGCCTTCCCAGGTCATGATGATTGCGTCGGCGCGCTCGTACATTTTACGTTCGCCGCGATACAACGCGTTGGCGTAACACTTTTTACGCTTCTCAGGGTAATAAGCGAAGATGCTCTCGGGCCAGAGATCGCGCACTTCGCAGAGGCATGGAATATCCCATTTTTTCGCGAGCTTTTCGCCTGCAATCACGGCGAACGGATGCGCCGACGATCCATAGATTACGTCAGGACGACCGTACTTCTTCGCGTAGATCTCGGCGACTTTCTTGAGATTGCACGTGAAGCGGAGCATGTTGATAATGCGCTTCGCGCCATTACTATGGTATGCGTTTGAGCGAATATAGACGCATTTGGCGTCGCAGGGGAGCGTCCTTTCAAACCACAACGGGTTGCTTTCGTCGACGAACTTTCCAGAGAAATGTTCAAAGTTGCAGCAGAAAATGACGGGCTCGTATCCGAGTTTGACGAGTTCACGAGCAATCCAATAATGACGTCCTCGCAGGTCGACGGCCGCCTGAGTCGCATAATGGTTAAAAATCCAAATTTTTTTTCTCATGTCAAACCGAACTCGTTTAGTTTCTGGGAACGCCCCTAAGAGTTTAGGGGCGTTCCTAACGCGTCATATAAATCGAAACGACTGTCCCCTCCTATGTATTCTAGCGAGACTCGTCGTTTGGAGAAGACGTTTAACTATTCTCCTTGAAGTATTCAACGAGCGCGTTCGTAGACGCGTCGTGCGAGGTCGTCTTTTCAGGACTGACGAGCTCCGGAAGAATCGCTTTGGCAAGTTGTTTGCCAAGTTCGACTCCCATTTGATCGAAGGAGTTGATATTCCAGATCATTCCCTGGACGAAGATCTTCATCTCATAGAGGGCAATGAGGCGACCAAGCGTCGCAGGCGTGAGTTTCGTGAAGAAGAATGAGTTTGTCGGACGGTTGCCCTCAAAGACATGCGACGGTGCGAGTCGCCGCGCTTCGGCGTCGTCCAGTCCGGAGTCGAGGAGTTCCTGATAAGCTTCCTCTCTCGTCTTGCCCTTCATGAGCGCTTCGGTCTGGGCGATAAAGTTCGCGATGAGCTTCTGGTGATGGTCTCCAACAGGGTTATGAGACTGCACGGGCGCGAGGAAATCGCACGGAATGAGCTTCGTTCCCTGGTGGATGAGCTGGTAGAAAGCGTGCTGACCGTCCGTGCCGGGCTCGCCCCAAACAATGGGACCGGTGGTGTAATCGACGCGTTGATTTTCGCGATCGACGCTCTTACCGTTGCTCTCCATGTCTCCTTGCTGGAGGTAGGCGGAGAAGCGACGCAGATACTGATCGTAGGGGAGGATTGCGAGGGTTTCAGCGTCCCAGAAATTGTTATACCAGACGCCGAGGAGCGCCATGATCACGGGGATGTTGTCTCGGTAGGGAGCTGTACGGAAATAGACGTCGACGTCATGCGCGCCGGCGAGGAGCTCTTCGAAGTTTTCAAAGCCGACGGCGAGCGCGATGCTCAGGCCGATGGCGCTCCAAAGGGAGTAACGACCGCCGACCCAGTTCCAGAATTCGAACATATTCTCGGGGTCGATTCCGAATTTTTCGACGGCCTCGCGATTCGTCGAGAGAGCGACAAAGTGCTTGGCAACCGCCTTTTCATCATTAGTGGCTTGGAGGAACCACTTCTTTGCGGTTTCCGCGTTCGTCATCGTCTCCTGCGTCGTGAAGGTTTTCGACGCAATAATAAAGAGAGTCGTCTCTGGATTAAGTTTTTTAAGGGTCTCGACGATCTGAGTTCCGTCGACATTAGAGACGAAGTGGGGCGCAAGCTTGGACTGGTAGGGGGTCAGGGCTTCGCAGACCATGCACGGCCCGAGGTTGGAGCCGCCGATGCCGATGTTGACGACGTCGGTGATCGCTTTTCCGGAATAGCCTTTCCACTCGCCGGAGCGGACGCGTTCGGAAAAGTTTTTCATTTTGGCAAGGACGCGGTTGACGTCGGGCATGACGTCTTTCTCGTCTACGTAAACTGGCGAATTGCAACGATTTCGGAGCGCAGTGTGGAGAACGGCGCGACGTTCCGTGCAGTTGATCTTTTCACCGGAGAACATCGCTTCAGCCTTTTCTTTGATCTGAGCCTGCTCCGCGAGTGCGACGAGAAGATCTATCGTTTTTTCCGTGATGCGGTTTTTGGAGTAATCAAACAAGATTCCGCCGTGTTCGATCGAGAATTTCTTGAAACGGTCGGGATCTGCGGCGAACATTTCGCGCATCGTCGTTGATTCAAGTTCCTTTTTATGAGCCGCGAGAGCTTGCCACGCGGGAGATTGCGTTAATTTTGACGTCACTATTATGTTCCTCTGTGTCGTAGCGTATGCCGCGAGCGCTCCGCTCGCGAAATTCGACGCCTCTCGTCAAGACGCCGTCAAAATTATCCCGCTATTATACCGACCAGGGCTTGAAGTTCAAGGCGGCGCGGGGAACGAGGACAGCATTTGCGAGCGTTGCGTCGACGATCATGGATCGTCAAGCGCGCGCCGCCAGTAGAAGGAATCGACAAGCGTGAAGGGGGCGTGCGCGACGCGATGAAATCCAGCGCTCTCGAGCGCGCGCTGAGACGCGCGGTTAGAAATCTCCGTCTCTGCGCCAAGGGCGTCGACGTCGTCGCGACGTCGCGCCCAGTCGATGATTGCAACGAGCGTTTCCGTCATGATTCCACGATTTTGAAACGACTCTTCCATATAATACGCAAGCTCCGCTTCTCGCTCGATCGGTTTGCCTTTGAAACAAAACGCGCCGACGAAAAGACCTTTCGGGCGCCAAACGACGGTCCAGAGCGATCCCCAAATACGCTCGGAGTCGTTATATTCTTTCCCAACGTCGTAGAGCCACTCGAGTCCGGCTTGAACTTCTTCCGTCGGCGGCCGAGGCGCGGCGACGAGCCCTTGATCGCGCGCAAAGCCCACGCGATCCCAGAGAAAGAGCTCTAATTCTTTTCGCGACAGCGCAGAGAGCGTGAGTCTCGGCGTTTCAATACGACTTAAGGGCAATTCTTTAACCCCATTTTGGCGCAAGGAAAAAGAGACGACGCGGCGCGAGAACCGCCGCCGCGTCGTAAAAACGCTCAGAACTGAATCTCGTCTTCGCCTTCAGATTGAATCGTTCGGACTTCTTCACCGTCGATCATAATCTGATAGTCGAGACCTTTCTTTGCGGTAATCTTGACGACCCCGTCCTCGACTCGCGCCGGGAATGGGGACGCTACGCGCTTTCCATCAACGTCGACGATTGAAAGATTCGTGTGGTCTCCGTCGAGCTCCCGGCGCAACATATAGACGACGCAGGGGTTAATGTAATATGGAAAGGGCTCTTGCGTCTCAACCTCAAAGGAATCTGGGAGAAGTCCTATAAGGTCGTCGCTCACGCAGAGCTGACATTCGGCGCTTGCCACGATTCCTTCGGCAATCTTACGCCAATCGAGCGTCTTGTCGTGCTTGCTCAGGAGTATGAGCGCGCGAGCGTAATCGAGACCGCACCATTGAACGGGTCGTCCCATCCAGTTCGGCGCGGACCATCCGGTCGCGCCGAAGACGGGAATTGTCGCGTACTTCATGATCGGCTGGCGATCAACGGGTGCGTCGGCTGGCTTGTTCCGATCGTCGAAGTCGCGCAGCGTTCTATCTTCCCAGAGGTAAACGAAGGGAAGGCCCGTAAGCGCCCAGCGTCGCGCGGCGGCGAGGTACTTTTCGTCTCCAGTTGCCTCGTAAGCCCAAACGTTCGCCATACAGCAACGCGAGGAACCCATGACGTCGGGCGTATGGAGCGAGAGTTCCCAGACCTGCGCTCCGCGAGGGGTCAGGAGCGCATTCATGAAATCGAGGCCCTTAAGGAGCGCCGCAAGCGCGTCCTTGGAGCCCGTGTAACTCCATGTCTCCCCGAGCGCGAAGAGACTATTGCCGCAGTTGCCCGAGGCGTAGTCCGTTTGGTTCCCCCAGAGGAACTTGCCGTAATACCGATAAGATCCGTCGGGTTTCATTCGCTCGGCGACGCTTCGCGTGCGCTCTTTAAAATGCTTAACGACTTCTTCACCCTTTCCGGTGAGGAAATAGACGGAGTAATTTGTAACGTGACTGCCGCCAAGATCGATCCGCGGCGTTTGGGGGATCTTGCCCGTGATCTCCCAGATCGTTGAGATAAAGTCCGACCCGTAGCTTGGCGTGAACGAGTATGGTTCGTTTCCATCGAGGAGCGCGTGCGCCCAGCCTTGTGGAGTGACGATAATGGATCGTTCAAGCGCGGCGAGGACGAGCTCCTTTTGAGCTTGTCCTCTCAGCGGCGGGATTGGGGGCTCAGGGAGCCCCTGAGCGTTCGTCGCCCAAAGAATTGCGTTTTCAATTGGTTCGGGCGCCACGATGCGAATTTTCCCGGCGCCGGCGTCAGCGCAGAGATTCATTCGTGAGGAATCAGCGTCCCCGTCGATGAAGTTCGGTACTGCAAAGACGGGCTGCGTCTTTGGTTCATCGTACAACATGGTAACGGAACCGCGATCCGTTGTAATAGCGGCGTAAGGCTGCGTGATCCAGTAGATCGAGGGAGCGTAGCGAATATGTTCCTTTGTCTTGATATCGGCGGTTGAGGAACTATGTTCGCCCTTTTCAAGATACTCGACTCCAGGAAAGACCGCCTGTTGCATCTCGCCCAGGACACGTATCACGGGCGCGTGGATTTTACGCGGAGAGGTGAAGTCGAAGTCTAGCGTTTCCTCGTTGAGTTTGAATTTTAGAAATCCGACGGCGGCGGCGAGATCTTCGTCGCGATTGCGCGCGCTCTCACCGACCGCGTCGCTTTCGTTGGCGAGCGCGTTTATCGTGTCGCGCGCTTTTTCGAAGGGAATCTCGCAGAGGCTGAATTCGATTTCGCGTCCGTCTTCCGATACCGAACGAAGGACGGGCTCAATTCTTCCCTTCGCTTTGGGTTCGTCGTCGGCTTTGTCGCGATCGGAGTCCAGTTCCCGAGCGTAATCGTATTTCTTCGGGAGGATCGCAGCCCCGTCGCCTTCCTCGTAGACGAGGGGCGTGATGGCGGCAACGCGAGTTCCGTCGCGGAAGATTTCAGCGCCGGAACCGTCGGGTGCAAACCGCACGGCGAGCGCTCCGCAACGGAGGGTCGGCGCTTCGCCGTCGATGGGAACCGCTTCGGGCGCCGGCTCGCAGAGGGACTCGTTAAACGCAAAATAACGGCGCGCAAGTCTCTGACCATTTGATTTGATTTGGGCGATAATCTCCATCTTCTCGAAGGGACGTTTTTGCGGGTAGTAAAGTTCGAGGGATGCGCGGTCGACGACCTCGATCGTCGATTTTTGCGGCGTCTTGCTAGCGTTGAACCCGTGGAGTTCAAGATCGGCCAGCTGCGGCACGCTTGGATCGGAGTTAACGAGATTAAGGTTGAGGGTTCCAGAATCAAGGCTCGCGACGCCGAAGTTCAACGGCTTGGTCAAGATTTGTATTAACTCGATTCGTTCGATCTCGGCGAGACCTTCGTCTGTTCCGACGTCAAAGCGTAGTCGTAAGATCGGATGCGTTGACTCAAGTGGAACGACGTAATCATGGAACTCGTCGTCTTCCGCTAGATCGAAGGTCGTCGAGGCGGATTCCTGATATCCGTGAGTTTCGTCGGCAAAAAAGATTTGTCCCTTACCCTTGTTGGTGCGGCGAACGCGCAGCTTGACGAGCATCGGGCCCGGGGGTAGCTGCCCGTCGAGGCTACTGGAGAAGAAATAGGGATCGAAGATATTCATTTCGGCGACGAGCGAGCGTTCCCCGCGCGAGAGCGAGACGCCATTGCGCGCTTCCCAGCCGTCAAGGGTCGTGTTCGGGTCGGTAAAGTCGAACGTCTTGAGGGACCGGAACCCGACGAGTTCTCTTTGATTGACGTCGATAGGTTCGTCTTCCGGATAGTAGGGGCTGTATTCCGGTTCCGCGGCGCAACATGTCGACGCGAGTCTGAGATCTTGATCGCTTCCGACAAGCCCCGCTGCGGCGACGACCGCGCCTGTCGCGAGTACGGCAAGAGAATGCGTAACGAACCGCGTTAAACGTCGTTGCGAATGTTTTCGTGACATGAGTTGCGTCTCCTTAACTAAAATGAAACTAACGCGAGGTCAAATAATTTGGCGCGTCGCCTCTGCGCGATATCACTCTAAAACGATATTATACAATATTGAGCTTCGCTTTGGCGGGCGCCAACCCTGGAGCTTTAGAAACGCGACGCGTCTTGGGTTGGCGCTTTTTACCGTGGCATGGGCGCCGTTTTCGTCGCCGAATTGTCGCATGCCGAGGGAGACGCCGATCAAAGCGTAATTGGCGAGTCAGCCGTCATCAGGGCAATAATTAAGACGCTTGTCTAAGGTTGATATCATGTTATAATGCCCAGACTGTCAGACTTAGGTTAAACCGTCGGCGGCAGGCTTGACAGTCCCGACCTGGACGTTGCCGAACTCCATTTCTCGATTAGTCAAAGATGAGCAATAATCATAAACCCCGAGGTCTGTATGAACGCTACTTTAAGCGTTTATTCGATATCGTTCTCTCACTCCTGGCGATCGTTCTTCTTAGCTGGCTGCTGATTATTATCGCTATTCTTGTGAGAATCTTTTTGGGAGCGCCTGTGATTTTCAAGCAGGAACGACCTGGCAAAGACCGCAAGGTTTTCACGGTCTATAAGTTTAAGACGATGCTCGATCCCCAGACGCGCGATGGACGCAAGATTACCGACAACGAGCGTCAGGAGGCGATTCTCCAGGGGCGCGTCCTTGACGTTCTCTCCGACGAAGAGCGCCTTACGAAGTTTGGACGCTTTCTCCGCGCGACGAGCCTTGACGAGTTGCCTGAGCTTTTTAATATTCTCGGCGGGACAATGAGCATCGTTGGCCCTCGACCGCTCCTGAAGATTAACGTTGGATATTACACGCCGGAGGAAGACCGACGACACGAAGTGCTTCCGGGTCTTACCGGACTCGCGCAGATTCACGGCCGCACCGCCGTGTCCTTTGAGACGCGGTTTAAGTACGACGTTCAATACGTCGACAACGTGACGTTGTGGAACGATTTCCGTATTGTGGTCAGTACTTTTTTGGTTGTCTTTGCATGTAAAGACGTCGCGCAGGGCGCCGACGACGTCGAGCCGTTTACGGTCACGCGTCAGCGCCAGCTTGCTGAGATAGGCGGGATTACGGAAGACGAAGTGCCCGGGCTTCCCATAGCAGAACGCCAGAAGCTGCTCGTCAAACTGCAGGAACTCCAGCAAGCCGAGGCGGCGTCGAGCTAGCGGTTTGCTGTTAAGGCTGAGCGAGATTCAGAGAACGCTGAGTTTCGTCTTGTGCAAACGGGAAGCGCGTTGATTCGTAATTTTCGACCGAAGATGCGAGACGACTGCGCTTTCTCGATTCGCTAACGGTCGTCGTAACTCTCTCGTTGGCCGACGGTCCGGTTGTTCGGCGCTATAGAACGTTTATTGGAATTAGGAGCTTTCTTTCGGCTTTGCCGCGTTCGTCGGCGGAAAAAATTGGGTTTTTCTGGTCGGATTGGTTCAGAGCGGGACGGAATCCCTTATAATTGTCTTTATACTCGGGCGTAGTATTGTCTTTGGACTGCGCTGTTATTAGCGATTGACGACGCGTTCTTAGACCTGCGAGGTATGAGCGTCCGCAGTCAATGGGATAAAAAACATGCAAAACAGGATTCGATATATTCTAGCGTCGTTCCTATCGTGCGCGGCGCTTTGCGCGTTGAACTCTACCTTTGCTTTCAACGACGGACTTTTTTCTGACGCCGGTTTCGGAATTCGTGTTGCGTATTCGCAGGATGAAGATCCCTTCGGGGGCGATACTGAAGAAAACCCGTTCGCGTCTTACGAAGAGGATCCCTTTGACACGACGGCCAGCGCCGCCGCCGACGAAGACTCCCAAAATCCTTTTGCGGACGCGCCGGATCCGAGCGCACCCTTTGCGCCGTCGAGTCTCTCTCCGCTTGTGACGCCGACGATTCCCGGACCCGCCGCGGCGGACGACGAGCTTTCTGAAGAGGAACAAGCTCGCGCCGAGGAGCGCGCTAAATATAGTCGCGCCGAAGACGTCCCGGACGAGTTGAAGACGGAAGCCGATTTCTACGAGACCGCGAACGCTGCCGAGCTCTCTGTTCTGCGCGTCACTCCAACGAACGACGCCGAATGGTTTTGCGCGGCGGTGCGCGTCGCTCGCGTTGGGCGTCCGTCGTTCGCCAGGCTCCTTGTCGCCAAGGCGGCCGACGCGCCTGTCGCGACTCCGGAAGAGAGCGCCAAGGGCCTTGATTCTCTCGGATCCGGTCGTGCGATCTATTTCGTCGGTAATCCTGAGATTGGACCGATTGGCGCGGAGGTTTATGAGAAGATTCTCGCGTCCGCACGTCAATATTGGGAATCGGACGCGGCGTTGCGCGACGCGTTTTCGCGAGCGGCGTCCGGCTCCGTTTCCGAGCGCGCGCAAGGGATAACAGACGCGCGGAAGGGCGGGTTGTCCGCGCTCAAACTCCTGATTGGCGATCTTGTTTCCGGTTCCGTAGAATCGCAACTTGCCGCAGCAGAATTGCTGCCCTTCTTCGAAGAGGACGCCATTTCCGCGCTTATTGCCTGCGTGCGTAGCGCGTCTGAGGAACAGCTTCCGCCCGCCGCGAAGGCGCTTGGCGATTTTGCTGATCTTCGGGTCGGCCCTGAGCTCGCCGCTCGGTATTATCTTGTCGACCCTGAGAGCGAAAGCAAAGACGCTCTCCAAGCCGCGCTTGATCAACAGTATCCTACGATTCCGAGCGCGGAAGAATTCGCGAAGCTCGCCTACGACAAGGCGCTCGGATATTATCGTGGTCTGACGACGCTTCCCGGCGTCGTCGACGGTCAAGCCGGCGTTTGGGAATGGGACGCGCAGAGCGGAACTCTGACGCGCGCCGAAGTTCCGGTCTCGGCGATCCTTCGCGAGGAGGCGGCGCACTGGGCGCTCGTCGCCTATCATGTCGGCCAGAGCGTCGACGCGGCGCCGACCGGCGTCCTTGACCTTGCGATCGCGGCGGTCGCGGAGCAAAACGCGCATCGCGTTGGGCTTGACGTCGCTCATCTTGGGATCGACGGCTTTAACCTCGAACTTCCGAACCTTTCGGTCGAGGAGCTTGTTTCTGGCCTGAAATACGCGCTTGATACGGAGCATTACTCCGGCGCGCTCATTCCGACGATCATTCTTCGAGATCTTGGGGACGAAACGCTGTGCTACGGTTCGAGCGGACCTTCCCCAATCGTTCAGGCGGCGACGTGTCCCGATCGTCGCGAACGGTACCATGCGCTCGCGGCGATTGTCCACTGGAATCCGTCGAAGCCGTATCCCGGTTCGAGCCGTATTCCTCCGGGATTAGAATGGTTTGCAAGCGCGTCTGGCGAGCGGGTCGTCGTCGTCGCCGCCCCTCGCCTTGCGACAGCGAGTCAGATCGGTCAATCTTTCGCCCCGTTGGGCTACCGAATCATTCCTGCGACGACGGGTCGCGAAGCGCTCCTCGCTGCGCAGCAGGACGCGGACGTTGAGTTTGTCTTTGCGACCTCTGAAATATCGTCGCCGAATATCAGCATTTTGGCGCAAGCGTTGCGCAGCGACGTTCGCACAAGCGACGTTCCGTTGCTCGTTGGCACAGAAACGTCGAGCGCCGCGACTGCCGCGAACGTTCTCGCGGGGCGTGAGCAGAACGTCGTTATTTTGCCAGTACCGCGCGAAAGCGACGGGGCGTCCTGGGCCATTCAGAAGTTGACTGACTCGGCTGACATTATGCCGGTTGATCCGCAGGCTCGTATGAGGTGGGCGCAAGCGACGTCGCGCGCGTTGTTGCAACTTCTCACAACGCGTCCGTCGATCTATGAATTCGACGGCGTCAACGAGTTCATTCGTAAGTTGCTCTCGACGCCCGCTCTCTTCGATCAGGGGCTGGAATTCGCCGCCGCCATTAAGACCCCTTATGCGCAGAAGGCGCTCGTCGAACTCGCCGGCGACACGAGGTTTGGGATCGACGTTCGCTCTCGAGCCGTCGCCGCGTTTGAACGTCAGCTTGCTGAAAACGGATCGCTCCTGCGTGGGCCCGACGTTGTCGCGATGTATGACCGCTATAACGCCAGCGAGAATGAAGACGTTCAGACGCAACAGGTTCTTTCCCGACTTCTCGACGTCTACGAGGCGGCGACGCAAGAGCGATAGTCGCGCGCGAACGTAAAATTCCAAGAGCGAAACGCCATACGACGTTTCGCTCTTTTTATGTACGGACGACGTCAAGATCGTCGCCGCGCGGCCGCGTTGAGGCGCAGCGTTCGTCCGAGCGCGGCAATCTCGCGACACGACGCCGAGTCGGGGTTAAATCGCGGGATCGGGAGCGCGTTGAAAGTCCCAGGCGAGCCGAAGCTTTGAGAACCGGGTTGGAATCGTTCCGCCGCGATTTTTCTGACAGGACGCGAGTTGAGCAGAGCGGCAAGATAATCCGCCTCGTCAAGGGTCTCGACGGCGACGAAAGAGAGAGTCTCTTGGGGTACGACGGGGCGGTTGCGAATCGAATCGTACTGGAGCGCGACGGCGCGGAACGTGGAGTCCATGCGCCGCCATACGACTTTGATCGGCGCGAAGGTCGTTTCGCCGACGTTATAAATGGACCAGAAAGGGGCGCGGCTCTGATAACGCCGATACGCGGCGCGAGCGCTCAGGACCTCTCGGAATTTCAAGAGGTATTCGAGCGTTAGAGGATATTTGGCGCGCATCGTTTCTTCGTCGAAGCCGCGTCTTCGAATCGGATCTTGGGGGATCAGCATGAGGGTTGTCGCGCGACGCGAGCTAAACTCGTCGACGTCGCGCCATCGCAGGAGCGGGAAGAGGAGCGTCGATTCCAGTCGAACCTTGAGCGTCGTCACCTTGCGTCGTCCGGCGTCGCCGAGATTTTCAACGACTGTCGTTGCGCCGTCAAGAGACGCGTCTCCCTTGAACCAGAAGACGCCGCTTGCGCCCGCGGCGTTAGCGCCGAGCCTGGCGCGATATCGCGGCGCGTTCTCAGGGACGTCGCGGAGGATCCGTTCTGCGAGCGCGTCGACCTGCGCTCGGAGCGGTTCGTCGGGACGTTCACGAGTCTTCGTTGAGGTTGCAAATCGCAGCGCGAGGGGCGCGCCAGGACGCGCGCAGTCTGGGGTCGCGATCCCTAACTCGACATTTGCGTTGAGTTCGCGCTCCGCGCGCGTTGTCTCAGACGATAGGGAGACGCTCGGACCGACGGCGCTCGACGCCTTGTCGTTGGGGCGCCATTTTCGCGCGACGATCGGGTATTGAGTCGCGGCGTTTGCGGCGCCTAAGAGCGCCGTCGCTTTGACGCTGACGTAGGGAAAGAGCCGCATTTCGGCGAGGTCGTCGAGTTCAAGCGCTGCAAATTCTCGATGGGGTCCTCCCGCCCCGAAACGTCGAAATCCCTCCCCAGCGGCAGACTGAAATAGGGAACGCGGCAGGAGAAAGGCGAATACGCCGTCGCGTTTGAGCCTCTCGACGACGCTTATCGTTACGATAAGACCCGAGAGATCTTTCTTCGCGCCCCCATACCGCACCTGATTACCCGACATGGAAAATAGCCCGTAGTTCCGCCAAAAAGGCAGGGTTGCGCGACGATATTCTCCTGAGAGCGCGTCCCACGCGAGCCACGGCGGATTGCCGACGACGATATCAAAGCGTTCCAGCGGGATGGTTGAAGCGTTCGCGGCGTCGCTGGGAGAGCGAAGCGTCACAGCGTCGCGGAGCTCGACGGGGAAGGTCGGCGCGTCGGGAGCGACTTCGCGCCGCGACCGAACGAGTTCTTCGAGCGCTTTGCGACGTTCGCCGGAACTCCGAGCGCCGAGGCGCGCAAGGGAAACGTATAGAAGATTGGCGCGCGCGGCGACTGCGGCGATCGGACTGACGTCCGCTCCGCCGATTCGCGAGAGCGCGTCGCAGGGATTGAGCCCCGCGTCGAGATTTTGCCGTAACGCGGCGGTGAGAAAGACCCCCGCGCCGCAGGTGGGATCGAGGATCGTGGGAACGACGGCGCCAGGTTTGCCGGATCGCTCACGCCATAGTTTCCTGGCGCGCGCAGTCAGGAATTCGGCGAATGGCGCCGGCGTGTAGAATTCACCGAGCGCGCGCCGTAGCGGTCCCGACAGAAGGTTAGAACAGAGTTCGCCGAATGGGTCGCAGATTTGCGCTATGTCGTCGATTCGCAGGTCGCGCGCTTCGTCGCGGCAGACGCGCAGGAGCGGTCGATCGGGGTGAGCCCATCGAAAGAGATCGGGTTGGAAGAGTCTGTCAATTTCTTCGTCGTCGAGATTGAAGTCGGCGGCGGTAATGGCAAGAATAGTTTGCGTTAGGAGCGCGTGGAGTAGAAAGACAAAGGAATCGATTTGAAACTCGGCGTCTGACTGGTCGAGAGATTTGCGGGAGTCTTGATCGAGCGCGTCGCGCCATTGCGCAAGGGATTTGATCGCGTTATTGGAAAATTTGATCGCGGAGGCTGAGCGCCAGATTTTTCGCCATTGCGTAAAGGCGGAACGAACCGGAGCGGCGCCTGTAAGCAGACGCCGCCCCATCGATGCAAAAGCGTTGCGAGTTGAGCTCGTATTGACGCCGAACCTGGCGCGGAATCGATTGAAAAACCGTCGAACTGCCGGGTCTGTTGATTTAAATTTTATCACACGTTTAAGAAAAATGATTGCAAACGCTGGCGTCAGCTTAGCGCCTCTAAGGCGCCGTCACGCAGTCAAACATTGTGGATAACCTTCTTAACGACTCCCCAGATAAGGAATTCGTCGTCAGGTTTGATTTGGATCGCGCGGAAATTTTGGTTTTCCGGACGTAACTCAATCCTGTTTTCGCCCTTGTATAGACGTTTAAAGGTGAATTCGCCATTGACCGCAGCGACAACCATATCGCCGTCGACCGCCGAAAGACTGCGATCCACAATGAGGACATCGCCAGGAAAGACCCCCGCGCCGCGCATCGATTCTCCGGTTACGCGAATGAAAAAGGTAGAGGCGGGGTGCGGAATGAGCTGTTTGCCAATATCGTACGATTCGAAAGGCGCGTCGTCTCCCACGGGTGATGGAAATCCCGCCTGAATCTGGTCGGAATAAAGGCGATAGACGAAGCCGTGGCGTTCGATGAAGGGTTCGACCAGATCAAGGAGAGAGACCGGAATGCGAATCGCTTTCGTCTCTTCGCCATATTTGCCAGATCCCTTGGGACGTCCGACAGGACGCCCCGTGCGAGTGGTAGATTTCACGCTTGTTCGCTTACCTTTACAGGCTTTACCTACCTGTTTCTTTGCAGGGGCCCGATTTTTTACGTCGTCTCTGGTTGCGCGCGACGCGGATCCAGACCATTTCGATTCTTTCATATACAATCTTCCTCTCGATGCGAACGATCGTTACGGCGAATCTATAAAGGTCAAGAGAGTTGTTGCGCGGAATTCTATGTCGCCGTCGTCGTCCTTTCTCCTCGGAGCAAGTCAATCCACTACAATCAACTCTACTCGCCTAAACTTTGACGGCTTGATTGTGCTGATTTGAGATTCTTAGGCAAACGATATACTTTCTTTGACGTCATTTAGATTCGACTTTTCGTAAAAACCATTAAAGAAAGTAGTTTTTGCGAAGCCGCCAGTGGTCTGGATCGTCTCTGAACCACAGAGAGATCAAGTCGAAGCCGGATATAAACCATGACGATAAGTGTCTTGAATAAAAGATCTTAACGCTCACAAGATCAGATACGCAGCGTAACCGAATTGCCCCAGCAGCAAGATCGCTCCTTCCCCGCGCGAGAGCACACGCTCTGATAGGGAGAACCACGAGGCGATCGCTACTGCCGCGATCATAACGGGAATGTCAACGAAAGCGGACTGGGGTTGAACAGCCAGACCTTTCGGTAGCGCGGCCAACGTTACTCCAAGTATGAAGAGCAGATTCGAGATATTGCTTCCCACGACGTTGCCCATAGCGACGTCGGGGCTATTACGGAACGTCGCGATCGCGCTTACCGTCAATTCTGGCAGCGACGTTCCGATCGCAACAAGGGTAAGTCCTATTACCAGCTCGCTCACGCCAAGTGAACGCGCGATGGAAACGGAGCCGTCGACAAACGCGCGTGCGCCAACAACCAGAAGCGCCAGCCCGATTAAGATTTGAAGGCTCGCCAGGAGCCAATTGGAGAGAGTTGGCGCAGAGAGGGGCTCCGGCGCCGTTTGGGCGTCAATTTTTCCGGCGCCGGGGATATTCGTTTCAGCGACGCTTGCGGCATATTGAGCATTTTCCTCGCGTCGCGCGCGTTTGATGACTATGAATTCATACGCAATGAACGTAATGATCAGCGCGAATCCGTACCATTGCGGAAGAAAAAATCTCCTGCTCTCGTCGCTGCATGACAACGCGACGAGAAGCGTGACAATCGAGATCGCCAGACAAAAAGGGAAATCGCGTTTGACGATCGATTCGGAGGTCTTCAGCGGCCTAATGAGCGCGCAGACGCCAAGTATCAGTAGAATATTGCAAATATTACTTCCAACAACGTTTCCGAGCGCGACGTCGGCGACACTTGGGTCGCCTTGGAGTGCGGCGGAGAAGGAGACCGCCATTTCGGGCGCGCTAGTGCATAGGGCGACGATCGTGAGTCCTACGACGAGAGGCGAGATTCTCAATCCTAGCGCGATTTTCACGGCGCCGCGCACGAGAACCTCGCCGCCGCCGGCGAGAGCAAAAATGCCGCAGACGACGGCTAGGGTAGCGAAAAGAGAGTTGGAAGCTATAAGTTCGAGCATTAGTTTATCGGCGCTGTTCTTCTGGAGTTTCTTTCTGACGCATAAGGTCGTTGAGGGCGCCGCTAACGCGAGAGCGTCATCGACGTTTCTGCGACTTTACTATAGCGCGCGCGAGTCGACGGGGGACGTTTTCGACGAGAGAGCGTCGGGCCTGCTTCTTGCGAGGTTGGCGCCAAGAGAACGACCCGTCTCGTCCGTAATATGTCCGAGGAATTCCGCGTCTTCGTAGAGAAGGAAGTCGGCTGGCAATCGCCAACGCCATGCGTCGCGTTCGACGCCGGGAAAGTTGACCCTCGAATCGTTCGAGAGTCCTAGCACGTCCTGGATGGGAAAGATTACGAGTCGGCAAGGCGAGCTGGCGACGGCGCGGAGGACGGGGGCATGGAGTATTGCAACCTCCTGCGGAAGATTGGGCGATCTCTTATTGATTCCCGTCTTTGGTCTTGAGAGACACAGCATGTCGGCGATTCTCGAAAAAAACGTTTTGAAGGGACGAGAGACTCTCAACGGCGCTGGCAGGTCTTGGCGAGCGCGGTACCATCGCAGCGTTCGCTGGATCGCTTTGAAGTCGAGTTGTTTCCATCGACGACCGCCGAACCGCCGCACGTCGTCGAGCCACCCAAGTACCGGAGCGCCGTCGTGCGTTTCAGTGTAGCCAACGTTCTTTTCCGACCAGTTGAGCAAAGGGTTGGACGCGCGTTCGCTCGAAGGTTCGTTCGCGCCTTTACTTGCCGATGTTTTTTGGGGCTTATTGAAGGAGAACTGGAAGACGTTCATACCGGGGAGTCCATAGTGATCGCGCAGAGCGATAACGCCGGCGTTCATAACGCCGAGGTCTTCAGCAACGAACGCCTCTGAGGGAAAACTCGAGAAGATTGCGTCGAAAAAGCGCTCTTGAGGGCCGGGCGTCCAGCCTTTGGGATAAACGTCTTCAGGATGCGTCGCGTATCGCAGCGCCGCTTCCTGCTCTTGCGCCCAGACAAGAGCGTCTTCGGGCGCCTGCGCTTTACTAGGAAAACTGTAATAGTAGTAGAATCCGATGAAGTGATCAATGCGAATCAGATCGAAACGCTCAAGCGTTTTCTTGATGCGCGCCTTCCACCATGAGAAATCGGTTTCGAAGTGCCGCGACCATCGGTATGTCGGCGAGTTCCAGCGTTGTCCGTGCTTGTTATAGTCGTCAGCGGGCGATCCTGCTTCTCGAATCATGCGACCGTCGCGCGAGATGAGGAAGAGATCCGGATTGACCCACGTGTCGACGCTCGCTTCTCCGACGTAAAGAGGAAGGTCGCCAAAGAGTTTGATATTGCGTTTTGCGCATTCTTCGCGGAATTCCCTCCACTGCACGTCGAAGACGAGCTGCAGGAATCGAGTTTGTTCGATCTTTTTAGCGTTGGCTTTGGCAAAGGATTCGAGCGTTTTTGGATCGCGTCTGCGGAAGGGTTCTGGCCATTGGGACCAGTCGAAGGTTCCAAAGGTCTCCGCAGCGGCGTCGTAGATCGCGTAATCGTTGAGCCAAAAATCGTTCTCAGCAAAGAATTTATCCTGTGCGCGGCGATATCGTTCGCCGCCGTAACCCGAGCTATAACGTTCGAACGCTTCATCCCAAAACGGGATGCGGCGTTCTCTCGCCTTTTTATAATTGATTTTGCCGCTTTTCCCGCAATGGAGGGGAAAGGAGCCGTCCTTACGCGAGGAGGAAGTTTGAGCGTTTTCCGTCGATTTGGGAATAAGCCCTTCTTCATAGAGTTCTTCCAGGTCAAGATAGAGAATTTCGCCCGCAAACGCCGAACGACCGGCGTAAGGCGAACCATTTTCGTCTACCGGATTAATCGGAAGCGTTTGAAACCAGGCTTGTTTGCTTGTTTGAAGGAAATTCAGAAATTCAATTGCCCCTTGGCCAAGCGTTCCCAAATCTATCGCCCCCGGAAGCGAGAACAACGGAGCCAAAATTCCTGAAGTACGTTCGTTAGCTAACATGATTCTCCCTTATACGAAGGATTTCAACGTCACGCATAAGCGTTGACGGTTCGCATTTTTTCAAGTCGACAGATAGGAAACGCGACGTCTTATTCCTTTAGCGGAGATGGAATGAAAGCGAGGGCATGTCAAACCGGACTCCTTGAGAAGTTTTTGGACGTTATCGACGCCCATTCGTTTCAGATCGCTTTGCGGATACTTGAACGTTGAGCGCATCGCTCGCTGCGCATTACCGCTTCGCCGTAGAACGTCCGGCGCTCGATCCAGCGTCCCGATAACGTTCAGCATCTACGACGACAGCGACGAGGTCCCCTGAACGAACTCGTCGCCAAAACCGACGGCGCTACCCTGCGTTAACTTTTGTCTATTATCTGGTATGACAAAAAGATCTTCTTGTCTATGATTATCGCGGCGCGACAAACGCGGTTGAATCCGCGCTTTAGACTGACGATCGGACCGTTCTGTTACGAAATCACCCACAAAGTAGACTCCCGAGGTCTGTTGTAAGGAGGATTCTCAATTCTGGACTTCTTCGCAACGGCGATTCTTTATTATGACAAGCGTCGGAGATTTCAATAAGTTTTTTAATATTTTGCCGAATAAAAAAACGCGGATGATTCTTAGGGGTCGTTCTCATTCCGGCGACGCTCAAATCGTGTCTTATTGGCGCGATTTAATATATCCAGGGAATAATTTCCTACAAGGCTTCCCTTGGGGGCTCGTGGCGCAGACGACTCTTAGTCGCAGCGTTCGTTGGAATCGAGCGTCGAGGTCGCGCCGGGTGAAAACTTGACAACTTATCTCGCTTCGGCTAAAACCACAAAACGCGCGGAGACGGAGCGCAGCGAGTGTAAAGATTTCGTTCTGACGCGTTTCTAATCAGTTAAACCGCGGAGGTTTGTATATGTCAAAATTTTTTAACTTTGCAACGATCATGGCGATCGTCTTGACGAGGATGGCAGTTCCGATGACTTACGCTCAAAATCTCGACGAAAACGGCGCGCTGCCGCGCGCTACCCCGGAATCAGTCGGCGTCTCGTCTGTTGACCTCGTTGAAACGCTCAAGGCGTTCGACGAGAAAATAACGCGCGTTGATAGCGTTATGATTCTCCGTGACGGAAAGGTCATCTGCGAGGCGTGGCGTTCGCCCGCGTCTCCGACCGAACCGCATCCAGTCTATTCTCTGAGCAAGAGCGTTGCGGCGACCGCGATCGGATTTGCCGTCGACGAGGGAAAGATGACGTTAGATCAGAAGATCGTCGATATCTTTCCGGAAGACGTTCCGGAGAACGTCGACGAGAATCTCACCAAGGCAACGATCCGCGATCTCCTCATGATGGCGTGCGGTCACGAGTCTGAACCTCCGCGTTCTCACAATGCTCAGGCGTTCTACGACCTTGAAGGCCCGAAGACGACGCCCGATCTTCCGACGTGGGCGCAGGCATTCATGCGTCAACCGACCCCTTTCGAACCAGGAACGCATTTTACGTATAACACCGTCGGAACCTACATGGCGTCGGCGGCGCTTGAGAGGAGCGTAGGCGAGGAGTTGACCGATTTCCTTATGCCGCGTCTCTTCGAACCCCTTCAGATTGCCAGGCCGGTTTGGGAAAAGTCTCCCGAAGGATACACCAAGGGAGGCACCGGGCTGTACCTCACTACGGAAGATATTGCGAAATTCGGTCAGTTCTACCTTCAAAAGGGCGTCTGGAACGGCGAACGGTTGCTTTCTGAAGAATGGGTAAAGGAAGCGACGCGGAAGCAGATATCTACCGGCGATGAAACGAACAACAGTACGATGGGTTACGGGTACCAGTTCTGGCGGTGCGTGAAGAACGCGTATCGCGGGGATGGGAAATATGCGCAGCTCTGCGTTATTATGCCAGATCAGAACGCCGTCGTAGCGATCACGTCTGACTCCAGTCAGGCGGGCGAAACGCTCGATATCGTCTTCGATTTGCTCGTTCCTAAGATGCAGGACGCCCCGTTGCCGGAGAACCCCGAGGGCGTTGCGAAGCTTCGCGATTTCGAAAAGTCGCTCAAGCCGAAGGAGGGCGCGTCCGGAAGTCAGCTCGTATCTTGCGCGATCCACAATGACGCGCTTGATCAAGATATGCGCTATATCGTCTATCTTCCGAACGGTTATCTGACGAGTTCCATGAGCTTTCCGGTCTTGTATCTCCTCCACGGACTTTCGGACGATGAAAAGACCTGGTCAAGCCTGGAAAAGGGTCAGTTAAAGCGAATCTGCGACGAATATTTTGCCGAACGACCCGAGCAGAAACGTATTATTATTATGCCTGACGCACGCGCTACGTGGTATCGCGACGCCGTCGACGGCCCTGATCAGTACGAGACGTTCTTCTTTAACGAATTCATTCCGCATGTCGAAAAAGAATTTCGTTGCCAAACGGATCGTGAATCGCGAGCGATTGCCGGACTCTCGATGGGCGGTTATGGAACGTTTCTCTACGCGTTGCGTCGTCCCGATATGTTCAGCGCAGCGTATGGCATGAGCCCCGCGGTTTCCTATGGCCAGAATCGTCCTCAGCGCAACGAGGTCGGTTCGGACGAAGAATTCGAGAAACAGATGGAGTGGGCGCGTCGCAACGACGTCTTCCTCATGCTCGATTCCTATCAGGATAAGGAAGCGGTTCGCTTCATGGTCGACTGCGGCGACGACGACTTCTGCCTGCCCGGCGCGTTCGGATTCTTCATGAAGTCGCGTCAGCTCGGGATCCCCTGCGAGCTTCGCGTCCGCGACGGCGTGCACAGCTGGAATTACTGGCGCGATTCTCTGCCGCAGGCGCTTGATTTCATCATGAACTGATCGTGGCTCAAGAGACTGTTCCTTCATATGACCGCTAGTAGTTAGCGGTCATATGAAGGATTTTTTTTATTTCCACTCGGCGCCGCGGATAAGCCCGACCTGCTTGTTCGATTCTTTTGCAAAGAGCGCGTAGAGAGCGACGATGAGTGAAACAAGCGCGACAATACCGAATCCGGCGGCGGTGAGGAGATACCTCGTTTTGATTGCGTCGTAGTTTTCATAGAACGCGTCGCTCATTTCGATCTCCTTGAGATTTTCGAAATATTCGATCGTCACGAAGTTACTCATACGGTCGATGAGTTCGTCGTCAACGAGGTAAACGCGTCTATCCGGATCGCTGTAATCGGTGAAATAGAAGAAGTTATAGTCGGTTATGCTGACGGGGGTCGTATCGCGTTGGATTCTGCGCCCGTCGCTAAGTTGATAATCAACCTGCTTAAAGAAGACGGCGACGGGCGGCGGCGTCCTGAGCCAGTTGCAAGCGACAAACGTACTCGCGATGCAGAAGAGGGAAGCGACGACAAAGAGGCCTCGGCGACGCGCGGAGAGTTTACGTCTTTCCTTCGGCTGTCCTGCTGAGTCTGCCGTCGTCGAGCTGGGAGTATCAGAAACGCTCGACGTCGTTTTGCGATCGGCGTCCTCGCCGGGCGCCGCTTCCGTTGGCTGCTCGTCTTTCTTTTCGGATTCTTCGTCGTCTGAGGCTTCGTCCCAAGGTTGTAGACGTTTGATCCTCATCATCGTGGGAATCTTGACCTTCGTTCCGCACTCGCAGAAGATCATGCCGCCCGCCTGACCCGTTTCGACAGGATGGACGCGACCGCAATTTTCGCATGGCAGTTGATATCGAACGCTCATATAATTCCTCTTCGTTTCTTCGAGTCGAACTCCTCTCGCCGTCGACGCAGGGACAAATATAACGTAAAATAGCCTCGGAACGACCGACCTCAACGTTTCGCGCGGCGCGCCTGAGCAAAAACGCCTCTTGACTTTAGAGTTGCGCTTTAATCGCCGTTTCCGGAGAAGGCTCGAAATCTAACAGTCTCCCATTATACCGTTCGGTAAAAGCTGGTAAAGAGAATGCGCGACGTTCCAACGTTGACTTTCTCGGGGCGTTCTACGTTCTAAGTAAAGCGTAGAAGCCCGTATGAAAAGGGGGACGGTCTTTTTCTTTGCAAAAAACTTCGTCGGACGGCGATATCGGACCAGCTCGACGCAAAGCTTAAATCTCTCCCCGACGCCGTCGACGCAGAGATTTTACAGCGCTTAGCGCCCTTCATGTATCGTCATTTCTTTACGGAGGTTAAAGGGTTCAATCTGTCCAGACGACGTCTGCGTTGGGCGTCGGATGAAAAGAGGAAAAGATTACTTAAACTCCGGTAGCTGCATACGATCCGCGCGGAAGAGAGTCTTGAACGGATATTACGTGAAATCGGGAATTAGTAGGAAAAGAAGAGTAATCTCGGTTGCGAGCGTAACCCTTTAATTATCCCTTACGAACAGATTTTTCCAAATTACCATTGATCTTTGCTGCGTCATTGCTTACAAGAGTATGGGCGTTTGAGAATGCGCCTCAGTATTTTGATCGGAGAGACCATGCAATCAGGCGGTTTTAATCTTGGGTTTAACGATATTTATGACCGAAACTATTCCTTACAGGGGACGAACTTCAATTTCCCCTCGAATTATCGCAGACAATTCAACCACTTATGCGAGGCGTTTCGGTTCTCTTTCTCTTCAACGGCAACATTATCAATGTAGAATGCGTAATTTTTAATTCGGCGGCAGTATTTTTAATAAAATTACGCATAATTGAGAAATTTTTGCATGGTCGACGACTTTTCGTGCGTATTATATGCATGACGAATAACGTCAATCCCCCGTCGCAGAAATAATTTCTTTCGTAAACCGTGAGAAAACAGTTTCGACTCGTCTCTAGCGGGGGGGGCGAAAGAAACGTCGCGACTAAAGGGTTTTAATCGTTTTAATCGATATAACCGTCATAATCGTTAAGATTTTTCAAAAAAACCAAGGAGATGTGTTGAAATTGAGCAGAAATGTGATAAACTAGGGTATCATACTGTCGTCGTTTGTATGAGGAAGGATAGGGTTTCGATTCGGTCGTTGGGAGGGGCCCGGTTCGGATCCTGTTTTCTCAAGACACTTCCCCATGTATTGTATCGAAGGGTTGCGGATTGCTTCGAACGCGTTTTTCTGTTTGGTGGTGGGAGCTTCTGGACAGATAAGAAACGCGGTTTACTTGGGGGTTGGCGCTTGTGTTGAAAAATTGCGACGTTGCGATTCTGTTGGCAGTTTTTCAAGTCAAGCGTGAAAAACTCGTCGAGTTGTCGCCATTCCTTCTAGTTTGGCGGCGGTTTCGTCGATTACTTAGGGGATTTCCGCGCGTCCCTGCGGGGAGAGTTGACGATAAACGTCCGAGCGCGCGTCTTTCAAAGCGAGCGCTCGGTTAGTGCGTCGTTCAATCTTATTTCTATCAGGAGCATAGTTTTGTACGAAGAAGACGCTTACGACGAAAACAAAGATTCGGCTACCTCTTATGAAGAGGACGATATTTTCGCCTACACCAGGGGGAATATTGATCAGGAAGACGAATCTGACGGCGCGTACGGCGGCGATTTCGATTCCGACCAGGACGATGACGCCGACGATACGAAGGTACGTGCCAAGAAGCGTAAAGTTTCTGTCGTGGAGGAAGACGACGGCTTTGTTGGAACGGACGATCCCGTGCGTCAGTACTTGACGGAGATGGGAAAGTTCCCGCTTCTTGAGCGCGAGAAGGAGCTGCGCCTTGCCAAGACGATTGAAAAGTCTCGCCTCAAATTTAGAGCGAGGCTTCTTGAATGCGATTATGTCATGCAGATAGCGGTTCGAACGCTGTGCCGCGTGCGTGACAAAGACATTCCCGCGAGTAAGAATCTCAAGAGCGCCGACGGCTCTAAGTCGAAAAAAGACGGTAAGGATAATCGCCTCGCGCGTTTCCCAGCCGATCTTCAGACTCTTGACCGGATGCTTGCGCGTAACCGCGAGGACTACTTTGTAGCGACGTGCAAAACGCAACCGCGCGAGGTCCGCGAGAAAGCGTGGCGTGATTTGGCGTATCGACGTCGTCGCGCCGTTCGCCTTGTTGAAGAACTCGGGCTCCGCGGTCAGCGCATTGAAAGCACGTTTAGCACGCTTGAACGTTATAGCGCGCGCGTTGACGAGCTTCAGAGAGAGATTCAGGCGAGTCGCGCGGCGAATCGTCCGCCCGAGGAACGCTTCCTGTGGATCATGGAATATCGCAATATTCTTCAGTTGACGCTGGAGACGCCGACGAGCTTGCGCAACCGCGTTCGAGACGCGCGGCGTATCTTCGCCGAATATCAGGAAGCGAAACAAGGACTGTCGAAGGGTAACCTTCGTTTGGTTATTTCAATTGCCAAGCGATACCGAAATCGCGGTCTGACGTTCCTTGATCTCATTCAAGAAGGCAACGCCGGTCTCATGCGCGCGGTCGATAAGTTCGAGCATCGTCGCGGCTTTAAGTTCTGCACGTACGCAACCTGGTGGATTCGACAGGCGATCACTCGCGCTGTCGCTGACCAGAGTCGTACGATTCGGATTCCGGTTCATATGTCCGAAACGATGCACGCTTTCCGTTCCAAGACGCGCGAGCTCACGCAGCAGCTTGGACGCGAGCCTTCGATCGAGGAGATTGCGACCGCTTCCGAATCGACGATTGCCGAGACGAATCGTATCCTGCAGATGGCGCGCTTCCCCATCAGTTTGGACCGTCCCGTCGGCAGTAGCGAGGATAGCCACTTCGTCGAAATGATTCCCGACGTCGCTTCCACTAATCCTTCGGACCAGGCCCAGATTATCAATCTTCGCCGGCGACTCAATAAGGTCCTCAAGACCTTGAGCTACCGCGAGCGCGAGATTATCAAGCTCCGTTACGGGCTCGGCGACGGCCATTCCTATACGCTTGAGGAAGTCGGACACATCTTTAAAGTTACCAGAGAGCGTATCCGACAGATCGAAGCGAAGGCGGTTAAGAAGCTTCAGCAGCCTGCTCGCAGCAAGGAACTCGTCGGCTTCCTTGACTGACGGCGTCGGCGCTACGATTCACTAAGAAAATAAGACCGAGACGAGATCAATCGTCTCGGTCTTTCTTTTTTGTATCGACGTTGAGAGAAACGACGTCGACATTAAGAAACCGCAGACCCGACGAGCGTCCGATCTGCGGTTCTTCATTTTAAGGAACGCGAGGGTCGGACGGTTTAGGACCCTCGTGGATTCCGCGTTATTTGGTTTCCTGAACGAGGATCTCGTAGGAGTAACTCTTGTCGCTTAGGCGGAACTGCGGGTAGGGTTGAGCGCCCCAGGCCTGGTCGCCGCCGACTCCCTGTCCCAGAAGATCCACGTTGAGGACGGCAAAATCTCGTGGCGGAAGTTGCCAATGATGCTCGACAGATTCGAGGTCGCGGTTAAGCGCTCGCCTGACGGACGCCGTGATCGTCGCCGTTCCATTCGCGTCCGTCTTGACGCCATTGGCGTCGAGCGCGGTCACGCGGAGCTTTGTCCCGTCCTTGCCGGTCACTTCGATCCATCGGCAATCGCAGCGCGCGCCGAATTCACACGGTTTAGAGTAGCAGAAGACGGACATGTCGTCCACGGTTGTCTTGTAGAGCCCAACTGGCGAACCGTCTTTACGGTCCCAGTAGTTTTCTTCGGGGCCTCGACCGTAGTACTCGACCTGTGAATCGCCGTCAACGAAGAAGTAGGCGCCGAATCTCAGAGGATCAGGGAGATTCTCTCCCTTGACGATCGAGAACGCCAGTTTATACATCCCGTTTTCTCCAAGAGAGACCTTTTCCGAGATCGTTGCGTCGATCGAGGCAAATTCGCCAGAACGTTCGAAAACGCCCGGAGACAATTCCTTGAGCGGATTCCAGTCAATCTCGAAGCCCGCATTGCGCCACACGCCTTGGCGACCGCTCATATTATAGCCTCGGTCGCTATCTGTCGGGGCGCGCCAGAAGTCGAGCTGCACCTTGTCGAGGATTGTCGCCGCAAGCTCGGCGCCATTCTCAGGAGCCGCCGCCTTAAAGACGTCGTCGCCCGGCTCATAGATGGGAAGGCGATACTGTTCCGTTTGGAGTACGAAGCCGGGTTCAAGGAGCGCCTCGCCGCCGGTCAGAATGACGTCGAAGTTGACTATATATTCTGCGTTCGGTTGATGAGCGTACTGCGTAAACTCGTCGCCCAGCGTGAGGGTACGGGTTTCGCGAGGTCCGACATTATCGAAGTCGACGCCAGGCTTGTACGTTCTCACAAGCGTCGGGACGCCGTTTTCAAGAAGTGTCGCCTTGATCTCGATATTAGAGAGATCTCGGAAGAAGTTGTCGTTTGTCACGGAATATACCGCGCCGGTCGCGTCGTCATCAACGTGAGCGATGAAGACGTTTGCGTAGGAATGTTTGATCTCCTGGCAAGAGGGGTGCGTCGTGAGATCCGGCGAAACAATGCCGTTCATGCAGAAGTTCCTATCGCTTAAGACGTCGACGGGCCCAAAGTTTCCACCGTAGCCGTAATAAACGTCGTCCGTTTGCGTTATGCTCGCCTCATTGAAATCGACAAACAGTTGCAGTCCGTCGCGGTTATCGCGATCGGCAAAGTTCTGGGCGATCTCTTCGCTAGAAAGAGCGCGATCATACGCCCGAACCGCGCCGACAAGCGCGCCCACAAGGCGATCCGTGTGATATGAGTTACGGCCGATCTCGACGGGATACGGCGACTCGGCGATCGCTTCGGAGCATTGGGTTCTGCCGACTTCCTTTCCGTCAATGTAAAGGATTAACTCTTCGCCGGTGTAAACGCCCGCGACGTCATGCCAGTTCATGAGCCAATCGTCAACGGTTCCAGAGACGTCGATCCAGCGCGAACCGTTGTGGATATAGAGTTGCGCGCCGTTGTTTTGTTGTTTAAGCGCATACTGGAAATCAGATTTGCCAATGTAGGGGCCCACTGCGTTCGAGTAGGGACAGACCAGCGCTTCGAGCGTAAACGCTTGTTTTCCAACGAAGTTAAGTTTTGAAATTTTTTCAGCGTAAGCTGGATAATCAGCGCCGATTCCGGTCGAAGCGGCGTCAGAACCGCCGCCGACAATGGCGTAGCCCTTGAGTCCGAGCCGGCTCTTCTCGGGCGACGTCTTGCAACCGTTGAAGATCTGACCGATCTCTTCCTTAGCGCCGATGACGCCGACGATTGAGATCGGATACTCGTTCGTGGAGGCGTCGTCGACCTTTTGGATGGGAACGCGCATCGCGAGTCCCTGGTCGATCCAGTCCCAGATGCAGCCGCCTTGGAGGAGCTCATGCTCTCGGAACGCATCCCAGTAGAGAGTGAAGTTGCCATTGGCGTTGCCCATGGCGTGAGCGTATTCGCATAAGATGAGAGGGCGCTTTCCTTCTTCTTTCTGCGCTTCTCTCTTTGCATAGTCGATACACCCTCCGACAGAGGTATACATCGGGCAGTAGATATCCGTGTTGCGATCCATTCCCGAGCGTTCATACTGGACGGGACGCGTCGGATCGAACTCCTTAAGCCAATCGTACGTCGCCATGAAGTTGGGACCGTTGCCAGACTCGTTGCCGAGAGACCAGATTATGATGGACGGATGGTTGCGGTCGCGGTATGCCATACGCTGGGTGCGGTTCATATGCGCGGCGAGCCATTCCGGCGGATTCGCGAGCGATTCTCTACCGTAGCCCATTCCATGCGCTTCGATATTCGCTTCATCGATCAGATAGAGACCGTATTTGTCGCAGAGATCGTACCAGCGAGGATCGTCGGGATAATGACTCGTTCGCACCGTGTTGATATTGAGCTTCTTCATCAACACGACGTCTTTCATCATCTCCTCTTCGGTGATCGCGTGTCCCGTAAACGGGTGATGTTCATGGCGGTTGACGCCCTTAATAAAGATCGGTTTGTTGTTAACGAGGAGTTGGCCGTCTTTGATTTCGACCTTACGAAATCCGATGTTGAAGGAGGAGTCGAGCGTTTTATTGAAATCGGCGTCGTAAAGGGCGAGCGTCGCAGGGTAGAGCCATGGAGTTTCTGCCGACCAGAGGAACGGGGATTTTATCGGAATCTCTAAAACAAGAGTCTTTCGCTGACCCGGCGGAATAAGGAACGTTTCGCTTTCGCCTTCGTGGGGCGAGGCGCCGCCGATCTCCTCCTTAACGTTGACGTTCTTGGGATTGAGCGCGTCGATGGAAAGCGCGACGGTACCTTCCTGCTCGGCTTCCGCATTGTTTTGCAGCGTGACCTCAACGCGAGCGACCGCGTCGGTCAGGTCGTCGTTGTTGAAATTCGTAACGACCTTCGTGTCGACGACTGCTACCGCAGGCTGGACGTAATAGTAGACGGAGCGAAAGATACCGCTGAGCCTGAAGAAGTCCTGATCTTCGAGATAGGAGCCGTCCGAGAAGCGGTATACCTTAACCGCGATCGTATTTTTCCCGGGTCGAACCGCGTTAGAGATATCGAATTCTACGAAGGTCCGGGCGTCTTTACCCATCCCTATTTCCTGACCGTTGACGTAGACGTAATAGCAGGATTCAACGCCGTCGAAATGAAGAACGATTTTTTTATCTTTAGCAACGTCGTCGGACTCGACGTTAAAATCACGGCGATAGAGTCCGGTCCAGTTCTCGTCGTCGGGAATAAACGGCGGGTTCCAAGGTTGCGGCCAGGGGTAGGGGATATTCGTGTAGAGCGGATACCCGTACCCCTCAGTCTGAAAGTTGGAGGGAACGGAAATGAGGTCCCAATCGTCGTCGGCGAAATCTTCGGCTTCAAAGCCAGACGGTACGTCTCCTGGAGTAGGAGCGAGCTGGAATTTCCACATGCCGTCGAGGGAATGACGCTCGTATGCGGTCGCGGCGAAAATTGAGCGCGGAGGAAGATTATTGATACCGACGACTTCTGGATTGAGTCTATCCGGAAGCGGTTGTTTCTCGGGCGTCTGAGCCATGGTCGCGGAGAGCGCGAAGATAAAGAGAGCACAACCGACGAAGACGCGCGACGCGCGTCGTAAAACGCTTTGGTTTAGCATATCATCTCCTGTATAAAACGAAACGGCTCGTTCTGTCAGCGCGACGAGCCATTACCGTATGACCAAAACAGATGCGCGTCGGCGCAAGGAGGTCCCCTGGAAGGGCGACGCGACGTCAGCGCGCAGACGTTGTAAGGAAATCAGTCTTTATTGAGATAAGACTCCAGATCGATAACGCTGGAATCACCGCCAGATTTTTTTACAAATTTTGGCTCATCTGAAACGAGATCGTCAAAATCGACGAGCTCAGCGACTTGGTCGTCCTCAGGCTCGGCAGGCTCCGAATCATCTTGGGAAGGCGTTTTTGTCAGCTTTTCCTCCGATTGAGGAGCGGGGTCGAACTCGCTGTCGTCGCTGGGGGGCGCTCCAACAGGGTCGACGCGGAGCATGAGTCGACCGATGGCGATTGCGTCGCCGAAGTTAAGCGCGACTCCTCTTCCAATTCGAGCGTTTCGAAAGAAGGTGCCGTTAAGCGACCCGAGATCGCGCGCCATCACGACGCCATTTTCCTCGTAAAATTCGCAATGTCGACGACTGATTAGCGGGTGGACAATTGTGACGTCGCACTGTTTGCCGCGACCAATGACGCAAGGGAGCGACATTTCGCGCGAGAAGTACTCTTTTTCGCCGCTGTAAATGGTCAGCAAGACTTCCATCAAACGCTCCTGAAGGTTTAATGTGAAAAGAACGCCTTACACGGAGGACGTTGAGCCGTCTCTTTTTGCTCTGGCGACCCCACCCCAATATATTGCGTGCCGCTCCGAAAATCAAGAAGTTCGCACACGACACGTGAAAAAAAGGGGAAAAAGGTTGTTTTCATGAACGGACGCGCGGATAAGGCCTTTTGCAAGCGGCGATAAAATTCAAATTTCGAAAATGGCGCTTGCCCGTGATAAAAGTTCTGTTATAATACCGCCGGTTGTCGCGACGTCGTGGTAGACGTCGGCGATTTCCGTTTCACGCGGGCGTAGCTCAGTTGGTAGAGCACGACGTTGCCAACGTCGTTGTCGAGGGTTCGAACCCCTTCGCCCGCTCTTCCGAATTGGGGACTTTCAGAGTCTCCTTCCGAGTTGACAGACGCGCGATTCGTCGCTAAAGTCGTCAGCGCTCTTGCGGGCGTAGCTCAGTTGGTAGAGCACGACGTTGCCAACGTCGTTGTCGAGGGTTCGAATCCCTTCGCCCGCTCTTCTGAAATTGGAGACTTCCAGAGGACTCCTTTCAGAGTTTGCCGACGCGCGATTCGTCGTTAAATTCAGTCGCACTCTTGCGGGCGTAGCTCAGTTGGTAGAGCACGACGTTGCCAACGTCGTTGTCGAGGGTTCGAACCCCTTCGCCCGCTCTTAATGGCGTTTCTCCTGTTTTGGACATGGGTTTCGTTGGAAGCAGCTTGTTCCGAACATTTGGCCTTGCCTCTTTCAATAATTGGCGCGCCTGTGTTTTGGGCGCGCTTTTTTAATCGCGCCTCACTTGGGCTCTAGTTGCGAGATCTTTGTTCATGATCGGGAAACGGCGACGTTTTCAGATCTTCTTTTTTCGCAGCGCGTTTAAAGAGACTTTCTGAAGCTTCGTCCCCATACAAGGCCCGACGTCGCCCTTCGACGCGACGTTATTTCAGAGTATAGACCTCCTGATGCGGGAACGCTGTCCGATCGATTCGCGGCGGCGCGCAAGCGCGTTCAGGATTATATTCGTCCCTTTTAACGCAAGGAACACGCGGGAGCTCTCATCCCGCCGCCCTTCATGATTCAGGATGCGTAGATTATGGAAAATGAAGTGAACGCAAACGAAGAAGTACGCGAGTTGACTCTAGCCGTCGACGTCCAAGAAAGAAGCGCGTGCGAGCGTCACATCAAGATTGAAGTTTCTCGCGAAGACGTTGACTTCTATTTTGACCGCGAATACGAATTGTTCCGCGAAAGTCGGCCGATTCCTGGTTTCCGCGCCGGAAAAGCGCCGCGAAAGCTGATCGAAAAAAGATTCCACAAGGAAGTTGTGGAGCGCGTTAAGAACTCTCTCATTCTTGATTCTATCTCTCAGATGAACAAGGAGCAGAATCTCACGACGATTAGCGAGCCCCAGATCGATCCCAACGCGATTATTGTCCCTGAAACAGGTCCCTTCGTCTACGAGTTTGATATTGAGGTTCGCCCGACGTTCGATATTCCGAACTGGAAGGGCGTCAAGCTTGAGAAGCTCGTTCACGAGTTCACGCCCGCTGAAATTGACGCGGCAATCACTCGTATCCAGACCTCCTATGGTAGGCTTGTTGACAAGGGCGCCCCTGCCGAGCTGGGCGACTATATCGTTACGAAGTTGACCTTCCTTTGCGATGGGAAAGAACTTCGTAGCTCTGATCATGAAACGCTCCGCATTCGCAAGACCCTTTCTTTCCGCGACTGCACGATCAACGACTTTGGCAAGCTCGTCGAAGGCGTCGTTCCGGGAGATACCCGCTCAACGAAAGTTTCGCTTTCCGAGGATGTCCCGACCGAAGATCTGCGCGGCAAGGAAATAGAAGCTGTTTTCGATATTGTTGAGGTCAAAAAGGCTGAGATTCCGGAGCTCAACGAGGAATTCCTCCAGATGCTTGGCGGCTTCGAGAATATGGGCGATTTCCGCGACGTTGTTCTCGAGGAACTCAAGCGTCAAATGGAGTATGAACAGCAGCAGCGCGTCCGCCGTCAGATCGCGCTTCTCCTTACTGAAGGAGCGGATTGGGAACTTCCGCCTCAGATGCTGAAACGTCAGCAGGCACGCGAGCTTCAGCGCGCCTACTATGAGTATCAGCGCAGCGGTTTCACCGACGAACAGATTAACAGCCAGAGGAACCAGTTGATCCAGAACGCCAAGGCTTCGACCGCTCAGGCGCTGAAAGAGCACTTCATTCTCGAAGCGATTGCGGAAAGCGAAGGCATTGACGTTGAAGAACGTGATTTTGAGCTCGAAATCATGCTCATTGCCGCTCAGACGGGCGAATCGCCGCGTCGCGTCCGCGCTCGTATCGACAGAGACGGTACTTCCGATATCCTGCGCAACCAGATTATCGAGCGCAAGGTTATCGATCTGATCATGAAGTCCGCTGAATTCACCGAAGTCCCGTACCAGCCGCCGACTCTTACCGACGAGGCGGTCGACTGGTCCGCGAGCGGCGACGAGGACGAGGAAGAAATTCCGGAAGTCACCGAGGAAGACGCCAAGGCAGCGAACCGCGAAGCGACCGACCCCGACGCCGCCAAGGGCATGTAGTGAATTCGGACCTTTAGGTTCGCATCGACATTAAAAAAAAGTCTCCGCCGTCATTTGTCGGCGGAGACTTTTTATTTTAACGAGACGTAGCTTCCGTCAGGATTTGTGAAAGCGCTTCGTTATTTCGAGCGCCAGCGCTTCCAACGGTAGGCCGACCACGTTTGACTCGCTTCCTGAGACGAGCTTGAGCCAGTCGTTACCATCCTGATACCCGAATGCGCCCGCCTTACCTTTCCAGAGTTCGGAATCGAGGTAATATCGGAGCTGCTCCTCTTCAAGCTCGTCCATCAGCAATTCGGAAACCTCGACTCTCGTTTCTAACCTGGCGTCATTCGGGCCTGATTCATAGTCGACAATTTCAACGCGCTGGAGCGCCATGCCCGTGATCACTTCGTGTCGCGAACCGCTGAGCGTCCTCAACATCCGTTCAGCGTCGGCGCGGTCCTCTGGTTTGCCAAGGATCGCCCCGTCGCATACCGCGATCGAATCGCAAGCGAGCACGAGATAGGGCGCGCCTGAAAGACTAGGCTTAAAGTACGGCGCGACCTGCCAGCGCCCCTGCGAAACTTTTCCGCATAACTGCCGCGCTACGTCACGCGCCTTTGCGATCGATAGCTCGCGCGCGTATTCGTCGGGCGAGAGAGCCGCGTCAAGCCTGGCGACTTCTTCTTCGACCTCTTTTTTCGCGGGCAGAATGGCAAAATGATAGCCGTCCTGGGTTAATAACTGTCGCCGCCTCGGCGACTGACTGCCAAGAACAAGACGAAATGCGCTCTGACTGAGCGCCGCCGCAGATCGGCGAGCGTCGATTTGTGGTTCGGACACGGGAAACCTACTGATTCCTGGGATATTTTGCGCTGCAAGACGCATGTAAAAAAGAAGGGACGCGAGCGTCCCTTCTTGCGATAATCTACTACTTGAGCCGCGTAACCGGCGGTTTAATTACTCCTCGGCGTCGAAAGCGGATTCGATCGCGTCGTTGACTGCGGACTGAACGGCGTCGGTCGCGGCTGAGTCTGGCTCTTTAACGACTTCTTTCGGTTCGACGTTAAGATCTTCTATCTCGTCGTTGGTAATTTCCTTCATTCCTTCGGCTTCTTCCGCTTCAGGCTCGACGAGCTTAAAGTCATCGACGTCGGCCTTTGGCAACGTCTCTGTCTCTCCTTCTTCAATCGCGGTATGGAAAATAACGCTTGGGAGACCAAAGAAGAAGGGTTCGCTTTCAGAAGGCTCGCCGTTCGGCGCGCGAGAGCCAAGGCGAAGGATGGCGAGCGGACGACCTCGGACGCTCGCGGCGACGACGGGGTCAACGCTCTGCGGAACGTCGAAGGTGAGACTCTCGTTCGTGTCGCTTGCGTCGACGTTGGCGGCGTTAGCCGAGTTTTCGACAAAGATAACGCGGGTCACAAAATTTCCACGAAACGCGAGAGCAAGGTCGCGCATCGGGACTTCTATCTCGACGGGAAATTCCCACTCTTTGCCCTCCGGCGGGCGGAGTTTTCCAATGATTTCAAGAGTAGGGTAGAGCTCCTGGCCAGGATAGGTTGCGACGTCGGAAATCTTAAAACGATAGACGGATCCAAGCTGCAACGCAAAGATATTGGAATCGCCTGGCGCTTCTTCAAAAGCGCCGAGCTGAGCGACTTTAACCTTGACGCCTTCCGGAAGTTTCCACTGTACCGGTTGGAACGGCCTCTCGCGCTCGTTGAGCGTCTTGAGAGCGGCGAGTTGACCGGTTGGAATGTCAGGATGGTTGATGGGGCGAAGTCCCGGCGACGCCGGGTAAGGCCTGCCGATAGCGCCGCCGCGCGGATTCTGAGCGAGGGTCGACTGACAAAGGGCTATAAGGACGAGGAGCGCGGCGCAGATCGTACGAGTCATAAAACCGACGCCTCTGGTCCGACGAATGCTGAACATAGCAGTTCCCTGTCGTTTGAGACTAAAAAAACGCGAGTCGCCAAAGAACGCTCGAGGTCGGCGTCGCGGCGCAGTTCGACCATATCGAGCGAGTTAACGACTCGCGGCGATCAAATTGGCGCCGAACGGCCTTGGCATCGAAACCGTTAGGAACGTCGACGAGCCGCCGCCGAGATCGTCCTTTAACGACCTCGGAATTCGGACGCTAAAGTTTTAATCAATGATTGGTCCAGTACCCCTCAACGCTCGGAACGCTCGTGGAAGGTACGGGACGAACCGGCGTGAAGAACGGTTCCGGATCTGGCGCCGGGACCGTAGGAAGCTCGGTCATGTTCTTATCGCTGGTCGACGCGGGCGTACCCCAAGCGGCGACGTTAACGCCGGAAATCGGGATCTGCTCGCCAGGAATGACGGAGGCGTCAGCGCCGAAGTACTCAGAACCTTCGATGGAGAGATCCTTATTGCCGATCTGAATGATGGCAAGGATCGCGCCGCGATTCTGGGCTTCGACGATCGGATCGACGCCAGCGGGAAGCTGCGTGTTGACAATCGTATCGACTCCGCCGGCGAGCGCAAGGTTCTGGTACCGCTGCGAGGGCAGGAAGATAACCTTGGTGACGAAGTTGCCATTCTGAACCTGGTCAAAATCGTTCTCGGTGAACTTCACCGGGATCGCGTTGTGATCCAGATAAGCGCGAGTACGAGGAGTAATCGCATTGATGGTTAACGTCGGATAGAGGACGAGGTCGTCGCGGTTCGGGATATTGGCAATTTTGAGTCGATAGCTACGAGCTGTCTGGAAGTTTTGGAAGGCAGCTTTTGAATCGCGGCACACGACAGGCACGGAGGCGAAATCGCCAATTTGCGCGACGTCCCACTGGATCGTCATACCTTCTGACCCCTTAAAAGCAACCTGGGCGACGGTAGCTTGACGCTGACCAACAGTTGGCCGAAGACCGGCGATCTGGTTAGCGGCAGAGCTCGCGTCACGAACAGGACCCGCGCCGCAAGCAACGACAATAGTCAGAGCCAGGAATAGCGTCTTATTACGCATCTGTTTATCTCTCCCTTTCGAGACGTCAAGTCGAAGATTTTGGAAGCGTCCGGCTTTATGAGGTCAGCCGCTGAAACGTTCCGGCGTCGCGCGACGCCGGAATTCCGGTCGACTACGAATCGACGCGAAAATCATCAAATCGACGAATAAAAATTTTGCTGTGTACTGTATCCGCAGGACGCGCAGGCGTTCTGTCTTGTTGCTAAGTTACAAGCGGTCCGATTCAGAAGACGCCAACGCTTTGCTCATTTAAAGTATAACGCGCGTCGACGCAGTCTTCAATAAAAAGTCGATGAAACTCCGCTATATCGAAAGTTTTGCGCCGATAAAATTCGACTGACTGTCGCTGACGTTAAATCGCTCATTACCGGCGTCCGCAAACCGTCGAGTTTGCATCGTCTTTGCATCTTTTCGACTGTGATCGACCCCAAGTTGAAATAATTAAGTGTTCTTTCGCGCCGCCTTTCTAAAATCAGCACGTTTTGGAACGATAAGAATGACGAAGAGTATTGTGTGCAATGTTTGAGAAATGACAAACGCAACGAATACGCGGAATGCGACGAGAAGAACTCGGCTATCTTGACGTCGACGCAACGACTTATTATCCTCCGATACGCTTTGGAGAGAGTTCCTAGCGCAATGTTGTTATGGAGAACGTTATGTCAAGAGTTGTTTGTAGGCGTCTGGGAATCGCTGTCGCCCTATTTTGCGTATGCGCTGTTCTGCACTGGTCTCTCGCCGCTTTCGACGATTCTAGCTTCGGCGATAAAATGATCGCGATGACCGCGTCTGAACGACTGGTCGACGACGCTCTTAGGTCTCTCGAAGAATGCCCCGCTTTTTCTGCGAAGGTTGACTTTGAAACGCGACTTTTCGGCAAGCAATACTACGGTTCCGGCGAGTATAAGGAATTCCCGCTTCTGCGCGACGCGTCGAGCAAATCGCTCCGCGCGCCTCTGGAACGCGTCAACTTCATGCTCAACGTCCAGATGGCGCCGGAACGCGATTCGGAGGAGGCGCCAGACTCTCTCAATATCGTTTGCGATTGCAATAAACGCGCATGGTGGCGCAACGACGCGACGAACTCGCCCGCGACTCTCAGTCAAATTAATCTCGACGACCTGCGGAATTCACTTTCCTACCTTGGCGAGGAGGAAACGCGTCGTCTCCGTGAAAATGGAGTGACTCGTTCATGCGGCATGAACGGAATGCCTGGGCTCGGAGGGTTGGCGGGAACGCTCAAGCGCGTTGCGTCTTACTATCGATTCGACCCTAACTATCAGGAGGTTGTCTCCTCGCGTCAGAACGTTGACGCGACAATTCCTGACGTGGCGTTTCTCAAGATCGTCGGGGTGGCAAATTCGCGATACTGGGATTTGATTCATGCGAATCTTAACGACCATAGCTCCGAGGTCCCCGACTATATTGCCGAAAATTTGCCAACGAGCGTCGAGGTGTATTTTCGCAACCTCACAGATTCTTCGGGCCGTCGACGCCCGTTTCCCTGTAAATTTCAGTATTTTTGCGACGACGCGAGCGGGAAGGGCGAGGAACGCCGTCTCCTCTTCTCCGTTGAATATTCCACCGTGGTCTTTAACGATCCGAACGTCCAGCTATCCGATTTTGATTATATCCAGCCCGCGATTACCTTCGAACGGCTCACCGACGAATATGTTCGCGAGCTTACTGAACCGCTTCCTTACCAATAAATTGCCGCGCGCCGGTTTTATATCTTTTCTACCTCGAACCGTTTCTTCTTCTTGGTATAATGAGCGGGGCTGGAGGCGCGCTCGTCGCGCGTTTACCGTCCTGTTATTTTAAGCGAGGAGGTCTTCAAATGACCAACAAAACCGGCGCTCTTTCGATTTCGAAGATTCTTAAGATGAAAGAGTCAGGCGATAAGATCGCCATGGTCACTGCATATGATTACCCGACCGCTCAGATCGCGGACTCTGCGGGAATCGATATGATTCTCGTAGGGGATAGCGTCGCGTCCGTCGTACAGGGGCGTCCGACCACGCTCGGCGTTCGGCTTGAGGAAACGATCTATCATTCGGAGATGGTGCAGCGAGCCGTGTCGCGCGCGCTTGTTGTCGCCGATATTCCGTTCCCATACTGTCAGCTCGGTCCTGCCGAGGCGCTTCGCGCGTGCGCGCGCGTCGTTAAGGAATCGAACGTTGGCGCCGTTAAGCTCGAAGGGGGCGCGCAGCGCGCCGAGACGGTCCGCGCGCTCGTCGACGCGGGGATTCCCGTCCTCGCGCATTGCGGACTCGCGCCGCAGAGCGTCAAGGCTCAGGGATATCGGATTCAGCGCGATCTTGACCAGCTCCTTGAAGACACGCAAGCCGTTCAGGAGGCGGGCGCTTTCGCCGTTGTCCTCGAATGCGTCCAGTGCGAATACGCCGCGGAGATCTCGAAGAAACTTCTCATCCCGACGATCGGGATAGGCTCGGGCGTCGGTTGCGACGGACAGGTTCTGGTTTTCCATGACGTCTTTAATTATGCCGACGGCGAGCCCGACGCGCTTCCCAAGCACGCTCGGGTATATCGCGATCTTCATAAGATCGTTAGCGAAGGGCTGCGCGAATATATTGCCGACGTCAAGGAAGGACGGTTCCCCGGCGACGCGGAATCCTTTAGCGCGAAGAAATAACGTTTGCGGCTTGTTACGTCGAAAGCGCCGGTAAAATCTTTTATCGTTTATCATTGCCAATATTTAACCCATGGGAGAAATCCCCCGGCGTTTTTCCGGCGTTTAGATTCTGCAAACGCATTGTCTCAAGGGAAGGGCGCCTTGTCTGCATTTATTCCGATTTTGTCTCCGGATTCAGGGAAGATTTCATGTCAATAAAATTTATTCACGCGGCGGACCTGCATATTGACTCGCCGATGAAAGGCTTGAGCGAGAAGGACGACGCGGTTGCCAAAAAGGTTCGCGAAGCGACGCGGACGGCGTTCAAAAACCTTGTAGATTTCGCTATTGACCATAAGGTTGCGTTCGTAATCATCGCGGGCGACGTTTTCGACGGAGACTGGGACAACGTTGCGACGGGACGTTGGACGGGGGATCAGTTCAAAAGGCTTGAACGCGAGGGCGTACCCGTCTTCATTACGTTCGGCAACCACGACGTCAAGAATAAGATCGTGAGGAATATGGGCAAGACGGTCTTTCCGAAGAACGTCTATATTTTTCCGTCGACGGCGCCAACACGCAAGACGTATGTCGACCCGGCCTCCAACGAGCGCGTCGCGATCGTCGGACAGAGCTATTCCAACTGGTTTTGCCGTGACAATTTGGCGGCAAATTATCCGCCCCCTGAGCCCGACGCGTTTAATATCGCTATTTTGCATACCGGTCTCGGCGGCGAGAGCGCCGAAAGCTACGCGCCGACGTCGGCGACGGAGTTGCGACGCCTTGGTTACGATTACTGGGCGCTCGGACATCAGCATAGCCGCGAGATTCTCGTCGACGAACCAGACTGTTGGGTCGCCTACAGCGGGGTTCTCCAAACGCGCCACATTAACGAATGCGACAATAAGGACGGACGACCCGGGAAAGGATTTTTTCTCGTCGAGATTGCAGACGGTCGCCGCGTTGGCGAGCCTGAATTCTATTCGGTCGACGCCTTTCGTTGGGGGCGCGTCACGATCGATCTGAGCGAATTAAACGAATTGCCTCCTGAGATACAGGAGCAGGAGTTAGTCGAGTTGTTTCAAGAGAAGGCCGGCGAGATTGTCGAGACTGCCGATAGTCGCGACGTTGCCGTAAGGGTCAGGTTAGTTGGACGCTCGAACCTCTATGGTAAGATTACCTCTCTTTCGCTTCGAGATTCTCTCTTTGAGAACATGAGTTCGTCGAATGCGAAGGTTTGGATTGAAGGGATCGACTTGAGCGGCGTTAAGCCGATGATTCCCGATGATTTCTGGGAGAAAGGCGCGTTAAAAGAGATTCGCGATTCCATGGAAAGGCAGATCGACGCGTTAAGCGCCGTCGACTCCAGCGAGCTCGCGTTAAAGGCGGAGAATACTCCGCTCCCGGCGCTCGCGGATCTGGTCAAACGGCTTTGGAGCGTTCGAGACGAGCTGCGCGGAGAAGAGGGGGACGAGGGGATCGCGCTGACCGACTCGAGACAATTTGCAAAGTGGAGTCGCGAGGCGCTCGACGTCCTTGCCGACGCGCTCAAGACCGAAGAAGAAGCCCAGAATTAAAGAGAAACAACCATGCGTTTTAATAAGCTTCATATCGAATCGTTTGGCGACTTTTCTCAGCAAGACTTTGATTTTTCCAACGGCAATATGCTTCTCATTTACGGTGGAAACGAAGACGGAAAGTCAACGTTGCTGAGCTTTATGCGCAGCGTATGTTTCGGTTACGCAAAGCGTCACGGTGAAAACGAACTCTTTGCGCGCCATGGAACGGCGTCGGGTTCTATCGAGTTTCAACTCAAGGACGGTCGCGAAGGCTTTGTTTCTCGTTCATGGCGCGTCGAGAACGTGTCGCCCGTGGATTTTACCGCCAAGCTTTTAGGAAAAGAGCTGACAGAAGAGGAATTCTTTAATTGCGTCGGATGCTCCGATCGGGGGTTCTTTTCGAATTTCTTCGGGTTCTCATATTCCGATCTTGCGACGGGCGAGAAGCTCCTCAGCATGTCGAATCTCGCGCACGTGATCTACGGTCTCACTTTTGGCGACGCGGAACTCTTTGACCGTGCAAGAAACAAACTCAAGGAACGAGCAGAAGGACTCTTTACGCCGAGGGGCAGGAGTCAAAAGAAGGTCACCGAGGCGCTTGCCGCTTACGAGACCGCGCGACTCGCTCAATCAAAGGGCGATACGGCGGCGTACGAAAAGGCAGAAAAAGAGCTCAATAACGCTCGCATTCGAAGCAAAGAACTCCGGAAGGAACAGCAGGAGCGCGCTTGTCGTTTCAACGAGTTAGAGCTCCTTAGTAAAGCCTGGGAACATTACGAGGCGAGCTTAGCGGCCTCAAAAGAATTGCGTTCCTTTGAAGAAAGCGTTGAGTTTGACCCCGGCGAGCTCCTGCAATTCGCTAAGGAAGTCGAACCGGAATACAGCGCTAAGAAGAATAGTCGCGCGTTGCTAGAGAAAGAACTCGTCAGTCTTACGGAAGCTTGCTCTCGCCTCGAGCGCGAACTCGACGCACGTGAAAAGAAACTTGAGCCCGCGTATCTTGAGGTCGCGACGCAGATCGACGAGCTGTGTCGTTTCGAGAAAAAATTTGAAGAGGGACGCGCTGGCCTGGCAAGACGGGCGTCGGAGCTCGGCGCGACAACTCGGAAACTTAACGATAAACTTGTCGAAATTGGCGTCGTTGCGTCTGACGCTTCGAATGAAGAAATAGCCGCAGCGTTTAACCACGCTCGGCGTCCATTTGCCGATACGTTGCTTGACGAGGCGGCTAAAAACGCCGATCTAGAGGCGAGACTCCAATCCGACCTCCATGACTCCAAGCGCGATCTGACGAACGCCAACGGCGAGGTCAAAAAAATACAACGAAACCGCGACGCGCTTGCGGGGCGCTTCCAGGACGAATTTGGCGGAAAGGCTCATGCTCGCGGATTTAAAAACTTTGAAAAGCTTGATCGTTCCCTCGAGAACATAAGGAGCAAACTTGAAGTTTTTCAGAGAGAAATCGCCGAGTGCGGTCAGTTGCTGGAAGACGAGGAAAAACTCGTTGAAAGACTTGTTCTGCTTCCCGATGGCGACGATTCAGAAAAAGAAACTCTCAGGAAACGTCTTGAGCTTTCCAACGGTCAGGTCGAACCGATAGGACTCGATTCGTGCCGGACGACTTACGAATCGATCGAACGCGAGCTTGCCGTTTGTCGGAACCATTTGGAAAAAACAGAAACCCAGATCGAGGAAATCGACGACCAGATCAAAGAATTTGGCGTTGATTCCTCCTTTAAGACGATCGACTCAGATCTTGCAAACGCAAGACAGGAACGCAGCCAGAAATGGGAAACGGTCAAGGAGCTCCTTCTTGCCGAAGGGCCTCGTCAAATCACCGCGGCGCGCGCGTCGGCGACTGCTTTCGAAGTGATCGATCGAAAGACCGAAAAACTGCACGATCGACGTTACGACTACGCGTTGTTGAAAGGCAAAATTGACGCGCTTTACGAACAACGCGACAAAAGCCAGGAGGCTCTTGAGGCGTTACATGAAGAAATGAACGAGCTTGAGACGAAGCGCAAGAGAAACGTTTCGGAAATACTCAATATCCTCGTGAATTATGGTTTTGATTTCGGCGCGCAGTGGTCCCCTGAAGTGATCTTCAAGTGGATAGACGAATGGAAGATTTTCAATTTGAAGCGCGGCGAAAGGGAAAAACAACAAGCAAAAGCATACGACGTCGTCGAACCGATTCTTCCTTTTTTGCAACAAGTCGTCAAAACAGCGGAGGAATGTCGTATTCCCGGCGCAGACTCTGTTTACCTTCCTGAGTCGATTCATCGCCCTTCTTTTTCCGCAACGATTGCGACCGCCTTTACAGAGGCTGAGGCGCTCATGGATGAGATTCGCACTCGAGCCGATCGATATACGGAGCTCTGTCGGAAACTTGAAAACCTTGACGCCTCGTTGAACGACAAGCGCGAAGAGGTTGAAAGAAGTGAAATCGCGGCGCGCAAGCTTAACGCAGAACATGAATCTCTCGACGAGCGGCGGAGAGCGTTTTGCAAAACAAACGCCGTTCCATTAATCGAGTTGGCTTGCAGTAGCTGGAATCTGATCAAGGACTCTCTTGAAAAGATTCGCGACTGGCGCGAAACCGTCGACGAATTTGACGCGACGCGACGCGAATATGAAGCCGACGACGCGCAGTATAGTCGGCTCGACGCGATCGCAACGCAGGTGGCCGACGCTCTCGGAGTCGATCGCGCCTCGGATTCTGAATTTAGCTCCGACGCGATTCGCTGGAATAACAAAAAAGAAGCCGCTCGCGTCGCAGAGGCTCAGTTTGTCGACAAGAAAAATGATTTAGCGGATAAAAAGCAGGAACTTCTCTCGGCCAGGCAGAGGATGGACGCTGTCAACGCAGAATTGTCGGCTCTTGAGGTAAAAGTTAACGTCGACCCCTCAGATTTTGTCGAGTTCCTCGAGGCTGCTAAACAACTTCAAAGCTTAGCGACGGCGTCACACGCTTGCGATCAGGCGCTCGCGACGAGTCTCCATGCTTCAGTCGGCTCCAAGGAATTTCGTGAGGCGCTCGTAAAACTTGAGAAGATGGGGGATAGAGCCACGCTCGAAGAGGCTCTTGACCAAGCGGAGGACGAGCTCGAGCAAAAGGCGGCGGAATATGGCGAATCTGAGAATGAAGTCGGTTCCCTGAAGCGGAACTTAGAAGCGCTTGGCAATAAAGACAACGGACTCGAATTGGCGGAGGAGATCCAGGGTTCGCTCGCCGAGCTCCGCGCTCGCGTAGAGGAATATGCGCCCATCCAACTCGCATACGCGGCGCTTGAAAGCTCTCTTGATAGGTTTCAACATGAACGCAAACCGCAGATTCTCAAAGCGGCGAGCGAATGTTTCAGGCGATTGACCGGCGGTCGTTATCATAGCGTTAGTCCCGACGAAGCGGGGAATATAAACGTTGCGCGTGGAAGGAGAGGTAAAACGAAGAGCGCCAGGGCGTCAATTACCGACGTGGACGAGATCCGGTTCAACAACGGTTTCGATACTGGATATTACGTTCGCGAGTCGGATGGGAGCTACAAGCGCCCCAATCAGCTCAGCCAAGGGACTCGAGAGCAACTCTATTTAGCGCTACGCCTCGCGCTCGTCGAAGAGTACAGCGCCGCGCCAGGCGCCGAACCGCTTCCGATCCTTGCCGACGACGTTCTCGTACAGTTCGACGACGTGCGATCGCGCCATGCGATGGCGTTTCTCAAGGAGATCGCCGACGACGAGTCGCGCCAGATTATCCTCATGACGCATCATTCCGCAACTCGCGAGCTCTTCCGCGAGCTCGTCGGCGAAAACGGGATTATCGACCTATGACGCGCGCGGCAGTTATCGTTGCAACGACACTCTTCGTCGCGATCTTTCCTTTCCTCGCCGCGAGCGCCGAAATCCCGCCGCGCAGCGAACTCGCCTCAACGAACCTCGAGGACGAATTCTTCGAGTTAATGTGGCTCTGCGACTCGCCCCTCGAAGCTGAGCGCGACGCGGCTCTGGAGGAGTTGACGCGTCGCTTCGACGAATTCGAACCAATCTGGCAGGATCGGACTTTTCTGACCAACGGCGAAGTCGCCGACGAGGCGTCGCGTCGCTTCGCGCTTGCCGAGGCGGGGTACCGAGCGTCGCGAATTGAAGCCGCGCGCGCGTCCTTCGACGTTCAATGGCGCGTCCAAGACGCTGTGTCGCACGGAGAATTGACGCCTCCGACACGCGACGCAACAGCAAGAGTCATATGGCGCGAGCCGTTGCGATTCGTGTGGCTTTCGCCTGACTTCAGGTTCTTTTTCTGGCGCGCCCCCGATACTTTCGAACTATGGCGTCCTCGCTCCCTCTTTTCTGCGCCCGAGCTTTTCCCAGGACTCGACGCCGACCGCGTCGACCTTGATTTTGTCTTGGAGCCCAGCGCCTTGAGCGACGAACCCCAGGCGAATTCTGTTGCGTTTGACGCGCTTATCGGCGTTGATCCGAGACCATGGCGGATTCCGGTAACGATGGGACCGGGCGGTCCTGAGGAATATCGCAGCGTCGAGCTTACGCTTCGCGACGTTCGCGCCGAACCTCTGGCCAACGACCGTCGTCGCGTCTCGCTGCGCTTGAAATACGACGCAGCGTTCGACGCGTTCGCCTCGCACCGCGCCTGGTACGACGCGACCGATTTCCACCTACTGATTGCGCCCGAGACGCGCGTTGCGCCTCTTCGGTTGCGCGTCCGAGACCGCGTCGCGACTGGTGAACGTATCGAACTTGAGTTTGAATCTGACGCCGCGCTCGACGAGGCGTTTCGAAAGGGCGCCGTCTCTTTGGAGTGCCGATTGCCGCGCTTTTTTATCCGGACGCGTATCGTTCTTTGACCGGATTAATAAAAAACGACGCCGTTGAAACGTTGACGCGCTTCAAGGACGTCGTTTTTAAAGACGGTCAGTTCTGGGGGTTCAGACCCAATCGAGCCCGACGTCGAAGGTTTTAGCGGAATGCGTGATTGCGCCGACGCTCACGCGTTCAACTCCCGACTCAGCTTTGGCGAACGCCGTATTGAGGTTGACGCCGCCGGAGGCCTCAAGCTCGGACGTCGAATTCGCCTCGTCGCGCATCGCGACGGCCTTTCTCATCATTTCCGGGGACATATTATCGAGGAGCACGACGTCGGGATTCTCAGGAAGGACCTGAGCGAGCTGTTCGAGAGAGTCTACCTCAATTTCGAGCATTGGCATCGGTTTGCCGGCATAATGTTCCTCGAGATACTTTCGGGCGCGCCGAACCGCTTCGCCGGGTCCAAAGTCCGCAATATTCCCGAACGCGAGATGGTTGTCCTTAATGAGGATCGCGTCGTAGAGCCCTGTACGGTGGTTTCTGGCGCCGCCGCAACGCACGGCGTACTTTTCGAGTCTCCGCCATCCGAGCGTCGTTTTTCTCGTATCATAGATACGCGCCTTTGTGCCGGCGATTGCGGCAACGTACTTGCTGGCAAGTGTCGCGACGCCGGAAAGTCGACCGATAAGATTGAGGAGCAGCCGCTCGGCAGTGAGCATCGAGAGGGTAGGGCCCGAGAGATATCCGAGGATGGAGCCCTTATCTACGGTCGCGCCGTCTTCGATTTCACCCTGCCAACTTAGTTGCGGATCGATCATTTGCACGAGATCCTGCGCAAAGACAAGGCCCGCAATGACGCCATGTTCTCGCGACACAACCGCAGCGCGACCGGGCGCAGAGGTCGGGATGAGCGATTTGCTCGTGATATCGCCGTCGTCGTCGTTGTCTTCGCGGATCGCGAGGGTCATGAGCGCGCGCAGGTCAGCGCGGAGATCGTCGTCGAAGACTATTTGTTGAAAGTCGCGTTTTTCATTTTCCTGCGTCATATCGTCTTTTCCTTATGGACGGAGAATCGACATAAAAAAAACCGTTCTATCGATTATACGAAAGAACGGTTTTTCTTACAGTGACCCCAACGAGACTCGAACTCGTGTTGCGGCCTTGAAAGGGCCGTGTCCTAACCGATTGAACGATGGGGCCGTAGCGTAACATGGGTTTCCCATTTCTGGGAAGCGCTGCGCCGCGAAGAATCGCGACGAGAGCAGTGACCCCAACGAGACTCGAACTCGTGTTGCGGCCTTGAAAGGGCCGTGTCCTAACCGATTGAACGATGGGGCCGTGATCGACGTTACCGCCAAATCGTCGACATGATATCATAGTTTCGGCGGCTGTCAAGCATTGTTTTTCCTCTTTCGCAGAAAGTTTTTTTCTGGGGCTTTCGCGCGCAACTCTTGAATATCGTGCGTCAGGACTTTAACTTTCAGCCAAACTCCTTACAATACAAGGCGCGCCGACGGAGCTCGACGCGCGTTATCGCATCTCTAGTAGATAGCGGATAGTTCGTCGTGACGCGTCGGCTATTCGTTAATCGCCGACAGCTAGCGATCGGACGCTTGGGGCAGTCGCCGACAACCGCTCGATAGGCTGTCGGCTCTTCATTTGCTATTTCGGAAAAGATATGAACGAAACACAAGAAGAAAAAATCGGACGATATTCTCAGCGATACGACGTCGTTGTAGTAGGGTCCGGGCTCGCCGGCATGACGGCGGCCAACACGCTTGCGCGCGACGGCCGTAAGGTTCTGCTCCTCGAGCACCACTATAAACTTGGCGGGCTCGCCACTTGGTTTTTCCGTGAAAAGAACGAGCATATCTTCGACGTCTCTCTTCACGGCTTCCCCGTTGGGATGATCAAGAGCTGTAAGCGATATTGGAGCAAAGAGATTGCCGATAAAATCGTTCAGCTTCCGCGGATTAAATTCGACAACCCACAGTTTTCGCTTACAACGACGTTTACTCGCGACGATTTCACGCAGTTGCTCGTAGAACGGTTCAAGATTCCGCAAGAAACGGTTGTCGCGTTCTTCGACGAGGCGCGTAAGCAGACGCATTACGACGACGAAACACGCACGACGCGCGAGCTTTTTGAGAAATATTTTCCTAATCGCCCCGACGTCTGGCGGCTTCTCATGGAGCCGATTACCTACGCGAACGGCTCTACGCTCGAAGATCCAGCTCTTACCTACGGCGTCGTCTTCTCGAACTTCATGTCCAAGGGGGTCTTTACGTTCCAAGGCGGCACGGATCTCTTTGTTAAGATGCTCCGCGCCGAGCTCGTTAAAAACGGCGTGGATATTGCGACCAACTCGCCGGTTGAAAAGATTCTTGTCGAAAATGGAAAGGTTGTCGGAGTCAAGATTTCCGACAAACCTCTGACCATTTCGTCTCCAGAGCTTGGCGGCGCGCCAAAGAATCCATCGCCCCTTGCCGGTCAGACGATCGCAACGACCGCCGTCCTTTCGAACGCAAACCTCAAAGGCACGATCTTCAATCTCGTTGGACGCGAATATTTCGAACCGGATTTCGTTGCGCAAGCGGAGGCGGTGCGTCTCAATAATTCGAGTGTCCAGGTCTATATCGCGCTCAAGAAAGGCGAAACCTTCGACGAAGAGAAATGCGGCGATCTCCTCTTTACGTCCGTCGCGCCCGAGTTTCGTACCGACTGGCTTCTAAGCCGCCATATCACTTCGCGCACCTATTCCTTTTATTATCCCAAGACGCGACCAGGAACCGATCGTTATTACGTCGTCGCTAGCTCCAACGCGAACTACGAAGACTGGGCGAATCTCTCTCCCGAAGCGTACGAAACGAGCAAACGCGACCTAATCGAAACGACGCTCGACGCGCTTGAGAAGTATGTCCCCGGCATTCGCGATAAAGTCGCTTATGTCGAAGCGGCGACTCCGAAGACTTTCCGCAACTACACCGACCACTGGCTCGGCGCGAGCTTTGGCACCAAGTACGAAGGGCTTGCCGTGAGTCGCGCGCTCAACTCGCAAATCCCCGGGCTTTTCCATGCCGGCAGCGTCGGGATCATCATGTCGGGGTGGCTCGGCGCGGTGAACTACGGAGTGATCGTTTCGAGCTACGTTTCCGGGTATCTTATGGGCTTCGGCAAATAACGAGCTTCCGTAACGACTGTACAAACGCGACCGTCTGTTCAGATCGCAAAGGGTCATACCAGTAGCCCGAGGACGGTCGCCAGGACGTCGCTGAAGATTTTGGCAGGCGCGACGATTTTCAGCCAAGCGTAGCGCCTGCCCATTACTGTTGAAGCACGATTATCGGCGCGTTCTAAAATTTGTTCCGTCGTGGACTCGAATTTTGAAGCTTAGGGAGAATTAGATGGCAAAAGACGAATCTTTTTTTGACTCCAGGGCGGCCGTTCTCGCATCGATTCCACATCGTCCTCCATTTCTCTTTATCGACGACATTGTCAAATGGCTCGATAATGGCGTCGTCTGCGTTTATCGTTTCAAGAAGGACGAATATTTCTTCGAGGGCCATTATCCGGACATGCCGATCGTACCGGGAGTCATTCTTTGCGAAGCGGCGATGCAAGCGGGCGCGGTCTATACCGCGCGCATCATCAACGACGACAACAAAGACAAGCAGGGAAAGTTTCCAGTCGTCGGGCGCATGAACAATATCAAGTTCAAGAATGTTGTGAAGCCCGGTCAGCTGATCGAGATGACGGTCGTGATGAAAGAAAAAATCGCGGGCGCCTATATCTTCAAGGCGAAGACTACCTGCGAAGAGAAACCGGTCGTTTCCTTCGAGTTTATCGTCACGCTCATCGATAAGGTAGAAGACGGAAAAGACTGATTGTCAATTGGGGTAACGTTTGAAAGCGGCGACGACGCCGGTCAAATGACGCCGTAAGATAATAAACGCGCTCGATTTAAGGGAGGCTCCTTCGTCGAGCGCGTTTTACGTCGTATCAGGCTTTTCTGCCAATATACATTTGGAGAACCCCAAAGGTCATCGGTCGGCAAACGCAGTCCTTGAGGCCGGCGTCGTTCATCATTTCAAGCACGCATTGAGGCGAATCAAAGGCGTCGACGCTTTCGGGAAGATAGCGGTACGCGCTGGATTTGTTTTTGGCGATCGCGTTGCCGATCGCCGGCAGTACTCTCTTGAAATAGAAGCGGAAGAGGGGCGCGAAGAGCGGGAATTTCGTCGACGTGAATTCCAGAATGGCGACGACCCCGTCCTGCCGACATGTCCGCGCCATTTCTCGGATACCTAGCGCAGGGTCGACCATGTTGCGGAGTCCAAAGGAGTTGGTGACGGCGTCAAATCGCTCGGCGTCAAATGGCAGCGCCATTCCATCCGCTTCATAAAACTCGACGTCGGGCGTCTTTCTTCTGGCAATTTCAAGCATTTCAGGGGTAAAGTCGACGCCTATCGGGCGGAATTCTTTGCCGCCGAGCCCTGAACTCGCGAGCTGACGCAACTCTTCCGCGATGACGTCGCCGGTGCCGGTCGCGACGTCGAGCGTCTCGATTGTCGGACGCTGTTCGGAATGCGTCGCGAGCTGAGCAAAAATCTCGCTAACGAAACGTCTTCGCCAACGCTTCGCAAATCCGACGGAAAGAAGATTGTTGAGAAGGTCGTATTTCGGCGCAATTTCGCCAAACATGGCTTGAATTCGCGGCGCTGATTTGTCGACGAACGTTTCCTGACCCATCATAAACGACGCCTTTCCTGTTGCGGTATTTCCGATATAATTGTGCGCTAGGGCGGAGTCGCGCTTGACGGAGTAGAGCGTACGCGCAGCGCCCGACTCGATTGTACTGTGTTTTACCGTGGCGCCCAGACGACTAACGCGACCCCAATGACAAAACAATTAAACGTTTATCCCCTTCCTGCCCTTGCGCGCGACCTTCCCGCGACCGGCGTTTCCGTCGCCATCGACGTTTTGCGTGCGACGACGACAATTACGACGGCGCTTGCGAATGGCGCGCGTCGCGTTCTGCCATTCGAGACGATCGAAGAAACCCTTGCGGCGAAGAAAGCGATTCTAGCGTCGCAACGAGGGAACGCGGAGGAGCTGCTCCTCGGCGGCGAACGTGAAGGTTTACCCATCAGCGGTTTCGATCTCGGGAACTCGCCCGATAGCTATACTCCCGAGACAGTCGTTGATAAGACGATTCTTTTTACGACGACTAACGGGACAAAGGCGATCCTACAGTGTCGCGGGACGGTCTACGTTGCGTCGTTCCTCAACGCATCGGCGGTCGTAGAGACCCTTCTTGCTAACGACGCGCCTGATCCGATCTCGATCGTGTGCGCGGGCACAAACGGTCAATACACCGAGGAGGATCTTGCGCTCGCGGGGCTGCTGGTCGATCGATTAACGCGCGCGCGCGCCGACTTTGAACTTAATGTTCAGGCCGAGGTCGCGCGGGAACAATGGCGCGCAAATTGCTATCAATCTCTCTTTGAAACACTCGCGGCGAGTCGCGGCGGTCAGAATCTCAAGCGTATCGAGCTCCTAAAGGACGTCGACGACGCTGCGAAGCTCGATTCGCTCAACGTCGTTGCGGAATATCGGGTTGGCGAAATTCGTCTCGCCGGATCCGATTGGAAACGTGACGCCTGAATTTCCTGATTCAATACAATTCAATCACTTAGAACAAGTCAACAACTCAGACTGCGGGTTCGCAGTCGCGAATTACAGATAAAGGAATTATAAAAATGCGGATGGAAGAAATCGTCGCGCTTTGCAAACGTCGCGGCTTCCTATTTCAGTCGAGTGAAATTTACGGCGGTTTGAACGGCTTCTGGGATTACGGTCCCCTTGGCGCGCTCCTTAAGCGCAACGTCAAGAACGCGTGGTGGAACGACATGGTCGCCTATCACAACGAGCAAACGCAGCTGCCCGGAGCGCCCGGAAAATTTGGGATGTTTGGGATCGACTGCTCCATCATTATGCATCCGCAGGTCTGGAAATGTTCCGGCCACTACGATCTCTTCCACGACTTTATGGTTGACTGCCGCGAATCGAAGAAACGTTATCGATTCGATCACATCAAGGGTCGATGGGTCACTGGACTCAAGCACGGCGAAAAAGGAGCGCCCGCGCAAAAGGTTCGCGTCTTCGTCACGACGGTTGAGACGGAAGGCGTGGACGACGCGCTCGAACAGGCGGCGTTGAGGTTCTTTGGACTGCGTAAAAAGGACGCCGATACGCTCGAGTGGGAAGGCGATGTTGTCGGAATCGACCATTTCCCGAACCACGATTTTTCGGAGGTTCTCGGACCCGACGCGAAGAATGTCGGGACGATTACCGAGCCGCGCGAATTCAACCTGATGTTCAAGACGACGGTCAGCGCGCTTGGCGGCGAGGAAAACGCGGCGTTCCTGCGTCCCGAGACTGCGCAGGGAATCTTTGTGAACTTTAAGAATGTCGTTGACAGCGTGCAAGCGCGCGTTCCCTTTGGAGTCGCGCAGCTCGGTAAGAGCTTCCGCAACGAGATTACGCCGCGTAACTTCACGTTCCGTAGCCGCGAATTCGAGCAGATGGAGATCGAATTCTTCTGTCATCCTTCGGAATCGGCGAAGTGGTACCAGTTTTGGCGCGATCGCCGCTTCCAGTGGTACCTCGACATGGGGCTTCCGAAGGAACGACTTCGAATGCGCGAGCATGACGCAGCGGAACTTGCGCACTATTCCGTCGGTACGGCGGATATTGAATATGCGTTCCCGTTCCTGCCCGAAGGCGAGTTCGGCGAGCTCGAAGGCGTCGCTCATCGCGGCGATTTTGACCTGCGTTCGCATACTGAAGGTAAGCTGGTTCGCGAGGGCGATGAGCTCGTTATTGAGAAAGACGCCAACGGCGCGCCGAAATGGCGCGGCAGCGGCAAGGACATGTCTTACTACGACGACCTCCGCAAAGAGCGGTACATGCCGCATGTTGTCGAGCCGAGTTCCGGCGCCGACCGCGCGACGCTCGCGTTCCTCTGCGAAGCCTATAAGGTCGATAAAGCGCCGACCGCTGACGGCAAGGTGGAAGAACGCGTCTATTTGAAGTTTCATCCGCGTCTTGCTCCCGTTAAGGCGGCGATTCTTCCGCTCGTTAAAAAGGACGGCATGCCAGAAGTCGCTTCTGAACTCTACGGGGAACTCAAGCGGCATATGTCAGTCCAATACAATGAAAAGGGCGCGATTGGGCGCCGTTATCGTCGTCAGGACGAGATCGGCACCCCCTTCTGCGTTACGATCGACGGTCAGACGCTCCAGGACGGCACGGTCACCATTCGCGATCGCGACACGCTCGAACAGGTTCGCGTCAGTAAGGACGACCTGCTCGTCGAACTGCAGCAACGCATTGGGGAGTGATCCTTTTACACATGGCCGTGCGATGTGGTATAATATCGCACGGTAGCGCTTTATTCGTCAATTGATTGCGTTCTCAAAATGTCAACACAACCCGAATTTACGAAAGGACGCCGATATGAAGATTAGGAAACCTAATTGGGCTCAAAACAATCCTCATGCGACGATGCTTGGGGTCGGGCTCGACAATACGGACGGACAGGTGCGGCTAACGCGCGGCAAGAATTTCACGCTTGTCGGCGGCAGCGAGGAGACCCATTCCGTTATGCAGGAGACGGCGGTCAAAGTGAACGAGGCGCTTGATCGCAGAGGCAAGACGCTTGACGAGACGTCTTCTGAGGAATTTCGCGACATTATCGCCGACGCCGTACAAAAGATTCGAGGATAATCGTCGCTCGAATCGATAATAACCTGACTTGAGGAATTTGGATGTCCTGGTTTACCGAACGAGGAACGTTAACGCTTAATCGCGTTTTGGAACTGACTCGCCGCGCCGCAGACGTTGCGCGCGAGAAGATTTGTCGCGATCCTAAGCGCGTGCTGCTCTTGCCTCCTGATATCACGCGCGCGCATAGCGGCGCGGGCAAGGTTTGCGAAGAGTTTTATAAAATCTTTTCGCCTTCCGCGGACGTGTATGTTATTCCGACTCTTGGTCAGCATGTGCCGCATACGCCTGAGCAGAACCGCTGGATGTTCGGTTCAATTCCGGAAGAGAAAATCCTCAAGCACGATTGGCGCAACGGCGCGACGAATATCGGCGAGATTCCAGCGTCCTTCGTTAAAGAGGTCTCGAACGGCAAGGCTGATTGGCCGATTCCGATCAGCCTCAATTCGACGCTTGTTAACGAGAAATGGGATCTCGTGATCAATATTGGTCACGTCGTACCCCATGAAGTTCTTGGATTTGCGAACCATAACAAGAATTACTTCATCGGGCTCGGCGGCAAGGATACGATCTGCGCATCGCACATGATGGCGGCGTGTTGCGGAATCGAAAATAATCTTGGGAATCTGCTTACGCCTTTGCGTCGTTGTTACAACAAGGCGGAAGACGACTTCCTAGGGTTCCTTCCCGACTGTTACTTCCATGTCACGATGGCTTACGACGCGGAGGGCGTTCTCGGTCACACGGGCGTCTATTTCGGGGACGACCTCGACGTGTATCTCGAAGCGGCGAAGGCTTCTCGCGAGGAGAACATCACGATCGTTCCGCCTCTTAAGAAGGTCGTCGCGGTCATGCAGGGGGACGAATTCCATAGTACGTGGGTTGCGAACAAAGCGGTCTATCGTACGAGAATGGCGATGGCCGACGGCGGCGAACTGCTCATCATTGCGCCCGGTCTCCGACGATTTGGCGAACAGCCCGACGTCGACGCCCTCATTCGCAAGTACGGATACTCTGGAACAGAAAACGTGATGAAACTGTGGAAGACGGAACCCGTCCTCCAGGATCTCACGCACGGCACGGCCCACCTCATCCATGGGAGTTCCGAAGGTCGGTTCCGAATCACTTATGCGCCCAGCGAGCTCACGAAGGAAGAGATGGAGAGCGTTTGCTTTGGCTACGCTGATCTCCAGGAGACTCTCAAAAGGTATGATCCTGCCAAAATGAAGAACGGGTTCAACACCATGCCTGACGGCGAAGTTGTCTATTACATCAGCACGCCAAGCGCGGGGCTTTGGACAACAAAAGAAAAGCTTGAGAATCGCGAATTCTGAGACAAGAGTACGCGTCGTTCGTAACTTTGCGAGCGCTGGTTGCGCATGACGAATACGCGCTCTCTTTGTTCGCAGGAAGCGCGATTGCAAATTGTATTCAAATAAAGACGGGGACAGTGTAAAGACTGTCCCCGTCTTTATTTTGTTGCAAAACGGTCGAGTTTAACGTCCAGGGGCGTTGTTTGGGCACAGGTAGTAGAATATGGGGCCAGCTTCTCAGTATCAAAACGACCCGTGGAGAAACATTTTCTCTTCGCTTGTTTTACACGAGTTCATTTTTTGGAGAGCTGTTGACGCAAAGAGCTCGTCAGCCGCTAATCGTAAAGACAATAGGATGGAGAGCGTTTTTGTACATTGAAATTTTATCGTCTTGACTTTGAAAAGCTGATGTATAAAATAAACAAGATAGACAAAATAGACAAAGAAAACAAGGTCTCGCCAGCATTTTAAAAATCTTGGATCTTTTGAGTGAAACGTCGCGCTACCCCTTGACGTCGCATTGCGGTGTGATAAGAGTTAGCGAAGTTTATCCACTGATTTTTGTCGATTCTTTTGAAGGTTTGGACTCTCCGACCTTCTGCTAGTCGATTTGTTACGTAGAGACTGCTATTCTTTGGGAAAACTCGACGGTGCGGAGCAGGGGAGTATTTCCCTCCCTTTGACGCGACGTTGCGCGGTTTCATTTGTTCTTTTTTATAAGCTTGCTTTGAACGATCGAGTCGCGACTGCTAAGCTTGCTTTTTCCATAAATGACAGAGGCGCATTTGTCGCCGATGCATCATCATGGGGGGAGACGTCATGGGACCACTGGGAATTTTATCAGACACGCATAACGCGAATGGCTCCATTGTAGAAGCATTGGAAATGTTCCGTAAGTCGGGAGTCGAACAAATTGTGCATTGCGGCGACGTCACGTCCCCTGAAGCGGTTCGGCATTTCCGCGGCTACAAGGTAACGTTTGTCTTTGGTAATAACGACTTAATTTTTAAAGATAATGAAAAATCCCTTCGCGAGGCGGTCACAGAGCTAGGAAACGAGTGTTCCATCGGTCATCAGCCGGTCAGCCTCGAATGGAACAAAAAAAAGATCTGTCTCATCCACGGTCACGACGGCGGTTTCAAGCTGGCTCGAAAGGCCTTCGATTCGGGCGATTGGGATTATGTAATTTTCGGCCATTCTCATATCGTTCACTGCCCTCCGCCTGTCGAAGGCGTTAGGACGACGCTTCTCAATCCCGGTTCGGTCCAGGACAGCTCTTATTATATCCTCTTCGAGGACGGCGAGCTTGTTCGTTACCTGTACGACGAAGAATGCGACACGCCGTACGAAGGCAAAGAGCCCTTTGATTTTTGCAAAAACATGAATCCCAGTCTGTTTAACTGACCAGGCTCTTCCTTACATGAGAACTGTCGCTCCGCATATCCCTCTTTTATCGTTCTATATAATCTTATCGTTATTTTTCAGTTCCGGTTCTTAGCTTTCATAGATCTAGCGCTCGACCGGTTAGCGACTGTATTGTCTGGCATTTTCAGGGGCAGAAGGCGTTAAGACTTGTCCAAATACGGGGACAATATACAATACGCACGTCGCCTTGCCGGCGCTTGCTTGAACGTCCACGCCGTTATTGCAACTCTAATTTAGCATCTCCATTCAGCATCTAAAAAAATGAAATTACCGCGCCGTCCATCCTTCGTCGCGTCCAATAACTCGATTCGTCTTACGCGCAAAAAGCTTAACGGGGTTCGCACCGTCGACCGTGAGCCATTGCGTCGGCGACTCAATCAGCTTGATCGCGAGTTCACGCGACTCGCGCAGCTTAATGCCAAGGTACAAGACGGAAGCGCGGCAAAGTCAGTTTCTTTCGACGACTGGGAATTGAAGCTCCAAAAGCTTGTCGACGATTGCGACGCGTCGATCGCGCATGTCAAGAAGCGCCGCGCCGCGTTTCCAAAGATTAGGTATGACTCTGAGTTACCCGTCGTCGAGCGACGCGAAGAGATTAAAAAGCTTATACGCGACAACCAGGTTGTGATCGTTTGCGGCGAGACGGGGAGCGGTAAATCGACGCAGCTTCCTAAAATTTGCATGGAGCTCGGACTCGGCGCGTGTGGAATGATCGGTCATACTCAGCCGCGGCGCATCGCTGCGCGATCGATCGCGCAACGCATCGCCGACGAACTCCACACCCCGCTCGGTCAAGGCGTCGGCTATAAAATTCGCTTTACAGACGAGACGTCTGAAAACACGTTCGTCAAACTCATGACGGACGGAATTCTTCTCGCGGAGACGCAGTCCGATAGGCATTTCGATCGCTACGAAGTCGTGATCATCGACGAAGCTCATGAACGTTCGCTCAATATAGACTTTCTCCTTGGGATGCTCAAACGCGTTCTGAAAAATCGCCGCGATTTGAAGGTGATCGTAACCTCAGCGACGATTGACGCGCAACGTTTCGCCGACTATTTTGCCGGCCCAAAGGGACCGGCGCCGATCGTTGAGGTTTCCGGCCGAACCTACCCGATTGAGGTTCTCTACCGTCCTATCGACGAGGTTGCCGAACGTCGTGCAGCGGCTTCTGGCGAGTCGGGGAAAGGGGCGTCGAAAGCGCGTGAGTTTGACGACGACGACGCGTACGAGGCGACGCTCGTCGACGCAATCCATGAGGTTGCGCGGCATGGACGCGGCGATATTCTTGTCTTCATGCCAACGGCACGCGATATCTCTGAGACCGCGAAACTCTTGCGCAACATTTCCATCCCCGGCGACGACGCGGCGCGTAAGACGAGCGTGCTGCCTCTCTACTCGCGACTGCCCGCGGAGGAGCAGCGGAAGATTTTTGGCAAGGTTTCGCATCGCAAGATTGTCGTCGCCACAAACGTTGCGGAATCGTCGCTCACCGTGCCGGGGATCCGGTACGTGATCGATACGGGCACAGCGCGCATCAGCCGATATTCAGCGCAATCGATGACGCAGCGACTGCCTGTCGAACCGATTTCGCGTGCGAGCGCGGATCAGCGCGCCGGCCGCTGCGGACGCGTTGGACCGGGCGTGTGTTTGCGCCTCTATAGCCAGAAGGATTATGAATCGCGACCCCGTTATACGACTCCAGAGATTCAGCGCACAAACCTCGCTTCGATTATTTTGCAGACAAAAGCGCTCCGACTTGGCGACGTCGAGCGCTTTCCCTTTATCGATCCGCCGCGGCGCGCCGCAATTAAAGACGGGTATAAAACTCTTTTTGAACTTGGGGCGATCGACGAGAAACGCAGGCTTACCAAGATCGGTCAGACTCTCTCCAGGCTCCCCGTCGACCCGCGCATTGGCCGAATTCTCCTTGCCGCCGACGCCGAGGGCGCGTTGCGGGAAGTCCTGCCGATCGCCGCTGCGCTCGAAATTCAGGATCCTCGCGAACGTCCGCGCGAGAAGCAGGAGGCAGCCGACCTCAAGCACGCGCAGTTTCTCGACGAGAATTCCGATTTTCTTTCCTACCTTAAACTTTGGTATTTCTGGCAGGATCTTAAGACAAAGACGACGAGAAGCCAGCTGCGTAAAGCATGTCGTCAGAATTTTCTTTCCTTTAACCGCATGCGCGAATGGTCCGACGTCTATCTCCAGCTTCATCGGACGCTCCGTTCGCTGAATATGCGCCTCAATACCCGAAGGGACGATTATAACGCGATCCACCGCGCGATTCTTACCGGGTTCCTTTTTGGAATCGCACAGAAATCGGACGTCAGCGCAGATTATCTTGGTACAAGCGGCGGCAAATTTCTTCTTTGGCCGGGCTCCGGCGTCAAGAAAAAGAAGTCGGCCTCTTCCGCCAATGGTTCGAACTCGAAAAAATCGTTCGCCAATAAGCCGAAACTTTCGGCTGCGTGGGTTGTCGCCGCCGAACGACTCGAGACGTCTCGTTCCTTCCTGCATACCGTTGCAAAAATTAATCCCGCTTGGATCGAAGAAATCGGCGCCCATCTCCTTAAGCGAATCCTCAAAGAGCCTTTCTGGGACCGTGCGACTGGTTGCGTCCGCGCATACGAGCGCGCGACGCTCTACGGACTGACTGTCGTGCCGCGGCGGCGCATCAATTTCGGCCCTCTCGATCCAAAGACGTCGCGCAAGATTTTCATAAGCGAAGCGCTTGTGAATCGCGAGTTCGACTGCTCCCTTCCTTTTTTTGAGCATAATGGGAAGGTTGAAGAGGAAGCAAAACGCATCGGTAACAAACTGCGTCTTTATGATTTCGTCAGGGCTTTCGACGCAATCTACGACTTTTATGACGCGCGGATTCCGGCGGACGTCTATGACGCCGTTTCTCTCAAAAAATGGCACAAATCTGCGTCTCAAGAGGAGCGACGAGCGCTCTTTGCCACGCTCGCTGATTTCTGCGCCGCCGAAGACCTCGATGAAGAAACGATCAAAAGTTATCCCGACGAGTTTGCGCTCGAGGGCGACGCCCGGCTCCCCCTTGAATATCGGTTCAACCCAGGAGAGGAGGACGACGGCGTGTCGATCGTCACTCCCGTTGAAGGTTTACGGCAGCTCGATTCGGGCAGACTCGGCTGGCTCGTGCCCGGGCTCCTTGAACAGCGAACGATTGCGCTTCTCAAAACGCTTCCAAAAGAAATTCGGCGCGAGTTAGTGCCGGTTCCTGAAACGGCGCGGGAGATCGTTAAAAAGCTTCAATATGGCGAGGGTTCTTTCGAGGAAACTCTTGCTCGAGAGGTGAGTCGCCGCGCCGGATTCGCCGTCTCGCCCGATGACTTTGACCAAGATCGCACGCCTCTTGAGTTGCGTTTCAACGTTCGAGTCGTCGACGAGTCTGGAAAACTTATCGCGGAGGGGCGCAAGCCGGAGGAGTTACGCAAAGAACTTGGGGTCGAAATATCACGGTCCCTTGAAACGATCTCTGATCCGAAATGGGTTCGCGACGGTCTGACCACATGGGATTTCGGAACGTTGCCGGAATCGGTTGTCGTTCGGCGCGGAGGTCTAGCGGTCTCCGCGTATCCCGCGCTGTGCGACGCGCGATTCCTGACGTCGTCGACCGACGATATGCCGCAAAACGAACCGTCGAAGACGAAGGGTAAGGGCGGTCGAAGAGCGTCGTCGTCGCCGAGCGACTCTGGAGTCGCGTTACGTCTCTTCGATTCTCGCGACGAAGCGTTGCGCCAGACCAAGCTAGGGATTCAGCGGCTCTTTGAACTTGATAATCGCCGCGATCTGAGGACGCAGGCGCGTTGGCTTCCCAATGCGGAGCGACTGCGCGTTTACGCGAGCTCGTTGCCGGAGTTTGAATTCGATTCTGCGATTTCCGAGCTCATCGCCGCTTGCGCGCTTGATCTTGATATGCTCGATCTTCCGACAAATGAAGGCGAATATCGCAACGTCGTCGCCGCGGGACGCAAGCGCATCGGCGTCGCGGTTCAGAATCTGACCGGATGGCTGGGACGCTTTTTCGAATCATACCAGGAGGCGCGACTTGCGGTCGAAAAGCATCGCAACGGACCTGCTCGGACCGCTGCTAGCGACTGCGCCCAACAGCTTGATCGGCTTGTTGCGCCAAGATTTTATCTCACGACGCCCTGGCGTTGGCTCCAAGAATATCCTCGATTTTTCAAGGCGATTCCGTTACGCATCGACAAATTCCTCAATGGCGGGGCGCGTACGGACGCAGAGTTTACTCGCGAGCTCGATGAATATTGGGAACGGTATGAAGAGGCGCACGAAGACGCCGAGATTGCCGGAGTCTTTGATCCCGACCTCGAAGAATTCCGTTGGGGGCTCGAAGAATACCGCGTCTCCCTTTTTGCGCAGAAGTTGGGGACTTCCATTAAAATTTCTTCTGTAAGACTGGAAAAAATGTGGAGCAAGGTCGGTTAGCTTGCTTTCTTTCTTTGGCTCCGCCGACACGCTGCCGACGGTCTGCCGGACGCGGCGTTAAGGGACGCTTGTCCTTAGAAAATTGGCCGTTCGACGCGGTTTTTCCATGAGGTCTCCGAACGCTGACGGCGACGATACTGAGGAAATTATGGCGGGGCGGTCGATTAGTCTCAGCGCTGGGCGTATAATTAACGTACGGAGGGCTGACTTATTCAGCGAGTATAATACCAGATAGCCGACGACATACTAATTTGTTGTCTGGAGGAGTCGTCGCCGCCCGCTCTCAGCCCGCCTCGTTGAAGGAGATGAAAAAGTGAGACAGGGTTATTTGCACATATGCGTGATTTTGGATGGATCCGCGTCGATGGCAAACCGTCGCGACAACGTTCTCCTCTCCCTTAATGCATTTCTGAATGAACCGCGCGTTACGGAGTGGTCGCGCGTTAAGGTCGACCTTTACCTCTTTGCCGAAACACTCAAGCTAACGCTGCACGCGGTCAGTCTCAACAGTCTTAGCGAAGAGTATCTCGACGCCATTTATCAATGCGAGGGCCCCTCCGCAATCAACGACGCATTCTGTACAGCGGTCGATTATCTTGGCGTCGATCTCGCGACTCTTCCGGAGAATGAACGCCCTGAACGCGTGCTTATCGCCGTTATAACCGACGGTCTCGATAATTGTAGCAGCTCGTCAAACCTCTTCGACCTCCGCGCAAGACTGGCCGCTCAAACCTACCTCTTTAACTGGCGGTTCGAATTCTTCTACGCCCAACCAGACCAACTCCAGGAACATTGCCTTGATGACGAATCTGCCGTTGACGTTATTGAGGAGAGAGCTCAGGAGGACGCCTCCGCGCCCCAAACCATTGACGCCAAACTCGCAGAAGACTACTCCGACCGCGTTGAGTCGCTCATTGACGACGGTCCCGGTCAAAGCGTCGCGACTGACGACCGCGAGCCCCCTCGATACACGCAGGACCCGGGCGTTTCGAATGTCGACCAACACATCGACGGGCAATTTATCGACAACGAGCCTTCTCTCTCAGCGGAAGTTCCGCTTGATAACGAGCTTTCCCATTCGGTCGATGGTGAAAGTCAGCCCGAATTTTCAGAACGCGTCGACGACCTTGGAAACATCGGCGCGACGCCGGAGACGTCGGTATCGACCGCGTCCCCTCGCAACGTTGACGACCGAGCTTTGCCGTCCGCAGATCTTCAGGAAAAAACAGTTGACAAGGCGTCCGACGAAGACGAAGCGTTAGAGCCCGAGAGCGTGGACGAAGAGATCGCAAATGAGAGCGTTGGCGATTCCAACGCCGTCGAATTCGAACTAACCGCCGAAATGCCAGAAGCCGATTTGAAACCAGACGAGCCCAACGAAATCGAGTCAAAAATCGACGAGGGCGAGACGCCCAAGGCGGAACTGGAGTCTGCCCTAACGAAAGACGTCGAGGCTGAGTCTGACGCCTCTATGCCGTCCGAGACGCCGGATAAGCGCGACGCGCAACGCCAGTGCGGGTTTGTTGAGCGGAGCCTATTCCTGCTGACGCTCTCGTCGAGTCGTAGCCGACGCTCTAGCGGCGCCAATGTCGACGTGCTTGCCGGTTTTTCCTCTCCTGGAGACGAAACCGAAGACGTTTCGGATAAAGGCGAGCCAGAATTCCAGCGACTCTATGGATTCCTCAAGTCTCTTGTCGCGCGTGATCGCGAAGTTGTCAAGCTTCTTTTCGGACTTTGCGACGGTCGAGAATTGACGTACGCGGAGGTCGACAATCTCTTTCAGACGCCAGAAAACACAGCGCAGATTTGTGAAAACAAGGCGCTCGATACGCTTCTGCACATGTTCTGTGAACGTCTTGAAGGAATCGATCCTTTCGATCTCAAGGTTGTGGCGGCTCTTCATGGGTTCAATGACGAGGAGCGGAGCTATGCGCCCCATGAAGTTGGCGAACGCCTTGGGTTGACCGCCTCGCGCGTCCAGAAAATTGAAACGGAGACGCTCGAAAGGTTACGATTGATTTTCTTTGAGTCGCTCGAGTCCCTTGATCCCTTCGAGCGCGAGGTCGTACGACTTTGCAACGGCCTCGACGGCGGACGAAACTACACATCCGAAGAAGTTTGCAACGCCTTAAATTCTGGCGGCGCCACGCTCGTGACCATCGAGGAAGTCGAACGTCTTAAGGCTAGAACTATCGCGGAACTTGAAGCTATTCCCGAAACGTCAGCGCCTTTTGAATTGGAATCCAGCGCGGATGAGTCGGAGCATGCTCTCGAAAAGGTTGCGGATGAGGTCGGCGCAGACCAGATCATGGAGGAGGTGGAGGACGGAGAGTCGATCGCTCCGGTCGAATCAGAAAGTGAAGTTTCGGCCGACGATGAAATAGAAGCCGAGTTCGTCGCTTCAGAGGATTCAGAAGAGGACCTTTCGTCCGACGATGCGCTAGAGGTCGAATCTGACGTTCCAGAGGAGCCGGAAGATGACTCTTTGTCGGATGACGAACTAGAGGTCGATTCTGACGTTCCAGAGGAATCGGAAGATGACTCGTTGTTGGACGACGAACTAGAGGTCGATTCTGTCGCTCCAGAGGAGTCTGAAGATGACTCTTCGTCGGACGACGAACTAGAGGCCGATTCTGTTGTTCCCGACGAGTTGGAAGAGGACGCTTTGTCCGTCGATGCAATGGAGATCGAATCTGACGATCTGGAGGAGTCTGAAGATGACTCTTCGTCGGATGACGAACTAGACGTTGATTCTTTCGCTCCAGACGAGTTGGAAGAGGACGCTTTGTCGGACGACGAACTAGAGGTCGATTCTGACGTTCTAGAGGAGTCTGAAGATGACTCCTCGTCGGATGATGAACTAGAGGACGATTCTGTCGTTCCCGACGAGTTGGAAGAGGACGCTTTGTCCGTCGATGCAATGGAGGTCGATTCCGTCGTTCCAGAGGAGTCTGAAGATGACTCTTCGTCGGATGACGAACTAGACGTTGATTCTTTCGCTCCCGACGAGTTGGAAGATGACGCTTTGTCGGACGACGAACTAGAGGTCGATTCTGACGTTCCAGAGGAGTCGGAAGATGACGCTTTGTCGGATGATGAACTAGGGGACGATTCTGTCGTTTTCGACGAGCCGGAAGATGACGCTTTGTCGGATGATGAACTTGAAGACGATTCTGTCGTTTTCGACGAGCCGGAAGATTACTCTTTGTCAGAGGATGAACTAGAGGTCGATTCTGTTGTCCTAGAGGAGCCGGAAGATGATTCTTTGTCAGAGGATGAACTAGACGTCGATTCTGTCGTTCCAGAGGAGTCGGAAGATGACTTTTTGTCGGAGGACGAACTAGAGGACGATTTTGTTGTTCCAGACGAGTCTGAAGATGACTCCTCGTCGGATGATGAACTAGAGGACGATTCTGTCGTTCCAGAGGAGCCGGAAGACGACTCTTCGTCCGACGATGCGCTAGAGGACGATTCTGTCGTTCCAGAGGAGTCTGAAGATGACTCTTTGTCGGAGGATGAACTAGAGGACGATTCTGTTGTTCTAGAGGAGCCGGAAGAGGACTCTTCGTCGGACGATGAACTAGACGTCGATTCTGACGTTCTAGAGGAGCCGGAAGAAGACTCTTCGTCGGATGATGAACTAGAGGACGATTTTGTTGTTCCAGAGGAGTCTGAAGATGACTCCTCGCCGGATGATGAACTAGACGTCGATTCTGACGTTCTAGAGGAGCCGGAAGACGACTCTTCGTCCGACGATGCGCTAGAGGACGATTCTGTCGTTCCAGAGGAGTCTGAAGATGACTCTTTGTCGGAGGATGAACTAGAGGACGATTCTGTTGTTCTAGAGGAGCCGGAAGAGGACTCTTCGTCGGACGATGAACTAGACGTCGATTCTGACGTTCTAGAGGGGGCGGAAGATGACTCTTCGTCGGATGATGAACTAGAGGACGATTTTGTTGTTCCAGAGGAGTCTGAAGATGACTCCTCGTCGGATGATGAACTAGACGTCGATTCTGTTGTTCTAGAGGAGCCGGAAGAGGACTCTTCGTCGGACGATGAACTAGACGTCGATTCTGGCGTTCCAGAGGAGTCGGAAGACGACTCTTTGTCGGATGATGAACTAGACGTCGATTCTGACGTTCTAGAGGAGTCGGAAGATGACGCTTTGTCGGATGATGAACTAGGGGACGATTCTGTCGTTTTCGACGAGCCGGAAGATGACGCTTTGTCGGATGATGAACTTGAAGACGATTCTGTCGTTTTCGACGAGCCGGAAGATTACTCTTTGTCAGAGGATGAACTAGAGGTCGATTCTGTTGTCCTAGAGGAGCCGGAAGATGATTCTTTGTCAGAGGATGAACTAGACGTCGATTCTGTCGTTCCAGAGGAGTCTGAAGATGACTTTTTGTCGGAGGACGAACTAGAGGACGATTTTGTTGTTCCAGACGAGTCTGAAGATGACTCCTCGTCGGATGATGAACTAGAGGACGATTCTGTCGTTCCAGAGGAGCCGGAAGACGACTCTTCGTCCGACGATGCGCTAGAGGACGATTCTGTCGTTCCAGAGGAGTCTGAAGATGACTCTTTGTCGGAGGATGAACTAGAGGACGATTCTGTTGTTCTAGAGGAGCCGGAAGAGGACTCTTCGTCGGACGATGAACTAGACGTCGATTCTGACGTTCTAGAGGAGTCTGAAGATGACTCCTCGTCGGATGATGAACTAGAAGACGATTCTGTCGTTCCAGAGGAGTTGGAAGATGACGCTTTATCGGATAATGAACTAGAGGTCGAATCTGACGTTCTAGAGGAGTCGGAAGAAGACTCTTTGTCGGACGATGAACTAGACGTCGATTCTGTCGTTCCAGAGGAGTCGGAAGATGACTTTTTGTCGGAGGACGAACTAGAGGACGATTCTATTGTTCTAGAGGAGTCTGAAGATGACTCCTCGTCGGAAGATGAACTAGAGGACGATTCTATTGTTCCAGACGAGTTGGAAGACGACTCTTTGTCGGAAGATGAACTAGAGGACGATTCTGTTGTTCCAGAGGAGCTGGAGGAGGACGCTTCATCCGTCGATGCAATGGAAGTTGAATCTGTCGCTCCAGAAGAGTTGGGAGAGGAATCTTCGCCGGGCGATGCAATGGTCGCTGAGCCGGTTGCTTCAGATAAGTCGGAAGAGGAAATTTCGTCCGACGATGCGCTGGATTCTGATTCGGTTGCTTCGGGCGAATCGGCAACTGAACCGGCGCCCGATGAAAAGCGGTCTCGCTATACTTTCCCCATGCCGAATCTCGGAGTTGGTCGTCCTCGAACGAAGGAAGAGACGCCAGCGGCGGCGCAGGCCAAGGAACAGCCGTCGTCGTCTGAGCCTACGCCCGAGACCCTCGATGAGTCGGAGCCGGTTGGCGAATCTGATTCTTCGATGGAGTCCGCGCCGACTAAGAGAGAGCCGCCGACGCGTCCGGTTTATTCCTTCTCTGGAATGAAGTCGGGGTTGCGCGCGCCGGCGACGCGTCGTGCTCCTGAGCGCGAAGCGCCTGTCTCCGAAACGTCTGAATCATCCGCGCCAGACGCGCATAAGATTCGCGAAGCTCACGAGACGAGCGAAGCGCCCGAAACTCGCGATACTCCGTCCGACGAAGAGTCGTCGCATCCGGTCAAGATCAATCCTTCGCGCGCGTCTTTCTCGATCGCTCAGCGTGCGCCGCTTGTCTTTGACGCTCATCGCTCGGACAAACCGGAGACCGCGGACGCGCCAGACGCCGAAGCGACCAAAACGGATTCAAACGCAGCGAACGATCGGGTCGACTCTAACTCTTCCCCGAGTTCGCCTGCGGAACCCTCTGATTCTCACGAGATTAGCGGGACCGAAGACGTCTCCGTCAAAGCTCCTGAGGTCGACGCAATTGGCGCCGTTAAGGATCGTCCGTATTCGAGGCCCGGGGCTGAGAAGCAGAACGAGAATATTTCTGAAGACGCCGCGAAGGAAGAGCTTACTCTTTCCAAGAAGGAGTTGTTCCGCGCGACCGGCGCCGACTCTAGCGAGGCTGATATCCAGATTGAACGGACAGATCAAGAGGTCGTCATTGAAACGATCGCTCCGCCGCTCCCCGCGCCGGAGTCCTCCGAGGACGAGCTCGCTGACGCCGAAGAGGAGACTGAAACGCCTCTTGAGCCCGAGCCGATACAGGTCCACAAACCGACCCCAGAAGAGCTTGATTTCATCGAGAGTTTTAATCGAACGCTTACCGAAACGCGGCAGACGGACGAAGACGTCCGTAATCGGAAATACCTTCCCGATTACGAAAAGCTCAAAAAGTCTGGAGAAGATAAACAAGATTCTGACGAGACCGACGAGCAGTCAGATAGTCGTAAAGGCGGTAAACAGACGGGCTTCTTCACGTGGCTCTTCGGTAAGAAAAAACGCTGATTCGACGTGTAGTAAAGAGTGGCCGAGTTCACAGTAATTCGGAACTTTCAACTGTTGCGCGTCAGTGTTTTTCATTACTAATGAACGCTCGTCGGCGCTTTAGGGCGAACGTCGACCGTCAATTGGCAGTTATTTAGCGTCAACTATTGGCCATTCGCTGCGACGCAGCAAGGAGAACGCTTCTGTGAAACACTTTACGTTTAACCTGACAGTCCGCGCCGGCGTTGCCATGGCGGCTTGCTTTTTCTGCCTTGGCGCCTTATTCGCCGCCGACGGCGAATCTCTTTACGACGCGTTCTTGACCCCTCCAGAGTCGGCGAGTCCCGGCGTCTACTGGTTTTTCTTGGACGGCAACCTCTCTCAAGAAGGCATGCGCGCCGACCTTGACGCGCTCGCTGCCGCTGGACTCAACCGCGCTATTATGATGGAGGCCGATCAGGGCGGTCCTCGCGGGGACGTCAGCTACATGTCTCCGGAATGGCTCGAATGCTGGCGCGTCGCGTCGAATCGCGCTGAAGAACTTGGTATCGATATTTCCGCTAACGTTGGGCCCGGGTGGTGCGGCGCCGGCGGGCCTTGGATCGACCCTGAACATTCGATGCAGCATCTTCGCGCTTCTGAAACCAGAATCGAAGGGGGCGCCCCCGTCGAAATTGCGCTGCCCGTTCCGACCCCGCGCGATCCATACTTTGGACGCGGTTCCCTCGGGCCCTGTTACGACGATTGGTCGAATTTCTACCGCGACGTTGCCGTCGTCGCCTTTCCGACCCCGAAAAGCGAGTTGCGACTCCCCGACTGGGAAGAGAAAGCGCTCTTCTACCGTCCCCCTTATTCCTCGACGCCCGGCGTTAAGCCCTACCTTGTCCCAATTACCGACAGCCCCGACATTGCTCAATTTAACGACGCGGTCGTACCCCTCGATTCGATCCTCGATCTCTCCGATAAAATGACGTCCGACGGAACATTGCGCTGGGATCCCCCCGAGGGTTCCTGGACGATTATGCGGCTCGGTCGGCGTCTTACGGGGCAGACGACGCGACCGCGCCCTCCGCCGGACTCGGCCTTGAATGCGATAAATTTGAGCCAACTGGTATCGAGCGGCATTTCAGCGCGTTTAACGACAAATTACTAGCGGTAGCCAAATTTACCGCGCTGCACCATGATAGCTGGGAAATGTCGTCTCAGAACTGGTCTGAGAATTTTCCGACGTTGTTTCAGGAAAGTCGCGGCTACGATCCAATGAAGTTTGTGCCCGCGATCTTCGGGTATATTGTTGAGGACGTCGAGACAACGGAACGGTTCCTTTGGGATCTGCGCCGCGTCGGGCAGGAGCTTGTTTACGATAATAACGTCCATAAGATGAAGGAACTTGGCGCCGAGCGCGGGCTTGCTTTCTCGACGGAGGCGTACGACCTCAACCCCGCGGGCGACCTCTGGCTCTTCCGCGCCGCGGACGTTCCCATGTGCGAATTTTGGTCTGACGGTTATGGGTTCGACTCGCGCTTCAGCGTTTTTGAGGCGGTTTCGAGCGCTCACACGACGGGTAAAGCGATCGTCGCGTCAGAATCCTTTACGAGCGCGGGCGACAAGTGGCGGCAGCATCCGGGCGCAGCTAAGCGTCAGGGAGATTGGGCGTTCTGCGCGGGCGTCAACCGATTCTTCTTTCATCGAATGTGCTCGCAACCGAACGACGACGCGCCGGGGCTTTCCCTCGGACCTCATGGGATGCATTTTGATCGAACGCAGACGTGGTTCCCACTCCTTGGCGGCAAAGGCGGGTACACCGAGTATTTGTCGCGAGTTCAAAGCGTTCTGCAACGCGGCGCGCCCTGCGCCGACGTCCTGGCGCTTGACCAAGAGAAGGCCCCGTGCGTCTTTGTCCCGCCCCGCGACGCCTTTATGCCGACTCCATGGCTCGATAAAGATCGTTGGAATCTAGACGGATGCTGTCCGCAGGTTCTGATCGACAGCGCCGAAGCGCGCGACGGAAAGATCTTCTTCCCCGGCGGCGCTTGCTATTCGCTCCTTGTATTACCTCAAACAAATGAAATGACGCCAGAGCTTGCTCGAAAGCTCCTCGAACTCAAGGACGCCGGAGTCCCGATTCTCGGCGCAAAACCCGTTCGTTCTCCGAGCTTGGTGAATCGCGAGGAGTCTGACGCGGAACTCGCGCAGCTTGTCGACGCGATTTGGTCGGGCGAAAACGCCGCGGTCACGCCGCGATATAAGCCCCAGTTTGGCGCCGACCCCGCGCTTGAAGCGCTGACTCGCGCCGAGTGGCTCTGGTCGGGCGAATGGGTCAACGCCGCCCCCGGCGCGACGGTAACCTTTGTCAAAACGGTTGTCGCGCCCGAGAATCCGAGCGACGCTTGGGTCGCTATCGCCGCCGATAACGCAAGCGAGCTTCGCGTCAACGGACAAGTCGTCGGTTCTGGAGGCGATTTCAGAACTCCTAAAGCGCTGGAAATAACGCAACGTCTCATTTCTGGCGAGAACGAAATAGCGATAACCGTCGTGAACGAGGGAGACGCTCCTAACCCGGCCGGGCTCATTGCGACAATTTCGATCGACGGCGTTGAAACAAGAACCGACGCGTCATGGCGAGCGCTCGATCTGGATGGAAAAACGTTGGAAACCGCGGCGCTCGGGCCGTACGATATGAGCCCCTGGAATATGCGTTATGAGCGAACCTTCGATCGCGACTCGACTTACCCGGTTTGGAGCGACGCGATCGAGCGTCTTGGCGAGCTCGGGATCGCGCCAGATTTCGTTTCGGTCGTTCGTCACGGCGCTGAAATATCGACGAGCGACGTTCGATGGCTGCATCGCCGCGACGGGGAGACGGACGTCTACTTTGTCGCCAATACGACGGAAGAAGAGCTTGAAGCGCGGTGTTTCTTCCGCGTCGTCGATAAATCGGCGCAGCTCTGGGATCCGATAACAGGCGCTCGTTACGCCCTCGACGCGGCTCCTGCGACGCTTCCGCCGAGCTCCGATCAGCAGTCGGCTTCCGCTGCGCCCGAGCATTTGGCGATAACGCTCCGATTTGTGCCCGCGCAGAGCTGGTTCGTCGTCTTTACCCCCGACGTCGACGCGACAGCCGCGCTCCCAAAAGCTTCGGAACTTTTTGCGCCCGTCGATAGAAGCGTCCTGCTCGATCTCTCCAGCGGTTGGAACGTAACCTTCGATCAGAACGCTTCGTCGAACAGAGATTTCCCCGAAGGTCGTCCGAAGACCGTTTCTTTCGATACGCTTGAAGACTGGTCGCAATCGCGCGACGACTACCTCCGTTATTATTCAGGAATAGCCGTCTACCATAAATCGTTCGATAGTCTTGAGCTTAAGCCAGGCTCGGCGCTTTTCCTCGAATTCGAGGACGTCCAGGTCATGGCGAAAGTAGAGCTTAACGGTCAGGAGCTTGCGACGCTCTGGACTAAACCATGGCGCGTTGCGGTTCCCCCGGAACTTCTCAAACCGCGCGATAATCATCTGACGGTAACCGTCGCCAATCTTTGGTGCAACCGCCTTATTGGGGACGCGTCTCGTGCAGAGGATGAACGCTTTACGCGCAGTTCCAACCCTATGTGGGGACCCGGCGACGAGCAACTACAACGCTCCGGCATTATTGGAACGGCGCGGATTGTCGAAGAAACTCCCGTGAAAGAGATGGAGACGCGTTAGTGCCGAACGCCGCTTTTTCGGACTCCCTTCGTGCGTTCGGCGAAATATCGAGCGTTCTTGCCTGGATTCAAGAATGAACGTTTCAACGCACGAAAGAAGGGATTCTCTGTTTCGCGTCATACGCGCAATCGGTTGTCGAATTTTGCGCGGACGCGATTTTTTAAAACTTTATGACTGATTTTCCGTGATTTTTGAAAATTTTCTGTTCTTTCCTTGCATTCTAATTTGTAAATTGGTATGATTTCCTCCGTCAGGACAGCTACGAATATCTTCCGTATTCTGTGCAAAGACTAGTGGACGCGATCTATATCGACGTTTTGGCAGGTAGTGGTCGCGCCTTTGTTGTATCGTCCATGAGCAGTTCTCGCACGGCGCGAGGCCGACGTCAGAGAGCTGTTTCCATACGAAATCAGGAGTACTTTTAGTATGAAACGACGTGATTTTCTCAAGACGACTGGCGTCCTCGCGGGCGCGAGCGTCGTCAGCGGCATGAGCGTGGCGCGCGGCGCCAACGCTTCGGGTTCCGATGTAATTAAGCTGGCTCTGATTGGGTGCGGCGGTCGAGGACGCGGCGCGCTCCAACAGCGACTTGAGGTCGGCGACAACGTCAAGGTTGTTGCGATCGCGGACGCGTTCGAGCAGACAGTGAAGACCGTTGCAAACGCCTACGCAGAGATGGACGACGATCGTTACGATCTGAAGGACGGCGTTTTCTTTGGACTTGACGCGTATAAGGCGGCGATCGACAAGTGCGACTCCGCTATTATCGCGACAACGCCAGGCTTCCGTCCGATGCAATTCGCGTACGCAGTCGAGAAGGGCAAGCATGTCTTCATGGAAAAGCCCTGCGCCGTTGACGCGCGCGGTTACAGAATTGGAATCGCCGCAGCAAAAATGGCCGATGAGAAGAACCTCAAGGTCGTTTGCGGTTATCAGCGCCACTACCAGAATCCCTACATCGGGATGGTCGAACAGATCAAGGAAGGTAAGATTGGTCGTCTGATGTACAGCCGTGTTTACTGGAACGGCGACGGCATCTGGGAGCGTGGACGCCAGGCCGGCGATACGGAAATGCAGTATCAGATGCGCAACTGGTACCACTTCAACTGGCTCTGCGGCGACAACATCATTGAGCAGCATTGCCATAACATCGACGTTGGCAACTGGGTTCACAGCCTGGGCGATCCGTTCTGCGCGACCGCTCACCCGATCAGATGCAACGCGATGGGCGGCCGTGAAGTCCGCAAGTTCCCGCGCTACAAGAACTCTGGTCATCGTTACGACCACTTCACCTGCGAATTCACCTTCGCAGACGGAACCTCGATGTTCAGCCAGTGCCGTCACCAGTCGAACTGCTGGAACCAGGTTAGCGAATTCTTCCATGGAACCGAAGGCGTCGCCGGCGCAGGCTGGATTAACAATACCGCAGGCGAAAACGTCTGGCGCTTCAGCGGCGACAATCCGGATCCGTACTTGAACGAACACGTCCAGCATGCGAAGTATATCCGCGAAGATATCAAGCACAACGACGCTTGGTTCGCCGCTCACTCCTCCATGACCTCCGTCCTCGGTCGCTATGCCGCTTACTCTGGTAAGGAACTTACCTGGGACGAAGCGGTCGAGAAGGGGCGCGACGAGTTCCCGTACGATCTCATCGCCGAGCTCGAAGAGAACGATCCCACCAAATTCTGGGACGCCCTTCCGCCCGTCCTTCCCGACACGGAACCGCCGGCACAGCCTGGCGAAGGCGACGTCATCTACGAAAATTCCGTTCCGGTTCCGGGCGAATGGAAGTGGGACGCGTGAATCGAGTCTGTCGCGCCAGCGATCGCCGGTTGGTCGTAACATGACGACCATAAGTTGCTGATCGAAGACGCGTACGCGTTATGTTAGAAGCCGCCGAGAGCTTTCTCGGCGGCTTCTTTCTTTTGTTGCAGCGCGAGTTAATAAAAAGCGCGCCATACCCGGCCTCCTGAGCTGGATATGGCGCGCGTTTGCGACCAGAAAGTCAGCAGTCGGCGCGCGCGCCGGGCGTGTCGCCAGGCGCCGCTTGTCGACTAATCGCTATCTGGGGATCAATACATTCCTCCGCCCATGCCGGGGTTGGCGGGCGCGTCGTTCTCTTCCTTCGGAAGATCGGCGATGAGCGCGTCGGAGGTGAGCATCATGGAAGCGACGCTCGCGGCGTTTTGCAGCGCGGATCGGGTAACCTTTGCGGGGTCGATAACGCCGTTGACGACGAGGTCTTCGTACTTGTCGGTAAGAGCGTTGTATCCGAAGTTACCTTCAGCCTCGCGAACCTTTTCGGTCACGACGCCGCCGTCTTTACCGGCGTTGTCGGCGATCTGCGCAATCGGGGCGGCGCATGCGCGCAGGACGATGTTGTAGCCAATCTTTTCGTCGCTTTCAAGTTCATCGCAAGGCTTGACGACGGACGCGGCGCGTAGGAGCGCGACGCCGCCTCCTGGGAGCACGCCTTCTTCGACCGCGGCGCGCGTTGCATGGAGCGCGTCTTCAACGCGAGATTTCTTTTCCTTCATCTCCGCTTCCGTCGCGGCGCCAACGTTGACCTTGGCGACGCCGCCGGCGAGCTTCGCGAGACGCTCTTCCATCTTTTCCTTGTCGTAATCGCTCGTGGAGACTTCGATTTCACGATGCAACTGAGCGATACGCGCTTTAATCTCTTCAGCGTTGCCGCCGCCTTCAACGATCGTGGTCGTGTCTTTCGTGACAACGATGCTCTTGGCGGTACCAAGGTCGGCGAGCGTGAGAGACTCAGGGGAACGACCAAGGGATTCGAAGAGGACTTCGCCGCCGGTGAGGATCCCGATATCTTCGAGCATCGCCTTACGACGATCGCCGTAGCCGGGCGCCTTGACGGCGCAAATCTTCAGATTGCTGCGCAGGCGGTTAATAACAAGGGTTGCGAGCGCTTCGCCGTCGACGTCTTCCGCGACGATGAAGAGCGGACGACCGCTGTTAACGACCGCTTCGAGGATCGGAATGAAATCCTTAATATTGGAGATCTTCTTTTCGAAGAGCAGGACATAGGGATTTTCGAGAACGCATTCCATCTTCTGCGGGTCGGTCACGAAATAGGGGGAGAGGTATCCGCGATCGAACTGCATTCCCTCGACCCATTCGACTTCCGTCTTGAGAGACTTGCCCTCGTTGACAGTAATGACGCCGTCTTTTCCGACCTTTTCCATCGCCTCGGCGATCAGGTTTCCGATTTCAGCGTCGTTGTTTGCAGAAATAGCGCCGACTTGGGCGATGCTCTCTTTGCTGTCCTTGACAGGAATCGCTACTTTCTGGAGCTGGGCGACGACGTCGTCGACCGCTTTGTCGATCCCCTTCTTCATATGAAGAGAATTCACGCCGGCGACGACCGCCTTTATTCCTTCATTAAAGATCGCTTCCGCGAGAACCGTCGCGGTCGTGGTGCCGTCGCCCACAACGTCGCTCGTCTTAGCGGCCACTTCGCGGACCATTTTGGCGCCCATATTTTCATAGGCGTCTTCGAGGTCAACTTCTTTCGCGACGGTCACGCCGTCCTTTGTAACGAGCGGAGAACCGAAGCTCTTCTGAATGATAACGTTGCGTCCGCGAGGTCCGAGCGTAACTTCGACGGTGCGCGCGAGCTTGTTAACGCCGCGGCGCAGAGCTTCACGAGCGTCCTGATTGAAGGCAATCATTTTCGCCATAACAAAAATCCTTTATTTCAATAGCAATCTTAAATGTTAACGTCTTGTTTTAGTCCGATTCGCAGCGCGGAGATCAGCCGATGATCGCGAGGATATCGCTTTCGCGCAAAAGAAGGAATTCGCAGTCGCCGAACTTGAAATCTTCTCCCGCATAGGAGAGGAAGATGACGCGGTCGCCTTCCTGAACGGTGAACTTGCTTCGAGTACCGTCTTCGAGGATGCGTCCGTCGCCGACGCTCACGACAACGCCTTGAGCTGGCTTATCTTTAGCGGAATCCGGTAGGTAGAGACCTCCCGCGGTGACTTCTTCAGATTCGTCGCGACGAACGACAACGCGGTCGCCAATGGGTTGAAGTTTTGAACCGCAGCAGCGTTTAGCTTCCAGGTCATCGCTCTTATTCTTCGTCATTTTTTAAACTCCTGATCATTGAGCTTTTAAACGCGGTCGACGCGACGAACCGCGCCGTTCCGAAATTCTAATATCCAAAATTCGCGACGCCGACGGTTGCGTATACGAAGCGCGCCGCCGACGTCGAATCGAGGACTTCTTTCCATTTTAGGCAATCGAGGCGCCAAATGGAATTTTCGATTTTCCTAACGGTGGATTTTGCTATTTCCCTCTAGTTTTTTCAGAATTTTCTAGCAAACTTGCCATTTTAGCTGAAAATAGGGAATCGAGTCGCAGTATATGAGCCTTTTTGACGTCAACGACGGCTTAACCAAAGCGGAAGGCGCCCATTTTGGCAGGCGTCGCTTTTGACACTAAAAAAGGAGCGTCTCGAGAAACGCTCCTTTGCGCGACGCCAACGGATTCCGCCTGCGAATCAGTCGTGCGAGTCATCGTCGTCAGTCGTTTCGACGTCGTCCTCTTCTTCGTCCTCGTAGTCGAGCGCTACGGGAGCGCGTTGGGGGACCGGATCGGAGACGGGCAGACCAAAGGGACCCTCGCCAAGATAACGGGACGGTACCGGAAGATCTGTCTTTTTGTATTCCGTCAAAAATTGGTCGAAATTGACATAGTGAATCGTCTGGAACCCGAATTTAGCGGCGCCTTCGATATTAGCCTGAGTATCGTCGATAAAGAGAATTTCATCGGGCTTCAGGTCGGCAATTGAACGCTTCGCGTCGCGATATGCGGCTTCGAAAATTTCGGGGAAAGGTTTGAGGGTTCCGACGTTGAAGCTCGCGAGTTTGTGGTCTTCAAAGGCGTTCCAGATTCGGGGAAACGCGTTTTCAATGTAACTCCAGTGAGAAGGATTCGTGTTCGAAACGATTCCTCGCGGGAAATTAAGCTTCGCGAGCTTGCGGACGATCGGTAGAATGAGGTCGTTTGTCCAGAAAATATCGTTGATCGCGTCTGTGAATTCCTCGATTGACGGCTTATGCTCGTATTTCTTGCAGACCTGCTCAAAATATTCTTCCGTCGAAAGTTCGCCGCGTTCGTACATTCGATACTTCTGCTCGTCAAAGAGACTGCGACCATCGTCAGTCTCCGACGCTTGCACAACCTCAGCGAATTTATGGCAAAGACGATGGACGCTGAAGAACAGGAGAACGTTTCCAAGGTCGAAATATACAAATCGAACTGACATACAGCTGCCTTTCAAATTCGAGGTCGGCGTCGATTGCCAACGCGTCTGCGCTCTATGCGGAAGGCTTTTATTCCGCGTTAGGGGACGCGTCGTTTGCGTTTGCCAGAGGAGCGCGCAGAGCGCCTAACTTCTGACGCAACGATCTCCGCCGCCTTTTGCCGTCATTATAAACGATTTGACCTTTTTTAAAATGGCCGACAAGCACAGATGATCGTCATATCCCCTTGCGGATTCGTGTTTCGCCCTATAATCCACCGGAAGAATTTAGAAAGCTTTTTAACGTTGAGACCGTTCTCGGTCGCGTGGGCGTTCTGCGCTGTGAATATCAGATTCAGATAGGCATGCTATGAAGTACATTCGGCAATTTTTTATCATTCTGCTCGTTTCCTTTGCAGGCGAGATTCTCCATTTTTTGATACCCGCGCCGATTCCTGCAAGCGTTTACGGACTTGTGCTCTTCTTCCTGTGCCTCCAGTTTCGGCTGATCAAGCTGTCTCAGGTTGAAGAGACCAGCGATTTCTTCCTCGTCCTTCTTCCGTTGACGCTTGTTCCGTTGACCGTAGGGCTTGTTGATTCGCTCGACGTGCTCAGGAAAGTTGCGGTTCCGGCGATTTTACTTGGAGTGATCGGTACTATTTTGACGGCGATCGCCGCTGGCGCCGCCGCTGAATGGACGATTCGTCGCCGAGAAAGGAGTGGAAAATGACGCACCTTTGGGAATCGATCGCGCCAATTTTTCGAGAAAACGGTTATTTTGGACTCACGATGACCGTCGGCGGCTACCTTTTATCTCTTGTTTTGCAAAAGAAGTACAAATCGCCTTTTTTCAACCCGGTGCTCATAGCGTTGTGCTTGACGCTCGTCGGACTCAAACTCTTCAGTATCGATTACGAATCATACGCGCTCGACGCTTTGCCGCTGACCTATCTCATTACGCCGGCGACGGTCTGCCTTGCGGTTCCGCTGTATCGCCAGTTCGAGACGGTTAAACGCAACTGGCTGGCAATTCTCGCGGCATGTTGCGTCGGCACGATTGTTAATATGATTCTTGTGTGGATCGTTGCGCGCGCCTTCCAGATGGAATACGAGGAGTACATAACCTTCCTTTCGAAGTCGATTACCATGGCGATCGGGGTTGGGATCACCGAGGAATATGGAGGATACGTTGCGATTACGTGCGCCGTCATTACGATTGCGGGAATCACGGGGAATATGAGCGGCGTTTATTTCCTCAAGAAATGCGGAATTGTCAATCCTGCGGCGCAGGGTCTGGCAATCGGTTCGACTTCGCACGCTTTTGGAACGGCGAAGGCGCTGGAGATTGGCGAGACACAAGGAGCGTTTAGCGGACTGGCCATAGCGCTTACTGGAGTTCTTACCGTGTTGATGGCGCCCCTTGCGTCCATTCTTCCACTTTAGGACGTCGGCGATCTTGTCTTCGCGTTGAGCGCAAAATCTGAATCTGGTTGCGCGAGAAGGGGACCTCGGCGTCTGCGGCGTGATTTCGGCGCTACGCGGCGTCAGGTTCTTGCAACGGCGCGCTGCGTTTTGTATATTGACTGGAAAGGTTTGCGGCGCCTGCGTCGCGGATCTTCGGGCGTTGTTACACCACGCGGCGTTTGGTTCGAATATCTAAAGACAGGAGCTCACTATGCGAAAAAGATCTTACGTAGGCGCGTTTGCGCGAACCCTTGGAATTATGGCGGCGTTATGCTTCTGCGCGATTGGCGTTGCATCGACCGCCAGCTATGGATACGACGGCGACGTTGTTTTTGCCGACTTCAACGGCGACGATTATGGCGACTGGACGGTCGAAGGCGAAGCGTTCGGAACGAAGCCCGCCCCCGGTACGCTCCCGAATCAGATGCATGTATCCGGCTTTCTCGGCGAAGGATTGGTCAACTCTTTTTATGGCGGCGACGCATCGACCGGCGCTCTTACGTCACCGGAATTTGAGATCGAAAAACCCTTTATTAATTTCCTAATTGGCGGCGGCGGCGTTCCGGGTCTAAGTTTCGACCTGATTGTCGATGGAGAAGCCGTTCGCAGCGCGGCCGGACCGAATATCAATCCTGGCGGTTCTGAAGAGCTCGACTGGGCGACTTGGGACGTGTCCGAGTTACAGGGGCAAAAGGCGTTTCTACGCGTTGTCGACAACGCGACGGGAGGATGGGGACACATTAACGTCGACGAAATTACGTTCAGCGATAAGAAACGCGCCGGCGCCGCGCACATTCGCGAAGTGGAAATTACGGCTCAATACCTCCAGTTTGCGATCAATCAGAGAGCGCCGCAACACTGGATCCGCATTGAGGTCGACGGAGAAATCGTTCGTGAATTTACCGCAGCTCTTGCGCTCGTTTCTGACGAAAAGACGTCCGCCGATTTTGACGCCTGCGTCGATATGGGACCCTGGGTCGGTAAGAAGTGCGTTTTCATCGTCGAAAAGGCGCTGGAAGAGACCGAATTTGCGCCGCTGACCTTTACGGACGAGCTTTATGGCGGCGTCAAAGGGTACGACGAAAAATATCGACCGCGGTTCCATTTTTCGCCTCGTTACGGCTGGACGAACGACCCGAACGGTCTGACTTTCTATAACGGAGAATATCACCTTTTCCATCAGCACAATCCCTTTGGAACTCAATGGGGCAATATGACGTGGGGGCACCTGAAGAGCCCTGACCTACTGCATTGGACCGACATGGGCGACGCGCTCTATCCCGATCCGCTCGGCACGATCTTCTCTGGTAGCGGAGCGGTCGACTTTAATAATACGACCGGTTTTCAGCAGGACCCGAACCTTCCGCCATTCGTTGTTATGTACACGGCCGACGGCCCGACCATGCGGTATGGAAACAACGTGTCGCAGTGCCTCGCTTATTCTGTCGACGGAGGCAAAACGTTTCAAAAGTTCGCAGACAACCCGACGATTCCGCATATAATCGGCGGCAACCGCGATCCGAAAATCTTCTGGCATTCTCCTTCCGAACAGTGGGTCGCCGCGCTCTATCTCGACGGCGAAGATTACGCGCTTTTCGGTTCAAAGGATCTCAAGTCGTGGGAAGAGCTTTGCCGGATCGAAAACCTCGGATGTTCCGAATGCCCCGATATCTTTGAATTGCCCGTCGACGGCGATGAAGAGAACACAATGTGGGTCTTTTGGGGCGGCAACGGCAAATATCTGCTCGGACAATTCGACGGCAAAAATTTCGAACGTTCTAGCGAGCCTCTTGACGCGAAATGGGGCGGCAACGATTACGCCGCGCAGTCTTTCTCTGACACTCCGGGTCGTCGCATCCAGTTCTCGTGGATGAATGGCGGAAACTATCCTGGAATGCCCTTTAACCAGCAGTTTAGCATTCCGCGCGAGCTTACTCTACGGACGACGCCCGACGGCGTTCGCCTCTGCATTAACCCTGTCGTCGAGGTGGAATCGTTGCGCGAAAACGCTCTCCATCTTGTCGCCATTCCGAACGAGGCTGGAGAATTTACATGGCGCGCGCCTAACTGCGACGATCAGAACTACAATCTTCTCGACTATGAACTCACGCTGGAACCTCAGGGCGGCGCGATCACCGTCGAGACGCGCGGACACAAAATAGTCCTCGACCCCGACGCTGGGACGATAACTCACGACGGAGTCGTCGCGCCCCTTGCGGCAATAGAGGGTAAGATTAAACTGCGCGTTCTGCTGGACGTGACCTCGATTGAAATTTTTGTCAACGACGGTCTCTCTCAGATTGCAAAATGTTTCGTTCCTGAGGACGAAAACGAGGCGCCGATCCTGCGCGTCGAAAACGCCAAGAGTTATTCCTGTCAATGCTTCCCAATGGCGGACGTTTGGAAATGACGCGCTTTTATAACGACGTGTAAAATTGAGAACGCGACGCCGGCGCCTTGTGAACGTCGACGTCGCGTTTTCTTCGAGCCGTCCTTCATTTTGCGAGCTCATGTTTTGCCGACGGTCAACGAACGCTTTAGGCGTTTCCAGTCGGCGTGGCTGGCGCTTGCGGTTTCAGGCTGCGCGCGTTATACTGAGTCGTCGCCATCGCGCGAAAGAACGCAGCGTTACGATTAGTTCCAAAGTTTGTCGACGAAAGGGTAAAGGATGAATCGCGATACGAGTCGTGAAATTTTCGAGAAAGCTCTAACTCTGATTCCCGGCGGCGTCAATAGTCCCGCGCGCGCGTTTGGCGGAGTCGGCGGCGTCCCCGTGGTCTTTGACCGCGCAGAAGGACCTTATATGTTCGACGTTGACGGTAACCGTTACCTCGACTACGTTCTTTCTTGGGGCCCGATGATCCTTGGGCATTGCCACCCAAGCGTGACCGAGGCGCTCCATAAGGCGGTCGATCGCGGCACGAGCTTCGGCGCGCCGACGCGTGCGGAAAATACGATTGCCGAACTCATCATGGACTTGGTCCCGTCGATCGAAGGCGTTCGACTTGTGAACTCCGGAACAGAAGCGACGATGAGCGCAATCCGACTGGCACGAGGGTATACCGGACGCAACAAGATCGTCAAGTTTATCGGTTGCTATCACGGGCACGTCGACAGTCTTCTTGTTGCGGCGGGCTCTGCGGCGGCAACCCTTGCCGTTCCAGATTCCCCTGGCGTTACGCCCGGTACGGCGGCGGATACTCTGTTGCTCGAGTTCAACGACGTCGAAGGCGTCTGCCAGGCGTTTGAAGAACATGGTTCGGAGATCGCAGGCGTGATTGTCGAGCCTGTCGCGGGAAATATGGGCTGCGTGCCCGGAACAACGGAATTTTTGCAGACGCTTCGGAATAAGACGCGCGAGTCGGGCTCCCTTCTTATCTTCGACGAGGTCATGTCTGGCTTCCGCGTCGCGCGCGGCGGCGCTCAGGAACGCTATGGGATCACGCCCGATTTGACGACCCTCGGAAAGGTTGTCGGCGGTGGGTTGCCGGTCGGGGCGTTTGGGGGTAAGAAGGAGATCATGGACGCCGTCGCTCCGGTTGGGAAAGTTTACCAGGCGGGCACGCTTAGCGGTAATCCTCTCGCAACAGCGGCTGGAATCGCGACGCTTCAGATCCTCCACGCGCAGCCAGAGCTCTACGAACAGCTTGAAGGAACGACGACGCGGCTTGCCGACGGAATCAACGCCGCTGCTAAAGAGTCGGGCGTTAAGGCGGTTGTTCAGCATATTGGCGCGATGGCGACGATCTTTTTCCTCTCGGAACAGGACGACGCCGTCTCCGGCTGGACCTCTGCCAACCGTTGCGATCGCGAGAAGTACGCCAAGTTCTTCTGGAGCATGCTTGACTCGGGCGTCTATCTCCCATGCAGTCAGTTCGAAACAATGTTCACCAGCATAACGCACACGAACGCGTTGATTGATATGACAATCGAAGCCGCTTCGAAGGCGTTCCGTTCGCTCTGACTTTTCGAAGATACATTTCGGAAGGGTCGAAGTCTGTCAGGCGCTTCCTGCGTCGTCGCTTGCAGACGTCGGCCCCCGAATAGCGAATGGCTTGGCGATTAGCGCTTGCCAATAATTAGTTAGACGTAAGATTGTTGGCGACCCACGCCGGCCGCATCGCTTTTGCAACTTACCTGTACGCGTTAAATGGAGCCGAAAGAATGGGGTCCACCGCTAACGAAACGTCGTCCTCCTCACCGAAAAAACGCGCTGGATACGCGCTCCTTATCCTTTTTACACTCCTCTATCCTACGGCGCTGACCTGGCTCTACTTCGTCGTCTGTCAGGGGCTGAACCCGAACGTCCTGAAGCTCAGCTACGTCGTTGGCAAATCTATTCAGTTCTTATTTCCCGTCCTCTTTGTCGCGTTTGTTCTGAAACAACGCTGGCTCGTTCGCCGCTTTAATTTTCGCGGCGTCCTGCCGGGGACGATCTTTGGACTGGCTGTCGCGCTCGTCATCTTTTTCGTCGGGCGGCATTTCATAATACATGGAGGGGCTTTTGAGCCTCTTGTCGACAAACTTAGCGCCGAACTAACAATGCGTCTCGAAGGGTTTGGAATTACGTCTGTCGGCCCCTATCTGTTACTCTTCTTTTTCTACTCGCTGTGCCATTCCGGACTAGAAGAATACTACTGGCGATGGTTTGCGTTTAGTCGGCTCGCGGAGAAGGGGACATGGCTTCAGGCGGCGCTCCTAACGAACCTCGCGTTCATGCTGCATCATATCGTGTTGCTCGGCGTTTACTTCGGGTATGGCAGTCTTTTGACGTGGCTCTGCTCTTTCGGCGTTGCGGTCGGCGGGTTCGTCTGGCAGTGGCTTTACAGAAAATACGATTCGATCTATGGCGCGTGGGTCAGTCATGGATTCATCGACGCAGGAATTTTTGCGCTCGGCTTTTATATGCTCCCTTAAGGAGGCAAAGTCGTTGACAGCGCCGCGCGACGAGCTCGAGGAAATAAAAAGTTATGACAGAGGAATTACTTGAAAGAACGGACGATAACGCACAATCTCAGGATGGCGTTACGCGTGGTAACCGGCTCGCTCGCTTCGGAATAGTCGCGCTGGAAATCCTACTGATCTTTATTATTTTCGTTTTTTATGGCGCATGGCCGCCTCCCGACGTCAATGAACAATACTACGTTGGTAAGGCGATCCATTTCTGGAATCCAAATTGGCTAAGCGCGGATCCGTTTCTCAATACTCCGGACTCGCACTGGCTCTTCTATGCGAGCTTCGGGCTGCTTTCCTTTCTCTTCGAGCAGAATACGCTCGTCTGGGTCGGGCGAGCGCTCGTATGGCTTATGACGGCGATTGCCTGGCGTCGATTGAGTCGCGCGCTTATTCCATTAAACTTCGTCGCGATTTTGACCGCCGCTGCGTTTGCGTTTTATCTTGAATCGTTTCACCTCGCGGGCGAGTGGATTATCGGCGGAGTCGAAGGGAAAAGTCTGGCGTTCCCCTTCGTCTTTTGGGGACTGGCGTGTTTTCTCGAGCGAAAGTTCAATCGTGCGTGGATTCTGCTGGGGATCGGTTCGGCGTTTCACGTCCTTGTCGGCGGCTGGACGGTCCTTGCGTGTCTCTTCGCGTGGGCGCTCGACGCACACTGGCATTATGGCGCTGCGATACGTCGTGGCGACGTCGTCGTAGGCGCTCGCTTCGTCGAACGGATAACCGACCGCCTGACCAAATTTTTCCACGCGCTTTTTAAGACGCTTCCAGGTCTTATTGTCGGCGGCGCGATCTCGCTCCTGGGCGTCATACCCGCTCTTAGGCTCGACGTGGGCGCGAGCCCTGAGATCATCCGCGAATCTCGGAAAATTTACGTTTTCGAACGCCTTCAGCATCATCTTGTAGCGTCGTCTTTGCCGTGGACTTTTTTGACCCGCTTTGCTCTGTTGACGCTTGCGCTCTTGATTCTTGCACCGTTTGGAACGCGGCTCTATTCTTGGCTCCGTCGCGGTTCCGACGACCCCACGCGCGGTCGTTTTGCGCGGCTTGGCGCGTTTGTATTCGCCGCTCTGCTCTTCGCATGCGTCGGCGTGACGATCGACTGGGGCTCCAAATGGTTGGCTTCGATTGGACGACTTGCCGATCCGAAGGACGCAGCGCCATTATTGCGCTATTACTGGTATCGTCTTTCCGACTGGGCGGTTCCTTTAGGGCTCGTTTTTCTCACGACGCGGCTGGGACTCGAAGTTGGAGGAAGCCTCTTGCGCCGCGTTAGAGCGACGCCGACGTCGAACCAGGACTTCAGGTTTGCGACAAGTTGCATTTGTTCTGCGTTCATAACGCTTTTTGTCGGGTTTGGCGCCTTTTGGGCGTTTCGAACGTTCTTCTATCGCCGCGCGGTCGCGATTGCCAAAGCGAGCGCCATCAACGGGCTCATACCGCTTCCGAAGCCGACTGAAGGCGTTTCCTATCTTGCCGCCGTCGACGCGCTTGGACTTGTTCTTATGATCTTGGCGGCGTTCGCGATTAGACGGTCCGCGCGCCGGTCGCAGAAAGACGCCGAGCAAGGGGTGGAACTGAGATCCCTTTCGCCCGTTCTGACGACGAGTCTTCTGGTCTGGCTTTTGATTGTAGGCGTGGCGGCGCCAGGCTGGCGGCTATGTTCCTATGTTGATCTACGCGGTACAAAGGTCGTTCCGCGAAGCGCGCCGCCGAAAGAATCGATCGCCGACGGCTGGATCGACGCGTGCCGATGGGTGCGCGATAACACGCCCGAAGACGCGATCTTCCTCGTCCCGCGCGGCTGCGAATCTTTCAAATGGCACGCTCGCCGCGCCGAAGCTGGAAACTGGAAGGAAATCCCGCAGGACGCGAACTCGATCGTTGAATGGAGCCGCAAAATTGAGCGCTTCTACGCTAATCCTGGCGAACCGGAAGGGTCTCCGACCAAGTGGAATCAGGCGTTAAACGTGGTCTTCATCAACAAAGGACGCGCAAGGGTTCTCAAAGAAAGCGCCGAGGACGGATATCAATATGCGATCGTAGAGACGCCCCCGTACACAATTTTTTCCATTCCGGAGGCGTTGCGTCGCTGGGAGGAATTCGTCGATAATGACTGCGTTTACAAGAATATGCAGTTCGTCGTACTCAAATTGCACGATTCAAAGGACGAGTAGCAACAAATGTCGGAGCGCATTGTTTAACTCTGAACTGAGAAACGCTTCAAGTAAAAAACGAGGAAGGCGCAACAGCTCGCCCTCCGCGTTTTATTCTTTAAAGATCAACGCACGCGGCGTTAATTACAGCGGACGTTTGAGGTTTTCCCATTTGACGGAGAAACCTTCCGGAAACCCCGGCGCCGTGTCACCTGAACGCGGCTCGGGTTGACCGTCGGTTGTCTCGTCGTAGCCGACGCACATGCCGGCGATTGCAAAAAGCAACCCCGCGTTGCCAGGAAGGTATTCGCCTTTACCGCCTCTAGCCGAAGGACCGCCGAGGTTGACGCCCGAGATTCCGTAGTGATTGCAGATCGAGTCGCTCAGAAGGATCTCAACGGCGAGGTCGGGCCGTCCCAGACGCGAAGCGGCCATAGCCGTCATCGGGAAATCCCAGCCCCAGCATCGATCCCACTGCCAGTCTTTCATGACGAGCTCGAGCGTTCTGAGCGCGGTTTCTTTATCGACTTCTGGGATCGGCGGGAGCATCCCGTAGATTCCAATGAGATCCGGATGTTCCCAGTTACGCGTTTTGAAGTCGTCGCCCCATTCTGCCGATCGGACGTAATGGTCGTCGATAATAGGGAGCGGCGCGAGATTTTCGCGAATATCGTCCCACAGCGCGTTTCGTTCTTTACCTTGGCGTTCTCGCCACAGGTTCGCCATATCTAGGCCCCAGCGCCAGTAGACGAGGTCGTAGATTTCGTCGCTCGTTACGCCGACTTCGCTCGGCGGCATCGCGGGCGCGAGATGATAAACGCCCTGATTGTCGCGAGTTGGATAGTCCGCCATGTGAATTGCGGTCTCCTCGACGATCTTGGACCATTTATCAATTGTTTCCTGATTGGGCGCTCGACGGTAATCCATCTCTGCAAAATAGATCGGATGCGGCTGCTTCCATAGTAGAACGAGATTTCCTTCCCACGGCGCGGTGCGACCGTCTGGCGCAATTTCCTTCTGCCACATGACGCCTTTATATTCAAGTTGCTCGGCGAGCTTTTTGGCGGCGCTGAAAACGGTTGGATAGACTGTAATCGCCTTATCCGCGAACTCGGCGCGATCCCAGCCCCACCAGTGGATCAGGTGCCACCAAATCATCTCCATATGGAACCTGCCGCTCCATGGGCAGATATTCATGAGCCCCGATTCCGAACAAGGCCAGTCGCCCGCTGAGTTGGCGCGCATTAAAAACTGAGAAAGAACAATCCTTCGTTCGAGTTCAAACCAGCGTTCGTCCGAGCTTTCCGAGAGGTCGACCGCCCCTCCGGAACTCCAGAATGCTCCCCAGCGCGCTTTCGAATTCTCTTCGATCGCCGCATAGTCGAGATATTCAGCGTCGATCGCCGAATCGTCGCATAGTTGCGCCGAATAATCGCCGCCGTCGAACAAGATTGCAATTTCGAGCGCCCCTTCTTCTCCAGTCCCCTTAACAAAAAGTCCAGACGTTTCGCCGATTTGTTCCACGACCCCGCACGTCGCTGCAACGCGGACGCCGTAGGAAAAATCCCCGACGACGCCTCGCGCATACTCGTTCTTAAGTTCGCGCTTGACGCAGAGCGCCGAGACGCTCGGCGCGCATGTAGGTTCTTTAATTGTAAAGGGGGTTTTCACCGCGTTTTCTGAAAAGTCGCCCGTCCACGCGTCACGCAGGAGACTGGGGTAGGGGAAGGTGATTTCGACAACGAGCTTGCCTGACTGTACAAGCTCTGAATCGATTTTAATCCCAACGGTAGAATCGAGGTCGACGTCGTCGCTAATGCAGGTTGCGACCTTGACGGGCGTTCCGTCGAGGGTGAAGGTCGTCGTATGGACGCCGGTCCAAAGATCAAGATCTCGTTTGACGTCCTTGATCTCTTCGGGCTTGAGCTCGGAGCCGTCGGCACGGAGGAACCGCGTTCGCGCGAGGTTCATTTGGTGAGGACTCTCTCGAATCCAATGATAAAGATCGAACCTGTCGGCGGGAAATTTGTCGAGACCCGTGAGCCAACCCTTCTGATAGGTTCCCGTCTCGGGGACGTCGTCCCATGTGTATCGTTCGAGGAGCGGTTCGGAAAACCAGCCCCAGTGAGAGAGGACGTCCCCTTTGAAGGTCTGGAGTCCCGTCCCGTCGACGTTAAAGCAGATATTGCCGTTTCCGACCGGCAGGAGCTCTCCGGTTTGATCTGTCTGGATTCGATGTCGGTCAACGATCGCTCGTCGATCGAGGGGCGTTTTGAGCTCGTTAGCGGCGGCGAATGGCGCCGGCTCAAGCGCAAGAGCAGATAACGTAAGGGCCAGAAGAGCTGCGCTGACCAGGCTTGCGGCAGAAAACCGTTCGATGAACTTCCGGCGATGAATGTGATTGGATTTTTCAGTCATATTGGCTCCAGGCAAAAGACGAACGAAGGTGGCGAATCAGGCCCGATTATACCTGGAGCAAAAGCGTATTTCAAGAAAAAGAGACAAGCGTTTCGGGGAGGATTTCCTTTAGTTCAATAAAAAAAGCGCGGCGTTATGAGAAACGCCGCGCTTTGATTTTGCTACAAGTCGCTAATGAGGAAGCAACTTGATTTTACCGGGTCACTTAACGCGTCGCGACGGGGTCTTCGAACGACGTCGCTGGAGCAGCCAGTAGAGGAACGGCGCGCAAATGACGACCGAGCTGTAGGTACCGACAAGAACGCCGACGAGCATAGCGAACGCGAAGGTATGGATGCCCGCGCCTCCAAAGACGTACAAAACGAAGACGGCTAACGTCGTCGTGAGCGACGTCAGGATCGTACGGGAGAAGACCTGGTTAGTGGCGTCGTTGATAATCTCGACGGTCAGAGCTTCTGCCTTGCCGCGTACTTCGCGGAGACGGTCAAAGAGGACGATCGTATCGTTGAGGGAGTAACCAATAAGGGATAGGAACGCAGCGACGGTCGAGAGACCAATCTTGAACTGCGTAATTCCCAGGAACCCGAGCGGGCCAGCAAGCCAGTAGCTCAACCCAATAAGGCCAAGCGTGAAGCAGACGTCGTGAATAAGGCCGACGACCGCCGAGATTCCAACGACCGCGTGGCGGAATCGGAACCACAGGTACGCGACAATGATCACGAGGCTCCCGAGGATTGCCAGAATACCTTGGGTACGAGCATATCCGGCAACCGAGGAACCGACCGTGTTCGACGCTTCAAACGCGGACTGATTCGCAACAAGGGCCTGAGCGGCTTCCGAAATTTCTTCAACCGCTTCTTTATCGCCCGAGGCAAATAGGACGTTCCATTCGCTCGACGGCGCGTTGGAGCCCGACTGATAAGCTTCGTTCGTGACCGTAAAGGTCAGGTCGGAATTTTCTGGGAGCGAATCTTCAAAGTAGCCTGTCACGACTTCACGGCTTAGCGCCGGATTCGTCGTCACGGCGACGGTGATTCTAGGTCTGGCGGTCGTCGAGCCGGTCGGAGTGACCTGCTCAACGTCGCCAACAACGTAGTCCATCGAATAATGTCGCAGTTTGCCGGCGAAACTCTCTTTGAGAATATCTTCGACGTCATTTTGGAGCTCGTCCGACTCCTTATCGGTGGGGCAGGACGCGCTGATCGTATAGCACGTATGGGGCGCAACCGGATTCCCATCGCGGTCCTTTGCCAGAGCCAACTCGCTGACGGAGAGGTCAGGAAGCTGATCTTTGAGCGTTGAACGCAGCTCGCCAATGTCAACCGGTTCCGTGAAGACGGTCTGAATCTCCACTCCTCCGACGAAGTCGACGTCAAAGATACCCTTGCCGCGAACGACAACGGCGACGAGCCCGATGACGATGATCGCAACGGAGATCAAGTAGGTTCTCTTGGCGAATTTGAAGAAGTCAAAGTTCGGACGACCAAACGGCTTCATGAAGGGCAGCAGCGGGAAAATACAATTCTTGGAAATCCAACCGGCCTTCTCGCAGGACTGGAAGATGATGCGGCAGACGTAGGTCGCGGTGAACAAACTGAAGAGGACGCCGAGGAACAGCGTTACGGCAAAGCTCTTAATCTGTTCCGAACCGACGAGGTAAAGGATCCATGCCGTAAGCATGGTCGTGACGTTCGAGTCGAAAATCGCGGTGAACGCACGCTGGTAACCGTTGCGGATCGCCATACGGAGCGCCGCGCCGCCGTTGAGTTCTTCGCGGATGCGCTCAAAGATCAGGATGTTTGCGTCAACGGCCATACCGACAGTTAACACGAGACCGGCAAGCCCCGGCAGTGTAAACGCCGCGCGCATGGCGATCATCGTCGTCATGATGAGGAAGAGGTTCATGAGAACGGCGAAGGAGGCGATGAAGCCGCCGAAGCCGTAGTAGCAGATCATGAAGATGACAACGATGATACCGCCCCAGACGACCGCGTTCTTACCTTTGCGGATCGTGTCGGCGCCAAGCGTAGGTCCGGTGACCATGGTGGTAATCGGCTTGTCAGAAAGAGTCGCGGGAAGAACGCCGGCGTGCATGACGGCGATGAGGTCGCGTACTTCATTCTGAATGCGCTGACGAGATTCGGGGGAGAGGTCGTGCCCGAATGTGATTTGGCCGCGGTCGCTGATCGTGCTCTGAATATTCGGAGCGTTAAAGAGTCGATTATTGAAGACGACGCCGAGCTGTCGACCGGAGTCGCGCGCGGAGCTAGCCTTATATCGGTCAGTAAGACGCTGCATGTGCTTGGCGCCTTCCGGACGCATCGTGAAGACGACCTCCGGTTCGCCGAGCTGTCCGACGCTTTCCTGAACAAACTCAATGTGGGAACCGTTGACGTCGAAGCTATCGAGGAGTTCGAGAACGAGCAGGTCGTACTGCGGCACGGATTCGGTCCCGATTTCATCTTCGCGAGGCGTGTACTGCGACTCGCGAACGACGCAATCCTGACGAATGATGCTATTTTGAGTCGGGTCGACCGGCAGCCAGGACGCGCCGACGACAATACCGTCGCCCAGACCTGAGCTGTCAATCGTGACGTCCCATTCGTTCGCAAATTCGGGGCGCAAGGCTTCTTCGATAACTTTGCGCTCTCCGGCGTCCGTCGACGTTTGCGACGCGAGGATGCGGAACTTCAGCTGACCCGTGTCGTTAATGACGCGCTCTAGACGCGCGACTTCCGCGTCGTCCGCTTCCGGAATGGTAATCTTGATTTCCGAATTGGCGCCGAGCTCCTGGATCGAGATTTCGCGCACCCCCGAGGGGTTAATGCGCTTCATGATCGCGTTCTTGAGCCCGCTCATATCTTCGTTCGAGACCGTGTCGCTTCCGGATTCCTTGTTAGGCTCGACGGAGTAAACAAGGATCGAACCGCCGCGGAGGTCGACTCCGAGGTTGACGCGACTCTCAGCAAGTCCGCGTATCGTCGCAATGACTGCGCCAAAAAAGCAGAAGAAGATGACAAAGTATCCGAACATGTTCTCCTTCATCTGGAACTTTTTGACGCATAGTCGCGCAAAGAAATATCCCAAGACGCAGAGGAGGATGAAGGAACCAAAAACGAAAATACGCTGAGAGGTCGCTTTTCCGTTGGTCTGTTCGACGACGGTCGTTTCGGAAGCGACAGGCCCAACTTGGGCTTCTTCCGACTCGGTCTCTGAGAATTGCTCAGGGACTGATTCGGAAGCGTCGTCAGTCGCGGGTTCAGCAGTTTCAGATTCTGTGGAATCGGCGGTCGAAGCTTCAGGAACAGAGGGGTCCTGATCGGCAACCGCTGGGGTCTCGGCGGCGTTATCGGTCGCAACGGCGGTCGCCTGATCGCCGGGCGCTTCGTCTTGCGCGAAGGTCGCCGTCGAAGCGCAGCCGACAGCGAACGCAAGGAGCGTTACAAGACCTAAGCAGAAAGGTCTCAACGATAGTTTTTCGTTAGTCATTTGGGTCAAAATCTAATGAGTTAGCACGTCGTCCGACGCATTTCACGCGATCGGCGCGCTTTAATTAAAGAGCGCGGAGCGGCCGCAGTCGCCGGGATAAAAGCACAACGCGTTCGCCAAAAGTTTGCGCGTCGTTAACTGTTAAATATATGCAAAAGTTACAGGATGAGCCGCCGTTATTTTTTAGCGGACTTATCCTTTTGTTCTTTTTTATCCGCGTCTTTGTTGAAGACGTAATAGACGGAGGATAGTGCGAAACGGATCTTTACGTTGTTGGAATCGTCAACGCGCAAGACGATCTCTCCACCCTTCTGATCGATAGAACAGACAACTCCGATGATTCCACCCATCGTCAGCACTTTATCGTTGATTTTGAGGGAATCTAAGAGCTTTCGCGTTTGTTTATCGCGGGATTTTGCCGGCAAAATAAAGATAAAAAAGAGCGCGAGCAAGACGAGAAAGACCATAACGACGAGCTGGAACGCTCCGCCGCCCGCCGGCGCCGTTACCGGTTCCCCGTCCATGAAGAGGACGGTCGGCAGGCTAGTCAGTGCGTTTGCTAAAACGGCGTTCATGTTAATTTTTCCTCAACGTAAAAGTAACGTCGCGCCCTCGGTTTTCCAAACGCGCGACAAAACAACAGACGATGTCAAACTCGCAAACGCGACGTAGCTGCACGTCGGCGTCTATCGTCCAAGTTCCGACTATTGACCGACAATTCTAACTCTTATCTCTCCTAGTTACAAGGGCGCATAACGATAAATAATGGGTTTTTCTTTTTTCTCTTATCTTTTTCTAAATACATGAGGAACTCTTGGAATATTTTTCTGGGCGGTTTACACGAGTTTGGAGAAGAGCGGCGATGAAGGAATCAAAGTGAGCGTCAAAATATTCTTATGTCAACATGCGTTAGAAAAACGAGCGCGCTAACGGAACTTTCGCTCGTCTGCGGGTAAGAAAATGAGCTTGCTTCGATTCGATGGCTTTATTAAAGTCTCAATATGAAATCCGACGGCATGACGTCTCGGATCGGGAGAATTATTTTGAAACGCTACGATCTTCTTTCCTTTGATCCTTATTATGCTAAATTCGAAGAAATTTCCTGCCGCGATGCGAGAGACTCCGACGTCGACGCGATATTAGCGATCGAATCGGCGTCTTTTGAATTCCCATGGTCACGACAAGATTTTGATTTCTGCCTGACCCTTGATCGTTGCGGCGCGCTCGTTGCAGAACGTGGTGGAAGAATAGTCGGATATCTCGTCTATGAAACTCGTCGCCATTCGATTCGACTTCTCAGCTGCGCCGTCGAAGAGTCGGAACGTCGTTCCGGCGTCGGCTCGGCGCTCCTCTACGAGCTTATGGGGCGCGCCGGCGCGACTCGAACAGAAATTGCTTGCTTCGTTCGCGAACGGAACGTTGCCGCGCAACTTTTCCTGAGAAAGATCGGGTTCTGCGCGCAATGGGTTAGCCGCCGTTTCTATAGCGCCGCTGAGGAAGACGCCTACCGCATGAGCTGGAAAATCGACGCGGAGCATCACGCCTTGAAGGCGGGATGAACGCCTTCCTTTCACTGGTCGCAAGGGACGTTCCCGAATCGGGACGTCCCTTTTTTAGTGGATAATCCCTCCGTTGCGCCGCCTCGATTAAATCATCGGCAACCTGAGGTCGGCGCATTCGAAATTGAAGTCGTCGAGATCAAAGAAAGCGCCGGCGCGGGAGATTGCCCGCGCCGGCGCTTTTCATAACGATTGACTTTGCTGACGCTCCGGAATCAAAAGAACGCGCCCGCTGAGAGACGCGGGGGGCCGGAATGGAGCGCCGCTCGAGGTTTGTCTGCGTCTGCTGTCTTAGCGACGTCAGTTGTTTTCGGCACGTCGTCGGACGTCGACGCGATCTGCCGCTCAACCTTGACGTCCTTTGCGGGGGCGTCGGCGGCGAAGGCCGGCGACTCGAATTGCGCGGTCGTGATCGTCCTATTAGGGATCTTTTGCGACGTCGCTCCCGTCCCGTCCGTATTGACGTTGATGAAGCCCGTGACATTTGAATCTGCGGCGGTCGTGGCGCTGGTCTGCGCGATCTGTTGTCGAGTGCGTTCTGCCTTGGGTGAAGTGATCCATTTGACGTCGGAATCGTCGTTATCGCGTATGTCGTTTCGATCTGCGGCTATCTGGACGGAGCTTGTCGCCGATCCGAAGCCGAGCGAATCGTCGTTTTGCGCCGACTGAACGTCGTTGGAACGAGGCGGCAGGAAACTTGCGTCGGGCGCCCCAGCGGATTGACCTTCTGGGTGCGACGTTTCTATCTGAGGGGACGCTTCCATTTCCTGAGCTTGAGCCGAGGTCGTTTGGACGGGCGTTGTTCGGACGGGCGTCGTGTCATCGGGAATCAGAATATTTGCGGCGGGGTCGGCGAACTCTGCGGCGACTTCCTGTTCAGATTCCTCTTCGCGTTGCCGCGCAGCGTACAACGCTTCAAGATTACGCGTTCTTTGGGCGACGCTTGCGTCGCTCGGATTGAGCCTGTATGCGGTCACGGCGTTTTCCATGGCGTCCTCGAGGTCGCCGGCGCGTTCAGCGAGAACCCCCATCTTATAGTAGGCGCGATAATCGTCGGGCGCTTCCTCCGCAACTTCTTTAAGGACGTCGTAAGCTTCGGAATCTTTTTGCTGAGCTTCGAGGAGATAGGCGATTTCAAGCCGCGGCTCGATTGAGTCTGGGTTGCGGTCGCGCCAGGATTCAAGAGTGTGGAGCGCGCCGATGGCGTCGCCGCGCGCCATTGCCGAGGTCGCGAGTCCGCGATAACAGCAGACGATCGTTTCCGAATTTGGGTTATGCTCTAACGCGGTCCAATACGCGTCCTCAGCCTGTCCGAGTAGGACCATGTCGCCTGTCTCGGCAGCCTTACGCTGATATGCGGAGGCGAGATTATAGTAGGTTTCCGCGTTCGTAGGATCGTCGTTCAACGAATCCTGGAAGAAAACGATCGCGTCGTCATAATGACCTGCCGAGAAGGATTCGACTCCCGCCGCATTGCGCATGCTTGCGGAGGAGCTCGACGACGCGCAGCCCGAAGTCCATAAGACGGACGAACCGAGCGCGAGCGCGAGCGTGACGCGCTGAATCGCGCGCGCTGTTGAACGTTTCGTGTTCGAATGTCTGGCGTCTGTGAAAGCCATTCGTAAAATCCCTTAGCTCCGGCGAACCGCGCGTCGTCCTAAGCAACAACGCGACGCGCGAACATCCCAACTTTTCCGCCTACGCGGCCGCCGTCTCATTCCATTGAGTTTTTGCGGAAAAGCAATTCTGCAGAATGCCGGCATACTTTGCGCAATTTTCTAAAAGTTCGCAAGACAATTTTTTTACCTGCAGGAATAACGTCAGAAAAACTCTGGGAGTTAATTTGAAGAGCCGCCGCTATTTGACGCATGACGCTTGCCGCAGTAGAATAAAAGGTAGACGGCGAGTCGTCTTTTCTCGCCGTCCTTCAAGCAGAGAAGGGCGAGCCATGAAGCGTGCGTTTTGGGTCTTTAACATTGTATTTGTCTTTTTGTTTGCTCTTGGCCTGGAGCCGATGGAACTCAATCGAAACGTTCTTTTCGGTTCCGAATCGGAGCCGGTCTGGACGCTCGTTGAACGCGAGGATATTTCCGACGTTTGGAATGGAGTCACTGTCTCTTTTAAATTTCTTCCACGAGCCGACGCCGTCTACATCGCTTTCTATTCTTATGACCAGACGATGACCATTGGGCGCCGAGCTTTCGATTCCGACCGCTGGGAGTTCAAAAAACTGCCCTCGAAAATAGGCTGGGATTCCCATAACTACGTCGATATGAAGTTTGATTCCGACAATATCCTCCACGTTTCAGGAAATATGCACACGAGTCCGCTCGTCTATTTCCGCGCGACGAAGCCTAACGATATCGCGTCCCTTGAACGTATCGATTCGATGGTTGGCGAGCGGGAAGAGCGAACGACGTACCCGCAGTTTCTCAATGACCGGGACGGTCGTCTCCTCTTTACTTATCGCGACGGTTCGAGCGGGTCGGGCGATCAGGTCTGGAATGTCTACGACGAGAAAACAAAGACCTGGTCTCGCCTCTTCGATAAGCCTCTTTTTGACGGTAAGGGGGAGATGAACGCGTATTTCACCGGCCCCACGCTTGGTAAAGACGGTTATTTTCATATCGCCTGGGTCTGGCGCGATACTCCCGACTGCGCTACAAATCACGATCTCTCTTATATCCGCTCTCCAGATATGCGACGCTGGGAGGATTCTAAGGGACGTTTCGTCGAGCTTCCCATCACGATCGAAAAGGGCGAGATCGTTGCGCCGATCCCGTCAGGGGGCGGTCTGCTTAATTCGTTGATTCGTTTGAGCTTTGACGCGCAGGGACTCCCAGTTCTCACCTACACGAAATATGACGAAGACGGGAACCTCCAGATCTGGAATGCGCGTCCTATGAAGGACGGATGGCAGAAGGTTCAGGCGACGTCGTGGGAGTTGCCGTGGCATTTCTCCGGCGGCGGCTCCATCTCGACGGAATTGAGCTTCTCGGGCGTTTCTGTCGTCGATCCTTCGACCTTGCGACTGAACTATAACCTTGTTGTTCAGCAAAAACGCGGCGTTATCTATCTCGACTCGAAGACGCTCGAACCGACGACCGCGCCCAGTCTTGCCGTTGTCGGGGTCAAACGACCCGAGTATGATCCTGACGTCGTTAAAGAACTCGACCGAGTTGAAAGCGACGATTCGAGACTCCAACCTAAAAAAGCCGTTATTGCCGCTAACGGCGAACGTTGGGTCTTCCGATGGGAAGCTCCCGCGGCTAACCGCGATCAACCACAGAAAGACGGCGCGCCGAAGCCCACTCGGTTGCGCGTCTTTAAGTTCTCTCAAGATGGAGGATGATCATGAAACTGAGCCCACGAAAATTCCTATCGGAAATGGAGCAAATCGAGGAAATGCTGGTCGACAATCTTGACGCGACCGGTTCCAATTTCACCGCGAAGGTCATGAGTATCGAAAAGCAGGTTCCAAAAGAAGTCATGGATAAACTCTCCTTTTTGGCCGACCTCTATGACCGCGCCGAAAAAGGAGAGAAGCCGGATCCAGCGGATCTCAAGCAGGCAGGATTCTGGATAAACGCCGTCTGGCCCTACGTTTCTAACGGTCGTGAACGCAAATCTGGACGAACTTCTCGGCTCTTTTGGGCGGTCCTTGCGGTTGTCGTTATTGCGGTTGTCTGGTACATTACTCGTCGATAGATTTGTCGATTTCACGTTCGCGCCGGTTGCGTTTCAACCTGCGAGAGACGCGGATCGATCCTTACCGACCGGAAGCGTCGGTCTTTACTCGTTTCGAAGCGGAAACGCGTTTTGGTCGACGCGTTTCCGGCTCTCGCTCTTTTGCTATGTCAAATCCCACAGAATCCGGCGAAACGGAGGCGTTCCTTCGCGCCTCGGGTATAACCTGTTACGAGGATCTTTTTGTCGATCTTCCCGACGCTCTTGCCGCTCAAGTGGTCGATCCCGCCGTCATGTCCCGACGACATTATGCGGCCTCGGTTTCCTCCGCGGACGGACCGGTCTATCTCGGCGCGGGTTTTTACGACCATAACATTTCATCTGCGGTAGACAGTCTCGCGGACGAGGTCGAGTTTCGTCGCGTGAACGCCTCAGACGGCGCGGCTCTCGACGATATTTTGGCGTCCGCTGTGCATAGGTTTCACAGGCTCGTGTGCCAGCTCGCGGGGACGCCTGCGGTCGATCTCTCCTTTTACCGCAGCGGGGACGCGCTTTCGAGAGCGTGTCGTCTTGCCGTCGAAGCGACGGGACGCAAACTGATCGTTGCGCCCGAGACCCTGCCTCCGGAGCGTTTGGCGCTCCTCAGAGCGCATGCCGCCGCCGGAATCGTTGAACTGCGCGTTGTCCCGGCCCTTAAGGGGCTAACAAATCTTGAATCGTTTTATGCGATTCTTCAGTCTGAGCGGGGTCGCGTCGCCGCCGCGATCGCGCCCTATCCCAATTACTGCGGTCTCCTCGAACGAGTCGGACGTCTCTCCGACGCGACGCAAGAGGCTGGCGCGCTCTTTATTATGGGAGTTGATCCCGTCGCGCTTGCGATTCTGCGTTCTCCGGCGGACTGGGGCGCCGACCTTGTCGCCGGCGACGTCCACACGACTCCGCTCCGCAAAAATGACGGCGACGTCCGACTCGGTTTCGTCGCCGCCTCGGAGCGGTTCCTCGCGATGGCGCCTAAGAATTTTTTGACGTGTTTCGTTGACTCCTCCGGTAATTACACGTATTTTCTTCCACGAAGTTTCGGGGGACGCGCGTCTGAGTTCTCCGGTTCGCCTCGGAAAACGCGCGCTATTGGCGCGCTTCGAACCCTGATACATCTTGCAGGAGTCAGGATTCAAGAGCTCCGTCATGTTGCAGAAGAGTCTCATCGGATTGCGACGTACGCTCGCAAGAGGCTTCGGAAGGCGGGCTTTGAATTCCAGCACGACGCGCCTTTTTTACGAGAATTTGCGGTCAAAGTCGACGATCCAAAAGGCATGTTGGCGTATCTTGATAAGTGGGGCCTCGTGGGAGGCGTCGAGCTCAGCGACGGACTGCTCCTGGCCTTTACGGAGAAACGTTGCAAGGAAGAAATAAATGAACTTGCATACTTTATGAAGGATTACCGCGATCGCGCCCAGAAGGACGCAACCTAACACGCATGAAGAAAGGACGCACAACGCGTTTAGAACTTTGATGATGAATAATACCAGTGGGATATCCGTCGTCGCTTTCGACCTCGACGGTCTCATGTTTGACACGGAACGGCTTCACCGTCGCTGCGCCGATATTCTTCTAAAACGGCGCGGTTACACGTTTACCTCTGACCTTAACCAGACGGTTATGGGGCGTACTCCCAGAGAAAATCTTGCTCTCTTTAAAGAACATTTTTCCCTTCCCAACACGCTCGACGAGCTTGTCGAGGAGACAATTGAGACGACGTTGGGACTTATCAGCCAAGGCTACGCGACCATGCCCGGGCTCTTGAAACTCTTCGATTTTCTCGACGAAAGGAAGATCCCTCGATGTGTCTGTACCTCGGGACTTTCCGTCATCGCGCATGAATTTCTCAAACAGGAACGCGTTGGCGAGCGCGTCGATTTTGTAATTACCAGCGATGACGTTGTCCATGGTAAGCCTGATCCTGAAATTTATCTCAAGGCGATTAAAAGATTTGGAGTCGCCCCAAAAGAAATGCTGGCGCTGGAAGACAGCGCCGTAGGCCTGACGTCGGCAAAAGACGCCGGCGCCCTTTGTTGTGCGGTTAGGGCGGAGCATAACAAGGACGTTGATTTTTCCAAGGCCGATCTTGTTGTCGAAAGTCTCGACGCGCCCAAGCTTTTAGCGTTGATTACGAAAGGAGAAACATAAGATGAGCAGTCAGACCGGCGCGATCGCCGTTGCCTTCGATATGGATGGTCTCATGTTTGACACGGAAACAGTTTACTGGAAATGCGCGTCAATCCTGCTAGGACGTCGCGGCTACGAGTATACGCATGAGCTTAACGACTCCGTTATGGGCCGACCGCCTGAACACACTTTTCGAACTTTTATTGCGGCGCATTCGCTTTCCGAAGACTGGCAGACTCTCCAGCAAGAATCGGATGAAATATTCCTTGAACTCCTCAATGACGGCTACGAGACCCAGCCCGGGTTAATGGAGCTCCTTGATTTGCTCGAAGAGCGACGGATCCCGCGAGGCGTATGCACCTCGAGCGCGCGCCGCGTCGCCAATGAAGTTCTCAAAAAAGACGGAATTGACAAACGATTGAATTTCGTATTGACAAGCGACGACGTCGAGCGAGGCAAGCCTGATCCGCAGGTCTATCAGCTTGCGGCGCAAAAATTTGGCGTCGAACCAGCGCGGATGCTTGTGCTCGAGGATAGCAGCGCGGGCGCCGCGTCGGCGAAGGCGGCGGGCGCGCCGTGTTGTATGCTGCGCTCGGAGCATAATTCCAACGCAGACTTCTCTACAGCAGTCGCGGTTGTCGAGCGGCTCGACGCGCACGAGCTTATTGCGCTTCTCGCGGACGAGGCGCCAAATTAACGGCTCGTTCGTCGCGAGACGCCCCTTATCCGCGTTGACTTTGGCTGGTAAATTAGTTACGGTCGCAACGTTTAACCTTTCGGTTTGAATTTGGGGGACGAGATGCAAGTTCTGGTTTTAGGCGGCGGTACGGTCGGCGGCTTCATTGCCAAGCGTCTCAGCGAGCAACGCCATGACGTTACGGTCGTGGAATGTCGTCCGGAGGCCTGTCGCGAAGTCGACCAGAGCGACGTGCGCGTCGTCCTTGGCGACGCGCTCAAAGCGTCCGTTCTTTTTCAGGCGGGCGCGACGTCTGCCGACGTGTGTTTTGCGCTTACGGGCAGCGACGAGGCGAACCTTCTCGCGGGCAGCGTCGCGCGCGGGATGGGTTCCCATCGCGTCGCGGCGCGCATTAACTCGATAGCCTATCGAGATTTCGCGTCCTTTGATTATCGCCGTCATTTCCATATCGACCGCTTCCTGACGCAGGATTATCTTACTGCTGTGGAGATCGTGCGCCGAATTCGCGAACCCGGCGCGATGCTCATCGAGTATTTTGTCAATGGCGAACTTGAATTACAGGACGTTTTGATTACGCGCGAGTCGGAATACACGGATAAACCTCTTGCGGAGCTCAAGCTTGCAAAGGACGTTCGTGTCGCCGCGATCACGCGCGACGGCGTTTCGCAAATTGCAACCGCTTCTGACACGATCATGCTTGGCGATCGCGTTGCGCTCATAGGGACGCGGCCGCAGGTTGAAAAGCTCAAGAAGGGATTTAAGACGGGCGCAGTTCGTCGTCCTTATGTAATCGTCGCCGGCGGCGGCGAGACGGGCGTGAGCGCCGCGTGGGCTCTGTACCGACGCGGTTACGACGTTAAGGTCTTCGATCGCGACAAGGAACGGTGCGAGCAGATCGCGAGTCGCCTGAAAAATTCCGTGACGGTTGTTCATGGAGATTGTCGTCGCGAATCAGTTCTGGACGAGCAAGGCGTGGGCTCCGCCGACTTCTTCATTGGGTGTACCGGCGACGACGAGTACAACATCATGACCTGCGTTGAAGCGCGCGCGCTTGGCGCTAAGGCCTGCATTTCCATCATTCGTCACAGCGATTACGCCGGCGTCGTGAAGAAGCTGGGAATAGACGAAGCGGTGAGTCCTTTTGAAGTGATGGCGCGCCAGGCTGAAGGATTCATGCATGCCGGGGCGCTGGTTTTTCAGAAATCGACGATTCTTAACGGTCCGGCGGAAGTCGTTGAAATAGAGGTTGGCGAGAATTCGACAGCGACACGATCGACGTTGCGCGATCTTGACACTCCTCTTCCGACCTTAATCGCGTCGGTCGTTCGCGACAATCAGGTCATGATGCCCCACGCTGATTTTACGTTCAAACAAGGCGATTTTGTCGTCGCGCTCACAAATAAACCGAATATCCCAGAGCTTGTCAATTTATTTGAAGCGGAAAAGAACGCCGCTTAAGAGAGGCGTAGAAATGAGAATGATGCGCGTGGTCGCGCTGTCAATCGTGTTCGTATTTGTCACGGTCGCCGGGTGTTCCGGCGCTCGACGGCAGGCGGAAAGATATTGTTTCGACGGTATGGAATGTCTCCATGAGAATGATCTTGCAGGCGCGACTTCATGCTTTCGCAAGGCGCTCGAGCTTAGTCCGCGCTTTGCGGCGCCATACGTCGGGCTCGGTAAAGTCTCGCTCCGCGATTATAATTATGAGAAAGCGGAGGAGCATTTCGGCAAGGCGTTGTCGCTCGATCCGCGCATTGCCGACGCATTAAGCGGTCGCGGCGAGGCGCGCTTGAGGTTGGAGAAATACTCCGACGCGATCGACGATTTCAGCGCGGCGCTTGCCATCGATCCTAACCGCGTTTCGGCGCTTTCTGGTCGCGGGTACGCGTACGCTCGCTCAGACATGTTTGAGGAAGCGCTCGTTGATCTCGATCGTTGCATTGCGGTAGAGCCGACAAAATCCTACAACTACGTTAATCGCGGCATGTTGCGTCAGAAACTTCAGGAATACGCGGAGGGGCTCGAAGACCTTACGAAGGCGATCGAGCTTGAACCGCTCAATCCGATGAACTATGCCGTCCGAGGACGCATCTACGAAGATTCCGGAGATTGGGTCGCCTCTCTCGCTGATTTTGATAGAGCGCTGGAAATCGATCCACAGTGCTTTACGGCGCACAAATATCGAGCGCTCCACTTCAAGAATATCGGCGATTGGGAGAACGCGCTCATGGGTTTTTCCCGCGCAATCGAGATCGACCCCAACGCAGTGGAGGTTTACTTTGAACGCGCTGGAGCGCTGGAGCAGCTCGGGCGAACAGAGGAGGCTGAGGCCGACTTTGCCAAAGTCGATGAGCTTGATCCCTCTTTTCGCAATTTCAAGTCGAGCGTTCCCGTCTCGCCCGTTAATGAATGACCTTCGCTACGTAGGAGCTTTGCCATGCAGATCGACCCGAAGTATCGCGAGACGCCCGAGGAATATCTAAGGCGTCCCGTCGGCTACCTTAAGGGCGTTGGCGAAGCTCGAGCGAGTGTTCTTGCGAAGATGGGGATCCGGCGCGCTTACGATCTGCTCTTTTACTTTCCTCGCGATTATCTTGAAATCGTTTTAAGACGGAGCGCGTCGTCGCTTACCGACGACGCCGTCCAGTCGATTGCCGGTACGATTCAAGATTTTCAAACGCGTTACACGCGACGCGGTCCCCTTGTGATTCTCCATGTCGAGGTCGGCGACGACGTCGTTGAAGCGCTCTGGTTTAATGTGCCGTATATTACGAACTCGTTCCACGTCGGACGACCTTTGATACTTACTGGCAAACCTAGGATAAATCGATCGCTTTGGAGCTTCTCGCACCCCAGAATCACTTACCTTGATTCCGGACTCGATATCCCCTGGCGCCGCGACGAAAGAGGGGACGAGGTGGAAGAAAAATATGTGCTTCCTATCTACTCGCTTACGGAAGGCATGTCGCAAGCGCAGCTTCAACGCATTATCAGAAACGCGCTTGCCGTTTTTCCTGATCTTCTCTCGGAGGCGTTGCCCGACTCTCTGCGTCAAGCGCGTGGGCTCGCGCCGATCGCCGAAGCGATTCGCCTGATTCATTATCCGTCAACCCCAGAGGAAGCCGAATATGCGCGTCGACGCTTTGCGTACCAGGAACTCCTTGTCATGCAGCTGGCGCTGGCGATTTGTCGGACTCGGCGCCGCGTCAATATGAAGGCGCCGCCCCTTCCAGGCTCCGTAAAGATCGACTCGCGGATCCGCCGCCTCTTCCCATTTGAGTTTACCGACGCGCAAAACAAGGCGATTCAGGAAATTTCGGCCGATTTGGGACTCCCGGCGCCGATGAACCGACTCCTTCAGGGGGACGTTGGCTCGGGTAAGACGGTTGTGGCGTTGTACGCGGCGCTCCAAGCCGCTGCGAACGGCGCGCAGTCCGTTCTCATGGCGCCGACTGAAACGTTAGCGCGACAACATATTAGGACGCTCGAAATGTTCCTACGCGGAACTGCGACTAAGATCGTCCCTTTTTTTGGCGCCCAGAAAACGTCCGAACGCGCAGAGGTTCTCGCGTCGATCGAGTCGGGAGACGCGCAAATTGTCGTTGGAACGCAAGCGTTGGTCTATAACGAATTAAAATTCAAAAAACTTGGACTCGTCATCATAGACGAGCAGCATAAGTTTGGCGTAAAGCAACGCGCGTCCCTCAAATCGTCCGACATGACCCTGGAACCGCATTATCTTGTCATGACGGCGACTCCGATCCCGCGTAGTTTGACGATGACCTTCTTTGGCGACCTCGACGTTTCCGTCATGCGCGGCGCGCCTCCTGGTCGCCTTCAACCCACCACATCGATTGTGACGGAGAAGACGTTCGACAAATGGCTGAAGTTTGTCCGCGCGCGGCTCGACGAAGGCAGACAGGCATATTTTGTCGTTCCGCGCGTAGAGAGCGACGGGACGGAAAACGATTCGAATTCTGAAGAGCAGGAACTTCCGTTCTTTGACGGCGACTCCGGCGAATCGGAGTTTGTCGCGCAACGCGGCTTCTGGAACCGCTTGAGCGCTTCGAAAAAGGCAGCGTTAGCGCTTGACTCGGAGGCGATGAACGTCGCGCAAGAGTCTGCGGACGCCATTAAGCCTCCGCTCAAAACGGTTGCGAGTCTCTATGACGAACTTTCAGAAGGAGCGTTGAGAAATTATCGGATTGGCGTCCTTCATGGGCGCATGCCGACGGAGGAAAAAGAAGCCGTCATGAAGGATTTCCGCGAGAAGAAACTCCAGTGTCTGGTGGCGACTTCCGTCGTTGAGGTTGGAGTTGACGTTCCTAACGCGACCTTGATGACGATTTTCAACGCTGAGCGCTTCGGGCTCGCGCAACTCCACCAGCTTCGCGGTCGGATTACGCGCGGAAAGTTTCCCGGTTTTTGCGCTGTTATTCCGACTCCCGGCGCGACGACGAATAAAGGATCCGCTGCAACAACTTCGGTTAAAAAAGAGTCAAGGGGTTCAAAGGAAAAGTCGAAAAGGAAGAAGGGTCGTCGATCGACTGACTCTAAGGGCGTCGACTCGTCACAAGAACGTCTTCAGTTCTTTTGCGAATCGTACGACGGATTTGCGCTTGCTGAGAAAGACTTTGAGATGCGCGGCCCCGGCGAGCTTTTCGGTTCGAAACAACATGGCGCGGCGATGTTGCGAGTTGCCGATCTTTACCGCGATAGGGCGATTCTCGAAGAAGCTCGCGACGACGCGTCCCGGCTTACGCGCGAGGACCCCGGTCTGTCAGCGCCGGAACTTGGAATATTGCGTAGACAGGTTCTTGCAAGATACGGTCGCGCGCTGGACCTTGGCGACGTCGGATAGTTTGAGCGAAGAAAGCATGACGGATCACTCGACAAGACGCGACGTTGTATATGCGACGCTTGGATATATGGAATAATTGATCCCCGGGCGCTTTGGCGCTATTCTTTGCTTTTTGCAGCTATCGTTGTTATCGTCAACGCCAGGAAGACTTAAAGTAGGGGCTAGCAACGAATTTGAGATGCTTATAACAAGGGTTCTATTTGTGAACATATGATTAGCTAGGATTGTAATACATATATGCCGCCAGCTGTTGAATCCTGCTGAACCAAAGATTTTTGCGAGGTTTTTGACAAATGCAGCCGTCCAACAAACTCAAGAAAATAGTCGAGGAATTCATAATTTATTCCTAAAAACTCTTGCCCTTCAGGGAAAAATAGATAGAATAGGGGTGTGTTAGGCGTTACTTTGTCTTAAAATCACCTGACGCGTTGATTTTGGAATGGCAGGGTAGCTTAACGCGATAGTTCTATGCCTCCTTGTATCGCTTTTATGAACATTGAGGAGCGCGTCTCTCTTGTGGGACGCGCCAAAGGTTATATAAGACCGCCAGATGGAGCGTGAGTCATCGGCTACGAGGCGAATTGAAGCGCATTTTGAAAGTGTTTTTGTGTTCTGAATTCTGGGCGACTGCTTGCGTTGCCTGTACGATGCGCGCCGTCTCGTTGATCTTGGGCGGCAATTTTGGAAAATTGGCAGGAACGAAACGTATCCCATTCCTTTCATGGATGGGTCGGCGTGGACCTTCTTTAAAATGGGTGCGCTGCGGCGACTTTATGGAAGTTTGACGGCGTGACGTTCCATGGTTCTTAACATAGGTTTTTTCATTTCAAAGGGAGATCGAGTCCGGTTGAACGAGTCGCTATGGCTTGTTTAACTGAGACGAACCTGTTTGTATGCGGTTAGCGTTTGACGCGTCTTTTCTCTGAGGCGTCTCTTTTCTTTTACTCGAAGAGTTTGATGTATACTTCGGATTGTAAACTAACGAGCGGCGCCTTAAAAATGACCCGCGTAATTATGCGTGCAATAGTGTGATTTCCCTTCAGACAATGTAACTCTTTTGTGGTGCGATATATTGGAAAGGAAAGTACAGTGCAAGAGGATGACGATAGGGGTAGGGTAGGCATTTCAGACGCGCCAAAGCGTTCTTCCGCCTACGGATATGGAAACAACAGATATTCTTCCGGCAGGGGTGGAAACGATTATCAACGCCAGTATCAACGAGGCAATTATCAGGATAGGAGCGGCGCCCAGGACCGAGGCGGCTACTCCGGCTCAGGTTTCAGGTCTCGCAATTATCGAGGCGGCGGATCGCGCAGAAATAACGGCTACTCTCAACGAACGCGATATAATCCGCTTGCGCCTAAAAAACCGGACGCCAATTCCCGCCTATACATTCCAGCAAGGCTCAACGCTAACGGGCTGTACGACGTCGTCGGAGTTCTTGAGCTTCATCCCAACGGCTACGGGTTTCTCCGGGATCCTAAGGACAATTACGTACGTCATTTGTACGACCCGTTCGTCCCTTGCGGCGTGATCCAAAGACTCGGGTTGCGCGAAGGCGTTCGCGTCAAAGCCGAAGTGAAACCGGCGCAAAGGGATAAAGGACCGCGTGTTTGCCTGATTCATAGCGTCGACGGAATGAATCCAATCGAGTATGCCAAGACGCCGATATTTGACGATCTTGTGCCAGCGACTCCAAGACAGCAATATCGTCTTGAGACCGAAGACGGTCCTCTCTCGACGCGAATCATGGATATTCTCACGCCGTTGGGCAAGGGACAACGAGCGCTCGTTGTCGCGCCGCCGCGTTCCGGGAAAACGGTACTGCTGCAGCAAATTAGCCGAGCGGTCATCCGCAACTATCCGGAAACCTACGTTACGGTGCTGCTCATCGATGAACGCCCTGAAGAGGTTACGGACTTCAAGGCCTTTGTCCGAGATGAATTGAACAGATACAACGAAGAGCACGACGGCGCTAAGCGACCGGGAACGGCCGAGGTTGTCGCTAGCAGTCTCGACTGCGAACTTGAAAGTCACATACGACTCGCTCAGCTCGTGACGAAACGTTGCCAGCGTCTCGCGGAAATGGGCAAAGACGTTTTCCTTCTTCTCGACTCTATCACGCGTCTAGCGCGCACCTACAATAAGTGGGGCGGCAACACCGGTCGAACGATGACCGGGGGGCTTGATATTAAAGCGATGGACGTGCCCAAAAAGATTTTCTCTTCCGCGCGACAAATAGTAGGCATCCAAAATATGGACGGCTCTATCACTAAATTCGATGAGAAGAGGGGCGAGAAGGGCGGCTCGATTACGATCGTCGGTACCGCGCTCGTTGAGACTGGAAGCCGTATGGACGAATTGATCTTCCAGGAGTTCAAGGGCACCGGCAATATGGAGCTTGTTCTTGATCGTCGCCTCGCGGATAGACGTATTTGGCCTGCGATTAACGTGGACCAGTCCGGCACTCGTCATGAAGAAAAGCTGCTTAATCCAGCAGAGTTGCGAGCTTCGACGCTGATTCGCCGCACCTTGTCCTCGTCGCGCGACCCTATCGACGCGATGGAGAGACTTTCCATGACCTTGCCCAGATTTAAGACCAATGCAGATTTCTTTTTACAATTTTTGCAAAAAGTAGGTCAATAGGCAGGATTTAATCCGTAGAGATAAGAGAGAGTCCGTTCCAATTTTTGGACTCTACCGGGTCAAAGACGTTGGCGTTTGCATTGAGATTCAAGCTTGTCGAGTCTCTTGCTACGATAGCGCGCCGTACTATCCGCGTTGCCAAAACGCCAACGTCGTTTGCGGCTTTTAGTCGTAGGGAAAAACCTGGTTGAATCGCCGACGAATCCTGGTTGTTCGAGCCGCGCTTCGACGCCAGTGATCGTCGGGGACTCTTATAGAATGTCGGAAAATCAACAACCGTTGAAAAGTACTTAATCGAGGGATACTAAAATGAGCGTTAGAAAGGCTGTCGTGCTTGCCGCTGGCAGAGGTACTCGAATGAAGTCAGATTTGCCGAAGGTACTCTTTCCTATCTGCGGCAAACCGATGATCGAGTATGTTATCGAGGCGCTGGAGGAAGCCAAGATCGACGAGATTATCGTGGTCGTCGGCTACAAAAAAGATCTCGTCCAGGCGGCGATCGGCTCGCGACCGAACATTAGATTCGTGGAACAGAAGGACTTGCTCGGAACTGGGCATGCCGTTATGTCATGTCGCGGTTGTTTCGAGGGTTTCGATGGTCCGGTCTTTATCGTTGCGGGCGATAATCCGATGTTGCAGAGTTCCTCTGTAAATCGTCTCTTCGAAGAGTATGAAAAGAACGCAGACGTCTCGTGTTTGCTGGGGACGGTCCACAAGGACGATCCTTCCGGTATGGGGCGTATTCTTCGTGACGAACAGGGCGCTTTCATCGGCGTCGTCGAAGAGAAGGACGCGACTGAAGAGCAGCGAAAAATTAAAGAGATTAACATCAGTTACTACATTTTCAACACGCCTGATCTCCTGAACTCGCTCGGTAGTATTCGTTCGGACAATGCACAGAAAGAATATTACGTTACGGACGTTCCGGGGATCCTTCTGAGTCACAACAAAAAGATTCTGGCGCTGCCCGTGCTGAAAGAAATCGAATGTCTCGGAGTCAATACGCAGGACGACCTTGCGATCGTTGAGGCGGAGCTTAACAAGGCGCGCAGTTGACGCGCAACTTCACAAGAAGAAGGTAAAAGAGCGTTCGCTTCTTCTAAAGTTCAATTCCGTGGAGCGCCGATAACAGGGACGGAAGCCCGGCGACTGGGCGACCATTGGGAGGTCGACCGTCAAAGCGGTTTTTATTTGAAATGCGACGACTGACGCAAATTTATCCAAAAATCATAAATTCATTGCAGTCTGACCGTTTTGAACGCCGATAATTCGTCAAGAACATGAACATGAATACGGGCGACGCGACCCAGAGATTGGGTCGTTCGCCTCGTATAATCGGTAGATCGAAGCGTTCTTTGCTGGTCGGTTTAAGGACAGACGGACGTTTCATATCACGGAGGAGAACGCGATGCGTAAAATTTTACTGTCGCTGTTGCTTGGAGTCATGCTTATCGGCTCTGTTGGATGCGTCCTGCCGGCTTATTCCGGCGACCCAGCCAAGCGTACGCAACAGCTCTACAATACGTCCGAGGATCTTCGTCAGACAGAAGAGACCTGGGAGCGTATCTGGATGCTCGATCAGCCCAGCCATATGACCCCATATCGCACCCACGGCGGTATTACCTGATGCGTGTCCGAGACGAAGCTCGTGGCTTTGCTAAATTAAAAAACGCTCGTTCCTTCCGAACGAGCGTCTTTTATCGTCAGGCGCAGCTGACTTAAGTTTGCGAGCTAGTCGCGTCGAACGTTCAACTTTCAGAATATGCGCTGGGCCGGGGTTGCCGCGTTCTATCTCTTTCATCGAAAGTTGACCAGGAACGTCAGTTTGAGGGCTTTTACAAATTAGGACTACTCCGCGTCTGTGAAAATAGTTGAAAGAATGACTTTATACCGGGCGCGTAAAGAGGTTAAGGTTTCGACAAAAAAAGAGGAATCGACCATACGGACGGTTCCTCTTTTAGTTTCTTAGGCGCCCAGCCGGCGGTTTTATCGGCGACTCTCGGCCTTGCAAGCGAGTCGGCAATATTTCATGACGCTGATTTAGAGCTGATATCGGATTTCTCCAGAGACGATCGTCGCTACGGCGCGCCCTGTCATTTTACGCCCAAGATATGGCGAATTAAAGCTCTTGGAGTGGAGACTTGACGTCTCGAAGAGCCACTCGAGATCTGGATCGATGATCGTGACGTCGGCGTCGGCGCCAGCTTGCAGCGTGCCTTTAGGAATTCCAAGAATCTTGGAAGGATTAAGGGATAGCTTTTCTACGAATTGCGACCATGTCATTAACCCAGACTTAATAAGCCGTTCGATCATAAGAGGCACGGCGGATTCGAGCCCAATGATACCAAAGGGAGCGACGTCGATTTCGCGCTGTTTTTGTTCTACGGAATGTGGAGCATGGTCTGTCGCTATTGCGTCTATTGAGCCGTCAAGGAGTCCTTCAAGGCATGCCTGCACGTGGTCGGCGCTGCGCAGCGGAGGATTCATCTTGAAATTTGGATCAAAGGAGCGCAGTTCTTCATCGGTAAGGGTAAGATGGTGAGGGGTAACCTCCGCCGTGATTTTAAGTCCTCGAGCCTTGGCGCGCCTGATCGCTGCGACGGCGCCTTTGGTTGAGACGTGCATGATGTGGAGCTTTGCGCCGACGCTTTCGGCGAGCGCAATGTCGCGGCGTACCATAACGTCTTCCGCTTCGACGGGAATTCCTCGGAGCCCCAGGAGATTGGAGACGCGTCCTTCGTGCATGACTCCGCCCTTGGCAAGGGGGCCAGATTCCTCATGACAGAGGACCGGCTTGTCGAACATCATCGAATATTCAAGAGCGCGTCGCATCAGCTCGGCGTTTTCGATCGACGAACCGTCGTCGCTGCACGCGATGGCGCCGCTTTCGAAGAGAATACCGAGCTCAGCGAGTTCCTCGCCCTTGCGTCCCTTGCTGATGCAGCACATCGGGTAGACGTTACAATGTCGGGCGCTTGCGGCGAGTTCGCGGATGAGAGCAACGTTCGCAGGCGTGTCGATCGGAGGGTCCGTGTTCGGCGGACAGACGATTGACGTAAAGCCGCCGGCGATCGCGGCGAGCGATCCGGTCGCGATAGTTTCCGCTTCCTCGAATCCAGGTTCGCGCAGATGCACGTGCAAGTCGACGAGACCGGGAAGGACAAGCTTGCCGGCGGCGTCGTATCGTTGAATCCCTTCTGGAACAGCATTGGGTTCGACGTTGATTCCAACAATTTTACCGTCGACGATAAGCAGATTCGCCGACGCGTCGATCCCCTGAGAGGGATCGACAACGCGACCGTTTTCAATGAAAAGCGATTGTGACATATTTCTATCCTGCAAATGGCGCACCGCGCCGTCGTTCTTTTCTGAAGACGCCTTTGCCTTTATAGGGTTGAATTTGCTCGAACGAGACGCGCAAAGAGCGCACGCTCAAGCGATTTAAGACGTCGCCAGCTCGCGGGAACGCGTTAAAACGCACCAGAGCGCCGCCATTCGCACCGCGACGCCGTTCGTTACCTGATCAAGAATTGCCGAATGCGGACCGTCCGCGACCTCGGGCGTGATTTCAACTCCGCGATTAATAGGGCCAGGCGCAAGGATAAGGACGTGCTTTTTGCATCTCGCCAGTCGCTCAGAGTTCATTGCATATAAATGGCTGTACTCGTGAATAGATGGGAAGGGACGAACAACCTGACGTTCAAATTGGATGCGCAGAAGATTGAAGACGTCCACTTCCTCAAGGATATCGTCGAGGGAGTAGGAAATTTCAACGCCCAATTCTTTCCAGTACGGCGAGATAAGAGTCGACGGGCCGCAAACGATCGGTTTAGCTCCAAGCTTAAGCAGCGCGAAGACGTCTGATCGCGCGACTCTGCTGTGGGCGATGTCGCCGACGAGCGCGACCTTAAGGCCTTCAAAGGAGCCGAACTTCTGGCGAATCGTGAGCATATCAAGGAGTCCTTGCGTCGGATGCTCGTGAGTTCCGTCGCCCGCATTGAGAATCGCGCAGTTTTTGAGATTTTTGGCGAGTAGCTTCGGAACGCCAGGGCAGGAATGGCGAACCACGACCGCATCGATTCCCATCGATTGGATATTACGCGCCGTATCGACGACCGTCTCGCCCTTAGCCACACTGCTCGTCCCAGCGGTGAAGTCGGTGACGTCCGCGCCAAGTCGCCGAGCGGCAAAACCAAAGCTCGTTCGCGTGCGCGTCGAGTTCTCAAAGAACAGGTTAATAATTGACGAGCCGGCGAGCAGTGGAATTTTACGGAGATTTTCGTGCGACTCGAGGATATCACGACGGAATCGCTGCGCAAGGTCAAGTAGAACGGTAATTTCTTCCGCCGTTAGATCCTCGAGACCCAAAAGATGAGGGCGAGTCCAACCCTCTGGAACTGCGCCCCAATTTTCCTTCGTATACAGCATGGTGGTTGCCACGTTTTAAAAGGGGCCGCCAGAGCCGGACTCCGGCGGCCTACATGTTTGATATAACGCCTCGTACGATCCGAGCCGGCGTTCTCCAGTACCATTGATTTACTCGTCCGATTGAGCGTCTGGGACGGCCTCGGAGGGTTGTTCGGCGCGAGGGGCTTCTTCCTCGATACCAGCGAGTTCTGCAATCCAGTTTGCACGGACGTGGGAGCCACGATCAATGCAGGCTCGGAGTCTCGCGACGGCGGAAGTCCAGGAACCTTGTTTTTCAAGGAGTCGCGCGCGAAGGTAATTTGCAGCGTTACGGAACTCGTCGCCGAGCTGGAACGCGTCGTCAGGTTGTCGTCGGAACCGCAACGATTCGTCGTTGAGGCGCTCCATCGCGGCCGAATCGGAACCGCTTGCTTCGGAAAGGAGCGTGAGGTTATAGCTCGTGAGCACTTTAATGTAACGCATTGTCGCGATCTCGAGCTGGAACTGAAGCGCCGTTTGTTGCGCGATCTGTCGAAGCTCGTCTTCCGAAGGAGTCAGATTCTGGCTCGCAGCCCATTCGTTGTACTCTTTGAGATATTCAGCAACGTTTTTCGGAATATCGGCTTCCTGATTCCTAAGGATACGTTCTGAGATTCGGCCCTGCAATAGCCAATGCGCGGCGCCGGTATCGTCGACGAACTGACCGCGAAGATAGAGGATTTTACCGAGCCACAGCGGCGTGAGCTCCGTCTGTTTCCTGCCCGATACGTTGCCGGCGAAGGACCGCGCGGAATTGCCGGTGTAGTCTTCCATGGCGTCAGAAGAGGAGTCATGCGTCGAGTCGGCGTCGACTTCAAGACTTCCCCTTGATTCCAACGGGGTCATAAAGACCTGCGTTACCAGATCCGCCTCCTCTGGGAAAATCGCCTGCTCCAAGATCGGAACGTTCGCTTCCTGGAGACGTTTAACCGCGGCGATTCTTTCGAGGTCAGAAATTCGATCCTGTTGGAGATCAAAGGGGGTCGAGAGAATCGTATTGACGGCGCCGCTGAATTCCTGTTCCAAGGGGATCATCCGCAAAGCGACCTGGAACGGAGTTGACGGGACGTAAGCGACGACGCTTTCAAAGTCTTGCGCCGACGCCTTATAAGGGAAGTCAGGGAGATCAAATTTACGAAGGATCGAGTCGTTTTGAGCGACTTCGTTGAGCGTCGCGACTTTATTAATAACGAGTCCAGCTTCATCGTCGAGTATAAGAGCGTCCGGCGCCGCAGATGGGAAGGGGAGTCCTCGCATCATGTCAAAGAGGTAGGCTTCTCCGTCGAGCCGGACGGCGACGATCACGGGGAAATCACTGGGGACTTCGCCGTCGGGTCGGAGGACAAAGGCGTCGAGTCGATGCTGTCGTAGCAGTTCGATAAAGACGATGGCGCGGTCCATAGGAGACCCTTCTCCAAGGAGCAGAGTCTGCCATTCAAGCTGGGAGACGGGCCCCATCGGGGAAGGTAGCTCGTTGGCGGCAAGGACGACGTTCTTAACGGTCCAGTCAAAAAGCTCCTTAATGACCGTTAAGTCGTCCTGTTTGGTTCCTTTTGCCCAGGTGAAGACGTCGCGAAACCAAATGACAGATCGGAGATAATCGACGTCTTGCGGTAGAAAGACCTGTCCGTCGGTTTTGAGGAGTCGCGTATAATCGTCAAGTCCGGCGCTCAGCGTTTCGAAATTGTAATATTGGTAAGACGGCGCTTTGATTACCTGTTGAATTTGCGTTTGATAGATTTCTGTCGGGTCGGCGAATTGGATTTCCTTAGCGGCGTCGAGCTTTTCGAGAATGTCGTCGACCATGAGCTCGAATGTAGCGAGCGTATTGGAGAGGCATTTTTCCGCGAGAGGATTGATCTGCGATTTCAAGGTTTGCAGAGTCTCAAGGAGTTCGTCGCAGTTCTGTTCTTCGACCTTTTGATTTTCATCGGCGAAAAGTTTTACGAGCGAGTCGGCTTTTTTTGCCGTTTCGACGAGCGTCGCAAATTCATTTGAGAGCTCCTCGTATTCAGGGTCGAGGACGAAGTCGACGGAACTGGCGCGTTCGGCGAGCCACGGGTTCAATCGTCCGAGAGCGCCGCGAAGATATGTAGGATCCGGATGCTTTTCCTGGGCCTCAGCCGCCTGAACGACCTGCGCTATAAGGCTGCGGTTTTGCTGTTCTTTTTCCTGAGCGCTCGCAATTTGTCCCTCGCCATGCTGAATCGACGTGTCCTTGGGTTTGCAACCCATGGAAGGGAGAAGCGTCGCCAAGGCGGCGATGAGCGCGAGCGAAGCCAAACAGAAAGGAGAAATCGCACAACGCCGGTCGACCGTGTTGAAAACGAAACCAATAGTCTTCATCAGAACGAGTCTCTACGATAATAATCTCTAAAAATGAAGGCATAAACGAACGGTCGCTTCTATGCGGCGCGCCGAATAACATCGGCTTTAGTATATTGCGCTGACGTCCTTTTGTCCAGTTCCCCCGGGCGCTGACGTCGCCGCATGCATTTTTTGTTCAACCAATTTGACGTCGAAATCGGCAAATTTATAATTCTAGCAACGACAGCGCAGGCATTGCGCGCGATACGCCTCGCAATCATGGCGCTGCGTTTGTGGACTAACCTTAAACCTTGCCATAACATGATACGCTTTGCGCCGATTATCCGGCGCGCAACGAACGGAGAAATTGAAGAATGACTTCAAACGCTTTAGAAACGATCGAAAAGATTGGCCTTTTGCCACTTGTTAATGTAAAAGACCCCAGTAAAGCGGCGCCCCTCGCTGAAGCTCTTTCCAGGGGCGGAATCGACGCGATCGAGGTAACCCTTCGCGACGCCACGGCGTTTGAGTCGCTTAAAAAAGTCCGCGAGGCGCTCCCTAACGCGCTTGTTGGCGCGGGCACAGTTCATACGCCTGAGGACGCGACAAGGGCGATTGAGCTTGGAGCCGATTTCATCGTAGCGCCCGGCGTCTGCCCGAAAACGATTCAGGTCTGTCAGGAAAAGAACGTTGCGATTATTCCAGGCGCGGCGACCGCCTCTGAGATAGAGCGCGCGCGCTCACTGGGGCTTAACGTTGTGAAATTTTTCCCAGCCGAAATCGCGGGCGGACTTTCCATGATCAAGGCGTTGCGCGGTCCCTTTGGCGACGTTCGTTTCGTTCCGACGGGAGGGATCAATTTTGACAACCTCCAACCGTACGTCGAGGATAAGGCGGTTTTTGCGGTCGGTGGGAGTTTTATGACGCCCAGCGCCGCTGTTGAGGCGAACGATTGGGACGCTGTTGCAGCGTCGGCGTCGAAAGCGGTCGGCGTATCGCTAGGCTTCCAGATAGGACACGTCGGCATTAATTGCCATTCTCCCGAAGAAGCGAAATCGACGTCGGAAAATTTTGCGAAAATTTTCAACTTTGGAACCCGTGAGATCGACATCTCATTCTTTGGCGGTTCCGCTGTCGAAGCGATGAAGAAGCCCAGCTTTGGTACGAACGGACACATTGGGATCGCATGTAACTCGATGAAGCGCGCGATCTGCCGTCTTGAAAGTCTCGGTTACAAGTTTCGATTTTTCAAGAAGAACGACCAGGGCGAATTGATAGCCGCCTATATCGAAGACGAGATCGCGGGATTCGCGATTCATCTTTGCCCCAAATCTTGATTCAATGGATTATGGGTGATTCTTAATAACACGACACGAGGACGAAATGAATTTCAAATTGAAAATCTTAGCGCTTCTGAGTTGTCTTTTCCTCATGGCGCCGACAGTTGCAAACGCTCAGGACGATACGGAGAAGACGCTTGATATTCTCTTTATAGGGAACAGCTTCACGTTCTTTAATTCCCTCGACCAGACGGTCGGCAATATGCTTACCGTTTCCGGGATTCCCACGAACGCCACTCGCAGCGCGCCTGGCGGATGGCGTTTCCGCCTTCATTACAACGGCGAGATTCCTGAGAAGAACTATAACGGCGCCCCGACGCCAGAAATGATCAAGTTGCGGAAGTGGGATTACGTCGTCTTGCAAGAGTTTAGTTCCGGTTCAGTCGAGCAGTACAAGGATTTTATGGAATACGGCCAGAAACTCGTTGACCTTATCCATGAGAATTCCCCCGAGACGAAGATCATCCTCTATCAGACCTGGGAACGTTGCGACGGCATGTTTGAGGGTTACGGCGACGACGAAGCGCGTAAAGATGAAGTAATTGCCGCGTGGACCAAGCGTTATAAGGAGCCCAGCGAGGAAACGGTCGCGCAACTCAAGACTGGTATCCAAGGGGCGTACGACGATTTGCAGAAGGCGACCGATTCGACGCTTGCGCCCGTCGGCAAGGCGTTCTTGACCGTTGGCGACAAGATCGACCTTTATGGCGCCGAAGGGAAAGCTCGGCCCTTCCATCCGAATCCCTGCGGAACGTATCTTGCCGGTTGCGTCTTCTTTAAAACAATCACGGGTAAATCTCCAGTCGGGCTTTGGCAGAAGCTCAGCGACGCCGGTAAGGATCATAAGGTAACAGAGGAAGACGCGACGTACCTGGAAAAGATTGCCGACAAAGTTGTCGAATGATCTTCCTCTGAACTCATTTTGTTTCACATATCGCGTCCCGGAACTCTCTTGCAGATCCGGGACGTTTTCTATTGATACGTCTGTGAGCGCGGCTTATCGATTTGCAGACGATTGGGGAACGCGTCATGTTTTTTAAAATTTTTAACAGAAGGGTAACGCTCGGTTTATTGGTCGTTGCATTCTTCGCGCTGCGCTCCTTCGCTGAAGCTCAGACCCTTGAATCTCAGGTCGATTTAGCCTGGAACGCGGCATGGTCGAATTTTTATTCTTCCGATACGAAACTCTTTTATGATTTTCTCGAGTCGCTTGAACCAGGCAAGACGCTCGATCACCTTCCGACCCGGGAGGAAGTCGCGGCGCTCGATCCGAATCCCTGCGGGTATGGAACGGCCATGGAAGATTGCGCGATCTCCGGCGGCGTGATCCTGGAGGCGCTCGTCGACCGGTATGCCGTCGAAAGTGAACGCGGCGCCGACGCCGAGACCCTCCATAAGCTTAAGTCGCAAGCTGAGAACGTTTTCTCGGGGCTCGAACTTCTTGCGACGGTCTCAGGTTCGCCAGGCTTTGTAGCGCGCGGAGTGAGTCCAAAAGCGCCGGGACTTTGCTATATCAATAGTTCTCGCGATCAAGTTACGCATCTGACCCTTGCCATTTGGAAATATTGGCGTTCGCCGCTCTCTGATCTCCAGACGCGCGAACGCGCGGCGGCGATTCTCTATGCCGTTGCAGATCGCATGACGCGTAACGTTATTCCTGAAAACGACTTCGATTTTCTTTGCAGCGACGGCTCGCGTTGTCGGATAGGAATTTGCCGGATGGCGAACGTTGAAGATCATGAAGCGGCGCGACTTACGGCGATCTACGCCGTCGCGTGGGACGTTGCGAAACGTAGCGGCGACTCAGCGAAAGAAAAGGAATATTGGGAGCGATGGCGAAACATTGCGCGCGAGACGATCGAGCAGTCCGGTCATCTCGTTGAAAATACGAGCCTTCAGAACCGTATGCCCAGCTATGCGTATCTTCAGATGCAGGAGTCCCTCAGCGTTCTCTTTGAACTCGAACCGGAACCTGATCTTAGAGAGAAGCTCGCGCAAACGACGACGTTTATCGCCAAACGCGTTGCAGCGCGGCAGGACGCTGCGCTCGCAAGACTTAAGTCTCGCGACCTTACGGAAGTTGCTCCAAACTGGCGCGAGGCGGGCGGACTTAATGGCGAATATCGCGTCACGTGGTACGCCCCTAGAGAGTGCGGCGAAATTGCGCTAACGATTGCGGAGAGTCCCGTCGAGAATCTCTTCGACGAGAAAGCGGCGGCGACTCTTAAGGATGCGCTGATGACGCCCGACTTCAAAAAGATCAGCAGCTGCGGCGTTTTTCATCTTCTTGGCGCATACGAGAAAGCGCGTCGACTCGGTAAGCTAGAGCCTCGCTAAAAGAAGCGCCGCCGACTCTTTCCCAAGGGTCGGCGGCGCTTTTCTGAAGGATGGAATCGTTTATCGAGACCAGTTATCGCCCTCAAGGCGTTTTGCAACCGTCTCTTCGAAGAGTTTAACGCGACCTTTGATTTCAGAGAGAGAATCGCCTCCGAACTTTTCGATCAGCGCCGCGGCAATTTCAAAACCGACAACGTTTTCAACGACAACGCTCGCCGCCGAGATCGCGCACGCGTCGCTACGCTCGTAGGACGCTTCGACCGGCTCTTTCGTTACAAGATCAATGGAGCGCAACGCTTTTTTGAGAGTCGGAATTGGTTTCATCGCGGCGCGGACGACGATCGGCTGGCCGTTCGTCATTCCCGCCTCGATTCCGCCCGCATGGTTGGTCGTGCGAACGAAACCTTGCGTTCGCGTTCCTCGTTGACTTTCGTCCCAGAGAATTTCGTCATGCGCTAGCGAGCCCGGGAGACTTGCGAGGTTGAATCCATCGCCAATCTCGACGCCTTTGAAGGCTTGGATTGCCGCGACGGCGCGCGCAAGTTTTCCGTCAAGCTTCGCCGACCACTGCGCGTGCGTTCCGAGTCCGAAAGGAACGTTGAAGACGCGTACCTCGACGACTCCGCCGAGCGTATCGCCCGCGAGCTTAGCATCGTCGATTGCTTTGGTTGCCTTCGCTTCTTTCTCGGGAGACAACGAGAAGAGTTGAGTTGCGTCTCGGATCGCGCGAAGCTCGTCGACGCCCTTAGAAAAGGTCGCCTGATCGGGGGTCAGCTCGACGTCGCCGACGCTCAAGACGTATCCGACCGTCTCGATTCCCATCTCTCGGAGGAGCAACCGCGCCAACGCGCCAGCCGCGACGCGTCCTGCGGATTCTCGTGCGCTCGAACGTTCCAGAATCGGTCGAATTCCAGTTTCGTACTTGATCGAGCCGGAAAGGTCCCCATGACCGGGTCTCGGACGGGTAAGTTCAGGCGTGGTTTCAAGTTTGTAGTCTTTGTTTTTCACCCACAGAAGGATAGGAGACCCCATGCTAGCGCCGTGAAGGACTCCTGTCAGAAGTTCTGCCGAGTCCGTTTCGATTGCTTGCCGACCGCCGCGACCATAGCCTCCCTGGCGTCGACGAAGTTCTCCGTTGATAAAGGCGGTATCGAGGGCCACTCCAGCCGGAAAGCCGTCGACGAGCGCAGCAATTCCCTTGCCGTGCGATTCGCCCGCGGTTTGGTAGGTTAGCATAACAGTTCCTTTGTTGGGTTAGAGACGACGGAGTCCAAGTTCGCTTAAACGCGGAGATCAACTTGAGCGACAGAGATATGCGGATAACGCTTACGAATCGGCTCGACAATCTCTTCGATGAATTCGTCGACCTGTTCAGGCGCGCGTCCTATAAATTTTTCAGGCTCGAGCTCTGCGTCAATGTCGACTTTGTCAAAAGCGGGATCTTTTCGCAAACGCTCGAGGAGGTCGTTCTCGCCTCCCTCGATCTTGACGGCCGTGGCTGCGGCGACGCTGTGCTGACGGATGCGCTCATGGAGTTCCTGACGATCGCCTCCCGCTTCAACCGCCGCCATGAGAATATTTTCTGTCGCCATGAAGGGGAGCTCAGCGTTGAGATTCTTAGCGATGACCTTCGGATAAACGACGAGATTTTCGACGACGTTCTGCATGATGATGAGGATCGAGTCGATCGCCAGGAACGCCTGCGGTATTGTGAGGCGCCGGTTGGCGCTGTCGTCGAGGGTACGCTCCATCCATTGGGTTGCGATAGTCATTGCTGGACTCGACTGAAGGCTCATGACAAACCGCGCAAGTGAGCAAATTCGTTCGCATCGCATTGGATTGCGTTTATACGCCATCGCGCTTGAACCGATCTGTTTTTTTTCAAACGGCTCTTCCATTTCTTTTTTATGAGCCAGAATGCGCATGTCGGTTCCGAATTTATGCGCGCTTTGCGCGATGCGCGAGAGCACGTCAAGAATCTGTGCGTCAAGCTTGCGCGGATAGGTTTGACCCGTCACTGTGAAGGGTTTTTCAAATCCTATCTTCTGGCAGACGAGTCGTTCGAGCTCGCAAACCTTGTCGGGATCGCCATCGAAGAGTTTGAGGAAGCTCGCCTGAGTGCCAGTGGTGCCCTTATTGCCGAGCGTTCTCATTTTGGAGAGACGAAATTCGAGGTCCTCCAAATCAATGGCAAGGTCATAGGTCCAGAGCGAGGCGCGTTTACCGACGGTCGTCGGTTGCGCAGGCTGGAGGTGAGTTAGTCCGAGACATGGCGTCGCGCGATATTCCTTGGCAAACTTTGCCAGTCGATCGATAACCGCGACGAGTCGGTCGCGAACCATCTGGAGCGCTTCGCGATAGATAATGCAGTCTCCGTTGTCGGTGACGTAGCAGCTCGTCGCGCCGAGATGGATAATTGCGCGCGCGTTAGGACAGCAGTCTCCGTAGGTATGGACGTGCGCCATGACGTCGTGTCGGAGATTCTTTTCGTAATTCGCGGCGACCTCGAAATCGATATCGTCGACGTGAGCTTTGAGTTCGTCGATCTGTTCTTGAGTTATGGGCAGTCCGAGTTCGTGTTCCGCTTCGGCGAGCGCGACCCAGAGCCTTCGCCAGGTCGAGAATTTCTTTTGGGGACCAAATAGCTCGCACATTTCGCGCGAGGCATAACGTTCGATCAACGGATTGTCGTAGAGAATTCGATCTTTCATTTAAAACCTCTATCATTACGCCTAGATAACGCTTGACGTCACGAGAGGTCGATTATCTCCAAACGCCGCAAGAGGTCAAGGCGCGACTTAAACTCAAAAGAACAAAAGCGTGGCGTCAAGAAACAAAAAAACCGCGACGAATCGCGGTTAAGTCGGGGCGACACGATTTGAACGTGCGACCTCTACGTCCCGAACGTAGCGCTCTAGCCAGGCTGAGCTACGCCCCGAGGGATCGGCGCGAATTTCTTGGCGGATTACGGGAATCTCCGCTTCGCGACAATCGATTCGCTTGTAGAACAAACGACTCGATGATTCTATCGGACTTATGCTTCTCGTCAATAGGAGAATTTATTTTTTCACGTCCTTTGGGGCCGCGGCAATAAAAAACGACAAGCGGAGAAGCGCTTCTCCGCTTGTCGTAGAGTTCGTTACGCCAATAAGCGTATCACTTAAGTTCGTTGAGAATCGCGGGAAGTTCGTCGACGCTCGTGATGTTAGAGCGAACGACGACGCCGTCGCTGCCGATCAGAATGGTCCACGGGGCGGTCTGGACGCCAAAGGTCACGCACGCTTCGCCGTCGAGTCCGTCCGGATCACAGATATTCTTCCATGGGAGTCCCTGGACGATCTGCTGGAAGTGCGCGTCCGCGTTAGCCGGATCCGGCGCCGAATCTACGTTGACGCCGATAACGTTGACCCGATTCGCAAGCTGCTTAACTTTCTCAACGCTGTCCGTGTCCCAACTTCCCCAGAAGAAGACGATCGTCGGCTTGTTGCCGGCAGGCGCAAAATTGACGTCTGAACCGTCGAGATACTTGAGCTTAGGAGCTTTGAAGGCTTCGCCTTCCGATTGCAGACGCGCGAGCGCTCCCAACGCTTTACGACCGATGACCGTAGAACCGCCAGTCTTGGCGACTTGTTGGTAATATCCGACGGCCGCGTCGGTTTCAAGGATATATTCCTGATCAAGCGCGAGGCTCATCGCCGCTTCAGCGCCGGCTTGGGTGCCCGCGTATTCTTCGGCGAACGCCGTCAATTCTTCGGTGTATGTTTCCTGCGCTTTGGAAAGTTCAGTTGGCTTTGGCTGCGGCTGGCTTTGCGCTACCGAGTAGTATGCCGCGGTGATTTGTCGCTGACGAAGGCGCGCTTTGACTTCCTCGCTTCCGGATTCGTTGATCGTTTCCGCGATACTTGCCAGTTTTTTCACGCCGTCAGGATACATCCCCTGTTGGATTCCCGTGAAGATGACGTCGATGGCCTGGGAAAGCATATTGTCCGCTTCCCGAGGGTTGCTCGCGGCAAGTTTGAAGAGCAGGTCGACCATCTGATCGCATAGCGCGGGATATTGATCTGGAGTCGCGGTTTCGAGTTTCTGATAAGCTTCCGTAAGAGCGGACCCCATTTCGCCAACGTCGGCTGAACCAGCGATGGCGTTTGCGGCGCCTTCGCTCGGGAGAAGGACCGAAGAAGCAGAGACTGCGCCGGTTGCCTGACCAAAGGGCTCGCCCGCGGGCAGGCCGACGATTTTCCAGACGTTTCCTACTTTAACGAGGTCGCCAATGTAGAGAAACTGGGTCTGGGAGGCGTCGCCGTCCCTCATGATAGTAATCGTTAGGTTGTAATAGGCTTCGAGATCCTGAGTAAGGCTGTCTCCAGCGGGTATCATCGCAGGACGACCGGTGTTGAGCGCGCCCCAGTTTGCGTCTTCCGGAATATTGAGCGACTGCGCGAGCTTTGCAAAGGCGTCGGGCGAGACGGCGCTGATTTCATTGCGAATCTCGGCGGCGACTGGTCCGGAGAGTCCAAGCGTTGCAACGTCTGCTTCAGAGAGCGCGACGCGCTGATAACGAGCGAAGTCGCCTGACTTGAGCGCTGCAACCGCTTCCTGAGTCGTTTCCTGGGGAGAGATAGCGGTCCAGCGTTCAATCGACGTTCGATCGGCGCCAAGGACGCCGCGGCGCGTCCCGCCTGTGTTGAGCCAGCGCGCTTCCTTATTCAGAACGTCGCGGTAAACCTCGATGCCATTTTTGAAAAAACGGATCTGTTCGACGGAAGCGCGTTGACCGTTACTCGGGACGGGCGCAGCCCAGACGCGCAGAATTGTGACGCCGTCGGGAGCGTAGAGCGCGACGCCCGTATAGCCTTTTTCTTTAAACTGTTTGACAACGCACTGATCCACGTCTTCTGCGGCGGGCGTATCGACGTCGACGTCGGGCTGAGTCGGTAAACGATTAAGGATTTGATCGGCTCTCTGCGCAAAGCCGACGGAGCTCGCGACGAGAACGCCGACAAACGCCGCAACACGACCCGCGCTGATAAAACGCGAGATAACAGACCCTGGCAAAAGCATTAGCTGACTCCTTTTTCTGATATTCATATGTCCTAAACGATTCGTTTTATATTCACTAACCTTCTGTATGCGTGAATTCCGTAAAAGTACGGTTCGAAGAAGCGCGCGATCGTCGACTTAAGACAAAAGAAACCCTGCGGCGCGTCCACAGGGTTTCTCAAAATTTTCATCAAAACTTATCGCGCCCGAGCGAAGCATAAACAATATTTTCAGGCGTTTCAAGAGAAAAACAGCCTCATTTAATCGATATTGCTCGCGGCTTCGCGGCGGAGCGGTTCTGTTTATCTGATTGCTCGAGTCGTGCCAAAGGTCTTGGCTGAAGGGGCGACGGGCGCTTCAGGCGCCGAGGCGACAAAACGAGGATTCTCGACGTTCTGAACCTGCTGAGGAAGGGGCCTGTTCATTGCGCGGACGTCACGAGACTGGGAGAGATTTCTCATCTGCTCGTAGTTTACCGGACGAACAGGGTTTGGCGCCGCGTTGGGTTGAGCGTTAGCGAAGACGTTGGCTCGAGGAGCGACAGGACGTTGCATTCCGTTCGGGTTTTGGAAAGAACGCGCGAAGTTCACGCCGGAATTCTCTCGGCCGTTCATGCTGAGGCGCGTCGGGGACGCGTCATATGATTCGACGTCGTAGTAATCAACAGGAGCGCCGTAGCTCTGAATCGGGTAGGGATTAGGAGCAGTCGCGTAAGAGAGCTGACCTCCTCCATAACCGTTGGCGCAATACGCGTCGTTGCAACCTCCAACGTAATCGCCGCAGACTGTGCAAGGATTGCATGGATTTCGAGGCGGTATCGGAGCGCAACCGCAATCGGGATAGACGCCTTCGGTGAACGCGCATGCGATCCATCGGAAGGGCGCAACCGCAACCTGGGCGACGCCGTCGAGGAAGGAGTAAAGTCCGCCGCCGCATCCGTAACCTATGTCGCAGCCGTAGCCGGGTTCGTAAGAAGGCGCGCAGGTCGTATCATAGACCGGTCCGCAGCTAGGCGCCTCGATGTTGGGCGCGCATGCTTCTACCGCGGGCACGTCGCAGGCGGGCTCGCATGCGCCGTATTGTGCAAAGGAAGCGGACGCGACGCTTAACGCGCAGACGCTCGCGACCGCCGTCAACAGAGTTTTTAGTGACTTCTTCATGATTGACCTCGCGAAAAAGATCATAAGTTTTGTTCTTTATTTGTTGAGCAAACTTTGTTTTTAATATCAACGCCGCAGACGATCGACGATTCCCAACTCGATCGGAGTCCTAAAGGTATCCTGAACGAGCCTTGTGAACGATCTTCACGGGCGCTAACTCATATATCGAACAGACTAGTTTTTTTAATCAGAAAAAGTGGAAATTTTGTTGAAAACGTTATTAAAAGAAATTTCTGCGTATTAGGCGCATCTTATCAGATAAGATAGGCGCTCCAGTTTTCTGAAGCGCCATAGATTACGAGGCATGTTCGCGAGTCAGTTGTCGGACGGAGCCGTCGTGGTCGCTGCAACTGGGGAAGGAGAGGGACCAAGAGCATACGCTGCGACGTCGTCGAGCCAGACCTCGCCGACGCCAGAGAGCGCGAATCGGATTCTCATTGGACCGTTGTTTGTCGCGAGTCGGTAGAATGCGAATTGGGTCCAGCCCATCTGTTTTTTGAAGCGTAGAGCGAGTCCGCGACCGCCTTGGTCGTCGAAGATTTCGATTCCATCGACGGAATTAGTAAGATCGCGAGGAATTTTAATCCAGCCTTGGAAACAAATCAGCTGTCCCATGCTAACGTTGAATTCGGTTTCGACGTTAAGGATCGCCGTTTCGACCTGCTGCGGTATCCTGTTCTCCATTCCAGTTTGAGGAGCGCATTGAAGCTTGAGAATTTTTCCGGCTGATTTTTTGACGGCGATCGCGTCAGAGTCGGGTTGGTAGTCCTCGATAGCGGCGGAAGCGTTCAGGGTTGGGTTGGCGTCGACGAAGACGCGCCATCCTCCATTTACAAAGGTTCTCTGATCTTCCATATCTCCGCCGACGATCAGGTTGCCAGACGTCGGTCGTAGCGCGCCGGAGAGGAGTTTGTCGTAAAGCTCGAGATAGGCGGGCATATCGTAGAATGAGGTCGATAGCGGCGTGACGGGACGCGCAATTTCATTCCTCGTTGCGGCGGTCCAGAATTCGCGTTCGATTTTGCGAATTTCGCGAGTCGCTCTTTCTGCTGCGAGGTATGCCTGCGAGGCGTCGCGGCGTCTCAAAAAGACTTCGGCTTCATCGATTTGATCGGCGACCCTTTCGACGACCGCGCCGAGCGCCGGAGCGTTTGGCGCCGACCTGGGGAAGCGTCCATGTTCTTCGACGTACCGAAGCACGTAGACCGTCTGCTCGTAGAGATCGAGACGTTTACGCGCGAGGCTCAACGATAATTTTGCGAGTCTCGTACCGAAAGCCGGCGCGCGTTCGGAAATTTTCTGACTCAACGAATCAGATTGGGTGAAGAAAAGGACAGAGTTCATGTTACCTTCGTCGAGCGTGAACCAACATCCTCCTGCGCGTCTTTTCGACACAATTTTGCGGAGAGCGCCGGGCGCGAGCAGATCGGGCGAGTATCCTTCGCGCGCGGGTATCGTCGCGCTAAGGTTGTTGACGGCGTCTTGCCCCATGACGTACTGGTTGTTCGGTTCTGCCGAAAAGGGAACAAAGAGGAACGAACGTTTGGTCCTGGAGACGATTCCCTTGATCGAGGGCGTGGAGGTTGTCGCAAACTCTTGTTCTGGATCGCCAAGCGCGAACCACGGACCAATCAGCTGAAGCTCTAAGTTGATCGCTTCGAGCGCCGCGGCGCGGTACTGCGTTTTATGGTCTTTGGCGTCGAGTCTTGAGAGGGAGCTGAAGAGCAAACCTCGGCATCGCGCGCGCATCGACGCTCTCACAAGCTGACGCATCTGTTCGTAAGAGACAATTCCGGGCGTTTCATCCGCCATTCCTAGAAACTGGCGTTGCAGGGTCGCGGAGATCGTCGGCTGGGTCTGAATTTTGTTCCAGAAGACGGCGCGAGGGTTTGTCGCAAGATTTTGATATTTGACGAGCCATTCGGCGTAGTCGTTGAGATCAAGGGAGGTGGTCAGCGGTTCTCGCGTCAACATGACGGCGTCGAGCGCGCCCTCTTGGGTATAGGCTTCGACTCCGTTATTGACGGAGCCGATAATCGGGCGTTTGAGCGGGTCGAGGAGTCGAATCGCTTGGAAATCGCTTTGTGCGGTCTGAAGCGAATTTGAATCGAGTCCCGCGCCGACATACCACAGCAGGACGGGGGCATAAGCGGCGGTAACTTGAACGCCTCCAAAGAGAGCGTCTCCGTCTTGCGAAGCGGCGTTGGCATACAGACGCGACGTTTCGACGTTTTGGGTAAAAGCATTGTCGGCCTCTTGCTTTTGTTTCATTCGAGCTGTCGCTTGAGCGACGTCCGCTTCAGAGACGAGATTAGAGGCGGTAGGAGGCGCGGCGATAAGCCATATTCCGATCTCTTCGGCGTCAGCGAGCTGTTGCGCGGTCGGGGCGCCGGCGATCCAGACAGCGTTAAAGCCAAGCTGTTTGAGGAACGCGAAGGATTCGCCCTGATATTCAATGGCGCGAATCGAATAGATCCGCTGATCGCCGGTCGTTTCGAGGAGTCCATTGCGGAACTGCGCGTCGGCGACGAGCCGGTCGTTATGACGACGAAAAGATTCGGTCGCGGCGTCCTCCGGATCGCTGAGCGTTCCGCTTCCTGCAACGAGCGGGGCGGGCTCAGGATTCTGGTTCTGCGCAATCATCGCGCCGTCGTTCGGGGCTTGTAGAGATGCGTCGAACGACGCGTTTGCGATGTGCGTCATGACGCCGCTGCCGTTCAGAAAGTTCGCCTGACCAACGCCGGGTTCGCGTGCGTTGGTTGCGTTTCGCGCGATTGTCTCGTTGCCGATGGGGATACGGCCGTCCCAACGCGATTGCAAAAAGAAGTTGGCGGCGTCGAACGTCGCCGACGTTTGCGCGTCGGCGTTTGCGAACGACTTGCTTTGATCGGAATTCGCTAGTCCGCGAGAAACCCTGCCGTCGACAAAGGCAAGCTTGCGTTTATTTTTTTCAGCAACTTTCTCCTGATCGATGCCAAAAGGTTCTATCCCGTAGACGTCAGAGTCTATGAAATCGTCATGCCCGAAGATCGGCGCGCTGGAGAGTTTGAGACGACAACTCAGGAGATTGATCGGTTCGAAAGCCGAGTCGCGTTCCCATTCCCTGAGCGATTCGACGGACGGAGAGAGATGTTCTTCGATTTCCAGATCGTCGACCCAGAGCGAATAATGTCCTGCGCGCGCTTCCGAGATAAGCAGAATCTGCCGGATATAAGCGCAGTCGACGCTTACCGGCGCTTTATGTTCGCCGCGAATTGACTGCACGGTTCTTTCGAAAGTTTTCTCAAGCCCCTGTGGAAAATCGAGTTTTTGCCATTCTCCGGGCCTTTGATACGTCGCGCCTGGAACCAAGGCGACAAAAGGTTTGCCATTGTCAGGACGGAGCGTTTTTGGAAAGACGACGAGCGCCGCGAGCGAAACTCCGGGACGGTCGGAACGAACCCAGAGAGAAGGCGAGACGCCCGGATATATGGCAGGATAGTCGACGTAATGCGCAAAGACGACAACGCCGGGCTCTTCGACCTCGTAGCTCAGGTACTCAGAGCGTTGACCGTCGCGAGCAAAATCATAAACGCGTCGATGCTCGTCGACGTTGACGGAGCCTTCTTGATAGAGGTAGCGCCAGCTGACGCCTGACGATTCGAAATCCTCGCGCCAGATAGCGTCTTCGTTCTTTTCTTCGAGACCGCGCGTATCAAGGAGATATCCTGAAAACCCCGCGGGCTTTTCAGGTTCATCTCCCAGCGTACGAACAGACGTAACAGACGCAACGAGCGCGATTATGCAGGCGGCGACGAACGTCGGCAACGTTTTGAATTTGCGTGGATCCATTGAACAATTCCTCTTAGGGGCACTGTAGCCAAAATAAGAGAGCGGTTCAAGATCTTTCAGGCTTTATCGTCTGCGTCGCGGTCGACGGCGAGTTAATAACAAAAGGCGACCGGACGTTTGTCCGATCGCCTTTTGTTTTATCGCGTTTTAGTCAGGAAAGAGCGAACTTACTTGGAGGCGTTAAGCCCGGTGGCAAATTCTTCTTCCTCTTCCTGGATGATGATGCGAGGAGTGACCGTCATGAGCATGCTCGTGGTCTCGCGACCAATGGCGCTGTTGGAGAAGAGGCGCTTGATGTAGGGGATCTTGCTCAGGATCGGGACGCCGCCTTCGTTGCGACCTTCGCTGAGGCGCTTGATACCGCCGAGGAGAGCGGTTCCGCCGTCAGGAACGTTAACCGTTGTGTAGACGGAGAAGGATGACGTGATCGGTTCCTGGATCGTGGTACCCTGGCTGACGATCTGCGACTCTTTGTTGTCGGTGCGTTCGTCAGTGATGCTGTCGAGCAGGCTGCTACCCTTGCTAGCAGAGGTGCTGTTCGTAGCGACAGAGTCGGTTCCTTCAAACTTATAGGTTCGATCGTTATCCGTGATCTTGCAGAAGAAGGGAACGACAGTCATACGGACGTACTTGCGGTCGGGGGACGCCGTCGCCTGGACGGTCATGAACTGACCCTCATTGACGATCGTGATGACCGGCTGCTGGGCCACGGCAAAGTCGCCGACGACCGGAATGACCGTGCTAACGTACGGGACGCTGGTCGAGTCGCTGATGCTCGCGGTCTGACCGTTGAACATGGTGACTTTCGGCGCCTGAAGGACGTTCGTTCTCGCGTCGGATTCCGCAGCGGAGACAAAGAAGTAGGATTCGATGTCGCTGAGGATCGCGAAGCCGAGCTGCGCGCCGACCGACGGGTCGTAGTTACCGAACTGCGGAACCGCAAGTCCGTAGCTATTCTGCGAGAAGTTCACGTTGAGGTTATCGGTGAACGGCTTGCCGGTGGCGCTGCCGTCGTAGATACCGTAAACGCCCCTCTTCGTCGGAGTCAGCGTGCCATAGTCGTCGTCGACCGTGGCGCTAGCGGCCTCGGAGGCCTTGAACGAAAGGTTCATGTTGACGCCAATCTTTTCGAAGTATTCATCGCTGATCGTGATGAATCGGACTTCGACGGCGACCTGGAGGTCGTTGAGCGCGCGGAGCTTTTCAAGGAGCTCGCGAATTTCCTCGTGGTTTTCCTCGGTCTGACGAATCGCCAGCGTGTTATTCAGCGTGAAGAACTGCGGTTCGGAGTCGAGGGTTTCCCAACTTTCCGGGTCGACAACGGAGGTGATCAGGCTGATGAGCTCGCTTGGGTCGTTCATTCCGCCGCCCTGTCCCGTCGAGATCGGGGAGCTCGCGCCGCTGGACTGGATCTGCGCCGTAATATTAGGCGAGAGGAGGGGGGAACCGTTGCCAAAGACGTTGTTGTTGAGACCCGCGATTGTTGAACCGGAACCCTGAACGCCGCGGTTGGCAGCCTGCTGATAGGCGCGGTTGTAGCTCGCTTCCATTGAAAGAGGCGCGACCGTCGTATTGAAGTCGGGAACGCCGATGACGAGGTCAGCGACCGGGTAGTACATGACGACCGTCTTGCTCGAGCGTCTGTTGGCGCCGGTGATCGTCAGGACCTCGTCTTCAACGATGTAAGAGAGGTTGTAAGGCGCCAAGACGTGCTTAAGATAATTCTTAAGCGCGATGTTCTGGAAGTTCGTTGCAACGTTGATATCAGACGTGGCGCCAGATTCCGCAAGCGCGGCTTCGTCAACCATAATGTTGAGGCCAGTGTTCGTACGGATGAAATCAACGACAACGTCAAGAGGCGTGGGCTGGTCAAAGGGAAGCGAGATCTGCATATCAAGCTTACGGAAGATCTCACGATCGGCTTCGGAGCGTGTGTCGCTCGGGCTGATGCTCTTACGATTCTCGGCGCGTCTCCATACTTCCGGATCGAAGACGAGCGGGTTGGCGTCGTCAACAAGGGAGTAAGCGGCGTTCTCAACGTCGTTGAAAGACTTCAGGATGCGTTCGTTCTTATTTTCCCTGAGCATTTCGTTGAAAGCGACCTGACCGCCGTATTGAGCCTGCTGCATCATCTGGATGGAGACAACCGAGTTGTTCGAGTAGTCGCGGCATTTCTTAGCGAGAATGAGCGCTTCCTCGTAACGACCATCTTCCATGAGGTCTTTGAATTTCTCTGTATCTTCCGCGAGACGACTCTGCATGTCGAGCTCATTCTGACGCTTCTGGCGGATATATTCCTCGACGTCCTTGTTGTTGGTCTCGACAGCGATTCGCGCGCCGTGCACGTCGATAAAGCGCTCAGTGTCGTTGATCGCCATGTCGACGGACATGGTGAAGTGCGCCTTGAGAGAGGCGTCGAGCTTCGACTCTTCGATTTCCGTGCGTAGTTGCTTCAGGTCGGCAAGCGCTTCCTTCGGTAGCGTTTCGCGAACCTGGTTCTGCTTCGCAACGAACGAGGCGATTTCGCTCTGGATCGCTTCCGGAGACTGATCAAGATTAACGCCAGTCTTGGAGACGACGACTTCCGGCATGCTCGCGACCGGATTGTTGAGTCTGGCGATCGAGTCGTTAATGTGGCGAATCGTCGCTTGGTCAAGCTCTGCGGAGTAACGCAGCGCGTCGCGGTAGTTGGCGATCGCGAGCGACGTATTACCCTTAGCGGCGGCGTCGTCGGCTTCCTGAACATAGAGGTATCCAGCGCTTTCGCCCTGGGAGACGCCCGGGACGGTCGCCTGAACCTGGCGGACCGCTCTGGAACGCGAACGTTCAACGGCGACGTCTCGTAAGAACGCCTGCGGAGAATCCCCTCCGGCAAACGCGTTCTCGGGGACGCCCATGCCCTGGATCTCACGAACCATCGCTTCTGCGCGCTCTACCTGGCCGCTCGCGACGAGAGCTCGCGCTTCTTTAAGTTGCGACTGAATCGCGACAACCTGACGTTTGGTGGCGTCAGAGAGTCCGACGAGCGGCGCGGATTGCACGGGAGAAACTCTTCCAGCGGCGATGCGGTCGTCGGCGATGCGCGCCGCAACCGACTGGACGTCCATTTTGCGATTAACCGTCGCGACGTCAAGCGTTACGTTCAGATTGCGAGCTTCGGCGACGAGCGCGTCGGCAGAATCAAGATCCTGACACCGTCGCAGCGCTTCCGCCTGCTCAAGATAGTTCTTAGCGAGTTCGCGCTTGACCGATTCGGTCAGTCCTTGAACGTTCGCAGCTTCGCTGACGCGCCTGTATTGTTCGATCAGCGGAAAAACGTACTCCGGTCTGTCGCTTGCGGGCGTGTAAGAGACGTTGAGCGCCTGAGCTTCGCTCGCATAACGAACGGCGGACGCAACGTCGCGGCTCATAAGCGATCGGCGCGCCTTGAGCAGAAGCTCCTGGCTGCGCGCAAGAGAAGAATTGTTTACGGAGTTCGCCGCGTCGGCTTGGGCGACGCCGGCAACCGGGGTTTGAGCGAAGACGCTTGGCGTTCCGCCTAGCGCAAATGCCGCCGAGCCTAAGCCCAACGCAACCGCCAACAAACCAGTCTGAATCTTTTTGGTTGGTTCCAACACGATACTCCTTTCGAGACTCGTAGTTTTACGCATAGTGTTACGAGTGGCGCCAATAGTCATCCCTGACCTCCCAGATTCTCCGGAAGAAACATATCAGTGAAAAAAATCGTCTTTCGTAGAGGAGCGCTAGGCACACGACGTTCCGTCGCCGCGTTGTGAACCTTGGCTCGACTTCGAATTGCTGGCGACTTGCTCCATCGAAAAACTTGTTCAATTTCCAGCGGACCGCTTCGCCCGACGGTTGCCGGCGCGTTGCGGTTCAAGATTCGAGAACTGTTCCCGAATCCTCGTTATTCGTCTTCGATCCGTCAACACCGAATCTCCAGGCAATAACGCTCTTTCCTAATAATCATCATCGTGCAGAGCACAATATATGATTAGTCCAAAAGACGCTAACAGGAGCGTTTTTTGGATTTTTTTCAGGATAACGCCTAAAACGACCTCAAGCGTTCGTGTGGTAACGACGGTTGCAGGAAGTTTGTGGCATTCGAATCCTCCTGTTACTCTGCTTTATCGGTAAGATCGGAACAGCTGTTAAATGATATTTCCCCTTTTTGTCTGAAATTGCCAAAATTCCATCATAGCGGATAGAAATAAAAGAGTGGGAATCTTTCATTCTTTCTGCGCTTCGTGCGTTCTGCACAGCTTCCCCATAAGGGGATCGATAGATACAACAGAAAGGAAAAGCAACGTTGAAAAAGTCGCGTCGATCGTCACAGATACGTTTATCCAACTCGTCTCTGCCGTCGCCAGAGGTTACTTCGTTGCGTTAGCCGCTTGGTTGTCCAGCACGTTCTCGCTAAGAGGAGCGTTCGGAGAGTTCAGAGACTTTTGACTGTCCTTCAACGCCACGCGGAGCTCCTCGATTCTGCTCGAAGTTTTTTCGATGAGAGAGCGTTCGTAATCGTTTTCTTCATCGCTCAGACGCAATTTTTCCATATCGTCGAGTCTTGTGAGACTTCGTTCTTGCCAGTCGTTGAAGAGACGGTCAAGAGACTCAAGTCGCGCTTGCGCCTCGTCGAAACGTTGTTCCCGGATAAAGAGCTCCGTATAGAAGAACTGGATTTTCATCATGAAATGGGTAGGGGCGAAGTGGGGAAGGATGACGGTGAATCGTTCCGCTTCATCGCTTGCGACGTCGAGGAGTCTCTCGGCTCTCTCGAGCGCGGAATCGTCAAACGCGGCGAGCGACGCCTCAAGTCTGGCGAGAATCGTGTACCCAATGATTTTCGAGAATACAAAGCGGACGTTGCCGGAGGCGTTGGGGTCTTCGCTTGCCATGTTGGTTATTTTGTCTTCGAGTTTTCGGAATTCCTCAATGGCGACTCTTCGCATTCCTTCGTCGGCGTTATAGATCTGGCATTCAAAAACGGTTCGAAGTTTCGCGTATTCCAAGCCAAGACTTACGTTGAGCGCTTCGATTGAACCTGGATATTTCTCCTTATATCCAGCAACGATGTTGGCGCCTTTTCGGTATGCGGCGAACGCTTCCTCTGTCTGACGAAGCGTTGAACGCCATAGCGCAAGCACCGTGTAGTAGCCGGCGATTAATTCGAGATCGCTGCTTGTGTCAGGGGTTCCAAGCCTTTGGATAAACTCAAAGACAAAATCCAAATCGCGCTGTTGCCTTTCAATCTGAGTTGGCGACGGCATGGAAGCGATAATTTCCGAAAAAAGACTTTCGACGGATTGGCGGTCACGTCGCACGCTCTTCATTCTGTGCACGCTGCGTGCAAAACGCAGCTGCGCTTTGAGCCTGTCAGTCTGGCTGGTTACGAGGGGAGCGGTGATTTCGTCAATCGCGTTGTCTTCGTCGACTCTTTCGAGCGCGTCAAGCGCTTTTTCGCAGTATTTTTCAAATTTGGACACGTCTCGGTCGGGGGGCGAACTGTCCATGATTCTGATGACGAGGCTTGCGGTTTCGTAAGCGATTTGTCTGCGTTGCTCAGGCGATTGCGCCGACTCCAGGCTTCTAATATAGAATTGGAACGACTGATCGAACGCGCTGATAGAGCCGAGCTTTGCTTGCATGACGCGAATGAGTCCGGAGCGGTAGAATGCCTGAGCCGAGCGAAGTTGCAGGTCAAGGTTATTGTCCGTTTCGCGATTGGCGTAGGCGAATTTTACATAAAAGTCGAGCATTTCGTCGAGCGCTTCGGATTCCTGTCGCGAGATGGAGACGTTGGCGAACGACCCGTAGATTGCGCCTGAATCGTCAAGCAGGTTGAAGGTTCCGACGTCCGAGTCTGAAAGCAGGCGTGTGAAGATTTCGTCAAAAGCTTCGAGCGCTAGCGTTAAATTCGTCTGCGCGCGGGTCGATTCTGCGTTCTTCTCGGCAATTTCGCTATTGAGTCTGACGTTGAAGACGCCGAGCGCTGTGAGAACGAAGAGTGCGAGCAGAATAACAATGGAGACGAGCCCCGCGACGAGTTTATTACGTCGTGCCCATCGCCAGAGAAGTTCCGGGAAAAGCACGCGTCGCGCTTTGATCGGTCGATCTTCGATAAACCGCCGCAGATCGTCCGCCATTTCACCCGCCGTATAGCGATTTTCGGGATTGTAGTCGATAGCCTTGAGGACAATCGTTTCGAGGTCGCGCGGAATTTTAGGATTGATTTTCCGCGGTTGAATTGGGGAACCGGCGGTGACCTGCGCAATGAGTTTCGCATATTGCGACTCGCCGTACGCAGGCGTGAGGGTCATCAGTTCGTAGAGAGTTAGTCCCAGTGAATAAACGTCCGATTTCGGAGAGAACTGACTCTTGAGCGCTTCGGGAGCAAGATATCGAAGCGTGCCGAGGAACTGTCCATTGCGCGTCAGTTGATTATCGTTTTCTTCCATCGAGCGCGCGAGTCCGAAGTCGGTGATCCAGAGACATCCGTGTCGATCAACGATCAGGTTAGAAGGCTTAATGTCGCGATGCACCACATGGTGACGGTGCGCGTATCTGAGCGCGTCCGCGGCCTGAATTCCGAGATCGGCGACGTGCTGGTAATAGTTGGCGCTCTCGATTCGAATCGTCATGAGCGAGGAATGCGCCTCGAAAAGATCATCGTCGGTTAAGGGCGAGTTTTGAGCGACGAGCATCTCCTGCACGTCGCCGTCATCGTCGACGTCGAACGCGGCGTGTTCCGGCAATTCGGACATAAATTCCGTGGTGGCAGACTGTATGTCAGTCTTATCAGGATTGATAAAAGCCTCGCGTATTTCGCTGCGGCGTTCCCGAAACCACCGCGAGAATTTTCCGAGGCGTTTCCGAGGCGTTTCGAAGGTGCGGGGCGTATCCTTTTCTTTCATGCGAAGATACTGATCGAGGCTACGGCCGTCGATGAGCTGCATCGCGTAGTAGAACTGGTCGTCAGCGACGTCGCAGTCGTAGACCGGTACGATATTGGTATGGTGAAGCTGACCGGCGATTCTCGCTTCGCGTTGGAACCGAAGAAGCGTCTCTTCTTTTTCGCCCGGAAAGATTTTCATAACCTTGAGCGCGACCATGCGTTCGAGAGTTTCGTCCCACGCTTCGTAGACGACGCCCATTCCACCGTGTCCAATCTCACGGAGAATTTTGAAATTTTTAAGTCGCTCTAATTTCGGACGATCTTTTGTTGGAGACGCGTAACCGAGGCCCGAGATAGACGCGCTTTTCCCACCTTTTTCGAGAATCAGCATCGACGGGAAGAGTTCGAGAATGTCGCTCGCAAATTCCGGATATCGCTCGGCGTATTCCTCTATCGACGGTTCTTTGCCTTTTCGATATTCTTCAGTAAAGCGTTGAGAGATTTCTTCAAAGTCGACTTCAGATCCGGCAGCTGAGAGGTTGCTTGAAATGACGTTCTGCCAGCTTCTGTCGTTTTCACCGTCCGTCGCCATGGCGCTCCTTTAACATTGGAATATAAAACGCGCAAGCGCGCCGAAATATCCGCGCGTGGGGTCGTCTAGTTATTCCAGCAGTTCGTCAAGATTATCCCTTTCGAGGATCACCCTGAATTTTTTAAGCGCGCGCATATACATAGCGCTCGCCGCGCTAGGAGTCACGCCGAGTTCTTCCGCTGTCTCGCGGTTGGTCAGCTGCTCAAAATGGCGCAGTAGCAGTACTTCCCTGCTGCGTTCGTCAAGGAGTTCGAGGCAACCCTTGACCTTGAACGCCAACTCATGTCTTCTCGCCGCCAGGGACGGCGACGTGAGTTGACCGACGAGAAAGTTCGAGGTTGCCGTGATATCTGCGTTTGGTCGCTTCGCAGAGATCGAGAATTCACGCGCAACATTGCGCTTCTGGGTCATGCAATATTTACGGTAGTTGGCGACAATCTGCTGGTTGACGATAAGCCTCAGCCAGACGAGGGGCGCGCCTTTCGGTTTTGAAACTTTGTCCCTGAGCTGACGATACGCCTCCATGAAAGACTCCTGGAGGATATCGTTTGAGTCGACTCGCGCGCGGAGTTGCTGCGGCAGCCTAATCTCGATCATTCGCAAGAGCCTGGCCTGGTGCTCTTCAAACATCTCCGCGACTACGCGTTTCACCGCTTCGTCGCCATCGTTTTCTTCTGGCGTTTGTACTCCTTGTGCCTTGGACGATTGTGTTTCGTCCTCGCCAGGAGCAGTTTGCTCCGCATCGTTTTTCTTTTCGTTCATAATGAACAACCCCATTGGCGGATCAGGCGGTCGACTAAGGTTAAGCGATCAGATTCCTGAGAAGGACGTCTGAGTACCAATCCTGCCCATTTTATCCGCAAGGACGGAAATTTCAAGCAACGCTGAATGCGAAGGTCTTCTTCTTGACGTCCTTTCCCTTTTTGTCTAAGCTCCGGCGCGGAGATCTGTCGCGTCGCATCGAGGGCGACTGGCCAAGGCGCGTCGACGCCATATAATGGACGAAATCTTATCGGTCGAAGATTACCGCGAGCACGCCCTTTTTCCGTGACGCGGCGTTTTGGACCGGAAGAGAAAGATCGTCGAGCGTGTCGTTTTGTCGTTTGAGTCGACCGACGTCTACGCTCATTAACAGCATGCGTAGGATTGTCATATGGCAAAGAACGAATCAACAGGAACAGGCGTTGTTTTGGAAGCGGCGCGGCGCGAGAAACTGCGAAAAATAGAGGAAATGGGAATTGACCCTTGGGGGTCTCGTTTCGATAACCGTTCTTATATTGGCGACGTTCGCGCTCGCGAAGACGAAATCGTCGTTGGCGAGCCGATCAAGCGTCCTCCGAAGTGGGAGGGCGCGCCTGAGCGCACCGAAATTCCGATGAAGGGGCCGCAAGTTCGCATCGCGGGGCGTATCGTTCTGCAGCGTAAGCAAGGCAAGCTTATTTTTCTGACCCTCAAGGACTGGACGGGAGAAATCCAGGTCTTTCTCGGAAAGAATCAGGTCGGGAATGAAGCGTGGGAGCTTGCGCTGTGCTTAGACCTTGGCGACCTGATCGGAGTCGACGGAGAGTTCAAGAAGACTCAGACGGGCGAGCTTACGGTCTTCGCTTCCGAGCTCACGTTCCTGAGCAAATCGATTGAAACGCCGCCTGACAAGTTCAAAGGAATCAACGATCCGGAGCTTCGTTCGCGCATGCGTTACGTCGACCTCGCGCACAACGACGAGGCGATGACGCGCATGCTCAATCGCACGAAGATTATTGCGTCGGTGCGTCAGACGCTTGCGAACGAAGGTTTTGTGGAAGTCGAAGGACCGACGCTTCACGCCGTCGCAGGCGGCGCGGCGGCTAGGCCGTTCATTACGCACCACAATGCGCTCGACGTTGACCTTTACCTGCGCATTGCCCTTGAATTGCATCTCAAGCGACTCCTCGTTGGAGGAATGGAACGCGTTTTTGAAATAGGACGCGTCTATCGCAATGAAGGGATTGATCAGACGCACAACCCTGAGTTTACGCTCATGGAGCTCTATCAGGCGTACGGCGATTACAATTCGATGATGGATATTACGGAGAAGATCATCTGCAACGCGATTAAAGCGACGGGGCAGGACTTCGTTCTTCCGTGGGGCGGTCAGGATATCGATTTTACGCCACCCTTCAAGCGCAAGCCTTATTTCGAGGCGCTCGCCGACTGCACGGGAATCGATCCTTACGACGACGCGGCGGTCGTCGCTTACGCTAAGGAAATCGGAATCGAAGACGCCGGTAAGAAGCACGTCGACGTCCTTCGCAACGATATCTTTGAAGAGAAGGTTGAAGACACGCTCGTCGGTCCAGTCTTTATTATTGATTATCCCGCAAGCATCTGCCCGCTCACGAAGCGGAAGCGCTCCAATCCTGACATAGCAGAGCGTTTTGAGCTCTTCGTTCGCGGTTGCGAGCTTGCCAACGCCTACACGGAGCTCAACGACCCCGATCTGCAGGAGAAACTCTTCCGCAGTCAACTCGAGGGTCAGGCGGAAGAGGATTCCATGGCGAAGATGGATCACGATTTCGTCCGCGCGCTTCGATACGCGATGCCGCCAACTGGCGGTCTGGGGATCGGGATCGACCGACTCTGCATGATGCTCACGAATACGACCAGTATTCGCGAAGTTATTCTTTTCCCGCTTCTTAGACCGGAAGTCTTTGACGCGTAACTTATTTGGCGGCGCTCCGAAACTAACCGCGGATCATTGGACGTTTTAGCGCTCGTTTGCTGAATTTCCTCGCGTATAACGCGCTCGACCAGACGTCCAGCGGAGAGAACAAAGGATTATGTACAAGCTGTTGTTGATATGGCGCTATCTTTTGACTCGCCGAATCGCGCTTTTAAGCGTAGGCGGCGTGGCGATCAGCGTCGCCATTATGATGATTGTGAACGCCATCATGCTGGGCTTCAGCCGCGAAATGGAGAATCGTATCCATGGCGCGCTTTCCGACGTCACGATCAGCTCCCGCTCAAGCCTGCGAGGATTTGACGACGTTGACGCAAGGATTCGCGACGTCTACGAGATCGCCGGCGACCTCGTCGAGGCGGCGACTCCGACCGTCGCGACGCCCGGTCTTCTGAGCTATGAATACAACCACGGCGAGGTCATAACGCGCCAGGTTCAGATTGTTGGGATCGACGCGGCTTCCAATGAGAAAGTTACCGCAATTTCCCAATATCTTCAGCATCCTGAGAATCGCCAAAAGCTTTCTTTCGATCTCCGGGAAGACGGCTACGACATTAGCAACCCCCTCTTTGGCGACGACGGAACCGTTCGTCCGCGTCTCGCCGACGCCGGATGGAAGAAGCGTCGCGCTGACGCCAAGTACGAAAAATATCGCTGGCAGGAACAGCAACGGCGTCGCGAAGCTTATGCGCAATCGCGCAAGCCGGATTCCGCGCCCGAGATGGACGTCGTCGACTATACTCGCGAGAACGCCGTTGAGAGCGCGTCAGTTTCCCAAGGGGAAGATCCTTATGCCGCGGCGCTCGACAATCTTCCCACCGCGCCGTCTTACGACGAGGAGGAGACGATCGCTTCAGACGATTCTGATCCGTCCTCGCTCCTCGACGCGACGAGCGAAGAATTCGCAAATTCGACCCCGAGCGCGCCAAGTTCTCTTATCGGAACCCCCTTTGACGGTTTCGAAGCGTTTCAGACAGAAATAGATAAAGAAACGATGCAGGAGACGGGCGTGATCCTGGGAATTGGCACGATTTCCGGCATGCGTCGCAAACGGCTCAATACAGAGACGGGTAAGGAAGAGATTCGCGAATCTCTCGCGACGATTCCCGGCGCGGACGTTACGCTTTCTTTCCTCGCAGCGTCGACGGAGAACGCGTTGCCGTCGATCGTATACGACCGCTTTACGATCGTTGATCTCTACGAATGTCACATGGCGGAATACGACGATACGTTTGTCTATGTTCCGATCGAGAAGCTGCAGGAGCTTCGTGGCATGATTGCGCCCGACGGTACGCGGATGGCGACGCAGATTCTTATCAAAGCGAAGCCTGGCGTTAAGATCGAAGAGCTCCGCGATCGCATCAGCGCGAGCGATCGCTTTCCTGAACAGCTCTTTGACGTCGAGACTTGGAAGGATCAGCAGGCGACGACGCTCGCCGCCGTTGCGACGGAACTTTCGCTCCTTAATGTCGTGCTCTTTCTCTCGTGCGGGGGGGCGGGCTTCTGCATCCTTGCGATCTTTTATATGATCGTTGTTGATAAGAAACGTGACGTTGGTATTTTGAAGTCCCTTGGCGCGGGGAGTTACGGGATTTTACAGATCTTTCTCTTTTACGCGCTTGCACTCGGACTCGTTGGGATCGCATTCGGAATGACGCTCGCGTTTTGGTTTATCGCGCATATCCAGGAGATCGCCGATTTCCTCTCGCGGCTCATGGGACACGAGGTCTTCGATCCGGCGATCTATATGTTTACCAAGGTGCCCGCGATTATCGATCCTTGGACTGTCTTCTGGATCGACGTCGGCGCGCTTGTCGTCGCGGCGGCTGCGAGCGTTTTTCCTGCAATTACCGCCGCGCGGCTCAAGCCGGTCGACACGTTGCGCGTGTGACGTATTAGCGCGAACTCCGAATGGCGAAACTTCGACGAACATCGTCGGGTAAAGAAACAAAGGCGAAGACCGTGCAGAATATTGACGACCCTAAAAACAAGGACGCTAAAATTCTCGCGTCGTTGAGAAGACGAACGCCAAATGACGAGACGTTTGAGGCGCCCGACGACAGTTCGTCCCACGAGGACGTCCAGGAGGACTCCGACGCTCGGAGCCGGGTCGACGCGTTGCGCCGTTTGCGCGTTTCCAAAGCGCCGATGACTCCGATGAGCGCCGTGAGTCCGACGATCAGTCAACTTCGTCGCGAGGTCGATGAAGAATATGACGGTTCATTCGCCCAGGAATCATCCGCCGAGCGTCCGACAACTTCTACGTCGTCCCCTGAGCGCGTCGACAACCATCCTCCCGGCGACGTCATGACCGTGTCGAAGCTCCATAAGGGCTACGTGATAGGCAAGAAGAAGGTGCCCGTCTTAAGGGGCGTCGATCTTACGGTACATAAGGGCGAGTTTCTTGCGATCGTTGGTCAAAGCGGCTCGGGCAAGAGCACTCTCTTGCATCTTATGGGCACGCTCGATACTCCCGATTCCGGAACAATTTACTTCGACGGTCAGCGAATTGACAATCTCCCGATAAGTCAGCGCGACGTTTTGCGCAACCATTATATCGGGATGATTTTTCAATTTTATCATCTTTTGCCGGAGCTCACCGTTCTTGAAAATGTGCTGGCGCCGCTGATGATCCGCGACAGCGTCTGGAAATATCTCAGCAACAAACGCCGTTATACGAAGAAAGCGGAAGAGATCCTCGATCTCGTTGGACTCTCCCACCGTCTGCGTCATCGTCCTAACGAACTTTCCGGCGGAGAAATGCAGCGCGCGTCGATTGCGCGAGCGCTGATTTCCAGTCCGCGTTTGCTCCTTGCGGACGAGCCAACCGGGAACCTCGATTCCAAGACGTCCGCGGGCGTCCTTGATCTCATGAGAAAATTGAATAAAGAAAAAGGGATAACCATCGTCATGGTGACGCACGACATGGGGCAGGCGCGCGACGCTGATCGTTCGATTCGAATTGTCGACGGTCAGGTCGTCGAGGAGCGATTCGGCGCCTGATCTGTTTTTCTTTTGGCTCTGTTAAATTTTTTGAGCAACTCTGTTCGATAGCTTGAATTCCTGTCGATGATCGATAGAATCAGTTGGACGAAACTCCCCGTTAAGGGTTCCGTCGCAACTTGAGAAACTCCCTGAGTCTCAACGCTATTCTGCGCGGACGTCGACGGGTTGTTAAAGGGGCCTTGCAGGCGATTCCAACCTGGTTCGCGTCTGTTCGGCATTTAGGAAAGGCTTGGCAAATGTCCATCAAGATTTTTCTCGACGGTCAGATAGTTGATAAAGAAGACGCGAAGGTTAGCGTTTTCGACCATGGATTTTTGTATGGCGACGGCGTTTTCGAAGGGATCCGTTGTTACAACGGCAAAATCTTCCGCGAGAAACAGCACATTGATCGTCTTTGGGAATCTGCAAAGACCGTCGATATCCAGATCCCGATGACGAAGCAGGAGATGGTTAAGGCGATCAACGACACCCTTGAAGCGAACGGTTTTACCGACGCGTACATTCGTCTCGTCGTCTCGCGCGGACCAGGGAACCTTGGAATTGACCCTCGCTCTTGCTCCAAACCTTCAGTGGTCGTGATCGCGCAGGCGCTCTCTCTGTATCCTGAAGAGTTTTATGAAAAAGGTATTAAGATCGTTACGGCCAGTACGATCCGTAATCCTTCCGACTCGCTGAGCCCTCGCGTTAAGTCTCTCAACTACCTCAATAACATCATGGCGAAGCTCGAAGCGCGCGTTGCCGGATGTGAAGAGGCGTTGATGCTCAATCATAAGGGCGACGTCTGCGAATGCACCGGCGACAACATCTTTGTTGTTCGCCGCCAGAAACTTATGACTCCTCCGATTGACGCGTGCATTCTCGAAGGCGTGACGCGCAACGTTGTGATCGAAATCTGCGATGAGCTCGGACTCGAATGCGCCGAGACGGCGTTTACGCGACACGACGTTTATACGGCGGACGAGTGTTTCCTCACGGGCACCGCCGCCGAGCTGATTCCCGTGGTGGCCGTCGACGGTCGCTCGATTGGGGACGGGAAGCCCGGCAAGATCACCAATCAGATTTTCGCCGCTTTCGCCGACTTCGTGCGTCGCGACGACTCCAAGATCGATTGATCATGGGACACGTCGACTGGTTTTGATTACAGCTCCCGTTGGTCGTCTTATCCTCATAAGCATATGACCGACGGGAGTTCTTTATGATATGATTGTGATATTTAAAGGGCGCCCCCGTGACTGGTAGGAATAAGATAACGCTTATTGGTTATCGAGCCACTGGAAAATCAACAGTGGGCAAGCGTCTTTCAGAGCGATTAAATATTCCGTACGCCGACGCCGACGACGTGATCGAAGAACGCGCCTGCAAGACGATCGCGGCGATTTTCAGCGAGGACGGAGAACCCAGTTTCCGGGATCTCGAAGCGCGAGTCGTCGCAGAGCTTCTTTCTTCGCCAGACCCGCTCGTCCTTGCGACAGGCGGGGGCGCGCCGATGCGCGAGTCGACGCGCCTAGTACTGAAAGAACGTTCCGTCGTTATCTGGCTTACCGCGTCTGTCGACACAATCGCGGCGCGAATGCATGGCGACGCTAGAACGGCGTCTTCGCGTCCAACGCTCACCAACGCGCAGTCGCCGGTCGCTGAAATCTCGGCGGTTCTCAACCAACGCGAGCCTCTTTATCGCGCCGCAGCGACATTCGAGGTTGACACGGAGCATCGCTCTATTGACGAGGTTGTCGACGAAATTCTCCGCTTGGCGCCCCACGTTTTTAAATGACGCCCCTTCCTTCTATTGTGCGACTACGCGAGCTTTGAATCGTATGCCGTCTCCTTTTTTCACACGCTATTTCTTCGATTGGTTTGCGACGCAGACTGTGACTCGCGCCCAGCAGATGGTCGTCGACGAGGTCAAATCGCGTGTTGAGGCTGGAGATTTGGGGGATTACGAAGGCGTTCTCTTCAAAAATGCGTTCAAAGGGGGCCGTGAACACCGTCGAATGACGGACGTCGATCTCGGAGTCGTTGTCGCAACGAAGGCGGAGATCGTCGGACTGCTCGATAAAATGGGCTCGCTGAGGAAAACCCGAGGCGATTCCTTCAAATATTATTTCGGAACTTGGAAAGGTCGCAAAATAGCGATTGTCGAGTCCGGGGAAGGGCGGGACGCGTCGCGACGCGCTGCGGAAGCTCTTCTGCAGGCATTTCGACCCGCGCGAGTCGCGTCTGTCGGTTTTGCGATTCCACTTGTAGCCTCATTGCGTAATTTGACGCTCTTCGTGCCCGACTGCCTCGTTTCGGAGGAAGGCGAGACGTTTGATCTTCGTCGACGCGCGCTAGCCGTCGAGTCGGAAGAATCTCCGGACGCGCCGCCAGAGTCGAACGATTCAGAGGATTCAAAGGATTCGACCGAGTCGCATTCCGCCAACGCAGACGTCGACTCTACCGAGCACGCCGTGATTGCGAGCGCCGAAGCGTCGACGGACGTCCCCAACGCGACCATCGATAGTCCCATGGCGGAGTTCATGTCGCGTTTTTCTACCGGAGCGCTCTTGAGTCTCAGCGCAAGTCGTCCCAGCGAGGAGCAGAAGGTAGGGATGAGCGCGTACGATCGCGCGACATGGGGAGTCGCCGAGGTCTGTTATGCGGCGCGCGTTCCATTCCTGCCCCTGCGCGTGATCTATGATCTTAAGTCGCTCAAAGTGAGCGCCGAAGCAAAGCGTGTCTCTAAGAACAATCAGACATTGGCGCGTTCCCTTGGCGCGTTCCTCGGCGCTGCCGTGAAGAAACCGTCTTCCGTCGTCGACGTCTATAAGGTCAAGGAAAATGAATTGCAAGCCGCCGACAAACTTGCCGACGCTCTCTGCCGAATTTTGGCGGAAGTCGACGTTTCCGAGCATACCGACTAACTCGCGAGACGTCGGTATAGAAAGGTTTGACGATTGTGAATAAAAGTCCCGAACATTCTCGTCGCGCTAGAAGCAGTTTGAAGAACGCTCTTTTCGGTAAGAGGAAAGAGAGCAGAATTCGGGTAGCGATTGTCCGCGACGGGGTTGTGGTTCTCTTTGCGGCAGGACTTCTTGTCTTCAGCGCGGCGGCGCGCGGAACGAACCTCCTCCTGGCGCTCGGGGCGTTCTTTGTTGGCTTCCTAGGCGTCGACTATGCCTGGGGGTCTGCCATCCTTAAAAAACTTAGCGTTAAGCGAAGACTTCCCGATACTATTTACGCTGGCAAGCCTTTTTACGTTGAAATTGAACTCGACAGCGCTCAAATGACCACGCCTGCGTGGGCAATCGTCGTGGAGGACGAGTGGGATCCTGAGGATTCGCGCTTCGACGTCCCCGAGGAGCTCAAGAAACTCTCTCAACGGCGTAGCCGCGCTAAATCTCAGACTCCTGGCACGAACGGAAAAACAGGAAAAACACAGAAAGGAAGCGCACGCGATAACAAAGCTCGCGACAAATCCGATAAGAAGAAGAAGCGCGAGTCCGGTTCTTCAGGCGAGATCGACGACTCGGCGGCGATTTGCGACGATACGCTTCGCCCGGTCGTCTATTTTCCGTCGATCTCCAAGAAGAAGCAGCTTAAGGAATATTACGTTGGCGTTATGATGCGTCGCGGTCGCCGCCGATTGGCTGCGCTGAACGTCTCAACGCGCTTTCCTTGCGGCTTTTTTCGCAATATGAAGCGTGTGCAGGCTCATGAAGAAATCCTTATACTGCCGCGTACTGGCGTTCTTACCGACGAGTGGAACGCGTATGCCGGAAGCCTTACTCAGGAGACGAGCGTCGCGACGAGTTTAACGGCGCGAGCTCCTGACGAGACCGTCTCGATCCGCGACTGGCGACAGGGCGATTCGAGCCGAACGATCGCATGGCGCGCGACAGCTAAGCGCAACCGTCTGCAAACGCGAGAGTTTGCAAAGCGCCGTACCCGAACCGTCGTCATTATTCTCGACCTCTACGACCCAAAAGCAGGGGAGGTCGGTACCAGAACGCGCGATCCGGAGCTGTGGCGCCGCGTCGAGAAAGCGGTTTCCTTTACCGCGACGCTTGTTAACGAATGGTCGACTGCCGATTCACGGCTCGTCTTTACGATCAATGGCGTCGAGCTTGACGATCTCGATTCTGACGCGGAGAGATCTCAGGCGGAAGAGGACGCGGTCAACGCGCTTCAACGCGACGAATGGAACGAGATTCTCGGCGGAAGCTCGACGCTGCGCGTTATGTCGCGCCTTGCGGTTGCCGTTGAGACGCGCGACGATCGCCTGGGAGAGGCGCTAGCCGCTGCGAGTTCACGCGCCCCTCGCGATGCGCAGATTGTTGTGATTTCCATCGGCGGTGGCCGTCGTTTGGCGGACGCCGGCTCGGAACTGCGCGCTGAATCTTCCTACGTCATAGACGGAGAATCGCCTCTTGACTCTGGAAACGCTCGATTTATCGACGTTTCCTCGGAGAGCTTTGACAAGTTCTTCCAGTTGGATCTTGACTTCCAGGAATCCGATTTTATGGCAGAATAAGGTCTGATTTTCGGAATAGGAGGGATGGCTGAAGATTTAGCCGGCCATGAAAACCTCCTTGCGCCCGCGTCGGTAAGCCGTTGTCGTCCTTGGTAGGAGCAATGAACAACCCGAGTTATAACGGGCTTGAAAAGAAACCTTTCAGAGCCGTTGTTAAAACGAGGAAAACAGTTATGGAGAATATGGCTGTCGAACGAAAGGATGAAACGCCTTCCGAAGGAACCGAGACGTCTTTGGCGAACGCCGTTTCCAAGGAGCCTTTTTCTCTTTTCGAAGAGTATATGATCATGGACGATACGCCGCAGTATCCCATGAATCCTATCCTTCAACTGCGCCTTAAGGGAGTCATCGACAGGGCGGCGGCGCGAAGCGCCCTTAACGACGTGATCGAGCGTCAGCCGCTGTTAAAGTGTTGCGTGGAAAAACGCGGTTTTCGGTATTACTGGGTCCCAACCCACAAGCGTCCCGCGGTCACGTACGTCGATTTCGACGCCGATCCGTCAATTCTAAATGAGAGTGGATTCCCGCGCCTTAGCCCGATCGACCTTTTCTCCGAGCCTGGCTGTCGTATTTTCCATATCGTGTCTCGTCGTGAAGATTGGACGCTCCTCGTTGTGCAGGTTCACCATGCGACAGCGGACGGCGTCGGCGTCGCGCAGATTCTCAACGAATGGTCGATTCGCTATTCTCTTGCAGTCGGCGCCGCGCCCCCAGGTTTGGAAGTTCCGCACGTTGACGAAGAATCATTCCAGGAACGTCGCAAGATTGGCTGGACCGTACGCGCATACTTTAAGAACTTCTTCCATACGATGCGCTCAACGAGCCAGCTTGCGTTTGGTCGTCCTCGACCGCTCATTCCGGTCGGTCCCTTTAAAGACGTCAAACCGGCAGTCGATTATCCTCATATGCGAACGCTCAAGCTGACGCGTTCCGAAACGGACCAGTGTATCCGCCGCGCTAAAGAACTGGGCGTGACCGTCAACGATTCGCTCCTCGCGACGTTTTTCCTTACGCTGGACAAATGGCTTACCGACGTTCGCCGGGATAATAAGTCAGGAAGTCTTCGCGTTATGGCGCCGATCAACATGCGTACGGACCGTCATCGATTTGCGCCGCTCTCTAACGTTGTCTCTACCGTCTTTCTCGATCGCTCTCGTCGTTTTCTCGCTAAGGGCGCCGAGAAGACGCTTGAGAGCGTCGTGTCGGAAATGCGTTGGATCAAGAAAAATGAACAGCGATATGATTTCCTCCTTGTTTTGAGAACGCTTCACCGAATTCCCGGCTCGCTCCCCTTCTTTTTGCATCTACCGACATGCCGTGCGACGGGAGTCTTCTCGAATCTCGGACGTTATCTGGATAAATCGCCCCTTAAACGCGACGAGGAGGGACGTATCATGCTTGGAGACGCGCGCATTGATAGGATCGAATCAGTGCCGCCGATCCGTTATAAGACGAATCTGGCAATTGCCGCGCTGACTTACGCCGGCGAACTGGATCTGGGCGTGAGCTACGACCCTCGGCTCATGACGGGAGACGAAGCGCAAGAGTTCTTAAAGATCTTCCGTTCGCTGATCTTTTGAGCGACGGTAGTTTGTCGCGCCGAATCACTTTGTATTTAGACTCCCGGCGACGGCCATAACGAGCGCAGATGACGGGGTTTATCAACGCGTTACGACTTTCGCCTCGTCTTGTGAGAGAGGCGAAAGTCTCCGTGAGAATCCTTCGTTCCTGCGCGGAACGGGGTTACGCGAGAGATAATTTACGCGTTGCGTTTACAACCGACTGCTGACGATGAATCGCCTTGTCGTTTTGGCGACTTTACCGTCGAGCGTCGCGATGATTTCGAGCTCGTGCTCGCCCTCCGAGAAAAATTGGAGGTCGCTGAAGAACCCCTCTTCGTCGACGTTGAGCTCTCTACCGTTAATCGTAACCTCGGCGCCCGGCGTTGCGACGCCGTAGATTTCAAAAACCGTTGGCCCGACGTAGACAGTCGCGCCATCCTCCGGATAGGTCTGAACGACGAGTCTGACGGGCCCCATGACGTTGTTGAGCTCGTTGACGACGTCCAAACGCGCCTGATTGACGACGTTATAATCGAGCGTCGATGACGCGAGGGACGGGACGACGCGTCGCGCTAGTTCCATAGAGCGACTTTTCGGTTCAATGAACCATGCCTTTTCCAGATCGTATCCTGCCTTAACTTCTGCGATCTTATCTTCCAGTAGCTTCAAATATTCGAAATCTTCAGCGCTTTCGCGTTCAATTTCCCATCGGATCGAATCGAGCGGCTTGCCGTCTCCCGGATAGACGACGTGCGTGTCGCCAGGTCCGTATTGTGTGGTCGGCGCTCCGAATGGGTCTTCGCCCCAATAATTGTAGCCCCAGTGCAGGTATCCAACGAGGTCTTCGGAATAATTGAGCCAATGCAGAACTCGCACGCGGACGCCGGGTAAATCCATGAATCGGTTCGGATAGACCTCGCCGAAGGGGTGACAGCAGATATAGTACCAGAATTCCCCCTTGTCGCGGCGCTTTTCGTAGGCGCTTCGCCAGCGATCAAAATGGCTGAGCTTAGGGACCCAGACGTCGAGGTAGTCGTCGAAGTTGATTGACTCGATGGCGTCGATTTGCTTGAGATCCGGCTCGATCGCACGGACCCTCGCGGATACGTCGCGCCACGCCTTCATGTCGAAGATAAAAGGCTCATCGGCGATGTGAACGACTGCACGGTCAAAGAGGTTGCGCTCTCGGAGCCTATTACATACCGCCTTGAGCGTCGGTTCGAGCCATACGTCGGCGCCAACAGAAAGGCTCGCTTTCTTGCTTCCGTCATAAACCGTTGCGCTGAGCATGCGCACAGAATGATCTTCTCGATTGATTCCCCCAACATGGCTGAGTTCTATACGATCGAGAACCCCGTACTTTAGTCCGAGGTCGAGAAGACGGTCAAAATTCGCAAAGTCGAAGGTCAACGTTCCGTCCTCGTTGAGCGTCGCTTTGACGAAATTTCCAGGAACCCAGAAGACTCGCGACACATTCTGCCGGTGCTCGCCCATGTTCTTGAGATACTGTTCAAGAATCGACCAGTATTCTTCGCTCAGAAATTCGACTTGATGGAGTCTCGCGAAATTTTCGGGAGACCACCAGTTTGTTGCATAGAAATGCCGGGTATCAGGGAGTTCGAAGGGAAAGATCTGCGCTTCGACAGGAATCTCCTTTGAGAAACTATCGGCGGTTAAGGTCAGCGTTCCCGCGTACGCGCCGCCAGGCGTTCCTTTAGGTATAAAAAGCGTTATCCAAATTCCCTGAGAGACGCCAGGCTTGAGCGAAACGGTTGAGCGATCGTAAAGTATGTCCGGCATGTCGCAGGGCGCTTTCCTTGTGACGATATTTTCTGCGCCGGGCGTGTTGTGCTCGAGTGGAAGGACGCCTACCTCGCGAACCGTGATGTGTGCTTGTTGGATGACGGCGCCTTGTTCGACTCCCTTAAGAGCTGAAACTTCAATTTTGACGTCTTTGAGTTCCGTATCGGAGCGTAGCCCGATGAGCGCCGATTCATACTCGTTGCTTGCCGCCTGAAATCTGATAGGCTTTTCATCGCCTGCTGGCGTATCTGAAAAAATTTTGTCGCAGACGTCAGTCTGCCAGACAGAAAGAGTCTGTCCATAAGCTGAAACGCTCGTGCAAAGCGCGATCGAGACCCCAAAGATCAGCGACGCTAACGCCAAGACTCGACTGTATTTCATCTGAAGTCCTCCTGAACGCTAAATCGACGGATTGATAGAAATATCCAGACTGCTGGGACGCTTATTATTCTATCAGCCGGAGATAGCGATTCCAACTGTCAGGATAGGAAAGCGTTGGAAGAGGAGAAATACAACCCGGATTGTTTAGCGCGCAATACGCCATTTTGCAAGGGGCGCGCTCATAAGCCTCGCATGCAAACTCCCTACGAATCAGTCAATGCCTGAGGGAATTAGCGGGCATTAAAGCGAACGCAAGCGATCGAACAATTCCTTTGGCAGCTCGCGCGTTACAGCTTCGGCGTCTTGCCTTAAATGACTGAAGTCACATGAATTAAATGAGACAGCCGATACGTTCGGATCGCTCAGCGCGTAGTTAAGCGCAACGTGGGCTGGCGCAAAACCGCGAAGTCCTGAAATGAATCGGTACTTTTTAGCTTGGGGATAAAGAGGTCGCGACGCCGGTGATTTGAGGGATCGCATCAGATACCAGAAATCCTTCCTGTTTTTAACAAAGAAGCGCTTTCTGAAGAACGAACCCTGCGTGAGCCCTTGACCCGCGATAACCCCGATTCCTGCTTCATGGAGCTTTGCAATCGTCTCGTGACGTTTGGTAACGAGATTATGGTCGATCATGACGACGTCCAAAGGCTTTTCGCGAGCGACGCGCTCCGCAAAATCCGCGTCATAGGTATTGACCCCGACTGCTTTGGCGATTCCCTGACGTTTAATATCCTCCAAAAAGCCGAAGAGACTCTCGTTGAAAAAAGCCGCCGGTTCGGGCTCATGAACCATGATAATGTCAAGATAGTCGACTCCGATCGTTTCAAGGCTTTTTTCGACGCTTCTTTTCGCCCAGTCCAAGTCGAAGACTTGCGGGATTTTTTGTCGTGATTCGCAGAGGTCGAATTTCGTTGAGAGAACGAGCGATTCGCGATCAATTTGCTCCACGCTCTTAAGCGCCGCGCCGATGCGCGCTTCCGCCATTCCGTAGCCGCGACCCGTATCGAAGAAGTTAATTCCGAGCTCGTGCGCCATGAGGAATAGATCAATCGCCGTCTGATCTGAGATTAAATCTCGCCCGTAGACGGAAGCGCAACCGTAGCACAGTGGAGAGACCATAATTCCCGTTTTCCCCAACTCGCGCTTGGAACGATTCATAGCGTTGGCAATTTTTTCGGCGTCAGGAGTCATGGCGACACTTTTTTGAAGAAGGATGGAAGACGTTCACTAACCTTTGACGAGCGATTTGGCGACGATATCGCGACGTTGGCGCCACTCGTCGTCAACTTGCAGCGCCATTACACCTCAAGCAAAAGATTTGTAAAGAGCGTCCCCTGGTAAGTTAGAGCAGAATGTTGACGACGCCCCCTCGCTTTTCCATCCTCCATTCATATAATAAAAGGAGCTTTTTTCGTCTGATTGTCGGGACCTTGTATATTGCGGCGTCGACGAAAATTCTTCCATGGAAAATTTACGAGGCGTCCCCCTTTGAAGGAGAGGCTATTATGACCGCTGAACGCTATCCCCATCTCAAGTCCACTGACCCGGAACTTTACGATCTGATACAGAAGCAATCTAAGTATGAGAACTCGACGCTCAAGATGATTGCTTCAGAGAGCTATGCGATTGAAAACGTCCTCGAAGCTGGCGGTTCCATTCTCACGAATAAGTATGCGGAAGGATACCCCGGCAAGCGCTATTATGAGGGAAACGAGTTCGTTGACGAGATAGAAAATCTCGCGATCGCACGAGGTAAGGAGCTCTTCGACTGCGAGCACATGAACGTTCAACCCTACTCTGGTTCGCCCGCCAACAACGCCGTATACCGCGCGTTGCTCTCGGCCGGCGACAAGATTATGGGCGTTCCGGTCTCCGACGGCGGTCACCTAACTCACGGTTGGAAGGTCAGCTTTTCCGGAAAGGATTATGTCCAGATTCCATATTGCCCAAACCAGGAAACAGGACGACTCGATATGGACGAGGTTCGCGAGATCGCGCTCCGCGAGCGTCCGAAGCTCATCTGGGCGGGTATGAGCGCCTATCCGTTCAAACTTGACTATGAGGCGTTCGCCGAAATTGCTCAGGAAGTCGGCGCCTATCTCGTCGCCGATATTGCGCATATCAACGCTCTTATTATCGCCGGCGTTCATCCTGACCCGGTCCCGTTCTGCGACGTCATCACGAGCACGGCGCACAAGATGCTTCGCGGACCTCGCGCGGGCTTCATTATGTCGAAGCTTGAGGACCGCTACCATGAGAAGTATCATCCTAACAGCAAGTGGAATCTTGCGTCGCTCGTTGACCGCGGCGTTTTTCCGACTCTCCAGGGTGGGCCTCACCTTCAGGCGATCGCGGGCATGGCGGCGATTTTCAAGTACGCTCAAACGGACGAATTCAAAGCTTATGGAGCGCAGATCGTCAAGAATGCGCAGTCTCTTTGCGCAGAATTGCAGGCGTTGGGGCGTCCGATTGCAGGAGGCGGCACGGAAACTCATCTGTTGCTGCTCGATTTCCGCAACGAAGAATTCACGGGTAAAGACGCGTCTCAGGCGCTGGCAAAGTGCGGCGTCATCGCGAACTTCAACATGGTTCCAGGCGATACGCGTTCTCCGGCAAAGACGAGCGGCGTTCGTCTCGGGACTGCGGCGCTTACGAGCGTCGGCATGAAGGAGGACGACATGAAGCGCGTCGCCGCTTGGATTGACCGCGTCTGCAAGCACATTAACGACGTCGACGAGGTGGCGCCGCAGATTCGTGCGGAGATTGCGGAATTCTGCAAGGGATTCTCATTCCCCGGGGACGACAACTGAGCTCTTCGCTGTCTGGAGGGATTGCGTGACATATGACGAAACAACGGGTCTAGACGTTCTCGAGAGCGCCGCCGAGTCTGGCGACGTCGATGCGCTGTGCGAGCTTGCATGGCGTTATCGTCACGGAACTGGCGTCGCTCGCGACGAGCGTCGCGCTTTTGAGTTGTTTCAACGCGCCGCCGAATCGAAGAGCGCCGTCGCGCTCAACAACGTTGGGCTCTGTTATGCAGATGGGGTCGGCGTCAAGCGCGACGACGTCAAGGCGTACCGAGCGTACCGTAAAGCGTCGGAGCTTGGTCTAGCGGCTGCGCAGAATAACCTCGGCCTTGTCTATCTTCACGGCCTTGGCGTTAACAAGAGTCTGGGCGCGGCGACGAACTGGTTCCGTAAAGCTGCAGATCAGGGGAATATACAGGCGATCCACAACTTGGCGTACTGTTTCCAAAACGGTCTGGGCGTGAAGAAAGATCCTGCTGAAGCCAATCGCCTGTATCAGGCGGCGGCAGACGCCGGGCTTGTTGAAGCATATGTGAATCTGGCGTGGAATTACCAGATGGGTCTCGGTTGCGAGAGAGACTATGCCCTTGCTGCGCAGACGCTTGAAAAACCGGCGGCGGCGGGGCTTGCGAGCGCGCAGTGCAACCTTGCGTATCTGCTCCGTCATGGGATAGGCGTCGAACGCAATGTCGAGCGCGCCTTTGCGCTGTACAAGAGCGCGGCCGAGCAAGGCTTTATCGAGGCGTTTATGCCCCTTGCAGAATGCTACGAGATTGGCGAAGGCGTGACGCAGAACGTTTTTTGGGCGGCGCAATATTATAAACGCGCCGCATTGAACGGCAACAAGAACGCAGCGCGAAAATATCGCGCTCTCTCTTCCGCTGGGACGAGCCGTTTCGGATCCATTCTATCTCAAGGCGGCGATTCGGAATACGTTCCGTTTAGTCTCGCCGACGCGCTCGCCGAGGCCGACGCTAAAGATAAATTTGCCGCTAAAAAGGACGAACTCAAAAAAAAGAAGGCAAAGAAGGAAGACGAATAGCTCTCTTCTCCTGACCAATGTAAAGGACGCGTCGTTTCAGCGGCGCGTCTTTTTTTATCTTCGGATTAGAAAAAAGGGATTCAGCCGGCATGACAGGTCGCACGCGCCGTCGCAACAGTGACATATTGGGAATTCCTCGGGGCTTTTGAGCGCGAGCGCAAGCGCGGCGTCAACCATCGTATCAGAGGTCCCACAACATGGGACACGGTCGTAAGTTACGCCTATTTCGTCGCAGGTTGCGCCGAGCTCGACGTCCAAGTCATAGACTGTTTCCATATTGTCAAAAAAGAATCCGATAGGGACGACGAGCACGCTTGTAAGCGCTGGATTTTGCGCTTTAAAGTCACGGAGTAGTTCTTCAATGTCTGGACCGATCCAGGGGATTGCGGGAGAGCCGCTGCGACTTTGGAATGCTAGCGCGGCGTCCAGACCTTGCGGAGCCAGCTTTGCGCGGAGCGCGTCGGGAATCTGCGTCTGCGTTTCGGGGAGGACAAAGGTTGTCGGTCGCGAAGGGAATGAGTCGGAGTCAACCCTGCGCGGAACGTCGGTCGTGGCGCGCCGAAGCGCTTCGACGCAAGCGCTGAGGAGCTGTCGGCGATATTGCGACGCGTTTGAGTCCGTCGCAGGAATGGAGTGCGCAGAAAAGAGGATCAGACGCTGAGAATTCTCGTCGCTTTTGGGCGCTGTTGCGAGCGCGTCGCGGATCGTATCGGCGACGGATATATGAAACGCCGGCGTCTCAAAAAATGGCGGAACATGTTTGACAACGAGTTTCTCAACGAACTCGGGCGAACGCTTCGCCGCCGCTTTCTGAACGGCGTCGATATACCGTCGGCAACCCGCGACGGATCCAAACGCCGAGCTTGCCAGGACCAGGACGTTTTGAATTTCGTCGCGCTCAAGCTTCTCAAAGGCGTCGTCGATAAATGGGGGCGCGTAAAGGTTGCCCCAGTAGACCCTGAGCGGTCGGCGAGATCGCGCGATCTTGTTTTGGAGCGAAGCGATGAACTGTCGACATTCGCCCGGCAGCGGACTGACGCCGTCGAAATGCAGATAATGCTCGACAACCGTCGTGCGTCGCGCGGGAGGGATCGGTCTTTTCGAGAGGATCCGATCGAGGAACGGTTCGACGTCGTCGCGTCCTTCCGGACCGCCGTAGGACGCCAGTAATATCGCGTCAAACATGCTTTTCTCCTTCGTTGGAAGTCGACGCGGCGACTGCAACTTAGTCCTCAAATTCCCCTAGTTTTCCAGGTCAGTCTCGGCGCTGACCGTCGACAATCATAGCAGAACGCATAAAAAAACCAAGAACCCTGTCGACCTGTTGCCTGCAAAGCGGACGTAGGCGTCAGATGATTTTGCATTGCTCATAGATCAGATACTCCGAGGGATGAATTTCCCTTATTTTACTCGACTGGTTATTATTCTTCGTTGACTTGCAACTTCATAGGATTAGAATCGGGAAAGCCCATGGGCTTCAAATGCATTCATAGACGTCTCCTTGTGGAAACGTTTCCCGTTAAGAGATCAGGAATAATAAAATGTCGCATCCCGAATTATATTTTCATGAGGCAATCGAAACAGCGTCGCAGGACGAACTCATCAATCGTCAGAATGAATTGCTCAAGGAAAAAGTTAGCTATGTCATGAAGAATAATGCGTATATACGCGGTCTTTATGAAAAAGCGGGAGTCGTTGCCGAAGATTTCCGCGGCATTGAGGATATCGAAAAACTGCCGATTCTCGCTAAGGCGAACTTTCGCGAAACCTACCCGCTCGGCATGTGTTGCGTTCCGAAAACTGAGGTTCGCGAAATGCATATGTCTAGCGGTACTTCCGGGACCCCGGTTGTCATGCCCTATACGAGCGCCGACCTTCATCAGTGGGCGGACTGCATGGCGCGTTGCTATCGCATGGCTGGCGCCAAGCCTGGCGATCCGGTTCAGATTATGCCGTCCTTTGGCCTCTTTAACGGTGGATTTGGGATGTATCACGGGGCTCGCGCCGCCGACCTCTTTGTGATTCCGACCGGTTCCGGCAATACGGAGCGTCAAATTCGTTTGGCGAAGGACTTCGATACGCGCGTCTTTGCTGCGGTCATTTCCTATTCGACGCGCATTATCGAGGTTATGGAGCAAATGGGAGTTGAGCTTCCTAGCCTTGAGATCGGTATTTTCGGCGCGGAAACGGTCACAGCCGCGATGTGCGACAAGATTCATAAGCGACTTGGAATAGAGGTCTATAATATCTACGGAATGACCGAGACGGGGGGCGTGGGCACGCTTGGAATGGACTGCCAGGACCACTCGGGTCTCCATGTCTGGGAAGACCAATATTACCTCGAGATTGTCGACCCAGTTACGAGGGAGGTTCTCCCCGACGGCGAGATCGGCGAGCTTGTCGTGACGTCCCTGACACGCGAGGCGCTACCGGTTATTCGTTTCAAGACAGGCGATCTCACGCGCATTGTTTCTCGTGAAAAGTGCGCTTGCGGTCGCACCCACACCAAGATCGATCTCATCTCCGGCCGGACGGACGACATGCTCATCATTAAGGGCGTGAACTTTTTCCCGTCGCAGGTTGAACAGGCGCTCCTTGAGATTCCTGGCGTTCACTCGGAGTATCAGATCATTATGGAAGAATACCACGGCGTCAAAGACGTTCGCATCCTTGTTGAAGCGGAGCCCGGCGTGACCGGTTACGTCGTTGTCAAGCGGCTCAAGGAACGCCTTGGGTTCTCTCCACAGGGCGAAGTGCTGCCAGTTGGAACGCTTCCGCGCGTTAATGGCAAAGCGATTCGCGTTGTTCATAAAAAACTCGACTGATCCTACGAACGCTTTCGTTCACAAGACAAAAAACGGACGCCTCGCGAGCTAGCGAAGCGTCCGTTATTTTTTCAAGGCGTTCCATTTTTAGGCGGAACTTTTTGCATAGCGCTTGCCGACAATTCGTTGTCCTGCGCCTTTGTTCAGAAACGTCTATTGTTCGCCGCGGAATTTGCGGTCGAGGGAGAATTAACTGCGGGTTGTTGTCGCGTTCGCTGGGAGACATACTGAGTCGAGGTCTGCGGTTGGGCCGGACGAGACGGGGACTGGGCGACTGCCGTCTCGGGCATAATCGGCTGCTGGCGAAGTATCGAGAACTCTTCATCGCGGACTTCGCGGGTCCAGCCTTTATCGACGGCGCCCTCTATCTTCCATTGTCCCTTATTGACCTGGACCTTCTCAAAGGTTAGATCCGTCTTGCTCTTGCCGTTGACGGCGACCCTGCGCATGTAGGTCGGCTGAAGATCTTTCAGTCCGAGGATAACCGTGATTGACCGGAACTGCTGCGCGTCGCGCGCGTAGCGCGGGAACGCTTCGATCCAGACTTGAGTTTTCTGCTTGGAGGCAGGCGTTACGATCCGCATATAGAAGCGATTCTTCAGGACGTTGGCGTTGGCGACGAAGAAGAGGGGGAATTGCCCGTTGTCCATCGTGAGATCCATGTCCTGCTCTTCCGAGACGACAGGGTAGACGACAACGTTCTTATTTTTGAAGTCATATTGGAGGAATTCCTTGCTGTTGAGCACGATCATCCACTCGTTCTGACCTTCTTTCCATTCTCCTTCAGGGCTCGCGTCGGAATAGATAAATTCGCCCCTGATATGGTACATGAACTGGTTCGGAGTAATGAAACGGAAATGTCCCCAAGTGTGTGCGAAGGGCGTTTTAGAGTTCTGCTGAAGGACGCCGTCAAATTCTCGCATGTGAACGTCGCATGAGACTCGCTTCACGCCGAGCCCAAATTCTTCCCAACGCGCAAGGAATTCATTGAGCTGCTGCTGCTCAGCTTCCGTTGGGTTGTAGTTTGTCGGGGGCGGCACAATTGCGCTTTCGACCTCGCCTGTAACGTACCCGCCCTGCGGGGGCTGGCCGGCAACCCCTGAAGTGGCGTTCGCCGCCGTAGAGGGAGCGCTTTGCGGAGTCACGACGACTTCTCGCGTCGTCTGCTGGCTCTGAGCCGCCATGTTGCTCACGCGCCTCTGCTGGGCGCCATACTGCGCTTGAGCTTGCGGCTGCGACTGGAGCTGCGGCAGAGGTTGTCGACGCGCGGGATCCGTGTTGACAGTTGCAATTCCGACTCGTTTTGCTTCCTCAACCGATCCGACGGCGATGACGTTGTCGTCTGTTTGCGCCTGAGCGCCGGCAGAGGGAGCGACGTAATCGCCGAACCCCTGCGCAAAGATATTCGTTTGTCCGGTAGCGGCGACGAAGAGGAGAGTCGCGATAGTCAACAAAGCGACGTTATATCTGTGCATTATTTTCTCCCAATCCGCGCCGCTCTCGAAGCAGTTCAAACGAGCCAACCTGCGACGCCGATTCTTATACAACGACTGTTTCTCTGTCTGAACGCCTTAGTCATCCTTGCGCCAACGAGCGGCGAAGGTGATAAAAGCGCTCCCTTCCTCAGACAGAGTGGCAATTTTGCAGGTTCAGGTAAATAGGGATTTTTGAATTGTATGATACTTTTATTGTTGTTTACGCCCCCTCATCCGGATGGGCTTCACATTCCACAGGCGATCTCTTTTTTTAAGATTGGGAATTTTTAAAACTCCCCCTTGAAGAAAACGGAACTGCATCTATAATCACGGCGGAATTTTCGGGGGAGGATAAGCGAATGGTTAGCACCCTCATTGGAAATGAGGCGCCCCTTTCTGGGGTTGCGGGTTCGAGTCCCGTGTCCTCCGCTTGTTGAGTAAACCGGTCCCTTTGGGGCCGGTTTTCTCTTTTAAGATCTCTTTGAACAGAACAAAAAACCTTGACCAACGCTGAGTCGGTCAAGGTTTTTTTTTGAGGAATTAAGCTAAAGGGTGAACTCATTCACTTCTTTTCAGTCGCGGAGTAGACGGGCATGCCGCGCCACGCCTGGGGACGCTCGAGTCCGAAGAGCCACGCCGCATTTGGCGCGCAATCGAAGTTCACGACGACGTCGGTGATCTCGCCTGTTTCGATTCCACGACCCCAGATAATGAATGGAACTTCCATGTGGTCGAGCCTCGCATCGCCGTGTCCCTTGTCGGACCCGCCGTGGTCGGAGGTGAAATAGACGACCGTGTTTTCTTCCGTCATGCCGAGTTCATTGAGCTTTTCAAATATCTTGCCGACATATTCGTCCGTCTTAACTACCGCGGCATGATATTCGGGGCTGCCCCAGCCATATCCGTGTCCAGCGACGTCGACTTCGCCGAAGTAAAAGAACGCGAAGGTTGGTTTCGCTTCAAGTTGCTTAAGCGCAGCCTCAAGGACCTTTTCTCCGGAGTCGCAAAGGACGTCGTCGTCGACGCAGCTCTTGTCGTAAAGATAACCGATTCCATCCCAGTCGTAGGCGCAGGCGGTTTTCGCATCGGGCATCTGATCTTTCACGACGCGGAAGATATCAGGGTAGCGCCCGTGCTCGTTGCGATAGATCGGTTCGACGTCGGGTTCCTTGCTGCCCCAGGTTCGGAATCCGTGCATTTCAGAGGGCGCCCCGACGAGCATTGTTTCCCAGTTGAGCGCGGAAGCAGAGGGAAGGACAGAGCGCATGTGGAGCGTCCATGAGCCTGCGTCGCGCATTTTCGTGAGATTCGGCAACTCGGACCAGTCCGTGTAGTGTGATCCGAATCCGTCGGAGCCGATCCAGATCACATGCTGAATTCCTTCGGGAGCAGCTTTTTCCTGCGCCGTTACAGCAGCCGTCGTGAAGAGGGAAATCGCGAGAGCCGCAAGAATAAACATAATCCTTTTATGCATCAAAAACTCCTTTATAAAATTTGCTCTGCTATATATTAACGCTTATTTTATGTTGTATGATGGCGTCTATGGGCATAGGAGAAAAACGATTAAGACGCTTTCTTTTGCCCTACGGCGGTTTTGGAACGATTTCGCAACCATTTTTTCCACCGTCTCGGCTGCCGAGAAGATCTGAGACGCCCGGATTCCCTTGGACGCTCGTCCTGTGCGCTCGCGACAACGAAGGCGATCGCAAGAGTTTTGCAGTGCGTGATTGAAATTTGCCATTCGACGACGCCAAGGCTGTCGGCGACGCGTTTCGCGCCGCCAGAAAGCGCAAGTTCCGGTTTGCCCGTGGGCTGCGACCGAATCTCGATATCGGTCCAGGCGACGCCCTTGTTCCAACCGGTTCCAAGCGCTTTCATGACGGCCTCTTTTGCCGCCCATCGCGCCGCGAGCGACTCGCCGAAGCCGCGAACGCGCGATCTGCAGTATTCCTGCTCATGGGGGGTAAAGACGCGCGATAGAAAAGTTTCCGGATGACGCTCATAGAGCCTCACAACGCGCCCGATTTCCGTCGCGTCCGTTCCGATTCCAACAACGCGCATCTTTTAACCTCCAAAAGCGTGTCTAACGACCGACAGTCAACTGTTGACCGTCAAACTTGCCGCATGGTCAGTCCTTGTACTTGATCCAGATATTGCGGTACTGAACCTTGTTGCCGTGACCCTGAAGGAAAACGCCTCGAGCCTCGCCAGCTTCGGTTTTTTCCGACTTGCCGCCGGGGGTTTCGTGCTTGAGAACCGCATTGTCGTGGACGAGGATCCCGTTATGCCTGACCGTAATGACGGCGTTCTCGGTCTTCTCACCCTTATCGTTGAACTGGGCGGGCGTCACGTCGAAATCATAAGTTTGCCACACGAGAGGCGGGAAGCATGCGTTAACAATTGGCTTAAGCTGCTGATAGAAGCCGGCGCATTCATTGTTTTCGCCTTCGAGACCAAAGGAGTCAAGAACCTGGCATTCGTATTCTTCCTGGAGGTAGACGCCAGAGTTAGAACGAGCTTGACCTGTTGCGTTTGGCATGAAGGAGAGCATGAATTCGAGATGCAGCGTGTACGGACGACCTTTTTCGAATGGCTTGAGACGCGCTTCGGACCAAATCGCGTTCTCTTGAGAGTCGCTGAGATGAACGTCGCCGACAAACGCGTCCGTATTGGAACCGTCAAAGAGTGTGATGGCGCCTTCAGGAGCTTTTTTGCCGAGCGTGGGGCTCTTGCGTTCAACGCGCTTGAGTTCGGTTTTCTTGCCCTTATACTCGAGGAAGAACTGGCCGTCTTCAATCGTGCCGATAAGTTTGTCGGCTTTCTGCTCGTCTGTGAAGACGATATTCGCTTCGTCGCCCCTACTTGGGATATGCATCCTTTCGCCGGTTACGACAAGCTTGTCGTCCTGGATTTCGCCTTTTCCGAAGAAACGCGCCTTGGAACGATCCCAACCGTCGCCAGGAAGTCCGTCCGGATATCCAACGACTTCAAAGTTCTTTTCGCCGCGCGCGATGACCTGGTAGGCGCGACCGGTCGCGGGCTGGAGATATTCGCCTTGGATTGCAAAGGCGTCGACGAACTTGCCGTCCTTTTCAATCTGTTTGACGTTGGTGAATTCCTGAGCAAATAGACTCGCAGAGCAGAAAGTCGCAACCGCGACTACCGCGATGGTAAAGAGTTTTTTCATTGTAGCGTATTCTTATTTTAAAGAGGATGAAGAGGCTCGAAACCGCGCTGAGCGCGGTTCGAGCTGCCATTGACGAAAGGCTCAGCGTTCGATGAGCGCACGCTGTTCCGGAGTGATCTTCATGATCTCAAAATTCTTAAACCACATCTGACCGTCGGAACCGCCGTGGAGCTGGAGACCAACCTTGCCGCTCTTTTCGAGGAGGGGGTCGACGAGATCGACGACGCGGAATCCGTTGAGGAAGGTCACGGCGCGATCGCCGCACGCTGCGACGGCGATCTGGTTCCAGTCAGTATCGCCCTTGTTGCGGATTTTTTCGACAAATTCATCGTCGGAACCAAGCCATCCGCGTCCGGGTTGGCCAGGGCCGCCGGCGGTGTGCCAGATAGCGGCGTCTTTACCGTTGCCGGCGATTTCATTCTGACAACCGCGTAGGAGCCACGGGGTGTCGACCTCGTGAGCGCGGAAATAGAGCGCGCTGTTCACGCCGCCGCGGAAGACGTAATCGACTTTTGCAACGAAATCAGAGTAAGGGATGTGGGAGACAATGAGGCCGTCGCGGGGCTCCGTATTGTCATGCTGACCAATGAGGACTCCGTCTTCTCTGAAGCTCCAGCATTCGGGGACGAATTCATAGGCGTCGACAATTTTCCAGCCATCGTCGCCCTCGACGAAGAAGGACTTCCATTCAGAGGTTCCGAGGTCCTTGATACGAATATTGCGCCAGCGGATCGTGCCCTGGTTACCCTGGTGGATTTGCAGGCCGATTATGCCGGAGAAGTCGTAATAATCGAAGATATTGGCGACGGGTACGCCATTAAGCCAAGTGCGAAGAGAGGGACCGATCGCTTGGATTTCCAAGGAGTTCCAGTCGTCGCGTTTGAGCGCCTCGACAGCCTGCTCGATGGTCTCTTCCGACGTGTTGTCAAGCCAGACGCGACCGTGTTGATGACCGCGGCGACCTTCGTCGTAGATGCGCGCTGTTGTTGCCGTGTCGACGTCGATTTCGCATTGATAACCGAAGACGCGATCGCCGTCTTCGCGGATCGCGCTACGGAACTGGACGCCGGAGTTTCCAGGAACGTCGGCCTTAAAGTCGAGCTTGAGAATGAAGTTGCCAAAAGGCTTTTCATAGCACAGGAATGTGTTGCCCGGCGTGTTGGGAACGCACTCGCCAACGATATCGCCGTTTTCTACCTTGTATGTTGCGGAGCCGCCGTGTTTGGCCCACCCGTCGAGGGTCTTGCCGTCGAAGAGGGCGACGAAGCCTTCTTCCAGGTTGTCGGCGGCGTAGCCGACGGTAGTGGTGAAGCAAGCAAACGCCGCGAGGAACGCGACGGCTATGCAGAGACATTTACGCATCTTGATATCCTTTATCGCTGAGGTCGCGCGTCGGGGCGCCGACGCAACCGTGAACGTAATGGCGCGCAAAAAATGCGCGCCCTAATCTTCCTAACGATTATAACCGTCTGAAAATCAAAAAAAAGTCATTTGTCCGAGCAATGAAAAATTTTATCTCATTGCGAACGTGGAATTGCGCCTCGTCAGAATTCGCGGACGGAATATAATGGCGCAAATTAAAAAGATTGTCGCGGTCGCGAATCCGAGGGAAACGTTTTGAACTCTGTCTTGAAATACTTGTTGGAATATCGAAAAGAGTCGATTCTAGCGCCCGTTTTCAAGCTCTTTGAAGCGTGTTTCGATTTGCTAGTACCCATTGTCGTTGCGATGATGATCGACTATGGGGTAGCGCAGGGAGATCGCGGACGAATTTACAGCTCGCTTGCTCTGTTGGTTGGGCTGGCGGTCGTTGGTCTTGCGATGGCGGTTACAGCGCAATACTATGCCGCGAAGGCCGCGACAGGCTTTGCGTCGAAATTGCGTCGCGTCGCGTTTTCGCGAATTCAGCGTCTTTCCTTTGCGCAGATCGACCGCTTTGGTCCCGACTCGCTCGCGACGCGACTCACGAGCGATATCAACCAGATTCAGACGGGCGTGAATCTCGTTTTGCGCCTTTTTATGCGCTCTCCGATTATTGTCTTTGGCGCGACGATTATGGCGTTTGTCGTCGACGCAAAGGCGGCGCTGGTTTTTCTCGCCGCGCTGCCAGTTCTCGCGATCATCGTTTTCGCGATTCTCCTCGTTTCGTTACCTCTTTACACGGAACGTCAGCGCCGACTCGACGCGATCGCGCTTGCGGCGCGCGAAAATCTCGTGGGCGCCAGGGTTATTCGCGCGTTCAATATGGAGTCGGAGGAGACGCGACGCTTCGAAGGACTTACGAGCGCTCTTATGGCGCTCGAACGCCGCGCGGGCGCGCTCGCAGGGCTGATGAATCCTGCGACCTATTTGGTCGTGAACCTTGCGATCGTCGGGGTGATAGCGTCGGGCGCGGCGCGCGTCCAGATCGGCGCGGCGACGCAAGGCGAGACGGTCGCGCTCATTGGCTATATGACGCAGATCCTCATCGAGCTCATTAAGCTCGCTAATCTCATCGTTCAAACCAATAAAGCGTTCGCATGCGTCAAGCGCGTCGCCGAGATTATCGAGGAGCCCGACGGAATGACCGACGGAACCTTTGATTTACCAATTCAACGTCTTTCTGGAACTCCGGCGGTTTCCTTTCAGAACGTTTCGTTTGCGTATCCCGGAGCGTCGGGACGATCGCTGGAAGGAATAACGTTCGACGCGGCGGTCGGTCAGACGATCGGGATCATTGGCGGCACAGGCTCGGGTAAGACTACGCTTGCGAATCTCATTCCTCGATTTTACGATCCAAGCGCGGGGAAGGTCCTCGTTTTTGGACGCGACGTTCGGGAATATCGACTCAAGGAACTCCGCAAGGCAACGGGAATAGCGCCTCAGAAGGCGGAGCTTTTCAGCGGGACCATCGCTTCGAATCTTCGCTGGGGCTCCGAGAATGCGACCGACGAAGAGCTTGACTACGCGTTGGAGATCGCGCAGGCGAAGGATTTCGTCGATGCGAAGCCGGGACGGCTCAACAGCGTCGTCGAACAGAACGGACGAAATCTGTCGGGAGGACAACGTCAGCGTTTGACGATCGCGAGGGCGCTCGTGAAAAAGCCTTCGATTCTTATCCTGGACGATTCGTCCTCCGCGCTCGACTATGCGACGAACGCGAAGCTTGGCGCCGCGCTGAAGGAGACAAGCCCCGAGGACCGCGTCACATTCATCGTAGCTCAACGCGCGGCCTCAGTGCTTGACGCTGATCTTATTCTCGTACTCGACGTCGGCAGGTTGGTCGGCAAGGGAACGCATGAAGAGCTTTTGCGCGAGAACAGAGTTTATCAGGAAATATATTACTCCCAATTTCCTAAAGAAGGGAAGGGAGGACGAGCATGACGGGCGCGAAGACTTATAAACAAACGCGGAATGAACGGCTCGCGACGCTCAAAAAGGTCTGGAGTTATCTCAAGGAATATCGCTTTCGTATCGCGCTGACGCTGACGTTTGCGACCCTTGCAACTCTCGCGACGCTATATATTCCTCTGATTATTGGTCGGGCGATCGACTGTATCGTCGGGCCGGGACAGGTGGATTTTCGTGGAGTTGCGTTTGCGGCGGTCGAGATCATGGGTTGCGCGGCGTTTGTCGCGTTCGCGCAATATTTCATGACCCTCAACGTCAACAGGATCGCGTACGGGGTTGCTCGAGACGTTCGCGTCGACGCGTTACGCAAGATCGAGGAATTGCCGTTGAGTTATCTCGACGCTCGACAGTATGGCGAGACCACAAGTCGAATTGTCACGGACGCGGACGTTTTTACAGACGGACTGCTGCTCGGGTTTTCGCAGCTTTTTACAGGCGTCGTTTCGATCGTCGGCGTTTTGTTCTTTATGATGAGTATCAGCGTTCCGATCGCGCTGGTCGTCGTGGCTCTCACGCCGGCGTCCCTTCTCGTCGCGGGCTTTATTTCAAAGAAATCGTTCGTCTTCTTTAAGGATCAGTCCGAATACCGGGGCGCGCTCACGGGCTACGCGAACGAGACGACGCATGGCGCGCGCGTAATAAAGGCGTTCGATAGAGCGGAATCCGCTGAGCGTGAATTTTCCGAGCTTGACGCTCGTCTTACCAAGTCGGCGTTCTTGGCGACATTCTATTCCTCGTTGACGAATCCGGCGACACGTTTCGTCAATAGTTTGGTCTACGCGAGCGTGGGGTGCGTCGGCGCGCTTGTCGTTTTGAGAGGTCAGATGACGGTCGGGCAGCTCGTGACGTTTTTGAGTTACGCAAACCAGTATACGAAGCCGTTCAACGAGATTTCAGGCGTTGTAACCGAGTTTCAGAATGCGCGTGCGTGCGCGTCGCGTCTTTTCGAATTCATCGATGCTGAATCAAGGACCCCGGATCCCGTCGACGCGCTCCATCCCAATTCGTTTCGGGGAGAAGTCGAGTTTGACAACGTCTGCTTCTCCTATCTTCCGGAGCGCCCCTTGATCGAGAATTTCAATCTCCATGTCGCGCCAGGTTCGCGAGTCGCGATCGTCGGTCCGACGGGTTGCGGCAAAACGACCCTCGTGAATCTATTGATGCGCTTTTATGACGTAGACTCTGGCGCGATACGCATCGACGGGATGGACTCGCAACGAATCGCGAGGTCGTCCCTTCGCTCAGGATTTGGCATGGTCCTGCAGGAGACCTGGCTCAAGTCGGGCTCTGTCCGCGAGAATATCCTCATGGGCGCGCGAGACGTTGGAGAGACGGAGCTTCGACAGATCGCAAAGGCGTGCCAGATCGACGCCTTCGTCGACCGACTGCCGCAAGGTTTCGATACGTTCGTGACGGAGAGCGGCGACGAATTTTCCCTAGGTCAGCGACAGTTGCTTTGTATCGCGAGAGTCATGGCGCGCAATCCTGAGATTCTCATACTTGACGAAGCGACCTCTTCGATCGACACGCGCTCGGAGCTCAAGATTCAGAGAGCCTTGAACGCGCTTATGACAGGCCGAACGAGCTTCGTCGTGGCGCACCGACTTTCGACAGTTCGTAATGCGGACGTTATTCTCGCAATGAAGGACGGTTCCATTGTGGAGCAGGGGACCCACGACGAGCTCTTTGCAAAGCGCGGATTCTATTATGACCTTTTTATGAGTCAGTTCCCAAGTCGTCGCGCGTAGACCTCAAGTTATTACAATTTTAGAATTTGTCGCAATGACAGACAAAAAATAGAAGCGCTCCCCCTTGATAGTCTCGGAAAAGAGAGTAGCATAGACCGTCCAATGGATAACTGTTTACACTGCGCGTTACAAAGGCGTCGCGCGGCGTGAAGATTGCACGAAATTCGGAGGATAAATAATGCGTCGTTTCTTGATTGCCGGTAACTGGAAAATGAATTTGAAACTCGACTCCGCCAAGGCTCTCGCTCAGGGGCTCAAGGAAGCCGCCGCAGGCGTTGACGAAGTTGATATTGCCGTTTGCCCGCCGTCGATTTACGTCCAGCCCGTCGCTGAGATTCTTAAGGGATCCAATGTTGGCGTCGGCGCTCAGGACGCTTATTTTGAGAAGGCTGGCGCGTTCACCGGCGAAATTGAAATGGCGATGCTCGCCGACGTCGGGTGCCAGTATGTCATCCTCGGTCACAGCGAACGGCGCCACATCATCGGCGAGTCAAGCGAACTTGTTAACCTCAAGGTTCGCGCTGCGCTTGCCGCTGGCCTTACCCCCATCGTCTGCATCGGCGAACTCCTCAAGGAACGCGAAGCTGGCGTTACTAACGAAGTCAATCGTCGTCAGCTCGACGGTTCCTTCTCGGGTATTTGCGCAGAAAATATGAAAAAGTGCGTTATTGCCTACGAGCCCGTCTGGGCTATCGGTACCGGCAAAGTCGCGACTCCCGATCAGGCGCAAGAAGTCCATACCGACGTTCGAGCTTGGATCGCCGAACGCTATGGCAAAGAAGTTGCCGACGTCGTACGCATTCAGTACGGCGGTAGCGTCAAGGGCGCCAACGCGAAAGACATTTTGAGCAAGCCCGACGTCGACGGCGCTCTCGTCGGAGGCGCTTCGCTCAAAGTTGACGCTTTCATGGAAATCATCAACAATGTCAAAGGGCTGCGCGCCTGATTGACGCGTGGATCCAATCCTTGCGCGCGACGTCGACACGTTGCGGCGTCGCGCGCTTTCCCCCATAATCAACAGCTGCAGGTTCCGCGATTCCAGTAACGCGCGAACCGCTCTTTTTTACGCGCATAACCGACACCGGAATTTTAAATATGATTGTTTCCATCCTCCAGGCGCTCCTGTTCGTCTTTATGGTTCTGATCTCGCTGTTCCTGATCCTCATTATCCTTCTGCAACGCGGGAAGGGAGGCGGTCTCGTCGGCGCCTTCGGAGGCATGGGCGGCAGCAGTATGTTTGGTACTAAGACGACCGACGTCTTTCTTCGCATTACTATCTGGTCCGCAGTGATCTGGTTCGTCTGTTGCTTTGGCGGACGCTATATCCTTGACATGAAGTCTGGCGACTCGCTTGTCGAGCAGGCTTCTAGCAATCCCATTGTCATTACGACGCCAACCACTACGACCGACGGCGCGCCTACGACTGACGCCGTGCCGACAACTGACGGCGCGCCTACGACTGACAACGCGCCTGCTAACGACGACCCCTCCGCGGACGCTCCCGCCGCTGAGTGATTTTAGCTTTAGCGCACGTCAAGCTGAGCCGTGTTTCCCCGTGATTTGGAGCGATCTTTCAGCGCGTCGCAGCGTCTGTTGTTTTTCGATCGCTCCTTCTTTTGGCTGCTCACATGTTAGTTAGTATGACAGGATTCGGGTCGGCGACGACTCGCGAGTCTGGATACCTTATTTCCTCAGAGATTAAGTCGGTTAACGGTCGCTATCTCAAGACGTCGATCAAGCTGCCTGACGGCTTCACGTCTCTTGAAATGAAGATCGACGAGCTACTGCGCTCAAAAGTCGCGCGGGGTTCCGTCAACCTTACGCTTCGGATTACGCGAGAAGCGTCGGGAAGCGAATATGAAGTCAATTTCGCGGTTCTTCGTCGATATCTTTCTGAAACGTTGCGTTTCATGCGCGAAAACGCAGACCTTTCAGATGTTGTTACTCAAGGGACGATCGCGGACTATATGCGACTCCCCGGCGTCGTTCATGATAGCTCTAACGCGGAAGCGGAGAATCTTCCAGAACGTCTCTGGGAGGCGATTGAACAAAATCTCGGGACTTCGCTTTCCGCGCTCCAAAAGATGCGCGACGTAGAAGGCGCGTCGACGCAGCGATACCTTACTGGCAATATTAAGGAGCTCCGCGATTCGATTGGCGAGGTGAAACGCCTAGCGCCTGAAGTCGTTGAGAATTACCGCGTGCAGCTTACGGAACGCGTTGGCAAAGCGCTTGAAGAAGAAGGACTCGAGCTCGATCAATCGGCGTTAATTCGCGAGATTGCAGTCTATACGGATCGCGTCGATATCTCGGAAGAAATCGCGCGTTTTTATTCGCATCTTGACCAATTTGAAGCGACGATGGAGCATGAGAAGACCTGCGGTAAGAAACTTGATTTCCTTACGCAGGAGATGTTCCGCGAAACCAATACGATCGGCTCAAAAGCGAATTCGCCAGACGTTCTTAGTTTTGTCGTTGAAATGAAATCGACGATAGAACGCATTCGCGAAATGGTGCAGAATGTCGAATGACGCCCTCCTGGCGCGCCTATCGCATCCGAGCGATCCAATGAGAAGATAAGATGACGCAACAACGCGGTAATATAGACGTGACGAAGGGGAAAGTTCTGGTCTTCTCCGGTCCTTCTGGAGTCGGGAAGGGGACGTTGCTCAAGCGTCTCTTCGCCGAAACAGACTATCCCTTGTCGATGAGCGTTTCCGCGACGACGCGCGCGCCGCGCCCTGGCGAGGTCAACGGCGTACATTATTGGTTCTTAACGCGAGACGATTTTCTTGCGCGCCGCGAGCGTGGCGAATTCCTTGAGTCCTTTGAGGTCTATCGCGGAGGAGCGCTTTATGGAACGCTTCGCGCAACAGTTGAAAAGGCGGTCGCTCAGGGTCGATGGGTTGTATTGGAAATTGACGTTAAAGGCGCGAAGAGCGTTCTCGAGCAGATTCCCGACGCGACGACAATTTTCATCCTTCCCCCGTCTCTTGAATCTTTGCGCGAACGTTTGACAAAGCGCGGATCTGAGTCGGACGAGGAGATAGAGAAACGCCTCGCGCAAGCGCAGTCTGAAATCGATCAGAGTGACTTTTATCGATATCGCGTTACAAACGATAACCTTGACGACGCATTTGCTGAGATTGTTACGATTCTCGAGAACGAACACGCATGACGAGAGCGCCCTCTCGTTTTAACGTCGCCATTCAACGATCCGCCTTACTCAGGCGATCTATTAGAATTTACTCAGTTCCAGATCTCTTTCGTAGAAAGGAGTCCTGAAATGTTCGAAGAACTTAAAGACGACGAACTTATCGAAAAAGTCGGTGGTCGTTTTAAGCTCACCGTGTTGATTCAGAAACGTCTCGCCGTCCTGAATCGTGGGAGCGCCCCTGTCAGTGACGCCGGAATCGATTTTTCAGCCAGCAGAGATCCTGCGGATTTGGGCTATCAGATGCAGACAGTCATTCGTGAGATTCTTGAAGATAAGATTTCTCTTGCACCGAACGACAACCTCATCAACAACGACCACACGGACTTTTTCAATTCCTGACGCTGATACGAGCTCGTATGGGCCACAAAATGAGGACGGTTGAATATTGTGGAACGCCGATTGCCAACCTGTCCTTCCTTTTATAAGGAGAGCGGAACGCATGAGCGAACGAAATGAGAACTCCCCGCTGACGTCTTCATTGGCAGAGCTCTCGTCGTCTCTCCAAGACCGTGAAGTTCTGATCGGCGTCACCGGCGGAATCGCCGCGTTTAAGACCGCCGAGCTCGTTAGCATGCTTGCTAAGAGCGGCGCGCGTGTGACTGTCGTCATGACGGAAGCCGCGACGCGGCTCGTCGCTCCGAGAACCTTTGAAGCGCTGTCGGGGCGTCCCGTCGCGCTGTCAATGTGGGACGCCAATTCCATACACCCTCATATTGAACTCGCACGGCAGGCCGAGGTCTTTTGCATTGCGCCCGCGACCGCCAATGTTTTGGCAAAGGCGGCGACCGGGCTTGCGGACGACCTTATGAGCTCCACGCTCCTGGCCTTCGACGGAACCCTTCTGATGGCGCCCGCCATGAACTCGGTTATGTGGAGAAAGCCCGCAACTCAGCGCAATATGCGTCAACTCGTTGAGGATGGAGTTATTATGATTGGGCCCGACGCAGGAAGGCTGAGTTGCGGCGAGATCGGTGTAGGCAGAATGTCTCCTCCAGAGGAAATTTACCGAGCGATTGCGGCGGCTTTTAAAAAAATAAAAAGTTTGACTTAACGCTTTGACGGGATTTGTAAAAAAGGGACGCAACCGCTGCGTCCCTTTTTAATAAACACATTGAAGTCTAGATATTCCTGCTAGTTATCGATTCTTTTCTTAGATTTATTTCCAGTTCTTTTTCATTAGAATTGCCGCGTATTTCAGTTAGTGGTGAAAAGGAGAAAGGAAGTTTCTCTGTGAATTGAGAAATTTTTCAAGATAGCCCCTTTCATGAGAAAGCAACCGCCATATAATGGCACGTTGTAACAAGCCTTTGTAAAATACCGATTGACAAAGGATCGCGACCGCGCCGCTGACGCCTCTTTCATTCGTCATGCGCAGCAGAGAGCCTCACCGGGGCCTGCGTCGACTTCCTTTGTAGCCGAAATCCTCATCTTCGAGTTGTATTAAGTCGGCAACTACAATGGCATAATCACTTACAAAACGATTTCCAGCGAAAATTCGGCAGGAATTTGAGACTTCGGACTGATGGCGGACCGAGTTATGTAGTCGTCGCCTGTCCATCCTTAAGCGTTATTTGTTAATTAGGCCGGCAGAACGGAGACTTTAAGGTGTCTAGTACCCAGAGCATTATTAGAATCAGAATGGAAGCGTACGATTACGCGGCGCTTGACCAGAGCGCAATGGAGATTGTTGATACAGCGAAGAGGACGGGCTCGATTGTTCGCGGTCCGATTCCTCTTCCGACTCGAATTGAGCGATATACCGTTCTTTCCGGTCCCAATATTAACAAAAAAGCGCGCGAACAGTTCGAATGTCGGACGCACAAGCGCATCATTGACCTTGTTCAGGCGACAGCCAAGACGATCGAGGCGCTCAACAAACTCAGTCTTCCAGCCGGCGTTGAAATCCGCATCAAAGCGATCGGCGCCCAGGCCGGAGCTTCTCGTTAACTATAACTTTTATACCGTACCGACCTTCACATAATAATATCGGGTCGCTCTGCGGGTAATAACTGTCCTAAGAGACTTATAGGGTAGATAACAGATGGGTATTGGATTACTTGGTCGTAAACTCGGAATGACTCAGTTGTTCACGGAACATGGAGAAGTGATCCCTGTTACCGTTATGGAAGCTGGTCCATGCAGCGTTTTACAGTTAAAGACGCTCGAGAAGGACGGTTATGAAGCCGTTCAAATAGGCTTTGGCGAAAAAGCTCGACGCCTCGCGCGTCGCAGCGAGCGCGGTCACGTCGCGAACATCGAAAGCAAGCGTCAGAAGGCGGCGGTCGCCGCAGGCGCCGAGCTTCCGAAGAAAGCAGGCGGCGAAGCGCGTCGATTTGTTCGAGAGTTCCGCGTTCCGGTAGAAGGCTTTGAAGTCGGTCAAAACCTTGACGTCGAAGTGTTTAATGACGTCTGTGCAGTTGACGTTACTGCTAGGAGCAAAGGTCGCGGTACCGCCGGCGTTATGAAGCGCCACAATTTCAGCGGTCAGCGAAAGACACACGGCGTTAAGAAATGTCACCGTCACCTCGGCGGGACGGGTTGCAGCGCCACTCCCAGCCGGGTAATCAAAGGTAAGAAGATGCCGGGTCGCTACGGAAACGTGCGTTGCACCATCCGCAATCAGAAAGTCGTCGTTGTCGATAAAGAAAACAACCTGCTCGTCATCCGCGGAGCAGTCCCCGGACCTACTGGCGCTTTCGTTTCGATTCGACCGACAAACAAATTGCCGGCGCCTAAGAATAACAAATGGCGACTTGCCTGATGTTTCGTCAGTCGTTTCGCAGCGTATAACTACAGACAAATTAAACTAATATATTGACAGTACGATGTATAAATTACCTGTGTTTGAAAAATCGGGGAAGCAGGTCGGCGAGTACGAAATCGACCTCGATGCGATCGCCCCGAAGACCAGCAAGCAGCTTCTGCATGACGCGGTCGTAATGTATCAGAATAATCTTCGTCAGGGCTCCGCAAAAACGAAGACGCGCGCTGAGGTCGCCGGTTCGAAGCGGAAGATGTACTCGCAAAAGGGTCGAGGCGCGGCGCGCGTCGGTCAGAGACGTAGCGGTATTCGACGCGGCGGCGGCCACATCTTCGCGAAAACACCCAAGAATTGGACCTATCGTATGCCGCGCAAAGCTCTTAAGCTAGCGACAAATATGGCGATGGTAGAGAAGGTTCGCGGCGAATCCGTGAAGGTGATCGACTCTCTCTCAGTGGAAGAGCCGAAGACGAAGGAAATCGCCAGCGTGCTGAGCAATCTTGATCTGAACAGAACCGTTCTGGTTGTTATTGATCAGGTTGACCCCAACATGACTCTCAGCGTTCGCAATATTCGTCATGCGAAGGTTCTGCCAGTTTCTGATTTAAACGCATACGAAATTCTTCGTCCATACCAGCTCCTGGTCACGAAGTCCGCGATGGATCAGTTTGTCAAGACTCGAGTCGCCGAGTGAACAGTTCACTCCCGTCTGATTCAAAGAAGAAAGATATGATTTAACGAGGGAACAGAACGATGACTCAACGCAGACAAGTTGGCGCTACGAGCAACCTGGCGCTCGAGCCGTATCAGATTATCATTCGTCCGATTCTAACTGAAAAGGGCGTCATGACGTCAGAGAGCAACACCTACACCTTCGAGGTTCATAAGCTGGCCACGAAGACGCAAATCAAGGACGCGATCGAAAATTTGTATGACGTCAAGGTTGTTTCGGTCAATACGCAGAACCGCCAAGGCAAGAAGCGCAGGACGCGAGCTGGAATCGGCGTGACGCGCTCTTGGAAGAAGGCCATGGTTAAGTTGGATAAAGAGCATGTGCTCAACCTTTATTGACGCAGGCTTCGCCAAACGGAATTAATGCAATATAAATGGAGAGTAAACCATGGGTATTCGACAGTACAGACCGAATAACGCGGGTCGACGTCATATGAGCGTCAGCACTTTCGCCGAACTGACGAAGGGCGCGAAGCCAGAGAAAAAGCTTCTTCGCCCTAAAAAGCGCTGCAGCGGTCGCAATAATCAGGGTATCATCACAGTCCGCCATCGAGGCGGCGGCGCGAAACGTCAAATTCGTCTTATTGATTTCCGACGTAATCTTGACGACCGCGTTGCAGTTGTTGACTCAATTCAATACGATCCCAACCGCTCTGCTCGCATTGCTCTCGTCGTTTACGAAGACGGGACCAAGCGCTATATCGTGGCTCCGGAAGGACTCGCCGTTGGTATGAAAGTCATGAGCGGCGAGAATGCCGAGCCTACCGTCGGCAACTGCCTTCCTCTTTCTAAGATTCCGCTAGGATCTGAAATCCACAATATCGAGCTCCGTCCTGGTCGCGGCGCCTGCATGTGCCGCAGCGCCGGCGCGAGAGCAACTCTTGTTGCGCGCGAAGGCAACTGGGCCCAGATTAACCTTCCCAGTGGTGAGATTCGTCGAGTGCCGGCAAGTTGCCGCGCCGTTATCGGCGCTGTTGGCAACGGCGAGCATATGAACATTGTCATCGGAAAAGCCGGTCGTTCTCGCTGGTTGGGACGTCGTCCCTCAGTGCGCGGCGCCGCAATGAACCCGGTGGATCACCCGCATGGTGGCGGTGAAGGTCGCACCAAGGGTGGACGCCACCCAGTCTCGCCGACCGGTAAACCCGCGAAAGGCACTTCGACTCGTAAGCATAAGAAAGCCTCGAACCGTGCGATCGTTCGTCGTCGTCGTAGTCGGCGTTACGGCGTCTTGAAGCTTTCCTGATTATATTCGTAGCGTAACAGTTCGCGGCTGAGTCCATGCGCAAGCCGAATTCTGGTCGCGACTAGTTTTCAATTAAACTTCAATGAAAACTTGGGAATTTAATGAGTAGATCAAATAAAAAAGGACCCTACGTTGACGAGAAGCTTCTCAAAAAAGTTGAGAAGCTGAATCAGCAGGGCAAGAAAGAGCCGGTGAAGACGTGGGCGCGCGCTTGTACAATCATTCCAGACTTCGTCAGCCATACATTCCTCGTTCACAACGGTAAAACGTTTGTGAAGGTCTTGGTCACTGAAGACATGGTTGGGCACAAGCTTGGAGAGTTCTCTCCTACGAGACTCTTCCGTGGACATGGCGGCAGGGCAAAGTAGTTCGATAGGCGTAACGATGGAAACAAAGAAAACTGAAAACCAAGATCTGGCTCCTCAGAGTCCTCAGTATAGGGCGAGTCATAGACACGCGCCGATCAGTCCTCGAAAGGTGCGAGCCTTTGCGGATCTTATCCGCGGAAAGTATGCGGACGACGCGATGACGCTCCTCGAGTGTTATCCGAATCGCGGCGCACGATTCCTTGAACAGGTTCTCAAGAGCGCATTGGGCAATGCGGAAGACCTCCGCGCTCATTCGCCTCAAGACCTCAAGGTAGTCGACGTTCGAGTAGACTGCGGTCCGATGCGACGTCGCTGGCGCGCTGGTTCTCGCGGCCTCTCCGTCATTACTCGTCGTCGTTCGAGCCATATCAGCGTCGTCTTGGAGTGAAAATTATAACCGGTTGATCAAGGTTCTGCTGCGATCAACAACAATATAGGATACCTTCAATGGGTCAAAAAGTTAATCCTGTTGCGTTTCGTGTCGGCGTCATGGAGGACTGGAAAAGTCGATGGTACGCTCCTAAAAAGGAGTTTGCCGCGCTGCTCCTCGAAGACAAGAAGATTCGCGACTATATCAAAAAGCATAAGACCAGTAGAGACGCGAGGGCGGAACTGAGCTTCCCAGGCATTGCCAGGATCGATATCGAGCGCACTCGCGAAGAAGTTCGAGTCGTGATCTCAACAGCGAGACCGGGACTCATCATCGGACGCAAGGGTGAGAGGATTGAAGAGCTCCAGGCGGAGCTTCAGAACCTCACGGGTCGAAAAATCAATCTTCAGATCAGTGAAGTCAAGAATCCTGAGCTAGTTGCCCAGCTCGTTGCCGAGAATATAGGCGAACAGCTTGTCAGGCGCATGGGGTTTCGTCGCGTGATTAAGAATGCGATGGCGAAGACCATGGAGAAGGGCGCTAAGGGCATTAAGATTCAGCTTTCCGGTCGTTTGGGCGGCGCCGAAATGGCTCGTCGCGAAAAGCAATCTGTTGGTTCAATTCCGCTTTCGACGTTGCGTGCGAAGATCGACTACGGTTTCTACGAAGCAATGATCGCACAAGGTCATATCGGAATTCAAGTTTGGATTAATCAAGGCGAATATAGCGAGGACGAGAACAATGGCCAGAATGCCGAAAAGAGTTCTGCATCGAAAAATTCAAAGAGGTCGTATAAAAGGTAACGCGACTCGCGGCCAGACGGTAAGTTTTGGCGAGTATGGTCTCCAAGCTATGGAGGGCGGTTGGATTAACGCCGCTTGCATTGAAGCCGGACGTATCGCCGCTCAGCAGTACCTTCGAGCAGAGGGTAAGCTGTATGTTCGAATCTTCCCTGACAAGTCGATTACCTCAATTCCTCTCGAAACTCGTATGGGTAAGGGGAAGGGCGAGCCTGAATACTGGGCTGCCGTCGTTCGACCTGGAACGATTATGTACGAGATTGGCGACGTTCCAGAAGAAACCGCGAAGCTTTGCCTAAATCGTTTGGCTCACAAGATGCCCATCCGATGCCGTATGATTCGTCGTAAGGCGATCTAAACGCAATATGTTGAGTCGTCGGTTTTGCTTCCGACGACTAACCGTTTCACCTTAAGGCGCAGGACACGCATCATTGAGGATCAAAAAATGAAGGCAAGTGAAATACGAGAAATGAGCGTTGAGCAACAGAATCATCTTCTCAAAGAGACGGTCAAAAAGCTCTACGATCTCCGTATCCAGTCGAATATGGAACGTTTGGATTCTCCAAGCGAAGTTATCAAATCGAAGAAGCTGATTGCTCGGATTAAAACCATTCAAAATGAAAATAAAAAAGACGTTAAGTCAGAAAGCTGATAGAGTGTTTTGAAGTTCGCTCCAAGCGTTCTCAAAATATTTCTCCGTGAGGATAGATGAATGCCTAAGATGAAATTTGTTGGCGTCGTCAAGACCGACAAGATGAAGAAAACGCGACGAGTCGAGATTCCCCGTATTAAGAAGCATCCATTGTACGGTAAATACGTTCGCACTCGCACCGTCTGCTACGTTCACGATGAAAATGACGAATCGGCGGTCAACGACGTCGTTGAGATTGAAGAGAGCCGTCCCACTTCGAAGCTTAAGAGGTGGACGCTTGTTCGAATCGTGAAAAAAGCAGAAAAGCTGGACGGGTGATTTAACTCCCGCATTCTGCCGCGTTCAAAATATTTAGCGGCGGTTATTATTTGGAAACATAATTTCGAAAGCGAGTACGAACCATGATTCAAGTGCAAACTCGTTTGGATTCCGCCGACAATTCAGGCGCTCGTGAACTCCAATGCATCAAAGTGATTGGCGGAACGCGACGCAGGTCAGCGGGGCTTGGCGACGTTGTCGTCTGCTCAGTGAAGTCAGTGGTCCCTGGAAGCGCAATTAAGAAGGGAACTATTGTTAAAGCGGTGATTGTCCGCACGAGGCAGCCGGTTCGTCGCGAAGACGGAAGCTATATTCGTTTTGATCGCAACGCTGCCGTTCTCATCGATAAGGATAAGAACCCGACCGGAACGCGTATTTTCGGCGCGGTCGGACGCGAGCTTCGCGACAATGGATTCATGAAGATTATCAGCCTTGCGAGCGAGGTGGTCTGATGCGTATTAAAACTAACGACACTGTCGTTGTCCTCAGCGGCAAAGACAAGGGCAAGCAGGGTAGGGTTACGGCCGTCGATCTGGAAGCGAGAAAAGTTACCGTCGACGGGGTCAACGAGGTTAAACGCCACGTTCGCCGTTCACAGCGAAACATGCAGGGCGGTCGCCTCTCTAAGATGATGCCTGTCCCGGTTGCAAAAGTCATGCTGGTTTGCCCCAAATGCCAGAACGCTGTACGCGTAGGTTATAAAGTCGAAGAAACGATCGACGAATCGGGTAAAAAGAATCGCGTTAAGAGCCGTGTTTGCAAGAAATGTGACGCCGTTCTTCCCGATCCCCCGTATTCTAAAAAGCGCAACTGAACAGGTAAATCAAAATGACGCCAAGACTTTTAGAGAAATATAATAACGAGATCGTTGCCGATCTTGAAAAACGGCTCGGTAAGACGAACGTCCATTCTGTGCCGAAGCTCGAAAAAATCGTTGTGAATATGGGCGTTGGCAGCGCGATTCAAGATAAGAAATATCTCGAAGAGGCGGTAGACGTCCTGGCACAGATTACTGGTCAGAAGCCCGTAATCACAAAAGCACGTCGTTCGATAGCGAGCTTCCATCTTCGCGAAGGAATGAATATCGGTTGTAAGGTTACTCTTCGGAGCAATCGCATGTACGAATTCATGGACCGGTTGATTTCGATCGTCCTGCCACGTGTTCGCGACTTCCGCGGCCTTAATCCGAACAGTTTCGACGGGCGTGGCAACTACAACCTTGGTCTTGCCGAGCAACTCGTTTTCCCGGAACTCAACCCTGATAAATACACGAAGAGTCAGGGTATGAATATAACGTTCGTCACCAACGTTGACAACGACAACGACGCACGCGAGCTCCTTCGCGCGTTTGGCATGCCTTTCAAAACCGGTAAAGAGAACTGAAAGAAGGTATTCGAGAATATGGCTAGTAAAGCTAAAATCAATAAAGCAAATCGAGAGCCGAAGTTCAGCAGTCGCCGCGAGAATCGTTGCAAGATTTGCGGTCGTCCACGCGCTGTCTATCGTAAGTTCGGTCTCTGCCGGATTTGTTTCCGAGAACTGGCGAGTCAGGGCAAGATTCCCGGCGTCAAGAAGGCAAGTTGGTGATAAGGAGTACTAATAATGATGACCGATCCTATTGCCGATATGCTCACACGTATCCGCAACGCAGTTAGAGTTGAAAAAGAAACGCTTGACGTTCCATATTCAAAGGTTAAGGAAGGCGTTGTCGACGTTCTTAAGCGCGAAGGCTTCATTTGGGATTACACAGTTCTTGAAGACGAGCCACGCAACGTCATTCGCATCCAGCTCAAATATAGTATTAGCGGTGAACGCGCAATCAAGTCGATTCGTCGCATTAGTTCTCCCGGCCGCCGCATGTACGTGAGATCTAAGAATCTCCGTCCGGTTCTCAATGGTCTTGGGATCTACGTCCTTTCCACGAATAGGGGCGTCATGAGCGATCGAGAAGCTCGCGAACAGAACGTAGGCGGTGAGATTCTTTGCGAAATTTGGTGATCTCCATTTCGTGACGAACTAAGTTCTGAAGAGGAGGGCGCGTTTTCAGTAAAAGAGCGCCCTCTCCTCATTGACGAACGATGAAGTTGCGATAGAATGGTCGCTTAACGTATCAGATGGAGACGTTGCGACTGCGAGTGTCTTCGCGAAGCGTCTCCCATCCGTTGTAACAGATATATGTCGCGCGTTTCGTAAGGCGCGCCCGGTTCCCCGACAAAGACGTCAGTCCCGTTTTCACGGCTAGATTTTTGAGGGGCGAGGGGCGGTGTTCGCGTCGATGCGCCGATCCAATCTGATTGTTTTCGATAGTCTAGCTAGAATGTCTTACGGCGGAATGGCGGAAGAATCGGAACATTGGCCCAGCCGAATGGATAGGCGCTGTAAATCTGGAACAATGATTGCTCCAAGCTACACGTTTCAGTTGATAGGTAAACGAATATGTCAAGAATTGGAAAGAAACCGGTCGTTCTTCCCGCTGACGTCACTGTCGAGCTCAAAGGCGAGCGCGAGATCGTTGTCAAAGGGCCCAAGGGCGAGCTTACTAAGACCTTCCGTCCTGAAGTCAAACTCTCATACGACGCGGACTCTAAGTCTGTCCTTGTCGAACGCCTCGGCGACGACCGAATTTCTCGAGCCATGCACGGCCTGACCCGATCCCTGATTGAAAATATGACTATCGGGGTCGCCAAAGGTTATGAGAAGAAGCTCGAAATCTTTGGAACCGGCTATCTTGCAGCAGTTCAGGGAAACGTCATTCAGATTCGGGTTGGTTTCGCGAACGAAATTGAACTTCCCATTCCTGAGGGTCTCACGGTTACATGCCCCGATCAGACGCACGTTGTCGTTTCCGGCTGCGACAAGCAGCTAGTCGGTCAATTTGCGGCCAACATCCGGGCAGTACGTAAGTGTGAGCCTTACCTCGGCAAGGGTATTAAGTACGCTGGCGAGGTTATCCGTCGTAAGGAAAGCAAGTCTGTTGTCAAGAAGTGAATAACTGGACTTCGATTGAAAGGCTTTACCGCCATGTTTGCGGCGATTTAGCCGGCTCGTCCACTAGAATATTAATGATTTAAGCGCGCAAAATAAAATGAGAAAACAACTCCGCCTTAATAAACAGCGGCAATCTCGTACATACCGAGTTTCAAACGCTGTCAAAAAAGTTAGCACCCGTCCGAGAATGTGCGTTTTTCGCAGCTCTCGTCACATCAGCGTTCAGGTCGTCGACGATTCTGTTGGCAAGACGCTTGCGTCAGCGAGTACTTACGAGGAGGACTTCCGCGCCGCCCACAAGAATGGCGGAAATGTTGAAGCAGCTGCGATCATCGGTAAGCTTGTCGCTGAACGCGCTCTTGCCGCCGGCGTTAAAGAGGTTGCGTTTGACCGCAGGAGATATAAGTATCACGGGCGTGTTAAAGCTCTTGCCGACGCGGCTCGCGACTCTGGACTTGATATTGGATCCAAAGGCGACAAGTGACCAGCGGTCAAGCGACAAGGTCGGCTTGGTTAGCTTCTGAGCCTACCGCTCTGACGTCGCTTCATACGATAGCACTCAATTCTATACGGAAAAACAGTAATATGGCTGATAACACTCGTGAAAACGGCGAAATCATCGATAGGACCGTGAATATTCGTCGATGCGCCGCGACAGTAAAAGGCGGTCGTCGGTTTACTTTCACCGCGCTGGTCGTTGTTGGGGATGGCAAAGGCAAGGTTGCTTGGGGTTACGGCGCAGCGAACGAAGTTCCGCCGTCAATCAACAAGGCGATCCAGGACGGCGTCCGAAAGCTTGCTCCTGTTTCCCTTGATTTTGCTACCGACCCCGCTACCAACGCGACTAACGGTACGATCCCTCACGCTGTCGAAGGCGTTTATGGAGGAGCGCACGTTAGGCTTCTTCCCGCCAGCCCAGGAACCGGCGTTATCGCCGGCGGCGCAGTTCGCGCCGTATGCGAAGTTGCTGGCATCACCGATATCCTCACGAAGTCCTTTGGCAGCGCCACCCCGACGAACCTTGTCAAGGCGACGATCGTCGCGCTCAAAAGCCTTCGTTCCAAGGAAGAAGTTGAAAAACTGCGAGGAGTGAAACTCTGATGAATATCCATAGTGTAAATCAAGGCGTTTATAAGAAAACTCGCCCCACTCGCGTTGGTCGAGGTCCCGGCTCTGGCAAGGGGAAGACCGCTGGACGCGGTATGAACGGTCAGCTTTCTCGCTCCGGTACGAGCTTCTCTCCCCTCTTTGAAGGCGGTCAGCTTCCTCTCGCACGTCGCGTTCCGAAGCGCGGTTTCAATAACAAAGCGTTTGCGGAAGTCGTTGAAAGCGTCCCCCTTAAGAACATCATTCGCAAGTTCGAGGCGCCCGCGGAAATTACTCCTAAAGAACTCGAGGCTAAAGGTCTCATTTCCAGCGCTAAGTCCGTCGTTAAACTTATTGGTTCCGACGAGCTTTCTGGCGTCTATAAATTTGAGGTCCACCGCGTTTCCGCCGGCGCAAGAGCTGCTGTCGAAAAGGCTGGCGGGTCCATTGAAATTCTTCCTGGTAAGAAGCCTGTCCCCAAGAACAAGATGGGGTCTCGTAAGGCGGCGAAATTTGCGAAAAAAACGGCTGCGTCCTCAAAAGACTGAAGCAGTCTGACGAAAAACGATATTTTTGTTCTAACTCGATTCATGTCGTTTTAAATGAGAATCGTCCGAACCGATACTCGATCGGCTCGGACGATTTTTTTTGAATTTATCCAAAACGACGCCTTCATAAGGCGCGTCTGACGGTCGCGCTGAAGTCGAATTCATTCTTTCCATCGATATGACGTGCAATTATCTGAAAGTTTTATCTTTTCTCACATTTTATGAATTCGACGTCTTGTCTAAATTTGAAAAACTCCTAGAATGATAAGCCTATTGCGCCATAGTTTTCGACTTGAGCGTTTCTTCCTGATTTGGTTCACGTATACTGCGTTTGAACGGCGTTTTGGGGGAAAGTTAATCGCTGTCGATAAAGCAATTACAAATATTAAGACGTCTAGGCGCTGAGACGCTCAGCGGCTTTCAAACGACGTGGCGGTTTTAACTGCGCGTGTCGCGAGAGCGCCGTCTCAAACAGCGAGAGGACGGACTCCTTATAGAGGTCAGGCGTACGATAGTTTCGGACTCCTGAACGAGAGCGCGCTGAAATGTAAAAGGTCTGCGATCGTGCTGTCGCGCGTTTGACGGCAGTTGCGTAGCGCTTTTACTTTTCGCGCTTCTTCACCGGTCGAGGTTTCGATGATTGAAAAAATTCGAACAATGTTCTCAATCGCAGAGTTGAGAAAGAAGATCCTTTTAACGCTTGGATTGCTCGCCATTTATCGGCTTGGCTGGAATATTTTTCTTCCGATGGTCGATACAAATATGGTTAACGCGTTTGGCGCTGCCAGCGGATTCGGCGATCTCCTCAATCAGGTTGCCGTGTTTTCGGGTACGCAACTTGACCAGATGACGATTTTCGGTCTGGGAATTATGCCATATATTTCCGCGTCGATTATTTTCCAGCTTCTCGCAACGGTCTACGAACCTCTTGAAAGGCTTCAGAAAGAAGGCGAGAGCGGACGCAAAAAGATCAACGAGTACACGCGTTATGCGACGATTGTCATCTGCATTATCCAGTCGATGGCCTACCTTTCTATGCTTAATGCTCAGGCAGCACAGCAGATGCTTTCCTCAGGCTCGCAACAGATGTTTCTTTCCAACTGCGTCACCGAGACCGGTCGACTTACCTTTACATGGTATTGGCTTGCGATCCTCATCATGACGACTGGAACCGCGTTCCTTATGTGGTTGGGTGAGCAGATCGACGAATATGGTATCGGCAACGGTATCAGCCTTCTCATTATGGCTGGTATTCTCGCGCGAGCGCCGGGCGCCATCCACGAGCTTTGGAGATCTGCCGCGTCCGACGGCGGACTCAAGATGGGGGGACAGTTCGGAGTTGAAACGCTTTGCTTCCTCGTCGTCCTCTTCTTCCTGGTCGTTTTGGGCGTCGTTTACATCACAAAGGGTCAGCGTCGTATTCCAACGCAGAGCGCCAAACATGTTCGCGGTCGTCAAGTTTTTGGCGGCAATCGCCAATATTTACCGCTGCGCGTTAACCAGGCTGGCGTTATGCCGATTATTTTCGCAAGCAGCCTTCTGCTCTTCCCGCAATTCATCTTTGCGTACCTTGCGTCCAACCTTGCGTCGGATTCCTCGGCGTGGTGGATCTCGTTTGTCCGCGGCGGCAACAATATTTTCGGCGGAAGCCGTTCTTTCACCTACGTTCTGCTTGACGTGCTCCTGATTTACTTCTTCTGCTACTTCTGGACGGCGGTCACCTTCAATCCGAAGGATATGGCTGACAACCTTAAGAGAAGCGGCACCTTCATTCAGGGTTACAGACCAGGCACCAGCACTTCAAATTACCTCGAAAAGGTTATGCTGCGCATTACGTACGTCGGCGCGTCTTTCCTCGCGATCATTGCGATCGTTCCGACGCTTATTACGAACGCGCTTCACGTCAACTATAGCCTTGCGAGCTTCTTCGGAGGAACGAGTCTCCTCATTGCGGTCAGCGTGGTGCTCGACCTGGTCGACAAGATCGACGCGCACCTCATTATGCGCAACTATAAGAGTCTGCTCGAGAAATAGTTTAATCTAGCGCCCTGTTGGAAGCTCTGGTCTTCCAACAGGCGTCTCCTAACAGCGTCGGACGCCCCTGGCGCCAGGGGCGTCTGTATTTTTATGTTCTTTGGTTAATGAGCTTAGCTCATTTGGCGCCGCTGCAAGTCGGCAAGTTGCGTTTCAACAGTAACGCTACCTCTTATAAACCTTCAAAAGGCGGCTTTTTCTAGGAAGAAATATAATGCGAGTTGTGTTCTTAGGTCCTCCGGGAGCGGGCAAGGGTACTCAGGCAGAAAATATCGTTCGAGATTACGGACTTTTTCATCTTTCGACGGGCGACGCTCTCCGCGCCGCCGTTAAAGCCCAGACTCCGATCGGAATCGAAGCCGACAAATACATGAAGTCGGGCGCTCTCGTCCCCGACGACGTTGTGATCGGCGTGGTTGTCGAACGGCTCGACGAGGCGACGAGCGGCTGCCTTCTCGACGGATTTCCGCGTACGATAGCGCAGGCTGAAGCGCTCGATAAGATTCTTGCCGAGAAGAAGGCGCCACTTGACCTCGTTTTAGAACTCACGGTTCCAGAAGATGAACTCTTCAAGCGTCTCGCTTCTCGCGGGCGTGCCGACGACAACCCCGAGGTCATCAAACAGCGCCTCGTCGCGTACCACTCGCAGACCGAGCCCCTTTCCGGCTACTACTCCAAGGCGGGCATTCTTCGAAAGGTCGACGGACGTGGAACAATAGAAGAGGTTTACGAACGCGTTCGAAAGATCCTTGACGAATACAAGTAAACGTCGGTTAGCCGTCTCCAACTTGAGCTGCGCGCCGGCGCAGCTGTCAAGTTGACGATTTTTTACACAGCGCTCGCGCGATTCTATTTGTTTCAACTGCGTACGCTCGAATATCGAGCACCGCGCGCTGCCTCATGGCGGATGCGGCCCACGGAGCGCGTTTGCTCAACGACTGCTTGACGAGGGGTTGATTTTCCGAAAGGCGTTTGAAGATGATTCCGCTTAAGACTGAAAAAGATATTTTGAAAATGCGAAAAGCGGGGCTGCTTACCTGGTCGGCCCACGAGCTTGTTCGCAGGATCATTCGTGTCGGTATGACGACAGCAGAGCTTGATGCAGAAGTCGAGAAGCTCTTTGAGCGCAATTACGCCGTCGGAATGTTCAAAGGAGTTCCGGGTCGCGTACCGTTTCCTGCGGTCACGTGCATTTCGATCAACGAGCAGATCGTTCACGGGATTCCTGGCGATCGTAAGATCAAAGACGGCGATATCGTGAGCGTTGACCTTGGATGCAAAATCGACGGTTGGTGCGGTGATTCCGCATACTCTAACCTTGTCGGAAATGTTTCAGAAGAAGCCAAAAAGGTCGTTAAAGTTACTCGCGATACGCTCTGGCTTGCAATCGATCTTCTTCGAACGGCGAAATACTGGAGCGAAGTGGCACAGAAAATGGCGGAGCATGTCCGTCATGCTGGATTTTCCGTTGTTGAGTCGTTCGTAGGTCATGGCATTGGTCGAACGATGCACGAGGCGCCTCAAGTTCCAAACTTCGTCTATCCTGAGTTTGTCCGCTACGAGGATTTCCAGATCAAGCCGGGTCTAACGATCGCGATTGAGCCGATGGTTAACGTCGGCAAGAAGGGCGTAAAACAGCTTAATGATTTCTGGACGATCGTCACGGAGGACGGCAGTTTGAGCGCGCATGAGGAGCATACGATTGGCGTTCTCAAAACGGGACCAATCGTACTCACCGGTCCGCCAGAGACTGAAGAAGAAAAGAAACAGGTCGAAATGTTCTTTGATCGTTATGAACGTAATAAATGATCGTCGTGGGTTGCGAAAATATAAAAAAGATAAGATGAAATTTGATGAAAATCAACGCAACCCCTTGCGGAATCAATTCCGCATGATAAAATCTCCATAATTCGGGTAGTTTCGGAACTAGCGCGATCTGCGCTTGATCCCTCGAACCTGATTTCAAGGTAAGGAACGTATATTATGAAAGTTCGAGCTAGCATTAAACGAATTTGCGAAAATTGCAAAGTCGTGAAACGTAAGGGCAGAGTCTACGTTATTTGCGTCAATCCACGGCACAAGCAGCGTCAGGGCTGATTCATGAGCGGCGAGATGTTGCAGGCGGAAGACAACAAACGGGTAATGTTTTAAACGTCTGCGCATTCGCTTGAAGTTCGTGCGTTGTCAAGCGCTCGATAACCACTACTTTAGGAGAAAAAAATGCCTCGTTTATTGGGCGTTGATATTCCAAATGATCGTCCGACTGTGGTCTCTCTGACGTATCTGTATGGCGTTGGTCCCAAAATCGCCGCTGAGCTTTGTCACAAGGCAGGCGTTGATCCGACCGTACGCGCAAAGGATCTCAAAGAGGAGGAGATTGCCAGGTTGGCTAATCTCCTCGACAATGACTACGAAGTCGAAGGTCAGCTCCGTCGTAAAGTCAACCAGAATATTGCCCGTCTTCGTGAAATTGGATGCTATCGCGGCATCCGCCATCGCAAAGGTCTCCCCGTTCGCGGTCAGCGCACTAAAACGAATGCGCGCACACGCAAGGGTCCAAAAAAGACCGTCGCAGGGAAGAAGGGCGTCAAGGATCGATGATTTCTTTTTTCTTTTGGGAAGCGGTTTCGACGAGTTTTTCTGCGTCGACTTAATTTGCGTCCTATGACCCTTCATTCATTTTTTTGGATCAACCGCAGGTAATATTGTTGTTTAGCGGATTGACGCTGAAACGATAGAGGATTTGGAGACTGTAAATGGCAAAGGTTTCTAGGAAACGAAGGACCAGGCGGAACGTTGCGAACGGTGTTGTTCATATCAAGGCGAGTTTTAACAACACCTATGTGACGATCACCGACATGAAAGGCGACGCCCTTTGCTGGGCGACCGCCGGTACAAGTGGATTCAAAGGCAGTCGTAAGAGCACGCCGTTCGCTGGCCAGATGGCTGGCGGTCAGGCAGCCGAGAAGGCCAAGAAGTTCGGTATGAAGGAAGTTGACGTGCGCGTCAAGGGGCCTGGAAGCGGTCGCGATCTGGCGATCTCAGCGCTCGTTCAGGGCGGTCTTACGGTCAGAACGATCGAAGACGTAACTCCGCTCCCACATAACGGTTGCCGTCCTCCGAAGCGTCGCCGCGTCTGATACGTTGCGCGCTCATGCGTCCGATCTTGTTCGCCCTTTGAAAGAGCGTGCATCGGGCGCGATTGTATAGATAGCAAACAACATACCGAACTTATTAATATTTTGGAGCAAAACAATGGCTCGAACTTTAGGTCCCGTCTGCAAACGATGCCGCCGCGAAGGCATGAAGCTCTTTTTGAAAGGCTCTCGTTGCGATTCTCCAAGCTGCCCGTTCCAAAAGTCCGGCGCTAGAAAACCACTCTCACCTGGAATGCATGGTTTCAAGCGTGGTAAGATGACCGAGTACGGCGAACAGCTTCGTGAAAAGCAAAAGGTTAAAACGTACTATGGCGTTCTCGAAGCGCAGTTCCGACGTTACTACGTAGCCGCCGAGCGCGCTACCGGCAACACGGGTCAGGTGCTCATGTCGTTGCTTGAGCGTCGACTTGACAACGTCGTTTATCGTCTCGGATTTGCGGTTTCCCGCGCCCAGGCGCGCCAGCTCATCTCGCATGGCCACATCTGCGTCAACGGTCGTCGTCTCGACGTCCCTAGTTATCAGACTCGTCCTGGCGACACGATTTCGCTTAAGGTCTACAAGCGCGACGGCGAGAAGTCGAAGCGTCCCGGCGCGCAGGCGATTGTTGCCTTTGCCGCTGAACACCATAGCGGTCGCAGCGTCCCGGATTTCCTTGTTCTTAATGAAGGCGACGTTCCGAACGGAACCGTTCTTCGTGAACCCGTCTTTGACGACGTTTCGTTGCCTGTGAACCCGCAGCTTATCGTCGAACTTTGCTCGAAGTGATCCCGTCGACGTCGGCAAACGACTTCGAATCTCCCTGCGAGGCGTCCTTCGCTCGAGGGCTTTCCGTCGTTTGATCATTTCATAATATTGCGTTAAGCACGCCAAATGAGTGGAGCGAACTTTATGAGAATCAGATGGAGAGAGCTTGAACTTCCGAATAAAGTAGTAAGCGAAGGGGAACCGACGAGGACGTTTGGCCGGTTTAGTTGCGAACCCTTTGAACGAGGCTTTGGAATAACGTTAGGCAACAGCCTGCGCAGGGTCCTTCTCTCAAGTCTTGAGGGCAGCGCTGTCACGAAGATGAAGCTTCGCGGAGCTCAGCACGAGTTTACCTCGCTCGAGGGCGTCCAGGAGGACGTCACTGAGATCGCTTTGAACGTTAAGTCTCTTGTCGTGCGGATTCAAGACGATAAGGAACATTCCCTTAAAATCATTAAGGAAGGTCCATGCGTCGTGACAGCGGCCGATATCGCGGTCGACGCACAGGTTGAGGTCATTAATCCCGATCTCGTCATAGCGCACGTTACCGGCAAAGTTCCTTTCGAATTAGAAATGGTCGTTAAGAACGGTCGCGGTTATGTTCCTGCGATGGAACCGCTGAGCGCGAGCGTTCAAAATATCGGTCGTGAAACGGCGTTTAACGAGATTCCTCTTGACGCCGCATTCAGTCCCGTCATCAAGGTTAAGTACGAAGTCGTTGAGACTCGCGTTGTTCAGAAAACGAACTACGAATGCCTAATCTTGGAAGTCACGACCGACGGATCGGTTTCTCCGGAGATGGCGCTCGTTGAGGCGGCAAAGATTCTCCGCAAGCACCTTAATCCGTTTATTCAGTACAACCATCCTGACGGGCAGGTCTTCAGCCTTCCCAAGGCTTCTTCGGCGTCTGGCGTCGATCCTGCGCTTGAACAGAAGCTGTCGATGATGTTGACCGGACTTAAACTTTCTTCGCGTTCTATGAACTGCCTTGAAGCGCGTGGAATCACGACGGTTGGACAACTCGTTACCCAAACAGACGACGACTTGCTTGAGATCCGTAATTTTGGCGAGACCTCTCTCAACGAAGTCAAGCACAAGCTTGGCGAATATGGCCTTCGCCTTGGCATGCGAGTTCCAGCTGTTGGCGGCCCCCCTCAGCCCGGGATATTTAACTGAAATCAACGCTAGATAGAAATTAAAGATATAATACCATGCGACATAGAAGAATCGGACGTAAATTAGGGCGTAATCCGAAGCATCAGCGCGCTCTTCTGCGTAACCTTGCGATTTCCTTGATCTTGACCGAACGCGCAGTAGACGATTACGACTCCCCCGATGAGGCGCCGAAAAGAGCCGGTCGTATTATTACAACGGTTCCAAAGGCGAAGGAACTTCGTCCCTTCATTGAAAAACTCATCACGAAGGCCGTTCGCGCCCAAGAATCCATTAACGCCGCCGCAGAGCTCGCTTGCAAAGATGAAAAATACTCTCCAGAGTGGCAAGCCTGGCGCGAAGGCGACGGTTGGAAAGAGTGGTGCAAAGCGAGCGCTCCCGCGATCGCTGCACGACGACAGGTCTATGCCAAGCTTAATAACCGCGAGGCTGTAACGCTCCTCTTTGACGTTATTGCTCCGCGTTATGTCGATCGTCCTGGAGGATACACTCGTATTCTCAAGCTTTCAACCCCGCGACTCGGCGACGCTGGCGCGCAGGCGTTGATCGAATTCGTCGGAGAAGACGAATTCAGCAACAAGAAGGAATCGCCGGCTATTCCGACTGTCGAATGACCTTCAGAATTGAGCGCGTCGCTCGATCCCACGCGCTCATTCTCTCGTTTCATTACCATAGACGACGTCTCGATTTTCGCGACGTCGTTTTTTTATGATAATTTTGAACTGCCAAGCGGTTCCCTGACGACCAATTTTGAGCAAACTATGACTGACGAGGGGCGTTCTTTTAATTATCCAGTCGCGATGAAAGAATTATGCCGCGACGCCTGTCGCCGGCTTCCCACTTTTCGACATATCGACGTGGAAAAAATCGGCTTTAGTCTTGGCCGGGCCAATAACCGCGACAGCAGATATGGGAGATGGGCCTGGATTACGCCTTTGTTCTTTGAAGGCGGCGCGCTCGCGACCGCGGTTGAAAAAAAACGACGTCTTCGTTTCGGAGAAGCTTCAATCAAAGTCGGCTCCGTCGTGAAATACTATAAGTGTCCCGTTGTTCTATCCCCAGATCGCAAGACAAGGCTCAAGTACCTTTTTTCCATTATGACTCCCAGGTTCTATAATCTTACGGTCGAGGAAAAGCTTGAGACGATTATGCATGAGCTTTATCACATAGACGAAACCTTTAATGGCGACGTTCGGCGTTTCCCGGGCCGAAACTGGCAACATGGTTCGAAAAAACGTTACAGCGAGATATGTCTCAATCTAAAAGAAAAATGGCTTGCGTCTGATCCAGATCCGCGACTATATAACTTCTTACAGTGGAATGAGGAACAACTTTTTGAGCGATACGAATCGATCATTGGTTGGCGGTATCCTGGTATCAAACTGATTGAAATCACATTTGACGAAGCGGTTAAACTCAATCCTAAATTATCTCACGGCGTGTTGTGACTCTTGTTACGAGAGATTGCTACAACGTGCGTTATAAAATGGGAGTTCGCATTCCGACAAGTTTGTAATAGGCGTTCTCTCCTCAATAATGAAGTCTTATTGTTTTTAACTGTCTTTAAGAACGGTTAGGCGTCTTTCTTGAGACGTAGCGTATCGCGCTAGCGTCACGTGCGACTCTAAATATTTCGCATTTCTGTGCGGGTTGAGGCTCATACCGAGTCTTCCCATCGGTTATAACTTCTCGTCATCGGTAAATGAGACGTTAACTTCAACGCATATGGCGTCTCTCCTATATTCTCAAGCTCAGACGCGATCAATTTACGATGCTCGCGTGCGGTTTCGCTTCGACCAACCAGAATAGCGGCTACCTATCCGACGGACTTGTCAGTTAAAAAACGAAAAGCCGGCTTTTTCGCGAATGACGACATAAAGCTAAAAAGCGGATGATTTAGATATTTCGGGTCTGTCAAATTCGTTTGTATTTGCTAAGATGGGACATAGAGAATGCGTTGTTTGTAGCAACGCAGGTCTGTCATAACAGATTGCCGAGAATCGAGCTTCATTGGCAACGAGCTGTTTGCGAGATCGGACATAATTTATGTTGTTGCGAATATGTGGAAAAGCGGGTCGGCGCGAGTTTTGCGAACTGGCGCGTGACGCGCGGTCAATTGCAGCGCAACATGGCGCGACAACGGTTGAAACCGACGGTTTTTTCACCGATCCCACGACTCGCAACGTCGACTTCCTGCTCCTATTGCGTTCCTTTCCGAATGAGTTCAACGTCGCCGACGTCGAGCGTCTGCGCCGCGCCGCGCCCCTTGCCCCGATCGCGATGATTGCAGGCGAGCTTTGCGAGGGTGAGGATCGAACGGGCGAACGATTTTTCGGGGTACGTCGATTTTATTCGAGCGAATGGCAAGTTTTAGGTCGATTTGAATTCACGCGTTTTTTTGCCGCCGACGGGGCGACGGGGCTCTTTGCGGAGTCGCCGCTTTCGCCGTTCTTTGCACGACGGTTGGCGCGAACTTACGACGGCGGAGACGCCGAGGCGCGTTTTAATGAACGGACGCTGATTCTGTCGGACAACGCGGATCTGGCGGAGACCCTTGTCGTCGCATTGGGACGAGTCGGTTCAACGCTGCGTGTCGCAAGTTTTGAACGCTTTGACGCGGACGCCGCGCTGAATTTTTCGCCGACGCGAATCGTGATCGACGCGCCCGGCTTTATTGACACGCGTCTCGTTTCGTGCGCAAGGAGATTACGGATGCGATATCCCCTTGCTGCTCTCGACGTTCTGACATTTTTGCCCGACGCGCCTGGAACGGAGGATACGACGAAGTTTGAACTTTGGAACCAGACTCGCGTTTGGACCAAACCCTTTGACTTCGCGTCGTTTCTCCGCTCGTACGATTAACATGCGTCGGTTTGCGCGATTCATCTTATCGCCGCGCTTTGGACGCGGTTCAGAGCTATGATCCATTCTTTCGTTTTACCATACCTAACGACGTTCCTGTTTTCATTGTTTTTCGTTCTTTCTTCCGCAGCCGCGGCGGCGCAGGAGTCGCCAGTCGCATTCCCGGAACGATCTGAGCCAAGTCTTCAAGAAGGATTTGCCGAACCGCCCGCTGGCTACGGCGAGGTCCCCTTTTGGTGGTGGACGGGCGAGAAGCTTGACGTCGAACGCCTCTGCTGGCAACTCGACGAGCTTAATAAGAAAGGTATTTCAGGCGTTCAGGTAAACTACGCGCACCAGGACGTCAGAAATGAAACTCAGCCGAATTGGCTTACCTATCCGAACGAGCCGGAAGTTTTTACTGAAGAATGGTTTAACGTCTTCGATCAGGTCCGCGAACATTGCCGCAAGCTCGGCATGGCGATCGGCGTGAGCGGCTATACCCTCGACTGGCAGAATTCGCCCGGCAATCTTTTTGATCGTCTGATCTACAGCGACTCTGAACTTCAAAGTCGGACGCTTTACGTTGCTCGAAAGGTTGAACTTAAAGGCGGCGAGAAATGGTCGACGCTCCTGGAACGCGCTCCGGAGGTACTGGAAAACACGCCGAACGACGTCCTTGTCGGTATTGCGGCGTACCCCTCTGGCGCGAGTGGGAACGTAGAATATCTCGGGGCAGATTCCGACGCGCTCGCCGCGAACGACAATCTTATTGCAAATGATTGCCAGGTTTGGATCTATCGAGCAAAACGCATCCCTCACACGCTCAATCCGTTACATCCTGAGTCAGGAAAGCAAGTCGTTGAGCGATTCTTCCAGCCTTTTGAAGACCGGGCGCTGAAAGCGTCTGACGACGCTGTCGCCACGTCCTCAACGCTGGGACTTGAATATTTCTTCCAGGATGAATTGCAGATTGGGACGGGCGAAACGATCTGGCACGACGACCTTGCAGCAGAATTTGAAGCGCGGAAAGGCTATCCTCTTTGGAGCGCCTTGCCCGCGATGTTTGGCGCTGACTGCGGCGATCTGACCGAAAAATATCGACTCGACTTCATGGACGTTCGCGTTCGACTTGCAGAAGAACGGTATTTTATTCCGATTTTCAACTGGCACGCGAGTCGCGGAAGAATTTACGCGTGCGACCCTGGCAGTCGCGGAAAAGATCCGAGCGAATTTTGCGATTACTTCAGCGCGGTCCGATGGTATACGGCGCCAGGACACGACACCCCGGGCGGTCACGCCGACTTCATAAAGAACAAGGTTTCATCGTCGATTGCGCACTTCTACCAGCGTCCTCGCGTCTGGCTCGAAGGCTACCACAGCTTTGGTTGGGGCGCTACTCCGGAACGGTTGCTCTTTGCGACGAATGAAAATTTTCTCTTTGGCGCTAATCTGCTCAATCTACATGGCCTGTATTACACAACTTATGGCGGATACTGGGAATGGGCGCCTCCTTGCTATCATTTTCGACAGCCGTATTGGGAAACCTTCGGAAGATTCCTGAAGTATTTTGAACGACTTTCCTTCGCTTTAACGCGAGGGGTAGAGCAGCCCGAATTTGTCGTGCTTTACCCTGTTTCGTCGTATCAGGCTAATCTAGGAGGCGAGCGTGCGCGCGACGTGGCGTTTGAGGCGGCGCGGCGCATCTTTGCGTCTGGTCACGACGTGCTCTTTATCGACGACGACTCGATCGCGCGGTCGGAGATCGTTGACGGACGTTTACACGTTGCGGGAGCAAGTCATCGCGTTCTTGTCTTGCCGTCGACGCGCGGAATCCGCTTCCAGACTCTTTGTCAAGCGCGCGAGCTCTGCGAATCAGGGGGAGTTGTGGTTGCGCTTGACGCGCTTCCAGAGGCAACGGACAGAGCTGGTCGTCGAGACGAAACGTTGCGTCGAGTGGTGAACGAGTATTTTTCACAGGGCCGGTTCGGCGATTCGGTTGTTCAAACGGATTCGGGAGGTATCGCCGCGTTCTTCTCGCCTCGCGCGGAATCAAGTGAAGAGGCGTCAGGAGGCGATCCGGTTGTAGCGGTTACGGCCGATCAAAATGGCGACGCGCTCATGTGGTCGCGGTTCGACGCGTTTCTCGAGGAATTCCCACGCGACGTTTTCGACGCCAACTCGGGCGATCCTTGCTCTTTTATGAAGCGCACAACATCGGACGCGGACCTTTATTTCGTCATGAAGGGGAAGAAGAACGCAGCGTTGACCTTCCGTTCGAGCGGTCGCGTTGAGCTATATGACGCGTGGACCGGGACAAGTCGTGAGCTTCCCGCTGCTCGGCGGTCGACGCCAGAGGGACAAACGACGACGATTCGATGGCCCTACGAGGAAACAGAAGCTGGACTCGTTGTTTTCTGGCGCAATGAAGAACCAACTGAGCCCGACGAGATTCCGGAACTTCAAAATTCCGAGCGCCGCGCGACGCTTACGCTTGACGGCGAGTGGGGGTTCCGGCTTTTACCGAACCTTGATAACCGTTGGGGCGATTTCCGACTCCCAATTCACGACGAAACGATCGGCGCGGAAGCGCAACGTTTCGATATTACCGTCGAAGGGGATAAGGTCGCCGAAAACGCGCTCAACGATTTTGGTCCGAAGTATCTTGTTCTTGGCCCGTTCCCGTCCGATTCGAGATTTAGCGAACTTGACGCAAAGCTCAGCGCCCTTAAAAGCGTCGCTCCAAACGATATGTTTACGTTTAACGACCGCACATACGTATGGGACGTCAGATCCTTTTCATGGCGATGGGGCGTCGAGGGAAATCCGGGGCACGAAGGTTACCACGGGCTCAAGGAAAAGATCGATTCGCGCTTCATTGCCCTTGGCAGGCCGACTGACGGCTTTAATGAAACGATTTACGCGCCGGAGGAATCAGGCTCAGTCTACTATCTTTGGACGACTGTTCCGGTTAATTTTGCCGACCAGACGTCCGTCGACTCGCAGGTCGTTGACGTCTATGCGAGCGGCGACGCGCCTACGGCGATTTGGCTTGACGGAAAACGTCTCGACCTCTCTGCAGATGAGACGCTCGTTTCAACGCCGGAGCGATATCGACCCGTCTTAGCGCGCTATGAGACCGCCGGTCGCCGCGCGCTCGCTTTTGTCGAGCGAGGCGAGCAGGGCGGGGAGGGCGCGTCGAAGCTGATCATGGCAAACGGACTCGATTCCGGCGCGTTCAACGGTATGTCAACCGGTCTGCGCGAAGAAACTCCCGATTTCATAGCGGCGCCTGAGAGGCGCACGCCTTTATCGACCGTGTGGTTCGATACGCCGGGGGTCTTGGATTATGACGTCTATGGCGGCGAGGGCGCGAGCGTTGAAAGTCTTTCCTTCGTCGCGCCTCCCGGATTAAAGAAACTGACGATCCCAACTTACGGATCATTTGTCAGTTTTGAGAATCCGAGCCAGACCAAGCGCACTGTCGAGGTTGAGTCTGAGATTGGCTGGGAATACTGGCGCGGTCTAACGCACGATGAGCGGTTTGGTACAATAGAAGAACCTCGCTCGTTAGCGTTTTCAGATCGTTCTCTCAGGATTATTGAGATTACGCTCGAAGAACCTCTCGAGCGCGATGAGGAAGTTACGATTACGCTGTCGACGAGACCGGGCGTTCACGGCGCAGCGCTGTGTCCTGAACCGATCCGCTTGCAGTGCGAGTCGGGCGTTACGACGCTCGGCGACTGGAACGAACGCGGCGTTCTTGCGAACTATTCCGGCGGCGCGCGGTATTCGAAAGAGTTTGAGTGGAAGGCGAAGCTCGGCGCAAACGAGCGCGCGATCCTTGATCTCGGCGCAGTTGGCTCAAGTTGCCGCGTCTGGTTCAATGGCGAGCATATCGGCGATCTGCCGACGCCACCCTATACGATCGACGTCACGGAATTTCTGCGTAACGGAGAGAACAGCGTCGAGATCGACGTCTACAATACGGCTGCAAATATCTTTCGGAATATTCCGACGCGATACGGCGGCAATCCTGTTTCCGGACTCATTGGACCCGTGGAAATACGTATCGAGAACGAGTAGCGGCGTTGAACGAATTTCGAGAGGCGGATAGTTTGACGACGCGTTTTCAGCGTTGATTGACAATGCGCTTTGTGGGAATCAGCGTGACTTCGTGGTTTACCGTAAAGTCGCTAAACGCTGGCGGCAAGACTTGCCTAAGCGTCGTTTTCAAGTAGAATAAACAGTTTGAAATACACTTGGCGTAGGAGGCGGTCGTCCCCAGAAACCAACGCCAAATTAAGATAGGAGATTTATATCCAATGCCGGTTGAACGTGAACAAATTGCCCGCGCGGGGCAGATTCGCGACGGTCTCGATCAGCTCAAGGCTTCGCTCGACTATGATGAGAAGAAGAAAGAGATCGTCGAGATCGAAAAGAAAATGACGGCTCCAGGATTTTGGGACGATCAGGAAAAAGCCCAAGCCCTCGTGGGGCGGCTCAAAGCTCTTCAGGCGCTTGTAAAACCGATGGATGAGATTCTCAAGGAGCTTGACGAACTCGACGTATTCTTTGAACTAGGAGAAGAAGACGAAGATACGGCGGCGGAGATTCCCGCGAAGCTTAGAGAAGTAGAGAAAACGCACGAAGCCCTTGAGACAGCCGCGCTCTTTAATGGACCTTATGACGGCAACGACGCTATTCTGTCGATCTATGCGCGCGACGGAGGAACTGACGCCAACGACTGGGCGGAGATGCTTCTGCGTATGTATTTGCTCTGGGCCCAGTCTCACGGGTTCGCAACCGAGATCCTGGATCGTCAGGACAATGAAGAGGCGGGTATCAACAGCGTATCTGTTATGGTTCGCGGTCCCATGGCATACGGATACCTCAAGAGCGAGACTGGCATTCATCGGCTCGTGCGCATTAGTCCTTTCAACGCAGAAGGCAAACGTCAGACGAGCTTTGCAGCGGTTGACGTGAACCCCGAGATCGACGACTCAATTAATGTTGATATCAAAGAGGAAGACGTTCGCGAAGACGTGTTCCGTGCAAGCGGCGCCGGCGGTCAGCATGTGAACAAGACGTCGAGCGCGATTCGTTTGACGCATGTTCCGACAAATACGGTTGTCCAGTGTCAGAGCGAACGCAGCCAGCACAAGAACCGCGCGACGGCGTGGAAGATGCTCCGCGCGAAACTGGTGCAACGCGAGGAAGAGAAGCGGGAACAACAGATGTCCGCGAAGTATAAGAACCTGGCGAAGGTTGGGTTCGGTTCGCAGATTCGCAACTACTTCCTACATCCTGACCAGCGTGTAAAAGATACGCGGACTGGATATTCTGTCGGCAATTTCCATGAGGTTCTCGACGGCGGCGTTCAACCCTTTATGGATGAATACCTCCGTTGGCGCGTCAAGACCGACTGATTTGATCGCCTTGCCATGGCGGGAGTCGTTTGTCCACTGGCGGACGAGCGACTCCTGCTTTGTGAAAGCGTTCGTTTTTTATATCAAGGAGATCAGCCATGCCGACGTCGCTCTTTCAGTATGAAATGTTGCCGACGACGTGGTTTTATCTGTCGACGCTGCTGATCCTTGCGCTTTTCTTTCGGTTTAATCGAATTCTAAGTGTTCGCAATCTCGACGTTATCATGTTTATCATGCTCACGCCGGGATTAGTTTATGTCGCGATGGGCTCCGCGCTCCAGGGATATGTATGGCTCTTTGTTGTCGGTACGTTCATCTTTGCGCGGCTAGCGGTCGATCCATTCTTTCGGCGTCGACCAATTCTCGCCCCCAACCTTAATTACTCAGGGTTGATATTTTCTTGCGTGGCGTCGAGCGCGTTTATGATACCGAACTTATTTCTCAATCGCGGCGACGCTTGCGAATCGCCGCGTGCGTGGCGGTTGGAGCAGATTCTTGCGTGCGCCGACGAGGCCAATCCCGACGTTAGCGCGACGCGGAACTGGCCAGGCTATCCTCCGTTTCTGCAAGCGACGGCCGATGTGAATCGGTTCTTCGCTCCTTCGCAGACGGCATGGCGTCGTGCTGTCGCCGAAGCGCTCACGCGGAAACAGGACGCTAGCGGCGTCGATTTTTTCGGGTTTTCCATTCGCGACGATTCCTCGAACAAAAAGCGGTCGGCGGCGCGCGCGGTTCGTTGGGCGTCGGGCGCGGCGGAAGAATATAGCTACAATTTTGACGAGTCCGAGTATGACGACGACGCGGAGGGACGCAGCGCGCGCGCCTCATATCCTCATAGTCTCAACGGAGTGCGCGCCGCGCCGATCGTGCCAAGCGCGCCAGTCGCTCCGAACCTTTCCGGCGTCGGTCCCGAACGGGACGTCTCCGACGCTTCAATCGCGTCTACGCCAACGTCTGGCGCTGATCCTGATTTTTTTTCCGGCGTGGACGGAGGGAGCGACTTCGAAGACGGCGAGCGGATGAGTATGAGCGATTCGGCAATGTTTCGCTGGCAGCCCCTTTCGCAGGAAGGATTGATCATCGTTCTGTGCGTTATTTTTCTTCAGATTGCCTTACTGGCGGTGATGGTTCTTATTGGGCATGTCCATTTTGGTTCGCTCCAAACGGGCTTTGCGGCGGCGCTCCTCTATCTGTTACTGCCATATATTAATCAGTTTTCCGCGCGGCTCGACCATATTGTGCCCGCGCTTCTCATTCTCATGGCAGTTCTGCTGTATACGCGTCCATTCCTTTCGGGGCTTTCCCTTGCCGCGGCGGGGATGCTGGTGTTTTATCCATTCCTGTTGGCGCCTTTGTGGGCGGCGTATTACTGGAAAAAAGGGCTAGGGCGATTCATTGTCGGGAGCACGGCGTCGGTTCTAACGCTCGCAGTACTCCTGCTCTTTGTAAAAAATCCTGAGCTTTCGTATACTAGCGCGCTCGAATCGACGTTTGGCAACCATTCGGTGCTCCTACGGTGCGCAGACGGAATATGGGAATATCTCCCGAGATTCTATCGCATCCCGATCATCGCTTTATATGGCGTTTTCTGCTTTGGGTACGCGCTTTTCATCCCTCAGAAGAACCTTGCGACGCTCATGGCCTTTACGGCGGCGCTCATGCTCGGCGTTCAGTTCTGGATGGGACGCCAGGGAGGACTTTATATGGCATGGTTCCTGCCGCTTGCGATTTTAACGATATTCCGACCGAATCTCGCTGACCGCACCGCAACCGCGTCGGTGGTCGATCTTTAGCTTTCTTTCAAGCCGACGTTCTAGATAACGTTCTCAAATCAAAAGGAACCCCCAAGCCCAGACAAAGGGCAACGTTAATACTTTCCCCAAAAATGCGACTGATTCAGGTGAAATAAATCCACCGAGGAGCGGAAGAGGTCCTACTTGTATAAACATAAGGAAGATTCCGGGGTTTGGGAGCAGGATAGGTAAGCGGAGGTTGCGTGACGAGGCGCCTCCATAAAACAAGGACGGTCCGTTAATGTAATACTCGAGTCCAATAAATAGGAACAGGACAAACAACGCCATTACATAGGGCGCTAACAGAGCAGTTGAGCGCTTTCCTTGCGAATAGTCGCCATAACGCCAATGCAGCCAACCCGTATAAGCGCCTAACGCGAGAAACGCCAACGAGGCGAAAACGAGCAGATACGCGACGGATACTGTCGCGTAGAGAAGAGTCGCCCAGTATACTTCTTGCGTCGCTCTGCCGATGGGTTCAAGCGCCGCCAAAGTTCCTTCGGCCAAGACAAGCATTAGAAAAGCTAGCAATGGAGCGATTATCAGCGTTGACAGCGAGCAGAACGCCGCCGGATACCCTGATCCAGGTTTAAATTTTAATTGGCCGTTTGGGGCGTAAAATTTTCCTAGGTCTGCGTTTGTTTCTGACGCCCAGACCTTGTCGAAAAGAGAACTGACCGCGCGACCTCGAACCATTACAATGGATCCGTCGTCGAGCAAAAGGAACGCTCGACGCGAGAGAACAAACGCTTTCCAACCTAAATAGACCGTTGACGCCACAATCCCAATGTTGCGACTCGACAGGAACAGAAAGGGACGTTTCTTAAACGCGTCGCAGAGTTCTACGTCTTCGTTCATTTCGAGTTCGGACGCCGAATTCGGAAAACGTCCCGTTCGCTCTTTAAACGTAACGCAGAGGGTGCGAAGTTGTTCAAGGCGCTCAATCGTCGTCTTTGATCGGCTTATGTTTCGCCATTGACGCAAAAGGTATAATATACTAAGGGCTAAGAGCGTCCCATAGAGACATATCGACACGGTTAAGGGCTCTCTAAGAGCAGAGAAGTCGCGCTGCTCGATCATCGTCACAGTTTTCGAAAAACCGCCCGTCCTCAAAAACGACGAGATTGGCGTGACAATCAGGAGATACACGACGCATATCCCTAGCAGCAGACCTATCCAACGCCTTGCCGCGCGAAAAATAATCCGTCTCTGTTTCATTTGGACGTTTCCTTCTTCTTTCAATTGGATTCAGCCATCGAGCCACGTCTTTTGTCGCAAGCCCGCAAAGAGGCGAGCGCTTACGATTTCTTGTTGCGCGTTGAGCCACTGAAAAGGGCAAGTTAGGGGGGACAATATAATAGAGTCCCAAGCGCGTTCGGGTGTGTTATCCTCACGCGCTAAGTCCGGGAACAATCGCAGGCCGCTTTACCGTCCTTTCCGTTAAGCGTTAAAATCAATGAGATTGAGCGCTTTGGAATATAGACGCTCTCCATCCGAAATCGGAGCGATTACGCTTACGAGGGAGATATCGCCCTCGTCTGTATTTTACAAATTGGGCGTCGCATTTCTAGGAAATCTCTTGATTTTTTAGGTTTCTTTAAGTACATTGCCATGGTAGAACGGGTCGTCTTGATATTATATAAGATGAGTTGCTTAGGCCGTTTGGGGGAAAAGGGAAGACAAGGATTGAGAAAGACAAGACGATGGGAATAAATAAGACGGGAAATCAGGCTAAGGCGACGACGAAGCTCAGCGCTTCGACGGCGCTCGCTGCGTTTCTTGTCGCGTTTCTTTTTTTTTCCTTCGCTATTCTGACGCAATGCGAGCACGCCCCAGGCGATCTTGGCGACCATGTCGTTGTCGGAGAGAGAGAGAAGTTTGATCCCGAGACGACGCTGACTCCGGAACGACTTCTCCGAGAGGCGACAAAAGCGTACGCTAACGCAAAATATTATTCTGACGAAGGCTACGTTGATCTCATCTACGAGCGCACTGATTCTGAAGGCGGCGCTCCGATTCGCACCGCCTTGCAAATTCCCTGTTCGCTTTCCTTTGCCAAACCGAACTTCGTCCGCATGGAACTTGGTAAAGCGCTCTTGCGTTCTGACGGTAAAACGATGCGCGCCGAAATCTTTGACGACGCGTTTTCCGGACAGATTATCGAGCGGCCTGCGCCCCTTATGCTCACCTCCGTTCGCGAATTCTATCCAGACTCAGAATTTGCCGCCGCCGCGAATCTTGGCGTTTCCCCTGACGCTTTCTGGACCTCTCCTCAGCTTATTCTCCTTTTTTCGCGTGATCCCTTCAAAACTCTTGCCCCCGTCGACGCTGAGTTACGACTCTTGGAGCCCGCCTATCTCAGCTTCGAAAATGAATCAGACTCCGAACCGATTCTATGCGATCGCCTCGAGATTGCAGCTAATTCAGGGGTTCGCGTTTACTGGTTTAACCATGCGACGCACGCGCTTGTTCGCTGTGAACTGCCTTCGGAACGCGTCATGGCGCCGGAGCCGGACGCGCGCGTTCTCGCTTCCCGCGTCGAGTTTCCACGGCAGAAAATACTGCAAACCTCGATCTCCGATCTTGACGAATTTGCCTTCGATGCGACAAGCGACGCGCCCGTCCGACGCGTCGAGCGCTTCATTGCGCCCGAGATTGCCGCGCTTAACCAGATCTTTCCACTCGACGCCGTTGAGTTTGACGATCAAGACGCCGAACGTGACCCGCAGCAACATAGCGGCGACCGTGTTCTTTGCTTCTATCAGCGCGAAGATCCGGGAAGCGCGGCGACCCTTGAACGCCTTTCCGAGCTTGCGCGAGAATTTGACGACGTCCTCTTCTACGCCGTTGATCTGGAAAGCGACGAACTCAATCAGCAAAAAACAGCGCGTTCTCTCGATCCCGTCCTCCTAGACGCGCGACTCGATTCGGCGACTTTGATGCGCCTTGCGCCTGAGTTTCCGTCCCTTGTCTCCCCGTCGGTTGCGCTCCTCGACAGTTCCGGCGCCGTACTGCGCCTCGTTTTTGCGTCCCCAAACCTTGAAGGAATCCGTACGGCGCTCGTCGAACGTCGGCTTGGACGTGATCCGCGCGTTGCCGTTCGCAACGCGGCCGCAGAAAACGCCAGACGTTTCGAACGTTTTATGGAGATCGCGATTAACGCGGAGTTTTTCCGAACGACTTTCAGGGCCCCCGAGAGTGTCGATTATCCTCCGCGACAAATGACCAAAACTCTTCGTTTGCTCGAGGTTTGGCGGTATGACGGACTCTTCGCGCCAGCGAATCCGCTTGCGGTTGCGGCGCCCTTAAATGATTCTGACGACGGCGAAAGCTGGGAAACGCCGACTTCGGAAGCGCGTACCAGCGTGCTCGACGACCTGCTGGTCGTTCCCTGCGACGGCAACGCTCTCGCGCTCTTCTCGCCGCGCGGCAAGCTTTTGCGTAAAACGACGCCCATAGCCGCCGCGGACGAGCCGATTGAATTTGTTCGTTGCGCTGAGTTCGGCCCAGATCGGCGATTCTTCGTTGCCTCTGCGGCGGGAACCGCTCGGAAATTGCACCGTTTTGACGAGGATTTCAACGATCTGGGGTCCCTTAACGTCGAATTCATATCAGGTTTGCGGGTCGGCGACGCACAACTTGCGGACGCGACCAACAACGGGGTTCCGGAGCTTTTTCTTTCGGTTATTGCCGCTCCCGACGCGGCGCCTGGGACCGTCAACTCGATTTATGCGATCGATATGGAGAGTCGCCGTGTTTTGTGGCAGAACGACGAGATTGTTGCGCCGACGAGAGTAGCCGTCGACTCAGGTTTTGCGGACGACGGACGCGCGCCCGCATGTTGGACCCTCGACTTCTCGCAAGCCAAACAGGGCGGCGTTTCCGCGTTTGACGCGGCGACGGGTGAACGAAGAGCATTTTCCGGCGTCAAAGAAGGAGAGACGCTGCGCGAGCTTGTCGCCGCTCGTTCCGCCGACGGCGCGACGCAACTCGCAGCGCTAGGGTTTGACGACGCGCAGGACGTAGCCTATCTCTCTGGGTATGACGGAGAGGGTAACGAGTTATGGCGCAACGTTGTGCCGACCGTTCCTGAAGACGGGGCGCTGGAACGACTCAAGCCCGGCGACGTCGACGGCGACGGCGTCGACGAGTGGATTCTTGCGTCACGCGACGGAGTCGTTCGTTTTTATAATTCCATTGGCGTCGAATACGACGTCTTTCAATATGGCTCTGAAATTACCGGCGTCTGCCTCGCGCGGTGGAATAAAAGATCGTATCTGATCGTAACGGAGCCCTCAAGGGTCTCCGCATGGCGCGTCGATCGGATAAGGAGATAGTGAGAATGTCATGACGAATTGTAGGAAAGCAAACGCGCTTCTGTCCACGCTCTTCATCTCAGCGATGGCGCTTACGAGCGGCGCACTCGCGCACGCTCAGCTTGCGTCTGAGGTCGTTGGAACGCCCGAAATCGGGGGCGTCGCGTCGGAGCCTTCGCTGAATCCCGATTCAGCGACCGAACGGCCGACGCAGTTTGCGCTCACGCGTTCGGGCGCCGTCTGGGAGGGGAAGGTTGTCGATAATGGCGATTCGTATACGATCGAACTACCCGCCGGCGGCTCCTTGACCGCGACTCGACTCGACGTTCTCTATATTGGTTCGTCGCGACAGGACGTTTTCGCATACAAGGTTAAAACAACACGTCTGGAGGACGTCAATGAGCTCATCAAACTCGCCGACTGGGCTGGACGTCGTCAGATGGCGCCCGAAGCGATTAAGCTCCTTGGCGAACGACTTGAGATCGTCGTTGACGAGGCAGAACGCCACGCTCTTCAAAGAAAGCTCGACGAACTCGTTGTCGCTGAAGAATTTCGGGCAAAAGCCGCTCGCGCCATCGCTGAGCGCAACGAAAAAACGGCCGTCTCCGAGTCGCCCGCCACGACGGGCGCCGCAGATGAATCCGCCGATCTGAGCGAGGACGCCAAACTCGACCTCTGGGGACGTTCGCTTCCACCCGCGACCCTTGAGAGGTTCGGACGCGTTGCGCTTCCCATCTTGCAGAAACGTTGCGCGACTTCTGGATGCCATTCCTCCGACACGCCAGGCGCGCGATACGTTGTTCGAGATAAAGCCTTCGGAGCAGCTCAGCGATTAGCGCTCCTCTACACGTTGAGGGACACGATAGCGTACATCGACTTTGAAGATACTGAATCGAGCCCAATTCTGGCGCATCCGACCGTAACGAATTATCGTGGCGAGCGGGTCTACCCATTCGGCTCCGATCGTTATTCAGCGCGTGATTGCGCCAATTTTGTGGAATGGCTCAACGGCCTCGGAGGAGAGCGCGCGCTCGCTGAATCCGCGAGGAAAATTAGAAATCAACGCGACAACGAACCGTCCTTGCGACCAGACTCCGCGTCGCGATACGACGTTGCCGACGCCGCGAACGCGCAAGGCGCCGTCAGCCCTGAGAACGCGCGTTTCACGACTGATTCCAACGAATCCTTCGCCGGGCTCTTCGACGACTCGTCCACCGAGACGCAGCCGAACGCGCAGAGCGCTTCCAATGCGAATGAACACATATTCCAGCAGGGAATTTCTCAAGATTCCATGCAGTTCATTCCCAATCCGCTTGACGACGTTAACTCGACTGAATCGACTCTTGCGCGCGTCGGTTTGGCGCCCCGAAAAACTTACCGCGACGAATATGATCCCGCGATCTTCAACGATCGCTATCACGTCGCCAAGCCCGCGTCCGTTTCGCCGCCCGCTGGTCCGGCGCCCGCCGATCCCGCCGCGCCTGTCGACGTAACTGCCCCCGAAGGACGCGCCGCAATTTTTTGAGACCAGCGTTCCATGGTCGTTCACTCTGATCGTCCCATTTGAATTGGCGACTCTCATCGGTCGCTTTTGAAGTTGAGGAATCTACGATGCGTAAAACATCCAAGCCCCGTCGATTACTTCGCGTCCTTGCCGTCGCGTTTCTGACGACGCTCGTCTGCGCGTCCGGCGTTCACGCGCAGCCACCGCCCGGCGTCCTTGCGAGTCGGATTCGAGGCGAAGCGAAGCAGGTTCCTTCCGGGCGTTATTACGCGGGGGTCGCTTACATTCAAGCGGGACAATACGCTAACGCAGTTCGTTTCTATAACACCGAGCTCAAAAACGCTACAAAGATCGGAACCAGTCTTTGGATCGACTCCATCTGCTATTACGCGATGCTCGGGGAGACCTACTATCAGTCGGGGAACTTCGACGAAGCTCTCAGGCATTTCAACTCGGGGCTTACGATTGCGATGGCGTACCCGAACTGGCTGTCGCAAGTTACGTACACCAGCGGCGTATCGGGTCGTGTCAAAGGCGCGACGCCGTGGGGCGTGTCGCGACGAAATTCTCCACTTGGCGTCTTTCCAAATAAAGCGACGATTGTTGTCGGGGAAGGAGAGTCTGAGGCTTCTCGGCAACTTGGAATCACGATGGAACAGCATGCGATGAGCATCGATCCGATCGAAATTCTGCGTTGCATTGCGCTTTCGATTCGTCGCCGTATCGACATTATTGGTCCCCTTGCGCCCTACGATCCAATGAGCGCGGAGATCCTCGACACGTTTAGAACGCGCGCGGTTGCTCCAAACCACTGGTCCGTCGTTTTTCTCGACGTGATATGGGGACTTGCGCTTGAACAATCGGACAAGACTTCTTCCGCCGTCAAGACGTTCAACGATTCGCTTATGGCGATGGGTCAGTTCGATCACACGCTCACGGGCGTCGCGCTCCTTGAACTCGGTCATATCTTCCTCAAGAGTAATAAGATACGCGAAGCGGCGGAATGTTATTACGAAGCGTCGCTGTCGGCGTTCCAATACGGCGATCTTTTGCTTCTCGAAGAGGCGCTGCGCGATTACTCCAACTGTGCTAAAGCGTTGCGCGGCGGCGCCGCTGATCCCGCTCTTGCCGGCGCGTATCGCTGGGCGAAATCGCAGCGAGGACTTACCGTCATGCAGGTTTCGCTGGGGCTTGAACTCGTTGAGGACATGATTTACTCGGGCAAAATCCCACAGGCAAAGAGTGGACTCGCCGCGCTCGATACGACGATGCGCGGCGAAATTCGTCGCTCATGCCATGCCGACCGCTGGAATTACCTCAACGCGCTTCTTAACTATGCGACGGGGAATATGAACAAAGGAGACGAGGCGCTCGCTCTTGTCGTCGAAGGAGCGAAGGTTCATTCGACATGGGCGCGCCAACTCCGGAAGCTCGACGCAATCGTGCAACATGGACTTACTGCGACGGGCGCGCTTACCCCACGCAACGCCGCCGACCTGTATGAATATCTGCTGCGCGAGCCGACAGTCGTCGACTGGGCTGTCAACCCGACGGATTCCCTGTCAATTCAGATGATTGCGCCAATCGGCGCGTATGAACGTCATTTCAGACTGCTCATCGATCGAGATCTGAAAGATAAGGCGTTCGAAGTTTCGGAACGGATTCGTCGCGAACGCTTTTTCTCCACGCAGACCTACGGAGGGCGCCTCGTTTCGTTACGCTACATCATGACGGCGGAAAACGCCGTTACGACCGCGTCGATGCGCGCCGCTCGCGAAAGCCTGACGGTTGAATATCCTGATTTTGGCGACTCCCTCAAGGCGACGAGCGAGATAATGCAACGCCTCAACGCGCTTCCAACGGTTCCGAATAATCGCGATGACGCCAAGACGCAGGAGGCTCTTTTTGCCGAGCTCATGAAGGTCGCCGCCAGGCAGGAAGCGCTCCTGCGTTTCATCGCGGCGGGGCGTGTCCGCATCCCGTACGTTTTCCCGCCCGTCTATACGGTCGAAGAGGTTCAAAAGCGTATGCCGCTCGATACGGCGATCCTTTCGTTCATCGACGCTGAAGGGGATCTTTACGGGTTCATGATAGGTAAGGAAAACCTCGACGCATGGCGGGTTGGTCCTACGGATGCGGTTGGAGCCGCCGTTTCAATCTTCCTCAAGACAATCGGAAACGCGGACGGGAGTCGTGTTGTCGAAGCCGAGCAACTCAACGACGACAGCTGGAAGGTCCAAGGATCGAGGCTCCGTGAGATCGTTCTTGGCGCCACCGACGTCGAGGCGGATCGATTTAATATCGTCTTTTCCAAGCTCGTCGTCGTTCCGGACGCCACGATTTGGTATCTGCCTTTTGAGGCGCTCTGTCTCCCGAAATCCGCATCCTCTGCCACCGACGACGAACTCAACGATTCCGATGCGACGAACGAGTTTGAGACTACTCGACCCGACGACGAATCTGAATCTGAGCCTGGCGCGATCGAAATACAAACCCAGGAAGAACGCAACGCGGCAGAAGCTGCTGCGCGGGAAGACCAGTACGACGACCTTGACGTCGGATATTACTACGACGATGACGACGAGGAACCTGACGTTCGCGATAGCGTTGGATCCCTCCCCGAAAAAGAGGATTCCGACGAGCTCGACGGAACCTCCGACTTCGAAGCGCTCGACGAGGCGGAAGACTTCGACGCGCCGGTCGGCGACGCGGACGACGCTGAACCGACAAAACGCTTGAGCAAAAAGGCGCGCGAAAGAGCCGCGCTTGAGGCGTACGCAGATTCTGTTATGCCGATGATAGCCGCTCCCGACTTTACGATCCGGTATTCCGCGACCGTATCCCTTGCGCTCCCGAACGCGATCGGACGCAACGCGTTTGTCGAAACGACGCTTATTGCCGGCGCTACTTTTCCGAGGGAATCTGTTGAGCTAGTCGACAACGCCGTTACACGGTTCTCCGCCGCCGTTCCGAGGACGGAGACGGCTCGCGCCAAAGATATGTACGCCATCCCAGGAAGTCTGTACTCTTCGCGACTTCGTCGTCTTGTCGTTTGGGAAGAGGTTATTGCCGACACGTGGAACTGGAGCCCCCTTGTTCTCGGTTCTAGATCGCGAATTGGCAACACCGTCTCAGCCTGGATTGAAGCTCCTTGGGGCGCTCCAAGATTGCTCGTCATGCCCGCGTTGCGCACCCCTGCGGAAAATGCGCTTAAAAACGGCGGGATGGGGAATGAAATTGCGCTCGCGGTTCTCGCGATGCAAGCAAGCGGCGGCGATACAATGCTTCTGAGTCGATGGCGAACAGGCGGTCGCTCCGCTTACGACTTGTCTCAAAGCTTCGTTGAGAATTACGAGAAGTCGCCCGCGGCTAACGCGTGGAAGGACGCCGTCAACGCGCTTAGGACTCGCGACGTCGTCGTCGACGAAGAGCCGCGACTTAAAAAACTTGGCCGCTCAGAATCGATCCCCAAATACAGCGCGCCCTTCTGGTGGGCGGGCTATATACTCGTTGACTCCGGCGAACGCGTCGATGAGGAGCAGCTTGAAGAGTTTGATGAAGACGCTGAAAGGAAAGCAGAAGAAGAGAACGCTTTGCTTCACGACGACAATGCTCAGCAGCAAGGTGAGCTTGAGGATATTGATTTCGGCGACGGTGGCGAAGGCTACGAAGATGAGGAAGATCATCCCGTTTTTGTTACCCCCAGAGACGAATCAGAGTTGCCCTTCAGCGCTGGTCCGAGACCTATAACAGACGAAGAGCTTGCCGCACGCGATGAAGAAGGAGACGACTTTTTCGCGCCAAGAGACGATCCGGAGGAAATTACCGTCGACGAACCTGAGCCCCAACCGCAAGCGGAAGAAGAAGCGGAGGAGGAAACCGAACCTCAATCGGACTCGAACGACGGTAACCAATCGGCTGGGCGTCTGACTATTAAGGGGAAAGGCAGATAGTCTTCGTTGGATGCGAGAGCATGAATCGCCGAAAGAAAATGATCGAAGAAGGTTTTTCTATCCTTTTTCGGTCGTTTTCTTTCCGGTTTGTTGACTATAGAAGTACATAACGTTAGTATATATCGTCAGGCGGACCCTTTGGCGTCGCGATATGACGTTGGCTCCGTAGGCGTTTTGGGCGCCGCGCACAGCGGCGCCGTCATGCTATTCAGACACATGAGCACTGCGAGTTTGATATGGAATTTTTATCGGGTAATACTGTAGGAATCGACTTGGGAACCACCTTTTCGACGCTGGCGATAGTCAATGAAAAAGGCGAGCCGACTCCGATTCCAAACGAAGACGACGACATTGAAACGGCCAGTATCATTCTGCTGGCGGAAAGTCGGCATGTAATCGTCGGACCAAACCGCAGTCGCGCTGCGATGGAAGACCCTGCAAACGTCATCGAACGCATCAAGCGTCAGATGGGTTCGGTCGGGTACAACCGCTCCTTCGACGGCCATGAGATTACCCCAGAATTTGTCTCCTCGTTGATTCTTCGCAAGCTCAAGCAAGACAGCGAAAACAAGATTGGTCCGATTGCCAACGCGGTCATTACGGTCCCTTATTACTTCAACGACACGCGCCGCAAATCGACGCAGGACGCGGGTCGCATTGCTGGTCTCAACGTTGTGAGCATCATCAACGAGCCGACGGCGGCCGCGCTAACCTATGCGTGGCATCGTGGCGAGCTTGGCCGCACCGAGGCCGTCAAAACGCGGCGCATCCTCATCTACGACCTCGGGGGCGGTACGTTCGACTCAACTGTCGTTGAATATTCCGGCAACAACTTCCACGTCATTTCGACGGACGGCGACGTTAAACTTGGCGGCGTCGACTGGAACGACCGTCTTGCGGACTACGTCTGCGAGAAATTTTTGGAGAAGCATGGCGTCAACCTGCACCAATTCCCCAAGACGATGCAGATCCTTCGCAACGACTGCGACGTTGCGAAGATTCAGCTTACGACGCGCGACAAAACCTCGATCTCATGCCGTCATGAAGGTCTTTCCGTTACAGTCCCCATGACTCGTGAAAAATTTGAGGAGCTCACTTTCGACCTCCTGCAACGCACCGCCGACACAACAGAATACGTAATCCGTGCGGCTAAAATGGATTTTTCTGACCTTGACGCGGTCGTTCTAATCGGCGGCTCAACCCTTATGCCGCAGGTTAGCGTTATGCTCGAAAAGCTGACCGGGCTCGAGCCCTATCGCAGCCCCCAGCTTGACCCGCATACCGCCGTTGCGCGCGGCGCCGCGATTCACGCTGCCATTCTTGAGGCTCAGTATAATGAGTCCACTCGTCTTAACGAGCGAGTGCGTAAGCTCCTCGAGAACGTTCGCGAAGAAGACGTCAACTCCCACGCGCTTGGGACTGTCGCAACGGATCCTAAGACGAAAAAAATCGTGAACTCTATCATGATTCCTCGTAACACGACGTTGCCGTTCTCCCTTTCGCGCACCTTCCAGACGAATAAAGAAGGTCAGAAGCGCATTACAATCAATGTTATCGAAGGCGACGCGCCTGATCCAACCGCGTGTTCGTTCCTTGGCAAGTGTCGCATTACCGGACTTCCAGACAACCTCCCCAAGGGCACCCCCGTCGAGGTAACCTATGCCTTCGACAAGTTGGGGCGCGTCTCCGTTGCCGCTCGTGAAAAGTTCACTAACAAAGAAGCAAAGATCAACATCGAACGTCGCGGCGTTCTGACCGAGGAGGAAGTCGAAAAGTTCATTCGTCTTGCCGACGAGTACTCCATCGAATAATTCACCTTAACTACGCGCGGGATATTTTCAAATTCCCGCGCGGTCTGGTCTCGCGACTTCTTCTTTTCTGGGTTGCGACGCCTCGTTTTATACATTCGTAAACTTTTGATAGGCGATTCATGCGAGCTATCCTGTTATCGATTGTTGGCGGCGCCGTTTTGGGCCTCGTTGTCGGTCTGGGCGCCGGTCATTTGCGTTCAGCGTTCTATTCCTGGGAACCTGAGTTTGAATCATATCCTGGCAAGGCGTTCGCGCTAAAGGCTCAGTCCCAATCCGATCCTGACGTTGGTCCTGCAAAGGAAAAAGTCGCGAAAGTCAAAATTGACGAAGTCTCCTATGACTTCGGTATTCTTGAGAAAAATCCCTCGACCGAAACTGGCGAGCATGCTTTCTACATTGAAAATGTCGGCGACGGCGATCTGACGCTCGCGGACGGCGGAAAGGGATGCTTCTGCACGAACTTTACGATCAGCAAAACGACGCTGAAGCCCGGCGAAAAAGCGACCGTTCTCTTTGAATGGGACGCGGCGCGCTCCGGCGGCGTCTTCAACCAGGGGATTCGCGTCCTTACGAACGACCCTGAGATGAAGGAAGTTATTTTTTCTGTTAAGGGACTCTATACGGCGCCGGTTATTGCGGTTCCCAGCGAACTTACTTTCAACAACGCGTCCACTTCGGCTGAAACAACGCGCACGTTCCGGCTCTTTGGCTTCGAACATAACGACGACGAGACTCCCTTCGATCTCCAGATCGAACGAACCGAGCTTACCGACCCCGATCATTTCACAGTCGAGCTTGAAAAAGACGACGTCGCCAATATGACGACGGAAGAAAAAGAGAGCCAACTCCTTCGACTCGCGACGAGCGTCTATAATGGCAAAGTGGTTATGAAAACCGGCATGCCCCAGGGTTCGTTCCTTGAACAGTTGCGACTGCGTCTTAACAGTCCGAAGACTCCGATCATTGAGTTGCCGATCCGCGGTACGATCATGGGGAGCGAGATTAAGGTTCTCGGACCGCTTTACGACGATAAAGCGAGCGGCGTGCTCCGAATCGATAATGTTGAAAGACAAAAGGGAACCACGACGAACCTGCGTCTTCTCGTCTTCGAACCGATTCCAGTTAATTCTGAGACCGTCTTTGTCAAGAGCGTTCGGCCTGACTGGATCGAAGTTGACTTCAATTATCCTGACGAAGAGCTTCAGCGGACCACGCGGATTCGTCAGATTGAAGTGATCGTCTCGATACCGCCTAATTCTCCTACAGGAGCTTTTATGGGGCCGGGTAAAGATCAGTTTGGCGAGATCGTCCTCCAGATCGGCGCAGACGAAGCGAATGCACAGATGGTTGTCGTGCCGGTTCGCTTCGCCATTGGCCAATGATTTTGCATATTCGGTCTACCAACCGACGACACGAGCGCTGTAAGACGTCTTCGCTTCCGGACGGTTGACGGCGACGTTTTTTACAGCGCTACAGTTGTTGCTTTTATCAAGAATTGTGATACTTTTTTCACGTAAGAATTATCGAAAAGAGCGGCATGACGGGTTCAAGTTTCTAAAAAATGGGGTAGAATGAGCCTGAATTTTTCGTTTTCATCCCGTCGGCGAGCCCCTTAGGTTTCAACGGGTGAACGCGTTGGAATTATACTTCTCGTCGGCGCGTTGCGTCGCATAGTTCAGGTGTTTTGTTTATGGACAACATGGAAAAAAAAACCGTCGCTTCCGCCGCTACCCAGTCTCAAAAGACTCCTGAAGCTCAACCGATTGACCAGCCCAAGGCTGCTGATCCAACAAAGGCGGGACGAGAAAATCAAGCGCCTCTCCCGACGTATGACGCGATTAATGCGAAGCCTGCTGACAAAGACAACGCTTCCGCGCCCGTCGTAACTCCGGACGTCATTGCAGATCGGCTTCGCGCCGCTGGCGCCAAACCGAGCGCTCCGCCCCTTGCCGGTCGTCGCAAGGCGGATACTCAGCGTCGTGAGGGTGATAATAAAGACAATAAAGATAGCGGGAAGCCTGGACGCGGTTCAAGACGCGAACGTTCTCGGGACGTTAGGCCGGTTGTTCGCGGACCGATCTCAAATGCTAAGGTTCCGAACCGTCGCGCCGCTCTTGACGACGACCTCGCGGACGAGTTTACAGCATTGCTCGAAGGTAAGTCCTTTGACGCCGTCATGAAGAAGACAATGGACGCAGTCGATGATGCGAGCTCGCCTTTCGAAGAGGGCGACAAGGTTGTCGCTAAGTATCTAACCACAAGAGGCGACTCAGTCTTCGTCGATATTGGCGCGCGTGAACAAGGAATCATTCCCCTCAAACAATTTCCCGACGACTTCGAGCTGACCCCCGGCGCAAGCATCGACGCTGTTGTAACGAAGTACAACGCTGAAGACGGGGTTTATGAAGTTTCTCTGCCTCTCGCCGCCGCTGAAGTCGGCGACTGGCTTAGCCTTAGCAAGGGTATGATCGTCGAGGCAGTCGTTACCGGCGCCAACGCCGGCGGTCTTGAATGTTCCGTCGGCAAGCTCCGCGGCTTTATGCCCCTTAGCCAGATTGCTCCATTTCGTGTTGAGAATCCCGAGCAGTTTACTGGCGAGCGCTGGAAGGCGGTTGTCACGGAAGTTAATCCCGAGCGACGCAACCTCGTGATAAGCCGACGTGTTCTTATGGAACAGGAACGCGAAGAGCAGCGCGAAAAAACCATGTCGGAACTCGCCGAAGGCCAGAGTTGCGAAGGACTCGTCCGCAAGATCATTGACGCCGGCGTCTTCGTCGATCTTGGCGGGGTCGACGGATTCATTCCTATTTCTCAGCTCGGCTGGGGACGCGTAAAGCATCCTAGCGACGTTGTCAAGGAAGGCGAGCGTATCGTCGTGACGGTTACGAAAATCGACCAAGAGAAAGACCGTATTACTCTTTCATTCCGTGACGCCGCGCTTGACCCGTGGAACTCAGTCGAATCGAACGTCAAGGTTGGCGACATTCTTCGCGGTACCGTCGTGAGCATCATGTCCTTCGGCGCGTTTGTCGACGTCGGCAATAATCTCGAGGGGCTCGTACATATTAGCGAGATTGCATATCAGCGCGTCAACTCAGTTGAAGACGTTCTCAACGTTGGCGACGTCGTGAACGTCTTAGTCCTCGGGGTTGATTTGGAAAGGCGCAGGATTTCACTGTCGATCAAGCAGACGATGGAGAACCCTCGCATCAAAGCTAAACGAGAGGAGCAGGAAAAGCTCGCTGAGGAACAGGATCGCAAAGATGAAGAAGCTGCTCAGGCTTCTCGCGATCGCATCCGAAAGCTTCGGCCTAAAGGTCCGCTCAAGGGTGGGCTTGGACCCAGAGACGACGGCGGAACAGGTCTCCATTTTTAATTCAAGGCATATTGGCGCGAATTACTCAACGGGAACGCTCTTAGCAGCGTTCCCGTTTTTTTTCCTACATACGAACAAATTTATCCATATAATCTGAATATTTTAAGAAACAATCCCTTATTATGTAAAATCATCGTCGTCATAGCGCAAAAGCGGCGTCAAAATGAGTATACTATAGGAAAGAGCTAAGAGGGCGGCGAAGAAGCCGACTCCGTGGTAAAGCGGTAAGTGTCTCGCGGTCATTCGCAAGGCGTAACGCTTCGGTTACTTTTCATGATGAATTACGACATACGCGTTGAACCGCATCAGCTGTTTTGAATGAAGAACAGACCTTGTCGGAGGATCGATCATGACGAAACGCAAATTGTACTTTCCAGGAATCGGCGGTAATCGTTACGAGGTAAGCCTCGATGAACTCAGAGATCAGGCATATAAAGGCAAGATCAAACGGGAGGATCCGCTGATTCTTGTCGAGACGAAAAATGGCAAGACGTCGGAACGCGTTATTCCATGCCGCAAGATCAAGGGGATTAAGGCCGTCTTTGCAGAAGGCGAAGCGGAACGTCGTCAAGAAGAGGTTCTCAGGGAGCTCGAAAAGACAGCGGAGCGCGTCGAGAAGCAGCGAATCCACGACGAGAAGTCTGCTAAGAAGCAACGTCGCGAGGAAGAGAAGAGCGCGAAAAAACGCCGCCGACGCGAAGAAAAGCAACGCCTTCGAGAAGAAACAAAGCGTACGCTTCGAGATCAGGAGGAGATTCGACTCGAAAGCACGGCGCAGTATCCCCTTATTCGCAGTCGTATGATTGTTCGCTTCGTCACGATCTGGCCGACAGTTATCTGCACGATCGTTGCATTTTTCGCATTTATCCTATACAACGTTTCGGCGAGCCTCAGGAGCGAAGGGTTTGATCTGCCAATATTTCTCCAGAGCGCCGGCGCGCTTCTTCTGTTTTTGGGCGCTCTCTCGGTCCTCAGTTTTATCGGATATTGGCTCTTAACTGCGGCGATCTGCCTCGTTCAGTATCAAATGGAAACGTTGCAAGAAGTATTAGAAGAGCAGTCAGAACGCAACATTGCCGCGCTTGCGCAACTTACGGAAGCAGTTCGCGCGCTTGAATCTCCGAAGCGGTCTGATACAGAATAGGCGGCTACCAGATGGGCACGGACAGTTCGTAAGCGAAGACGCCGACTGTCCGTGCCCGAGCTGTGGACTAACCGCTATTCGCAGATTTAGAGAAGTTCGTCGAAATAGTCGGCGAAGGCCTCGTCAAGTAATGCGCCAGAGCTTTCAGTTGGCGTAAAGGTTATCTCGTAGCAGTCTGCGGCGTTCGCTCCAGTGTCTGTGACGCCGTAGACTCGGAATCCGTAGGTTCTGCCGACGTAAAGTCCGTTGACTTGTACAGTCGTAGCCGTCAGGTCTTTTCTATAAGTCGCCCAAGTTGTTCCGTTGTCTCTAGAGGTCATAACCCTGTAGGTTGCGGCGTTGGCAACTGGATTCCAACTCAAAACGGCCTGACGAGTTGAAGGGTCGTAGGAGGAAACGACGAGCGGTTCGCCGACGGGATCGTCAGAATCGTCGGGTTTTGTAAAGATGAGTTCAGCAGAACTACCCTTTGAGTTTCCTATTCCCGTTGCGACGACCTTGATATCATATGGCGCGTCGGTTGGCGTATAGGAGAGCGAGTTGTCAGCGCCGGTGATTTCGACGTCGCCTGAGTCCGTAACGTAGTACCACTTTATCGAGGCGGAAGCGTTGTCGGCGGCGGTCATGTTGACCGTAATTGGCGAATTAACGGCGTATTCTGTCGTCGTTGAGGCGATTGTGATTGGCGCAAATGTTCCTTGCGCGTAGCCCGGCAGCGTAACGCCGGAGCTATCGACTCCGTAGACGCGGAAGCTATAGCTTCTGCCCGCGTAGATTCCGTTGACGCCCGTATAGTTGTTCGAAAATCCTTTCTTATAGTCTGCCCAAGTCGTTCCTCCATCTTTGGAAAACCTGAGCGTATAGGTCGCAGCGCCTTCGATGGCGTCCCATTTGATGATCGCCTGTCGGGCGTCCGAGTTCCAAGTCGAGACTGTAATCGTCGAGGAGGCTTGTTGTGGCTTTCTAAAGATGAGTTCAGCGGAACTTCCCACTGAGTCTCCTGTTCCCGTAACGACGACCTTGATATCATATGGCGCGTCGGTTGGGATATAGGAGAGTGAATTACCCGCTTCGGCGATTTCAAGGTCGCCCGAATCGGTAACGTAGTACCACTTTATGTCGGCGGATGCGTTGTCAGCGGCGGTCATTGTGACCGTAATTGGCGAATTAACGGCATATTCTAGCGTACTTGATTCGATCGTGATTGGGGCGAAGGCGCCTTGCACGTAGCTCGGGAGCGTCACGCCGGAGCTATCGACTCCGTAGATGCGGAAGGCATAACTTCTACCTGCATAGATTCCGTTGACGCCCGTATAGTTGTTCGAAAATCCTTTCTTGTAGTCTGCCCAAGTCGTTCCTCCATCTTTGGAGAACCTGAGCGTATAGGTCGTAGCGCCTTCGATGGCGTCCCACTTGATGATCGCCTGTCGGGCGTCCGGGTTCCAAGTCGAGACCGTGATCGTCGGGGCGTCCTGTTGTGGCTTTTTAAAGATGAGTTCAGCGGAACTGCCCTCTGAGTCGCCTGTTCCTGTTACAACGACCTTGATATCATATGGGGCGTTGGTTGGCGTATAGGAGAGCGAATTGTCAGCGCCGGCGATTTCAAGGTCGCCCGAATCGGTAACGTAGTACCACTTTATCGAGGCAGACGCGTTGTCGGCGGCGGTCATGTTGACCGTAATTGGCGAATTAACGGCGTATTCTGTCGTCGTTGAATCGATTGTGATCGGTGCAAAGGCTCTTTGCACGTAGCCTGGCAGCGTTTCGCCAGCGCTATTGACTCCGTAGACGCGGAAGCTATAGCTTCTACCCGCGTAGATTCCGTTGACGCCCGTATAGTTGTTCGAAAATCCTTTCTTATAGTCTGCCCAAGTCGTTCCTCCATCTCTAGAGAACTTGAGCGTATAGGTCGCAGCTCCTTCGATGGCGTCCCATTTGATGATCGCCTGTCGTGTATCTGGATTCCAAGTCGAGACCGTGATCGTCGAGGACGCCTGTTGTGGTTTTTTAAAGATGAGTTCAGCAGAACTGCCCTCTGAGTCTCCTGTTCCCGTAGCGACGACCTTGATATCGAATGGCGCATCGGTTGGCGTATAAGAAAGTGAATTACCCGCTTCGGCGATTTCAAGGTCGCCCGAATCGGTAACGTAGTACCACTTTATCGAGGCAGACGCGTTGTCGGCGGCGGTCATGTTGACCGTAATTGGCGAATTAACGGCGTATTCTGTCGTCGTTGAATCGATTGTGATTGGCGCAAAGGTTCCTTGCACGTAGTCCGGCAGCGTGACGCCAGCGCTATTAACTCCGTAGATGCGGAAGCTATAGCTTCTACCCGCGTAGATTCCGTTGACGCCCGTATAGTTGTTTGAAAATCCTTTCTTGTAGTCTGCCCAAGTAGCTCCGTCGTCTCTAGACAACTTGAGCGTATAGGTAGCAGCGTCTTCGATGGAGGCCCATTTGATGATCGCCTGTCGCGTTGACGAGTCGTATGAAGCGATCGTTACCGGCGCGACAGTAATTTCAACGTATTCGTATGCGCCGAGATCGACCGTTCCATTTTGGATACGGGCCTCGCCCTTGAGATCGAGGGCGCTCTGGACGTATTCGTTGGCGCCAACGTCAATCGCTTGCGAATCCCTGGCGAGCGTAAAGTCTCCGTTCGCAGCGTTCGTAAAGAGCGGTTGCGTAGGATCATAAGAGAAGGAGACCGCCTCGTTATTTGACCATTCGGTGAAAGAACTAAGGACGTTATATGCGTTGAGCGTCCCACCGTCATTGTTGGTGAAGTCAGAACCTGTGTTGGCAGCGACAATCGTATTATAAAGGTTTGCGGTCGACGCGCCGTCAAGGAAAACCGCCCCATTTTTGCTCCAGGAGACGTTGTTCGCGATCGTGACGTTATGGAGGGACATTGTGGGAACGACGTCGGCAAGCGCATTGGAGAAGAGCGCGTTGCTGTCGAGCGATCCTTGAGACAGATAGGGATAGTCGTTCGGATCAACGTAAGTCCATGGGAACGAATCCCTTTCAAAAGGGACGCCTGGAAGAGAGGAAAGCGGCTCCGTCGAGTTGGAGATTGCGCTGACAAAGAGCGTCTGCGATGGATCGACGTTAATGTGGTTCCTTGCGAAGTCGCGCGGGGTTGCCTCGCTATAAAAACGAGTGTAAGTCGGGAAGGTGAAATCTGTGGCAAGCTGGTATATCGTAGCGCTTACCGGTTTGGAAGAATCGATCGCCTTGATCGGAAGCGAGTCGAGCAGTAGCGCCTCTTCATACCCAAAGAACGGATCTGAGAAATAGGCGATGAGAAATTCGTAATCTCCGTTTTCAAGTTGCCTGTACCGGTATGCGGACCGAGCAAGGTCCGTATCTCCTGTAAACGTTGAAACTGTCGCGTTCTCAAGATGCAAGCGATATTCTATGCCCATAATGAAGTATTCGCCTGCGTCCCAGATTTTACCCTTGTAAGAAGTCAGGTCAAAGTCCTGCAACCAGACCTGTACAGTCATAGAATCGGAGACGTCGACGATCGACGGGGAGGGGATACCCTCGTCGTTGGCATAGCCGAGAATGGTTCCATTGTAGGATTGAGCGTACTCGTCGCGTGTTTCTTCGTATGTCGAGTTCGAGAGGACAGCTGCGAGCGTCACGGAGGTTTGTTCCGCCAAGGAGACGGAGAATGTCGCTGAATCGGAAAGCTGACCATTTGTCGCTGTAACGGTGACGTCAATCGCCGAGTAGTCGTCTTCACCATAGAAATCGTTGTCGCCGATTAACTCAAAAGAGAACAAGCCGCTTGCGCTCAATGTTGGGGCAGAAGCAAGGATAACGCTTGTCGTATCGGCGATCGAGTAGGAATAGGTCCAATCGCCGCTATTGATGTATTGTGAAAGATCGACGGAGATCGTCGTTCCTTTAGAGCCGGTTTGGTCGGGTATGGAGATCCAGACGGGGACGCCCGAAGAGCAAGAAAAATCGCCTTCATAAATAGCGCTTCCGGCGTCTATGGAGGTATTGCTTGTTATGAGGGAATCGCAGACGACTAGCGCCCCCTTATTGGCGATCGCGCCTCCAGCCATGGTCGCGACGTTGCTCTGGAGAGTCGTGTTGACGAGAGTAAGGTCCCCCTCGTTCGCGATGGCGCCGCCATAATCTGCAAAGCCGTTGACGCATCTGAGATTCTGAAGCGTGACGTCGCCATTTCTCACCGAAAAGGCGCGCGAGAAAGAATTTGCGTTGATCGTGAGGCCGTCGCCAACCGCAAGAATCGTGATCGAGCCGCTCGTTGACGAATCGACGTTGATAACGATTTCATCGGCTGCGGAAACGAAATCGAGCGCGCCCGATGGGACTCGAATAACGTCGTCTTCCGTTGTCGCAGCCGCCGCGGCGATTGCCTCTTTGAGCGAGTCGACAGTTAGCTCGGACGAGGTAAGATCGATGACGTTTGCCGTATCGGCGACTGCGTTGAAAGCCACGGCGCCGACGGCGAGGAGTTGGCGTTCTTCCAGCGTCTCTGTCATGAGTCTTCGCGGTTTGAAAGCAGCAGTCGCGCGATTGCGTCGCGCCTTTCGATTCGTGTTACTCCGGTTTCTATTGCTAAAGAACTCGAAAAAAGACGTCATGTTTCTTGCTCCCCTTAATATCAATTGGCGCGAGACGTGGTCGATGCAGCGCACGGCGCATGATCGAACCGTCAAGAAAGGGCAATCCCTCGAAGTTAGTTTGATTTGAGAAAACGCCGCCTATCTTGAGAAGAACATTCTACCGGTGAAGTTTTGGAATAATAGCGAAATGACCGGAAAAAGAGAAAATTTAACGATTAATTTTCATATTAATATGATATAAGCGACAAAAATAATAATTCTCCATTCGTGCGATATTCTTTAAAATCAATCGAAACCTGGGCGCTGCCGATCTTCGTATCGGATCGCCCAAAATAGCGCTGCTAAGGAATTAGAGCGACTCGTTGCCCGAACCTGCGCCAGCTGCCGCGGGTGATTCAACAGCGCTGCCGCAACGTTGAATTTACACAGAAAAATGTTATACTGTCCCCTAGCGGCGCGGCTTACCGTCGCTCTGGGAGAAACTCTAAATGAAGCGTGATTTACCTGAGTCTGGCGCCCAGCCGACAATCGAGGAACGCCGTGCGGCGCTCTGGGGAGCGCGGCGAGAGGCGGCTCGCGTCGTTAAGCGAACCCTCTTGGCCATTGCGGTTATCGCCGGTGGATATTATTTATGGCTCCTCTCTCGGGATAGAAAAAAGCGCGCTTATAAGGATGAATTGGCTCCATCCCCAACATCCTCGAATGAAACAACGCCTCGTTAATCCACTACGTCTGATGAGGAGATAAGTATGAAAGATTCGCTGCTGCTCAAGGCTTTACGCCGCGAACCCGTCGAGCGTCCGCCCGTGTGGTTTATGCGTCAGGCTGGCCGGTACATGGCGGAGTATCGCGCGGTTCGCGAAGGCATGTCCTTTCTCGAATTATGCCGTTCTCCGAAACTCTGCGCTGAAGTTATGACGACCGCAGTTGAAAAGCTCGGAGTCGACGCTGCCATCGTTTTTGCCGACCTCCTGCCCATGCTTATACCGATGGGCTTCGACCTGAGCTATGTCGCCGGTCAAGGTCCGAAGATTAGCAATCCTATCGAAAGCGCGCAAGATCTGAACCGCGTCAACGAGCTTGTCGACGTCTCCTCGATGGACTACGTCTACGAAGCGGTTTCGCTCACGTGTCGCGCCGTTGCGCCGTTGCCGGTCATAGGATTTGCCGGCGCGCCCTTTACGCTCGCGGGCTATGCCATCGAGGGAGGAACGAGTCGTGGGTTCCTTAAGACCAAAGCGTTTATGAAGCAAGAGCCTGAGGCGTGGAGCGAGCTGCTCATGCGACTTGCGCGTTCATCTGCGCGGTATCTCAACGAACAGATAGCGGCAGGCGCCGCGGTCGTTCAAATCTTCGATAGTTGGGTCGGCTGCCTTGGGGTCGAGGACTATCAAGACTATGTTTTACCTGCGGTTCAGGAACTCGTTAAAGCGCTTGATTCAAGTGCGCCAGTGATCTATTTCGGAGCCGGCAACCCCGTGCTTTTGCGTTACTTTGCCGAACTTGACGTCGCTTGTCTCGGCGTGGATTGGCGCGTTCCGATTGTCGACGCGTGGGAGGCGATCGGATCTGGTTTCGCCGTACAAGGGAACCTTGACCCGGCGACGCTTCTCGGACCGCAAGAGACGGTCCGGCGCGAAGCGACGCGCCTCCTTGATCAGGTTGGCAACCGTCCCGGATTCATCTTTAATCTTGGGCACGGTATTGTGAAAGAGACGCCAGTCGAGAACGTCGTTTGTCTCGTTGAGACCGTCAAGAATTGGCGCGGTCGTTAATGCGTCATTTTAGAAGAGAACTGTGTCGTTGCGGCATTGTTTCGCACGATGTGGTTTCTGCGTTTGCATGGCGCGGAACATGAGGCGGTTTCGCGCCGCTGCGTCGCGTTCCAAAGTCGCTAGCTGCTAGACAAAACAATAGGGGCGCCTCCCTTCAGGAAAGCGCCCCTTTATTATTTAACGCCGTCGTTTATTTTTTTCACACTGCGCGTTCGAGTTCCTGACGCATCTGGATCAGCATCTTTTTCTGACGACGTATCGCCTCGATAGCCTGGCGCGATCTCTCTTCGAAGAGTTTCTCTTTCGCGTCGAGTTGACCTTTCGTTTCGAGGAGCTTGAGCTGAGCGTTATTGCTTTCAGCATAGAGTCGACGTAGTTGCGCTTCGCGCAGATTGAGCGCCGAAGAGCGTTGCGAGAGCTCGTCGCGTTGCGCCAGGAACGCCGCGTTCCTACGCGCGCACTCGTTCTCTCTCAATTCGATTTCCGCTTTCATTTGCGTAATTTCTTTGTTGCGATTCGAAAGAGTCGTCTCATATTGCTTCGCTTTAGCTTCTCGAGCGGAAAGCGCGCTCTCACGGAACGCCAATTCTTCTGCTTTGGCCTTGAACGCCGATTCGCGAAATTCAAGCTGGGACTGACGAGTGGCGAGATCAGATGCAAGCTCCTGCAACTGGCGATCGCGCGCCGCGACCTGGTCGCTTTCGGCGCGGAGCTTGCGCTGGAGCTCCTGGATAGCTGCGTCGCGTCGCTTGAAATCCTGTTCTCGGACTTCCGTGTCGATCGAAACGCGACCTACTTGCTCTTCCCGCGCCATAATCTCCTTGAGCCTTGTCGCTACGAGCGCCTCGCGCGATTCCAAACCCGACGCGATACCCGAGAGGCGTTTCTCTTGATCTTTAAGAAACGTAACTTTCTGGTCGAGCGCGTAATTTTGCTCGCCAGTTTCACGACGAAAGGTCTCCTCCCGATCTCGAAGGGCGTCCGTCCTGCTGGCGAGCGCCGCTTCGCGCGCCTCAAAGTCCTTGAAGATTTCAGCAAGCTTCTGCTCCCGCGCCTGGAGCTCAGCGTTTTTTTTCGAGATCGCTTGTTCGCGCGCTCTGAGCGTCTCGTTGAGTTTCTTCGCGCGCTCTTCCTGTTCGCGGCGCAATTGATCGCGTTGGATGAATTCGTCGTTTGCGAAGCGCCGCGCAGTCGCCTCAAACGCCGCAATACGCGCGTTGAGGACGCTCTCGCGCCGTTCGATCGAATTATCGATCTCAGCCCCATCTAAAGGTTTCCGCGCTTTCGTCGCCTTGTCAAAATCAGCTTGCGGGCGCTCGAGCGTCGCGCGCGACCCGGGAGAATCAGGATAGGCGCTTACTTCAGTCGAAGCTCTCACTCCGGCAGGAGCGGTTGAAGGTTCTGCCACAGTCGCGGCGGATCTGGTCGTAAACATAGCGGACGTCTCTTCTGATTGGAACTGAGGAAGGGCGAACCTTGCGCCCGTGTCGCTTGTTGTCGCGTGCCTGGGAATCTCCGAATAACGGAAAGACTCTCTGTGCAACGAATTCTGACACATTCGACGAAAAGGTCGAACTCAATCTGAAGTATCGGTAAGAAAAACCGCTGTGTTTAGAGAAAACGTTAAAAACCTTACAAACAGACCTTCGAGTTAATCAGCTGTTGATTCGTTCCTGCAATGCAGCGTCCTTCGCGGCGATCTTGTCGGTAAGCTTGGCTCTGAATGCGACGAGCTTCTCTGCAAGCGTCGGATCGGCGGTTGCGAGAATCTGCACCGCGAGAATACCAGCGTTGCGCGCGCCGCCGGATCCGGTTCCGACCGTAGCTACTGGAACGTCGCCGGGCATTTGAACGGTTGAGAGGAGCGAATCAAGCCCGCCCATCATGTCCGTCTTGACAGGAATGCCAATGACGGGAAGCGTTGTGTGCGCTGCGACGACGCCGGCGAGATGCGCCGCGCCGCCTGCCGCCGCGATAATAACGCCCAGTCCACGCTTAATGGCAGTCGACGCGTATTCCGTAACTTTATCGGGAGTGCGGTGCGCGCTCATGACGTGAATCTCATAGCCAACCTCGAACTCGTCAAGCGCTTTCGCAACACCATTGATCTTTTCCCAGTCGCTATCGCTTCCCATGACGATTCCAACGCGGATTTTTTTCTCTGACATTTTCATCTCCCGCGAACACAACATTCAGTTCGCCGCTATTGACCGTTGTAACAAAGGCGCCTCGACAGGCGTATGTCCACGGAATTCTAACAGGATAGCGTGTTTTTTCAAGCGCGTCGCGTTGACCGTCAACTTGAATCTTCAGTTTGCGCTCGTTAGAATGAACGTCTTGTACGAAGCGTCCGCGTAACCGTTTGTTAAAGAGGGAGATCATCATGCAGAAGTCGCCTACTTTTTCTCGTTTGCTTCGCGCCTTGCTCTACTCGCTTGTCGCAACGCTGGGCTTCCAGTCGAACCTGAGCGCTTCCGAACCGTCATGGATTTTCAATAACGGTCCCGACGCGGAACGCGCCAAGGTAGACCAGGGACGCGTCAATGCGGAATTTGGACTCTTCAATATCGTTCCCACCGGGACGGACGTGAAGCTCCACGTAGAAATGAAAGATGAAGAGACCTTCAATTCTGCCGAATATCCCTATTTTGCGCTACGTTACAAAGCAACGACGTCGCAAAGAATAGGCGGTCTCTTCTTTACGAATGACGGCGCGCTTCAGTCGCTTTCCGACGACAGTTATACGCCCTTTGCCATCGAGGGTGACGGAGAATGGCGCGACGTTGTCGTCGATATGCGCGAAGCGAAGCATAAAAATTGGGAAGGGCGAATTCTCTCGTTCCGACTTGATCCAACAAACCCGAGCGACACGCAGTCAAAGCTCTCCATCTCCAGAATGGGGTTCTTTAAGAGCGAGTCCGCCGCGTATGATTTTCTCGCCGACGCGAACGACCAGCCGAATCTCAATCTCGAAACGACGCTTAGCAATGAAATATGTCGCGCGACTCTGTCAGCCGGCGCTGCAAAGCCCGGTTTCGATCGGACCGATTTTCTTCTCGATCCTGAGGACACGCTTGCCGCTTCCGATCAAGCCGTCCAACGCTCCGCGCTCGTCGTCGCCTCCGACGCCGAAGTCGCGCCGCTGTGCGACGTCACGTCGTTGGGGTTCGCGACGTACGTCGTCGCTCGAGCAGGAAAATGGCGTCTCGTTGAGAAAGAGGTCGCGGCGTCTGACCTCGATAACGTTGGCAATAAGGACGACGTTGTCTTTGTTTTAGCGCGGGGACTCATGACAACCGACGCATCGGGCAACTTCCGAGGTCAGGATAAGACGTCAACCGCCGACGTCGAAGTTGTTGCCAGGACTCTCGAACCTTACGAAGACGACGGGCCGGTGGGACGACGTGTCGCCGCGTTTATCGACGAGCTTAAAGCGTTGCAGAAGTCTGGAGCGACGAGAGAAGAGACGGCGTCCTTCACGACCGAAGGCGTTAAAAAGGTCCTCTGCACGAGCGTTGCGTCCCCGTATTCGCCTGAATATTTCCGCCGCGACCGCCTTCGAATTGGAGCGTGGGGCAATTTTCGCGCTCAGGATTTCGACGACGCCTACATGAAAACTTACGCCGATTGCGGGTTCGACTTTATTCTCCCCTTCGTTCCAGTTTCAACGTCCAAGCTGCTTGCTCTTTGCGATAAATATGGAATAGAAGCAACCGTCAATGACGGCTCGTACCTCGAACCGATCGACGGAATGCGGGAATTCTGCGATCATCCTAGTTTTACGGGCTGTTACGTAACCGACGAACCGGGTTCCGACGCTTACGACTCTCTTGCCGCTGCGTGCAACGCGTATACGAAAGCTACCGGTAAGCGCGCTTACGTCAATCTTCTCCCCATGTATGCAAACGCCGCGCAACTCAAATATGGCGCCGGCGCGGCCGCGATCGAATATTATGACCCCGACCCCAATCTTTTCCGAAAATATTGCGCGGCCTTCTGCGAGAAGTTTGATTCCGACTACATTTGTACGGATATCTATCCGCTTAATTGGAACGGGGATAAGAAAGAAACCTACGCCGATTACGCAGAGTCGATCAATATTATCGCGTCTGTTGCGCGTGAATATAATCGCGATTTCTGGTGCTATATCCAGACCTTCGCATGGACGGAGGGTAAGCGAACTCCCAACGAAGCGGAGTTCCGGTGGCAGTGCTATTCGATGCTCTCTTTCGGCTGCAAGACGATTCTTTGCTGGACTTATGCCGGTTATAGGCCCGAATTTCCGTCTCTCGTCGACGTTGAAAGTCAGAAGACCGAAGCTTGGTATGACGCTCGAGCGGTATTCCAGGAATTGCGTCGTCTCTCCGACGTCTACGTCCAATACCGTAACGTCGGCGCCTTTTCCCACAATTGCACCGACGAAACTCCATATCTGAAATTTTCTGACGAATATGAGGATTTCGCCGCGATTCAGGAGATTGTCTGCCCCGATCCGCTCCTCGTGGGGTGCTTTGAAGCAAAAGACGGTTCAAATGGTAAGGCGTTTACGCTCGTCAATATGACAGAACTTCAAGACGCCGTCGGGACGACAGTCCGCATGAAGCTCGACGCGTCCGAGGCGATCGCATGGTATCGCGGCGTTCCAACGACGGTCCAGCCGAACGACGAAGGTTTCTACGACTTCTACCTTGCGACCGGCGAGGGCGTCTTCGTAACGCTCAAATAACGACCGACCCTTAATCGATTGAAAACGGGACGTTTCGGGTTGTCTGGAACGTCTCGTTTTTTATTAACGTTATGAAGTTTTACGTGAGAAAATACGCGCGGACGAAACATGGCGCCTTAATTGCTTGTCTTTAGACGTTACATTGTGGATTGAACCCCCCTTTTAATTCGTGACTTCGGCTGTATTAATGGTGAGGGTCACACTGTTCAGACAACGTTATGACGCAGATAACAAGCGAAGACACAGGAGTCTGTACATATGGGTTGGCAATATAGCGAAAAGACCAAGAAACTGTTCATGGACGCAATTCAGGGAAAGTCAGGGACGCACGTTGGCGAGCTCGAGAACGCCGACGGGGTGGGGGAGCATGGTTCGGTCGCGTGCGGCGACGCGCTAAAATTCATGTTCCGCGTCGAGCGCGACCCTGAGGACCCCCTCAAGGACAAGATTGTCGAGGCGAGGTTTCTGACGTTCGGTTGCACGTCGGCGATCGCGGCCTCCGAGGCGCTCTGTAGAATCATTGAAGAACGCGAGCTCACTCCGATTGAGTCCCTTAAGGTTACGAACCAGGATATCGTTGATTACCTCGAAGGACTCCCGACGCAGAAGATTCACTGCTCTGTTATGGGCGCGGAGGCGCTCGAGACGGCAGTCTTCGACTGGGCTAAGAAACGCGGCGTCGATATGGACGCTCTCGGTATCAAGCAACTCAACGTCGACGAACATGAAGGACGTATCGTTTGCTCGTGCTTCGGGATAACGGAGCCGTATCTGCGTCGAAAGATTCGCGAGCTCAAGCTTCGAACTGTCGACGAAGTGACCGGCGCGATCAAGGCGGGCGGCGCCTGCGGAGCGTGTCGTGGCGAGATTCAGGAAATCATTAATGAAACTTTGTCGGCCGAGTCCGCCGAATCCCGCGAACAGGAATCAGACGCAGTCAATGTTGTTTCCTCCGCGAATTCCCAATCCGCCAAGGCGCCAGCCGACGCCGGATTCGCGCCCCTTCCGCTCGTCTCGGCGACTTCTCAAGGCGACGACGTTCAGAATCCGACGCTCGCGTCGAAGGACGCCGAAGAGAACTCCTTCGTCGATCCGCAAGAAGAATACGCCAACGCGTCGCCGTACCAGCGAGCCAAGCTTGTCGAACGAACGATCGAAGAAGAGGTCCGCCCGATTCTCCAGCGCGACGGCGGCGACCTCGAAATTGTCGATATTAAGGATAACCTTATTTACGTGACCTTCACCGGCGCTTGCGACGGTTGCGACAGCGCCGCTCTGACGCTCGACATGTACGTATCGACCACGTTGCAGACGCTCCTTGATCCTAACATCGAAGTCGTGCTTGTCTGAAAACCTTCTTCTTTGAAACGCCTCAAAAAGAAAGCGCCCCCTCCTTTACAGGAAGGGGCGCTTTTTTATTATCTGAGTCGCTAATAGCGGCTACCGATTTTGCTGACGCAAATGAAGCGTTCTTACAGCGGATCAGTAATTCGTGCAGTGGATTTCAAAGTAGCTCTGCGAGTGCGCGCAGGTCGGGCAGATCTCCGGAGCTTTCTTTCCGACAGTGACGTGCCCGCAGTTGCGGCATTCCCAAGCCTTGACGTCGCTCTTGGCGAAGACTTCCTGAGTCTGAACGTTCTTGAGGAGCGCGCGATAACGCTCTTCATGAAGTTTTTCAACGCCAGCAACGCTTCTGAACTTTGCGGCGAGCTCGGGGAAACCTTCCTTCTCGGCGGTTTCCGCGAAGCCAGCGTACATCTCGGTCCATTCGTAATTCTCACCGTCGGCGGCGTCGCCAAGGTTGTGCGCCGTATCGCCAATGCCGTTGAGTTCCTTGAACCAGAGCTTCGCGTGCTCTTTCTCATTCTCCGCAGTCTTAAGGAAGAGCGCCGCAATCTGCTCGAAACCTTCCTTCTTAGCCTTCGACGCGAAGTACGTATACTTGTTTCGCGCCATGGATTCCCCTGCAAACGCAGCTTCAAGATTCTTTTCAGTCTGCGTGCCGGCATACGGATTCTTCTTTTCGTTTTCGCTCATTTCTTCTCCTTAATTTGTACAAATTCGTACAGCGACAAAATTACACTGCCTATCGCAGTAAAAATTGACACAAATCTTGTCTGGCCAATTATATCGCAAAAGATATTCCCGTCCAGCGACGCCATGGTATAAGATTGCGGTATCGAGGCTAGAATTTTTTATTGAGGCCCGCGGTAAAAAGATAGTCGACATATTCCTTTGCAAATTCAACGTCGTACTGAAAGTAGAGATCGAGCGTTTCGCGCATCGCGGCGGCGACCCCTCCGCCGAAGTCGATGCGGTCGCGCGCCATTCGATGACGACCGAACCGAGTCGCGACCGGGAATGGCGTATTGTCGCCGATCGTGTAGATTTCTCGCTTGCCGAATTCGTGCGACCAGGTTACGAGGAGATAGGGCTTGAGCGTCGCCAGAAGCGTTTCGTGCTCCCAGCTGAAGCGCGAACCAAGCTTGAGTCGGTACGACGCGTCTGCGAATCCGGACTCATACTTCTTCGACGTCAGGTAGCGCTCAGCGCGCCGCGGCTCATTGAGGTTAAGGATTCGCATGTTGACGATCGGTTCTATCCGCGTATAGCCTTTGTCAAATCGCGCTCCGAATTCGAGGTCGAGAAGCCATTGCGACGTGGTAAAGCTATTGAGCGCGCCATTTTCGAGCAGTCGCTGTTTTTGCCAGTTGCGCGCCAGTCCGAAGGTCGCGTCGACACGCCAGAGCGCGTCAAAGACGCTTAGATGGAAATAGCCTGCGAACGTGTTGAGCGACGCCTTGTAGACGCCGCTCAAATTAGGCTTGAGATTCGTTTCGTTTCCCTGAAAACCATATCCGATAATTCCATGCCCAAAGATATTCCAGTCCTGTCCGACGCCGCCGCCCCACGAGCTCACTTTGAATCCTGGCAGATCGGGGTTGGAGCCTTGCGAATCCTGGTCGCCCCAGGCGGCGCTCGTATAGACGAAAATACGCTTGCGGTACGGAGCAATCGCCAGATTGGAAAGGTTGCCGCCTCGGTAAACCGTTTCGACGAAAGCTTCGTCAGGATTATTCAGAGCGCCGTATTCTCCAGATAGCGTCGTAGTTGCGGCGAGCGTTGGCAAATCCAGCGTGTTGGGAGTAAAAATTTCGTGGGGAGGAATTTTGAAATTCTCGTCGAGGCCAAACCCCTCAACCCAGCCCGGTCGGGGGATTGGCGTTAATTCGCGCCGTTGAAAGGGATCGATAAACCAAGGCGTCGCGTCGTAAGAGAGACTCCGTTCTAGAGCGTATTGCGCGTCAAACCAGCTCCATCGCCAGCTCTCAGCGGCCTGATTTTTACGCAGTTCGGCGCAAAATCCGACGTTTGCGGCGCTCAAGAGCGAAAGAACGCCCAGAACGACGCAAAGGACGAGCTGGACGTTCTTACGACAGCGCTTCACGACAGCGAACCTTTAAGTTTGGTTGAACATCAAGAGACCGATCGGCAGGCGAAGAGCGATTGGACGCGTTATTCTCAATGCGAAATTTCTCAGGCAATCGACTCGTCTCTCTTTCTAGTATCTGAGCGAATCGCTGGTTTGTTTTTTCGGTATTATCGGAAAAACGAGCCTGTATTGACGTCGGCATTGCTGATTGCAGACGGACGCGTCGCCGTCGCGTTGGTTAGGTTGGCGGCGACGCCGGTCGGTTTGAGGAAGACTGCTTGAGCGACAGTCGTTCTTTCTTCATTGTTCTGGGATACGACGCCGCCGCGTTCAGTCTGGTCGAACCCGATGGTGAGGGAGTGGGTTTCTTGCGGGCTTAAGATGGCAAGATATCCGCCGCCGTCCTCGTTAATGGCCAGTTCTCCGAAGACCGCGCTGTCGGGATCAATCGGATCTTCTGGAGTCGTTTGAAGCTTCTGAGCGGTCATGCGCCATGCGCCCATGTGCTCTGCATAGACTCCCTTTTGAACGAAGACCTTGCCGTCGCGAATTTCGACAAGCGATTCGTTCGTGTCTGGTGAGACGAGCCGTAGACTATTTCGAACGACGAGCGAGTCAACCTCCAGGTTTTTGATCTTCCGAACGGCGGCGCCGCCTTCTGGATCGGCAGAGTTAGTTCCATCTGAATGCGCCGAAAGATACCAGCCTGTTCCTACAGCGGCTAGAGCGCCGACGATAGCTGAGACGACTGTATTCAAAAAAGAGCCTGACATATGCGACGCCTGACACACCAGTTAGTTGATTGTATTGATTAGAACGCGTTCCGTCGCGTTCGTATTGACACTCTATTACTTTTTTGAAAATGACGCAAGGTTGATTTCCAGTGAGAAATTCTCTCGAGGCCCAACCCGTTCTTGTTTAAGGGGCGTCTGGTATAATGCCAGGCGATCGATCAAGCGTCTGGCGGTCGGTGGTGCGAATCGCGGATAATAGCCCCTTTGCCGATTGATTTTTCAGCGGTTGCCGCGCACGCATCTGTCGTTTTCTCGTCAGCGTTCAGAGCGCTTCCGGCCTGGTCGCGTTTTCGCAATCGGGCGTTGAATCGCACGCCGCAGGCCTTATCCTTTATAAAATTATGAATTCAGCAGAAATGAGGCGCCGAGCATGACGTTCGAGAGGATCTTTGAGCAGCTTCGCAAGCCCGCGATGATCGCCGCATGGCTTTATTTCATTTTCATGTGCTATATGCTCTTCACGCCTCTACCGCCCCTTGCCATCATTCCAGAATTTACCTTTGACGTCATTCACTTTCTTGGGTTCTTGGTTCTAGGAGCGCTTATCGGTCTCGCTCGGAGTCGCTGGTCCGTGTCGGTCTGGATCGCAATTCTTATCGGTTGGGGCGTCGCTTCGGAATGTATCCAGCCTATCACCGGTCGCGTCTTTGAATATGGCGATATTTTAGAGGACGCGCTTGGCACGACGGCGGGACTTGTTCTCATTTCTTTTGTACGATGGTCTTTCGTTGATCCTTCGAAGAACCGCGACAAAAGTCTTGGCGGCGCCGTTGCGCTCCTCTTTCGTCCGCCATTTTCCCTTGACAATCTCGATTCCCTTGACCTGGCGGAGCGTCAGGTTCTCGTAATTCGTCGTTCCGATAAGGTTATCGCTCCGGGCGCGCTCTGCTTTCCCGGCGGCGGGATCGAGAAGGGCGAGACGCCAGCGGACGCGGCGGTTCGCGAATTTCGCGAGGAGGTTGGCCTCGATATTCGCGTCGGCGAGATTGTTGCAGAAAACACCACTCCCGGCGGCGCCCCTTTATATTGGCTCGTCGCTGAGCTCGCGGATCCGAACGACCTTGACCCCGAGATTCGTGTGAGAAAGGAAGAGGTTGCAAGTTGCGAATGGCTCACGCTTAGCGAATTGTTGGCGGCGCCCGGTTTTCTTCCAAACAATCATGCGATTGTGACAGGCATTCTCAAGGGCGAGATTGCGCTCAAAGGTCGTTCGAACTAAAAAAGACTTGTCGTATCGGTTGTATTGAAAAAACAGACCTTGATGAAAAAGTCTGCTTTTTGTTTCTTGAAGCGATAAGACGCATAGATTTAGTCGATTTTTCGTTTTTCTCAAGTCCAGATCTGTTAAAATATCTTCGGCACAGTAAAAAAGACAGAATAACCAGTTTGGGTTGAGTTTTACAATTTTGCAGCGCGCGGTTTTGCGTATGCCAGCTTTGAACTCAAACCTTTGCGGCGTAATTTACAAGACTCCATTCGCAACGCGCTGCTTCTGGACTTTGGACGTCTTAAGAGAGGATTTTATGAAACGTTGCTACCTTTTTACAGCTTTGCTTCTGGCTGGCGGTCTCTGCTGCTCGGTCTATGCTGACGAAGACCAGGCGACGCCGGTTCCTGATACCGGCGAGGCCGCGCAGGTCGAAGAACCTGCTTCTATTGCGTTGCCGGTCCAACTTCCTTCCGACGAACTGCGACCGTTCGACCAGGTTGTTCCTGAGGCGACTCGACTGGGAGGACCGATCTCAACTTTCCGCAAAAAGGACAATCTATATTGGGAGCTCACCAATTCGCATTATGGCGTCGACTATATTTGCGTTGTTTCAATAGCTCGCGGAATTGGCACGTCTTCAGTTTACGGCGGTCAGTCGATCGGCTTTGGCGACGACATGATCTGGCGTTTTCGTAAGGTCGAGGATCGCGTGCAGCTCGTGCGCCGCAATTATCGCTATCGCGCTAACGGCGGCCCCGATGCGGAATCGTTACGCGTTGCGTTTACTGACAGCGTTATCTTCAGTCTTCCAATTATCGCGAGGGGGCCCTCCGGCGGCGACGTGGTCGACGTCACTAGTCTTTTTATGAGCGATGCGATTTCAAATGTTGGAGGCGGGTATCTTGGCGGCTCCTTCGCTCGCGATCGTTCGACTTGGGAAAAGGTCAAGGCCTTCAAGGATAATCTTGAGCTTGAGGTTGCCGCGACGTACTCGCTTGGTCGCGGTTCGAGCGAGACGATCGTCGATCTTCGCGGCGCGACCGTTTACGTCCACTATTCGATCAGTCGGCTCAAGGACGACGGGTACAAACCGCGCCTTGCCGACGAACGAGTCGGATACTTCAATTCTGCCGTTCGCGACGTAAGCAATAAGACGGCCGACGACAACTTTGTTCGCTACATCAACCGATGGCACCTCCAGAAACTTGAACCAAACGCCGAAATGTCGCTTCCTAAGAAGCCGATCGTCTACTGGCTCGATAAGGCGACCCCTTACGAATACCGCAAGACGCTTCGCGACGGCGTTCTCGAATGGAACAAGGCGTTTGAGAAGGCTGGTTTCTATAACGCGATTGAGGTTCGCCAGCAGGAAGACAACGACGAATGGGACCCCGAAGATATTAACTATAACACGATTCGATGGAGCGCTACGCAGACCGGATTCTCCATTGGACCGAGCCGCGTCAATCCAGAGACGGGTCAGATCCTCGATGCGGACGTCGTTCTTTCGGTCGGGTTCCTGAGCAGCTGGACGCGGCAGTTCGACCTTTATACATCAGATCAGCTGATGGATAAATTCTACGGACGCAGTTCTACCGGCATGGATAACGGTCTCGACGCGCAGCGTCGTCTGGAAGAGGCTGCGGCGCGTAGCGAGTCCAACTCCGACCTGGAGCTCTTCTATGCTCAGCAGTTTGGTCTTGCACACACCTTCTTCGACGTCATGACCGTCGAGGCGCTCGACGCCATCGACGCGGACTTCGTTGAAGTCGCTGCGAACAACGACGAACAGAGCGAGCAGGAAGTGTCCGAGACGGAAGAAGACGAGGCCCAGATCGCTGCCGCACGTGAAGTTGCCGACAAGGCGATTGACGCTGCAAACAAAGCGTCCGAGCTTGCGAAGCAGGCGTCTGACGAGCTCGAGCAGGTTAAGGAACAACTTGCCAAGGCGAACGAGTCAGACGAGAGCCTCCGCAAGAGCCTTGAGGAAACGCGCGAAGCGTTAGAAAAGAAGGCCCAGGACGCGCTCGACGTCGCTAATAATGCGAAGACGGTCGCCGACGCCGCCGCGAAGCGCCTCGCCGAAGTTGAAAAATTCGTGGAAGAACTCAAGGCAGAGAGAGAAAAGAAGGCAGCTGCCGACAAGGAGCAGGCTGATAAGGACGCGGCGAACAAAGCGAAAGCCGACAAAGAAAGGGCAGAAAAAGAGGCCAAGGAACGACTTGAGAAGGAAAGAAATAAGCTCATTGACCAAGGATTGCGTCAGCTTGTTACTCACGAGGTTGGACACACGCTTGGTCTGCGCCACAACTTTATCCAGAGTACTCTCCACACCCTTGATGAGATTAACGACGCCTCCAAATGGACCGAACACGGTTTCGTCGGCTCCATTATGGAATATGCGCCCGTCAATATCATGCCTAAGGGCGAAAAGCAGGGCGACTACTTCTCCTATCGTCTTGGCGAATATGACGAATGGGCGATTGAATACGGCTACCGCGTCTTCCCTGGTAAATCAGGAGAGGCTGAAAAGGCAGAACTTGATAAGATTGCTTCCAAGCAGTCGTTGCCCGAACATAAATTCGCGACCGACGAAGATTGCTACGGCGTGACCGTCAATCCTTACGTCAATATCTGGGATCTCGGCTCGAGTCCTTTGGAATATGCAAAGGTCCGAACAAGGCTCGTTGACCAGCTGCTGCCCGGGCTCAACGATCGCATCATCGAAGACGGCGAAAGCTATGCGCCGATGCGCTCCCGCTTTAACATGCTGATTAACTGGAAAGTCGGCGGCATGGTCTTTGCGGCGAACTATATCGGCGGTATGATTGTTAACCGCGATTTCAAAGGCGATGAAAACGGTCAGAAGCCGTTCCAGGTTGTGCCCGCTAAGGAACAGCGCGAGGCGCTCGATTTCCTCGCGGTTCATTGCTTTGGCGTCGACGCGTATAAGATTCCAAAAGAGCTCTTTGATTATCTCGCGCCGAATCGTTGGCTCCATTGGGGCTCTAGCGTTCCGTCACGCTATGACTACGACGTCCACGCGAACATTCTTTCGATGCAGACAACGATCCTCAACCAGCTGCTGAGTAGCTCGACGCTTGGGCGTCTTGCCGACGCTGAAATGCGGGTTCCGGACGGCGAGGACGTTTTCTCGAGCGCTGAACTTCTTGATAAGCTCGATAGCGCGATTTATCAGGAAATTAACGACGCCGTCAAGGCTCTCAAAGAGAATCCGGAGGGCAAAGTGGAGGTTAAGATTTCGTCGACGCGCCGCAACTTGCAACGCGTCTATCTCCAGAAGCTTATCTCCGCGACCAACGACTCCGCGACGAGCGCCGGCCTGCGCGACTTCAACGCGCTTGCTCGAATGCGTCTTAAGATGCGCGCCGCCGATATCGACCAGCTTCTCAACAGCGACCGTGTCGATTTCAAGAATGCGAACGGACGCGGCGACGATCCTTACGCTCGCGCGTACCTGATCGATTGTCAGGAGAAGATCAGACAGGCCCTTGACGCCGTGACGACGATCGGCGGTTAAGGCGGCAGTTCTGTCTTGAGTCTTTCCTTCTGATTCGACGCGTCAAGCGACGATTGGAGTTTATGAAGACGCGTTTCGGACTATCATGTCCGGGACGCGTCTTTTTTTTGGATTTGGTTCTTAAGAGATGTGAGTTGTCGTTGCGTCCCGATTTTAGTTAGAAATTGTCTTACCGTCTCTTTTGGTTTTAAGTTCACAAAGAAAACAAGCGACAAAACTCATTTTCTTTGACATGAAATTTATTTTCGGGGTCATTTTTTACGCAAATTACGAGATTAGTGCCCCGCGTCGGCTTCTTTTATAGTAGAATTGAAGGGGTGAAAATAGGGCGCAACGGTTGTTTTGTCCGGTTTCGTCGTTCATTTGACTTCCGGAAATCGCGAGCGCCAATTCGAACGAACTTGTCAGGAATTCAAAAGATGGCGTCGCAAGGATTTCGGTTTATACATGCATCGGACTTCCGTTTGGAGCTTCCGGTCGACGGTCTCACGTCGTTGCCTGACCGCTTTGGCGACGCGATTCTTGACGCTCCACGACTTGCGGCGGAACGTGTCTTTGACGCTGCGTTGCGCGAGAAGGTCGATTTTGTCGTCCTTGTCGGTAATTTATTTTCGCCGCGCGAGACCGGTCCTTGGGGCGCGCTTTTTCTTATTGAACAGTTTAAGCGTCTTGAGGCCGTGCAAATTCCAGTTTTTTGGGCGGCGGGTCAGACTGATTCTCCCGACGTGACGCCGGCCGCGCTTCGGTTCCCCTCTAACGTCCACATCTTTCCCGTCGGACAGATCGAAGAGGTCTTCTATAAACGCGACGGCGCCACGCTTGCAAGAATCCTTGGCACGAGCTGGGGCAAGACGGGCGTTGCCCCGCGTGAGGCGATCGAACCAGTCGAGGGCGCCGACGATCTCTACACAATCGGCGCATACAATGGCCGGCTTCCTGCCGAGGCGCTTAAGTCGGATTCCGTTCGATATTGGGCGCTCGGCGGTTCGCGTCTTCGCGAAACGGTCTCTCGCAGTCCCTCGCTTGCCGTGTATCCGGGCTCAACGCTTGCGCGCAACTTTTCGGAGACCGGTGAGTTTGGCGCGACGCTCGTCGAGGTCGGCGAATCTGGACGTACGACCGCCGCGCTTATTCGAACTTCCCCGTTGCGTTGGTCGACCGAAACCATGTCTGTCCGTGAAGAGGATACGGAGGAAGAGGTTCTCGTCGCCGCGCGTTCCAAGATGAAGGCGCTCCAGGAAAAGGAACGCGAAGACGCTTCTTATGTCGGACGAACTCTTGACGGTAATCTTTGGCTTGTCTCATGGCGCGTCGAGGCCGAAGGGTCCGCGCTTTCCGCGCTTCGGTATGGCGCGACTTCTCAAACGATCGTTCGCGATCTTCGTTCTGACTTTGCCAAAGAAGCGCCCGTCGTTTACGCCGTCGACTTTGAGCCGGTCCTTCCAGAATCCATGCCCGAAGAGATGTACGAGCGCCAGACGATCCTCGGCGATTACCTCCGCATGATCCGCTATTACTCTGTGAACGAGGCAGAAGAGATCGACATAGAGGCGTTTATGCCCGATTCGATGCGCGCATGGGCGGCGCGTGAGCGCGTCAAAAACGAGATCGCGGATAAAAGACGCAACGATGGCGACTCCTCCGACGTCGCAGAACTTACCGCGCGACTTAAGGCGCTTGAATCAAAAGACTTACCCCCCGAGACCTCGACGCTTTATCATTTGACGTCTTTCGACTCGCCTAACGTCAACGCAACAGAGGAGGGTAAGCGCGTTCTCCGGGAGAAGCTTGAACAACGGCGCACAGCGCTCCGCGAGGCCGCCGCTCTTGGAGTTGATTTGCTTTCGGAAAACGACTCGCCCGCCGCGCTTCTTTCGGGTAATACGACCAAAGGGTTGAGCAAGAAGAATCGTGTGATAGCCGCCGAGATGCGCAATCTGCAGAGGATCATTGACGAAAAGGAGATCGGGTCGTGAGAATCACGTCGCTAAAAATCGAACGTTTCGGCGTTTGGGAGAACTTGAGTCTTCCGAAGATTTCTCCCGGTCTGAATGTCTTTTTTGGGCCGAATGAAGCTGGTAAAACGACGCTCATGCAGTTCATCCGCACCTGTCTCTACGGGGGCGGGGACGAAGACCGCGAGCGTTATATCCAGATGGCGCTCGACGGTCGCCGCCGCCGCACGCGAAGCGTGGGGAAGATCGACGCAAACGATCCGCGTCGAACGCCGTTTAACGCGTCCTTTGTTGATTCGGAAGATTCGTCGGTTCCGGAAGACGTTCGTCGCTTCATCGAGGCTGGTAAGGTAAATAAGAAGTCGGAAGAGTCGGAGCCGCCAGCCGACGCCAAGGCCTCGGCGCAGAAAACGTCGCGATCTTGGGTTGGCGGGATGGCGACGCTTACGTCTGACTTTGGGGAACACCGTATCGAACGGCGCTATATTCGTCGCGACGCGTCCTATCTTTCCGCAATCGAGCGTCGATCGGGCTTTATTGCGACGGACGGTCTTGTGAACTGGAGCGGGCGCTTCTATTCGCTTCCTGGTCAGAAGATTGCAGAATCGCTCGTCATTACTGGTCCAGACGGAGCGCGAGTTGGCGATTATTTCGCCAAGTCGCTTACATGCAATCTCGATGAAACGACGTACAACGGCGTCTTTGCGATCGGTCTTGACGAGCTCCAGCGTTTGGGGATGCTCAACGAGACGGAAGCGGCACAGATGCTGTATCGCCTGAGCGTCGGGGTTGATCGCGGGTCCTTCGTTCAGGTTTTCCAGCAGATTGTCGCGGAACGCAACGATCTGCTCGATCCGAAGGAAAAGCCTTCGATTCTCAGCTCTCTTCTTGCGGAACGCGACGCGGCGCGTCATCGTGCCGCCGAAGCGTCTTCCGATCTCAACGAATACGCGCGTCTGCTCGAAGAACGACGCGGACTTCTCGAAGCGATCGCGCATCTACAAGATCGCCGTGATAAAGCGGATCATCAAAGAAGACTGCGCGAGCTTGCGTTGCAGGTGGAATCAATTTGGGACGAACGTCAGGAGCGGCGCGACGAAATCGCTGCGATGGGCGAAGTCCCCGCTGTTGAGAAGGAAGCTGTCGATAAATGCGACGAGCTGATGAAAGCCGCTGCTGAAACGTCCGCTCAGCTTAAAGAATTGCGTGACAAGTACCGCGCCATACGCGCCGACCGCGACTCTCTTTCCGTCGATCCCGCGCTTGACGAGCTTTCGCCTCGCGTCTCTATTCTTGAGGAAGATCTCCCGCGTCTTACCAAAATTGATTCCCAGACCGCCGCGTTACGCAAAGAACTTGACGACCTCAACGGTCAGCTTGCGGAGGAAGAGCAACGCTTGCGCAGCGCGCGCAGCGGCAAGCTTATCCTTACCCAATCGGCGCTTGACGCTATTAACGAATCAATCGTTTCCTCACAGGTTGACGGAGAACGCAACAAGGGCGCTGCCACGTTGGATCCGGTCGTTATGCCGCTTCCGAATAGACTCTCCGAGACGGGCGCCGCGTTTAAGGAAATTGAAGATTTCAAGATTCCGGCGAAACGGATCCGCCGCGCGCGTCGCCAATTGAAGAAACGTCGCGCTGATCTTGAACAGATTAAGACGAAGCTCAACGGCCTCGTCGCGAAGCTCGAACAGGGACTGACGTCGCGCGGTCAGAAGAATCTCACGGAAGCGATCGAGCGAACGGGGTCGCTTCTATCAGGTCTGCGTCGTAGAATCGAGATAGAAAAGCGCGTCGACGAGATGGCGACCTACCGGAAAGAGCTCGAACGTCAGAATCGCGCGCTTGTCGAGAATCAGGCGATCGTAGGCGTCCCGCTTTACGCGCTTGGCGCCGGCGTAGTCGTCGGCGGCTTGCTCTTCGGACTCGCGCTCTTTAGCAAAGTTGATCTTGTAGCGGGGCTTATTGGCTTGCTTGTCATGATCGGGTGCGTCTTCTATAAGACGACAGTCGAACGTCGCAACCGCATGAAGCTCGAAGACAACCAGCGACGTTTAGGTCTCCTTACCAGACAACTTGAGCAGGCTCGAGCAGAGACGGTTGCGCTTGATACGAAATATCCGGCGCCGACGAACGCTCCGAACTCGACCTTTGAATCGCGTCTTGCTCGTGCAAAGACCGATCTTGCGTTTTTTGAAAGCCTTGCGCCCGTTGAGGCGCAGTGGCGCGAAACAACGAAGCTTCTCCGCGCTCAGGAGAACAAGGTCGCGAATTCTGAAACGAGGCTTAAGCAATCTCGCAAACGCTGGCGCGCCTGGTTGCGTTCTGCTGGTCTCCCCGACTCGCTCAAACCGAGTCAGGTTCACAATCTCTTTGCGCGCGTTGAGATCGCCGACGACCTACGAACGCAGATCTCTGCGATAGCTACCGAGATCGAGTTTCTGGGGCGCGAACGTCAAGGCGTTCTTGATCGTCTCAGCTCCGCAACCGCGCTTGTGCCAAAGATTCAGTTCTCCGAGAATTCTCCTTTCTACGTCATTCCGAAGCTGCGCGAACTTCTCGACGAGCATGCCGACGTTCTCAAAGAACGCGCTAATCTCCTCGAGCAGATGAATTTACTTAAAAGGAGCCGCAAAAAGTACCTCTCGATTCATCGTCGACAGCAGCGTGACACGCGTCGTTTCCTTGCGGGTTTTAATCTCAAGAATCGATCGGAGCTTGTCGCCGCCGTTGATCGGTACGCCCTCTACCGTAGTCGTTTGAGCGAGCTTGACGTCGTCGAGCAGCGTCTTGCCGCCGGAATCGGAGGGGTGTGTTCCGAGGACGAACTTGCCGAGCTCCTTAATGACTCAGAAACTCGCGATAACCTGAGCTCTTCGATCGATAGTCTTAAGCTCCGCGTTGACGCGCTTGATTCTGAGCTTAAGGGCAAGCTCGAGCTTTCTGGTCGCCTTGGCCAGCAGGCTGACGCGCTCGCCGCTAAGAAGGATTCTATCAAGTTGCGCTTTATGTCTGTCGCGCTCGATCTGCGGCTTGCCAAGATGGCGGAGCTCTGGCAGAGCCGCGCCGTTGCAGGACAGATGATGGAAGATATCCGTCGCGCCTATGAAAAAGAACGCCAGCCTGAAACATTGCGCGAGGCGTCTCGATATCTTAAGCGTCTCACTGACGGAATGTACGTTAATATTTGGACTCCGCTCGGAGAAGACGCGCTCTTCATCGACGCAGCGAACGGCGAAACGCTCGATGTGCCCGCGCTCTCCCGAGGAACGCGGGAGCTCCTCTTCATCGCGATTCGACTTGCGCTTGTCGTCTCCTTTGAAAAACACGGCGTTAAGATGCCCCTTATTTGGGACGACGTCCTGGTCAACTTCGACTATCGACGCGCAGCGATCGCTGCGAAACTTCTCTACGAGTTTGCTGAGGCGGGACGGCAAATTTTCCTCTTTACTTGTCACGAGCACATTTGCCGACTCTTCCTCCGACTCGGTTCGCCAGTGTGCGTCCTTCCGACTTCGAACGATCCGAAGCGCCGCCGCTTCCGCGTACTGACGCCTCTCAAAAAGCGCCTCGCGCGCGGCGAGACGGAGCTATCGGTCCACGTCCCCAAGCCGGTTGAGCTTGGTCCGAACTTCGTTGAGCATTTGCCCGTCGACACGAACTCACAACGTTTCGCTGTCGAAGGATCCGACTTTGATTCGTTGCGTTTTCCAACCGACGTTTTCGCGGACGAGCCGATTCCTGAAAGCGCACGCTCCTATAGACTCGTTAAGCCGGAAGAGGAGGAGGCGATTTCCTTCGACGGGACGACGACCGACGATTCTTTGGCGGTTGCGGCGGAACCTGGCGCTCATGGCGCCTACGACGTCGCGCCCCTCGACGCTGACGAGCGCGTTGTCAGCACAACTTCGGATCTTCAGGAAAGCGCGCTCGGCGCTGAGATTGTCACGGACGCGCCCGAGGATGAAATTCAGAGTGGTTCCGTCGTTGATTCGGTTGAGCCTGAAGAGAACGAGACAGCTGACGTCGACGTGACCTCGGCTCCCTCCCCGGAAGTCGATAGCGTCAAATACTCGCCATCGCAGCGCGATGTGATCTTCGACGGCGAAAACGTCCGCCTTTGCGCGCTCTCCGAGATCAGCCCGACCTTCACGACGAAGTCGACGACTCGATCTGACTATGAAGTTTCGGAGGATCTCTTTGATACTGATTTTGGAGACGACGAGGAAGAAGCGATCCAGACGTCGCAGCAAACCGACGACGGCGTCGATTATATAACGGTTGACGAGTCCCGTATTGACGACTTCGATTCTGCTGATTTCGACGAGTGGACTAAGGTTTTCTCCGAGGAACAAACAATCTTCGACGACGAAGAGCAGAACGCGCCATTCTCCCGATTTTTCGATACCGTCTCAAGCGCCGACGTTTCTGAAGCGCTGGAGACTGAGGATGAGTACTACGAAGAGGAGGAGAGCGACGAGTACGATTCAGACGTCGACGAATACGAAGAGGAAGAAACCGACGATTATAACGACGACTTCGACGACGATACGTACGACGAGGACGAAGAAGAGGACGACGAATAAGTCTGGCGTTTGAACAGCCGACGATAGGCGCGTCGCGTCTCCGGATTCAACGCGTCGCTGTCGCCGCAAATCACTTTTTGCAAGCCTCGTTGTGCGATTCTATCAACATAAGCGCGAATAAACGCGTCTTCTCTTGGAGGGCGCGGGGATTCGCGCTAATTTCTTTTTGTTGCGCTCTTAACATAACAATCTCGGAACTTTTCGCTTTTCGGGCACGTCAAAGCGCAGGACTGATTTTTTGTCCGCGCGGGGCGCCAGACTGCGACCGTTGCTATGCGTAAACTTTATGGATTTTTTTTAGGAAACGGCGAATTTGTTCTCTTTTCAGGCGTTGTCTGATATAATTGGCGTCGCGTCGGAGCGCGTCTTTTGCTATAATTGGCGCCGGACGCCGTGCTCCGAGAACAGGCGGATCCGTGTCAAAACGCGCGACGCGACTCGTTGACGCTGTAATCTGACTCAGTCGCAATATTAGGGTATTGAATAATGAAAGATAATTTTTTTCAACGCATGTTCGATCGCAAGCCTCACCAAACCGGTCGGAGGACTCGTCGTCTTTCGCTCGAATCGTTGGAAAAACGAGAGATGCTCAACGCTGACTGGAGCGGATTTACTTCAGAAAATCTCTCGACGTACGAGCCGGATCCAACGGCGTCTTATTCTGTCGACCTCGACGGCAGCGTCGACGCGTGCGAGCTTACCGACGTGACAGGCAATGGACGCAACGAACTTGTGGCGGTCGATTACTCGACGAAAACGATTAGCGTCTTCTCGAAAACAGGGTCGCAAGGGGCGTTCTCTCTGAAAGGCTCTCAACGGCTCGACTCGCTCAGCGGCTCCAAAGGGTATGACAGCGTTATTATCGACGGCAACCGTCTCACCGTTGTTTCTGCGTCGACTGGCGTCGGCATAACCGTGACGGAATATGCGTGGAACTCCGCGACTTCAGCCTACGTTCAGTCTTCTCAGACGAGTCTCGACGTCTCAAAGTTTAATAGCGCGAACGCCGATATTTGTCTTTTTGTAAACGTTGACGCAACGATTATTAATGGCAATACGTTGGTCGTTCAGGCGACGACGCTCACAACGAGCGGTACGAGTCTCAAGACAGCGCTTTACTCCGGATACGGAACCTCTTCTTTCGGGAATTCCGTTAGTATTGTGAGTTCGATTTCTGAAGAACTTATGGGCTCGACCACGATCGGCGGAACCGATTATCTTATTCTCAAGGAAGCGACTTCGAGCTCCAATAATCTTGTTCTTGCGAATATTGGAACGACCGTTTCGAAATATAACTACGATCTGAGTTCTTACGGTTCGGCGCTGACCTTCAACTGGGTCGCCGAACGCGACGGATTCCTCGTCGTCGGCGCGATGACAGGAGGAGCAAGCGGTCTTATCACGATTAAAGCGACGACTCCCTCGAACGACCTCGACGTTGCGACGCTCGGTCAATGGTACTCGTGCAATAGTTTGAAACTCAACGCGTCAAGCGCTGGCGCTCTCGGCGACGTCGGCGGTTCAACGGCGCCAGAGGTCTTCGTTGTTAACGGAAGTTCGAGTCAGTTCTACGCGGGCTCTGTTTCGACCGCCTACGACTATACCTTTAAGGCGTCGGGAATCGTCGTTTCCTCGCCTGAATATGTTTCGGTCGAAATTGCTGACCTTAACGGCGACGGAGTCAAGGAAGCGATCCTGGTTGGCGCCAATCACCTTTATACGGGAACCGTTTCCGATACTGGAGCGATTGAGAATGTCGAGAGCCGCTACGGTTTTAAAAAGGCGGTTAAGAAGGCGGTCTACGGCGACTTCAACGGCGACGGGCTCGTCGACGTCGCCGTTCAATACCAGGCGAACGTAGGGTCGAGCGTTCAACTCTTCCAGCAGCTTTCCGACGGTTCATTCGTCGCGATCGCAGAGCAGTCCTTCAGCGGCTCGATCGTCGATATTGCCGTTGGTAAATTCAGCCAGACGTCAGTCGACGAAGTCGCCGTTCTCTCGACGAAGAGCGGCTCAACGATCACGTCGTCGGTCAACACTCTCAAGCTCAATGGTTCGAACTTGACAGCGACGCGTTCCTACACTGGCTCCAATGTCGGCGCAGCGTTGACCGCAGGAGCGATCTATGGAACGAACCTGGACGACGTCGTTGTCGTCAATACGACGCAGAATACGATTACGGTTCTTAGAAATACTGGAAATGCGTTCGCTGACTCGACGATCACGACCACATTCGATCCTTCGTCGACGGGCGGTTCTGATCCGATAGCGGCGGCGATTGGCGATTTTAACGGCGACGGACTTGCCGACGTAGCCGTTCTTAACTCTTCCGCCGGCACGAATTACGCTAACATTGTCTACTATCTCCGGTCGGCAGATCAGGGCCTTGGCTCCAAGCCTTCCGGCAAGATGCTGATCTCAAACTCGACGTCGGTCTCTGGACTCGTTTCCGCCGACCTCAACAACGACGGACTCTCCGACCTCGTCTACGTTCGTAAAACGACGGGGAATTACACCTACGCGAGCGCCCTTATCGGCAACGGAACGAGGACCGTTTTTAACGGCGCGATTAACAAAGCGCTTACAGTTGACGCGACGTCGGCGTTTGATCTCAAGCTTGCGCGCGTCGATTCCGGCAATGTTTCTTTCGATCTGGTCTGGGCGCAGGACAAGTCTGTGGGCGTTCTCCTGAATGCCGACACGACAGAAGCGTCTGGTTCCGTGCAATTTGTCCTTCAGGATCTTTCGACCGATGCGGGTTCAAGCTACGCTGAAGCGGTTTCGACGCAACGAACCTGGTTCGACGAATGGTCGAACTTCTATGTCGACGTCTGGGTTTCAGCCGACGGTGTGGCGGCGACTTCTGCAACGACGGTTCTTTCTTATAATCCTTCGTACTTTACGCTTGAAGGCGTCGAGGCCGCGACCGGTTATAACGTCTCTTATACCGCAGAATCGGGTAAGGCGACGATTACTGCGACCGGCTCCGGAACGCTTGATTCCGCAGGTTGGGTTCTCATCGGACGGATGAAGTTCGCGCCGGTTGGCGGCGCAGGAGTCGCTCTTCCTGCCGACGGCGTTCTTAAACCTGTCCCGTCGGGATTCAAGGCGACGGCTGGTTCGCAAACGATCAACGGCGCGGCGGCGACCTCCGTATCTGCGCCGACTGCACGCCTATACCCCTTTGCTCTCGATATCGACGAGAACGGCTCGGTCAATACGAACGACCTCGGGTATTTGCAGTCCTGCCTTGGGCTGCCTGTTTCCGCTCTTACCAACAAGAAATACCGCGTCTTCGATATGGACTATAACGACGTCGTCAATACGAACGACCTTGCGTATTTCCTGCCGTTTCTCGGTAAGGATTACTCCGACAAACTCGATTCAGCGTATAGACTTGAACCGACCGTTGCGTCCTCCTCCGGCGTCCTGGATCGCACTGCGTTCTGCTACGCAGATCTCAGTTCAGATGATTTTGAAGAAAAGATCTTTGACGAAGGCGCTGTCGCGGCGATTGCTGCGGATTGTGTCTTCTGCGGACCCACCCAGGCTCCTCTCGCTGTAACGGACGACGCCGCCTCAATCGCCGCGTTTTCCTCCATTGCCGCGTCTGAGGAGATTCAGCTTGACGTTGACGTCGACGTCGACTTCTGAGCGGTCTCCACAATTTGGACTCCAATAAAAAACCTTCCTCTGCGTGCGCTGAGGAAGGTTTTTTATTTCGACAATTTAAGATAGCGACGTCCTTCGTTTTTTTTTCCGCAAACTCCGTTCTGGAGATAAAGTATCTCTTGTTTAGTTGGATACAGAGTTTGACAAGGCGTCGGTTAGTCGGGTCGCCCGTTTTCAGAGTCGTCGGAGGCGTTAGGGCGTTTTTCCATATAAATGACGTTGCCTTTGCTGTTATGCCAGACACGCGTCATGAAATTACGGATGAGAAACAGTCCTCGACCCTGCGGCAGTTCAATATTTTCTTGGAGAGTTGGATCCTTGACAGAATCAAGACTGAAGCCGGGCCCCTCGTCCTGAATGGAAACGAGGATGCGTTTTCCAGAGATCTCCGCGTTGAGCAGCACTTTCTTAGCAGGGTCGCGGCGGTTGCCGTGCTCGATTGCGTTGGCGACCCCTTCGTCGAGCGCTAGTCGGATAGCAAAAATGTCGTCAGGGTTCCAAGACCTCGCCTCTAACTCGGCGACAATCGCATCGAGAAACGGCGTGACGTTGGAGGAGACGCTTGCGAACGTTTTCGAATATCGCCAGACGTCCGAATTATCTGAGCTAGACATAGGCTTCCCCGACGTTTCTTTGTCCCTTCGAACGACAACGCCGATCAAAGAGAAGAGAGCGTCCGCCGCGCGCGGCGGGGAGGACGACTTGAATTATCATTTGATGATCGAATTAACCGCTTCAGATTCCGTATTACGGATCTTGAAGATCGAGTCGAGTTTCGTGATTTTGAAAACTTCCATGATGTTCGGATTGATCCCGCAGAGGAAAAGCGCAATTTTCTGAGCCTTCGCTTTCGAGTTGAGCGTGATAAGAACTCGCAAAGCGGAGCTCGACATGAACTTGACGTTTTGGAAGTTGACGACGAAACGATCCTTATCCTTGGGGAGGTTTGAGACGATCGAAGCGAGCTCGTCACCCCATGCCTGAATCGTCAATTCTTCGTTGAGCTTGGCGTCGAGGCAATCGACAACGGCTGCTTTTCCTTCGTATCGCGTCATCGTATGAGCTTTGGACATACCCATGAGATTATTCTCCCAAAATATTAAAATTAAAGGACGAACCCGACGCCGCGCTAACGAGGCGCGGAGCGACGGATTCACGGAATTTGTTTGTTTTTGACCGCCCAGACAGCCGCCTGAGTTCGGTCGTTGACGTCCAGTTTACGCAAAATGTTCTGCACATGCTCTTTGACGGTGTCGATGCTCAAATTGAGGGACCGCGCGATTTCTTTATTGCTCAGTCCGAGCGCGATATGCCGCAACACCTGTGATTCGCGCTCCGTCAGCGGATTGAGCGCATCGAGGGAACGTCGGCGCATATAGGGCAAAACGCGCTGTAGCTCGCCGGAAAAATCCTGGCCAAAACCAGTCCCTTTAACCTGATTCATCAGATTGCGGAGACGTCCAAGGAGCATTTCACGCGTCGCCGACTTGAGTAGGTACGAATCCGCTCCGCAGGCGACAGCGCGCGCCAGATATGTTTGACGTCCCGTCGCCTCGAAAAAGACGACCTTGCCGACAAATTTTCTGTCGCGGAGCGTTTGAACCGCCTCAAATCCCGAACCGTCAGGAAAATTGGCGTCGAGCAGGAGCACGTCGGGAAGATGTTCCAATGTTCTAGCGATGATTTGCTCGCAAGTATGCGCGACGGCAACGATCTGAGCGTCAGTATCGGCGAAGAACGAAAACAGGCCGGCGCAGACGACCGGATGCGCATCTGCGACAAGGATACGGAATGACATATTCCCTCTCTGGTTTTGTTCCGTTAACGTCGTTTCTCCTCGACAACCGCCCTTAGTTTATCGCGGACGAATCACATGGTCAAGAAAGTTTTAACGGCGCTCGTAAAGAAAAGGGTTTTTCAGGAGGTTTATAAGCAAAAAGGCGGCGTTCGGGGCTTATGTCCCGAACGCCGCGAGTTGAAATCAATCGTTTAGCGCAGGTTAAAACTTATTCATCGGCGCGTTCGATGTTGTAGAGCTGATTGTTGAAGTTCAGCGTTACCGACTCTTCGAAGACGAGATACTGCGCCAGATCCTGTCCGTATTCTTCCACGAGCTTGAAGTATTCGTCGCTGAACTGCTTCACTACGATCGGCGTGTCGTTTTCCTCCTGCTCTTTAGTAATCGATGAATCGATCCATCGACCCTTGCGCAGGTAGAACGTCTTCGTCCCGACGTTGCGAACAGCTTCCTCAGGATTGGTATCGTCGAGTTCCTCAGAAAGGGAATCGTCGAGCGCTGCGCTGTCCCTTGCAACGGCTCCCATGGCGCCGTTCATACCAATGTCTCGGGGCTTGGCGAGGAGGCGGAAACCGCCCCTACCTCCGCCCCTACCTCCGCCCATGGCGGTCCCGCCACCGCCATACGCCGGAGCCGCGCTAAGGGCAGTCCTGCTCTCGCTAAGCGCCATGTCCGCGCGCTCGCCGCTGATGTTGCTCAAGTTGCGGAACTGTTGCTTTGCGTTGCGTTGCGAGACGCCAGAAACGCCGCCCATACTCGACGCCATGGAAGAGAAGGCGCGTTCCGCTGCGACGTTGTTGGCGGCGGTGGCGTTAAGGTCGACGTCCTCTCGAGCGAGAAACGCCGTGTAAGGAGTCATGACTCCGTGCTTTTTCGAGAGCGCCACGAGTTCGTCAAAGAGTTCTTGATTCTCCCCTTTGAGGTCGAGCTCGTCGATAATTTCGCCGATGCGTCTCATGGCCCAGATGCGCTCGACAAACGCGTTGGTCGAATCCTCGCTCTTGGAGGTCAACGTTCCCTCAAAGGTCTTCTCTTCGTCGCGTTCGCCGATCTTACCCTTTGCTGAAATCTGGACAGGCCCTGATTCGGAGTATCGTCCGACAAGGACAAGCTGTTCTCCTGCAAAGAGATCCGTCTTGCCAGATGGATAGACCTGGTTCACGAAGAACTTTTGATCAGTGTGATTTTTAAGGGTGAAGTTAAATTCGACCTCAGAGAAGATCGGAGCGTCGATATGGCTGTAAAACGCCGAAACACGGTCTTCGATATTTTCTTCAGGCTTGACGTATTCCCCCTGACCGCGGCCGTCTCTCACCAGGTGGTCGAGAAGACGCGCGTGAACGTCATAGCCGACGCCGAAGGTAAAGACGCGCGCGTTCTTTTTATTGTTTTCGCGCGCAATTTGCACGAGCTTCATCTCGTTCGTTTCATTAACGGTTGGAGCGCCGTCGCTTACGAAGATGAGATATCGCGGGTTCTCAGAATCGCCCTCGTTGAGAAGCGAGAAGGAACGCTTGAGCGCGTCGGCAATATTAGTGCCGCCCCTTGCGCGAACGGCGTCAACATAGGCGAGCGCTTCCTGGCGCGTCTCTTCCGTGAGAGGTTGAAGCTCTTCTTTGAAGGAGACGACGTCTGAGTTGAAGAGCACAATATTGAATTTATCGCCTTCGCGGAGTCGAGAAATGACGAATTTAAGAGAGTCGCGCGCCTGCGCGATCTTGTTGCCCATCATGCTGCCGGAATCATCGAGGCAGAAGACGATCGTACGCGGGAGAGGCTTGACGTCGTCGGCTGCGATCTTAGGCGTTGCCAGCAACAGGAAGTAGCCGTCCTCCTCAACGTCTGGACGATAGCTTATGATCTTCGCGGAAAGGTCGTCAGGGCTCTGGTCGTAGAAGAGTCTAAAATCGGCGGAAGGGACGCGATTCTCCAAGACGCTGGTCACCGTCGCTGTCGTCTTGCTAGGACGTTCAACGGAGACGTCATATGTCGGTGAATAGATATTCTTAATCTCAGAGTCGCATGAAATGGAGACCTCAAACTTGATCTTCTTAATAGGCTTTGACGAGTATTTCGCCGCGCCGAGCGGGAAGAGGAATTCCGAGAGTCCGTCGCTTACACGAAGGAGTTGCGTATACCGCATCGAGACGGTTCTGGACTCCCCCGCGGGAATTGGGAACACGCTCGTCTTGAAGAGTCCGTTGCCGACCCATTCAAGGAGCGCGGGGTCGCGGGCCTTTCGGACGATTTCCTCGTACTGCTTTCTTGCCTCGTCCGCGTCGACAAGCTCTGCCGGGAGTTCCTTTCCATCGACGAGGAGCGTCATGGAATCAATGGCGCCGTCGTATGGAAGCGGAAAAACAAAGGAGGTCTCAATGGTGGACGAGCCTTCATTTTTGAAAGTCTGCGAGACGTTGACCTGCGCGACCGAGCCGGAAATTGAAGCGACGATCTCCTCCGATTGGATCGAGTAGGGCGTCTCCGGAGCTGGACGCGGAGGCATAATTCTTGGCAGCGGACGCGGACGAATCGGATCGATCAGAAACCCTTGGGCGGCGACTGGCTTCACGGAGAACGCGAAGGATGCGAGCGCAAACAGGGCGATCATAAAAGCCCGTCCGACAAGAGAGACGGAAATATTTTGAACGCGCATAGTTCAACTCCTTATCAAATGGATACTCAACGATTAGAGCTGGCGCGAAGCGTCCAGCGGTCTAATGGACGGCGGGCGGTCAGTCGATTATTAATCAACGGCAATTATCGAATCTTCGCGTGCTAGGCGCGAAACGCCGTGTTCCTTATTCATTCTAACTTCACGCCGCGCAAAATCACAGACTGGAGGCAACCAGCGGATGGAGTACAACTTGCCGGTTGGTCGCCGGCGCCTGCCGCAGGCGCGTCAGCCGCTGATCGTTGGCGAATAACAAAAACGAAGCGGTTACGCTTTCGATCTATCCTTACCTATTAGAGAGCACCCAAGACGGGTAAAAAAGAAAAAAATAAAAAAAATTATTAAAAATTAGGACAAATTGAATATTTCTGCCTAATTGCGTCCACGTCGAGCGCATGGCGTCATGCATCGACGAAACATAAAGTTGTTCGGCAAAGGTATAGCGCTGGAAAACACGACGTCGTAGCGCTTGTTTTCTTGTCTCTTACGCTCTCCGCAGAGCTTCTGCGCTTCTATGCTTGCATTGTAGCGCGCTGGAAAATACAATCAAGCTAAGCTGAGGGAATCCGCGCAAGTCTGTATTGCGCGACAGCCGACGTCTTCTTTTGACAGGGGCAGAAAGATGAAAACATTGAACATATTGACGACGCTTGCCGTTGCGGTCGTCGCGCTTGCGAGCGCAACGTTTACGCAAGGCGCCGACTCTACGCTTAAGCCGACCTATTTGCGATGCGAGTATCTTACGAATCCAAAGGGGCTGGACGCCTTGCAACCGCGCTTAAGCTGGATCCTCGAGACGCAGGATCCAACCGCGATCGGACAGAGTCAGAAAGAATACCGCATTCGCGTTGACGCGACGCAGGACGCTGCTCAGGATCTCCAGGGCGAACTTTGGGATTCCGGTTGGATCGCTTCTGCGGATACCGCTCATATCGTCTATCAGGGGAAGCTTGAATCGGACTCCGCATATTATTGGACCGTTCAGATTAAGGATCAGGACGGCGCGCTCTCAGCTCCCTCCGACGTCGCCAAATGGACGACGGGGCTTCTAAACCAGTCGGAATGGACGGGAAAGTGGATCGGAACAGGCTATCTTCCCGAGGGCGAGACCGACGTCGCGAAGACGTCGGGCCGCAACCCTGAAACGAATCGTTTCGACTCTCCTCAGCTCCGCAAGACATTTGAATTGAATTCAGCTCCAAAGAGCGCGCAGCTCTTCGTTGCGAGTTGCGGATATTGCGACGTCTTCGTTAATGGCGAGAAGGTCGACAAGGATTCTGTTCTTGCGCCGAACGTTTCGAACCACAATTATCGCGCGCGCTACATTACCTACGATATCGCGCCTTTTCTTAAAAGCGGTAAGAATGTCATCGCATTTTGGCTTGGAGCCGGGTGGAGTATTTATAGCGAATACTCGGTTGAAAACAACCGTCCTCACACCCCGATTGTCCTCGCGCAGACTGATATTGTCTTAGAAAACGGCTCGAAGACCCGCGTTGTTACTGACGGGTCCTGGAAGATCAGCCCGAGTTACACGAGCGTCTGCGGGAACTGGCATTTTGGCAACTTTGGCGGCGAGCATATCGACGCGAAGCTTGAGAATCCGGACTGGAACAAGGTCGACTTTGACGACTCCGCCTGGAAGACAGCGACGGAATTTGCGCCGCAGCTGGAAATCACCGCCCAAGCGACGCCTATCAACGTCCTTACCGATCCCATCCACCCCGTCGCCGTTGAGAAGAAGGGCGACGACGTATGGCGCGTCGATATGGGCGTGAACTTTGCGGGCTGGACTCGCGTTAAGCTCCACGGTAAGCCGAACCAGACGATCCGCTTTGAATATTCCGAACGCGCGCAGGATGCGATGACGTTCAACCTCTTCAGCTCTATTACGCTTGACGAGAACGGCGACGGAATCTTCCAGAACCGTTTCAACTATAGCTCCGGTCGCTGGATCACGATCTATGGACTCGACGAAAAGCCGAATCTTGACGATATCGTCGGCTGGAGTATTCGAACGAATTTCGACGACGCAGCGACTTGCGAGACATCCGACGACCTTCAGAACTGGATCTACAATGTTGGTCGCTGGACCTACGAAAACCTTTCGCTAGGCGGTTATATTGTTGACTGCCCGCAGCGCGAACGCATGGGCTACGGCGGCGACGCGCACGCAACCTCCGAGTCGGGCATGTATACATATGCCGTTGAAGCGTTCTATTACGAATGGCTTCAGGACTGGCGTGATTGCCAGAAGGATTACCCGAACGGCAGACTTCCAAACACCGCGCCCACTTACTGGGGCGGCGGCGGGCCCGCGTGGGGCGGCATTGTCGTTACGTTGCCATATACTTACTACTTGCAGTATGGCGATACGCGCATTCTTGAAGAAAACTTCGAGATGATTGAGAAATGGCTTGGGTTCCTTGAGTCCAACGTCAAGGACGGACTTCTCCAGCGATATGGAGACGATTGGAGTTTCCTCGGCGACTGGCTCTGGCCCGGCGCGCCCGACGGACCTAACAGCGACACTCCGCAGGCGCTATGCCTCAATAATATGTATCTCGTCTTTAACCTTGAGACGGCGGCGAAGATAGCGCGCATTATCGGTCGCGAAGATCAAGCCGTCGAATGGGAGAAGCTTGCCGACCGTACTCGGACAGCGGTTAATGAGGAGTACTACAAGGCAGACGAAGGTTCCTATCATGACGACGCGCAGGCGGTTCTCGCTCTGGCGCTCCTCGCCGAATTGCCTTCCGCCGAGAACAAAGCGCGCGTCGAGAAACGTTTCGAAGACGCGATCATGATAGACTCTAAGGGGCATATCGGCGTCGGTATTACGGGCGGCGGTCTGTTCTTCCGTTATCTCCGTCAAGAGAATCTCGACAGGCTCGCCTATTCAACGCTTAAACAGACGGAATATCCCAGCTTGGGCTTCATGCGCGCTCATGACGCGACGACCTTCTGGGAGGCGTGGGAACTCGACCGACCGGGTCATTCGTTGCTCCATAGCTCGTATCTGTTCCCGATCGCGTGGTATGAATCGAACCTCCTTGGAATTCAGCGCGACCCCGAGGTTATCGGGTTCCGCAAGTTCGTTATCCATCCTCCAAAGGCGGGGGATACGGATCTTAGCTTCGCTCGCGGATCTTACAAATCGATTGTCGGCGAGATCAAATCTTCGTGGGAAAAGAAGGATTCTGGCATGGAGCTTTCGATAGTCGTGCCGCCGAACACGGAGGCGACGGTCCACGTTCCCAAAACGAGCGCGTCTGGTACGGTTGCAGCGCCCGAGGGCGCGACGGCGATTTCCGCTGACGATGATTACGTCGTCTTCCGCGTTCCTTCTGGAAGTTTCGTGTTCAGTGAAAGCAAGTGATTCTCGATGAACCGCATCTCACGAGGCGCGGTTCCTTCCGGCCTTTAACGTCGCGAGATTGGGCGCGTCTCATCTCGCGGCGTTGTTTCTTTTATTTTTCTTTTTGTAGATGACACTGAATCTGACGTTTGGTAGATAAGCGACGGTTTGTAGGCGCTCGATCATGGCGGACGTCGACGATCGCAAGACGTCAGTCGATCAGCCCGACGGAATTTAGAATGAAGTCGCTTAGACATTACCTCTGAACGCAGATTACAGGCGTCGTTCTCTTAGACCTTTTTGTAGCCAATCTTCGGCGTTGGAAAGGGCGTCGTTGATTATTGGGCGACTACTGCCTCTGACGAGCCTACCGCGTTGACACGACAAAGCGGAAAAGACGTCCACGGAGCGTGTCAGGTAGGCGCTCCACGGGAAAAGCGTGGCGTTTGTCTTCATGGTTAACGCACATGACGACAAGCGTATGCGTCCTTGGTTGCGGCGCGCCGTTTCAGTGGATGGCCATGCGCAGAACAACAAGGTAACTCCAGACGATAATCGTCGTCTACCGGTTGGGTGAAATCGTAATGAAGACGGGATTGGTTGCAAAGCTACCAGTGTAAAAAGTAGTTTCTAATTCGTTGCCGCGAAAGATTGAGAGAATCGATATTGAAATCAGAGGGGCGGGAAAACGCTCTATCTGGTCGACGCTGCTTTTTATGGTATAACGACGTGGCGCGCATGGCGTCATGATTATAGATTGAGCTTTAATTTTTTAACTTCCCGTTGTATAGACAAAGTTCGTCAAAGGGATAGAATGGCGAGAGTCGTTGCGGCGACTTCGCTAGTGACTCGCTGGGATAAGGCTCGGTCCCACGTTGTTGTTTTTCCAGGGTTTGACGTTTATGACTTTGCCTTGAGCGAGACTCCGTATGAGACGTGAAGAGATAGAAATGGAAGACGGACAGAAAGAACGGTTGAACTCGGACTCTGCTGCTCCTAAACAGAACTCCTTCTGGAAAAGCCGACCTGCGGTGTATTCCCGCTGGGTCATCCTCTACCTGCTTACCTATACGCTTTCGTATTATCTGGCGTTTGCGGTTAAGACAGACGGGTTTCAGCTAAAGTCAGTTTCTCCGCTGAATGAATCTGCGGCGAATGTTTTTCTGCACTCCCTTCCTTGGGTTCTCGCCATCAAGATACTGGTCATGTTTTTCCGGCGTTCTTATCGAACGATCGGACTCTACGCGACCTTCCGCGACCTTCGGTTCATTATTATGGACTCTGTCGCGTCTTTTGCCTTTGTCTTGATATGGTTTAAGGTTGCGAGAGAAGCGGGGATCATTGGATACAACGTTTTGTTCTCAGTCTTGCTCCTTGACTTGATCTTTTCGATCATGTTTCGGGGCGGTTTGCGCCTGGGCACGCGATTTTATCGTGAATCGATTTTGCCGCGTCTTGATCCAGAGACTGAGGAAAAACGAGCGTTCCTTCTTGGCGCAAACGATGAAAGCGCGCATGTTGCCAACATCATCAATACTCGTCATAACTCGGGGTATCGCGTCGTCGGTTTTATAACGATTCACGAATACAAAGTGAATATGAAACTTGGCACGTTGCCGATCGTTGCCTATATCGATGATATTACCGAAGCATGTCGTCGCTACGACGTTAATACAGTGCTCTTTGTCGCCGGGTCCCTTCCAGGGAAGACTCTCCGCGAATTCTACGATCGATGCGATAAGAACGGAATCCAAGTCCTATCGGTGCCGCGAGTCGAGTTTCCGCCCGGTACCAAAATACCGATTCGCGACGTGAACGTCAACGATCTGCTCCGACGCAGTCCTATCGAACTTGACACGAAGGAAATTAAGTCGTTGATTACTGGCAGACGCGTCATGGTCACGGGCGCAGGCGGAAGTATTGGTTCCGAGATATGCCGCCAGATCATGCGTTTTGAACCGCAAGAGCTCTTTATTCTTGGACGCGGCGAAAACCGTATCTTCTTCCTGGATCGTGAGCTTCGCGCGCTAGGCAAATCGACGCAGGTGACGCCGATCATTGCGGATATTGCCAATGCAGATCGAATTAATGAGATCTTTGCAAAGGCGCGGCCTGAGATTGTTTTCCATGCCGCCGCGCATAAGCACGTGCCCCTCATGGAAGCCAACATTCCTGAAGCGATTCGCAACAACATCTACGGCACGAAGGTTATCGCCGACGCTTCCGACCGTTACGGAGCGGTGAAGTTCGTCATGGTTTCGACCGACAAGGCGGTTAATCCTTCGAGCGTCATGGGATGTTCCAAGCAGATGGCGGAACGATATGTGAACTCGCTTGCGGTGAATTCCAAGACGAAATTCATCGTCACTCGGTTCGGCAACGTCCTCGGCTCCAATGGAAGCGTTGTACCAATCTTTACGAGGCAGATCCAAAATGGCGGTCCTATTACGATCACGGATTGCCGGATGACGCGTTACTTCATGACGATTCCCGAAGCCTCGCAGCTGGTGCTGGAGGCCGCAGCGATGGGCAATGGCGGTGAAATCTTCGTTCTCGATATGGGCGACCCCGTCCGCATCGAGGATCTTGCAAAGGATTTGATCCGACTTGCCGGACTTCCTGAAAACGCGATAGAGATCAAGGAAGTTGGTCTCCGTCCCGGTGAGAAGCTCTACGAAGAGCTGTACTTTGAGTCGGAAACACGAATCCAGACGAACCAGGAAAGGCTTTTTGCCGCTGAGCATCGACGCTTTGATCACGACGAAGTTCAGGCTCAGCTCGACGAGCTCCTCTCCATGCTGAACGGCCCTCAGGAGAAGATTCGCGAATGTTTGCAGAAATTCGTTCCGGAATATAAGCCGACGATTCTGACAGAGAAAAAATGAGCGCTGCTGCGCTTTGGAAGATAAGAGCGGTTTCCGAGAGGAAGCCGCTCTTTTTTATGGCCTTTGGACCCTCGAATATTGAAATGTCGAACGGCATATGGTCTATAAACAGGAAGCCAGAAGCGCCGGTAAGTTCAGCCGTTACGTGAGGGCAACAGGTAAGCGTTGATCGACGTCCGCAATTAGCGCAGAGGGGAGCGCTCTTTAAGAGAAAAGACCGCTCCCCTTTCGGTCGTAACGTTGATCGAAGTTCGTCAGCGATTGAAGAGCGCGTCGACCGAGGATTGGGAGGCGACGGACGAACCCTTGACGAGCGGAATGCGACAGAGGACGATCGAACCGCGCGGAATCGAGTTGGAGGCGATGTTAAGGACAACTTGACTCCCGTCGGAGACGCCGATCTTAAACCAACGCGGCTCGTTTTCCTGTGGATCGACATTTAGGACGTAGAGATTACCGCTTGGAATCTCAGAGTCCTCGGGACGTCGGAGTCGCCATTCGCCGTTGAAATTCTTATCGAGCCATCCTACGCGACGGTAGAGGGTTGCGAATCGCCCGACGCTTGCGTCAAGGTCGGCCGTCGTTTTACCAACGTCGAGGTGGTTTTTAGGCAGAAAGTCGACGCGCGAGACAGCCAGAGTGCGCAGCGATCTGATCTCAGGGGTTTCCGTTTGGAAGCGGTCAATTCCGGTCGCATCGAGCTGAGGCGCATTTAGGACTTTGAGGAGCTGTTCAATCCGCAGCGCGAAGTAGAAATCGCTTGATCGGAGGTACTGCGCCGTTTCCCGTGCGAATTTGTATTGCAGGATCGGATCGAGATCCTCAGTCATCTGGATTTTCTCGAGAAACGCGGACCACTTCGCGTACCACTGAGCGACGTCTTCCGACCGCAACGAATCGGGAATCTGCTCGACGTCTTCTTGAAGTTCAATGATGAACCGCTTTTGCGGCGAGATTTCCTGCGAGAGCTCGGGCGCGTCGGCTGGAATCGTAACTGTTCCACGCTTGCCTTGGGCGTTGGCGACATAGATGTTTTCCCCAGCGTGCGGCGGGTTCGGAAGGTAATAAAAGAGATCACGCGACGGAGTATAGGTCCAATACCGCTGATTCAATTCTTTATCAAGCATAAGAAAGACTTTGCGGTACGTTGGGAAATTGTTTTCCGAATCGTAGCGCCACTGAGCTTCTCGTTTTTTAAGAACCTTGAGCTCGTCGGGAGCGCCAGGTTGAGCTTCAATTTCGGAGATGAATGTAAGTCCAATTTTAGCGTCTTCTGAAGACGTCTGAAACCTTTCGAGTCGTTCGCCATTCTCTTGCATAAAGGCGTTCCATTTATCGACGACTTCAAGGGCCTGAAGCGATTGCGCAGCGCGCGCAAATTCCTGTTCGTAGTCGTTGGCGGCGCCGGAGCGAATCGAATCGTTGTCGACGGCGTCGGGAGACCGAAGATCGGCGCGCCATGGCGCGAAGAAATCGCGAGTCTGCTCCGCGTCTACGGAAGCGACGTCGAGCATTTCAAGCCGACGGTAGAAGTCAATATTATCCTGGAGGTCGGACTGGAATTCTTTTATGCTTGTAAGGAGCGCGGTTGAGGAATCTGCTAGCTCCTGGGGCGCAGTTGAGACAAACTCTTCGAGTTCGGCAAGAGGCGCGTCGAGCGCTTCGAGAACGGCGTCAACATTGCGCGGGTCATCATCTTTTATTTGATTAAACTGATATTCAAGCTGAGCGAGCTCGGCTCTCGCCTGCTCGAGGTCGACGACCGGTTCCTCGTCGATCGGTTCTTCATCTTGTTCTAGCGTGACGTCGCCAGAGAGCATTGGGAACTGGTCGTTGTCGAGCTCAGGAAAAATCTCGCTTTCGCCGGATACATCGACCTCATGACGAGGCTCGTCATGGTTGGCTATTGTAACGTCTTCAGCGTCCACTAGATCGATTGAGTCGTCAATATCGTTAGCGCTATCAATCTCCTCCGGTTCTTCTATCGCGATTTGGCGATCATGAGCGCTCGTCGCCTCGACGATTGGAGTTTCGTCAGGATTCAGAGTTTCCTGGCGGGAGGTCGCTCCGTTTTCGTCGAACGCGATTTCTTCGGCGTCTCCGTCAGGTTGATCCTTTGATTGAATTATGTTGTTATCGAAGATGGAGTCGTTATTAAATGGGAGTTTGTTGGACTCCGAGGGGAGCAAATATGAATTGTCTTCCAGGAAGTCGTTGGGTTCGTCGTTGAAGTCAGCGACGCTGGCGAGCGTCTCGTCGTTGTCTTGAGAAAAGTTGGGGACGAGCTTCAGACGCTCCTGTTCCATGTCGTCTGACGCCTGAAGAGCGGCAATCTCTTTCTGAGGCATAGGGTTGACGGCGCTCTCTTGTTTGAGCAGACGATCAAAGAGAAAGAAGAGAATGAACGCTATAATAAAAGGCGTCGCAAAGACATAGATTTTACGCCTGCCTTCGTTGGAGGAAAGCGCGAACCGTTCGCATTGATTCCAATCGACGTAATCGTCCTCTTCGATATAGTTCGAAAAATTGGGGTCGTCGTGCATATGGCGAGCGCGCAGATCGGACCGTCGATTTGGCTCAAATGAGTAACGTTCAAAATTTCTGTCTTCTTCAGGACGCATATTCTTCTCCCGATCGACTTCGTACAATATAAGGGACGCCTCAACCGCATCCGATATTTTACGCTTTGGGATCAAACGCTGATAAATTTTTCTCTTTAAAGTCTAATATTCTGCCTGTTCTGGCGTCTACGAGTCGTTCGAGGGTCACAAAGGCGATCCGTAACGAAATTTTATCTTCCGGCAATCCGAACCGCTCGGCGATCGCTTGCTCGTAACATTTGACTTGCTCGACATATTCTTCAAGCAACTTTGGGTTGGGCTCATGGACATCCGACTTAAAATCGACAACGTCGGCGGCGACGAGGCGCGTTCCGTCATAGAGGAGCGTTAACCGGTCGATGACGCCACTCTCAAGGACGTCTTTTTTGAGGCTTCTGTAGGCGTATTCTCGCCGGACTTCAAGTCTTGGGGCGGCGAGATCTCCAGCGCTAACAAGCGCGCATGGAACGACGCTGAAGATTTCGTTTTGTCGAGCGTTTGGATCGACGTAGGTCGCTCGACTCATGAGCGTTTTGACAAAATCCGTTTGGCACATTTCGCGGAATTCAGCAAGAACGTGTTTAACTTTATCTTTATCGAAGAGCGCGAGGGGCGTCAGAACTCGACGGAGCGTATCGTCAGTTGGCGCTCCGTCGACGTCGAGCCAGCGCGTCAGTTCGAAACACGCGTGAATGCACGAACCACGAACAAATGTCTCGCGGCGATTCCATACAAGCGACTTATGAGAGTCAGTTGGCGACTCGCGACGATAGAGGAGTCGCGAGCGTCCGGAGCTCTGGAAGCGCGGTCCGATTCTTTCTTCTATCTCTCGTTTTCGCGACGCCGGCTCTTTCTCAGAATCTTCCAGGACAGGAGTCTTGAGGTCCGCGCCCCAATCGCACTCGCCACGTTCAACGAGACGCTGCGGATTGTTTCCGAGAGGCGACTGCTCTTCAAGGGGACTCGCGCCTTGAAGTCCAAAACGAAGAAGATTCGCAAAGGTGAGCTTCAAGTTGGTTGGTTTTTCTCGACCAGAGGGAGGGTCCATGATCGCCAGCAACATCCTTTTGGGGCGCGTTATGGCGACGTACAGCAAACAGAGCGACTCTTCAAACTGACGTTGAATTTCGTCGCTGAAGAACTTTTTGCAATGATCGGGCAGAATAGCGCGTTCATCGGCGCCGACATATTTTACCACGCCCTCAATTTCGCCAAGCGCCGACGAACGGCCGACAATGAAGGGTGTTCGACTGATATCGCCGAGGGATCTACCGCCGTCAAGCTCAGGGAGAACGACGATATCAAATTCGAGCCCTTTCGAGCCGTGGATCGTCATAAGTCGCACCGTCGACGCCGAAGGAGCCTGCGTTTTATGCGCCTGCGCGGTCTTGACGAACTGGTCGAATGTCGAACGCGGCGACGTCGCTTCATATCCGAAAGCAAAGTCGACAAGCTGATCCAAACGCTCTTTTTGCCGCTTGTCCTGACAGGCAGGTTTGAGCAGATCGCGCATCTCCGACGCAAAATTTCCTAGCCCCTTCGTCTCGATCAAGACGCGGAGGTAACCGGAGACGCGTTTGGCGGCGGTTGCGTCAACTTGACGGGGGTCAAGTCCAAGCTTTTGCGCGAGCGGCTCGACGTTGGCGACGCAGAACGCGTCGGCGGAGGCGCCAGGGTGCGCGGCAAGTCGGAAGAGCGCGAGTAGCGCGTCAACGGCGGGCGAATCGGCGATCGGTGCGCCGCCTTCTTCACTCGCCTCGACCCCAAGCTTTTTGAGTCGTCGTAGGAGTTTGGAAAGAAAGTCGTTGCTGCGCGTGAGCACGCCGATCGTAGCGCGAGGGTATCGTTCTCGAAGTTCTTTGATTCTACGCGCTGCATAGGCGAACTTCAGATCCTTTTGATCTTGAGCGGTCGATCGTTCCGACTCGGAATTCGAATCGTTGGCGTCAGAATCGTCCTCATAGGCCTGCAGGTTCCAGCCCTCAAAAGAGTGATCGTCAGGTTCGATTTCCAGTTCCGTTGTGGGATCGACGATCGCCTTTCGCGCGCAGTCCGCTACGCTCGAGTTTTCGACGAAACGCGGCGCCATTTCCAGCGACCAGAAGCCGTCAAGGTTTTCGTTTCGGGGAGCATAGCGGTGTTCTTCAAAGTTCTTACGCCATTTGGCGACTGCTCTTTTAATCGCGCCTCGCCGTTGCTGCGCAACTTCGTCGTCTTTGTCCTTTTGCGTGTCAAGAACGGGATTATCCTCGATCGAGAGGAAAAATTCGTTTACGGTCTCGATGATCGTGGGACAGCTTCTCCAGTTTGTCGCCATAGATTTGCAAAGGACGTCAGGCAGATCGTTCTCGATCTGTTGGAAAATTTCTGCTACTCCGCCGCGCCATCCATAAATCGCCTGTTTTACGTCGCCAACACAGAAGAAGGATGAGAGTTCTCTTCCATAATTTGGGTTGTTTGGGTCAAGGGAGTCGTTAGATCGTTCAGCAATCTTCCTGGCAAATGGGCGAACGATCTTCCACTGCTTGAAAGACGCGTCCTGAAATTCATCCAAGAGCAGGTGTCGAGTTTGAGAGTCCAGTCGGTAGTCGACCTCACTGGAGCGACCGCGAGCGTCACTTTCGGCGAGGAGCTTGGCAAGGTCGTCAAATCTGTAGGAGCCTTTCCTCAATTTCGCATCGTTAAAGTAGAAACTGATTGCTTCGACGACTTTCCAGATCGCTTCGAGTTGCCGCCCAAGCGCGGCCTTCTGCTCGAAAATTGTAAGTTCAACAACTTTTTCGAGCGCGTCTTTTAAAGGTAACTCTTCAAAGGAGACTCTGTAATATAAATAGTCCTGTTTGATAATGCATTTTACCAAAGTCGTGGCAAGGACGCCCTGCCAATTTTTCTTTTCCAGGAGGTCCAGAATTTTATTCCGCGCGCTGTTAAACCTCGTTTTCTGCTTTTCCGGTATCTCCGCCTCCCGGAGCTCTTCAATACATTCATTAAGCGAGACCGATGATTTTCCGGATTTTTCCTTAAACAGGAGCCAATTTTCCCGTTTCGACTCATTGAAGATTTCAAGCGCGTTTGACGTCAGCGCGAAGACTTGCGATTCGACGGATTTTTTAGTTTCGCCTTTAAAAAGAAGTCTCGACAACTCGCGCGCGTTTTTGCCATCGGTCTGCGCAAAGACCATTTGAATAGCGCTGCGAAGTATCGCGTTGTTTTCCGTCTCCTCGACGATCGTCCAACCTGGCGGCAACCCGAGCTCGTAGGCGAAAGAGCCCGCAAGTTGCATAAAAAAAGAGTCGAGCGTGCAAACTCGGAGGCGATTGATCGAACGAACCAACTGGACCGTCAATTCGCGGAATCTCTCCTGACAGATCGCGCCGGGATCGTTCATGAGTTCAGCAGAAAGCTTCGCGGCGCCTTCGGGAGAGAGCGCGCCTTCGCCAAGACGCTGTAATATACGATCTTGAATTTCGCCCGCCGCCTTGCGCGTAAAGGTCGTCGCAAGGATCGATTCCACAGGGACTCCGTCTAGCAAAAGCTTGAGATAGCGTTCGCTGAGTTGATAGGTTTTACCAGAACCCGCCGAAGCTCGGATTATCTCATGTCGGTATTCGTTGATCGGCACGTTGGTCCCATTCCGCAGAATCGCGAGTTAAACTTTAACAAGTTTGTCGATTATAACTTATTGTCCAGTCTTACGTTGTGATTCTAAGCAAAAGACGTCCCCATATCAAGGGGAAAACGTCTAAGCCAAAGCGTTTTCATCCGCGTTTTTAGGCGCGAAGAGGACCTTAGAATCAAGGAATTTATCGCCGCGCCTCATCCGGATTGGTCTGTGTTTCGGGTTCTGGCATGGGCTCGTTTGCGATATCTGTTCTGACGGAGGCCTTGAATGTTTTGGACATGTGTTCCTCGAGTGTCGAGGCGGAATCGTCGTAGCGAGATAGAAAAAGGACGGCGATCCCCAGTTCGTCTGCGAGGGGGAGTCCTTCTTCGACTCCGAGAACGGAGAACGCCGTGGCAAACGCGTCAGATTGGGCGCAGGAGAGTTCATTGCCGTCGGTGGAAACAACGGAGACAGAGCCAAGAATGTTTTCGGGCTCATCGTTGACGTCGACCATCTCGGTTGGTCGTCCGGAGCGCGGATCGACCAAATGAGAGATCCTCAAGTTGCCAATTTGCAAGTGGTTATTGTAATCGCCGCTGGTCGCGAGTACGCTACTTTTTTCTTCAGAGCCGAAGTAGAGATAGCGGTACATATCAGGAATATAGCGGGCCGCGATCTCGGACGAGACGACTTCAGGCCTTTGGACGCCGAGAGTCCAGTCTTTGACTTCACCAGTGTGCGAGTCGAATTTTTTACCGCGGCATCGGATTTCGCCGCCGACGTCGATGAGGTAATCTTCGATTTCTTCTTTCTCGAGCGCGTCGGCGACGACGTCGACTGCATAGCCCTTAGCGATGCTGGAGAGATCGATCGAGAGATCGGGGACGGTTTTTTTCAGGGCGGGCTCAGGTTCGAATCGAACTTGCAATTTATCGTATCCGACGCGGCTTCTCAACGCGTTAATTTCTTCGTCGGTGGGGAAGGAGACAAGCGCAGATTTATTCGGACCGAAGCGATACAGGTCAACGAGAGGGGCGACGGTTATGTCGAAGGCGCCGTCGGTTTTGGCGGATACGTCCTGCGCGATCGAAACCATTTTCGCAAGATCTTCTGAGACAGGGAACCAGTCCGTGGATTTACTACGATTGAACCGGGAGACCTCAGAATCGGCGCGGTAAGTTGAGGCGGAGGCGTCGATTTTGTCGAGCTCGCGTTGGACTATTCGAGAAAGGAGCGCCTCGCAGGAATCGATAATCTCATCTTCAGGCTGATCCAGAAGTTGTTTGTTTTTACCAGAGTCGCTCTCGTAATTGAGTTTTACCAGGCGCGCGCTACTCGAAACGATTGCCGCATGCCACTGCGTTCCCATCGTCTTGCCAACAATTTTGAAGGTCTGGCGCGCAGAATCGTCTTCTCGAGGTTTATCGAGATAAGGTTTCACCGTAAAGTAGACGAGTCCGAGGACGAGCAAAACCCTGATGATCATAGAGAACGAGGATTTGTTTTGCGGTTCCTGCTGCTGATCGGAGTCTGTTGATTTTTTCGTAGCTTCTGTCGACATTGGAAAATCCTAAATCGTTGAACAGTCGTTTTGGGGGTGGGAGCGCGACGTCACAAAATGAGCATTGCGTCGCCGTAGCTGTAGAAGCGGTAATCATCGGCAATCGCCACTTCGTAGGCGCGCTTGATGAGTTCGTCGCCGCCGAAGGTGCGAATGAGGATAATAAGCGTCGATTTCGGGAGATGAAAATTGGTGAAGATGGCGTCCACCGTCTTAAAATTATATGGCGGGCGGATGAAGAGATCCGTCTGGCCCGTGAACGCGCGGAGTTTGTAGTCGTTGAGTCCGGTCGAGTCGATCGTTCCGTCAGGTTTGACATTGCTTGCCGATTCGAGTGTTCTCACCGACGTCGTTCCAATCGCGATAACGCGTCCGCCGCGCGCTTTGCGCTCCTTAATCGTACGAACGACCTCATCCGAGATCGTCGCGTATTCAGCATGCATATGATGCTCTGAAATTTTCGAAGTCTTAATAGGCTTGAAGGTGCCCGCGCCAACATGCAGCGTGACCGGACAGATCGCAACGCCCATCTGTCTGATATCTTCGAGAAGCTCTTTGGTAAAATGCAATCCTGCGGTCGGGGCTGCAACGGCGCCTGGTTCCTTGGCATAGACAGTCTGGTAGTTTTCACGGTCTTCTGGAACCATACGTCCGCAACGAATGTAGGGTGGAATCGGCACCCAGCCGACCCTATCGAGGAAGGAGAAGGTATCCTCACCCTCGTCGAAAAGCGGGCGAACGATCAGCGTTTTTTCTTCGGTATGGGCGACAACTTCAAGAAAACCATCTGCTCCTGTTCCGTGGGAATTCATGAGTCGAATCTGTTCACCCGGTCTGAGATATCCTCGGGTTTTCGACATAATTTCCCATATTCCGCGAGGATCACGATGCAGGAAGAGACCTTCCCAACGTCCGCCCGTATTAACGCGAGAACCGATAAGTCTTGCCGGCACCACTTTGGTATTGTTGAGAACAATGACGTCGTTCGGACGCAGAAATTCAACGACGTCAGAACAATGACGGTGCAGGATTTTTTGATTCGCGCGGTCTACGACCATCATTCTTGCGCGTTCGCGATTCAAGCGCGGCGTCTGCGCAATAAGGCGTTCTGGAAGCGCGTAGTCGTAGGCGGCGAGGTCGTCGACGGCCGCCGCATGTACGTTGACGCCTGAAATTGGCGTTTCTACTTCAGGTTTTGGCTCGTCGCACGCCGAGGCGCCTTGAGCGACGGGTTCTGTCTTAGGAACGGCGCTCGACGTCTCAGGTCGAGCATTTTTTCGTTTTTCGTCCTGTTTAGCGCGAGTAAGCGCCGAAAGTATTTTGTTAAATATATTACTCAAAATTCAGTTCCTGAAAACGCAGGAAAATTAATAACTATCGTTTAAAGCGCTGAAAATCGAAGCGTCAACGTACAGTATTATAGCGGGTTCTCTATTCTTTAAAAGACGAAGAATTTCTTTTTTTGACTGGCGATAACTTACATTTTCACGCAAGTTAGCGCGAAAATATACACCGTCAGTCTCGTCGACGTCACGAGGTCAAAGAGCGAGTTGAGACTGAAAAAAGTTTAACTCAAACGCCGGTATTGTTAAACAGCGCCAAATTCTCTATTATGTCGAGTGGGGAGTCAAGAGTAAGAGCGACGTTGTCGACGACGGGAGAAGACAGATTGGGCGATTCAGGAGACAAGAGGAGGCTGGCGGACGCTGAAACTGCGCCTGGAGCGTCGCCAACTCGCGTGGCGCTCCTGATTTTAGAGCTTTCAGTTGGCGGCGCGGAGAAAGCGCTCTTTCAGCTTGCGACGACGCTTGATCGCGAACGATTTACGCCGATTGTCTATTCCCTTAGCGGGCGAGCCAGGGATCGAAAAAACTCCCTCGCTCCGGAACTTCGCGCGCATGGCGTCGAGGTTGTTGAACTTGGGTTGCGCTGCGCGTTGGGCGCGCCCCTTGCTATGATCAAACTGAGTCGAGCGCTCCGCCGGGATCGCGTCGACGTTTTGCAGTGCTTTATGTTTCATGCAAACATTTTGGGACGTTTTGCAGGACGTATCGCGGGCGTTCCGGTCGTGTGCTCAGGAGTTCGAGTCGCCGAACGAGACGCGCCGTGTCGAATTTGGCTTGATCGTTTTACGCGACGACTGGTCGACGCGTGGGTGTGCGTTGGCGAATCGGTTGCGGAGTTTACACGTAAGTCGGGTATACCAGAGGAGCGCGTGACTTCGATTCCCAATGGCGTCGCGGCTCTTTCCCTGGACCAGGCGTCGCTGCCGGAAAGATCCGGCGGACGTAAGAGAATGATCAGCGTTGGACGTCTCGCGCGCCAGAAGGGGTTCGACTGGCTTTTTGAGAGTTCAGACGTATGGCTATCGAATGAGATACGAGAAAACTGGACGCTTTGGCTCGTTGGAGAAGGCGAGGAACGCGAGTCGCTCGAGCGACTTTGCGATAAGAAAGGACTTGGCGATTTCGTTCGATTTACAGGTTGGCGTTCCGATGCGAAGGAACTGATGGCGGGGTCGGAACTCTTCCTGTTGCCCTCCCGCTGGGAAGGAATGCCTAACGCGCTTTTGGAGGCCTGCGCTTTAGGACTCCCAGCGCTCTGCGCGCGAGTTGAGGGCGTCGAAGAAATTCTCGGTCCCAACTCGGAGTTGCAGAGTTGCGAGCCAGGCGACCTCGAAGAGTGGCGCGATAAGCTGACTCGTCTGACTTCAGACGCGGAGCTTCGTTGCGAGTTAGGAAAAAGGAATCGTCTTCGGGTGATTTCAGAGTTTAATGTTGAATCGACGACGTGTCGTTACGAGACGCTTTGGGCGCGTCTTTTGAAGAAGAAGAGATCAGACTGCCAGTTGTGTTAGCGCAGTGGAAACCACGGCAAGCACGGTAGAAAGGGTCGAGTGGAAAAGATGAAAAATCGTACGTTTGCTTTAGCCCTGGCGACGTCGTTCCTGATGTGCGCGACGACGCTAACCGCACATGCCGCGGAGTATACGGTTAAGCGCGTTGCTGAACTTTATGAGGCGCAGTGGGACGCCGTGAACGCGATGCGCCTCGATTTTAGACGCGAGATTCGTACCCGAACAGCCAAGAATGACTACGACTCCTGTTCGTGGGAGATGATAGGAGAGAAGACGAAGGTCATCGAAGGGCGATTTACGAGACTTCTGAGCGACCCCCTCGATCCAGATTCACTTCCCATTGTGGCGAGTGTCGTCTCCAAAAGTTATTACGACGGAACAAAGACGTACGAGCTTACAGAGCCTATCGACGCATGGCCTATCGAAGAGTTCGACCTTTCTGAATATGAAGAGTACCGTCGCCGCGGCGCGCGCGCCACGATTTCCAATCGTAATAAGCTTTGGCGATTCTGGTACTCTTGTCCTATCCCGCGCTATTTTATGATCCCATCGGAGACGGAACTCCTTACGCTTACGCAGCTTACGGAGAAATATCCCTCTCGTATCATCAAGCGCACCAGAAGTGATCGCGGCGATAATCTTATTCAGTTGGAGATTCGAAACGACGCTGTTGTCGGCACATACAGTTCAATCTTTAAAGCCTGGGCTCTCTATATTTCTCTGAATATTGATAAGAATTTTGCGGTCGCAGGTTATCAACTTTCCGTTACCCCTAATCGCGATCCGCAGAAGAAAGTTTTTACGGAGTATTCGGTTGGCAATTTCAAGGAGTTTCCTCACGGAATATGGTTGCCGACGAACGTCGAATATCGCGAGCATAGCGGTGGCTCGCGCAGCGCGCTTACGAGGATTGCCATTCGCGGCGTCGCCATCAACGTGCCGTCCCCCGACTTCGACGATTTCAAGTTTCTGCCTGGAATGGTCGTCAACGAGGAGGTTTGGGATCTCGATGAGAAGAAAGTCTGGACTCGTCCAGAAGTACGCGTTCACATTTGGGGAAAGGACGACGCCCCTGAACGAACTTTCGAAAGCGTAGAGGAATTCCGAAAATTCTTTGCAGACGAGTATGGAATTGAGCCCTACGAAGATAGTTCCAATCCCGGTTTTAAGTTGATGGGGCGACGGCGGAACGCCTTAGCATTCTTCGGATCGTGCGTTTGCCTTATTGCCTTTATCATGTTGGTCTTCTATACGCGCCGCTCTCCGAAGCCAAGCGACTATCTCGAGTTGAAAGAAAAGGGGAAAGAAGCCTGAATCGCAGGGTGTTTTACGAGTAATTCCAAGGGGTGCGATCTTTCAATTAAACGCACATAATCGGGGCCCTTTTCTTTTCTTCCCCCTTGTCATTTTTCAATATTGGTAAGCTTTTCCTTGAAAAAGCAATCTTTCCCGTTTATGATTTAGACATGGGAGCGAGAGGCGCCGTTCTCCTGTCTGAAATCGTCTGCGGCGCGGCTGAGGTGTGATCATGAAGAACGTACTGGTAACTGGCGGCGGACGCGGGATCGGCGCAGGAATCGTTGAAGCGTTGTCTGCTGAATCCTGGAACGTCGCGTTTTGCGGACGTAAACCTGCCGATGAACTGAAGGAACGCTGCGAGCGACTCGAGGAGCGTTTCGGAACAAAGGTTGTCTATTTTCAGGGCGACGTTTCTAATGGCGACGATCGTCTGCGCGTCTTTGATTCGACTCTTGACGCGTTTGGCGAGCTCAACGCGCTTGTGAACAACGCAGGCGTCGCGCCTCTGGTGCGCGCCGATATTCTTGACGCAACCGAAGAAAGCTACGATCGCGTGATGAATATCAACCTCAAAGGTCCATATTTTTTGACGCAACTCGTCGCTCGATATATGGTTGAGCAAAAGAAGAAGGATGATTCTTTTAATGCGGCGATCGTTAACATAGGCAGCGTGTCCGCCACCGTAGCAAGCGTAAGTCGCGGCGAATATTGCCTTTCAAAGGCAGGCGTGGCGATGGCGACGCTACTCTGGGCGGTCCGGCTCGCAGAATTTGGAATTCCCGTCTACGAAATTCGTCCCGGCATTATCAAGAGCGATATGACAGCGGCGGTCACTGAGAAATATGATAAGCTTATTGCCGAAGGACTGACGCTTCAACCGCGCTGGGGGACGCCGGAGGACGTCGGGAAAGCGACGGCGATGCTGTTGCGCGGCGATCTTCCTTACTCGACAGGTCAGTCAATCGACGTTGGCGGCGGAATGGATATAGGACGGCTATAACGCGCTTCGGCGGCGAAACATTGGAGTCAGATGAAGCTTTATTCGTATCATACGTTAGTTCTTGGCAGCGGCGCGGCGGGACTTGCCGCAGCGGTTCGACTCCGTGCAGAAGGCGTCGAGAATCTCGCTATCGTGACTGAAGGACTGGATCAGGGAACGTCGATCAATACTGGCAGCGATAAGCAGACGTACTACAAACCTTCTCTTTGCGGCGCGACTCCAGATTCGCCTCGTGCGGTTGCGGAGTCGTATCTGACGGCCGGCGGCGCCGACGGCGATCTTGCGCTAGTGGAAGCGGCGACCGCGACTCGCGCGTTTTTTCATCTCGTCAACCTCGGCGTTCCTTTTCCTCGCGACGCGTTCGGTCAATACGCCGGTTATCGCACCGATCACGACCCTGCGCGCCGCGCGACCAGTTGCGGACCATACACATCGCGGGAAATGTGCCTCGCGCTGATACGAGAGGTTCGTCGTCGTGAAATTCCCGTCCTTGAGAATCGCGTCGCCGTACGGCTACTGGCTACCCATCCGACAGAATCAGGCGCTGATCAAGATTCGGCACCGCGTCGGCGCGCGTTGGGGTTTATTTGCGTCAATCGCGAGACGGGGGAGTTTGAGGCCTACCGAGCGAAGAACGTCGTTTTTGCGGTCGGAGGACCTGGCGGGCTGTATAATAATAGCGTCTATCCAGAGGCGCATACTGGCGCTATTGGACTTGCGCTGGAACTTGGCGCGCTTACGCAAGGGATTCCTGAGAGTCAGTTCGGACTTGCGTCCTTTACCTCCTTAGAAAATCGTAAGTTAAGGGGAGAACACGCAGGCGTAACGCCTAAGGAATTCCGGTGGAATGTTTCTGGCTCTTTTATGCAAGTTGTGCCGAGATTCGTTTCGACGGCGCACGACGGCAAGTCTGAGCCTAACGAGTTTCTCCGCGATTATTTCGACGACCCGGCGACTGCATTTGGACTCATTTTTCTCAAAGGGTATCAATGGCCTTTCGACGCGCGCAAGGTTGACGGCGGTTCCTCGCTGATTGATCTGTGCGTGTTTTACGAGACGGCGATTCGCAAACGCCGCGTCTTTCTCGATTACCGCGTTGATCCGGAGGGGTTTGCGTTTGAACGGTTGCCCGACGAAGCGCGGGAATATCTCGCAAATTCCGGCGCTGATCAGACGACTCCATTCGCGCGACTCGAACGCATGAACCCTAATGCGGTCGAGCTCTATCGCGACTGGGGGATCGATCTTGAAAACGAGCCGCTTGAGATCGGCGTTTGCGCACAGCATAACAACGGCGGATTGGCGATCGACCCCTGGTGGCGTTCCGTTAACATTGAGGGCCTTTTTGCGATTGGCGAGGTCGCGGGTTCTCACGGGGTCGCGCGCCCAGGAGGGTCGGCGCTCAACGCAGGGCAGACGGGAGCGTTTCGCGTCGCGGAGCGAATAAGTCACGACGCGCGAGCAGACGCTTCCGCGCCGGAGTTGGAGCCTGCGTTTGTGAGCATGGCGGTTGCGGAAGTTACGGAACTGTGCCGTTTAATGTTATACGCACGTAAGCGCGGCTACGACTGGCGAACCGAGCGCGCCGCGTTTAGGACGCGCATGAGCGAATCGGGCGGTTTTTTGCGTTCCAAGTCCAAGCTTGAACGCGCAAGATTCGACGCGACAGAGCAACTCGTCAAGCTTTACGGCGGAGAACGTTCGTCGAGTGATGAAGAGCAGGGCGGCGAGCAGCCAGCGACAGCCGACGACGTCGAGACGTTGCGCAATCTCCAGCTTTGTCTTGCGCACAAAGTTTACCTCGACGCGATCTACGACTCTGTCGTTGCGGGCGTAGGATCTCGTGGGGCGCAATTGACGCTTGATCTGAACGGCGCCCCGATTTTGGAGTCTTTTCCTCCCGAATGGCGTGCGCAGGCGGAGGACGCGTCTTTTCGCGACCGCGTTCTATGTTCCTGGCTGACGTCGAACCCGGGTTCAGATACGTCCTTCTCAACGCGTTCTTTTTGGCGCGATACAAAGCCTATTCCCGAACCGGACGAGTGGTTCGAAAACGTTTGGCGCGATTATCGCGAGGGCAAGATATTTGACTCGTAATTGAAACCACAACCTTGTTAGAGATATAGGTCCAGTATGACGGAATTTAGAAAAATTGCTACTTTTAAGAGCTCAGGTGAATTTCGCGAATACCTTCGCGGCGTCGGCGCGGAGTTTGACCTTATAGACGAACCGCGTTCTGGAGCGGACTCGGCGTTTACTAAACCCGTCGTCTATAAGAGCAAAATCACAGGCAAAAGCATACAGCTGGCGAATCGTTGGACGCTGTTGCCGATGGAAGGTTGGGATTGCGAGCCAAATGGAGCGCCGAGCGAATTGGCGCGCCGTCGGTGGTTACGAAGCGCGGAGAGCGGCGCAGGTATCTTTTTTGGATGCGAAGCGGTCGCCGTCATGGAGTCGGCAAAGGCTAACGCGCGACAGATGACGCTGAATTCCAAGACGGTCGGCGAGATTGCCAAACTTCGCGAGGATACCGTTGCTCGTGCACGCGATCTCTTCGGCGCCGAAGGCGTTCCTTATATCGGATTGCAACTCACGCATTCCGGACGTTTCGTCAAGACGCCTGACGACAAGCGGCTCGATTCCCACACCGCCTACGAACATCCCTATCTCGATAAGAAGTTCCATTGCGACGCCTCAAACGTTGTTACGGACGACGAGGTCGACGAAATCGTCGCGCATTTTGTCGAAGCTGGCAAGCTTGTGCTTGAGGCGGGCTTTGATTTTGTCGACGTCAAGTGCGCGCACGGGTATCTTGCGCACGAGTTCCTCACCGCTTTCGATCGTCCTGGCAAGTATGGCGGTTCCTTTGAAAATAGAACGCGTTTCTTCCGAAATATCGTCGAGGGAATTAAAGCGGCGGCGCCTGGTCTTGATATCGGCGTTCGTTTGAGTCTTGGCGATCTTATGCCCTTTGAGAAAGACGCCGATGGGGTCGGCCGACCTATAGCGTGGGACTTTGATAAGTACGGACGTTATCCTTACGCGTTTAACTGCGATGAGACCGGGCTCAGCGTCGACCCTGAAATTAAGGACCTTCTTGAATTTGTCGGGCTTCTTGACGAGCTTGGAGTATCCCTGATCGGTTCGACGTTCGGCAGCCCCTATTACTGTCCCCATACTCAGCGCCCCGCCGCCTTTGCGGTGGCCGACGGATACCTTCCTCCCGAAGATCCGCTTTTGGGAGTTTCTCGCCAAATTAAGACGGTTCGCGCCCTTAAGGAACGCCGACCCGATCTCTTCTTGATAGGTTCCGGATATTCCTATCTCCAGGAATTCCTGCCTCAGGTTGGCGAGTGGGTTCTTGAAACGGGTGGCGCCGATTCGATCGGAATAGGACGCTCGATACTTTCGTACCCGAATATGGCGGCGGATTATCTTTCTGGCAAGGCGCTCGACAGGAGGCGCATCTGCCGTACGTTTGGCGACTGCACCAACGGGCCGCGCGCCGGATTAGTTTCCGGATGTTACCCGCTCGACGATTTCTATAAAAATCGTCGCGAGGCAACGCTCCTCAAGGAAATCAAGAATCTTTCGAAAGAAAGTTCATAACGCGATTGCGTAAGGCATGGGAGGCATATGAGACGTTACTCCGAATTTCTCTTGGGAACGGCGCTTCTAGCGCTGTTCCTGGTCGGACAGGCTCTTCCCTCAAAAACGTTGGGGCAAGAGCCGACCGTTTCCGACGATCAGAGCGCGCTTGAGCGCGAGTTTCGAGATCCGCCGCGAGAATTTACTCTACTTCCATTCTGGTTCTGGAACGACGAACTTACGAATGACGAAATTGCGCGGCAGATCGAGGATTTTGATCGTCACGGAGTTCATGGCTTTACAATCCATCCGCGAATCGGTCTTCCCGAGGATTGCGGATGGATGAGTCCAAAGCTCTTGGCGGCGATGCGCTTTGCGCTTGAGGAAGCGGAGCGTCGCGACATGCGCGTCATGCTTTACGACGAAGGGATGTATCCTTCGGGGGCGTCGGCGGGACAGGTTGTCGAAGAAGATCCCGCGTACTCGGCGCGCGGGTTTGTACGAGCAGTTTTTGCCGCCGACGGAACTCAGCTCGAGCCTCGGCCGCGCGTGCAAGACGATTGGATCCTCATCGAAGAATATCAAAACGATAAAGGCGAAACGATCCGCATCTATGACGCGCCCTCGGGAGGCGTTATTCGCGGTCTGCACTATATCGGCGACGAATCCAATCGTCCGCGCGAATTTTCGCCGCCCGCCGCCGACCTCCTTTACGCTCCAGCGGTTGACGCGTTTATCCGACTCGTTTATCAACGATATTACGACGAATTTGAGGAATTCTTCAAGTCTGGAGTGATCGTCGGAATCTTTACCGACGAGCCGTCGATTCTTGGTCGCGGCGCAATGGGGGGAATGAAGAACGGCAGTTTGCGATCCCTTGACGTCATCAATAACTGCGGCGGTATGGATTTTCGTCCGCATCTCCGCGAGCTCTGGGAAACGACAAGCCCCGAAAGCGCGACGATTCGCGCGCGATATAACAAGGCGGTTCAGCTTGCGCTCGAGGAAATTTATTACGACCGCATCTCACGTTGGTGCGTCGAGCACGGAACGAATCTATGCGGACACCCCGAAGGGTCGGGCGATATTGGCGTTCTCTCGAAATTTCAGACGCCTGGTCAGGATATAGTCTGGCGTTATATCGAGCCAGGCGCGAAGGCTTTTGACCCTAGGCATTCGGTTATGGCTAAGGTCGCTTCCAGCGCTGCGCTCCATAATGGCGCTCGTCGTAATCTCAATGAAATCTTTGGCGCATACGGACATGATCTGACTTACGAAGAATGCGTCTGGCTTATTAACTGGTGCGTGGCGAGGGGACAGAATATGTTCCTCCCTCATGCATTTTTTTATTCGATCCGCGGTCCAAGGTTTGACGAACGTCCGCCTGACGTCGGTCCTCATTCCGAATGGTGGGAAGGCTACAACGTCTTCGCGGATTATTGCGCTCGTCTGTGTTGGCTTAATACAGACTCTCAGGTCGTCGCTCCGACGGCGATCCTCGTTGATTCGGGAGTCGCTCCTGTCTGGATGACGCGGGAGCTTACTCGCAATCAGCTTGATTTTAACTACCTGGAAACGCGGTTGCTGAAAGACGCTCAGATAGCGCTCCAACCAGAACCGGTTATCGCGTTGCCCTCGGCAAGTTATAAGACGCTTTTGACGCCGCCGAGCGCTGCGACGTTAGCGTCGCCTACATTGTTGAACAAGGCGGCGACTACGGGACGACTTATATGCCTCAAAAGCGACTCGTCTCGCTTTGATAAGCTTTCAGACGCGCCGATTGCCGCAGAAAACGAAGAGGAGATTCTTGAGTTAGTTCGTCGATTCTCCGGAGTCGACGTTGCGACAATCGCGCCTGAGAACGCCCAAAAGGGGGACGCAACGCCGGCGTTTCCATCCCTTGCGCCCGGGCTTCGCGCGCGGCATGTTATCAAAGGCGGCGTCGATTTCTACTTTTTGTTCAATGAAGAAGCAGACCCGATCGACGCTTTTTTGACCTTTGCCGCAGACGACGGCTCCGCTCGCGTTCGCGAATGGGATCCGTCGACCGGTTCAATCTCGGACGTTTCACGGAACCCGGAGCGTCCCACCATCTTTCGTATTAAACTTTCTCCACACGAAACCAGAATTCTGTCCTTTCGTTAATCGTTTTTGCGAGCGCTAGATTCCACGCCGTCGCGACTGCGTTTACAACGCGTTCGCGACGGCGGCGCGTTCTGTATCCACCCCAAGAGCACGTTTGGGGGTCTTGATTTTATCTGAGTCGCCATACAATTAATAACGTCTATTATGACAATGACGCGTGGCGTCACGAGCTTACACTGAAAACAAATTCTGAGAGCCCGTTTTGTTGTAAACGTATATATGACTAGAGAAAAAGCAGATGAAATTGCAGTCGTCGAAATTCCGGAGACTGAGCATCGCATTAAGTTGCCGTCATACACGCTTGGCGAGGAGATTGCCAATGCTATAACGCATGGCATAGGAGCGTTGTTGGCTATTGCCGCGCTCGTGTTGCTCGTGGTGCGCGGCGCTACGCGCGCGCCGGAAGGCGGTACGGCGCGCTATGTTGTCGGGTATGCGATTTTCGGCGCGTCGCTTGTAATAATGTACCTCGTGTCGACGGTTTATCACTCTCTTGCGCGTAACGGCGCGAAGAGGGTTTTTGCGAGTCTCGACCATTCGGCGATCTTTCTTCTTATCGCCGGCACCTATACCGGGTACTGCCTTGGACCTTTCTATGGCGGAGAAGGCTGGTGGGTCTTTGGGACGATTTGGGCGCTGGCGATTGTCGGGATCATTTCCTTTTCAGTTTATGCGTACAAGGCGTCGAAGTTCAATTTATTCCTGTACCTCGCTATGGGCTGGTTCGGGCTCCTCGTTGCGCGGCCACTTTGGGAGGCGATCCCTCGAGCGTCGTGGATTTTCCTTTTGACAGGGGGCGTGTGCTACACCGCCGGTTGCATATTCTATGCGCTTAAAATTCGGTGGATGCATTCAATTTGGCATCTTTTTGTTCTAGCCGGGAGCATCTTGCACTTTTTTTCCCTCTATCGAGCGGTTTGATCGAAGAACAGACGCGAGTCGAACGTCTTGAAGCGAGAATTTTTTTCTCCAGCTATTGCGAAGCCGCGTATTTCTTGTAGAATGGCATTCCGCCTAAGCATGTTTCACTGCGACAGCGTCGTTGTGAAACAGCTGGTCAATCGTTCGACGCGGACGCGTCGGTTTACAGGTAATTTTTAGCAGAGACAAAGGGCCTCAAATGCCTAAGATCAAAACTCATAAGGGCGTTGCCAAACGCTTTCGCGTTACCGCTAATGGCAAAGTTAAGCACCGGCATAGCGGCACCAGCCACTTAGCGTGGCGTATGTCGACTAAGCGTATTCGCCAGCTTCGCGGTACGGATGTTCTTTCTCCGGTCGAAGCTAAGCGAATCATCAAGGCGCTCGGTAAGGGCGGTCGTTGATCCACCCTGACAGACGGCTCATCCTTGCCGTCGTACATCTCCGACTTCTGTTCTATTTCGTGCATGAGCTGCGGTCGGTTTCTGAAAACTGGTCGTTAACGCCGTCGACTTCAAGATTAATGGAGCGCGGGACCTGATTTTCGTAGAATATCGTCTTTAGGCGCGAACGTCTCGGCAAACCCGCAGACGACTGAGACGATAGAAACATGATTGAATAAGGTACATTAAAATGAGAGTTAGAAACAGCGTTGCTCGTCATCGTGCGAAGAATAAGCTTATGCGACGCGCGAAGGGATTCCGCGGCGGACGCAAAAATCTTCTACGCACGGTAAAAGAAACAGTTCTTCGAGCTGAAGTATTCGCGACACGCGACCGTCGCACTCGGAAACGAGATTTCCGTCGACTTTGGATCATTCGCATTAACGCCGCCACACGCATGCGCGGTCTCCGTTACAGTCAGTTTATTAACGGTCTCAAAAAGGCAAACGTCGCTCTCGACCGGAAAATGCTTGCTGATCTTGCCGTCTCCGATCCCGCTGCTTTTGACAAGATCGTAGAGGTTGCCAAGGCCGCTCTCTGATCAGTTGTAGGCTTGGCGTCAATCTAAGTCGCCATTTAAATTGCGCTGTCTCCTTGTTTAAGGGACAGCGCTTTTTTTATTCTCAGCAGCGGCGTAAAAGATTCTTTTCGAAAATAATTTTGGAAATTTGCGCTGATAATTTGACCTGGAATAGGCTCTCGTTTAAAATGTGGCGAGTTCGGCCTCGCTTTTCCCTGACGTTGGGAAAAGTCGCGGCGTTATCGACGCGTCGTGGTTCTTAAAGACGACGACGCGATTCGTTTGCAGGAGTGAAGTATGATCGGCGAATTGGCGAAAGGGCTTGCTGAACGCTCCTTGTATCTCGTCTTTCCGGCGTTCTTCTTTCTCTTTGCCATCGCGGGCGCGGCCTTTAAAACGTATCCTGCTCCGCGAGCGATAGCGGTCTTTGCGGTTGCAGTTTTTGCGTCTGCGCTTGGGTTTATTTTTGAATCTGATTTTCCACAGGGGCTGGTTCTCGCTGTCAGTATCGCGGCGTCGCTTACCCTTTTAGTCGATTGGTTATTCGTTTTATTTGTCGGGCGCGACGTTACGGCCGTTCGTAACACGGAAGAAGTAGCCGCACTCGGGCGTCCCCACAACGTTGAGATTGTTTTGTCAAATCGTGGTAAACGTCCGATAACCTGCGAGGTTGTTGACGATTCCTGCGTCTTTGCGACCTCGATGGAAGCGCTCGCCACGATAGACGCGCTTGCTTCCGTCGACACGGATGAAGTTGATCTTGCTTCTGGCAAAAACTTTGCGTATTTTGCGCGTCGCTCGATTCCCGGCGAGTCGCGCGAATTGCTTAACTATCGGCTTTTATGGAGTCGTCGCGGAGTCTTTCAGTTTAAATTCGTCGCTCTCCGTTTCAGCGGCCCTCTCCGTTTATGGCGAAGGTATAAGAAAGTCTCGTGCGAATCAACATTTCGCGTCTATCCCAATCTCTGTCAACTCTCCCGTCAGGAGCTCTTTGCGCGTAAAAACCAATTTCTTATGCAGGGGGTTCGTCGAACGAGACGCGTTGGACAGGATTCCGACTTTGAACGCCTGCGCGAATACACGCCCGACGATCAATACAAGTTCATTGATTGGAAGGCGACAGCGCGCCATAACAAGCTCATCGTTCGCGATTTCCAAGCGACTCGCAATCAACGAGTTATTATTGCGCTTGACGCCGGCCGCATGACGATGAACCGCTCCGGTGGAATAACGCTTTTTGACTGCGCGCTCAACTCGACCCTTGCGCTTGCATATATTGCGTTGCGACAAGGCGACGAGGTCGGATGTCTTGTTTTTTCAGATGAAATCAAGGTCTTTGTGCCGCCTCGAGGCGGCGCGTCGCATATGAACTCGATCATTCGTGGAGTTTTCGACGCTTTCCCGGAACGAGTGGAATCACGTTACGACCGCGCCTTCGCCTATCTTAAGACTCATTCTACCAAGCGCGCGCTTATCGTGCTGGCGACGAACGTACTCGACGAACGCAATGCGGAACAGATCCAAGCGTGTATGACGAACCTGTGCAGCGCGCATCTGCCGCTGGGGCTTTTCCTTCGCGAACGGTCCCTGTTTGACGCGGTCGAACGGTTTGACAAAATAGAGGAGGGCGTTCGAGTCGGCTCCGATTCGCAGGTTAACCCAGTAGCGGCAAGCTCTTCGGGAAAACTGTCGCTCTGGATGAAACAATATCGCGACGCCGATCCCGTCGACGAGCTCGAGCGCGCCTTCAAATACGACGGACGCGTTGAATCGAGCGCGCTAGAAGACATATATTTTCAAGCGGGCGCGGCGGCGCAGATTCTCAATTGGCGCCGTAAAACTCTTGCGAATCTCGAAGCGCGTGGAGTTCTGGCGCTCGACGTCTTCCCTGAGGACGCGACCGCTCCGCTCGTGAATAAATATTTGGAAATCAAGGCGCGCAAGCTTCTTTAATCATTGCTATAAAGCCTTCCCGAGTATGTTTTCAATAGGAGAGAATGGAATATGAGACGTTCGATCATGTCGTGCGTAAGCGCCTTTCTTGGGCTTGCGACTCTTGTCACGATGGGCGTGGCAGCAAACGCCGCGGTTCTTCTCACGCCGGAACAGCAGCTGAAGTTACCCCTGCCGAGGGCTTCGCGCGTCGAAGGGCGCGTTCAGCCCGTAGGCGTCGACGCAGCAAACCCTCGTCTGTCATGGCTTTCATTTTCACAAGACGAATCGTTACGCAACAGGAGCCAGAGCGCTTATCAGGTGATTGTTTCATCGAGCCTTAGCAAGCTCAACAACGACGAAGGCGATCTTTGGGACTCTGGCAAGGTTGAATCGGACGCCTCGAATTTCGTACCATATGACGGCGCGCCCCTTCAGAGCATGACGCGGTATTTCTGGAAAGTTCGCATCTGGGATGAAAAAGGCGCGCGTTCCTTGTGGTCTCGTCCGTCGAGCTGGGTCCAGGGTTTTGTTAAACCGGAAGATTGGTCCGCCCAGTGGATCGGTCAGCCTGAAGAAGTTCGACCCGACATCGATCTTTCTGGCGCCGGTTGGATCGCCGCTCCCGAAGAAAAGGAGACCGACTCCGGGTATGCGCCCGAGTATTTCAGGAAGGAATTCACTCTGGATTGTCCTCAAAGCGATTTAGATGAACAGAATCTTAGCGCTCTCCTTTACTATGCCGCCGATCAGAAGTTTGAAATCTATGTCAACGGTCATCGTGCCGGGTACTCGATCGGAATGGTCTACAACCCCGATCAGCTTCGCTCGCTCGACGTTTCCGAGTATCTTGTCACCGGTAAAAACGTTATAGCGATCGTCGTTTCGAATGATACGAAACGTCCGAACGACACGAAGTTCGGCGACGGGACCCTCTATCCAACAGCGCTCGTTGCAAAGCTGTTCGTTCGCGCTCTTGATAAATCGAACGCGCCCGAGAATCTCCCGACGCCCAACCGTTTCGGGAAACCAACCGACGTTATCCTTACCGTTGGAACCGATTCGACCTGGAAGGCTTCTCTCAGCGGCGGCGACGGTTGGAATTCACTCGATTTCGACGATTCTAACTGGGCTAATGCGACCCGCGCGTCCTTCGTCGCAGAAAATGACGAAGCCAATCTGGATTCCGCGCCGTGGGGCAAGTTGCGTCGTAGGACAGAGACGATTTCTCCAGCGTTCCAGAAAACTTTTGAAACCGATAAAACGATTGCCAGCGCTTACCTTGCCGTTTGCGCTCCTGGACTCTTTGAAGCGTACGTCGACGGCCAGAAGGTCCAGCCGCAACTTCTGAGCCCGTCTTTTACGCGCTATGATCGTCGACTTCTTTATAACGTTCTCGACGTTACGAATTATTTCGCTCCGAATGAGAAAGAGCACGAGCTTCAGCTTCTCCTTGGACATAGCTGGTATGACGTTCGTTCGATCGTGACTTGGAACTTCGACGCCGCGCCCTGGCGCGATTTCCCTCGCGTTCGCGCTGAGCTCAAGCTCACTTACGTCGACGGATCCACGGAAACGATTGCGACTGACTCGAGCTGGACCTATTCCACGAGTCCGGTTCTTTTCGACTGCGTTCGACAGGGCGAGATTGTCGACGGGGCCTGGAAACGCGAGATTCTCGGTAACGCCGTTGTCGTGCCCGAACCCTCTGGCAATCCGAAGATCGTAGCCCAGAAAGTTGACGTTTCCAGAGTGACCGACGTCTATCCAGCTGCGAGCGTCAAAGAAGTCGATCCGGGACTTTACGTGGTTGACATGGGGCGCAATAGCGCCGGTTGGGCTCGCGTGCGCATCAGGGGTCAGAAAAAGGGCGACGTGATTCGCTTCCGCTATTCGGAGCGCGCCGACGACTCTGGGCATATTGAGCGTCGCGACATCGCTCTGCACTTTATGGAAGGAACCCCCGCGTGCATGACGGGTATGAAGGGCGGATTCCAGACCGACTTCTATTTCTGCAACGGCGACGAGGAAGAATTCTTTGAACCGCGCTTTACATATAACGGTTACCAGTACATTGAGGTTCTCGGTCTGCGTCATGCTCCTGAGCCGTCCGATTTCCTTGGAATGCGCATTAATACGGCGTTTGGAGAGACGGGCCAATTTTCCTGCGACAACGAACTTCTTAACCAGCTCCAGGCGGCAACGCTCGAGTCTTATCGCTGTAACTTTGTCGCCGGCTTTCCGACGGATTGTCCGCATCGCGAAAAGAACGGCTGGACAGGCGACGCGCAACTCGCTTGCGAGTTAGCTCAATATAACTTTGAAAATACCGCCGGTTATGAAAAGTGGATTGACGACCTCATCGACGAACAACGTCCGAATGGAAATCTTCCCGGAATCGTTCCGACGGGCGACTGGGGTTATCCGTGGGGTAATGGTCCCGCGTGGGATTCCGCGCTCATTCTTATTCCTTGGTACCTCTACGTTTATCGCGGCGACGTTAAGATTCTTGAGGATTCTTTCGAAGCCATGAAGAAGTACGTCGACTATATGACTTCGCGCGCGCATGAAAATGGGCTCGTCGATCATGGACTCGGCGACTGGGTTTTCTATGAAACGAATACTCCGGTTGAAGTGACGTCGACTGGCTATTATTACGTCGATTCGAAAATTGTCGCACAGACGGCGAAGATTCTCGGCCGACAGGAGGACTACGAAAAATATTCCGCGCTTGCTGAGAAGATTCGCGCCGATTATAACAAGGCGCTGTACAAGGGCGACGGCGTTTACTCTATCAACGGTCAGACCACTCAGAGTTGCGCGATCCATCAAGGTTTCACACTTACGCTGCCCGAGGCGGATCAAAAAGCAGTCTTTGATCGTCTGGTCGAAAATGTTGAAAAGACAGACGGGCACTTCGACGTAGGTATCTTTGGTGCGAAATACATTTTGCGTACGCTCTCAGAAAACGGTCGAACTGACCTTGCGCTTCGATTGATGCTGCAAGAGACTCGTCCGGCTATGTCCGACTGGATCAAGCGCGGCGCCGGCACTTTGTGGGAGGACTGGCGCGAAGGTTCTTCGCGTAACCACGTTATGTTCGGCGATTTCAGCGCGTGGTTCTATCAGTCTCTCGCGGGTATCAAGCTCGATGGCGCGCCATATTCCGTTGTTGCGGAAACTGCGCCGGAGCACGTTGCGTTCAAACGTTTTGTCGTCGAACCTAAGACGCGTCCGCACGAGCTCGCTCCAGCCGGCTTTGAACCTTTGACGCGCGTTGCCGCGGTCGTCGGTACGCCCTATGGCAAGATCATGTCCTCTTGGCGCGTTGACGAGGAAAACGGTCAGACAATCTATGCGATTCATGTTCCGTTTAATACGTCGGCGACCGTTATCCTGCCGTGTGATGAAAACCAGACGTGCGAGGTTATCGACGGCGCCGACGACGCCACGAAAGTCGACGAGGCGCGCGCTGACACGGTTGTGTACGAGATCGGATCTGGTACCTGGACATTCCGCGTCGTCAACAAGTGATTTGCGTGTCTTGATACGCTTTATGCACTAGAGCGGCGCGCTTTACGGCGCGCCGCTCCCTACGCCGATAAAATATCATAGCAGAGAGAGCTAATGTCAAATCTCCATATTATCGACTACGTTGTGTTGATAGTATTCTTTCTATCGATGCTTTTTATCGGGTGGCGTACAATGCGCAGGGCAGGGAAGAGTTCGTCAGAATTCTTTCTTTCAGGTCGAACGGCGCCATGGTGGCTGCTCGGATTCTCCCTGGTTGCGACGACCTTTTCCGCCGATACGCCAAATCTTGTGACGAGCATTGTTCGTCACAAGATTTGGCGTCGCCGGTAACTGGGCCTGGTGGGCGTTCCTTCCGACCGGTTTGACAACGGTTTTTATCTATGCGAAACTGTGGCGTAAACTTGGAGTTATGACGGATATCGAGTTTTATGAAACTCGATATAGCGGTTTATCTGGCGCCTTTGTTCGCGGATTTCGCACGGTCTATCTGGGAATGTGCGTCAACACGCTGATTATGGCGACGGTCACGCTTGCCATTATCAAGATTTTTGCCGTGATGCTCGGGTTTACGCAGTTCCAAACCGTTTTGATTGCAGGAGGCGTCGCGGTATTATTTACGACGTTCGGCGGATTTACGGCGGTTCTTTGGTCGGACTTTGTGCTCTTTCTTATCGCGATGGGCGGAAGTATCGCAGCGGCGATCGTTGCAATTCGGCTTCCAGAAGTCGGGGGACTGAACGGGCTTCTTACACACCCAAACGTGTCGGGTAAGCTTTCCTTTTTCCCTGACTTTCACGACCCCAAGTTGGTCATAACGCTTCTGGCGGTCCCTCTTTGCATTCAGTGGTGGAGCGTCTGGTATCCGGGCGCGGAGCCTGGAGGCGGCAGCGATACGGCGCAGCGCATGCTCGCAGCAAAGACGCCTTCGCACGCAGTTGGCGCAACCCTCTTCTTTAACATTTGCCATTACGCGGTTCGTCCGTGGCCGTGGATTATTGTCGCGCTTGCGTCGATCATCGTTTTTCCAGATTTTGAATCGATTCAAAGGGCGTTTCCGGACCTTCCTGCAAACATAGTTGCGGACGACGCCGCCTATCCCGCGATGATGACTTTGCTTCCGCCCGGTATCTTGGGGATCGTTGTCGCTTCCCTTTTCGCCGCGTACATGTCGACGATCTCGACGCACCTGAACCTTGGGTCGTCTTATATGGTCAACGATTTCTATAAGAGATTTATCAATAAGGAGGCGTCTGAGAAAAAGCTCGTTCAAGTCGGTCGAATCTGGACGGTTCTCTTTATGGCGATCGCGTGTTGTATGGCGTTCTTTCTGAAGGATGCGCTCAGCGCCTTCGAAATTCTACTCTCGATTGGCGCCGGCACCGGTCTTCTCTTCCTGCTGCGCTGGTTCTGGTGGCGCATTAACGCGTTCAGTGAAATCGCGGCGATGTGCTTTGCATTCCCAATAGCATGTTTCTTCCAACTTGAAAATGGTTTGATTCCTGAAGGTTCCTTATTGGCGGACGCCTCTATCCAATTAGTCATAACCGTTGCAGCGACGACGGTTGGTTGGCTAGCGGTTACTTTCCTCACTCCTCCAGACGATAAGGAAACGCTGCGTGAATTTGTCCGAAAGACGCGCGCAGGCGGTCCCGGTTGGAAGAAGGTCTACGACGAAGCCGCCGCCGAAGGAGTTGAACTCGCCGGGGCGAATGATAAATGGCCGGTCCCCCTTGGGATTCTTTGCACCGTCGTCGGTTGCGTTTCGATTTATTCGGCGCTCTTCGGAACAGGCGCGTTGCTCTACGGTCATTGGCTTAACGGTACGATTCTTTTCTCCGTTGCCGCCGTAACCGCGGTTGTCCTCTTCCTTTGCTGGCGAAAAATGGAAGAGACGACGGTAGCCAATGGGGAAACTGATTGAAGCGAATCATTTGGGCTTCTGACGACGAGATGCTGTCAAATAAAAAACGGACGAGTTCAATTCTCGTCCGTTTTTTATTTGTAGTCCAAGACTTCTTCTATTCGACGGTCGTGACGTCAGAAAGTTTGACGCGCTGGAAGATCAAACCGCCAGTCGTTTCATAGAGAACGCCGAGGGTCTCGTCGTCGAGCTTTGTCATCGCCGAATATCCGAGGCAAGGCTTGCGATAGAGGACAAGCTCGCGCGACCAGGTCATTCCCTCGTCGTCGCTAAGGCGCAACGTCATATTGGCGCGAGCCGTCTGCGACTTTGGATTAAGAAACGCAAGAAGATCGACGTCGTCTCCATCGACGGTTGATTTGACGCGCAACAGGCTCGCTTGGCAGACGGGCTCAATGAGCGCAGATCCCGAGGTAGGATGTTCAGACCAGGTGGAGCCCAAGTCTGAAGTTGTGGCGACGGCGCGGAATTTATCCGTGAAGTGACGCATATTGAGCATGAGCGACCCGTCGTTGAGCTCGACGACCTGAGCTTCGCAGGTATCGGGATGCGCGCCGGTTCCGACGTTCCAGGTCTCGCCGGCGTCTTCGCTCCAGATCAGCGTAGCAAACCACTTGCCGTCCCTGTCGGTAAATTGAGCGGGGAAGACGAGTTTTCCGTCGCGCAACGCGATTCCAATGCCCGGTCCTTGGAAGAAATGTCGCCAATCTTTGCCGGGCGCCGCTTCGTTCGTTATATCGCGCGGTTCGCTCCAGGTCTTGCCGTCGTCGTCGCTATAGCACAGCACGAAACGCGGCGAGGTTCCGAACTCCAAACCTGGTTGCGAATTCCAGACCCCAAGTCCGCCGTGCCCCCAAATTCCAGCACACCAGATACGACCCGTTTGCGGATCGACGAGAACCGAGGGATCGCCGACTCCTTCTTTGACAGGGGCCTCGCCCTCGAAGTCCATAACGGTCGTCATTTTACCCCACGTTTTACCTCCGTCGAAGCTGCGACTGCACACAACGTCGATATCGGCTGGGAGGTCGGGAAAGCCGTTCCAGCGCGCGTCATAGACTGCTAGCAACGCTCCGCTGCGAGTCGTCGCCAGCGCGGGGATCCGATACTGAGCGACTCCATCCCAGCCCGAGTCTCGCACGAGAACTCCAAAACGATATTCAATAGGCGCGGCGTCGAAGAGAATTGTCTCGTCGCCGGTTTTGATAGATTTTATACCAATGTTGACGCTTGTTTCAGGATCGGCGAACTCAGAGGGAGTCGCCCAAAGCGTGATTTCTCCGCCGTTGGCGAGCATGTTTTTATCATCGATGGGAATCGCGATTTGAGTCGGCGTAGTTGTTGTACTGTTCGGGTCTGAGTCAAAATCTTCATTGATCTCGAAATATCCAACAACGGCGTCGCCGACGCGCGCTTCGAGCCGACTAAGAAATCTTGGCGCGGAGACAGTCGTCAGGACAACGTCGGGCGGTGAGACGACGTCAAACGCCTGAACCAATGTCTCTCGCGTTTCGCCATTGGAACAGATAACAATCGGCGTCAACGCCGCGTCAATTTTAAGCGCGACGTCCTCTGAGGTCTGGCCCCAGGCAAACGATACGTTCAATGCAAAACAAAGAGCGATAATCAGACGCGTCGATCCGTCGGAAAAGGGGGGTAGTATTCTAGTTTTCATAGATTCTTTCTAAATAAGGAGAAGTAATTTATTCGGAAACTTGTGGTAAAATGTCCGGCGGAAGTTACTTAATGGCGTTCTAGTAGATCGATTTGACGCCACGCTGCGATCCGGTTGTGATCGCAGAGTCGTCCTCTGAACGCTTTTCATGATGCGAGCATTTTCACCGGCGCGCCTTCGAGTTTTACTTTTTTGCTAGATCAGCTAGTTACAGGTCGCATGTTGAAAACTCGTTCAGACGTCGAGATTTATTGTAGGGGTAACGCGCGCCGTTTTCAACTCTTGAAGAAGAGATGAAGGAACGCCGGCATAGAAAAAGGCGAAACGTCTCTAAGCGATTGAAGTTTGACGTCGCGAATAAATTTTTGACGCCCTGGATTTTACCTGGGGCGGCGTCTCATAGCGAGCGCTTCTTCTTTAATTTCACTAGGAATTCGATACGAATCTCGAATCTTGCCGAGCGCCTTATTGAAGGTCAGATCGTCGAGTGAACACTCGCGGAGATATTTAAACGCCTCGTCTGGAAATTTTACCATCACCTCGCAAAGAAGCCACGCGACAGCCATGTTTACTGCGTGGTCTTGGATTTTTAGCTTTGCCACGCGCTCGACGCGCTCGATCATGTCGGCAATCCAGTCTCGTTCGATGTAATATTTGAGAGTTGTAACAAGCGCATAGCGGCGCGCATATGGAGCGCCTTCCATATAGAATTGATCTAAAAATGACCAAAACTTTTCTTTTTCATTGGAATGTGGTTTGACGACAGAGGCGAGCGCGTCGCAAACAGCCCAGGAATCGACGTAAGGTAAGAACGCTGTGATAAGACCATATTTACGTTCAAGCGGAGCTTTCATCCTCCCGAGAATAAACGCGACCGCCACCCTTTCCTCGAGGGATTCAAGGGGCGTGATTTTACTGGTTGGCTCAAGAATGGCGTGAAGGATCGCTTCGTCGAACTCGGTAGGAATCGTTTTGAGAATCGCGCGTATCTTCGGGACACGAACGCCGACAACGGGCGTTTTGACGTCGTTGGGAAGCGTTGCACGAACAAATCTTGCATAGTCTTCGTCTGCGTAGATCGCTAACTCTTTACGCAAGTGAACGATAGGATCGCAGATCCATTTTGGGGGCTTCGGCGCCATTAAGGTTTCCTTTATTAAAATATAACGCGCCGGTCGAGGATTTCTGCGCGACCGGCGCGTACAAAAGTATGCTATCTGCTAGAGATTCGCGAGCAAGACGAAAATTACTTTTCGATTGCAACTCGATATAGCGTGACGCTCAGCGGCGCAACAGAGACGCCGTCGTTGAAGTTGCCGACGTGGGATTCAGCAATATTAACCCGTTGCGGGAAATCCGGATCATTGAACGCCATCGGGTTCGGATCGGCGATCTCAAAGCGAACGGCGTCGTTAGCAAGCGTGAGTCCCTTAAAGTCGAGTGAGAAAGAGACGGCGTCGTTCGTCGGGTTGACGATCGCAAGGGTGAGTGTTTCACCGTCCTCCGTTGTAGCGGCGGCAACGTCGTAAGGCCATTCCGCCTCAACCTTTAAAGGATTCGTTCCGTATTGATTACGATACAGTTTAAGGACGAGTCCGGTTGTTTCAAACTGCGCGGCGGTCTGCGACGTCTTGATCGCGCCGATGACATTAACGGTTTGCGCATAGTTTGCCATCGCAAAAATATCGCTGTTGCGGTAATATTCGTGAAGACCCTTCGCGATTCCGAGTCCGTCGCGGTGGAAATATCGCGTGCCGAGTTCTCCAAAGATATGCGGACCGTACCAGTAGTTCCATTCGTCCATGGCGATCTTGATATCCTTGCCCTTGAGCTCGGGGAACTCTACTCGATATCGTCGATGCGCGTCGGCGATCCTGCGGATCGAATCGGCAATCTGTTCGATATGCTCGATATTATCCTGACGCGCCTGGACGTAGAAATGTTCGCTAATCCAGTCCATATGATCCGCGCACTGGCGCATGATGACTTCGTCCCATGCTCCTATTGCGCCGACCGAGATTAATACCAGGTTCGGATCGAACTCGCGGAACGCGTCGACAAACTCGTTGTTTTTCAGCGCGTACTCTTCCGTCGGCATATGACCGATCTGCCAATCGCCGTACATCTCGTTGCCAATGCACCAGTATTTGACGCCGTAAGGCTCTTCGTGACCATTAGCGGCGCGAATCTTACCCTGCGGCGAATCAGCGTCGCCGTTAACATATTCAAGCTCTTCCAGCGCTGAATCGACCTGACCCGCTCCCGTATTGACTGCAATATCCGCCTCTGTTCCAAGATACCGGCAGAAAGTCATGAATTCGTCGATTCCGAAGTCGTTGTGCTCAATTCCTTGCCACGCTGGGTTCTTTCGGGGCGGACGACGGTCGCGGTCGCCGATTCCATCTTTCCAGTCGTAACCGCTTACGAAGTTGCCGCCTGGCCAGCGGTAGATGGGAGCGTTGAGTTCTTTGAGGAGCTCAAGCGTATCGGCGCGCATTCCTTCAATATTATCGCCGGGCATCAGCGACGCTGTTCCAAGTCGCGTCTCCCCTTTGCCTTGGAAAACGATGGAGAAGGTTCCAGTTGCCTTTGGAGTTGAAATGTCGTCGGCAGAGAAGTCAAATTCATACTTAGCGTATCCGTCGTCGGCGGTTTTAACGGGGTTATCGAGCGCAATCTCAAGCGTGTCGCGTCCGTTAAAGTTTACTGTTACGGCTAGCTTCTGACCATCGTCGAGCTTTGCCCAAACGTAACCGACATAACGCATCTCGCTAATGAAGTCGATTCCGAACTGTCGAACGCCGAAGGGTTCGTCGTTTTCCGCGACCCATTTTGGCGAGGCTTCGCCGACAAAGCGACCTTCCTTTTGTTGCTCGAACTTCGCGTTGCCGAAACGTTGCCACAGGTAGGTTCCAGGCGCGTCATAAAACTTGCGATCAAGTAACATTTCGGACCAGATTCCACCGTAGATGCAACGACCAAGGTGCTCAATGAACTGTCCGTAAATAAAAGGCGAAATTGGTTCTCCGACCTGTTCCGCGTTGATTGTCGCGTTCGTTTCGACCTCTGCTGAATAGCCAGCGACGGCGTTGAGTGCAAGAGTCAAGACGAGCGTCAGCGCCAACGTTAGTCTTTTCATTTTGATTTCCCTTTGTATAGCTGGTTGTGCAAACGGTCTTCCGTTTACGATGATTCCTGTTGTCAATCTTTGGCGACATGAGCGCCGTCAAAGAGGGGCAGTTGCGGCAACGAACAACCCTTCAGAATGATTTACAGAGGGTCAAATCATTCCAAAGAGACGCTCGTATTGGCATTGTTTATCGTTCAATATGGAAGTAGTCGAAATCAGCGACGCCGCCGATGGTTTGGGTGGCCTGACAGAAGAGTCCGAATCGGTATCCCATAAAGTGGGGGAGCGTATAAAACATCTGAAGAGGCGTCCCAATTGGTTCCCAAATTTTTCCGTCCCGCGACCATTCAAATTGCGCGAGATCGCGACGTTCGCGGAAATCGCACTTCGCGCGCAATTGAATTGAAGTTGGTTCTCCTTCAAGGGGGACGGCGTCATTTTCAACGAGCTCGTCTCGCTCGTTTGCCTGCGCCTGAACGACGTGCAGTTTTCCATTGCGCCGCGTTACGCCGACGTAACCATAACGACGCTGCAACAACAAGATTCCCGCGACGTCTCCGTCCTTGAGACCACGCGGATCGAGCGCGGTCGCGCCTGACGAGGTCGGACCAAAGGTTCGTTGCGTAAGGGTATTGCGCGCTTGAGTTACGACGGAATCGAGACGTTGCGGCGCGAGCCGGAGCCAACCAGGTCTCGCTTTAAGAGACCACCCGTCAGGATCGGGATTGTGATTCCATTGCCATGGTCCAGCCGAGGCATAGTCGGCAAGCGCGTCGGGGTCTGAGAATTCGTCGTTACCGATAATATTACCGAGCGGCGAGGCGTCGGCGTCGTGAACGATTGGGAGTGTGTCGGGGAATTTGCCATTATCGGCGGGGACGGGCCAGTCGTCGCGCCATTCAACTTTGAGAAGATAGGGAATCCGACCTACGGCGCCGGAGTCTCGGAAGAAGAGCGCGAACCACTCTCCGTCGGTTCCTTCAAAAATCGTACCTTGCGCGATCCCTCGGTTACGAATAAAAACGCGTCCTTCATAGGGACCTTCGATTGAATCGGCGCGATGGACGATCTCCATGCGCATGTCGTTTCGCGGCCAAACGATATTGCAGACGTAGTATTTGCCGTTTCGTTTGAAGACCTGAGTACCTTCCGCCGGTAGTCCGATATTTGAACCCGCAGCTGCCGACGCGTTCTTAATAGCGACCAGGTTGACTCCACCGGGCTTAAAGCCGGAGAGATCGTCGGCGAGCTCCGTGAGTCGAATATCGCCAGAGCCATAGAAGAGATAAGCGCGACCGTCGTCGTCAAAGAATAGCGAGCAGTCGTGACACATGGGTTCAAAGGACTTGCAATCCCATTTGCCGGAAGGATCGCGCGTTGAGTAGATATACGTCTTGCCCGTCGTTCCGGAGAAGGTCGCTAGATAAAAGACGCCGTCGCGATAACGCAAAGAGCTAGCCCAGCTGCCCGCGCCATAAGCGTTTTTACCGTCTTGGAGCTCAAGCGCGTCGTTCCGTTCGAGGACGTCGTAGGCGTAGCCAATCAGGTTCCAGTCGACGAGGTTTTTTGAGCGCATGATCGGGACGCCGGGGGTCATGTGCATAGTCGTCGAACTCATGTAATAGTCGTCGCCGACTCGCAACAGGGCGACGTCAGGGACGTCTGCGTACAGGATAGGATTCGTCGCCTGGCTTTGGGCGACGGCATAGAGTGGGAAAAGCGCGGCGCTCGCGAGGAGCATAAGCGCTGACCAATGCGCTGCGCGAGTCAACTGCGACATTTCATGATCTCCATAAAACCAAGGTAGCAAGACGGGCGTATGAGCGGTTGTTGACCTCGATTATATCTGGATTGAAATGGTACGGTCAAGCAGAATAACGCAAAGAAGCCGATATTGCAGATTTTCAGCGCGTTCAGGCGCGCCTTTTTTGCTTATTCTTCATCCGTGTCTTCGTCGCCCTCATTCTCTTTTTCAAGCTTTAGTTCTTCGCGTTTTCGGACGTCATCCTCGATAATCCATGCAAGTCGACCAAGGAAACGAAGATAAAGCGCTGGAGCAAAGCTGAAGACGATCGAAAGAATAGCCGCTGCAACCGCCGCATAAACGAAGCTGGGCTTAGCGCCTTCATGCGTTACGAAAACGCTGCCAATCGCGGCAAGGGAGAGCGCCATCATGCCGAAGAGGAACGCGAATGAGATTCCCACAAAGATGAGCCAACTTTGCAGATTGTTCTTGAAGCTGACGAGGATCTCTTTGGTCAGCAAGGTAAAACGCGCGTCTGTCTGCATGCATGACAAAAAAAAGACCGGGGTCAGAATTGTCGAACTCAGCGTGAACCCTATGAAGTAATTTACATCGAGGAACGTGAAAAGCGCCGCGCCAGGTATCCCAGCGAGAACAATAAGCGTGAGGATCCAGAGGAAGTCTATAATGACGCCGACGAAGTTGAACTCGGGCCATTCGTCAATCTCGTCGACTCCATTTGCCGTATCGATGAAGATTTGAAATGAAACGGGGAGTGAGAAAATTCCCCAGAGAAAGCTAAAGAGCATAAAGACGACTCGATCATTCCAAATGCACGTAAAGAACGCGCCAAAAGCTTTGACGTTTTCGATCTTCATTTGCTCGGAGAATTCTCGCGAGAACGCCAAGGCAAAGAAGAAGGTCGCAAGTAAAAGCGGAATGAACGCGGCGCCGGCGATCATCGCAATTCGCGCAATGCAGCCAGGACGAGTGAACGGCTTAAGGAGATTGTCCCTGAAGGGACGGGGCGGCAATGGAACTCTCTCAACTTTTTTCTTGTCCCTTTCGCGTTCTTCCTCCATGAGCGTGCGCTGACGTCGTTCGCGCAGAGTTTCAAGTGAAATATCGTCGTCAGCGTAGGAATCCGTTCCAGCATTGCGCGGCGCATTTTTCCTGAACGCTTTTTTCCCGGAGGTTTTCGAGCTCGTCCCGGACTCTCCGTGCGCTGAAGGGGACGGCGCGGGATCCGGAGCAGCGACGTCGTAGACGTCCGCGTTGATTTTGGGCGCGTCCTTACGCGCATCGTCATGAGTATCAGAGTCGGCAGGTTGGGGCGCGTCTGTTTCGTTGGAAAGTCCGTAGATTCCGGTCGATTCGCGGGCTTCGAAGATCAGCCCTGTTTCGCCGCCCTGTTCGAGTCGAAACTCGTCCTTGTGCTGCGTGTCGTCGTTTTGGCCATTCGGAGCGGGCGTCAATTCGTCGTCAACGGGAGTAAGATCGTCATTGTCGTCTAAATACATAATACTCTTTCCACATGTATAGGAGTTCTTGAAGAGCAGCGCGACTGAGGGACGCAAAAATCGCCTCACGCCCGTCGCGGGATTATATTCCATCGCCTCAGCGGTTGCAAGAACAAGAAGCGCCGTGACGACGCGCATATCTTGACAAAACGCTAATTGCCGGAAATAATGGCATTGTCACACTATATGATGCCCCTCAGGTAATGCAGGCAATATCAGTTATGTAGTGGCAAACTGCTTCCAATTTTAAGACTGATTTTTCGAGAACGCTATAGTATGAAAGAATTACAGGTTCTGAGAACGAATCGCACCAACCGCTCTCAACTACCGCAGATTACTCGCGACGTCGTCGAGTCCTATAAAAAGGACGCCTCTTTGAGTCGGCTCGATTGCTGTCCGCTTCCCAATAAGGAGGCGATTGCAAACGTCTTGGATTGGGTGAATGAGATCCTTTTCCCAGGATATCGTCGGCGGGATCGACTTAACGCTTCTAACATTGAATATCACGTCGGGAATCTTGTCGACGAGATCTTTGAGACGCTCCGCGTGCAAGTGACTCGCGCGATCTGCAACGGCCCTGAGAAAAACCCTGAAGGATGCGATCCATCTTTTCGTGCGGAGCTTCAAACTCGCGGCGAGGAGATTACGCTTGAGTTTCTCAAGCGTATCCCAGAGCTTCGTCATAAGCTCGCAAAGGACGCCGAGGCAGCGATTAAGGGCGACCCTGCTTGTAAGTCGATCGACGAGGTGATTTTCTGCTACCCTGGCTTCGATGCGGTCGTCATTTACCGTATCGCGCACGCTCTTTGGGAACTCAACGTTCCGCTGATTCCGCGTATCATGACGGAAGTTGCGCATTCACGTACTGGAATCGATATTCATCCCGGCGCCAAGATCGGCGAGCATTTCTTCATCGATCATGGGACGGGCGTGGTGATTGGAGAGACATGCGAGATTGGCGATTGGGTCAAACTTTACCAAGGTGTAACGCTTGGAGCGCTAAGCTTCCAGCGCGACGACAATGGCGAGCTGGTGCGCGATACGAAACGTCATCCGACGCTCAGGAATAACGTCGTTGTTTACGCGAACGCCACGATTCTCGGCGGCAATGTTGTGATCGGTGAAGGCGCGACGATTGGTTCAAGCGCCTGGATCACCAAATCCGTCGAGCCAAATGTCACCGTTCTTATCGAAAGTCCTAAGCTCGTTGAGCGAACTCGAAGCAAAGTTACAACATCATGAATCTCCGCTTGCCCCGAACGTCGCGCCTTGCGTTGGCGCTGGTCGTATTCCTTTCGTGCGCGGTTTGTATAGGCGCGACTCCGTCGCGTGTCCGAGCGACCGCCGAGGCGGTCAAATCCGAGGAACGCAATCGCGCTGAATTCGACTGCGTCTTGAAGCTTGATTCTGCTCCCGACGCCTCAAAAACGTCGGCGCAGACGTCCAACGGTAAAACGGCGCAAGGCAAGGGCCAGAGTAATAAGAACGCCACGCAAAAAAAGAACGACAAGCAGGGCAAGAAAAACGTTGCAAAAGCGAGCGCGCCGAAAGCTCAAGACGTCGTAGAACAGGACGAGCCTAGGGGACTGACCTATTATCTTAACTTAGAGCAAAAGGCGCGCCGCGCAGAGTTCGACGTCGTTAAGGGACTCTGGACGAACCAACGTTTTTCACGGCGTCTGCCCGCTCACTGGAGTAAGGTCAACGTTACGGACGAGCAGCGAGCGCAAATTTATGCTGTTCAAGAGGCGTACTTTCTCGAGATCGCTCAGCTTGAAGCGCGTGCAGAACGTCTCAAGAAGGAACGTGAGGCAGCGATGTTGAGCGTCCTCACTCCAAGGCAGCGCATGAGACTTCAGGAACTTCTCAACGCGGTTGCTGGGCGCGGAGTTCCAGAGAGCTTTGAGATCAAGTTTGACGACGAAGAGTAACGCTTTCGCCTTGACACAAAAAAACGCCCGACGTTCATTCTTTGATCGTCGGGCGTTCTTTATTTCAGCAGATCAGTAATCCTCTTCGGGGAGTGTTTTGAATTCTCCAAGCTCAAGTTCCGCGCTGGTAAGCGCCTGGTTGACGGAGGCGTCGCTTGGCTCGGGCTGCTCATACTGATCCTCGTCGTAATCGACGGGAGGGGTAACTGGCGTAGGTAGAAGTTCAGCGGGCTGCTCAGGCTCCGGCGACTGCTGGATATAGCCGGAAACCTGTTGATGAGAGAGCAGTTTGAGTTGCGTCTCGACGTCAGCGAGGCTCTGACTGAGCAAATCGATCTTTGTCTTGAGTTCGTCGATTGAGTTGTTGATACCCTCTATATCTCTCGGCGAGACCATATGGAAGGGGTTGTTCGCTTCATCGTCGAGCCCGGCGCTTTGCGCCCAGGCGCCGGGGACAAGGTTCGTTTCCGTGAAATTCGGAGTCGACATCCGCGGAATCTCGTTCGTTACATGTCCCGCGAGCTGGATGAGGCCTGCCTCGCGGAGAAGTTGCGCGGCTTGATTTGCTTTCTGCATCTTCTCCATGATATTATCAGTTCCAAAGCCCTGACCGGAGAATTGATTGGCCATGGGAGGCATGAAATTCTGAGTGGGGTCGACGGGAGGAATCGCGGGTGTATCGGCGGGCGCATTCACGAGGCGCGCGTCAATATCTCTGAGTTGCGTAAGAATCGTTTCCTGTTCCTGACGGAGATTTTCAGCGAGCGCTTCGTCGCCTGGTTGCAGAGCACGAAGCGTCTGTTGGAGCTGACGATATTGTTGCGTAAGGCCAGCCTTTTGCTCGCGAAGTAGCGACGCTTCACCCGGCGTTAGCATGACGTTAGGGGAGCCGATTCGCGATGCAATATTTCCAGTGTTAAGCCCGGAAGCGTCGAGGAGTTCCTGAGGACTAGGGCGAGAGATGGGCCCAGCGCCGATCTGGTATGGATTGTTAGTTCCGAATCCCGCGTTGGGACTGGCCAAGCCCGCTTGCGCCTCCCGCGCTTGACGATATGCGGAGTATTGACCGCTAAGAGACTCCTGACGTTGAAGCTGCGAGTGAAGTTCGGTCAATTCGGCAAGGGTTCTCTGCCGTGCGACTTGCTCTTCGACCGAGGTCGGCATAGTTCTGAGAGATTCCTGCAGTTGCGCGATTCTTGCGCGAAGCGCTGCAAGTTCGGCGTTCGACGCCGGCGCTTGGAGAGCTGTTCCGGGAGCCGGCGCAAGATTAGGAGACGCTGCTTGGTCGAAAGCTGGAGTCGGCGCAGTTCCAGGAGCCATCGTGGGCTCCGGTGTTTCGGGGGGCTGTCCGACGCCGACGTTGGCGACGAGCCAGAGGGACGAAGCAAGCGCGACCGTAACGAAACCGGTAGACGTCAGGCAGAGCTTCTTAAAAATCTTGTTATTCTGCGTCATAACGTATCCTTTTTTTAAAGACGATCTGGGCGGCGCGATGATTCGCCGACAATTCAGAGCGTGCTCGGCTCTTCGTTGCAAGGACGCGGCGCCCGCATCTGTTAATTCTTTAGAGTCCGATCCCAAGTTAAGCAAAACCTGACAGCAGTTATGAAAATTTCCAGAGAACAGGAGGGTTGCATCGTTTAGTGGAGATTTTCAACAAGTCGGCTGAGGTCTGTCGTTACGAATAAAACGCCAAAAAAACGCAAACGCTCTTGAAGGAACGTTTGCGTCCAAATTATACCAAATCGCCAGAGCCCGGGCAAGCGTCAGCGAAGCGTGATCTCGTTGGTTTTGAGGAAGTCAAGAAATCGCTGGTGGAAATCTTCGATTTCGTCGCCGGAGAGAGTATGGTCGGGCGAGCCAATTTCATAGCGGAAGGAGTAGCTTGCCATACCTTTTTCGAGTCCCTTGCCCTTGTAGAAAGCGACGAAATCGCGCTTTAACAAGAGCGGATGCTTGAATTCATCGAGCTTACGGATAAGTCCTACATAGCCCGACTCGATAGGCCATACGAGCGAGAAGTCCTGCCACGAACCTGGGAATTTCGGAGGCGCTTGGAAGGTCGTTTTCGGATAGAGCGAGCCGTCAAACTTATCGAGCTCAATTTCGAACCAGACGACCTGACCGCCTTTGGGAGAAACCGTGGCGAGCGTCTCCTTATCAAGGACGCCGAGCGCGCCGACATTTGTTTCTCCAACAAATATTTCAGCGGAGTAATCGACCTTTTGCCACGGTGAGACCGTTTCCTTCGTTGGACTGAATGAGAAGGTTGTACCGTCCTGGAGAAGCATAGCGCCGACGTCTTCGACCGCCGCTTTGATTTCGAGATAATGGTCGTCAAGCGCGACTCCGGCCTGCACAAAGCTCAGCCCTGCAAGACGACGCTTTTCATCGCATTTTTCAGCGCTATCAAGAGGTTTGCGCTGGTCGTCGACCTCTCCCTTGAGAAAATAGACATGACCGAGTTCGAAGATGCGGAACGAGTCCTTAAAAGGACGGTTTTTGGCGACCAGCGCGAGGAGATTCGGCATGAGCGTCTTGCGCATCTGGGACTCGTAGGGCGCCACGGGGTTAAGCAACTGGAGCGTTTCGCCAGGGTCGTAGCCGAGGCGTTTCGTCCATTGGTCGTTGGTCCATCCATAATTATGGACTTCATAGAAACCGTAAGAGGACGCAAGGAGACGTTGCGCGCGATGTTCAAGTCGAATATAGTCGTCGACGTGAAGCGGACTCAACGGAGCGGAGGGCATGACGGGCTCAATATTGTCAAACCCAAAGATGCGAGTAACTTCTTCGACGATATCTTCTTCGATTGAGATATCTTTTTCGCTACGGAAGGGGGGGACGCCGACGCGCAGAGTGCCGTCCGGGAGGAAGTCTGCTTCAAACTGGATCGAGCGGAGAATCTCAAGCGTTTTCTCCGGTGGAAAGTCGACGCCAACAAGTTTATTCATCCGTCCCTGCGGCAACTCGATATAGCGCATTTCGTCATGAAGATCGCCAGCGAGCGAGTAGCGCGTTTCGACCTTAAATTTGGCGCCGGACTCTTCGACGAGCTTAAGAATGCGCTCCGTTCCGACCTTACAGTTTGCAGGAGGTTGCGTTTTTTCATACCGCTGAGACGCGTCGGTGCGCAGGTCCAGCCGCTGAGACGTCTTTCGAATACGCGCTGCTTGGAAGTTTGCGGATTCGAGCATAACGCGGGTCGTACCTTCCGTGATCTCTGTTTCGAGCCCGCCCATGATACCGGCAATGGCGACCGGTTTGTCGCCGTCGCAGATCATGAGATCGTCCGGCAACATTTTGTGTTCGACGCCGTCAAGCGTCGTGAAAGGTCCTTCCTTGCCCATCGCGGCGACACGGATATTGGAGACGAGATCGGCGTCGAATGCGTGCGTGGGCTGACCAAGCTCAAGACTGACGTAGTTTGTCAGGTCGACAAAGAGATTGTACGTACGTTGTCCGAGCGCGTGCAGGCGGCGCTGTATCTTGATCGGCGAAGGAAGGTTCGTGACGCCGGCCTCGATTCCAAAAATGATCCCAGAATAGCAGACGCAGTTCGGATCGTCGATCGACACGGGGAACGCTGGAAGCGACTGATACTGGTCGACGTTGTGACGCGTCAACGGTTTGAGTTCACGATGAAAAACGGCGGCCAGCTCGCGAGCGAAGCCGTAGTGTCCCCAAAGGTCGGGCCGATGTGTGAGGCTCTTGTTGTCGATTTCAACAAGCGTGTCGGTCGCGGGCACGAATTCGGAGAATTTGGCGCCGGTTGGAGTATCAGGAGGACACTCGAACAGGTTTTCATGCCAAGCGCTCATGCCCAGCTCGGCGGCGCTGCAAAGGACGCCCTCGCTCTTATGACCGTACAATTCGGCGGCTTCGACTGTTTTGTCGCCGAGCGTCACGCCGGCAGGTGCAAAGGGCGCCTTGAGTCCGACGCGGGCATTGGGCGCGCCGCAAACGGTCTGGTAGCTTTTCCCTCCGCAACTGACCTCGCAGAGGTGGCGCGTCGCGCCTTCAGGGGTCTGGAACGGGGTAACGGAGACGATTTCGCCGATAAGGACTCCGTCTACGAAACGCGTGACGGTCGAGACGCCTTCGACTTCTGCGGTCGCCATCGTGAGTCGATCCGCGACTCGTTTCGGGTCAATATCGGAGATATCGACGAAATCTGAAATCCAATCCAGAGAGATAAACATGAAGCGCCTCTAACAAATAAGTAACGAAAAAACCTGTCAATGGCGGGTAAATGTCAACAGCCAATCAGTCCTGAAGAAGCCAGACGAGAAGCCCCTTCTGCACATGCATTCTGTTTTCGGCTTCCTGAACGACGCGACTCTGCGGCGAGTCGATGACCTCGTCAGTGACTTCTAGCCCGCGTCGCGCTGGCAGACAATGCATGAAGATGGCGTCTTTACGAGCATAGCTCATAAGTTCGGCATTAACTTGGAAGGGAGCGAACGTCTCAAGCCTGGCTTTTTGCTCCTTTTCCTGTCCCATGCTGACCCAAACGTCGGTATAGACGACGCGCGCGCCGCTGACCGCTTCCTTCGGATCGTCGATGTATTCGAGCGAGAAGCCCGGCTGGCGCTGTTGGATAAGAGATTTGATCTCTTCCTTTGAGAACTGATATTCGTCAGGAGAGGAAATAACAATGTGAACGCCGAGCATCGCGGCGGCTTCAATAAGACTTGCCGCGACGTTGTTGCTGTCGCCGACCCAGGTGATTTGAACGTCGTCAAAGGAGCCAAATTCTTCGCGAATTGTTAGCATATCGGCAAGCGCCTGGCACGGATGCGCTTTGTCCGTGAGCGCATTAATGACAGGAACCGACGAATAGGCTGCAAATTCTTCGACCGTTTTGTGATTCTTTGCACGGTAAACAATGCAGTCGACCATCGAGCTCAGCACGTGAGAGACGTCTTTGACCGCCTCGCGGGAACCGAGTCCAACGTGCTTGTCTTCCAAGAACATCGAGGAGCCGCCGAGGTGGCTCATACCGGCCTCAAAGCTCACGCGAGTTCGGAGCGACATTTTTTCGAAAATCATGCCCAGGACTTTGCAATCGAGGAGCTTTTCGCGTTTCCCCTGCTTGTAAGCGGCTTTGAGATCCTCGGCAATCTGGAAAATGGCGCGAAGTTCTTCGATTTCGAGGTCGGATAAAGTCAGAATATGGCGCAACTTTTTCATAACGTTCATGCTCCCTTCTTTAGGGCTTCTTCGAGGACGTCGAGACCTTCGTCGACAACGCTGAGCGGCGTGTTGACCGCAGGTAACAGTCGGATAACTTTGTCGTGAGTGCAGTTAATAAGAACCTGATTTTCCATGCAACGTTGAACAACGAAAGTTCCGTCGATCTTAAGCTCCATCCCAATGATGCCCGCGACGCCGCGGACGTCGGCAATCAGGTCGATATCTTTCTTCCATTCGTTCATGCGCGCTTTGACGTGCTCGCCAAGTTTTTTCGCCATATCAAGATAACCGAATTCTTCAATCATCTTGATCGTTGCGATACCGGCGCTCGCCGCGACAGGGTTGCCGCCGAAGGTCGACGCGTGCATGCCGCGCTTGAGGCTCGGGGCAATCTCGCGTTTGCAAAGCATTGCGCCCGCTGCGACGCCGCTGCAGAGTGTTTTAGCGAGAGTCATAACGTCGGGAGTCACGCCGAAATACTGGTAGGCAAACCATTCTCCGGTCCGACCGCAGCCCGTTTGGACTTCGTCGAAGATGAGGAGCAACCCATGCTTATCGCATAGATCGCGGAGTCCCTGGAGGAAGCCTTTCGGCGGCATGTTGACGCCGCCCTCGCCCTGGATCGGCTCGAGCATGATTGCGGCGGTTTCGTCGTCAATCGCCGCTTCGACTGCGGCAAGGTCGCCAAAAGGACAATAGACGAAGCCCGGCATGAGCGGTTCAAGTCCCTGATGGTACTTCTCCTGACCCGTTGCCGTCTGCGTCGCCATTGTGCGTCCGTGGAAGGAGTTCAGGAAAGTAATGATCTTGTATTTACCCTTAGGGGAGTGGAGTCGCGCAAGTTTAATCGCCGCCTCGTTCGCCTCGCCGCCCGAATTGCAGAAGAACGCCTTGCCGCCGAAGCTTCGTTCGGAGAGCATTTGGGCCCAAACTCCCTGTTCCTCCATGTACCAGCTGTTCGGAACGTGCAAAAGACGTTCAACCTGGCCCTCGAGCGCTTTGACAACAGGCTTCGGACTGTGCCCGAACATATTGCATCCCCAACCGGGGAAGAAATCTATGTAGCGATTTCCTTCGGCGTCGAAGACAAAGGGCCCCTCGCCATGGGTAAGCGCGACGGGGTAGCGGGTATAGTTCGGAATGACATATTTGTCAAAAAGGGCGATGACCTCTTGCGAGCTTCTGGACATGAGATGGTTCCTATTTACTTCTCTGTTCGATCCGACGATCGGTGTGCGAACAGTTTGCTGTTATTCTGGCAAATGCGCGAAATCACGCCGTTCAGCGCGTCGTTACTTCCGTTGGTCGACGATCTCCGTTCCAACGCCCTGGCTTGTAAAGATTTCGAGCAGAATCGCGTGCCGAAGTCGACCGTTGATAATGTGAATCTTTTCGACTCCGTCCTCGATCGTTTTGAGGCATGATTGGATTTTCGGAATCATTCCTCCGACGATTGCGCCCGATGCAAGGAGCTTACGCGCTTCGTCTGCCGTGAGGGAGTTGATCATGGAGGAGGGATCGTTCGGGTCGGTGCGCACGCCATTGACTTCGCTTACGAAGACGAGCTTATGAGCGTGTAGCTCCTTGGCCACTTCGGTCGCGGCAATATCAGCATTGACGTTGAGACCTTGACCGTTGCCTCCGTCGATCAGCGTGAAAGAAGGGATGACAGGAATGACGCCTTTGTTGCAATATTGATTAATAGTATCGACGTCAACTCTCGTAACCTCGCCGACCCATCCGAGATCGACGTCGGCGCCCGACTCGTCTTTCACCATCGCTTTTCTGCCGTAAAGGACGTTGGAGCCATAGGGCGCGGAGAGCGCGACGGCGTTGCCTCCGTAAAACTTCAGTTCTTCGACGAGTTTTCCAGCGATCTGCTTGGCAAGGACCTCGCGAACGACGTCGAGCGTGGCATTGTCAGTATACCGACGCCCCTGAACGAAACGCGGCGAGACGCCAGCTTCGGTCATTGCCTGGCTGATGGCGGCCCCGCCTCCATGAACAACGACCGGCTTCATTCCAACTGTTTCCATAAAGACCAGGTCGGTGATGAGGTGCATCATAGCGACCTCGTCCTGCATAAGGCTTCCGCCGAGCTTTACGACAGTGATTTTGTCGCGGTGTTCGCGGATCCATTTCATCGCTTCAATCAGAACGTCTGCCTTTTCAATAGCCGACCCTGTCATTACGAAATCGCTCCTTGTCTGAACTGGCGACGTCAGCGCTTGGCGCGCGACTCGTCGATAACGGACAAAACGAAGTTAGATAAAAAGAACAAAAGGTTTTGCGTCTTATCGTTCGAAAGTCGATCGAACGAGACAAGCGCAAAACCTGTTGTTTTCATGCCTGACAAGCAGGCGCATACAACCAACCGAAAGTTCGGATTTCAGTCGCTGACGAACGGCATGAGAGCCATGAAACGCGCTCGTTTGACGGCAGCAGCAACTGCGTGCTGAGAAATGGCGGAGCAGCCCGTCTTACGACGGCTGATGATCTTGCCTTGGCGGTTGGTGAGTTTCTTAAGTTTTTCAACATCCTTGTAATCAAGGAAAACCGGACGCATACGCTTGCCATTCTCACACAACGGATCTCGCTTCTTGCTGCGGAGTCTGGAGCTGGAACGCCTACGGTTAGAACGATACTTTCTGTATCCCGGTGCCTTTGACATAAGATCAACCTGATTTGAATCAAAAACTACGTCGCGACAGTCTGACGCCGTCGAGACGGTATGTAAATATTCTGAATATGCATGCCAGATCGATGCGATCAGGGCAATGACGCCTAAATTCCACGTTCGGAACGCGACAGGATTCGCTTTCGGATAGCGCCCCAGAAACGCCCTCCATGGAAAACCACGGGGGGCGAATGTAGCTTGCTAGTATATCGGAAACATAATTAGACGCAAGGGGCGATTACGATTTTTTACTTTTTTGTTGCGAATTCCACAATCGTCGAACTTCGTGGTAAATGATGAAAATCGCCTGTTGACGTTATTTCTTTGTTTGTGTGCGCGCATTAGTCCATTTAGAAGTCTCTTCATCGGAAAGTCTGCGCGCCTCACGCTTCTTATCAGCGCGTGGACGGCGCTCGATTAGTGCGCTTTCCTTTTCGAGTTCGTCAACGAGTCTCCATGCGACGAGATCGAGCGTCTCAAGTTCACGTGATCCTATAGTATGGCGTTCATCGGAGAAAAACCAAGCGACTCCGAGGATTGTCGTTTCAGAAACGACCGGAATACAAACGGAGCATGAGAATAACTCGGGCGCTCTCCAAACCTCTGCGAGATAGTCGTCGTTTAGGGTTACGGCGCTTCCGAGAAGCGCTTCGACTTCGGCGCGTGCCCCCTTTAGCGGTCTTGGCGGTTCAAGGTACCGATCTTCAGGGAGTCCCCATACGGAGCGAGTCTTAAGAACGGTGGTTGCGGGGTCCAGGAGATAGAGCCCGGCGGCACAGAAACCGCCAAGCGCAGCAGCGCCGGATCGCAGGACGTCGCGGAGTCGATCCGAGACGTTTGAGCATGATTTGTTTTCCTCGTCGGATTCGATCGTCAGAGCGGCGAGTTCTCCTTCACGTCGCGCCAACTCTTCGCGCCAAAGACTGTTCTCAGCAAGCATCGCTGAAAGAAGCGAGGCGAGCGAACATGCGGCGTCCCAATCGACAAGGGGGCAGATTTTCTTATCGCGCGAAAGGCGTAGAACCCCGTAAACGCGGATCCCTGTGGCTCCAACTGGAAAAGTCGCGATTCGTTTGAAGGGCGAGACAGATTCGTCGTCACGACGGGTTTCCATAACGGAGGGATTAAGGATCGCTTCTCTCGAGCCGGCTCGAATGTACCGCAACTCATATCCCGCGACGTTTCGAAAAATCCTCAACGCTTCCGTCAGGTAACCGACGCGGGGAGCGTTGTTCTCGTCAAAGAGTCGCTCGGGGACGGGAAATGCTCGGAGAGTTGTATCGTCGTGATTTTCGGGATGCATAGGACCTGTTCCATGTAATGTAAACAACGCTTAAGGCGCTCAAAGCTCCGTCGCGTTCGTGACGGACGGCGCGAAAGCGTCGAAACAAAAGTGAAAAGCTCGCGTGTCAAAAGAATCGGCGCAAGTTTATAAAAATGACAGAAAAAGCTTCGAAGGCAAGGTTTTTCCGTTTAGAATGATTGCGCGTGAAAGTTAGCTTGTGCCAACCCAGACCGGATGGAAGGCGCGTTTGAGAAAGATTCTTGATGAATTTGGGAAAATCTCGCGTTTTATCTTCAGAAATAGCGCATGGCAAATTGGCTCTGTTCTTTCCCCTAAACGTTAGAATCGGTTAAATTGCTTAATACATCGGAAATTTCGAAAAAAAAGCGTTTAGTTCGGTTTTAATTTGACTGGTCCTATATTATCATTACAGTCGTAATGTGGACTCTTCCGTTTTTTTGACGTCGGTTTACCGGGGTCTTTTTGGGAGTCGTTCGAAAATTAACCAGCGTAGTTGGCGCCGACTGCGCTGTCAGCGTCGTTCAGATTAATGAGGTTTCACGAATGAAACGACTCTTCGCCGTGTTTGCGGCTGTTCTTAGTCTTTGCGCATTTACGACGTCGAGCGTATACGCCGTCGGCGTCGCGCCGTCGAAATTAATTTCCGAAGCGGACGCGAACGCCGCAGGTTTGACCCGTGCGTGGTTTGCGCAGGCGACGCTTGGTAGGGATATTGAGGAAGTCTCCAGCGCCGATATACAGGATGGTCTTTTCCTCATTACGACAACCGATGGTTTTCTCCAGGTATTTGACGCAGAAAAGGGAACCGCTCTTTGGACCGTTGCGGTCGGCGACGCATACCTGCTTCCACCTGCCGTCAATAGTCGCGTCGTTGCGGTCGTCTGCGGAACGCGGCTCGTGATCTACGATCGTTTCAACGGTAAAAAGCTCGACGAAACGGAAGTCTACGGTCAGCCGTCTTCCGGCCCCGTCCTGAGCGAACGCGAGTGCTATGTGCCGGTCTTCTCTGAAAAAATTCTTGCCTATCCGCTCATCCGAGCCAGACAGGAACAACCCAGGGTAAGCGCGACAACCGCCGCTATGGAAGCGATTATCAGAGACAATGCGACCGTCAGCGCGGAGATGGGCGCAAAATTCGATAACATCAAAGAGCTAACTGATTCGCAGTTCGCAATTGAGCCGCTCGACGATATTCGACCCTATGTTTGCGCGACCTTTGGCGTCGCGCTCGCGACGCCCGTCATGGGAACTCAGACCTACGATCTGGACGTCGTGTCCTGGACTACGGAACAGGGATGGATTCTCTACGGTGAAATGCTTCGCAACACGGACGACGCTCCTTTCAAGCTTCTATACAAGCTTCAGGACCGTCCAAATTTTGCTTACATTAACGAGCGGCGACTTGGTAATCGCGCGCTTGTACCGCGTTCCGACGTCGAGGCCATGCCATACTTTGTTCCGGAAGATAAGAGCGCGCAGAGCATGAGGCTTGCGCCTGAACGTCGCCAGGGCGGAATGTTCATCGCTGGTGCGCTTTCCGGACACGTATACGCGATGAACGACGTAACCGGGCTTCTTCGCTGGACCTACCTCACCGAAAAACCGATTTCAGAGCGCATTGCCGCGTTTGGCGACCATGCTTTCATTCCAACGGACAACGGCGATTACTTTGCGATTACGCTCCGCGCTGGCCTAGAAGCATGGCGTGCAAGTAACATCAAGCGCACTGTCGCTTCGTCTTCTTCGCGTCTCTACACGATTGATTCGCTCAATCGTCTAGCGGTTATTAATCGCGAGACGGGTCATCGACTCAAGACCCTTGATATCGGAAACACAAAGTTTCAGGTTTTTAATCAGTGGACCGACCGCATTTATCTCGTGACTAGCGACGGGCTTATCCAGTGCCTTCATGAAACGCAGCAGATTGAGCCTCTGCATCATCGCGAATCCTGTCAGGCTATTTACGACCGCATTCTCTTCGATCTCTATAAGGGGAATGTTCCAGGCGCTGAAGATACCACGCCAAGAGCGGCGGACGACGTTTCCAGCGGCAGCGGTTTTTCCACCGGCGTAACAGACGTTGAGGACCCCTTTGGCAGCGGCGGAACGGCCGACCCCTTTGGCGCCGATGACGACGATGATCCCTTTGGCAGCGGCGGAACGACCGATCCCTTTGGCGCCGACGACGATGATGATCCCTTTGGCGGCGGCGGAACGACCGATCCCTTTGGCGCCGACGACGATGATGATCCCTTTGGCGCCGATGAAGAAGATCCCTTCGACTGGTAATTGATTCCTGACTGAGCGTCTATAGAAGGCGTTTTTAGTCGACTCTACGAAAAAGGCGTCCCAAACTCCGATCGAGTTTGGGACGCCTTTGTTTTTGCCGGTACGCGCCGATTGACGATAAAATTATCGCGTGACAGTCATGAGAGCGCGCTCTAGGGTTTTAATCAGCTCCGGGACGGGCGCGTTCGGACTGACGTGGCTCGGAACGCTGGCGTCGTCCCGGAGCCAGCCTTCGACTTTCTTTTGAGCGGAGATTACAGAGGAGTGACGACGACCTCCAAAATAGGCGCCGATTTCTGAGAGCGCGGCGCGGGTATGCTTACGTGCAAGCCACATCGCGATTGCGCGAGGATCTGCGTTTCTTTTGGCGCGTGAGGAGGATTTGAGCGCGTTGGGCTCAAGTGAGAAGTGTTCCAGCACAACGCGCTCGACGTCCTCAATGCGGATATTACGGTAAGCGACGGTCGCGAGATCTGCTAGAGCTTGACGCGCAAATTCAAGCGTTATAGGCGCGCCGGTAGTCAGGTGCATCGCGTACAGACGATTAATTGCGCCGGAGATTTCGCGCGCGTGCGTGGCAAAGCGCGAGACAACATAACGGCAAACGTCCTCGGGAACGATCAGGTTGCGCTCAAACGCCTGCCGCTGAAGTATGACAGCAAGCGTTTCTCGCTCAGGCGGCGCAATCTCGGCGTAGAGACCGCTTTGGATGCGCGTGACGAGCTCTTCTCGCAGGCTGCCGATATCGTTGACTGGACGCTTACCGGAAATTACGACTTGAATTCCATGGTTGCGCAGGAAGTCAAGAACATAAACGAGCTCGGTTTGCGTCGATTTCTTCCCCTCAAGAAACTGAAGGTCGTCGAGCGCAAAGAGCGAAATGTTTCGGAATCGGTTTCTGAAAGGGGAACCACCTTGGAGACTGCGGATGAACGCTGTCGTAAATTGTTCCGTCGTCAAGTAAAGGGGCGGTTTTGACGCAAATTGTGGATTGCGCGAATATGCGTCGCAGACCCCCTCCAACAGATGCGTCTTGCCAACGCTCGTCGAACCGAAGAGGTAGAGAGGCGTCATCATTCCTGGATTTGAAGCGACGAGGTCAAGAATTTTGTACGCCGTGTCGTTGGAGGCGCCAACGACGAAGGTCTTAAGGGACGCAAAGCGACGCCGATTCGTGTCGTCAGATTTAGCTCGCGATTGATTGTCGCGCGACTGTTGAAGGAGGGCATAGCCGCCCGCAGTGGGCGCGGCTGCTCCAGAGTCGTTACGAGTTGACGACTTACTGTTCGCCGTTTTTTTCGGGCGCCCGCGCTTACGCGGAGCGGCGGATTGGCTCTTTGAAGCGTCAGATTTGGACAGTTCGCCGAAATCGCCCAAAGCATTCGAAGCGCGTTCTGAATCGGAAAGGTCAAACGGTTTTTGCGCCTGAGATGCGGACGCATTTTGCGCCTCGAGAAGAGAGCGACTGTAAGCGTCGGCGAAAGAGAAGGCGACGGACGGAGTCTGGGGAGCTTGCGGCGTAGGGTTTTTCCTAGGACGACCACGTTTGCGCTTGGGAGGCTCGCTAGGCGCGGCGTCGACGGAGGCCGGCGCGTTTTGATCCCCAGTACGACCAGGCGAAGGGGTAGGCGTCAAGGAGCCGACGTTCTCGGCTGGCGCAGAATCTTTTCGCGGTCGACCGCGCTTTCGTTTTGGAGGCTGAGGCGGAGTCGCCTTATTTGGAGCATCGGTAGAAAGGACGCTCGAAGGAGTCTGAGGAGTCGCTCGACGATTAGCGTTTTGCGGCGGGAAAGGGAGCAAAGACGGCCGCGGTTCGTCAGACAACTCAATTATCTGTTGCAGGCGCTGTCGTTGCTCAGGAAAATGTTGAGCCGCGTTTGGCGCGGTTTCAGCGTCGTAGGTCGAAGGGAGAACGCCGTCGCCGACGGGAAGGGACTCAGGGGTTGCGCTTTTCTGGTAAATCACGGGGAGCGCACGACCGAGCGTTTCACTAACTATTGCATTGAGGTGACTTCCAAAGGTTGAGCGGATGAAATCCGCGTAGAAATCTTCCATAACCCAGACGATGACCGTGTCGTCGCGCACCTCAAGACGCGCGTCAGGAGGAACAAACCACGTCTCAAAACGCCCGCTACCGATCCTTTCGCACAATGCTCGAAGGAGTTGATTTCCAAGTCGTGCGTTTCGCGTTTGAGTCATAGCGTTAATAAATGTTATCCTGAATGTCGACCGAATGTAGAACGACGTTGTTCTAATTTATTGATAATCTGTAAAAAACCTGTTGCTTCGACGTCACTGCTTTACGCGTTAAATGTCTGCGGTACGACTCCAGAACATCCCGCGCAAACGTCGCCACTCTGCCCGGTATATCGGCCGGAAGTGTTGTGACGCCGAATTCTGTTTTTCTTTAAATTGTTACGGTTACAAACATGTAAAGCCCAGAGTTATTATTATATATTAACTTTTGACAGAGAAGGGGTATTTTTGTCGATGTTTTGTCAATAGATTGTCTGAGCTTCGCTATAAACATTGGGCTCCCACACGAAAAATAACGTGATTCTAGGATAGGCGCCTCACGGGCGGGAGCTCATTATAACCATCGAATTGCGCGATGGAAGACCTTATCCGTATTTAGTGTTTTGGTCAAAGAGGAAGCGCGTTTGGACAGAGGTAATAGGTCTTAGGAGTTGCAAATGTCTCAATAATGCTCGACGCCTTGTCCAGCGGTTTTTCATTTGCTCTAACCCCCAGTCCAAGGATCTGTAGCAATCCTTCTGGTTCCGCATAGACGACAACGCGCGCGGCGTCTTTGTCGAGTTCTGCGCGTTCGAGAGCGACGTCGATAGCGTCGTCGAGGTAACCAATTTGATCGATCAAATGGAGTTCGAGAGCCTGATCGGCGGTGTAAATGCGCCCGTCTGCAATTTTGCGAAGTTCCTCCTCGCGCTTTTGTTTTTCTTCAGGTTCGACGTCTTCTGCACGGAACCACGGTCTGCCGTCGCGAATGACTGAGAGGAACTGTTCATAGGAACTATCTACGAGCGCTTGCCAGATAGCGTTTTCTTCTTCCGTCGGTTCCTTCATAAAACTGCCCATCGCCTTCATGGAACCGCTTGTGATCGCGTTGGAACTTACGCCAAGCTTTTTGCAGAGCTCCGCTGCGTTGACGAGCGCGCAGATAACGCCGATCGAACCGGTCACGGTCGAAGGTTCCGCTATAAGCTCGTCCGCTGCCATGGAAATATAGTATCCGCCGCTACACGTCAAATCGCCCATGCTCACGATAATGGGAATGTCTTTCTCTTCTTTGAGTTTTTTAATGAGACGATGATAATACGCGCTTCCTGCGACTGTCCCGCCGGGGGTATCGGTGCGGAGAACGAGAGCTTGAACGGTATCGTCTTCCATGATATCGCGCAGCGCAGTCGACCAGAAGGAAGAGCCGTCGGCGGTATCCGATAGAATGACGCCTTCAATGGGGAGTACGACGACCTTCGCGTCGGCTTCTTTGTTTCCGTCGATAAATGTCTCGACAATATCTACAGAGTCGACAGAACCGCCCAATCCCGCGTCTCCGAGAGCTACGCAACCTCTGATGAGAAATAGCGGAATAAGAGCCAGAATGAAACCGAAAAAGGAAATGCCGACGATCATTAAGATAAGATCTTTAAGTAACGTCTTCCAGAAGGGGAACGCTTGGTACGCCGCCGGGGCATAAAGCGTGTTTTGATCGTTATTATTATTCTGACTCATAGTTTTCTTTCAGAGAGCAACGCGCGAAACGTCGCGGTACGCGACGCTTTCCAATCAAAGAACGTCTCGTCGCTTTCAAACGCACCGACTAACGGAACACACGAAGGAAGCGACGAGACCGGTGTGAAAGTCCGAAAGCCCTCGCCGGAGGCTTGTCGGACCAAAAGAGTTAACCACGGCGCGACGAATTACCCATGACTGCCAATAGGAGAGGGCAATTCGTCGACCGCGCGATAAAGCGAATCGGAACGTAATCTCCGAACGTTATCGCCTTCAGATTAATCCAAGGAGATATCAAAGCCCTTGCGGCGTTCGCGAGCCGCGAAGGTGGCCGCCTGGGCGTCGCCGACGATTTCCTCCTTTTGGGGATCCCACTCAATTTTGCGGTTGAGACGCGCGGCAATTCCACAGAGGTGGCAGAGATTGATGGCCTGAACATGAGACCAGACGTCGGAGACGGGCATACCGCCTTCGCGAATGCAACGAATGAAGTTTTCTTTGTGTCCCTCGAAGGGTTTGCCATTGTAGAGCGCGTTGTAATCGTCTTGGGAGAAAGCGTCCTTCGGGAGTTCCTCAATAACCTTGCCTTTGCAACGTCCGCGGGAAACGTGCATTCGTCCTTTGGTACCTTCGAAAAGAATGCCGTTGCCGTCGGGAGAGGAGCTTGCGACGTGCATTTCAGCGCCGTTTGACAGCTGCGCTACGACGTCAAATTCGTGGCTCGTGTTGTAGCGATTGTCGACGGTCGGATACCCGTCTTTAAAGGGAACGGGATGCTTAGCGTTTGTTCCGTCGATGGTGAGAGGACCGGTCCCAAACTTGTCGAGACCCATTGCCCAGAAGGCGCAGTCGATATGGTGGGCGCCCCAGTCCGTAAACTTGCCGCCAGAATATTCGTACCACCATCGGAATTCACCGTGGCATCGAGTGCGATGGAAACGATTGTTGTGGTCGTTTTCGTTGATGAAATCGCCGTCGCCGAGGAAGTCCGTATAAGGCGCCTGTCCGAGATACATGTTCCAGTCGAAGTTCTCAGGGGGATCCATCTTGGGGATATCCGTATCGCCGGAGGTCGGAGAACCGCCGATGTCGCAAACGACCTTTTTGATATCGCCGAGCATACCGGCGCGAACGATCAGAGTTGCGAGCGCGAATTCGTTATATTGAGACCGCTGCTGAGTTCCGACTTGGAAAACCTTGCCGTATTTTTCGACGGCTTTACGAATGATCTTGTTTTCTTCGAGAGTAAGCGTGAGAGGTTTCTGGCAGAAGACATGCTTGCCAGCCTGCATCGCTTCGACGGCAATCTTGACGTGCCAGTGATCTGGAGTCACCACCGTCACGACGTCGATATCGTCGCGGTCCAGGACTTTGCGGTAGTCCTTGTAGACGTCGGGCGTGATCGTTTCGCCTTTGTCGTTTTTCTTCCCGATACCCGATCGAAGCGTTCGCGCGATACCATATTCCTCGTCAAGGTCGCAGATCGCGACGATATCGCAGAGTCCGTTAAAACCATGGGCGTCCCCGCGCCCCATGCTGCCGACCCCGATGCAACCCATTCGGAGCCTGTCAGAAGGCGCCTGAGCCCAGACCGGCTTCATCGTTTGAGTTGTGGGAAAGATCGTCGCGGCAGCGGCAAATGCAGCAGCGGAGCCCAGAAAAGTACGTCTGTTAATTTGAGTAGACATATGAGGCCTCGTAAGGTTGAATTGTGTAGTCGTGGCGTTCCGGAATTTTGAAGGGCAAACGGAACGAATATGCCGATTATAAATAAGCGACGGCGGCAACGCAATGGAACAACGCTGGAAAAGTCGAATACCCTTACGGCTAATTGGCGGCAGTCCGTTGAAAACGAGTGTTTCGCAGAGAAAATGTTTAGCTTGTTTGACGTCGCAGAGAGATTGATAATGAGGCGACGGTATTTTTCGCATCGTGAAAAACCTCAACATTCTTCACACGTAGGGAGCTTTTTAAGGGCGTGTGAGAGAGAGTCGGGTGTTCTAGATATTCATTAAATTGCCGCCGATATCTTTTGTCTCTTTTTTCATGTTGATAGTTATGAAGTCCGTCCAATGGGGCAATTTTGCAAATTTTTCGCAAATCTGGACGTTACGCTCCCACCAGGAAACAAGATTTTGTTTGGAACTGATGAAAACGTTGCTAGAGTGAGCTTTAGTCTGACACGGAAAATGAAGTTAGATACGATATATGACGTTTTATCAAATTCCTGAAGCGGTCGTCAACGTGATTGCGCAAACGGACGGTCATGAACGAAGGCAGAGGCGGCGCTATGAGAATAGAAACATTTCTCATAAACAAAAAAAGGCTCTGACGATTTTCATCAGAGCCCAGACGAGCACGCCCGGGGGGCGTCCCTTGAGCTGGTTTTAAGTGACAATTAAGGAAAAAGAGTTGTCAGAATGGTCAAAGGGAAACCGGTTCAACATTCTCATTTTCTATGGGCGGAGTCGTTGTTTCGCCGAATCGCGTGCCTGTTTCATTAGGTTCAATCGACGCGCCGAAAAATTCAGGGAAGTCTGTTCTGTCTTGCAAAATGCGTTCTCTTGCGTCTTCCCAGTCTTCAAACGGATGACTCTCGCGCCATATCTCTTCCAGCGTCGCTTGTCCCGCTTTCACTCTGATCGCGTTCGTTCGCGCCTGCGCTTCCGCGTCGACGAGCGGAGGCTTTGGCCAAATCCATTCCCAGTCGATTTCCTTCGGCGACGGAGCGTCGTCGAAACGTGTTAAAACGTCCGCGTATATCAGACGATAAAAATCGACGAAAATCTTGTCGACAAGCGAACGCTCGAAAACGTCTCTTTGAAGTTCGTCGATCAGCATCTCAAACGGCTGATTGTCCAAACGTCCCGACGCGAAATTGTATTCGTGCGAACTCCCCGTCGCCTTGTTCCTCGGCAAGCCCATCGCGTAACCGATCTGACTGAGAAGGTTCGCCGTGTACGCGTCCGCCGCCGTCGTTGGCTGCGTCGGCGTGAAACTTTTAAGCGTCGTGCCGACCGGCAAGTGAACGAGCTTTCCGTTCGGCGTTTCAAAAGAATCGTACGCTTGATACTGATACTCGGTCGGATTCAAATACTGTTCGTCGACGCAGTCGAGCGCGTAACCGGACTGCGTCTCAACCGTCGCGAATACCTTCGCGCCCGCTTTCGCCGCTTCGACCGTCGCTTGAGTGTACTCCCTCAGCTGCTGCAAGTACGGCAAGACCGGCGCGAACCAGCTCACGCCGCGCGTCTGACCCGGCAAATCGCGCCGGAAAAGACAGAAAATCTGACTCGCCGAGACACGTCGATACCGGCTGACGTCGTAGAACATGCACTCCTGCTCCGGCACGTCGTAGACGCAATATTCGACGACGTTTCCGAACTCGTCGAGACGAACGCCGTCCTGTTCTAATCGAGTCGACGGTCGTCCGTGCGGGTTGCCGATTCGCTGCGCGTCTAGCAACGTCGCCGTCACGCCGGTCGAAATTTTCGGATTCGGCGCGAGCGCGACAAACGCCTCGCCGTCGACGACGATCGATTCCATCGCCTGACGCAAAAGAACCGCGAAGTTTATTTCATCCGCAAATCGCTCCCAGCGACGCTCGACGAAGTCTCGCAGCGTCTTATCGTCGGGACGCTTCAAACGCCGGTCGAACCCCTTGAACCGCAAACGCGGCCCTACGCCGACGACGTACAGGCCGAAAAGCTTCGCTATTCCCGCAGCGTGCGGGTTGTTCTCAAACTCCTCGCGCGCCTGCTGGCGGATCGACGAGCGCGTCCTTGCGTTCAACGCGCGAAGCGTCGTTTCTTGCGCTTGAGACTGAAGCCACGGTCGCAACGTGTCGCTCGTCGGTCGCGCCGCCTGATACGTCGCCGCGATCGGAGCCGATTTTCTCGCGCGTTTGGCGCGTTTGTTTTTCTTGCTCATTGTTTTTCTCTATCTCTTTGCGTCTCGTATTCGGCAAGCGACCCAACGGGAAGCGAAAATACAGAATCGAGCGGTAGCTCGAACCCGGAGCCTCGCTGTCGCCGCCGCAGAGAACGAACGAGCCCTCGCAAAGACAGCCCGTCCGCGCGATATAGCACGGCCCCGAAACGTCGCGGCCGTTGACTTTTCCCGTCTTGCCCTTCTCAAGACGTTCGATTTTGTCCTCTTCGAGCCGGTAGACGCCGATTGAGCTGACCCAGTCGGCGACGGCGAGCGCCTCGACGACCCTCGCCGCGAGCCGGTTCCCGCCGACGACCGCGTCGCACGAAAGCGCCAACGCGCCGGCGTTGGATCCGGGTTCGCGCTTCCGCGCGCGCGTGGAATCTTCGCTCCCGTTGGTCGCTTGCGTTTCAACGACGCGAATGTTCGTCAATTTCCCGACGACCGCGTCCCAGTCGTGTTCGACGAGAGCTTTCGGCGCCGGGTCGATTTTAAGCGTCGTCAAATCGATGTAGACCGGATCGTCCCAGCCGTCGATATACAGCGGTCCACCGCTGTAAAGGGGCGAGAAATGAAACGTCGTCGGCTCGACCGACGCGTCGACGTTTTCGAGATACTCGGAAATCGTCGCCGTCGCCTTGTGAAGTTTTGCTTTCTCCATTTCTTCTTCTAACGCGTCTGTATAAATAAAGCGACCAGCGGCCGCGACGTCGCGGCTCACGGCTCGTCGGTCCATCCCAAAGCGGTAAGCATCTCGTCTTCCGTCTGATAAACCGGCGCGCGGTCTTTCGGCTCTTTCAAGAGGACAAAATCGCTGAGCGGCGCGTCGCCCGTCGCCTGATACTGGTTGACGCGCGCGAAGAGGAGATCCTCGCGGCGCCAGTCGAGCGGCCCGTAGTAATCGAACAGGACGCGCCAGCAATGTCGTTCCCATTCGGGGAGCGCGAGGATTTCCTGAACCGATTTCTTCAGCGCGAAGGCGAGCCGAAACGGGAAGACGAAATCCTCGTCTTCAATCAGTTTTTTTTAGCCGTCTCCGCCTCGCCGTCCTGCGGGACGGTGTCGGTCAGCACGGCGGAGAAGACGCGGAAGATCGGCGCGAAGTCGGCGTATTTAACAGCGTCGACGTCGTCGTCCGTCAGCAGCGGCGCGCCGTCCTCGTCGACGAGGACCATTTTCGCCGCTTGAAACGCCGCTTCGAATCGTTCCTCGCAGCTCTTCTCCTTGTCGAAGAATTCGCGCGCGTAATCGTTAAAGACGAGCGCCTCGAACGTCGTCAGCGGTTTCACAAACGCCTTGATCTCGTCGTTCCATTCGTGAAGATCGAAGGGCGTCCGTTCTTTTTTCACATGTTTAATTAACATCGTTTAATTCCAGAATCTAACCTGATTCTCGTCCGGTGCTTTTCCGGGATACGTGTCGCTGCCGAAGCCGCCTTGACCGACGAGGAACGGCGACGCGGCGTAGACGGTCAGCTCGCCTTCTTCCGTCATGCGCCCGACTTCATAATCACAGCACGTTTCGTCGCCGCTCGGACCGCGTCGCTCCGGCGCGTTCGTCGCATAGGCGAGAAGACGCGTCGCGATCTTAGGCAAGGCGCGAGCGCGAACGACGTACGCGTGGAGCCGGTTGACGTTGTACGCCCTGACCAGCCCGTCGGCGACGCGCTCAGGCGCTCGTCGGCCGCCGAGGAGATGCTCGCCGCCGAGGTACAGGACGTCGCAATCGTCCGGAACGAGCGGCGCGAGCGCGTCGAGCTTCGTCAGGAACCCGTCGCAGAAGACCGCGTCGTCCTCGAAAAAAGCGAGCGGATCGTCGTCGCCGTACTCCGCGTCGGAAAGGACGCGGTACTGCGCGGAGACGTGCGCGAGACAACATCCAAAAGCGCCCGGCGACGTCTGCCAGCCGGTCGGAATCGGGACGCGTTCGCCGTCGAATCCGTAAACGATCCTCGGCGCGCGCCCCGTCAGCGTCTGCCAGCGCGAAAGGAACGAGGCGCCGCGTTCCGGTCGCTTTCGCAACGTAATCACAGTCGCGTTCGTCAGCAGTTTCTCAACGTCGATCATGACCCGCTCCCGCTCCCGCTGCCGCTGCCGCTGCCTTGCGTGAACGTCGCCGAGACGACGTCGGTCGACGTGTCCCATTCGAGCGTCGCGCCGCAGTTCGTCTTGCCGGTGATCGGAATGTGACACGCTTGAAAGTTCATCGAGCCGGTGAAGATTCCCTTCGCTTCGCCCTGACGACCGCCTTCGCCGGTAACCGTCGCGACGCACGCCTTGACGACGTCGTAGGTTCGAACGCCGTACGACTCCGAAACGAAACCGCCCGCGAGAAATAGAATCTTAAAGGGATCGCCGACGTCGGTCAGTTGGTCGAGCGTCGCGGCGAGACTCGGCGCTTCAAGAGGCGCGATCAGGTTGAACGAAAGCGTCGGCGGCGTAATAACGCCCGACTCGAACTTCTTCGCCTTCGTCAGAACCTCGATCGTGTTCTTCTCGACCGTCTCGATCTGAACGTCGCTCTCTTGGTAATTCGTGAACTGATACTCGACCGGAATGACGCTCGTCAAATTCCACTTGTAGGAAGCGTATTCCGGGTCGGTCAGTTTAGGATAGACCGAACCGTTCGCGTCTTGCTTCAAGACGGCGAGGCGAAGACGGTACGCGTTCGGAATCGTGATCGCGCTAGACATGATTAATAAACTCCGTAATTGTTATTTCGACATATCCGTAAAAAGATTCGCCTTCGACGATTCCGCGCGAGTCGGCGACGACGGCGGCGCCGTCGATCGACCATGCGTATACGTCGCCGGATTTCTGGAGCGCGTCGCAGGTCGCGACGCAAAAATCAAGGACGCGCGCGGAAAACGTCTCGACGTCCGCCGTCGAGACGGCGCGAACGATCGCGAAGATTGTCCGGTCCGTTTGAGCGACGCCGGAAAGGAGAACGCGCGTCGTCGGCTCGTCCGGCTCGTTGAACTCAAGCGTCGCCGCGCCGTTCCACTCGCGCGTAGGATCGACGTTCGAGTAGACGGTCAAGTCGGAAAACGCCGACCGCGCTCGTTCGGCAAAATATTCGCACCAGTTCGCCATCCGCGTCGCGCCTCCTTTTTCGGATTATTTTTATAGAAATCAGCGCAGACTTCGCAAAAGCGACACTTTTGAAAAGAAAAAAAGAAAAATTTTCAAGAATTAGCGCGATGATAGAAATAGAAAAGCGCCGTTCCGTTGATGTTTACCAGACTGTAACGGAACGGCGCCAACTTCCAAACGTTCAACACGTCGCGATTGTCGCAGGCGTTGAACGTTCCACCCTAACGCGCGCGCAGAAAGGACTTTGGGGATACGCGTTTATTATACGCCGCTAGCCCCAAACGGGCAAGTCGAAATTCACGCCGGAATCGAGCATTTCGGCGAGATAGTAGTTCGTCATGCGGTTCTCTTCGAGCGCTTCGAGCTGAGATTGCGCCATTTGCGCGGTCGTCGTCTGAATCTGACGCTGATATTCCGCCGTCGAGTTCTTCACCTGCGCGAGATACAAGTCCGCCGATCCCGCCTCCATGCTCTTCGCCGGGCCCGCTTCCTTCTCCGGCTTCGCCGCTTTCGGCTCCTCGAACTTCTTGGCAAACGTCTCAAGCTCCTTCCGCTCGCCGTAGATTTCTTTTTGAATTTTGTCGCGATACGCGTCGAACTCTTCCTTGTTGATCTGATTCGCGTCGAGCGCCGCTTGCGCTTCCTTCATCTTGTCCGCGAACTTCTGCGCCGGAAGCTTGAGTTCCTCCATGATCGCGTCGATTCCGAGTTTCGAACGCGCGTCCGCTCTGAGCTTCGCCGCTTCGTCCTCCTTCGCCTTCGCAAGCCTCTCGTCAGCCTTACGCGCAAGCTCGGCGTATTTCTCGTCGGTTACAAGACGCTCCTGAAGCGCCTTGTCGAGAGCTTCCATCGTCTCCGCGTATTGACGGTCCGCTTCCGACTTGAACGACGCCGCTCCGTCCTCCTTCGCCTTCGCGAGCTTCTCGTCCGCCTTTGAAACAAGTTCCGCGAACCTTTCGTCGCTTATCAGTCGATCTTCATGCGCTTTCGCCAAAGCTTCCAGCGTGTCGGCATGTTCTTTTTCCGCTTTGCTCAGCCGTTCCTGATTAATATTGCTTTCGTCGAGGAGTTCGCGAAGCCCCGGAATCGCGGCGATTCGCGCTTCCGTCAGCTCCGCTTCCTTCTTCGTCGCCGCGTCGAGCGCCGCGTTGTAAGCGTCTTGAGAAATCAGATTCTTTTCGAGCTTGTCGGCGAGGTCTTTCGTCAGCGCGTCAAGAGATTCGGTCGAGTCGACTTTACCGAGTGCGTCAGAAAAGGTCTTGAGATTCTGATCGGAATATTTTTGTCGGATTCGATTCTCTGCTTCTTCGAGAGCGCCCTCGACTCCGCCGAACATATCGGGATCCGCATGAAACGCCTCGCTCAACTTTGCCAAATCATCCGCCATCGCGTCCACTTGCGACTTGACCGGCGCGAAGTCGAGCGAAATTCCAAGATCTTTTGCAAGCGCCGCGCGCTGATCCGCGAGACGCTTCTCCTGTTCCGCCAACTCCTTCGCCTTCGCGTCGGCGAGACTTTGGTCGATCGACGCGATCTTCGCGCGGATCGCAGCTTGGTCTTCTTCGTTCTCTGTTCGTTCAAGCAGCGTTTGAAGCTGTTTCTTGAGCGCATTCGCTTTTTGCTCCTCCGTCTGCTGTTCTTCGCGAATCTTCGCGATCAGTCCCGTCGCGATCTCGTTGTATGCGACTCGAACTCGTCGCGCGCTTGCTTCGCGCTTCGCGTCCTTCGCGTCCATTTGTCGACCTCCTTTTTGACGCGCCTGTCGACGTTCCCGCGCTCATCCCGACGGCGCACGTTCATCGCGCCTCTTGCGCCTTTCTCGTCCGCTTTTCAGTTCGCGACTCTTCGTCTGCTTTTGAAGTTTCTCTTCGAGCGACTCGAGAGAATTGTCTTTCCTTGATAAAATGCGCCGTACTTTAAGACGTCATTGAGTCCGCGGATTTCATCTTTGGCGGCGCCGGCGCGCTTTCTTATTTCCTCCAATGAATCGGAGATTTTTTCATTGGCGTCAACGTTTTTATGGCCCGTCGCTGCAAACGCGGCCAAGCCTGCGCCGAGAGCGGCGATCGCAATCCCAGCAGGTCCGCAAGCAAGCTGAAAAGCTTTCATTCCGACTGACGCCGTCGTCGCCGCCGTTCCAACGCCGATTAACCCCGCAGACGCGGGACTAGCGGCTTGAATAATTGACAATAGTCCTGTTTTTAAACCTGGGAGCGCTTGCGCAATCGAATTTAATCCCAGAAAAGTAGATTGAAACACGCCAATCCCAACCGACGCCGCTTCCGCCGTCTGAATGAGAGTCGAACGAAATCCGCTCATCTCGTCGTCTGTGCATTCTATCGACGCTAGCAACGACGCAAACTGTCCGGATATTTGAGAAAAAGAACCGAGCGCGGCGCCGAAGGTTTGAATAGATCGCTGTCGCTCTTCTCGTAGTTCGTTTTCCAAACGGCGAGACTTTTCCTCCTCCGCTTGAATCTTGCGCTCCGCTTCTATTCTTGCTTTTGCTTCTTTTTCTGCTGCTTCAACGGAGATTTTTGCGTTTCTTTCCAGTTCTTTTGTTTTTTCTTGGATTTTTTTTCGAGCTTCTGAAGTGTAACGAACAAAAAGACCGTTTGCGTCGCGAACTTCGCCGATCGCGTTCGCGTAAAATCCAAGAGATTGTTCTATTTTATTAAGATCGGCAACAAATTCGCCATTCTTGGTTCTGACGCGCCCAAATTCGTCTACCCATTGTCCAAGTTTAATCTGCGTTAATGACAAACCTTCGACGACCTTGCCGTTTGCGTTAACATATCGCTTCATCTCGTCGATCGTCATGCCGAGCGCTTTTTGAGATTTCGTAAGAGTTTTAATAAAATCTCCAGTTACAGCGTCGATTTTACTTTCAAGAGCGTCGGTTGAAACGGTGATGGCAACTCCGTTCGATAATGAATTACTCATTCCTCCTCCTTATACTCCCCTCGTCTAATCGCCTCTAATTTTTCTTGAAGCCTCTGTTGTTCTTCTCTGAGCGCCATCAATTCCTTATCGTATGACTTGACGCCTTTCACTGCAATAAAACAGAGCAAGCAACTCCAAAGGATAAAAAATAACATCATAAAAATTTCAGCAATCATTTTTTTATTCTCCTGAAATATTTATAAGCCTTCCCCCCCATAACGACGCCGTTCCGCCATGATTTCACGCGTTAGATCCATGACGTCGGAAAGCGTCGCTTGAAGCTCTTTCTCAAGCGTTGGACGATTCTTCTTCTTTGCGCTTCGTAAAAAATGATGTGGAACTTTGACGACCTTGCGATCCGGCGCCCAGCCCGCTTCGTGGAATTTGCCATAATATCCGGGGTCGCGTGGATTGGATTTGTTTTGGAAGCGAAATCCAGTCATCGCCCAAATTTTGTGATTTTGCTGGAACGCTTTGACCTTGCTTGAAATGTTTTGCTGAAGAAACCAATGCGGACGATTAAGGTTCGCTTTCGCGTCGCGTTCGACGGCGACGATCCAACGCTCAAGCGCTTTCTCGAGTTCCGGCGCCGCTTTGTGTCGAGCCGCTTGAAGTTGTTCAATTAATATTTCAAGCGAGACGACAAAATCGTCCATATAGCCATAGCCTTTATTATTTCCGTTTGCCATGACTCTGTTCCTTTTTTGTCTTGGTACGTAACATACCCCTGTCCAATATTTGATGCACAGGACCTCGAGAGATTCGACCTCCTCGGGAAGGACCCGCGAGCTATTTTTATATCGCCGCCGACGACGGCGTTCGCGACGTTTTTTTTCACGCTTCACGCGTTTTCGTTTGGTTAAGCTTGCCGAGATCTATCTTGGCGACGCGTCGAGCTCGTTCGGTAAAGTCGGCGGCGATTCTAACGGGGATAGCGCCGGCAAAGAACGACGCCGACGCTTGAATGCTAAAACTCGCGCCAATTCTTACTCCTATAAGTCTTCGATCTTTTAAATCTACAAACCGGAGGTTTTCAATCAGCTTTTCGCGGTACAGATATTCGACCGCAATTTCCACGTTGCGAAGTTTGACGCTATTCGTAAAAATCGTTTTTTCACTCTGTGCGACGATTGTCGCGCAGGAATTAGTCCATCCCTGAATCCGCAGCGTCGCGCCTTCGTCGCTCATGGTAGGAAAGAGCGCCTTGACGAGATCCGGCGCGTATACGAAGACGCGGGTTTCGTCGAGTCTTTTAAGCGCGCCGGCGAGTTTCCTCGCCTTGTCTGTCGCGAGAAACAGTTTGTCGACGTAAGGACTCAGAAGACCTCGATCGCAAAGTTCCTCGACAATTTCGTCGTCGGACGCTCTTTCGCTTTGCGGAATCGCGCTGACAAACGGCGAGTTCTTTTCGTTCGCAGCGACGCATATCCCGTCCGATCTTTTAAGCGCGGCGCCGCTGTTTTCCAGGACGGCGACGATTAGTTCTCCCGCAGCCATCGAGAGATTTTTGAGTTTCATTTGAATCGTTTCCTCCTCGTCTTTCGACGTCGCGGCGAGTCGTTTTCGAACCCAGTCGGGGACAGGTCCGAGCGGCGGCATTCTTGGGATTTCGAAAATATCGCCGGTGAGTTCAAAAAACGCGTCGTCAAAATCTTTATCGTTTCTGAAATCAAGATACTTCTTCGTTCCCAGAAACGCCGGAACGTATGCGTCCGGATTGTTCCGAAGGATAGGGATGATTTTATTGTTTCCGAACGACGTCGTCAGTTCGCGCGTCATGATCGCCTGTTCATATCCGACGCCGCCCGTTCCCGAGTCGGCCTTTTTCGCGTACAGCGCCGAACAAACGCAGACGACGAATTTCAGCTGCGGCGATTTTAGAATCTGCTCCATGAACAAATTGAGCGGATACCCGTTCGGAAGCGATTCGTCGATAATCGCGTTGACGCCGTCTGCGCGCAGTTTATCGCGTAACGCGCCGACCCAAGAGCAATGCTCGTCGTTGTCGTGCGAATACGAAACGAAGACCATCGGATGTTCTCCAGTCATGCTTTCTTTCTCCCAGTTGCGTATTTCTTCCAGTATTCGATTTTCAGAAGGTCCCATCTTTTCTACTCCTTGAGCCGGCGCGTCGAAGGGTTCCAAGCTTCGGCTCGCGGCGTCGATTTCACGCCCTTTCACGGCGTTTCACGTGATTTTCACGCGTTTAACGTTTGACGCGTCAATATCTTAGCGCGTTTTTTCACGAATTTCACACGATCCCCTATATACGCGCGTCCATAAACATACCCCCCCCTATGCGTGAAATCGTGAAATCGAGAAGAAATCCGGCTAAAAGACTATAGTATATTAATTAATATATTAAAAAAAATATTTTTTTAAATATATATATAATATAGTATTAAGTCGTTTTCTCTTGTCTTTTCTATATGTTAATCTGGTTAAAATAGGCAAAATACAGAATATGTGAAATCGCCGTGAAATCGCGTGAAAATTTCACGGGTCGAATTTCATCAAGCCATACTTGTCGACCATTCCTTTCTTTTTAACGTAACGCGCGACGAATCGCGTGTTGTTGTTGGTTTGAAGTATTCGATGTCGATAAACAGACAGACGCCGCCGACGAAAGAAGCGCGACGCCCCAGAGTTTATCAAAACGACGGTCGCGACGCCGCCGACGGTCAGCAGAAACGCGGCTGTGATTAAAAGGGTTCGCAAAACTCTCATTTTACCGTCTTTTTTTGCGTATCGCGCGACGTAAAAGAACCTGTAAATCGCCAAGATGGAAACGATCGTCGCAAACGCGTTTTTAAAGATTTCCAAACTGTTCATCTTTCTACTCCTTGAGACCCGGCGCGACGAAGGGTTCCAAGCTTCGGCGCGCCGGTTTGCGGATTACGCGTTCTGGTCGTCGGTCGCGTTTTGCAGGCTGGCGACGAGGCGGTAGTAGTCGTCGGGGAAGTTCTCGACCTTTTTGGGCGGTTGCGGTTTGATTCCGAGTTTTTCGCTCATCGCCTTGAGCACGGCGACTTTTCCGCGATCGGAGAGTCCGTCGAAGAGCGCGCTCGCGGCGTTCGCAAGTTTCTCCTCGAACGTCGCCTCCGGCTCGAACATCTCGCCGACGCCCGTCTCAAGCCACTCCCGACGAACGTTGTACTCCTTGCAAAGCTGGTAGATGCGCGTCGACGGGATCGCTCTGATCTCCAGCTTCCCAACCGCCGACAACACTCACCGCAACGTCTAATCTTTCCGCGACTTCGCGCTGTTTGAGATTCAACGTTTTTCGCAGTTCTTTCAACCTGTCTTTCATTTCCGACATATTAAAAAGCTCCTAACTATTTAAAAAATCTCGATTTATACGGAATCGATATTTTCCCTGGCTAACGGTCGAATCGAGACGCGACTAAAAATTTTTCAAAAATTTTCGACCGTCGTTTCGCGCGGTATTTTATTGAGTTTACACAAAAAACAAGTTTCCGTAGAAAATTTTCTTGTTTTTTCAATAAAATTCTCTTGACTTTTGTTGTATTTACGATAATCTATACACCGTCGCGAGTGGCGAGCAACCCGCGGCGGTGTTCGTCGCGAAGCGAGGATGGCGGCGCCGCGAAGCGCGGAGCAGAGCGGAGCGGCCGAGACAAGACGGGCGTCCGGCGCTCGAGCCCGACCGAAGCTGACGCCCGAACGGCCTCGACGAGATCCGCGCCCAGCGTTCGCGGGAAGACCGCGAGCAGACTCCGGGAGCGTTCGAAGCACGGCCGGGGCGGAGTCGGGCGTTAGCCCCCGAGCCGCGAGCTTACCGCGAAATATCCGACGCGATCGGCGCTCTTTTCTCGGCGACGAACGTCGTCGTCAACGAGGGGGTTAATTTCCAGATCAAAGCGGCGAGCGAGAATTACGACCTTCCGGGTCAAGCGACGCGCGTCGTCAAAATGATCGAGAGACTCAAGGAAGTCGCGGAGAGGACGACCGCGAGGATTAACGAACGGATCGACGCGGTTTGCAAGGCGACGGACGAAGCGCAGGCGCGCGCGTTGGACGAGGTCAAGGCGAAGATTCGACCGGAATGGCTTTGGCCTCGCGTTCTCCGCGCGCGGAAGGCGATCGCGGAATACGACGCGCTCGACAAAAGCGCCGCCGACGAGTTTCGCAGCGAATCCCGATATTTCTACAACCAGGCGCGCGAAGAGCTTGACGCGCGCGTCGCCGATCCGGATCGATTCCAGTCGTGTCTTAATTTGACGCTCGACCAGGCGGAAGCGAATCTCAAACAGATACGCGACGGTTTCTACGACTACGATCGCACGGGGCTTTCGCGCAAACTCGGCCAGCTTCAAGCGCAGACGGAAATTCTCGAATCGCAACTTCTCACGCTCGTAAAAGCGGCGGCATGACGCCGAACTTTCGCGCCTCGCGCTTTTATCGGCTCTCCGCGAGGCGCGACAGGGCAACGCGGCGGAAACGTCGCGCCGTTCTCTCCCGGTCGAGTTTGCTACTCCTTGCTCGACCGGACCGTCGGGCGCCGGTTCCCATCCTTCAAGGGCGTCCGACGAAGGGCGCGACGGTCGAAAGGTCGCCGCGTTCTCTCCTCGAAATCACACTCTTTTATATACGGAGGCTGTAATGTCAATTTTCGATTCGCTTTTTAACAAGCTCACGCCGACGGACAAAGCGGCGTTGACGGCGGCGCTCGGCTGGCTGGCGTCGATCGACCGCGAGTACAACCAGAAAGAGGCCGAAGTCAAGGCGGACGTCTGGAACGACCCGAAATACTATCCTCTCCGGCTTAAAGAATGGCGCGAATCGACCGTCTCGGAGATCATGAGCGCGAAAGAGGCGGCGGAGTTTCTAGGAATCAGCGAGCCGACGCTTCGGCAGATCGCGGAGACCGACCCGACGTTTCCCCGTCGCAAAGTCGGCGCGCGGTATCTGTACGGACGGACTGCGCTTGTCGAATGGGTCAATTCTGGCAAAGACTAAGCCGCGACGTCGCGGCGGACGGTATTCGCCTCAAGGCGCGGTCGGGACCGCCCGACTGCGGGTTCGCGCTGCCGCGCGGAAATGAAGACCCGCTTCCGTTGGTCGCTGGCGCGGGGACTAACGCAAGCCGTCCAACGGACGGCGAAAATACAGACGCGAGCGGAAGCTCGCAACCCTCCGTCGCGAGGTCGCGACCGAAAACTCTAGGTCGCCGCTCGTTGGCGGCGACGTCAGATTCAAATATACGCGGCGCTCCGACGTCCGCGAGCGACCAACGGGAGCGGCAACGCAGACCCGAGCGGCAGCTCGTAACAAACCCCGTCTTCGACGGGTTGACGCGAGTCGTTGGAATGGGTATGGTTTCGTCGACCATTCTGACGACTCGCTCTTTTTTTTAGAAGGAGAAAAAATTATGGCGAGTATTCAGAAAAGAGAGCGAGCGAACGGTTCCGCCGCGTGGGTGGTGACTTTTCGCTTGGACGATCGTCGCCGTTCTCTGTTTTTTGGGAACGAATTACGACGAGGAACGCGTTCGCGAAATCAAAGACGTCGTCGAACGCTGTGTCGTCTGTTCGGAGACGGGCGCGAAGCTGGACCGGTCGACGTTTGACTTTCTGGCGACGATGACGAAGGACTTGCGCGAGCGATTCGAGCGCGCGGGTTTAATCGAGCCGGAGGCGGACGAAAAACTGACGGTCGACGCGATGCTGTCGGCGTACGAGAAGCGCGAGTTTCCGAGACTGTCGGAGTCGGCGCAGGAGAACAAGGGAAACGCGTGGAAGCGGTTCTTCAAGTTTTTCGCGCGCGACGTGAAGGTCGCGGAGCTGACGAAGTCGCTGGCGCGAGACTTCGCGGACTTTTTGGACGCGAACTACAGCCAAGCGACGCGAGCGGGAACGATTCGCGACTTGAAGCGCGCCTTCAACTGGGCAAAGTCGGAGGAGCTGATCGAGCGCAATCCGTTCGACGGGATTCCGAAAGGGTCGTTCAAGAACAAGGACCGCGAGTATTTCGTCGACCGGGACGCGTACGCGCGACTTTTGGACGCGGCGCCGAGTCTGGAGTTTCGCGTCGCGCTTGCGCTGTGGCGGATCGGCGGACTCAGAAAGGAAGAAGCGCTGCGTCTGACGTGGTCGGACGTGAACTGGGAACGCGGTCGTCTTTTGGTTCACAGTCCGAAAACGGAGCGCTACAAGGGGCGCGAGACGCGAATCATTCCGCTCTTTCCGGAACTGCGGGAGGAGTTGGACGCGCTTTGGGACGTCGCGGAGCCGACCGGACGGGACGAGCCGTATGTTATCCGTCATAATCGAACGACGTTGACGCAGCAGATGGAACGCACAGTCTTCCGCGCGGGCCTAGTCCGCTGGGAGCGTCTGATTCAGAATCTGAGGTCGTCGAGAGCGATTGAGGTATACAACGAATACGGCGCGCTTGCGGAAAGCGTGTGGATCGGTCACAGCGTCGCGACTGCTCAAGACCATTATTTGCATCTTCTGGAGTCCGATTACGACAAAGCCGCGTTCGGGAAAACGCCGACCCAAACGTCCAAAAAAGCCAAGAAGCAACCACTTCTAAAAAACCTCAAAAGTGGTTGTCAAAATGGTTGACAAAATAAACGAAAATAGGCGAAAATAGGAGTAAAACGCCGAAAGTTAAAAATCTCGCTCGAGTCGTATTTTCTCGAGAAACTATAAAAAAAGGGTTCTGACGAACCTCGTCAAAACCCTAAAAAAGCACGCCCGGGGGGAATCGAACCCTCAACCTGCGGATTAGAAGTCCGCTGCTCTATCCAATTGAGCTACGAGCGCCTTAACTTGCGCGAGGCATTATAACGTCATGCCGTCTGCGTTCAAGGGGCTTTTCAGAGATTTTGAGGCGTGGCGTCCTCGATTTGACATGGAAATAAAATCGAGGAATGGCGGCGTTATCCAAACCTCCTGTTGACGGCATTTCTGGTTGCGCATACAATGAGGAGAAGTCGTCGCTTTTGGCGACCTTCGACGCTGGGTTGGATCGCAAGGCCGACCCTTTTGCACGTTTCTTTAAACGTCTTTAAGGAGAATTGGATCAAATGACTGAAGTTCGTGTCGAACGTGACTCGATGGGCGAAGTTACTCTGCCAAAAAACGCATATTATGGAGCGCAGACTCAACGCGCCGTCGAAAATTTCCCGATCTCTCGTCGTCCGATCGCATCTGAGCTGATTCACGCTCTCGGTCTCGTGAAGCTTTGCGCAGCGGCCGCCAATGCGAAGCTTGGTCGCCTGACTACAGGTCGCGCCCCTTTGAACGAAAAGGAAATCGACGCGCTCAAACAGGCAGCGCAGGAAGTCGCCGACGGTAAGTTGGACTCGGAATTCCCGATTGACGTCTATCAGACCGGTTCCGGCACCTCCACAAACATGAATGTGAACGAGGTTATCTCCAATCGCGCCCTCGAAATCGCGGGTTACGATCGTTTCTCCCTCGAGAAAAAGATCCATCCGAACGATCACGTCAACTGCGGTCAGTCCACGAACGACACGTTCCCAACCGCGATCCATGTTGCCGTAGCGCTCGGTATTAAGAACGACCTCATCCCCGCTCTCGAAACCAGCCGCGACATCCTCAAGGCTAAGGCCGAGGAGTGGAAGGACGTCATTAAGATTGGGCGCACCCATCTCGCCGATGCGACCCCGATGACTCTCGGTCAGGAATTTGGCGGCTTCGCTCGTCAGTTTGAACTTTCTGTCGAACGCGCCAAGAGCGCCATCAAAGAGATTCTTGAGCTCCCCGCGGGCGGAACCGCCGTCGGAAGCGGCATCAACTGCGATCCGAAGTATGGCGAGACGATCGCTGCGTTCCTCGCCGAAAAGACAGGTATTCCTTTCGTCGAAGCGAAGGACCATTTTGAGTGCAACGCACAGCGCGACGGACTTGTTGCCTGCCACTCGTTGCTCAAAGCCATTGCGACTACGATGTCCAACGTCGCTAATAATGTTCGCTGGCTCGGCTCCGGACCGCGTTGCGGTTACTACGAAGTCATCCTTAAAGACCTGCAGCCTGGCAGCTCCATTATGCCCGGCAAGGTTAATCCTGTTATCTGCGAAAGCGTTATGCAGCTTGGCGCGAAGGTCCACGGCAACGACGCGACGATTGGGCTCGCGGGCATCTCCGGCGGTCAATTCCAGCTCAATATTCTCATGCCTGTTATGGCGGACGCTGCGCTTGATTCGGTGCGCATCCTCGCTGGCGGCGCGAAAGTCTTTGCCGACAAATGTCTCAAGGATCTCGAGGCGAACCCTGAAAAGTGCGCCGCAGCCGTTGAGCAGAGTCTCTCTATCGTTACCGGTCTGAATACGTACATCGGTTACGAAATGGCGGCAAAGCTCGCAAAGGAAGCTTTCAAATCTGGTAAAACCATCCGCCAGCTTTGTGAGGAAAAGCAAGTTCTTCCCAAGGATCAGCTTGAAGAAGGGCTCGACGTTGTTCGTATGACTCGACCCCTCGATCATTGATCCGCGTTTGCTTGGCCTCATGCGCTTATTTGTACGCGGCGCCTTGGAATTACGCCGAGGCGCCGCGTGCTTTTATATAATCCTCTTTGTTACCCCATGCGGTTTGTCGGCCATGAGCAAAAACGATCTCACGTTATATCAACGCGCGAAAAACTTCCTCATGCGACGTACGAATTATGAGACTTTTGAGTCGCTTCCTTACGACCAAATGGAGCTCTCGCTCGACCGTGTTAGGCGATTTCTAGAGTTTCTTGGCAATCCCGATCGTCAATATGTAATTGTGCATGTTGCTGGAACTAAGGGAAAGGGCACAACCTGCGCCGCTTTGGACCAAATATACCGCGCCGCCGGATATCGTGTGGGACTCTTTACGTCGCCGCATCTTGACCAGTTTCTCGAGCGCTTCCAGATTGACGGAAAAATTTGCGATAAAACGTTCTTTGCTGAAACGACGTGGGCGCTTGCTGGACTGTGGAAGGATTTCGTCCGACAGGAGAAACTTGACGCTCAGAGCTCAAGCGACTCTCATCTTGCTCAGCAAGAGCTTCCGGAGGAACTTACATTTTTCGAATGGACCCTCGTTCTTGCTGTTACGCTCTTTGCTCGCGCGAAAGTCGATATTGCGATTCTTGAGGTCGGACTGGGAGGAAGATTTGACGCCACCAACGCTTGCGACGCCGACGTCTCCGTTTTGACTAGCGTCAGCTACGACCATTGCGAGCAACTTGGATATACTCTTTCGGAAATCGCTTCGGAAAAACTAGGGATTGTTAAAACTAACGCGCCTCTAGTCTGCGGAGTTGGCTTTTCTGGAGCGCTCTATTCGGGTTTTCAGAACTATCTCCAACGGAATAGCGCGCAGATGTCCGTCGAAACGCAGCTAAACGTTCGCCAGGGGGCAGGTCAGATGAAAGATCCTTCACCTGAATCCTTTGATTCGGTTTCAGCGGACGCTCCAACTCCAACAATTCCGAAGGCGCCGCTTTTCAGAGTGGGGGATGGCGTAACGGTCAAAGATTTCGCATATGCCGTTGAGCCCGAAACGATCATTTCTGTCAGTGAAATCGACGTTCTTCGCAGTATGGCGCATAAACGAGCGGTCGCTTTTAACTCGCCCTTTGTTTCGGTCGAATCGATTTCCCCGCGAGTTGCCGCATTGCCGACGCCGCCTTTTGATTCTGTACGGCGTTGGAACTTTGAAGTTGCGCTTCGCGTTGTCGAGATTCTTGCAACGCGTCGTTGCGCTCCCGAACGACGACCCGGCGCCGACGATCCAAATAGAACGCGACGATTTCCCGTTCCACCCGCCGCGATTTCAGCCGCCGCCGCAAATTTTTCGATTCCAGCGCGCTTTGAAATTGTCTCGAAATCACCCCTTGTCATCGTTGATGGCGCCCACAACCGTGCATCCATCGCCGCGTTTGTTCAAGAAGTCGCCGAACGCTATCCAGGGAAAAAAGTTCGCACCCTTGTTGCGTTTACGACTGGCAAAGACATAAAAGGAATGTTGGCTGAGCTAGCGGCGCGCGTCGATGAAATTCATCTTTCAGAACGTCCGAAAGATCCTCGAGCGCTTCCGCTCCCAGAGCTCATTCAGATTGCAGAGAATCTTATGGATGAAGTTTGCCCTGAGGATTCTCCGATCCGTCGCAAATTCCACGTTGCTCCTGATTTCCGCGCATTTCTCGCCGACTATTGCGCACGTATGGCGAATGAGGACGGAGTCATGTGCGCGCTTGGCTCCTTCTATTTTGCTGCGCTCGTGCGCCAGGCTATGAGGAAACATGAGTGAATGCCGGGACTTTGGCGCAGTTGCGACTGTCGTCAGAAACAAACGCGTTGAATTGAGACGCACGAGCGACCTAAGAGATCTTCTATTGGGCCTGTGGGATTTTTTTGAAAAATTCTCAGAAAGCGCTTGACTGATCAAAAAACTGAAGTAAACTCACACGAGTCGCCATTGGGCGGCGCGCCTTGAATTCAGGCGACTGATTTCAGGGCGTCTCAGGCGCAAGCCTGACAGCTATTTTACAATAAGGTAATGCAAGAGTGGCGTATTTATAACACACTATAATTTTGTCGATTGACGTACCGACGCGAGTCGGCGCGTTGATAGAGTTCAAAATAATAGAGCGACAAGAATACTCAAATAAACGTTACATCTTCGGGCTTTTTTAAAAGTCTCGATAGCGACGATTTATTATTAGCGTAGCGATATGCGAATAATGGATTAACGCGATCAAACGAAGAAGAGCGCATGGGGGACGTCTTGGCGTCGGAAGGCATTGAAGGGCGTGGAAAACTGCGATAAGCTGCGGGTAGCTGTTAAACAAGCGCTGATCCGCAGATTCCTGAACAGTCCTGAACTGAATCCATAGGTTCAGGTCGCCAACCTGGAGAACTGAAACATCTCAGTATCTAGAGGAACAGAAAGAAAAATCGATTCCGTCAGTAGCGGCGAGCGAAAGCGGAACAGCCTAAACCAGATCCATTTTGGAACTGGGGTTGTAGGACATTCATCACGAGCTGCATATGATAGCGGAAACCGTTTGGAACGGCGGTACCATAGAGGGCGAACGTCCCGTACGCGAAATCAGATTGTGGTTCCGAGTGTATCCTGAGTAGGTCGAGTCACGTGAAACCTTGACTGAATCCGCGAGGTCCATCTCGCAAGGCTAAATACTCTCCGACGACCGATAGTGAACAGTAGAGTGATCGAATGATGAAAAGCACCCCTTTAAGGGGAGGGAAAGAACCCGAAACCATGCGTTTACAAGCAGTCGTAGCGCGTTTTAATGCGCAACGGCGTGCCTTTTGGATAATGATCCGGCGAGTTACCGTTGGCAGCGTGGTTAAGTCCTTCCGGGACGAAGCCGTAGGGAAACCGAGTCTTAATAGGGCGAATTTGTTGTCGGTGGTAGACGCGAAACCCAGTGAACTACCCATGAGCAGGTTGAAGCGCGGGTTATACTGCGTGGAGGACCGAACCCACTTGGGTTGAAAACCGAGGGGATGACTTGTGGGGAGGAGTGAAAGTCTAATCAAACTGGGAGATAGCTCGTTCTCTCCGAAACAGCTTTAGGGCTGGCCTTGAGCCACTATATTGCGGGGGTAGAGACACTGAAGTGCAGAAGGGCCCATCCCCGGGTACCTTCTCTAACCAAACTCCGAATACCGCAATAACTATCTCAGGAGTGAGTCCGCGAGGGATAAGCTTCGCGGTCGAGAGGGAAACAACCCAGATCGCCAACTAAGGCCCCAGATAGGTACTTAGTCACTAAGGAAGTTTTAGCGCAGAGACAGCCAGGATGTTGGCTTAGAAGCAGCCACCATTTAAAAAGTGCGTAACAGCTTACTGGTCGAGCGCTAGAGCGCCGATAATGAACGGGAGTAAGTACCTAGCCGAAGTTGCGGAATCGCAAGATTGGTAGGAGAGCGTTGTATGGGAGACACGAGGGATACCGCAAGGAGTCCTGTAGGCCCATACAAGTGATTATGCCGGAATGAGTAACGATAAGTCAGGTGAGAATCCTGACCGCCGCAAGCCTAAGGTTTCCTGGGGAAGGTAAATCCGCCCAGGGTAAGCCGGTACCTTAGTCGAGGCCGCGAGGCGTAGACGATGGATTTGGGGTTAACATTCCCCAGCTTGTATAATTTTCCGTACAGTGACGGCGTTTGAACGACGATCGGGGCGTTGGAAATCCCCGTTGCGCAAGCATGATCCTCCGGGAGAAATCGTCCGACTGACGTCCACGAAAAGCTGGATCGGGTTAAGGTTATACGAACCGTACTAAAACTGACACAGGTAGGCGGGTAGAGCATACTAAGGCGCTCGGGATAACGCTGGTTAAGGAACTCTGCAAATTGGCCCCGTACGTTCGCAATAAGGGGCGCCATTCATTAAGATTATTCGTTTGGATGGCCACAGTAAATCGGCAACAGCAACTGTTTATCAAAAACATAGGACCGTGCGAACACGTAAGTGGAAGTATACGGTCTGACGCCTGCCCGGTGCCGGTAAGTCAAGGAAGCCTGTTATCGAATTTTTTCGAGAAGCTTGCGACCAAAGCTCCGGTAAACGGCGGCCCTAACCTTGAGGGTCCTAAGGTAGCGAAGTTCCTTGTCGGGTAAGTTCCGACCTGCATGAAAGGCGTAATGACTGTTGCACTGTCTCGATCAGCGACCCGGTGAAATTGTAGTCGTGGTGAAGACGCCACGTACCCGCAGTAAGACGGAAAGACCCCGTGAACCTTTACTGTAGTCTGAAATTGGTCAGAGGTCTGTTTTGTGCAGCATAGGTGGGAGGCGTTGAAGCGACCGCGCCAGCGGTTGTGGAGCCATCGTTGAAATACCACCCTGAACATACTTTTGCTCTAACGACGATTCCCATGAATCTGGGCGTCGGACATTTTCAGTCGGGCAGTTTGACTGGGGCGGTCTCCTCCCAAAGAGTAACGGAGGAGTCCAAAGGTCGCCTCAGCCTGTTTGGCAATCAGGCTTAGAGCGTAATGGTATAAGGCGGCTTGACTGCGAGACCTATAAGTCGAGCAGAGACGAAAGTCGGGCATAGTGATCCGGTGGTTCCGAATGGCAGGGCCATCGCTCATCAGATAAAAGGTACTCCGGGGATAACAGGCTTATCGCTCCCGAGCGTCCACAGCGGCGGAGCGGTTTGGCACCTCGATGTCGGCTCATCGCATCCTGGGGGTGGAGAAGCTCCCAAGGGTTTGGCTGTTCGCCAATTAAAGCGGTACGTGAGCTGGGTTCAGACCGTCGTGAGACAGGTCGGTCCCTATCTGCTGTGGGCGCACGAAATTTGCGGAGGTATCTCTTTAGTACGAAAGGACTTAGAGGTAGGTAGCTCTGGTGTTCCAGTTGTCAGGCCACTGGCACGGCTGGGTATCTAACTACCGATCGGATAAGCGCTGAAAGCATCTAAGCGCGAAGCCATCTCCAAGATAAGATTTCGTAGAATATTTTCGAGAGTCCCCTGGGAGACGACCAGGTTGATAGGCCGGACGTGTAAGGATAGTGATATATTTAGCGAACCGGTACTAACGGACGAAAGTTTGATCGCGTTTATCGATTATTCGGTATAGTTACGTTAACTCTTGCATTACATCTTTGTATTCTTCCGAGAGTTGAAGAGCTTTCGGGAGAACTTCCGGCGATCATATCCAGACGGAAACGCGCGTTCCCATCCCGAATACGAATGCTAAGCGTCTGGAGCCGATGATAGTTGTGAAACCGCGAAAGTAGGTCTCGCCGGGTTATTTAAAAAACTCTCTCAGAAATGGGAGAGTTTTTTTATTTCTTGCGCGAGGATTTTAAGTTGTCTCCTACCTTGCGACTCGAACTAAAATTTCTGAAAAAATTAGAATTATTTTGAAAAACGTCTCTCTTGCGATACTCTCTATGGTAGCGGTCGTTGACGTATGATCTGGATATTAAGAGACTTAGTATTAAAAACAGTGGAAAAAATGTTGATACGATATGTGGGCGTCGCCATAATAATTAATAGAGGCTCTCTTTCTTAGCCATTGTAGTTTCTATGAAGCGAGAGTCGGAACTTATATTGAGGACGGAATCATGCTGAATAAGATACTTGATCCCTTACAGAAGCTACTTTGGGGACTATGTTTCATCACGGTGGTCGCTTTTCTGGTGATTTTTCCGGTGACCGAAACTGGCTGCAATACCTGCGCACGCGCAGTTTGCTACGTTTTCGGCTTCGATGGATTCGAAGGGCACTGGCTTAACGGCAATCTTGACGAGATTGTGGAGGCGGGACCCTATCCCAAGGCGATTAAAAACGCTCAAAAGTTTGAACGCTGGGAAAAGAAATCGGTAGAAAAGCAGAAAAAACGCGCGGCGAAACAGCGCAAGACTGCCGCCAAGCGTAAGACGAGCGAAAGCAAAACGAATACGGAGAATATGCGAGTATTCGGTTATACTTATCCCTCCCGTTACATGCTCGTTTACGATCTCTCTGGCGACTACGACAAGGCGCTTGAATGGGCGAAAAACGCGAGGAGATCCCTCGTCCGGCGGAACGTCAGGGTGTGGTTTGCGGCAGTATACTGCCGAGTCAGTATGAGTTTGCCGCCGTAGCGCGTCTCCACTATAAAGCTGGCGATAAGAAGCAGGCTTTTTTGGATTACGTCGACCTCTACAATAACGCCGTCATGGCAGGAAGCAAACCCCTTGAGGAGCAAGATTCCTCTAAGATTGCCGAAATCATAGACCATATGCAGTTTTTGCGGACTCTTCATGAGCGCGACGAACCGATCCGCTACCAATATTACCAAGAGACTTCCTGCTTTGATTATCTTGGTTTCCTCGCGTTCATGGACGCCGAATATGAAAAGCTTGGCAAACCCTCTGAATATGAAGCGGCGATGGCTTATTATCATGGCTTAGAAAACGAGGCTGCGCTGAAGGCTTATTGGGCGGCGCGCCTGATCAACGAGAAAGACGTCAGCTCCTACAGTATGAACGATAGGCCTGTGAGGCAGGAGTAGCGACCTTAGGCTTCGTGCCTTTATTCGTCGGTCGAGAGCGTTGTAAATAAAAAGTCAGAAATTTTTTAAAATTTCGCTTGACGTGTTTTAGAGGCGTGATATACTCATATCTGCCTTCGGGGTCAGCTGACGCTAAATCGGCTGCGACGAAGCGGGCGCGCGAGCGCCACGATATTTGACAATCAGGTAAAGTACAAATCATACAGTGTGAGAAACCAACCGTCGGGAGATTTATCTTCCGACCTTTGATAAAGCCAAAATAAACGATTCAAAATTTGTCTTTCTCTTTGACCGGAGAGAGACCCAAGATCGAACGAAACTTCTTTTATAGAAGATTCAGAATATTAAAAAAACTGAAGGGTTTGATCCTGGCTCAGAATGAACGTTGGCGGCGTGGATTAGGCATGCAAGTCGAGCGGCAAGGTAGCTTCGGCTACCCTAGAGCGGCGAAAGGGATAGTACAATATAGATAACGTGCCTCTCAGCTCAGGATAGCGTCTGGAAACGGACGATAATACTGAATGCAGTCTTCGGACTAAAGGTGTGATTCCGCTGAGAGATCGGTCTATAGCCTATTAGTTAGTTGGCAGGGTAATGGCCTACCAAGACTTTGATGGGTACGGGGCGTGAGAGCGCGACCCCGATCACTGGGACTGAGACACTGCCCAGACGCCTACGGGCGGCTGCAGTCGAGAATCTTCGGCAATGGACGGAAGTCTGACCGAGCGACGCCGCGTGTATGAGGAAGGCCTTCGGGTTGTAAAGTACTGTCGATTGGGAGGAAATGAAATAGGGCTATCCTTATTTTTTGACCTATCATTTGAGGAAGGACGGGCTAAGTTCGTGCCAGCAGCCGCGGTAAGACGAACTGTTCGAACGTTATTCGGAATCACTGGGCTTAAAGGGCATGTAGGCGGCGTTATAAGCGAGGTCTGAAATCCCGCGGCTCAACCGCGGAATTGGGCTTCGAACTGTAGCGCTTGAGTGAAGTATGGGCAAACGGAACTTGCGGTGGAGCGGTGAAATGCGTTGATATTGCAAGGAACACCAGTGGCGAAAGCGGTTTGCTTGGCTTCAACTGACGCTCAAATGCGAAAGCCAGGGTAGCGAACGGGATTAGATACCCCGGTAGTCCTGGCTGTAAACGCTGAGCGCTTGTTCGAGGGGATTTTTTTCATCTCGAGCGTAGCGAAAGTCTTAAGCGCTCCGCCTGGGGAGTATGGTCGCAAGGCTGAAACTCAAAGGAATTGACGGGGGCTCACACAAGCGGTGGAGGATGTGGCTTAATTCGAGGCTACGCGAAGAACCTTATCCCAGGCTTGACATGCAAGGATGCCCTTTACGAAAGTAAAGTAAGTTGTTAGCAATAATGAAACTTGCACAGGTGCTGCATGGCTGTCGTCAGCTCGTGTCGTGAGACGTCGGGTTAAGTCCCTTAACGAGCGCAACCCCTATCGTCAGTTGCCATCATTTAGTTGGGAACGCTGGCGAGACTGCCAAAGTTAATGCGGAGGAAGGCGGGGACGACGTCAAGTCCTCATGGCCCTTATGCTTGGGGCTGCACACGTCCTACAATGGATTCCACAGAGGGCAGCGAGATCGTGAGATTTAGCAAACCCCTAAAAAGGATCCTCAGTTCGGATTGTAGTCTGCAACTCGACTACATGAAGTCGGAATCGCTAGTAATCGCGGGTCAGCATACCGCGGTGAATATGTTCCTGAGCCTTGTACACACCGCCCGTCAAGCCACGAAAGCAGGGGGCGTCCGAAGTCGCCGTAGCAACCTTTATTGGAGCAAAGCGCCTAAGATGAACTTTGCGATTGGGACTAAGTCGTAACAAGGTAGCCGTAGGGGAACCTGCGGCTGGATCACCTCCTTTCTAAGGATAATTAGAAACTCGGATCTTATCGGTCCGTTTTAGAAGGAGTCGTGATTTTGGCTCTCCCTGTATGATTTTACTTTACTTTGATATATAAAGCCTCGGTCGAAAGATCGAGGCTTTTTTATTTCTTGGAGTATCGGTCTAAGCTGAACTTTGGGATTGGGACAAAGTCGTAACAAGGTAGTCGTTGGGGAACCGAACCAGCGGCTGAAAGCGCCACCTTTCTAAGGATAATTAGAAACTCGGATCCTATCGATCTGTTTTAGAAGGAGTTGTGATTTTTGGCTCTCTCTGTATGATTTTACTTTACCTAGATAATTTGAATGAACCACGGGAGCGGGCGTCATACTCTATGGTGAGCCAAGGACCACGTCTCTTTCAGTTTAGCGCAGGTCTGAGAAATGAGAAAATCATTCGTATATTTGTCTAACGACGCGCTTGAAAAGCGATGTCGATTTAAGACGCTTCGCCGATCGGGGCCTGGCGGGCAAAACCGCAATAAGGTTGAGACGGGCGTTCGATTCTATCTTGATGAGCTAGGGCTCGTCGGGGAGGCGACGGAACGCCGTTATCAAATTGAAAACCGCCGAATTGCGCTTGCTAGACTAAGATTAGAACTTGCATTGTCTGTTCGCGAACTCCCCGAGCTCGACGACGACGAAGCGCTAGCGGGGTTCCGATGGTTCGACCGGCTTGCGGGGAAGAAGATTGACGTTTCATCGAATAACTTCGATTATCCGATTCTTGTTGCAGAATTCTTTGACGTCTATATAGCGACAGGGGAGGATCTTCCTAGAACTGCGGCAATTCTTCGCACAACGTCAAGTCAGATCGTTAGGTTTCTCAATAAGGAGCCCAAGGCTCTCGAAACACTTAATTTGCTCCGGAGTAAACGCGGACAGTCTCGGCTTCGCGCTTGATGGGTACGGAGTCAGACGTCGCTGAGAAATTGAGCGCAGGTTTGAAGAATGGCGTCAGGCGCGCTGGCTCCTGAGGTTAGTAATACGGCAGAATCTGGAGTAAGTTTGCCCCAGGGGATATCCTCAACGCCGTCGATGAGATAGGCGGGAACTCCTACCGATCGGGCGACTTCGGCAAGATGTTGCGAGTTAGAGCTATTGGGGCTGCCAACAACGAGTACGATATCATGACCGGGCGCGAGTTTCCGCACCGCATCCTGACGCAGTTGCGTGGCGTCGCATATACCGGCGCGGTCAGGTTCCTTGATTTTGGGAAACTTTTGACGCAACGCGTTTACGATCTTCTCTGCTTCAGTCGCGGCAAGCGTAGTCTGCATGAGGTAAGCGAGCTTCTGTTCAGGAGGTAACCGCAGCTTTTCAACGTCTTCAAGATTGGAGACAAGCGTGGAGGCGTCTGGCGCTTCACCGAGCGAGCCGACAACCTCGTCATGGCCCGCCATGCCAATGTAGATAATGTGATATCCTTGATCGGCAAGTTTGCGCATTTGCTTATGGACATAATGCACGCGAGGGCAAGTTGCGTCTATAGTGCGCAACTTCCGTTGCGCCGCGAGATTGCGTATTTCAGGAGAGACGCCGTGAGCGGAAAAAAGCAGAACAGCATTGTCCGGAACCGAGTCAAGCGAATCGACAAAGACTACGCCGCGTCGATTGAAATCACGAACGACCCACGAATTGTGAACGATCTCATGATAGACGTAAACGGGTCCGTCTTCATCTTTAACGACTTGGTTAAGGATATTGATAGCGCGGTTCACGCCAGAGCAGAATCCGCGGGGTTCGGCTAGTGTCAATCTCATCAGACGTCCTTTCCGCAAAGTAGCGCGAAGGGGCTATGAATTCTGCCGTGAAGGGGATCCGGTTGCGAGCGTTTCGAGAATCGACTCGGCGAGCGTGTCGAGCGCGCATTCTTTCTGACCCCCGGAACGAAGATCCTTGAGATTTGCCACCCCGCGCATCGCCTCATCAGAACCGATCAGAACGGCAAGAGGAATTCCTTTTTTGTCGGCGTATTTGAGTTGCGCGCCGAGCTTTCTAGATTCTGGATAGAGCTCGACTCCGACGCCTTTGCGACGAAGGTTCGCCGCGATTTCAAAATACTTCGTTGTAAGGCTTTCGTCGAAGAGGGGAATGAAAACGTCAACCGTCGTTAAGATCTTTTCCAGCATTCCCAGCTCTTCAAGACCAGCAAAAAGACGATCCAGTCCTAGCGACGCGCCGACGCCCGGCAAAGTTTGCTTCGTAAACAGCTCCGCAAGATTGTCATATCGTCCGCCGCTGCATACGCTGCCGAGCTGAGGCAATTCGGTCAGGAAGGATTCGTAAACCGTCCCCGTATAATAGTCGAGTCCGCGAGCGATTGAGAGGTCAAGGACGAATCGCTCGCTTGGAACGCCCGCAGCGGCGGTTGCAGCGAGAATTTGGCGCAACTCCGCGACTCCTTCTAGCCCGAGCTCGTTTCCTCCGAGAAGCGTTTCGAGTTTCGTAAGAACCTCTTCATTCGATCCTTGAACGGAGAGAATTTCGAGGATTGAGCGCGCCTGTTTTTCCGTCACGTCTGCGGTCTGCGTCATTTCTGCGACGACGGCGTCGGCGCCTATTTTAGTGATCTTATCAAGCGCGCGGAGAACAGGAGTTGATTTGCCTTCGAGTCCTAGCGCGCCGAGAGCGCCGGCGAGAACCTTGCGGCTGTTGAGGTGGATTTGGAACTTCGTAAAGGTCGCGTCAGAGCGCGGATCGATCCTCTCGAGCACGTCGTTGATTACGAGAGCGGTCTCGACGTCAGAGTTAACGCTTTTCGTTCCGATTGTGTCAAAGTCGCATTGCATAAACTCCCGGTAACGACCAGCTTGGGTGTTTTCACCTCGCCACACCTTCGCCAGGTGATAACGCTTAAAGGGAGTTCCGAGTTCAGAGACATGCTGAGCGGAAAATCGCGCAAAGGGAACGGTCAGGTCGAACCGCATGCCGACGGAGCGTCCGCCGGAGTCCTTGAAATGATACAGTTGCTTGTCCGTTTCGTCGCTGCCTTTACCCATGAGGATCTCTAGGTATTCCAAGACTGGCGTGTCGATAGGGCAAAAACCGTACCGTCGGTAGACTTCCGTCACGCGAGCGATGATTTTCTCGCGCGGAATCATCATTTCGGGGAGAAAATCACGGAAGCCTTTAAGAGTCCGGGGTACGATGAGTTTTTTCTTCAGGGATTTATCAGCGGTCACGATTAAAATTCAAGCGGTTTCAAGCAAAAAGCGAGCTCTGGCCTTTAGAGCGAGAGCTGCGCGTGGAAATCAGTTATAACGAACGAGGGCGCGTTCACTTTTGTTCGGATTCTTTTTCCCGTTCAAGCTGATCGTAAAAAGCGAGACACTTATTACGAGTATCCTCGGCTTTTCGGGATGCAATAGCAGCGCGCGGATGAACGTTATGCTGTGCAGTTATGATAAATTCCGGATAGGGGCCCCATTCAATCTGCTCGCGGAGCGGCACGAACTGACGTTCAATGCACTCGTAGAGGGGACGCAGGTTATAGGAACTTGCGTTGACCGTTCCAAGGAGTAATTCCATGGGGCAGTTTCCGGCGCCGCGTCCGAGTCCGTTAAGGGTCGCGTCAAGCCTTGTCGCGCCGCAGTTCGCGGCGACAAGAGTGTTGGCAAACGCAAGTTGGAGATTATTGTGAGCATGGACTCCAACTTCTTTTCCCGCAGGAGTTGCGAACTCATAATACTTTTTGGCAAGATATTCCATCTGGGAAAGCGTTATTGAACCGAACGAATCTACGATCACGAAGACAGCGGCTGGCGATTTTACGAAGCGTTCGAGAATCTCGTCAAGTACCCGTTCTTTAACGGTCGTGACCGCCATAAGATTAGCGCTGACTTCGTAACCTTTCTCGAAGGCGTCGTCCATCATAGCGAACGCTTCGTCCGCCTGATAATGATAAAAAGCGACGCGGATTATATCGAGCGGGCTTTGCGACTTGGGAAGCACGTCGGTTTTCCAGTCCGCCTTCGTTGCGTCGATCATGCAGCTGAGCTTCATTTTGGACGGAGTCTCGTCGACAATGCGTCGAATATCGTCCTCCTTGCAAAACTTCCAGGGGCCGTTTTCGCTGGGGGAGAAAATTCTTCCGGAGTTCTTATACCCGATCTCCATATAATCGACTCCGGCTTCCAGGTTGGCATGATAGAGATCTCGAACAAAATCATCTGAAAAATAGTGATTATTGAGGAGACCCCCGTCGCGGATAGTGCAATCAAACACCTTAAGTTTCGGATTGTTGATTCCCCAGACTGAATTCATATTTTTGTCCCTTTGGCTGGCGGGTTTATAGCGAAACCATTGTTCTCTATCGTCTTGAAGGTCGTAGTAACGACATGCAGATTACATTCTAGTTGGGCAGCGTCTATTGTCAAGTTTTTAAGGTGTTCAGTCGTTATTTTTATATATATATTAAGTGGTGTAATATAGGGACTTATTGGTTATTTTAAAGAATGTACGTTTACATACGCTGTCGATCTAGGAAAATGTACGGAACATTGAGGAAGTCGCAAGCGTCGACGACCTTGGAACAAAAAAACGGAGGTTGCATTGAAGACTTCGCTTAGGATAGGAAATGTGGTTGTATCTCCACCGGTTCTTTCTGCCCCGATGGCAGGATATACAAACTACGCGCACCGAGAAATGTTGCGCAGGCTCGGCGGGGTGGGGCTCATTGCGACAGAGATGGTCAGCGCACGGGGTTTCGTCTCCATGGGCGAACGGAGCGGCGACGAGCCTGAGCGTCTTTGGGGCGTCCGAGACGAACCGCGGCCTCTTGCCGTACAGATTTGGGACAACTGTCCCGAAACGCTAGAGGAGCTCGCGGGCAAACTCGCCCATGAGTTTCGCGTCAGCGTCGTTGATCTGAATTTCGGATGCCCTGCGCCGGCGATTGCCAAACGTTCCGAGAGCGGTTCCTATCTTTTGCGCGATCCTTCAAAAGTTGGCGAACTTGTCGGACGCGTGGCTCGAGCTTGCGCCCCTGTTCCCGCGACGGCAAAAATACGCTTGGGACTAACGCGCGATACAATCAACGCTTGCGACGTGGCGCAAGCGGTCGAAGGAGCTGGAGGCGCCGCTCTTACGGTTCACGGACGAACGGCGAAGCAGATGTATACCGGCGTTGCCGATTGGGATGAAATCGCAAAGGTACGTGACGTTCTTAAAAGGATCCCACTCATCGGCAACGGCGACATAAAGACGGCGCAGGAGGCGATCGAACGACTTGAACGCTATCCTGTCGATGGGATTATGATAGGTCGTGCAGGGCTCGACCGGCCATGGATTTTCCGTGAGATCGCGCAGATTCTTAAGGGGGAGACGCCCGATCCGGAACCGACTCCTCTTGAGCAGCGCGAATTGCTTTTATCACATTACGAACTTGTCGTACAACGATTTGGCCCTGAGATTGGCGTTATGTTTATGCGCAAAATTGCGTGCCATTATTCGAAAGGTCGCCCAAACGCCAGGGTTTTTCGCGATCATGTCAGCCGGGTCAAGACAGGCGAGGAATTTCTTCGTGTTGTCTCCGAAGACTATTGCGTAGACGATACTTCGGACGTCTGAAGGCAAGCGTGTTGAGTGTGGCGCCAGCGCTGTTCGTTCTCGCAGAAATGCATCTGACGTTTCTTTTTTTGGATGCTGCGCGATGAGGTACAGGAATTATTTCCAAAATCAGTAATTTTGGAAAATTGGGTTTTATTGATATTGTTCAGCGTGGAGAATTGTTTTAGGATGCCCTCGGACGGAGTAAGTTACGGGCAACCGTCAGGTTACTTGGTCTTTTAACGGCATAGACGCCGTTGGCAATAGTCGCAGCGCATGTAAACGATCGAGTTTTTTAATGGTACGCGCAAAAATAACAGGGACTGGTTCCTATCTTCCTGAGCGAGTCGTCACGAATGACGAATTAGCGAAACGGATGCCTAAGACTTCCGACGAATGGATCTACACGCACACGGGTATTCGCGCGCGCCACATAGCTGCTGACGACGAATCACCCTCCGATATGGGGCTCGTCGCGGCGCGACGAGCGATGGAACAGGCCGGCATTGGTCCGGACGATCTTGGAATGATCATCGCGAGCACGGCGACTCCCGACTACGCGCCGACGCCGCTGACGTCGTGCATATTACAAGACAGACTTGGCGCGGATAATGCCGCCGCGTTTGACATGAGCGCCGCATGTTGCGGTTTTATCTATAACCTTGAGATCGCCAAGAATTTTTATTCCAACCCCTATTTTCGCAAACCGATTCTCCTTGTCGCGACAGAGGTGATGTCGCGCAAGGTTGATTGGGACGACTATCGTACATGCATTCTGTTTGGAGACGGCGCGGGCGCAATCGTATTGCAGCCGTCTGAAGACGACGACCGTTCCGGGAGCGGGATTATCGATTCCATCATGATGGCTGACGGTCGTTCTGGAAAGCACCTCCTCATTGAAGGGGGATCTCGTTCCTCTGATTCGTTGCATCATCCGTTGGCCCACGTATTACAGATGGGCGGTCAGCAGGTGTATGCCTTCGCCGTTAAAGCGATCGTCGAAGTTGTTAACAAGCTTATGAGTCGCAACAAACTGGCGATGGACGAAGTGACGCGGATTATTCCGCATCAGGCAAACTATCGCATTATCAAGTCGGCGGGATCTAAGCTTGGCTTTGAGAACGACGATAAGTTCTACATCAATCTCGAATTCGTGGCGAATACGGCGTCGGCGTCTATTCCGATTGCGCTCGACGAGATGAATCGCGGCGGTCAACTTAATCGCGGCGACAAATTGTTGCTAGCTGGTTTTGGCGCAGGTCTTACGTACGGCGGAAACTACGTTATCTGGTAACGCAGATCAAAAGCGCAAAATAACACGTAACTCGCAAGCTGAGGCAACAAGGTTTGCGGGTTTTTTGTTTCTTGTCTGACGTTGCTTTGCGCTTGTTTTAGAGGTCTTTTCCGTTAGAATGACGTCGACGTAAAAAATTGTTTAGCTTTCCCCTTCGTGAAATGAGAGTAGAGATGAAGACCTCCGTAGTAACAGGCGCCACAGGACAGGACGGTTCCTATCTGATTCGGAAGCTGATCGCTGAGAAACGGCGCGTATGCGCGGTAATTCGTCGAACGTCGACGTCAAATATGAGTCGATTGCTGGATCTTGAGCCGGGCGTTCAACCCAACGGAGCGGAGCTCGTTTTCACGACTGGCGATATGACGGACGCTGCGAGTCTTCGCCGGATTATCAACGAATATAATCCAGACGAAGTTTTCAATCTGGCAGCGCAGTCCGACGTTCGCGCGTCGTTTGATATTCCAGAGTATACGGGCGAGGTTAACGGGCTTGGAGTTTTGTATTTACTCGAGGCCATTCGAGAAGAGGGGCTCGCGTCGAAAACGCGCTTTTATCAGGCGTCGACTTCGGAGCTCTTTGGCGACGTTCGAGAAAATCCGCAATGTGAAACAACTCCCTTTGCGCCGCGGAGCCCCTACGCAATCGCTAAGCTTTACGCATACTGGACGACGGTCAACTATCGGGAAGCGTACGGGATGTTTGCCTGCAACGGGATTCTCTTTAATCACGAGAGTCCTAAACGCGGACCGAACTTTGTCACGCGCAAGATAACGCTTGGCGCGGCGCGGATCAAGGCGGGCTTACAAGAGACTTTGCGGATGGGCAATATCGATTCTCGTCGCGACTGGGGGCACGCCGAAGACTATGTGGAAGGTATGTACCTCATGCTTCAGCAAGAAAAACCTGACGATTACGTCCTTGCGACTGGCGAGCAGCATTCAGTGCGCGAATTTCTTGAGATCGTTTTTAGTAGACTCGATTACCAGCTTGTTTGGCAAGGGAAGGGTGAAGAAGAGAAAGGGATCGATCGGAAATCTGGCAAGACTCTCGTCGAGATTGATCCTTATTTTTATAGACCGACTGAAGTTAACAAACTATGCGGCGACTCGACAAAGGCGCGTGACAAACTCGGGTGGCGTCCGAAACACACGTTTGAGTCGCTTGTCGAAGATATGTTGACACATGATTTAGCGCTTGTCGACCAAGAGAAACGAGCGCGCTGCGATTAGGCTCGAATCGAAAGGGAAGGATTTTCGATGGAAGAATCTCGAGTTAGAGAGCGTCGTGTTCGATTTTTGAGCTGGTTTGCCGTAATAATCCCGACCCTTTGTATTGGTTTTGCGGCGCTCTATCTTCTTGCTGGATACCTTTTGGTGCAACGCGAAGGGGCTCGAAGGGATCGTTGCGCGTTCAATCTTGCGCAACTCTATCGAGCGACGAACGAGTACGCCGATTCTTACGGAGCCTATCCTCCATGTTTTACGCAGGATGCGGCGGGGCGTAAGCTCCATTCCTGGCGCGTCCTGCTGCTTCCATACCTTGGCGAATCAGAGCTCTTTGGTCAGATTCGACTCGATGAACCATGGGACAGCGAGTGGAATTCGCAGTTCTGGTCAAAGACTCCGTCTGTCTATCAATGCGTGTCTATGCCGTATCGCGAGGGGCAGGGGTACCGCGTGATAACCGAAACAGAGCGTTGCGCATTTTCCTGCGTCCTAGCGGAAGACGGCCTATTCGCGCCCGACGGATCAAGCGCCACCCCGGAGTCCGTGACCGACGGCGCGTCGAACACCATCATGTACGTCGAGCGTAAATCCCCCGTAAATTGGATGAACCCGAACGTCGAGCTTACTAAGGCGCGCGTCCTTGAGGAAAACGCCAATCCTATGGCGGAACGCGTCGATTTCGGGTCGTGGCACGGTCGTGGCGTGAGCGTGCTTTTTTGCGACGGGGCGACTAAATTCTTATCTGAAAAGATCGATTCTTCCGTTCTAGCTCTTCTCATTGGCGCGCGCGATTCTGAAAAGAACGCCTCAGCTTTCGAGGGGGACGCAGACGAAGTCGAAACTCATGTCGAGAAGCGTAGTGACGAAGCCGAAACCGGTGAATTGGAAGAATAAGTTTCTCTTTTTCAAGCGATTCTGGCCTCACAGCCCACGATTTCAGAGCTTTGGAGCTTGTCGGATCAGGATAGGCTCTTCCCAGTCTTCCTTCATTTGACGCGGCAGCGCGTAGACCTTGCCGTCTTTTGTTGAGAAACGGAGCGTTGAGATCGATTTTTTACGACCGTTGCCTTCGGCCCAGAAAGCGTAGAACTCAGGCGACGCGTCGATCGTACGTCTTGGAAAACATTGATTGACTTCGCTCTTCTCCGTCAGCTGGTACTCCTTTGACCAGGTTACGCCGTTATCGCGGCTGATCCATTGCGAAATTTCGCCGCCCGTGTTGTATGCCTGTGGACCGTCTTCAAAAGATCCGACGAGCCGCAGAACGCCAGACTCTGCCTCTTCCGTGTAGATCATTGCGTATTCATAGTTGTTGTCGACCTCACAGACGGTCGAATAGAGCCAGTTTTCTCCGTCCCATCGTGCAACGCAGAAATAACGCGGTCCCATCTCCGGCCCGGATTCAAAGCCTTTGCTCGTAACGTACGCGACGATAGGTCGACCCTCAGCGTCGTAGGCGAGATCCACGATATAAACGTTGAGTTCCTCGCCCTCATAGTTACGGACCAGCGCAGGCGAATCGGAATTGAGAAGCGGTATTTCGAGAGGATCGCCTTCGATCGTACGCCAGGTTTTGCCGAAGTCGATCGACTCAATATAGTAGAGATTGGTACGCCAGTTGAGACCGACTCCTCGATTCCCCTTTGCAACTGCCGGGTGATAATTGAACGCCGAACCAATTTTGACGAACGGTTTGCCGTTCGGTTCTTTGCGGTCACGGTCGCAATAGACTCCGGTGTTTTGATAATGACCAATCTCCATGGCGGCGATAGGCGTCCATGCGCTCCAGTCGATTCCGTTTTCGCTTGTCATGAGGGCGATGATGCGTTGCGCCTTCGAGTCGGGATCAACGTCGGCGACAAGTCGCCGGTCATATGTTGTGAAGTAGGAGACAAAGCCGCATTGAGGGACGTGTCGAACCTGAAGGTAAGAGAAGTTCGTCATCGGAACGCGCTTGCCGTTTTCAAGCTTCGTCGGTTCAACGAGCTCAAATTTTGAGACGTCGTAGGGACTTACGCTTTTGTGAATGAACGAGGGACGAGAGGTTCCGTGAGACGTTGAAAAGATCCAGATATACCCGTCCTCGTCGACTGCTATGACCGGGTTGTCATGCGCGTCGCTCGTCTTTTTGTCAAGGATAAGGGTTGGTCGCGAGACTTTGTGCGTTTTATGGTCGAAGACGCCGACCTCGTGCCAGAGTGTTTTTTCTTCGGGATCGAATCCCCCATAGCAGAAGAATGTCTTATCGACGTCAGGACGGTAGACAGAAAAAGGGTAGTGATTCGCCGGATAAGTTCCCAATCCCCCTGAGTATTTATACACATACTGATTGTCGAGCTTTTGATTGTAATACCAGACGCCACGGTATCCTGAATCGACCGTGTTGAGTAAAGGGTTCGCAATAAACGAACGTTGTTCTGCGTTCAGAGCGCCGTCGTTGGAAGTTAGAGTTTTTCCATCCTCTGAAAGATCGTTGGGGTTCCAGCAGACGACCCTGTCTGCGGTGATAGAACTGGCGCCTGAACGGTAGATCACGTCGATTTCATCGTCCGAAAGCGCGCGGTTCCATAGAGCAAGATCGGTCATTTCTCCCTTGAAGGGACGACCTCCATCAGCGGTTGCGGCGCCCACAAGAAGGTCGAGGCCGTCAAAGGAGTCCGCTGCGAGGGTCGTTGGCGACTTTTTTTCTCCTGCGAGTTTGCCGTCTGCGTAGATTCTGATCGTCGTGCCGTCATAGACGCCCGTATAATGTGTCCACACGCCTTCTTTCGGCGCAGGAGCGAGCGCATAGGCGTACTGATTCTTAGAACGGTCGTTTTCGACCAGCATTCTCACCGCGTTTTTATAAAGATAAAAAGTAAAGTACTGAGATGGTTCTCCAATTCCCAGGATTCCCTGAGATTGCTGCGGAGCGCTAGTCTTGACCCATGCGGCGGCAGTGAACTCAGGGAGTTCAATTTCACCTTTAGGAAGCTGAAGAGAAAAAGAAAAGTTTCCGGTGAAGACAATTCCTTTATTGGGATCTTCCTGCGGAAAACAGGTTGACGTTAGAAGCGTTACGAAGAGAAACGCAACAGAAAAGCAAAGGACGTGGAGATGTTTTATCATATTGCATTTCTCCAAGAAGACGCGCGGGCGTCGACGCCGATTCTCGTGCGCCGACGCCCTTGAGTTGCATGCGTGCGTTAGAAGCTTATGCTTCAGGGATTTCGTAGCCCTTGCGACGCGGCCGATCAACGTACGTATTGGCTTCGTCGTCGCCGATGAAGAGTTCCTTATCTGGATCCCAGCGCAACGGACGGTTGAGAATGCGGGTGATATTGACGAGATGGCAGACGGAGACGCTGCGATGTCCAATTTCGACGTCGGCATTCGGGCGTTCTCGCGTGGCCATGCAATCGAAGAAGTTTTCGATATGGGGCCGCGCAATCCAGGTCGGTCCCTCTGGCGGATCGGGTTCCGGCGCGTCGGCAATAAGCTCTTCAGGGTTGGCTTTAAGGTTGTTGCGGTTGATCTCAAGGTTACCCTTCTCGCAACGGAAGATCGCGCCTCCCATCGGGGCTTTGCCATACTCCAGATCGAAATGAACTTCGGCGCCATTAGCGTACTTGATTGCTACTTTTCCATCGCCACCGGGCATTGGCGCCAAGGCGACGGGGCCCGTTTCGCTCGCGCCCACAGCCCACTGGATCTGGTCGACTCCATGGGCGCCCCAGTTTGTCATTTCACCACCGGCGTATTCGCGCCAACCCATCCATCCCAGGAGCATTGAGTTGAATTTCCGATATTCTGTCGGTCCCTGCCATGCGTCCCAGTTAAGTCCTTCAGGGATAGGCTGTTCTTCGTATTCGTCGGGAATGGGGTTGCAGAAGGGATAATTGCACGCTTGAATAAGCTTGATTTTGCCGAGCTGGCCTTCGCGGACGAGTCGGCATCCGTATTCGTTGAGCCGCATCGAGCGCTGCTGGGAACCAACCTGAAGAATCTGCTTGGATTTGCGAACGATATTAACGAGCTGCCGACCTTCGGCAATATACGTTGTCAGCGCCTTTTCCGCATAGACGTCAAGTTCTGCGAGGATAGCATGGGCCGCAGCGATCGTGCGGCAGTGATCTTGCGTAATGACGAACGCGGCGTCGAGCTTCTCATTTTCGAAGAGTTCGACGTCGGAATCATACATGTTCCAACTTTCGCCGTCTTTAATCAGACCGGAGTTCTTCTTTTCGTTGACACAGTCTATCATCTTCTGACGCCAGAAGTCAGAGACGGCGACAATCCTGGCGCGTTCTTGCGGGATATGCTCCATGAGCTGACGAGCGCGACCGCCCGTGCCAACGAAACCGACGATAATGCGATCGTTGGCTCCAACCGCGTCTGGCGAAGCGAGCGCTGAACGAGGAATCAACGCTGGAACGGCAAAGGCCCCCAGCAATGCGCCTGACGTCTGCTTCAGAAAAGTTCTTCGTGTATTTTTCATCATTTGTCCCCAGAGTAAATGAGCTGTCGGATGGCGTTATGGACGTCGAGAATTCGTTGCGCAAAAGTAATGACGCCGCCGATATAAGTTCGGAGACGTCGCGTCGCGTTCTGCGCACGACTAGAGTATATCCATGTGAAAACCGAAAGTCAGAATGTGGGACTAATAATGCGATAAACTTGAAGAAAATGCGATCGATACGATAGTTTTTTCTCGATTTTCACGTTTCGCGACAATTCTAGAAACGGCGGCAAGGTTTGCGCCCGTTGAAATTCCGCAAACGAGTCCCTCTGTTTCTGCAAGTTTTCGCGACCACAGGGCTGCTTCTTCCGTCGTGACCGTTTCGATGTTTGTCGGAAGATTTCGGTCGAAGACATTGGAAACGAATCCCGGACCAAGCCCGACGATCCCGTGGGCGCCAGGTTTGCCTCCCGAGAGGATAGCGCACTCCTTTGGTTCGACGGCGACGAGCTCGATTCCCGACCGTCGTCGTCGCAGATACCGTCCGATTCCTGTGAACGTTCCCCCTGAACCGACGCCAGCGACAAACGTGTCGATCCGGCCCTGAGTCGCGTTCCAAATTTCAGGGCCGGTTGTTACTTCGTGAGCGCCAGGATTGGCAGGGTTGTCAAAGAGATTCGGGGACCAGACGTTTGGTTCTGACGCGGCTTTTTGCGCTTCGCGTAGAGCGCCAGACATTCCCTTGCGTTTAGGTGTAAATTCGAGTTTCGTTCCGAGCGCGCGAAATGTTTCGAGTCGGTCGGCGTGGCTTCCCTCGGGCGCAAAAAGCGTCAGTCGAAGACCGCGCATTGCAGTGGCGGCGGCAAGCGCAAATCCTGCGGCGCCACTGGACGCCTCGACGATTCGAGAATTGGAAGCAACTAACCCAAGTTCGATGGCTGCGTCAAGCATAAAGCAGACGACGCGATCCTTTGAACCACCGGTCGGTCCGGCAGTCTCTAGTTTGAGCAGGACTTTTGCCTGTTCCGGTGGAAAAAGCCTTCGCAGTTCGACAATTGGCGAGCGATAGGAGGTTAGGCCGACAGTTGAAAGGATCGCGTTTCTATTCATATGTTTCTGTGAGACAAGAGTTGAACGCGCGCAAGCTCTACGAGAAGCGGAACGCGCCCGCGACTGATTTTATCCTGACAGAAAAGTTGCGTCAACGATTGCGGGAATGAATACGCTTTTAATTGCGGTCTTAAGGCTGGTCGTGTAAGACGATATTTCTATAGATAATGCTTCCTTCCCCCTAGAAAGAAGAAGGGGCTCATATACAATGTCTGAGAATTAGCGAAGTTACGCTATCGCCCGTCGTTTGCGTTAGAAGAGTCTCGGATCAAATCGAGACTTCAGGTTTTAACTCTTCCATTTCTTTGAAGAGCGCGACGGCGGATTGAGGACAGGTAGAAAGAGAGTGCGTCATGGCGTTGATCGTACAGAAGTTTGGCGGGACAAGCGTTGCCGATACCCAAAAAATTTTGGCGGCCGCCCGTAAAGCGATCCGTGAAAGTAGAGCTGGAAATCAGGTCGTCATGGTTGTGAGCGCGATGGGTAAACAGACGGATCATTTGATTGATCTGGCTAAAGAACTTAGCGATCGCCCCAACACGCGCGAGATGGACATGCTCCTTTCTACGGGCGAACAAGTTACGATTGCGCTTATGGCGATCGCGCTCGAATCGCTTGGCTACGAGGCTGTGAGCTTCACCGGCGCGCAGATCGGCATCCGCACGGATGGAATGTACAACAAGGCTCGTATTCGTTCCATTTCGACCGAACGCATGAAACGCGCGCTTGACGAAGGTAAGATCGTCATCGCGGCAGGCTTTCAGGGCATTGACGACGATTTGAATATCACGACGCTCGGCCGCGGCGGCAGCGATACGACTGCTGTGGCGCTGGCGGCGGTCCTTCAAGCGGACCGTTGCGACATCTATACCGACGTCGACGGCGTCTATACGACCGATCCGCGTATTGTGCCGGAGGCGCGGCGCGTTGATCGCATCAGCTACGACGAGATGCTTGAGCTTGCGAGCATGGGCTCTGGCGTCATGCACAGTCGTTCGATTGAATTTGCGAAAAAATTTGGCGTTCTGGTCCATGTTCGCAGTAGTTTTAGCGACAATCCCGGCACGCTGATCGGTCCTAATCCTGAGCGTGAGGACGCGCCGGTGTGCGGCGTTGCGCTCGCGAGGAATGAGACGCGTATTTCCGTCTATGGCGTTCCTGACAAGCCCGGGGTTGCGATGAAGCTCTTCTCGGATCTTGCCGACGCGAAAATTCCAACCGACCTGATCGCTCAGAACTCCAGCGAGGACGGCAAGACTGACGTTTCGTTCACCGTTAAAAGCGACGACGCAGCTAGCGCACGCGAAGTTATTGAGAAGGTTGTTGACGAGATCGGCGCCGAGAAGTTCGACGTCGCCGAGAAGGTCGCTAAGGTCTCAGTCGTTGGTCTAGGAATGCTCAGTCAGACGGGCGTCGCTCAACGGATGTTCCACGCAATTTTCGAATGCGGCGTCAATATTCAAATGATTGCGACGAGCGATATTAAGATCGCAGCGCTTGTCGACCGCGACGACGGAGTCAAGGCGTTGCGCGCCGCGCACGCGGCGTTCGAGCTTGACGTGGAGCCAACGGACGCTGAACGCGCGGCTCGCGAGGACGTCGCCGCAGAGCCGGTTGATTTCGACAACGGCGTTTCCGCGCACCTAGTCTCGCATCTTACTGGGGCAGGGATGGAAGACGTCGTGGTCGAATCGGTCGAGCTCGATGAGAAACAGGCGCGCGTTACGCTTTACGCGCTTCCTGACAGCCCGGGGCTTGCGGCAAAGGTCTTCGACCGCATCGCGGAAGGACGCGTGATCGTCGATATGATTGTCCAAAGCGTCGGACGAGGCAATCTTGCAAATATTACATTTACGATTCCTCGTGAAGAGCTCGATTCCGTCGTCAAGATTGCCGAGGAGCTTTGCGCGACCTATGGTTGCAACGCGGAATACGATTCTCGCGCGGCAAAGCTTACCGTACGCGGTTCGGGTTTGCGCAGCCATACCGGGCTTGCGTACCGCATGTTCCGCACGCTTGGTCAGGGCAACGTCAACGTGAGCGTTATCAGTCTCAGCGAACGTTGTGCCGCTGTCATTGTCGACGAGGCCCACGGCAAATCGGGCAGGGAAAGTCTCATCGCTGAGTTTTCCGAGGAGACTTTCTGACGTCGTCATTTGAAGTTGCGTTATCGCTCCCTTGCCCGCGACAACCGACGCGCTCGTTGCCTCCTCTGACAGACGAGGAACCGACGCGTCGGTCTGACGATGGGTTTCTTCTAGACTCCGGTTCTTTTTAGGTACAAACGATGTCTCCTATTCGTATTGCGCTTTATGACTCCACGTTGCGCGATGGGGCGCAGACTGAAGGCGTTGCGTTTTCACTCAACGACAAACTCTCGGCGACGATGCGACTCGACGACCTTGGGATCGATTACGTCGAAGGCGGATATCCCGCGTCGAATGAAAAAGACAAGAGCTACTTTGAGGAAGTGGCGCGCCGTTCCTTCAATAATACTCAAATCTGCGCGTTCGGCATGACGCGCCGCAAGGGGGTGACGCCTTCTGAAGACGCGGGGCTTTTGCAACTCGTTAATTCGAGCGCTCCGATCTTGACGATCGTCGGAAAATCGTCGCTATTTCAGGCAACTGAGGTGCTGCGCGTCGCTCCGGAAGAAAATCTTGCGATGATCGACGAGACGATTCGTTATGCGCTCGAGTCGGGTAAACGCGTCTTCTTTGATGCGGAACATTTCTTCGACGGCTTGAAATACGACGCCTCATACGCGCTTGAGACGCTTCGCGTTGCGACATGCGCGGGCGCGGAAACAGTCGTCCTGTGCGATACTAACGGCGGGTCGATTCCTGATGAAATTGCGGACGCGACGCGTCAGGCGGTCGCGGCGGTTAAGACGATTTCAGAAGCTACAGAGATTGGAATCCACGCTCATAACGATTGCGGACTGGCGGTCGCGAATACGCTTGCGGCGATCGATTCTGGCGCGACGATGGCTCAGGGGACGATCAACGGTGTAGGCGAACGTTGCGGAAACGCAGATTTGCTTGTGATCGCAGCAAACCTTGCGCTTAAGAAGAACGGACGCTACGACGTTCTCAAACCTGGTTCAATCGAGCGACTTACGGCAACGTCGCGATTTTTCTACGATCTAACAAACCTCAACCCTATTCCGGGTCAGCCCTTTGTTGGAAAGAGCGCGTTTGCGCATAAGGCTGGGATGCACGTGAGCGGGATCAATAGGATTCCGTCGTCGTACGAGCATATCGCGCCGGAGTTGGTTGGAAACGAACGGCGGATCCTCGTCAGCGAACTTTCCGGAAAATCAAATATCATCGCGTACGCCAACAAATACCATCTCGGCGACGATAGTTCGTTGTCCCCCGAAATGGTGCAAAAGATACTCGATGAGATCTCGAAGAAGGAAAGTCAGGGCTACCAGTACGAAGCAGCCGAAGGTTCCTTTAAGTTACTCGTCAACAAACTCAAAGGTGAATTTTCCCCAAGTTTTCACAGGATCAACTATCAGACAAGCGTTCTCGTCAATGTTATCAACGACGAGTCTGAGGAAGCGTACAACGCAACGGTAGCGACTGTAAAACTCAGTGTTGGTCAACATGGCGAGATACGTCACGAGGTCGCTGAAGGCGACGGTCCTGTCGACGCGCTCAACAATGCGTTGCGCAAAGCCTTGCAACCGATCTACCCGGAGCTTGACGAAATGAAGCTCGTCGACTATAAGGTTCGCGTTTTGAATTCCGACGCGGGAACCGCGGCGACGACCCGCGTTATTATCGAGAGTCGCGACAGCGAGGAACTCTGGAGGACTGTCGGCGTGAACGAGAACGTCGTCGAGGCCAGCTGGATCGCTCTTTGCGACAGTTTCGAGTATAAGCTTTCCAAAGCGGTTCAAGCTAAGCAATAAGGCGTCTTTCCGACGCTGTTAAGAAGGGACGTACAGGTAGCGCGATAGCGTTCTTTTCAGGAGATCGCAATGCGTTATCGGCGTCCTTTCTTTGTTTAATATCTCTTTAATCTTTCCAAAATCTCCCGCTTTTCTGAAGGTGGCGTCTGCTCCCTCTTCATCATGGTCTTTTGGATGATGAACACGAAATTTAAATGGATTGCTAGGACACTTAGATTCCAAAAAAAAAGAATAATAGTTTTCTCTTTCATTGTCCACAAAACTATATGATAGACGATGGGTTCTGGATTCTACCTAAAATATCAGAATAGGGGCAGGAAAAGCATTAACTTTCGAACTTAGTGAGTTTGCACGACTTGTTAGGAGGAAGAAGAGAAAAAGAAAAATGTCCAGGATGCCAAGGCGTATCCTGAACAAGACGTCAATTCAAATCCAAAATCCGCAGTCAAGAAAAAAAGAAGGACCGCGTCGGGCGAAATTTCGAGTACCTCCAGAGGGACTTGAACCCACGACCTACGGATTAAGAGTCCGTTGCTCTAGCCAACTGAGCTATAGAGGCATATTAACCAAAAAACGCAAACTACAGCGTTTAGTACCTCCAGAGGGACTTGAACCCACGACCTACGGATTAAGAGTCCGTTGCTCTAGCCAACTGAGCTATAGAGGCATGTGAACCGAAAAACGCAAACTACAGCGTTTAGTACCTCCAGAGGGACTTGAACCCACGACCTACGGATTAAGAGTCCGTTGCTCTAGCCAACTGAGCTATAGAGGCATGTGAATGCGCCGGCGACAACCGCCTAAACGCAAACGCTCGTCACATTCTAATGCCGACCTTAAAATTGACAAGCGCTCAAAGACTAAAATTCCTAAAAACAAACGCCGTCCGCCGCCTCAACACGACGAACGGCGATGGGATCAGGAGACCTGTGTTCAGGCTCGAAACAGGAAATTACTGGTACTTTTTGTAGTCGCCGATCATCGGGACGCTCTTATGAGCGTCAGGTCCGAAATAACGCAGACCAACGAGCGGTTCGGAGCCCGTGTTGACAATCTCGAACCCTTCCTTCGCCGCTGTTGATGTGATGAAGATTTCATCGTCCGGCTCTTCGCCATAATGAATCATGTTCGGAGATTCAATGTTGAGCTTGCCCATGGTTCCACGACCCTGGGTCGTAATCCAGCCGCTAGCTGCGCCGTCTTGAACGAAGCACTTGCAGCCGGGTTGAACGGTGAGTTCCTTCGCGGAAAAGCGTTGTTTGTCGTCGATGAGGCCGTAGACGATCCACTTGTCGACGTAACCGGCGTCTGGATCGGATTTTTCCTGATCCACGATAGGTTCAAGGTAGTTATTTTCCTTGAAGTACGGATCGACATTCTTTTCCCAGTCGAGTTGATCAATGATGAAGTCGAGGTCAAACTTCTTGTCCTCCGGGACGTTCTTAACAAGCAGATCCCAGGAGATCGCGTCATGGTCAGTTAGCGACTGGAACATACCGAAGACGTCGGAACCCCACTGCGGTTCGTAGGTGCAGACCGATCCTGGCGCGTGGAGGACGCCCGCTGGAACCATCCAGCCCGTGCCGGGCTTGAGACGATACGCCTTGGAGAGGTCGAGAATACCGTTATCGCCCTTGTTCCAGTCTTCAAGGCATTTGCGCAGCTGCGCTTTGGTCGTGCCCGGTTCGAGCCCCATGAAGGTGTAGTCGAAACGGTTTTCAGCAGCGTTGAGCTGCGGAGGATAGTAATAAGCCTCCGGTTTGCCTTCCTGCCCCGTGAGCTTGGCGTCCTTGTCCATCTGATGCATGTGGTGGGGAAGTGGCCCAAGGTTGTCGAAAAACTTGGAGAAAACGGGCCAGCGTTTGTAGGCGTCCCAAATGGCTTCGCCGACAATTTCTCCTTTCCCTTCGGCAACCGCTTCGACAAGGGTGAAACGTTTTCCAGCGACGCGGACGTAGCTGAGCCCTTCGTCTTCGGTGCGACCGACGTTATCGGCAGGCGTCGTACTGGCGAACCACCGTTCGTCAATACCGCCTCGATCGAGTCCGAGGGCGTACCAGTCGGTCTGCGCTAATTTGATACGGCGACCAGGTTTGCAGAAAGCGCGCGGCACCCAGTTAGGGGTCAGACGCAGCAGTCCAGCGCCTTCTTCCATAGCCTGAGCAAGAAGAGCGGGTATTTCGCCGGTCGAGGCGATCTGAGAACGACTTTTCGTAAGCATTGACGTCTCCTGATTCATTAGTGAGTGCGATGTTTTCTTGGGTCCGATCGGACGGCGAACATGTTGTTCCTGGAGTTCGCTCAATTGACATTAGGCGACTTCTACGAAACCGACGCCTCGGTTGGACGGCGTTATTATCTGCTATTTCAATCCCGGCGTCAAACTTTTTTACAGATTTTGAGAAGATTTCAAAGGTAGTCAGCCGTTTTACACTTTCTCGTCTTTCGATGCGGCGGGTAGGTTTTGCGGATCTTCAGCAGGGAAGAAGTTTTCAAGCGCCATTTTTGGCGGACGAGCGTATGCCCAGAGCAACAACGCTGCTCCGAAAAGTATCACCCCAACGCTTATGCACTGAGCAATGGTTAACCCAGTGCCATGGAAAGAACCTTCGTCAGTTCGTATCAGTTCCAGAAAAAACCGATTGATCGGATAAAGAACGAATCCCCATCCTACGACAACCCCGTCGCGTTTAGCAAAGCGCGCGATAACGAGCAGAATCAAGAAGATGACAAACGCGTTGACGGAGCTATATATCTGGGTCGGATGCACGGGCAGCGCTTTCGCGCTTGTCGGGTGAAAGACGACATTGCGCACCTTAGCTGGTTGATCTTTCGCGTCGTCAGAGTTAGGGCTCTGGAGAACGAGCAAAACGTCGTCGTCAGAATGTTCGTCCCAGATATTGAAGAAAAAGAAGAAGACTTGGGCGTTGTTTACAGCGCGAAAACGTTCAATTTTACGTCTCTCGAACGCGCTGCTTGCTGCGTCTTCTGAGTTTAGAAGTCCTTGTGGCACGACTCCCATTTCTAGAATCCTATCGCCGGGTTTAATTCCTGCTTCTTCCGCCGCGCTGCCCGGATCGACTGAGAAGATCGTCACGTTCGTGGGAATTTCCGAGATAAGATTGGCGTGATTCGTTTTGATTGAAAAAAGCGTTTTTTCGTCATCCGCCTCTTCCTTTGAATCTTCCGCGGGCGCTAATGTGATTCCAAAGAGGGAAATATTACCCTCTTCAAGCTGTTGCAGGTAGGCTGGACTCCCCGGTGGAAAAGAGACTGCCCAAGGTAGATCGCACACTCCGCCAAAGCAACATCCGTTCATAAGGCATCCGATTCTACCGATCGCTACGCCAAGCATCACTGACGGGTAGAGGAGATCGAGCGTGGCGAGCATAGGGAGTTTTTTCACGAGGAGGTAGATGATCGTCGCGAGCGTACCCCCGATGATCGATCCGTAAACGACGAGTCCTCCGTTTGTGATATTGATCGCCGCAAGAATCGTGTCTCTCAGATTGTCGTACTGATAATCATGCCAATATTGGGCGACGTAGAAGACTCGCGCGCCAATAATTCCGAAAAAGGCTGCGACGAAGAGAACCGTAAAAAGAATGTCGGAAGGATAATTCCACTTCTTTTTCCCGCGTAGTAGCGCTACGCCTCCTGCGGTAGCGATCGCGATTGTCAAAAAAATTCCGTAACCTCTGACGGGAAAGCCTTCGCTTTCGGAAAAATTTGGTCCGACATAGCGCGCGACGAGTAGCCCGGCTCCTGTGAGCAGCGCGTAGAAAATAGCGTCGCCAACGTTTTTTCGTAAAACCAGGCTCCGGAAGATCGTGATAAGTCCGACAATCAGAATCGCCCAGAATAGAATTCCAGTTCCAAAAAGCGGATAACCTGCAATTTGAGTCGGCAGGTAAAAGATCGTTTGTCTCATGACGGTTCTCGATTGGTTTGTCTTGGCAGTTAGAACTGGGTAAACGCTGGGTCACCAAGTCGTCTTCATTACGCGTAGATGTTATTTTAGATAGCTTTTTCTGTCAAGGTTGGGTTGATTCTGGAGTCGCCGGCCTTCAGGTTTAGTTTTCTTTCTTCGAGGCGTTGTCAAAGGCGTTATTCCTGTCCAGATTTTGCACTCTTTTCCTAATTTGCACTCCAAAAAAAGTAGACCCTGAAAATATTTTTGTTATCATAGGAAGAGTACGCGTTCCCGACAAAGAACAACCGTCTTTTTCGACAAACGGAAGCTCTTCGGGATTGGCGACATTGAAGAAATAACCGGCGCGAAGTGCGTTGAGTTGTCAAATTACCAGAAAGGGACGTATTTCCTATCGGCGTGGAACGCTGTGAAACGCGGTTCGCCCCTTTTAAGGAGGTAACGACGAATGGCGCGAATATTGGCAGTCGACTGGGACAGCGTTGAAGTACGTTTTGTACACGGCGTCATTCTCAAGGATCGTTTGACGGTCACTAAAGTCGGCGCAGCTCCTATTGAGGTCGCTGCTGAAGAGATTGCTGAAGAGATTGCAGCAGAGACTGCGCTTGCAGAAGACTTCGACGACGCCTCCGAGCCTGACGAAGACGACGGCGTTATCGAAACGGTTGAAAAAGATTATATTCCTCGCATGCCTCTCGCGACCGACGATGATGATGACGATGACGAGGACGAGCCCGGCGGACCGACCGTCGTTTCTACCGTCACAAAGAAGCGGAACGAATCCTTCAAGACGTCTCCTATCGCCAAGACGCTCAAACAACTCTTGAAGGAGAGCCGCGTCGGCTCTGGGACCTTGGTTTATGTCGCGGAACGCAGCGATCTGGACGTCATGTACATGACGATTCCAAACGCGTCAGAAACTGAGACGCCTGAGCTTATCTTTAACCAAGCGTTACGCGATTCTCTTACCTTCAATGAAACGCAACCCCTCGATTTCATGTCCCTGGGGTTGCCTGATACTCCCAAGAGAACAGGTTTTCGTCGCGTTGTTGCCGTTTCAATCGCGCGCGACAAGCTCCGCCGGATTCGCGAAACGCTTTCGGGCGCATACCGCGCGCCTGCTAAAATCGAATTACGCGAACCGTCCCTCGCCGAATTCCTTCGCGTTGATTTTTGCGGTCTGACGTATCAGGAGCCTGTCGTCCTCATTCAGGAGCTTTGCGACGAAGCAAACTTGACGATTTGCTACCAAAAGAGCCCTCTTTTCTTCCGTTCCTTCAAACTTCTTCCCGAAGCGAGCGCAGAAGAGAGAGCCAATCGAATTCGCGATGAAATCGCGCGGACGCTCGCCGTTGGAATCGACGATCTTCCTGAAGATACGATCGTGAATCATGCGCTCTTCTTCACAGACTACACGAAGCCGACGCGCGTCGTCGAAGACGATGAAAAGGAAGAAGAAACTCCTGAATGCGTCGCGGCGTTTCTGGAGAAATACCTTGCGGAAGATGAAATCCAACTTGATTTCATCAACCCATTCCGAGTCGCGGGAATGCGCGTTAAGACTCAGGAGCCAGAGACCCCTGGTCGTTATGCGTCATTGTTGGGCGCTATCTTGGCGGATCGACCGCAGGGAAGGCCCTGGATCGATCTCCTTCATCCCCACGAGAAACCGAAACCGCCCAATTTTACGTTGCTCTTCATCACATATTTTCTCGTGGTGATTCTTGCTGCAACGGGTCTCCATTTCTGGAATAAATCAGACCTCAGAAAGCTCAACGACGAGATCGCGCAACTTGAGCAAGAACAGCAGGAGGTCGCGACTAACTATAATCAGAAGTGGCCTGCCTTCAACGTGTTGCAGAGAGCCAACAACTGGCAGAATAGCGAGGGCGTTATCATTCTTGACGAGTTGCGCGATATTTTCGTTCGGCTGCCGAAATCGCCCGACGTTGTCGTGACGCGACTTGCCTATATGTCCAGTTATTCTGGTTTTGGTCCGATGCACGGACGTCCCGTCTTCATTATTAGCGCCAAGATCACGGGGTACGAGGCGTATCAGCAGTTTTACCGCCAGATTCAACTTGGCGGCGCTCACCAGTTTGTATCCAACGGACCGGTTGCGAACCCAGGAGGCGGCGGCTATAGGCTAATGTTCGAAGGGTTTATTGTCTGTCAGCGCCGTAACGCTCAGTCTCTGCTTGCGGTTCAACCAGACAGCGTTAAGCAGATTTCGATGAATCGTCCTGAATATTTCGTTGAACGTGAAGAGATCAGGAAGCGCGAAATCGCCGAGGCGCAGGAGAAAAACTTTGACGACGCAGTTGCGATTGCGGAGCAGGCGGATGAAATCCTCAACGCCGACCCTGCCGCCGGCGAGTCTGTTGAGACGACTGTCGAACAGGACCAGGCGTTTGCAGCGAAGCTCGTTGAACTAAGGAAATCTCTTCAGGCGAGCTTTAATCAAGTACAAGTTTTGTCGCAGAACGGCGCTTTGACAACTGAACAGTTTAATAAACTTAGAGTGTTGTACGTTCAAAAAGACAATGAAATCGTTGCAAAGTGGAGAGCAGTTAACGTTCGCGTTCAGCTTAAATCGGTGCAGACGACCCTTCTAAACGCCAGAAAAATCCTCGACGCTGCGCTCGAAGCCGCTAAGGAACCTACTCCTGAAAATGACGAGCAGCTACGAGTGACCCTGTTGCAGTACCGTCAGGTCATCGATTCCCAGTTTATGCAAATGCGGCAGCTTCTACAAAATGGTCTGATTGATCAGGCGCAATTTGACGCCGCTCAAGAGAAATACCAAAGCGAAGTGACGGAGGTTGAAAAAGAGTTCGCCGACGTCGTTCAACGTATTAGGGAACGCAATTTTCAAAATCAAAATAATGGGCAAAATGTTGGCGCTCCTGTAGATGACCAGCCCGCCGATACTGGCGGTGAAGATACTTCGTCTGATCAGTCCGCAGAATCTGGCGGTGACGACTCTTCGTCTGATCAGTCCGCAGAATCAGGCGGCGACGATTCTTCGCCCGACCAATCCGCAGAATCAGGCGGCGACGATTCTTCGCCCGACCAATCCGCCGATTCTGGCGGGGATGATTCTTCGTCTGACCAGCCCGCAGAAACTGGCGGCGACGATACTTCTTCTGACCTGTCTGGAGATTCTGGCGGCGACGGTTCTTCGCCTGACCAATCTGCAGAATCTGGCGGGGATGATTCTTCTTCTGACCAGTCTGGAGATTCTGGCGGCGACGACTCTTCGTCTGATCAGTCCGCAGAATCTGGCGGGGATGATTCTTCTTCTGACCAGTCTGGAGATTCTGGCGGCGACGACTCTTCGTCTGATCAATCCGCAGAATCTGGCGGGGATGATTCTTCGTCTGACCAGTCCACAGAAGCTAGCGGCGACGACTCTTCGTCTGATCCGCCCGCTGAATCTGGCGGGGAAGAACCTACGCCCGATCAGTCCGCTGCGCCAGAGGAGGACCAATCAGCGCCTCCGCAAGCGTTACGCCTGACTACTCGCCTGGAATTCGTTTGAGGAGGTTGAGATGAGTAATTGGACGAAAGTTATCATTCTGCTCGTAATTATCAGCCTTGGAATCGGTTTCGGCGGCTATCTTCTCTATAAAAAGAACTATGCGGCCCCGCGAGCTGAAATTTCTCAAAAACGCGAGCAACTGACAACTTTTATTGAAAATGGTAAGCAGACAACCAACAATGTTGTCGAAAGAACGACGCAGCTGGAATCGCTTTATACTCGATCGTTCCCGACGAGTCGACCAGACGCAGCGCTTCAGTATGAGCTGTGGTTGTCGCAGATGTTAGATTTCTGCAATATGAGCGACGCGCAGATCTCACGCCTTGCGTACCAGACGCCCCGTAATTCGGGGATGGCAATTCAGAACTTCCGAGTTGTCGCACAATGCGATATGATTGATCTCGTCCAGTTCCTTTACGAGTTCTACTGGACTCCGTTCTTGCATCGAATTACGACGCTTGATATAACGCCTGACGAGAATTCGGAGAAGCTCAACACAACGATGACGATCCAAGGGCTTACGATTTTATATCGCCTCCACCAAAATCAACCCTATCCGCTTGAGAAGCAGCTTCCTAACGCGGATCAGAGTAACATGCAGCAACAGCTCGCGTCGGGCCCGTTTGCTGCGTATAAACAAATGGGCGACGTGGACGTTTTTCGAGCTGTTCGTACTGGAATCGACCCGACGTCGCTTACGATTCTTACTGGCGTACCGACAATTACGAACGACGCTGGCGATTCCGTGACAGTCTCCCGTTGGAATCTTTCGTCGGAAGGCAAAACGATTTCGCTCCAGACAGGCGAAGAACTAAAAATTGGATCCTTTGTTGCGACAATTGCCGATATCGACGAGAATTTTGTCGTGTTACGTCAAAACAACGGACTTCTTTGGGTTGTTTTGCTGGGGTATAAACTTAGCGACGCCCTCGCGGTTCCGCCGAACCTTTTCTGATGACGCCGGTCTCACGCGTATGCGTTACAAACTTCCTGGTTGTTCTTAATGGAACCAACGATATACGATTTTGACGTAGTGGTTGTCGGCGCCGGTCATGCGGGAACGGAAGCCGCTATTGCGGCGGCGCATATGGGCGCGAATGTCGCGTTGCTGACCGCTAATCTCGATACGGTTGCGCAGATGAGTTGCAACCCTGCGATAGGCGGCGTCGGCAAGGGGCATTTTGTACGCGAGATCGACGCACTCGGCGGCGCGATGGCGAAAGCGATCGACGCGACGGGAATCCAGTTCCGGATGCTCAACATGCGTAAAGGGCCCGCGATGCGCGGCCCACGCGCTCAGGCGGATAAGCGTTTATATCAGGACGAAGTTAAAAGGATCGTTGAAGAAACCCCGAATCTTGCGCTCCGACAGGAGAAAGTTGTTGAACTGATTGTCGAGCGCGGCGCCGGGTGGTCTGACGAGGCGGCGGATCATAGCGCCGACGCGCATGGTATTCGCTATGAAAACGTATGGCGAATCGTTGGCGTTCGAGTGGAAACGGACGCCATTTATCGCGCGAAGGCGGTCGTCCTCGGGTGCGGGACCTTTCTGCGTGGAATGCTCCATGTCGGTTTGTTGCAGGCGCCAGGCGGTCGTATGGGCGAACCTTCCGCGACGCGGTTAAGCGAATCGATAGCGCAGCTCGGAATCGAGCTGCGACGCTTCAAGACGGGCACTCCAGCGCGAATTAATGGAAGGACCATCGACTATTCTAGTATTAAAGAGCAACCCGGCGACGATAATCCGCGTCCGTTCTCCTTTATGAACGACGAGCTCGACGTCGAACAAATCTCATGCTGGATGACCTTCACGAACCCTGCGTTGCACAAGTTTCTGCTCGACAATATTGAGCTTGCGCCGATGTGCAGCGATCAGATGCGATCAGCGGGGCCGCGTTATTGTCCGTCGATCGAGACGAAGCTCATACGTTTTGCCGACAAGGAAAGCCATCAGCTCTTCCTTGAGCCGGAGAGTCGTCACACCAACGAGGTATATATCAATGGTCTGTCGACGAGTTTTCCGCGTGAGATTCAGGACCAGATGATCTGTATGATCGTCGGGCTTGAACACGCTCAAATCATGCGATACGCTTATGCGATCGAGTACGACTATGCACCGCCGGACCAGCTTCGTAAAACGCTTGAAACCAAGCGCGTTTCGGGACTCTTCTTTGCTGGCCAGATCAATGGAACAACTGGCTACGAGGAGGCGGGCGCGCAAGGGCTCATTGCGGGCGCTAACGCTGCGGCGTCCCTCTTGAGCGACGCCGAGCCTCTCGTCTTGGGTCGCGATCAGTCATATCTTGGCGTTATGATCGACGACTTGACGACTTGCAGCGTCGACGAACCGTATCGAATGTTTACGTCTCGTGCGGAATATCGATTGTTGTTGCGCCACGATAATGCTGATCGCCGTCTTACGCCGATTGGTCGAAAAATGGGGCTTGTCGACAACGAGCGGTGGACGCGTTTTGAGACGAAGCGTCGTGCGATAGAAGAGACGACCGCAACTCTTGAAAAGCTCCACGATGAGAATGGATCGCTTCTGAAGTATCTCCGTCGTCCTGAAGTAACGTGGCAAGACGTCGTCGGGAGAGCGCCACAACTAGCGAGCGTCACTGACGAGGTTGCTGAACAGGTGGAGATTGACGCAAAATACGCGGGTTATATTGACCGTCAAGAGAAGGAGATCGAACGTCAACGCCGTTGGGACTCGCATAAGATTCCAGCTGATTTCAGCTATACGACGCTTGCAAACCTCCGCGCCGAGACAAAAGAACGACTTGAGCGCGTGCGTCCGACTGACCTTGGGCAGGCGAGCCGCGTGCCAGGAGTTAGACCAGCCGACGTTGCCGTTTTAACGGTCGCTCTTGAGAAATATTCGCGACAAAATTCTAATCAGTAAATCGAACGTAGGGCTTGGACGCCTTGTTGGCGTCATTTGACGTCGATGCATATTTATTTGGCGTTAAGCGTATAGGATTTCATTTCCCTTTACTATAGGAGGGTAAATATGAACAGACGAGAAGCTATTTCAGCAGTCGTTGGCGGCGTTCTTGGTATGGGAGTTGCACAAACGGGACGCGCAGTTGAACCGGTTGTCTCCACAAAGACTCGCGACGAAGCGATTAAACTCCTCATGGAGGCTCGTCAGGCGCAACGCTTTACTGACGAACCAGTCTCTGACGAGGATATCAAGACGATCCTTGATATTGCTCGCAACGCCCCTAGCGCACATAACCGTCAGCCATGGTTCTTTTCCGTCGTGACGGATCGCAAGCTCCTTGCCGAGATTGACAAGGCTGCGAAGGTTGATCCGAACGGACGGTTATCCCTTACCGGATCTCCGCTTGTGGTTTTCGTTTGCGTCGAACGCAGCGATGTTGCAAAGTATGACTCAGGTCTTGCAGCCGAACGATTGAATGTCGCCGCCGTCCTTTTGGGATACGGTTCTAAAACGGTCATGACGGCGGCGCAGGCTGCAAATGAACCGACTTTTAAAGCTCAACTTCGCGTACCAGACGAGTATGACGTTTATACGGCAGTCCTGATCGGCGTTGAAAGAGAGCGTTCTGTCGACGGCGTGAGTGGCGCGACCTCTCGTGAGCCTCGTGAAAAGAAAGTTGTCTTTATTAAATGACCTAAGAGGAACAACTCTTTTCCGTCCTGATTGGAAGAGATTAAAAAAACCGGTTTCCTTGAGGGGAAACCGGTTTTTATTTTATGAACGGCGCGACGTTGCAGTCATTCTGTCGCCTGATAGAAAAATCGGCTTTCGGGCGCGACGTCGCCTCTCGTATAAATATCCGAAACATCCACGTCGCCGCTGAAATTGTCGAGCCACTTGAAAGAAATGTCATTGAAGGTCGCGTCATTCGAGAGACCTAATGTTTCGAATGGAACGACAAACATGAGTTCATTTCCTTCAGACTGATATCGGACGGCGCCAGATTCCTTCCACTTCCATTGTTCTGTTTCTTCTCCGTCGAAAGTAGCGAGAGTCGCAATTTGACCGTCATACTTTGCGCCGATAAGGACGTCGCCGCCGATAAAGCCCGTCTTGAGGTTGCTGTCAACGTCGATCAGTAGGCAGAGTCCATCTGGTTTGGCAGGTCTAATCGGTTCTTTCGTCTTGAGATAGAAGTAGAAGTTCGAATCGTCGCGCGTTGCCTTCGAGAGGATCAAGTCGTTCCTACCCGTCTCATTGACGTAGTGAGTTCCTCCGGAGCCAACGAAATCACGCTTGTTTGTTTCGCCCGTCCAGTCGTTAAAGACAAGCGTGACGTCATTCCACTGTGTGAAATCACCGTCGACTTCGATTGTCTTCTTCGACGCGAATTGGGGCAGGGGCAGAGCGCCCTTATACTTTCGGACGCCCTCGACCATTTGCAAGTAGTAATTGTCCAGGTGTCCGCCGCGCATCGGCTCAATGTCGCGGCTATATTCTCGATTAAATTGGTCGACAAAAACGTGCGTATCGCCGCGTGTCCAGCGGCCCGCAATCCACTCGTTCCAGCCCGTTACCATGACGAAATCAGGATCGAGTTCATACGCGCGCTCCCACTGTTCTGCAAAATTCAACCCTAGATCGGTCGCGAGATTTTCTTCCAGAATTCCTTTATGGAAGCTACGACCGCGCGCCATCCCCGAGCTCATGTTCTCAACATGAGCGTCCGGTTCGCGGCTGAGATTCTGCGCAACGGAAACGTTGACCTGTTCCGCTTTATCCGGATCAGTCGACCAACCATACGGCTGAGGATAGGCCGCTTCCCAGTGCCACGCTTTCTCCGTATTGACCATCTCAAATGGCCAGTGAGCGCGTCGAAGCGTGAGTTTCTGTTGGATTTCTTCGTTTGTGATAACCTTAGGGTCGCCAACGAGGAGCGGCTTGCCTTCGAGCTGGAGGAGGAGTTCATCATACTTGCCAGTATTATAGACCTCGTTCCAAAGCTTTTCAGCCGTCTGATCTGCGTTCGTGTTGATCATGAAGGTGATTTGGGGCGTTTTGGCTCCTTCGGAACGCATCTCGAGCATGACGTCGCAGATCGCTTGGACTTCGCGAGGATACGTGACGTTGTTGGTCGTATCGAAGACGAGGAAGTCGATCCCGGCGTCGACAAGGAGTTGCACGTGACGTCTGATAACCCACGGGTCGCGAGTTACGTAATATCCGTAAAGAGGTTCGCCCCAAAAGACCATCGTTCCATTGGCCTTGGGCCAAAGGTCGTGGACGCTGCGTTCAACGTCCTTGAGATCGTCCTCGGGAAGCTTATCAAGGAGCTTCATAAGGTCGTATGGCCCGTCGGTCCACGGGGCTTTCGGAACGGATTCGCTTAACCAGAGGAAGTAAAAAATACCAACTCTTTTGTTTTCACGAATCTCGCCGTTTTCTTCAGAAGATCTGACAACGCGACCCAACCTGTCGACGGCTGTCCAAGGCGTTCCATCAGATTGAGCGAACGCGACAGGCGCCGCTATGACAAGAAGGAACGCCGCCAACGATAATTCAAGAAGTCGTTTCATATTTTTGTCAACTCCTTTTTGTCATGTTGAAGTCGCGTTGAATTAGGGTCCTCAGAGATTTGCGTCAATGAGTTCCTGCAGCTTCGACTGCTTCTGAACGCCTGAAAGGCGAGCGGCGACTTTATTGTCTTTAAAGACGATTATAGTCGGCACGACCGAGATGTTCAAATTGGTTGCAAGATCCGTGTTTTCGAAGACATTGCACTTCAAGACAACCGCCTTGTCTTCGTTTTCAGCGGCGAGCTTGTCGATGACTGGCGATAGTAATCGACACGGACCGCATGTAGGAGACCAGAAGTCGACGAGTACGGGACGTTTTTCGTCTGCAACGAGAGTTTGAAACTGATCCTGGGTTAAATCTTTGACTTTACTCATTTTGACTTTCCTTTGTAGCTGGCTGTCTACATCTAGTGGTCGTCGTCAGGCGGTAAGCCACAATTACCGTCTGCAACCACATCTTTCAACAGAGCGTCAGCTCCGCAATCAGTATCTTCAATCGTCCTGACTGTTTTCTGTTTGCGGCTAGGGACGTCTGCTTACAGTGACGATGCTTCCAAAAGCAATCTCGGCGCCATTAAATATTAAGCTCAAGTCAAAATAAAAAAAGCCGCCGAGACTTGCGTTTCAACGGCTTTTTATTTGACAACTGGCGTCGGTTCGCGCCTAGATCATTCTTCGTCGTCCTTGAGGTCGGCCTGCGCAATAATTTCGGTCTGAATATTGCCAGGGACGACGTCATAACGAGCGAACTCGATTGAGTAGCTTCCCTGACCGCCTGTCATACTCGCCAGAGCGCGGCTGTAGGTTGTAATTTCAGAGAAGGGGACCTCTGCCTTAACCGTCTGATATCCGCCTCCCGCGTCCTCAACGCCGATAGGACGACCACGGCGCGAAGCAACGACGTCAGAGTTCACGTCGCCGACGTTGTCGACTGGAACCGTGACGTCAAGATTGACGATAGGTTCAAGAAGCGCGGGTCGGGCCTTCTTGAAGGTCTCCTTAAACGCGCCCTTGGCGGCAGTACGGAACGCCTGCTCATTCGAGTCCACTGGATGATACTTACCGTAGTGGACTTCAATGCAGAGGTCCTGAATGCGATAACCGGCGATAACGCCGCCTTCCATGCAGTCGTTGAAACCCTTTTCAATCGCTGGCATGAAATTAGAGGGAATCGAACCGCCGACGACGGAGTCAACGAACAAGAAGTTGTTTTCAGGGGTGTACTTCATATCCTTGAAGGAAGGGAAGCGATTCTTGTCGTTGACAAATTCTTCGGGATCAGTACCGACTGGGAACGGATACATACGGATATGCACTTCGCCGAACTGACCTGCGCCGCCGGACTGCTTTTTATGACGATAAGAGCCCTCTGCATTCTGCTGAATCGTTTCGCGATAAGCAATTTTTTGTTCTTTCGTCTCGAGCTCGACTTTGTCGCGTCGCTTGAGGCGTTCCTGAAGGACCTGGAGATGCAGATCGCTCATACCGGTAATAACAAGTTGCTCGGTCTGGTCGTTACGTTCAATTTTGAAGGTGGGGTCCTCTTCGGCAAGTTTGGAGAGTGCGATTGAGACCTTTGCTTCATCGCCGCGGCTCTTCGGGAACGCTGCGAGACTGACCATCGGGGTCGGGAAGGCGGCGCCGGGCATGACGAGTTCACCAAGCATCGCGTCGTTATAGAGTTCTTCCGTTTTGGTCACAGCGACAATCATGCCGGGCGTCGCTTCGTCAACAGGCGTAAGTTCGTCAGCCTGAACCTCAAAGAGCTGAGCGATTTTGAAGCCTTTGCGAGCGCCGACGAGCGGAACCGTCATTCCAGTCGTCAGGGTTCCAGAAAAAACGCGGAGATAGTTGATCTTTTGGACAAAGGGGTCGATACGCGTCTTGAAGACCTTGGCGACAATGGGGCCTTCTGGGTCAGAATTAAGTTCGACCGACTCGCCGTCAGCATTTGTCGCGGTGCGTGTAATGGCGTTGGAGGGGAGCGCATACGCGGCGAGCGCGTCCATGAGCTCTTTGAGCCCAACGCCAGTCTTCGCGGATACGCAGAAGATGGGAATCAGCGCCTCTTCTTTGATTCCCTTGGCGATAAGTTTCGCCATTTCTTCGTCAGATGGCAACTCGCCTTCGAAGTAACGTTCCATGGCGGAGTCGTCGACGGAGACGATGGTTTCAATGAGCTCTTCATGGAGCTCATTAGGATCAACAAGAGCGCCTTCAGCTTCCGTTAGTTTGAGGACGTCGACGACGCCCTTGAAATTAGCGCCGTGCCCAATGGGGACGTTAAAAAGCGCCGCTTCGCTTCCAAAGACGCTTCGGATCGAATCCATCAGCTTGCCAAATTCAATGTTTTCGCCGTCCATTTTGGAGAGAACGACTATACGACCGAGACCAGCTTTCTTGGCTTCCGAGAAGACGCGACGCGTGTTGAGCTCCACGCCAGCGGTAGCGTTGATTACGATCGCCGCCGTGTCAGACGCCTGCATAGCGGAGATCACCCCGCCGATGAAGTCGGGATAGCCCGGGGAGTCAAAGACGTCGAAATGCTTTCCTGCCCAGTCGAAATTAATGCAAGAGGTTTCGATGGAGTACTTGTGTGATTTTTCTTCTTCGTCGAAGTCGCAAATGCTGGTGCCGTCGTCGACGCTTGCAGGTCGCTTAACCTTGCCGGAAGTGTTCAGAAAAGCGTCCGCAAGCGTAGTTTTTCCGGAACTGCCGTGTCCGCATAAAACAATGTTTCGAATATTTTCAGGGGTATACTTCGACATGCAAATGAATCCTTGTTTCGATAAACGTCGAAAATGGGTCGAGTTCGCTCGAAACAGAACGACTCGACTCCGACACTAAAATAAGTTACGTAACCATGCGGAGGCGTCATGGCGCCGCGCGACGGCTGTAGCTTTGCGATTAGAATATGGCCGACAGACTACGACCAAATTTTACCGCACGCCACTTCAAGTCGATTATATTCTACCGTCACTGAGCCTTCAAGCCATACATATCACAATTTTCAGCATTTTCTCTAATTGTAGCACAGATCGACGCCAAGGACGGCGCTGGCATTAGAAAGTCCTCAGAAGTTCTCCCGAGCGGCGCTGACGAGCTTTACCATGAATGGATTTGTGGTATATTTGGCGCTATTCTGACAAGTTTTCTCGAATTGAAAGCGCGCTTGAAAGAACTGCAGAAGTAATCGGGAGAATCTGTATCGACATGAAATTTCAGAGAACAACGCTCGACAACGGGCTCGAAATTATAGCCGAATCCAATGAAGCGGCTCTTTCGACTGCTTTGGGGTTCTTTGTTACAACTGGTTCGCGCGACGAGACAGACGAAATCGCCGGCGTCAGTCATTTTCTCGAACACATGGCTTTTAAGGGAACGGAACGTCGAACAGCAGAGGACGTCAACCGCGAGCTTGACGAACTTGGCGGCAACTTCAACGCGGCCACGTCGCAAGAAGAAACCATGTACTACGGAAAAGTCCTCCCTGAACATCAAGAGCGCGCGGTAGCTTTGCTCGGCGATATTCTTCGCCCCGCGCTTCGGCAAGAAGATTTTGACGTCGAGAAAAAGGTCATTCTCGAAGAGATCAGGATGTACGAGGAACAGCCTCCGTACGGCGTCGACGACAAACGTAGCGAGTACTTCTGGAGCGGCCACCCGATCTCTCGGAGCGTGCTCGGGTCGCGCGAGTCGGTGAGCTCGCTAACCCCAGAGGTGATGCGCGAATATTTTGAACGTCGTTACAGTCCGACAAACGTCGTTTTTGTCGCGGCAGGACAGGTAGACTTCGATAAGCTTACGAGCTGGGTCGACGCAGCATGCGGCAAGTGGAAGCCGGTCGAGACGAGTCGCGAACTGAGAGGCATGAAGGGCATTCGCGGGACGCATGTGATTACTCGCGAAAACACGACGCTGGAATACGTCTATCAGCTTGTCGACGCGCCGTCTCTGAGGGACGAAGAACGTTACGCAGCGGCGATGCTCGCCATGATTCTTGGCGCCGACGTCGGCAGTTACGCCTATTGGGAGTTGGTCGATTCTGGACGCGCCGATTCCGCGCGCCTTTTCTTTGAGCCCTATGTTGATCTTGGCGCCTTCGTCACGTCGATGACGTGTCGAGCCGAGGACGCCTCCGACAATCTGCGGTCGTTCCGCGACGTCCTTGAAAATGCGCAAAGCAACGGCGTGGAAGAGCGGAAGTTTGAGCTCGCCAGGGCAAAGTCGCTTACGTCTATTGCGTTGAGCGGCGAACGACCGTTGTCGCGCCTGGGCGAGATCGGCGGAAACTGGATCGTCAATAAGGAATACGAGTCGGTCGAGGACTTGCTTGGAATTATTCGAAGACTTACGCTTGACGACGTCAACGCCGTCATGAAACATTACAGCTTTTCTGATCCATTCACGATAGCCATCGGCTCGCTTGACTCGCTGGAACTTTAGAGGGCGACTTCTAACAAAGAAAGAGGGGGCGAACGCTTAACGGCGTCCGCCCCCTCTTTCTATTTTTAAAAGACCAGCAGTTGAACCGTTAAGGCTCATTCGTCGTCTTCGAGATCAAGCTCGTCGAAATCGAGATCGTCTTCGTCGTCAAGCTCATCGACGTCAACCCCGGCTTTCTCGGCGAGTCCGGCAATTGTGGAGGCAAAGTCGTCGAAGACCGGTTTATTTTTAGTCCAGAAATCGCCGTCCATCTTCCACGTGATGGTGGAACCATCGACGTCGAATTTCGTGAAGAGCGCAAGAATTTCCTTCAAGGACTCGGAGATTGCTTTGACGTCTTCTTCGTCAACCTCGGCGCTTTCGTCCATTTCAATGGCTTGGACAAAGATGGAGTCGAGGAAGTCGTTAGTCTCGTCAATAAACCCGTCAACAAGTTCGACGTATTCCTCAGCGGCGGCGTCGGAGACAGCGACCGCGCGGGAGACGACTTCGAACTTGTCGATATTGACGTCGCAGACGTTGAACTTAACGAGGTCGGCGCATTTGAGGCTCAGATCGCTTGCTTGCTGGACGAAAGCCTTGATCGAGTCGCCAAATTCTTCGAGGCCGCCGGCGTCAATCTGCGCGAATGCGTTTTCGAGTTGCGTGTTGACAAGCTCTTCGTTTTTGGCGCTAAGCGCGACGCTTGTGAAAACGGCGTCGGGGTCAGCCATGTCAAAGCCCTCTTTAAATTCGGGCTTATCAACGGTGTTGAGCTCTGTGAAACGCTCCTTAACGTAAGCTTTAACTTCGTCGGCGTCTTTGTCGGCCGGAACGAGCAGCGTATAGAAGAATCCATTGTGGACAAATCGATACTTCAGAGCGGAATTAAGCTGCTGATTGAGGAGCTTCATCGCAGAACGAGCTTTTTCAAGGTCGTCGCTGCTTAGCGAATCTGTCGCGATCGCTATGTACGGATAGATGGTTTCGTCCGGATCATCAGACTGATCGAGAACGAAATACATGTTCGATACGTTGGCGTCCTTGAGCGGCTGAACGAAAGTCGCGAAATACTGTGCGACAAAGACCTGTGCGAGAGGAACTGCCTCCTTGAGTTGTGCCGCCTTTTCGGTATCAGCGACAAAATAATCAACAGCAGAATTTCCAAGCGTTATCGCCTGACTCGAAAGTTGTTCGGCGTCAAGTTTGTCAAAGTTGAGACGGAAGACGGCGACCGTTTCCTTTTGAATGAGCGGGGCGTATTCCTGCGCTTTAGTAGTCGCGGGCAATACGAAGGCCGAAATAACGGCGAGTGCGAGTAGAGCGAAGCGTTTCATTAGCGCCTCCTATAACAAGGGAAAGAATTATGCGCGAAGCGCACTTTCTGGACATGATTATAAGCGAAACGACGCCGAAAGCGGAAGCGCAACGTTAAACCTGCGCTTCAAACGTTTAACTTACTGACTTGCCGGATTATATCGGAAAAGGGGAGAACTTGTAAAGAGCGGTTCTTAGCGTTTTATCATTTTGAACATATTGCGGCGTTATCGTTAGGAAGGAGACGTCGCTCCAACGTCTCAGTTATTTTTACCCCTGACGCATTCGCAAGAAAATCGGTATAATCCAAGTAAGAGCGCGCCGTTGGCTGTTCTGCTGCAAGGGACGTCGCGGCTTTCGCCTATGTCAACGAGGATTGTTAACATGAGCCCGAGTTTCAACTCCAGGACGTCTGAGGGCAAGACTTCTAAGCCCCTTGATACCGTTTACGACGTTGTCGCCCCTGAAAACGCTTCTTTCCAATATCGACTGGCGGGTCCGTTCATACGTGCCTATGCGTGGTTCACGGATGTGGCGATCATTCTGCTATGGATCATCTTTGTTTTGATCACTACCATTTTATTGTTTAATTCCCTCGAAGATTATATGAACGCAAGAGGGGAGCGTATTCTCAATGCAGTTTTTGTCGTCCTAATGACTCTGAACATATTTTATTGCACCTGGTTTTGGAATGCGGTTTTTGAAGCGTTTTGTCGTGGGCGTACGCCGGGTAAGGCGATCTTAGGACTGAGGACGGTTTCCGTTTCGGGACGTCCCATAGGCTTTGGACAGGCGTTTCTACGCAATGTTTTGCGCCTTGCCGATTTTATGCTTGGTCCGTTTGTACTGTTGATTATGGGGTCGAACGACCGACTCGCGCGCCTTGGCGATCTCGCTTCCGGTACGATTGTTGTGAATGAGCGGCTCCAGAAAAAGGCGACTCCTGGAATTGTCTTCCGCGACCCGAAAATAGTTGCGGTTGAGTCGAATATTCCAGAGGATTTCTTTATCTCCGAGAGGATCCACAAAGCTCTTCAGCTCTATGTTGCGCGGCGGCTTAAGATTTCGCCGCCGCGCCGGTACGAGATCGCCGCGCCTCTAGCCGGTGCATTGGCTCGACAGTCGAACTTTCCATATCGAGTAGATCCCGACGCTTTTTTGTGCGCGCTTTGGCAGCGTGCGACCGGCGACGCGGACAAGGAGCGAGCGAGCTCCAGGCCGAACGGGAAACTCAATACACATTGAAAAGCCTGAACGCTTTTCCATCGCTCTTTGACGCCCTTGAGCAGAAACGAAACTTTTGTCCAGAAAACGAAACGAGAGAATGACGAATCAAGAGAATAACGAACAGCGCTTTTCCGATGAACATTCCGAGATGGGGGATGACAACATATCCGCTCGTCCGACCATGCAATGCGACGCTGACGTCGATTTTGATAGTTCGACAGAGATGACGGAGGCGCAAAAACGAAAGAAGAGTTACAGGGGCAAGCGCGCCGGTCGCCGCCGTCGAACGACGGAGCGATTCGACGCGTCGACGCAGACAGATCAGATGACCCGCGAGGATACGGTTGCGTACGAGCGCGCGATTCTCGTGGGCGTCTACACCCCCGGTCGTGGACTCGGGGAGGATCCGTTGGCGGAGCTTGTTGGGCTCGCGAAAGCCGCAAGAGTGGTGACGGTCGGGGAATTGATTCAGCGTCGGACGACTTACGACGTCCCTTATTGCCTCGGTCGCGGGAAACGCGATGAACTCGCTGCGCTTGTCGCTGCACGCGATGCGGAGGTCGTAATTTTCGACCTTGATCTGACGCCGGGGCAGACTCGGAACCTTGAAAAATTTCTGAAGGTGAAGGTTATAGACCGCACCGAGCTAATCCTCGACGTTTTTGCGAGTCGAGCGCGCACTAAAGAAGCGCGTCTTGCGGTCGAACTCGCTCAGCTTGAATATTCGATGCCGCGTCTAAAAAGAATGTGGACGCACCTTGGACGTCAGACGGTCGGAGGCGTCGGGCTTCGCGGACCTGGTGAAAAGCAGCTTGAAGTGGACCGCCGCCTCGCGCAGAAGCGAATCTCTGCGCTCAAACGCGAACTTGACGAGATTCACAATCGAAAAAAACGAGAGATTAAGGCACGCGAACGTTCGCGTCGCGTCTGTCTTGTAGGATACACGAACGCAGGGAAGAGCTCGTTGCTTAACGCGATGACGGGCGCCGACGTTTCTACACGGAACGCGCTTTTCGAGACGCTCGACACGCGCACGCGTCGCTGGACGTTGCCGGGCTGGGGCCCTGTGCTTTTGAGCGATACGGTCGGTTTTGTTCGCGACCTCCCGCATCATCTGGTCGCAAGCTTTAGCGCGACGCTCGAGGAAGCGACGACCGCAGATCTTCTGATCCATGTCGCCGACGCGAGCGCGCCCGACGTTATTGAACAGATTCAAGCGGCGCGCAAGGTTTTAGAACGTCTTGGAATTGAAGAAAAAGATGAGATTCTCGTTCTCAATAAGATAGACGCGCTGGAATCGGATTCGACGCTTTTAGCGCTCCAAGAGCGGTTCCCGTCGGCGCTCCCGGTTAGCGCATGGAAAGGAACGGGACTCGACGAGCTTACTGTTATCGTCAGCGACGCGCTGAGCCGAGAGTTTTTGGATGTTTATGTCGAACTGCCGACGTCAGACGGCAAGACGGCGGCGAGTCTTGCGCGCGACGGTGAAGTGACTTCGCGCGAATACGACTCTCATGGGCGCGCTGCGAGGATTCATGTCAGACTCCCTCGATTTGCCGTAGAGCGACTTCGCGCTGTGCCAAAAATTGCGGTTCGAATCGGTAGTCGCGACGCAGAGCCTTACTTTTTGAACGGAGATTTTTAGTCGACGCGACTTCTCGTTTTCACTCCTCTGACGACGGTAAGAGGAATCAATATGGGGTTGAAATACAAAAGCTTTAAAGCGCAGGACGGCGCCGATATTTTTTTTGTGGAGCAGGGCGAGGGACGTCCTCTCGTTTATCTTCTGGGGTTCCTCGATACGATTGAAACGTCGCAGGCGCTCCTGGCGCGATGGAGCCGGCAGTTTCGTTGCATTATGTTTGATTATCGCGGTTTCGGAAAAACTCCTGCGACAAACGTCGGCGGGATCGAGCAGTCCGCGCGAGATCTCCATGATTTGCTCGTTTATCTCGATTTGAAAGACGTCGCGCTTGTCGGGTATTCGATGGGCGGTTCTGTCTCCTTTTCTTACTTTTCACAGTTTGGAGACGAACGCATTGGACGACTCGCGCTTGTAGACACTACCCCTAAGGTCATTAACGAGAATGGTTGGAATCTTGGTCTCCGGCAGGGTCGATATTCTCGCGACGACTTTGAACACGACTTGCGTTCGATTTGCGAGAATCCTCCGCTCTTTCATATGAACTTTTATCTTCATGCCGCAACGCTGTCGCGCCCAGAAGCATATCCTGCCTTTCCGTCTCGCGACGACGTCGGTGGCTGGCTTGCAGCGGTCATGGCGAAGACCGGCTTGGCTGAAAGGTTTGCACGACGCGTCTTCTTTAAAGAGACTGATAGAGCGCAACGAGAACTTGAAGAGACATTCTGGACGTCAATGGCCGGCGGAGACTGGAGATCTACCCTAGCGAATATCAACGTTCTGACGCTTTGTCTTTATGCCGATCCCGGCTCATGCTACTCGCCCCTTGTCGGTAGGCGACTCGTTGCCGAAATTCCCAACGCAACTCTCGAGACGATTCCTGAAGCGACACACCACTTCGTTAGGGATAAATTTGGTGAATTTGTAACCATGATTGACGAATTTTGTTCGCCGTCGTGAATATACGCTATTCCCGGCACGTCGTGTCTTTTGATAAATTTGCGTCTTCCCTTGTCTAAAAGGAGGCAGACCATATAATAGAGCGGCCTGGTTTGCGCCCTTAAAGCTAGAGACGCAGTCGTCTCTAGCTGCGACAGAATTGTTCACCTTGACGTCGGCGAAAACATCGACGTTCGCAGGCTTTTACAGAAGGAATCAAAGGATGAAAAAGATCGCTACCATTGAAACCGATCGTGGAACGATCAAACTCGAACTCTTCTACGACAAGGTTCCTAAGACCGTCAAAAACTTTGAAGATCTCGCGAAAAAAGGATTCTACGACGGCTTGAAGTTTCATCGCGTTATCGCTGACTTCATGATCCAAGGCGGCGATCCGACTGGAACCGGCGCCGGGGGCCCTGGATATCAATTTGACGACGAATTTCATCCAGATCTCCGTCATGACGGTCCCGGTACTCTTTCGATGGCGAATGCCGGTCCCAATACGAACGGCTCACAGTTTTTCATAACGCATGTCCCTTGCCCATGGCTTGACGGTCGTCATTCCGTCTTCGGCAAGGTGATCGAAGGTCAGGACGTCGTCGACGCGGTCCGTCAGGGCGATAAGATGACGAAGGTGACTGTCGTTGACGTCAAAGAATGATTTTTTGTTGCGAATAAGAGAGGTAGCGGCGCGTTGTCGGTATGCGCGCTTCAAAAGGATTTATTGTGGAAGATTCGTCTGAGGAAAAAAACGCTCCTAAAACGCTCTCCTTCGAAGAGGCGTATCGTCAGATAGAAAAGATTGTCGCTACGCTTGAATCGGGACAAGGCGAGCTTGAGGAGTCTCTCGAAAACTATGAAAAGGCGGTGCGTCTCGTCAGGCTATGTCGATCCAAGCTCGACGCGGCCACGCAACGCATTGAAATGCTCAAAGGACTCGACGCTGAAGGACAGCCCGAGCTCGAACAGCTCGACGAGACTTCGTTGCGTTCTAAGTCTGACGCCGCGGGACGTCAGTCGTCTTCCGAGAACCCCGAAAACGAAGACGATTCGGAGCCCAAATTCGACAGACGTACGAAATCCAAATCCACTAAGGATTCCAAGGCTACGCGCCCCAAAAATTTTCTCGATCCTGACTCTAAACCGCCTTTTTGACCCTCTTATGACTTTGCCGTCTTGGATGCTTGCGCGACGGAGTTCCGTCGCGTGACTTCAAATTGGGGTTTACTCGATCGAGGTGAAACGATATGAGCCGCAGCGCGGAAGGACGAGAGGCAGCGTCTTTCGAAAATAAATCGACGAGCGTTTTTAGCGCCAAATGTTGTGAAGCTGACGTTGCAGATTATGTCTTGGCTCTCCAGAAAGAGGTTAATGACGCGCTGGAGCGTCGCGTTCGATTTTCTTCCGATTGTCCAAAGCGACTTGCCGACGCGATGCGATACTCGCTCCTTGCTCCTGGCAAACGTTTTCGACCTGTTCTGGCTCTCGTCGCAACGGAACTGTGCGGCGGCTCGCGAGCGACTGCCATGCCCGCATGCGTCGCGCTCGAGGCGGTTCACACTTATTCTCTTATTCACGACGATCTTCCAGCAATGGACGACGATGATCTGCGCCGAGGACGTCCGACATGCCATCGCAAGTTTGACGAGGCGACTGCTATTCTTGCCGGAGACGCGTTGTTGACCTTCGCATTTGAGGTTTTGGCGACGGACTTCACATCGGCGGAAATTGCGTCGCGTTGCGTCGCGACTCTCGCGCGCGCCGCAGGGCCGACTGGGATGGTCGGCGGTCAGGTCGACGACGTGCTCTGGGCGTCGACTCTCAAAAACGGAGTCGGCGCATATGATCTTATCTGCGAGACGCTCGCGACCGCTGCGTCCGAGCCGAAAGGTGACTCAGACGAGCTTGGAGATCCGGGAAGACTTGGACTTGCCGCCTTTTTGAGCAAGATTCATCGTCGTAAAACTGGAGCTCTTATCGTCGCGGCAGTTCGGTTGGGCGCGTTGGTGGCAAACGCTGATTCGCATCGACTTGAAGTTTTAGCTTCATACGCTTGCGAACTTGGGCTGGCGTTTCAGATCGCGGATGATTTACTTGACGTCGCCGGAAATGAAGAGCAGACGGGCAAGCGCGTCGGTAAGGACGGAGCGGAAGGTAAGCTTACGTATCCGTCGCTTTACGGAGTTGAAACGACGCGCGACATGTTGGACGCGACCGTGTCCCGCGCGAAGGACGCGCTCATATCCGCGTCCGATATTTTTGACGCGCAGTCGATTGCGTTCAGGACGGCGCTCTTTCTCGCGGACTGCGTTGCGAGGCGAGATAAATGAACGGACGAAATTCTAAAACAACCTCGTCGAAACAGGGGCTCGACAGCTATGCCCATGTGGAGCCAGTTCTGCTGAGGAGCCTTAAGTCACCTAAAGATCTCCGGAATATGTCTGTTGCAGATCTCGAAGAACTTGCGCGCGAAATCCGTTCCAAAATATGCGAACTTTCTGAAAAACGCAGCATTCATTTAGGCTCCAATCTGGGCGTCGTTGAGCTCACGATTGCGCTGCATTACTGTTTCGATCTTTCGTGGGATCGGTTAGTCTATGACGTCGGACACCAGTGCTATCCGCACAAGCTCCTCACCAGACCCCTTGAGCAATTTGAAACGTTACGAACGCGAGGGGGAATCTCTGGCTTCCCCAATCCAGCTGAGAGCGAGTACGATCTTTTCATGACAGGTCACGCTGGATGCAGCGTTGGCTCGGCGTTGGGGCTAGCCCTTGGCGATTCTCTTATGGCCGGGCTTTCCGACGAAGAGAGAAAAGCCGACACGATCTCGACAGTCGATTCGAATGATCGATGTTCGATCGCTGTCGTGGGCGACGGATCTTTTTCGAGCGGCCCGATCTTCGAAGCGCTCAACCATGCTGGGGATCTTCATCGCAAGTTAATCGTTGTGCTTAACGACAACGAGATGTCGATTTGTCCTCGTGTCGGCGGATTTGGTCATTATCTCGACAAATTGCGATTGGCGCCCGGCTATCTTGGCACAAAGATGCGATTGCACCGATGTTTGGAAAACCACCCGACGGCGCATGATTTCATTGCGCGCGTTAAATACGCGCTAAGAACCTATCTTATTGGCGGCGCGTTCTTTGAGGATCTCGGGTTCCACTATATCGGTCCGATTAATGGTCACGAGATTTCGTCGTTGATTGAATATTTTGACGCGATCAAGAAGTTCGAGCGCCCCGTGCTGCTCCACGTTATGACGATTAAAGGGCACGGTTATGCGCCGGCGGAGAACGATCCATCGCATTTTCACTCCTCAAGCCCCGCTAAGATCCTCATGCAGAAACGCGCGACGCGCAGCTCTGACGCGAAGACTCGCGAAGCTGCGAAGCGCGCATTGAAGCAGGGCGCTCTCTCCAACGTGCCTGACATTACTCCGGGGCCTGAACGTGTTGATGTGAAGTCGCGTGACGCGGAGCGCCCCTTTACGTTTTGGGCTCAGACGTCAATCATGCGTCTGTTGCGAGAGAATCCACGCGTTTGCGTTGTTGTCGCTGCAATGACGCAGGGCAATATGCTCGAGAGCGCGCGTCGGGAATTTCCGGATCGGTTTTTCGACGTCGGAATTGCGGAGGCTCATGCCGTTGTTTTCGCCGCCGGACTCGCGAAGTCTGGGATGAGGCCGATTGTCGATATCTATAGTGGGTTTCTTCAGCGCGCCTATGATCATATTTTTCAGGAGGCGTCGCTTCAAAATCTTCCGATTGTCTTTACGCTGGACCGAGCGGGATTTGTCGGGGCCGACGGCGCCACTCACCACGGCGTCTTTGACCTGAGCTACCTGCGACCGTTCCCAAACATGACGATCCTTGCGCCCGGCGACTCAGCCGACATGCCGCTCGCGTTCGATTTTGCGCTCAAGCAGAATGGGCCCGTGGCGATTCGATATCCCAAGACGCCTGCAAGTCTGATTGACCGGGACGTTGCGCCTTTTGAACTTGGGAAATCTGAGATCGTTCGTTCCGGGTCCGACGGGGCGATTCTTGTATGTGGCGGCGGACTCCTAACGACGGCGTTAGCGTCTGCGGAAAAGCTTGCTGAAGGAGCTGTCGACGGCGTTCCTCCCTGTGAGGTGGCCGTATACAACGCGCGGTTTGTCAAACCGATTGATAAAGAAATGGTTCGCGCGACGCTCGGCGAGTCTTTGCCAGTTGTTACAGTCGAAGAAAACACGCTCTCGGGCGGGTTTGGCGACGCTGTCATGGGGATTGCAAACGACGAAAACTACGATTCTCGGTTGTTGACAAGATTAGGCGCGCCCGACCGTTATATTCCGCACGGAACGCGCGAGGAAGAACTTGCCGACGCCGGTCTCGATCTTGACGGTATGCTCAACGCCTTTGCTCGATCCTACCGGCGTTCTCAAGGGGTAAAATGACGCCGTTGTTCTAAAAGCAAGAGGTTCGCGCCTCTCTACGCGATCGGAAACGAAGGCTTTTTTCGGGAAAACGCACTCAAGCAACGCGCGCTTCTTTGAGGATTCCGACCCAGCGTTCGGTTTCCTGTTGAGAAAGGCCTTTGTCGCCGAATTGCGAGCGATAATAGATTTCAACCAGCTCGCGGAAGAGAGAACGATTTTGTGCCGAGGTCGGCGTCCAATCTTCACGCACGTCTTGTTTCGACGATTTAGCAAAGATTCGAACGACACGTTTGCCCGGTTTGGCGTCGTTTTCCTGCCCTCGCGCCCTTATATATTCTCGTTCATTGACTAGCTTATCTTCAACAATGAAGCATCGTTCAATAAACTCGCGAGGGGTTTCCGCACCGTCGCGTTTAATCTTAAGCTTCGTTTCCAAACTCTTTTCTAATCGAAGATAAAGGAGCGCGGCGGGGCTGTCGCGCCGAGGTTTTTTGGCTTCGAGTTCCGCTTTTTTGCGGCGTTCCTCGACGCCCTTTTTAAAGCTTTTATAGAGGCGCGACGAGAATCCGATAATCACTAGCGTTATCGCAAGGAAAATAGAAAATCGTAGGACTGCAGCAGGAGTCCAGTTGCCCGTAAGCATGTCTGTAAAAGCGTCTTTGTACTGGAGGAAAATCTCTTTAGCAAAGTCAAAGAACCCTTGGAAGGATTGAACTGCCGCGACGCATTGACGCCAGAAGCGCAACAACGGGGTATAGACGGTTCGCATTTGCTGCGCAGCGTTAAAATTTAGAACAAAATCGCGTCCGAAAGATCGAAAGAGCCGAGACCACGTGTAAATACCAAGCGTCAATGCGTCTGGACGATCAGAGTCTCGATCTGAGGCAGGCGTTGCGTCGAGGCGAAGCCACATCCCGTCGTTCACCCACTCCATATTGGATTTCGGGAGAAAATTCATTCCACGTGCGTCAGTCGCAGAACCTGCAAAGAGGTTGGCGGCGCCGCCGTCCGTCGGTTTCGGGAGCTTGTCGGGAGGAATGTACGCTTCGACCCAGGAATGTGCGTCAGACTGTCGAACGATCGTTGGTTTTCCATCTTTGCTCGGATAACACGCAAATCCAACCACGACGCGAGCGGGGATCCCGACCGCACGGAGCATGAGCGCGAGTCCGCCAGCGAAATATTCGCAGTGGCCCTCTTTATGTTCCGAAATGAAGTCTTCGAGGGGATCGACCGACTGGTTTCGCGCCACGCCGACTCGGTTATACGCAAACTCTCCCGTATCGCGAAGCTTGCTTTCAAAATATCGAGCGCGACCGACGAAGTTCTCCTTCGGTAGTCTCGACTCCGCGTCCCAAGCTTTTGCCTTTGCAATCAATGTTGGGAATTTATCCTGGTCGATCGCAAGATACTGGGCGAGATACGGCCAGATGAGCTCGCGATTGGGCTCAAGAGCTGTTTGGCGACGGTTTCTGACGCCCGTCGAAACGAACCAGTACTTTCCGCCAGGCGATTCCGAACCCCTGTTGACAAATAATTTCAAGGAACTATTTGACATTTCAAAGACGTTCGGAATTGCCTTCGCAAAATAGGAGGAGGTCGGAAAAAAAACGATGGGCGTATCGAGCGGATTAAGCGTGACGTCATATCCGACAATGTCGTTTCTGGTATCGTACGCCAGTTCACGGAGAGAGAGTAAATTGCGCTCCACGAGATCGGGAAGCTCTTTGATCGAGTCGAAGGCGTCAAAATTTGAGAATTGTCTCTGTTCAGGAATCCCGCTCGCCAGATTTCCTAAGTGTGGAGCACGATACATTTCTTGAGTCGCAGCATCCGGTTCCGTGCGCACGACAGGGGAAGGACGGGCTCTGAGAGGAGAACCGTAACCTCTTTGTCCCTGGGGTCGATAGAGCAGGTAAGGTTGGTCCTGAGCCTGGCTCGAGAGTTCCTCCTCGGTCGTCGCTACGTCGGCGTTGCGATTGTTGAAGGCGGATTCACGCCTGTCCTGGAATTTTATGAGATAGGAGAGGACAAAATCGGGATCGGCAAGGGAATCGCGCTGGAGCCAATATTCAAGGGTACTGAGATCCTGCGCCCTGACAGGGGAATGGAGTTCCACCCACGACCGATCGCTGTAATTTACAAGGGGCATGCCTCGGAAGTACATAATCGATAGAGGGTCGATCGGGAATTTTTCATTCTTATCGAGGCAGTCAACTAGCTGTACCGTCATGACAGCCTCGTGAGAATCGAGGGCAGGTCCAAGGTCGCCTAGCTCGATTTTGGTATTAAAGCCAGTGCGCGTTACGCGTCGACCGCCGTCGTTTCCCCAGCTGATATTTTCAAAGCTCAGCGGGCCGGAGCCGATCCTATCGAGTCGCGGAAAGACGCTAAAGAAGACGGCGGCAAAGACGAAAGCGATAAAAGCGGCGTAGACGAAGCGACTGAAATAATCGAATCTGAAATGGATCGCAGGAATAGAAGGTCTTCTAAAAAAGCGGGACGAGTCCTCTATTTTTGAACGTTTGCTGTAGGCGAGGGCAGCGGCGCTGTCGAAGGCGTCGAGAGGTTTTTCTTCCAACTGATTGATCGGTTCTTCTGCGGAGATCATTTGAAGACTATTGTTACCATAGAACCGGTTTTTCAGGACGACGCTCTCCGAATAGAATTTTCGTTCGCTCCACAAAAAAAGGAGCGAGATACACATGAAAGCGAGGATCGCATAGATTGGCAACGAGGCGACGAAGAACGCGGAACGCTGAAAAACGCAACCAACCGCAACCTCGACAAAGGAGATAAAGAGGATTTGGTAGCATTTTCGTATCGTTTTGCTTTGGAAAAAAAGAATCGCCTGAAGCGTCGCAAGAATGTTGGCGATTGCGAAAGCAATGATCTCGTCTCGCGAGTTGAGAAGGGGACCGATTTGGAGTACAACGGCGATGATCAACAGCACGTTGCACTGCGTCTTGTTGATCGAGAATTTTCTCTTGTAATCGACAAAGTAAAGCGCGATCAGGATCGCGAAGAGCGAAATAAATCCAATGGCGGCGGAGCTTCTACTGAGTTCGTCGTCGGCGAGCTGCAACATACAGGTCGCGAGGATGGTCGTACATGCCAGAACGCATGAAATAACAAAACTCATGACTTTCCTTTTTACCGGATCGGATCAAACCCCGAATCGCCGCTTGGTATTTTGGAGAGCATCGACTTTGCGGGAATGTAAACAGCTAAACCGAAAGGGCTCGGCAGCTTAAGAAAACATCGCCTCGACAAAGTCGTTTGGATTAAAGACTTCGAAATCGTTTTCTGATTCACCGACTCCAACGTATCGCACCGGCAACCCGACCTCTCGACGTATCGCGACGGCGACGCCTCCTTTAGCGGTTCCGTCAAGCTTTGTCAGGACGATTCCGGTGCAGTCGACCGCTTCTGTGAACTTTTTCGCTTGGTTGAGGCCATTCTGGCCCGTCGTCGCGTCGACGACCAAAAACGTCTCATGCGGCGCCTCGGGAATAAGTTTGCCAACGACGCGCTTGATCTTTACGAGTTCATTCATGAGGTTTTTCTGCGTATGCAGACGTCCGGCGCAGTCAATAAGGCACAGGTCTGCTCCGACCTCAATCGATCGCGAGACCGCCTTGTGCGCGACGCTCGCGGGGTCGCTTTGCGGCGCGCCGGCGGCGCATTCGACGCCGAGTCTCTTGGCCCAGATTTGCAACTGTTCGACAGCTGCGGCGCGGAACGTATCCGCGGCTCCCAGAACGACCGTATTGCCGAGAGCGGTCGTCGCCTTTGCGAGTTTAGCGATGCTCGTCGTTTTACCAGAGCCATTGACTCCGACAAAGAGTACGACGGTCGGACCAGACTGCGCGAAATGGATTGCAGGCCCTTCCTGAGCCATGAGCGTTTTAAGTTTCGCTTTAATCTCTGTAATAATCTTGTCCTTTTGAACAACGCGTCCGCGAAAGTTTCCCTTGATTTCAGAAACGACGCTTTGCGCGGCGTCTACGCCCATATCGGTTTTGACGAGAGTCTCGAAGAGATCGTTGAGGAACTCGGCGTCGACGAGTCGACCCTCCGTTTTGAAAAGGTCGCGAATGTCGGTCTGCAAGACTTGAACCGTTCTGTCGAGACCTTTTTTGATTTTATTGAGGAAGCTCATAAGAACCTTTCTTTTTCGAGCTAATCTGTCAGGCGACGATCGAGGTGAGATCAGACGTCAGACGTCGGCGGCGCGTCGCTCTGTTCAGGATCGGCGTCGGGCTTGCGGGACGGTTTATCAAACTGGTCGAGAACGCCGTTTAAAAAAGCGCGCGATTTGACGTCGCCGTACTTGTTGCCCAGTTCCATTGCCTGTGAAACGACGACCGCTTTGGGCGTTTTGATAAAACGCATTTCATAAACGGCGAGGCGCAGAATGCATCGCTCGACGAGCGCCGTATGCGAAAGGGTTCGTCCCTTGTCGAAGAGGGAGTTAATCGTCGCGTCGATTTCAAACTTGCGATCGACGACGCCTTCATATAATCGCCGCGCAAAATCAAAGACCGTTTGGCGTCCTTCACTGTCAAGGTCAAGGATCGCATGGTCTTCGGCAAGCTCGTCTTCCCAATAGTCGGATTTATCGTCCCTCCACCTAGGGAATTCGTGCTGAGGATTAAGTTCGTTCTGGTAGAGAGCCTTCAATGCGTACGCACGTCCAATGGAGCGTAGCCGGTTAGTTGATAGTTTTTTACTCATTAGACTTATCACAACGCGCAGCGCCTGAGAGGCGCAGGGAACTCATTATTCGTCTGAAATCGCCGTAACGCAAATCAGTGCAGGAAATTACCTGTTGCCGCGTTTATCGGATCTTTTTTTGAATTTTTTTCCTTGTCCGCCGGATTTGCCAAATTTACCATGCGAATTGCCGCCGCCATGAGATTTTTTGGCCGGACGTTCTCCTGACCCGTTGGAGGCGCGTTTGGAGCGAGAACCGCTCCCTCCTGGAATAAACCACTTGTCTTCATCATCGTCGTCGTCATCGACGAGTTGGCTGGAGTCGACGTCGACCTCTTCGAAGTCTCCGACCATGTATCGGGCAGAATTGCGTTCAAGGGACTCGAACGCGTCGACGGCTTGCGGCAGCTCGGGGAGCTTGCCGAGGAGATCGAGCATTTCAAGCGCGACTTCGGCAGCCTCGGCTCCCTTGTTGCCTGGCTGTTCGCCGAGAGTTTTATCTTTTCCGATCTCCTGCTGACCAGAGCGCGCGAGCGCCTGCTCGATCGTGGTGCAGGTCAAGAGTCCGAAAACGACTGGCAGACCATATTGGGCGCCGATGCGAGAGATCTGCTGACTCACAGCGCTGTTGATGTATTCGTCATGCGGCGTTTCGCCCTTAATAACGCATCCAAGGCAGATGATAGCGGCGACATTTTCGTCCCACGCGAGACGTTCGGCGATCGTAGGAAGTTCAAAAGCGCCTGGTACGCGAACGACGACGATTTGATCGTCGGAAACAAGATATTCGCGGAGTTTAGCGAGCGCGCCTTCGAGGAGCTTATCCGTGATAGTTTTATTGAAACGAGCGACGACGATTGCAATCTTGCCGACTTCGCCGGGCGCGCAAACAAAACCTTCGTATTCGGTCATAATTTTTCTTTCATTAAGCGGTGGTTAGAGACTTTCGGAGAAGTGTGGAAGACCCAACGCCGCCGCTGATTCTATCAGAAATAGAACGTACAACAAGTAGGCAAAGAACGCGCGCAATCGGGCGTTTAGCTACCAGAGCGCCTAGGTTTTTCCCGAATCGTGTCCAAGATCTTCCGTATCTGTTGCGTCATCTGGGAATCGTCGCGGTTTGCATCGACTATGAAATCGGCGCGAGCCTTCTTGACTTCAAGGGGTAGTTGTCGCGCTTCGCGTTTGAAGAGCTCGTCTGAAGACCAACCGCGCTCAATCGTCCTCCGCAATCGCGTTTCAGCGCTCGCGTCGACAAAGATGACATAATCAACGCGCGAATCCCATCCGACCTCAAAGAGCAACGGCGCGTCGAGAACCGCGAATTCGCAATCCACAAGGGACGCTAGCCAGTTTTCGTATTTTTGCAGAAGGACGGGATGGAGGATGGAGTTGAGAAACGCAAGCTCCTTGCGTCCGGCCTCAGTCGGAGCAAAAACGATCCTGGCGAGCGCTGCGTAATCGACCGTTCCGTTGGAGTTAACGACGGACGACCAGCGGTTCCTGATCTTCGCGACAATTGAGGGCGTCTCGTAAAGCGCCTTGGCTTGCGCGTCGGCGTCAAACCTGACTGCGCCTTGAGAAACCAATTCTGCCGTCGTATAACTCTTGCCTGAGCCGATACCACCGACGACTCCAAGAGTAATCGGACTAATGGTTGAAACTTGAGATAGCGTCATCTACCAGTACCTGCTTAGAGCGTTTGCAACGAACACCCCCTCATTATCACGAAAATGTCAAAAGGGGCAAGCGCGGCCACATTCGAACTTCCTTTGACAACGTATCTTCGGCAGGCGCGTTTTGCGCGTTCGTGTTATTGTTCGAAAGCTCTTTTGCGCTATAATGGGCGGGCGTCTTGAGAGAAAAGAAACGGAGTTTCGCTTGAAGGCGCGACCACCGCTGAAAGGAATTTGCAGAGTCGGAGGAAGTCATGGGACTTTACGATCGGGACTATTACAGGAACAGACAGGAAACCCGGAGGAGAAAGAGTTCTGGTCTTTCCGCGGTCGCCCTTATCATCTTGCTCAACGTCGTCCTGTTTTTTATCAACCAAGGAACAGGCAACGCGCTATTTGAAACAATGGCGCTTAGCGGGAGAACGACGAGCAATCCTCTCCAGTGGTACCGCTGTTTGACATATGCGTTTGCCCATGATCCGTCGAATTTTAATCACATTTTTTTCAACATGCTCGCGCTTTTCTTCTTCGGCCCTGCCGTAGAACTTCGTTATGGTAAACGCGAGTTCGTCTTCTATTACCTTGCTTCGGCAATTTTCGGCGGCATTGTCTGGAATGTCCTACATTTTGGCGTGGTCCAATATTCAGCTCTTGGAGCGTCGGGCGCAATTTCAGCGGTCATTATTCTTTTTGCGTTTAACTTCCCGCGCGCGCAGGTTCTGCTTTTCTTTATTATCCCCATGCCGATGTGGGTAGCAGGCGTGTTGTTCGTTCTTTTGGATACGTTTGGTTTGTTGGGCGGCGGTAATATTGCACACGACATTCACCTTTCCGGCGCCGTCTTCGCCGCGGTGTACTATTTTTCCAATATGCGAATTTCCTCGATCCTTTCGAGGAAGAAGCGCAAATCCTTCTCACGCTCGTCTTCAGCGGCGGAAAATCCTGCCCACTCCTATACGAATTCCAACTCTAATCAGGCAGGCTCCGCTTTCCATGATCTCGAGAAAAGAGTCGACGAAATCCTTCGGAAGATTGCTCTTTCCGGCGAAGAAAGCCTGTCGGAGAAAGAGCGCGAAACCCTTCGATTCGCGAGTCGAGAGTATCAAAAACGCAAAAACCAGCGGTAATGACGCAGATTCAAGATTTTCCACCCTTAAACGTTTAAGGTTAATGGAGCTTTTACCATGAAACATTTTGTTCGCGGCTCGCTTTGGATTTTTTTCTACTCGCTCACATTTGTCCTTTACCTCGTCTCTTCTCCAATCCTTTTCGCGCAGGATGCGCGTCCGACCGTTGATATTTCCCATGAGGTCGAACGACACGTTGTTATTGCCCAAGGGACCCCGGACGTGTATCAGGGGCACCCGTATCTCGCGAAAGATCCGGACGATTCGCTGCTCGTCGTTTGGAACATCGGTCATGGAGGCTTTGCAGGTCCGATTGCGAAAAGCGTCGACGATGGTCTGACCTGGACTCGACTCGATTCCGGGGCGCCGGCGGGATATAAAAAACACAAGAATTGCCCGAGCGTTTATCGACTTGTCAACGCGGACGGCAAAGTTTTTCACTGGGTTTTTACGGCGCAGCCGTTAATGCCTCGAATCGTAAGCGCTGACGGCGGCGAGACCTGGGAAGAGAAGGAACCGCTTGGCTTTTCCAATGTCATGACGTTCAGCTCGATCATTCCCCGACGACCAGGAGTCGAGGATGGCAATTACCTTGGATTTTTCCACCGTCGTCGCGCGGCGAGCGGCGAGATTCTCAACGAAGAGCCGCCAGTGAAGGGACGTCTTGAAGTCGTTATGTCAGAAACGAAGGACGCCGGTTTCACTTGGTCCGAACCTCGCGTCGTTGGCGACGTTGAAGGTCGCGACCTTTGCGAACCCTTTGCTTTCTGGTCCCCGGATTCCAAGGAAATATGTTGCCTCATGCGTGAAAATACCCATCAAGATCGCAGCATGGTCATGTTCAGTCAAGATGGCGGAGCAACGTGGACGACGCCCGAAAAAACGGCCTGGGAGCTCACCGGCGACCGTCACATTGGCACGTACGTCAACAGAGACCGACTCTTTATTGCTTTCCGCGACCAGGCGCCGGGGAGCGAGACGCGCGGTCACTTTGTCGGCTGGGTCGGAAGATACGAGGATATTAAAGAGGGTCGACCCGGCGATTATCGAGTGAAGCTTCTTCACTCGTTCGCTAAGAATACGTGGGACTGCGGCTACCCCGGCGTTGCGCTTCTTTCCGACGGCACAGTCGTCGCTCTGACCTATATCAAATACAAAGACGACGAAAACCAACATTCTGTTGTTGAGACGCGTTTTACGATGGACGAACTCGATAAAAAAGCCGCTGAACTTCAAAAAAATAAATAGCAACGTTATATTATTTCATATAATTCTCGCGGCTCCCTTCCTAACTGTGACGGTTGGCTGCGAGCATGCCTAAGACTGACAGCCGACATTTGGCGTCAAATCGCCGACACAACGCCTCGAAGAGCGAGCGAAATTTTTTGCTCGCTCTTTTTTAGAAGATTCTAGCGACAGAAACGCGAATCTCTATAAATTTTCTACGGCTATTGAAATTTGTCTCTGCCCCTGCTAAACTGAGCCCGGTTGTCATTTGCGAGACGCGGCCGTTTTTCGCTCGTAAACCGAATTAAAAAGGGAGGCGACTCGCGTGCTGTTACATTTTGGCGGCGTTTCGACGTCGGCGAGTTTCGGGGGGTTACGGTGAAAAAATCTTATTTAGCTATTGATATGGGCGCGTCGAGCGGACGACTTGTGGTTGGTCATTTCGACGGAAAGAAAATTGAGCTTGAGGAGCTTCACCGTTATGAAAACGGTCCTGTCGATATGAACGGTTCGCTCTTCTGGGATCTGCCGGGTCTTTGGAATAGCGTTCAGAAGGGTCTCTACGTCGTCGGCGCGAAATACGGTGAGCAGATCGCTAGCGTCGGCGTTGACGCCTGGGGAATTGACTTTGCGTTTCTCGGTCGCGGCGGCGTTCTCTTGGGCAACCCGTACTGTTATCGTGATTCTCGTACCGACGGAGCTATGGAGCGTGCGTTCGATATCATGCCGCGCGAGGAAATCTTTGCGCAGACCGGGCTCCAGTTCATGGAGTTCAATTCACTGTATCAGCTTATGGTCATGAAGGAACAGAATTCGCCGCTTCTCGACGTGGCCGAACGTCTGCTTCAGATTCCCGACCTTTTCCACTGGCTGCTCTCCGGCGTTGAAAGTAACGAGTTCACGAACGCCACGACGACCCAATGCTATAATCCGATCATACGCTCTTGGGCGTTTCCGCTCCTCAAGCGGTTCGGACTTCCGACGACGCTCTTCCAGCCGACGACGGAGCCTGGCACAACGCTTGGCTTGCTTCGTCCGAAGATTGCGCAGGAAACCGGTCTCACCGCTGCGAAAGTCGTGTTGCCTGGTACTCACGACACCGCGAGCGCTGTTTTTGCAGTTCCTTCTTCTAGTCCTCTTGGCGCTGCCGACTGGGCCTATATTAGCCTTGGCACTTGGGCGCTGATGGGAATTGAGTCTGCGCGACCGGTGGTTAACGACGTCGTCGCGAAGTTTAACTTTACGAACGAAGGGGGCGTCTGCGGAACGACGCGCATTCTAAAGAATATCTGTGGGATGTGGCTCTTCCAGGAGTGCCGTCGCAACTGGCGCCAGGAGGGTAAAACGAACGCGGCTGGTCATCCAATTGACTGGGAAGATATGAACGTCCTTACATCAAACGCGACTCCTTTTCAGACGTTTATTGATCCGGACGCGCCCGAATTTGCCAAGCCCTCCAACATTCCAGAGCTTATCCGAGATTTTGCGAAACGCACCGGCCAGACGGTCCCCGAATCGGACGGCGCCGTCCTCCGCGCGATCGTTGAAAGTCTAGCGCTCAAGTTCCGCCACGTTCTCGGTATGTGCGAAGAGATTGGCGGTCGTAAAATTGAAGTGATCCACATCGTCGGCGGCGGCGTTAAGAACAAGATTCTTATGCAGGCGACAGCGGATGCGACCGGTCGTCGCGTTGTTTGCGGACCAACCGAGGGTACGGGCGTCGGTAACGTGCTTATGCAGGCGATCGGCGCGGGCGACGTCGCGAATGTCGAGGAAGCGCGCGAGATCGTTCGCAACAGCTTTGAGCTCAAATCCTATGAACCGACCCCGAGCGAGGCCGATCGTTGGGACGACGCTTATGGGCGCTTCATGCAGATTCTGAAATAAGGCCGATAACGTTGAGTCAAGTTTAGACCGCTCTTTTGAATGATTTCAAGAGAGCGGTTTTTTTTATCGTCTTTGATCGAGAGAACCGTGCGTTGTCGATCTCACTCGCTTGTCATAGTTCTTTTTTGGGGTATACTAGGCGGGAGGGCGAGGATGCGTGAACGGTTCGACGCGCCCTTGTTTACCAGTCGATTGCAAGACGCCTTGGGGCGCTTCCATCGGTTTCGTGTGCAAAGCCTTTGCATGAAGGCTCCGTTTGTCTCGGAGACATTCGATATGGACTCTGATCTTTCACAAAACGCAACGCGAACAGGGGACAAGACCGTCGTCCTTTGCGCAAGCGCCGAAGAGGCTGTTGCAGTTCGTCCTAAACGTAAAACTTTTATACTCTTCCGACCCTTTACGGCGTGTCAGAGGTTTATCCGGTTCCTCTATGACTGGGTTCTCTCTTGGGCGCATTCGAGGTTCGGGACGATTGCGCTCGCGGTGCTTGCCTTTACGGAGAGCTCATTTTTCCCAATTCCTCCTGACGTTCTGCAGCTCGCTCTTTCAGTCGAGCGACCGAAGCGTTCCTTTTACTATGCCGCGGTGAGTGCGATTTCGTCCGTCTGCGGAGCGGCTTTAGGGTGGTACATCGGCTACGCGTTGTGGGAGGCAGTCGGGCCAGTTTTTGTTCCGGCTATTATTTCAGAAGCCAACATGGCCAGAGTTGCCGCGTTTTTCTCCAAATGGGGCTTTAGCGCGCTCTTTATTGCCGCCTTCACGCCGATTCCATTTAAAGCGTTTACGATATCCTCCGGTATCGGGGGAATGGCGCTGCCCCTTGTTCTCTTCGCATCCCTCATTGGACGAAGCGCTCGATTTTTCCTCATGGCCACTCTGGTGTTTTGCCTCGGTCCAAGAGTTGGGAAATGGATCGACAAGTATTTTGGATGGCTTACGATCGCGCTTCTTGTGTTGTTCTTCGGCGGGATTTACGGCATTAAATTCTTCATATAAGAGCGTTGCGCTGCGCGACGTCATTACTTGGACGTCGGCGCAACTCGTTGACCAGGGAAACTTACAATGGTAAAAGACTCCAAGGATCTTTTTGACAGCAGCGATTCCGTGCGTTCAGGTAGGCCACTCGCCCACGCGCAAACCGCTGTCTTCCCTGGTCCCATTACGCTTACGACCGGCGGCGTTTTGCCGGAAGTGCGCGTTGTCTATGAGACTTACGGCGAGCTGTCGCCGCACAAGGATAATGCGGTTCTTATTTTTCATGCTCTTTCCGGAGATTCTCATGTCGCCGCGCATAACGAAGAGGATGATCCGGGCTGGTGGGACCTACTGGTCGGTCCTGGAAAGTATGTTGACACGAATCGCTACTTCGTGATCTGCGCGAACGTTCTTGGAGGATGCCGCGGTACGACGGGACCTGACAGCATCAATCCTGAGACGGGCAAGGAATACGGGATGAATTTCCCGCCGATCAACGTTGCGGACATTGTCGACGTACAACGCATGTTGGTAAAAAAGCTTGGAATTGAGCGACTCCTGGCGATCATTGGAGGATCGCTAGGCGGCCTCATGGCGCTCGATTGGGGCGCGCGGTATCCCGACAGCGTTGCCGGAATTGTAGCGATTGCGACGGGAGCTCGGATGACGATGCAGGCGCTCGCGTTTGACGTCGTTGCAAGAAACGCAATTATGAGCGACCCTCATTTCTACGGGGGCGAGTATTACCACAAGGCGGAAGGACCTTCGACGGGGCTTGCGATCGCGCGAATGCTTGGGCACATAACGTATCTTTCGCAAGAATCGATGAACAAGAAGTTCAACGCGAGTCGCAACGTTGGTCGCAAGATCGATACGTCTTTCGAAACAAAGTTTTCGGTTGGTTCGTATCTTGCGTACCAAGGCGGCAAATTTGTCGAGCGGTTCGACGCGAACAGCTATCTCGCGCTGACACTAGCGCTTGACGCCTTTGATCTTGGGTCTGACCGCGAAAGCCTTATTTCTGTAATGCGTCGTTCGATGTGCCGGTGGCTCTTCGTGAGTTTCAGCTCCGACTGGCTTTTCCCGACCTTCCAGTCGCGCGAGCTTGTCGACGCGGCGATTGCCGCTGATAAACGCGTCAGCTATTGCGGAATCAAGAGTGATTGCGGACATGACGCGTTCCTTCTCGAGAGCGAATTGGACGTCTATGGCGGACTGACGCATTCTTTTCTGCACAACTTGAGCCTTGATTGGCAGCGCGACAATCCGAAGCGTCGCGAACAGATCAAAGCGGACTATGGAAAGCCGGCGCCGGAGAGGAAAGAGCGCGTCGATTATGACACGATTCTTTCGCTCATACCGCCCAAGACGAAGATTCTGGACTTAGGCTGCGGCAAGGGCGAGCTTCTTTTGCGCCTCAAGGAACGCGGTCACGACCGCGTCATGGGCGTCGAATTAGAGCAGCGCCGCGTCCTCCAGTGCGTTGAGAATGGTCTGGACGTGATCATGTGCGACCTTAATGACGGTCTCACGTCTTTTTCGGATCACCAATTTGATTTTGTCGTGCTCTCTAAGACGCTCCAGCGAATCCACAACGTTGAGATTGTGCTCGAAGAAATGCTGCGCATCGGCACGAGAGCGATCGTGAGTTTCCCGAACTTGGGATATAAGAAATATCGATCGCAACTTAACGAGGGCTACGCTCCGCAGACAGATCCGCGTCCGGGCAAGAAATGGTACAACACGAAGGACGTTCGTTACCTCACGATCGCCGATTTCGAAGAGTTTTGCCATGAAAAAGGCTATAAGATCTTCCGCAAGGTCGCGCTCAATTCGGAAACAGGTCAGGTTGTTACATCGCGTGAAAATGAGGAAGCCGACGTAGTCGTTGTTGTTTTTGGCAGATGAGCGCGAGGAATGGCGTTTCGTTCCGAAGACGTCGTGAAAATTTACTTCAAAATCCGACATTTTTGGCGTCGCCGCCTTGACGACGTCCCCGCCTGTCCCTTATATTACCACAATCGATATTACTCTGTAAGTTAATCGCTGCGCTTGGAGCGCGCGTTCGCAGATAAAGGATAAACTCAATGAAAAAATCGAAAAGAGCGGACGAAAGAAACAGTCTCGAACAACTCCTGCTTCGTTGGAAGCGTAAATATGACGAGAACAGAACAAAGACCCTTCAAGTGGTTCTCGTCTTCCTTTTGGTTGTTGTTGTGGTCTTGTTGTTCCGTTCAGGTATCTTTGGCGGCGCCGATAAGAACGACGTTGCGGACAACGCTTATTTTGCCGCAACTCAGTCTTCTTTCGCCGGCGTGAGCGCTCCCGACGCCGACGCGTTCGCCGCTGTGGCGTCCTCCTATGAGAATACGCCGACAGGCGCGCTTCTTCACATCAACGCAGGAGAAGCTTTCGTTCGTCGCGGACTTGCCGACGTCACTCGTAAGCAACGTTACAGCGCGGGCACGAAGCTTGAAGAGGGTGAGATGCTTGGGGATCCTGCCCAGAGCTATTCTGCCGCCATCGAGGAATTTGAGAAAGCGCTTTCGAGCAGCAGCGACGCCGACGTCAAAGCGCGCGCCCTCTACGGTCAGGGCGTCGCTCATGAATCTCTCGCGTCCGTGGCTGATAACGATCAAAGTGTTGTTGAGGCTCTCAACGCGGCCAAGGCTTGTTACGAAAAAGTTCTTGAGGTTTCGCCGCAGTCGCCCTACGTCCCCCTTGCTAAGGAATATCTTGGGCGTCTTGATTCCGAACATACCGTCGAGTACTACAAGGCTACCGCTCATGCATTCGTAACGCTTCCTGATCCTGCCGAGACTCCGTCGATTACCTCCGGAGACGATTCTCTTGAAGCGGGTTCCATGTTCGATCTTGGAGAAGAGTTCGATCTTCAAGACGACGATGAGGCCTCGTCCGCTGAGGAGACGCTCACTGGAGAAGAAGAGGGCGGATTGACGAGCGAAGAGGAAGAGAGCGCTGCGCCTGCCGAGGAAACGGCTGACGCCGAAGAGACTTCTGCCGAATGATTTGATTTGGCGCGTCGGATTACAATAATAACCGCAGCTCGAACAATCGGGCTGCGGTTATTTTATTGATCGCTTCTTTTGTTAGGAGCGTTGTCGCCTCCTCGGTCCTGTGATCGGGGATGATTTTTCATATAGACGTCGCGGAGGCGAGTCATATCGACGCGAGTATAAATTTGCGTCGTTGCAATACTTTCGTGCCCGAGCATCTCCTGAACCTGTCGCAGATCCGCTCCATTTTGGAGCATATGAGTCGCAAAGCTATGTCGGAGCGAATGGGGGCTGATATCGAAGGGCGCGCCGATCCGAACAGCGTATTTTTTCACAAGCTCCCAAAGCGCTTCACGGCGCAACTTCCGTCCGCGCCGCGAAACAAAAGCGTAAGGCGACTCAAGCTTGATCGTGGCGCTGCGCGGCGTTCGAACGCCCTGTTCGTCCATTTCGTCGTGCGCATCCCCTCGTCGCGCTTCTTTTTCTTCCAATCGTTTCTTATATGTAGCGTTCCGCTCAAAAATTTCCGCGCGCGCCGTTTCTAGCCACAGCTTATATGCTTCGATTGCGGGTTCGCCAAGGTTAAGTATCTGCTCCTTTGATCCTTTTCCAAGCCGACGACAACAAGAACGATCAAGGTAGACGTCGTCGAGTCGTAAATTGACGACTTCTGAAGCGCGCATTCCCGTCGCGTAGCAGAATTCTAGCAGGGCGCGGTCGCGAATCCACATTTCGTCGACATTCTCGCGGGGCTCGACGAGCAGACGGTCGATCTGACCACGCGTTAATACCGAGGGTAGACGATCCCACAGCTTCGGCGTAACAAGGAGTTCAGCGAGATTTTGTTTGATGGCGCCTTCTCCGACCAGAAAGCGAAAGAAAACTCGTAACGACGTCAAATTGCGCGCCGTCGACGCTGGAGAAAAATTCAATTCGCGAAGATAGTTCGCAAAGTCGCCGAGTTCCTGAATCGTTAGCTTTTCAATCGAACGTTCTCCAAGCCATTTATAAAAACGTATCAAATCAGCGCGATACGCGAAGCACGTATTACGGGAAAGCTGCCGTTCCCGGGCAATGTACTGAAGAAAACTCCCGAGCCAGAGCTGTTGTGAATCCGCAAGCTTTACAGTGTGCGGAGTTAGCGATCGACGAGGCGGCACAAGCTTCTCCTATTAGCGATCTTACGGAATGAATTCACGACCTTCAGCGGCAGTAGCGCTCAGCCTGGTCCCCCGTCATTGTTCTCAAAGTTGGATTCATAAGAGGGCTGTTCCCCTTTTCCGTTGACGCGAAGCGAATTTTCTTCCAATTCGACGTACGCGTAAGCAGTCGTCTCTGCCTCGATAAGTCCGCGGAGCGTGATGTGGGCGACTCCATTACGTTCACCGTAGGAACCTTCATGCAGATGCCCCGACATGTATCCGCGAACGTGGGAATGACGATCTAACACGTCAAGAATCTCATCTCCGTTCCATGTCGAGACGCCAAGATCAGAGTAATAGACGCCTAGATTGAAGGGCGACGCAAGCTTTGTTAGTTTCCACCGAAGTGAATTGGAATCGGCGTAAAGTGGGAAATGCGAACAGACTAGAACATTTTCATCGATATGTTCTGCCGCCTTCAGTCTTTCTTCAAGCCATTCGAGCTGTCTATCGGAGACGGAGCCGTTGTAGGATTGCGGCTCTGAACCATCGACGAGCGTTCTTTTAGCGCGTTCTGCCAGCGCCTCCTCTTTTTCTTCGGCCGTTTCCGCAGTATATAGGCTGATCTCGTTTCCATTGAGAACGATGATTCGCCATTTGTTATTCGCGTCGTCTGGATCAACGAGAGAGAAGTCGTAGTAACCCGGTTTATCCAAACCAAAGAGCTCGTAAACACTGGACTTTTTATTGTCCGGGACAGAGAATTCGTGGTTCCCTAAAACGTGGCGCCATTTAACTTTGCCTTTATTAGTCGACACGTCGAAAAGTTGCTTCATCGCCTGCGCGTTTTCCCAGTCTCTGTCGTACGTGTCGCCGAAATTCATGGCAAACGCGATATCAACTTTTGAGAATTCTCCCGCCGCTGCAAGAGCTTTGTTATAAACACCTCGATAATGTCGACCGTTTCTATCCTCTTGGTCGCCATACTGAATGTCGGCGATTGCGGCAAAACGAATCATAAAGGCCTCCTGAAACGCGCGGTGATAAGGATCTCTCTCTGATTATAACAAAAAAGAGCCCGCAACGAAATATCGTACGGGCTCTTCTGCAAGTTTTTACGCTTATCCTGTCAGAGTTGATTGGCAATGTTTGCGAAACTCACTCGCGCATGGTGAGGTCGGCATTCGAGTCGTCGACAGGTTGCGTTTGATTGTCGTTGACCACCCGCGACGTCCCATCGCTTTGAGGCGTTCTTTCGATCTCCTCGTGGTAAACCGCGATCTCGTCGATACCGTCGCCATCCCAGTCGCCAACGACAGGGAAATCGCCTTTCGAACCGAGATTCCTAACTTCGTTGAAGTTATAGTCGCCGGTTGTGTCAAGGAGCCACTCTCCGTCTTCAAAGACGCCGATATTGTCGACGCCATCGCCGTTCCAGTCGCCGACGACTGGAATCGAGTTCGCACCGCCGCGGCCGCGAATGGTGACGTCGCCTTCGTCGATACGTCCGTTGCCGTTCATATCGAGGACCCAAACGCCGTCCTTATAGAACCCAATTTCTGCGCGTCCGTCGCCGTTCCAGTCGCCTGCAATCGCGACGTCGCCGCTCGAACCGTATCTGAAGATGTGGTCGACAAGGTCCTTACGCGTTCTGTGCGCGCCAGACCGCGCCGCGGTACGAGCATTGGACTCCGTATTCGCAAAGAGCGTTTCTGAAGGCGGAAGGTTCTTCGCTCGCTTAACGGCGGAGACATTAGCGAATCTAGCCGTACTCCTCAAATTTGCCGACGAGTCGGTGACCGTCGTATTGAGGTCGCTTGGAAGTCCAGGATCAGTGTCGATGACTGCCGTCTCGGTTGAGTTCTGAAGCCCGAAGATCGCGATATCGGTTTTGCCGTCGCCGTCCCAGTCGCCCGTAACGGGTTGATCTCCAGTCGAACCAAGCGTTACATGCAGACTATAGCTTTCGCTAAGGTAGCCGAGAGTGTCGAACCAGTCGCCGACCGCAAGGCGCCAGGAACCGTCCGTAAAGACGCCAATATCGTCTTTACCATCGCCGTCCCAGTCACCGGAGACGGGACGATTGTCCAGACCGCTAAGCTTCATCTTTTTCGTTGTGCCGTCAGCGAAGGTCCAAACGCCGACGTATCCCGTCTCTCGCTCAGCAGCGACGTTCACGAAAGCAGTTCGCAAACCGCCGTCGTCGATAAGATTGCCATTGATGAAGCCGCCGTATGCGTACGCCGCTTGATCAGCCAAATCGAAGTCGAATCTCGGAGAACCGCCGTTGAGGACGCTGAGTTTCCAGACATAGTCCTCAGTAAATCCGCCGCCACCGCCATAAAGAGTAGTCATGCTGCCGGGGATCGTCGGTTGATACCAAATATACGGGAATGAAGTCGGAGACGCGCCCCAAAGATTGTTTGGTATCGAAACGCTCGGCGTGTAACCGCCAGCTTCAGGAATCTCCCTTTTCGGAAGTTCGCCAAAGTTGTAGTCGACGCCCTTGTCTCCGGGAGCGACTGAGATGGAGTAGAGAACGTCGTTGGCAACTTTGCCTCCGAGCGAACCTATTGTGTCCTTACCGTCGCGGTATCCGTTCGGTTGCGTTTCCACAACTCGGTAGATGCGTGCGGGCTCAAGGTTGTCGAATATGTAGTGACCGCCGGCGTCAGTTAGCGCTATGCGGTTCATGTCTTCATATAAACCTGTCTCCTCGTTGAGAACCTGAAGAGTGACGACGGTAGAAGGAATTCCGTTTTCACCAGATTCCTTGATCCCATTGTTGTTATAGTCTTCATAGACGTAACCTGAGATGGAAGCGGGCTTGAGTTCTCCGAAGTTATATTGGATTCCCTCGCCGCCGTTGGGCAACATGATACCGGAGATCTCGTCGTTGACGCTGAGATCGCCGACTTCCTCGCCAAAGATTGTACCAATCGCTTCCTTACCGTCGTAATATTCGTCCGGTTGCGTTTCGCGGATAATGTACGTCTCATTTGTGTCGAGCGAATCGAACTTATAGTATCCTTTTTCGTCCGTTTCCTGTATCCCGACAAGGGTCGCCTTACCGTCGTCGCCAACGATATAGAGCTTGACCACGACGTTTGCAATACCGGCTTCGCCGTCTTCCATTATGCCATTGTTATTGTTGTCCTCATAGACATAGCCGCTGAGAGACCCCAGAGGCGCAAGTTCGCCAAAGTTGTACTCTTCACCATGCTGATCCCATTTGACAAGGACGTCGTTTATGTGGTCGTTGGCTGCGATTTCGCCTCCGAGCGTACCGACCGTATCTTTACCGTCACGCCAGTTCTCGGGTTGGATTTCCTTGACTGCGTAGGTCTGTTCAATATCGAGCGAATCGAACTTGTAGAAGCCGTTCTCGTCGGTTGTTGTTTCAGCGATCTTGACATAGGAACCGTCGACGAGCTGGTAGAGCTCGACCGTAACGTTGGCGATTGGATCTTCGCCTTTTTCCATGAGACCGTTGTCATTAACGTCGTGATAGACGTAACCGGAAACCGAGCCGAGTTTGAGCTCGCCGAAGTTGTATTCGACGCCGTGATCGTCCCATTGAATGTCGATCTCGTTGACATAGTCGTTAGAGAGATCGCCACCGAGCGAACCGACCGCATCCCTTCCGTCGTCGTAGTCGGAGGGCTGAATCTCTTTGACGGCGTACTTCTGGTTGATATCGAGTTTGTCAAACTTGTATGACCCGTCTTCAGCGGTCATCGTCTCGGCGATCTTGACGTAGGAACCGTCGACGAGCTGGTAAAGCTCGACCTTAACGCTGCCGATTCCGGTTTCGTCGGCGTCAAAGACCCCGTTGTCGTTGCGGTCTTCGTAAACATTGCCCGCGATCGAGCCGAGCTTAAGTTCGCCGAAGTTGTATTCGACGCCGTGCTCGTCCCACTGGATAGGTATGGCGCTAATATAGTCGTTAGAGAGGTCGCCACCAAGCGAGCCAACTGCGTCTTGTCCGTCGTCGTAGTTTACCGGCTGCTTTTCCCGAACCGCGTATTCCTGGTTGATATCGAGCTTGTCGAACTTATATGAGCCGTCTTCGGCAGTTCGCGTCTCGGCGATTTTGACATACTCTGAGCCGTTCCACTGGTATAGTTCGACTTCAACGTTTCCGATCCCAGTTTCGTTCGAATCGAAGACTCCATTGTCGTTGCGGTCTTCGTAAACATTGCCCTCGATTGAACCGAGCTTGAGTTCGCCAAAGTTGTAGTCGTAACCATGCTCGTCCCAACCGATATTGATTTTGGAGACATAGTCGTTTGAAAGTTCGCCGCCAAGGGAACCGACCGCATCTTTTCCATCGTCATAGTCGGACGGCTGGATTTCTTTAACGGCGTACTCTTTCTCAATGTCGAGATTATCGAAGAGATAGGAACCGTCTTCATCTGTTCTGGTTTCGCCAATCTTAACGTAGGAAGCGCCGTCCCACTGATAAAGTTCGACGATTACGTCGGCGATCCCATCCTCCCCCGCATCAACGATTCCGTTGTCATTCCGGTCTTCCCAAACATTACCTGCGATCGAACCGAGTTTGAGCTCGCCAAAGTCATAGTTATAGCCATTTTCGCCATATCCGACGTAAATGTCTGTGAAGACGTCGTTGAGCGTATCGCCACCGAGCGAACCGACGTAGTCTTTACCGTCAGAGTAATCGGGCGAGTCGAAAATTTCGCGAATTTCGTAGGTCTTTTCCGGAAGCTTGCGCAGCGTTCCGGCTTCGTTCCAAGAGCCGTCGAGTGAGAACTTGTAGCGCCCATCGGCGTCGACGGTCTGCGTTTCCATTAGCGTATAGTTTTTAACGCCGTTCGAATCGTAGTCAATTCTCCAGAGTTCGATCCTCGCGGGGTAAGCGTCTCCGTCCCAGCTTTCGCCGGCTTCTTTACCGTTTGCATCGTTACGGTCTTCAAAAACATGACCTTCAATCGAGCCCTTGAGAACCTTTGCAAAGTTGTTCTGCGGAGCCAGTTCGCCTCCCAGCATCCCGGAAACTTCAATTTCCAGAGGCGTTACTTTTTGACCGTATTCGCCGCCTTTGGCGCAGAAATCGAAGTACTGATACCCTTCCGGCGAGACGAGGTTGGTCTCTGAGAAAATTCGATATTTGCCAGGAAGCAGGTCGTCGCCTGAGAATTCGTAATAACCGTTAACATCAGTGACGGTCGTCCACGTGTTGCCGTGCTCGTCAACGAGCGTCATGCCGACGTTGGCAAGCGGATCGTCGTTACCCAGGTCGTAATTACAGTCGACGTTACGGTCCCCATAGACGTAACCTGAGATAACGATAGGTTTCGGAGTTAAATCGAGATCTCCGTAGATACCAGCCTGGCTGATACCTTCGTTTCCATCGTCAAGGTCGTATGGGAGCAGCGACCGATCGTAGGCGTCTGACAGCGCGGCGTCACGAGTGTACTCGCCGTCATAGTCGTCGACAAACATACCGGTCCAGGTTTCCGTCTGGTAGTGAGGCGAGCTGAAGACGGCGGTTGCAATCGAGCCGCTGAGGCCCCTGACAACGGAACCACCCATCTCGCCGCCTTCGACGAGCGCGTTGTCGGCGTCTTTCTCAGTGTTCGTCTGATACTCGTCGAGATCGATATCGAAGATAAAGTGATCCCCAGCGTGGAAATTCGTAAACGAGATTGTCAGAACCATCCCGCCGTCTTCGACCTGGTACGAATAACCGATATCAGAGGTTTTATCGACGAGAGTGAAGGGGACGGCGGAATAGACTCCGCGTCCGCCGGGTTCTGTATCGAAGAACGCTTCTCCGTCGTCGAGGACGCCATTTCCGTTCTTATCAAGATTAATCGTGATCGAATCGAGCGTTGTGACGTCCTCTTCGCCGCCGACCCACGCAATGTAGAAACGGTCTCCCAGATCTTCCTGGTACTGCTCTGCGTAGACGAAGCCGACGGAGATTGGATCGGCTGCAAGATATTCGCGTTTTTCCAGAGGTTCGATCCTGCAAACACGATTCATCGCGTTCGCGGCGTCCTTTGAGCGTTTGCGCTGTTTGCGTCTCGCTCTGGAAGACGAAACGTTAACAATCGCATTTTTCCTCATGAACAGCGACATACTCCAACCTTTCGTGAACTAACAGCGCGCCAATGCAACTTCTTATTCCAAACACTCGTTACAGTCGGAACGGAGCGCTGGTCGTCGCGTCGCGATGGACGTCGACAATCAGACGCGCAATACGTTTTAACCGGAAGCACAACAGAGATCTCTCTGGGGACTGAACAGCGTGGCGTCCGCAAGTCCAAGTCTCAAGTTCCGGGAAAGCCGTCTTGCGAACGTTGTTGAACAATCAACGTTCCATCTCCAATCAGACTCTATTGTTTTTTACTGTGGTAAATGACGAGGGGGTATGCGGCGTGCGTGACCACAATCGTCGATTCGCGAGTAGCGTGGTCGATAAAACGTGCGCTAAACGCAAAATTTGGCGCTTTCTTGCCGTCAATATCGTCAAAACAGTTATTACGAATTTAGCCCTTTATCCCCTCCATTAGTTTTTTTCCGTAATCAGGGCGCCTTCCAACGAATAACCTTGGCGTCGAAGCTTCCCGAGAGAAACTCTCTCTTTGCTCTATCGACGGCAATGACGGAAACCGTGCCCGAATGACCCCCCGTTTCCAAGCTTTCCCTTCGATCGCTCTTAGCGTATCCTTGACCGTACCCAATCGGCTTGAGGGTATTCATATCCCAGACGATCACGTCGTTGACGCTGTCGCCAGTGATCAGGGTAGAATTGTCGAGGAAAGCCATAGCGAAGATTTTCCGGCTCGGCAACGCCTGTTCGCCTACCGACGTGTTGACGCGTTCGGTTAGGTCGAACTGCGCGACTTCTTTGCCGGACGCGACGTCCAAGACGATAATCCGGTCGGCGTCGCCGGCGACGGCGACCAATTGGTTGTTGGGAGAGAAGCACACAACGCGAATGCGTCGTTGCGCGGTTCGATCACCTTTGCCATTGGTTAGGGGACGGCTTGGAATGAGGAGCTTGGCGTCGTTTGTGCGCCAGACGCAGAAAGCATTGCGTCCTCCTGCGGCAAGCGCCGTGCCGTCGGGCGAAAAGGCGAGCGTTGTAACGCTCTCCGAAGGACCTGTCCAGGTTGTGTATTCTTTGAGCGTGTCGGCGACAAAAATCCTAATCAGTCCAGCGTAACCGCAAACAGCGAGTAGCGCTCCGTTTGGCGAATAGACCATCGCGTGAGCGCCGGCGACGTTAGTTTTGTTGGCCGGCAGTTCTCGCAACAGTCTGCCCGTCTGAGGGTCCCAGATTCTAATCTGACCCTTTTGGGAAAGCGTAGCGAGTTCCTGCGTCTCGGCGTCCTCTGAATAACTCTCGGCGTTCTCTGACTTATTAACGGGTCGCATCGCGACCGCACGGACCCAGTCGTCGACAGGATCGGCGTTTCCACTCTTGACGACGGGTTCAAAGCGATTGTCGTCAATTTTGCAAACGTAGAACTTCTGATCGTCGCCGCCGACGTAGAAGGACTCTTTGTCGTTCGAGTAGGTTAACGCAGAAATGACCGGATACCGCGCGGCTTTGTCCTGAGGAGCGCTGACTGACAACGCGCTGTAACTCGAGTCTTTGGGACCGAACGTATATTCCGCGAGCTTTGTGATATCGGGGATGGATTGCGCGAGAGCTCCTTCGGTGATAAAGAAACTCGCTAGCGTGATAAAAAAGAATAAGTGTATAATCGATCGTCGTCTTAACATACTCTGACACTCCCGAACGACGCTATCGTCATTGCGATTTCCACGTCATAATTCGGCGAAAAATCTTAATCAACGCGAGGTTGATACAGTCGATTTTGCGTCGAGATCCTGTGTAGTTTGGAAGAGGAGTGGGGCGCGCAATCTGCTCCTCGTTACGGTTTTAAAGCATTTCGGGGGAAGAACCGAAACTTTGCGCGAATTCGACGGTTTAAACTAATAACAACTTCTCGTGTCGCTTCAACAGGAGTCAAAGTACAGACTCCTTCTAAGGTCTTTTCGGAGTCTGACGGCAAGAAGACAAGCTTTTTTTTAAAAGATATGGTTGAGACGAAAATTACGATTTGACCTTTTAGGCGGATGTGCGTGAATGTGATACGCCTATACGCAACGAATATGACGACAGAACAATTTATGAGACCTTTTGTCTCGTTTTCGTCGTTCGTTTTTTCGTTTGGTCCTTGACGGATTTTTCGTTCGGTTTACTTTTATGTTGGGCGTCTGCGTCATTTTAACATGGTGAATAATAGCGCTCTGGCTTTATCGGTTGCAACGACCGCGCGTCTTGTGAAAGCAAATAAGAGCAGATAATTTTCACGGAATAATCTGACCTTCCGTTGTGTAAAGCGTAAGGAATCCTAATGCATACTCAAATAGAAAATCAGAAGGGGTCGCGTAACCGTTTGGCCCTGCGTTCGAGGCAGGGAAAAGCGATAAAGATCCTTGTTACTTTGCTGGCAGTCGTCGTCGTTGTCGGCGGCTTGGCAGCTTGGCGGCTGAAGGCCTCCCAATCGACGAAAAAGGTGGATCTTATCTTTGCGACAGCCGAACGCGGAACCTTCATTCACGAGGTGAATGGTAAGGGCAGCGCGGAAAGCGCCTTGAATGTCGACGTTGCTTCGCAAGTCGAAGGTCAGGCAACGGTTATTTATCTTATACCGGAAGGGACGAACGTCAAAAAGGGCGAGCTCCTTGTCGAACTTGACTCTTCTGACGTCGATGAAAAGCTCGACTCGCAGGTCGTCACGACGAACTCGAGCCGAGCGACGCTCAACAGCTCTCGCGCAACCCTTCGTTCCGCGGAGATTTCTCTGGAAGAGTACGTTGAAGGAACCTTCGAACAGAGCTGGATGGAATACGAGAACACGATCTTCGAAGCGGAGCAGACTCGTAAACAACAGGCGGACAGCGCAAGGTTTACTGAACGTCTTCTCAACCTGAACTATTCGACTGAGTTGCAGTATGAAATCGACAAGGTTGCCGAAGAGAAGGCGAAGAATTCTCTCGAAGTTGCGAATCTCAAGAAGATGACTCTTCTCAAGTACACGAGCGAAAAACAGATCACCTCGCTCATGTCTGATATTGAGACGGCGCGCGCAAAAGTCGATTCTGACAGGAATTCTTATAACATTAACCTGAGTCGTGAGAATCGTTACCGCGAGATCTCCGCAAACTGCAAGATCCGCGCGCCGCAAGACGGCCAGGTTGTCTATGCCAATCAGGACTCCCGCCGTATGTCGGAATCCGACATGATCAGGGAAGGTTCGACCGTTCGTCAGCGCCAGGTTCTTATCCGTCTGCCGGACAAAACCCAGATGCAGGTCAAGACCATGATCAACGAGTCGAACATTGCGTCGGTCAAGGTCGGAATGCCAGCGAAGATCTCCTTTGACTCCATCCCTAATCGCGTCATAGAGGGGGAGGTTGTTAAAGTGAGCCTTTATCCCGAAATCGTGTGGATGTCGTCCGCGAAGGACTACGTGACCATCGTAAAAATCAATGAGGACGTTGACGAACTTCGTTCTGGTTTGACCGCTCAGGTGCGCATTGTCGCCGACGAACAGCCTGACGTTCTTATGGTTCCGGTTCATTGCGTAACTGAATATGGTACTAAGACTTACTGTATAACCTATGAGAACGGCGTCTGGGGCTACAAAGAAGTGCTTCTTGGCGAGTCGAATGAAAAACAGGTTATTATCCTCGACGGTCTGAAGGAAGGCGACGTTGTCGTTACAGGCGCGCGTCTTTACCGCGACAACGTCACTTTTCCGGATCCGAGCGCTCCTTCTGAATTCGAAAATAGCGAAATCTACCAACAGAAGCTTGCGGAAGCGAAGGCGCAAGAGGAGAAGAACGCTGAAATAGAGAGTGGCGCCGCTCTTCAAGCCGAAGGCGCGCCCGGCGCGGGCGGATTTCCTGGCGGGCTCCCAGGCGGACTCCCTGGCGGAGATCCGCGCGCGATGCTTGCTGGTCTTGCCGAGAGGATCAAGTCCGGCGACGTCCCTCAGGAGATGCTTGACCGACTCCCGCCTGAGGTGCTGGAAGCCGTGAAGGGCGGCGGCGCTGAGCTGAGCGCCGACGATCTTGAAGAACAGCAAAGGTTGAAGGAAGAGGCGGAAGAATCTGCGCTTGAGATTGAGACCAATCTTCGGCGCGACGTCGACATTGCCGCGATCAAGCCCTTCTTTAATCGCACCGTTATGGAGATGCACCGCGAACTTCTTACGGCCATCGAACATAAGACTTCGGCGCTTCAAGCGCGCATTGCGTCGCGTCAGAACGCGATCACGCGGCGTCAGGAAGAAATCGAACTTCTGCAAAAAACGTCCGAAGCTGCGAATGTAAGCGACAGCGCCCCTTCTGCTCCAGACAATGCTGAAGATACGACTGCAAAGATCGAACGCCTCTCAAACGAAATCAGGAAACTTCGCGGGGATTCGGATCTTCCAGTCCTTGAACGCGTTATTTATCTCGAAAAAATCGATTGGGATCAATATATTAGCGGAAATGACGTTACGCTTGCAGCCGCTAAGTTTCTGACAGAGAATCCGGATGATATTTTTGACGAGCTCTTCCCGAACTCGGAAGAAGTCGACGTTGTTGCTGCGGTCTCCGACGACTCGGAAAAAGTTGCGCTGGAGGCGACGTTCGAATACGACAAAGAATGGATGAATGATCCAAGTGAAGGTCCGACCGCGTTGGATACCAGCACGGTCGATTATTCTGCGTTTCTCCCGCTCTTTAAGCAGTGGGACACGAACCAGGACGATCGTCTCAAGCCCACTGAATTCGTCATCGGTTTCTTCTCGGATCGTAAGAACTTCCAGAATGCTGAAATAGACAGTAACGTTGAACAGCTTTTTGCGGAATATGATCCGGCCGCCGAACCAGGCGCCCACAAGACTTCTCTCACCGAAATTCCGATGGACGTCGTTGCGACGACTGCCGACAAAATTCTCCGCGAACGAGCGTCGAATGGCGACGGTTCCCAGGGCGCGGGACGCGGCGGTCGCCGCGGCGGAGCGCCTGGCGGCAGACCCGGTATGGGTATGCCAGGCGATCGTGGCGAGCTTGACATTGCACAGGCGGGTCCCGGTCGTCAGGGCGGCATGCCGGTCGGCCAAGAGGGACGTCCGCAGCGCAACGCGGAAGAGCCCGACGCGGGCGATCTCGAAGGGGAACCGATCGACATAGCTCTTCCCGACGGCAAATCCCCAACGAACGAACCAATTTCCAGTTTGGTAGAGGCGTACAGCGTTCGTCAGGCAGTTGCTCTGTACGTCGATCGTATGGACTTCAATGGCGACGGAATCCTCCAGAAGAACGAATTTGCAAAGGGCTATCACGAAGTCAAAGACGCGACGAGTAAGTTCTTCGCATCAGCGGCGCTTAACTCGGGCAGCGGCGGTTTTGGGCCGCCTTCAAGGTAGTGACCGACGAACGTTTTTACAATTTATTTTCAACCGATTTTTGGTCTGAAGAAACCAATGTTTGGAAAAAAGAAAAAAAACGTTCTCGAAGCTAACGGCGGCGATCCTCCTTTGGCCGCTAGACTCGTTGGCGTGAAACGCGAGTACGTGCTTAAGGGTGAAACGGTCTATGCGCTTCGTGGCGTGGACTTAGAGGTTCCGGTGGGCGATTACGTGGCGATCATGGGCGCGTCCGGGTCTGGTAAGAGTACGATGCTTAACCTTCTGGGATGTCTTGATCGTCCGACATACGGGAAAATCTGGTTGGGTAAAGACGACGTCAGCGTCTTGGACGACGACAGGCTTTCAGAGATTCGAGCGTCTCGCATTGGGTTCGTCTTTCAGTCGTACAACCTTATCCAACAACTGACCGTAATCGAGAACATCGAGGTTCCGTTGTTTTATCAGAGGAACGCCTCGTTACGTTCTCGTCAACGATGCGTTGAACTTGCGACCATGGTTGGATTGGGAGAACGTCTCAACCACCGACCAACTCAGCTTTCCGGCGGTCAACAACAGCGTGTTGCTATCGCGCGGAGCTTAGTGAATGATCCTTACTTTATCCTTGCGGACGAACCCACGGGCAACCTTGACTCGAAAACGACCGCAGAGATTCTGGATCTTTTGGACAAACTGAATAAACAGGGACGTACAATCATCCTTGTAACGCACGAGGACGACGTTGGCGCGCGGAGTAAGCGCATCGTTCGTTTGCGCGACGGAATGATCGAGTCTGACGTACGTTTGCGTCCTATTTGATTTGTCACGCAGCACGTTGTAAAGCGACGCCAATGCGTCATGTTAATAACAATCCAAAGCTCCGAGCCTTTGAACGGCGCTTAAGTTTTGCAGGTTATCTTTGAAGATGGTACAAGCGTTCCGCACATTGATCACGGGTATCAAAAGTCTATATTTGCACCCGATGCGTTCGCTGTTGACGGTGCTTGGTATTTTTATCGGCGTCGCGAGCGTAATTTGGCTCATGGCGATCGGCGAAGGTATCAGCCGTAAGGCGCAAGAGCAGATCGAAAGTTTAGGCGCTGACAATATCATCGTTAGTACGATCAAGCCGCCGAACGAGGCTCTTTCATCCGGCTCCGGCGGATTCAGAATGCAGATTCCTGAGTATGGTCTTACGCGTAGCGATTTCGAGCGTCTGACCGAGACGATCCCAACAGTCGTTAACTCTGCGCCCGTTAAGGATTATCAGGAAACGTTTCAGAATGGACGTTGGAAGGTAGACGGACGACTCGTTGGTTGTACAGCTTCTTACGTCGACGTCGTCAAGATCTCGATGTTCGACGGTCGGTTCTTTACGGACGAAGAAAATAAGATGGCGTGCGACTACTGCGTCTTAGGCGCGGGCGTAGCGTCGACGCTTTTTCCTTACGAAGAACCTCTTGGCAAGCTAATTCGAGTTGGCGACAACTACTATTATCGCGTCATTGGCATTGCGGACGCTCGCGCTCCCTCCGCCGCTATTGGTAGCTCTTTGAAGTCGGAAGACTACTCTTACGACGTTTACATACCGCTCCAGACGATGCAGACGCGCGTTGGCGACACCGTTGTCGTGCGGCGGAGCGGTTCTCACGAGGGTGAAACTGTTCAACTCAAACAAATCACACTCAAAGTGAGGAGCGTCGCCGAGGTTATGCAGACCGCCGAGCTTATTAAGCTCATGCTTGATAAATACCATACGAAGTTTGACGATTATGGCGTGACCGTCCCCCTTGAGCTCCTTGAACAGGCGAAAACAACTCGAATGATGTTCAACGTTTTCATGGGGTTAATCGCGGGTATATCGCTTTTGGTCGGGGGTATCGGCATTATGAACATTATGCTCGCGACTGTTACGGAGCGAACGCGTGAGATCGGCATTCGCCGCGCGCTGGGCGCAAAACGCGGCGATATCATCCGTCAATTTCTGATCGAGACGGTTGTGCTGTCAGTCATTGGCGGCGGTCTTGGCGTTTTGGTTGGTCTGACGTGCTCGCCTGTTACAACATTCGCGATGGGCATGCTCAAACGAGCGAATCCTGAGCTTCTGGCCAGTCTTCCGACGATTGTTCAGGAACTCAAACCGATCATCGTCTTTTGGTCCGTGCCCCTCGCGTTCATGATCTCGATTATTATCGGCGTTGTGTTTGGCATGTATCCCGCAATTCGCGCTGCTGAGATGGATCCGATCGAAGCGTTGCGGCACGAATGATTCCATCCTTGCGATCGCAGCTGTTATTCAAAAAAACGTCGAACCGTTGATAAACGGTTCGACGTTTTCTTTTCAGGGGACGTCTATAGATTCCGCCCAAAATTCAATTGACGTCAATCCGGCGTCGGTCTATTTTTCTTTCCAGATAAAGCGATAGTTGAAGCGACGATTTGGGGCGGTATCGCCAGCGACGCACAACGAGATCGGATCGACGAGTTCCGTCGGGTTATCGCTCCACTTATAGTCGAAATTGATCTCGGCGGCTGTGGCGTTGAATGCTGCTCGAGGAACGATGACGACAAGACGCGTTCCTTCTACCGCGTAGTCGAGTTCTGCGACCTCCTCCCATGAGCCCCTGTTCTGGTCGTCTTCGTCGGCAACCCAGCGACAGAGGGTTGTTTTGGAACCGTCGATGACACGTTTGTTGATCAGATAATCGTAACCGTACCAGCCGGTTTTGTAATCCTGGTCCGTGTTCACAAAGAGGAGCGCCCAGTTGGGATCGCTTGACGGAGTCCAGTCTTCTCGCGTCTCCGCCATGAAATACAGATTGTCTTTATCGACTCCGACTTTGCAGGCGACGAAGTCGTTTCGACCAGTCTTATTGACGTAGTGTTCGCCGCCGTAGCCTTTGGCGTCGCGATGAAATGTGTCGCCGATTGTGTCGCGATATTCGACGTCGACGCTATCCCAAGCCCGAAGCGCGTTCTTTGCGTCTGTCGAGTCGACGTCGACGTAGCCCAAGTTTTCAGGCGCTTTGCGTGCGCCCTTGAAACGACGGATATTCTGAACCGTCTGCATGTAGTAATTGTCTGTATATCCGCCCTTTGCAGGCTGGAGAGTGCGATTAAATTCGGCGTTGTACTGATCGACAAAAAAATACTGTTTTTCAGAGGTTCGATCTAAGAAGGTATTCAAGCCGTCGTTATGGTATTTACCCGCTGTCCACTCGTTCCAGTCGTTGAGGTAAATGATCTGAGGATCTGCCGCGAGCGCTTCGTCCCAGCGATCCTGATAATAGATACCGTAATTTTCAGGGCGCTCGACTGTCTTTCCGAGCCACGGAACGTAGGTTGGCTTCGGCATATCATGTTCGTCGAGCTCTGGTTCTCCTTTTTCGCGAGTCCATGATTTGCCAGTCTTAGATATCGGGTGCTGCGCAGGCGTGACGGCAGCTTCTTCTCTGACTCCGTTATGGAGTGAAACAAGATCCTTCGGATCCATTTCTGCGACCCTAGGGTCGTTAAGCTGGTAGCCGAACGACCAATTGTCTTCAGTTCCGACGTAACGTTTACCGTTCCATTCGTAATATCCCCACCACATACTGCGGAAGGTAAAGAACTCCTTAACTTCCTTCGTATAATCTTGGTAGTTTTCTTCGCAATAATCTGGGTCCAGATAATGCGGATGATCGGGATTCGTTTTCGCGTCGGGGTCGTAGTTCGGGTTGGGCGAGACGTTGCCCGACGAATTGGCGTCAACCGACGGCGTCGGATTATAGAGAATCAGCGGTTTACCATCCCAATAGAACCACAAATCTTGATATTGGGGTTCCTTGTAGTAACGTTCGTAAAGCTGTTGAACAACGGTGATCGCGGGGCCATTGAAAGACCAGAAGCAGAATTGAGGGGTCTTATTGCCTTCTGCGCGCATTTTCTCCATTGTCGCAAAGAGCAGATCCCATTCCGGCCAATACAGCACGGCATTAGTAACGTCAAGGATAATAAAGTCGATCCCGGCGTCGACAAGTTCAGACATATCCTTACGGAAGATGTATTCGTCCTGACTAAGGAAGTATCCGGTTTCAGGTTCGCCCCAGTGAAAGGAACTGCTGTTGCGCCACGCGGGATGATTCGTGTCAAAGCGCGCCTCTGGCGCTTCTTCGAGAATCTTAGTGACGTCGAGCTCATAAGGATGTGGAAGATTTGCCAGCCCCTGTCCATGCCAGGTAACGTAGAAGACTCCGACCAAGCGATCATGGTCGGTTTTGAGATCGCCGACCTCGGCGTTTGTAGGCGTCGCGCGGTCGAGCGCGTCGACGGCGTACCAGGTATCGGAATAGAGATCGCGTTGAGTTTCCACGGGCTCAGCTGCCGAGACGTCATATAACAAACCGGCGCCAAAGAACCCGAGTGCGGTTAAGAATCCGCAGGTCATCTTGAAAAAACGGTAAAAACGACAAAACTGTTTTGAATTTTTCATGAAACCTGTTCCTGAATTTTGACCAGTAAAGAGAAGATAATTTTTCCGTTTGTTCAATTATCTCTAGAGAAAAGTCCTTCGTCAAACAATTCGTGATTGTTCTCTGAGTTATAGGGTCAGTCTGGGAGTCGTTGCAGGCGTTGTTTCTCCTTTAAAAGGCATATTCAGAGCAATGCATTATTTTTTCATCTTCTCTGTAATCGTTTAAACATACTTAACAACGATTGGAAAATATCTCTTCGTGGGATTATTTTCAAACTCCACTATGAGCGACGTCCGATGAAGCAGAGCGTAATGATAGTCGTTTCTCCTGACGATTGACGTCGTGTTATCGGCGGACGAGAAACGCTTAACGCTTAACGCATACCAGGGAGGCAGGGAATCTGTTTAACAGTTCAAGGATGAGCTTTTAATAAATTCTACGGATTTTTCTTTTTTAGCCGAAGGAAAAAACGTCTTCCCATATACGGAAATAATTGCTAACGTATCGTATCGTTTTACGTAGAGGGTTATGAGACGTTTGCAGCGGGCGAACGTCTTTCCCTGTTGTGTTGCGGGAAAAACGCAGCGCGTAACTGGCGATCAGGATGATGAGCATGGAAGATCAGGCAACGGCAGCAGCGACGGAAGCGGAACGGAAGTTGCGCGAGATGTGGCGCGCTTACAAGGAATCAGAAGAAGGCGACGTTCGATTGAGAAATTGCATTATCGAGCGTTACATTCCTCTTGTTCGACGTCACGCGATACGGATCCGAGCTAAGCTTCCACGGGAGATTCAACTCGACGACCTCATATCTGCAGGTACGGTCGGGCTCATTGACGCGATCCGTAATTTCGATCCCGATCGAGGCGTAAAATTCGAAACGTTTTGTGTGCCGCGTGTCGAAGGCGCGATGTATGACGAACTACGCGCGATGGACTGGGCGCCGCGTATGGTGCGCTCGAAGACTTCAAAGCTCAAGGAGGCGGACAAGGTTCTTCTTGGCAAGTTTGGTCGCCGTCCATCGGAAGAAGAATTAGCGAATTTTCTCGAGTTACCCATCGACGACGTCCGACGGACGATTGTCGATTCTGGGCGAGTCAATATGTCAAGCCTCGATAGGAAGTGGCGCAGCTCTTCCGGCGACGGAGAAGTCGCCGAGATTGACGTGCTCCCCGATGAGCGGACTGAGGCGCCGACGGAGCGTCTCGAGCGCACCGAGATCATTCGTAAATGCACGCAGGGACTCACTCAAAAGGAAAGAATGATCATTATCCTCTATTACTTTGAGGAAATGACGATGAAAGAAATCGGCGCAACGCTTGATCTTAGCGAGAGTCGCGTGAGCCAGATGCATTCGGCAATTGTCAAACAAATGAAGAAACTCAACAGGAGTCTTCAGTATAATCGTTATAACCGTTGATCTTAGGCGTTTGTCGCGAGCTCTTCATAGTGAATTCCCCTCCTGGATTTTGGACAGGCAGGGGAATTTTTAAATTAAGAGCAAGCGGTTATTTTTAGTTAGTTGTAATATGAACGAACCACGTTTGGAAACGTTAGCAAATCTTTTTCCCGAGTGCGTTGTCAACGACGTCGATGAAAACGGAAACCAGACGCGCAGAATCGAGCCAGATCTTCTGGTTTGTGCAATTCAAAGGTTGCAAGGCGCGCGGATCGGCGAAGAACGATATGCGTTTACATGGCAGGGCAAAAAGGAGGCGGCGTTTGCCTCAACCTCCGCGACGGGAAAAGGGCTTGTTCCATGCAAGGAGGAAAGTGTTTTTTGGGATAAAACGAAAAATCTCTATATTGAGGGAGACAACCTTGACGCGTTGAAACTTCTGCGAACGGACTGGAAAGGTCGAATTAAAGTCGTCTATATCGATCCTCCCTATAACTCTGGCAACGACTTCGTTTACCACGACGATTTTCGCATTCGCAACAATGATCGGCGCTCTTCCGTGCAATCCGAGCAGGATCGTCTTCATTCAGCATGGTGTTCCATGTTTTACGCGCGCGCTCTTGTTGCCCGAGAACTGATTTCAGACGATGGGATCATGCTCGTCTCGATCGACGACCGCGAACTTAGCAATGCACTGAAAATTCTAGACGAAATTTTTGGCGAATCGTCGCGTCTTGCAACGCTGGTCTGGAAGACAAAAAACGCCGCGATCGGCATGCCTCCCGCGTCGATGTGCGTTCGGAATCACGAGTATGTTCTCGCGTATGGTAAAGGACCTTCGAGTCGCTTTAAAGGCGAGCGAAGATCGGCGGCCGATGGATTTGCCAATCCGGATGGAGATCCGCGCGGACCGTGGAAACGTCAGTATTTGCAACGATTTGGACAAGGATTTCCGGTGAGAACCATCGTCGACCCCGCGACGGGAATCGCCTATACCTTTGAGACTCCTTATACCGAGACAAAGATGGTAAAGCTGGTTCAGGAAGGAAGAATTATTTTTCCAACGGAACCGAATAAATATCCTCTTCGCAAGGAGTTCTTTGCGGAATATGCCAACAAGAATAAACCGATCCTGACATTTCTCGGATATTACAGCACAAAAGTTGGTAGCGAAGAGCTCAAGAAGCTTTTTGGCGGCGTTAAAGTCTTTGATTATCCGAAGCCGCTTGCGCTTATGATTGATCTTCTTCGCCAAACGCTTGGGAAAAGCGGCGTTGTCCTTGATTTCTTTTCAGGTTCCGGCACAACTGGAAACGCCGTGATGGCTCTCAACGCGGCGGACGGTGGTTCGCGGCGTTTTATATGCGTTCAGAGCGCTGAAAAGTGCGCTCCCAATTCCGTTGCGTCCAAAGCGGGATTTGCTACGGTAAGCGACGTCGGGAAAGAAAGACTTCGTCTTGCAGGAATGAAAATCATGAAAGAAAAAACCGACGCCAGAAAGTTTCCCGACGTCGGTTTCAGAGTTTACAAAATCGCAGACGCTATTTAGCGACGCGTTCAAATGTCCAGACGCCAGAACCGATATCTGAGAGTTTCCAATACGCGCCCTCGCGCTCGGCGTTGGCGACGCGGTTGCCATCGACGGATAGGACGTCGTCGTCAGAGACGGCGGGGAGATAGACGACGGCTTGGATATTGCCGGGAACGTTGACTGTAAGCAGGAACCGATTCGTCTCTCTTTGATCGACCTTAACCTCAATCGGTCCACGAATCGTTGGAACGATTGCTTCGACATTTTTCAGGCTGGCGACTTGCGGCTTGATCTGGATCGTTGCGCATCCTGGCGACGTCGGTTCAACTCCGACGAGTTTTCTCGGGATGATATTGGCGGGCGCCGCGCCCCACGCGTGATTCCAGTCCTGATTAGGCTTGTAGCGGTCGTCCCAAGCTTCCATTGAGATCGTCGAACCCGCCTTGAGCATATTAAGCCATCCTCGCAATCCTTCGGCTGTCATGATTGCAAGTCCATAGTCGGCGTTATTGCCCTGATAAGTCGCATCCAATAAAAATTGAGCGCCGTAGACGCTGCACGCTACCCCGCGCGACTCAACAAACTTTGTCACGCTATCTATGTGTTCTTCGGGCGTAAGTCCAAAAGCGAGTGCGAACATATTCGCATGCAACGATGCATGATCGGTCGCGTCGCCGTCCTTATAAACGCCGCGTGTTGGATCGAAGAAGACCTCCTGGTAGGATTTTCGGACCTTTTCGATCTGCGCTGCAAAAAACTCCTCGTCTTCTTGCTTGCCGAGGAGCTCCGCGAATTTTTTCATTGAGTTGAGCGCGAAGTAATGATATGCGTTAACCACAGCGTTAAAATCGTTGAAAACGTAGCCGTCCGTTTCTCCAGATTCCTCATTCTCGTTGCCCGCGAGCCCGCTGTGCGGCCAGTCGACGATATCGCGGAAATTAGAACCTTTAAAATGGATGGAGTCAAGAACCTCGGGAGTGAGCTTGCCCTTAAGCGTGCTGATTAGCCCATTGTCTTCCGCGAGCGCGATAAGCGACTTTGCTTTAAGGTCGTCGTAATATTTGGCAATGCTGCGTGGATCGCCCGTGTAGAGATAGTCGTACCATGCCATTTGGACGATTTGCAGGTTCCATTCCGTTGGCCAGGTCGGATGGAAGATCATATATTCTAGAGAGAAGCGCGCGAGCGTGTATTCGCGGTCAACCGCATAGTGACTGAGCTGGTTAAGGAGGGCGTCTCCCTCGTAGGGAATACGTTCTCTGTCGCCGTCGAGGTAGACGCCGGCAAAACTCGTCGCCTCGATGGAGTAGCTGCATAGATCCCAGACGCGATTGAGCGCGTCGGAGTCGCAGTGGAAATAGGAGAGGGAGGGATCAAAGGGATAAACGACCGTCTCGCGTTCGACGCTCACCAGTTTCGGCGCGCTTTCACTTCGAATAATTGACGAGTCCTCGCTTTCGGAGGGCAGAAGTTCTACTTCCGCATACCGGAACGGCATGACTTCGCCGACGTAATCGGGCATGAGGAACGCCGCGCCCGACGTGTTGCGTTTGTCAACGCGCGTTTTGATCGCATACTCTTGAATGCCGGGGAGAAGTCGCAGCCGATATTCCCAGTAGCGCGTTGTGCCCTTGGGATGACGGTCAACGGCGCCATTTGCCGTTCGTTCACCAAGTCGAACCAGCGCGACGTAGCCAGATCTAGGCGCGTCGATCTTAACGCGTAGTTGCCCGAAGGACGCGCGCCCAAAATCGATGAATGTCGTTGATTTGTTAAGCTTCGACGTTTTGACAGGCGTATCCGTTTTCTTGACGAGGGGATATCGGGAAACCTCATATTCCTTGAGTTCATCGGCAGTTTTAAACGCTTTGATCTCCGACCACTCAGAAGCTTCGTCTCTTTGATTCCAAACTTTGACGCGCCAGTAATAGAGAGTGGAGCCTTCAAGAGGTTTTTCGGCGTCGTAAGGAATCGCGGTCGAAGAAGATTGGGCGACTTTGCCAGTGTCCCAAAGCAGTCCTATTTCATCAGGGGCGTCGAAGGCGTTTAGCGACGCTGCAAGTTGAATTTGGTACGCGCTTTGCATCGTGTTTTTTTCCGGCGAAGGCACGATCCACGAAAAGGAAGGGCGAGACGAACGAATTTCGACTGTCTGAAGACGTTCGATGGCTGACGGAAGCTCGTCGAGCGTGAGCTGGGTCGGAAAACCGTCGCGCCAAACGACGTCGGTCTTTTCAAGGAGATCGACAAGGAGTCCCGACGGACCGTCGTAGGCTGACGTTATGCGGTTCGCGTTTAGAAGGACCGCGCAAACTAGAGACGCTCTCAAGCATAGTATGAACGTTTTTTTAAGGCGAGTGTTGCGGAACATGATTTTGTTTCTTTGCGGTAAAGGTCTTTGGATGCAGCGCCGAAAATGTTTCGGCAGACGCTTAACGACTTGTTGATTTTAACGATAGACAAAGGCGTTGTAAACCTTTGACGGCGAGACGTCGATTTTCTATGCTCTAACGCAAAGAGTCAAATGGGAGCAAATAATATTCTAATAACGCTGGTTTTAACGTCTGTATTACATAATCGCGGTTGACTCTTACGCCTAAAATGTTATAATCCCGCAGTCCTTTAGTCGATGAAGCTATGAGCATTTAGCGAGCGTTTTGTTTTGCTTCAACACTGAACGCTGGGCTTGTCGATAGAGGAAGGTGATTTTGCAGTCGGTTGCGATTGTAAGAATCGTATGATCATTGGATGGATGCCCGAGTTGGTTTATGGGACCGGTCTTGAAAACCGGCGAAGGTTTACGCCTTCCGCGGGTTCGAATCCTGCTCCATCCGCTTCTTTTTCAATGTGTTGACGCTGACGTTCGCCTCGTCGGCGCGCGTCTTTCGTCATGAACTGGAAATAAGATTCATGAGCGTAGAGAAACAGGCGTTATTTTGTTCTAGGCGGACTATCGGTCTTATATTCTGTCTGACTGTCTTCTGTTACTGTCTTTTACAGACTACTAGCAGCTATGCTCAACCGGAACCCGGACGGAAAATTGCACACACCGTTCGATCCGTTCCTGACGTCCTTTCCAGACCGCTGCGTCCTATTTTCGACGCTCCGGAACCGTTGACTCCTTTTTCCGTTTTCATCCAGGAACCCCAGTTTGATCGAGCTGTTTCTCGAGCTCTTTACAACGTGGGCGTCACAGATATCTTCTGGCGTTCTCGAGAGGGCAAAAACTACTCGGCTCTTGTCTATCATCCGACGAGTCAGCCGGCGTCTGGAACGAAGTTTTCGGTGATCGTCTATTCGCATGGACTCGGCGCTTCGGCGCAAGATTTTTCATATCTTGGTCAAGCGTGGGCGTCGCGTGGCGTTGTGGCGATCATGCTCCGCCATCCGGAGTCGGACGGTTCGGTCTGGCGCGGTCGTGTCAGACCGATGGCGCAGCTTAAAGAAGCGTACCACCGATATTGGCACGGACGCGATCGCGCGATGGCGATTCGATCTGCGATCGATTTCGTTTATGCGGCGCACTATGATTCCGGACCAATGGGCGCGGACGTCGATCTCAATAAAATAGCGGTGGCAGGGAACGACCTTGGCGCGCTTGCGGCGCTTCTTGTTGCCGGACAACTTCCTCCTGACAATGGCCCATCCCTTAAAGACGAGCGCGTCAGCGCCGTCGTCGCTCTTTCACCGCCAATCTATTGCGATGAAAAACTAGGACCCGCCGTCTATGCTGGAATTACGGCGCCTCTCATGGTCGTTACGGGCACGCACGACGACGGGATCGTCGGATCGACGAAGGCATATCAGCGACGGCTTCCTTATGACAGCGTTCGATACAGCGATCGTTACCTTGTCGTTCTTATCGGAGGCGATCATCGCTCGTATGGGCGTCGCTGGGCTGGTCAGCAATCGTCGTCGTTCCACGATACGATCGGCACGGAGACGGGCGATTTTCTTTCTGCCTATCTCATGAACGATTACAGCGCGCTGATGGCGATGCGCGAGTACGGCGCGGCTTCCGCCATTTCCAACGCGATGATTGAAAAAACTCTCGTTCCGCTCCGCATTCGCGAGCATGAATCTGGCGGCGTTGCGACGAGCGCCCAATGAACTCTAAACGAGTGCAAAACTTTAAAGCGGTTTTTATTTGCGGCGGCGCCTAATTTTTGATCGGTCGCTCGACTGAGTTAGCCTGGACTGATTTTGATTTAAACAGAAGGCTGTTTTCTTTTTGAGTTTGACGGGTTTTGGACCGATTTGGACTTGTCTTTCAGACGTATTTTTTCTAGTATCCTGAGAGTCTTTCTCTTACTCAGACGGAGCTTCGTAAGGAGAGGGAAAGCGATTGTAAACGTTGCGAATCTTGTAGGGACGTTTTAAACATGGAGGCGCCGAACGCCCCTGGCAGATCGCAACGTTGTGACGCAGAATACCTGAATCGCCCTTTGTGATTGTATGTCGTTGCGACGTTGCCTCGCAAATGCTTTGGATACGCGATTGCAAGATCGCCGTTCCTTCTTGGAACGCGCGACTGCGGCGGCGTTGCGCGCGAGTGGCGTTTATGCGCTTTTCTTTCTAGCGTTATGCGTCGGCGTCATTGGCGCCGCCGAACCACTTTACGACTCTAACGCGCCATCTTCTTTTCTGAGCGGCGCTGGGGACGGACGCTCTTACGACGACTCTTCTTCTGGACTACTGCAAAATATGCTTGCGCCGGAGGCAGACGGCGCGCTAGAAAATATTGCGCTCGATCCTCTTTCGAATGAAAACCGTGCGCAAGCGGATCGGTATGAAAAGAAGACGATCGGTTCTTCAACCATTTACGCTCCGTCGCCTTCGGTTAACGCCGATCCAATCGTGATCTCTGCACAATACGGTTGGAAAGGGGCGTCCGACGAATACGGAGAGGTCTACGTCCTTTACGGCGATTGCCATGCGACGCAGGGGGAGGGCAATGCTTCCGCGCCTTGCGGCGTCGTATGGATTGCTCGAGATCAGCTTTTATCGTCGAATGGCGCTCAAGTGTACGGAACCGTCGTGTGGGTTTACCTTGCGGAAGACGAGTCTGGCACGATTCAACTCGATCTTAATTCTGTCTGCACTTACGCTAAGTCGGACAAGCGGACATGGCTCGGTCGTTTCACGTCTCTTAAAGACGTCGAGCTGCATATTGCGTTTCCTGGCGAGAATCAGCTTCAGCCCGACGAAATCTACGAGCTTGCGCTCCGATCTCTCACCGCCGCCGTCAACGTGTCTCCGCACGGAAGCCTCTTCGGTCAGAGCGCGACTCCAGCGCCCGATTATGATGGCGCCGCCTTGACGCCGAGCGCGCTCCAGAACTCAGAAATCTCGCTTAGAACAGACGACGGCGTTCTCGGGTGGAGCGCAAACGGAGACGGCGACGCCGTTGTAACGATCCCCGAAACATCTCTTGTCACTGAATATGCGCAGAGTATCAAGCCGACGACAGAGAACGCTCCGCGTAGACGGTTGAGGTTCTCGTCGCGATATGACCAGGAATATTCGATCTCTGGGATGCAAGGCTCTGACAAAGGAGATGGAAAGAGCGTTTTTGTAATTTCCAACGGATTCACCCTCGTTATCCAGGGGTTGGGACTCAATGACGAAACGGTGGGCGATACCCTTGAGCTTTCCGCAGATCAAGCGATGGTCTGGGCAGGCGATATGGAGAACCTCGGCAATATCACAACGTCGAGCGACGCCGACTTGGAAATCTATCTCGATGGAAACGTCGTTTTCAGACTTGGCGACAACGTTGTCTATGCCGATAGAATGTACTATGACGTGAAGAATTATGTCGGTATCATCGAAGACGCCGAAATGTACGCGCATGCGCCAGACGACGAAGACGCCGTTTTTCGTCTTGGCGCCAACAAAATTACGCAACGCGGTTTGAGTTCCGTCTATGCCGATGACGCGTGGGTCACCACGAGCAAAATGGGACGTCCGAATTACCGGCTCCAGGCAGACTCGCTCATAACCGAGTCGAGCAGCGTTCCCCTTCGCGACGCAGCGACGGGACAGATGCTAGTCGACCCCGTGACCGGTCGTGTCAGAACCGACAACAAAACGTATGTCATTGCGGAAAATAACTTCGTCACCGTCGGAAACTTGCCAGTCCTTTACTGGCCTTGGATGGCGACTGAAATCAATACGGACCGTTCACTTTACCTACGAACTCTGAAGGTAGGACATGACGGAGCGCTAGGAACGCAAATCCTTACCTCATGGAATCTTTACCAGATTCTTGGGATGTCGAAAAGCCGTCCCAGCGGCACGAACTGGGATCTGAATTTGGATTATCTTTCTGAACGCGGATTCGGACACGGTTCGACCTTCGAATATCAACGCGACTCTCTCTTCGGTTGGGACGTCCGCGCGTTCGGTCTGCTGAACTATTATGGGATCAGCGACTCAGGACGCGACAACCTTGGTTACGGACGTCGTTCGATGGATTTTGAACACAAATATCGATATCGCGGTATTTGGAAGCACCGCCAAGAGCTAGGTTCTCTTGGTTACGGGTTTGGCCTTTTTGACGATTGTTGTATCCGCGATGGCTGGACATTCACCGGACAGTTCGGTAAGTCGAGCGACCGTAATTACTTGCCTCAGTACTTCGAAGAAGAATGGAATACCGGTTCTAATCCTCTTACCAGCCTTGAGCTCAAGAGGACGGTGAATAATCGTTCTCTTAGCCTTATGGGAAGTTTTAGAACCGACGACTTCTATACCCAGACGAGCTGGTTGCCGCGTCTCGACCACTATTGGCTAGGTCAGGCGCTTGGCGAGACTCCCTTTGTCTGGTATGAACACACCAAAATCGGTTATGGACAATTCCGAACGGCTGATTCGCCTTACGACGCCACCGATCAGGATCTATTTCGATACCTCGACTGGGAGCTTTCGCCAGACTCTTTAAACAATTACGGCCCCGACGCATTGACGCTCAAAAAGGAGAGCTTCGTTTTTTCGACGCGTCATGAAATAGATCTCCCGCTCCAGGCCGGACCGATCAAGGCGACTCCCTACGCGCTTGGCGAATATGGTTTCTGGGGGCGCGGCGTTGACGACAAAGATATCAGCCGTGTCTACGGTCAGCTTGGCCTGAGACTCAATCTGCCGATCTGGAAAGTTAACTCCGGGATTGAGAGCAAAACGTGGTACGTGAACGGCCTTGCGCACAAGATGAATTTTATCGTTGACGCTTCTTATACAGATTCGAGTAAGAACTACGACGATCTGGTTCTATATGATCAGATTGATGATTTCCAGATCGAAGATTTCCGCCGACGCTACTCCGTCACGACCTTTGCCGGTCAGGGCGCGGGTTACTCCGATTCAATTCCGTTACGCTTTGACGAACGTTATTACGCTATTCGTTCCGGACTCCTTGCCGGCAACGTTTCATCGCCGTCGACAGAGCTTGTCGACGATTTGACATTGGTACGATTAGGCTGGAACAACCGTTGGCAGACAAAGCGTGGTCCGGAAGGCGCGCGTCGAGTTGTCGATTGGATTACATTCAACGCGGGGTTAAACCTCTACCCGAAGAACGAGCAGAATTTTGGAAAGGTACCAGGTTTCCTCGATTTCGACGGGGTCTGGCAGGTCGGAGATCGCTTTGCAGCGCTCGCCTCCGGGATATACGACGTCTGGGGAACGGGTCAAAAGATCACGCGTTTAGGCGTTCAACGCCGTCGACCTGGCTTGAGTTCGTGCTATCTCGGGATAGACCGCCTCGACGGTCCGATCGACTCGACTTATCTGAATTTCGGACTAACTTACCGTACGTCTGAATGCTGGGGAATTGGCTTTAGCAACTCCTATGACCTGAGCGAAGGTTATAACATTGGTCAAAAACTTACCGTGAGTCGAATTGGAGAATCCCTTATCTTTACACTTGGCGCGAACCGTAATGAAAGTAAAGACAATTGGGGCGTAAGTCTTTCCGTCGAACCGGTGTTTATGTTTGATCGAGGTAAAAAGGAAGAGGGGATTCTCGGACTCGGAACAATGTAACACGTAAGTGTTGCAACGGTCTCCGACAAGGTATATTCTTGTCTCTATCGTTTCTATTGAACGTTATTAACGTTGGTCGACGGGGTACAGATACAATCGTCTCTAGAAATCAATCGACGAAGCGGTTCCTTATGTCGAAGCAACCGAGAAATTTCTTCTACGTATCTTTGCCGCCTCACGACGGCAGGAGCCCATCGAATGAGAGTATCCGGCCCTGTCGCAACATGATTGTTTATCCCTCTTCATCTTCGATAAAGGCGCCGTGAACTGAAAGGCGCCGGCGTTTTATAAGGGCGTTGCATTTATTGAATATGGTCAAGCTTTCTGTTATACTACTGAGCGCTGAGACGAGGTCGTCGCGTTTGAGCCTCGTCACAATGTTTACCGCGAGGCTGACCCCATGAAAAATGAACACCTGACTAATCTTTTGCACTACAGCACGGTTAGCGCTGGACGAAGGATAGCGCAAATAGCCGTTGTACTGTCGCTTTTGCTTTTGACAGGATTACCCGAGGCTCTCGGATCCGACGAACAGATCGTTAAGATTCAAGTCGCATCTGATTCCCAGAACGAAGGTTACGAGGCGCGCAAGGCGTTTGACGGCGATCCGAAGACATTCTGGCATTCCCAATTCTCGCAGGCTCCATTTGAGCAGGCTGCGATTCCGATCAGGTGCGGCTATGCTACAGGGTGCATTGACGATCATCCAAGCGGATTTTGTCGCGTAAATATAGCCCGAATAAGCCTTTCGAGCTTCGAGTCGATTTGGGCGACGTTTATGAGCTGACCGGCTTCCGATACATTCGGCGCAGCGATGATAACGAAAACGGAAACATTGCAGAATACGATCTTTATGCGCTAGAAACCCCCGGCGAAAACATTCCGAATTCTGAATTTCCAGCAGAGTTGCTTGCGTCCAACTTTACGTCCGACGGAGTCTGGAACGTTGACCTCGGCGACCCTGTTGCTTCCGGAACGTTTAGCGAGGATTCGACGCTTGTCGAGTTCAAAGAGCCTGTGAAAACCCAATATGTTGTTTTTCAGGCGCGACGCGAGCAACGCGATCAACATTTTGCCGCCGTCGCCGAACTCGAACTTCTCGCGGATGGATTACGATTTCTTTCTGAGACGAGGACTCCGACCTTAGCGCAGAAAATCGATCTTGAGGACGCGATCGATTGCGTCCGCGCGTTCCTGAACGCGGACTCTGAGACTGACGTCGAAACGCCATATTTCCTCGATCTGGTCGATCAGTTTAATCGAATGGTTGAAGAACTTGGTCGCCCTGAATATTATGAAGCGATAGCAGTGCAGCTTCCGTCTCCGCAAAACGGCCTTCTGGAATCAGATCGCGATCCGGTCGACATTATCCTTCGCCGTACTCAAGCGTTATGGCTTAGTTTGCGCGACGCCGACGCCGACGACGTAGATGCACTTCCTGCTCAAGAGCGCGATTTCTTCCAAAAGCTGAACAATGCGTCCGCGGAGATTCCGATCGAAGACGTCTCTGCGCGTTTTGAGCTTTTCCTTAAGATAGCGTTTGCTCGTCGCGCGCTTATGTTGAGCCACGACGAGCTAGATTTCAGGGAAATTCTTTTTGTTAAACGCAACCGCTCAAACTACAGTCATCTCTGCGACCAGTTCTATGGCCGCTCCGCAGTTCCCGGCGGCGGACTTTTCGTTTTATCGAATCCATTTGGAAATATGACGGACGTCGAAGAGCGAGGCGCACTTCTGTCGCATGTTATCGGCGTTGACGAAGCGTCTTCTGACTGGTCCGCGGTTTTGCCTGAACTCTATTCCCCCAAAACGCGCGACTTGCTCGCCAATTCTTCTGTAGTCGGGGATTCGCAACTCGCTGGAAAAAAACTTGAAGGCGGAGCCTTTATTGCGCCCGATCTTTCTTTCGACGGCGAAAAGATTGCATTTGCGTGGTGTGCCTGTCAGGGTTCGGCGGAGCACGTTGCGACGCTCGATCTTTCTCGAGGGCACACGCAGGAAGGACGGTGCTACCATATCTTTACCTGTAACGCTGACGGCAGCGAGCTTACGGAAATCACCCAAGGAACTTGGAACGATTTTGATCCTTGCTTTATGCCCAATGGGAGAATAGCGTTCATTTCAGAACGACGCGGCGGATACCTTCGTTGCGGTCGCGACTGCCCTAACTACACGCTCTTCGATATGGATCAGGACGGCGGTAAGATCCGCCCCTTGAGTTACCATGAGACGAACGAATGGGCTCCGAGCGTCTCTAACGACGGACAAATTCTGTGGACGCGCTGGGATTATATCGACCGCTTTGGCTGCATTGCGCATGGAGCTTGGTCGACGACTCCCGACGGTCGCAACCCGCGCGCTATCTGCGGTAATTACGCGCCGCGTCACCTTAGACCTGATTCCGTCCTTGATATTCGCGCGATTCCCGATTCGAATAAGCTGATTGCAACGGCGGGACCGCATCATGGTCAATCGTTTGGAACCATTATCAAAATCGACCCTAACGCTCCGGACGATCCGATCAGCCCCATTGTGCGAATGACTCCCGACGTTGGCTTTCCTGAAAGTCAGAACGGCTCCCAGGTCTGGGGGACGCCGTGGCCACTCTCCGAGGATCTTTTCCTCGCAGTCGCCGACTATTCCTTTGAAATCGGCGATGGTACCGAAGGAGGACGATATTTTGCGGGCAACTATGGTATCTACCTGGCCGATGCGTTTGGCAATCGCGAGCTTATCTACCGCGACCCCGAGATTGGCGCCTCGACCCCAATTCCCTTTATCGCAAGGGAGACGCCGCCCGTAATTCCTGGGATAATCGACGAATCAGAAATCGAACATACGCCATACGTTACGCCTCCGCCATTTGACGGCGATAGGCCGCGCGCTGTCGTCACGATTCAGAATGTAAACGTTGCCGATTTGCCGATGGAACCTGAGCGAAAAGCGGTTGCCGTTCGTGTAATTCAGCTCTTCTGCATGTCCGTCCCTTCGGGCTACCCTCCCTATGAGATTGGCGTCCGAGAGGCGACGGCAACGGATTCCGTCAAGCTTGCAAGGCGAGTCTGGGGCGTTGCGCCCGTCGAAGAGGATGGAAGCGCGTGTTTCTATGTTCCTGCTAACTGTGAAATCTATTTCCAGACGCTCGATTCCGATGGCGTTGCGATTCGTTCGATGCGCAGCGGCCTCGCGTTGCGTCCAGACGAGAATCTTTCATGCGTCGGATGCCACGAACCTCGCGAAACGGCGGCGGCGCCTATGGTTCAGACGTCGGACAACTCGCTATCCCTTCCACTTGCAATGCTTCGCGAGCCTTCGACCCTGGTTTCGGAAGGAATTGGAACGGAACCGGTGAACTTTCCTGAACTCGTCCAGCCAATCCTTGAAGCGCGATGCGTGGAATGCCATTCGGAGCAGGATTCGATCGATCAGGGCGCCCCTGATCTGTCGCGCGAGCCTGCGCATGGCTTTTACGCATCGTACTGGAATCTAGCGACACGCGGCTTTGCTATGACCGATTTTGGCGATCCCTTGCGGAGCATACCTGGAAAATTTGGCGCGCGCGGTTCGAAGCTTTATTCGTTGCTCGACGATCACTATGACGTCACGCTGACAGACGAGGAACGGCGTCGAATCGCGCTTTGGCTTGATACGACGTCAAATTTTTACGGTGTGTATGAAAAGGAGGGGTGTGAAAAGCAATTCCGGGGCGAACGTGCCTTTCCTACGCTTGAATAACATGTTGCAAAGCGCATGAATCTTGCAGATCTTCATTAGACGAACGCGAGGCGTTGAGAGCGCTGTCGCGTTCGTCTTCGGTCGGATAGCTTTGACCAATGATGACCTCTGGAGTCTGCGTGCGCTCTTAAACCAAGCTTGGCGACAAAGTTCCGCTGAGCCCAATTTGAGAGGAATTGTTTGAGCCTTGTAAATAAAGAGACTCGCCTAGACTCATTCTTTTCCAGGCTCAGGATAGACGTTCAGCAAGCGGGCGATTTGACCCGTCAACATTAGAAACGCCAATTTTTCTTTACTTTGACCTCCTGGCCTCGATCGCGAGATCGAGGCTTTTTTCTTGTCGAGCCCACAACTTCTGAAGATGGGAATTGAGATAAGAGAGGAAGCGAAAATTTTAACTTTAAACGTCTTGACCGAAAGTAACGAGGTTGTTTCTGCCTCGTGTTTTCGACTTAAGGTCGTTTTTATACCAGTTTGACTTGACCGAAGGAGAGCGTTGGTATTTACTTTTAATAGCATCCCCGACGCGCATGAATCATGAGGTTCGAGCCTTGAAGAAAAACGCCAATAATAAAATGAAACACAACAGCGAACAGCGCTCGAGCGATTCGTCTCCCAAAAAGAGTGGAACTTTTAGTCGCTATGTTTTTAATTGTCTTCAATCGCGCCTTTCTTCGTGGCTGAAATATCGCGCGCCTGCGTTCTGGCGCAGACATTGGGGATATTATGTTCCTCAAAGCGACCTTTATGAAGACTTTTGCGAAAATCGCAAACCGGTCGTTCTTGCTAAGGATATTCTAGGTAGAGAAGGAGAGAAGTTTGTCTTTGACAAGGTATTTCAGGACCCAGAATGCAACGTTATAGCCTGCAATACGGTAAATTACTACTGCGAGATCGATATCGTTTATCTTGACGAGACGACGAAAGAGATCGTTTTTGTCGAGGTCAAGACGCGTCGCTACAATGGACCTGATTTTCGGCCTGAGTTCTTCGCGCTTGATGCGAAACGCAAAAAGAAACTTGCGCTCGCGGGCAGACAGTTTATAAAAGAGCGCGGGTACGTTGAGTACCGGGATCGTTACGATCTTGCCGTTGTGATTTTTCCTAAAGATGCCGAGCCGATTTTACGGTACCATAAAGCCTTTTTCACTTTTCTATCCGCTGTGAGAGGATACGGCGGCGACGATTTCGGAAAGACGCGGACTGAGAAGTATCTTAGAGACGACGTCCGCAAAAGACTGCATAGAGATAAGAAAACGCCGCAAGACTGAAGAGTCTTGCGGCGTTTCCTATTGAACTTAGAGTTCAGTCGGAGCTGATTCTCTAGGGTACTTTATTCTTCCTCTTGAAGTCGCTTAGCTTCAAGTTCGGCGGTACGCTTTTCTTCGGCAATCATTTCAGGAAGCTTTTTACCGCGTATCCTTGCCCAGCCTTCGCGTATGCGCTCGATGGCGGAATACAGCGAAGGGATGAAAACGATACCGACAAGAGTCGCGGCGAGCATGCCGGAGAAGGTCGTGATACCGATTGCGCGACGGCTCCCCGCGCCAGCGCCTCTAGCGATGACGAGTGGGAATACGCCGAAGAGGAACGAGACCGCAGTCATGAGAACTGCACGGTAACGTTGGTCGGCGCCCATCATAGCGGCTTCGCGAATCGGAACGCCATTTTCGCGTTCGACCTTCGAAAACTCAACCATAAGGATCGCGTTTTTACTTGCCAGACCAATGAGCATGATCAAACCTAGTTGGGCGTAAATACTCATAGAAGTCTGTTGTCCGTTCATTAGCCCAATGAAAAGCCCCGTCATCGCTCCGAGCGTTGCGACGAAGACCGTCATGATGACTGGAATCGGCGTCGTCCAGCTTTCATACTGCGCTACCAGGAAGAGGTACGCGAAGATCACCGCCAGCGCAAGCAAAAGCCCAATGTTACCTGAGTTTTCCTTTTGCTGGTAAGCCATGCCCGTCCAGCCAATCCTGTAGTTGTTGGGCAGGGTGGTATCAGCGATCTCTTCAATCGCCTTGATATATTCGCCGGAACTGACTCCCATTGAAACCGCCGTAACGTTCGCAGAAGCCCACTGGTTGAAGCGCGTGATGATCTGAGGACCGACGACGCGTTTGACCGTTGCAATTGAGCTAAGCGGCACCATTTCGCCGTATTTGTTGGGAATATTCAGGTTGGAAATATCGTTGATCGAGGTGCGCTCGGATCTTTCCGCCTGCACTTGCACCTTGAAAACGAAACCATAAAGGTTGAAGTCGTTGACATAGAAGGATGCAAGCTTATTCTGCAACGTGGTGAAGATCGCGTTGATCGGCACGCCCATCAACTCAGCTTTTTCTCGGTTGATTTCAAGCTCAAGCTGAGGCGTACTAGCATTGTAGGGAGACGTCGCAAAGAGCGTTCCCCTAACGTGCATAAGCTCCTCAGTAAAGTTCACCACCTGTTCTGCAAGCTCCGACGGCGTCGCCGTATTCGAGCTGATAACAAATCCGACGCCCATACCAAGACCCATCATTGCCGGCGGCAACATGACTTGAATCTTAGCTTCGGGAATATCGTTACCGATCTCCTGGAGCTGACGCTGAATCGACGTAATCTGCAGCTCTGGCGTCTTCCGTACGTCCCAGTCGTCGAGCTTGACAATCGCCATCCCAACGTTTTCGCTATGGCCGCCGCCCGTGAGGCTAAAACCTCCGACAAGCATGATGGTGTCGATACATTTAACATGTTCAGAGACCTGGGCGTAAAATTCTTCCAGCACTTTGTCAGTTCTGGCAAGCGTCGCGCCTGGCGGAAGCTCGAAGGTGCACATAAGCGCCCCCTTGTCTTCATCGGGCACGAAGGACGCGGGCAAGGTCGTGTACAACTTGTAGTTGGCGAAGATAACCAATACAAAGAGGGTCAGCGTCAGAGCCATACTGGCAACGAGGACCCGAGAGGCTCTCAGGTAAACCTTTCGCGAGAGGTTAAAGGGTTTATTGAACCACCCGAACCAGTCGATTTTTGTCTTTTTCGCGGGCTTGAGGAGCATCGCGCAAAGCGCCGGACTCAGCGAAAGCGCGTTGACCGTCGACAAGGTAAGGGCGATGCACATTGTCACGCCGAATTGCTTGTAGATTTCCCCGACCATACCGCCGTAGAAACAGACGGGCACATAAATTGCCAGAGTTACGAGCGTCGTCGCAATAATAGCTCCGGTAATCTTGTGCATACTCGCTCGCGTCGCCTCGACCGGTTCCATTCCATTCTCAATATTGGTCATTACTCCTTCAACGACGACGATCGCGTCGTCGACAAGAGAGCCAATGACGAGAATCAACCCGAACATTGTCAGTAGGTTAATGCTATAACCTAAGACCATGAGGAAGGGGAAGGTTCCAAGCAACGATACTGGAATTGCGAGGGCTGGAATGAACGTTGCACGCCAGTTCTGAAGAAACAGGTAGGTAACAAAGACAACGAGACACAGCGCGACGATCAGTGTTGTAATCGTTTCTCGAAGGGTCAAGTTAATAAAGATCGTCGGGTCATAGGCAATCTTATAGGAGACGCCTTCCGGAAAATGTTTTGCAAGTTCCTCGAGTTCTGCCTTGACCGAATCGATCGTTTCGAGCGCGTTGGCCTCCGGCGTCCGGTTGACGCCAAGTACCGCGCACTCCCGGCCGTCAGACATAGCATGCGCGTTGTAGGTTTCGGAGCCGAGTTCAACTCGCGCTACGTCGCCGAGTCTGGTGACGTCGCCTTCCGCGTCAGTACGAACGACAATATTTTCAAACTCTTCGGGAGTCTTCAAGCGACCGAGAACATTGATCTTAAACTGCATAAAATCACTGCTGCCTTCGGTTCCGATCGAACCGGCGGCTGCTTGGATATTCTGCGAAGTGATTGCTGTTCTGACGTCGGCGGCAGAAATGCCCATCGCGGACATGCGCATCGGATTGAGCCAGATACGCATGCTGTAGACGGAACCGCCAAGGAGGTCGCACGTACTCACTCCGTCGACGCGTCCTATCTCGTCTTTAACGTTAACGCGGAGGTAGTTGTTGAGCCCGCTCGTCGAAAGTCCACTCGTGGCTTCGTCCGTAAAGAACGTGATCATGCAGAGAATATCGCTGGAGCGCTTTGCAACCTGAACTCCCTGCGTTTTTACTTCGACCGGAAGTCGAGCTTCCGCTCTTTTAACCGCGTTTTGGACGTTTACCTGCGCAATGTCGGTGTCGGCCCCGAACCCAAAGGTAATCTTGCAGAAGTAAGTGCCGCTGTTGTCGCTACTGGAGGAGTAGTAGAGCAAATGTTCGAGTCCGTTGAACTGCTCTTCGAGCGGCGCGGCGATTGTATCGGCGATTACCTGAGCGCTTGCGCCAGGATATGCCGTGAGGACATAGATTTCGGGGGGCGCAATTTCAGGATACTCGGCGACCGGCAGGTTGGGAATCACGATGACGCCCGCGAGCACCATCACAACGCTCACCACCATAGCGAGCTTGGGTCTTCGAATAAAAACATCAGAAATCATGCGTTAACTCCTGCGTTTGGGATCAAGAGAGACGCAAGATTTTTGTTTTTAGCGGAAGCGTGTTGCGCTGACACTGGGGCGCTCTCCCTCTTCTCCTGACCAGCTTGCTTTTCGGTCGATTCGGGTTGCTGCGCCTTGGATTGTGATCGCTCGTCTCGTGTAAAGGGCCTGATAAGATCGAAGGGACGCGCCTTGTTTACGCCGTCCATAACGACCATGTCTCCGGGCTCAAGACCTTGAAGAATCGTGTCAAGCGAACCGTCGGAAGGACCGACAACGACGTCGCGTCGTAGGACCAGACGATATTTCTCGTCGACTTTACCGTTGGCAAAATCAACGACCTCTTCTTTGGTCACGGGATCCGTATAGACGTAATTATGCGAAGCTTTGAATTCCCTGAGGAATTCCTCCTTGCTCTTATCACCCTTTTCGACAGCTTCGACGTCTTTAGCAAAACGGGAGTCCGCCGCTATTTCCTTATAGAGCGATTCGTCGTCAATCGAATCGACTACAATGTAGACGTAATTCGTCTTGCCGTCAAACATAATGGCGGAGGGGAGAACGGCAGCAACAGGATTTCGAGCGCTTTTGGAGAGATTGACAGTCACAACGCCGCCGGGATTAAGGATCTCTTCCGGATTATTGAACTTTGCCCAGATCTTAATTGTGTCAGTTGTAGATTTGACAGAGTTGTCAATAAAACTGATCTCGCCGATCTGGTCGAATTCGGCGTCGTTTGGCAGAGTAAGCCTTATGGAAGAAGACTCCTTAAGAGCGTTGAGCGTTCCGAACATATTGAGGAAGTCGCGTTCGCTCATTGTAAATCGGACGTAGATAGGATCCATCTGGACGACGCGAATCAACGGGGAACTTTGTGGAGTAACATAGTTTCCGGAAGAATAGGTGCGTCGGCCCGCGCGACCGTCGATCTGAGCGTATATCTTCGTATCCTTGAGATCTTCTTGAGCGAGCGCGAGCTTCGCGCGCGCGGAGGCAAGTTGGGCCTTGAGACTCTGAAGAGTGGCGTACGCGCTTTCTTTATCGTCCTTAGAACCTGCGTTTTTCTCATACAGATCGTTCAGGCGATTGTAATTACTCTGCGCGTAATTGATCCGCGCCTCAGCTTCCGCGATCGCGGCAAGTGACGCGTCGACTTGCGCCTGGTAGGGAATCGGGTCGATTTCAAAAAGAAGCTGACCTTTTTGTACATGGGAACCCTCTTCGAAGCCGGGCGCTACCGTAAGGGTACCGGCAACTCGGGCGACGGAATCAACTTGTTCAATCGCTTCAACGTAGCCCACATACTTTTTTCGCGTAACGGGGACGGATTCAGTTGCAGACCCGACGACAACAGCAGAACGTGTCGGAGCAGCGGCGCCGCGGAGACCTTGAGCGTGGCCTACCGCGCAACTGCCCAGAACGAGAACGCAGCAGAGCGTTCCCTTAGCTAGAAACGATAAACGTATCACTTTTCCTCCCATTTGACGTCGAGAAACGATCAATATTTTTCTCATAGAAAATATGTCGCCGACTTTCAAGGATTGCTAATGAGCGCGCTATCCAAATTAGAGCGTTGCAAATTTCAAGCGCAAAGCTTTCCAAAACTACCGGACCGCGCTTATACCAATTAACGGTTTCAATGGAGCGATCGTCAATGCACCCCAACCTAGAGCGATTCATCGTACCATAAAATACGATTATTACAAGACGGTTGGCAACGAGACGTGACGCCACTTTTCGAAGTCCGGAGCCTACGGACGCGCCTTTCTTGGCGCGCCCAGCGCCCCTCTAAACTACATTATTTTGTGAAGGCAAAGACAGGACTTCTATACGAGACTGGTATGTAAAAAGGTTCCGCTTGTCCACAAAAGCTTTCATTTTTTGATCGATTTCCATGCTTTTTACCTCTACAAGCGCTAATGATTGTCTATCTTATCAGGTCTGCTTAAGCGGAACAATCGGCATAAAAGTAATAACCGTAACTGTTGTATTCATTGGAGTTGCCATATAAGCTAATTTTGCTAGGATTTCCAATCTGTTCTGAAAAATCGTCTAAAGCTAATTCAAAAGACTATGCGATAATGCTTCTGCAAGCGAAAGTGTCGATGCAACCGGCGAGATGAGATAAATGGAAAAAGTGTCTTCGCTTTGCGTTCGCCAGGGGACTGCGACCAACTATTGAAGAGCGAGAGGTAGACGTTTGCAAAAAATTGCGCATGAGGGACCCAAAGGTTCGATATAAGTCGTTTCCCCTTTTCGGAACGGCGGTGCGCTTCGACGTGCGTTTCAAGTAGAACATCAACAAAGATTACGATAATCATTGGACGGTTTTCCGTCCAGAGAACTCGGCCGCGATATGCGTCAGGGAGGGCTCGTAAAGCGGTTGAGCAGCGTCGTTAATCTATGAACGAGATTTTTTTGTACTGAGGTAACAAGGATGAGACCATCTATACAAAAGGGAATTGCGCTGGGGGCGCTACTTGCGCTTGTCGCAGGCGGAGGTTGCAAGGTCGGCTCCGACTACGCGGCCCCTCAGGCGACGGTTAACTCGTCGTATATCCAGATCGACGATTCTAAGGGAATTCGTCAGCAGGTCGGCGCGGACGTCGCTAGCTGGTGGAATCAGATTCAGGACCCCGTTCTGGCCAGACTTACCAGCGAGGCCGTTTCGAACAACCTGTCGTTGCACGAGGCTATGTACCGTATTCAGGCGGCGCGCGCCATGCTCGGTTCCACGCAGGCTAACCAGTATCCGCAAATTGCTGCAGCCGGCGGCTACACGTACGGACGTTCTTCACGTCTAAGGTCAAGCTACGAAAACTACAATTTTTCGACGGCTATGGCATGGGAAGTCGATCTCTTTGGACGCCTTGAGCGCGCCAACGAGGTTGCCGCAGCCAATATGGAGGAATACCGCGAACTGTATCGCCAAACATACGTATACGTTTGCGCGAATATCGCAAATCTCTACGGTAACGCTCGATCCTACCAGGAACAGATTCGCATCTCTGAAGAAAACATTGAGATTCAGCAGCAGACGCTTGATATTACGCGTACCAAGAGCGAACTCGGTTCTGCCAGTAAGCTCGATGAAAGTCAGGCTCTAGGCATTTGCCGCGGCACTGAATCGAGCGTTCTGGTTTTGCAAACGCTTTATCAGACGACTCTCAACCAAATCAGCGTTCTTGTCGGTCGTCCCCCTGGACACGTTGACGAGATGATGCGTTCTCCAGCGCCGATTCCCAGCGCGCCTGAAGAGATCATGGTTGGAATTCCTGCGGAGTTGTTGCGTCGTCGTCCTGATATTCGAGCGGCCGAGCAACGAGTCGTCGCGCAGAATGCGCGCGTCGGCGTCGCAATTGGCGACATTTATCCGGTTTTTGCGATCAACGGAACCTTCGGTCTGGACGCCAATTCCTTCTCAAATATGTTCGACAGCGATGCGATCGACGCCGGCGTCGGACCGTCGTTCCGCTGGAATATTCTCAACTTTGGAAAATACCGGCTTAACATTGAGGCGCAAGAGTTCGCGCTCCAAGGCCAGATTACTGCATATCGCGAAGCGGTGCTGGAGGCGGTGCAGGAAGTCGACGACGCGCTTGTGTCCTACGTCAACGAACGTGATCGACTGGGGACGCTCTCCGATGCTGTCGACGCCTACACAGACGCGTACAATCTGTCAAACGAGCGTTATAAGAGCGGTCAGATCGACTTCCAGCGTTTGCTTGACTCGCAAGCGGGTAAGCTGTCCTACGAACTGCAGTACATTCAGTGCCGAGCGAGTATGTTCACCGCGGTGGTTAATCTGTACCGTGCGCTAGGCGGCGACTGGATGGGAACCGGCAACATGCAGACGGGGGAATACCTTCCAACTGAGCAAGTTTCGAGTGATTCACCGGTCGCTTTGAGCGACGCCTCGAACGTTCGTACAAGCGGCGAGCGTTATACAACCCGCGAACAGGAAGAGATGGCCTACGATCCCAATGCTGAGTGGAACGAACGCCAGGAGCGTAGCCGCGAGCGAGTCTCGATGGATCTTCGTGACGTTGAACTCGATAGCTCATTCATTTCTACTGACGTCGAATTTTGACCCAATCCCTAGACTACCGGAAAGGAGCCAATCGCAGTCTTCGAGTCAATTCTCAGCGACACGAAAACTGAAGGCGAAGGGTCATAATTCGAAGGATGTGTAAATACAGGACCCCGACGATTAGGTTCGTCGGGGTTTTTTTGTTGTTTGTCTCAGCCGTTTTTCTTTATAGAATCAGTTTAATTGTTAAAAACAGGCTTTTTGTTTATTTTTTTCTTTTTATTTATTCTTTTTATTTTACAATTGTGGTGGGAAGTCCCATTTTCTGTCGTTGTGGCAGACAAACAATAAGGAGTTACGAATGAAGAAACGCTGTTTTTATCCGATCTTATTGGCGTTCGTCGCGATGGTCGGGGCATTGAACGCTTCGCTTTATGCGGAAGAGAATGTCGCGCCTGACGCACAGCCGACGAAGCTTCTGCGATATCCAGATATCTATCAGGATCAGGTGGTATTCTGTTATGCAGGGGATCTCTGGAAAAGCGATCTTGATGGGAATCACGTTGTTCGTCTGACCGCGCATCAGGGTTTGGAAGAATTTCCGAAATTTTCTCCTGATGGAAAATGGATCGCGTTTACGGGTCAGTATGACGGGAACGACCAGGTTTATGTCATTCCGTCGAGCGGCGGGGAACCGAAGCGTCTTACGTATTATCCCAACGAGGCGTCGGCGCCGCGTCGCGGGATTGATCCCCAAACGCTTGGATGGACTGCCGACAGCAAGCATGTCGCGTTCCGTTCCGCTCGCGATAGCGACGGGGTCGATTCGCTGACCAATATTTATCTCGTTTCGATCGAGGGCGGACTGCCAGTCAAGCTTGGAGTTCCTGTTGCGGGCGCCGGCGATATTTCTGCAGATGGTAAAAAACTGGCGTATTCGCCTCTGTTCCGTGATTTTCGTCATTGGAAGCGTTACGAGGGCGGCTGGGCGCAGTATCTCTTGATCTACGACCTTGAGTCAAAGGAATTTTCCGAAATGCCGACGACGCCGCGAACTGATCGCGATCCGATGTGGGTTGGCGACCACGTATATTTCGTGTCCGATCGCGATGGAACATTGAATCTTTACCGCTATCTCCCCGAAGAGAATCAGGAGGTCGAAAAAGTTACTGATTATCAACAGTGGGACCTCCGCTGGGCGTCTTCTGACGGACTTGATCAAGTCGTCTATGAAAACGGCGGTTCGCTCTTTGTGTACCGTGCGTCGACGAACGAGACCCGTGAACTTTCGATTCACGTTCCACACGACGGGCTTGCAGCGCGTCCGACTCGAGTCAAAGCTTCGAAACGGCTTGAATCATACGATCTAAGTCCTGAGGGCAAACGCGCGTTATTTACCGCTCGCGGCGATATCTTTACGGTGCCCGTGGAAAACGGTCTGACTCGAAACCTTACGAATTCTTCCGGCGCGCACGATCGCTCTCCCGTCTGGTCGGCCGACGGGCGCTGGATCGCCTTCATTTCCGACGCGACTGGCGAAGATCAAGTCTACGTGATCGATCAGAAGGGTGAAGAAGACAAAATTCAGTTGACGCATTCGCTGCGTTCCAAGATCGATTCTCTTCAGTGGTCGCCCGACTGCAAAGCGCTTTCGTTCCGCGACGCTACGAATCATCTTTATGTCCTGACGCTTAAATATGACGATCCGACCGTCGCGCCGTCCGCGGACGAGCTGATCGAAGTTGCCAGAGATTGGTTTGGAGGGTTCCCATACGCTGCGTGGTCTCCGGACGGTTCCTACTTGGCTTATGAGTTGGGTGAAAGTACGGAATACAATGCGATCTATATCTGGGAGAAAGCGACCAAGTCTTCTCGTCGCGTGACCGACCCCATGTTCGATAACAGGTCCCCAGCATGGTCGAGCGACGGGAATTGGTTGTTCTTCATTGGGCAGCGCGAATTCTATCCTCAGTTCAGCTCGATTGAATGGAATTTTGCGGGCAACCGTTTCGATGGCGTCTTTGCCATGGCTTTGCGTAAGGACGTTGAGAACACGTTCATTGAGCAGAGCGACGAAGCTCCGGAGTCGGAAACCGAAAAAGAAGAGGGCGAAGAAAACCAGGACGGCGAATCGAAGGAAGAGACAGCTTCAGAAGAGCTGAAGATAGATTTCGACGGTATTGAAAGTCGCGTGGTTCGTTTGCCGATCACCTCTGAGAACTACGCCTCCCTTTCCTGCGCTGGCGATTTTCTCTATTTTGTCCAGACGCCGGCAAGGTTCTACGGACGCGAGAGCTCTGGCGTTTCTAAGCTATGTAGCTTTGATCTCAAGAATCTCAAGGAAGAGACTTTTCTTGAGGACGTTAGCGGATACGCTCTTTCTGCGGATGGGAAGAAGCTTATGACGCGCAAGGATGGGTACCGAATGTACGACGTTGGCGCGAAAGGAGAAGACTCCAAGGTCTTTACCGTCGACGATATGTACTGCGACCTCGATCCTCGCGAAGAATGGAACGAGATTTTTGAAGAGGTGTGGCGTCGTTTCCGCGATTACTTCTACGTTGAAAATATGCACGGTCTCGACTGGGAAGAGGTCGGGGAACAGTATCGATCGCTTCTGCCGCACGTAGCCCATCGCTCAGATCTGACATACGTTCTTACGGAAATGATCAGCGAACTCAACATTGGGCACACATACGTCGAGGGGGGCGATTACATCCAGCCTGAGCGCCCAGTCGTCGGTCTGCCTGGCGCGACTTTCGCTCTCGATTCTGAGAAGGACCTTTATAAAATCGCCAAGATTTATCCGGGTCAGAACGAGGAGCCCAAATATCGATCGCCCCTTACCGAGGTTGGAGTGAACGCGTCCGAAGGCGACTACGTTCTGGCGATCGACGGCGTGAAGCTGGTTGGTTCGGACAATCCTTACCGACTTCTCCAGAATAAAAAGGAACGCGTCGAGCTTACGTTGAGTAAAGACGGGACGGATGATCATTCCTGGAAGACTTCGTATAAGCCGGTCGAAAACGAAGAATCTCTGCGTTATCTGAACTTCGTCCTTGACCGAAAAGAGCGAGTCTCGAAGCTTAGCGACGGTCGTCTTGGATACATTCACATTCCAGACATGGGCGGCAACGGCGCTTATGAGTTCATCAAATGGTACTATCCTCAACTTCATAAGGAGGGGATAGTCATTGACGAACGCAACAATGGCGGCGGCAATATTTCGCCTTGGCTTATCATGCGTCTGAATCAGAAGGTTCTTGGAACGCGTTACGGCAAGGTTCGAGAGACGCCGACCAACTATCCGACGATTGCGACAAACGCGAAATTCGTTTGCCTTCTTAATGAAACAAGCGCGAGCGACGGCGATATCTTCCCGTATTATTTCCGCGAATCGAACCTGGGTAAACTCGTTGGTAAAAGAAGCTGGGGCGGCGTCGTTGGAATTTCCGGACGCGGTCCTCTTACGGATGGTGGAATTGTTTACGTTCCGCTCACCGCGACGAACAGCAAGACCGGCGAATACGTGATCGAAGGTTATGGAGTCGATCCGGACGTCGAGGTCTGGCAGGATCCCAAATTGGTCATGGAAGGTCACGATCCTCAGTTGGAACGAGGCGTTGAAGAACTCCTCAAAGACCTTGAAGAAGATCGCGCCATAAAGCCGCAGCGACCTGATGATCCCGATAAATCTAAGAACGCTGTTCAGGATTATTCTGAGTGATTTAACTTCACTTATTAAGGTCGCGAATCTCCGCTTTTTATGATTCGTAAACAAAACGGTCTGACGCTGATACAGAGGCGTCAGACCGTTTTTCGTTTTAAGTGGGAGAAGGAGTCGTAATTTACCGACTCAATTCCGAGCCGTAGTTGAGATACTGTTCCCACTGTTCGTCAGTCCAGCCGTTATTTTGACCGTCTGACGACGCGTTAGGTTCCTTGTGATCGGATTCTTCCTCGTCTCTCTGCGATGCGCTTTCGTGGAATTTACCCTTGTCGTCCTTTGAACGCGCGACCGTGGGATATGGGATCGTTGCCGGCTCGCTTTCTGCATTCGAATACGAGTCGCTTGAGCTACCAGCAAGATTTTGCTGTTTTCCGCGCCATTCCTCCATCGTGATGAGAACGTCCCGTGGACGCGAAGGTTTGCTCGGATTATATTCGGAGACGAGGCCGTCCCTGGTCATTGTGTCGATGATACGAGCGGCGCGAGTATAGCCGATGCTAAACTTACGCTGGAGCATGGAGGTGCTTGCGCGACCAGCTTCGATGACAGTGTCAACAGCCGGGACGAAGAACTCGTCGTACTCTATATCCGTCGCATCATCCATGTTTTCGCCGTCACTTGAGCGGTCGGCGATAACTATTTCGTAATGCGGTTTGTCAACGGAAATAGCCTCGATAACCGAGTCGATTTCGCGATTAGAAACGAAGGCGCCTTGACCTCGTACCAGCTGACTTGTTCCCGGCAGGAGGAAGAGCATATCGCCGTCGCCGAGGAGGCGTTCCGCGCCTTTCATGTCTAAGACAACCTGGCTGTCGACGCGGCTTGCGACTGCGAAGGAGATTCTCGCAGGCAGGTTCGATTTGATCAAGCCAGTAACGACGTCAACGGTTGGCTTTTGCGTCGCAAGCACGAGGTGAATTCCAACGGCGCGGCTTTTTTGGGCGAGGCGCGCTATGTGACGCTCGACGTCTTTGCCGGAAGTCATGACAAGATCTGCCATTTCGTCGGCAATGATCACGATATTGGGCATCGATTTCGGAAACGCTTCCCATTCATCTGCGTCAACGGGTCGGAGTCTCTTGCGCAAGGCTTCAGCGTCCAATTCATTGAATTCGGAGAGCTGGCGCACGCCGACGCGAGCAAAGAGTCGGTACCGTTCTTCCATCCTTTCGACCGCCCACTCGAGGATCGCTTCCGCCTTCTGCATATCGGTCACGACGGGATGCATGAGGTGTGGAATCGAGTGATAAGGACTCAGTTCGACCATCTTTGGATCGATCATGATAAATCGAACTTCCTTCGGACTTTTGGTCATGATGATCGACATGATGATCGAGTTCAAGCACACAGACTTACCTGTGCCCGTTCGTCCCGCGATGAGCAAGTGAGGAAGCTTTGACAGGTCCGCGACCATGGGCGCGCCCACCACGTCTTTTCCAAGAAAGACGGGAATTGTCGCCGATTGCGCTTCCTCTACGCAGGATTCCATGACTTCGCGCAATCGCACCAAGTGGCGATTCTTATTCGGAATTTCTATTCCGACGGTGTTCTTACCCGGTATCGGCGAGACAATGCTGACGCGAGGCGCCTTCATCGCGATTTCAAGGTCGTTCGCGAGGTTGTGCAGAGCCTTGACGCGAAGTCCCTTCTGTAACTCAACTTCATAGAGTGTGAGAACGGGGCCCGTCTGAATGTCGACGACCTTAAGTTCAACGCCGTAATTTCGGCAAACGCGTTCTAGCTCGTCGCCACGTTCGCGAATTTGTTCGGAAATTTCGTCGACGTCGTATTGTTCAGGAACGTCCAGAAGGTCAATCGGCGGACAGAGGTATTCTTTTTCTTCTTCGGTATAGGGAGCGCTAATTTCGTTGGAAGATTCGGATCGTGTTGGCGGAGCAGAATAGGGCGACTGCAACGGCTCGACTTTCGTGGCGTCGCTTAGAATGGCGCCGGAAGTATTGGCGTCCATGTAGAGTTCGTTAACTTCTACAGAGTCCAACGTTTGCGACGCCTGAACCGTAAAACCAGCGGGTTTGACCGCGGACGCGGGACGTCTGGTTACCGGCGCATTCTCTGACGCTGCAAAAGGCGAGCTGCCATATACGCGAACGGAATCTTGTCGTTGCTTGAGAGCGGAAGCGTTATCACGCGCAATGACGCGAGCATTCGTCACCGGTCTTTGGGGGTTGGCTCTTTGGATCCTTTCCAGAAAGGGGCGGAATACCCTACCGACGACGCTTCCCAGTCTCGTAGACCAAAAAATGAACCTGAGAATCTTTTCAGGCAGGATAAGGATCATCCCCGAGAAGAACATCGCGCCGAGAGCCGCGTAGGCTCCAAATCGGATAAAGAACTTGTCAAAGATAAACTTGACAAAGGCACCCACCATGCCTCCAGGCCCAACTGGAGGACCGATTGAACTATTGAAAATATACGCAGCCAAACCTGAGGCCGCGACGAGAGTGAGGAAGAATCCTAACGCCTTATTGTACGGCTCGTTAATTCGGCTAGAGAAGAAGTATGCCGCGACCGCGAGACCGGAACCTATGACCAGAAAGTAGCCCGCAACGCCGAAGCAGAACGAAACGATATAGGCGCACCACGCCCCTGGGAGACCAGCCAGGTTGCGAATCTCCTGGAGATCGTGGTAAACAAATTTCGTCGGAAGGTCCATGGGCGTATAGCTCAAGAAGGACGCAGTCAAAAACAACCACGAGACGAAAATCGCCGTCGTTATGATGATTTTGCTGGTTTTCTCCCGTCGTTTGTCATGCGGTTCAGACAAATTGAACTCCCATGAGTAAACTTTCGTTCCGTTTAATATAGGCGTTTAATTCAAAAGAATGCGCGAAGGACGCCCAACGCGACTGGGGTGAAGCTTGCGACGCGCGATTCTATTACAAGAGCGCAACGACGCGAAAAGGGCAGCGCGGTAATTTTGGGGAGCGCCGCCGCATTACAGCGATTATAAAGAACGACTCAGCGCGCGGCGGCGACTTGCCGTCGAGCGGCGTTCAACGTGTTAAGCAAGAGCATCGTGACCGTCAAAGGACCGACGCCGCCGGGGACGGGAGTGATCCAGGACGCGACGTCCTTAACAGACTCAAAATCCACGTCGCCAACGAGCTTAGAAACGGTTTTTTTCTCGCCGCTTTCGTCGACGCTTTCAAGTTGAATACGGTTCATTCCGACGTCGATAACAACGGCGCCAGGTTTGATCATGTCGGCGGTCACAAAATTTGCCCTTCCGATCGCGGCGACCACGATATCGGCTTCCCTAACGACGTCGGGAAGATTCCGGGTTTGGCTGTGGCAAAGGGTCACGGTCGCGTTGCCGCCGGGGCCCTTTTGAAGAAAGAGCATCCCCATCGGTTTGCCAACGATATCGCTGCGTCCAATAACGACGACGCGCTTTCCTTTAGTTTCAATATTGTAACGAATAAGGAGCTGTTGGATTCCGTACGGCGTGCAGGGGAGGAATCTCGGGCGTCCTTGTGAGATGAGCCCAACGTTTTCGGGGTGAAACGCGTCGACGTCTTTCTCGGGGTCGATAAGGTCAAGGATGCGCTTCTCGTCAATACCCTCGGGAAGGGGAAGTTGCACGAGGACGCCATGTACCGATGGGTCTTTGTTGAGCTTTTCAACGGTAGCGCACAATTCATCGCTGCTGGTATCGGCAGGCATGCGATACATGAGGCTTCTTATTCCAGCTTTGATGCATGCGCTTTCCTTGTTGCGCACGTAGACCTGACTTGCAGGATCATCGCCGAGGAGAATCACGGCCAGCGTGGGCTGAACGTCATGTTCAACAATGAAGCGCGCGACTGCCTCCTTGATTTCCGAGCGAATCGCCTCCGCCGTACCTTTTCCATCAAGTATCTGGGCCGACATGTAGCCTTCCTTTCTTTATGAATTTATTAGCGTCAATCCTGAGCGAACTATCCGCGTTATTGAGCCAGCGGGTTTACGCAGGCCATCCCATTTACTCAAATTTTACTTTAGAATCAAGATAATACCAATCGAGATTTCGTTCCTTTTAAGGCGCTTTTCGTATTTCAGATCACAGGTTTCCGATTATACAGCCTTAACTACATGATAAGAAAGTTAAGAATATTTTCGCTAGATCTCTCATTTTATTTAATCGATGCAACTTGCTTCTATGGACGTTGCAAGGATTACAATTATTTGGGAAAAAACATCAGAAAAAAAGGTAGTTTTCGGCCTTGAGAAGTCTCGCGATTTCGTGGAGGTGGAATTTGAGTTCCTTGTCTTTTCTGAGGGCTTTCTCGAGGCCATTCGTCGCATGAATCATGGTCGAGTGATCACGATTGGAAAATTGGCGCCCGATTTCCTGGTAAGTCGCGTCTGTAAGTTGTCGGGCGAAGAAGACGACGCACTTTCGCGCGAGAACAAGCGTCTTTGTGCGTTTTTTACTGCGCATTTCTGAGACAGGTATGGCGAAGTATTTTGCGACCGTCTTGACAATTCTGTCAAGCGACCATGTGCGTTCGAATTTGCGTCGCACGAAGAAATTGTCGAGGGATTCAATCGAGAGGGGAGTTTTGGTCATAGCGGCTTCACTTGCGACTTGGACGAGCGCCGCGCAGATGGCGCCGATCGTCGGAGGAAGCCTTTGAGCGCATAGCTCGCGCATTTCGTCGGTCATTGGAAGCATTAACTTATCCACGACTCGGTCAACGACGACGCGTTGAGTTTCTTCCGTCGGCGAATTCGTTGGGATAAGGAGTCCGCTTGCGAGCCGCGCGGCGAGATCGGGCAGGAGCCCGTGAATTGTCGCAGGGTTGCGCGAGAACGATAGAATAACGAGCTTTTTGGCGCGAATGGCGGCGTCGAGAATTGGCAAAAACTCCTCCTGAGCGCTTTCACGCTCCGAGAGGAGATCTGCGTCTTCAATTGCAATGACGCGCGCCTGCGCAAAGAGACTCCTAAAGAGTTCCGTTTGGCGGCGTCTGATCGCGTCGGCAAGCGAACGAGCAAAATCGGATGCGGAGAGATAATAGAGCGTCTTTCGCGGTTCCAACACACGGCGACGTTGGCATATTCCTTCAATAACGCGAGTCTTTCCGGATCCACTGGGACCGTAAAAGACAAGGGGCGAGAGGTAGTCGAGATCTTCGAGCCGACGGTATCCCAGGATTTTTGGCGCCTGCTGCAAATTCGAGGTAGCGTTGAAACGCGCCATGTCAAAGAGGGGCGAAGCAGGAGACGACGTTGCATTTTCGCGATCAAAGAGGGCGTCAGTTTTGCCTTCCTGCGCGGCGCGAAAGAGAAATTCGATATCGGCGCGCGAAGGTTCTCGCATCGCAGTCTCGACGGGCTCAAGAGCGGTGGCGCCGATCGGACGATCAAAGACGGGCGTCCCGTCAACCGCGAGTCTGTACGCAAGCTCCGCCAATCTATTTTCAGGTCCGACGAGAAATCCGCCGAGGAGTTCGTCTGAAGAAAAACGATTGGGAACAGGTTCGACCGTTTGCCCGTTTTCATCTGCTTGAAGCGGGAAAGACGGAAGCTCTAGAACTCGATAAATATCTGGATAGTTGAACCTGGTCAATTTACTATTACGCGATCTAATGAAGCAAGGGCAGCGACGCCTGGCGGTTAAGTTTAATCCCTGGTGGTAAAATCGACGTCAATCGGTTCCTCGTCAAGATTAGAGGAGAGGGGTTCGTACGTGTTCTGAACGTCGACGTCAATAATTGGGTCGGAAGGGGTTCCGTTTCGACGATATGACGTCTTATGACTATTGCTGTCGAAGCTCCATGTTTTGAATACGGAAAAACTTCCGCCAGCGGTCTTATAGAGATCTATCCGGCAAAGTTTAAAGAAGCCAAGGAGCAGATTTCTCGTTAAAGGAATCGCGATAAGAAGTCCCAAAAGATCGGTGACAAAACCTGGTAAAATGAGCGCGAACGCGCCGAGATTACCAAAGAGGTAGTTTTTTAGCGAATTCTCTGAGAGGCCCGACGAACCGAAAATGGGGCCGCGGCGTTGAAGCCTGAGGACGATGATTCCTAATGCCGTCGTCGCGATGGTCAAAAGAAACGCTGTTTCCCAAGAAGTGGCCCGAGCGACCAAAATAAAAACAAAGATCTCAACGAAGGGATAGAGTAAAAACGCCAGCAAAAACATTTTTCTATGAACCTCGGCTCGCTGAAGATCATTTTATTCGGTCGGATTTGTATGGTGGACCGATCAGACGCGCCATGCGACGGCTCGACACGCGCGTGGCCGAACGCAGGTCGCAATGTCGTTAATTATAATCGAGGTTTTGGTTTCTTTCAACTCATTCATATGCTGTTGGACTTTGCTTTCGAACGCTTCTACGACCTACGTAACAGTTTTTTTAAGGAGAACCCTTCGAAACGATTTTATAGTCAGAGCTAGCAAAGGCGTTATATGGCTCGTTTTGTGAATAAAAGACGCTAAAGATAAAAATAAACTAATAAAAACGCTCGTTACAGTCGATATGAACCACAGGATCTTCTTTATCAGACGCGAACGGCGTTATGAGAAAACGAAGAGCCCGTCAGGTTATAATCGGACGCCTTAATAAGAAAGAAGTCGAGCGATGATCAGATATACGTTTAATAAGCAGCGCAGAGCGCAGTTAGCGATCGTGTTGTCGCTGCTCTTAACCGCGCCTATTGGCGTAAAGGATTGCTGGGGACAGGCGGCCGGATTTGCACAGTCCCGTGGCGATATTCCAGCGACTGCAGAAAGCGGACCTCGCAGAGGGCTCCTTTCGCAGATCAATCCTTTCAACAGGTCGGCCGAGCAGAACGCTCAAGTCGTCGATTCAACAACGATCTCGCAGCCGTTTGCAATGAATATGCCGTTGGGGCTTTTTTCGCAGCGAACCCAACAGACTCCTATGCCCGTGCAGCGACCCGCCGCGACCGACGCGCCACCGACGACGCCACCCGCGCCTCAACCGTCGAGTTTAGCTGGAGTTTCCAGCGCTCGGGAATCAACGGCTACAGCCGGCTCTATGCGTTCAGTTCTTGCCGGGAGCGGTCTAGGGAGCTCCTCCACTGGCGTTGCTAACGCTAAATTGAGCGGAACAGGGGGGGTGGCCTCGTTACTCCTCGACGAGCTTGAAGAAAACGCCGATACGCCAATCGAAACGAACGCCGACGCGATCTCGCAGCCCTCGAAGAAGCCCGTTCGACGCAGCTTGCGTTCCGATTCATTTCCATCCTCGCTTGAACTTCTCGACGACGATATTGAGAGCGACGACGAGCCTGAGCGACGTGGTTTGAGTAGCAAGGGAAGGCTTGACGGCGTCCTTACGACTGACGACGAATTAAGCGGCATGCTCGACGAAGACGTGGACGAAAGCGAGTTCCTTGACGAGGAGGCAGAATTCGATGAAGACTTTGACGAAGACGAATCGCCTGTCGCTGTTGCAATCGCCGTCGACGAGCCTGTCGTTAAGAAAAGGGTTAAAGGACCTTCCTTGCCTGAAGTAGACAAGAAGACGCCGCAAGCGACAACTGACCCCGTCATGGAAGACGAGCTTCTTGAAGCTAGTCCTGTCGGCAAGCCTTCTGATAATTTGGAAGAAATATCTAATTCTATCGACGAACGTCTTGAAGATGTTTTCGCTCCGCCCGTGAAGCAATCAACGACCGACGGGGCGCTCTCGCAGGGGCGCACCCCGAATATAGAGGTCAAAACGCTTGGTCCGCGTAAACTTACGGTCGGTCAGTCTTCCACCTATACGATTCGAGTAAGGAACGTCGGGACTGAAGTCGCGCGCAAGCTTGTCGTAACGACGAAGCTGCCGGACAATGTCGTCGATCTTCACGCGAAACCTAGCGTTGGCAACGCGTCGATCCAGAATGCAGTTTCAGCAAGCTCATCGAACCGCTGCGTGTGGAATGTTGGTACGCTCAGCGCCGGCGACGAGCAGACGTTGACGCTTGATATAACTCCGACGAAGCGTGCGTCTTTTGAACTTGTGAGCAGTTTTGACTTTGAACATGCTTCCGCTTTTGCCAAAGTTGAGGTGCAGGAGCCGATCTTGGAAGCTCTAATTGAAGGACGCGATTCGATCGAGTGGGGGGTCGAAGATCGTTATCGGCTTCGTCTTCGCAATGTCGGTAATGGAGACGCGGAAGACGTCGTTCTTAACGTCTCGACGGGCGAGAATGACGCGTCGCAGCGGATCGGCCTTTTGCGAGCTGGCGAAGAGAAGACTGTAGAGATGTCGGTCAAGACTATTTCGGAGGATTTCTTCACGATCGACGTTCATGTTGTCGGCGCGTTCGGGCTCGAAGCGCGCGCAGCGAAGAAGGTCGCCACCCTCCGCGGCAAGCCTAGCGTTACTGTCAGTACGCCCGATCTGCAGTTTGTCGACGGCGAGTTTGAGGCAATTGTTCATGTCAGAAACAATGGCAACGCCACGCTTAAGGACGTTGACGTCGTTGTGCAGTTTCCAAGCGGGGTCGAGGCGCTACGTAGCTCTAACCAGGCGCGGCGTAACGACAATAAACGCCGTATATACTGGGTTGCGCCTTTCATTCGACCTGATGAGGAAATCACATTTAGCGTCCTCTGCCGAGTTAACGCGGCGGGAAACGCAAAATTCGAAGCGGTCGCGGTTGATAAGTCGGGACTTGTCGCACAGGCGCGATCTGTCGTGAACGTGGAGTCCATTGCGCTTTTGGCGATGCGCGTTAATGCGCCAAAGGATCCAGTTGCGGTTGGCGCGACTTGCGTTTACGAGCTCGTCGTAGAGAACAACGGAACGTGCGACGCGTACGATATCAATACGGGCGTATTCCTGGGTTCCGGAATGAAGCCTCTCATGGTAGAAGATAATCGCGGGTACGTTTACGAAGAAGATTCGAAGGCGCTCTTCAAGAAGATCGACTGTTTGAGAGCCGGCGAGTCGATCGCGTTCCGAGTTCGAGCTGAAGCGCTGGCGCCTGGCAACCAGAAAGTTCAGGCGATGTTGCAGTCGACGACGGAAGACGTGAGCCTCTTGAGTGAGGAAACGACATACTGCTACTCTCGGCGCAGTACAGGCGCGCCGGGCGTTGAGTCGACCGGAAAGACGATGACGGCAACGCGACCAGAGTCCTCGTCAATGCTGAAATGAATGTGACTTAAGGAAATATGAAGATGGCAGCGCTGCCAGTAGGGAGCGCTGCCATTTTTTTGACGCGTATTCGCAGTTTGATTTGCAAGTGAGTTTTTTATTGAGTTTTTTCTTTGCGACTTGACACGCCCGGGGCGGCCGTTAGAATACGGTAAGCCGGGGGATCAACTATCCCTACAGTAATATCAGGTCCTTAGACCGTTCCGTTCTACCACGAACATAAACTATACGCGACTAAGTACACGCGACGGGGCGCGGTTTCTTCCCCGGATTGTGATCTTTGCTAAAATCTAGGTTTGCCAGTTGATTCGTGTTGGCTTTTATCCCTCATGCGATTGTTGGAAACGCGGTTATGCGCCCGGCTTTTGTAGGGTGTTCAGACGAAATTGAGCGCAGTTGACGAAGGTAAAAGATCATGTCGCGACAGAGTCTCTATGAAAGCAGAGTAGATAAGAATGCAAGACGATAACGACAACTTCCTGGGTTCTGAAAAGACTTCCAGTAACGGCGCTGAGTATTCCGACGGCTCTTCTCGGGCTTTTTATAGAACCGGCGAAGCGCGCCGCAATGCCTGGAATCGCGATCGTGCGGAATCATCCAAGTCCTTTGGTTCCTCTCGCTCTTTAGCAAACGGAGACGAATACAGGCGACTTTTAAGAGTTGTAAACGAAGTGTTGAACCTCACGTTCCCACTTAAGACTCTCTTTACACCGGTAGAATTTGACTGCTTTCGCAAGGAAGTCTCGGAAGCTCTACCTGAACTCAACGACGTCGACTTCCTTGCTGCGATCATTGGTAAGAACGCCGATCTCTCGACTCAAGAAAAGATTGATAACGAGATCGACGCGATCTTAAAAAAGCTGTTCTTCCATGCAGGCGGCACCCTGATTGGTTGTCTTGAGCCGCACTCCGAGCGTACCGAGGAGAGCGTTCGGGATTATATTCTTCGTCACGGCGCAGCGATTGGATACCTCATTGGAAGACCGCAGAGTTCTCCCGACGACCTCTATCTGGCCAAGTATTTCCACAAATATCTCGATGATTTCAACGCCGCAGAGGGCCATTACGGGCCCCCCGTCCCCCAGGAAGAACTTGAACAAGAAGAGGATGAAGTTTTTCCATGGGATGGTACCGTCGGTAAGGCGTTGGATCTCGCCGTTTGGTATTTTGACGGCGAACCGCTTACGCCTGAAGAATTTGCAACGTTCAGAAGGTTGTTCTTCCTGAGATCGGAACCTGAATCGTCGGAACGCTCCGCGAGCTCTTGTGAAGAACTTGTTGCAGAGGTCAATGACGCAGTCGAAGAAACATATTCTGCGGAAGATTTCTTCGAGGTCGAAACGCTCGACGACGTTTATGAATACCTTGATAGTAAGATTTTGCTCGACGAGATGACGGAATCGACGATGGACGAAATCACGGGGTTGATTCTCGCCGCTATCGGCGCGAGATTTAATCCATCGGATACTGAAGAAATCGATTCCGATTCCGATTTTGACGTTGAATATTGCCTGATTGCTAGACACACCTTGCAGACGAGTTTCTCCAATAGGCGTTTCAGTATTCGCGACGACCTTAGTGATTTCCGCAGCGAACTACTCCGCATTGCTGGGCCTCGCTCGGATGAAAGCGTAATCACCGTTCCCGTCGCTCGTGAATATTTTGAAAGAGTCGGCGGCGTCTTTTATGACGCTCCCACCGACGACGCCTCTGAAGAGCCCGCTTTGACACGCAGCGAACTAATTAGAAAAGTTCTTGCAGACAGGTTTCCTCAGGGGCTTAACCTGTTTGATTCGGTGGCTCTTGAAGAATTTCGCAACTTCGCTCGAAAGGAAAAATGCGACAAATTTGACTTTGAGACGGAGGACTCGAAGTTGCGCAACGTCATTGCGCGCTTCTCAACGGTCTGCCGTGTTACTTCAGCTGATGGGACTGAGGAAAATTTCCTTGCATTCTTTCTTCCCGAAAAGTATAGACCTCTCCTCGAACTTAAGATCGAGGCCACAGTACGGGTCGGGGCGAAGATTGTTTACTATGAAACTTTCTTTGAGAAGAATGAAAGCGAGTTTAAGGAAAATAACATTCCCAACTGGCAAGTCCTTAAAACCTTTATTGCTGAGCTCTTCCCGGAATACGTGTTTTATGAACGCTATTACGAGGCGAAACCTTCGTCTGAGCCTGAACTAGTCAAGATTCGCGGTGAAATTAAGCGGCTTTGGGGGAGTGGAACCATCGTCACGCCTGAATTCATAGCGAAGTATGGCTTTGTTCCTCTTGAGCGCCTCGAGCACGCTTTCGAAACGGATAGTTACGCTTTCGAACGCCGAGACGACGGTTATGCCTGCAAAGAGGACTCTGAGCCCGTCGACGATGAGTTGAGCGAGAAATTCCTGGCGTCTCTTGACGAGGTTGCTGAAGACGAAGGGATCGACGGTAAAGGTCTTTTGGCGCGAACCAACGAAGATTTTAAGCAAAAGACAGACTCATGGTTATCGCCTTCTTCTGAGAAGAAATCCAAGACGACCGAAAAGGCGACTCCTGCAACGAAGAAAACTGACGGGCCAAAGAAGCGCGCCGCTGCGAGCAAAAAGACGGGTAAGGGACGTTCTTCTGCATGGCGCAAACAAGCTAATGTGGCAGCGCGTATCCTTTCGAATAATTTCAAAGAAGGATTGGACGTCACGGATTCCTCTTCACTCGAACTTTTCCGAAAAACTGCGGAGAAGAATGGTTTGAAGACTCCTAAAACTGACGAAGAGCTCCTCAAAACGCTCAAGCGCATCGGTTTTGTCTCAAACGATCGCATACACGTTGTTTCCCAGAGGACGAAGACCCTCGTCAAGAAGCTGGTGAAAGATGCGTTCGATAAAGACCGACGCCTCGTTTACTACGACTCTTTCTTTGAACTTCACCAGGAAGAACTTGAGAATGGCGGAATCATTGACGTCGACATTCTCAAGAATCGACTGAAGAAGTACTATCCTGATTATTTCTTCTCGGATGATTATTTTGAAGTTGCAGAGGACAGTAAATCTACTCTGTCGGAGAAAGTCCGAAGCGAAATTTTCAACGCATGGGACGGCAGTTCTTCCAAGCGTTTAAACGAACTCGTGGGAATGATCAAGTATATTCCAAAAGCCGTTCTCGAAGAAACGATGAGAGAGTGTAGCGACGACTTCGATTCGCGCTCCAATGGATATTGGCGTCGTAAAGAACCGGCGGCGAAAAAAAGAACGACTAGAAAAAAGCCCCTTAAGAAGAAGAGTAAGTAGAAGTAAAGGGACTAAATCCCTATCGAACGACAGGCGCTTTCAAGCCTAAAAGAAAAGGACGGATTTCCGTGATGAGAAATCCGTCCTTTTCTATTTATAGAAGTTTACCGCACCTTACAAAGTTGCCGGCTCTAGCGCCATCTTCCGGGGTTTGGCGTTTGCTAGTCGTTCGCCATTTTTCGGCGTCTGGTAACGGCTCGGGAGTTATGCGCCCTTGACTCAATGCTAGTCTTTATAGACCTCGCCGTATTCCGGGACGTATACGCAGGTGTCAGGCGCCAACTCTCGAATCTTTTCAGCGAGCGTTTCGGACGCCTTGACGTCGCCATGAACGACGAAGGTTGTCGAGGGACGCTGATGGATTGCGGAATACCAAGCGAGGAGCTCGCTCTGGTCGGCATGCCCGGAGACGCCCCTGATCGACGTAATTTCCGCGCGAACAGGACGCTCTTCGCCAAGGATGCGCACGGGAGAATCGCCATTGACTATCCGACGTCCAAGAGTACCTTCCGCTTGATATCCCAGGAAGCAAACCGTATTTTTTGGACTTCCAATGTGGTTTGCCAAGTGGTGTTTGATACGTCCGGCGTTGCACATACCGGCCGACGCCAGAATAATTGCAGGGCCGTTCATAGTGTTGAGTCTTTTCGACTCTTCTTTAGTTCTTAATAGCCCGAGATTATCTAGCTTACCCTCAAGGCTTTCGAGAAGATCGAGGGTCTCGTTGTCAAAACAATCCATATGCCTGGAAAATATCATAGTCGCTTCGACTGCCATAGGCGAATCGAGAAAGATCGGCGCGTGGTCAGGAATTCTTCCTTCCATTCGCAATCTGGCAAGTCTGCAAAGGAACTCCTGAGCCCTTTCGACTGCGAACACGGGCATGATAACCTTGCCGTCGCGTTCAATCGTTCGTGTGATGACGTCGACAAGCTGTTCGTCGACCGTATCGATCGGTTCAGAAATCCGGTCTCCGTAGGTCGATTCGATAAATAAATTGGAGATAAGGTCTTTCTCAGGACACGTTTCCGGGTCGCGGAGAATCGGGCGGTTCGCGCGCCCTAAGTCGCCTGAAAAGAGAAGATGGCGAACGCCGTCTTCGTCTATTTGAGGTTTAGAGAGACTGACTTGAATGAAGGAAGAACCAAGGATGTGCCCGGCCTCACGGAAAACAATCTCAACGCCAGGCGCAACTTTAAAGAGTTTATCGTATCGGACGGGACGGAAGAGTCGGATAGTCGCTTCAACGTCCGCAGTTGTGTAGAGAGGACGAACAGGTCTGGGGGGCGTGCGCTTTTCACGGGCGTGGCGCTTTTTCTTAAACGCGACGTCTTCTTCCTGAATATGCGCTGAGTCGAAAAGAATCAGCTCGATTAGGTCAAGGGTCGCGGGCGTGCCATAGATCCTGCCCTTGAAGCCGTCGGCGACGAGCTTCGGGAGAAGACCGCAATGATCCAGGTGAGCGTGCGTCATAAGAACGCAATTAAGAGCGCTGGGGTCTTCAAGGAAAGGCTCCCAGTTGTGACCCAATCGCGAACGTTCCTGAACCATGCCGCAGTCTACCAGAAACTGAAAACTGTTGCACGTAACGAGGTGTTTTGAACCGGTTACGCTGCCTGCAGCGCCGCAAAATTTGAATTCCATGTAAAGATTACCTCGGGTTAAAATATCGCAGGTTCGGAACGGAGTGTTCTCGATTTGGGAAACTGCGTTTCTTCTATCTAAGTATGCGCCCATTATATTGGAGTCGACCTGCCTGTTCAAACATTTTGGCAAATACAGGACAAGACGCCTCGTGTAATCGTCGTCATAACTTGACTGAATGGGGGGCGTCTGATATTCTAATCTTCAGCGTTTTTACACAGACGCACTCGACTGGAGAAAAAGATGAAAAGATATCATACACCAATGATATGTGCGCTAGCGATCGCAGCGGTCGTCCTGGCGTGTTTCCGTATGCGTGACAGCGAGACGCAAGCTCAAACACAGACGACGCCTGTCGCGTTCGATCTCGAGACGTTGCGAGAGTCGATTGGGAATTTCTTCGAGAACATGTCTGATCCGAGTAAAGGGGCAAGCAAGGCGGTCGAAGATTTTCTCAAGAATTCTTCTCTTTCTGAGAACGATAAAACGAAAACAAAGTTTTCCGACGATATTCGCCTTATAGCCCAGAATTTCGGCCCTTACGTCTCCTACGAACCGATCGGCGTCAAGACTGTCGGAACTGATCTTGTCGTTTTCCGGTATCTCTACAAATGCCAGAACTATCCTGTTGTCTGGTATTTTACGTATTACCGTCCGCGCGCGAAGACAGTCGACGCGACGACGTCGTCCGCCTCATGGACTTTGATCGGATTCCGATTCGATACGAATCTTGACGCGGCTCTACTGGACGCAACTTTTGATCAGTGACGCGTTTTTAGACGCCAAAAACGCAACGCCGCGTCGATTTCTCGGCGCGGCGTTGTAGTTTCAAGGGCCTGGTCTTTTTGGTTTCTTTGTTGGTTACGTTTTTAGATAATTTTCTACCGAAGTCAAACCAGCGCAATAGCTTAGTCGTTGCTCCTTTTTCTTTCTAGATTCGTTTGTGCAAAAAGGAACGCGCCTCTTTCTCCAACGGCGTTTGTGGATTTCTGAGCGCTTGGACCGACCGCCTAAGCGGTCGCAAATCAAGGCCTAAGAATCCTGAGTTCCTTGTTACACGTAGCAACCATGGCTCCTTTTCAGAGACGTCGCCGCACGATTGGAGAGCGACTAGAAGTACAGACGCGTCGTGAATTCTGTTCGGAACGCTTTGCCCGTCTTATCGGAGACAATCGAGGGGAAACTCCCACTGACGTCCTGCGTTCGATAGTTCGTCTCCCAATAGCTGAATTCGAGCCCCGTCATAAAATTGTCAGTCCAGTTATAGAGTCCGTTGACGAAATACAGCTGGTTTTTAGTTCTAGCGCTCGTCTGGCCGTTTGATGCAATTGTAACGCCGACGAGTGTGTCTTTATCTGGTTTATCGATTCCGTAACCGATATTTGAGGAGAAATTTTCAGTCCAATCTTTATGTGCTGCGACCCACCAACCTTTGCTATCGATTGCTTCGCGGAGGTAAAGATCGACGCCTTGGTTGATCCCTCCTCCGAAAGAACTAAGGTCTGACCCTCTGAAGAATTCGCCTTGAATCTTGAACGTGCTCGTGACCGGCGCGTCGAAGTCGAAATTCGCGGACCATGTTTTGATCGCTTTTCGTTCTGTCACAGAAGACGTCGGAACGCCCGCAATCGGCGCAAAAGTATAATACTGTTCGCCAATGTGACCGGAGAGACCGATTGTGAGGGGAAGTCCGCCACGCGCCTCTTGAAAGAGGGTTGCGGCAAGTCGACCTTCGATCACCGGCCAGCCCGCCGAGGCTGGCGAGACGCCGACCGTTGACGTGAAATCGCCGAGCACGTTGTCAACAGCGGCGATCTGGCCGAGCAGGTGAAGATTGGAGCTGCAACTCCAGCCTTGTTCAAACCGAATCTGAGCGCGACGATATCCCATATTCCCCGCGAAAATACTGGGGAGATAGTTCAACATAACCGGCTGAATGGAGGAGATGACGTCACAGTCCTGCCCCAACAGGAGTCTTCGCTCGTTCTGGGCGTCAACAAGTTCCGCATAGGCGCGGCGCAACTGAACGCCACCCTTGTTCTTAGAGTCCCTATAAGTTCCTTGGAAATCAATTTCAGCGACTCCCCCGAGCGTCGAGTTGAGCCGCTCAATACGGGGCCCTTCGATCTTAAGACCGAGTCGCGATGTTCTCGCATCGATCGTGAAGTCTGCCGAGGTATCGACGTCCGGATTCTGAACGTAGAGGATGTATTCGCCCGGGACGGCGCGTTGCGTGTCGCTAGAGACGGAAAGGTTGAGGAATCCGTAGGGGGTAATCTTCAGGTTGTCCTTTTGCCAAGCCCAGCCCTTTGCTTCTTCCTTCATTTCTTCCCGCAATACCTCGATATCAGCGCGAGTTGCAATGTCGTCATAGGCAGCTATGGCCCCTTCAGGATTGAGAGGCGGCAGGTTGGCGCTCGCAAGGGAGATAACAGGCGGCGCGGCTTGCGCGATCGATTCATTTTTCTCAAGATTAACCGCATCGACGGTCGGCGGTTCCGGCGCTGCGAAAGGTTTTTCCTTGAGCATGCGTTCTCTTGCGCGTTTAAAAGGCCGAACGTTGGGAAAGAGTCGTCCGTCGTCGACATAGTCTTCTTCTGCGCCGAAGTCGATTCGAGGCGCTTCAGGAAGGAAAGCGTCCATGCGCCCCATTGGACCATTCAACGAGTTTTCCCAGAAATTTGAACCGCTTGAAGTCCGTTCTGTCTCGCGTTCATCCTCGTTGACGAACTCTGCCGACGGTAGTTCTTCGGGCACGTCTTCAACGCGAAACATGGAGAGAGGCTCTTGAGAAAGGCCGTCGTCCGCTCTTAGCGTAGGTAAGAAGAGCGCGCCGGAAAGAACGACGGCGACGAAGACGGCGAGCTTACCGACGCTTTGATTTAGCGTCAAAATATTGACGGCGCGTCGCTTTGCATCGTCCGATTTCGTCTTTGATTTGCTGTCTCTTGCCATGGTGAAGCGTGGAAAGTGGGAGAAGTCGCAAGACGCAGACGTCTCCCGCGCTTCCCAACGCGAGGCGCGGAGCGGCAGAGACTTCCTTGTCTTCAGCATGTTTTATGTCGAGATTTCCCCTCCTGGAAAATCTCCTTTCATCTACATCGGAAAACAGACGAGGGTTTCATCAGCTTTTATGACAGTTCCGGCGAAAAAAAGAGAAAAAGTATTGGTTCAGGCTTAAAACGCTTGATATTTGAAAAGCATTTGAGTAAACTTGTCTTCGTTGGCTCCTGTAAAGATAGACAATATGACTCTTTCGAGAGAATATTGGAATTTCAAATGGCGCCAGATGGACGTATCGAACGTCCTGAGAAAGTTAATCTTGTGTAAACTTACAGTATCAGGAGAAATTCCATGGCAGAAAGTAAGAGCAGCTCTTGCATGTACTTGCGTCTTCAGATCGCCTATGCTCTAGAATTTGCGATCTGGGGAGGTTGGTCATATGTGCTGGGGAGTTTTTGCGGACTCTATCAAGTTAATTCAGGTTTGTTGTACGGAGCTTTCGCATTTGGCGCTCTTTTCTCTCCTCTTGTCGGACCGATTGCGGACAAGAAATTTGCCGCGCAGAAGGTTCTTGCCTTTATGCAGCTAATTTGCGGCGCTGCTCTTCTTGCCTGCGGCATGATCACGAAGAACATTATGGCAAACGGCGCGTTTGCAACTCTTGTGAATCCAAGTTACTTGTGGATAGCGATGATGTTCGTGGCAGGGCTCATGTTCATGCCGTCGATCCCGCTTCTCAACGCGATCGTTTTTAAACATATTCCGGACCAAAAGCGATCCCCCTTTGTTTTCATTTTTGGAACGATTGGTTGGATCGTCGTCAACCTGGTCCTCACCCACGTTTTCAAAGGTGGCCACTCGGCCTTCTATTTCCTCTCTGCCGGAATCGCGATTGCTCTTGCCATCTATGCGCTAACTCTTCCGGACACGCCTCCGGCAAAGTCTTCGAGCGACGACCCCTTTGGCTTCAAGGCGCTGAAGCTCTTTGCTCGTCCTGATTTCGCGCTCTTTATCACATGCGCTACGCTTGTCGGAATCTTCGGTTCGAACTACTATTTCCAGTTCGTCGATCGATGCTTCCCGGACAAGGGCGTGTACAACCAGTACTCTGAACTCATTTTCATGGCGGCGCTGGCCTTTGCTGTCGCTAAGATTGGTCTGAAATGGACTCTTACGTTCGGAATGGCGGCGTGGGGCGTTCGTTACTTGTTCTTTGCTCAGGGAGGCGAGAGTCTGGCCCTCATCGGTCTCTTGCTCCACGGACTTGCATACGCGTTCCTTTACACTGCGGCCTACATGTATGGAGACCGCGTTGCTCCTAAGGAGCTGAAGGCGAGCGTTCAGGCGTTGATTGCATTCCTGCTCCTTGGTGTTGCTCAGGTCCTTTCCGGCTTTGCAGGCGACGTCTTGGTGAAGCAGAACAAAATTGAAACTGCTGAACGGCCTGCCGTGACCTACGTCTTGCAGGCTCCAGCGTATGCGCAGGACGATTCGATTGACGCAGCGCTCAACGACGTCGCTGAAGCTACTTTGGACGACGATGCGATCGACGCTGACGTTCCAGAAGCTATTCTCGACGACATAGAGATCGACGCTGACGTTCCTGAGGACGCCGTTACGGACGAGACCGCTTTTGACGACGTTGAGATCGATCTTGATATTCCTGAGGATACCGCAGCGGACGAGACTGCTCTTGACGACGTTGACGCCACAGACGAGGTCGAGATTGACGCTGATACCACAGAGGACAGCGCCACTGACGAGACAGCTCTTGACGACGTTGACGCCACGGACGAGGTCGAGATTGACGCTGATACCACAGAGGACAGCGCCACTGACGAGACAGCTCTTGACGACGTTGACGCCACGGACGAGGTCGAGATTGACGCTGATACCACAGAGGACAGCGCCACTGACGAGACAGCTCTTGACGACGTTGACGCCACGGACGAGGTCGAGATTGACGCTGATACCGCGGAGGACAGCGCCACTGAAGAGACAGCTCTTGACGACGTCGACGCCACGGACGAGGTCGAGATTGACGCTGATACCACAGAGGACAGCGCCACTGACGAGACTGCAACTGACGATGTTGACGCCTCAGAGGATACCGCAACAGGCGAGACAGACTCTGACGTTGTCGCCCCTTCAAGCAAGGGTGGTTACAGCATTTGGGATGATGAAGTTAAGTCTCAATACAATTGGCGGAAAATTTGGGGAATCCCTGGAGTTTTCTGCATGATATTTGCGATCATCTTCGCTATTTTCGGGCGTGAGCCGACTCCCTTTGAAGAGGAGGAAGAAGCGACGGCCTCTGACGAGGATGGAGAAAAAAAGGTAGCTGAAGAGGAGGAAGAAAAGAAGGACTGAGTCTTCAGCCCTAAAGTAAATCGCTTAACCGCTGAAAGAGCGACGTTCGACCTGATGGCTTGTGTCAGGTTGAACGTCGTTTTTTACTCTCGGCTCGTGGCGCTATTGATCATTGCTGGAAGGTTGGTACGATAATATCGGTTATTCGCGCACTTCCATTTTTCGTTGAGTTTAACCTTAAAAGTTGTCGACGGAACTGAAGGGCGGCGTATTATTTACACGGGTGGTTGCAAGGAGAGAAACGATGAGACGAAGCATATGTCGACGAATCGGCGCGCCAGGTCTTATAACGGCGGCGCTTGTTCTTGGTTTTGCGTTTTCCACATCTTTTGCCTTGGGACAGGCGACTGAATCCGAAGCTGCCGAAAGTATGGGGGTGGGAATGAAGAGTCGTTTTGCGTCTGGCGCGACTCCGATTACCATCGAACGCACTGAAATCGTCCCAGGGACGCCGATGTCTGTCAATTCGACGATGAGCAATATTCTGACGTCAAGCTCCGGTACGTCCTTTGGCGGGATTCTTTCTCGTTACGACACGTCTACGTTCGGCAAATTCTTTGGCTCCGGTTCGTTGCAGGTAACGCCTCCGGACCTTAGCGGACGAGTTGACGCGCTCAATGCGCTCGATCATGGCGATAACGAGATAGATAACATCGAAACTGCGAGAATGTATCCACCGCGTCTCGTCCTTGATTTCAAAGAGCGACCGAGGCGTATTAATGCGAAAGTATCGGACCAAGATCTCAAATCAGAACGTGCGATGCTTGCAACGCAGATTGACAACGTTCTGAGTCGTTGCGATTTTGATCCAACGAAAGAGTCCGTCCGCATTGAGAGGGTCGATTCAAAGATTTACTTGCGTGGAAAAATCAGAACGCCGCGCATTTCGATGTTGCTTGAAAGTGTTATGGCGCTTAGATATGGCGCCGATAGCGTTGTGAACGAAATTGAGGTAGAGGCGTCATCCGACTCCAACGTTGATATCTTTGGTCGTCCGTTGGAATAAAAAGCATTTGTCTGTATCATTGCTGAATAAAATAAGAGGCGAAGAACGTCCAATCTTGGGCATTCTCCGCCTCTTTTTCAGGTTAAGCACGGAACTACATTTTCTTCAGATAAACTTCGGTTGACGGGGCGTTATCGTCGGGGATGAAATCGTCGAGGGCGTCGAGTTCACTCGGCTTTGTGTACGCCGACTCCGGCATATACGATGGTTTGGGGAGCTCATAGCCGTTATCAAGGGGCGACCCGTAGATTTGATCACGCATCATGCGCTCATCGGCGTATCGTCTTTTCGCGCCGTCGACGGCCGTGGCGTCCACAGGCGTCGGAGACGATTTTGGCGGAGAATTGATCGCGCCGCCGGCGTACTCTTCATTGGCTCGTTCACTGAGTTGATTCGCGATCGACTCGTAGTTCTGAGAAGTTACTTTTTGAAGGTCGATATATGAAGTCTGAACGTTGTTGAAGTTAGCAGGAGCGCCTAGACCTGGAGCGTCGCGAAGGGATGAAATGCCTTGGTTTCTGTTCGCGAGATCTGCACGGTATTTTTCCGCCTCTTTAGCGCGCTTTTCGCGGTAGTATTCCTCCTTGGCATAATTTTCTTCTAGTATTCTCCGCTGCGCCTCATTGCGATCCTTTTGAACCTGCTCAAGGTAAGAAACATTTTTCGTGGGCGAAAGCTTGTTCAGGTCTTCAAACAGGGTGTTTGAGACGTCGATCATTTGTTTCGCACGAGTGTCTCCGTTCGCTTCCAGCTCATCTTCATTCTTTTTATTGCGGACGGCGTAACGCGCCTGGAGCTCTGCGATTGGATTCTCTATCTTTTCGTCAGAACCGAGGAGACGGCGTGCAATCTTTTCCGCGTCGTCTTCCTCTTCAAGCTCTTCTTGTTTCTTGACCGGGGGAGAGGTGCCGAGAGTCGTCGTTCTGATCTCTTTCGAAAGAGTCGCTTGACCCGTCTTGGCGTCCCTGAACACAGAGAGAATCGTGATTTCTTCTATCGGCTGGTCATATTCGCCCAGATCGAGGTAGATGTGGTAGGAATAGCCTGTTTCTTTATTGAACTTTCGATGTTTTTCGTTCAGTTCTTCCGAGGTGAGAATCATCTGGGAATCAGGCTGGGTCAGCGTGATTCCCTCGCGCTGGCTATAGTAAACGTTTACGGTGAGTTCGCCGTCAACAAGGATCGACTTGATATAGCTGTTTTTCTTGAAGAAGCGAATGACGCCTCCCTTACCCCGCCTAAGCGGGAGACTGGGGTCATCCGGTCGGAATGGATAATCCTCCCAATAGTCTTCAAACATTTCGACCTTTTCCGGCTGCGGTTCGCCAAAAAAGACGTATTTACGCGGACCAACGCTCGAACATCCAACGAGCGTAGAGCACGCAAACGCTAAGATTAGCGCGAGAAACAAACGTTCCTTCATATCGTAACTCGAAAGTGAAAAGGTCGAAACGATTTATAGATTGCCACTGCTCCGGAAACCAGCGCGATGGAATGGCGTTATAACGGGACAGACTCCGCCTGACGAGAGATCCTTTCGGCAGGCGGTTGTCGGGAGCCGTCTTAAGGGTTAGCGGTTGGTTGCCGGCGTCATTCCACGGTCGTAGGATTCGTCTTTCTTCCAGTGAAAGAGTTTAAAATTTGGCGTCTCGGGCGCAACGCGGTATGGAACTGCCGTCGCTAGGCGAGACAGGAATCCGGACTTTGGAGCGATCCGTAAGTGGGGATCGAGCGAAAAGGGATAAGCGTTCTCCACTTCGGCAACCTGTCCTCGGGTTGTACCAGCGCTCGAACGAGCCTCCGCAAGCTCTTCAAATTCAGAGCTCGTTGTTGCTCTTTGCTTTGAGGAGATCTGCGGGGTTGAGTCTGATTGGTCGCGATACGGCGAGATTCCCAATGCTTTTCTAGAAGCTTCCGCCCGTCGATCGTCTGAATTAATCTGTTCGGAGGTACGCAGGTCGCTCGCGCGTTGCAACCTTTGGTTGGCAGCGTTGAAGGAGCCCGCTTCAGAAGTCTGTCTAGAAGGACTGACCTGAGTTAAGCTCGCCGCCGTAACCTTGTCTGTCTCACGCATGGCGACTTGGCGTTCATCGGCGCGGTTCGTTGGAACTGAGTTGTTCATGAACCGATCGTCGATATAGAAATCCTCGTTGACAGAGGGTGGTTCCGGTTCTGAGTTCGCTGGTTCGAAGGTCTGAACGGTTGGTTGCGAAGTGAAGCGTCGGTTGACGACGGAGCCGCCAATGCTTGAGGATTCCGATGCAGAGATCCCGGCAGCATAAGGCGAGGGAGTCGTACCAAGATCGGTATCTTCAATAATGGGACGCGGCTTATAATCGTTGCTCGGCGAATAGGGCGGCAAATTCTGGAACTCATCCATCTTTTCAGGGTGAACGATATCATTGAGAAAATGCCTTTCTCGCGGCTGGTATCCCTGATCAGTGCAGGGGTCGTACAGGCCCATGTTGCCGTTGAGACTCATTGCCTCGTCAAGATTGACATGGGTGCGTCCCATCTCTCGCTGCATGACCTCGGCGAAGTCAGCGGGATTTCGCATGATGCGCGGCGTCATGACGATGAGAAGTTCTTTTCGTTGGAAAGCTTCCTGATCATAGCGGAAGAACCATCCTAGAATCGGAATATCTGAGACGTAGGGTACTCCACGACTGATTTTTTTCTTTTCTGAGGTCAGGAGTCCACCGAGCATAACGGTTTCGCCGTCATGCGCGCTAATCGCTGTCATGGTCTGGATGGTGTCGATCGAGCGTGACTTGATGACTGCGCCGTCCTGCGAGTAGATCGGGATTGCGTCTGCATCATTTCCGAGACTCGATTTTTCGGCGCCGATCTCCATAACGACTTTACCGTCTTTTGTGACGCGCGGAGTCACGAGCAGGATGAGTCCGACCGGCGTGTCGGTCGTGTTCATCTGTACTCCGTAGTTCGTTGTGGTGGTGCCGTTAATACGCGGGACTCGTTGTCCGACGAGAATGAACGCCTGCTGGTTGTCCATTGCAGTGACCTGCGGGCAACTGAGGACCTGAAGACGGTTCTTTTCGCGGAGCGCTCGTAGCGTCGCCGCGACTGAGCGACTGCTGGCGGAGAGGACAAAACCTCCGTACCCGAGCGTCGAGTCTGTCGCGCCCATGCCAAAGTTGTTGAGAACCTGACCGGCAATATCCGTGACGTCGACGTCCGTCGCCATATTCTTACCAGGTCCGTTACTTCCAATGATATCGAAACCTGGAGAGCCAGTAGAGCTTCCGGAGGACGTGGTTGTGATCGTACTGCGGTCAAAGGAGGTTGAGTTCTGAAGACCTGATTCTATTCCGAACTGTTCCTGATCCGTGAGCGTAACTTCCGCGATGAGCACTTTAATTTGCACCTGCGCAGGATCTTGGTCAAACTTTCTTATCATTTGCAAAATCTTGGGCATTTGCTCGGGAGACGCGCTGACGATGATCGAGTTGGAAATCGATTCAGGAATAACGATGACTTGAGAGTCGAAAAGCTGGTAGTTAGACAGAACTTCCGACGCTGTTTCAAGCGTTTGCTTTTGCGTCAGATAGCTGTCGATTGCTTCCGCGACGACAAGGGCCTGGATATTGCGCAGCTGGACGACTTCCTCCTGACGCTCAGAGGTGTCTCTGATATCAAGCGCGACAATGAGAGCGTCGACGATCGCGAGTTCCTTTGGCGCGGCTGCGGCAATAATGACGTTGGTTCGCGTATCGAGGGCAAATCTCACGGGCACAAAGGTTTCGCTGCCCTCTACTTGCGGAAGTGTTGGAGCGGAGAGGTTATTGTCCGTCGTGGCGAGGAGCGACTGCAAAGTTTGGATGATTTGCGACGCGTCGCCGTGACGAATCTGGAAAAACCGAATCTGCGCTTTGTTCGGAGCGACGTCGAGCAGTTCGATGAGACGCTCCATGAATTCCATGCAATCCTCGGGAGCGCTGACAATAAGCTGGTTGTGATACACGTCTGCTGAAACGTCGACGTCCATCATAACGCCTGATTCAACGAGTCTTCTGCCTGTCTCGTCGACAGAGAGAAGTTGGAGGATTGGGAACTTTGCCGCCGTTGAGTCGAGCGTACCCTGTTTGGCAGGAAGAATAGCGCTCATGATCGTCGTTCGGATATCTTCCGCAAGCGAATTTTTCAGCGGGAAGATCCGTGTCATAAGCTTCGTTTCAGCCTTATTGACGTCAAGTTCTAGGAGGAGTTTTTGAATCTCGTTCCAGTCATTCGGCGAAGCCTGAATGACGAGCGAGTTGGTACGCACATCTGCAAAGACGCGGATGCGTGGTGCAAAGCCGCCGGTTCCTGTCGTTTGAGGCGTGAGGAAAGTTGAGGTGAGAAGACTGGAAATTTCATCGACCGAGGCGTATTTAAGACGCACAACGCGATATGTTCCGGTTCCGTCGGCGACAGGTTTATCGAAAAGTTCGATGAGAGTCTTAATGTCGTCGAAGGACTGTCCCCAGCCTGCGACGAGGAGCGCGTTGGGATTTTGCAACGCGTAGAAGACGACGCGTCCCTGTTTCGTCGTGAACATTTCTGCATAGAGCGTCGTGAGCACCCCATGGAGCATCGCGCAATCGACGTACTTGAGATTGTAGATTTCCGTCTGGATTTCAGCTATTTTCGCCAGTTCCTCAATCTGCTCGATCATCTGCTTGATGCGCTCGAACTCCGCGTCTGTTGCGTTGTCAACGATAACAACGTCGAGATCCTGAAGCACGGTGGGCATGAAGTCCTGAACGACGCCGACGTCGACCTGATCGTTTAAGGGGTCGAAGGGGTCAAATTCGGAACCCGGAGAGGAAATGAGTGCGCCAAGGTCGTCTAAATCGCCTTCCTGGTAAGCAACCTGACGAATTTTACCGGCGTTCGGATTGACGAGGGAATCAATCGATCCAATAGCGGCGTAAGCCTCATGAAGAGGATTGACGACCGACGGTTTATTCAGCGCCAAATCAATCGTTGCGCGAATCGACGGCGCAATTTTAGAATTAAGCGTTGAGGCATAGCGCTGGGAAATCGGCGTTTCTGCGGAGAATCGATCAAATTCAGGCAGGTTTTGACGGCAGAGGTTATCTGCGATGCGCCAGACTAAGAAGGAATTATACTGTGCGCCACGCGAATCGACAGTCTTCTGAGCGCCATACTCAAAGATTTGCTGAAGCTTGCTCGGATCGCAGTTGTATAGCGGGATGAAACGGCGAACGTTACCGTTGCGGAGAGGGGGTTGATCCATCGCGCGAAGGAGCACAAGCATTTGCGAACAAAGCCTCGGATCCCCTTGGAGCGCGATCCTGTTATGAAGCGGGTCAATTGACACCTCGCAGGTTCGAAGTTCGATGGGGACGCCTTTGCCGTCAGTTTGACTGCGTTTAATAAAACGATAGGTTGTAATCTGACGTTGCGAATATACTTCAGAGGTTTCGGGAAGGCGTGCAAGACGATTGCCAAAGAGTTGCAGGAGCGAATCTTGGAGCTCTTCCGCTTTGCGCGTTTGAGGTATGTAGACGTCGTTAAGGGAAGGGAGCGCAACTTCAGAACCAGCATGCGTAACATCGTTGCGTCGCGGCGCGACCTGGTTCAACGAGCGTTCCAGAGGGGTGGCGTTGTAATCAGAGCCGTCGACAGGCACAACGTCGCCGCGCATAACGCGCAAATCGGCTTCATATGCAGATTGACGCGCAGGATAGACCTGAAGCGTAGCCAAGAAATCTCTGACTTCGCGTTGAAATTTGCGGTTGGTGTGTACGACGATTGTTCCGAGCTGACTATCGACGCTGAACGCAACTGCCGGATTAGTGGCGAACCGGCGTTCGACGAGTTGCGCTACGCGATCGCAGGCAGCTGGAGGACATCGATACGAGGCGACGTCAAGCATCGAGTCCTCATTTGAAAGTTGAGAGAGCTGCTCCTGTTGCGAAGAGCCTTGACGCAGGACAGATTCGAGGGTAGGACGATTAACGTCGTTTTGGACGACGTCCTGTTGCGCTGAAGGTTGAACGGGATTATCAGCGCCGGAACCGAACGCTACAGCGTATTCCTGCCGTTCCGGGACGATTGCGCCTTGCGGTTCATACGCGACGCGAACGACGTCGTTTCGATTAGGATCGTAATAGTTTCGCCCGACAGAGTTGACGCGAGCGTCGGTAGCGCTCGGAATAGGCCGTTCACGAGCGACGCCGGCAACGCTGACGAATTCGCCGGAGGTCAGAAAAGCTTCAAAGAGAGTCTCGCTAAAGTTGTCCAGAAGGTTTTCCGAAAGCTGGATCGCCTTTTCTGGACCGTACATAATAATAAGATTCTCGTCTTCGCTATAACGACAACTTGTTTGTTCGCGGAGACTTTCGGGGAGCAGGCGAAGAATGAACGTTCCTATGAGCGCGGCGTTCTGATTCTGAGGAGCGCGAAAAGTTCTCTGAACGCATTGCGCGTTATCGGTCGTTTCGCCAATTGACGCCAACATTCTCGAGGGACGCGCGCTGACGTCTCCATAAGACGATCCCGTCAGCGCTTCTCCATAAGCCGCCGACGTCGCCTTGGAATACTGGTCTGAGGAAGCATCCTGCGCCAACGCGCTCGACGCTATAATTTGTAAAACGACGAAGATCGCAACGACAAACGTCGCATAGGACGGCGTGGCGGCGTTTTTCACGTCGGAACTCAGAATCCGACGAAAACTGAAAGAAGATCGCGTCTGTTCTCTTTTTAACATAACCGTACTCTCGTTGTCTAACGTCTACGAACACGTGCTGGGAACGTATTCCGAAAGCCGCGCTCGTTTAACGCGCCTCCGACTATCTGCGTCTAAAACGCCAAAAGACAAGACGTTGTATCCTTACTCTGTCTTTTGTTGTCTTTGGGAGCAGGGGCTTGACTAAACTTAGCTACGCAACGCTAAGCAATTCTAGGAAAATACTCAAGATCATTTTGAAGAGCGACAGATAAAAAACGTTGTTTTTAAAGAGTGTCGTCTAAAAATTTCGTAGCGGATGGCAAATAGATAAAATGGGCTAGTTGTCTTAGACGTTCAAAGGCTCCGGCGCTGCGCTTCGGGCCCTGAGCGGTTGCAATCATATTAAGAGGGGTTTCTACCGCGACCAATGGCAACGAGCGTAAGATCTGGATCGCTGAGGGGAAGGTCAAGCATTCCTACTTCAGAAAGGAAAGAAATGCTTGCTATCTGGTCAAACGAAGGTCCATGAATCTTCTTCACAACGCCGGTCCCGTACTTCTTGTGCTGAACAAAGGAATTGACGACAATCTTCCTGGGCGGCAAACCAATGGATTCTCTTTCCTTTGGATCGCGCCATCCGTCAAGCTTTGAGGCGGCGGAGAGAGCGTTGGGCTTAATACCTTGCCATTTGGCCGCAGAAAGGTTTTTGTCACTGGCGTCGTTTTTTCTCGAGCGCGCGCCTGATTCGTCATTGACGTCAATTTCAGGGACGTCTGCGTCATAGAAGTCCTGGATCGATTCGGGATCAGCTTCAAAGGTTAGGTCGGAGTCGACCGAGTCGTCGCGTTCCTTTTTAGAGACCAACTGGTCTTCGTCGGCTTGCAAAAAATTACGCGGGGCTTCTTTCCAGAAAGCGCGACGCTGCGACGTTCCTTTTATTCGGTCGAAGAAATTTGGGATAACGATTTTCGCATGCGGATCGGCGGCTGCTTCCGCCTTGAGCGCGCGGAGCCACGCTTCTTGACTGCTGAACTTATCAATTCCCCCTTTGGGGAATTCGTAGAGAAAACGACTTGGAATAGTAAAGGATTGGCTCCCACGGAATTCACGCATATGAGTGTAAGACAGACGCAACTCTTCCATAGCACGAGTCAGACCGACGAAAAGGAGTCTTCGCTCTTCCTCAAGCTGCCGCTCTTCGTCTGAGCTCCGCTGGTGGGGAAGGACGCCGTCTTCGATCGCGACGATGTAAACGACTGGAAATTCCAGCCCCTTTGCAGCATGGAGCGTCATTAAGGAAACGCGGTCTTCATTGGCGCTCCATGAATCGACGTCGCTGATAAGCGCTATTTGTTCGAGGAAGGTTCCGAGCCGATCACAGGTTTGTCCCGCTTGAGGGAAGAGTTGATCGGCTCGCCTTTCTTCTTCGATTTGCACAAAATCTGCGTCAAATTCGCGGACTTCGGAAAGAAGCTCCTGGATATTAGCTAATCGTTGCTCGTCCGCGTCCGTTTTGATTGAATTACGAAGAAACTCAAGATATTTGCTTTCCGTAAGGATCATGCCGAGAACGACTTCTAAGTCGGAGCCGTCGTCAACCGTTTTTCTGACGCGGTCGATAAGCGAAACAAACTTTTTGAGCGATTTCTGCGCTCTCGTAGAAAGGCTGTCGATACGGGTGGCGGCGCGAGCCGCTTCAAAGAGCGTTATGTTGTTCTCTTCCGCGAATTTTTCCAATCTTGTAAGGGTAACGTTTCCGATTCCTCGAGTCGGAAGGTTGACAACGCGTTTGAATGAAACGACGTCGCTGGGGTTGTAAACCAGCTGAAGGTAGGAACAGACGTCTTTAACCTCCTTACGATTAAAGAACTCGAGTCCACGGACCAACTGATAGGGAACGCCGTATCTTCTGAGCGCATATTCAAGATTTCGAGAAAGCGCGTTCATCCTGTAAAAGATCGCGTAATCTCGAGCGTTCCGTTTGCCTGACAAAAGCTCAGCGGCTATTTCTGCGGCGATCGTTTCCGCTTCTTCGTTCTGGTCGGCATTGACGATAATTCTTGGGGAAACTCCTTCGGGATTGTCAGTATAGAGCTCCTTATCCTTGCGGTAAACGTTATGCTTAATGAGAGAATCAGCGACGCGGAGCACGCTCTTAACACTACGATAATTCTGTTCAAGTCGCACAACCTTGGCGTCGGGAAAGTCGCGCTCAAAGTTGAGAATGTTATCAAGTTGGGCGCCGCGCCAGCCATAGATTGACTGGTCCGGGTCGCCCGTCGCCGCCAGATTGGGATAATCGACCGAGAGCGCGCGTGCGATCGCGTATTGGACAAAGTTTGTATCCTGATATTCGTCGACGAGGATATATCGAAATCTCGAATCGAGACGAGCTCTAATTTCAGGGTTCTCCTTAAGCAAGACAGCGACGTGAAAGAGTAGATCGTCAAAATCGACGGCGTTTGCTTTTTTGAGCGCCGCCTGATACGCCGGATAAGCTTCCTCAACAACCTTGCCAAGGAGGCTGCCGGCTCGAGCGCAATATTCATCTGCGCTCACAAGGGAGTTTTTAGCCCAGCTGATCGCAGACGCCACCTTTGAGACGTCAATTCCGGGTGGTAGACTTTTGTTAGGAACTATTCCTTTGAGTAGCTTTTGGCTTTCATCAGCGTCATAGATAGCAAAGTTCCCTTCGAGTTGTACAAACCGCGCATAGTATCGAAGTAGGTACGCGCAGAAACGATGAAACGTTCCGACCCAAACGCGAGCGCCAGGCGCCAGATTTTGTAATCGCGTTTTCATCTCATCAGCTGCTTTATTCGTGAACGTCAGCGCGGCAATCTGGTAATCGCGGACTCCATTCTGCAACAGCCATGCAACGCGGTGCGTAACAACGCGCGTCTTCCCGCTCCCGGGTCCCGCGAGCACAAGCAATGGACCGTCCTTATGCGTAACGGCTTCTCGTTGGGCTTTGTTGAGTCCTACGAGCAATGGATTTGCGTCTCTCTGGTCAAAGGGCTCAGAGTTTAGGAAATCGTCTTGCAGCATGCGTAGGGCTCCAGAATTGCGAAGGCGCGCCAAGTTTACACGAGGCGCGCCGAAGTTATGTTCAGTAACGACGCCGAAAGAGAAAACCCCCTGGCGTTTCTATTTTAAAGGATTTTACGCTGCGCGGAATCGCGGCGAAGTAAAAGTGGCGACATTGACCAAAAGGATGGAAGTTATCTAGCGCAGGAGCGAAGGCTTACTCTCGGAACAGGCGGTCGTCCAAGGATTTCCGATTGGCCTGCGAGGCGCTTCGACGCGCATAATTGTCTTGCTGATCTTTCGGGTAGTCGGAAAAAATGGCGCGCTATTCGTCAAGTTGCTGCCGGATTTCAAGACGTCTCCCTTCCTTTTCCGGGGGCGGGAGGCGCTCAGAACCTTAGTCGTCCTTATTCGATTCGCTCCCATTAGAGACGCGTAGCTTCGCTTGTAGTTTGACTCTCTGCGTCGCGTTATCGGCGTCGACAACTTCTTTGGTAAAATTGCCAGAGGAGATCTGCACTGTAAGGAAGAGGACGCGTCCGTCCGCCGTTTCAATCTTTAGCTTGGGGTTTTTATCGGAGTCGGAGAGCATTGAAGGATCGAAGGTGACGGGCACGACGTAAACCTTCGAAGGTCGGCTCGCCTCCTGAGAGAAGTTGCACTCTATTGCTTTAGATGGCGACTGTACCGACTTAAGCGTAAATTCTGTGGGAGCAGAAACTACGAAATTCTTAGTAATCTTTTCACCGTGCTCCGAGGTGAAGAAGGTTAATGTGCCGGGTGAAACAGTCAACGGTGCACGAACGACTCCAGTAACGCTAAGCACGAGGGGCGTCGAACCAGAAGGACCGTTAGACCAAAGTTGAACCGTCGCATCGATGTAGCCAGGCGGGGCGTCGTTTTTAACAGAGACATTGACAGGGGTTTGGTAGCCGCCGTTAGGCGCTCTGCTGGGCTTGCCAATCCTGACGTCAAGGTATGGGCTGGACGATGCATAGCGACTGACCGTTTCGTTGTAACCGGGGTAAACGACGATGGTTTGCTGCGATCGTGAGGACTGGTTCGTGCTGAGCTGAAGCGGATCATCGCTGCGCTTTGAGCCTGAGGGTTTTATCTCCTGATCAAGGAGAAAGGTAAGCTTCTGAGGTTGAATGGAAACATTGTCGATAATAACCCCAGTTACCTTGAGCGGAATTTCAAAGACGCTTGAACCTCGCTGAAAGATTACGGTGACAGTCACATGTCGAGCTCCAGTGAAGCGAACTCCGTCGATTTCAGCGACAACTTCGCCTTTTTCACCGGGCTTGAAAACGCGTTTTTTCGGTATAAAAACCTTGGTGCACTGGCAACTCGCGCGAGCAGTGATGAGCGTAAGATCATCTTTGCCGTTGTTGGTAAAGATGAAGGAATGGCGCGGCCTAGTATATCGCGGAATTCCTTTAAAGTCGTAACCGGACTCAGAAAAGACGCCTTGCGAGTTTTGCTGAGCGTTAACGTCGGCAGGAGCAGCGACGAAAATAAAGAGTATCGAAAGGATCGAAAGCGCAAGTGAAGCACGATGCATTGTAACCTCGCGACGCGCGTTCACGGAGGCAAGGACGCCAGAGTTGAAACGCGTTCCCTGGAGTTGAATAAACAAGCCAAGTCCTGAGATGCAGACGCCATTCATCTTTGCATACGATATTCAGAACTTCGCGTCACGCATAATGTTGACGTAGTATGGAGACCCTAATTTCCCAGTAGGCATTATAAGGATGAAGCGCATTTTAACAATGGTAAAATTGCGAAAATACGTAATTCAATTTTCTCCAGTATCGGTGAATTTGCCGGTCTCAACCTCTGTGATCTCCTCGAGGAGTGATTTGGTTGAAACGCGATACATTTGGGGAGTCTGCACTAGGAACCGCTCGCAGACTAGCCAAAATATTTAAAACGGCAAATAGCGGTTTTAAGAAAATAGGCGTTTTATTAAGAAATTTTCATTAAAACACGGATGAAACAAATATAACGCTTGTGCTATTGTTGACGGTAACCAGTGATTTTTTTAAAATGCCAGAGTAGAGGAGTGTGTATGCCGTTCTTTCTTGTAAAGCTTGTGTTTTTCGCATGCATTTAAGGAATTTAACGGGAGAACTATTCATCTAAGCGGAGTCGTTTGTCGGCTTTTTGCGCTGTTCGTACGTTTTAGCCCAATTTATTGGCGCGATTGCTTTTACTGGAAAATTCCGAGTCGTTGATTTGACTAACGCCCTGACTCGTTGCCTTTTCCATAAAGGAACAATATATCAGGCGTCGAATAACATGATTACGGCGCTGGATCTGTCTATGGGGACGACCGTAGAGGCCCCATGGCGCCGAAAGTCGTGAGATCATGAAACGCTTCAGTTTTCTTGGAGAGACCAGCTCTTTCCAAGCGACAAGAGCGGACGCGTAACGATAGACCGTTTGCGCAGCAGTGCGTAGCGCCGTTGAACAAAGCGCTACGGACGCGTGTTTTGAAGCGCAGGTCAGAAAGAAGGAGTTTAGAATGACGTCTTTTTTTAATTTCTTTAATAACAGAAGTCAGCAAAAGAGGAATCAGGCGAAACGCGGCGCTCTTGCCCGTTCTCCTTTAAAACCACGACGTCTCATGACGGAAACGCTGGAAGACCGCCGACTCCTCGCTGTCGACGTTCTGGGAGGCGTTTCTGCGGCGTTTGCCGACACGGCGAACATCATTGATATTTCTTCTGACGACGCGTCGATTGCGTCCATTAAGCAGGCGATTGCCGAGGCCGCCGCGAGCCCGGAAGACGACGTCATCCAGATCTCCGCGTCTACTTTGAAATTTGCCTCCGCGTCCGACGAGATTACGATTGACGTCAATTCTTCGGAATATGGTTCGATCACGCTCGTCGCCGTTGACGGCGACGTCACGATCGACGCGAATTCTCTCGCTCGCGCCTTCTCGGTGAAGAACGGCGACGTTGTGCTTCAGGGCTTCAATATTGTCAATGGCGTCGCTGACTACGGCGGGGCTATCGCTAACGACGGCGACTTGACCCTGGTAGGGGTGACGCTCTCGAACAACCAGGCGACAGTCTCCGGAGGCGCTATAGCTAACAGCGGCTCGCTTGCTGTTCAAGACTCGGTTATTACGGACAACTCTTCAAATGGTTCCGGCGGCGCCATCTACGAAGGCGATTTCTCTTGGCCCACCGCCGACGCCCCCGAATGGACGACGATTCCGGATCAGACGGGCTCTAAGGGTACGACGATCTCCGTTGACCTTTCCGACTATATCAACGCCGGCGACTGGACCTATTCCTATAAGATCGCTAGCACAACGAGCGTTATTCTCTTGACGGAGCCGATGCTGAGCGATTCGGGAGTTCTTTCCTTTACGTTTATCGGCGACGAACAGTTCTACGGTGAAGACGACTACTCCGCGATCAACGTCACAGTCACCGCGACTGACGGAGTCAACTCTGATTCTACGACCTTTACCGTCACTCTGGCAGAGCAGACTTCCGTAACGCTTGCCGCTATCCTTTCGAATATGACGTACGAAGACGCTTGCGCCGAGTACGAGCAGGTGTTCAAGAACAAAGTCATTGGATATTGCAGGGATGAAGGTATTCCCGAGCCCTCTGTTGTGGACGTTGCCGAGCCCACGACTATTCAGATCTGGATTCAAGACTTCGATTATTCTTCAAATGAGGATAAAATCTGGGACGCGGGCGACAACTACTTCATCATGGGGATCGAATACCGTCTGCATCTTGAAAACGCGAAAATCACCGAGTTCACCGGCGATACCGACCTCAAACGCGCCGCCTTCCGCCCAAGGCTGCTCGATAACGGCGACTATGAATTTATCGTCGCTTATACCTCTGACCCTGGCTTCGGCTATGAGGAAGCTCTGCTGCTCGACGTTCTGACAATTGAAGCTATCGATCCTTCTCAGCCCGTGAGCGCGACGATCTATCAGCTCAATCAGAACTTCACATTCCCGGTCTATACTCGTTTTTACAATGAACCCAACCCGCGCGACTTCGCTCGTAACCACGTCAACGTCGACCCGAGTCAGACGCTTTTTTTGAGCACGATCTCCAACTCTACTGATCCGCTGTCCGCGATTCCAGGCGAGCCGTTTGACCGTGACACGTTCCCGTCCACCTACATCGACCCTAACGAGTATCCATACGTCTCAGGTGCGAAGCTTGATAAGGCTGCGGTCGGATTTTCCAATGCAAGTCTTGGGGCTTCCAAGTCGCTGACTATTTCGAACTCCTTGATTGCCAACAATGCGGCCGATGGTTCGGGGGCAGTCTATATCGCCTCTGACGGAACAGCGACGTTCTATAACAACACCCTTGCGGACAATACAGCGTCGACAGGCGCTATTGTCTACGCGGGTTCGACGGCTGGAGCCGTCTCGATTGCAAACTCGATCGTTGTAAACGATGGGCTTAAGCCAGTTTCGGGAGTCGCTGACGTCACCGGCAGCCTCTTCAACGCTTCTGCGCCGGGCGCGATTGAGTATTCAGGCGGCGCGCTCTTTAACGACGCGTCCAATGGCGACTATTCGCTTGTTTATGGTTCTGAGGCGATGAACATCGGCTCAGACGCGTACGCTCTTGACGTGAACGGCATTGCGCTCGCAAGGGATCTTGCCGGCGCGTCTCGCATTGTCGGAAGGGTAGACGCCGGCGCCTATGAATATCAGGGCTCAGCGCCTGCTCGACCGGCGAGCCTCGCTGTTTCAGATTACGTGGAATCTGAGAAAAACCCGAGCTTGTCATGGACCGCTTCGTCTTCAGCCGACGTCGACGGGTATTACATCTACTATAATGACGGAACGACGTTGACTCTTATAGCTGAGGTTGACTCTTCAACGACGACCTACGCTAACCTAGCAGACGCTATAATTTTTGAGGATAACGCGTCCTACACATTCAGCGTTTCGGCTTTTAACGCGTTTGGCGAATCCGCGAAAGCGACTGTTACGCTAAGCACGGGCGTCGTTCCAGCGGCGCCGTCGGATCTGACGTTTGGCGATTATGCCGACGGGTCTGTGACTCTCAGTTGGACTGCAGGGCAGGGCGCGACCTCTTACAATGTTGAGTTGCTCGGCCCGGGCGGCGAATGGACCATTCTTGGCACAACGGCGGATACGACGTATACCGTTACGGACCTGAACGACTTCACAACTTACACGTTCCGCGTTACGTCCGTCAATACTTCCGGAACAGCTTCCTCCGACGCCGTCGAATTCGCGACAGTTGGATCTCTTTCCGCTCCGACCGGTTTCAAACAGTCAGGCGCTTACACGGGCGACGGAAATATTACGCTCGAGTGGAACGCCGTGGACAACGCTCGCGGCTATGCGATTCGTCAAAAGATCGACGGCGTCTGGACAACGCTCAGCTTCGTTGCCAATCCGACCTATACGGTCAGCGATCTCTCCGACAACACTGCTTATGAATTCAGCGTCGCCGCTTATGCCAAGGATTCGGACGGCAATGTTTATTACTCCGACTACACTGAGCTTTCCCTGACAACGACGATTGCTCCTGCCGCTCCCGAAAACGTTGCATGGGCGACAGAGTATGACGGAAGCGGTTCAGCGGAACTGACCTGGGACGCTGTGGATGGCGCATACGCCTATTCGATCGCTCGGTATGTCGACGGTAGCTGGAGTGAATTCATACGTACGGTCGATTTGTCATACACAATTGACGGGCTTGCTAACAATGCCGAATACGTCTTCGGCGTCGCCGCCTATACCGTCTCTGGATCGACGAAGTACTATTCCGACTATACGCGCATTGATCTAACTACGACCGTAGCGCCCGACGCGCCGACGAACGTTGCTTTCGAGACCGGAGAGGACGGAACGTCTGCCACTCTCGTTTGGAACCCCGTGGAATATGCCGACGGTTACCTTATTGAACAGCAGTTTGGCGACGAATGGATCTCCGTTGCGACACTTGACGCCGAGGCGTCTTCCTGGATTCCCTCCGGACTCGAGGAGAACACGACCTACACCTTCCGTATCTCTGCGTTCAACGAGGCTGGTTCTTCCGACTTCGTTGAGGCTTCGCTGACCACGGGCGTCGCTGTGGCTCCGGAGGCTCCGACCGATTTCCAGATTGTCGGTTACAATGCTGAAACGCGTCGCGCCACGATGACATGGGCCGATAACGCGGCAAACGAGCACGGTTATGAAGTTCAGTATAGCTACGACGGAACAACCTGGCACACTGCCGCGATGCTTGAAGCTGATTCTACGTCCCGCGTGGCCACCGGTTTGACTCCTGGCGTGACATATTATTTCCGTGTCGCTGCGTTTAATACAGCTGGTTATTCCGACTGGGCGCAGGTCTCGTTCGAGACGCCAGCCGAAGTTCCCTCAGCGCCGACGGACGTTGTCTTCAGCGACTACGATGCAGACGCGCAGACGGTCGTCGTTTCCTGGACCGACAATTCGGACGACGAGATCAACTTCCGCGTGCAGTACAGCCTTGACCAGACCAACTGGTACACTAGCGCGAACACTGATCCAGGCGTTACTTCGTACACTGCTACTGGACTTGTGCCAGGACGCACCTACTATTACCGCGTCGCTGCTGTTGGACTTTATGGAATTTCCGACTGGGCTACCGGATCGTACACCGTCGAAACGGTTTCTCCCGATCTGCCCGCCGCACCCTCTGACATTGAGTTCTCCGGAGTGGAGTTTACAGACAGCGGCGTGATCGCGACGATGTCTTGGACGGATAATTCTGACAACGAAGATCGTTTCGTGGTTCAGTTCAGCTATGACAATGAGAACTGGTATGGAGCGGGCACGACCGACGCGAACGTGTCGACGCGAACCGCGACAGGACTCGTTGCCGGTCGAACCTACTTTTTCCGTGTCGCTGCGTATAACGACGCCGGCTATTCCGACTGGACGCATGCGACGTTCACTGTTCCGACCCCCACTATCGACGCACCGTCTGATATCGTCTTCGGCGAATATTCGAACGGCGAGGTTCCGATGTCCTGGACGGATAACTCAGACGATGAACGTGGATTTATCGTTCAGTTCAGCTACGACGGCGTCAATTGGCACCGTGGCGGCATGACGGAGGCAAATGTTACCTCTCGCGTTGCGACTTCGATGACGCCGGGGCGCCTCTACTATTTCCGCGTCGCCGCCTATAACGACCTCGGTTATTCCGACTGGGTTACCGGTCAGTACATGACTCCGTCCGGCGCGCCGGTTGCTCCTGGTGAGATTACCTTCTCCAACTACGACGCGTCGAATCGCACCGTTGACATGGCGTGGGTCGACAATTCTGCGGACGAAACTGGTTTTAATATTCAGTATAGCATCGACGGCGGCGACACGTGGTTTGCGTCCGGCAACACTTCGGCAGACGTAAATTACCGCACCGCGACGGGGTTACGCGTGGGCGTGACCTACGAGTTCCGCGTACGATCCTTCAACGCATACGGTTCTTCTGGCTGGACGACCGGTTCCTTCACGGTTCCGATCTCCGAAAACGCGCCTGCCGCTCCGACGGACTTCGTCTACGGCGAATATGACGCCGACGCCAGAACTCTGGGCATGTCTTGGACTGACAATGCGACGAACGAGACCGGTTACAAGGTTCAGTACAGCATCGACGGCGGCGCTACCTGGTATGCTGCTGGAAATTACGGCGCAGACGTAACCTCGCGCACTGCGACGAGCGTCAATGCAGGTCGTACCTATATGTTCCGTGTTGCCGCATACAACGCTGACGGGACGTCGGCGTGGCTTGTAAGCGACCCTTACGAAGTTTCGCCCTCTGTACATATTCCCGCTGCTCCGTCTGAAGTGACTTTCAGCGATTATGACCCCGAAGCTCAGACCGTCATTATGTCTTGGACGGATAACTCGAGTAATGAAAAGGGCTTCAAGGTCGAATACAGCGTTGACGGCGGCACGACCTGGAACGATTCCGCGTACCTCGAAGCGAATGCGACGTCGCGCACGGTCACGAAGCTTGTCCCTGGACGCGACTATTCGTTCCGCGTCGCAGCGTACAATAACTACGGATATTCTGACTGGACGTTTGGATCCTTCTCGGTTGTACAGACGGACGAAGTCGAAGCGCCGGTGAATCTTGGGTTTGCCTATTCCTCGACGAAGAGGACGATCTCGGTCAGTTGGGACGGCGACGCCGCTGGGTACAACGCCCAGTACCGTCCCAGCGCAAGTTCCGATTGGTACGCGCTTCCCGTCAGCGAGAAGACCGCGACGCTCACCGGCGTGACCTATGGCTCCTCGTATTACTTCCGCGTCCAATCCGTTGCTGAAGACGGCGCTCTCTCCGAGTGGACCGTTGACTCGTACGATACATCGACGGGTGGGGCGATTGATTCTGGCGCCCGATACGACGAGATGGAAATCGCTTTCGAAGAAGCGTTTAAAGACTACTTCGACGATGCTCTTCTCTAATCAGACCTCTTTATGAAGCCGACCTGATAATCTTTCGGTCGGCTTCATGATGCGTAAAATAAAAAGGACGTTCTCCGCGGAGAACGTCCTTTTTATTTCAGTGTGCCGAAGACTTTAGCAATTTGAGTTTTTTGTACGAGTCGTCTTACCTTTCAACGTTTGCAAAAAGCGCAACCCGTAGGCGTTGCCTGCAACATTATGCATTGCGTTTGATTTGCATGTCCTCTGCATTCAACGCCAAGAGTGAGATCAAATCTCGTAGGTTCCATCCCAGCGGACGAAGGCTTCCATCGCATAATATTCAGGCAGGCCGATCCGATTGTACGCATTAGCAGTTTCGAGGTTACGCTCTTCAGCGCGTTGCCAGAATTCCCGAGCGTCGTCGCCGAGGAAGAGCGCGCCGTCTTTCTGGGAAGCGTGACGGAAGATCGATTCGCGTTTCTTCTCTGAATCTCGAGGGAAAAGCGGAACGGCGATCTCAATCTGGTCGATAGGCCATTCCTCCCACGCTCCACGGTAGAGGAGAACCTGCGGGAGCTTAAGCCCCTCTTCTTGCATCTGGTGCAGTACCGCAAATGAGATGAGCGCGCAGACCCGATGCGTGCCGTGAGGGTCAGAAAGGTCGTTTGCAATGAAGATTGTGTCAGGTTGGATTTCTTCGATCAAGTTGCGAACGATTTGGTGATCCTCTTCCGATGGCGGCAACTTTTCGACGGCGCCTGTGGCGTAGAACGGAAGGTTGAGGAAATGAACACGATCTTCCGTAATACCGCAAACCTTGGCAGCGGAACGCGCTTCACTCCATCGAATAAGGCGCTTAACATTCAGAACCTCGTCGGTATCGCGGTCGCCAGGGAGTTTGTTGCGCAACGGCTCCTGGATTTTTTCCTCAAGGAGCTTCATGATTGATTCGTCGCCCTCAAATTGTCGATTAATTTCTTCAAGGAGGTCGGCGACGCGGTAGGCGTCATGGTCGTTGACCGCAATGTTACCGCTTGTCATGTAGGCAACGTGAAGTTCATGTTTAGCGTTGGCGAGCCGAATCATCGTGCCGCCCATACTGATGACGTCGTCGTCCGGGTGAGGACTGAAGACAAGAATTTTCTGAGGAGTTTGACCGCAAGGATGTTGCACGATCGTATCCTGCATCCAGGAAAAGACTCTGGCAGAGACCTCCTGTGCGGGACCGGCATGCCTAAGAAGCGAGTGGAGACCATGAGCGCGGAAATCGCCGTCAGTAAGCTTGAGCAGCGCTTTGTTTGTTTTCTGGCAGAGCCAAAGAACAGCGCGTTTGATCATCTTGTCCTCCCATTCGACTGGTCTTGTCAGCCAGGGAGTCGAGACGTCCATAAGCTTAGACGACGAGCCCCTGTCGAGTATGAAGGAGACGTCGCGGTGATCGCGGAGCCAGCCGACGGGCGTTGCGTTAGAGATAGGTTCTTCGAGCGCTCGTTTGATAACGTCAGCCTTTCCATCGCCAAAAGCGAGAACAACAATCTTACGCGCTTCCATCATCGTCCCGAAGCCAAGGGTAACGCCGTGAGTTGGAACGTTTGTTTCGCTAAAAAAGAGAGACGCGGCATTGAGACGAGTTTCGGAATCGAGTTGGACTAATCGCGTACGACTCTTCTTAGAGGTATAGGGCTCGTTAAAGCCGACCGCGCCGTTTGTCGCGACGCCAAGGAGCAACAAGTCCAAACCTCCCGCCTTGTTTATCTCGTTTTCATAATTCCGGCAGCTCGCCTCCATTTGGTCAAAGGGAAGCGTGGCGTCGAAGAAATGGACGTTCTCTATTTTAATATTTGTTTTCAGAACGAAATTCCCCATGAGCCAACGGCGCATGCTTTGCAAACGATCCTTGTCAAGGCCGTAATATTCGTTGACAATGAAGATTCGCACGCGCGAGAAGTCGAGGTTATTCTCCTGATAAAGACGCACCAACTCCTGATACACTCCGACTGGACTTGAGCCAGCGACGAGTCCAAGAGTCGCGCTGCGTCCGAGTGAATTTCGATTTCGCACGATTGATGCGATCTGCTCAGCTACGTGGCTGCAGGCGGAAGCTCCTGATTCAAATACATAAGTTGGCGCCTCGACGTTGCGAGCCGGCAACGCCTCGCGATTTGCCTGGGTTGAGTTTGTCATTTCTTTTCTTTCATAAGTGTCGCGTTCACTAATAAAACGGACCTTAGCTGGACGCTCACAGTGCGTCTTTTTTAACGAACGCCCCTTAATGCTTAATGGCGTTCGTGTTTTCACTAGATGGATCCGCTTCCGTTCCAGTTTCTCTCATTCTTGCTAAATGGACGGTTTGTGTCAATATTCTACGTTAGCAAATTTCCCAAATTAGATGAATTAAGCGCTTTTTAGCGCAAGCCCCCTCGAATTTCTCGCTCCGTCCATTATAATTGTCCTCGAGCATTGGCCCAGGTAGTTCCGTCGGGGATGTAGAGCTTTGACGGCGCTCGCCATGACGTTTGAATTCATGCGGGTTCTCAAATTCGCGGGTCGTCAGAATAATGGCGTCGACTAAACTTTGATTTTCAAGTAAGTTGACTTCGGCGTTTCTTTTCCTACGAAGGTCGTTTTGCGATTGCAGAGCCGTTCTGCGTTGCGCTTTAGCGAGCGTTCTTCACGATATTATTAGGACTCAGTTGAAATGAAAAGGCGTTTTAATTTCGGGCGCTCGGCGCTATATGGCGTCGCCCTTTGTCTGATTAGTTGCGCGGCGTTTGTCGGCTGCAAAGAAGAGCAGGTCCTCATGATTGAGGAAGTTTCATCTTCCGCGGGGGAGCCTGCCGACTCGGATTATGCATCCTGGCTCAAAAACTTTGAAGAGCAGATGGCGCAGGGCGGTATGCCCGTCGCTCCCGGCGTCTTTGCCGGCGTCGCTTCCACTGGCGCGGCTCCCGGATCATTTAATTTCAACGTTGCCTCCACTGGCGCAGCTCCTGGCGCCTTTAATTTCAACATCGCTTCCACTGGCGACTCCACGCCTTCTTTTAATTTTAACGCTGTCGCTTCTACCAGCGACGCGACTCCTATTTTTAATTTCAATGCCGCTGCTTCCACCAGCGACGCGACTCCGGTTTTTAATTTCAATAAGGCTGTATCGACCGGCGACAGCCCCCCGTCCTTCGATTTTGGTTCAGCCGCTGAGAAAACAAGCGACGCCCCCGCCTTGAAGCTTGGCGCTGCAGAAGACGTTGGAGCGTCCTCCTCGCCCGATTTTGATTTCAACGAGTTCGCGGAAAAGAAGATTGCGGCCGATAAAGCGGTTGTTGAGGCTGCTGAGGCGTTAGAAAAGGCTACGGCCGCTGAAAAAGAAGCGAACGACGTTTCCGCCCAAGCGGCCTCAGTCGCTTCCGAGAAAAAGAACATCTCAGATGAAGCGGCCGAAGCATATGCAGGCGCATCCGCTAAAGCTTTAGCTGCTCAGAAGACTTATGACGACGCTGTCGCGCTCGTGCAGTTGCGCGAGGAAGCGCTGGCGACTGCTGCTAGCGCCGCCGAAACGGCCGCCAATAATCTGACCGCTGCGAAATCTTCAAGCGCCGACCTTCAGAAAGCCGCGGCCGACGCCGCTCAGAAGGCGACCGCCGCTGCGTCTGAGAAAGAAGCCGCCGCCAGCGCGCTTGACGCTGCAAACGAAGCAGCAACTCAAGCGACCGCCGCAACAGAGTCCGCCGCCGAAACTCTGAACATTGCCACAAAAGCTTTTGACATTGCAACAGCCGCTCACACCGACGCCGAACAGGTCGTTGCCGCTGCTTCTGAAGAGGTCGCAGCTGCTCAAGCCGCCGCCGACGAAGCCGCCGCCGCTATCGAGGGCAAAGAAGGGGACGAAAAGACCGAAGCCGAAACCGCCGCGGCTGAAGCTGCAGAAGCATTGACGGCCGCCAATGACGCGAAGGTTGCCGCAGACGAAGCGCTTGCTGAAAAGGTAGCCGAGCTTGATCTTGCGAGAAAGGCTTTTGACGAGGCGTCTCAGGCCGCAACGCAAGCCGCTCAGGCCGCCGAGGCCGCTGTCAACGCTCAAACTGACGCTGAGAAAACACTTGCTGACGCGACTGAAGAAGCCGCATCTTGCGAGAGTGACAAAGCGCTCGCTGATAAGGCCGCTTCTGACGCGCAGGCAGCCGTCGTTGAGGCTGAAAATGCCGTCGACGTTGCCTCCGCCGCCGTTGCGGAAGCGACTGACGAGCTGAAGGAAGCCAAGGAGGCCGCCGACTCCGCCGCCACCGTTGCTGAAGAGACCGCAAATCTTGCTGAAAAAGCTAAGAGCTCCGCTAATGAAGCGTTAACGGAATCCAACGCCGCTGCAAGCGCCGCAATGAGCGCCGCCAATAAAGCTGCTGAAGCTAAGGCCGCGCTTGACAAAGCCGCTGAAGCCAAGGCTAACGCAGATAAAGCTGCGAAAGCGTTGTCAAAATCAAGTTCCACTCCACGCGGCTTTTTTTTTTCAGAGCTGAACAAGGTCTATGCTGCTAATGCCGAGACTGGCGTTCCGTCTTCTGACAACCTTGAAAGCGCCATCGACTCGTTAGTTGAACTTCTGGACCGCGACGTCCGAGATCTTGATTTAATTCCAAACTTCTCAGACGGTTGCGTCGGGGTTCGCCGCGACGCTAGCTCTCTTGCCGTCGTTGCGCTCGTTCTTGGCGCGTCCGACGTTGAATCTACACGTAAAGCGTCTGCTCCCGCTCTTCTCGAGGTCGCCAGCGAGCTTTCTAAAGCGCAAACCACCGACGAGGTTAAAAAGGCTTACGGAAAGCTTTCAGCAGCTCAAGCGATAACGGGCAGTTCCAACACGCTTGAATGGCAAAGGGTGACGTCTCTCGCACCGCTGATGAAGCACGCGCTTCCATCGTTTTCTACCGACATCAAGCGCCTTATCCGTAACGAGAAGACATTTCTTCGATCCAGCAACTCGAAAAAGACAATTGACCGCTCAACGATGTTAGTGGCGATAGCGCTTGGGTGTCGTGACAACGTTGGCGAGACGTTGTCTCCTGACGACGAGGAGCTTTGGCTCGAATATTGCGATCTGCTCGCTGAGACGACGCTTGAATTTAACAGACAAGCCAACGCTGTTGCACAGGGTAAAGGCTCGTTTGAGGCTATGAAGGCCGCCTATAAAGCAGTGGAAGACACTTGTAATACGACTTGTCATAGTCAGTTTGGCGGCAGTACCGCTGATTAACTCGATTTGAGCGCTGTTCTTGAAATCCATGGAGCTACGTACGTCAAATCTAAGTATTTGGCGTCCGTAGTTCTTTTTAGGGGCGTTATTTAAAGAAAATTCCATGCGACGCGTTAAATTGGAACTCTGCTATGACGGCGCCGGTTATTCAGGATGGCAGATTCAACCGCGTCAGCCGAAGGTTAGAACGATCCAAGGAGAGCTTGAACGCTCCATTCGGCGCGTCGTTGGTCATGAGGTAGAGGTTCTTGGTAGCGGTCGCACCGACGCGGGCGTCCACGCACTCTGTCAGGTTGCCGCCTTCAATACAGACTCGGAATTGCCCCCTGAAACGCTCGTTCGCGCAATTAACGCTTTTCTCCCGCCAAATATCAGAATATGGCGCGCCTCTTATGTCGATCTGAATTTTCATCCGATCCGCGACGTCGTTCGTAAGAGATATCGTTACCTTGCAAGCGACTCGCGTCCTGCGTTTCCTTTTTTCAGACAAAATGTCTGGAATCTCATACAGAAGGTAGACGACGGAGCCATGCGGGAAGCTGGTTCCTATCTGCTCGGTACTCGCGATATGAAAGCGTTTCAGTCGCAAGGATCGCCTCGTAACTCGACCGTTCGAACAATTTTTGACGTTAAGGTGGAACGTGCGTCTGCGGACGAAGCGTTTCGATTTCCAAAACTCAACGAATGGGAGCGAGGTAAGAATGTAGGCGAAGAGGGACAGTCGCTCGGGGCGTCGCAATATCCCTCGTCGCCAGAGTTGATTGTCTTTGAGCTGGAGGCGGACGGCTTTCTCTACAATATGGTTCGAGCGATCGTTGGAACGCTTTGCTTTTTTGGAAAGCGACACAAAGGCTTTGAGGATCCGGAACGCATGCGCGAGATCATTGCTAGCGCCGATCGTAAGTTCGCAGGACCGACCGCGCCTCCACATGGACTATATATGATTGACGTCATTTATCCTGACGACCTGGACGCATCAGGGCGTTGACGTTTTGGCGAATAATCATAAAATGACGGTATCTTGGTTACATTGGACGCGAGCGTTTTAGGCGCTCTTAGCGTCCGTTTGAAAGCGTAGCGTTATATGGTGCGGTTGCAGATTAAAAGTTCGCCGACTGCGGCGGTTAGGTATTATCCTGTGACGACCGATTCCTTTATTGTCGGGCGTCAATCCTACTGCGATCTTGTTCTGAATAATCATACCGTAAGCCGCGAGCACGCTAAATTCTTCCGAAAGAATTTTCGCTGGTTTGTTGAGGATCTCCAGAGTCGCAACGGCGTTTGGATTAACGGTAAGCGGATCGACTATGAGCCCGTTCGCATTGTAAACGGCGACTCTATTCGTATCGGCGACGTTATGCTTGTTTTTCAATCAGATTCGCCCGCCGACTCAAGCGCCAAGGATAAAGGGTTCAGCTCATCGGGAGCCGCAGCCGAGGTTCTCGACCCGAAAATGATTCGCTCGCAATATTTGGTAAGCAGCGCATCTTCAATCATTCCAGGTAGCGATAAAGCGCAGATCAAAACAGTCGCGCAGTATAAACGCGAGATTAAACTTTTAGAAGACCGCGTTCGCGCGCTCCTTGACTTTGCGAGAATCCTTGGCAAGGCGGAAGATTCAGGCGACCTGACTCCACGTCTCCTTAACGGTTTGCTCAGGATTTTTCCCGGCGCCGATTCGGCAAGCGTCTGTGCGCTTCAAGGTGATTCTGACGACCCTGCCGAACTTCAATGGAAGGTCCTCGGTTGCGCCTGTCGAGGCGAATCTGAACCCAAGTCCTTCAGAGCTAGCCGCGCGATTTTACAGTATGTGGCTGATACGCATGTCGCGCTTCTTTCAGATTCTGTCCCGGACGACGATCGATTCGACGCGTCGGAAAGCATAATAACGACGCAGATTCGTTCAGTTATGGCGGCGCCGGTCTACAATCTTTACAACGACAAACTACTGGCAGTGATTCAAATCGACGCGCGCGAACGCGGCAGTCGTTTTACGAAGGATGATCTGCGACTGCTCATTTCCATTGCTGGCCAGATTGCCGTCTACTGTGAAAATCAACGACAGCGAGACGCAGCTGTCGCGCAGAAACTCGCGGTTCAGGAAATGCAACTCGCTAACCAGGTTCAGCGCGGTTTCCTGCCTCTTGAACCCCCAAAGCTTGACTCGTACGAGTTCTTTGACTACTATCGCCCGGCTAAGTATGTCGGCGGCGATTACTTCGATTACATCCCCCTTACAAACGGTTCGTTAGCGATAATTCTAGGCGACGTCTCAGGGAAAGGGATTTCCGCGTCGCTCCTCATGGCGAAACTTTCGTCTGAGACGCGGTATAGTTTGGCGCTTGAAAAAAATTGTTCACTTGCAATGGCGCGGCTTAATCGCGTTTTTTCCGAGAATCACTGGGGTGGTCGTTTTATTACGCTGGTTTTGATTATTTTGGAACCCGAGACGGGAAACGTTCGGATCTTTAACGCCGGACATCTTTATCCAGTCGTTTCAAAGGCGGACGGGACGGTCGCGCGGGTTGGCGAAGGGTATAACAGTTTTCCACTTGGGGTGGTTCCCGGCGCCGAATTTCGTGAATATGTGCATACTCTAGCTGAAGGCGACGCGATCGCGATTATGAGCGACGGTTTCCCAGACGCGTTAAACGTTTCCCAAGAATCGTATGGGGACAAGCGTATCGAGCGCGCGTTATGCAACACAGACTCAAGCGACGCCACGACGCTTGGACGTCGACTCGTTCGCGACATGAAGAATTTTTCGGACGCATGTCCGCAAACTGACGACCAATGTTTGGTCATTTTTCGACGCGTTCCTCCCAGCGACAAGTAGGGGATGACGCGAGGGGCGTTGCCGTTAGCCTCCAAGTCAAACGAGGCGCGCAACTAGTTTTTGCAGTTCCTGAGAAAGGCGTGTTAGTATAATGGAAAGGGAGACTCGCAACTTTTTTTATGATTTGATCAAGACTCCGAGTCCTTCCGGCTACGAAGAAAAAATTCAGGCTGTCGTTCGCGATTATGTCCATGATTTCGTAGACGACGTTCGCACAGACTCGCATGGTAACTTAATTGTTGCTCGCAACCCTGACGCGCCATTCCGCGTTATGCTTTCTGGTCATTGCGATCAAATTGCGCTTGAAGTGAACTATATCGACGCAGACGGTTTCGTCTACGTGCTTCCTCTCGGGGGTTGGGACCCGCAGACGCTCGTTGGCGTTCGCGTTACGATCTGGTCGAAGAACGGACCTGTCAACGGCGTCATCGGTCGTAAAGCGATTCATCTTCTCAATGAAGAAGAACGCCGTCGCGTCCCTAAGATTACCGATCTTTGGGTTGATATTGGCGCGAAAAGTAAAGATGACGCTGCAAATGCCGTCAGGGTCGGCGATTGCGGCACGATAACTCTTGATTATCAAGAGCTCCTCAATAATCGCATCGCCGCGCCTGCAACCGACGATAAATCGGGACTCTGGGCTGTCATGGAAGCTTTACGCCGAATTGACAGTTCGAAGCTCAACGTTGGCGTCTTCGCCGTTTCTTCCGTCCAGGAGGAAGTTGGGCTTCGCGGCGCCAAAACGAGCGCCTTTGGAATCGATCCAAACGTTGGAATTGCCGTTGACGTAACGCATGCGACCGATACTCCGACCGTTGAAAAGAAAATTTCCGGAGAAGTCAATCTTGGCGACGGAGCCGTGATTGGCAAAGGCCCCAACATGAACATGAAGCTTGTGGACGCGTTGATCGACGTCGCAGAAACGAATGAGATCGCATACCAGATTGCAGCGGAGAACCGCATTACCGGAACCGACGCCGCGATGATCCAAGTTTCTCGCTCAGGAGTCGCGACGGGCTTGATTTCGATCCCCAACCGGTATATGCATACCCCCGTGGAAATCGTGTCCTGGGACGACATGAACGCGGTCGCAGACCTGCTAGCGCGCTATTGCGAGTCGATTGACCCTGACGTCGACTATACGCCAGGTCTTTAACGCTCCGTTTTTGCACGGCAAGAGTCCTTTGTCGCGCATTAGAGAATTAATCAACAATGAGCCGCCTTTTTGCCGATTAGAGGCAGGGCGTTATGTCTGCTCGCGGCGGGGCGCTCATTGTCGAAGCTCGTTTTGATTTGCCGTTTACCTTGGCGAATCGGAGTTTCCAACGCAAGAAAATTGGAAAAACCAAATCGCAAGGGATCAATCCTGTCTTCACACGGGTGAAAATATGAACTGGAAAACATGGTCGTTATTAATGCTTGCGCTCGCGGCGGGGTGCGTTGCGGCGTTTGGTATCAAATCGATCTTCTTTGTCGATCGTGTTTCAGTAGCGATTGATGAAGACCTTACCCCTGGAATAAAAGAACAATTGCTCGTCGCGAACGGCGATCTAGCTGCGGGTACGGAGCTCAATGCACTCAATGTGCGCTTGACTCTTACCCCCGAAGTAAAAGTTCCGCGTGACGGAATCTTTTCTTTCGTTGGCGTCGCCGGCTGCAAAATTGCTCGCGACATTAAGGACGGCGAACCGATCTCCCTCTACGATATAGAAGAATCGAGCGAAGAGGAAGACACTGTCGGCTTCGTTCCGCCCGGATGCTCGATCGTTCCGATCGAAATCAGCTCCGCAACGAAGGAAAATGGTAACCGAAATTATCTCAAAACGACGAAGCTTAACAAAATGATAAAGTCGGGCGACGTCGTCGACATAATGGTCGTGAGAGAGGTGCCGTCGAAATCTGGTCCCGTCGCCCTTCCGAAGCTTGCGGCCGAGACGATCATCGAGAATGCGCCTGTCTTTGCAGTTTCCGACGAGAATCGCTTTGGCGTCGACGGACCCATCCGTTTATCAACGATCTCGACGCTCTTTACCGCCGATCAGCTTGAAAAAATACGAAAAGCGTCGGATATAGGAAAGATACGCATCGTTTTGCGCGACGATACCATCAACGACCAGGGTGTCGCGCCGGCGAACGTTTTTGAACCGGCGAGCAGCGTGACGTCGACTTCATACTACCCATCCATTACGGACTCTGACAACGAGCGTTTTAGCGCGGCGGCTGACGTCGCGCCAGAACTTACTTCGGACGACGCTAACCAACCTTTTGTTATACAGCTTAACCAAGATCCCCTTTCGACGGACGACGCGGCCGAGACGGTAGATTCCGTGTTCAATCCGATAAAACAGCAGAACTTCGGTCCCGCGAACGTAGCCGACGGCGCTCCTTCTGATGGACATATTAACGAAGACTTTACGATTAAAATTGACGGCGCAATCTACGATGAGACCATCGACGCCAATCCAGGGAATGAAATGGTTCCCGATTCCGACAAGCTTCTCTATTCCGACTTCCCTGCTAAATGGAGCAACGTCGACTTCGACGCGTCAAACGACGCTGCTCTTGACGAGGCCCCTTCGGTACAGGATACGATGTGGCTTGGCCCTGAAACTTTCAGATCTCGAGAGATCGCCGCAGATGAAGTTCAAGTACAAGCTTCTCCCTACAAGCGCGCCGTTTCCGAAGATTTGACGGCGGAACCGTCCGTTCCTACGGAAAACGCGACAGACAAGGGTGCGACGAAACCGGTCAAGAAATATTCTCCTTTTATTACCATATCCTCCAAGCAAACGAAGAATTAAATCAACTGCAAGGGGCTTGTTATGGGAACCAAAGAAAATAACAATATCGATATCTTGTGGGCGCCTTGGCGGATGCCTTACATTAAATCGAATGTAAAAAAGGAGTTACAACCCGTTCAGGTTGCCCCGGACGGCGATCCTGAGTGCTTTATCTGTAATGCAGTCGCCGATTCAGCTGAACATGATTGCGAAAGGTTGGTCGTTGGTCGTGGCGATAAGATGGTAGCAATTTTAAACCGCTTCCCCTACAACAACGGTCATCTGCTTGTTGCCCCCAAACGTCATATTTCGCGGATTGATCTTCTCACGCCTGAAGAGAAAAGCGAATTGATGGACGAGATAACCTATTGGGTGAGTCGTCTCGAAGAAAAGATGGACGCCGAAGGATTTAACGTAGGTTTGAATCTCGGGCGCGCAGGGGGCGCGGGGCTGCCGGGACATATGCATTGGCATATTATACCGCGCTGGAACGGCGACGTTAATTTCATAACGACAATTGGTTCAACGAAATCAATTCCTCAGGCCCTCGAAGCGGCATGGGAAACGCTCAGACGCGAATGACATATGCTGTCGAAATATACGAGAGACAAACTTCCTTGAGAACACCGAGCAGTGAATCTGCAAAAGGAAAGCGCTAGAGCATGACGTCTGAGAAAAATGTTCCTTTTCAGTATATAACTTCCCAGCGCGATTTGTCGCGTTTCCTTGCTGAGAATGAGGATGCGGATTGGATCGGTTACGATACTGAGTTTATTTCGGAGGGGCGTTATCTTCCGGAACTTTGTCTGGTCCAAGTTTCGACTCCACATGGTAATTATATTATCGATTCTCTCATAGTTGACGATCTGACTCCCTTCTGGGAACGTGTTTGTCGGGACGATACAGTCTCTCTTGTGCATGCATGTCGAAGCGAATTGGAATTCTGTTATCGCTCGATTAAACGATTTCCCTCAAGGATATTTGACGTTCAACTTGCAGCGGCGTTTGTTGGACTTGGTTATCCTCTTAATTTTAAAACGCTTGCGAGTGTGACGATCAATGTCGATTTGGATAAGTCAGAGACTTTAACGGATTGGCGACGGCGTCCTCTGTTGGACGTCCAGTTAAGGTATGCGATCAACGACGTATGCCATCTGAGTAAAATTGCAGGAGTCCTACGTGACAAGCTTGAACGGAAGGGACGTTTGGATTGGTTTAAAGAGGAAATGAAGGAACATGTCGCCGCCCTTCAAGCTTCCTTTTCTGAAGAACGTTGGCGTAAGGTTTGCAAGTCTGGTATTAATTCCCGCGACGAGCTTGCGACTTTGCGCGAGCTTTGGTTTTGGCGACACGACCAGGCGATTGCCAAAAACATTCCGCCGTCTCGCGTTATGCGCGACGACGTCCTGGTCAGTCTTGCGAAACGGCATACAACTGATCCTGAACGCATAGCAGTCATGAGGGGTATTTCTGGACGCTCACTCGCAAAGAAGGTTAGAGAACTTAGCAAAGTTATTCAACGCGCGCTCGCTCTTCCCGATTCTCAGAAGCCGCGTGCATATAACGTGCGATATCCTGCGTATAAATTAGCTACTAAGCTGGTGGGCGTTTTGCTCGCCCAATACTGCCACATTCAACAGGTGTCGTATCTCCTCTTCACGACGTCAGCTGATATTCGTCAGGCGATCGCCGCTCATGAGGGCACGTTGCCAGAATATGAGACTGCCCGGCTAACGACAGGGTGGCGCAAGGAGTTTCTTGGCGAGTTTCTCGACAACATTCTAAACGGTCAGTACGCGATGCAGCTTACCGACAACTTGGACGAAGACCCGTTGCGACTCGTCGTTGTTGGTGAGAAAAAAAACAATGTGGTTCTCCATACGAATAATTCCCGTACAAAGAACGATAAAAGACGGTGAAATTATACTGACGGTGATAAGAGAATGACCGCGGTTCGATTCTATTAGATCTGCAACCCACGGCGCATGTTATGCGCAACTGAGTTACTCTGAATAGCTGCCAAACGATCCCTTCAAGCTCATTTTTTCTGTTACGCCGCGGTCAACTGCCGAAAGGTCAAAACAGGGATCGGCAAATCAATCGAAAGGCTGTTCTATTGCTAGCGACGCTACTTTCAACGGAGGCGTTAAAGATAATATACAGCGTCTCCAACAGGAATCGAACCTGCAACCTTCGGCTTCGGAGGCCGACGCTCTATCCGATTGAGCTATGGAGACGTCATTCAAGCGAGACTCTCGCTTGACGAGCCCGACACGCGGGAGCGCAATTCTAATCCTAAATGGCGTCTTGTCAAGGGGAAGCTTCTGGGCGACAAAGTCAAATGATCGTGTCTAGACGGTTAATAGGGGCGTCGAGTTTTACGATTCCAAGCCCTGGAAGCTCAGAAAGAAGCAACTTACCGTTGGGAGCTGTTTTGACGCCGTCGAAACAGTCGTTGGAGACGAGGAGATTGCCGTCGAGATCAGCCCAGTCTACAAGGGGCGAAAGTTGCGCAGCTCCTGAAATAGCGCACGACGTTTCTGTCATGCAGCCGAGCATAACCTTCATGTCCAGCGCTCGCGCGAGGTTAAGCATCTTCCAAGCTTCACGCAAGCCCGTGCATTTCATAAGCTTGATATTTATTCCGGAAAAGATTCCTTTGAGATTAGGAATGTCTACTAGGCGTTGCAGGGATTCGTCGGCAATAATGGGGAGCGGACTGCGTTCCGTGATCCAGGCGATATCGTCGAGTCGTGTTTTTCTCATAGGTTGTTCAACCAAAACGACGCCCCGTTCGTGGAGCCATTCGATCATTTCAAGGGCGTAGACCTTATCTGTCCATCCTTGGTTGGCGTCAACGGCGATCGGTTTATCTGAGATCGAACGCACCGACTCGATCATCATGCGATCGGTTTCTTGATCGCGTCCAAGTTTGACCTTAAGAATCTCAAAATTCGAAGCTTCTCGGGTTTTGTCTTTAACGACGTCTGGCTCGTCGAGACCGATTGTGTACATTGTTGTCGGAGTTTTTTCCTTATCGAGTCCCCATAGGCGCCACCATGGTTGACCAATCAGCTTGCCAACCAAATCATGAAGAGCCAGGTCAATCGAAGCTTTAGCGGCTGTATTGTTTTCGCAGATACCGTCGACGTAGCTGAGGATATCCTCAAGCTCGAAGGGACTGTTGAACTGCGAAAGGTCGACTCGTTTCAAAAACGCCATAACGGATTCGGTGGATTCGCTTAGATATGGCGGCATCGACGCCTCTCCATAGCCCGTGACTCCGTCGAGCTCAATCTCGACCTGAACGCCCATAGTCGTCGTACGAGTCACGCTTGCGACTCCAAACGCGTGACGCAGCGTGAGCAGATAGGGTTTAAAGGTCAGATTCATCTTGCCAGGCTTATTCGAAGTCGGAAAAGAATCATCCGCTTGCAGCTTTGACAGACGAGTCGACGGCAAAAAAGAGGTTCCAAGGAGGCCGGCAACTGCGCCGCGCACGAAATTACGCCGTGTCGTCATACGATAGTCCTTACGTTTATTGGGTTGATGTTTATTTAAGCGCGCACGCGTTGTTACATCTCAAAGAATTTGTTTTTAGAAATCGGATGAAAATATTCCGTTTCAGGCGCGCCGATCATTCGGACGACTTTGATTAGTTGCCGCGCGTTTCCCGGATCGTAATCAGGAGACTCCGGATCAAGACTGCTTTCATGAACGAGCGAAGCGCTGTGAATAAAACGTCCATCGGCGATATAGATTCCGACATGGCGCCAAAACGTCACGCCGTTGGCACGACGTTCTCCAAAGATGAGAAGGTCGCCAGGCTGGAAGTTCTTCCATCCTTGTGAGATATCGACGTCGATTCCTTCGCGGCGAATCTGGCTGACGTCTCGAAGGATGTTGTAGCCGTTTGCCATGAACGCGACGTTGACCATTCCGCTACAGTCGACTCCCTTCGTCGAAGTTCCACCCCAAACGTAGGGTCGCCCTATTAGTCTGCGCGCGCTCGCGACGAGATTGTCGCCCGTCAACTCGCGACTCGCAAGCCATTCGCGCCATTCTTGCGAGCCTTGTTCGGAAATCCAGCCTTGACGACCGTCGGGAGTCTCGACACGTCGGAAACCGTTTTGCGTTTCCTCATTTTTCCACACGAGGACGTTGCCAGCGACAAGGTCGGATATCGTCTGCGCGCCAAGACTTGGTTCCGCATAGACGACGCCTGTATTTTCGAGCCAAATAAGACGTTTCGATTCTCGCCATTGCGCAAATTCCGCCTCTGTCATGGGACTGACGCTTCCAGAGGTCGTGTAGCCAATATAGCCGTCGCTGTTCTGAATCATGATCCAGTAACCAGACGATTTTTTCAAGATACGGACCGGCGCTCCCATAAGCGCTTGCGTGCTCCACTCAGAGGTGAAATCGGGTTTCTTTTGAATCTGTATCGTCGAGTAATTCACAAGAGCTCGCCATTTACCGTCGAGCTCCTGGTTTTCTTGTGGATAAAGCGCCGCTTTAATTTCGTAATTTGGATATTCTTGAGCGAGCGCTAGGACCGCTTCTTTCGCATTCTCTGAAGTTGTTTCGACAAAGACGTTGGCATTATCTAACAAGACGTCAAAGAGCTCAAGTCGAGAATCAGGTGCAAACTTCGCCTTGATTTCTTCCAGCTTGGGTTCGATCGGCCGAGTTTCTTGAGCGAAAAGCGGCGAGAAGAGGTAGAAAAAAACGAGCGTTATTACTGCGAAGCGAGGCGTGATTTTCATGGTCAGACTTTGTTTATTCGGTTGAAATGCGCACGTTAGAAGACGCGCATGGAGCACACACTTGCTTTGAGGTCGCTGCAATCGTATACTGGACGTGGAGAGCGCAATTTCGCGCTTTTGTTTCCTTTCATTCCATTGAATTCAAAGGCAAAGTCAAGCGAAAGATGCAATATTTTAAGCGTTTCCTTCTACTGCTCGCGACCCTGCTTGTCGCCATTCTACCCACTCGTTACTCTTTTGCCCAGTCTGATTGGCAAAAAAACATCCTCGGTCTGATCAACGAGAGTCGGTTTGCCGAAGCGACTGCCGCGCTCGAACAAATGACTGATCTTTCTGAAGAAGAGCAGCTCCAGAAGGAATGGTATCTCGAACTCATGAGGCGGATCCGGATCGAATTTCCTTTTACCGAGGAACAGATTAAGGAAAAACTTGCAGACGCAGGTTTTGAGAACAGCGATGAAAAGCTCCGTTATTGGGAATCGAAACGGTATCTTGAAATGCGTCCGATTGACGGAGAACGACGGTATTTCAAGGTCGCCGTCGGTAACCTTCCTCGTCTTGATCCCGAGCTTCGTGATAAACGCGTTGAAAGCGATGCTGATAGGATAAAACGTGAGATGAGACTCCAGAACTGCGCTGAAATTGTCTATGCGTCCGAGTCGTTTGGCGCTCTATCCAAAGGGCGAAAGAACGTCTTCACGTGCATTGCGAGAATTCCGGCAAATACGATTCCAGAGGGAAAGACAGTTCGATACTGGGCTCCTTTCCCACGCGAGTCTTGCCAACGTCAACGAGACGTCAAGCTTGTCTATGCCGACGGCGACGTCTGGAGACTCTCTCCCGCGACCGATCTCCAGCGAACTCTCTATATGGAAAAGAAGGCGGTAAGGGATCAGGACGTCGTCTTTAAATTCTCTTTTGAGACCACAAGCTACGCCCAGTACTTTGCCCAGGACGTTCTTATCGATGCGGTAAAACCCTACGATAAGACCAGTGAGATCTACAAGACCTATACTGCGGAATATCTGCCGCACATGATCAAAACGGACTCCATAGAAAAATGGGCTAAAGAAATCGTTGGCGACGAAACGAACCCCGTCAAAATGGTCTCGCTCCTCTTTGATAAGATAGACGAGGCGTATCCTTGGGCGTCTTCCAACGAATACGGTACTATGCCCTGTATTCCGGAGTATGTTATGCGCGAAGGACATGGCGATTGCGGGATGCTTACGCTTCTTCTCATCTCCGCGTGCCGATCCGTCGGTATCCCAGCGAAATGGCAGAGCGGCTGGGTTATGTATGAGAATTCTAATCTTTGCGGTATGCACGATTGGGGCGAAGTCTATTACGAAGGCGTCGGCTGGGTTCCCGTCGACATGTCTTACGGACTTATGCCGAGTGACGATCCGATCGTTCATAATTTCTATAAGAGCTCGTTGGATCAATATCGTCTCGTCATTAATGACTCGATCGGTCGACCGTTTTTTATACCAAAGAAATATTTCCGAAGCGAACCAGTCGATCTTCAAAAGGGCGAGATCGAATGGGACGACGGCAATCTCTATTTCGACAAGTGGTCGTTTAGGATTACAGTTGAATTGAAATGAGGCTCTTAAGATGTAAAGGAGAGTTCATGAAGAGGTTAGAAAATTTTGTCACAAGGATCAGTACGGCGTGTTTGTCCACGCTTTTGGTCCTGGGCTTTGTGTTTTCCGGAGCTGTATCGCTTGCGGAAAGCCCGTCGACGTTGCATGTCGACGTTGACGCGACCCAACGCGGCAAGACGATTGGCAATAAGGTTTCGACAGTTAACATTTGGCAATTTCAAACATTTACGTTTCCCCCGAAAATCGAAGGTTGCGATCTGAGCGAATTTGTCGAATACGTCCAATTTATGCAGGCGACGGGCGGCAACGAGTCGCGCGATCTCTTTATCGATCCGAAGAATCGAGACATTGTCGACGACTATGATTTCGAGCCGCTTCTAGAGGCGTGTCAGGGCGTTTTAGATCTCGGCGCAAAACCGCATATTAAGCTCAGCGTGCCAGACAAGTTCTCTAAAGAGACTGTTGTCGACGCCTTTGAAGTGAATGCGTTGCCTCCTGACGATTACGAGGTCTACTATCGCTATATCCTTGCGTTGGCGCACGCGCTTGTCGATCGTTTCGGCCTCGACGAGGTTCGAACGTGGGGATTCGGCGTCCTTGTAGAGTTCGAAAACGAAGGCTGGTTCCACGACAAAGACAGAGACCCCGACAAGAGTCGCGACGCTTACTTCAAGCTCTACGACTATTCGGTCGCGGCGCTCACCGAGGTTTTGGGACCAGACTTCTGGATCGGCGCTCATGCAATGGCGTGTACCGAGGGACTGTGGGACGAGCGGCAACTGCTAGACCATTGCGCTAAGGGCGTGAATGCTAAGACTGGTAAAGGCCCCGTGCCGATCAAGTATTTCGCCGTTTCATTCTACGACGACGCGCCCGACAGGGAACATCCAATGACGCTTGCGGAAACGGTGGATCACATTCGTCAGCGCGCTAACGAGGTCGGGCTTACTGATCTCCGTTACGGGGTCGACGAGGGACGTATCCTTGGCAGCGCGAAGGGGAGAGACGCGTCTGATTTAACGTTTCGTATTGTCGGTCAGACCTATCAAGCGGCGTATGACGCGCGTCTCTTTAAGATTATGATAGAGTCCGATATCGATTACTTCAGCGCGTGGAGCTACTCAAGTTCATCCGCATGGAACGGTTACCCTCTCATAGCGTTCCGAGTCGCTCAGAACGTTGCAAAATTTAAGAATGCGAAGGTTCTTAAAACCACTGAGACGAAAGCGCTTGCGGATGCGGTTGATTGCGGCGCAGTCGCCGGCTTCGACGAGGAAACCCAGACGGCGCTCATGATGGCGTACAATTTCAAGTTCGACCTTAATTACAATGACCCTGCCGACGTCTCGTTCTCGGTGAAGGCGCCGTTCTGGGCTGGACGCCGCGTCAAGGTCGTCGAAACAATGATTGACGATCAGGAGAATTTTTTCTGCGATTGGCTTGAAGATAAAGAACGTCTTCAGATCCCTGACGAAGCGTTTTCATGGTCGCCTGACAGCGGTAATTTGGACATCGGATGGTGCGATTCCGAAATGAGAGAGATATACTATAAGGATCTCCGCGCCAAATACCTCGAAAAGGCTAACCGCCCGCCGCGCTCCGTCGAACGCGAAATCGTCGTCGGTGAGGACGGAACCTTCGAATGTTCGACTACTCTTGATCGACACGCCGTCGTTTTCTATTCGGCGACGCTTGTTGAAGACTGAGCCGAACGACGCTCGGATGCAAAGAGAAAAAGTCGGTCGTCAGGAGACGACCGACTTTTTATTTTTCGTTGAACGTTTTAAACTTGGAGCTCATTTGAAGATATCGCGGCTAATTTCCAGTGCAATCGGCCGATGATCGGAGGCGACTGGTTCATTAACAACGCGTGCATTCTTGGCCGCTTTGAGCCAGCGTTCGGAATCGATTTTTCCTTGGGGGGCTGCGGCGCAAATGTAATCGATGCGGACGGTCGGATTGTCAGCGGGGAAAGTTGGCTCATCGGCGGAGAGGATTGTCCAGTCACTTTTGAGCGCCGAGATTGAATCTTCCGTTGGCTCGGCGTTAAAATCGCCGCAGATGAAGACAGGCTTCTGTTGTTCTTTCATCTTGCTCGTAACGAGAGCGGCCGATGTGTTGCGATCCTCAGCGGTGAGCGACCAGTGCGAACAGCAGAATACGAAATCCTCAAATTCAACAACAAGCAGGAGCCTTTTTTCTTCAGCGCCGGGAAGGGGAAAGCGTTCCACATTAATGGGCTCTTCTTTAGAAAGAACCCCGACTCCATATTGACCTCCCTGAAAATCGATAGCAGCGCCGTAGGAGGGCGTCATATCTGTAAGCTTGGCAAGCTCTTCGAGAACGTCAACACCGTTGGAACGCGTGGTTTTCTTGTCAATTTCCTGAAGGGCTACGACGTCAGGGTTCTCCTTTTTGATCGTTTCTGCGATTCGAGCGTAATCAGTTTTATTATCGAGACCGCGTCCGTTGCGGATGTTGTAGCACATAATCCGCAGGTCGGAGGATTCCTGCGCGAAGAGTTGCTGTCCCGAAAAAAATGCGACAAGCACGAGCAGGGTTAACGCAATCTTTCCTGCTCTAAGAATTGACGTAAGATTGAAATGTTTCATTGAACGTCCTTTGGACTCTGGCTGACGCCAGGCTGAATAATACGCGATTTAGAAAGCGAAAGGACGCAATAAAGAGCCGTTAGTGGAAGACGCCAGCATTGAAGTCTTTAATTTGAGTCCACTCCGCTAAAACTTCAGCGACGTGTTTGTCGAGCTCATCGATCTTGCGGAGCAATTCTTCATGTTGTGCTTCCAAGCGTTGCGTCGTTTTTTCGCACTGAGTTTGCGTCATGGCTTAACAGGAGGTTAAAGTCCCCATCGATCCTCTCGTTTAGAGAGGATTTTGCACCCCTCTGACGCTCGGATCGATTATACTGGGTGGAAAGACTAAAACAATCGTTTCCTCTTATCGACATGAGTTCTGTAAGGAAGTAAGGATTTCAGGCGGAGTCGGAATTAACGAAAAAAGACAAGTTTCTTTTCTATTTTATTTAAAATGACGTCGAAAAGAGCGCTTGAAAGAGAAAAGGCGTCGATCCATCGGATTGACGCCTTTTATTCATGTCGGGAAATTGCGAGTCATATCACACGTCAACAGGGACGCGCTTATTACACGCTTCAATTTCTTTATGGCAGATGGTGAGCGCGTCGCGCGCCAGAACGCCGTCAAGCATCTTAGACGGTTTGCCTGCAATGAAACAGTCGCGCGCTTCTGTGAGTTCGTTGACGAAGGGGGTGATATCATCGCCTGCGGGGAATTCGGGCTTCTCGATGGAGTCGTCCAGCAGGACGGTGACGGGCGTCTGCGTAAAGCAATCAGTGAAGATCGTCGCTTTCTCGAAATGAACTTCATAGGAGAATTCGAAAGGACGAGACTGCTGCATAATGCATCCGCTGTTCGCAGTGACAACGAGGTCCGTATCGTCGTAAAGGAACTGCGAACTAAAGTATTCCGGAACATCCCCGCGAAGACGCGCGACGCTCTGGATCTTTTTCGGCATTCCGAAGAGAGTGCGAATGAAGTGCGCGTCATGAATATGCAAGTCGAGCATTGGACCGCCGGAACCATCCATGCTGTAGAAATTCTTGAGCCATTTCGGATCGGAGATCACGCGATTGAAGTGACCGCCAAGGCATTTTCCATATTTGCCGGTGATCGAGGCTTGATAGATGAAGTTGAACGCGTCGAAGAAAGGAAGCACGTGTCCAATCATGAGGAGCTTGCCTGTTTCTTTTGCGGCTTCGACCATCGCAACTCCCTCTTCCTCTTTGAGAGAGATCGGCTTTTCGCAGAAGACGTGCTTTCCAGCCTTGAGCGCTGCAATCGTACTGGCGGCGTGGGAAGCGGGAGGAAGGCAGATATCGACAACGTCCACGTTCGGATCCTTGAGGAGATCGTCAATATTATCGTAGGTCGCAATCCCCGTGAGATCCATCTGAGCGCCGGCGGGACCGAAGTTACCCTTGATTTTGGTCCAATCGCCTGTGAGACGCTCCTTCGCGAAGGCTTCACAAAGGGCGACAACTTTCACGTTTTCGATACGTTGATAAGCAAGATAGTGGATCATTCCCATGAATCCAATTCCGACGATACCGACTTTTAGCATAAGGACGACTCCTATTGTTACGTTGTGATGCAGATAGAGAAGCGACGTCGTTGCATATCCTATGAACGAGCAAAAATCAACGGCGCTCTCTCCCAACTGATTTTACGATTTTCTTTGAGCTTTTTAAAGCAGAGCGGAGCTTTTTTTTCCTTTTTTGCTCATCAAGAGCAATTATTAACGACAGAACCTGCCAAAGACAGCGACAAAAACCTCTTCGACGCTTAAGAAGCGATTTCATGGGAAATTTAAGGTTAGAGTCATCCAGGCCCTTTATTCTGACAAAACGGACTAGACGGACGTCGGTGATTTTTGCTATGCTCAATTTGAGATTATTCGCGCGATCGTGAAGGATGACGCGACAAATTAACTGAAATTCATGGAGAGCAATCAGAAGATGACTCGAAACGATACGGCAAATAAGATGCGATATAGCAAAATCTTCCCTATTGCGGCGTTTGGTCTTGCCGCTGCGCTGTTCGCCGCCGTCTCCTGCGGAGACGCGCTCGCTCAAGCGGAGAACCTTAATTCTGTCGCCAATGAAGTTAAGGAAGATTCCACAACGAAAATCCTTCAGACCGCCGGCGAGGCGCCGGTTGCCTCTCAGAGAGGAGTTGAACTCAGCAGGACGCGCCAGAGAGACGGATCGTCCAAGAATGGGCTTGCTGATGAGTTTGAAGACCTTCCTAATCTCAACGTTCGCGCGGACTCCGATTCCTTGGGGCACGAACCGCACGGAGCTAAATTCATGGAAGTCCTGCCCGGCGTGACGAAGTTCTCCGAGCTCGACAGAAATCCAATGCTCCAATCTCCGGTCGCGGTGGAGCAGGTTGGCGGCTTTGACGTCGCCACATATCAAACGGCCACGCTCCCCGACACCACGATTCAGATTATCGCGGCCAACGACATTGTTGAAGCGATCATGATCAACCTTCCAGAACCACGTTCTGAAACGGACGCGCGAAAGGTTTTCGAAAGCGAGCTCAAGGACGTCCGACCAATTTGGGCTCCCGACGAGGTTGGTAATTTCCGCGAAGTCTTCCCAGAAAAAGGCATTGCCTTCGTCTTGGAAAAGGGGGAGAAGCCCGGACTTCCGAGTAACCGTGTGATCCAGATCGTCGCTGAAACGGTTAAAAGCGAATATTTTATTATGCGCGCGGAACAGGATCTTCTTTCCAATCTTACCCATGCGCGCGACGACGCGGAGCACGCGCTTCTTCACGACGCCAATCTTCCAGGCGCCAACTGGATCCTTGCCCAGACGCATCTTGCCGTCGGCGACATTACAAACGCTCGTAAGTATATCTACAAGGCCATCAAGCTCAACGATTCGACGCCGCAGTTCCATCTCACCTATATCGACGCGTTAATTCAGGCGGGTGAAGCGGAATCAGCGCTGCGTTATATGGACGCGGTACGCGATTCGTTTGTCGAACACCCTCTCTTTGCGATTGAAGCGGTTTGCTTAGATTCCATCCTGCGGCGCGAGGCGGGTAAGGTCGATTACGACGGTTCCATTTCGCAGGGACAACGCGCGTTGAAACTCCTTCAATCGCTTTACGACGCTAGAGCGACCGGCGACGTGTATCTTGCCGCTAAAACTCTTGAACTTCGCGCTAACCTTTCGATTGCGCTTGCTGTTGCCCAAAAACGTTGGAAGAACGAGACCGATCAGGAAAAAACGTTTGAATGGTTAGACGCCGCTTCCGCTGTAGCCAAAGAAATTGACGCGGCGCGCCCCGAGGATTCGCAACTTCCAACCGCTCAAATCGACGTGCTCACGACCGCAATTGACGTTTGCCTTGAGATTCCAGATTCCGATCGATTCGATAACTACGTTCAAAAGCTGACAGTTTCAGCGGAACTTTACCTTCGTAAGTCGCTCGATGAAGTCTCCGCCGCCGCCGTTCGATGGAAGACCGGTCGCGCTCTCGTCGCCGCTTCGAGAATCTACGACGCGCGCAAAGACGCCAAACAGGCCGCTTCTTGCGCTTCCAAAGGGCTGGAATACATAAGTGTTGTGACGGAATATCGACCTATTGCGGAACGCGTGCCAGCAGCGCTCGCGCAACTGCAACTTGGCGTTATCCTGGCTGGTCAAGGCAAGATAGACGAGGCGTTTGATAACTTCGATCAGGCAAGAGAACTTATCGCGCAGGTCGCAGATGGATTGAAGTCTCGTGACGCGTCGCGCGTTGGCGCGCCCCTCGTTTCCGTTGCAACCCTATTTTGGAAGAACGACCAGAGGGAGCAGGGGGTTGAAGCTCTTATGGACGCCGTCGAGCTTCTTGAGAGAGGACGCGAGGCCGGCTATACCAAGGACGCGAACCTTTATGTTGCGTATTCTAATCTTTCAACGATGTGCAGAGGGCTCAAGAGAACCGCCGAGGCAACTAGGTATCAGAAGCTTGCCGAGCAGTACGCGCCTGAAAAGTGATGGTCGAGCGCTACCCCCTCTTATAGATGTAATTTAAAATTTAAGCGGCGTGTTCTATATGGACGCGCCGCTTTTTTATCAACGTTATTTTAGCTTTTGGATTACTGTCGTCGGCTTATAAAACAAAGATACAAAGGCTTGAACGAGACCTTGACGCTTATTTCTAAGTTTTTACAATAGTCGGAGTCTTTGGCGGCCCGAGCTGAGATTGTCAGGCTCGTGCGCGAGAGGAATTTTGAGATTCCTTCTCATGCGTTCAAAATTCTGCAAAGGCAGTTAAAGACGTCAGTGGAGTTTATAAAAGATGTCTCTGATTATTCCCCATGGATATGTTCCGAAGCTCGTCCCAGAACTGGTGGAGCAGGCTATCTTTTTCATAAAAGAAGAATTCCAGCAGAGTCTTGCGGAGAAGCTGAATCTGCGTCGCGTGACGGCGCCCCTCTTTGTTCTCGAGGGAACCGGCGTCAACGACGATCTCAGCGGAGTCGAACGTCCTGTCGCTTTCCCGATCAGGTCGATGGATGGTCGCAAGGCTGAAGTTGTACATTCGCTGGCAAAATGGAAAAGAATGAAGCTCGCAGCGTATGGGATTCCTGAAGGATATGGAATCTACACTGATATGAACGCAATTCGCGCTGACGAAGAGCTTGACAATCTGCATTCTCTCTATGTCGATCAGTGGGACTGGGAGCGTACGATTGCTCCTGAAGACCGAAACCTGGATTACCTTTGCGACGTTGTTGAAAACATCTACGAGTGTCTCAGAGACGTCGAACATAACGTTTACTACGAGTATCCGCACATTCGACCGATTCTTCCCGAGTGCATTACCTTTATCCAGGCTGAAGACCTCCTGGCGAAGTACCCGGATCTGCCCCCGAAAGAACGCGAGAATGAAATTACTCGCCAATATGGCGCTGTCTTTGTAATCGGCGTCGGACACAAGCTTTCTAATGGTCAGCGTCACGACGGTCGCGCTCCTGATTATGACGACTGGAGCACTGAAACAAAGCCTGGCTATTACGGTCTCAACGGCGACATTCTCGTGTGGAACCCCATCTTGGAGGAGGGCTTAGAGATTTCTTCGATGGGAATACGCGTGGATAAGTCGGCGCTCTTGAAGCAACTGGAGATCAGCGGATGCGAAGAGCGACGTGACCTTGCATTCCACAAGGCGCTCCTCAACGACGAGATGCCGCTGTCTATCGGCGGCGGACTTGGTCAATCCCGTTTGTGCATGTATTTCCTGCGTTGCGCTCACATTGGCGAGGTTCAAACGTCGATCTGGCCCGACGACATGATTCGCCAATGTACCGAGGCGGGGATTCTGCTCCGCTGAGCTTTACCGGGCGCTATGAGCTATCGATCGCGGCGAGGGTAGAAGTTCGCGAGTTGTTCCGCTTCGCGTCTCCAACGGATCCATGACTCGACGTCATACCCGAAGTCGACTGGCGTCGCATAGTTTGCCGCGACGATAGAGACGAGCGCGCGGTGAACCATTTCGTTTTCGCTGACCTGCGTGATTGTTTGTGTGCGCGTTCCGCCACCGGGCGAGAATCCTGAAATCTTACCTGTGCTGTCGACTGACATTCCTGTCTGGCTCGATCCTATCGTCACCTGACGTTTGTGAGTCGTTACAAGGGCGTTAATCAGATCGGGGATCGCGTTCACGCCTTGGAGTCGACCAAGCGCGTATGCTGCGCGATTGATTGACGCGACGTCGGACGCATTTCGCAGTCGTCGACGAAAGTACTCGATGGCGTCAGGGGTCGCGATCTTTTTACGGCAGATTCCGTCGACGGCGGCGGCGCGAACGTCGCCGTCGGGATCCGTGATCGCAATCTTGCCAAGTTCGCTAAGCGCAGCAGGCGTTCCGATCGCGCTCAACGCTTGGACGAGAAGGACGCGTCCCTCGGGATTCCTCTTCTCTTTTTCGAATGTGTTTAGAATCGGCGCGAGCGCCTGAGGCGTTCTGATCGAACGAAATGCCTCGCGAGCGCGTAAATTACCGATAAGCGCCTCCTGGTACAGAAATTGTATTTCTTTTTTCCAGTATCGAGCGGCTTCTTTATTTTCTTCTTCTTGACGGATTAATTCGGCTTCCTGGCTCGAGACGCTCCTGCCGCTGACGCGTACGAGCCCAGTTTGTTCCATGCGCTCCTTGTTGGAGACCCAAACGCCGTTGACTTTCACATGCTGAAGAGCTTTGCGTGCTTCATCATTTTCGGGATCAAGTTCAACAACGCGCTGGAAATGCGCGTCAGCGATTGCGGAAAGCTTTTGAGCGACAGCCCACCGTGCAATCTTGAGTTGAGACGCGACGTCGTCTTTTTCGAGAGGCGCAAATTTTCGATAATCAATTTGCTCGGGACGCAAAACGGTCGGCGTTTTGGTTTCGGAAACGTCGACGACCAGTTTGCCTCCGAGTGTGGGTTCAATATCATAAGAGCCGGCGGACTCGGCGTCTGGATTTTTGACGACGCCGCGCACGCCGCCGCCTTTTTGAATTTCGACGCCTCCTGCCAGCGTAAGATCTGGTTCCTGAGAATAGACCTGCCCCGAGCGCAGCCCCAAAAGCACAACAATGCAGGCGGCGAACAAAGAAAGCGTGTTCGTCGCGCGGACGGGGAACGGTTTTGACTGCGATGTGTTGAACATGACTTTTACAAAATTTTGACGGCAAGCGAACAAGGGCTCCACGTTTCTAAAACGCAGATAGCTTTCGTACCAACAATCGTCCAACAGTCCTTTCTGACTTAAGAGAGCCCAGGAAAGGACTAGTTAGGCGGCAAACAACAAATGTAGCAATCATCTCGTTATAAAAAAACTCGTTGCGCAAAACTGATCGCACAACGAGTATATAGGTCCGACGCCCAAATGCAGGAGAGTCGTTTATTTCAGGTCAAGTCAGATCACTTGTCGACGATCTTACGAACTTCTTCAAGTTTACCGGCGCTGCCGAGCATCTGGTTCTTGTGGATGATATATTCGGCGTAAGCTGGCATGAAAACCTTGCCGGGGCCTCGGAGGTCGAACTGTTCCGGATGGTCGCGGAAGAACTCACGATGGACCGCGCACCAGACAAGACGACCGTCGGTGTCGATGTTGATCTTCGTGACGCCGAGTTTGGCGGCGGGGAAGTACTGTTTCTCATCGACGCCGCTGGCGTTTTTAATAGCGCCGCCCGCGTTGTTGATACGATCGACCCATTCCTTCGGGACAGAGGAGCTGCCGTGCATGACGAGCGGGAAATTGGGTTTCACGGAGTTAACGGCCTTCTGGATCTTTTCAAGGACGTCAAAGTGAAGACCCTGGGTTCCGGAGAACTTGAAGGCGCCATGGGAGGTGCCGATCGCGACGGCGAGGGAGTCGACGCCGGTCTTTTCGATGAATTCAGCAGCCTGATCCGGGTCGGTGAGCTTAACGCTTCCAACAACGTCTTCTTCAACGCCGCCAAGCTGACCGAGTTCCGCTTCAACGACGATTCCTTTGTCGTGAGCACGATCAACAACTCGCTTCGTGATTTCGACGTTCTTGTCGAATTCTTCGTGAGAAGCGTCAATCATGACGGAGCTATAGAAACCGGATTCGATGCAGTCGTAGCAGACTTCTTCGGTGCCGTGGTCAAGATGAACGGCGAAAATCGCTTCAGGAAAGACCTTGACGGCGGTGCGGATCATGCCTTCGAGGAAATTCTTATCGGTATAGCCACGGGCGCCGCGGGAAATCTGGATAATGAAAGGAGCGCTTTTCGCGTCGTCATTCGGATCTTCGTTGCTAGCGGACTTACCGAGGTTGCCGCGGAAAAGACCAACGAGCTGTTCGAGGTTGTTAATGTTGTAGGCGCCAATCGCGTACTTGCCATAAGCTTCCTTGAACAGATCTTTTGTCGTAACAATCATGAGATTCCTCCACAATATTTGATTGTTGATCGCGTTGACGTAAGGCGTCTAATATGACGAGGCGCCTGTCGGCGTCCAACTTAACAGGAACGCAAAACGCGGTCCATAGGCTGGCGAGCGTCCGCCTTATACGCCTGTGATCCAATAATATACTCCGCTGGATTGTAATTCTTTTTCTCTTTTTGAACAGGGGGAGTTCGCGAATTGGCGACTGCCAATCAGCGCTAAAACAAAGAGAGCGCAGAGTTGAATTTTAACATGCTTTGTTAACCCCGTTCTCTGTTACGAAACCAATAGTTCATAATGATCGTAACAGCGTTGATTTTGTGCAGTTCAACTCTACCGTCTACGCCTCAGTCGATCTTGCGTTATAATGAAACAGCCGTTTATAAGCGTTGCGGAGAGATTCGAGCTCCCCTTCGATATTGTTGTGCGCTGTGGAAAAGAGACGTTATGAAGAACGATCGTACACTTACCCCCATGATGAGACAGTATTATGCCGCCAAAGAAGCGGCCCAAGGCGCGCTGTTGCTTTTCCGTATGGGTGACTTTTACGAATTGTTTAACGACGACGCCTACAAAGCGGCTAAGACCCTCAATATCACGGTAACGACCCGCGATCGCAATAAACCCAACGCCATGCCGATGGCGGGCTTCCCATGGCAACATCTGGATAATTATCTTGCTCGACTCGTCAAAGCAGGATATCGCGTCGCCGTTTGCGATCAGATGGAGAATCCGAAAAAAACAAAGTCGCTCGTCAGACGTGAAGTGACCAGAATCGTAACTCCCGGCACGCTGATGGACGAGTCTATGCTCGATCCGAAAACGAGCAACTATCTTGCCGCTATCTACATCTCGGACGAGAAAACGAGTCGGCGAGTTGCCAAGACGGAGCGGAAATCTAAAATGCAATCTTCGCTTGGCCCTTCGCTTTTCGAACTTTCTCCTAGCGAAGTGAATAAGCCTGAGAAACGTCCAGATACTTCCGGGCCCCCTTCCGCTCCTAACGTTAATTCCTCCGTCTCATTTTCAAACGTTTCGACAGGTCAAAGATCGCAGGACAACATCTCCGATATTGAGCCTAGTCGTCGTGTTGGGATTGCGTGGGTCGAGCTGTCGACAGGTTATTTTTCCGCGACAACCACGACATATGGCGAATTATTTGACCATCTTGCGAGGATTAATCCCGCCGAGTGTCTCATACAAGAGGACGTCGAGGCTCCTTTTCCCGATTGGGCGCTTGAAAGAACGACGCTTACACGACGCCCCGGTTGGGAGTTTTCGCGACATACGGCGCTTGAAACGTTGTCGGAACACTTTAACGTTGAGACCTTTGAAGGATTTGGGTTTAAACCGGAGACCTCAGATCTATTTGCATTGCAGGCTTCCGGCGCGGCGTTGGCGTTTCTGAAGGAAACTCAAAAGCAATCTTTGGCGTTCATATCGACGCTTATGCCTTATCGTGGGTCGCAATACCTCGAGATAGACGAGTCGACGCGTCGAAGCCTTGAGATAGTTCAGACATACCGCGACGGTCGGCGCGACGGCTCGCTTTTGGCGACGATCGATCACTGCACGACGTCGATGGGAAGTCGCTTGCTCGCAGATTGGGTCGCGTGTCCTCTCATCGACGTTGGAATGATAGAACAGCGCCAAGACGCGATAGAAGAGCTTGTTTCTCTCGGCGCTGGGACGGCGACGATTCGCAGCGCGCTTCGCGGCGTCTCCGATCTTGAGCGACTCATCTCACGTATTGTTCAGGAACGCGGAACGCCTCGCGAGCTCGTTAACGTCGCCAAAACGCTTCGTGTCCTTCCGTGGTTTAAGGAGTTTTTTGAGGGCTCTAAAAGCCAGCTGTTGCAATTATTGGGCGAACGCGTCTCCCTCCAGAAAGATCTTTGCGATGAACTCAATCGAGCGTTCAATGAGGATTCCCCTTTGAATTATCGCGATGGAGGATTCATTAATGACGGGTACTCACCTGAGCTTGACAAATACCGGGCAGTTCGCCGCGGCAATAGCAAGTGGCTCAGTGATTTTCAAGCGAGAGAAGCCGCAAGGACCGGAATTCCCAATTTGCGCGTTGGTTTTACCAGCGTCTTTGGCTTTTATATTGAAATTTCACGAGCAAAGGGCGCGACCGCCAAGATACCCGAAGAATATGTCCGTAAGCAGACGCTAAAGAATGTCGAACGATTTACAACGCAGGAGCTTCGCGACTATGAGGAACAAGCGCTCAGCGCTGACGAAAAAGCGCTTGAGCTTGAAATGGAAATCTTTGACGAGCTTCAATGCAAGGTCGCCGCTGTCCGTGCCGAGATTCAGCGAACGGCGTCAGCGCTTGCGCACCTTGACGTCCTCGTCGGACTTGCTGAGCTTGCCGTCTCGCGACAGTATTGTCGTCCGAAAATGGTTCGAGAGCCAATTCTTAAGATTAAAGACGGTCGTCATCCCGTTTTGGATGTAACTTGTGCGAGCGGCGAATTCGTTCCCAACGATTCTTATTGCGATGACGAAAAGGGATACGTTCATCTTATAACCGGTCCAAATATGGCGGGTAAGAGCACTTTCATTCGCCAAACGGCGTTGCTTGTGTTGATGGCGCAGATGGGCTCCTTCATTCCTGCAAAGGAAGCGACGATAGGCGTTGCCGATCGAATCTTTGCACGAGTTGGAGCGTCTGACGAACTGACTCGCGGACAGAGTACGTTTATGGTTGAGATGATTGAAACAGCGCGGATTCTCAACAACGCGACTCCAAAAAGTTTGGTGATCCTCGATGAAATTGGACGCGGTACAAGCACGTACGACGGCATGGCTTTAGCGTGGGCAATCGCCGAGCATATCGCTAACAAAATCAAATGTCGAACTTTCTTTGCAACGCATTATCATGAACTCACGGATCTTTCCGAAGTCTATTCCAATGTGAGCAACCTGAACGTTATCGTTCGCGAGCAGCGTGGCAATATCTCCTTTATTCATAAAATCGAAGAAGGATCGGCTGACAAGAGCTATGGCGTTCACGTTGCGAGACTCGCGGGTGTCCCATCGGTTGTCGTAAAAAGAGCTTGGCAAATTCTTGAAGGATTGGAAGACGCTCGGATAACCGAAACGTCTCAAGTTACGCGTCAGACGTTGCGCGATCTTACTTCAAAGGGGCAGGGTAAGAAGAAAGAGGACGGCGTCGTCCAATTTTCGCTTTTTGGCGCGTCGGATCATCCAGTTGTTGCAGAGCTCCGCGAGCTCGACGTAGAATCGCTTTCGCCGATGGAAGCTCTTCTTATGCTCGCGCGCTGGAAGAAAGAACTTCTCAATTCCGACCAGGACGAGGAATCCTGATTCTTGCTCGTTTTTGATCGCGCTTCTTGTTTTCGACTAACTGCCGTTGTATACTGACGCCGGTCCCTTTTAGACGGTTCTTTACCATTGTCGGCTTTTTATTCGCGTTACGGAAGGACGCATGATCATGAAAACTCCCTTGGAGCGATTTCTCCGCTACGTCTCTATTGAAACGACCTCGGACGAAAACGCTTTGACGACGCCTAGTACAAAGACTCAGTTTAATTTAGCGAAGATTCTCGTCGACGAATTGCTCGAATTGGGACTTGCCGACGCACAGGTCGACGAACATTGTTATGTTACCGCCACGTTACCGACGAACATTCAGGGACGGCAGGTTCCTGTGATCGGATTGATTGCGCATCTCGATACGTCCCCCGCCGCGCCAGGCGCGAACGTCAAGCCGCGAATTATCGAATACAAAGGCGGTCCTATTGAGCTTGAGAACGGAGTCGTCATCGCCGAAACGGAAGAAATGAAGTCTCTTGTCGGCGATCGTCTCGTAGTGACAGATGGAACGACGCTCCTTGGCGCAGACGACAAAGCGGGTGTCGCCGCGATTATGGCGGCGCTTGATCGACTCATTGCTTCGAACGCGCCAAGGCCCAAAATTCGCGTGGGCTTCACTCCTGACGAAGAGATCGGTAATGGAACGAAGTTTTTTGACGTCAAGAGGTTTAACGCCGACTACGCCTATACGGTCGACGGGGGAGCCGGAGGCGAAATAAACAGCGAGACCTTTACCGCTGACAAAGCGGTCCTGACTGTATACGGCTTGGACGTTCATCCCGGCGCGGCTAAGTCGACAATGATTAACGCCGCGCGTATTTTGACTCGGATTGTTGCTTCTTTACCCCTAGATCGCACTCCTGAAGAGACATGCGGTCGCGAGCCGTTCATCCATCTTTATAGGATGGAAGGCGGCGTTTCTGTTGCGCGAGCCGAATTCCTTCTTCGCGCTTTTGACGAGGAGGCGCGCAACAAGAACAAGATGGTTCTTCAAGAAGCGATCGACGGCGTCATGGAGCAGATCGGCGATAGAGGCAGATGCGAGATTACATTCGACCAAGAGTACCTGAATATGGGATATTTTTTACATGACTCGCCGAATGTTCTTTCGTTCCTCGAAGAGGCAACCAAACGCGCCGGGCTCACACCACGATGGGTTCCAATCCGTGGCGGTACCGACGGCTCGCGTCTTACCGAGATGGGACTTCCAACCCCCAATCTCTTTACCGGAGGACGAAACTTCCATTCCGTTATGGAATTTCTTGACGTTGAAGAGCACGAAAAAGCGACCGAAACGATCGTCGAACTCGTTAAACTCTGGGCTGAGAAGGGTTCAGCGACGAAGTAGAGCTATAGAAAAGCAGTCAGGACGCATTCAGCTCATTTTGCCAATGCATTGATAAGTACGTTAGGGTCATGGAAGCAATGAGTGTCTGACATAAGAAAAGTTGGACTCCCCATATCGGACGTTGTCGGCAAGTGAAAGCCAGATTACGACAGCCTCGGGATCCACGAGGGTTTGAGGCAGACGATTGGCGACTGCTTTTGTTTTGCCCTTCACCATATCAGATTTACGCTAACTGACCGTGATTGGATTTGCGTTCACGCGCGAAGAGACTTGAAATATGGGTCGCTGACACGTATAACACGAGTGGCGGTTACCCCGAGTCCTGTGGGCCTAGACGGCGCGAAGGAACGCATTTCGCCTTTTAATTTGAACCGAAACTATGGAGCAGATATGCCAGATCGACTTTTTGAAGAACTCCTTAACGAAACGAAACGCCTTTTTGTGGAAAAGTATGGAGAAGAGCCTCAGGTTCTTGTCACAGCTCCTGGTCGCGTCAATCTCATCGGCGAGCACACCGACTATAACGGCGGATTCGTTTTCCCGATGGCGATTGAACGTTACACAATCATTGCCGCGGGTCCATCCTCAGGCGAAACGGCGACGATCTTTTCCAACAATATGAACTCAACAGCAGAGTTTATTTTGTCCTCCGACGTTGCGCCTGCCGAAAAAGTCGAGTGGACGTCCTACGTCCAGGGCGTAATCTCCGCGTCGATCGGGAAGGGCGCTAAAGTTTCCCCATTCAATGCAATTATCAACTCGAATGTCCCAATCGGGGGCGGACTTTCGAGTAGCGCCTCCCTTGAGGTCGCCGTCGCGACGTTGATGGAAGAACTTAGCGGCGTAACCTTCGACAAGGTCGAAAAGGCTCTTATGTGCCAGCATGTGGAACACGTCTACGCGAAGATGACATGCGGCATTATGGATCAATTTATCTCTGTGTTTGGCCAAAAGGAACATGCGATGCTCCTTGATTGCCGAAACCAGAAGCCGGAAATGATTCCAATAACGGACCCGTCGGTAACGGTGCTCATTACGAACTCCAATGTCATGCATGAGCTTACGGGAAGCGAATATCCAGAACGCCGTGCAAGTTGCGAAGAGGCTGCTCGCCGCCTTGGAGTCAAGCTGCTGCGCGACGTCACGCTTGACGAGCTTCTTAAGTCAAAGGACAAGCTCGTTGACGAAACGAACGGCGATCGCTTGTTCAAGCGCGCTTTTCATGTCGTTGGCGAAGACGTTCGTACCCTGAAGATGGCGGAAGCTTTCAAAACGAGCGATTGGGAAACAGTCGGCGCGCAGATGTACGGCAGTCACGACTCCCTCCGTGATGATTATGAGACTTCGTGTCCTGAGATCGACGTTCTCGTTGACATTGCTCGGAAGATCGGTCTTGAAGGCGGCATGATTGGTTCGCGCATCACGGGCGGCGGTTTCGGAGGTTGCACTGTTTCCCTGGTTAAGACGGACAAGGCAGATGAAATCGCGCAGATCCTTCAGGAGGAATATAAAAAGCAAATTGGCAAAGAAGCGGCCATTTTTTCGTCCCGACCCGCTCAGGGCGCGCGTGTCCTCCGATAGCGTTTTTCCTTGACGCTATGACGTTAAAACGTAAAAACGTCAAGCGGCGCGCTACAGACGGTCCTTGACGTTTTTCTTCATGGCGGTAAAATCCGCCGTGATTGTTTTTAGCAAACCGTTGACGACGGCGGTCTTTTGCCAGTTGCGCCGCGTTGACAGCTACACATTACCCAATTTTCCGACGTACTTCATTCCTGGCGGCTGGCGTTTGTTGGGGATTACTGGAATGCAAATCTGTCGGCGCTCAATTATAATTATACCAGGAGATAACAGTGTCCCGTTCTGAACGCAAAAAGGAGATTGATATCCGCCGTAAACGCAGATCTCAGCTCGCAAAGATGAAGGCCAAACTTCCAACGCTGGACGAAGCTGGCAAGGCTGCTGTCGCCGCCAAATTACGCCGTATGACTCCCGGCGCTGAACAGCTCATCCGCGATTGGGAACTCGAGAAGTGATCCAGTCTACGATCCTGACTCGTTATAGCGATTGCTAGAGCGCCAGGCATGATCCCCGGAAAAACGTTTGCACGTTGATTTGGGGATCTTTCTTTTTCTTGCCGCACTTTTGGGAATTTTCTCGCACTTTGTTGAAATCCCGTCTCTGAAAGCGTATACTCAATTGCCATGTGGTTTGTCTTTGGCACGTGTTTTTCACTACGTCAGTGGCTTCGTTCAAGGAGATAGCATATGAGTCGTAATCTCAGTCGACGTGATTTCATGAAATATAATGCGACCGCCGCGCTTGTTGGCGTCGCAGCTCCGCTTGTCGCGGCACGCGCCTTGGGCGCTCCTAGCGTTCCAGAAATTCAGACGCTAGAAGAAACGAGAACCTTCAGTATGCCTCCAGACTACTATTACGGTTGGCCGACCATTGCCAGACGTGACAATGAACTTCTGGTCGTGGCGTCAGGAGGACGTGAAGGTCACGTTTGCCCCTTCGGGCGCGTTGATCTCTTTCGCTCGAAAGATAATGGCAAAACCTGGACCTGGCCTCAGACGCTCTACGATGGTCCAATCGACGACCGCGACGCCGGTATCTGCGTGACGAGCAAGGGGACCATCCTCGTTACTACTTTCACCTCCCTCGCATACGTTGGCCTCCTTGAAGAAGAAATAAAGTTTCGCGCAGAAGGCAAGCCGCGACTTAATATCTGGTCCGACGGAAGGTACGAAAAATGGATGGCAGTCCATCGCCGTTTGACTGACGAACAGAAAAAGAAAGAAGTCGGATGCTGGATGTTGCGTTCTACAGACGGCGGCGTTACCTGGAGCGAACGTTACTCTACGCCCTTCAACAGTCCTCATGGTCCGATTCAGCTCTCAGATGGGCGTCTTCTCTACATGGGCACGGAACTTTGGACAAAAGAGCATCGAAGCGGCGCTTCTATTTCGGAAGATGACGGGCAGACTTGGCGTGTCGCCGGTATCGTTCCGGTGCGCGAGGGGGATTCTAGCTCGGCGTACTATGAACTCCATGCCGTCGAAGCCACAGACGGCACAATTGTCGCTCAGATCCGCAACGGGAATCCTAACAATAGCGGCGAAACTCTCCAGACGATTTCTAAGGACGGCGGCGAAACTTGGTCGACTCCTCGGTCTATCGGAGTTTGGGGACTCCCTTCGTTCCTGAATCGTCTCCAAGATGGACGTCTGCTCATGACCTACGGGTACCGGCGCGAGCCTTTTGGCGTCCAAGCGCGCGTAAGCGACGATTGCGGCGAGACGTGGTCCGACCCAATCATTCTTTATGGCGACGCGACGAACGGCGACCTCGGTTATCCCGCAACCGTTCAACTCGACGACGGCTCTCTCTTTACGATCTGGTATGAAAAAATGGACGGAACGTGGTTTGCTTGCTTGCGTTGCAAACGTTGGAAGCTAGTGTCCTGACGTCCGTGTTTACAGTCGACGCGTTGACGTCTTGCACGCGGCGCGTCGGCTCTCAACTAGTTTTCCTTTGCACTATCTGTTTTGACGAGGAAACTATGAATATGATATCGAAACATTCGCTGGAACGCATGTTGAGCGTTTTTGTGTCAATCGTCGTTTTATCGACCGTCTGCGCGCGCGCATCTGACGACTCCATTGATTCCATCATCAAACGCGGAGTCAATGCGGGCGACCGAGCCGTCATTACCGTTGACGGCGTTGAATACGCCTTCCGCTGGGCTCCTCCCGGAACATTTATAATGGGCGCGTCAAAGGACGGGTCCGGCGAAGTTGGCGGCGACGTGGATTTTGGAGTTTTTCATAAAGTAACGCTCACCAAGGGATTCTGGATTCTTGAAACGGAAACGACCCAAAAGATGTGGACTGCTGTGGTCGGCGAAAATCCCAGCGAATTCCAAGACGAATGCAAGCCTGTTGACTCGGTTAGCTTTGACGACGTTCTCCTCTTCTGCGAGAAATTGAGTCAATCTGCTCGGCTCCCGGAAGGAACGGCGTTCGGCCTTCCCACGGAAGCGCAGTGGGAGTATGCAGCTCGCGCTGGCAAGACGGAGTTGCTTAGCGTCGAGGAGCTCGACAAAGTGGCTTGGTACGGCGACAGAGACTATAACGGTACCCACAAGGTCGCGATGAAAGAGGCAAACGACTGGGGACTCTATGACATGCTTGGCAATCTTTGGGAATGGACTGCCGATAAGATCGGTAAAATCGCGACCGATGAAGACGGAAATGGACTCGACGCCGTCGATCCGACCGGCGCAACCGACGAAGAAACTCCTGCGAACCTTCGCGTAGACCGCGGAGGGTGCTGGGATAGCTACGATTACGAGTGCAGTTTTGCCTATCGCGGCTACTATTCTGGTGATCGTAAGGGCCCCTACGTTGGGTTCCGGTTCGTCTATATCCCAAAATGATTCGCCGTCTCTTTGCCGGTTTCACATCCTTGACGAAGCGCACCCAGGGGATATACTTACCTGCGGCGCCTTGCGTGGCGTTCGAGAGCGACCGGATTGCCGATCAGCGGCGGTCGCGCTATCCTGTGTTTTGTTGAGTTGGGGTGGCAGATGTTCCCCGTGAGCGCTAAGATTTTCAATTCAAGCCTGTCGTCGACGGAGCGTATATTCATCCGGCTCGATGGGCGAGGAAATCGGATCTACTACCCTGGCGAAACGCTTGCAGGGAGTTATTTCCTTAACGAGATCCGGCGCGATTCGATCGATACGATCGAGTGTTCCGTTCTTTGGCATACGGAGGGCAAGGGGAACGAGGACGTGGGAGCGCACGCGTTTTGGAGACTGTCGAGCCAGAATGGCGACTGGATCGACCCACTGCAGCCTGGTCGCTTTAGCGTGGTTTTGCCCGAAAGTCCTTTGACCTATAATGGCAATATCGTTAAGATACGCTGGAGCGTCCGGCTCCGAGTTTTTTTATCGAACGGTGCGCAATTGATGGAAGAGACTCCATTTTATCTTGGGGATCTTCCAGACATGCGGACTCTGAAGTTGTTTGCGGGTTGACCCTTTGCTGGAAGAATTCGTAAGCGCGTTTTTGTTTTAGCGTTGCGTCGATTTACAATCGGCGCGAGTACAGGTTAGCGACTGGACGGTGTTTGTATGAACGAGAGCTCTTCGCCTTTTTCTGTAAGCAACCCGTTTTCCACGCGCTTCACCGCGCCCGGCAGGGCGCCGTATTTTTTTGATTATTCGCTTGTACAACAGATCAAGGGCTATTCTCCGAAAAAATTTGAGGAATATTTTCATAGCTCTGTTGGTCAGGGCGAAGAGCTTTGCCATTCCATTTGCATACGTTATCTCATAGACCAATTTGAATCGCGTTCCTGCCGCGGGCAGATTGTCGGCCACCACGGGAGCGGAAAAACCACACTCCTTTATGCGTTGAAGGACGCTCTTATCAAACAGGGCTATGAGATTTTTTCTTGGACGTTGCACGATCAGACTCCTTTTGTACCGGACGTCTTCTGGATGGAGTTGCAGCGTTTCCTTCAAGCGTCGCCCGTGCTTCTTCCAACAAAATTCCTGTTGCCTCCGCCGGTGATGTCTCAGGATGAATACATCGCCGAGCAGCGAGATTTTCTCAAGGCTGTTTTTCCTGAAAAAGTTCTTGAAGACGAGCCGTCTCCAAAGGACGAGAATAACGCGGCGGAAGAAGAGTTCCGAGTGCCAGAGAAATCAGCCGACGAGGAGGTCGACGCCTCTTCTGAGCCATCTGAGTCAAAGACTTTGGAATCGACTGGCGTTTTCGGCTTTAATTCTGCAGGAAATTTCGGACTGAAGTCTGCATGTACTGCTGATTCCGATAAGCCTGACTTTAAAACAACAGACGAGCCCGTGAAGTTTGCGCCCTTTCCCGAGATGCCAAATTCCGGAGATAACAGGGAGATAGAGCAGGAAGCGTTCGACGACGTTGAGCTTTCGCTCGACGGAGATGACGTCGATTCCGCAGAACCTCCTTCAGACGTCGACCCGCTATCGTCAGAGATTCCGCTAAACCTGAGCGTCGACAAAAGACGTTCTTTTTTCGATCGCAAAGTCTTGGTTTTCGATGGATTCGAACAACTGTCCTTTGCTAACCGAATTATTATCAGAACCTTCTGTCGAATGAATCGGCTTGGACTCCTCCTTACAACGCATACGCCAATGATCGGAGTGCCTGTCCTTTTCAAAACGATTCCCACTGTGAATGCGATTCATCAGCTTTTGGATTATCTATTGGAGGACTATGACGATTTTAAAATCAGCGATTCCGAGATCGAGATCCTTCTTAAGAATTTCCAGTACGACGCGCGGGAAATGCTCTTTGCTCTCTACGACGCGTTTGAAAACTTTCGACTCGCGCCACAGGATTTGCGTGAAAAGATTGTGCGTCGATATCCCCGTTAGCTTTTGTGTCCCATGCGCACCTTTTATGCGCTATTCTGAGGTTTGAAATGACTCTCTCTGTTACGCTCGGAAAGATAACGTTGCAGAACCCTCTACTGGTCGCGTCTGGAACCTTCGGGTATGCAAAAGAAGGCTCGCGCGTCCTTGATCTATCCCGCCTCGGCGGCGTTGTGCCCAAGACGATTACCATTGCTCCACGAGCCGGAAACAAACCTCCTCGTACAGCCGAAACGACTGCGGGCCTACTCAATGCGATTGGGCTCGATAACGACGGACTTGACGAGTTTATCAAAAATAAACTTCCCTATCTACGTACGATTGGAACTCCTGTTATCATAAGTATCGCAGCTGAGAAGCCAAGCGATTGCAAAATTTTTGCCGAACGTCTGAATGGAGAACCTGGCGTTGCTGCGCTTGAGCTCAACGTCAGCTGTCCGAACGTCTCTGGCGGCGTCGATTATGGAATTGATCCCATTCTGTGCGAGAGGATGACAAGCGAGTTGCGTCGACATTCGACGCTTCCGTTTTCCGTCAAGCTTTCTCCGAACGTAACAAGGATTGCTGATATTGCGAAGGCGGCGGAAGCGGGCGGCGCTGACATGATTTCCGCCATTAATACGTGCTACGGGCTCGCAATCGACTGGCGCAAACGCCGACCGCTACTAGGCAACGGTTGCGGGGGATTCAGCGGTCCTGCGATCAAACCGATCGCTCTTCGATGCGTCTGGGAGATCGCGCAAGCTGTCAAAACGCCGGTCATTGGAATAGGCGGTATTTCCAACGCTGAAGACGTTATGGACTTTTTGGTCGCAGGCGCGAGCGCGGTCCAGGTTGGAACGGCTAATTTTTATAATCCGACTGTAACGATGGAAATTCTCAACGAACTTCCCGTTCTCATGGAAGAGGAAGGGATTAGAGATCTATCGGACGTTATCGGAACGCTTGAACTTTGAGTCTTTGAGCTTATTCTTCGACTTGACCAACGTCTTGGCGACGTCATAGTGGAGAGCGTCTTTGCTTGTTTCCCGTACCATGCGGTTTTGCAAATTGGACGCTCCTACATTGTGTTTGCGCGACGATTATTAGAGCGCATTTTATAGAAAGGTGGTTATCATGACGCAACTTATTGAGGCGCGCGCGGGCATTGTCACTCCCGAAATGGAGATCGTCGCAAAAAAGGAGCGACTTGATCCGGAAACGGTGCGTTCAGAGGTTGCAGCGGGTCGTATGATCATACCTGCGAATAAAGTTCATCTTGCGCAGGGACTTTCTCCGATCGCGATTGGGCGTAAGGCGACGACTAAGATCAACGCGAATCTTGGCGTTTCATCTCTGGCGGGCAATCCCAGCCGCGAGCTTGAAAAGATTGAATGCGCGATCAGATACGGCGCGGACACGGTGATGGATCTTTCGACGGGTTTCGACGACCTTGACGCATTGCGCGTTAGGATGATCAGCGCCGTCTCAGTGCCGCTCGGCACTGTTCCGCTGTACCAGATTTGCGAAGAACTCGACGATATCCTTGACATGACGAAGCGCGATATTCTCGACGCCGTCGAACGTCAGGCAAAACAAGGCGTCGACTATATGACGATCCATTGCGCGCTTCTCCAGCGCCATATCCCACTCGTGGATTCCAGAATTATGGGAATCGTCAGTCGCGGCGGTTCGTTGACTGCAAAGTGGATGGTCGCGCACAACGCGGAAAACCCCTTTTATGAATGTTTTGACGAACTCTGTGAAATTATGAAAGCGTACGACGTCGCCTGGAGTCTGGGCGACGCACTACGCCCCGGCTGCATCCACGACGCGAGCGACGCAGCGCAATTTGGCGAACTCTCCGTTATGGGCGAACTGACCAAACGCGCGTGGGAGCATGGAACCCAGGTCATGATTGAGGGCCCGGGACACGTTCCACTTGATCAGATTGCCGACAACATGAAGCGCCAACAGCAGGAATGCTTCGACGCTCCTTTCTACGTTCTCGGACCGGTGGTGTGCGATATTGCGCCCGGCTACGACCACATAACGAGCGCTATTGGCGCGACGGTTGCAGCGTTTCACGGCGCGTCGATGCTGTGCTATGTTACGCCGAAGGAGCATCTTGGATTGCCAAATCTTGAGGACGTCCGCAACGGTTGCGTCGCATACAAGATCGCCGCACATGCCGCCGACATAGCGTTGCACAGACCTGGCGCGCAAGATCGAGACGACGAGATGGCGCGTGCTAGGAGAGCTTTTGATTGGGATAAGCAATTCTCGCTTGCGCTCGATCCGGAGCGAGCTCGTCAATACTATGAAGAGGCGAGATCAAACCCAGTCGGCCATGAGCACGCTTCGAGAAACGACGCGACGTCGGCAAGTTGTCCCAAAGGACTCCATCCGACGCTCAATCCCGACGGAACGATTGCTAACGAAGAATTTTGCACTATGTGCGGTCCCAAATTCTGTTCCTTGAGAACGACCGCTGATCTGATGCGATTGCGTCGAGAACGAGAAGAGAAACATAAGGAATTACAAGGAGACAGCTCTGCTGAAAATTGACGACTTATCGTCGCCAATTTTAGCGGAGGCGTCGGATAGTCGGCACATTGAAGCCAAACGATTCGAGGAGCGTCGATGATTAAGAAGCCTTTTTCGTTGGCTCGGGCGCGTCTGAAAACACTTGTTTTTGGCAGTAGTGTCGGCTATAATCGTGAAGGCTTATTTCTTCGAGCGTAGGATTTGTCACTTGGAGAGCATTACCAGGATACTCCGGCGTTTTTGTGACGGAAATATGCCGGAAAACACCACTACTTTTGAAAGGTCGGTTACGAAAAAATGAGTTCGAACCTCGATCAGTTCTATATGAAACGAGCGCTGGAACTTGCTCTTCGCGGGCAGGGACTGGTGGAACCCAATCCAATGGTTGGTTGCGTGATCGCACGAGCAGAAGGTTCATACGTTGCGGACGCGGGACTTGACGAGGGCGAGATCCTTGCCGGAACCGAATTGGGGAAAAAAGCAGAGGCGCTCATCGTAGGCGAGGGATGGCATCAGAAGTATGAAGAAGCGCATGCGGAAGTCAATGCGCTTATTTCTGCTGGCGACCGCGCTAAGGGCGCGACGATGTACATAACGCTCGAACCTTGCGCGCACCAAGGTAAGACTCCACCCTGCGTCGACGCTGTCATAGCCTCTGGCGTCAAGCGCGTAGTTGTTGCGATGACCGATCCTTTTTCTGAAGTTGACGGCAAAGGGATCGCCAAACTCAAGGATGCGGGAATTGAGGTTGAGGTCGGCGTTTGCGAAGAGGAGGCTCAAGAGCTTAATCTTCCGTATGTGACGCGGATACGGAAAAAGCGTCCTTGGGTCATTGCCAAATGGGCGATGACGCTCGACGGCAAAATTGCGACGCGTATTGGTTCGAGCTACTGGATTTCTTCCGACGAAGCGCGTTTGCGCGTCCACGAATGGCGCGAAACAGTCGACGCCATTCTTATTGGAAGTCGCACCGCGATGGAAGACGACCCGAAATTGACGGTTCGCCTTCCTGAGGGACGTACTCCGAAGAGGATTCCTGCGCGTATTGTCGTTGACTCCGGCGGAACGCTCTCCGTCTTTTCAGAATTGGCGTTAACTGCTCGCGACGTTCCTCTTGCGCTCGTCTTTGGTCCCAATACTCCGAAGGGTAAAAAGGAGTTTTGGGAATCCAAAGGCGCTGAGGTCATGGTGGTCGACGCGCCGACGCATGAGCAACGTCTGCTTCTGTTGCTTGAGAATCTTGCCGAACGCGGAATGACGAACATTCTGCTTGAAGGCGGCGGCGAACTCCTCGGTCACTTCTTCGATCTTAACCTAATCGACGAAGTTCGCGTCTTCATTTCGCCGAAGATCATTGGCGGCAGCGAGGCGATCGTGGCGGTCGGCGGCGTTGGACGCGAACTCATGCGCGCCGCAGCGACGTTGCGCAACAAGAAGATCGAACTGATCGGTCCCGACGTGCTCATCAGCGGCCGCGTTAATTATTAACGAAGCTCAAGCGCTGCAAAACAAAAAGGACGTTCTCCATTGAGAACGTCCTTTTTTAATCGCCTATGTTGGGATCACATGCGACCAGTCGCCAGCCTGTTGATTGATTTGAACTCAAGAGATCTCGAGTCCTGCGTTAGTTCAAAGAGTAGCGCTTCTGCAGTTGAAGGAATGACGCCTGCTCGAAAGGCGCGTTCGAAGGCGAACTGCATATCAACCGGATTGCGCGAGGAGACGCAATCGGCGACGAGATAAACGCGTTTGCCGAGCTCAAGAAGATCGAGAGCCGATTGCAAAATGCAGATATGCGCCTCGATTCCAGCGAGAATGACATTGGGTCTGCGTTCCGCGTTAAAGTAGTCTCGAATCTCCTTCGTAGCCAGACAACTGAACGTCGTCTTGTCAAAAACGATTTCGTTCTGCATGATTTCCGTAATTTCCTTAAGCGTATCTCCGAGACCTTTCGGATATTGTCGCGTAGAAACAACGGGAATTTTAAAGACTGCCAGACCTGAAAGAAGAAACTTTGTTCTTTTGAGGAACTGAGCAACATCCGACATTGCGGGCACGATCTTTTCTTGAACGTCAATGATGAGCGCCGTCGTATTATCTTTCGTAAGCGTCATTAAGTTTAATTCTGCTGTTTGTTCAGCGGTCAAGGGATGTTTCGGGATTCTGTTTATTTAAAAATACCCGTCGCGTTATCAAGCTTTGGCAGTTTCGAATATGTGAATGGTTCCTTAGGCGGTTCCGAGAGTTCTCCGCGGGTATAGGCAAGGTATTCCAGCCAGGCCTCAGCGTCGTGACCATATTTCTTTCCTGTGACCTTGCCGAGCGACAGACACGCTTGATTCTGCAACGCGCCGTCATCGAGTTTCTCGCCGATAAGTCCAAGCTCAAGGGTCTCCAGAACGAGCGGTGAATCGTCGACCTCGAAGGAACTAAATGCGCGGAGGATTGCGAGGCGGATATCCTTGCATCTATCGTTTTCGTCCTCCGAACCTGCTGCAATGGAATAGGGAAGTTCATTATACCGATTCGCTAGTAATTCGGCGGCGAGTCTGCGCTCCTTTTGGTTTTCCTTTGCAACTGCGCCGCGCGTGCAGTATTGAGCCCACGCGTTACATGCGGAAAAATTGAGGTTCATGTCGTCCGACTCCAAGGCAGTTTTGAAGAGTTTCTCTGCAGCGGGGTTGGAGTAGTCGGCGCAGATTCTTGCGACAGCTTCAATCACGGCTCGTTTGACGTAGGGACTCTCAGCCTTTTCGTATTCTTCGTCAAGCTGCACGAGGAGGACGTCTTTTTCATCAGGGTTTGCCCTGGCGCCCTTTTTCCCTTTTTCCTCAATCAGTTTAGTTCTTTCCCATGGGCGAAGATAGCCAGGTATTTCGTCGCTGCGCCGCCCCGCGCCGGGAAGGTAGAGCAAAACCTTGTTGTCTGTCCAGAAGATAGGCGTAGCGCAGCCGACAAGCAGGATTGAAACAAGGCTCAGAAAGGCAACCGCTTCAAGAACACTCCTGATCTTGTCGCGGTAGCATGTCCAGCGCGCGCTAATTTTACTAAACAACATTTTGACGTCAGATCCTGTCGATTGGGTTTCGACGCGACAGAAGAGATGATAGCGTTTCCTCTTAAACTCGAACGTCCAAGGGTTCCTCCTTCAGACGCAATGTTTTTCGACCGAGTCTATCGCGGCTACGAAAAGCGTAGAGATTTTACCGCGTAGATGCAAGAGATAATCTTCAGCAACTGAAAGCTCGTCCAGCCACAGAAAAACCAAAGGCCGCCCCAAAGAGAGCGACCTTATTACACATACAAAACCAGATTTAACGCATGAAGCGCGTTCAGGAGTAACCGACTAATATCAGCGATTGGACATTCTTGAGGCGCGGAAGGCGCGGCGTTCAGCTCGGAGTCGAGCGCGACGTTTGGTTTCGCTCGGCTTTTCGTAGAATTCACGACGACGCATTTCTTTCTTAATCCCGCTGCGTTCGACAAGCTTCTTGAAACGGCGAACTGCTTCTTGGATAGTCTCTTTTTCACGAAGAGTAAGTTTGACCACTGTAAACCTCCAATAATCAGGGGTAGGGGAAAGGAAAAGACCAATCTTGACGCCATCAGAGAGATCGAATCACGATGCGCTGACCTGAAGCAGCCCTGCGCTTAACCTGATAAACGTTATTTACGCTTTTCCGGCTTAAAGTCGGAACTGAATTGCCACAACTCAGCTCAACCTTGCGTTAACCAACGACGGAAACGGATGCATGACGTTAGAACTTCCAGCCTATCGAAGCATCCGATAACACAAATCTGCTTAATTCTACACGCGCTATAGACTTTGTCTAGATACTTCTGGTTAGGATTTAGAGAATTTCTAACAGCGCGAGTATGATTGACGCCAAATTCAAAGTCGAAGATCGAATTCGTCTTTTCCGAGGTGAGCCGCCTCAAGTTTGAGCAAGGCCCAAAACGTATACATGTCGACAAATTCCACGCGCGCCCCTCGCTCTGAATCGCTTTTGACCTGATCGAACATTTCCTTGAGCTGCGACGGAGACCAGAGAATCACGCGATAAACGTTAAACTGAGGTCCACGATCAAAGCGAACGTCGCTGAGAATAACTTGTGCGCCGTGTTCAGGGCCGGAGAGGTCGAAGTTCATGGGACGGAAAGGGGTCTTGCCTCCAAAAGGATTGTCGACAACGCCGGCGACAGAACCGCGGTGCGTGATCATTCCGTCAGGTGAATAAGCTGAAAGACGTTCCAAGGTTTGACGATCAGTCGTCCGCGCGTGTCCGTCTATAATGAAACCGATCCCGGAAAGATCCCACTGTTGAAAATGTCTGACGCAATGTCTAATCCAGACGTCGAGTCCGTCTGGCAATTCAGAGAAACGTCTGGGTTCTACAAATCCCATCGGATTAACGTATCCAGCGCCCGAGTCTCCCGAGACAAAGAAGTCGTTGGGCGTCTTTGTTCTCCTGAAGTAGTCAAAGCCTGGCGCAAAACGGTCGGCGAGGTTGGGATTGAACGCCCAGCTTATTGGGATAGAGCCACGATTCGGGTCAGTCCAAAATCGCGGCGCATTCTGGTAGACCCATGCGGCAGAATCGTAATCTCCAAAGTAGATTCCGACGAAGGTTTTGTCGATCGGTCGATCGTTTTCGTCGATAAGCTTTCGTTCACGGAGCGTTTCAAGGGTTGGTTTTTCCAACGGGTGGCGCTCGTCAAGGGGGAAGTGTTGGTAGAAAGACGCGTTTGCCATCGCGCCAAATCCAAGAGCGTCGGCGTCGAGAAAAGCGTTATAATTCGACAAAATTTCCGCATGACGCCATTCCGTCTCGACTCCGCCGTGATTACCACCTACGTTTCCATGGTCCGTATATTTCGTGTCCCAAGGAGTAAAACCCGCGACCCGAATAACCTTCTTGCCCTCTGTTCCGTCGTACGCCGCGCGCATGATAGCATTGAAGGCATTGAAATCAGTCCCAAGGGATTGTTCGGGATCGTCGTTGGGCGTTTCGTCGTCCCAAGGCGAAAGGTCGAAGAAGAATCCTTTACGCGATACGCCAAAGTCGCGGTTTGTTAGACAGTGATTCTGCACAGCGCCGATCGGATGATCAAGCCAATAGGAGTCGAGATAATACCCACCCTCCGTAAAGTTAACCTTGCCCGTCTTAAAATAACATTCGATCAGCCAGTAATAGGCGTCTGCCTTGACGGAACCGGTCGAGTCAAGAGTTGTATCCGGTATCCTTCCACTCCCAGTGAACATGGGAGAACCGTCTTCGTTGATCAATCGTTTGACGATTGGAAGCCTTCGACCCGACGGAGACGCTACGAGCCGGTCGTAAAGCGAATTTTGCGCTTCGTCATATCGGATCGGCAGCAAATTTTCGACGCCAGCGATCGTAAGCGCCACGTTGACGCTCGACGGAACGCGCTCGTCATAAAGCACGACGCCGACGTACGCGTCGTTGAAGACGTCCAAAAGCTCATCCAATGTTTGGACGTCGCGTCTTTCGCGTCCCTGAAGCCAGCCGTGGCGAACCGTTCCGTCGCTGCATTGAATTTCCTCTGAGAAATTCGCAAGCCAGAATAAATCCACTTCGCGTTCATAGGTAAGAACAAAATTTACGTAGAGCCGCGCAGAATCGCGATTCGCCAATCCTTGCAGAGCGGATATCAGCAAAGTTTCGTCCCAAACTCGTCGAACGTCGCTGGGATTGGCGCGTTCGACTGAGCGAAGATACGACATGTCGTAGACGTAATAAGGCTCAGACTGATTCTCGCCTGCGTTAACGAAAGACGCGGCGCACAGAACGAGCAAAGACGCGAAAAACGAAAAAAACTTCGGCATTTTACATTCCAGTAGGCAGTTAACAAAGGCTTTGTCCCGAGGTCGACCGTCTGGACAAAGCCTGTTGTTTAAAAGGGGGAATCATACGTTAGATCAACGAATTTCCGTAGATTATTTTTTCAACGGAAAGTCGTAAGGACCGAGTCCAATTTCTTTCGGCGTGTAGTTAACGGGGAAGCCGCCCTCAGGTTCTTTGCACAGAACCTCGCGGATCGCCTCGTACATTCCGAAACCGTATTCGTTATTCGGCTCAATATATGAACCTTCACCCCATTCGTTGAGAGGGCCTAGAACGGCGCGCTTGATTCCAGTCTCGTCGGCAAACGACTTGTAATCTTCAAGGAGCCTCTTGAAGGAGGCTACCGAGCGACCATAGACGACAGTGGTGCGAAAGCCGTGCCATGGACGGGAATCCCAACCCGTGGAGATATTCGGCAAGAAAGGCAGAATACCGGTTTTGCGTCGCTCTTCCCAGTGCGGTTTCGACGCGTCGACGACTTCATCGAAAGAATATAATCTTGGGTTGGCGACCTTTTCCCCGGGATACATGAAGTGGTAAATCGACGTTCCGTCGAAGGTTCCATTTGCCAATTCTTGAACGAGCCATGCGTCGGTGTGGGATTCTGGGAATTTCATTGCAATGAAGTAAACGCCAGGAAGCCCCGCTTCTTCACACATTTTGCGAGTAATATCAAGCGCTCGCTTGCATCCTTCGCCTTGTTTGAGCTCAACGCCGTCTTTTTTGGCTTCCTCAATCATGTCGTGATCAAGGATGTCCTGTTGCCAGATGACAACGACCGGTTTGCCGTCGATCGTGTAGTATTCCGGGGTCTTGAAATAGTTGTCAATCCAGAATTTTGTGACTTTTGTCCAGTCTTCCGTCGAATGCGTGCCGAAGCCCGTGTGGTTGGCCCACATAACAGCCCACTTCAAATGAGAGCGGTATTTCGCACGCTGAAATGCGTTGACCCAGTGGTCGAGTCTAATTTGACCATGCAGCCAATACCAGTCGACGAGGAAGAATTTAATGCCATTTTCCGCCGCCCATTTGATCTGCCAATCGACGACTTCGGGATTCGACTCGTCATAGTATCCGAGGAGCGGCTTGCGAATAGGAGCCGCCACGTCGATTTTGTCCCAATGGGCTTTTTTTGACCAGCCAGGAAAGTAGAACGCGCCGATCTCATAATCGCTTTCGACGTCTTGGGGCTCTGGGACATAGGAAACGTTTTCAGGGAGCTTCGCGGCGGGAAGAACTTGCAACGCAACAGGAAGCGAAACCGTGTCGGTCTTACCGTCGGCAGAAGAGCGGAGCATTAGGTCAAAGTTAAAGGAGCCGGCTGAGCGAATCGAGTATTTCGATACAATTTTGAACGCTTCACCAGATTTTAACGAGAGGTTTTCCGGCAGCGCGATCTCTGTATTTTTCGCGTCGAGTGAGACCGCCGGCTGATCGAATGGCTGCTCGTCCACAAGAGATACCGTCTCGCGGTCGCCCGTCGGATTGAAACCGAGCAACGGATCGACTGCTATTTTCTGAACGTCGACGCCGACGAGATCAACGTTTTCGCAGGAAGTCGAGGACAGCGTGAAATTGGAGATATCGCCTCCGCCGCAGTTCCGGACAATCGTCTCATATTGCGCGGATGCAGCGCCATCGTGAATTCGTACAAGCTCCGATTGTCGACCGTCTTGAGTTTCAAGAACTCCGGGACCGATTGGCTCCTTTGAAAACGCGACGCGTTTAAGTTCAATGTTGCGAGGAGTCGATAGTTCCCACCGAAAAATCGGAGCGCCCCAGTCCTCAAACGCCGTTAGATCGACGTTCTTTGAATACGTGGATTTGTACGCGTCCGTTGATTCGCATAGGTTGAAAAGAGGCGACTCAAAATGAATGCTTCCAGAGCCGGCGCCGACCAAACAGCGCAGCGAAGCGCGAGGGAAAGGCTCTGTGTCGTCGACGTCGGCAACCTTCGACCATTCCAGGTAAAGATTAGAGCCGCTGTCGTCAGGGTTTAGTTTGCCAATTTCGCTTATCCATTCGTTGCGGGGATCCGAAAGATCTGTTTTCAAAGTAGCGAGCTCATCCGCATTCCAATCGGTACGCTCCATTGCGGAGGCGTCGTCAACTCCGATATCGATAATTCGAACGTAATCGACTTCCACCTCGGCGCCACCGGCAACCATTGTTTCGGACGGGCTGCCGAAGTCGACACGAATCTTAATGATCTGCGGCTCGTAGAGCCAAGACGGCGTGATCTGATAGGTGTGAAACTGCCCGTCGCCAGAGAAAGTCCAACGTGCGGTTTTTTCCTGAGTAAAACCGTTATATTGCCCTTCGTCAGACGAGGCGAAAAAGATTTCGCCGACGCTAGCGAAGGTTGAGCGCATCCTGATTTCAATATATTGAACCAAACGTGGTTTGAGCATGAAATGAGGACTTACGATGAACGGATCCCATGATGTTGCGCTTGCTTTAAGCGCTCCGTCATGCAGGGTAGGCGGCGTAAGGTGGGAAAACCCCCATTCTTTTACGGCCTCTTCCGTGTCGAAATCCCAGGAAAACAGCGTTTTGGGTTCCGAACCAAAGCTAGCGTTCTGAACCAGAGCGAAACAAATCAGCGCCGCCAGGAACGCAACGTTCTGAAGGAGCGATAAGGGATTTTTTTTCATATTAGGTTCCAATGGTACGGTTTTATGAGTAAGACGGCTTGAACCTGACTGAGTCACTCATCGTCAAAATCGACGTCTAGTTCGTCTTCAGTATCGGTAGACAGACCGACGTTGGGCGTAAAGATGAGTTCGGGAAGCGTCTTGCCTCCGCTGAAGGTCTTTATGATGTTCGCGACCGCTTCATGCGGCGCCACGCAACGTTGGATGCTGCAACGCGGGGTTACGCTTGACACGACGAGCAGCTTAGGCGTATCGAAGGGCAACGTCTCATTAGAGAGACTAGGCGCGCCGTTAAAGTAATAGTGTTGTAGCCAGCGATAGTAAGCCTGGGACGCGGCAACGTCAACACGCGTCGAACCTATGACGTTCGTATTCTTAAGGTCGGGAATGAGAGCGCCAAGATGGGCGATCGCTTTAGGCGTGTCTTGATCAAGGGTTTGTGCGAGATAGTTGATATTCGGTTCCTTCGTCGCCCGATAGTTATTGACGCCGAGTTTGAGAAGATCCAGGTTGCCAAGGCTGTAAAGGATGGTGTTTTTATCGAGGATAACAAGGTATCCCTCCTTGGCAAAGAGCATAGACCGATCAACTTTTGACGCCTCCGCGTTGGCGGCATAGAGGACTCTGCGTTGGAACATTCCGTCGTTCTGGATGATCGAAATGAGCGCCTCAACGAGCGAGAACGATCCAAAGCTTGCATTACGAGAGACATAGCGTCCTTCTTGTTCGGCTCTCATAAGCGCGGTCTGTCGAGTGTACGTTTCAATGTCGGAGACATACATCTTATAACCAAAGAGGCGATGCTCTTTCATGGCGACTTCCTCGCCGGCATTTTCGCCGATTAGAGCGCCGAGCGCCGAACCGAGCGAGTTTCCAACTTCAGCCGCGCGCTCCGGATTGGCGCGTCGAGCGTTGGGAACTGGTCGCCGTCTGTTATTCTGTCGAACGAGCCTGCGTTCCGCGAGATTGCCAAAAAGCTGCGACGCCATTTCTCCGCCTTGTTTAGCGCCAATGTAACGACCGACTTCGCGAGCGCGCGGGACGATCATTTCACGCGCAAAAGCCTCCGCGTCGTCAACTTCTAGATAGAACATGAAGGAGCCCGCGGCAAGTTCGCCCTCGGCGGGAAGACCAAGACAATATTCCACGAAGTTGATCCGATCAAGCGGCTTCGGAAGCGTTTGCGTTAAAGCGACAGGAAGGTCGGCTTGCCCCGCAAGAGTCGACTCCACGTCGGAAAGGACGGAAAAAAATCGGTCGGCGGTCACGTTGAGCGGGTATGCGTTGCGGTAGGTCGTCAATTGTTTGGCGGCGTTCGATCCTGGGTTTACAGCCATCTGGAGCGCGGCATAGAGTCCATAATCGTCCAGAGTGAGATCGCAGCGAATCCGCGAGAGATTTTCAGCGGCGTAACTGTGAATATTATCAAGCCTGACGTCGTCAAGAACTCGAGCAGATCTTTTCATCGCATTGAGGACGTCTTTGATCTCGTTCCAAAAGGGACGGTTTGGCTGGCAAAAGTCAGTGAGTCCGCGCTGCGTCACGTTGACCGAAATGACGGGGGATTTAAGCTCCGGCGAGAGAAAAGAAGTCTCCGCCAAAATTTTGTCAGCGTTGAAGCGCGCCAACACAGCTTCACTTTCAATGTTCGTTATTGCAACGTAGTTTTCGGAGACCTGCTGCGCGACAAGGTGCAACGGAGCGTTGAGCTTCATTGTGAACCAGGCTTTCTTCGCGGCTTCGTCGATCTCTGGCTTTGCTGATTTAGAAGCCTCAGCGACCGACGTTACGAAATTGGCGAACTGCTTGTCGGCAACGGGTAGGACAACTGTGATGCGAGGAGGAATGGAATCGCAAAATAGAACAACTCCAACCGGACTTACGGTATTGACGGAACGGAGCGCGCCGCGATAAGCGGTAAATTTTAGGGATTCCAGGACGCTGAAGGAAAGGTCGCTTGTTTGCGTGAAGAATTCCTTGACCGCACGGTCAACGTTTCTAAGAGAAGAGATGGTAACGACAACCCCCGCGTCGCCCGGGATGGGAAAATCCTTGACGGGCGTAAGTTCGGTTGCGAAGGGCGCGTCGTCACTGGGACTGACGTCCTCTCTGGGGGACCCCATGAGGTCGAAGAGTCCTTTGGAGAATTTTACGATAGTCGAAAGATCCCCCGGAGAGTTGTCCTGTTTCGCCGTCTGCGAGTTGTTTTGCGCCATGACGCGTGATTGTCCAGGAACGAACGCCAGGGTCAGAAATACGGCAAAGAGCGCCAGAACAAATCTGGACGCGAAATTTTTATTCGTCAAAATGAACGTTCTCACGTTTAGTCCTTTATTTTTACAATGATGTAAAGAATTGGGCTGTCTCAGCGAATCAGAAACGAACGAGGAAGACGCTCGATTTCTGAGGTGTGAGCGTTATGGTTCCGTTGTCATATCTGACCCTTGTTTCGTGATAGTCGACGTCATAGTTGATTTCAGCAATCTCGACTTCCCCTTCGGCGGGAACGCCATGGAGTTCGATTTTGATAGGTTGCGGATCGTCGAGCTTGTAGCAAGAAACGAGCAATCTTTTGACGGAGCCCAAGTCGTCGACAGAACCCAAGAGGGAAACGTTGGCGCCAGGGTCATTTGTCTTGACGCGAATGGGGGCCTGCGAAATCTGTTCGCCGAAGATCAGGAACGCGTAATAGGTAGGTCTGAACTTGCCAAAGTTGTCGATCAATCCCCATGTGTCCAGTCCGTACGCGTAGTAGTTTGACATCGTGAGCGGACCATCCTGCCATCGCGTCAAAACGTATTCAATAAACGCGGCCGCCTCTGCTCCGTGCAAGCCAGTCGCAGACGTTGCAAGCTCTCTTTTGGCTTGGTCTGCGCCCTCAGTTCCATGAACGACGTTCCAGTCCGTCGGAAAGTAATGCCACTCGTTGAGATGAAGTTCCGTATTGGGGAATCCTGCTTCATCGAGCTGCTGACGAGCAAGATACGGCGGATCGAGAAGCTCGGCAGGGGTGTGGGGATAACAGTGCCATGAGACGAAGTCAAGAGGGGCGCCCTCCTGCTTGCAAAGTTCTACAAGCTTGCCGATCATATCCCAAGACCAGTGGGTCAACGCCGGTCCGCCAATCTTGATATCTGGAAATTCTGCGCGTAATCTCTTAGCGACAACAACGTAGAAACGGCAGTAGGAGTTCCAGTCGCCGTCGTCCCACATTTGCGGGACAAGGTTAGGTTCGTTCCAAATTTCCCAGTAAGGGAGATTCCATTCGAAACCGTCTGCCCAACCCGCGTTGTAGTGACGAACGATCCCAGCGCAAATTTCCGCGTAGCGCTCCATGTCCTGCGGCTTCTTTGCAAAGTATTTCACCGAAGTATGTTCAATACTCGTGCCAAGTCGGTAGATTGGAACTGCGCCGCCCTTGAGAATATTTGCTATGTAATCGTCGGTTGGACCGAAAAAGTAGTTGTCAGGATCCTTTGGATCGGCATTCAGATTACCAAATATTTGATGTACGTCGACGAGCCGCATTCCCTCGTTGTCCCAAGGAACGTCATGGAGTCGAATTGTAGAAAACCGACACGCTTCAGCAGCCGCCTGTCCGTCTTCCAGCGTAGCGCGGGAGAACTTTGCCCAAAGGTTGATTCCATTGAGTGGTTTGAGCTCTCCAACTTGGCTGTTGAAGTCTACCAAATATTCATATTCGTTCTGTTGGCCCTGCGCGGACGAGACGCTGAGCGTTACTGCGACGCAAAGGCAGAGAAAGCACAAAAGGCCAAGGCGTTTCGTTTTCATAATGTTGCCTCGAAATTCGATTCATCGCGTAGGCGCGGCGGTTAGCGCGCGCAAGGGGACGATCAAAACGTAACTTAGGGAAACTCTCGATTCTTTGAACGACAAGCGTTGAACGTCGACTTGATTCGTCGAGAGTATTGATCTGTTTGATCTATCTGCCGAAGTCGGTGGAAAGCGGCGGCGACTTTCCTTCGGGCGTCGCATGCGTAGCGAAGGACTGACGGATTCTGCTAAAGAACGGTCTTTTAGCAGACGCGAATAAACTCGATTCCGAGAATCTCCGCCAGGATACGGAGTTTTTCTGCGATATGTCCCACGCTGATGGCGCAGTGATGCGAGGGACCGCGTCGGGACCATGCGTCGACAAATTCTCGAGCTCCGATTGAAAATCGATAACGGCTATTCGTGTTGCCTATCTCCAGAATGGGACCTTCCTCCGACGCGCCTTCGGCGACGAGAAATTTGACGTCGCCGTCGGGGGCGTCGACAACCGAGAGAAGCGTCGCCGGTCCGTACCGTACTGACGTCTCGACGCTCAAGCCCGCGCCGACTTTGCCATGATAGACGTAGAGCGGTTTAATCTTCGTCTTGCCTTGAGCAATTTTGGGATGGCATGGACCGTCATGACCTAGCAGAACGACGTCGTCGTCAAAGTCGAGCGTGTAGAATTCGGAAAAAGCGCCGCCGACGCCGAAAGTGTCCATGATTTTCATCGCAAGGCAGTTTTTAACTTCATACTCGCCTGCGACCGGAACGTTGCGCGCAGTGAGGATCGAGTTGCCGACGATGACTGATGCGATGAGGTCGGAGTAACGTTCGTCTCCGAAGCCATTATAGAAGTATGCGAGTGCGTTTAAGTCGTTTTTTTGAACGAACCGATCGAGTGCGACCGACGTCTTAGCGGCGCGGCGGAGCTCAAATTCGGAGCAGTCAGGCTGGACGTCGAATTGTTCGCGTATTTCAGCGACGCGGACGTCAATCTCTTGTTCTGTAACCTTGTCGCGCTCTTCGAGGATCTCGCCAAATTCGCGTATTTCAAAGTGGGGGCCCAATTGTGCCTGGAGACGTGTTAAATCAGAATAGACGTCGAGCATGCCGTTGTAATAATGCCCGACGAGTCCGATTCGGCTCGAACGAAGAACGGACGCTACTTTCGCGGCTTCAATCCAATCGCGCAATGCGTCGTCGACAAACGAATCATTTTGCAGAACGCCTGTGATCTGGAAGAACTTGACGCCCGCGCGCAGGAAGGCGTTGGCAATCTCTGGAACGCTGCAAGCTTGACAATGTGCGAGCCATTCGCCGGTCATTTTGGTCCTGTCTCCAATCAAGTTGAACGACTTATAATCCATCCTGGAGACAGGCTGTAGGTTCAAAACGACAACGGGCTTCTTGAGCTTGTTGACGACGGGTAAAACCGTTGAGGAGAGCGCGTAGGTCGAAACGTAGAGGAAGATGAGCTCGACGTCTTCCTGCTGAAAGAGTTTTGCCGCCTTGCCCGCCTTTTGCGGCGAATCGATCAACCCTGCGTTGACGACGTCCGCGCCAAGCTTTTCTAACTTTTGCGCGACCTGACCCTGGTATCCTACGAGTCGCTCGTACAGGCCGTCAAATTGAGGCCAGTATGTGTCGAGCCCAATGCCATAAAGACCGACTTTAATAGATTGTTTCTCGCTCATGATTGCCTCTTTTTGAACAAAACGGACAAGCTGGATTGCGCCTGACCTCGTAGCAGGAACGGCGCGATTCTCGCCGGTAGCGCCAAAGTGAATCGCCTGCCGTTGCGCCAGAGCGTCACCGCGTGCGTTTTCCGTGACGGATGATCGGATGATGACCGGCGATTGGATTATATAGGGAGGAGTCTTCCATTTCAATCGAATCTTAAGAATTTCGTCCGCGATGCGCGCGAGCGTCGACCTGCATGTTGCGGTGGATTTTTGGCATTTCACGTCTTGCAACTTTTTGAAGACGCAGCGACGTTTCAGATACGTTAAATAACGCCGCGAGCGCTCGTCAATTGACAAAACACGAGTCGAATATAGAATTACCTCTTCCGCACACGCGGAACTATACGTTCACTGTTCGACTGGAAGATCGACCACGTTATGCCGTTTGATAAACGAGTTTGTGAGAAAGAAGATGAAACACATCGACATTTACGACGTCTTGAACGACGCTTCTTTTTTGAATGCGCCAGCAACCGTGTGCGGTTGGGTTAGAACTTCCCGCGACTCCAAGAATGTGGCGTTCATTGAACTCAATGACGGAACGTCCTTCGATCGACTCCAGATTGTGCTCGATAAGGAACAGTTTGTCGATCCGGCGCCTTACCTCAAGATTGGTTCCTCGCTGCGCATCGAAGGACGGATTGTTCCGTCTCAGGGACGTGGCGGCGGTGTGGAAATGCATGCTGATACGATTGACGTCCTTGGAGATTGTCCGTCGGAATACCCATTGCAGAAGAAACGTCACTCGCTTGAGTTCCTTCGCACGATCCCGCACTTGAGACTGCGTACCAACACGTTTAACGCAGTGTTCCGATTACGCTCTGTCCTGGCCGCCGCGATTCATGAATATTTCCAGAGCCGCCGTTTCGTTTACGTCCATACGCCGCTCATTACGTCGAGCGACTGCGAAGGCGCTGGAGAAATGTTTCGCATCACGACTCACCCGTGGAACGCGACCGCAAGCTCCGAACAGGAATATTATGCTGAGGATTTCTTCGGCCAGAAGACTGGCCTAAGTGTTTCCGGTCAGCTTGAGGGCGAGATGTGCGCGATGGCGTTTGGAAAAATCTACACCTTCGGTCCGAGTTTCCGCGCCGAAGAGAGCAACACCCCACGCCATGTCGCCGAGTTTTGGCACGTTGAGCCTGAGGTTGCGTTTGCCGAGCTACCCGACGTTATCGAACTCGTAGAGGACATGATCAAACACGTCGTCTCCGCGGCGATGGAGAAATGCCCGAGCGAGCTCGAATTTTTTGAAAAGCATTTCGAGCGCAACTTGCTTGACAAGCTTCGTAACCTTGTCGACAAGAAGTTCGGAGTTGCGACCTACACCGAAGCGATCGAGCTTCTCGAGAAGGCCGACGCCAAATTCCAATATCTGCCGAAATGGGGCCACGACCTGCAGACGGAACATGAACGATACCTTTCCGAGCAAGTTTTCCAGAGACCCGTCTTCATCACGGACTATCCCAAAGAGATCAAGTCCTTCTACATGAAGCAGAACGAGGACGGAAAGACGGTAGCCGCTACGGATCTTCTCGCGCCCGGCGTCGGCGAGATCATCGGCGGCAGCGAGCGCGAAGCGGATCTCGACAAGCTCCTTGCCGCAATGAAGGAGCGCAATATGGTGACCGAGGATTACGAAAATTACATTGATCTTCGTCGTTTCGGCAGCGTTCCTCATGGCGGATTTGGACTCGGTTTTGAACGTCTGGTAATGTATGTCGCTGGAATCGATAACATTCGCGACGCAATCCTATTTCCACGAGTTGTTAAAAAGATCTTCTGATCTCCAACGATTTAGACGTCGGAATCTTGTTGCCGACGACGCGAATTTTGAGCGCGTCGTCGGTTTTTATTTCAGTATTGAGCGCAAATTTTTCTAACTTTCTTTTCGCGGATATTGAGACGCGTTTCTTTTTATGCATAATCCTGATCTTAGCGCCTGGTTTTTCTGAACTCCAACCGATGAATTAAACACGAGGAAAATGGGCATGGCCAATAATAAAATAACGGCATTTGTCATTCGAAGCGCAATCGTCGCCTCTTTGGGAGGTTTGCTTTTTGGTTTTGATACGGCCGTTATTTCCGGCACGACTGAAGCGTTAAAGGACGTCTTCGCACTGAGCGATTGGGAGCTGGGATTTACGGTTGCCTGCGCGCTCTTTGGCACGATTTTTGGCGCCGCAACGATCCAGATACCAACCAACCGTTTCGGGCGTAAGCCAACGTTGATCGCAATTGCGCTCCTCTATCTAATCTCCGCGATCGGAAGCGCCTTTCCGTGGGATTGGTATTCGTTCATGTTCTTCCGATTCATCGGCGGTATCGGGGTTGGCGGCGCGTCTGTCGTTTCGCCCCTCTATACAGCGGAGATTTCACCCCCTAAGCGTCGGGGGCTGCTCGTCGCCTTAACGCAGTTCAATATAGTTTTGGGGATCCTGCTCGCATATATCAGCAACTATATAATTGCGAGCTGTAACCTCGGCGCAACAGAGTGGCGATGGATGTTTGGAGTTGAGGCCGTACCGGCGTTTCTCTTCCTCGTTGCGCTCTTTGTCAACCCGGAAAGCCCGCGGTGGCTTGTTGGGAAAAATCGAATTGACGAAGCTCGAAAAATATTTATTAAACTTGTCGGCGACGAGGGCGCCGCGAATGAGGAACTTGGCGCGGTCGAAAAATCGCTGCGTGAAGAACGTGCCGTTGGTAAGGAGCGACTCTTCTGCTGGCGCTACCGCAAGCTGATCTTCCTCGCAATCTGCATCGCCGCGTTTAATCAGCTTTCCGGTATTAACGCGATCCTGTACTATGCTCCGAAGGTCTTTTTACTCGCAGGCGCCGACAAGTCGACGGCGATGTTTCTTCCTACGATTATTGGAGTCGTGAACTTCATCGTGACGGCGCTTGCGATCTTTGTTATAGACAAGTTCGGTCGTAAGACGCTCATGCTCGCGGGGTCAATCGGCTTCATTCTGAGTCTCGGGCTCGTTGGAACGCTGTTTACGGCCTTCTCCGCCGAATTCGACGAACAGATCTCAAAAATTGACGCTCAGGAAGCGGCTGTCCAGCATGTGGAAGAGGAGGAGGGAGCGTTCGTTAAGACGGGGCCCGAAGGGATTCCGGAGGGCGCTAGCGCGTCGCAGGCTGACGCCGCCGTTTCGACGGTGAAAGCTGGGGGCGGAACGCAGGAGATTCCACCATTTGTTGTTTATGGAGTCTTGGTGGGGCTTATGGTCTTCATCGCGTCGCATGGCTTTGGGCAGGGCGCATGCATTTGGGTCTTCCTCAGCGAAATCTTTCCCAATGGCGTTCGTGCGCAAGGTCAGGCGCTTGGCAGCTTTACTCACTGGTTTTTCAACGCGGTTGTTTCCGGACTTTTCCCTCCGGTTTTGGGACTCATTGGACCTTCTGCGATCTTCTTTATGTTCGCAGGCTTTATGGTTCTCCAGCTCCTCTGGGTTGTGTTTATGATGCCTGAAACGAAGCAAGTGCCTCTGGAAGAGATGCAGAAACGGCTTGGCATAACCGAGAGCTGAATTCGACGCTTCGGCAAAACATTAAAAGTTGAGGAGGGTAGAACTCAATGTTGTGGAATAGCATTTCTAAAACCGACGTTTGTCTGTCGCAAAAGCCTTGCGTTGTAAAACGCCCTCTCATACTCTTCGGCGTCATGATATCCCTTTTCTTCGGAATAGGATTAACGTCAGGCGTTAGCCTCTGCGCGCATGACGCCGAGTTCGCCGACGAGATTCTCTTCGAGGACGAAGAGGTTCTCGACATAGCGCGAGGCAACGCAGGCGACAACAGCGGACTCAGGCTGGTGGCAAAGACGTCGCATGGAGCGCTCGCAAAGCTCGACGGAGTTAGAACCGTTTTGGTCGTGGAAGGAACTCCAGAAGAAATGGGCGCGGCGCACGGCGAGCTCATGAAGAACGATATTATTGCCATGAAGACGCGTCTTTACGCCGCAGGGCGAGCCGCTACTATCGCCATGAAAGAAAACGTCTTTGAGCAGATTGACGAAGCAATCGAGAGAACAAGACCTTTTACGCCGCAAAGATTCTACGACGAAATCGACGCGATGGCGGACGTCACTGGACTCGATAGGGACGACGTACGTCGTCTGAATAATTTCCCTGAACTCTTTCATTGTTCAGGGGTCGGACTTCGCGGTAAAGCGACCAAAGACGGTCGGGTTCTGCACGTCCGCGTCCTGGACTACATGCGCGATATCGGATTGCAGGAAAATTCGACGATCATTGTTTACATTCCAGAAGAATTCAATGCGTGGATCAGCGTTTCTTACGCAGGATTTGTCGGGACCGTCACGGCAATGAATGAAAAGGGCCTTGCGATCGGGGAAATGGGAGGCGCAGGGGAAGGGAAGTGGGATGGATTGCCCATGGCGTTTATGATGCGTCGAGTGATGGAAGAATGTTCGACAGTTGACGAAGCGATCGAATTGATGAAATCAGTTCCATTGACTTGCGATTATTATTACGTTCTTTCTGACGCGTCTGGCAACCTCGCTGCTGTTGAGGCGATCGCTGAATCGGAGACGCCCGTTTTGGTTCTTTATCCTGGCGAAGAGAACGAAAGACTGCCAGGGGCGCTCGACGACGTCGTATACATTTCCGGGGGCGAGCGCGCTCAACATTTGTACGAGCGTCTGCGCGACAACTACGGAAAGATAGACGTCGAAACGCTTCAGGAGATGATCAAACGTCCAGTTGCGATGAATTCTAATCTTCATGACGTCATCTTTGCGCCCGAAACATTGGAGCTCTGGCATGCTGAGGCTGGCATAACGACGCCCGCGTGCGACGAGCCGTACAGTCATATTAGTCTCAGTGCGATTCTTGATTTCTATAGAATGGAACAGAATCGAAAGTGAATTTGGCAATTTCGCGGCAAAACGCTTGAATTCTCAAATCGTATTGGATATAACAGTGGCGAAGGCCGTCGTGTAACCGTGAGAGACGCTCCACCCCTAATTTACGGGCCGGGTGTTTTTCGCTTTTTGCGTCGTCCTTGCGGCGTTATCAATCATGATTCGTCTCCCTTGGGACGATATTTCAAAAATAGAAAATTAGGAGAACGTCAAATGAAAAGACGCGATTTCTTTGGAACTAGCGCTGCGCTTGGACTTGGTTTAGCAGGCGCTGCAGCGCTTAGCGCCTCACCCATGGTCGCAGCTCAGACGACAGAGGAAACCGACAAGCGCGCCCAAGCGAAGCTTCGTATTTCCAGCCAACTTGGACCTGCGCCAGGCGGCTCGTTCGAAGAAAAGCTCGCCAACATGAAGAAATATGGTTGCGAAGGGGTCGAGTACGGCGGCGAATGCGTTGGCAAGGGCGAGGAATATCGTAAGTATGCCGAAGACGCTGGTCTGGAGGTCTCTGCAATTTGTTGGGGTTCTCACGGCGGCGATCTTTGTTCGGAAGTCGTCGAGAAGCGTCAGCCGGGTATCGATAATCTCAAGAGAGCTCTTGAGACGGCGGGCGAAATGAATGCTCAGGGCGTTATTTACGTTCCGGCGTTCAACGGTCAGACGAAGCTAACGAACCAGGAGATCCGCCAGCTTCTCTTGGACTTCATGCCAGACCTCGCGAAGTTTGCGCAGGAATGCAATACGAGCATCATTCTTGAACCTCTTTGCCGCATGGAAGCTTATTTCCTGCGCCAGGTGGCCGACGGCGCCTCGATCGCACGCGACGTTCTCCGGCGGATCGCCGGTATCGACTCCGGAATCGGAGTCATGGGCGACTTCTATCACATGGACACCGAAGAAACGAGCCAGATGGGTGCGTTCATCTCCGGCGGTAGTTACCTGCGTCACGTTCACCTCGCGGGCGGCGTCGAGAATCCTCGTCGCACCTATCCTGGTGAAAACTCCATGACGTTCGTCGACGGTTTCCGTGGACTCAAGTACATTGGTTACCAAGGATTCTGCTCCTTCGAGTGCGGCTGCGCCTCTGACGACAAGGAAAAGGCGTTTGAAAAGACGATCGCCTTCCTGCGTTCTCAGTGGGAAGAAGCCTGATCTTGCTAGGACAACGGCGACGCGAGCAGAGATCATCTGATTGACGTCGACCTACGATAACAAAACCGACTGCACTGTGGCTTTGTCCGTGGTTGCGGTCGGTTTTCTTTTTTGTTTCTATATTGCCAAATTAACCTGACTTACTTCTTTTAATTGGTTCTCCACCTTTACAAAAGCGGTTTTTTTGTTTCAATGAGTTGAAGTTTCGTCGAGCATTTGCGCGTTGGTCTGATTTGCGCAAATTTGCGTTTTCAGCTTGGAAGCGAAGACGTACGAGACGGATAGAACATGCGAGACTGGAGACATGGCGAAACAGACGATGGATGAGTCAGACGTTGACGTTGAGATTCCTCGTGCGGACGACGTTATGCAAGCCATCGACTCCGTCGAAGAGGAAGAGGAGCTTTCACCCTTTGTTGTCGGGTGCGCCTGGGTCGCGAGGATAACAGCGTATTCTGCGGAGTTTGCTGTTCTCGTTTGGTTTGGGCATTGGCTCGATAAGACATATGGATGGTCTCCCTGGGGCATTTTGTCGGGCGCCATGATCGGAGCGGTCGCCTTTGCGGCAGGCCTGTTGGCGACTGCAAAACGCCTTGAAAGCGAAGACGCAAGGGAAAAATTACGTCAGCTGAAAAAAGGAAAATAGATTTTTCCAAGGTGTTGTTCTTTGCGCGGCGGTCGTTGGGGTAGAACGCATGAAGAGTCTTCAAGTACGTGCGAGCGTTTACGCCATATACGCGTCGTTGATTTGGAGCGCCACGATTCTTTTCAGCGCAGGCTCTTTGCCTGAATCGACAAGCGTTAGGTCTATGGTCATCATTGCCGTTGCGAGCGTTTTGGGCGCAACTGCGTCCATTGTCGCCGCAAGGGTTTGCGCAAAGCGTGGCCATCTTGGTTTACCCGAGTATTTTGCTGCGTCGATCGGTAGAACATGCGTTCCGTGTTGCCTGTTCTTCGTTTGTCTTATTACGATGGACGAAGCGGGGACGAGGGCGATTACTTACCGCATATTGGCTGCGTACTTTTTGACTGCGCCCGTACACGTGTGGTTGACCCTGCCTTCGGAAGGCGACATTCATAAAGAGCTCGTTGAATCAATGAAAAAGAATTAATTCATCCCTTGGAATCGTGACCTTTTTGATTTTTTTAAATCAATAGAACTGCATGAAAATAAAGCGGTTAGTGCACGACCACCAAGAAAAATCAATAATAAATATAAGGTTTTTCATACTACGAGGAAAGGAACCGCTTCGCGATGATCCGAGTTTCTCGTTTTGAGAATGCGTTTGGTTCTGACTTTTTCATGAAAGGACGAAATGACCGGTGAGTTGGTCAATATGGGAGAGCTTGCTGAGCACGTCTCGGACGGCACAGTTTATCATCTCCCAGAATTTTTCGGCGTGCATCTCGAGCTGCCGACGATCTGTGGAATCCAGCTGACACGTTTTATGGTCGTTGAGCTTGCCGTTGCGGCGCTGATGATCCTGATCTTCGTCCCTCTCGCAGCCAAGATGAAGTCCGGGAAGCCGTTGCGCGGAAGATACTGGAACCTGCTTGAGGTTTTTCTATTGTATCTGAGAAACGAGGTGATCGTTCCGGCGATTGGCAAGAAGGATGCGGATCGTTTTGCTCCGTTCCTTTGGACTGTTTTCTTCTTCGTCCTTTTCTGCAATCTTGCGGGGCTTATACCGTGGTTTGGCGCGTCTCCGACTGGAGCGCTTGCCGTTACTTCTGTTTTGGCGCTCTCTACTTTTATCGTTTTGATCGGATCAGGAATGAAGAAGTTTGGCGTCGTCGGGTTCTGGCTTGGACAAGTTCCAAAGATTGATTTACAGCCCCTCATGGCCGTTTTCCTCGTTCCAATGCTCTGGATAATCGAGATTTTTGGACTCTTCATCAAGCATGCTGTTCTGGCGGTTCGTCTCCTGGCAAATATGTTCGCCGGTCACCTAATCCTTGCCGTCATGCTTGGCTTTATTGCAGCGACGGCGGACAAGCTTGTCCTTTGGATTGGCGTGACTGTCGCGAGCGTTTTTATGAGCGTCTGCCTGAATATGCTTGAGGTGTTCGTTGCGTTCCTTCAGGCCTACATTTTTATGTTCCTGTCGTCCATTTTCATTGGAATGGCTCAACGTCAACATTGATTCGGCCATTAGTGAACTCTGTGTTGATCAACAGGAACGACTCCGTGTAAGACGACTCGTTCTTTTCTCCACAGGCGTTCTTTTCTCCACAGGCGTTCTTTGAATAACTGCGAGAAATCAAAATAACAATACAAGTCGGTTGGTTTCACAAACTCGTTGGATCAGCCATTTAAGAGACAATAGTAAAAGCCCTTTGTCTGTATGAGCCCTCTCCGAGCTTTTGTGTTGCATCGCGCGATTCGGGTTCAGACGCATAAAGGTCAACCTCATGATTTTCAGGAGATTTTTCCGTGAATAAGCTCACCAAAATCGTCGCGGTAATGTTTGTCGTCGCTCTCGTGTGCGCACCCGCCGTCGCCTTCGCTGCGGAAGACGCTGCAACAGGGGCCGTCGCTTCCGTCACTGTAGACCTCACGCCTCTCTACGGTATAGGAGCCGGACTCGTCCTTCTTGGCGCCGCGATTGGAATCGGCCGCATTGGTGCCGTGAGCGTCGAGAGCATGGCGCGTCAGCCTGAAGTTGCCGGTAGGATCAACACGGCAATGATCATTTCCGCCGCTCTCATCGAAGGAGTCACGTTCTTCGCTCTGATCGTCTGCATGTTGAAGTGATTTGCGTTGTTGCGTGATTGTCTTTGCGCGGCGTAAGCGGCGCAAAGTTTCCGGACGCTTAACGCATGGGGAACCTACATGAATTTTTCAAAGTTCAACACGAAGAACCTTGTTTGTCGTTTGATGAGCGGCGCGGCAGTTTTTTTAATGAGCGCCCTCGTTTTTCTGACGAGCTCGGCGTCGGCACTTGCGTCCGAAGGTAACGAAGGCGAGGCTGCCCTCTACCCGCTGGCCTGGAAGACGGATCTGGCGATCTGGACCGCCGTCGTGTTCGTCCTCCTCCTCATTATTCTTTGGATTTTCGCCTTCGGTCCGATCGTTAAGGCGTTGGATCTTCGAGAACGCAACGAGCTCGACAGGCTCGCTGCGATTGAAAAAAATAATGCGGATGCAAAAGATTTGCTTGAGCAATATCGTCAGAAGCTCGCCGATTCTGCGGAGGAAGTTCGCAAGATATTGAGCGATGCGAAGGTCGACGCTCAAAAGCAGGCGGCAGCCGTCGTTTCGGAAGCCAAAGAGTCGGCCGCCGAGGAGCGTAAGCGAGCGCTTAGGGATATCCAGAGCGCCTCTGACGTCGCTCTTCAAGAGATTGCCGCGAAGAGCGCTGATCTTGCGACGACTCTCGCTGGCAAAATTATTAATGAAGAGATTGATCCAGAAAAGCATTCGCGTCTCATTGAGAGCGCGTTAGCCGACGTTACGCGACGGTGATAGAACGAGGACTGCGAGTTTTTAGCGTCGTCCTTGCTTTTTGAGGCTCGCTTCTTGCTTTTTGGGAAACATCCCCATTGCGCAAGATAACGTGCCTCAAACTTGCGCTTTTCCAGAATAGATACGGTAAAACTCTGCGTTATGAAGAAAAATGTAGAACAGGACTCTCAATACGCAGCGAAGCTCGACGCGGATGCGACGCGAGAGAAGCTCGCTGAAATTTACGCCGCCGCTCTCATGGGCGCCTGCGACTCCATGAATGTTGCCATCGGCGTTGTGAGAGAAGAGTACGACTCTTTTATTACGCAGGTCTGCGACTCCTTTCCGACGTTTGAAAAGATTCTTGAGTCGCCGGGCGTCGCTGTAGAAGAGAAACAGCGTATGATCGGCGAAATTTGCCAGGAATCCTCTCCTGTATTCAGGAATTTTCTTCAAACGCTTGTGCGTCGCGGCCGGATGGAGATGCTACGCGCAATTCGCATTGCATTTATTCGGCTCGATGATCGACGAAGAGGACGCATTCCGGTCACAGTTACGACCGCCGCGCCTCTCGACGAAATGGCGGCGAATAAGATTGTTGCCAATTTGCGGCGCCTTGTTGGCGGCGAGCCCGAGATTTTTGTCGAGGTCGATCCCAATGTGATCGGCGGAATTGTTGTACGCGTCGGAGACATTGTCTACGACGCTTCTATTGCCACTCAACTGAATAAAGTGCGCCAAGATATGATTGACAGGAGCGCCCATGAAATTCAAAGCCGACGAGATAGCCTCCATAATCCAGAAGGAAATTGAGCAGTTCGAATCGCGCGTCGAAGTCCGAGAGGTAGGACGCGTGATCGAAGTAGGCGACGGTATTGCCCAAGTCTATGGTTTGTCCGGCGTTATGTCCGGCGAGATGCTTGAATTTCCGAACAACGTTATCGGACTGGCATTCAATCTTGAAGAAACGAGCGTAGGCGTCATTATTTTAGGCAACTACCTTGATATTCAAGAAGGGGATGAAGTTCGCGCCACCGGCAGGCTTTTGCAGACCCCGGTCGGCGACGCCGTTCTCGGACGCGTCCTCGATCCTCTGGGAAATCCGCTCGACGGAAAAGGGCCTGTTGCGACAACTGAATATCGTTTTGTCGAAAGCCCCGCCCCTGGCGTTGCCGATCGTCAACCCGTCTATGAAGCTTTGCAGACCGGTATCAAAGCGATTGACGCGATGACTCCGATTGGACGCGGACAGCGCGAGCTTATTATTGGAGACCGTAAAACTGGTAAGACGCAAATCGGAGTCGACGCCATCATTAACCAGAAGGGTACTGGCGTCAAATGTTTCTACGTGGCGATAGGTCAGAAAGACTCGACGGTAGCAGGCGTTATAGAAACTTTGCGTCAGCACGGCGCCATGGAGTATACGACGGTTATCATCGCTGGCGCCAGCTCTCCCGCTCCATTGCAGTATATTGCGCCTTATGCCGGAACGGCGATGGCGGAATACTTTATGTATAAAGGCGAGCATGCTCTGATTATTTACGACGACCTTTCAAAACAAGCGGTCGCATACCGTCAGTTGTCGCTTTTGATGCGTCGTCCACCCGGGCGCGAGGCGTATCCTGGCGACGTATTCTATTGCCACAGTCGTCTTCTCGAACGCAGCGCGAAGCTGTCTGACGAACTCGGCGGCGGGTCTCTCACGTCCCTTCCGATTGTTGAAACTCAGGAAGGCGAGGTTTCCGCGTATATTCCGACGAACGTGATTTCGATTACGGACGGTCAGATCTATCTCCAGCCGGACCTTTTTTTCCGAGGGCAGCGTCCTGCAATGAACGTTGGTATCTCGGTTTCCCGAGTCGGCGGTTCTGCGCAGATTCGTCCGATGAAACAAGTAGCCGGCGGTCTGCGACTCGACCTTGCGGCGTTCCGTGAACTTGAGGCGTTCGCGCAACTCGGTTCTGACCTCGACTCGGCGACGCAACATCGTTTGGATCGAGGTTATCGTATGAACCAACTCCTTATCCAGGGCGTGTGTCAGCCTCTCGACGTGATCGATCAGGTGCTAGTGATCTTCGCCGGTACCAAGGGACTCATTGACTCTATCCCCATCGATCAGGTGCGCGAATGGGAAAGGGAATTCCTTTCCTGGTTCCATCGCGAGAACCAACCTCTTTGGGACGAAATTAAGGCTTTACCCGGCGACATCGACGAAGAAACGTCTGAAAAGATCGTGGAAGCGATTAATGAATTCAACGAGAAATTCCTCGCCTAGTCGGTGAAATAAATAAGCTGTACGGAAGTCTACGAGACCATAATTACCAGAGTTCCCAAGAATTTTCCGTAAAGGTCTCGAACTGCGTCGCAAAGTCGCGGTTCGGGACCTCCTTCCGACACTTCTGAGTTTCAGGAGTCGCGTTTTGAGGACGTTGCTCTTGACAGAACGATAACTAACTGATCGACAGATTCCATGGCAAAAGCAAGAACGCTCGAAAAGCGTCGAAAATCGATTAAGAACATTCGCAAGATTACGCGAACGATGGAGCTGGCGTCAACGGCTCAGTTTCGTCGAGCAATGGAACGTGCGGTTGCTGCGGACGCCTACGTGAAGAGAATTAACCGACTTGCGTGCGATCTTGCGAAAGGGGATCATAAAATTGAGCATCCGTTGCTTGCGGAACGAAAGTCGACGAAGAAAGCCGTACTCATAGTCTTAACCGCAAACCGTGGGCTGTGCGCAGGCTATAATTCTGGAGTTTTACGCGCCGGAACTGCACGTCTAGAGGAACTTCGGGAGGCATACGAAGAAATCGAGCTCTTCGTGTCAGGCAAACGCGGCATTTCTCACCTCAAGTATCATGGGTACGAGATAGCGCGCACTTATACCCACTTCAATCATAGGCCTTCTTATGAAGAAGCGCTCGTCATTGCGGACGAGATGCTCAACCGTTACAGGATAGGTGAGATCGATCGCTTCGACGTGGCTTACTCGAAATTTGAGACTTTATCGAAGCAATATCCGACTGTAGAGACGCTTCTTCCCCTTCCGGTCTTTGCTACAGAAGGCGACGAAAGCGGCGACGGTAGCTCTGCTGCGCTCGATTACGAGTTTCTGCCGTCCCCGCAGAGCATTCTCGAAGAGATCGTTCCGTATGCCTTCAAAGTTAAGTTTTTTAAAACTCTCCTGGATGCGGCGGTGAGCGAGCAGGTCGCGCGTATGATAGCGATGAAAGCCGCAACAGACAACGCAGATCAGATGATCTCCACCTTGACGTCCGCGTACAACCGCGCTCGACAATCTCAAATCACCAACGAGATTATTGAGGTTATCAGCGGCGCGAGCGCGTTGCAGTAACAGAAACGCGGCTCTCGTAACTCGCCTGCGAGGGACGCATTTGATTTGAAATCAATATCCACTTCTATATCAGCAGGAGGTTTCCTCGCGACGGAAGCTGTGCCCTTTCGCAAAGACACGATTCTGTCGCATCGAGACCGGAGCGCCATAGACTTATGAACCAAAACGATAAAAAAATTGGTCGCATTACACAGGTAATCGGCTCTACGTTTGACGCAGAGTTCGTTGAAGGCTATTTGCCTGCCATTTACAACGCAGTGAAGATTAATTACGACCTGGAGACGGTTAAGATTAATCTTACGGGCGAGGTTCAGCAACACCTTCCTGGCGGTCGTGTTCGTTGCGTTGCTCTTGGCAGTACCGACGGTCTTGTTCGTGGAATGGAATGCGTCGATACAGGCGCTCCGATCTCGGTTCCTGTCGGCAAACAGACGCTCGGTCGCGTTTTCAATCTTCTTGGGGAGCCAATTGACAGGCAAGGGCCAGTGGAAGCGACGGAGTACCGTCCGATTCACCGCGACTCTCCGAAGGTTGCTGAGCTTGCTACAACCTCGGCGATCTTTGAAACCGGCATTAAGGTCATCGACCTTTTGACGCCTTTTGTGCGTGGCGGTAAAGCGGGTCTTTTCGGCGGCGCGGGCATTGGCAAAACGGTAATTATTCAGGAACTTATCGCGCGTATTGCGGGCGCGCATGGCGGCTCTTCTGTTTTTGCCGGCGTCGGCGAACGCACACGTGAGGGAAACGACCTCTGGCGCGAAATGCAAGAGGCGAAGATTGGCGACACGGGTCGATCTGTTCTAGATCAGACAACGATGGTCTTTGGTCAGATGAACGAACCCCCCGGAGCTCGTCTTCGCGTTGCGCTTTCAGCGCTGACGATGGCGGAATACTTCCGCGACGATCTTGGTTCAGACGTTTTGCTTTTCGTCGACAACATCTTCCGCTTCTCGCAGGCAGGCTCCGAAGTTTCCGCGCTTTTGGGACGTATGCCGTCTGCGGTCGGTTATCAGCCGACGCTCGCGTCTGAAATGGGCGCTTTACAGGAACGTATTGCGACGACGAATCGCGGCGCCATCACGTCGGTGCAGGCGGTCTACGTTCCCGCAGACGACCCGACCGACCCCGCCCCGGCGACTGCTTTCGGTCAGCTTGACGCGTTCGTGTACCTTGAACGCTCCATTTCCGAAAAAGGTATATATCCAGCGGTCGACCCTCTCGCTTCTTCCAGCCGAATTCTCGATCCTCAGTACGTCGGCGAAGAACACTATGCGTGCGCTCGTCGAGTTCAGCAGATGCTCCAGAGGTACCGAGAACTGCAAGATATCATTGCGATTTTAGGCGTCGACGAGCTCAGTGAAGACGATAAACTGGTAGTTCATCGCGCGCGGCGAATTGAACGATTTCTGTCGCAACCATTCCTCGTTGCGGAAGTCTTTACCGGCAAACCCGGCGAAATCACACCCCTTAAGGATACCATTCGCTCCTTTAACGAGATTTGCGATGGAAAATGGGATCATCTCCCTGAACAGGCGTTCCTTTATGTCGGTTCTGTCGAGCAGGCGGCAGAACAGGCGGAACAGATGGGCGCCGCGACTAGCAAGGAATGATAGACTGACGACGTCGAATTCGGATGCGCGGCGCGAAGTTTTGCGCCTGCGCGTTTCCTTCCGGATTTGAGCTCTGATTTAAGGATGAAAAGCATGAAGTGCGTCGCGATTACGCCCGAGAAAACAGTGTTCGATCAGGAAGTCAAGTTTGTTGTCGTGCCACTTTACGACGGCGAGTACGGCGTCGGCGCCAACCACTCTCCCGTTGTCGGTCGACTTGGCGTGGGTGAGTTGCGCTTAACATTGGCTGACAAATCGATGGAACATTGGTACGTCGAAGGAGGTTTTGTCGAAGTTGCGAACAACGTCGTCACTCTTTTAACGAATCGAGCGTGCAAACTCCAAACACTGGATCTTCGTGAAGCTCGGAAAGAGTTTGCCGACGCGCGCGCCCTTCCTTCAAATACTCCTGAGCTTACAGAAATCAAGATTGAAACGGTCGATCGCGCTCGCGCGAAGCTCCGTGCGGCGGAGAAGGCGCGGCAACTAGGCTTGAATAAGTGAATTTCACGAACGTTTTATATTTTGAAACAATAACAAATATCTTTGCATTGGACGGATCAATGTTTGCAGTTGACACGCGGGTATTGCGCATGTCGGAGTGAAGTTGAACGGTGTGATTTCTGCGACTATGAAAATGGATTCGGCTGTAATGCAAACTCGGAGCATTGAAGTCTTTAGAGACAGTGCGACGGTTTGCGAGTCTGTTCGCCAGTTCCAGACCAGGAATGGCGTCGGTTATCAGATCAAGATGCGAGTTTTACCGTATCTTTATGGTTTTGTCTATCTAGCGCCCCTTGACGACTGCGAGTGGCTCCTCATCGATTCCGGCTGTGGCGACGACGATGCATTTGCTGATCTTGAGTCAGCGTTCCGCGCGATACGTGAAGAATTTGACTCGTCTTTTGCGCCTGAAAGAATTCGTTGTATCTGCTTAACTCACGCACACATCGATCATTTTGGCGGCGTTCACGAGTTGAAACGACGCACTAACGCTGAAGTTGCAGTGCATGCGCTTGAAAGCCGTCTTGTTGAAAGGTACGACGAGGTCGCGCGCGTTGAAAACTGCCGATATACGTATTTCCTCCTCGAATCGGGGGTCCCCTCGGAGCTTGTCGAGTCTGTCCTTGACGGCTTTGGGTTCCGACCTGGACGCGCGAAGCACACGCCGGTCGACCGCATTCTGTATGGCGGCGAGACGATCGGACCTTTGCAAACCGTTTATCTACCTGGACATAGCCCTGGACATTTGGCGTATCTTTGCGGCGATATAATTTTTTCCGGCGATCTGCTCCTTTCAAAGACCTGTTCTCAGATCTGGCCGGAGAGAATGACTCCGAAAACTGGCGTCCTCACGTACGTCAGATCGCTTCTAAAGTTAAAACAAATAGCGCTTGACTATGAAAAACGCAATTGCAAGAAATTGGTTGCGTTGCCGTCTCATGAAGAACCTATCTTCAATATTCCAGAACGAGTTGACAAAGCGTTACGCTTGATGGAACGGCGTAACTCAAGGCTTTTAAAGATTTTTGACGAGGCAGAGACTCCTTCAACTCTTTGGGAGATATCGCCTCGAATGTATTGGAGCGGTCGTCCACACCGTGAGTTTTTTGCTCTCAGCGATATTGCGAGTCGCGTTGAACTTTTTCAGCAGTTTAACCTTTTAAAAATTGCTAATCCCGAGTCTTTGAGCTATTCGAACCATGCAATTCGATACTCGAGGTCACTTTCCAATGCAGAAGCGGCTAAAAATACTATCAAGCAGGTCGTCAGTATGCAGCTGACCTGTGATGAGCCCGATTTGATTTAGCGCTAGTCGCAATTCAGACGCAACGAGCGATTCGTCGCAGAGCGCCTCGTTGTCCAAGAGCGAAAGAGCCGCCTCGAGCGATTCTTGGGCGCCGCGCAACGACTCTTGGCAACGCAACGCCGTAGACGGAACAACTTCGCTGTTTTTCGTTTCTAATTGAAGTTTCTCAGCGATCTGATAACCGAGACTTTTGATTCCGAACCCTGTTGTTGCCGAAGTTTTGAGGATGTTATCGCGAGTCAGGATTGAGTCGGATCTGTCGCTTTTCGTAATGACGTCGAGAATTTTTTTGTCGCTGATTTCCGCCGTTTCTTCCAGAATCTTCGCTCGCGTCTTCGGCGACTCGAAACACCGGACGACAAGTTCCGTTTGATCCAGCGCGCGAAGCAACGCAAATTGCGCGAGCTCCCGCGGAGCAGACGTCGTACTTTGCGAATTTTCTGCAAGTATCTCTTTTTCGAATCCTGCCGAATCAACCAGCGTAAAGCGAACGCCGTCGATTTCGAATTCAGCTTCCAGATAGTCGCGCGTTGTGCCTGCAATTTCTGACACGAGCGCTTTGCCAGAAGTTCTGCCGTTGAATTTGTCGACAAGAGCGTTGAAAAGAGAACTTTTTCCAACGTTGGGTCGACCAATGAGCGTCACTCTGGGAAAGCGGTCATGCGAAAGTTGCGTTTTGGCGTTTCTCAGCGTTGATTTTACTTCGTCGAGCGCGGCTCTAAGCTTGTCTCGGACTTCTGCGAAAGAAATAAATTCAATGTCTTCGTCAGTAAAATCAAATCCTGCCTCAAGTTCTGTCAAAACGTTGAGGAGCTGATTTCGCAGATCGGCAAATCTTCGCGAGAGTGTTCCTGATAATTGCAAGAGCGCGTTTTTTAATTCTCTATCAGAGGAAGCCTCGATTGCGCCGAGAATCGCCTCCGCTTGGGTAAGGTCGAGACGCCCGTTTAAAAATGCCCTAAGCGTGAATTCACCTCGCTCAGCAAGTCTGGCGAGTCCCGTCGAGCAGATCGACCGAATCGCCGCATTGAGAATCGGCGCTGAGCCAGGCAGATGCAGTTCGACTGCCTGCTCGCCGGTAAAGCCGCGTCCTTTCGGCCAATAGAATAGCGCGCATCTGACGGTTCTAAACGGCCTTTCGGAGCCCCATGGCTTAAATTGTCCTTCAACAATGCACGGGGCGTCGACGTTTTTCAGAGTAAATGTTTCACCAGAGAATAGTCTGTCATCTGAACCTGGAAGAAAGTACATTGTCGCTGCGTCGAGCGCAGTATTTCCAGAAAGACGGACAATTCCTCTAGACGCGCTGCCCTGCGCGGTCGTCTGCGCGATGATTGTGTCGTCGGCGTGCATTGATAAAGTTTTTTCCTTGAAATAATTACGTTACGTTATCCCTTAATCGGCGCGTTTGCTAATGGGATTGTTTTTCCCTGTAGCTTAGCGGTAGCCCATTCGGAAAGGAGTTCGCGGTTGATTTTGGCGTTGTGCCGTACGTCAACGGGCAAATTCTTGCAGATAAACACTTTGTCGATCGACGAAGTGAGGGGCGATTTTTTTAGAAGTTGCAAAACTTCCCGCTTGAGTTTTTCTTCTTCATCGGAAGTCTTCAGTTGGGCGTCGAGTTCAGGTTCAACGACCATGGCGGGCTCTTTCCAGATAGAACGGAATTTTTGAGCGCGTTTATCTACGTCTTTGGGTTCTTTAAAGTCTCTGGAAAGGGGAACGCCGACGAGGGCTGAACGAAAAACTTTTGGCGATTCGTTTGATATTGCCTCGCATGGGATGGAAAACATCGGTCCATGCGGCGTTTCAACACGATGGGATTTGCGGCCGCAGAACCAGAAACGATCCCGATCGTCAAAATACCCGACGTCGCCGACGCGCCGCCAGATTTGCCCGTTTTCACCTTCGATGAGTGTCAGCGCGTTTGCCTCGACTCGTGTGACGTATCGCGGCGAACATTGCGGTCCTGAAACGAGCAGTTCGCCGATTTGTCCGTCTGGAAGCTCTTCAACGTCCGCAAGGCGCGGAATCGGTTCGTCGGTAACCGGGATGATCTTATGTTCGAGCGGAGGATCAAAAAATTTTCCAACGCAGACGCCTTTGCCTTGACGCGTCGCCAGGGATGTTTCTTCAAGCACTTCTCGCGACTCGATTGAGGCAAGCGGCAGCGATTCAGTGGCGCCATAGGGGGTGACTATATTCGCGTCGTCTGGAAGAATCTTGCGCAGATTGCGTAGAAGCTCGAAAGAGACGGGCGCGCCGGCAATCGCAGTACTTTTAAGCGTTTCGATCTTCAAGTTGTTTTTCAGACAATATCGAGCGACTCGATTCCATAGCGCAGGCGATCCAAATGCCTGAGTAATTTTCCAATCGTTGGCGGCTTCAAGGAATAACTCTGGATTAACGGAACCAGGTTTTGTTGTATCCATGTCGGGAATGACAGCAGTCATGCCCATTCCGGCGTCGAATAATCCGAAGAAGGGGAATCCAACAAGATCAACGGCGCCTGGCTTAATGTTGAGACGCTTCGTAATTTCTTCAACTTGCGTCTTAAACATCCGATAGGTGTAAAGGACGCCCTTGGCAACGCCGGTGCTTCCGCTCGTGAAGATGATCGCAGCGGGGTCGTCCAGTCGCGTTTTTGGATCCTCCGGCTTAATGAAGGGACCCTTGCGAAGTTTATCGAGCGTGAGTCCGCAAAGAAAAAGACTTTTGCCGACGATCAGGTTATATTTAGCGTTGGGAAACCAGCGTCGATAAAGAATCCTGGCATACTGTGCCTCCGGAATTCCAACGAATCCGTCAGGATTGGCCTCTTTGAGGCATGCGAGCATACGTCTGACGCCCATGCCCGGGTCGATAAGAACAAGCGTTGCGCCGAGTTTGTAGAGGGCAAAGACAAGCGTGATGAAATCTATTCCCTGGCGGACCATGAGGACGAGACGCATTTGGGGTGTAACGCCTTTTTTCTGCAGTCCCGCGGCAATTTGATCGGAATCGCGATCAAGCTCTGCAAAGGTTACTGTCTTATATTCTCGCTTTCCATTGGCGTCGCGTTTGGCTTTTTTACCTTTGAACATAGGTTCGGCAATCGCGATTAAGTCGGGGAATTCCCGCGCCATTTGAGTTAAAAGTTCTGCAATATTATAAAATGACGACATAATTTCACTCGGAAAACGAGCCTGACAGTAACGCAATGAAAAAGAACGCCCCTGGCGTTACGTAAACCAGGGACGTTCCTCTTATTCTACCAGTTCAAAGTGATCGGAGAAGAGCCGAACTCAACTGATCAACCGTCGGACTTGTTCTCAAGCCCGTTGAACCACGAGTTCTGCAAAATGTTGGCGCCGGGGCAGGAACGGGCCAAATTCGGTTCCATTGAGACCTCGACCTGACCGACCGCGACCTTGAGAAGATCGCTAAGGAGATCGTCGGCCTCGCCGTCGGACCAGAAGGAGTCGTTGTGTCCGAACGCGCAGTAGAGGGCGACGCCTTTTTGTTCCTTACGCGCCCAAACGCAGGGGAACGCGGGACGATCGTAGCACTGGTTGGGCCCGGTGTTCTCCATGCCCGCCGTTTGGAGCGAGGCGAGAACGTGCATATCAGGCGCAAAGTTTTTGTTGGCATACCACTCGTCGTACATACGACAGGATGGCTTGCGCGCCTTTAGGGACGGAAGCGAGTCGTCGACAATCTCGACGGTCGCCTCTTGTTGTTGGCCGTGAGTGATGAACTCGCCGCCGAGTACACGGATATACTCCTTCGTGGCATAGTACGGATCATTTTCGTAACCCGTGCCCGTCCGCCACGTGTCCGTTGCGCTGTGGAATCCAAGGAGCCCGGCTCCTCCGCGAACCGCGTCAAGGAAATTCTGGACGCCCTGTTCGGTCATCGGATTCTGTCCGTCTCCGCCTTCCTGATCGAGATTGCCGCTCGTATAGAACACGAACGCGGCGTACTGACTCAGATCGTCGTCGAATACCGTTCCGTCTTTGGTAGTAATAACTTCGAAACCAAGCTCTTTACCGACGCGAGAGAGCGCCTTGCCGGCAGGGCACTCGCCATTGTCGTCAAATTTGATGGGAGAATGTTCGAAACCCTGAGAACGCGTGAAGAATAGAATCTTCTTCGCGTTGCCATCCGCAGCGAAAAGCCTTGACAAACCCGTAGAGAAGGGAAGTGCGGTTGCAGCAAAAGCTGCGTTGCTTAAAAAATCACGTCGACGCATTTTTGATTTCCTAAAACGATTGATTGCCTCGCTTACGAGATAGACAAATATTCTTGCCTAAGCAATTCCGGAAGAATCTGGAAAAGGCGCGAAGGACACTCGCCATCGCGCTGCCCGTATTATACGAAATCAAAAGAGCCGATGCAATTGTTTAACTTTTTGTTTTTTCAGTTCTTTAGAGACTCGTCCGAATCTCCATAATTGACGCGCCGCATGTTGTGAATATAATATTGACGGCTCGGGCAACTTGAGGCGAAGCGCCGCGTTTTGAACGATTAGCGCGGATTTGACCTCTGATGGTTGCCTTATTCCAATTGGTTCCAAATGTCAGAAATTTTTTCACAAACGATCGTACTTGGCGTAGGCCTCCTGGGAGGATCGCTGGGTTTGGCTGCAAAGGTGGCTGGGGTTGGAGGAAAGATCGTCGGTCTTGGGCGCAATCCTGTAAAGTTGGAACGTGCTCGAGAACTCGGCGCGATCGACGCTTGGGCTACCAATTGGCAAGACGCGCTCTTGAACGTTGAACAAACCCCAGATACGCTTCCCGTCCTGGTTGTCCTTGCGGCGCCCGTCGAAGCGAACCTGAAACTTCTCGATGAATTCTGGTCGTTACGCAAGGAGCCTTGGTTTTCAGGTAGGCGTTACGTTGTTTCCGACGTTGGAAGCGTCAAGGGTGGGTTTGCTGAAGCAGCGACGAAAATGCTCGCTTCGAGCGACCAGCCTGTGAACACGCAAGTTTCTTTCGTACCAGCTCATCCAATTGCCGGAAGCGATAAATCGGGCGTAGAGCACGCGGTTCCGGATCTCTTTTGTGGAAAACTGACGATTCTTACCCCCTGGTCGAAGTCGAGCGAACGCGGTGTCGCTCTGGCGCGTGGCTATGCCGTTCCTTTCGAATCTGCGGACGATATCAGAGACGAACCTTGTTTCGATACGATTCGCAAGAAGTTTGCTCTGACTTGTGACAAGGCCGAAAAAACCGATCAATCAGAACCGTCGCTTTCGACTAAATTGTCGGTCTGCGTTGACGGGCCGTTGGTCGGCGCGGTTGAGCGTGCGCGCGAGTTCTGGCGCGCGCTCGGTAGTTGCGTTGTGGAAACTTCTGCTGAAGAGCACGATCAGATACTGGCGCGCACTAGTCATCTGCCGAATCTTGTTTCCGTGTTGACGGCGAACGTGGTTCCGCAGAACGAACTCCTCTTTGCGGGCACGGGATTTCAAGACGTTACGCGTCTTGCTGGCGGTAGTCCGGAAGTGTGGACGGAAATATATTTAACTAACCGTGTTGCCGCGCTTGAGGCGTTACAACGGTTGGAAGAAAAGATCCTTTGTTGGAAAGCCTTTTTAAAAGAGGGCGATCGGGAATCTATCTTAACCTTTTTGAGTGAAACAAAGAAGAAACGAGATGCTTTGGGAAGTTAACATTTTTGCCGCGCCAGGATTGCCTGACGTTATTGCTACAGAAGTCTTAGCCGACGCTTCAGATCTTGGTTTTTCGGCGACGCTCGCAATTAGCGGCGCTCGCGGATACTTGTTCGAGGGCGATTTGAAGCGCGAGCAGGTTGAACTTCTTGCTTCGAAGCTTCTAGCTGACTCTGTCGTCGAGCGCACAACTATCGGAAGAGTGGGGGATGACGAACTTGCTCAATCCCTTCACGGCGCACCAGGGAAGGTTGTTTACGTGCTTCCGAAACCCGGCGTAACGGACGTAGTGGCGGACTCTGCGCGAAAATCGGCAACAGATTTTGGAATTCAGCCGGACGCCGTTCGCACTTTCAAGAAATACTGGATCAGCGGAATAGACGACGCGGAGCTTGAACGACTTGCGAGCAAGCTTCTTTCCAACGACGCCATCGAACAAGTTGCATTCGATAAGCTCGATTTCGACTCTCTTCAGGTTGGTTCTCCTTATGAGTTCAAACTCCTGAAGTTTCCTATTCGTGCGATGAACGACGATGAGCTCATGACCCTTAGTAAGGAAGGTCATCTCTACCTCTCGCTTGAGGAAATGCAGACGATCAAAGCGCATTTCTGCGACCTTGATCGCGATCCTACCGACGTTGAGCTTGAAACGATCGCACAGACTTGGAGCGAGCATTGCAGTCATAAAACGCTTGCCGGACGCATTGCGTACGAAGGTCCCGAGGGCAAGATTCAATTCGAAAATATGCTCAAAGAAACCGTCTTTGCGTCAACCGTCAAGATCCGTGAAAATCTTGGCGACGATGATTTCTGCGTGAGCGTTTTCTCTGACAATGCCGGCGTCGTGAAGTTTGACGACGAGTATAACGTCTGCTTTAAGGCAGAGACCCACAATCATCCAAGCGCACTTGAGCCTTACGGCGGCGCTAACACCGGAATTGGCGGCGTGATCCGCGATACAATGGGGACCGGCTTGGGCGCTAAACCCGTTTGTAGCACGGGCGTCTTCTGCTTTGCGCCTCCGAATCTAGCGCCAGAAGAAGTTCCTGGTGGCGTTTTGCACCCTCGTCGCGTTATTAAAGGCGTTGTCGCGGGCGCTCGTGACTACGGAAATCTAATGGGAATCCCCACAGTCAATGGCTCCGTCTATTTCGACAAACGCTATCTTGCGAATCCGCTCGTCTATTGCGGTAACGTAGGGCTCATTCCAGTCGATAAGTCCTTTAAAGAACCAAAACCGAACGATCTCATCGTCGTGATAGGCGCACGTACTGGGCGCGATGGTATCCACGGCGCAACCTTTAGCAGCGCCGAGCTTACCAGCGAGAGTGAAACAATTGCCGGTGGCGCTGTTCAGATTGGGAATGCAATTGTCGAAAAGGCCGTGCTTGACGTCATGATTGAAGCGCGTGACCGCGGACTCTACAATGCTGTGACGGACTGCGGCGCCGGAGGGTTCTCTAGCGCGGTTGGCGAAATGGGCGAAGATATCGGCGTAGAAGTCAATCTCGACGTCGCTCCCCTGAAGTATGAAGGTCTTTCCTACGACGAGATTTGGATCAGTGAAGCGCAAGAGCGTATGGTCCTCGCCGTTCCAGAGGATAAATGGCCCGAATTTAAAGCGCTTGCCGATAGCGAAGACGTTGAAACATTCGTCTTGGGCGTATTTAAACCAACAGGTCGTCTTATCTTAAAATACGGTGGCCAAACGGTCGGCGATCTCGATATGAAGTTCATGCATAAAGGTCGCCCTCGAGTTAATCGTCGAGCTGTTTACAATGTGCCGGAACTCTTGCCCGTCTCCGTGAAGCCTGCGAATGTAGAACTTTGGGCGCAGACCTCTGTTTCGCGCGCTCTGGAATCCTGTTCCTCCTGCAAGAAAGGTAAAACGGACGCGACCCTCGACCTTGAGGCGATCCTTGCGTCTCTTAATGTTGCAAGCAAGCATTGGGTGATTCGTCAATGCGACGACGAAGTCCAAGGCGGCAACGTTCTTAAGTCTCTTGTCGGCGTAGAGAACGACGGGCCTGGCGACGCCGCCGTTTTGCGTCCCCGCATTCAATCTCGTCGTGGACTTGTGATTTCCAACGGGATGAATCCGAACTACGGCGATTACGATACGTACTGGATGGCGGCGAGCGCGATTGACGAAGCAATTCGCAACGCGGTTGCCGTTGGCGCAAATCCGGCGACGATTACGCTTTTGGACAACTTCTGCTGGGGTAATACTGATAGGCCCGAGGTTCTCGGTTCTCTCGTTCGCGCGGCGCTCGCCTGCTATGACGTGGCTACCGCGATGGGAACGCCCTTCATCAGCGGTAAGGACTCGCTCTATAACGAATTCCGTCCCGAAGGCAAAGAATCGATCGCAATTCCGCCGTCGTTGCTTATTAGCGCGATGGGGCAGGTTGACAACGTCGACAAGTGCGTGTCGATGGATCTTAAAGAATCGGGCAACGCGTTATATCTCGTTGGGACGACGAAGAACGAGCTTGGCGGCTCGCATCTTTCGCTTGTCCGCAACTGGATCGGCGGCCAAACTCCGACGCTCGACGTCGCGCTTGCTAAACGAGTGTATGACGCCGTATATAATGCGATACAGAGCGGTCTGATTCGATCGATTCACGACCTCAGCGAGGGTGGACTCGCCGTGGCAGTGGCAGAAAGCGCCTTTGCCGGCGGTCTGGGCGCCGAAGTTTCTCTTGCCGCAATTCCATCCGCTAAGTCGGAGAACGACACGCTTAATGCCTTGCCGGGCGTGGCCGACGAGCAGGTTGACGATTACCTGAAACTCTTTTCAGAGTCGAATACCCGCCTTCTTATAGAAGTTTCCGTTGCCAGGAGTCGCGCTTTCGAGGCCGCTCTTGACTCTGCGGACGTTCCATTTTCGCGGATCGGTAAGGTCGTTGAGAATCCTCGTCTCACAATTGCCGCGGGAGACGGTTCCGCTATCGTCGACGCTGATCTCGCCGATCTCAAGCGTTGTTGGCAGAAGCCATTAGACTTTGGCGGAGAATACTCCGACTGATCGACGTCTCAATTCTCAACGATTCAAAAACAAGGCTTGGTAAAACTACAACCAAAAAATAAAAAATGAAACCAAACGTATTGATTTTAAGAGCGCCAGGGACAAGTTGCGATCTCGAAACGTCCTACGCGTTTGAGGCCTCGGGCGCATCAACGGAACGGATTCACATTAATCGCATTTTGGAAGACGCGTCAATTCTTGACCGTTTCCAAATTATGTGCTTTCCCGGTGGGTTCAGCTACGGCGACGATATTGCTGCGGGTCGCGTACTTGCAACAAAAGTTCGCGGACAACTTTTCGACTCGATCTGTCAGTTCCGCGACGCTGGAAAACTGATTCTTGGAATTGGCAACGGATTCCAGGTTCTTATTAAGTCTGGAGTCATTGTGGCCGACGACGACCAGGGCGCACCCGTTACGCTTACGAGGAATAAATCTGGCGTCTTCACTGGCTGCTGGGCTCGTCTTGCCGTGAAGAGCGATAAATGTGTTTTTCTGAAAAACGTCAAAGAAATGTATCTACCGATTGCGCACGCGGAAGGTAGGTTTATGGCGCGCAACGACGCAGTCCTCGACAGTCTTGACGCTCAGGGACGACTTGTCCTTCGATACGTCGATGGGGACAAGGCGAGCGGTTCCGCGCGCGACGTTGCAGGCGTTTGCGATGAAACGGGTCGAGTCTTCGGACTTATGCCGCATCCGGAACGCCATATCGATAAGACGCAACATCCGAACTGGACTCGTCATCAGAATGAACCCGGCTTTGAAAACAGAGTTGGCGACGGTCTTGTTGTCTTTAAGAATGCTGTCGAGTACTTTGCCTAAACGTTTTGGGCAGGTTGCTAAATAATTAGACCGGACGCGTTGTCTGACGCGTCCGGTTTTTATTGACGTCGTTAGGATCTCAAGATGATTGACAGCGCTTTAACGCGATTATCCGAACCTGGATCGTCATATTCTCCAAACGCTCGTATTAACGGCTCGCCAGGACATTTTACGACGCACTGACCGCAACCGACGCAACGCTCCGGGTCAATTATCGGAAGATTAAGGTATTCTTCTTCTGACCAGACAAAATCGATCGCTTCATAAGGACATTCTCTTCGACAGATCGAACACTCCCGGTCGTAGTAGAGCATGCAGCGTTCCAGCTCGAAACGCGCGATTGCGATCGGCTTTTTAAGTTTTTCCTCCGGGGTCAGGGGAACGATGGCGCCCGTGGGACATGCCTGTCCGCAAGCGTCGCAATCCTTTTCGCAAAATTGTTCGCCAAGACTGAAATCTACGCGAGGTGTGTTGCGGAGAACCGCTTTAGCAAGATTGGGGACAACGGCGCCGGAACCGGAAGCCGTTTGCGTTTTGTTAGCTTGCTCTTCGCTGAAATCAACGAGCGTCAATATTGAGTTTGGACAGGCCATGACGCATTGACCGCATCTTCCGCATCTCGACAAAAACTCTCTTTCTTGCGCCGCCCCGGGCGGTCGGATAAAGATCGCTCGGATAGAAAGCCCCATATGTTTGAGCATTTCGGCGAATGCAACAGAGACGGCTGCGATTCCGCAGGTTCTAAAAAAAGTACGTCGCAATTTCACACGCGGTTGAAACTCTTTGCGACGTCGCTCTTTGTTCATTATTTTTCGAATCAGTCGTTTCGGAATAAAGAAAAGCTCTTGGAGCGCGCCGCAGGGACAAAACCGAAATCTCCAGAAGTAGGGCGAAACAATAAAGCATAGAATAAGGGCGAGGACGATCGGTCCAACTTTTGGAGACAACGCTATCGTCTGCGACAAGAGCGACATAGGATCGAACGCAAGTGCGGTAAAGCCGGCGGTTTTGCCGTTAGGTAGGAACAACGGCGTTGATATAACGAGCCAGAAGACTGCGAAAAAGGTAAAGAAATATCGTGAAGGGAGTCTGAGACCATGGCGCAGAAACGGGCTTTTAAAGACCTTATGTCGGAGCTTTGTCGCGAGGTCTACGCACAACCCGATCGGACAGAAATACCGACAAAAAAATCTCCTTTTGAACGAGCACAAAATTATTATAAGAAAAGACAGCGCCGACGACAAAATAAAAACAAGCTCTGAAGCCCTGACGAAATTCGTCGATTTTAAGTCTTCGATAAAAACAGAAAGGAAATAGAGCGGACTCAGGAGAAGGATCGATCGGCCAATTTCCGTTGAACCGTAAATTAAAAGCGCTAAAAGAAGGGCAAAGAGTCCAAGACGGAGCGTCCATGCGATTATTGTTGCGACTCTGCGAGACGTCATTTTATCCTAGCGTTGCGCATTCTTTATGAGAACGCATGGTTTGGTTAAGAACGAAAAGCCGCCGCTCATTGTGCGACGGCTTATCCGATCTTTTAACAGTTTCTAGTTTCCTCGTCAGCCAAGATACGCTTTCTGCACCAGCAACGTCTTTTGAACGTCAGGGACTGAAACGTTGCGCGCGAGGACGTTAGACTTTACAGCAAGAGCCGCAGCGACTCCTGCCGCATGGCCGCTTACCCAACAGTTCGGAATAACGCGAACGACGTCGGACATAAGCGGTTCCGCAGAGAGGGAGCGACCTGCCGTGATAATATTTTCTACGTTTTTGGGGAGAAGGGCACGGTAAGGTATTTGCCAGCCAAGGTGGTCGCCGTACCACGCGCCGCCGATTCCGATGCAGTCTTCGTATTTTTTGCCAGCCTTCGCGTCACTGAGCTTGAGTGTTTCCAACCCTTCGATGACTCGTGTGATGCGAACGCCGATCTGGGGCGCCGTCTCCATGAGGAAGACGTTATTATAACCAGGAGCGCTGCGCGTCGTCTGATACTGCTTCCAGATCTGCTTGCGGTGTTGAAGCTCAAGCTTCGACAAAACTTTGACGTCGACGCCGTCAAGGGACGGCCCCTCCATATTGACCCAACGCACGCCTGGAACCGGCGTGACGTCGCCGAGATGGCGCGGCGGTTTCTGGCCCTTTTCCGGCGTTACTCGGTCAAGATTGCCGATGCGGTAGGGAAGTCCGATGTTGTACATCCGTTGCGTGTGAGCCGCACCCGCTGGAACGAAGACGTCGCCGTCTCCCGTCGTGTCGACGGTTTGCTTAGCGAGGATCGCTTGCGGCCCGAGCTTTGTTTGGATGACGGCGCCGCGGACGACCGGATTGCCAGTCATGGGATCGACATGGTCGTCAATGATAGCGTCGATGGCCCAGGAATGGAGATAAACTTCGATATTGGCTTCCGTGATCATTTCCACGAGCAGATATTTGTACACTTCGGCATCGAGCGTTGGGTTGCGTCCGAATTCACGGTCGATGATCCCGTTCGGAAGCCCTTCGAGCCGCTTCATCATTTCTTCGCCAATTCCTTGAGTCGCTTGAATTTTCTCCTTGCCCTCAAGAATCCAGTGTCCAAGAATATGTACGACGAGTCCGCCCGTTGCAAGCCCTCCAAAATGACCGTAACGTTCGACGATTGTTGTCTTAAGTCCGAGGCGCGCCGCCGCGATTGCCGCGCAACAACCGGCTGGTCCGCCGCCGACCACGAGCACGTCTGTTTCAGCGATCGTTGGCAAAGCCAATTGCGGTCGAATGACGGAACCATCTGGTTGCAACCTAACGGGGTTAGCCTGCGAACCGTCGAGGAGCTTGCCGGTCGTTTTGTCCTTCTTACTGACAAAATCTGCGAGAGCGGGTTGCGAACCAAGTTCAACAGCGCCCAATGTTGCGGCGCCGAGTCCAAGTCCGAGGGATTTGAGAAGTTCGCGTCTAGTTAAATCGCTGAGAAGCATTTCAATCTCCTATCCTTGCGACAAAAATTAGAATCAATGCATTTCCGCTTCGACCTTTTTAATAGCAGGGCGATAATAATGGAAATGGACATTCGGGTGGTCGCCCAGAAGGGACATGGGGACGGCTGAATCACAGAGCTTGTTGGCGATCATAAACGCCGAGAGACGCATGCCAAAGGGGTTGTCGTGCATGCCGGCATGCCAAATGCTGACTTTATCTGCCTTCCAGGTTTCCGTTGGGCCGACGGTGCACGCCTGAGACGGGACATTCGCCACATACCCGCCGCCGCTCGTGCGTGCGTTTTGCAGTATTGTGATCGGGTGCAAATCGACAACGCGCGTCTTTAGTTTACGGTACTCCTCAGGCGAAGGCGGCGCGTCTTTAAATTGCCCGACGCGTCGAACGGGGTCATTAAAGGCCCAATGTTTAGTATCGCCCTGACCCCCTTGCATCGTGGCGCAGCGGATCTGATCATATGTTCTCGAATAAGCTTCAAGATCTCCGGAAGGGATATGGATGTTTTCCTGCCTCAGGCGCAATTTTGGATCGATTCGGTCGAAGCAGAGTTTAGAGACAGCGCGAGAGAAGGAGAGGGGGTGATCAGTCGAGACGGGCGTCCCATCTTCAACCCATTCGTCCATACTCCAAAAATGAGCGTCTTTAAGGTTGATTTCGAGTGCATTTACGATTCGTGCAACGATCGGAAGCTGTTCTGTCGGTCCGATGGGGCCGCACAGTCCGACGGGGTTGTCGGCTGTTGATTGTTTCCACGCATGGACATACTCAAGCGCTTCTTCGGTGTAAAATTCCTCTAATGTGTCGTAATAATGAATTTGGAAACCGGGACGCGAAAGTTTGAAGAGCGATTCCTCGGTCAGTTTTGCGGCGTCAGCCAAAATTTCAGGATCTAATGTCGTGTAATCCCACCAATCGGGGGCGATTTTGCTCAAAGGTCTTGTCATAGAAACGCCTTATTTTCAACTCTTGGTCTGTTTGCGTCCAGAACCCACTCCGGACCCCGAAAAACATTATACGTAGAGAGAAGAAGAAAGTCTATTAAGTTGTTGCCCTTTACAAGAAAGTCGTTAGGCGAGAAAATAAAAAAACCGCCTAAGCGGTTGAAAGAGTACGCCCAATCCGATTCGAACGGATAACCTTCGGTTCCGTAGACCGATGCTCTATCCAATTGAGCTATGGGCGCGGCAATGTTCAAAAATTAAAGGGAACGTCAATTTGAAGCACGACGTTTAAGTACGCCCAATCCGATTCGAACGGATAGCCTTCGGTTCCGTAGACCGATGCTCTATCCAATTGAGCTATGGGCGCATTTGAGGATTCACACCCCCAAGATTCCTAAGTATTTAACCACACGATTCTTATCTGGCAAGGGTATTTTTCGAAAATTTTAATTTTGCCGAGGCGTCGTTATGTTCGACGCCTCGGCGACCAAGTGCGGGTCAGAAGGTAACCGTGTCAGGGTTGAAGGTCGAGTAACCAAATTGAGGCAACTCGTCGATCGTCTTCATATCTTCGTCGTTGATAACGAAATCAAAAACTTGGGTGTTCGATATGATGCGGTCCTTATGCGTTGATTTCGGGAGCGGCAATACGTCATGCTGCAACGCCCAGCGAATGCACAGTTGCGCGACGGACTTAGAATACTTTTCAGCAATCTTTATCAGGCGTTCGTCGGAAAGAACGCGACCGCAACCGAGAGGACTCCACGCCTCGACCAGGATATCATTTTCCTTGCAGTATTTGATCGTGTCGAACTGTGGAAATCCAGGATGAATTTCGATCTGATCGACTGCCGGAAGAATTTCTGCGTCGTCAAGGAGTTGCTTGATATGTGGCTCGAGGAAGTTGCTCAGCCCAATCGAGCGAACGAGTCCGTCCTTCTGGAGCTTCTCGAACGCGCGCCATGTATCTTTGTTGACCTTAACAGGATCATCATAAGTCTTGTCGTTTGCGGGCCAGTGGATTAGGTAGAGGTCGATGTACTCAAGGTCAAGACGCTCAAGGGACTTTTGGCACGCGCTAAGCGCCGACTCATAACCACGATCAGAGTTCCAGAGTTTGGTTGTCAGGAAAATGTCGTCGCGTTTGAGTCCCGACTCTTTGATTCCCTTACCGACGCTTTCTTCATTTTCATAGGCGGACGCGGTATCGACATGACGATATCCTGCTGCCAAAGCGTCTTTGACCGCTTGAGTCGCGATATCTCCGTCGGGGGTCTGCCAGGTTCCAAATCCTATGCAAGGAATCTCGTGACCGTCGCGAAGCTTGAATGTATCCGTTAAAGAAGTCTTTGTAGACATATTTTCTATCCCTGATTTTAGTTTGATTTTTTTGTGTTACGTTACTTACAATTAACCTCAAACATCCTTTTTCTCTGTAAAAAGGCGGTTTCTTACCTTCTGTGCAGCCCAGAACGACGCCATTTAAATATCATTCGCGTTAAGGCGCCTGCGGCTTCGTCGGACATAACGCAGAGATTAGGTTGTTTAAGACTGTTTGAACCGTTGTTTTCGCAGTCGAAATAAGAGTTTCATGACTCGTAGGTAGCACGCTTGCGTCGAACGGCTACGGCATGACCGACTCTAGGGGCAGTCATGCGACTGGTTCAGCTCCAACGAGGGCGTGTCTAACGCCCTCGCAATGTTTTCATCAAATTGGTCCGCACTGACGTAGAACTCAGGGAAAAGCGTGCGCCGCTAGTACGGCGAGCTCCCGCTGCCGGAACCAGATCCGTATGAACCTGGTTCAGCCAATGGGTCGGAGCCGAGTCCATAGTTGCCTTGCTGATAATTTGAGGAGGAACTGTCTCCATAATAGCGAGCGTTACCGGGAACGCGCCAGACACGCGCCATGCCATCCTGGCAACCGCCGACGATGTAGACGAGATCCTCAGACACGTCGACGGAAAAGACGGGAGAACCCGCTTCAAAACGAGCCAGCTCGACGCCCTTGGGACGTCCGGGCGGGCGAGTAGGTTTAGCAGTCTTCTGCTGTGGTCGAGTTCCGCTAGAACCAAGCCCCGAAGGGGAAGAAGTGATCATATCGCTGCTAGAGCCGAAGCCTATGCCGGAATTCCTATTTCCTTGACGCTGATTACCTTGAGTCGGATCGTAGGACGTCCATATCCGTACGGTGCCGTCGTCGCTCGACGTACAAATATACTGACCTGCAAAGACCGCCTGACGAACCGCGCCGGTATGGCCGACGAAGCGGCAGATTTCTTCGCCAGTGTTGGGATTCCACAGGCGCGCCGTCTTATCGCGGCTAGCGGTCAGGAGTAAGGATCCATCGGCGGAAAAACAGACGGAGTATACCTTATCCGCATGTCCCTGGAGGACGGCGACCTGCTTCATAAGGCCAAGGTTCCAAATGCGAACGGTTCCATCTGCGCCGGCGGTCGCAACAAAAGAGCTATTAGGATCGAACGCGACGTCGAAAATGGGACCGTCGTGTCCTTCAGAGCTCGCGCCACCGACAATATCTTGCGAATCCTGACTGTTCGGAAGGAATTGAAGCTTTCTGACGGTGAGCGCCTCCCAGAAGTAGACTCGTCCGTCGTTGCACGCGCCGGCGACATACTGACCGTCTGGAGAGGGCTTGATCGCCCAGAGACGATCCCTTGCGCCGAGGTAAGCGCGGATGTTTTCCTGTTTGCGAATTGTCCAGAGGCGACCAGACTGGTCGAAACTCGAAGTCAGCACGTAGGCATAATCGGGAGAGAAAATAGCCTGCGTAACGCCTTGCTTATGCTCGTTTTGGAATGTGCCGCGAACGCGCGCGCCAGTGATAAACCATTCGGTCGTCTCCTGGTCGTACTTGCCCTCCAGGACCCAGAGTTTGGCCGTCATGTCGCCGCTGCCGCTAAGAACGCCGTAGCGATAATCCTGACCGTCGTTGAACATGAAGGACTTAACGGAATGAATCGGCTCCCTGGGGTCATGTCCTTTGTAGACGAATTCGGGCGAATCGACAACAATCGTTTCCCAGGCTTCAGGCGAGAAGGCGGGCTGAGCGGAGGACCCGTAACCTCCGCCTGCGCTCATCGAAGGACTAGCGGCTCCATAAGCATTGATACCCTGCGCATTCTGAGCGGTCCCCATTCCGCCGGGGCCCATCGAAGCGGCTCTGTTATAGACGCCGAACGTGGCGGGAGAAGAAAACTGCGAAAAAGCAAAATTGCAGGACAGGACGACCGCAACAACGCCGGTCAAAAATCGCGCGCCAAGCGTTACAGAGCGGCGAGGAAACGAACGCTTCAACATGGTCAACTTCTCCGATGATCGGATAAACGCGCCTGGTTGAGGCGCTTTCTATGTCGGAGGAACGTCTCGACAAGAACGCAAAGAGCTTGCAAACGTAATGAAACGTTACGGTCGCGCCTGCGCCAATAGGGCTCTCACTCCGACGCTTTTAATTCACAAAATAGTTTGGATGGCGCGCGAAAACGCTCTGTGGATCCTGTTTTACCACTAAAGCGTCTGGCACGCGGCTGCACGTTGATTAAAACATTCTTACCGTTGAAAGTCAAGATTTTTGTTCTCTGAACTGTGAAAACGCACGCCTTTTTCCTTAAAGAACCGTTAAGAATTACAACAGCGTCAGTTATAACGATTGTAAGGCGGCATTCCACGACGTCCAAATTGCCACATACTCAGAGGGAACAGCGCGTATTCCGTGCCAATTTTCTATTTTGAGGTTCGATGCGGTGGTTTTAACCAAGCTTTTAACAGTGTTTACTCTCGGTATCAGCGAACAGAGTGAGTCGATTTTAGGAATGTGAATCAAAATAATCGATATAATATGCATAAAGTGAATGGAAAAACAAAAAAAAGAGTTATTACCTCTAAAGAGGGGTTTTAGTTTATGCAGAGTACCCCATATTAATACTTTAGGGACTTTGGGAGGGTTATCGTCGGACGTTCGTTTCCGCTTTAAGCAGGAACGAGCAGCGTGAGTAGGTCATCCTTTTGCATGCTTCCTATCAGAAAAACAATGATAATGATGGTCGCCGACGCGTCCGAACCGGTGAATATTCAAAGGCGCGCGTTTTGAACAAGAACCCTAGTTTTTGTCAATCGCGCCCCGACGATACATCGACGTCGTCTTCTGGCGATTGAAATATGACTCCGAATTTTAAAACACTGGATCGGGGTCTTGTTCGCCGCAGCTCTGTTCATCGCGCGTTTTGTGCGTGCGGAAAGCGAGACAGATAATGGGAATATTAGCCATTCAGTATCATAAAATTGAAGACGCTCCGGTTCTGATCGCGCTTAACAGGGAAGAGCTGCGTTCTCGTCAGAGTCTTCCTCCTAAGATCCAATCGGGTCGACCAAGAGTTGTATGCGGATTGGACAAGAAGTCGGGCGGCACTTGGGCTGGCGTTAACCAGCATGGACTATTCGTTGCCGCGATCAATGCGCCCAAGCGGAATGCCCCTTACGATCCTCGATCTCGCGGGCTGCTCTGTAAAGAACTTCTTTCATGTTTGACAGCCGACGAGGCGATCGAGAAAGCAGAGGCGGAACTTCGAACCGGCGTTTATGCTGGCGTCAACTATCTTTGCGTCGATCGTAGCAGCGGCGGCGTCGTTTACGGCGGAAATGAGATAAGCGTCGACGTTCTGCATCCTGGATTGCATATTCTTACCGCAAACAGAATGGACGATCCGGAGGATCAGCGTCAGGAATATGTCCGGCGTCTGCTCACTCTTCATCGACTTGACTCTTCGGTAGCGTTTCTCGCAGCCGCGAGCGGCGCTTTTTCGCGTACGCCCGACGCTACTGGAAAGAGAGGCGTAGTTATTTCGGAGATCGGTTATGGAACCGTATCGTCCATGCTCGTTTCGCTGTCGGATCGCTCCGCGAAGTCAATCATGCAGTTTGCTGACGGTTCGCCCGACGAGGCAATCTATGACGACGTCTCGGCTCTTTTGCGCCAGGTTCTTTCGACGGATCGCGCTTCTCAGAAAAAGGCGAAGGCGAAAAAGGGCGCCGATTCCGCGGCTAAGGACGTCGGGAACTCCTCTAAGTGATTTGTGAGGGCGCTTCGCAAGACGAAGCGCTCGCGTCCGAGCTCTTTGCTCTTGATTTCGCGCGCTGTTCTTTCTAGCGCTACAGTCTCTTTTTCCATTTTCTTTCGTACCGCTATTTTGTTGCGGCGTCGCTTCTTCTTGTTTCGTTTGTGTGCGCTGTTAGAATATAGGCGTCCCTCATCTTCTTGCGACAGGAGACGTCATAATGAAACAGACACGTCGGGATTTTTTAAAATACGGCGCGCTCGCCACGTGTTCTCTCTGCGGAGTGTCGCGTCATATCGGCGGCACGAATCTTTTGGGAGAAGAGATTAAACCTCAATTTCCGCTCTACGAAGATGGACAGTTTCATCGAATTGACTCCCAAGAGCGAACCTACCATGTCAGCTGTTCAATCGACATGTTCGAGATTAACGGAGATTTTCCCGAGATCTGGCGCGACGTCGGTATAACGGACGCGTGGTTGAGCGTTTGGTTTTACGGGCATTTTCCCTATTCCTGGGAGACGCTTGATTACTGGCTTGGTCGTCTGAAGAGCGCGGAGATTCGACCTCATCTTCTCTGCGTTCCGTTCTGTCATGGAGGCGGCGCGCTTGATCCGCGAACAGAGGGATTTCCAAATCTTCCGCCGGAACATTGGAAGATCGCCAAACGTTGGAACGGCGCCGAAAACTGGGGCTTCTCCTGGCATTCTCCGACAGACGTCGAAGGCGCCGAAGCTATTAAAAAGTTGTACGCGCATTACGGAGCGTTTAATTATTTTCTCGACGATGATTTTCGGTTTTCATCGAACCCGAACGACGTCGGCGGCTGCGTATGCGAAGAATGTCAAAGGGATTTTCTTAACAAAAGCGGACTTGAGGCGTCGCGGTGGGACGACGTCCTCGACGATATACGCATGAATTCTGACACTCCGCTTCTACGCGCCTGGGTCGACTATTTCTGCGACCGACTGACCCAATGTTTTCAAAGATGGCAAAACACTGTTCCAGAGATCGATCTGGGAATCATGGTCATGTACATGGGGTGCGAGCGCGCTGGTATCCGTCTTGAAGATTACAAGAACGCGTTGTTCCGTGTAGGAGAGGGCGGCTTCAGCGACGCCTGGTATAATTCAGACAAGACGAAAACAGTAGAGCTTTTCAGCTCGCTTTTTCATCGTCGGTTTTGTTCGCCAGGTCGCGCGTTTAGCGAGACAACCGTCTTTCCAGAGAAGAGTCTTTCTGCCGAGAATCTGGCGTCAAAACTTGCGATTTCGACAATCAGCGACGTTCGCAACACGTGTTTTATGTCCGGACTGACGCCTATTGACGTCGACCATTGGCCTGTTCTCCACAAGCGCATGGTGAGAGAAAAGGAAATGCACGCGAAGCTTCTCGGCGTTAGACCGAATGGCCCCTTCAAACATTATTACGGCGAATCCGCTCGATATTGCGCGGGCGAAAACGCATATTCGCTTTTCCTAGCGCTTGGCGTCCCATTTGAGGTCTGCGACGCTATACCGGATAACGGTTGGACGTTTCTAAGCGATGCGGACGCCTTATCCGTTGATCGCGGCTCCTTAAGCTCACAGGGATCTCGACTTATTGCTCGTTTTGATTCAGCTGCCGGACGTTTTACAAAGGTTCCTGAAGATTATGAGTCGCTCTTTGCCTTCCGACGTTCAATTCTTATGAAGTTGCAGGAAGATCAGGTTCCCTACGTCGAGGAGGAGATTCCGCTCGTTTTAGCGTGGTATCCGGATCTGAACTCGATCTATATCTGGAATATTTCCCGGGAAGAAAAGACATTTCATGTTCGGCTCGGAGATAAGCTCTTTGCACTAAAGCTCGAGGCGCTTGCGTCTCAGCTCGTCGATTTGGGGGCAATCGGCTGATTTGGTTGAATATTTTCAAGCTCGGACGTATAGGCGTTCCTAATTCTGGGGCGCCTTTTTTTCTGCAACGCGGAGAAGCCGATCATTCGTTTGTGTAAATCACACAAAAATAACGTATTTCCATTCATCACCCCTCGAAAATGCCGTTTCTTTGGGATAGAATGAACCGACGTCTGTTGCGCGGACGGACGAAAGGTTTCCGCGCTGATCTAAAGGAATCCCAGAAAGTTTCAGGAATAATTCGCAATGGCGATTGACTCATATTCGCTTTGTCCCGGTGGACGCGGTAAAAAAATCCAGTTTTGTTGTCCCGAGCATATCAAGAATCTCCAGCAACTTGATAAGATGTTTGAAGGCGAGCAGTTTGCAGCGGGACTTGCCTTTGTGGAGTCGCTTGAGGAGAAGCATCCGGATTGTGCATGCCTCACTGAAGCAAAATGCCTTTTCCAGCGAATGATAGGTCTTTGGGAAGACGCGTACGAAACCGCAAAGAAGTTCGTCGAACGAGAGCCGAATAACGTCGTTGCATTGACCGAAGCTGCAACGACAGCCGGATTGCTTGATAAGCCGCAAGAGGCTGTTGAACGACTTGTGGCGGCACTTGAAAACGTCGAAGGGGATCAGTTTCCGGTGGCGCTCGTCCAGGCGATGTTGACCGTCGGTATGGCGTTCTTTGAAAATGGACGTCTGGTGCAAGCGGTTGCGATCGCGAAGCAATTGCAAGCCTTCGCTCCTCAAGATCCGTCCCTCAATCGTTTTCTCTACCGTTGCCTCGGTTCTGAAACTGTTCCTCTCATGATCAAGGAACAGACCTTCGACCTCACCGCGCCAGCGAATTTCTCCAAGAAAGCTGAATACGACGCTGCTGTCGTTAACTTGGCGCATGGCAAATGGAATAAAGGTCGCGAAGCTCTCGAAGCGCTGATCCCCTTTGCCGACGAATGGCCCAACCTTTTTCGGAGCCTCGGCCTTGTCGAATACTGGTTTGTGAACGAAGAGAAGGGACGCGCCTACTTTGAGCGATTCCTGGCTGCTGATGGAATCGACTATGAGTCGAAGGTTGACCTCGAGCAGTTTCTGCTCCTGCTTACTAAACCTTCATGGGACGACGTCGATTACATGGAACGTCGCGTTTATACGATCGACGATTTTGATTCAGCGTGTGAGAAGCTGCTTTCTTCACAGCGGCTTGTTGCGAACCCCCAGATCGCTGCGCCAATCAAAGACGACGTTCCTCCGAAAAATGCTTTCCTCATTCTTAACCGTCCACTCTGCGACAAGACGATCGATCTCGCGCTTGACGACGTCGCGCAGCAGGTTGGATATCTTTTCCTCTATGGGCGACAGACGACACGAGCGGCGCGAGCGGAGGTCTACGCAACGCCCGAGGATTTTGCTATCGTTGAAACGACGATAAGCGACGCCCTTGGCGCTCTCCCGCCCCTTGAGAGTCAAGAGAAACTGGAACAGCAGCCATTTACTTGGACAACGAACGTTTCCGCGCCTCGATTCCAGTTCCGCGATCCTTCCAAGCTTACCACGGAGGTTCTTGAAAAACTCTTTGACGACGCGCTTCATGACTTTGCCGAGAGATGGTTTGACCATAAATATGTGTCTCTGGGCGGTATTTCTCCTAGCGAGGCCATCGCTTCACCCGAAGGCAAGCGCAAGGTCGACGCGCTTCTTCGTCTTGTCGTTGGTATTTTCGAAGCCAGTTACGGCGAGCGCCTTGAGAAGAGGTTGCGAGAATTGACCGGAATTCCTGCTCCGGAGCCGATCGTCCCGCCCGAGAATTTTGAGTCTCAAGAGGATTCCATCGAATACTTTCAGCGTCTTCCGCTTTGGCGTTGGGGACGACTTCAGGTTGACAAGTGCAGTACTGAGACGTTAGTTCGACTGCTTCAAGTCGCGAACCTTGTTGCGCCTCGCGCTGTTAAGGAAAAATTTGCGCTGGAGCTTACGTCTCGCCCCAAGGGGGAGGTTCAGTACGAGGATCTTGCTGTCGCATATTCCGTCCTCGTTGACAAAGCGATTCTTGGGAGAGACTCAGATAGAGCGCTTGAGATTATATCAGAAGCAGCCGCCTATGCTCGCAATATTGGTCAATCTGACGGACACTGGAAGGTTCTTGAGATCATGACGCGATTCCGACGTCAAGAATTCGATAAGGTTCGAACTCTTGCGCGTCAAGTTTTCACCGACTATCAGGACGATAAGCAAGCGATCCAGATGTTGCAAGAGTTCCTCTCGCAGGTAAACGCGACGGTCCAAGCTCAGCTGCAGGCTGCGGAAGTAGCGCGATTGCGCGCAGGGCAGCCGCCGTCTCAACCCGCAGCTCCAACTCGCTCGTCACTAGATGAAACGCGGTTGAATTTTGGCATTACTGATCTTCCTCCGCAACACGACCAGCAAGCAAAAGGACTCTGGACCCCTAATGGCGGTAGCGAAGACAGCGCCTCAAATGGTTCTTCAAAGCTGTGGATCCCCGACTGATTCGAAGCAAACAGTAGGCGAATTGCGTCGGTAAAGCTGATTTCGGCGCGCGCTTATGAGCGTGCGCCGAAGGTGTTTATATGTTGCCGGACCTCTCTTAACGTAATTTTGACGGCAACCAGACGATAACGGAACGTGAGATTTCATGAGACGTGGAATATTCGGAGGCTGTTTTGATCCGATTCACTACGCTCATCTTTTGTTAGCGGAAAGCGCTTTTGAAAAGATGAAGCTGAATTGCGTCGATTTTGTGCCGATAGGGACGCCGCCGCATCTCAAACATCTTCGAACCTCTGGCGAAGATCGTTACACGATGACGCTTCGTGCAATTTCTCCCTATCCGGAGTTTTCGGTTAGCCGCTGTGAGCTTGACCGGCCTTCGATGAGTTACACGGTCGACACGCTTAGACTTTTTCGCAAAAGATTCCCAAACGACGAATTGTTTCTTATTGTCAGTTCTGAAACGTTTAACGATATGCCGAACTGGAAATCGCCAGGCGAAATTTGCGAACTCGCCTCGCTTGTCGTCGCTCAGCGTGCAGGATATCCACCGCCAGATTACGACGCTTTTCTTGCGTTCTCTTCTGCCGAGCGGATTGAGCAATTCAAAAAGCAGACGGTCAAGACGCCTCTCGTCGAGCTTTCGTCGACCTATATTCGCAAGCGCGTTGAGAGGGGAGAAAGTATTCGCTTTCTCACTCCAGACCCCGTTATCGATTACATCCTTGAAAATAAACTCTATTCGACGCCCTGAGGCGTCGAGATACAACAGTTCGTTTGAAAGGGGATGCAATGAAACAATTTAGAGCAAAACAGATTTTTATCAGCGCGCTAGCGTTTCTTTTGTCGGTTTTTGGTCTCTCGCAAACGCATGCGGTTTCTTTTAATGAGGGCGCTGCGCCAGTCGTAAAAAAAGCGTCTCCCGCGCTTGAACGGTTTCGCGATGGGATCCCAAATTTTCTTGATAAAGTTGAAAAGGGCGAGCCTGTCAAGGTTGCCTATTTCGGCGGCTCCATTACCGCCGCGGACGGATGGCGTGTTCAGACTCTTATGAAATTTAACGAGGCCTACGCGCCTTCTCGATTTACAGAAATCAATGCCGCCATTGGCGGGACGGGGAGTGCCCTTGGCGTTTATCGTTGCGAACACGACGTTTTGCAGTATGACCCTGACTTAGTCTTTATTGAATTTTGCGTCAACGACGGCGGCGATTCGCCGGAGGCAATCTGGAGGCAGTTTGAGGGGATTGTTCGACAAATTTGGAAACATAATCTGAGGACGGATATTGTTTTCGTCTACACCTTTTGCGTTGGACACGAAAACCAATATCTCGCGAACGACACTCCGCGTTCGGTCGCTGCCTCCGAGCAGATAGCTGATTTCTATGGTATCCCAACGTTGGACTTCAATATTCCAGTTGTGGAGCAGGAACAGTCTGGCAAACTCGTCTACAAATCGGAGGCGCCGGTTGAGGGTAAGATCCTCTTTTCTGTAGACGGGGTACATCCACTAGACGAGGGACACCAAATCTATACGAAAGTTGTTGTCGACGCTTTCGAGAAAATGAAGGTAGAGAATAGAAAGAATCCGTATCCTGATCCGGGGCTGAGACCTAAAAAACTAGAGAAGACTTTTATCGACGACAATTTCGAGAATGCGAAGCTTGTTCCGATCAAAGAGTCGCAGCTTTCCGGAAACTGGGCGCCTTTGCCCAAGGATTCCGACCTTAATTGGATGAAATCGCGTTTGGGTGACGAAGTCTTCGTTTCCGATGAACCTGGCGCTAAATTGACGATTCGTTTCAAAGGCTCGCATCTCGGTATTTATGACGTCTTAGGGCCTAATGGAGGCCAGGTTAGTATTACGGTCGATGGCGTTGCCTTCGACGCCCCGCGTCCTCGTTTCGATAGTTACTGCGTCTATTGGCGTTTAGCGACGCTTCCCATAGCAGCGGACCTGGACCCGAATGTGGAACACGTAGTATGCATCGAAATCGACGAGGACGAACCGAGCCGCGAGCCCGTTGCGTTCCGCCTCGCTGATCCGGAGACGGAGCTTGCTTCACCAAAATATCGCGGACGCAACGTCTGGTTTGGTCCCATCATGATCATTGGCGACGTTTTGGATTAATCGCGCCTTCTGAATGCACTAAGCGTTCAAGACGCAAGACGTCTTTTTCTGGAAAGAGCGCCGCGACGTTTCCTGGAAACTGCCGCGACGCCTTTCCCTTCGACATAATTTCGACGAGACGATTCCATTCGTCATATCCCATTTCCGCGAGTGGCCACTTCATGCGTCGCCACAGTTTTCTGAAATAACGCTTGAGAATGACGGGATTTGCGTTGCGTAACGGCTCGATAGGAATTTCGATGAAACTGCCGGACGCCGATTGTTCGTGAGAAACAACGTTAAGTTCGCGCAACGACGCTCGAAATCTTTCTTTTCGCCGGACTTCTGTTCGTATTTGAGCCTCTAGTTCGTCGACATGATCGTCGAGGTACGCGCTTGTCTCTCTACTCTGTTGAGATAGTCTCAATAGCGCCGCCTTCCACCGGTTAGGAAAAGTATCGTTAAGGAGTGGGATGAGTTCGTTGCGAATGCGATTTCGTATGAAATTGGGGTATTCGTTTGTCGAATCGACGCGAAAATCCTGCTTGAGTCGATTCAGATAGTCTAGAATTTCGCGTTTAGAAATCCTAAGCATCGGGCGAACGAGCGCGATGGAAGAATCTAGGGGGCGCGTCGACGATATACCTTGGAGGCCGTCTAGGCCTGAGCCGCGAAAGAGTCGAAACAGAATGGTTTCAAGCTGATCGTCTAAATGGTGCGCCGTTAGTAGGAATCTTGCGCCAAAATCTTTCGCCGCGTCTTTGAGGAGCTGATAGCGGAGATTACGGGCAGCGTTTTCAAGACTGCTAAGTCGCTTTGTCTCAGCCGCTAATGTTGTGCGATTGATCGTTCTGACCTCGAAGGACAGCTGCATTTTATTTGCCAATGCGCGCACAAACTCGACGTCTTCGTCGGATTCTTCCCCTCGAAGTTGATGATCAACGGTTACGACGTGGAGATTTCTATAGACCCCGTTTTCATTTGCGATTGCCGCAAACGCGCAGAGAAGTGCGACGCTATCCGCGCCCCCAGACGCTGCCAGACACAGACGCCGCCTCTTCCATTCGCTAATAGGAAACGCGCTGAGTATGCGTTTTTCAAGAATATCCACGGCGATCTGATCTCTCTTTTGCTGACGTACAAAATCGCCGACGTCCGGCGGACGGACGAGGGCGTGAATCTTTTGTGAATTAGACGTTAGTAGCGGGTAGTACGTCCAGTTGCAGAAAGTTCTTTGCGATCGGCAGATCGGAAAAACTGTTCCCGCTCTTCCTTCGTTAGCGCATATATCTCGACGGAAAATCGTGCGCTCAGTCGTTCTGCATATTGTTTTTTCATGGCTTCCGTATAGGCTTCGACGAGTTTCTCTCTAACCTCTTCCTGAACCTCAAAGAAGGGTTTAATTTTTTCTTTCTCTCGGGAAATAACCCGTACGATAGTAAAGGATGATTGATCGTCAATAATTTGGCTGAGTTGACCAACGGGAAGATCCTCGCTGAAAGCCGCTTCTTCGACCTTTTCTGCGAGCAACATACCTCGTTCAGACGATTCTCGATATCCTCCGTCTTTTGCGAAGGTATCTTCGGAATCGACACGACAGACCTCTGCGAACATGGCCTCCTGTTTGCCTGGGGCGACTGATTGAACGGCGTTGCCCATATGGGCTATTTTACGCTTCGCGTCTTCTTTTGTACGTCTAGAACCATAATAGACCGTCATCGCCTGCCAATTGATCTTCGGTGGAATTTTAAATTCATCTTGATGTGCGTCATAATAGCGCCGAAGATCGGACAGATTTGGATTGAATTCATCCTCGCCAAGATTGAAGTTCATCCAAAGTTCGCCAAGGGTATGCTGGATAAAAATCCTTTTCTCCTGGGTAAAATCTGTTTGAATCTCCGTTTCAAAGTATTCTTCAAGCTCTCTTAGATTCTTACAATTAAACTGCGCCTCTAGTTCGGGCACATACCTTCTATCAAATTCCTTTTCTAGCTGCGACGTTTGCTCCTTGACCTGTTCCCTAGGACGACTTACGACGTAGTCGTTATAGAACAGGAGTTTGCGAATGTGTTCGTCGAGAACTTGAGAATAGATCTGAGGCGTGTTGAGATACTGGTTAAGGATACCTTCCTTATATTCTTGCCGGTGCGCCTCTCTTTCTTCTTCCGGAATTTTTTCAATTTCCACAAGATATTGCATGTGCGCAATTTTCTTGATCTGATGCAATACGTCGCGGCGAAGGATGGCAACTTGACCCACGCGACCAATTGTCTCAGCGCCGTCATAGTAGGTACGCGTCATCAATCGTGCTTGCGTGGGAACAGACTGGTTCGGCTCTTGGGCAAAGAGCAAATCAGATAGGCTCGTGAGCAATAGAAATGCGCCGAGAAGCGCAGCGATTCTTAAGAGTATAGTTGGAACCGTCGGCAAATTGATCGCCTTTTTCAGCGAAATTGAATTTACAATAACTGGACGGAACATACAACTTTCCAATGTTAAAAACCTCACAACTTCGCGCTAACCGTGAGACTCGCGAAATACGGACACATCCGCTCCAAGTGTAGACTATTCCCCAAGGTCGACGCAATAGCTTTTTCTCTCTCGTCCGATGAGAGAGATGTATTCATTACGCGGCCGACCGTCCTTCACGTTTTTCAAAAAAAGTGTCTATCTCTCTGTATCGGCCGTACAGGCGGTATATTTAGGATAATTGATAAAGTTGGCCTGATATGCGAAAATTTTCATCTTTTAAGCAAGGTTAAATTGAAAAGTCTGGAGAAATGGGTACCATGTACGAGATATGCGTTCTTTAAAGACATCTGGTTTTTCATGGCAAAAAGAATGCGCGCTCGGTGAAACGGATGAATTGAGTGTATGAGGAACGTTTCCGAGCTCTTTTAACGCATAACAATTGGAGCAGAAAATGAGTAACAAGGCATCGTTTCGTTTTGGGGTTATTGGCGCTCTAGCAATGACGTTATTGACTGCGTCGGCTGCGCAAGCTCAGATTTTTCCCCGTGTAGCCAACTTTTGCTATCCTTTTGGAGCGCCTGAGTGTCGCATGGAAGGCGTCTATGATGGACAATATTGCGCCGGTTACGCTCCGAATTACTCCTACGTTGGAACTCGACGCTCCATTTTCAACGGCGAGGATCTTACCGGTTGGACAAATGCTAAAGGCGAAGCCCCTGGCTCAGGTTGGAAAATCAATGACGGCGTGATCTGCCGCGAGGAGGGGGGGGGTGATTTGTATCTCGAGGGTAAATACGAAAATTTTATTCTTGAGTTCGAGTTTAAGATCAGCGACAAGGGCAATAGCGGCGTAAAATATCGCTCATGGAGTACTGACGGATGGGGACTGGGTTGCGAATACCAGATTTTCGACGACATTGTCGACTCGAAGAGTCCTCAGCGAGACCTGTCAGGATCACTCTACGACGTGCTCCCGCCTCGTGAAGGCGCGGCAACGATCAAGAAGGGAGAATTCAACAAAGGTAAGATCATCGTAATCGGCGATCATATTGAGCACTACCTTAACGATGAACTTGTCGTGTCTGTTGACGTTGGTTCGGAGGAATGGAACGAAGCCAAGGAAAAGAGCAAGTTCAAGGATACCCCGGAATTTGGAACGACGAAGGTCGGCCGAATTTTCCTGCAGGATCATGGCGATAAGGTTTGGTTCAAGAACCTTTATCTCACGGAGCTCGAACCTGAAGGCGTGATCACGAGCGACAGTTATTTCTTGTGCCGATAGAGTTTCGAGAGAAAAAAAGAGACCGCGACGTGTTGCGGTCTCTTTTACTTTTATGCGGTTGTAGAGGATTATCTAATTTGGGCGAGCGAGTCGACACGGACGGCAAGCTTCCCGTCTACGACGAGCAGCGTTCCTGATGCGCGCATTCTTCCGTCTGACCATATCTGGACCTGCCCTTTTGGAGATTCCATGAGAGGAATAATCTCCTCAACTTCTTTAGAGTCGAGCTCGCTTGACGTAAGACAAGTCGATCCAAGCCGAATTTCAAAAGGGACGCGGGGCTCAGACAGAGCAGGGAAGACGTTGTCGTTCAAAAGCGACGCCGCGACGCTGTCGACAAGCGTTTGGAGTCGGTCGTGGGAAATGAGTTTCTGCAATTTTTCATCGGCACGATAACAAATTTCCTCAAGCTGCGCATCGACGCGAGAGATCGATGATTCGGCGTGAAATCGCGGAACGTTCATTTTTTGACGTCAAATAACAACCGAGAAGCGTATCTGTGAAAAAGGCAACAAGGCTGCCTGACGTTGATTCTCATTGTTGATCGAAGAATTCTGGGAGCGATTCCTGCGGTTCAAGCAGGCGGTTCATGATCCACCGATTGACGTCTGCCAGAATTCGGTCCATACGAAGTTGCGAGCCGTTTGGGATTTTCGTGTTTTCGTTATATTGACGAACGACAACCGTCATTCCAGCCGTGTGCATGAGATGAAGCTGCTCAGCGGTGAGCTTGGCGGTGCAGTTGGGGCCGAGTCCGGTCGTCATAAGAATCGGAAGCTCGCGAACAGCGCTCCATTCACGGAAAAGCAGATTGTCTAACGAGGGAAACGCGCCGTCGATGGAGATGACGCCGGCGAATTCGCGTGGATTTTGCAGTCCGACGCGCATTGCCATCGTCGCGCCAGAGCCGCGTCCAAGCAGGAAAATGCGGCGATGGTTGATATTGAATTTACCAATCGCGCGTTTGATCGCATCGAACGCTAGATTTTCGGCCTCTGCCACTCCAGCTTTTGTTTCTGGCCAATCGTTGCACGGCTCGGTCCAGCTTTTTGCGTCGACAAGACGACCGCCTATACGACTGCGAACCACCCTCCTCGTTACCAAGGTCATGCCGCGAGGGGCAACGGCAACATAGTTTCTTTTTGAGATTTTTGGAACAACGTCAAAAAGTTCCACCTCTGACTTCCCGACGTCATGGAACCACACGAGTAGCGGGTATGCGTAATTGGACTCATAGTGGATAGGTGAGGCAAGTATGTGAGGAAATGCTTGGCTGCGTTCGCTGACCTTTTGACGAAGTGAAAGACGTTCAATAGTCGTTTCAAAAGAGTAGTGAACCCTAGGAAGGCTGGCGACTGTTTTGTCGGTATTCGTTTTAACTTCAGACATATCCATTTTATTTTTTAAAGGTTAGCGTCTCGAACGAGCCGTACTCCATAAAAGGTTTCGCACTGGAGCGACGAAATTTTTGACAGGAGTTGAAGTCCGAATAAAAGAAGACGTCAACTCTCATCATCCGATAACAAATACGGACGGCTACAAGGCTGTTTTCTCACAATCTTGAGTTTTTTCTGCTCATTTCGGCGCTTTTCGAAATGAAAGGCGTTGTAACTAGCAAAACACACAAGATCGATACTGGCTTGTCGCGACTCATGATCAATCGACCACAGGATGGTACTCAATAATCCCAATCCAAGTCAAGGCAGATTTAACTGCTTTTAGTATTTCACAAGGAATTTCATGAAAAATCCCAATAATGTAAATATATATAGAATAGGTGGTATGGGATAATTAAGAGGAGAGTTATTAACGCCTGTGAGTCACATGAAAGATATATTGATTGTTTATGATGATTTCTTTACTCTGTGTCCTATTGTATCGAGTCTCGAACGGTTCGATCAGTGAATCCCGAGAGGAAAGTTGCCAGTTATATTAAGAAACTGCCGCTTTGCTTTGTCAGTTCTGACGCCTCTTCGTTTTGTCGGCGCGACATAGGGGATTCCATTTGTGATTCGAACGCCGGTTGTTCCATTTCAATCTTTTTTGCGAGAATTGCTAAAAAAGACGGAAACTTTGACGACTCTACGGACGATAAGAGTGGATAATGCAACTAAAGGTCGTGTAGTCTGACATTATGTGGTCAGCGGACGATCCAGAAACCTGGAGAACCTGAAAAGGAGTTTGGGTTCTCAGGTCTATAGGCGACGCAGGAAGCGTCGTCTTAAATTAGAATTGGCGCGATGTTAGGAATAGAAACGCCTGCTCAGACGCGAATTTTAAGGAAGGGATGCCATGAGTTTTTCTAGGAAGATGACGAAGAAGTCGAAGAAATGGCGCGGAGCGCTCATTTATTTGGCGCTTTTCGGAGTCGCGCCATTGGCCTTCGGCGCTGAAACACGGTATGTTTCGAACTACGATGAGTTGTCGTCGGCTATATCTGAATTTAACGCAAATACGGGCGAAGACTACAAAATTGTCCTGAAGAACGGGATCAATCTCGCAGGGACGCTGCCTGTGATCACGGGCAACGACGATCTTGTGGGAGTCGATAGCGGCTCTCTGGAGATCGTCGGCAGCGGTTTCGCCATTAATGGCAACAACGAGTATCGCGGTCTTATCGTCGATTCCCAGAAGTCTGGCGCTAAGGTTAAAGTTTCGAACTTAGAGTTCGCGTCTTGTCATGCAACTGGCGGCGCCGGCGGCGTTGGCGCTGGCGGCGGCGGAGGCGGCATGGGCGGAGGCGCAGCGATCTACGCGAATAGCGGAGAGATCGTTTTGAGCGACGTAACGACGTCGAACAGTTCTGCTCAGGGTGGCGCCGGCGGAAGCATTTTGCATGGATCCGAGTCTTATGGCGGCGGTGGCGGAATTGGCGGTAACGGCGGCAACGGCGTGATTGCAGAAGCCGGCGCTGCAAACGGCGGCGGAATTTTAACAGACGGCGCGGATTCTACCCCCTCGCGCAATGCTGGCGATGGCGGCGTGACTTCGACCGACAATCCCGATTCCTTTGGGCGCTACGTTGATATGACGACGCCGGTGGGCGGCGCTTCACTCTCGGGAGGCGGTGGCGGAGCGTCGGTTGCCGTGGGCGGCGACGGCGGATTTGGCGGCGGCGGCGGCGCGGGCGGAACGATCGGCGGCGACGGCGGATTTGGCGGCGGCGGCGCTGGAGGCGCCGACGCGCTCACCGCTGGTCTAGGCGGTTTTGGTGCGGGCAACGGCGGTTATGTCGAGCCCGTTAAGAGTGAAAATTTTTCTGATACGCAGGGCGGAGGAACCGGCGGCGGCGGAGCTGCTCTTGGCGCGGCAATTTTCGTTGGTGAAAACGCCAACGTGACGGTCGCGGTTTCTGAAGATTCCGTTAATGGAATTTATGGCGGTACGCTGACCGGCGGAATCGGCGGCGGCGGAACAGCAGAAGACGGAGAAGCGATCGGCAAAGGAATCTTCCTCCTTAACGATTTGACAATCGAAGTCGCAGAAGGCGGAGAATATCGTCTTTCCGACAACATCGGGGGCTACGCTGGATCTTCCAGAGTCAATGCGAACCCAGACGGCTCCTACGCCAATACAAGCGGCATAACCAAGACCGGCGAGGGAACTCTTGTCTTGGAAGCAGCGGACTCGTCCTACACTGGCGACACAACAGTTCGGGAAGGAACCCTTGTCGCGGCGGAAGAGAACGCGATAAGCGCCTACTCGAATCTGAACGTCGAGGGTGGAACTGCTCAGTTGAACGCCGATCAATCGGTCAAGGGACTCTCGGGTGGCGCCGAAGCTCGTGTTGATCTCAACGCTTCTACGCTTAGCGTCACAGGCGATTCCGATTCCGCCTACGCTGGTTCAATCTCTGGCAACGGACGCCTTCTCAAGCAGGGGACGGGTACCTTGGCTCTGTCGGGCGACAGTCGCGACGAGGAGTCTGAGGTTGCGTTCGACACGGAGATCCAGAATGGAACGATTCGCGTGGAGAACGAGGGCGCCTTCGGCGACGGGGTCGTGTACTATACCCGTACGGACGAAAACGATCAAACGCCTGCGATTGAATTTGGCGGCGTGTTCGACATTCCTAACGACATTGTGCTGTCAGGGAATTCGGTTCCGATGATCCTTTCCGGAACGTCGGCGACTCTTTCTGGGCAGCTAACAAACGCAGGATCGGCGGCCAATGAAATCGAATTGCGACTCGATGCTGGATCGACTCTGACGGTCTCTAATACCGGCGTCTCGAGGGATGACGATGGAAATGTAGTGATCGACAAACTCAACGGAATTCACGCTTATACGCTTACCACCGGAAATCTTTCGGCAAAGGTTACTTCTTTCCTCGATACCTCCGGCGAAGAGGACATTCGATATTGGTACAGCTCCATCGGCAACGCTCCGATTACAAACCAAGGAGACAATACGCTGTCCTTCATTCTTGAGACGGACGACGTCGACGCAGGACTAAATTTTGCCAACAATTTTATTCTTAGCTCCGGTAACCTCACGATTGGACAATCATTCGTCGAGGACGAGATTTCTCAGGTCAATAAGATCGTCTACTCCGGTTCAACCAGCGGCGACGGCGGTCTAATTATTGATATTGGCGATGGCGCGACCATGTATGCCACCGGCTCTTTCGGTCATGCCTCTACCGTCATTAATTCCGGTATCCTTGATATTACTGAACTTGCCGGTTCGATTGGGAAGCTCGGCGAGCTGAGCGGCGATGGCGGCGTTATCAACACGGGTTCTAAAGACCTCGTGGTTAACTTCGACGACAGCGAGGCAAGCTTTAGCGGAAAGATTACCGGCGACGAAGGAACGACGATCTTCAAGGACGGGACCGGTTCTTGGACCCTGAATCTCACCAACGATTCGAACGTCAATGCGATTCGGATTCTTGATGGAACGTTCTCGCTTGGTGAAAAACATTACGACGACGGTCTATATCAAAGCAACGATTTCGAGATAGAAATTCAGTCTGGCGGTCGTTTCAGTCATTCGACCGTTAGCGGCGCGACCCTCGTGTTGAATAATCTGATCGCCAGCGCTCCCGGCGGCGCGCTAGAGATCGGCGAGAATGACGAACTCATTCTGAGCTCTCAGAATACTTCGACAGACCTCTCTGCAAATCTAGTGGGCTCAGGTTGGCTCTTCCTCGAGAACGTGACCGGCGACGATGGGAAAGTTACCCCGTGGGTTCTCGGCGGTGATAATTCCGAATGGGCCGGTACAATCGCTCTGTACGACAACAACGCACAGCTGACGCTTGCGTCCGAGAAGGCGGGCTCTGAGAATTCCTCCGTCAACTTTGGCGCTCTCGGGACCTTGAATGTCGATGAGTCGACGGTTCTCGGGACGCTTGATTTTGACAACAACCTTACGATCAATGCTGCTTCAGGTAAGATGCTTACCCTCAATGGATTGTCGAGCTCGGTTCAGTGGCTCGACGACTCCGTCCTCACCATAGACGGCGGGGGAGCGGTAGCGTTCAGCGAGGGTAGCGGTGGGACGTACTACGGTGAAACGCTTGTTACGAACGGTTCTGCGCTCGTCCTGTTCGGTGATAATACCGCCGACGCGGAATATGGCGCATATCGTCGAGCTACAACGCTCACGAACGGCGGCGCGCTGGTTATGGATTATTCAAACGAAGACCTTGATGGAACGTGGACTTCCCTTTGGGGCTCCGATATCGATATCGACGGAGAAGGTACGATCGCAATTCAGGACGTTGTTAAAGTCAAAGAAGACGAGGATGGCGAGCCAAGCTATTACGTTGGAACAGTTGAATTTAACGATGATATCAACTTCATCGGCGAAGATTCTAACGAACTGACTTTCCAAGTTAACAACTCTTACGCGGTTGTTGAGCTGCACAGCGCCATCGAAGGTTTGGGTGATCTGACCAAGACCGGCGCGGGCAAACTGATTCTCAATGGATCAGGCGATTTTGGTTCCGCAATGGTCAATTCTGGTATTCTCCAGCTTGGTACGAGCGAAACGTCTGTAAATGACCAGCTTGCTAACTCTGCTGTTACGATTTCCGGCGGGGCCCTTGCAGGATGGACTGATTCTCTCGGTTCTGTTCAGCTCAGGTCTGGCGTCCTCAATATCCTCAAGACTGGAACGGTCTACTTGAATGATTCTGAGAACGCGCTGACAATGGACGGCGGCACAATGTACGTCAACGTCCTTGACGCCGACAACTATACAAACTATAAGACGACCGAGGAAGACGCAACGGTTGCGCTCAAGGGGGGAGCAATTTACGTCGACACGTCCGCAAGCGAAGTCGAGCTTGACTCCGGAACCACGTTGACCATTGTTGAAACGGGCGAGGGCAACTTGACCGCTGATCCGTCGGATTACATAATCTACGACGACATTGCTGGAAAACGATTCATCGTCGATCCGGAATCGATTAGCAACGGAAAATTCAAACTATTGCTCAAGACGACGCAGTTCTCCGAAATTGCGAGATCGCCGAATGAGAGAGTTATCAGTAGGCATCTCGACGATTGGCTTGATTCAGGTTCGGTCGATTCGGAGACCAACGAGTTTCTCGGACAGCTTGAAAACGCGATCGACAACAATCCACGTGTGCTGAACCAGCTTACCGGCGAGCTCCGTTTCTCAACCTTTAAGGCTCAGGTCCATGCGCATAACTTCATTCGTCAAACGTTGACACAGAACGTCATCCCTGATTCGACCGCAGGTATTGCTCCTCACAGCTTTTCTGCGATTCGCGGTCAGGCGTATGAAGAGCGAGACGGATTTTCTGGATGGATAAGCGCGTTGGCTGCGTTTGGCGACGCGGACCCGCATAACGGAACTGCAGGATACGATTTCGATCTCCTTGGCGGCGTCGTTGGAGTTGAGGTTGGAAGTACTGCGGCAAATCAGTTCGGATTGTACTTTGCCTACAGCAACACGCAACTTGATACCAACCGCGCTATGGGCAACGTCAAAGTCAACGAAGAACAGTTCGGCGCATATCTGCGCTTCTCTGACCCCTACGGCTATACCTTTGCAACTGGCTCGATCGGCATTACTGATTACGACGTTGCTCGCGCTCTGAGTGTAGCGAACTACTCGAACCTTTACTATAAGGGTTCGACCGACGGGTGGTCTGGAAACGTGTACCTCGAACGAGGATTTACGTTCTCGTTGCCAGGTTCCGATCTCCAGCCATACGGCGGATTGCAGTACACGCACTTGCATGCCGACGATTACAATGAGAGCGGTTCACTTGATACGCTGAGTATCAAAACGGACGAGAGCAATTATGACAGCCTCGAGGGTATTCTTGGAATTCGCTGGGTAAAATCGACGCTTCTGGGCGCGAGACAGTTTGACTTCAACGCCTATACTAACTGGACTCACGAATTTCTGGATGCGTCTCCGGACGGATTCATCTCCCTTGCCGGCCGTCCTGACGGTTCGATTCGCATCATTGGCAATAGCGTGGGACGTGACTGGATTTATGCCGGTATAGGCGGAAAGCTTTACGGTCACAACGGGGTAAGCGTCTTCGGCGGCGCCGACGTCCAGGTCAATGATTATACGGCTTACGTCAACGGCCATGCCGGCCTGTCGTGTACTTGGTAATTCAGTTAGCGTCAGGACGACGTTGATTGAGATTCCTTGAACAAAAACAAACAAACCAGAATCTTGGAAACAAGGTTCTGGTTTGTTTATGGGTGGATTGGCCTTCTTTCTTTGGAAAATTTTATAATTTAGCAGTTGACTCTTAGGAAAAGAAGGATAGAATCAGGTCGTTCTTGAGGTGGTTAGGGGCAACCCGACGCTCACCTTTGGGATTTCCTTTGGGGAGTTAGCTCAGTTGGGAGAGCGCAACGTTCGCAATGTTGAGGTCGAGGGTTCGACTCCCTTACTCTCCACTGATACCGGTCTTTTTAACCGGTATTTTTTTTAGGTATGGGCGACTAGCTCAGTTGGTTAGAGCGCCGCTTTCACACGGCGGAGGTCAACAGTTCGAGTCTGTTGCCGCCCATCTCTGCTTCAGCCGCGAATGTCGAGTTAGCGATGATTTGCGACTGGCTGCTGAGCATCGAAGGGAATCTTGCTTGCACATTGGCGATGCGAGATTTTTGACGATCTTGCAAATAAAAAAACCTGACCAGCACAAACGACTGGTCAGGTTTTATTTTTGGGAACCTTGCTGCACAGCTCAGAAGGGCGGCTCGGAATTCGACTTTTTCTCCTTCTTTGTTGCGCTTTTTTTCGCTGTCGTCTTCTTCGTCGTTGTCTTCTTTGCAGTAGCCTTTTTGGTTGTCTTTTTTTCGGAAGTTTTCCTGGTTGTTCGACGTCCTTTCGTCGAGCCTCGCGCCATTTTAGCAGCGAGGAGTTCAAGCGCTTTTTCGGATGTGATTTCGTCCGGCGTTACTCCCTTCGGAAGCGACGCGTTAGTCTTACCGTCAGTTACATATGGACCATAAAATCCATCGAGGAGCTTGATCTCTTGGTTAGTCGTCGTCGATATGCCGAACGTTTTGAGAGGCTCGGACTTTCGGGAAGATCGAGATCGACCCGTCTTTTTCTCCTGTGCCAATAGATCGATCGCCTCGTCGAGCGTAAGCGTGAGTAGCGATTGTGAAGCCGACAGAGAACGCGTTTCCTTGCCTCGTTTTACGTAGGGGCCAAAGCGCCCGTTACAAGCGACGACTGGTTCGTCGGTCGCAGGATCAACTCCCAAAGTTTTCGGAAATTTTAGCAACTCCAGAGCGACCTCGAGTGTGACGTCGCTCTCAGACATGTCTTTAATGAGAGATACATTCTTGGGCTTTTCACCTTCCTCAAGCGCCTCGCGCTGAACGTACCAGCCATATTGACCATGTTTGAGATACACGGCCTTGCCCGTCTCTGGACAGTATCCGATAGGTCGATTCGAGTTTTCCGCAGCACGAATAAACTTCAAAGCCACATCCAACGTCAGTTCGTCTGGCGGCAGATCCTCGGGAATGTTGGCGCGAACTTCGCCGTATTCCAGATAAGGGCCGTAACGCCCAACGCGAAGGTAGATCGGCGCGTCTTCCGTTCCGTCTTCTTTATCGGGCGTACCAATGTAGAACTGGCAAATTTCGTGGGCGTCGATTTCCGTTTTCTTCGAGTCGAGCTGCTTCTGCAGACCCGGTGCAAAAGTCTCTGGAAAGGGGAATTCATCCTGTTCTTTATTTTTAGAATGGTCGTCGACGTCGCCAAAGTAAAAAGCTCTCAAATAAGCGACTTCATCTCGTTTACCATTGCTGATCTCGTCGAGTGCATTTTCCATATCGGCGGTAAAACGATAATCGACGAGCTCCGGAAAGTGCGTCTCCAGCAAATTGCAAACAGCGAACGCAGTCCAAGTCGGCACAAGAGCGCTACCCTTCTTAAACGCGTATTCCCGCACCTGAATAACGTCGATAATCGACGCATAGGTGCTAGGGCGACCGATCCCCATTTCTTCCAGCGTTTTGGTAAGAGACGCTTCAGAATAACGAGGAGAAGGTTGGGTTGTGTGCTTTTGCGGCGTTAGCCCTTCGATCTTGAGCGCATCGCCCTCTTTGACGTCGGGAAGAATCGATTCTTTGTTGGCGTGGTTTGCTTCCGGATCATCGGTTCCCTCGACATAGGCGCGCAGATAACCGTCGAATTCAATCGTTTTGCCGCTTGTCTGGAATTTTGTGTCTGCTATCGCTATAACGACCGTTTTGTTTTTACCCTTGGAATCTGCCATCTGGCTGGCGACGGTCCGCTTCCAAATCAGATCGTAGAGTCGAAATTCGTCAAAAGAAAGTTTCGAACGGAGCTCCTGGGGAAGACGAAAACGCGTTCCAGCCGGACGGATCGCTTCGTGCGCTTCCTGTGCGTTTTTGACTTTAGTCCTATAAAGACGCGGTTTAGCCGGAAGATACGCGTCTCCATAATGTTCCAAAACGAGACTGCGCGCCGCATTAATCGCTTCCATTGAAAGCGACGTCGAGTCAGTACGCATATAGGTGATGTACCCGTTCTCGTAGAGGCTTTGCGCGACGCCCATCGTTCTCTTAGCGGTAAATCCGAGTTTCCGGTTGGCGTCTTGCTGCAATAAGCTTGTAGTAAACGGCGGGTAGGGGCGCGATGTATACGGCTTTTCTTTAATTGATTCTACAACCGCGTCGGACTTCAAAAGCCTTTCAACCAGCTCATTTGACGATTTTTCGTCAAGAAGTGCAAATTTTTTCGGCGTTTTAAGAAGTCCGGTCGATGGATCGAAATTCTTTCCAGAGGGGATCAGCCGACCATCGACTGACGTCAGTAGCGCTTGGAATGGTTTAGAGTTAGCGGCGGAAAAATCGCCAAGAATGTCCCAGAAATCGGCGCTGTGGAACGCCATTCTTTCTCGTTCACGCTCGACGATCAACCTGACGGCGACGCTCTGAACGCGTCCAGCCGACTTGCCGCCGCCAATCTTGCGCCACAAAATGGGGGAACATCCGTATCCGACAAACCTGTCGATCACACGCCGCGCTTCCTGTGCTTTAACGAGATTCATATTGAGATCTCGCGTGTTATCTAGCGCTTTCGTAATGGCGCTTTTTGTGATCTCATTAAAGACGAGGCGTTTGAAGGGGACCTTTGGTTTAAGCGTCTCAAGGAGGTGCCAGCTGATCGCTTCGCCTTCACGGTCTTCGTCCGTTGCGAGATAAAGAGCAGAAGCGTTGCGAAGATCTTTCTTCAATTTGGCAACCTGCTTGGCTTTTTCTGGCGGAACCACATAAACTGGTTTAAAATCATCGTTGACATTGACGGCGTAGTCCGCCCAGGGCTCTTTATGGTATTTGGCTGGTAATTCTTTTTTCTTTTTGGGGAGATCTCGCACATGTCCGACGCTTGCTTCGACGAAGTAACCGGGGCCAAGGTATTTTTCTATCGTTCTTGCCTTGGCTGGAGATTCAACGATCACCAGCGTAGAGCCATCCGCTTTTCCTTTAGATTGCACCATTGTTTACACCGAGGTATTATTCGAATCAATCCGAGCTCTCATCGGTTGAATTGCTAACATTTTCAGGAACATTTTGACGACGTTCCTCGCTATAAAATGAGATTCGTCATTCTCCTGATCCAAGTTTCCGGGCAGATGAAGATTCCGTCGAAATGTTAAATTACTGATGCCCGTCTTTTCAGTACTATTATTAGAACCTATATAATTTCGAGCGCCCTGGGGGTATTTTGATAGCGCAGTATTTTATTTTTGTCAAGGTCTAAATTTTGGACATGTCGTAGTTTTACCGTATTTTTTACAAAGTTAAAGTTCAAGATCGCCGAGACGTCGACCGCCGTTTTCGAATCTTTTCGAGTGTTTCTGCGAGCGATTTAGTACTAAGAAATTATGGGCGAGTTGCGTTTCTAGGTTTTATATCGGCAAATACGACGCTGAGAATCTTCAAGTCTCTTTGACTTTTTCACTCTGTTTGTTACAATCTAACTCGCAATTTGTACAATCCGGCGTCTCTTGTTGTCAGAGCAGAGTCGTTGTGATTGGTCAACATTCGGTAATGGGGATAACCAGCCCTACGAGCCTACCGCGCGGGCTCGATAAGGCGGCGTATGCCGCTCGCGGAACGTTTGACGAAAGCGTTTCGCGGGAAAGCGCGGCGTTTGTCGTTGTGGATAACGCACATAACGGCAAGCGAAGTTCCTTGTTGGTGGCGGCGCGCCGTCGCAAGACGGCGCGCCGTTTTAAAGACGAAGCATGAGAAAAACCAAAAGGTCTCCAGACTATGACGGACGCGCAATTGTTTCGGGACGTCGCTATTACGTGGAGGAATCTGTGAGCGTTGAGAGTTGGACAAGTCGTCTGGCAAACGAGAAAGCCGTTATAGCGCCATCGCTGTTGTCTGCGGATTTTGCGAGACTCGAACGCGAGATCCGCAAGCTTGAAGAGGGCGGCGCTCAGGTCCTGCATGTCGACGTTATGGACGGACGTCTGGTGCCGAATATTAGCGTTGGGATTCCCATCGTCGCTTCTCTTAGAAGGATTACGACGCTGATCCTCGACGTTCATCTTATGATCGTCGAGCCGTGGCGTTACATTGAAGCGTTTCGCGACGCTGGCGCCGACTCTCTATCCGTCCATATCGAAGCGGTCCCCGATCCCTCAGAGATTCTCGAAAAGATTCGCGAGCTTGGTGTTGCGCCGGGCCTTGTTCTCAATTACGGCACGCCCGTTGAAGCGATCGCACCTTTTGCGCCCCTTGCCGATATCCTGCTGACGATGAGCGTTCCGGCTGGCTTTGGAGGTCAGAAGTTTCGTCCAGATGCTCTCGACTCCGTAAGGACCTTGCGAGAGCTTGCGCGCCCCGATGCGATCATTGAGATTGACGGTGGGATCGATCTTGACACAATCGGACTTGCCTCTGCGGCGGGCGCCAATCTGTTTGTCGCTGGAACTAGCGTTTTTAGCGCGGAGGACTACGGCGTGCAGATGGCTCGGTTAAAAGACCAAGCATTGAGCGCAGTTCCGTCGTTCTGAAAATCAAACGGCCTATTCGTTGAAAATGTTGCCTTGGAAATTTGCAGATTATGAGCTGGCAAAATTCTTCTGAAACTAAACGTAAACGCGGAGTCCCCGAAGGGCTTTGGGTGCGTTGCCCAGGGTGTCAGGCGACCGTTTTTCGCAAGGAGACGAAGCGTCGCCTTGAAACATGCCCCGAATGCAATTATCACTGGTCGATTTCGGCGCCCGAAAGAATCGCTCAAACGCTTGATGAAGGCACCTTCGAAGAGTGGGACGCGAACCTTACGACCGCCGATCCGCTGAATTTTGTCGATCGTAAATCCTACAAAGAGCGCATCAGGAGCGAACGACAAGCGACGGGACTCAACGACGCCATTATAACCGGGTGCGGGCGCATTCGCGCTCGTAAAGTGGCAATCGGCGTTCTAGATTCCAGGTTTATAATGGGGAGCATGGGGTCGGTCGTCGGCGAGAGGCTAGCGCGGTTAGTTGAGCGTGCCGGCGAGCAGGATTTGCCGCTGATTATTTTTGCCGCCTCGGGGGGGGCCCGCATGCAAGAGGGGCTTATCTCGCTCATGCAGATGGCGAAGACGTCGGCGGTAGTCGCTCGTTTTCAAGAGGCGGGCGGGCTTTTTATATCTGTTTTGACGAATCCAACAATGGGCGGCGTCACGGCAAGCTTCGCATCTCTTGGCGACGTTGTTTTTGCCGAACCAAACGCGCTCATCGGCTTTGCAGGCCCTCGAACTATTATTGCGACGATCCATGAGGAGCTTCCTAGCGGATTCCAATCGAGCGAATTCCAACTCGAGCACGGTTTCATTGATCGCGTTGTTACGCGACAAGATATGAAGAGCGAGTTAGCGCGCGCGATCGACTATTGCAGAAAATAAAGTTTTCGAGCTCTGCGAGAGCGAAGTCTAACTAACGGGGAGAAAGTTGGGGTCAAAAAAGAAAAAAGGCGGCGGTTCTAAAAAAGTACGCGTCAATTTCAAGCGCAATCGTAAGGGCAAAACACGCATCAACGATTGGACGAGGCTCTACCGAGAGAAACACGCCGATTCTACCGGCGTCGAATCCTCTTCCGGAAATGACGTGGATTTTAATAAGGGCGTTGAGCGCGTTCGAGCGCGCGGCGACGTTGCTCGCAAGCGAACGATCGTCGGCAAATTCGTTGGAAAAGAAAATCTTTCCGGCGAATCTGGCGACTTTGAATATGTGCCGGACGTTGATCTTGACGTCTGTCAAAAAGGGCGCGTGCTGCGTGTTCACGGTCTTAATTCTTATGTTGAAGACGAACATGGGCGCATATATACCTGCGTAACGAGTCGGATTCTCAAGACCCTCTCGACAGATCAACGACAAGTTGTCGTGGCGGGCGATCGTGTCTATTTTAGAGATGCGAAGTCTCCAGACGGTCGATTAGAAGGGATGATAGAGCGGGTGGAGCCGCGTTTCGGAACGCTTAGTCGAACGAGTTGGAAACGGAAGCACGTTGTCGTTGCTAACGTTGAACAAGCTCTGATTATGGCAAGCGCCGCCGAGCCGCGACTTAAACCGAACCTGATTGATCGCCTCCTTGTGACTTGCAACCGTTCCGGCATAAAGCCGGTGATTTGTATCAACAAGGTCGATTTGGTTGACCCGTCCTCGTTGCTGCCCTTTGTTGGCGTATATGCTAGAATGGGATTTCAAACCGTGCTTTTCAGCGCCAAAACCGGCTTCAATATGGATCGCTTGGCTCGTATCCTTCTCGGACGCGAAAGCGTGGTGGTGGGGCAGAGCGGCGTGGGCAAGTCCTCGACGCTCAATGCGATCGATCCTTCTCTTAATCTCAGGGTAGGTCAAGTCAGTCGCGAAAACGAAAAAGGACGCCACACGACTACGACAGCTCAACTTTTAAAGCTTTCCTTTGGCGGCTATGTTGTCGATACGCCAGGTATACGGCAGTTTATGCTTTGGGACGTCGATCCCAATGAAATTCTTGGATACTATCGCGATTTGCGACCGTATGAAAATTTATGTAAGTTTCCTGATTGCAAGCACATAAGCGAATCGTCCTGCGCCGTAAAAGACGCAGTTGCCGACGGTCGGCTTGACGCTCGTCGTTATGAAAGCTATTTATCGCTTCGCGCGGGCGAAATGGAAAGAGTGGACAGCCTTGAATAGCGATGTTTAAGGACGCCGTTGGTTCTTTGTACCTTTTAGTGATATGGGTGTATTGATGAGGAACGAAGTTTCACGTCGCGCTTTTTTAGGCGCCCTTGCCGGTGGTTTTAGCGCTGCCATGAGCGCCGGTCACGCGCGAGCTGATTTTCTAGAGGCGGCAAAAGAGGAGACTCTCGAGCCTATCTCTAATTCGCTTAATCCGGAGCACGTCCGCTTCTCACTTAATCTCGGCACGATCCGTAGTTACGATCTGAATCTGAAGCAGGAACTCGAGGTGGCCAGAGACGCGGGGTATCGTTCTGTAGAAATCTGGTTGGATCGCCTTGCGGATTATACGCGCGGCGCTGACAACAAAGAGTTTGATAGCTCGAAACTTAGGGAGCTCAGAAATTTTCTCGATTCCGAGGGATTGAGAGTCGAAGGTGGGATTGGCTTTGCTTCATGGATAGCGCATGACGACGACCGCCGCGCCGCGGGTTTGGACGAGCTTAGACGTCAAGCAGAAGCGCTCGCTATTCTTGGCGCCGGTTGTGTCGCCGCTCCTGCCGCAGGCGTGAACGAGCGTGTGGAGTTGTCAAAGATCGCCGATAGATATCGAGCGACGCTTGAGCTCTGCGAACCTTACGGGGTGCGTCCGATTCTTGAACTTTGGGGAGTTTCTCCCGCGCTCAGTCGCGTCGCAGACGGACTTGCAATCTGTGCGGACACAGGACGCCAAGACGCCGCGTTGCTACTGGACGTTTATCATATGTATCGCGGCGGCAACTCGTTCGCTTCACTATCGCTAATCTCTGGCTCTGCGCTTCCCATTTTTCACATAAACGACTATCCGGCGACGCCAGGGCGAGAGCAGCTCAACGACAGCGATCGCGTATTCCCTGGGGACGGCGCGGCGCCATGGCGCCAAATTCTCACGACCCTTGGTAAAAACGGGTTCAATGGGGCTCTTTCGTTTGAGATTTTCAATAGGAGCTATCGAGATAAATACTCCGCGCTGGAACAGGCGAAGATTGGGCTTGAGAAAATGCGCGCCTTGTTTGACTGACAACGGCGACTTTGGTGTAGTAAGAATCGACGATGCAAGGCCGTATCGCCGATTCTTACTTTTTGGTTTTGGTAAGTGAGTTTGAGGATTTCTTCGACTTCTTTTGTGCCCTTTTCGCTGGCGGTCGTAGAACAAGATAAAGTATCGCTGCTGGCAAGACTATGACGAGATATTGCGGTCGCCATGCGCACACGATCGCACAGATCGGCACGAGGATAAGAATCCAGCGAGGTAAACCCTCGAGTTCGGGCCACGCCAACCAAAGTAAAAAAAGGATGACGAACGTTCGGTTCAGTTCGAGCAGCGTAGCGTCCTGGGCATGATAATAACGAAAAAAACCGTAAGCGACCAAAGCGCCCATTCCGACGAGAATCCAACCAAGTTTTGTACGTAGCGGCGTCGGGGTGGCTTTTCTGTCTGACTTTTTACGGAACGGAAATTTCATGAGACTCAATTTCTTTGAACCGTTTTCTGCTGGCGACCTGGACGTTTTCGAAGTCATTTACCTGACATCATTATGTCTGTTTTTCTCGTTGCGTACAGGGGGCGACGCCTCATTGACTCTTAACAGGGTTTGCGCAGATCAATCGGTTAAACGTCTTGTTGATCCAAGGCTTTTGCTTTAATCTTATTAAGGGCAGTTGATTAAGAGCAGTTTCGCTTAACGTCTCTTGAGCTGGCGTCAACTACCTCGCTTGGCAGTCCTTGGCGACGTGATAATTGCAGGCGTGAACAGACTTGTCGTCCTTTTATCGAACGGACGCCCCGATGGGAGCTTTTGATGACTTTTTTCAACTCATGGATAAATCGTCGGCTAACATATTTACGGACGAACGTAGTCTTGGTTTGCCTTGCGACGCTCCTTCTTTGGGGCGGAGATCTGAACGTAATGTCGAACGCTCAAGACGCAGGGTGGGGCGCCGTGGACGTAGGGGAGTCGTTGGACGAAGTTAGCGCGACATGGGGAAGACGAGAGGATGAGCATACGTCGTCGGAAGATTTAACAGCAGCCAATTCTTCGAACGATCTCCAAGCGTTTACTGGACCTGCGACAACCCGATATTCACTTGAACTCTCTAAACTCCCCGACGACGCTGGTCAATTTTGGGTTGTTTACGATATTACGCCATACACAGATCGGTTTCCGAATCTTGCCAGTCCCCAGGATTCGATCGTCGACTGGATCCTTTTTGATTCAGGCGAGGGGTTTTGGCGCAAGGAACCCTTTTCAATCCTTAGCGCGTCGCGAAATCGGTTGTACGTTTATCATAATGATAGTATTCAACGTTACGTCTCCAACGTCGTCGATCGTTTTCTCGATCCCAACAAGCAAAACATTCGTTTCTCAGTTAAGATCGTCGTGTTGCAGTCGCCTGAGTGGCGCGCGCGCGAATCCCAGTACCTATCGCCGATCAACGCTACGATTGTTGGGAACGGCGCCGACGTTCAGTGTTGGCTTGCAGAACGTTCTGATCTAACTAAAATCACCGCAGATCTTGAAAAACGCTCGGATTATATTCTGCTCAACGCGGGCAAGAACGCGGCGCCAAATGGCGAAACTTTCGGTTGGGCGGCGGCAAAGCCTCGAAAGGAATTTAATCGCGATTACCGAGTCGATACGAAATCGACGGCAGGATACACCGCCGACGTATCTTCTGTGGATGAAGGGTTCCGCATAGAAACGACGCCTCTCCTTTCAACGACCGGCGAGACTGTCGAAGTGACTTTTCGATATCGTTCGACAATTGTAGAAAAAACGCGGTCCTTTAGCATACGCGTCCCCACTTCGACGTCGCCTCGACAACAGCTTAGCGTGGAGAAACCGTCGATAGTTTCATGCGATTTCCGAGGTAAGATTTCAGTTCCGCGTTCCAAAAGCGCTATCGTCGATTTAGGATTGGTTCCTCTCGCGCTTCCTCCAAGGTCGTCGGAGCAGGGCGGCCTGATTGGAAGCGTTTCCAGTTTAATTTCACAGAAATCCGTCTTTTATAACGTCCTTCTCATCATCGAAGAGGACGGAAATTAGCTGTTGTAGCAAGACGAATCGCGTCGCCAGACGTTGTGTCAGGCGACGCAATTTTTCAAGGGCGACAACCAATGATTTATACGGTCATTCAGAGAGGCCAAACTTTTCGACGAGGTTGTCGTAGATTTCCTGATCGACCTTAAAGGGGGAACCCTCCCGGATTCCATCGGGGAAAGAGGTCAGATCGGAGACGTCTTCCCATTCCACGCCGTCGCGTGATCTAACAGCGCCGTATTTACCCTCGCCATAACGGTCGTAATAGACGAGCCAGTCGTTTCCTATAATCAACGCACAGGGGCCCTCGACCCAATCATGAGCGGAGACGCGTTTACCTTCCGAGAAAGGCCCTTCTGCGCTTGGACCAGTCGCTTCGAGAATGAATTTTTTCGCTTCTGGAAACAGAGTTTCATCCTTATAAAACAAATGGTACACGTCGTCCTTTTTAGTCAGGAATGCGTCAATGACGTTGTGGCCAGGGTCAAAATATAGTTTAGTCGGCGCGAAGGTCTTAAAATCTTTGGTTGTGGTGAAATAAACGCGATGGTCGTATTGTTCTTCGCTAGTTCCTTTATCGGCTGGGGAAAACTTTCCTGGAACAGTTGAGGACCAGACGATATAGAACTGTTCCGTATTATCGTCGTAAAAGATTTCCGGAGCCCAGGTGTTGCGCGCGGTTGGTTCGTGAGTCATTGCTGGGATGAGCTGCGTGTCTCTCCATTCGATCAAGTCGTCGCTACAGGCGTACCCGAAGTATTGTCCGCCCCAACCGACCGTCCAGACCATCCTGAAGATTCCATCCGGTTCGCGCGTAACGCTCGGATCGCGCGTCAGTCCGGCGTCGTCCCCAAATGGGGGAGCCATGATCGCTTTTCCGCCGTTTAGCGCCTTCCAAACATAACCGTCCCGACTGACCGCATAATGAACGCCGTCTTCACCATTGTTGATAAAGTAAGGGAAGACATAGTATCCCGAATTATCACCAGGTTCAGACGCCTGTATCCCTAAAAAGGACGTCGAGAACGAAAAAGTCGCGATTGCCGCGAGGACGATTCCAATAAAGACATTGCGCATAGAAAATCTCCTCATTATAAGCAGTAGGTGAAAATAATGAGCGCAAGAAGACGACCGCCTTTGGCTCTCCTTTCTTATTCATTACATCTTATTATATATTGTTAAGTTTTCGGAACAAGAGACTATATATTTTACAGTTCGCTGCGCTGTCTGAGGTCGAGCGTAAAAATGCGTCAACCAGTGGAGCTTGGAATAATTGACGATTTTGATGAACAGTTTTGAACCGGCGCTCGATGAAAGAAACGCCGTTGGGACTCTTTGTCGCGAAGACAGAGGCAACGGCGTTGTTATTCAGATCGACCTTTCAATATCGTTCGACCGTCTTAGAAAAGCATAGTGTTTCAACCAGGCGCTCCGCGCTGAATGCGGCATTTTTTCTAGACGAGTCCGACGATTTGTATGATTATTCGGAGGCGCCAAACTTTTCGACGAGGTTGTCGTATATCTTCTGATCGACCTTAAAAGCGGTTCCGTGGCGAGCGTCCTCGGGGAAGGAAATCAGATCGGAGACGTCTTCCCACTTCTCTCCGTCTCGGGACCTCACAGCGCCGTATTTACCAGCGGTGTAGCGGTCGTAGTAGACGAGGCTGTCGTTTTCTATGAGAAGCGCGCTGGGGCCCTCGACCCAGGTGTGTGCGGAGATGCGTTTGCCCTCCGAGAAAGGTCCTTCCGCGGTTGTTCCGGTCGCCTCAAGAATGATTTTCTTTGCCTCGGGGTACAGGGTTTCGTCCTTGTAAAATAAATGGTACACCCCGTCTTTCTTGGCAAGATAGGCGTCAATCACGTTATGGCCCGGATCAAAATATAGTTTGGTCGGCGCGAAGGTCTTAAAATCCTTAGTGGTAGTGAAATAGACGCGGTGATCGTATCTATCTTCGCTAGAGCCTTTATCAGCAGGGGAAAATTTTCCTGGAACAGTTGAGGACCAGATGATGTAGAACTGTTCCGTGTCATCGTCGTAAAAAATTTCCGGAGCCCAGGTGTTGCGTGTGGTCGGTTCGTCAGTCATGCACGGAACCGGCTGCGCGTCCTTCCATTCGATCAGGTCGTCGCTGCAAGCGTAGCCGAAGGACCTTCCGTCCCAGGCGACTGTCCAGACCATCCTGAAGATTCCATCGGGGCCTCGCGTAATGCTAGGATCGCGCGTCAGTCGAGTTTTATTCCCGACTGGGGGAGCAAGGATCGCTTTCCCGTCGTTTAGGGCTTTCCAGACATAACCATCTCGACTAACCGCATAATGAACTCCATCTTCGCCGTTGTTAATGAAGTACGAGAAGACGTAGTATCCTGAATTCTCACCGGGTTCAGAAGCCTGAACGTCTGAAAAGTGCATTGGGAATGATAAAGCTGCGAACAACGCAAGAAAAAGTCCAACGAAAAGATTACGCATAGAAAATCTCCTTGTTATAATGAACGGCGTTACACGAATATCAAGCGCGAGGACAAACGCAATGCCGTTTTTCGCGCCTCTTGTATCGGTCACCATTATATTTTGTTGGGACTGCATAGTCGAGATGCGTTAAAATTTTAACAGTTAGCGGTATTGTTGGCGGTTGCCCATGAAAGTATAAAATTGAGGGGGCCTTTTGGAGTCATTGGGGTATTATGATAGAGTTTTAGAATATAGGACATTTCAATGAAAAGAGCGTTATTGGGACTGATGATCGCGTTGTTTGCAGGTGCGGTTTGCACAATGTTTCCAGAAAGCGTCTGCGGCGCCGAGAGCGGTTATTTCGAAAAGATTTTCTATGCTCCGGAGAATCCAGGTCCTAGAGTTCTCCCGATGGACGCTGAATGGCGTATTTGGATTCCAGACGGCGTTGAGACTCTCAAAGGCGTGGTAGTGCATCAGCACGGTTGCGGTAACGGCTCTGGAGACGGGGCACGAACCGCAGTCTATGACCTTCAGTGGCAGGAACTAGCGCGAAAACATGATTGCGCGTTGATTGCCTCATCTTTCCGCCTTGACGATCGTCCGTGCCAGAACTGGTGCGACCCACGCAACGGCTCGGCGCAAAGTTTCCTTGACGCGCTTGACTACTTCGCAGAATATACGGGTCATAAAGAATTAACGACAGTTCCGTGGGCTCTTTGGGGACATTCCGGCGGAGGACAATGGGTAGGAAGCATGACGCAGCTATATCCTCGACGCGTCGTGGCAGCGTGGTTGCGTAGCGGATGTCCCGATACCGTCGTCAAGACGTTTGAGGAATTACCGATGAACGACGACGTATTGAATGTCCCGATCATGCTCAATATTGGCGCGCAGGAGAGTTCGTTTAGTATCGTTTGGGTCTCATGCTGGGATTATATCAGTAAGATGCGCGCCAAAGGCGCGAAGATCGGCTTGCTGATTGATCCCGCCACTCACCATGAAACTGGGAATTCACGGTATCCCGCTATTCTTTTCCTTGACGAAGCGCTAACCGCGCGGCTTTCTGCAGACAGCTCTGAAATGGCGCCCGCGCCGAAAGGCCTAATTCTACCTATCGATGAGATTTCTGATAAAGAACTTTCCGCTGAAAACATCGTGAAGAATCCAGAAAAACCAGACGGTAATTACGACGCGACTGAACGCCGACGCTTTTTAAAAGACGGCTTGTGGTTTCCGAGCGCCGAGTATGTGGATATTTGGCGTTCATATTCGATCGACAACACGATCGAAGACCTGACTCCTCCTCCGGCGCCGACAGACGTCGTAATCGATGCCAAAACAGGCGTCATGACATGGAATTGTCGCGCGGATTTCGAAAGCGGTTTGCAAACGTTTGCCATTTATTGCAACGGCGACGAGTTGGCTAGAATGCCGACGGCTCCAGTTGTTAACGCCAGACCCATTTTTCAGGGCTTGATGTATAGCGATACTCCAGATTTTTCCCTCCCTGGGATGAAATATGAGATTACCGACTTTGACGCGAAATCTCAGCGCCAATATTCGATTTCAGCGTTCAATACCGTGGGCTTAGAATCGAGCCGAACAAATGCGGTTGTTCAATGACGATGGAAGAGGATCGGTTCTTCTGCGCTTTCTGAAAGGAACGATTTAATCTAGGAATATGCCGTGACAAAGACCCGGATTCGAATGGCGACGCTTGACGACGCTGCAAGGTTACAGGAGATCTACACACCTTACGTCGAAGAGACGAACATTTCATTTGACGTTGTTGTGCCAACCGTGGAGGAATTTCGCGGTTCCATGCAGGAAATTTTGAACGAATTCCCTTATCTGGTATACGAGAAAGACGGTCAGATTTACGGATACGCCTATGCTCACAAATGTTTTGTACGGGCGGCGTACTCATGGGATGCGGAAATGACAGTTTATTTGGCGCATGGCGAACATGGACGCGGAGTTGGAAGCGCGTTATACGGCGCTCTGATAGAATTTCTCGAAGCGCTTGAATATAAAAATCTCTACGCCGTCATAACAGCGGAAAACATGGAGAGCCGTCGTTTTCACGAAAAGAACGGTTTTAGACTCTTTGCCATTTTTCGAAAAACCGGCTGGAAACATGGGACATGGCTCGACGTTGCATGGTATGAACGTCAACTTGGGACCTTGGAGGACGCTCCAACTCCGACGCGATCGATAAGGTCTCTTTCGCAAGACTTCATTGACGAGACCTGTGCACGTTTTACTGAACTTCTACGGCAATAAAAATGCACCGTAGCGACAGAGTCTGAAGAAAATATTTTGGGAAATTAGCGAGCGCAGCTTCAGACTCTGGGGAACGATGCTTTCGATTTCCAAAGTCTTTCGAGCTTTTCCTTTACTTGTTCATAGGAAACGTTGACGAGGCCTCGATATTGCGCTTCGGCATAGACCATATTAACGAGTCTGGCGCTGAGACTCGTTTGCCTGTAACGCGTCGGAAGTTTTTTAGCGGATGCGCTGTAATATTTTTCAGGCCCCGACTGATTTTGGAAGAACAAGGCCAGGGCGTAACTTGCAGCTAACGACTCCAGCAGATTATCAGAGTCGTCGAGCAAGCGTTTAGGCGACGGAGTTCCATAATCCCATTGGATATTCCAGCGTCGCACCACTCCATTTTCTGCGCCTGTAAAGAGCGTTAGTCCCGGGAAATCAAGCGTAATGCTTGCAATCTCGCCGTCAAGACTTGCAATTTTTAACGCCTCTTTGCGCGTGGAGAGGTCCCAGAGTCGAAGGAATTTATCTTTTCCAGCCGACACAAGCCATTTAGCGTCGGAAAACAATCTGACTTCGCCAACCTCTCCGAGATGTCCTGATAGAGGCGAATGAGCGCCATCTTTGAGGTCAACCAGAATGATCTTTCCGTCAGCGCAACCTGCGGCCATGAGCGTCTTGTCGCAGGACAAGTCAAGCGACATGACCGGAGCGGCGAACCCTTTGATTTCTTTGAACGGAAGAAGACTGTGAGCGTTCCAGCACAAAATGGAGTCATTAAAGGTTGTCGCAAAAAAGCTTCCGTCTCGGCTAAAGACAAGAGAGCGAATTTCGCCCGAACCAACGCTGATTCTTTGGAGCGCCTGACCCGTCGCGACGTCAAAAAGCGTAACGGTTCCGCTAGCGGTTGCTAAGGCGAGAGTTCTTCCGTCAGGCGCGAATGTCAATTTCGTAGGGCTTTTGATTTTTTCAGGAAGCGTGCGGAGTTTCTTACCCGTTGCGAGATCCCAGAGATAAATGCGCTGATCCCACCCGGCGGACGCTAGGAATCGATCATCTGGCGACAGTGCAATGGTGCGAATCCAGTCGTCATGCGAATCAAGTTCAAGGATTTGACCCCATTGATTCGCGCTGGACTTGCCCTGTCTACGAGTCCATAGTCGAATAGCCGCGTCTTTGCCAGCTGACGCCAAAAACGACGCGTTCCATGACGTCGCAAGCGTCGAGACAACGCCTTCATGAGCCGTAAGGTGGAGGGTTGGAACAATTCCTGAAATCTTTGTTCGAACGGCGCGTCTTTCAAGTAGGTCTTCAAAGACTGATCTCGTCGCTTCCCAGCCTTCAACTTCCTGGATCTCATGGAATGCGTCGACGACCGTTCCGACGTCGTTTGACATTTCGGCTTTTCTCGCTTTTTCGATGAGATTGTCAAACTTCGTTTGACGTTCAAGAAGTTCCTCGGAAGAGTTGATCTGACATAGCTGGTGCGGCGCTTGAATCGTTCGTGGGAAATTACATAGCAACTGGACGTTGAAAATCTGACAGCAGTTGCCCTTACTTAGCGCAATAACGCTACATTTGCAGGAGTCAAACCAAATCGCCTCCACCGTGCTGCCACGCCCTAGGAACGTGCGGACACAGCGCTCTTGTTCAACATTCCAAATACGAATTTCTGAGATTTCATTTCCCGTTGCGAGCCATTTTCCATCTGAAGAAACGGCAAAAGCGGTGATTGTATGTTCTGGATCGACGATTCGATATTTAACGGCGCCTTTCCATATGACGTCTATTCCGTTCTGGCTAGGTTTGAATTGAAGCGAATTTTCAACAGATGTGCGTGCCCCTTTCTTCGAGCTCAATGTAACGCTTCGCGTTGCAAGGGCGTCCCAATCAACTTTTTTTAAATGAACTTTTGCATCATGCTTTTTATCAGACCCGACCGTCGCAAGCTTGATAACAGCGCGGCCGCCGGAACGGAAAATAAGGTTCCAACGATAATCTTCGCTAACGGCAATCTTCAACGTATTCTGGGAGAGCGTCGCAGACTCTGTCTCAGAAGGGAGAAATTTCATAAAGGTCTTCCCCGTCAAAGCGCTGATCGTCGCAAATTCGCCGCTGACCAGCTCGACGAGCATGATATCCTCATCTTCCGATACATAGAGCGAAGGGGGCGTTTTTTCGTCAGGCTTTTTAAGAACGTATTGGGTCAGACATTGGGCGTCTAGAGGTTGCAAACGTTCCAACTGTGGTATCAGTCGCCGAATATTTCTCCGTTGCGGATCGAGCTCAAGAGCGCGTTCAAGGGCGCTGATAGCGGATTTGAGATTACCGCGTTCAATTTGAATCAAACCGGAAACGAATGACGTCATGGAGTCGAACGAGCGGTTTTGAACGAGTTCCTCGACGCGTTTGACCGCCTGCGAATCAAGGATCTTCCCGGAACGCCAAAACGCAAGCGCATTGTTGAACGTTATTAACGGGTGATTGGGTTCGAGCTCCGACGCCTCCTTAAGCAATCGGAGAGCTTCTGGAGCTTTTCCCAAGTCAAGCAATGAAATTGCTTTATTTGAAAAGCTTTCAGCTGTCGACGCCGCGTTTTGCGGTTGTCGACGAGTATATGGCGTTCCAATGGATTCCTCATAGATTTCGATGAGTCTGTCGGCAACAAACTGCATCGACTCAGGGCGATCTGAGGGATTCTTCTTGAAGCACCAGCGCATAAGTTCAACCATGCGTGGAGGAATCACTGGTCGGCGTTCGGGATCCTGCGTTTTGAGAAAGACTTCGAAGACCTCGGCCGCCGTCTGACCACCCTGACGGCAGGGGGATCGTCCATGGAACATGGAAAGGATCGAAATTGCCCACGACCAGATATCCGATTGCTTGGTTATAGGCGCCGTCGTAAAATTTTCTTGAGAAGAACCCTTTTGCTTCCGGCGCTTGCGGTATAACTGGAACGCCTCATATTGTTCGGGTGAACAGTACGACGGCGTCATGCCTTCGCAATAGCTTGAGGAATCGCCGTCCTCGTCAGCGCTGGAGACGCATTTTGAAAGTCCAAAGTCGGTAACCTTAATCGTCGAGCCCGACGTCATAACGTTTCCAGGCTTAACGTCGAGGTGTAGGACACCCTGGCTATGCGCGTGTTCCAATCCCCACGCAAACTGGATGGAAATATCGAGCAATCTGGCTAGCTGCTCCCTAGGCGAGCCGACGTAGATACGTTTATCGGCGACCCAGTCCCGAAGCGTTCCATCGGGCGCATATTCGGCAAAGAGGCGAGGAATGCCGTCAATACGACGTACGAAATAGCAAGAGACAATATTAGCATGGAGTCCAAGTTCAATCCACGTCTGACATTCGCGTTCGAAGGTTTTCTTGCCGCTTTCTGTCACAGCAACGCCGGGTTTTGGACTTTTGACGATGAGATCGACGTTCCAGTCGCGTCGCCGGACGCGTTGAACAATGCCAACGCCGCCTTCTGCGTAAAGCTCGTCGGGCTTAAGTGGCAAGACTCGGCACATGCCGTTGAGGAGCGATTCGCCAACTTTCCAGACCCCCTTCGGAGGGTCTGGGAATTTGTTTGCAAACTCCTTGGTAAGCGCGGTGTTCGTTTCGTCGTCGAAGGACAGACCGACGTCCGAACGCAATATTGCGCTTGTTTCCTCAGGAATTTTCGATTTAACGTCGTCGGAAAAGGGATGATATGACGCCGTGTTGACGAGCTGCAGATCTTCAAGGTCCTCGTCGCGACGTTTTGAGCTTGAAGACGCCAGTTTCGAGGCGTCGACGTCCTGGAGCAAACTGTCTTCGTCGTGATATTCCGTCAGTATAAAGATCTTCTTACAATTGCGACAACGCGCCTTTTTCCCTAGCAGTTCAATTGGGAAATCAACATAAGGCTCTCTACAATGAGGACACATTGCATTAAAAATTTGAGAAGCCATTGTTGTTACCCAGCTTTCGAAAGTTCACGATTCACGAGGCGAGTGATTCGAGAACACGGGAGAATCTGTAGTTCCTGTTGCGCTAAATATCCAAAGAGCTAACTGACGGAGCACACTATTGTGCTCTGTAATCAGCATACGCCTTATTAAGTTCGTCGGCCGTTAGGGTACCATCGTGAAAGAGGACACGGAAATTGAAACTCATCGACTCGTCCTGGTTGAGCTTGCGAGAACCGTCCGCTTTTGGAGTCTTCGGTTCGAAATCGTGTTGACCAAAGGGGTTGCTTGCGAAGAGACCATAGTCGCGGACATGACGCCATGGAGTCATATCGAGAGAATTAGGACCATTGAGGACAGCGACGCCCATTCGGTCAAGTGGAAAGTCCCCCGATTTATCGTCCTTTTGGAATTCCTTCGTTAATTCGTCGCCTTCGAGGAATTTTTCAACGGGGCCAGTGTAGTTGACCCAGTTAGCGCGCTTGCCCCATGTTTCTCCGTCTTTATTACCAAGGTCGTCTAAAATTGATCCACCCCAGTTAGAGGAAATCTTTTTCGAGGTCAACGCCGTCGGCGAAGGAACTCTGATCCCAAAAGAGCCTTCCTTCGTGTCGCCGAAGACAACATTATCTTCCAAAGCGATAATCTCGATAGAGAAGTCGATATACCAAACGTTAGAGAATTCCGGAAGCGCTCCGAACACGAGAGTGCGAACGTCTTTGCAAATATCGCGCTGAAGCTTTGCATGCCGCCATTTGTTTTCGGTCACGATCTTGACCGTCTTTCCAACTTCGTCCGCCGAAATAAGGCGAGTCTGTCGAATAGTCGAGGGCGTCCCGCCCCAGAAATCGGCGTTATTGACGTCGCCATGGTTGAACCAGAGCGAACGGTGGTGAGGATGGTCCTTTACGCCATTCCTTTCGGAGATTATAGCGTTTTCATAGATCGCGCGCATCGTCGGATCTTTTTCCCCGAGGACGTCGACGTCATCTATCATCGGCCATGCGCGAGTAACGAGACATTTGTTAGGACCGCAAATAGGCCAAACTATAGGCGTGCCTTTCCAGTCGCCGTGATATTCTGCAAAGAAGTCTGAATCAACGTAGACGCGTAGATCGCCGTCGTTGGTTTTAACAAGCCTGGCGACCTGAGCGTTGGCGTCGCCGGCGTCTTGAGCGTACAGGGGGGCCGAAAGGCCAACGAACGAGATAAACATCGACAATGCGGCGACAATACACGAAACAAAGAGTCTCACGAGCAGCTCCCTTATTTAAAAACCGACGATTCGTCCAAATGAACCGTCGGGAGAACATAAGAGCAAACGATCTCAACGTTTGAACTCAGCAAAATTGGGGAAAGACGTACGAAGCTTCGTCGACAAAAGGGCGAGAGCCCTTAATGGTCGCGCACAGTCTGCTAACTTAGCGCATGTTGCCGACGAAGATTTTAAGGCTTTGAAACCGTTTTGGAAATATCCGGTGCGTTTCCAAGAGTAGAGAGCGTCTGGAGCAACGTATTGAGGTGAACGATCCTGGGGCCGTATTTTTCAAAAAATTCGCTCTGCATGAACTCGCTGTCCTGCAGATTTTCATAATCGTCATCGTCGTCAAGCTCGCTCGAGAGTTGTCCGAGAAACTCAGTTTGAATTACGCCGAGGCGATCAGCGGCAATCTTGCAGGAGGCGGCCAGATGCGGATTAGCGCGCTTCCAGTTGGCCAACTCACGATTACGCTGACGTCGCGGCGCGTCAAGTTGCGAGGCAATGTTTTGCAACAGCTCGTTTTGCTTCGTTTGAACAACGATCAGCTGGCGGAGTAAATCGGTGACATCCGCCTGATGATCGGCGTTTTGAGTGATTGTCGAAGCGTTAGAACTTGAGTCTACGGCGCCAACCATTGTGTTTACTAACTCATATTTCGATTTATTAGCCATGGCTCTATATACTTTGAGTTTAGACCTGATTCTTAAATGTCGTAAGAGGAGGACGGCGTCGAACGCCAAAACAGTCGACAAAACGGTAGATTCGACGTGCCGTACGCACTTTCGATCTAACCTGTATTATACCCAGATCTCCAACACTTTGTTAAAAAACTTTCCTTTTGCTTTAATTTCGGATAATATTTCCAAGTAAACCCTGTGAAAACAGATTGTTCCGTTCCATTAGAGTGTTTTTTCAAGTCAAAGAGACGAGCGAATTTATCTAAAGATTAGAGACGTCTCTAGCTGCAGAACGTTCAATAAAGGGGATTCCAAATGGCACTACGATTTAAAAAAAACATACAAAACGAAAAAAAAAAGGTTGCAACAAGGGGCGAAAGACATACAATGGCTAGTGGAGCCTCTCCGAATTTTTTTATGCCCGGATGGTCAATTTTAGCGTGAGCCGCCGCCACTCAGTTGGCTTGTACAGGTGTACGCCCGTGCGGTCGCTCGTCTCGCAGCGGCAGTTTCTTGGTCGCATTTCACTTTCGGAGGGGCTCTTTTTATTTCTTGTTGAAACGACGCCCCTTTCTTATTGAATTGACACAGGGAGTCATTTCGAAAGTACGCGCGGCAATGGCGGCGTTGTTATTTCTGTTTGAGGAGGCATAGAACGCTTAGAGCGGCGATACCAAGCATGCAGATAACGAAGATAATGTCAAACAGAGGGTTGGCTTTTTTAAACGGAATTCCAGCGACCAGGTCAAGGAGGAAGACAAGGAACATGATAGCGGAAATTGCCGTCGAGAAAATGCACAAAAACTTTGACATCGTGATTTCCAAGGTTCTTCACCAAAATTACAAAACGACCGACGCACAGTTCTGCGACAGAGCGCGTCATAACTATGGGGAGTCTCGCTAAGCTCCAAGTGACGTGCGACAACACCCATTGCACTCAGTATAACCTAAATATCAGTCTTCTCCAACAGTTCTTTAAAATATTTTACATTTTTCACGCAGGTCTTTCAGCAACTTATGGACTCTGCGACCGTCAGAAATCTTGAAGCTCTTTTTATCAGTTGTCTTTTGCTGAAAATACTGGCAATCTGATCGCGAACAACGTTCCTTTACCAACGGAGCTTTTCACGCAAATCTTACCAGAATGATCTTCAATTATCCGCTTGCACATTGCCAACCCAAGACCTGAACCGCCTTTGCCCGAGGCGTCGGGACCCTTCTTAGATGAGTAGAATGTGTCGAAGATATACGGCAGACGGTCCTTAGGAATCCCGGACCCGCGATCGCGAACGACGATCTCTACGAAGTTTGGCATTTTTTTGCAAGGCTGAAGCTTGACTAGAACCACTCCTCCACTGGGCGACGCCTGACGCGCATTGACGAGCAGGTTGATCAGAACTTGCTGTATCTGATTGCCATTAGCGAGGACGTTGGGAACGTCCTTAAACGTCTTATCAATTCTAATGCGATACTTCGTCATTTCCCGCTCGAGGAGCAGTAAGACGGCGTCGATAAGCTCTCGGAGGTCAGTCGATTCTTTTCCGGGTTTGCGGTTGCGAGCAAGTCCCAACACGACCTTAACAATCTTGGCGGCGCGATTGGACGCGTCGATGATTTTTGCAAACATCTCGTTTCGCGTCGCGTCATCCTGATGACGTTGACCCATTCGCGCATAATTCAGCGTCAACGTAAGAATGTTGTTGAATTCATGTGCGGTCGTACCTGCCAATTCGCCGATAGCCGACAGGGACTGGACCTCTTCCAATGCTTTTTCTAGCCGAGTGATTTTTTCTTTAAGTTCCGCTATTTCAGTATCGCGATGATCCGTAACCATTTGGCGCCTTCAATATAAATTCGTGTATCGCTGTTGTTAATTTTGCTGACAGAATAATTAGAGAAAGCTCATGCGTGTAAAAAGCGCTTCCCTACCTGACTAATCGACTACTTGGGGCGTCCTCCCAGTCCTTTTTTCAAAAGAGACGGTTTTTACTTTTAAAGTCAGGGGCATTATGTTAAACTTTACAGTGTTGGGCTTCTGTCTGCCCCGTCGTCATGATAATTGGCGAGGACTCGCCTGCAGATGAGAAGGTGGAAAAATGTCCATTGCAGCGCTATCGACCGCAACGTTAACGGGAAATGCCGCCGTCATAAATTATTGTATCGCGGCTGTTATAACGGTTGTGGCTCTTTGGATGCTGGTTCGATACTACCTAACGCCTCTTTATTGGCGTTTCCACGCGGCGTCTTTTCTTCGCGAGCGCAATTATGAACAGGCAGTTGACGCGTTTGATCGATCGTTGAAGCGCTCCCCGCGCGGCGCTAGACTTTGGTTCGGCAAGGGCGCGACTCTTCACCGACTTGGGCGTCTGACCGAGTCGATCGCCCCTTTGACAAAAGCCCTTGAATTGGACGAGGGACAACCGAGAATTCTCTTGGAACTAGCGCAAGTTTATCGTGAATTAAGAAGGTATGACGACGCGCTAGGATTAGTCGATCGAGCGTCGTCTTGCGGCGAGTTCAGAGAGAGAGCGCTTTTTGCGCGCTGCGCCATTAAAATAGAAGCACAGCGTTTTCAACAGGCTGAAAGCGATTGCAGCCTCGCGCTTGATTCCTGCGGGGAGACTGTTGGGGCGCGGATTTATAGCCTTCGAGGGGTTGCGCGTCTCATGCTCGGTCGTCTCGACGACGCGCAGGCTGATTTTGAAACGTCGTATCTGTTGGATCCCCAATCGATGGACACGCGTTCATACTGCGCGGCCGTGTGGTATCGTCGCCGTCTATATGACAAGACGATCATGCTCTGCAATTCGATCCTGGACCGGGAGCCCCACAACGCTCTTGCGCTCTACTTTCGCGGGCTGGCGGAACGCGCCCTGGGTCATGACGCCGCGGCGGAGAAGGATTTAAACCGAGTCAAGGAGTTGAAAGAGCAGGGCTCGACGAGTACAATGCTCTCCAATTATTCGAGGGGCAGATTCTGACGAATTTTCGCCGCCGTTCGGATTACTGCGACGCCTATTTGGAGAGAGAAATGGATTCGATGACGTCAGCGCGAATCGTTACAATGACCGACTTGGAGGACGGTCGTTTGCGTCCTTATAGGAACCTACGCGAAAGAACGCTCCGCGGCGAATCGCTTTTTATTGCCGAAGGACCGCTTGTCGTTGAGAGACTGCTGCGATCATCCTTTGAGGTCGAATCTCTCTTGATGACGCGTAAGAGCGGCCTTGAACGTTGTCTGGAGTTAGTTCCATCGAACGTTCCGATCTATGAAATACCCGAACACGTCGCCATGAATCAGCTGGTAGGCTTCGATTTTCACCAAGGCGTTATGGCGATTGGTCGTCGTAGCGCGCTTCCCACGGCGCAGCAGGGGTTTGAGAAATTTTTTACAGGCGAAGCGCGCAGGGCGCTGGATACGGCGAGCCTTGCGAAGCAGCCGATCGCTCGCCGGCGACGAGCGTGGGTCGTCTTGCCGGACGCGACGAAGCCCGACAATCTTGGTCTCGCTTTCAGGTGCGCTGCCGCGCTGGATGCGGAGGCGGTCGTCCTCGGCGAAAAGTGTTGCGACCCTTTTTCGCGCCGCGCGTTGCGTGTTTCCATGGGCGGCGTTTTGCAGACGCCTGTCTATCAGGCGAGAAATTTGAGAGAGGAGATTAAACTTGTCCGTGAGCGTTGGAACGTGCCGTTTTTCGCAACGACTCTCGACGAAGTAGCGATTTCCTCCTACGATCACGGCGTTTCGGTTTTGGCGCAACGTCAGTATGTCGCGTTTGTTTTTGGCAACGAATATTCCGGACTGACGGCGGAAACCATTGCGTTATGCGATCAAAGTGTAAAAATCCCGATGCACGGCGACGTTGATTCCCTTAATCTTGGCGTTTCTGTGGGGATTTTTTTGTATGAATTCAATCGTTGGAACGCCCGCTGACGAGTGGCAACGGCATGTCGTCGGCGCGTCCTTTGGTTCTTCGGAAAGGAAATATTATGCGAAGTAGAACGTTTGTTTTAGCCTCGCTCCTAGCTGTAACGACGCTCGTCATCTCTGCCTGTACCGAACCGGTTCCGCCTCCTGAGGTTACCAGCGACGTCGCCGTAGAAACGGAGAAAACGACAGACGCGGGAGTGGTGGACGACGCTGTTTCGGAACAATCAGACGGCGATGAATACGAACTCAATCGCGCCGGCGTCGGCGCCACGGGCAAGGGGCAGTATGGCGTGACGTCCGAGCAACCCATGTCTATTGTGACTGTGCCAATTTCAACGTATTTTTACGCCCATGAAAAGGCTGTTTTCGACATGCAGATCCCGCAGGCTCTCTCTCTCTTCCAAGCCTCGGAAGGTCGCTATCCGAATTCGGAAGAAGAATTTATGCAAAAGATCATTCAGGCAAACCGCATCGTTCTTCCGAAACTCCCTGAAGGTGATTCCTACGTGTACGACGTTGCGAGTCACACGCTCATGGTCAGATCGCTGAAACCTAAGGAATGAGACGTCTGCGCGTCTCTGCCAATAAAAAGCTCCGACGCGAATTTCTACGCGTCGGAGCTTTTTATTTAACGTCGGAAGGACGTAAGCGATCACTCAAATTCTTCAAACAGCTCGTCCGTCAGCACGGAGTTGGAAATTGCCGCAAGATCTTCGTCTAGCAAAAGATCTTCCGTGAGAAGGTCTGAAGCGTTATCGAAAACGGAGGACGACGACCGCACGCCCGTAATGGTCTGTGGGGGAAGCGTTGTCCAAAGACCGGTTCCCACGCCATTCTCGTCGACAAGTTCGACCGAGATTGCGAAGGTTCCGTTTGTATCGTACGAGTGAGCGAAGGTCGCCGCGTTCGAAAGCTCGTCGATGACGGAATAGGGCGATCCGTCCCCCCAATCGACGCGCCAGCGTGCGACAGCGGCGTTATCTGATTCGAGCTCCAGGCGAACGAAGCCGGGAACGGAGGAAAGCGTCGTAACGTCGGCGACAGCCGTTGGCGGGGTCGCCTGGCGAACGACGTCGAACTTAGTTGTGGTCGTCCTTCCGTTTTTAGTATTTCGGCAGGTAATCGAGTCGCCTTGGACGCTTGAGGAGTCCACCCAGTATCCCGAGCCGTCGGAAACGGCGTCGATAACGCCGTCGCCATTTAGGTCCCAGCGGTTGACGCCGGAATCGGCATGGGCGTCAAGATCGACGTAAGAGTCGCCTTGGAAGAGAATATAGTCGGCGACGTCGAGAGTAATATCTGCGAACGTCGTTCCGCTGTAATTCCTATCGGCGGCAAGGACTTGCGCGTCAATAACGATCTGAGAAGGAAGCCCCGCTTCCGCAAGCTTGCTCTGATCGAGTGAAACGGTAACAGTCTGCGCGACGCGGTAGTTGGATTTAGTGAAGAGCAAGACGTCGGTCGAGAGCGTTGCGGCGTCCGTCGACTTTCCAAGATAGACAATGACGTCGGAGGCTGGCGCTTTTGAGAGCCTGATCGAGAAGGACCCATCGGCGTTTGTTGAAATATGGAAACCGTTGCTGTCGATCGGAGCGACGTTTGTCGACGCCGACGCAAGCTTGGAGATCTCCGCCGAGCCTTGAATGGAGAACGATCTGGAAGAACCGGATACGACGGCGCCGGAAGCGCTGAGCTGCTTGGTTGTCCAGTTGAACTCAAAAATCTTCGAACCCAGAATCTTGGGCGTGATCGTAACCTGAAGCGTCATGGCTTTGCCCGCGCCGAGCGTGAAATCGTTAGAGACGACTATTTCATCGCCATTTGCGTCGTAGAACGCGTAGGAGAGAATGGTCGTTCCGGCGGAATCGCGTTCGGAAAACCCAGTGAACAGGAGGTCGCTCGAGCCTGCGTTTGTTATTTCAAGGGTCTTGGTTTGAGAAGCGCCATTGACGGGCAATCCGTTGAAAAGGAGGAAACCGTCGATCGCTTTGCCTGTTTCGGCGTCCGTTACGACAATCGAATCGACGGGGTCAAGAGTCGTAATGGAAGAAGCGGCGACATTGCGTTTGATTAACGTCGAAGAATCAAATGACGGCTTGATCGTTGCTTCTTCAGGGGTGTAATATGCCGCAACGGCTGCGGTCGAGGCGATATTATGTTCAATTCTTGTGCTCTCGAAGACGGACGTTCCGTAGGAATAGAGCGCGCCGCCGTTGTTGGACGCCACGTTGCCCCATAGGGTCGAGCAGTGGAACAGCGAGGTACTTCCGTAAACGTCGGCGATTGCTCCGCCGTCCGTCGCTTCGTTGCCGCTGTACGTGGAATACTGAGACGTAAGCTCGCCGCTGTTAAATACGCCGCCGCCAAAGAAATTTGCGACGTTATTGGAAACGACGACTTCGTCGAGCGACGCACTTCCGTTGTTGGCGATGGCGCCGCCAGAACCCGAGTTTGACTTGTTGCCGATGAAGGCGGTTTCGACGGCGTTGAGCGTCGCTCTGAAGTAGTTGAGGACGCCTCCGCCGGCAGCGTTGAGTCCCGTGGCGGTATTGTCGCGAATCTCAGAACTGGAGAGGAATAGCGTTCCAAGGTTCGAAACGCCGCCCCCGCTTGTGATGGAGACGTTGCCGACAATTTTCGACTCTGCGAGCGTGAGCGACCCTTCGTTATAGATCCCGCCGCCTTCGAGCGCTTCGGAATGAGCTACGGTCGTACGGAGTAACCAGGAACGTTGCGTTCCGTTCAGATAGATAGCGCCGCCGTGGAACGACGCCGTATTGTTCTGGAAATTCGCGTCGCGGATTTCGAAATAGCCCGAAGCGGCGATCGCGCCCCCATTTTCTTCCGCTTCGTTTTCTTCAAGCGTGCCTGTGGTCAGGTAGAAGGATCCTGAGTCAAAAACCGCGCCTCCGTCTCTTCCGGCCTTGTTGCCGATAAAAGTGGCGTCAGAGGCAAGGAAGAGCGCATTAATGGCGATATACGCGCCGCCTCCATCTTCGATGGACTTGTTGTTGATAAAGGACGCGCCATTAACTGTAAGCGACTGACCGTCTTGGGCGACCGCGCCTCCGTTGATCGCAGAGTTCCTGGTAAAAGTTACGTCGTCAAGGGTCGATTCCGCGTCGCCGGTGACATAGAGCGCGCCGCCTGCGTCTGCGCTTGTGTTGTCGCGGAACGCAACGTTGGAGAGCGCAAGGGCAGCGCTCGTGGAGACGGCGCCCCCAGAGCCAGCCGACGCCCTATTGCCGTCAAAGAGACTGTTCGCGAAGGATAATGTTCCGTTCTTTACGTAGACGGCGCCCCCTTCGCCTGCGGCGTTATCCGAGAACACAACGTTTGTCCCTCTCACGTCGCCCGACTCTAGATAGACCGCGCCGCCTTTACTATCGGGGCCAGTCGAAGTATTGGAATCGAAGACAACGTTATTGAGCGTAAGGTTGCCCGACGCCATATAGATTCCGACCCCTAACGCCGACGTCGAAGTGTTTCCAACAACCGAGCAGTTATTCAGCGTCAGATTGCAGTATGGCGCGACCTGAATCGCCGCGCCCTTAGCGGGAGACGAAGAAGTCGGGACGACAGAGCCGCCCGTGATGGTAACGTTAGTAAGTGAAACGCTTGTGTGAGCAGAGGGGACTCCACCGTAAACGTAGAGCGCGAGCGTTTTTTGCGCTTTGATCGTGATTCCCCCAACGTCGGAAGCGTCAACCGTGACGCTTTTCGAAATCTTGAGGGACTGACGCGTCGCCGAAAGCGTAAACGTGCCGCCGACTGAAAAACGGATCGTCGTGGATACGTTCCCCGCCTTAACGGATTGACCGGCGTAATCAAGGGCTTCGCGCAACGTAATCTTACCGTCAGACTGGCTGACCACGTCTGAGACGGAGGTTACCCAGATAGCGTTTTCTTCCGAGTCGCCAAAGGAATTAGCGGCGACGAGCGCCCTATAGTCTGCGGAAGAAGGCGATAGCGAAAGTAGGTCGCGAGATTCAAGTCTCTCAAAACGCGACAGTCGTGAACGGAACGAGTTATCTTTGCAACCGGTTCTCGTACGCGCTGACTTCCAGGAAAAAAATAGACTAGGAAAACGCATTTACATCTCCTGAAGGCGGATATATAGAGAGACTGGCCGCCGAATCAAACCGCGCGCCGCGCATGGCTGGCGCCGGTATAGTGCGAGCCAGAACGTGTCTTGCCGTGAGTGGAACGAAGGTTCGTTCTGCCGAAGCTCGACAGCGGGACTTCATTGTACCAGGAACTCTATTTGTTGTAAACTTTCGGGACGCGCCAAATAAAAACGCCACACGCTTTCGACGCGTAGAGGTACGGAAAGTTGCGATTATCTTAGTTTTTTTGAAAGAAAGCTAATAAAAAAGAAGCTTGGCGTGGATAGAAAATATCCGTCTACGCGCTTTTCCGATCTTTAGAATCGATCCATATCGTAACGGGTCCGTCGTTGACGAGCGAGACCGCCATATTCGCTTGAAAGACCCCTTCTTGCGTCGCGATTCCTCGAGCGTTGAGTTCGTCAACGAAGAGACGATAGAGCGCGTCGGCGCGGTCCGGCGGCGCAGCGGCGACAAAACTTGGACGGTTTCCTTTAACGCAGTCTGCAAAGAGCGTGAATTGACTCACGACGAGAGCGCTTCCGCCTACTTTAGCGAGATCGAGGTTCATTTTGCCGTTCTCGTCGTCGAAGACGCGTAACTGCGCAACTTTTCTGGCAAGCCAGCGGGCGTCCTCTTCATCGTCCTCATGCCCCACGCCTAGTAGAACGAGGAAACCCTTATCAATTTTGCCAGTGATCCGATTCTTTTCATCGGGAAGCGCGACGCTCGCGCTGGAAACTCGTTGAACGCAGGCTCTCATTGTTGCGCAATCCTTGTTGCCGCAGTTCGGCGCAATTCGTCAGAAAATAAAAAGACCGAGAAACCGCCGAGTCGATCGGCGGAGGGAAGCGATCCGTCGCAAAATGCAGCGCGAACGAATCCGCGATTACCCCGACATGAAAGGAAAACTATAAACGACAAGAGGTTGGCGCTCTGTCAAGACATGAGCGACCAACCTCCAAAGCGCGTCGTTTTTCGTTTTCGTCGGAGCGTCAACATCATCATGTTGCGATGAAGTCGTTTGGAACTTCAATCCCTTTAGGTTCCGGTGCGAACGAAAGCGAAATCAAATGAGCTCTTTCTTGGCGCTGACGAGTGTTCTGAGGCGTTCCGCGAGGAGCCGCGCCTCGAACGGTTTGCGGAACGTCTCGTTGATGCTCGAACGATCGAAGCTCATGGTGTTTCCGTCGTCCGGCAGAAGCGCGATGAGAATCACTTCGCTGAACTCAGCGTTGCTTCGCAGATTCTGGCAGATTTGGAGCGCCTCCCGACGACCGATCGAGAAATCGACAATAATGCAATCGGGATGAAAACTCTCTGCTTGGATGCCGGCGTCGAAACCGCTCGAGGCGACAGCGACGCGGAACGACTTTTCAGGAGGCAACTCGCGGCGGACGTTCTCGATAAGGACCTGGTCCTGAGCGACGATCAGAACCTTGGCTTTGGTTTCGTCTTCGAGTTCACCCAAAGGCATGTTGTGCTCCTTGAGGAACTTGATCAGACAATCGCGAGGTATACGGCGGTCCTGTGAGCCAGGGATTCGATACCCCTTGAGGCGGTGAGTATCAAACCACTTGCTGACGGTGCGCGGCGCGACCTTGCAGATCTTGGCGACTTGACCAGTTGTAAAAACCTTCATTTCGGACTCTCCGATAAGAATATACGCTATTTGTTCCAACGATGTTTCTGACCCGCATGAGGTCGAAACTACCCTTCGCTGAAAGCGTGTTCGTTCTCCTTAACGAACTTGCATTCAACGGCGTTGTTTCGGGGCTAACGAAAAATTGACAGACCAGACGTCTCGGCGCCGTCCCGACGAATCGAAACTCATCGGAAAAAGGCTCCGGCGCAATTGCCGCAATCCGCATTTTGTCGCCGACATTCCAGGCTTCCATGCGCGTCCAAACGACAGAGGCGGTTTTCGCTTAACGTTTCGATTTTTGGCAATCTCGGCACCCATTCATTAGCGAAAGTAGGAATATTGTGAAAGAAATGCTTCTTTGTCACAATCCTCTTGTCGCTTAGTTTTCCGAGAAGCTGCATATTGCAAAACCTCGGAAAAATGGACATGCGTCAGCAGTTATTACGACGCTGATCTTACCAGCGCGTCGCGGAAGTGCGACGTGTTATAACAAACAATCCGCAAAGGGAAGACGCGCGTTTCCCTCGTTTTGTACGCCTTGTTTGTACTGGTAGCTTCTGTATCGACAACGACGCTCTTGAGACTTTAGCCTCTGAAATGGAATTTTGCGGCTTTAACCTTTCAAAAACGAGGCGTCGCCCTGCCTTGCGTGGCATTATCGATACAACCGAAATAACCGTAATAGAGCGCGCCTTGGATAGCATTAAAGCGCGCTTCGGGTACAATATGGAAGTAAATTGAGGTTTGACTCGGTCGTGGCGCTCTCTGCGCTCTTGACCGATGGAAGCCCTCTGCTGCGATCTAGCTGACGCCGGAACGTTGCAATATCGGGTTGAAGTGTAACTCGGGGATTTAGTGCAATGAGCGACTCTTCACGCTGTGCGGAACAAGCTGTTTTCTCAGTTAAATTGAATTCTCCCCTCAACGTCGTTGAGCTTATGCAAGCGACGGAGGGCGTCGACGACGAAGAACTCGAGCAGGCAAGAGAACTCGCCTCGCGTATCGCCCTCTTCGGAGGACGTTATTACGCCAATAACATGTTTGCCTTCTTTTGGTCAAACGGAAGAGCGCTCGCGGGTCGTCTAACGCCTCAGGATGAAAATTTCAACGGCGACGCTTTCTATCTCGAGTGTCTCTTCATGGACTTTGAGCTTTTCTGTCGCGCTGGCGCCGACCCCGTGACCTTCAATCAGTTGGCGCTCAACACGACGCGATTTGCGCATTATCGCAGAAACTCCGTTTTACGCCCCTTGGAACTCAATCAGAGCGCGTCCTTTGTTAATAGCGAATCTGTATATGACTCGATCGAGAAGATCGGCCCCAGGCTCGTCGCCGCTATGCTTCAGACGCTCCTGGAACGCGAGCGTACCCTATTCATATCGCGATACCGACCGCTTCCCCTCGTAGCGACGCTTTTCAGCCTCTTGCCGGTCCACGCGCGCGGCGCGCTGAGTTTCGCGGCAAGCGTCTATTTCAGAGGAATCGGGGTCCGGTTTATGGCCGCGAGCGTTCCAGCGCAAGAGCCGGCGTCGATTCCTCAGCTGTATCCTCCCGCCTTTTGCGTGGATCTCAGAAAGATCGACGGCGCTGAGGATTCCATCGTGATCAAGAGCTCTTGGTGCGACTTTGTCGAAAGAATTCTCGAATCCTACGCTTTACCTTATCTTGAAGCCAGGTTACGTTGGCGTTACGAAGTCGACGCCACTGAGCGCGAGTTTCTATCGCCTCCCTTCATGACGAGCGAGGAGGTCGACGCGCTGGGAGTCGAATGTCTCGAGGAGTTGGAAAACACGGATGGAAGCGAACGCGAAGACCTCTACGGTCTCTTCGATGCGTGGGAAAGAACGAAAGACGAACTTGACGGCGAGGAATGGAAGAAAAGCGGAGAACAACGCGACGAAGACTCCGACAGGAGCGGCTCGACGTCCTCGATCGGACGCGGTAACGAGCCAAGTTTGAAGCACACGATTCAGATTTTTCAGGTGGACTGCAACGACGAGATGAATATATACGATTCCAACGCAACGCCGAGTTCTATGCCGGGCGACGTCGACGATCCCGGTTTTGAAGAAACCATTGAAGAACAGCTCAACCGCATTGCGCGCGAGACAGCCGGTCGGGCTGTCTTCGACGCGACGAGCGATGACGACGAATGGCTTCGCGACGACGGCGTCGCGCTGGCGCCCTTTGCCGTTCTTACCGCAAAATTCCCCGAGAAAGAGGAGCTCTTGCGCCGGCTCGACCGGCTCGTGAGGGAGGTTTGCGCGGGCTCCAACTCTGTCAAGTCTGAATTAGGAACTCTATGGCGTGAGTTGGCGGCGAACTCCGACCCCGATTTCTTTCTTCAGGTTAAGGAAGAATATCTTCGTCATCTCCGTCGTCGGATTTTCTGGTCGAACGACCCTCAGGAATGCGGCGACTGCGCTTTGGGCGTTCTCGAAGTTCTTGAATTTTTCTTGGACGACGAAGGTGACGACTGAGCGATCGAACGCATACGTTAAGTATACAGTAAGAAACGAGGTAATCCAGTGACGGCTCGAGAGTTGATTTTTTCCGGCGTTCTGATCGGCGGGATGATGATTTTCAATTCGGCGTGGTCAAGCGTCGTCGCCCAAGACGTCCCGACCGAATCGGGGATTGAAACGCCCTTGGTTGAGGCGCCGCGCGTGCAGAAAGTTGACGAAAGCAAAGGTAAACTCGAGACTGCGTCTGAAAACCGAGGCCCTGAAGCGGAGCCGGAACCTGCGCCGCCCTTCGATTACGCGACGCTCTACGACGAGCCCGAGAATCTCAAGAAGCTCGACAGGACCGCGCCGATTTGGATCTCGTCCGACCGCAAGCGCGTTGTGCTTGGCGGTCAGATCTGTATGCGCGACGGCTGGCTTGAGTTTTTCGCATGTCGCGCCAACAGCAAGGAGCATGAATCGATCGTAGCGCTTGATATCCCGCCTCACCTTATTCACGCTGCGTTACTCGTAATTGGCGCCAAACAGGGGGCGCCCGCGAAATATGACCCTGAGTTCGTGCCGCCCAAAGGCGATCCAATCGATATTGAAGTCTGCTGGCGCGACGCAAAGTCGGGTGAACGCGTTAAACGCTCCGCTCAGGAAATGGTCAGCGACGAAGCGTCGGGTAAAACGATGGACGCCACGTGGATCTTTACAGGCGGACTCTTCGGCGTCGACCCTGACGGCAAAAAATATTACCTGGCTAACGTTACAGGCGAAGTCTTTGGCGTCGCCAATTTCCCCGGTTCCGTGCTCGACGTCCCCTTCGAAAGTTCGAATGACAATTCCCAGTTATTATACGTTGCCAATACGGAAATGATCCCGGAGGTTAATACGGACGTTCTCCTGATTTTGACTCGCGCCGAAAAGGACGGAGCGGAGAAGATAACTGAAAAACCTTCAAATCGCCAGTGACGACTGTACATTAGAAAGCGAGATGAATATGGAAAACGACGATCGTGAGGTTCGTGTGGACGGACATGACGTTAATACGAGCGCAAAGCACGACGCCCCTAGCACGGCGCGCGTTGATCGTGAACAAATGTTGCAGCAGCTCGATGCGGTTCGCAGGGATTTTTATGCGAAGAGACTTCAGTACTGGATGCTTGCGCTCATTCTTCTCCTCGCGATCGTCGCGTTGCCTATGATCGCCGAACGTTGGGCGTACTCGACTCAAAGGGGCGCCGAGCGCGCAAAATATGAAGCGGCGAAACGATTCATGGCGGAACATCCCGAGAGTGCGGACAAGGCGAGGATCCCCTATGTCGTTAAGCTCGTTGGGCCGAGCGTCGTCGGTATCAAGACGAACACGTTCCGACGCGGATTTTTCGGCGCTACGTCGATTTCACCGGGCGAAGGCTCAGGCGTGATTGTCGACGCCTCTGGCCTGATCGTGACGAATTTCCATGTGATTGCGCAAGATGGGAGACTCGTCGATACCGTCGAAATCGTTCTAAGCGACGGTCGTTCGATCCCGGGCCCCGTGACCGTTATCGGATTTGATCAGGAAATTGACCTGGCGGTCCTTAAGGTTGAGAAAAAAGACCTTATTCCGATCGAGTGGGGAGACAGCGACGCGTTGGAGGTGGGCGACCCCGTCCTGGCGCTTGGTAATCCGTACGGACTCGCCAAAACGGTGACGGAAGGGATTGTGAGCGCGAAAGAACGGTTCCTGGTTAATGAACGCGGCGTCGTTTCGCAAGAGTTTCTGCAAACGGACGCGGCGGTTAATCCGGGTAACAGCGGCGGCGCGCTCGTCAACGATAGAGGACAGCTTGTCGGAATTAATACGGCGATCTACGGGGGGCAATATCAAGGGATCAGCTTTGCGTTGCCTAGCCGTCGCGTTCGCGAAGTCTTCGATAGAATTGTTCGGCAGGCGCGCAGCGTTAACGCCATCTGATACAGAAATCGAGCGGGAAGGGGAGGCGAAATGGAGGCTTATATCATGAGACGCGTCAAATCCAGCGCGACAATTCTGACGTTTGTTTTTACGATCGTCCTGTGCGTCGGCGCGACGGCGATGGCGCAGGGACAGGAACGCGTGAGAGAACTCTTTGGCGATCCTGATTTTGCACGCGGTTTCCAAGTGACGAGCATCACCGAAGATCCGAATTTTCTCGGCGAGCTTAAGCTTCCCTTCGAAGGAGAGCGCGCGACCGAGGAACCCCCTCTCTGGGGACTGGCAACGCACGCGTCGAAGTACAATATCGCGAAGGCGAAAGTCGTCTCCAATGCGAAGGCCGCCGCTGCGTCGACGCCCGGTCAACTTATCTCCCGGACCAAAGATGAAAGTGGAGGCGCCACGCTCAAGCTCGGCGTGATGACGGAGAACGAGTACGCCGCGCCTCGAAAGGCGGACGAACATTGGATTCACCTGCTGCTGACACGCGACTTTGACGTCGACGACCGCGTTGCGTTTAAGGACCTCGAATCCCTCGTCTTCTCTTGCGACGCGCGCGTCGAGGACGTCGAGATGACCGATCCGAACGGCGTGAAGAACCCTGATTTGCACACGACGCAGGCGTCTTTCTACTTCGCGCTTCCCAACGGAAATGCAGATTCGTCCGACGTCGGCGACTATATCTGGTTCGGAGTCTCATTCTACGACGAACGATATGAGATTCAGACCGATTATGTTGAGGTCGACGGCGATCCAGAGACGATCGGGACGGGTAAGCTGATCTATCGACTTGGCGAGCAGCGGACGATCGACACGTTTATGGACGGCGTGAATCCCTATCATGGCGAGTGGGTTCATGTCGAATTTGATTTGAAAAAATTACTCCCGGACGCGATCAAGGCGGCGCATGAGAAGGGTTTTCTTCTCGATTCAGAGCCCGATGATTTTGTCGTGGCGCACTTCAATTTCGGTTGGGAAACGCCTGGAACCTACCGCTCCGACCTTGAGCTTAAAAAACCGAAGTTGCTCGCAACCTTCAGGGAAGGGGAGTAAAAGCGCGATTTTCTCCGCGCGACGCAATTAATACTTCGAATAGCTCGTTAGGGCCGTTGACGCGTCCTCTTTCAGCGCTAAACTATCCCTTGTGCGATTGAGTTCGCAGTTTTGTCGCTTTGTGATAAGGAATAAGATGAACCACGCCATTCTCGCCTCCATGTTTTTCGGCTTTACTTATACCGATACGGTCGGGGTACGTTCTTTGTAACGCGGGAGAACAGGCGAAGAGACACGTATTTAACGCGTTGCGGGTTGAACCTGCAGCGCGTTTTTTATTTGTCGAAATTGGCGGATCGTCCTTCGGTTCTGATTTTACAGTGGAGTTTTCAATGGATTTAAATGAGATTCGCGACCAAATTGACGAGGTCGACGACAAGCTGATCAGTCTCTTCTCCGAAAGGATGAAGCTCAGCAACGAAGTTGCAGCTTACAAAAGAGAGAAGGGCATTCCCGTCATCGATATGACTCGGGAGCGCGCAAAGCGAAACAATATTTTTGAAAGGACGCCTGAAGAGTTCAAGGAATATCTTCCGCTCCTATATTCCGTTGTCTTTGACCTCAGCCGCAGCTATCAGAATCGTCTTATCGGAGTCGGGCTCGACCTTACGAAAAGAATCGAATCGGCGCTGGAAACGACCCCTAAGCTCTTTCCATCGAATATTACCGTCGCGTGTCAAGGCGTCGAGGGCGCGAACTCTCAGCTCGCGTGCGACCGGCTCATCAGCGGTTCAAAGATCATGTACTTCCAGAATTTCGAAGGAGTCTTCAACTCGATCGACAACGGATTCTGTAAGTACGGCGTTATTCCGATCGAGAATAGCCTTGCCGGTTCGGTCAATCAGGTTTACGACCTGATGCAACGCCATCATTTCCACATTGTGCGGAGCATCCGCCAGAAGATCGATCACAATCTTCTGGTCAAACCCGGCGTTGAGCTTTCAGAAATTCGCGAGGTCCATTCTCATCCTCACGCGTTGAGTCAATGTTCGAATTTCCTGTCGACCCTCGAGGGCGTTCGGATCATTCCATCGCAGAACACGGCGGTCGCCGCTCAAATGGTCGCCACGACTGACCGACGCGACGTCGCGGCGCTTGCCTCGCGCGCGTGCATTAAGCTTTACGGGCTCGAATGCCTCAAGCCTGCGGTGCAGGATAAGGACAACAATTACACGCGTTTCATCTGCATTTCAAAAGATCTTGAAATCTTTCCAGGCGCGAATCGCACAAGCCTTATGGCAAGCATTTCGCACGAGCCGGGCTCCCTTTACAAGATCCTTGCGCGATTCTACTCGCTTAACGTCAACCTGATTAAGCTTGAGAGTCGTCCGATGCCGGAACGAGATTTCGAGTTCATGTTCTACTTCGACCTGGAAGCGTCGGTTTATTCGCCGCGCTTTATCCAGCTTATGGGCGAGCTCCAGAGCGTCTGCGAGTCCTTCACTTACCTTGGAAGTTATTCTGAAATGGCGTGACGCGTGTCGTCTGTTTCAATCCAAAGCCGATCTTTTCTAAGGTCGGCTTTTTTGTTTCGTGCGGTCCGCAAAACGCGCTTCATTGATTTTGGAATATTTTTCTCTGACGCGTCGGCGACCCATTCCCACTTTGGTCGAAGCGCGTAACATAACAGAAGAGCCTTGTTTGCCTAACTGTTGGATTTTTTGTTTAGGAAGAATGTAGCGATGAAAATCGAATAAACGGGCTCCATGTATGTAAAAAAAGCTTGATTTTTACAAATGAGGCGGTTAAACTTGGGGAAGCTGTTTCCCTTTGGAAAGCAGCCGAAAAATAGGGGCCGCTCGTGTTTTTTGGGGCGGCTCCGCCTGTAAACATAACGTTCGGCGCAGCGACGGAACGGAGCGCGTCGCAATTCGACTGCATGCGGCTTGTATGACGTTTTGACGACTTGGGAGTTTAAATGGCTAAACGATTAAACTATCTTGGGATCTTAAATAAGAAGGGTCTGCTCAGTTTAAACCAGGTTCAGGAAGCGCAGGAGCTCGCGAAGAAGACGAATATTAAGCTTCAACAGGCTCTTAAAGACCTCGGATACGTCACCGGCGAACAGGTCGCCGAAGCGATTGCCGAGGAGCGCGGTAAACGTTATGTCGATCTCAAAGACGTCGCAATTCGTCCGGCGGTCATCGAGTTGATTTCGGAATCGATCGCTCGAGAGAACTGCGTGCTCCCCTTTGAGGAAGACGGCGATTCCCTTGTGGTTGTCATGAGCGACCCCGACGACGTCGAAGTCTTTGAAAAATTGCGCTTTATCCTCCAGCGTCCGATCGAGGCGGTTATTTCCTCTCGAGAGAGGATTCAGGAGGCGATCAACCAGCACTACGGTCAGAATGTCGGCGAATCTGCGGACTCGATGATTCAGGAAATGACCGACACGGCGATCAACTTTACGGTCGTCGATAGCTCCGAAGACGCAGACCAGGCCGGCGCGAGTACCGAGTCGGACGCTCCGATCGTTCGCTTGTGCGACCAAATCATCCAGGAAGCGGTTCAGTTACGCGCTTCCGACATCCATATCGAGCCCTTTGAAGACCGCCTCCGCATCCGATACCGTATCGACGGTAAGCTCGTCGAACGCGAGGCGTTGCCGAAACGTTTCCAGGGTGCGCTCGTTTCTCGTTTTAAGATCCTTGCGAAACTTGATATCGCTGAACGACGTCGAACGCAAGACGGTCGTATTAAGCTCACGCTTGGCGAAAAAGAGCTCGACCTGCGCGTCTCCGTGGTTCCCTCCGCGCACGGTCAGTCGATCGTCATGCGTATTCTCGACAAGGACAACATTCGCGTGAGTCTATTGCAGCTCGGGTTTGCCGAGCGCGACTATAAACGTTTCTCTCGTCTCATTCAGCGTCCGAACGGCATTATTCTCGTCACGGGTCCGACCGGTTCTGGTAAAACGACGACTCTTTACGCGGCGCTCAACGAACTCAACACTCCGAACCGCAAGATTATCACGGCGGAAGACCCGGTGGAATATTACCTCCCCGGTATTAATCAGGTTGAAATCAAGCACCAGATCGGCCTCGACTTTGCGGCGGTTATTCGTTCGATGCTCCGTCAGGCGCCAAACGTCATTCTCGTCGGCGAAATGCGCGACCTTGAAACGGCTTCCATGGGAATTCAGGCGTCCCTTACCGGTCACTTGGTCTTTAGTACGCTCCATACGAACGACGCCCCGTCCGCTATTACGCGACTCGTAGACATGGGAGTTCCGGACTACATGGTCGCGAGTACTGTTATCGGCATTATGGCGCAGCGTCTTGTTCGTTGCGTTTGCCCGAAGTGCAAGCGTCCCTACACGCCGTCGGAGGCGGAATTGCGCGAGGCGCGCATTACGCCCGAAATGGCGGCGAAAGCGACGTTCATGAAGGGTAAGGGGTGCGTCAACTGCAATAAAACCGGATATCGCGGTCGACGCGCTATATTTGAACTTATGTATATGTCCCCGAAAGTCCGTGAGATGACCTTTAAGGGCGAACAGACGAATGCGATTCGCCGCGTCGCTCGAAGCGAGGGAATGCGCGTGCTCTTCGAGGACGGTATTATCAAAGCGATGAAGGGCTTAACGACAATCGAGGAAGTCGTCCGCGTTGCGCGCCTCGAACACGACGACTGATCCGCTTCGTTCGCGCAAACTCCGGACGCCAGCGCTTGCGTTGCGGCGCCCGATGACTCTTTCCATCCAGAACAGGAAGTGACGTATGGGAACAATCCTTGTTGATAAATTGCTTGAAACGGTCGTCGTTCGCGGCGCATCCGACCTTCATATTGCCGTCGGTCAACCGCCGGTGCTCCGTCTTCATGGACGACTGGTGCGACTTGAAACGAAATCCCTTGAACCTGCCGACACAGTCTCGCTCATGAAGAGTATCACGCCTGGACGCTGCCAGCAAGAGCTCCAGGAACGCGGCGGCTCCGACTTCGGATTTGCGTTCGGCGATAAAGCGCGTTTCCGTGTCTCCATCTTTAAACAGAAGGGCAACACCGGCATGGTCCTTCGCCAGATTCCCAACGAACTCCTTTCGATGGAACAGCTTGGCACGCCGCCGGTCATGAAAGAGCTCATTCAACGTCCTCGAGGCATGATCCTGGTGACCGGACCTACCGGTTCGGGTAAATCAACGACCCTCGCCTCATGTATCGACTGGCTCAATATAAACACGGACCAACACATCATCACGATCGAAGACCCGATCGAATTCTATCACCAGCATAAGAAATCGACGGTTAACCAGCGTGAAGTCGGCGTCGACGTCATGTCCTTTGCGGACGCGATTCGCGCCGCGCTTCGTCAGGACCCTGACGTCATCCTCGTCGGGGAATTGCGCGACCTGGAAACGATTGAAGCGGCAATCACGGCTGCGGAGACGGGCCACATCGTTTTCGGCACGTTGCACACCACCGGCGCGCAGGGTACGGTGAACCGCGTCATCGACGTTTTCCCAACGAACCAGCAGGAACAGATTCGAACGCAGCTTTCGACGTCGATCATTGGGATCCTTTCGCAGCAGCTCCTGCCGCGTATCCAGGGCGGTCGAACCGCGGCGTACGAAATGCTCGTCGTAACCTCCGCTATCGCGAACCTGATTCGTGAAAATAAAACGTTCCGTATCAACTCGATGATCCAGACGGGCCACAAGCTCGGCATGCAGCTCCTCGACGATCACCTCTTCCAGCTGTGGAAGGATCAAGTCGTTACGAAGGCGGACGCGGTGATTCGAGCGAATATGCCCGACGACCTGGAAGAGCGGATGCGACGCTGGGAAGCTGGACTCGGCGTGGAAGAAGAGGACGAAGAAGAAGAATGACGACCCGGCGTTTCGGACGTCGATTCGCGCGTTTGGATCCTTGAAACGTGGAGGGCGACGCCAGGTATGGCGCCGTTTTTGCATGCGTGAGAAACAGTCCCTTTCCGATTTTATTTAAATCGCTTAAAACGAGACAGACTGTTTCAAAACGATACACTCTTAGCGCGTTCTGGTACAGATTCAGCCGCTGAGAGCGTTCATGGGAAACGTTGAGAAACGTCAAAAGGAAAAAATTCTGAGATATTGGCAAAATTTCAGAAAGCTTTTTTCGGCGTGCCGAACTCCCCTCGGTTCGGTACGCTGACGAAGCAAATCGCTTAGGCGAATTTAGTAAATTTCGGATCGGAGATGCGACATGGCTCGAAGTTTTGGTCAGATTTTAGTCGACCTGGGGTACATTGACGAGGAACAGCTCGATCTGCTCCGCGAGGAGCAGGCCCAGCGGCCTAATGAGTTGCTCGGTCAAATCGCGATCAGTATGAACCTGATCACGGACGACCAGCTCGCTCAGGCTCTTGCGGAGCAATTTGGGCTGCAAGTCGTCGCCGTCTCGGACCTGACGATACCCCCCGAGGTGCTCCAGCACCTCACGGAACCGATGGCAAATCTGTACCGCGTGATCCCGTTGAGCTTCCGCAACGACGTGCTCACGATCGCGACCGACGCGCCCCAGAATATCTCCATCCTCGACGAGCTTAGGAATTTTCTGGGCTACCAGATCCGACCGGTCGTTACGACGGCCAAGGAAATTGACGTCGCTCTCGAGCGTTACTACGCCACAGATAAGGGCGACAGCGTTGAGTCGATCATTTCCAGCATGTCCGAGGACCAGGAGTTCCAGGAACTTCTCGACGGCGCCGAGACGATGGAAGACCTTACCAGCGTCGAGGCGCTTGCGGAAAGCGCGCCGGTGCGCAAACTCCTCAACATGGTCTTCCTGCTCGGAATTAAGGACCATGCGAGCGACTTGCACTTCGAGCCATTTGAGGACGAGTTCAAGATCCGCATTAAGGCCGACGGAACATTGTATGAGATGGTCCCGCCGCCAAGGCACCTTGCAAACGCTATCACGACGCGCATCAAGGTGCTCGCGAACCTTGACATTGCGGAAAAAAGACTGCCGCAGGACGGTCGTATCCGCCTCATGGTCGCCGGTAACCCGGTTGACTTCCGCGTGAGCGTCCTGCCCACGATGTTCGGTGAGAGCGTCGTCTGTCGAATTCTCGACAAGAGCGTTATCTCCCTTGACCTTAACAACGTGGGAATGTCGCAGGAGCTCATCCGACGCTTCCGAGACGTTATATCGCTCCCCAACGGGATTATCCTTGTCACGGGTCCGACGGGGTCTGGTAAAACAACGACGCTGTACGCCGCGCTCTCGGAGCTCAACGTCATCACCGATAAGTTGATGACGACAGAAGACCCGGTCGAGTATGAAATCGACGGTATCATCCAGATACCAATTGACCCGGACATCGGCAACACTTTTGCGCACTGCCTTCGTTCGATCCTTCGTCAGGACCCTGACAAGATCCTCGTTGGAGAGATTCGGGACCGCGAGACGGCGCAAATCGCTATTCAGGCGTCCCTGACGGGCCACCTCGTCTTCAGCACGCTCCATACGAACGACGCGCCGAGTACGATTACACGACTCAAGGACATGGGGGTCCCGGAGTTCCTCATTACGGCGACGATTCAGGCGATACTCGCTCAGCGACTCGTGCGACGGATCTGCAAGGAATGCCGAACGGAGATTACCCCGACGGAGGAGCAGCTCGCTCAGCTCGGCGTCACCGCTGAAGAGATTGCGGGCAAACGCTTCTACCAAGGCGCGGGATGCGTTGTTTGCAACAACACCGGTTATAAGGGTCGAACCGCGATTCACGAGTTCCTCGTGATGAACGACGAGATTCGCGACATCATCCTGGGCAACGGGTCCATCTCGGAACTACACAACGCCGCCATCCGTAATGGAATGACTCCGCTGCGCGACGCGGGCATGCAGAAAATTTACGAGGGGACGACGACGATCGAAGAAGTCGTCCGCGAAACGGTCATCGATTACTGACCCGAAAAGGGCGACGCTCGCGAGCGTATGACCCTCGCTATTTTGGGCGAGACGTTGAAATTATACGCTCGCAAATTATAAAATGATATTTGACGACCCCGAAGACGGCGCTATCGCGGCGTCCAACGGTCGACGCGCGTGCTGCCAAACGCGCGGTCACAACTGAACATAACGCGTCCAGCTCGCGCGCTCCGACTTCCCCGGAGAAAGACCGACGTCGTACAAGACGCGTCGGCGACGAAGCGGTGTAGGACGCTTGCCTACGGCGACCATATCCATTCAAAAGGTATTCCCATGCCGAAGTATAAAGTAGAGGCGATCGACGCCGCCGGTAAAGGCTTTACAGACATTATTGAAGCCTCGACCGAAGAGGAAGTTACCGCAACGCTGAAGGAGAGCGGGTACCTCGTTACCAAGATAGCTCTCCACAAAGATCGTAAGGCTGCGAAGAAGAAGGGCGGGAGCGGCGACGGTAAGACGTTCTCCTTCGGACGCGTTAAGCCGAAAATATTGCGCGACTTTACGCGTAACCTTTCGATCCTTCAGGACGCGGGCCTGCCGGTTTTGAGAAGCTTGAACATTCTGCAGTCGCAGTCCAAGCCGGGCGCGCTGCGAAACTGCCTCATCGACGTCTGCTCGGAGATTGAGTCGGGTTCAAGCCTCTCCGAAGCGTTGGCGAAATCCCCGAAAGCGTTCAACCGTCTGTACGTCAACATGATCAAGGCGGGCGAGGCGGGCGGCGCGCTAGAAGTCATTCTTCAGCGTCTCGCCGAATTCCTCGAACGTTCGGAACAGTTGAAGGCGAAGATTAAATCCGCGATGACCTATCCGGTGGCGGTCCTCTTCTTCTCCTGCGGTATCATGATCTTCATCATGACGAACATCGTACCGAAGTTCGAAGAGATCTTTGCCGACTTCGACACCGAGCTGCCGCCGCTCACCCAGGGGCTCATGAAGACCTCCCACATGATCATGACCTACTGGTACCTGATACCCGGCATACCCTTTGGGATATGGCTCTTCATTAAGATAACGACGAGTTTTAGTTACATGAGGTTCGGATGGCACCTGTTCCTCATACGTGTCCCGATTTTCGGCGTCCTGTTAGAAAAAACCGTTGTTGCGCGTACGACGCGTACCCTGGGAACCTTGGTGCAATCGGGCGTTCCTATCCTGGAGGCGCTCCATATTACAAAGGAGACCTCCAACAACTCGGTTTTTGAGGAGATGTACCAACGCATCCTCGACGCCATTCGCGAGGGTGATACCATCGCCAACCCGATGAAGAAGCACTCCAGGCCGGGGTTCCACTTCGCCTGCCTCTTCTACTTCTTTTGCTTCTTATTTGGTCCGATAGGTTGCCTCATCTATATGACCAAGTTGCAAAATAAGATCCTCGACGACATCGTCGTCAACATGGTCGACGTTGGAGAGGAGACGGGTGAACTAGACGAGATGCTTTACAAGGTCGCCGACGTCTTCGACGAGGAGGTCGCGGTCTACACGGAAGCGCTCATGAGTATGATTGAACCGCTACTCATCATGTTCCTCGGTATCATGGTCGGTACGATCGTGATCGCGCTCTTCCTACCGATGATTGCGCTCATCGAACACCTGTCCCAGTGACGGACGCGGAAGAAAAGGAACTTCTCAGTTGTAGCGCGTCTCTAAAAATAGAGGCGCGGGAGCGCCGCGAACGCGTCCCTGAGCGGAACTTTGCGGCGCCGTCCAAAGGTTGCCACGACATTCAGCGGCTCGACGTCGAACGTCGACGAGCCGATCAGAAACGGTTAGAAATATGCGCGTAAAACTCCATAACCACAACGCCGGTTTTACACTCGTCGAGATCCTGGTCGTGATAGCGATCATCGGCTTGCTCGCCGGAATCTCGCTTGTCGCGCTCCGCGCCGCGCGTAGCTACGTCGGCGCGAGTACCGTTCGACATCGTCTCGACGATATCGGCCAGGGCCTCGAAATGTACAAGCAGAAGTACGGAGAATATCCGCCGGACTGCACTGCAACCAAGGATGAGATTAGGCGTCATATTTTGAAACGCTGGCCCAAAACGCTTAAGGCGGGGACAGCGAGAGAAATGACGGATATCGCCTACCAGCTGTCTGGGTGCAACGTCGATTACGAGCCCGAATTTTACCCGGACCCCGGCGACCTCGGCGTCGACGAAAGTCCCTATCCTCAGCGAAACGGCGCGCCCGCGTGGGCGGCGCTCTTCTGGCTCGCAGGGCCCGACGGGGAAGGGTTCTCCCAAGATGAAGAGCGACCGATTAAGTCGTTGTATGAGATTTATAGGGACGAAAGCGACGGGACCCCTGATTCGCGTGAAACCCCGATGATTGAGCTCTCCTACGACTCCGACGGAACGGGCGGCGGAAACTGGAACCGCGAGATCGGGTTGATGTTCAATGGGCTCCCCATCGTCTACTTCAAGTCGAAGGGGAAGGCGCAGTATGACGGCCGAGATCTCCATGGCGCCTGGGGGAATTCGGTTGCCGCGCCGTATATGAAGAACGGAGCATGGTACAACCCTGACTCGTTCCAGCTCATCTACCCCGGCGAGGACGGTGATTTCGGCGCCGACGTCGACGCCCATGAAGGGCACGACGACGCCTATCCGCGCGACTTGGGCGATCCTACGACGATCTCCCCGGCGGATAGGGACAACATCACGAACTTTACGGACGGCGCGACGATCGAATCCGTCATGGATTAAAACTCCAGGACAAGGGAAGGGCGGCGTGAAACGCAATCCGAATATTGACGATTAATTTGCGGGTGACCCAAATGAAACAGAGTACTGACAGCGCGGCGCGACGCAAGTCGCCAGGAACGGCTCGGAGGCGCGCCGGGTTTACGCTGGTGGAGCTGCTGACCGTGATCGCCATTATCGGAATGCTCGGCGCCATCTCCATTACAACCGCGCGCGCCGCAATCGAGAGCGCGAAGGATTCACAAACGCGCATGACGATTGCAAAGATCGACAACGTGCTCACTGCGTGTTATGAGAAATACCAGTATCGGCGCGTCGATCTTACTGCAGTCCTTCCGACGAACATGCAGGACAATTGGCGTGAGAATAATCCCACGGTGCGTGCGCGGTACCGCTTGGGAATTATGCGCGATCTTCTGCGTCGGGACTTCCCGTGCACCCCAGCTGAGCTTAGCGTGGATTCAGCATATGGTTACGACCCGACCCCTGTTCAGAATGCCATTCAGAGGACGACCGAAAATATCCCGCTAAGTTCCTACGACTTCCCGGAGGAGGGATATCCCGATACGTTTGCCGGTACGGATGGCGGCGGCTATCCTCATGTCGCTAACGCCGAGCTCCTTTATCTCGTCGTTATGAACGCGGATCCGGAGGCTCGAACGCTCTTTACCGAGCGCGAGATTGGCGACGTCGACGGCAACGGGTTGAATGAATTCATCGACGGCTGGGGGCGCCCGATTTGCTGGATGCGCTGGGCGCCGGGTCTCGTATCGAGCGACCGTCAACCGTTAGAGAGCGATATGCTCGACATGCTCGACAGCGCCTCCCCGGACGACTTGGACGCCCCGCCAAATCAGATCGACAAAATCGACCGCGATCCTTTCGATCCTCTGAACGTTGGCTTCATTCACGGAGATAGCGGCCAGATTGAGCGCGGATGGTTCCTTGTTCCGTACGTCTACTCGGCGGGGCCCGACGGGAAATATGGTCTGTTGATGCCGAATCCCGACGGAACCACACGAGCAGAAATGAACGATCCTTTTAAGCGCAACGGTTCGACGCTCGACGTTGGGACGCCCTATGGCAAGTCTCATCAGGACAATATCGATAATCACACGTTAGTAAGGTGATGTGCAATGACAACTCATCGACGAAACAGAGCGAACCTTCTCGCCGGTTTTACCCTGATCGAGATCTTGATCGTTATTGTGATTATTGGTCTTCTTGCCGGTATGACGACTACGGTCGTGGTGAGCGCTCGCCGTTCGGTCAACAACTCCGTTGTGACCGCCCAAATGGCGCAACTTTCGATAGCTCTCGAAGAGTATAAGAATCAATTCGGCGAGTATCCTCCCGACCTGAGCGACCCCGGCGCCGTGACGCGTCATATCAAGAAACGATGGCCACGCTACCACGTCTCGTATACTGAGTTCCTCAATCAAATAGCGCTCGGGTGCAAGATTTCCAGCGGTCGATATGGCGCCGACACGATTCTTAATCCTGGCGATAACCTTGACGACCTTGATCCTCGTCACGTCTGGAAGTTAGGCGCGCCGAGTGAGAGCGACCCGAGCGTTGGCTCGTACATCTCGTCTCTCGTCTTCTGGCTCGGCGGACTGCCAGACGCCCAAGGCGTTCCAAGCGGCTTCTTTGCGAGCCCCAAATCTCCGCTGGGGGTTACTTCCAATGAAACTCCAATCAGGCGGCCGGGACGCGCTCAGAAGGAGAAGCCTTTCTATTCCTTCGAGAAAAAGTTTATGGAAGGATTTGAGTACGAAGGCGACCCAAGCTCTTCCTCAAAAATCTATTACAAACTTGACAGGAGCTCCATTGGACGCGACGTCGTCGAGTATATCCCCGCATATTGCCAAGGCGGATACCCGATCCTTTATTTCCGACCCTCCGTCAGCTTTGGATACGGCGCGAAATCACTGCGCCTCTCGCCATCTGGCGACGAGGGAGACCTTGTTAGTTGCGCCGTTCCTTACGCTGAAGGGGTGAACCCGGATGATCCTGATGAAGCGATATGGTACGAAGAGAAGCGCTTCCAGCTCATTCACCCGGGAAGCGACGGACTCTTTGGTAGCGACGATAAGAGCTGGCGCGTTGTGCCTATCAGGGTTAATATTTCCCCGGAAGACGCCGACAACCTGACGAATTTCATCGATGGCGGATCCCTTGAGCGCCTTTACGACTGACGGTCGTGAACGCTCTCGGTCCGACAGAACGAATTTAAATCGCTGCAAAGACAGCCTGGAGTCGACAATGACGCGAAGAATCAATAGAAACGCGGAGCGAAAAGGCGTGACGCTCATTGAGCTCCTTGTCGTCGCGACGATCATGTTGACGCTCGCGGCGGTAAGCGTGCCGGCGATCAAGCCGATGATGGAGTCCCAGGCGACCTCCAACGCTGCGCAGACTGTCGCAACTTACCTCGAACGAGCAAAAGCGCGCGCAATGACGACAGGGCGCTCTTGCGGCGTCACCTTCGAGTATTTCGACGGCACCTATTTCGAGTATTTCGACGGCACCTATAATGAAGACGAAGCCGTTCCGCGTGGTTCTGCGGCCCTCATTTTGCGTCAGGTGGAGGAGCCGCCATTCTTCAGCGGGTTTAGTTTCGGTTCCACCGTCTCCGTTGCCCCTAACGTCGGTCATCTCTTCTCTCTGAATGCAGGCAATAATCCCTATTATGGGATGCGCATTAACCAGCTTGTCATGGCTAATGAGAACGACAGCGACCCAGACGACAGCGACCTATTTGCATACTTTGCCGCCTCCCTTGCAACTTCCGACGACGGCATGAGGATTCAGTTTAATTCGACCGGTCCCTTCTATCCGCTGATCTTAGAGGACGACGGGGGCTATTACATTGTGAAGATCCCAGGCGTCGAACTACCGGTCCACAATCGGGCAAGCTACAAGGTTGCCAGCGCGCCGATCGCGACAATGACGTCGCCAGTCGGTCTCGCGCAAGGTACGGTGGTCGATCTCGAATTCTCCGGAACGGACGATAACTTCTTTGCCTTAGGGGAGGACGTCACCGTCATGTTCACGCCCTCGGGCGAAGTCGATTACATCTTGGACGGAAATGAAAAGAGAACCCCTTCCAACACCCTCTACTTTTTGCTAGGTCGCTGGGATCGCATCTCGGCGCTCGGCGTCTCGGAGGATGGATACAGCACGATTGCGGAAGACCAACTCTGGAACTTTGAGGACGGCGCCAACTTCTGGGTCGCGATTAACCCGCAAACTGGCGTGATCAGTACCGCCGAGGTTAACCAGCCCTTCACGTACGCGCCCGTGGATTGGACTACGATTCAAAACGGAAAACCGCGCGACGCCTTCAAAGACGGTGTTGTTGAATCTCGAGAATTCGCGCGCTATTCCAAGCGCAATATAGGAGGTCGCTGATATGACGACTATCACGAAGACGAGCGGCAGACGTAGCGTCGTTGCGATTCGTCGCGGCGAAACTCTCCTCGAAATCATGGTCTCCATCATGGTCCTCGGGATTGGACTCGTCGGAATCCTGGCCGCGATTCCTTTCGGTGGATTCCGAATGGCGCAGATGACTGAAGCCGATAACTCCGCCGCCGTCGGACGCAACGCGGCGAGAATGTTGGAGATAAACGAGTGGTGTAATCCTGCTTCATGGGCGACTGAAAATCCAACCGATGGGAACTTAGTGACTTATAACGATGCGTCCCTCATGCTTCAGGACGGTGTGGGAAAATATCTTGATTCCACGAAGATCTACGTCATTGATCCGCTAAGGATCGATTTTAGAGGAGATTCTGGGAGAATTTATCCTTACGGAAGAGTGTTTTCTCCGATTGACGGTTCAACTAGCGGTTATAGCGCTCACTTTATTCACGTTTCACCTATTCCTCAGCGTGCAGACGGCGATTACTGGAGGGTTGTTAACCTTGATGATATTCTTCCCGACTGGTACGAGCACATCTTCTATCAGCAGGACGATCTGATCACGGGCTACTACGCTTCGGAAGATGAATCGGAGTTCAGACCTCGCGTTGAAATGGAGGAAAAGTTCGGACTGGGATATAACCCGCAGGATGGCCTGACCACGGTCCGTTTTCCCGATATCCCGTCTTTCTCAGGCCGTTATTCCTGGGCGGCGTTCTTTTACCCGAAGAGTAGCGACCCTTTCCCCGATCGGTGCTTGTTCTCCAGCGTTGTTGCCGCCGACTATGACGCGGTGGTTTTCCGCGATCGTATTCTCGGCGACGAAAAGGCTTTTATGGCAACTGTCGATGGGTCGGGATATCAGGGGGGAACGGTCACGATCGACCTTTCGACGCATCGTGATCCCGTGAACAATGAGCGTATTTCTCCCTCGGATAATGAGCGTATTTCTCCCTCGGATATTCTGCGCGTTCGCGAGCAAATGGCTCAGACGCGTTACATCATGCTCGTCGGTCCCGACGATTACAAGAAGCCGAGCGGTCACGGCCCGCCTGGGGAGCTAGCCTGGATGACTCCTACGAAGGCGCGGTGGTACAGAATCGCAAACTTCGCCAACGTTGACGATACGCACATCCGTCTAACGCTCATCGGGCCCGATACTCCGGTTTGCTGGACGAGCGCCAGTGAGACCGGTCAAGAAAATGTTACCGCGATTTTTTACCCGGGCGCGATCGGGGTCTATTCTGGTTCGACTACTTTTTGAAGCAGACGATAATACAGTCTTAACTTGAATAACTTGCGGATCGATGATCCGCGCGAATAGGGAACTTTGGACGCCGACGTTTACCGCCGCGCGCGACGTCGCGTTTGTGGAACGTCGGCGTCTTTGGTAATCTTGGGGAAAAAAACGCGAACTGTCCAAACGGAGCGCGAGTTAATATTACGCAGCGGCGCAATTCTCGTGTGGGGAACGCCTCTGACGATATGCAGAAGATCTGCAGGGAGTCTTGTTATGAAACGCCGATTTGACAACAGCCGACGCGGCGTCGTGTTGCTCCTCATCCTGGGGCTCATGGCAATGTTCGCGATCTCGGTCCTCTCGTACATGTACGTGACCTCGAACATGGCGGAGACCGCCGTGAATCAGATGAAAGCCGATACCGTCGTCGAGACCCCCGCGGAAAACGACCTCGACGTCGCCCTCAGAACCCTCGTTATCGGTTCCAATAACCAGGCTAACCCGATCGGGCCATTCAGCCTCCTGGAAAATATGTACGGCGACTGGACCGCCTATTGGAACGCGGACAATAATGTCTCGGTGGATACGGCGACCCAATTCAAAGCTCGTATCGCTATTTTCCCTGACCAGGGAATTGCCATTCTTGCTCCTTACACGGATTTCTTTAATAACCCCCTATATCATCTTAGCGTTGAGGATAACACTCCTGTTCCTAGCGACTATGAGCGTCGTCAGATTTTTTTAGAGTTCTTTGAGGGGTCTGGAAATGTGTTGACCTTTTTGGGACTTGACTCTTCTGATTATGCGCCGCAAAACTTGAACTTCGACCTTAACATGTGTTGGGACGCCGACGTTTCTAATACCTCTACTTTCGTCCTTGAAAAGGTTATTACAAATCCTTCGAGTTCTTACTATGCCGAATGGGACGGCTCGACGTATTGGAGCGAAAATTATTGTCTTGATACAACTGAATTTTATGATGAAACGATCTATGACGTCTTCAGTTTTTGGCACTTTAAGGTAGATTTATCCGACGATCTCAAGAAGTTTGTCAATGATTTTTCTGCCGACAGCGGCGATTCTTTTTTCAGGTTTAACGAATCCAACCCCGTCGTAACCGTTCGCATGAATCGACCCGCGTTCAGCGGTACTGGCGCAGGCGGTTTTGCCGCTGGCGCGCACCATGATTCGACTTTCACCCCGCCAATGTCCGGGTTTGACGATTTCCGGCTGCCCTTTGCTTTCTGGCAAAACGCCGGCGCTCCGGACCTCTGGCCATACAAGCTTTCGTCGGGGACGGCTCCCAGCTTCCGCGCATATTGGGCGCATCTGGCGGACGTCAATTACGACGCTAGCCTATTTGAAAACGGCACTTCCTCTTATTACTATACCGATCTCAGTAATACCGAATGGCAGTTTCGAAACCCCGTATACAACGGAAACTGGACATTCGGCGCCGCCGAGCCGGCGCGTATGAATCCCCCTTACACGGCTCCTGACAATCGGTCGCCCTTCCTGGCGCATTTCTACTTTGATGACGACGATTCGAGCAACAAAGACTTCATTCCCTATGCCAGTATCCAGCCATCGTTCCATCGAACCGATGCTTTCCGGTCGTTTTTTAATGAAATGGAATTGCATGATGGTAGTACGACCACTTACTGGAATTTGTATCGGAACGCCTACGCCGAACTTGACGTCACTGACTTAGAACAGCAGAACGTCTATCTTACCGCGCTGCTGAGAAAGCTCACACCGCGACCGCTGCCACTTGACCACTGGAATTTCACAGGCGGCAATCCTGACGTCGAGAACTTCTACTACGAGGATGGAAAAACACCCGAAGATTTCGCCGGAACGTTTGGTTTCAGTAAAGAGTGGGACGTCGACAACGACAACGACGGCGTGCGCGAGGGAATTTGGATACCCTCTGGGCTGCCGATCCGTTATGATAAAAACGGAACTCCCTACGCCACGATGTTCTCCTACACTATTCTTGACCTTGACGGTCGCGTCAACGTCAATACGGCTGGTAACTGGGATCAGCTCCCGAATAGATGGAATCCTGACGACGCGCCGTATCCACATCCCTATAACTACGTCGACGATATTGTCGTAGGGGATGATCTCGGCGCTTCCATTGGCTGGAGAGATGATCTTAACCGCGAAACGCCTTTTGCTGAGCGCGGCGAAGGACGCGGCGCGAATAACGTTTTGCTCTATGAAGCGCTTGCCGCCGCTTTCTACGATACTTATTACGTTACTTATGATGATGATACGGTCCTGACAGTCGCCTCAAATCTCTTGTGGCGCCGCAACCTTGCGCAGTTTGAAAAACCGACGGAATTCGTCGATATGAGTGACCTGCTTTGGAACGTCGACGGAATAAACCTAGGCGGCGTGTCTGTTCCGCAACCCGGACATGAGATTGCCCCCGGCGTCGAATCGGACGATTCAATCGGAAGTTATGCGGAACTTTCTCGGTTCTACAACGCGTTTGAGGCCTTGAAAGAGAAGGAGATGGAGCCCGGCGTCTTCGACAACATCACGATTTTTCCTTGGCGCGGCAAGACTACAGGTCCTGATGGAATTCCCTTTAGTCTTGACGAATTTGACTGGGCTGACAGAGCGTTCCGGTCCTATAATCCACTTGGCTCTCAGGTCTATACTTTCGCTTCGAGATACTCCGCGAACCCTTATCTCGCGTACCAAAATATGCGTTCCTGGCAGGATTCGCCATATACGCTGCCAATGCTCGAACGTCTTCTGCGTCCTAACGACGCCGACGCCGCGACTCTTCCGAGTCAGCTCGTCGACGACCTGCGCATGAATTCCGATTCCTACGCAGATATTATTGCTGCTGGCAACCCAGATGTAGCCGCGCGCGACAGCGTTCGCGATCGCGCCAGGGCGCGCCTCGCGTTCACGACGATCAGCTCTGACGTCAACGCCGCGTCTGTCGTTTTTCCCGATAACTTTAAAAATCCGGATAATGAAGTGCGTTATGGTGGCTACGGCTTCGTCGATCTTATCCGACGCAATGTCGAAAGCGAGCTTAAGAGAGTCTTTGAACAAAAGGGAATTTGCGAATTCGACGAAGAGGGAAATAACATCTACCTTAAACCATTTCTCGTCGATGGTTCAAATAATCTTATTCCTAATCCCAATTACCCGGTCTTCGAACGTAAGGTTGAGGAAATTACCGCTTATCTTGCCGCGATGCTCCCGAAAGAGATCCTTAATGGCGAGAAAATTGATCTCAACGCGCTCGCTCAGAAAAACTATTGGCTAGACGTCCAATATGACGGTAATAATTTCGTCATCGACCGTGACTTGCATAACGTTGGTCTCGTCAAGAGGATGGAGTATGCTCGCGGGCTCTACCTTGTCGTGATGACGCTCCTCTACGAGGATATGAACGCAAGACGTCTTCATGATCCTACAGACCAATTTGCTGACACGGATGCAGAAGGCAACATTATCGAGAGCTCAAAGCTTTCCGACTATATCGAAGGCTCCTTTGACCTCCTTTCTTTCGAGAATCTCGACGATGACGAAGATGATACCGTCAAGGGAATAATGGCGCGCGGATTGATGGCGACTCGAATCGCCCAATGGTGTGTGAATGTTGTCGATTTCTCCGATCCGGACGCCACGATGACCCCCTTCTTCTTTGATCCGACCCCCTTCGATGGATGGTGGGTTGAAGATTATCCGTGGATTGACGGAGATGAAGCAAAGACCCCCGACGGCCAGGGAGGTTACGTCAACAACTGGGAGACTTATACTTGGGGGAACCTCTCCAGTGTTTCTGATATCGCCTTCCTTTTCCCCTCTGCTACTCCTGCCGGCGTGCCTCTGGAAACGCCCACGCAGCAAATGTACGACTTCTTCTTTGACGCCCTTGATAACAGTACGAAATATGATGAAAACAACGTACCGGTATCTGTTCACTGGAGTAGTAACGAGATTACTGAAGATGACCAAGATGGGCCCCTTACTTCGGCAGACCTGATCGTTAAGTGGCTTACGGAAAAGATTGATGATCGTGACGACCAGGCGTCTGACCTCGGGTTCCGGTGCGTTTGGGGTATGGAACGTCCCGACCTCGTGCTGACCGAAACCCTCAGCTTCCACGACCTCGGAGTCGCCGACACGAACCTTGAAGAAGGTGTAGATCACGATCCTGCTGACACTGCGGAAGGAGATGAAACTTTCGACCAGGTTCGCCGCCCTCAGGGCTCGAGCTACCTCGAACTCTACTGCACCTCGAACCCAAACGTGCCGCAGTCGAGCGAGCTCTACGAATACAAAGACGGAGTCTGGCAACTGGAACTTAGCAAGAAAACCCCAACGTTTACAGAAAATGTCAATAATCCAGAAATTCCCAATGGTGTTGAATCTCGCGGACTTCAGTTCCCGATCTGGCGGGTCGCGATTAGCGACAGTTCCGATCCTCGCGGAGTCTACAAAGTAAATGGCGGAGATGAGCCAAGTCCCGACTCTGTCTATCATAAGTCGCGTAACAACGTCTTGGAATGGCTTATGCCCCATAAAGACGGCGACAAATACAACAATGACATAAACTTCTTCTCAATGCAGCCGCGCCAGTTCCGTAACGCGCCTATGCGGAAACTCTCTCATAATGAGATAAGGGATATTTCTGAGCTGGACCTCTACCAGGCCCCAGACGAGCCTAAGTATCTGAAGCGCTGGGAGAAGTACAACCTCCTCTCCTCGAACATCCTTGGACCCGCGGTTGCTGCGACCTACGACGACGACAACCCGGAATTGCGCGAGATCGAACTTGATCGTATCCTTTGGTTTGTTCACGCCGAGGGAGATGGTGGAGGTGAAAATGGTGACGGTAATGATGAAGGAAAGACGCTTGGCACAGCGGGCAAGTTCCCTGACGCTCTACGCACATTCTGTAATGATAATGACAAGAAACTTTACCTTGAGCCGAACGAGTATCTTGTTGTTGGCCCCGAGCTGAAACGCTCTGTTGGGTTCGCCACTACGAATACCACTGTAGATGGTGATGATGGCCCGCAGTTTGGACAGCTACCCGATGAGGTAGAATATTCGTCCTCCTATATCGATATCAATAGCGATCCCGATAATCCCGATAGATAATGGACTCTGGTATCAAGGCGCGTCACGGTGACGTCCGATATCCCGCACGCTATAAGCATATGGTAGCCAAAGCCAATATTGGCGGTCGGGGTTTTAATATCTCCGAGCCTCTCTGGACTGCGGACAAAGTCGATCCGTATTACTCTGAAGAAGATCCAGACGTATCAGAGTCCAGGCGTATCAAAAGAGGATCGCGTTTTTGACCTGCCCTTCGAGATTCCTAATGAGTGGCTAGTAAGTCAGCAACGCGAAGGAAGTTCATACGCTCCGGAGTCAACGGCTAAGAATCACCCCATAATCAAGGATCAGATTTTTGGTTTTGGCACGATTCCGGCATACAAATCTGCGTTCGTTCAGCGCGTCGCTGACCCGAACCGACCCTATCATCCGATCATGAATCCGTATATCACCGTCGATTGGAACGTGATGGATCTCACCATCTTCACCGGCGAGGTTGTTGGCGCTACTTTGGCCGATGACATTGATGGGATCAATGAGAGACCTCTTGCTAATAACGACGTCTATCCCTTTGTGGATAGGAATAGGATTAAACTCGCCCGCAACCTTGCCGTAGGGTTGGATAAAGATGATATGACGATCGGCTATGACGAAGCGTTCAGCTCTCGTCAGTGGGGAGCGCAGTCGCAGAACATGTTCTCCAGCAATCTCTCCGATCTTAAGCGTCCTAATCCGTGGGCGCGCGGCGTTAATCCGTGGGCGCGCGACGTTGAGGCAGAAGGAAACAGCGGCGTTGAGGCAGAAGGAAACAAGGGAGGACTCGAAGGACCAGGAAGGATCAACGTTGACGACGCAATTTTGGGCGAGTCTCCCGCCATGACTTACATTCCGCAGCACACTCTCGGTCTGTATAATGATTATGGGGAGTGGGGGCGGTGGATTACGTATCGAGATGCAGATGGTAATCTGCAAGAAAAGTTTTATCCGGGCAATGAGACGCCTACCGATGTGGAGATTATAGAGACAGGTGTTCCTCAGTTTAAAAACCTGAATGCGACCTATATGAACGCCGAGGGTAACGTCTATCAAGGCGCTCCACGTCATCCCTACGAGCACCTCGTGTGGAACGACGCGCCATTCAGCAACCCCTACGAGCTGTTGATGGTCCCGGCGAGCTCGCCAGGTCGTTTCGGACTTGAATTTATCCGGAAGGATGAAGATCAGCAGATGCGTCTCAGCTCCCTTTACAAGGTCGACCCCAAAGAGAAGGGCAGCCTCGGCTCCTACGCTCTCTTTGGATTCGACGCCTGGTATACGGACGAGAACATTAAACAGAAGAAAAAGGATGACGGCAGCTTCGTTGCGGACGAAGAACTTGAAAAGCTTAAAAGCAAGAAGCCGGGTTTTACAGGACCTTACCTGAACTTCTTTGCCAGTTCAAAGAAGCCAGGCGACACGCTCAATCTGGCTAACGTCTTGGAATTTGTGAAAGCGTCCCCCTCTAACTTCCTTGGTACGAAAAAGGTTGCGACTGACCCAAATGGCAACTTTGTCTTCGACGAGTTTGATAACGTTGAGTTGCGACCCACTCACCGCGAGCCGGGCAAGGTCAATATCAACACGCTTTCGAAGCCCGTCTGGCATGCGCTCGTCAATACGACGGATAGAGAACACGAGGACGCTCGACTTCCGGGGACGTCTTGGAGCGAATTCGTGAACTTCAGGTATTTGAACGGTTGGCCAGACGAGACCGAGTTTAATATTGGGAATCCTCCGAGCGCCTACTTCTTCCAGCCGTCGTACACGACTCCGCTTTGGATTCAGATGGATCCATTCTGGAAGGCGCCCGTCGGTACTTTCTCGACTCTTCTGACGCAACGAAATCGCGATGATCAAGAATACGGCCCGTCCAATGCTTCAGGGAGCCTTTTCGACAACGTAAAAGAGCCTTTTTCCCAAGACGAAGCAGGAAATACCCTGTGTTTCTACGAGATAAGGATTGATGGCGAAATCCAATCTGGTAGTAACACTTACGAATGGGTTATGCAGAATCTTGCTAGCGAGCCAGACGGCGACGGAGTCGTGAGCTACGAGGTGTTGTCGTCTGGTAACGAACGCGGCAACCTCTACGACGCGACCGCTGAGATGCAACGTCTCTCCGGCGTGACAACGATTCGTTCGAACGTCTTTGCCGTCTGGGTTACCGTCGGTTACTTCGAAGTCGAGCGTTGTAAACCTGGCGTCAATATGCCGGATGTTGACCCCGATGGCGCCCCGCTAACGGTTGCAGACCTCAGCAATCCTGAATATAAGTGGTACCACTACTACCAGGCGATCTATCCTGACGGTTATACGTACGGTAGGGAGCTTGGCGAGGAGTATGGCGAGACGAAGCGCGCACGCGGGTTCTCGATCATCGACCGCTCGGCGCCCGTCGACTTCCGACGCGGTAGTTCGGTCAACTACCAGAATTCGATTCTCATGAAGCATGTTATCAAGTGACCGCGCTTGCTGACCGAACGCCAATGGTCGTCGTCGGTCGACAAGCGGTCCGTTAACCGATAGAAAGTCGGGGAGAGAAGGGTTTCTCTCCCCGATTTTTTTTTGACCCGTTGTCCAATTGCGAGTCGCGTTTAAAATTAAGCTACGTTGAAATGTGGAAAGGATACAAGCATGGCAGAAAACACGGTACTCGTTCTTCTTGGTCATCCCGACAGTAAGAACAGTTTTAATGGCGCTATTGCCCGAACGGCGACGGCTGCGCTCGAGGATCAGGGTTATTCTCCTGTCTTTCGCGACCTTTATGCGGAGGGCTTTGATCCCATCTTGACGCTTATTGAGGCGACGGGGCCCGTTGAAAAGGCGCCGCCGGAGATGCTAGCGGAGATTGAGCAGCTCAAAGCGTGTTACGGAATGGTCTTCGTTCACCCGAACTGGTGGGGCAGCCCCCCCGCGATGCTGCGCGGCTGGGTCGACCGAGTGCTACGCAACGGAGTCGCGTACGGCTATACGGAGGAAGGACCTTGGCAAGGCCTTAACGACAAGGTCGTCCAAGTCTTCTCGACGTCAAATACTCCTCGCGATTACGAGCTTGAGGTCTACGGCGATCCCCTCGAGAGACACTGGAAGAATATCGTCTTCGGAGTCTGCGGTTCAAAGTCCTTTGAACGCCGTAACTTCCAACAGATTATCCTCAGCGACGAAGCCACGCGAAAAGCGTGGCTCGCCGAAGTGGACGAGATCATTCGCCGACGCTTCGTCAAGGTGTGATTTGCCACGGGGGACGAGGGCATGCCGCTGGACGCAACGCTGGCGGCGTTCCGGGCCCCCTTTCTTTTGGATAAATTCTAAAAAATTCCCTTGACCGACGCCAGTATGAATCTATAATACGCGGGAAGCTTGGCGGCGCATGCGTCGCGCGGTTTGGACGCAGGACTGCGTGGTCAAGCAAACGATAACATTTGGGCAGGTAGCTCAGTAGGTGAGCGCCAGAGTTGAAAATCGTGGCGTCCACGTTTCAATTCCGCCCCTGCCCACTAGATATTTGTCGTCATTTTGCCCCATTTGGGCAGGTAGCTCAGTAGGTAGAGCACAGGATTGAAAATCCTGGTGTCGGCGGTTCAATTCCGCCCCTGCCCACTTTTTTATTGGTCTTTATGCGTTCCTGTGCCCCTTTCGGTCAGGCAACTTGGTACGCAAGGGCAGGTAGCTCGGTAGTTAGAGCCCTGGATTGAAAACCGTGGCGTCCACGTTTCAATTCCGCCCCTGCCCACTAACAGATATTTCGCGTCATTTTGCCCCTTTAGGGCAGGTAGCTCAGTAGGTAGAGCACAGGATTGAAAATCCTGGTGTCGGCGGTTCAATTCCGCCCCTGCCCACTCTTATATTGATCTCTGTGTATCGTTTTGCCCCGTAATGTCAGGTGGCTTAGTAGGCGAGGGCAGGTAGCTCAGTAATTGAGCGCCAGGATTGAAAATCGTGGCGTCCACGTTTCAATTCCGCCCCCGCCCACTTTTTATTGTTCTTTTTGCGTTTCTTTGCCCCTTTCAGTCAGGCGACTTGGTAGGCGAGGGCAGGTAGCTCAGTGGTTAGGGCCCAGGATTGAAAATCGTGGCGTCCACGGTTCAACTCCGCCTCTTCCCACTTTTTATTGTTCTTTAATGCCTTCCTTTGTCCCTTTCATTCAGGCGACTTGGTAGGCGAGGGCAGGTAGCTCAGTAGTTAGAGCCCATGATTGAAAATCGTGGCGCCCATGTTTCAACTCCGCCTCTGCCTCCTTCTATGTTCGCTTTTGCGTCTTCTTTCTCCCCTTAGAGGACGTGTTCTCAATTCCTAGAGCGCCCTGTCTTTAGTGAACGGCGTCTACGCTTCGCCCTCTCGCTGCCGTGCGGGGAAAGGTCCCGGTTCGATTTTGATCTCTTACCCCCTCTCATTTTACGTATTGTACAGTATACTGTCCTTGTTCGTCTGGCGAACGCGGCGTGAACGACGCTTCTTCGCCCGGCTCAGAATGGTAGCGCCTAAAATGAGTTTCCCTTATCGGTAGGTTGTTATGAGTCATCTTTTTGTCAATCAAATTAAGGATAGCGTCGTTGTCCTTTCGGACGTCTATCGTTTGAGCAATAAAAAGTTCCGAACCGGCAAGAATGGTTCCCACTTTATGCAGTTCACTCTCAGCGATCGAACAGGAACTATTGCTTCCTTCTTCTGGAACGCGACTGACGAGTTTGTCGCGCAGTTCAACGATGGCGATTTTGTTCGCGTTGACGGACGAGCGCAAATATACAACGAAAGACTGCAATTCATCGTCAAATCATTGTCGAAAGTTGACGTGTCTGAAGTCGATAGGGACGTCTTTATCGAGGCAGGCGACGTCGACGTTCCGATCATGACAAACGAACTCTCCGAACTCCTTAACTCGATAACTAACCCCGAGCTTGCCGCAATTGCCGACGCGTTTCTTGACGACGAAGAGTTTATGTCGACTTTTTCTTCCTCCTTCGCCGGCATTCGACTGCACCATGCCTACCCGGGCGGTCTCCTCGAACATACGCTTGCGATGATGAAGCTTGCCGACTACGTTGGCAAACTCTATCCCAAAATAATCGACCGCGACCTCCTCGTTATGGGCGCTTTCCTGCACGACGTCGGTAAGACGATCGAGCTGACAGGAGATTCCCTCTCCGTCGTCTACAGCGACGAAGGACAGGCGCTCGGGCATCTCTACCTTGGCGCGGAGCTGCTCGCGCAAAAGATCGAGAAGCTCGAGCGCGCAAAAGGGAGCGCCTTCGACGCAACGCTGAAACTCAAACTCAGACATATGATTATTTCTCACCATGGCGATCCTTCGTTTGGCGCGGTGAAAACTCCTATGACGCGAGAGGCGTTGGCGCTCTACTTGATCGATTCGCTCGACTCGAAGCTTTATGAATTTCAAAAGCTCATCGACGAGGAAACTGATCCAGAAAAGGCATGGACGAATTTCAGTCCGATCCTTGAACGCAAGATCCTCAAGTAGCGTCCATTTGCCGCGAGTTGGCGGCGGCCGCGGCGCAGGACTTCTGACTTCAGTCGTTGAAGATCGACGAAAAACCGTTGCGTTGCGTCGCGGTTGTAAATGATCCGTTCAATTATTATTGCCACTGGCATGGGAGGGTTCTCTTGAAATCGCGCAGCACTACTATACTTAGCGTCCGCCGAGGGGACGTCGTCGCCATCGGTGGCGACGGTCAGGCGACCCTTGGAAGCTCTATTATGAAGTCTGATACTCGGAAGATCCGTAAGCTCCTTGACGGACAGGTCATAACGGGCTTTGCCGGATCAACCGCCGACGCATTCGCGCTGATGGAACGCTTCGAGGCGAAACTGAAGGATTTTCCCGGCAACGTGACGCGCGCCGCAGTCGAACTCGCTAAAGAATGGCGCACCGACCGCGCGCTACGGAGACTCGAAGCGATGATGATCGTCGTGTCGCGTACCGAAACGCTGCTCCTCACCGGCAACGGCGACGTCGTTCAGCCGACCGACGGAATCGCCGCGATCGGTTCCGGCGGCAACTATGCGATGGCGGCGGCGAAGGCGCTCCTCGCTCACACCGATCTCTCCGCTAAAGAGATCGTCGCCGAATCGATCCGCATCGCGTCCGAAATCGATATCTATACTAATTCGAACATCGTCGTGGAGGAACTCTCATGACTGAATTGACGCCGCAGGAAATTGTCGCGGAACTTGACAGGCATATTGTCGGTCAGCGCGACGCGAAACGAGCGATCGCCGTCGCTATCCGTAATCGTTGGCGCCGTCAGCGCGTCGACGAATCGATTCGCGACGAAATCAATCCGAAAAACGTCATGATGATCGGCCCGACTGGCGTCGGTAAAACGGAGATCGCACGACGCATCGCCTCATTGACCGGCGCGCCCTTCGTTAAAGTCGACGCCACGAAATATACCGAAGTCGGTTACCATGGTAACGACGTTGAGTCGATGGTTCGCGATCTCATCGAGAACTCGATCGCGATGCTCCGCGAAGAAGAACGCAAAAAGGTTGCGGATAAGGCTGAGAAGGCCGCTGAAGAACGTCTCGTCTACGCGCTCCTTGCGAAATATGTCAAAGCGAAAGAGGAACTCGCCGAATACGCCGACCCGTCTGACGAGCTCGAGCTGGAAACTAAGGACGAACCCGATTCTCGTTCCACTATGCGCGAGGCCTCCGAAATACCGCAAAGCGCGACCGGCGCGCCGGAGATTGATTTCGACACGTCGCTCAAGAATGTCAGCGCGTTAGCTAACGACCCGTCGGTCCCCGCATGGCTTAGGGAGGGCGCCAAGACCTTCGAATCGTTCATGAAGAACTCGGCTCAATCTGAACTTTCTTCTAAAGCCAAGGAAATGTTGTCGAAGTCGTCTATCGGCGAGCGAAATTCCCCGCAACACCTCAAAACAGATTGTATCGTCAAACAGCAGATTCTTCGGCGACGCATTACTAGAGCGCTCGCGAGCGGTGCGCTTGAGGACGAATCCTTAGAGATTGATCGTTCCAATAGGTTCAGCTACTTCGGCGACAATTTTTTCGCGCTCGACCCCCGCGATTTTATGGATGAACTGTCGCGGCGTCGCCGTTCTTCCAATTTCGAGCGCAAAACGACGGTCGCCGAGGCGCGCAAGACCTTCTTTGACGAAGAAATTGAAAAGCTTCTCGACGAGGATAAGATTCGAGAGCGCGCGTTAAAACGCGCCGAAGAGATGGGCGTGATCTTTATCGACGAGATCGACAAGATCGTTGGCATGGAAACGACGCAAGCGGACGTTTCCCGCATGGGAGTCCAGCGCGATCTGCTCCCGATTGTCGAAGGGACAACGATCCGCACCCGCTATGGACTCTTCTCGACGACCCACGTGCTCTTTATTGCGGCAGGCGCGTTCCATCGCGTGAAGCCGAGTGACCTTACGCCCGAATTGCAGGGGCGGTTCCCGATTCGCGTTGAACTCAACGACCTCGGAAAGGAGGACTTCGTCCGAATCCTCACCGAACCGGCCAACGCGCTCACGCGCCAGTATATCGAGCTCATGAAGACCGAAAATATTGAGCTTATCTTCAAGGATGACGCGATCGATGAGATTGCCGAATATGCCGTTCAGTCGAACCGCACGATCCAGAATATCGGCGCGCGACGACTCTATACGATTATGGAACACCTGCTTGAGGACCTAAGCTTCGAAGCGGCAAGTATGTCCATCGGTCGCGTCGTCGTTAACGCCGCCTACGTCCATGAGAAACTCGACTCGGTTGTCAAAAACGAAGATCTCAGTAAGTTTATTCTCTAGTCAACTCTCTCGTTAACGCAAACGCGTCGTTCCCAAGACGGAACGACGCGTTTTTATTTGAGGGTTCAACGCGTCGTCGTTTCACAAGCGCTCGGCGACGCGCGACGCACGCGATAGACCGACGTCGACGTTAATCCTTCAAGACGACTTCGTCGGGCCCGATCAGGTAGAGGACGCCGGGCGCGATCGTAATTTTTTCTCCATCGCTGGGCTTTGCGACGGCGTTGCCAAGATAGTCGAACGCTTCGTCGACTTTGCCTTTGATCGCGACGGTCTTTTCCTTTGCCGTTCGCGAGGACCAGATCGCCCAGCCCTTTTTGCCGTCCGGACGCGTCCACGAGAGCGTCACGTCGTCTTCGACGAGAACCTGCGAGGCATGCTTGGAGCCCGCCGGTCGCGCCGTTGTGAGCACTTTGTAGGCATAGTATCCGGGCTTGGGCTCGAGCGTCTTACCGACGATTCCGAAATGATGCTCGGGGTCTTTCATGTCGCCCTGCGGAGCATGGAATTCATACCAGAAGAATCGTTCGATACCGGCGGCGAAGGCGAGGAGATACGCCTGCGGAAGGAAGATCGCCTGAGTGGCGGGCGTCGCAACGTTCGTGTTCGTGCCGTCATGATCCATGACCGCGTTAACGACGACGGCGCCCTTATAGTCGCTATCGAAGTCGTAGATACAGGCCGTCGCCGCGTTGAAGGACTCGTTGCGTCCTTCGATGAGCGGGATAAGCTTGTCGCCCTCCTTGAGCGCTTTGTCGTCGAAAAATCGAGTCGCTTCATGCCCCGAGTAGAATCCCTCGAGCGCGTTCTTGCCTCGGCGAGGTTTGAATGCGGCGCTCTCGTGCGCAACGGTCGCGGGGAGCGATTCCGGAACGCCCTCGCGCGTCCACCATGCGAACCAGGAGATGCGCAACGCGGCCATTTGATCGTTGAAATTCGGGTTGCTTCGTTCCTGGCGGTACAGGCCGGTCTCAGGATCGATACTCGACTCATAATAGAGGGGTACGCCTCCGTTCAGGACGAGAGCGCCGCCTTCCTTAACGAACGCGACAAGAGCGTCGAAACAGTCTGACGGAAAGGTCTCGCTAGGGGGCATGACGATAAGATCGACGTCGTCGTTGGAAACCTCTTTGAGCTCGTCCGCGTCGAGGAAGGTCACAAGGTCGCGGCGATCGTCGTATTCCTCCGGAAGATATTTGTAGAAGTCGTCCCTCGGACGAGATCCGGAGGGCTCGTAGCGTTCGTCCCAGAAGAACGCGACCTTCGGCTGCTTGTCAGGATAAAGCCGCTGAATCGCGGCGCAAACAACGCGGCGATTCACGTCGCCGAAGACCGGCGGCGTCGCCCAACCCATCTCTGTAATCCAAATAGGTCGCTCTGGAAGTCCGCGTTCCCTAAGAGCCGCGTTGAAGCTCTTCAGATCGGCCTGGAATTTGTCAATTCGCTCTCGCGTGGTGATCCCGCCGCGGTAAGGGTGGATGTTGATCACGTCGAAGGAATTGGGCGCGTCTTCGAGCGACGTTTTGAAGTATTCGAGGGGAACGCCCGAGAGCCCGCCGTAGACGACGATCAGGTTCGGATCGATCTCCTTGATCAGGCGATAGGTCGCCGCGAGCATCTTCGCATAATCTTTCGCGTTGGGTTTGGCGTGCCAGAAGCCCTCGAGGTCTTCTTCATTCCACACCTCCCAGTATTGAATTCTGTCCTTATAACGCTCGACGATCTTCTTAACGTAGAGAAGCCATTTGTCCAAATGCTCAAACGCCGGCGAAGCCCAAGGGACGTCGTAGTCAAGGATCGGGAGGACCTGAAGTCCCACTTCCTCCGTCTTTTCAAGGATCGTATCGAGATGATCGAAGTTCCATTTGCCTTCTTCGTACTCGACGCCGTTCCAACTGAAGTCGGCGCGAACCCAGCGGATTCCAGCCTCCTTCATGAGTATGAGATTGTCGGGCGCGAGGTCGAATTCTTCAGCGCGAGCAATGTGGGCGCAGACTCCGTAAGGCGACGATGCGACGTCTAACGCGTCGGAAATAGGCGCGCCGGAGGCGTTTTCAGAAGTCCCAAGGAACGCAAGGGTAGAGAATGCGGAGGCGGAAAGCGACGCTGCGACCGTTCCTTTAAGAAAATCGCGGCGATCAAAGGGGTGATTAACGTCCATCGTATAACCTTTCTGAAACAATGACTTTCATTCAAAAGATCAGAGACAGAGAAGTCAGACGACCAGCGGCTGCGCCGTAATGCGCTTCAACGCGTCATTTCATAGACGGCAATCGTCGCGATATGTCGCGCGTCTTCACGTTCCGTCGATCATCGACCGCTCCACTGAATATTTTAACGCCGCGATAAATGAATTTCAATTGTTTCGACGCCGCCAAAAAGAAACCGCCGACTACCGAACTAAATCGGCAGTCGGCGATTGACGCAGGATGACATTCGAATGAGGACTCATTGGAACCGCTCTTCACACGACGTTGGAGAAGATATGCGGGAACGCGTCGGCTATAAGAATATTATTGTCATCACAATAAAGATGGGCGTTAGGATACCAAAGCTGTAAACCATGTACCCAAAGAAGCTTGGCATCTTAATGCCATTTTGCTCCGCAATTGATTTGACCATAAAGTTCGGTCCGTTACCAATATAGGTCATCGAGCCCATAAAGACGGAACCTAGGGAGATGGCGATGAGGAGCTGGATCGGAATGCGAACACCCGTCGTCTTTTCGCCTTCCACAAGCGCCATTTCCATCTCTTCCGCGAGCTCGGTATTGCCCGATTTGATAGCGTCGGCGAGTTCTCCCTCCGCGGCGGCGCGCGCCGTTTCAAAGAACACGACGTAGGTAGGCGCGTTGTCGAGGATCGAAGAAAGCGTCCCGGAGGTCCAGAAGAATTCCTTCGGTTCGTTCAGGCGGATCTTCGAGCCGTAATGGTGAACCGTTTCGGCAAGTTTCGCGCCCTTGACGTGGAGGATCTGAAGGGGCGCCTGCATGCAGATGAAGATTCCGAAGAAGAGCGCGGCGACCTCAAGAATCGCGTGGAAATCGAAATGGTTCGCCTTCCGGATCGCGTTGGAGCCGAAGAGGAAGGAGATCGCCACCATGAGTAGCTGGACGAATTCTCGCAGGAAGAAAGGCGGATACCAACCGGTCTTCACTCCGAAAAGGGAGAGGAATTCTTGCGCCGGGTCAAGGAGCATGACGCCAAGGATCACGCCGAGCAGGCAGAGCAAGTTCGGAAAAAGTCCGGAAACCTTGAGCGGGCTACGATGGATGACGTCGAGCGTTTTATCGAGCCCTGTTTCTTTCCGGTAGCAGAACGTGTCCCAAACGTAGTAGACGACAAGCAGAATGGCGCTCGTAAAGAGCCATTCTTTCCAGAGGCTGAGGGTCCAAAGGAAATTGACGCCGCGGAGATATCCCAGGAAGAGCGGGGGATCGCCGATCGGCAACAGGCATCCTCCGATGTTACAGACGCAGAAGATAAAGAAAATAAAGGTGTGCACCTTATGACGCCGATCGCGGTTCGTATCGAGCAGCAGGCGGATGAGGATCATGGCGGCGCCCGTCGTTCCAACGAAGCTCGCAATAAGCGTCCCGAACGCAAGGATACACGTGTTCGTCAACGGCGTGGCGAGGAGATTGCCCTGAATTCTAATCCCGCCTGTAATCGCAAAGAGCGAGAAGAGGAGCACGATAAATGAAATGTATTCGCCCAAGATCGCGTTGGCAAAGACAGTTCCCGCCATCGCAAGAGGACCGGTCGACGGATCGACGACCTTATGCGCCGGCCAATGCAGGTCGATAGGGAAATCGCAGATAAACGCGTAATATGCAAGCGTTACAAACCCTAAAACGGCGGCGACAAGAAAGCGATTCAGGTTGCTTTCCCACCACCGTTCGGCGCCAGGAATGAGCGGCAAAAAGGCGATGCACAAGAGCAGGAGGACGAAGGGTAGGGCGGTCCATAGCGGGGGGATCGGCTCTTCAGGCGATTCGTCGAGCGCTTCGGCGCCTTGAGAAAGCTCGCTGATCGTTTCGGCGGCGACTGCGCTCTCGTCGCCGGCGTCTTCCGCCTCTTCAGTCGTCTGAGAGTCTGGAGCTTGCAGGGTAAGAGTCGGCTCGTCAATTGATTCGATCGCTTCTGCTTCTCCATGATGCGCAAATTGCGCGTTGGTCCACTTCTGAGGCAGTCCAACAAAAAGCAAAATGATGTAGACGATGAAAAAGACGCCCAGCGCGAGAAGCGTCTTTCTATAAGTTATTGGCTCTTCGGTCTGAGGCGTCTTAGGAGCTCCGGACATTGTCATTCCCTTCTGTGAAAACAGCGCGGCTGCGAAATTCGACGTAGCGCGTAAAAAAAGTTCCGCTTAGTATACCGTATGCGGTTTGTCGCCTGATATAACGCCGTATTTGGATATAATGAGAGACGCGCGCCTTCCGAACAGACGCGCGCGTCGACGTTATTTCAATCACATGGAGCGCCGAATGCGCTCAAGATTCCACTGCAACTTCTCTTGCTGAGACATATTAGAAAAATCTGGGTTGCGATCAAAAGGCTCCGAGTTTTTGTCGGACGTTACGGAGCGACCCTGTTGCGTTGATCCGACTTTATCGCCCTTCTTATCGGCGCCGGCCATCGAGACAACGCTCTTGTTGTTATAGCTCAGCGAAACGTCCGTCTTCCTGAGGTCGTCTTCGAGCGAACGCAGAGGCTTAATCTTAAGCTTCTCAAGATCGCCATGATACGCCTTAACGGCCTCAGCTGGCCAGATCTTCCCCTCGGCGATCGCGCGGAGATATTTGATGAACGTGAGCTGATGCTCCGCGTTGTTGATCTTACGACCGTAAAGCGCGACCCTCGCGCCGTATTTCTTTGCGTCGTAAAGCATCTGGAACGCGTCGAGCGTCGTGCCGGAGCTGCCGCCAAGGATTCCGACGATGAGCGAAGAGTCGTAACGAACGAGCTCTTCCATCGCCTTGGGTCCGTAATAGGGAATCTTCAGAAAGAGCGGACGACCGGCGCTCGTAACGCCGGCGAGCATCCGCGCAATGTGGTTGCTGACGAACTCCGGGACGTCGTCGATCGGATTGACCGGCGCGTTGGGAGAAAAGACTTCGAGGAAATGACGGAAACCTTTTCGCTCCGCCTCGATCCTGAACTCCTTGTACTCGGCGAGCGCTTCGTAATCGCGGTCGAGATCGTTGTTAAAGGTGACGGAGTAGAGCCCCAGATCGGCGCCCTTCTTGGCGGCAAGCTCTTCTGGCGAGCATTCCGCCTTTCCGCAAAGCGCATGATCGAGCGTCGCTGTGCGGAACGGGCGAGACGGGACGTCGCCATAGACGGCGCCCGAGCCAGCAAGCCAAATATCGGAAGCGTCGTTGGCGCGGATCGCAGGGGTCAGGGGCGAGTTCTCAAAGAGTCCTTCGCGAAGGGCGAGCTGTTCGTTCGTACTCGCGCTCATCAGAACGATATCGACCAATCCCTGTTTAATAACTTCTCGAATCTGAGCGCGATATTCGTCGAGGGTCTTGAAGCGAAACTCGGAATGATAATTTTCAGGACTAAGACCTGGCGCGGAAAGGCCATACGCCATATCGCCGTCTTTAGCGTCTGCAAGAATAAAATCGTCGCAACTTCGATCCTTGAGGATCCGAGCCAGCTTAATATCAAGAGATTTTTTCATATCGGCGCTTCTTATCGTTATAGAACAAAGAGTCAGTCAACTATTTCGGACGTCAAATCCGCATCTTCAGGGCTCAACGCATCTCTTTTGATATTATAATTTACTGCCGTGCAACGTCAAGGATTTTTAAAGGACAGGGTTCGCTCAAAATAAGAAAAGGCGTCAGAATAGGGAAAGCAGCAAAAAACCGCTGCGACGTCGGCGACGTCGCAGCGGTCATCGGTTAGCGGCCGACCTGCGGTCTGTATGCGTAACGCGTCGAGAGACGTTCGCGAATTATGCGTTAAGCGTCGAATCAACCGTCAGTGGTCGCCGCGTTGAATTAGACGGTCGGGAGTTCCCAACCGTCGCGTCGCGGACGAGAGAGGAGCTCGTTGCCTTCGGGAAGGTTGTCGAACATCTCTTTTTCCGCATTCCAGTAAATGACTTCACCCACGGGCGCGACGGCGCGAACGATGTTGACGAGATTGCAGATCGTCGTCGAACGCTGACCGATTTCAACGTCGGCGTTCGCCTTCTTCTTCGTCTTGACGCACTCGGCGAAGTTTTCGAGATGATAGACCGTCTCGTCGCGAGTATTACGCGCTTCGTCTGGCATCGAGGCGACGAGTTCCTTCGGATTCGACGCGAGCTTGTGACGATTGATCTCCAGTTTGCCCTTGTCGCCGACGACGATGCATCCGAGCCCCGGTCCCCGGTCGCCGTCGAGCTGGAAGCGCGCTTCCACGCCGTTGGGGAAGAGCATTTTCATGCGCGCACGAGGTCCGACAACCTTCGCCATCGAATAGTAATCCGCGCCGGTTTCGTCCTCGGAGTAGGGACGATTCGTAAATCTTCCGGAATCCTGAATCGTGCAGGGTTCCTCGAGGATGATCTGCGACGGTCCGGTAAGGCTCGTGCCGATCGCCATCTGCATCTGGTCGAAGGAGTGCGTTCCCCAACCGGAGACGCCAAAACACTGACCCCCGGCGTCATAGTCGGACCAGTTGTCCCACCCGTATTGGATCTCGGGAAGGCATTGACGAAGTTTGGCCTGGTTAGTCCAAACGTCCCACCATGGTTCGCAGTCTTTCGGATCAAGGGCATACTTCGGGTCGGAGTCGTCAATGACGTTTGGTCCGACAAAGTTGGGGACGATAACAGTCTGGACCTTGCCGATCGCGCCGTTGGCGACCTGCTCGCATGCCCAGCGGCAAAGAGGAAGCGAACGCTGCTGCGTACCAACCTGAGTCACGCGTCCGAGCTTTTCAGCGGCGTCGGCGATCGCACGACCTTCTTTGATCGTGAGCGCCATCGGTTTTTCAAGGTAAATGTCCGCGCCGAGAAGCATCGCGTGCATGGCGACCCACGCGCGCTGATGCGTCGTCGTCTGGCAACATACGGCGTCGAGTTTTTCCGTCTCGATCATCTTGCGGAAATCGTCATACGGCTTAAGCCAGTCGGAGCGATCCTTAAGATAGCTGTCCAGGCGTGGTTGGAAGATATCGCTGACCGCGACGAGCTGGCAATCTTTCGCCGTCTGCAACGTTGATGCGATGTAGGTTCCGCGTCCGCCGAGTCCGACGACGCCGAAGCGGACCGTTTCGCTCGGCGGCGTCTCGCCGTCTAGCCCTAAAACTCGCGACGCTACCAGCATCGGCGACGCGACGAGCGCCGTCTTCAAAAGGGTTCTTCTATCGATCTTCATGATTTTCTCCTGGTAATGAATAAGCAAGTAAAGCAGGTCAAAGTCAACGCGCAACAACGGGTCGCGCAGCGATCAGTATTTTTTGAGGAATATGTTCTTATACTGGAAAAACATCGGCGGGCCCGGATGGATCTGTAATCCGAAGATTCCCGTCTTAGGGGAAATTTCGCGCTCGTCGACGAGCGAGCTTGTTTTTACGTCGTTAATGTATTCCGTAAAATGATTGCCGCGCGCCTCGATTCGGTATGTGTTCCAACCGGTCATCCGGATCGATTTTCCGATCTCCTCAGCGTCGCCGAACTTCTCGACCGTCTTGTTTCCGTCTTTATCGAATTTTGCCGCCTCGCCGCGCCACGCGATAATCTCTCCGAGCGCCTCACCGTACAGGATTCCCATAATCGGGCCGGGACTGATATCAGCCTGGTAACCATTGAGCCCGAACTCGCGGCTCTCGTCTTTCCATGCGCGATATTGAATTCCAGAGTTGCCTCCGTCCGTCATACGGAAATCCACGAGCAATGTGAAATCGCCAACAGGTTCTCCCTGCCAGACGAGGTACGTACTGTAAGGGACCGGGTTCTCTTCAGAAGAGCGGCCCGTTATGCAACCATTTTCGACGGACCAGAATTTATCGCTTCCTTCCCACCCGTCGAGAGTCTTCCCGTCGAAGAGTGAAACGAATCCTTCTGGGGTTTCTTTAGTCGCGGGCAGTTCGACGTCGGTCGCGTCTTGGGCCGAGAGGAATGGCGCGGTGACAAATCCAACGATCGCACAGATCATCGCGACAAAAAAGATTTGGAATATGTTTTTCATATCAGTTCTTTCGGAAATATGACTGGTTCAAACGGTTATAGAAAAGTCTTTTATTATTTGGCGGGCAACTTAATCGTTTTGGTCTCCTTTTTAAGAATGAACTCCACCTCGACTTCTTCTTCAGCGTTAGCGTCGTCTTTCGCGGCTTCATATTCTTCGAAAGAGGTCACAGCGCGGCCTCCGACCTTCGCGATAAGCGCGCCGCTACGAACGCCGGCGCGATAAGCCAGACCCCCTGGAGTCGCGTTGAGAACAATAAGTCCCTGGACGTCGCCGACGCCAAGGCGCGCAAGCGATTCGCTCGTCGGAAGAATGAGCATCATACCCCAGTTTCGGTCGATATGATGCGCGCCCTTTTCAACCATCTTTCCGGTCATCGGAACCCCGACGTAGTTGTCCGGCTTAATTTCAAACCGAATCGCAACGTCGACCGGTTCCGTCGTTGAGTCGCGGAGAATCTTGAGGGTATGGTCGATCGTGACGTCGACGCGTTCCACCATAGCGGAGAAAAGCTCGGGCGACTCCGCTTTTTTTCCGTCGAGTTCAAGAATGACGTCGTTGTTGCGCAAACCCGCTTTCGCAGCTGGAGAATCCTTAAATGGAGGTCCAATGCGCACGCCAGTCTGCGGCTGGACGCCAATGCGCTTTGATTCTTCATAAGAAAGCGCCGAAATTTCAGCGCCTAAAAACGCTCGCTCGACCTTGCCTTTTTCAACAAGCTGACGATACGCCCATTGCGCAATATTCGACGGAATCGCAAATCCTATCCCTTGATACGCGCCGTTGCTCGACGCGATCGCCGTGTTGACGCCGACGACTTCGCCTCGAAGATTGACAAGGGGACCGCCGCTGTTGCCAGGATTGACCGCCGCGTCCGTCTGAATAAAGAGCTTCGCGTCCTTCTCGATGAAACGCTCTTTCGCGCTTACAACGCCCGCGCTTACCGACGAGCCAAGCATGAAGGGGTTGCCGATCGCGAGCGCCCAGTCGCCAATATTGACGGAATCGCTGTCGGCGAAGGTCAGGTACGGCAACGGTTCGGGGGACTCGATCATAACGATGGCGACGTCCGCACGTTCGTCCTTGACGATTTTTTTTGCGTCGAAACGTCGTCCGTCGTTTAGCTCAACGGAGATCGTTTTGCCGAGATCTGAAGATGCGACGACGTGGTTGTTCGTTACGACGATCCCCGATGGATCGACGATGAATCCGGAGCCGCCGCCTTCGATCAGGCTCTTGTCCGGAATATCCGGGAGCAAATCTGCAAAGGGTAGTTTGGACCTTGCAGAGTTGAGCTCTTTCACGCCGTTTCGCACGACAATCTTGACGGTTCCCGGCAACGCGCGTTTTGACGCTTGCCGGAAGGCGACCGAGATAGCTTGCGCCTGAACAAACGCGGTTTCGTCTACCTGCGCTTGAATGTCGACGTCAGGCGCGTGACGCTCTTCTTGGACGGCGCCCTGAACCTTGCTCGACGCGACCGCCGCGACGAGAATTAAGAAAAAAACCGGAATCTTTCTGAACGTCATGGAATCTCCCGCCATGTCAAGCCGCGCGAATCATTGGCGCGGCGAGTAATCGTTGTATTTCAGACTCGGAACGGATTCGCCTCGCTCGGGTCGATTGTCGTGATCGCGCCCGGCTGAGTGCAGACAAAGGCGGCGCGTCTAGAAGCCGCCTCAACAATCTTCTGATCGTCGACCCCCTGGAGCAGTCCGACGACGCATACGGCGGAAAAGGAATCGCCGGCGCCGACGGAATCCGCGACCTTGACCGGGATCGACGGAGCGTAACTCGCGCGTCCTTCGTTGAAGAGGTACGCGCCATGCGCGCCGCACGTAAGAATGATCGCTTTGAGGCGGAAGCGCTCGATCCAGCTTTCCGCCCAACGCGCGAGAATCCTGTCGGTCGCGCCTTTGTTGTCGACGATCGACGCCCCCAGCCCTTTCTTCGTGTCTGCAAGAGCGGAAAGGGGCGACGGGACCTCGTCGACGAAAAGGGCGTCGAGTATGACGGCTTCTTCGTCGTTGAGCTTGAAGACGTCTGAGGAATTAAGCAAAAACTGAACAACTTTCTTAGAATAGAAGGGCGCGCGGATGTTCAGATCGCACACCTTCATTACGTTGGAGGGCAGCTGACTGATTACGCGATCGATCGATTCGCGATTCCCAGGCGAACGCAATGCGAGGCTTCCGAAATAGAACGCGCTCTTACTGGAGCCCGAAAGGAACTTGAGCGTTTTGGTCGCGATGGAGTCGTCGATCTTGATTTCGTCCCAAGCGACGCCCTCGACAATCTTGTAGGTCGGCGCGCCATTGGCGTCGAGCGTGACGTCAACGACGCCAGTCGGCGCGTCTGGCGATACTTGTACGAAATCATCGGGAACCCCGATTTCTTTAAGTTGTCGGAGAACGTCAAGTCCGAGCTGGTCGTTGCCGACGCGCGTGAGCGCCTGGATCTCCGCGCCAAGGACTCGAGCGTGATAGAGGAAGTTAAAGGGCGCGCCGCCAAGCCTTGGGCCGGTCGGCAACATATCCCAGAGGATTTCGCCGAACGCGACGATTCGAGGACGTTCTTCAGTGGAGGAATTTGTTGACATGGACGCACCTTAGTATACGCGATAACGGTACAAAACGCTGTTCGCATTGTAACGTGTCGAGGAGCGTCTTTCCAGACGTTATGCGCTTTTTTAAATTTATTATGAAGATATTACTTTATTTTCATAATTTAATGCACAAACGGCGCAGTCCCTTCGAAACGGCGCCGTTTGTGGCACATGAAATAACGCAACTCGTCGTCATTCGTCGAGTTTGACATTAAAGATGAACGGGTGGGCGCCGTCGCGTTCTTCATCCGTCATTTCGTACGCGTTCGTCAAAGAATCGGGGACCTCGAAGGAGCCGTCTTCGTTCGCCTTGAGGACGAGTTCGGGAATCTTGTCCTCTGCGTCGTCCTTGCCGACAAGTACGCTGGGACCGTAACGAAGGACAAGCTGACCGTCGCCGAGCGCGACCTTATGGAAGCGACGATCTTCCGCGTAAGGACGACCGTTGAAGGAGATAATAAACTCCTGGTCGGCGATCGCTTCAAGGAGCGCGTAGCGTCCGTCGAGCGTCGTCTGGACCGTCTTGCCGTCGAGGTTTGCGACCTCGACGGAATCGCACCAATCGGGGATGCGAATAGCGAGTTGAATCTTCGTTCCGTCGGGGCCAATGAGAGTAACTTTCGAGACGATCGGAACGTTTTTCTTCGCCTCGAGTTGGCGAGATTCGACCTTCCATACGCCGTCGTCGAAGGGGATCGTTGTCGCAAAATCAAGGGGAAAGTTGTAATAGACGCGTTTTGTTTTCGTCTCGGGACAGGTCGAACCAACGGCGAAATATTCTTTGAACTCGTAATATCCGAGCGAGCCGTGATAACTACAACACCAATAAGATTCCGCGTAACGCTTGCCCCACGCAAAGCAACCTTCTTCGTCGGAGATCATGTACCGGTGTCCAAAACCGCCGGTATGCCACTGATTCATCTGGTACTCATTGTAGAGCATTCTTTCCGCGAAATCGAGATATTTTACGTCGCCGGTGTTCCTCCATATTAACAGATTTAACCGGAGCCAGTCCGCTTCGGAGCAGCCTTCGTCGCTTTTTCCGTCGACGTAGAACTTCTCGCAAACGCCCCCCACTGGGAATACAAAGCCTCCGCTGGTAGCGTCTTCCCAGCGTTTGGTCACGCGGTCGAGGTATTTTTGGTCGCCCGTCTCCTCAAAGAGCATGACTAGCGCTTCGTGGACACTGATGCTACCATGGCTGTGCCCGACGGGAAGGACGTCAAATTCTTCGTGGAAGTCCGCCATCTTAACTGCGCAGTCGAGATATTTTTGGTCGCCGGTCACGCGAAATGCGCGGACGAGTCCCTCAATTCCATGGAAGACGCAGGTAACGTACGCGGCGGCATAGCCTTTGGCGGTCTGCTTGTATTCGTCTATGCGATTCGGATCGCAGAAACGTGGCAAAACGATATTGACGTAGAAGTCCGCCATCTTTTTTGCCGCGGCAAGCGCCTTTTCGTTTCCGAAGCGTTCATATGCTGCAAAGAGCCCCAGCATCAGGCGGCCGTTGCCCCAGAGAATCGGCATTTCAAGGGATTGGTCCGTGGAACCGGCGATGTCAATGGGTTTGTCCCAATCGACGTCGCGTCCAAAATGCCCATCCGGCTTCTGGTATTTGACGAGCTCGTCAATAACCTCGGGGAGAATCGCCGTCGTCAGCTTGTCCTTCGTCGAGGCGAGGGAGCATATCTCAATGTAACGCCCAGAGATATCGCCGCTGTAGTTGAAAAAACGTCGTTGCTGATTGAAGTTTACGTCGTCGATAATGAAGTCGACGTTATCAATAGGTTCCTGGCTCAAACGGTCAAGAGATTTTTGATACCTCGTCCCAAAGAACCCGCCCCATTGAACGTCGTTGGACGCTGAGAAGATCAGGTCGTTGCGCGAAAACGCGGCCTGAGCCGCGTTCTTCGTTTCTTCAGCAAGGATGAGGTCGGGTCGGACGCACGCAAGAAGCGCGGTCGACGCCATAAAGTTTCTGCGTGAAAGATTCATGACAAGCTCCTGTCCATATACGCGTTGCGATGATTAACCCGTGCGGAAAGCTACTGGTAGAGCGGTAAATGTCGGTAATAAACCTCCAGACACAGAATCGACAGGCAGGTTACATAAAGTCTTCCGCCTCCGAAATTATACTCGTCGTATCTGGGGTCCCAGCTTCCGGCTTCTTTTGAACCCTTAGGTTCCTGGTTCCTCGGCAACTCTGTATTGAGCGCCGCGTTCCACTTTCTCCAATACTTATTGTAGGGCCCGAGGCCCTTGAGCGCCATAGAAGTCGCATACCAACCGTACGTATTGCAGGAAAATTTTTCTTTTTCTTCTTCCGTCGTTGGGAAACGAATAAGGTTTTCCTCCGAAACGAGCGTCTCAGCGCCGCGCAACAACGCCTCCGAATTCTGCGGCCATCCAAGAAATTGCCGACAAAATAATCCGGTTGCCGTCATCGACGGTCGCATCTCCGTTTCGCTGATTTTCCCATCCCTGCCGACGAGTTGATAGACGTAGCCCGCGCCGTTGTCATAGGAGACCGAATCCAGAAAAGCGGAGATTTTGTCGTAGCTCGCCTTGGGCCTCGTGAAGCCTGCCATTTCTGAGGTTCGCAGCGCCATGAGACACCATCCCGTTACAGAAAGATCGCTTCCGACTTGCGATTCGTAACGCCAACCGCCAAGTTGCTCATTCTGGTTTTCCAATAGATAATCAAGCGCCTTTCGCGCAGCGCGTCGAAGTTCGGGATTGGACTTTTTTTCGAGTGCGATGAGCTCGCACAGCGCCAATGTGCAGAGCGCTTGCGTATAGAAGAGCGCTTCGTTGACGCGTTCTTTGGGAGCAAAGTTTCCATCGCTATCCTGCTGTCGCAGTAACCAAACCCACCCCCTGCGCACAACCGATGCATATTGGCCAGAAGAACGCGTATTGCCCGCGCCTTGGAACGCCAGCAACGCCAGCGCTGTTGCCGCAGGACGGTTCGCCAAATCGCTTGATAGAGGGTTGCCTCCTGAACTGGCGGTCGTCCTGGGATTGATTCCATTGGAATATGGACCGTAAAGGCTCCACCAGCCTTCCGAATTTTGCTGTCGTCGAAGCCACTGGAGGCCCGCATCGACCGCATCTTCCGTAAGTTTAGTTCCCCCATATTTCGCCAAGAGATCATTCTTGACGCCAGGGTCCGTTCGACCGGTAAGCATATCGCTCATATCGATCCGCATTTGTTCAAAGGCCGGGGCGTTTGACCGCGGATCAAAGGGGAGATCTTGCTCCTCGAAAACAATGAGGTCGTCGATCCTGACTTCGTCGGGGATCGTTAGCTCGTACTCTTCCGCCTCGTTCGGATTGAGATTGCCTGAGTCCTCGGTTAGAAAATCAAGCTGGTCGCCAAGAGTTTCGCTAAAGATTGCTTGCAAATCAACTGGCTGAGAGAGAGGCGGGAAAAAGATGAACGCCAGAACCAGGAGAATGACCCCGTGAACCGCCAAACTCAAGGCCCATGAGGAAACCCTTTGTTTTATGGAAATCCCTTCGACGTCGTCAGATAGAAATAGTTCGTCTTCGTCTTCGTGAAGTTTGCGGCCGTTGACGAAGGCGTCCTGCGAGATTTTGCCGGCTTCATGAACGCGACGCCGAGGTCTTGCATCGAGCGGACGACTCGACGGAAGCGCGAAGGGTTCTTTCTGCCGCGAAGGTTTGCGCGGCGGGACGGGGTGGGGACCGGGAAGATCGTTATGAGAGGATGGCGTCATTATCAGGAGGACGATCCCTGAATGGGAATCGGGATTCGCTGTTCAACGACAAACGCAGATTCGCGTTTTACGTCGTATGGCGTCGCGCTAGTGTCATTTCTTCAAGCCGAGCTCGCGGGAACGAGTCGTTGCGCGTTGAACCGCTTCGATGAGCGCCGCGCGGAATCCGTGAGCTTCAAGAGCCGCGACGCCCGCAATCGTGGTGCCCGCGGGACTGGTAACGCCGTCTTTGAGAGCGCCGGGATGTTTTTTTGTTTTTAGGTACATTTCGGCGGAGCCTTTTAGCGTCTGAGCGGCAAGCTCAAGAGCGACGTTCCTTGGCAGTCCCGCCATGACGCCGCCGTCTGCGAGCGCTTCGATCGCCATAAAGACGTACGCTGGACCTGATCCTGAGAGACCCGTAACTGTGTCGAGCTGGCTTTCCGGGAGCGCAAACGCGACACCGACGGTCGAGAGAAGCTTTTTGACGGTTTCACCGTCTTCCGGAGTCGCGTTTGAGTTGAGAGCAAAACCGCTCGCCGCTTCCCCGACGAGGCAGGGGGTGTTAGGCATAACGCGAGCAAGCCTGATTTTTGGCGACAGCGCCTGCTCGAAGTAGGAGATGGGGAGTCCAGCGGCGATCGAGACGCATAGCAGCCTATCAGGCGTGTCAGCAAGCGCGGCTTTAACCGGTTCAAGCGCGCCGCTCATGTACTGAGGTTTTACGGCAAAAAAGAGTACGTCGGCGTTGTCGACAACTTCAGCGGGCTTAGAGCAAACGTTCGCCCCAAGCGCCTTCTTGAATTTTTCGCAAGCTTCCGGAGAAACGTCGTAACCGCAGACGCGCTGCGGCTCGACGACCTTAGAACGGATAAATCCCCCGGCAAGCGCGGAAGCCATTTGACCAAGACCAATAAATCCAACGTTGAGCGATTGCGGCATTTTAAACTCTTTTCTAGATGACCGCGACGAAGTCAAATGATGTTGCGGTTTATTTCAGTTAACCAACAGGGCGCGCCTCCAAGGAGACCCCCCGAAGGCCGACGCGGAGCGGACGACTCGAACGTCCCCGATTATACCTTTGAATCTGTCATAGCGTCAAGACCAGAGATTGAAGAGGGGAGACTGGAAACTTGATCGACGCGAGGACGTCGAGCAAACCTATTTTGCAGACGTTCGACGCCTTGTTGGGGTTTGATAAATGGACGGCGCTCGCTATAATGTATCCCGTTGTATATTGTAGGCGCTTTCCACTCCCGCATACCCGCGGGACAAGACCGCAGCTGCTGGACTATGCCGTTGCGCCGGGGATGTTTTGAAAATATTCGCGTTCACGCGATATCGATAAAAATTGACAAAGGTTAGCATGACTGGTCGTTCGACAGTTGATCAAGGCAAGTACGGCTCGACTCATTCGGGCGAAGACCTTTCTAAGGCCTCTTCTGCGAAGAAAAAAGCGTCAGAGGAAACGCCCGTTACCGTATTTCAGCAGATTCGCGATATCTGCGAATCGCTTGTTATCGCGCTCTTTTTAGCGTTCCTTTTCAAGACGTTCGAAGCCGAGGCTTTTGTCATTCCCACCGGTTCTATGGCGCCGACCCTCAAAGGACGACATAAAGACGTCGAATGCCACGAGTGCTATTTTCAGTTTCAAACGAGCGCCAGCGAAGAAGTTGACCCCGCAACGAATCGCCGTAATGGTCGACATGTCGTTGCGGGCACCTGCCCTCAGTGCGGTTATACGCAGTACTTTGGCGACGACGTGCCAAATCCGGGCGTCGACGGGAACGCGCCTTCTTTTACGGGCGATCGTATTCTCGTGAGTAAGCTGGCGTTTGACCAACGTGAGGTTCGTCGTTTTGACGTTTCTGTTTTCCGTTCGCCAGCCGATCCGAAAACTAATTTCATCAAGCGCATCGTCGGTTTTCCGAATGAACGGCTCCGTGTGCAGTATGGCGATCTTTTTGCGCAGAAGGTCGAACCGTCGACAGAAACGGACGAAGGCGAAGCGTCTCCGACAGTTTACGATAATTCGCCCTCCTGGTCGCCCGACGTAAACCTTGACCAGACTGACGGCGGCTCGCCGCAGTTCGCCAGCGATTCCGACGAATATGACGGTTTAAACCCGTTCGTGATTCAGCGCAAAGAATATCGACACCTGCGCCAGGTGATGCAACTCGTTTACGATGCGGATTATTCCTCGGAGACCCTTGACGCGCTTGGATGGCCGCAGCGTTGGTCCGACGACTGGGAGCGACTCCAGACCGGAGTGCGCGGTTGGACCGTCAATGCGACGAAAAAAAAGAAGTCCTTTTCCTTCGCCGGCCACGAAGTTCCGACGGAAAATTCGTCGTCCGCGCCTGCCATTGAGCCTGGAACCGAGGCGGACGTCTCGCCCCTGACCGAGGATGACGCCACAATTGCATGGCTCCGATATCGACACATCATACCGTCCTCAAGCGACTGGTTCTATCTTTCTGACGGCAAGCTGCCTCCAGCGGTAGAAGCGACCGGTAGCGTCTCGAATAATCCCAGATTGATCGACGACTTCTCCGGATACAACGCGGGAATTTCTCGTTTCGCTCAGCCTAGTCTGTCAGGAGAAGGATATCGCTGGTCCGATGCGCCAGAAGATGAGTTTACGCAGCTTTCGAATCGAACCGCTGACAAGAGGGAATCTGGTCGTTTTGTCCTTAGGAAGAATCCCGATGGATTCGGCTGCAACTGGGTGGGCGATTTAGGCGTTTCCTGCGAATTAACGATCCAAAAGGCGACGACCGAGACGGACAAAGTCGTTTTCGATCTGGTTAAGGGTGGCGTCGTTTTTCGCTGCGAGATCTTACCAGCCCAAGATTTAATTACGTTAAAAATTCCCACAGTACCCGCCTATTCCCCCGTTCAGACAAGTTACAAATTTCAGCCGGGTAAGAAATATAACTTTGCGTTCTACAACGTTGACGAGGAGATGCGCGTCGCTGTCAACGATAAGGAGCTCGCTTTTCCCGAGCATGGCGGGCGGTACGATTTCCTGACCGCCAGTGCAAACGGCGTCGTCGAACTGCTTCCTCGCAACCGCGATCCGAACGCTCGCGACCTAGCGCCGGTCGCGATCGGAGCACGCGGCGTCCCGGTTGACGTCAAACGTCTGCGTGTACTTCGCGACGTGTATTATATTGCCGCAGGATATGGTATGGAAACCTGGGATTCCGCTCGTTTTACCGATTTCGGAACCCCTCGTTGCGACCGCTTGACCAAAGAGCGCGTCTACCTCGGGAATGAGGACGACGCGGCGCGGTTCATGTCGTCCCCTGAAATGTGGCTCGGCTACGGCAACACAAAATCGACGTTGCTGCGTCAGCGCGCCGACCAGTATGTCGCGCTTGGCGACAACAGCGGGTTCAGTCTGGATAGTCGTCTATGGGCAACGAATACCGTGCCGCACTATGTCGATCGTAAATACCTAATCGGCAAGGCTTTTTACGTATACTGGCCTCATGGTAAGCCGCTTCCAATTATAGGGAGCCCATTCTGGCCGAATTTTAAAGACATGCGTCATGTCGATTGAGACGAGCGCTAGCGATGTCGCATCACGAAAAACCAACTGAAAAGTTCGGAATTGCGTCGAGTTCTCTTTCTGACGACCTTAAGCTCGACGACGTTTTTGAGCAGTACAAATCGGAGATACTAGGCGTCGTCTATTTCCTTTATGGCGCCTCGGAGTCTGCCGCGACCCTCGCGTATGAAAAGCTCCGAGAACGTTGCAGCCGAAACTACGCGAATAGCAAGATCAGCGATCTCCACGCTTGGGTTTTCCGCGTGCTGTATAATTTGGCGTATGAAGCGGTTGGGAACGTCAAGCCGCGCCGGCATAAAAACGCATCTGGATCTTCGCCGGAGCTCGACGGACTATCTTCAAATGAAGAGGCGACTGCGCGTGCGCGGAGAAAGTTCCTTCAAGAAGTGTTTTTGGACTTTCCTTTCCACGAGCGCGCCGTCTTTCTGCTGCGACAAAATGGGGGACTGTCGTACGAGCAAATTGCTCGCGTGACAGGACGGTCTCTTGCCGAGGTGAAAACGTTGATGAAGGACGCGCTCTTCAAACTCGTGGACGCTTTGGAACGATTTTCGATTTTAGCCTCTGAGAAGAAACGCGAAATAGCCGCCTCCGACGCGGAGGAGGACTCCGAATGACCGAAGAAAACCGGGAACATTTGAAGGAACGCGTTTATTTGCTTCTTTACGGACTCCTTGACGAGAAGGAAGCCGAGGAACTGCGTTTACTTGTGGCTACAAACCCCGAAGCGGGACTCGTTTATGAATCCGCTCGTGCTACGATAGAGCTTTTTAGGGATTTCACGATAGCCACCCCCCTCGTCGATTCAGTCGACGGGCAGGTGGGGCGCAATATTGCCGTTGAACCTCGCTCGGCTGTTCCTTTCGCGTTTGATTCGGTCGTTAGTTCCTTTGAAAGGAAGGATGTTTTGCCCGAAGCTCCTGATTCGGAGTCGGAGTCTGTTGATAAAAACGAAGGAGCGCGTTCGAAAAAACGCAAGAAAAGTCATCGACGAAAGAAAAAGGGGAAGCGCAATAAGAAAAAGGGTTCCCATTCCAGCGGCGATATGCTCCTCAGGCAGGATACGACGAGAAAAAATCAACGCAAAAGCGCTTTTGTCGACGGCTTCATCATTTTGCTCAAGGCGGTTGACGCGAACGTTTGCCAGTTTTTTAAACTTTTATGGCGTTCGCCAATTTTTTCAGGATTCCTTGTTACGCTGCTCATTTTACTTGGCGCCGTAGTGTTCGGGGCCATGCGCCGCGATCATCTTTTAGCAAGGTACTTCCTTAATGATTTTCGAATCCAAGTCGCGGCGCCAAGGACGCTTGCACGTGGCGCTTCCCAATCGATCGTCGTCAGAACGACGGGCGTCGACGGCAGACCGCGACGCGTTCCGGTTCGTTTCTCCTTCTCGGCACCCGAGACTAGCGAGCATCTCCTGGCACATACGGAAAGCGGCAATAGCGACGGAAACCTTGTGTATGCGCTTCCTGATCTTTCGGATTTCCCCGACTCCGTAGAGCTTACGATCGACGTCGGCGCTGATGAAATCGAATCGTTTAAGACGCGTCTTACTGTCGTAAATTATGAAGATCGGGTTCGTGATTGCCGCTACGTCTGGACTCAGCCCAACGCTGTTGCGCAGGGCGATCCCGCGGAGTTTGCAAGGGTTTCACCGATCTTTCGACTCGCGTTGGAGTCTTTAACGTCAGTAGGATCCGACGAGCCTAACGAACGCCAGCTCACGGAAGCGACTGATGAAGACGAGACCGTCCCTCAGTCGTCGACCGAGTCTGCTTCCAATTCAATTGAACGCGTTTTCGTTCAGTTTTACCCGGAGACCGGTCGTTTGATTGCCGGCTTCCCCAATCGCGTTCATGTTTTTTGTTCCGATAAAGACGGACGCCCCCTTGCCAGAACCCTGACTCTCTTTCAGGAAAACGTTAAGAATCCGATTGCAACCTTCACAACCTCACCGAGCGGATTTGCGTTCTTTGATTGGACCCCAGTTGAGAAGGCCATCTTTGCTGTTGCGCTCGACAACGAAGGGAGCGAAGAAGAGCAATCTCCTTCTAATCCCTTCGCCGCTGATTTAAGTCTTATCCAAATCAACCGTCGCGAAATATCGCTTCAGGATTCGCCTGCAACGGTCGAGATCGATCCGGCAAGCGGACGCCGGTTTTCTTTTTTTCGACCTTATGTCGCGCACGAGCCCGCCTATTTTGCACTCAAAACGTTAACGCCTGATTTTACCAAAAGACTTGACGCCGCTTTGACGGTCAACTCTGGAGCGCCGCTTGTTGTAACCGTCGAAAAGTACGGCGTTACCATGTGGCAAAGGTTCCTTTCGGCGTCAAAAAACGACGGTTCAATCGAGCTTCCTTTGCCAGATTCGCTTTCAGGGCTCCTTAGGGTATCGCTCTATAGCGTTGCCCAGCGTAAATTTCAAAAGATCTCGGAAACTACCATTTTTCGGTTTCCACCTTACGCTGCGACTCCCAAACTTTCTGCCGAGTTAGTTGAATCTGCCCCGAACTCGGGAGCTCGCAGGCTCGTTGCAAACTACGCTATACGCGCTACTGATAGGAAAACTCAAGATTCCTTCTGGAAGGAAGAAAAGGTAAAGGCAGACGTCTATTGGATTGCTGATCGTAAGAATGCTCTGGCATTTCTCGACGTCGACGACGCTCTTGCCAATTTACACGACGAGGTAAGAGAAGAAATCGTAAAGACGACTCCCGATTCACTAATATTTAATCCTCCTGTCGTTTTTGATAACCTTGAACGACTTGTAAAGAACGCCCATGAGAAGCTCGCGCTCTTCAAGGAGCAAGAGGAGAGGAGTTTTTTATGGACGATTCGATTCGTCTTTGTCAGCTACCTTGTGATTGCACTTGCGTCTCTCTTTTTTGCCGTATTTCGCGCTTTTTCGTTTAGTAAATGCGCGCTGATCTGCGTTCTCGCCGGAGGGCTCTTTGTCTATACCCACGGACTGCAAACTAACCTCGATATGTTTTTCAGAACGTCTCAAGGTATGTTTTTTGCGATTGACAACACAGAAAATCAACTCGCGAACCTCGAGACAGTTGCGACTAAAGATCGCATTCCCCGGCATGATACGCGTCCGGACGCGCAGACGCCCCAAGACGAATTGCCGAAAGCGCGATTTATAACGTCCAGCGAGCTTAGTTCTGGCGTCGCTGAAGAGTTTGACATAGACGAGCTTCTATCAGGAGAAGAACGAACAAACGGCGCTTTGCTTCTTAAGCTCGACGGGGCAGTTGCTCAGGGATTCGAGATCGTTCCATTAGCCGATGAAGCGGCTGAAGAACCAACGCCGTGAAAAGCCGCACGCTAAAATGGTAAAATACCTTTTACCTGAGCATCTGACTGTTAGAATCAATCTCCGCTGTTTCTGGAACGGGCAGATGATTGATTGCTTTGCGGACCAGCGGGTTCCAAAAGGAGCGCGAGTCTCGGGATTCAAAGAGCGCCGTGAGCGGAGCTGCGTAAGGCGTTTCCTTACCCGCGGTTGATTCCGTGAGGAATAATCCGTACTTTACGGGCCCCTTTTCATAATACGCAATGATTTTATTACGGTAATGCGAATCGAATACGATACCGTTTTCGTTGAGAGAGAATTGCAACTCCAACTCATTGAAGGGGGTCGCGTCGTTGATAAAACGCAGCTGCATGGCGCTGCGAGGCGACGTCTCAAGCATGTCCATCGCATTGAGTCGCTTGACAACCTTGACTGGAATGGCGCCGTTGCGAATTTTGATCGATCCGTCGCCCCGAAAAACGCCGCAACAAATCTGACCTGCGTCGATTGAAAGATCAGAAATGATACCAGAGAAAGCTGGTAGTCTGAATCGCTTACAGAGTTCGGAGAGCTCAAAACTGTAGAGATGGAAGTCCACGAGTTCGACGCTCCAAAAATTCGGCGTTTCCCAGGAATTGGAACGATAGACCGTTCGTCCTGAGATCCATCCTCTTCGGTCGAGAAAGCTTAGAAAAGGAACGAATTGTGACGCGAGGCTTCCGGGCGTCGCTCCATAACTGGAATCATATTCGACGCGGAGCGTTCCATCGAGCTTATCGCGGAGGAGGGATGCGTAGAATGGAACCGGGGAGGAGACTTTTCGGAGCTCAAAGAGCGCGTCAGTCCTGGCTATTTTTTCCGAGTTATAGAACAACGCTCTGAACTTTTCGAAGACCGGCGTCTCTGAGGAAAAGACGAGCGTTTCATTTTGAGTCGTTTCTTCGTTTATCCCCGCGTTGCCGCGCGGAGTCTGGTAGACAGCAGTGCGAAACGCGCCGAGAAGTTCGCGTCTTGTCCATTTTTCATTTGTCGTTTCGTTTGGCGCGTTGCGAATCTCGTCAAATTCTTCTTCCGACGTTAGAAACGTTTCGACAACCACAAGACACAAAGCGGAGGAAGCGTTCGAATTTGCGTCGACCCCAATAGCGCGCAGGAGTCGGTCGCCGAGCGCGCCTACGATTTCTGACGTCTGAGACGAACGGTAATAAGCGCGCGGAAGAACAAGAAGTGTATAGCCTTTAAACCGATCGGCGGATTCGTAGACGATATCTGCAAATGAAGCGATCTGATCTGCCTCGTGCCCTTGGTCGACCTCGTTGACGGCGCTCGGCTCAAGCAAGGCGTCAGACTCTGGGGATCTGCCGCGATTGTCAAAGGAAGCTGCAAGGGCGTGAAGAAGCTTGAAGTCGTTCAGGCGAAGCTTATATATTTCAGGACAAAAGAGAATAGGTTCGTCTGATTCCTGAGATTGGATCTCAACGTTGATAAAACGTTCGACTCCAGGCTGGAGACGCTCGCGACACTCGAGCGAAACGTCGTAGCGCACTTTCTGTGAGATGCGCGCGCTCTCCGACGACGCCGCTCGCGAAGTCGTTTGCCAATACATGGCGCACAACGCCAGACCGAGCGTCACTGGTCCTAAAAGGACGAATAGCGTCGACGTCCAGAAACGTCGAGTTTTTTCGCGTAGCGTCGTCATTCTCACGTTTTGTAAGATCCGTACTATACTAAAGGTCAAAGCGTAAGGCGCGGCGAGAACCGCGCCTTACCGCAGCTATATTCTCAGCGCTCCAACAGCGCTTCCGCCTTATTGAGTTCTTCGATGAAGGCTTCGACGGAAAGAGGTTCTCCCGACGCCTGCTCCACAAATTCTTGCCACGGAAGAGTGGCGCCCGGCGCGAAGACGCGGTCGCGTAGGAGTTGCCCAAATTTTTCCTGGTCCCCTTGGGCTTCTTTCGCAAGCGATTTACGAATTTGAGAGCTGAAGAGCTCGCCTAGCATATAGTTGTGATAGTAAACTGGCGCGATGACAAAGTGCGGCTTGGCAGCCCAGTCCGCCTTATCGCGACCCTCGAGAGGATCGAGAAGTTGGTAACGAGCAGTCGTCTCATGCCACAGACGATTGAGATCCTGTTCGGGGTTCTCATAGAGAGCTTTTTCAAAGAAAGTCATGACGATCGTCCAGCGGCAGAAGATCAGCTGTTCGCGCAGTCTCTGCTCTATGAGCGCCTCGGTCGCCTCTTTTGCGCGTTCGGGAGAGACTTCGCGATTTTCGACGAGCCATTGAGGATCGCGCGCCTGTGCGCCAAATAAACCCGCGACGCCTTCGGTCGTGAAGATGTGATTTGCGCAACGAATATTATAGGGGATTGTTCGATCGAGGTAGTAGTCGTAGATTGCGTGTCCTAACTCGTGAAGCTGCGTATCCATCCATTCGGCGTCAGGCTTGATATTACATAGAATACGAACGTCGCCCTCGAGGTTCATATCGTTGCAGAATGCATGCTGGGACTTGCCTTCTTTTTCAAAAAGATCGCTGTTTTTGAGGATCGGACTGACGTCGAAACCGAGCTTGGCATAGTATCTCGACGCCGTGTCAACGATATCTTGACCCGTCATACCAGAGTAGAATTCGTTAACATTGATCTTTTCTGAAGGAGGCGCCTGTTGGAAGAATGGGTTGTCGTAATGCCAAGGCATGACCTTATCGATCCCGAATTTAGCTTTAAGCTCTTCGTCCATCCTATCTTTAACCTTCTTGAAGAGAGGATATGTTTGAGCTTCGAGGTTTTCGAAGGCGCCGACCAGTTCTTCCGGTTTGAATTCTTGGAAAGCAACGGTCATTTCCCAGTAATTTTTGTATCCAAGTTTCTGAGCGGCCTCATTTCTGAGCTTCGCGAGCTCGATCACTTTAGGCGCGACCATGTCGCCGACGTCCTTAAGAGTGTCCCAGATTTCATAACGCTTCTGAGAATCAGTTTCCGTTTCGAGCATTGCCAGGAGTTCGTTGTTGGTGTATTCCTTGCCCTCATAGCGGGCGCGCTGCGTCTGGAAGATCTGTTCAATTTCAGAGCCCAAATCGATGATCTTCTTATTGAGTTCATCTGGAATCTGATTCTGCTCAAAGGCGCGTTCAGCGACGTAGGCGGCGCGTTTTTCGAGTGGGGTTGCGTTCACGGCGGCGGCGCGGAGTTTTTTAAGTTCAGCGTATTTCACAGGGTCCGCGTGATAGTTCGACATAGCGAGGGTTGCGGCGGCAGATTTCTCGAAGGATTCTTTTGAACCGTTGATCATCGAGTCCCACCATGTATAGGAGACGTCGCAGTACATCTCGTGATAGTCTTTCTGATATTGCTTCATGAAAGCGGCCAATTGTTCCTCCGCTTCCCCTGCGAACGACGACGTCGACATACAAATTCCCATGATGATTAGCGCGGCGATTGTTGGTATTGATATCTGTTTCATTTTATCTTCGGCTTTATTCCTAACTTTGAGCATAGATGACAAAAAGCTTGTCGCCTTTGATTTCTTTACACGTGGATAAACCCAATCGGCAACGACTCAGTCATTTGCCTTAGAGTAACGATGTTTGACTTGTGGAGTCAATAGATATCGGCGTTAGGCAACGACGATTGCGTGGACTTCTTTGCTAACGATACAGACCATTTATGTTCCGTTTTTGCTTTTTAACGGTTTTTTCAAAAATTTGTTCATGAGAACTTCTCAAATCTTCGAATAAGAGAGTGAAGAGGTTTATGATTATCGGAGCTGGAATCCTCGCAAGTCGATTGCGCGTAGCTTCCATGGCATAATTCCGATTTCTCGCCAGTTCAGCTAAAGAGCTGGCAACGAACTGGTCGATGTTAGTGCAGGTCAGAGTTCTTTAGCTTAGGCATGCTCTTCAAGCTGGAGCAACTCGGATATTTTGCGCTGAACAGATACTGCAAGGTCTTTGGCGACGAGCGCCGACCTTTGCAAATTCATTCTCATCATTATAGGGGAATGAAGGCTTGTCGTTCTCGCAAGAGCATTAACTTTGTTAGCTCAGAAGAATTGATTCGGTCATGTAGGGCCGTTTTTTTCGGTGGAGATGTAAGGACACATAAAAATGAGAACAACAATCAGGACGTTTATCGCATCCTTGTTGGTTTGCGCCATGGCGGGAGGTTGTCTCAGCATCCCGAATAGCGAAACGGTGTCGCCACGCTACTTTAAAAATAAGAGTCAAAGCGGCCCCCGTAGCGAGATGGAGCAGATCAATTTCGTTAAACTGCGTATGGATAAACCTGCGGAGGAGCGACTCGGTCCGAATGACGTGCTCGGTATTTATATCGCCGGGATCACGGGCAATACGGACGAGGCGCCCCCGATTCATAATATCGGATCAGACACCGAGCGTCCCGCGTCTGGTTATCCGTATATGGTTCGCTCCGATGGAACTCTTTCGCTTCCGATGCTGCCCGAGCCGATCTACGTTGAAGGTATGACCCTGATCGAGGCTGAGGAAGCGATTCGCGCGGCTTACACTCTTAAGCGCTCAATCGTCCGAACCGACGCTAACATTTCAGTTTCGCTCATTAAACCCCGTACTTATCACGTCACGGTCATTCGAGAGGACGTCACGAGCGACGACATGAGAACTACGGCGAGCGCGTACTCCAACAACAAAGGCGCCGGTTATATGGCGGGCATCGCTCGCGGTACGGCGACCTCGCTGGAGCTCCCGGCTTACCGAAACGACGTTCTCGAAGCGCTGAGCCAGACCGGGGGCCTTCCTGGACTCAATGCGAAGAACGAAGTTGTCATTCTTCGTAAGGCGTACAGCGACGAATTTAGCGACTACGACTACATGTCCGGTACCGATACCGGCTATGCTCAGAGTCAGGTCGCTCGTCGTTATAACGAGTCTGGCGAGATTATCAATCTCAACTCTGATCTCGGCGTTCTCCGAATTCCGCTCCGCGTTGGTCCGAATGACGCGCCGCCGCAACTCACCTCCGAAGACGTTACGCTCTATGATGGCGACGTCGTCTATATCCAGTCTCGAGAGGCTGAAGTTTACTATACCGGCGGTCTCATCAAGGGCGGCGTTTATCCGATTCCACGCGACTACGACCTCGACGTCATGGGCGCTATCGCGACAGCTGGCGGTACGGTCGGCGCCTCCGCCGGATCAACTCAGGCGAACGGAACCGGTAAGGTTGGCAGTATTCTTCCCGCAAGCCGCATTCTGGTTCTCCGCGAAGTCAACGGACGTCAGTACGCGATACAGATTCGCCAGCGTGAAATGCTCCGCGATCCTTCGCAACGAATCTTGATTGAACCGAACGACGTCATCCTGGTTGAGTATACGCCTGTCGAACTCTGGTTCAACATGCTTTACAACACGATTAACTTCACTGTCCGATACTCCGACTTCAAATGATGATTAGGGGATAAGGGACGCCATCGGGCGTCGAGAAGGGTATTCTTAACCGACAGCCCTTCGCATCCCGCCGAAAAACAATTCTTTGGGACGCGAACCTCGCAGAGGGTTCGCGTCCTTTTTTTATCCAACGCGCCTCGGATTCTTATCAAATCTTAGTTACAGACAGACTTGACATTTTTCAATGAACCAGTCCGCATGTTGTGATTTAAAATCACTAAATCTAAATATTGCGGCTATTGACCGCCTCAACTTTATTGATAGAATTAAAAGACCATTTTTGGTGTAATTTGCGATGAACTCGCTATACAGTTAACGAAGTTGGGCGCGTCTCTTAAAGCCGACCGGGGCGCGTCGTCGCTTGGTCGGCGTTTTGGGCGTCGCTCTATAGCGCGCCCTCCAACCTGAGTACCGTCGTCCAAACGTCTCATGAGACCTTATCTAATTGAAGCGTCTGTAACGATGTGCCGAACGACGACGTAGAAGGATTAATATGGCAGAACTCTCCATCGAGGCGCTGATCGAATCAGGCGTCCATCTTGGACATCGTACCAGTCTCTGGAATCCTAAGATGCGTCCATACATTTATGGTCGCCGTAAGCTTATCCACATCATCGACCTTCGTGAAACGGTCCGCGGCATTCTCCGCGCGAAGAAGTTCCTCAAGAAAGTCGCGGGCGAGGGGAATCTCGTCCTGTTCGTTGGAACTAAACGTCAGGCGTCTGAGACGATTCAGACCCAGGCAGAACGTTGCGGCATGCCGTACATTTCCGAGCGCTGGCTTGGCGGCACATTGACCAACTTCGAAACGATTCGCAGTCGTCTCCAGCGTCTTGAAGAGCTTGAGAGCATCATGGAGGGCGATGTTCTTCAGACCTACTCGAAGAAGATGCAAGCCTCTCTCGCGCGCGAGTACCGAAAGATCTATCGCAACCTTAACGGTTTGCGTAAGATGGATCGCTATCCTGCCGCGATGGTCGTCATCGATCCGAGCAAAGAAAAGAATGCCGTTCGCGAAGCGCGCAAGCTTGGCGTTGTCTCGATCGCGCTCATTGATACAGATTCTGATCCTGACGAAGTCGATCTCCCGATTCCAGGCAACGACGACTCCATTCGTTCGATTGACCTGATAGTTTCCCAGCTCGTTGACGCCGTCGCTGAAGGCGTCAAGGAACGCGAAGCGACCAAGTTTGAAGGCGCGCCAGAAGAAGAAGCGGCAGAAGTTGATGAAAAGGTTGCCGCCGATGATACCGCCTCATGACGACGGTCGGGATATAAGCGTCGGGAAGGGTTGCCCGCGCTTCCTTTTGACGAAGAGAGACAATACCTTTTAGGAGATTAATATGGCTGAAATTACCGCCGCGATGGTCAAATCGCTCCGCGATAAGACTCAACTCCCCATGATGGAGTGCAAGAAGGCTCTTCAGCAGGCTGAAGGCGATGAAGAGAAAGCGATCGAGTTCCTTCGCAAGTCTGGTAAGGCAAAGATGACTTCGCGCGCTGGACGTGAGACCGCCGAGGGACGCGTCGCGATTTATAAGGGATCCAATGGCGCCACCGCAATGGTCAAGATTCTTTGCGAGTCCGCGCCCGTTGCCAGCAATAATCAGTTTGTTGAGCTCGCCGGCGCGCTTGCGAAGCAACTTGCCGAAGGTCCTGGCGCCGCTACTGCGGAAGAGCTTCTCGCTCAGGGCGACCTTGAGCTCCAATACGACGACCTGATGAATAAGATTCGCGAAGTGTTCAAGATCGACGGTCTTCTTCGAGTCGAGGGTTCCGTCGGGACTTACGTCCATCACGACGCGCGTATTGGCGTTATCCTCCAAGTCGAAGGAGACAATGAAGAGCTTGCAAATAATATCTGCATGCAGGTCGCCTCGATGAATCCGAGCGCGGTCAATTCTGACGACCTTGATCCCGAGCTTCTCAAGAAGGAACACGAGATCGCTGAAGAGCAGACCCGTACTGCGAACGCTGGCAAGCCCGACCATATCATTGCGAATATCGTCAAAGGGCGTGTCGAGAAAGTTCTTAAGGACATCTGCCTCGAATACCAACCCTATATTGGCGATCCTACGAATTCTAAGACTGTCGGTCAGATCGCCAAAGAAGGCGGTCTCAAGATCAAGAAGTTCCATCGTTTTGGCGTTGGTCGTTGATCAACCCTACGACAACCTTGTCAAACGGAACGAAGCACACGCCAGAGGATTAATTTCCGCTGGCGTTTTTCTTTGAAAACTGACTAACTGCGTAACAATTGCGTGCGTAGCGCTGTTTTGGGCGGTCTTGCGTCGCATTGACAACATTTGTGATATTTTTCTTACCTCTTTCATGAATGGGCTGACGACCTGCGCGGATGCCGGAACCGTTATAATGAATGCTGCATTTGGAGGTCAGTATGGGTATTTTGAATGGACGCAATTGGGTAGTGTCGTCTCCGAAAATTCAAAAATTTGTGAACGCCGTCAACGACTCTAAATCAGTTCTCTGCGAAGGCAGCGTCGGCAGCGCCTATGCTTTTCTTGCTGCGCTCACGCAACTTGAGACGAAACGCCCCGTTCTTTTGGCGGTTCCGAAAGCGGACGACGTTGAAAAGACGGCGCGCGATCTCACACTTTTTACCGATTCGCCGATCCTGACCTATCCTCTCATGGAGGATATCGTTTCAAGGGTTGTTCAGACAGTTTCGGTTTCCGACGAAGTTGACGCCGCAAAGCGTCTTCGCGTCTTGCGGTATTTCGATGAGCGCTCCCAACTTGCGGCGCAGGATAAAGAACACGCCGCTTCGATCGTCGTGACGTCCGCTAGCGCAATGCTTCAGGCAGTTCCGTCCCCAGAACAGATGGTCAACGACACGCTTAAACTCGCAAATGGAATTGAAATAAAACGCGAGGCGCTTTTGGGTTGGCTCTCTGATGAACAGTACGTTTGCATGCCAACGGTCAATTCTCAGGGAGAATACGCTGTTCGAAACGACATCGTCGACGTCTTTCCGTTCGGATCGCTCCGTCCTGTTCGTCTTGAGTTTTGGGGCGATGAAATTTCGTCGATTCGTCTCTTTGGGGTTCGCGATCAACGCCGAATCAAAGAGATCGATTCGATTGTGCTTTCCAAGACTCACTTCGATGAGGAGATGAAATCGCGTTTTGTCGATCGTTTGCCAGACGACTCCATCGTTATCTTTGCGAATACGTCGTCCTTTATGGATGAGGTTAGGAGGACAGACGCGTCCAGGGTTTCAGAAATAATGAACGCCTTGTACCGTTTCCCAACCGTCCACATCGTCGACGTTGCGTCGGGACTTGAAGTTGCGTCTGAAAGCGTCAATTTGCAATATTCCGATACGGAATGGCTTGAAGGAGACTTTACACATCTTAAACAGACGTTGTACGAACGCGAAGATATTCGGCAGGCGTTTATCATTTGCGGATCCGACGTCGAGCGCGAGCAGCTTGAGAATGGACTCAAGAACGATAGCCCTGATTTATTCGAACGTCTGACCCTTGTTGAGGGATCGCTCAGCGCGGGATTCTATTCGCGTGACGACGGTTTTGTTTTCGCATCTACCGACCAGATTTTCGGACGAATGCTTGTCCGGAGGACGTCTGATGCGAGTGCAAAGTATCAATTCGGCGCCGACAAAGACTCTTTTTTGGAGCTTGTGCCCGGCAAGGACTTCGTTGTGCACGAGGATCATGGGATTGCCAAGTATCTTGGGATCGTATCAATTGACGGAATATGGGGACGTCCGGAAGACCACTTCAAGCTTCAGTTCAAGAATCGACATGTGTATGTGCCGGTTTCCAAGATTGGCAAGCTTCAGCGCTATGTTGGCGTTGGGAAGGGGATGACAGCGGTTCATCTTTCGACGTACGACCCAAAGGGCGCGACGTGGAATAAAAAGAAGGGCGAAGTTTGGGCTAAGGTTTGGGAGCAGGCGCAAAACAAGCTGGCGCTGCAGGCTACTCGTGAAATGACCAAAGGTTTTGCCTTTAAGCCGGACGGCGACGATCAACTGGCGTTTGAGTCGCTGTTTCCGTTTCGTGAAACGGACGACCAGCTCAAGGCAATTGCCGAGGTAAAGGAGGACATGGAAGGCGAACGCCCAATGGATCGTCTTCTTTGCGGCGACGTCGGGTTCGGCAAGACAGAGGTTGCGTTCCGAGCAGCCTTCAAAGCGTCCATGTCGGGCGCGCAGACCGCGATGCTTGTTCCAACGACCGTTCTGGTCGAGCAGCACTATCAGGCGCTTCGTGAGAGGACGGAGTCCTTTCCTATCAACATAGCAAGACTGTCGCGCTATTCTCCTCCAGAGGAACAGAAAACTATCCTCAAAAAGCTCGCAATGGGAGGCATTGACGTCGTTGTTGGTACTCATCGACTTCTTTCTTCAGACGTCGAGTTCCACAATCTGCAACTTATTATCGTTGACGAGGAACAGAGGTTTGGAGTGAGGCAGAAAGAGGAGCGTTTGCAGGAGAAGTATCCGACGGTTGACTTCCTAACAATGACCGCGACTCCAATTCCGCGAACTCTCTATATGGGGTTGCTGGGCGTTCGCGATATCTCAAGGCTTGATACTCCGCCGGCGGATCGACTTCCCCCTATTACAAAAGTCGTAAGATTTAACTCCGGTTTCATTCGCGCGGCGATTATGCGCGAGCTCGCACGCAATGGACAGGTTTATTTTTTACACAACAACATTAGCGAGATCGGATCAATCGTCGCACAACTTGAAGAAATCGTTCCCGAGGCGCGCGTCCGCGCCGGGCACGCGAAGATGACGACTGGTAGGTTGGCGCGCGTGATGAGCGATTTCGTTTCCCATAAGTTTGACGTTCTTGTCAGTACGACGATTGTGGAAAACGGACTTGATATCACAAACGCCAACACAATACTGATTAATCATGCAAATAGATTCGGGCTTGCGCAACTTCATCAGCTTCGAGGACGCGTCGGACGTACAAATAAGCAGGCGTATTGCTACTTGCTGCTCGATCCCAAGGCGGTGTTGAAGACAGTACAGAATTTGCGATTGTCTGCAGTTCAGGATTATGCCTCCTTAGGCGCGGGGTATCAGATTGCGCTCCGTGACCTGGAAATTCGCGGGGCAGGTAATATCCTCGGGAAAGAGCAGAGTGGGCATATCAATGAGGTTGGCTTTGAGATGTACTGCAAGATGTTCGCCGAAGCCGTTCGCCTACTCAACAATGAGCCCCAAAAACTCCATATCAGCGTCGAGGTCTGCTTGCCAGTTATATCCGGCTTGAGTTCAGACTATATCGAAGACGAAATCTCCCGAAACGATTTTTATAGACGCTTCGACCGCGTCGAAACTCTAGAAGAGGCCGACGAATTACGCGACGAGCTCAAGGATCGTTTTGGCAAGCTGCCAATAACTGCTGAGAACGTGTGTCTATTGAGCAAAATCCGCGTTGTCGCCTTTAATTTCCGAGTTAAAAGACTTGGGATCGTTCAAGTCAAAGGCTTTGCTAGGAGATTGAGCGTTCAGTACTTGGATCCCACGAGAATGACTGTGCTCCAGACGCTCCTGCAAAAAAAAGGAATTGAGATTTCATTCCATGATGAAAAGAACGAGGCATATATCGACTTGCCTCGCGATCTTTTTGGCTCTGACTTCAATCCTAAATCAAAGGCGCTGCTCGAATACGTCCTTGGCCTCTTCAATTACACTCAGAAGGAGCTCGATAGAGCGTCTGGACGGGAGGCTGCTGAGAATGCTTACCGCCAGATTAGAACTTCTGCCGCCGCCCAGTCTGTTAAGCAGAAGGAGGAACAGAATGAAGCGCCCCTCAAAGCGCGACTCCGTCAGATGAAACAGGCTCAGGACCGTCAGAGCGCCGATAATTGTGAGAAAAAAAGAGGGACCTAGAGACTCCTTTTCATAGCTGATCCAAATATGGTCAGGAGTTCCACGGTCCCGTCTTCGGGAAGACCGTTAGACTAAATTGTGATCTCCGTGAAATTGTTTTAACATTAAGCAAAAGGAACGGCTCAGCTAATAGAGACTGCTCCTTCTGGGCGTTATGTTCGAGGCTTCTTAATTACCGCCGCGTGGCGTAGGAGGTTTGCAGAACACACGAATGAGCAAAGTGCAAGGCGTCAATTTGGACGCCGACCATTCAAAGCAAGCCTTCAGCTTTTTGAAATCCTTGACGTCAGCGTTGAACCGCGCGACTGCGGCAGATTTCTTGAATATGCGCGACAACGGCGCTCATGGACGAGCACCGAAGTTTTATGCCTGCCATTGCTTGAGCCTGATTAAATTACAACAGATCCGCCGAGGGCGATATCAACCATGGAGGAACCAGGTCTGATATGCCATAGGCGTCTGTTCTTTTCGTGGACAGGCGTCCACTAATATTCGATGAGGATGGTTGCTTTGCCATCAGAGGGGAACTGGAAGAAGAGCGTATGCGTTTCTTCATCCCAGCGGAACTCCTCAACTTCGGCTCCGTCAACTAGAACGCTTTTCGGTTTGTGCGCAAGTAGGACAAGCGAGCTTGCGACGATTTCTGCAACCGACGTCGTTTCGATTTCAACCGTCCTTTCATCCTTCTCGTGAAGCGACTCGATTCGGCAGCTTGACGCTAGAATAGAAGGCGCAGAAGCTGTAACGCGGTCAAGGTCGAGCAACCAGGCTCTTTCGCCGCAGTTAACAACGACTTCATGCTCGATACTGAGAGTCGGATCGAAAAGATTGACGAAGCGTCCTTTCAGGGTCAACGGCTCGTTGGAGATTGACTCTGTTAATGTTGCCGCCAGAAGGTACGGACCGCGTCGTTTGAGAAAGTAGTTGCGTTCGATATAATCCAAACCCGTTTCCACAGCGGCGTCGTAGACGAGATTGCGATATTCGTCGGCATTGGCGGAGGATCGTCCGAAATAGCTTGGTCGTTTTCGTTCCAGGTAGACGAATCCCTTGCCGAAAGGGTATTTACCGGACGCCTGTTCAGGGGCAAGTCCGAAGCTTGTCAGGAAATGATCGCCTGGAGTTTCAATGCTCGGTTCCGAGGTATTCCACCAGTCCTTCGCGTTGTTATACGCGTCGAGACGCGAATCGACGAAGATCAGCGCGCCGCCGCGCGAGACCCAGTCGGCAAGCGTTGCGTGAAGACCGGGAGAGGACGGTTTTTGGAAGTCGTAGCTTAGAACAAGAATCTTGTAGTGATCAAGATAGCCTGGGGTTCGCAGGACGTTGTCGAGGACGGGAATGTCGACAGGGACGCCGTGCTTAATTAGGGGAAATGTCAGGCTGGTGAAGTCGGAAAGGGACTGCAATTCGGCGACCGTTGGACGCATCGGGTCGGAAGGGTCATTGACTCCGCATTCAGCCGCCGTCGGATTAGCGCGTTGGTACATCGTGGAGTCTGCCAGCAAAACGCCAATACCTTCGGTTGCGCCAGAGCGCGCATCAGGCTTAGACGCGTCGGAATTGACCTCGGACGCGTCAAGCCATTGAACCTCAGGTTGATCCATATCGCGAAGTTGCTGGAAGACCAGCGAGAGGGTCGTTGCGTAATCTTGGGGTATTCGCGTTGCGTCAGGACTGCCCGACGGGTAGAGCCCAAGGAACACGCGGCTTGGCCAAGGCGCGACTTCATAATAATGCGTTTCAGAGCGCATGAACGAGGAGACGAGCGTGCAGAGGTAATTCGTTTTATAGTCGTCCCAGCTATACCCGGGGTTATCCTCGACGGGGTCGTTTAGAAAGTAGACGCGTTTTCCGGTTCCTCGCATCATCTCCTGCATAACGCCATACTCGAGCATCCCCACCTCGAAGGTTCGTTCCCCGAAAGCTCCGTTGTAGAAGTTGCCGAATCGCGCGGTGCCCGTCCAAGTCTGGACAATGATACCGTCGACGCCAGGGAGATCGAGGAGCGACGATTCTGGACTGACCATTTGAATCTGGGCGTAACTCACAAGACTGTGCGTCGCGACATACAACTTGAGGGGGCGGTTGTATGTTTTGAGCGAATACTCCTTAAGCGCCGTTCCGACGCGGTCGAGCGCGCGGCGATAAAGATATTGCTTGAGCTTCGACGCTCGGTACTGCGCGTCGCAAGAGGAGTCTGGGCGGATCCAATCTTCGTTATAAAAAATTTGCCATTCCCGCTTGAAAGAATCGCCGAAGCCGGTGAACGCCCAAAATTCTGGTTCCTCAAGATATATTTCGTCTATGCCTGCGTCAATGAGCTTGCGCAGTCGCATTGTCAGGTAGTCTGTAAAAGAAACGCTAGGGGACAGGTACGGGATTTGTGGCCCATGGAGCATTGGCGAACCATCGGCTAGAACTTGAGCATCGTCCCAGTGATCGACGCCGTCTGCCTTGCCGTAGAGATATTCCTGATATTCGCCCCAGGCGATTCCAGTCATGATTGCTATTTTTGAGCCGCTCTTTTCGCGCCATTCGGGAAGCGATTCGAGAACCGCGTCGGAGGTCCCATAGACCATAACAACATCAGTCTTAACGTCGAAACGAGGATCATATCTTCCCGCCTGCTGATAGGAAGTTAGTCCCAGCGCGCGATTAGTGATCAGATTAGGGGCGGGATTGCTATCCGGATGCTCAGCGAAAGCGAGCGGCGCAAAATAAAAAGCGCCGACGAGACATAGAAGCGACAATACAAAGAAACGGTGATATTGTTTGTGATTTTTCATAGCTAAGGCCGCTTAGGTAAAAATGCAACGCGATGCGTTTGTCAATTGACTCTGCTAAACAACCTTCATGATAAGTAAAATTTGCCGGATTTCAATGCTTGCCAATCTTCTTGCCTTCTATTGCTAAACCGCGTACATCAGCCTCTCACAAGGCCTTAGACTGACCGCCTAAGCGGCGACTGACGCGGTCATTGTACATGAAAAATGACGCCGGACGACCAGAATAAACAGAAATATATACGGTCAAATACTCTATTTCAATAATGGAACCGGCGGAGTCGAATCTCCCTTGACGTTGTGAAGACAGTTGCAATCGGCAATAGACGCCAGACGATTGAGACAATTGCGTTTTGCGTTGAATCTCTGTGCTCCGAAGGATTTCTCAACTGACAAAGATCGAGTCATAAAAAACCGTCGACCGAAAAATATTCGGTCGACGGTTTACCTTCTTTGGCGTTTCGGGTCTTTAGAAAAAGACCGTTCTAATCCACGCAAAAAGTATTACAGGAGGGAGTCGCGTTTTACGGACGTTTTGACGCCACGCGGTTTCCTTATCTTTTTTGCCGTTTCCTTCACGTGAGGCTTCACAGCAAGAACATTGCGACCCGTTTTTTTGTAGGCTATGACGCCATTGATAAATTCGACGAAGATCTGGCGATCGAGGTGAGTTGCAGAATCTTTCATCTCGGGGTGGAATTGCACGCCGAATGCAAACCAGTCTTCGAAAGTTGATTCGATCGCCTCAATGACGCTATCGCTATTATTCAGGTCAGAATTTTTACCATTGGAGAGACCGGGGCAACGCGCTGAAACAATGAATCCGGGCGCGACGTCATCGACCGCCATATGGTGGCGACTGTTGACGCGAACTTCGTTATCACCGTAGACGGAATAAAGCAGCGTTCCCTTCTCTATAATGACTCGGTGACGAAGCGAAAAATTACACTGAGAGTTGTAGTGAGGGAGAGCGCGTGGAAGGTCTTCAGGAATGTGAAGAAAGAGCAAACCTCCCTGGGAAACGTTGAGAAGCTGCATCCCAACTCCAATTCCCATGACAGGCAGGCGGCGTTTCGCGGCTTCGGCAATGAGAGCGCGGTCAAACAGTTCTCGTCGCTTCGGCATTTCGTCAACTGAATGGTGCCGCTTAAAACCGTCAGTGTCGGGATCGAGGTCAGGACCACCGGTGAAGAGAAGACCATCGAGCGGCGCAAGCATACTGGGGATCAGATCGTAATCGTGTTTGTCGACGGGCGGAAGAAGAACCGGAATTCCACCAGCCTGAACGATGGCGTCAGTATAGTCGGACGAGACGAAATGAAACTCGGGCACGCCATGCAGCGCCGGCTTGTTACCAAGATTAATGCCAATAAGCGGACGGTAAGAAGGCAAATTCATGTATTAAGCACTCCTCAAATAGGAAACGCTAGCCCTCATTCGCCTGTTAGAACCATTTAAAAAAACTTCCTGTCGTGACAAAATGATAAAAAGTTGGAACTTCCAATCCCAATTTTTCATACCAAGTATAGGGAGTCTATAACAGGAGAGTGAGAAGACAGGAATATGTTCTGTCATTCACGAAGCGCCGGAGTCAGCTCAAAACGGTGAAGGCGATGGGACGCCAGTCCCGAGGTCGACGCAAGTGAAAAGAAGCATTTCGCATGCTCGACATGGTTTTGCGTTCAAAGTTGCCGTTTTCGACGCGCTCTGTCGCCAGAGATTTATTTATGATGGAACAGGTGTAGGGGCTGGGCTACAAACCGTTGTATATGAATATGCGGTGGACAACGGTTTTGCGTTCCCTTGGTTTATAGGGGGCGATCTCAAGTTCCGTATTGTCAACGCGGCGTGCGCGCCAACAGGAACGATCGATCTTTCTGAACCCGCGTGATTAAAACAATCGCTTCAGTATTCCGAAGCCCAGAATGCAAGTATCGGGCATTCTACACTGACTTAATCCCGATACAAGCAAAAAGTTCTATTTGGCCAAAAATTTTCTAAAGGTACTAAATAGCGGTTTCACTAGTACTTACATATTATCTAGAATGTGTATTCTTCTTGTTTTAACGTCGTTTTAGCCTCAAAATCGGTATCTCCTTCTTCCTTTTTGTTATGGTTGACGTCAATTTGGAAAAGCTTTCCGGAAAGAACGCTCACTGACGCTAAAAGGTGGGCCGCTCTCCTGAGTGTTGAGGAATGGCGTCTGGTGGACGGATTCAATAGATTCCGAAAGCTTGAGTTCCTCCTAATGAACTATAGAGAAGAACGCCGCGTTACTGTTGGCTTCTCAGTTCCCCTGACGACGGCGTGCAAAAGCTCCTCATTCATCTTCTGCTCATTTCAGAGGGAGGAGGAGAAAGCGCCGAGCATTCTCACGAAGACAGGGCCGTTGAGCACGGATGCGCATGAAGGCCTCGTCATTCAATGACGGCGATCATTTTCCTGCGTTGTTATTGAGATTCCTCCTTTAAGCTCTCAACGTTTTCAAATTAGAACACGCGTATGTCGCTTTTCTCCACGACAATAGTGGAGATGGTAACGAAAAAATGCAATAGCAAGTATTTCATCAAGCGCTCCTGCAATTGCAGTCGACCAAACTCCTTTTTACAGATTCGCTGATGGCTCGGCGTCTAGGCGTCATAATAATATATTGTAGAATGAGCCGACACTGATTTTAGCAGGGGAAGCTCTCCCCCGTCGGCTTAATCCGCCGGACGGTTAGACGTAAAAGGTTTGTGCATGGGCATAATTTTTGATATGGATGGCGTGCTGATAAACAGCAACGCCGCTCATCTTGCTAGCTGGCTGGAAGTCGCGAAGGAAGACGGCGTTTCCTTTACTAAAGAGACCTTTTTGAGTACTTTCGGCATGACGTCGGAATATATTGTCGAGCATCACTGGAAAACCGGTCTCACTCCCGAAGAAGTAGCAGACGTCGTTGAACGTAAAGAGACTGTGTTCCGCGAAAGCATTCTTGAACACGTTAAACCAATCAAAGGTTCCCGTGACTTTGTCCGCGATCTAGCGGATAAGGACGTCCCTATTGCGGTTGGCTCTTCCGCTCCGAAGGTTAACGTCGAGTACGTCCTTGACTGGATGAAGCTCCGCGAGTTTTTCGGCGACTGTGTCGTTGCCGGGAACGAGGTCAAGCGAGGTAAGCCCGCCCCTGATATCTTTCTTGCGTGCGCGCAGAAGATTGGAGCGCCACCTGAACGTTGCGTGGTAATTGAAGATTCCCGAAGTGGCGTCAACGCTGGCAAGAATGCTGGTATGACGGTGATCGGATTCTTTAGCGAGGGACATCGCGCCGAGGAATACGAGAACGCCGACTACGTCGTTCGTTCCTTCGATGAACTTCGCGAGCTTCTTGGCTTCGACGAGTCCGGCGCTCTTTTCCTTAAAAAAAATTAGAACAGCTTTTGCGAGTTTCTCGCGTAACAAGCTCCGCCGCTCTTGTCACTTACGGCGCGCTTGTCTCTGAAACAGGAGAAAAGACGAGTAATGAAATATTCTATCGGCATAGACTTAGGAACGACAAATTCAGAGCTTGCCTATAGTTTGCTTGCGTCTGACGGTCAGTCGGCGCCGAAACCGTCCATCCTTTCGATTCCGCAGTTTGTCGAGCCGTCGATCATTGAATCCCGATCCGTCCTGCCTTCTTCTCTATATATTGGTCCGGAAGAAGAGCGCGATACTGCGAATTGGGCGCTTCCATGGGATTCCATGGAAACAGCGTTGACCGACTCAAATGACGCTTCAAAAGCCGCGACCGACACGCCGTCAGACGGCGGAGGCGCTATTAAACGTGCGAAAGGGTTCTTCAAAAAAGTCTTCGGTCTCGATTCCTCATCGGACGTCGCCGCTCTTGGCGTCTCCAATCCGAACGCGTTTTATCTTGTTGGCGAAATTGCAAGTCGCCGCGCTGCAGAGTATCCCGAGCGCGTCGTCACTTCGGCGAAGTCCTGGTTGACATGCGCGAAAGTTGATCGTCATCAGCCAATTCTGCCTTGGAACATTCCCGACGCTGTTTGCAAAGTTTCGCCCGTCGAGGCCTCGCGTCGTTATCTCGCTCACTTCGTCGCCGCCTGGAACAACGCCTTCCCAGACGATCCGATTTTCGATCAGCAAGTGGTCTTGGCAGTACCCGCTTCTTTCGATGAAAGCGCTCGTGAATTGACTCGCGAAGCGGCGGGTCGAGCCGGTCTGAATCTTGAAACTCTCCTGTTTCTCGAGGAACCTCAAGCGGCGCTCTACTCATGGCTTGCTGAGTCAGGCGACGCATGGCGAAAGGAACTTGAGCTTGGAGACGTAACGCTCGTTTGCGACGTTGGCGGCGGAACGACGGACCTGTCCCTCATCCGTGCTGAAGAGGAGGACGGCGAACTGATTTTGCGACGTCTTGCCGTCGGTAATCGCCTGCTTCTCGGCGGCGACAATATTGATCTCGCTCTCGCACATCGCGCGGCGGAGCTCTTTAAGGAGCAGGGCGTCGAACTCAATCCATGGCAATCGAGCGCGTTGCAACGTCAATGTCGCGACGCCAAAGAGGCGCTACTTGCGTCGGACGATTCAACTGAGAGTGATTCTTACAAGATTTCGATTCTCGGTCGGTCTAGCAAGCTTGTCGGCGAATCTGTTTCGATTCTCTTTCCCAAAGCCGACGCTATCGCCATTGCGCTTGAGGGGTTCTTCCCGAAGTCGCTGCTCACCGACCGTCCAAAGCGTCGTTCGGGAATGGGGCTTCGAGAAGCGGGGCTTCCCTATGAATCTGACGCGGCGATTATGCGTCATGTTGCGGCTTTCCTCAATTCAAAATTCGGCGATTCCGACGACGTTGTGAAGCCGACGCGTTTTCTCCTCAACGGCGGAGTTTTCAAATCGAAACTTATCGAAGCGCGTTTTGAGGAGCAGCTTGGAGAGTGGTATCCCGACGTCAAGCCAACCAATCTCAGCCCAGACGCGAACCTTGAAAGCGCTGTCGCTTGCGGAGCCGCATATTACGGATCGGTCAAGCATGGTTCCGGAGTGCGCATTCGCGGCGCGTCTCCTCGTTCGTATTACATTGGCATAGAGACAGCCGCTCCTGCGATTCCCGGCGTGAAGCGACCTCTTAAAGCGTTATGCGTCTCTCCGATGGGTATGGAGGAAGGTTCCGAATGCGAGGTTCCGTCGGAACCATTTGAGCTCCTGGTCGGCGAACCGGCGACCTTCCGTTTTTTCAGTTCCACGACTCGGCCTCAAGATCGGCCTGGCGTCGTTGTCGACTGGTTCGATCCTGACGAACAGGGAGCGGATTCGAGCTCCGATCTTCATGAAACCGATCCGATCGAAACGCGGTTCGACTCGGCTCTCGACGACGAATCAGAAACATTGCAAGATGCAGAACCCGAGTATGTCGCTGTGAAGTTCCACACTGGCATTACCGAGTTAGGCGCGATGGAGATCTGGTGCGACGAAGTCGACGGTTCGAGGAGCTGGACGTTGCAATTTAGCGTTCGCGAAGAATAACGCGCTCAGCTCGTTCGAAAATAGATTTGATTTTCGTGGACTTTTTGCTTTGATCTGCTTTGTAAGAATCCGCTTTTCGCGTACAATGACCATAAGTCCTTGCGCGCTTTGTTAGTTTAGGTAACTGCGCTTGAGATCGTGGAGAAACGTGCGGTTGAGCAGGCGTTTTCAGGAATACGTATTCCGAGGAGAGAAACCTGATGAGTTACGGTTACGTGATTGATGTGACGGCGGTCGACCGTCCCGGTATCGTTGCGAGCGTGAGCACGGCGATTGCCCGAATCCATGGAAATATCGAGTCATGTAGTCAGACTGTCTTGGACGGGTATTTTACGCTGATCCTGACCTTTTCAATCGCTAAGGAATATGATCCGGAAGAACTTAGAACATTGATCCTTAGCGAAAAGGGACTCGAGGGATGTCAGGCGGTCGTTTTTCCCATGTCTTCCGACGTTCGGCCGAGCTTCGCCTCTAACTCCAACACGTATGTGATTTCCGCGTTCGGCAAGGACCGCGAGGGGGTCGTTTCGAATTTCACGCAATATCTGGACAGCAAGGAAATTAATATTATCGACCTCTACGCCAATATCACGAACGACGGACAGTTCGTGCTGCTGTGCCAGGTCGAGGTTGATCCTGAACTTGATCCTCAGAACATTCAGTACGATCTTGAGGCGTTAGGCGAACATGGCGGATTTACAGTGCGTATACAGCACAACAACGTATTTGTCGCGACGAATCAAATTCGTCTTGATCGGTGATATATTGCAGCAAACTGTCGGCAGGTGAACAGCAGCTCGCTCGACGATCGTTGTTATGGATTTCCCAATCTTTGTGAGCGCCCCTACCGTGGCAAATATGGAACGCTTCAGCGTTACGCTTGTAAAATTGCGTGTCATGAACCCTCCTTGACCGACGACGATGAACTGACAATCGCTGGTTTAAAACATGGATTGGACAATGGACGAAGAAACTGACGGCTCCGGCTTTCAGGCCGACGAGCGTCGGCGACAAATGGAGCGCATGAGCGCCGACCGATTCATTTGTGATTTAATTGGCATTAGGCTCACAGAAGTTGGCAAAGGAAAGGCAACGGCGGAATTGACGCTTGCGCCGACGCACCTTAACGGTCTAGGAATTTGCCAGGGCGGCGTGCTCTTCTCCATTGCCGATTACGCGCTAGCAGCGGCGTTCAACTATGCAAAAGAGCCCGTCGTTTCTCAGGACGTCTCAATAAGCTACTGCAAGTCGACGAAGTCTGGAAAGATTATCGCTAAGGCGACGGAAACGGTTCGCACGCGGTCGACAACTTTGGGCGACGTCGTTGTGACCAACGAGAAGGGCGTCGTTCTGGCGCATGTTCGAGGGCGCGGATATATTCTTAGAGCGGAATAACACACAGACGGTCAAGTCCCCTCATGTGGACTTGACCGCTTTACCAGACGTAGGAAAATGAACGGGACGTCGCCGATCGACGACGCCGCGCGATTTGAACCTCGCATACAATCATCTTTAACGATGCATAACGCACGAAAGGACGTTGTCATGGATCCTAAGGTTAAACGAGCGTTGATCAGCGTAAGCGACAAGATAGGATTAATCGATTTCGCAAAAGGTCTTGTCGCGGCAGACGTTCAGATTTTCAGTACGGGCGGCACGAAGCGCCATCTGGAAGCGAACGACGTCCCTGTGACCGACGTGACCGATTACACGGGCTTCCCTGAAATGATGGGCGGTCGTTTAAAGACGTTGCATCCGAAGGTTCATGGCGGGATTCTTTGTCGTCGCGACGACGAAAGCGACATGAAAGCGGCGAGCGAACATGGAATCGAACCATTCGAGCTTGTCGTGGTCAATCTTTATCCCTTTGAGGCGACTGTCGCGAAGGAAAACGTTACCGACGCGGAAGCAATCGAGAATATTGACATAGGCGGTCCGACGATGGTTCGCGCAGCGGCGAAAAATCACAGGTTCGTAGGAATTGTGACAAGTCCGTCGCAGTATGCGCGCGTTCTGGAACAGATTCAGGAATCGGGTTCGCTTACGCTCCAGATGCGACGTAGTCTTGCGCGCGACGCATTTGCCCACACCGCTTCCTATGACGCCGCGATCGCTCGATATTTCGCGGAACATGACGGCGTCTCGACTTTCCCGGCAACGATTTCCTCAACCTTAAAGCGAGTTTCCGAACTCCGTTATGGAGAAAACCCGCACCAGCGAGCCGCGTTATATATTGATCCGAAATTCAAGGACGTTTCCGCCGTCGGCGCTCGACAGCTTAATGGAAAAGAGCTTTCCTACAACAATTATCTCGATCTCGACGCTGCGCTGACCATGTGTCGCTCCTTTGAGCGACCCGCCGTCGCCGTGCTCAAGCATAACAATCCGTGCGGCGCAGCGGTCGCCGATACCCTCGAAGAGGCTGTACGTAAGGGCATGGAAGGCGACCCGATGAGCGCGTATGGCTCTATTATCGGCGTCAACCGCGAACTTGACGAAGCGAGTGCGAACTACCTTGCGCAACCCGGTCACTTCGTTGAGGCGATTATCGCGCCGTCCTTCTCTCAAAAGGCTCTTGAGATTCTCACGACCGTCCCGAAATGGCATGTCAACGTACGTCTCCTCGAGTGCGGCGGCAAAGAGTTTACGCCGGCAAAACCGTATTGGACCGCGCGTCCTCTCTGCGGCGGATCGCTTTTGCAGGACGCAGACGTCGGAACTGATCCTGAGGAAGATTGGCGCGTTGTGACCGACAAGGCTCCGACAGAAGAGCAGATGAAAGATCTGCGTTTCGCTTGGATGATGGTGCGTCATGTAAAATCCAACGCGATTGTGCTGGCGAAAGACGAGATGCTCGTTGGCGTTGGCGCGGGTCAGATGAGTCGCGTTGATTCTGTCGAAATTTCTGTAAAGAAGGCAGGCGAACGCGCGAACGGCGCAGTCCTCGCTTCAGACGCATTCTTCCCATTTGACGACGGCGTTCGTGCAGCTAAGGGCATTGTTGCGGTTATCCAGCCCGGCGGTTCCAAACGCGATCAGGAGGTTATTGACGCGTGTAACGAGCTGGGCTTGCCAATGATCTTTACCGGTCGCCGACATTTCCGCCATTGATCATATCTGCAAAGAAAGATCATTCTTTTCTTTGCATAATACAGGCGGCTTTTAATGGGATTCCAGCGTCTGGCTTTGGGCGTTGGAATCCTTCTGTTTAACGACCGGTAGCCAAAAGACGCTTAGTGCCGACTAAGTACAGCGAACGCCGGCGCTGTTTTGTCGTGACATAGCGTTAAGGCGCGAACCTATGTAGTCGATTGTTTCATTCCAAAAGCAGCGAGAAGCGGCGATAATTCCGCTTTCTCTTTCGCGCGCCATTTTTAAGGACACCTTACTGGGCATGTTTATGAATAATCTCTCCATATCGGAAATCGTTGAACAAACTGCTCTTCTGCTTGAATATAAAGAAGGACCGTCTTACATGACGGACGAGTTCTACCGACTTGCGGAACGCGTTAAATATCTTGAGGTTCCGCTCGAAGTTTTCTCCTCGGTCGATCTTGGCGATCAGCGCGAGGTTGGAGAGTTCGAAAATATGCTCGGATACTGGTTTGGCGATTTTTCTCACGAATCCGTTTGGAATCTTCGGGAGGTTATTCTAACGGGAACCAATCCGCTCCGCGACCGCATTAAACATGGAGTTTCACCCAACGTCGTCGGACTTTTGCAGGTTAAGTCGCTGCCTATTGCAGCCGTAGATTTCGTTCGCGGAACTCTTGGAATCCGCAATGTTGACAAGCTTAAAAGCGCATGCCAAGCGGGCGTTTTGTCAAAATCTAACGAGTTCACAGAGCAGGAAGAGCAGAAGATTCTTGAAGACGTCCTCAAGCTTGAAGAGCGTCGCGCCGCGAAGACAACGGAAGACCCAAACCTACCGTCTGACCACGAATTTCTTCTCGCGCTTGACGCGAAAGAACCCGTCATTGACGATCCTAATACGATATTCCTGGCTAACGCCGACGCGTTGGCTGACGCAATCCTCGAAACTCTGCAAACTAAAAATAAAATATCGAGCGTTAAGGCGGCAGGCGAAATGATCGTTAAGGAAACGCTTGAAGACGTTCGCGATCAGGCGCGCGGGGTCGTTGGAAAGTTTAAGAGATTTTTTACCTCGCGCTCCGATCCTCGATACCAACAGATGCGTTTTGAAGAAGACGAACGTACCCGAGAACAAGCCCAGCGACGCGCTGCCGCTGAATTTGAGGCGCGACGCGAAGTGGAGATCAACGCGCCCTTGGAGGTCATAAAAGTCGGCGCTCTTGGACGACGCGAGCCTGCGATGGCCGAACTTGACTTTCTTATCAAGACGGACAAGGCTGAATTGGCTTTTGAACGCGTGAAAAGGTCGGACTTCGTCAAGGGAGTTATAGAAGAAAGAGGAAAAAAACTTTCCGTCTCTCTTCGTCCTGATTTTTTCACTATGCCTTACAATAAACGACCGACTCCTCCAGTAACGCTGAACTTCTATACGGCGTCAGAGTTTACGTTTGGCACAAAAGAAACGCTACTAAACTCGACACGTGAAAGTTGGGAAGCGCTTACCGATCGAGCCAAGGCAAAAGGATGGAGTTTGTCCCCCTTAGGACTCTATAAGGGCGCGTTAAGATTGTCCTCACGAACGTCGGAACGCCTTTACGAAAAGTTGGGACTACCGCAGGTCCCCGCAGAGTTGAAACAAGGCTTTGCGATGCAGAGCTGGATCGACGGGGGAATGCCCGAGCTGATAAGGTACGAGGACGTCTTCGGCGATCTGCACATGCACTCGACTTTTTCAGATGGTCGTAGTGAGATTCGCGAAATGATCGAGGCTGCTCGAGAGCTTGGACGCAGTTATATCGCGCTGACCGATCATACCCAAAGTTCTGTGATCGCTAATGGCATGACCGACGCGGAATTTCTTCACTATTGGGCGATTATCGACGGATTCAATGAGGAGTTAAAGCGCGCGGGCGAGCCTTTTCGGGTTCTTAAGGGCGCTGAAATCGAAATTAAAGAAGAAGGCGGACTCGATCTGAAAGACGAGACACTCGCGCAAGCTGATTGGATTATCGCGAGTCTTCACTACGGTAAACGACAGCCCCGGGAACAACTTCACAGCCGCTATATGGACGCGTTCCGCTGCCCGTACGTCGATGCGATCGGACATCCGACGGATCGCATGATCGGAGTTGACGCTCCGTTGGACGTCGACGTCGAGTTCCTTTGTGAAAATGCCAGAAAATATGGAAAGTGTCTCGAACTTAATTCGCAACCTCGCCGCCTTGATCTTGACGCTAAGTGGTTGAAGCTCGCGAAAGAATACGGCGTTCTCATTGCGATCTCGACCGATTCACATGCGACAAATCAATTAAAATACATGAGCTTTGGAGTCGAACAGGCACGTAGGGCGGGCCTTACTCGCGACGACGTCATTAACACGCTCCCGTACAAGGAGTTCATGGAACGTCGTAAAGAGCGCATAAATAGCGCGCCTCGCTAGTTCACTTCGACAAACGTTACTTGAAACAACCGTTCTCGCAAAAGAGCTATTTTCCAAGAAAGGAACGACGATTCCATGTTGATCAACAACATGTTCAAAAATCTTGGACGCTTGTGCGTTTTGAGCGTGATCGTCGCCGGTCCTTGGCGTAACGGCGCTTTTGAACCTCAGTATCTGAGGGTATTGATCTATCTAACTATCGCCAGCGGCGCGCTTGCGCTTCTTGCGCTGTGGACTGCTCCTTCGCGCATAAGGAGAGTGAATTCCTACTGGTCGGCGCTCGCGCTCTCCATTCCGCTCGTTTTGGGACTACTCTTGGGCTGTCTCCAAGTCGTGTCTTTTTCCAAAGAAACGTTGTTGCGGATATCGCCCTATGTTGTTGAGATGCAAGAACTTCTGTTTCCTCCTGAGACAGATTTGACACTTGAACGCCTTTACGACAAAGAAGGCGATCCGCTCGCGGCGATAGACGAAACAATAATTGCCGAACAGGCGAGTCTAAACCAAAATTTTAATGATAGCGTCTTCCCTCATGAAGAGGGCGAAACGTCCGACGTCGCCAGAGCGTTGTTGGTTGAATCTGCTTTGGAGAACGAGTTTCTTCCACAAAACGATCGCAATATGCTTCAGGAGTGGGGACATACGATCAGTATTGCTCCCAGTTCGACTCGTCAGCTTTTACCGATGTTCTGGGCGGGCCTCGTTCTCTTTTTATCGTCGTCGGTTTTATTTAATTCGACTGCGTCTCGACGCGTTCTATTCAAAACGGTCGTTTTTACAGGATTGGCTTTGGCGGCATTGTCCATCGCGATGACTGCTAATCCCTCGTTGATCGATTATGAAAAACACAACCTCTGGTGGTTGATCGATTGCAAAGGTTCCTTTGGGCCATATGTCAACAAGAATGCGGGCGGCGGGTATCTCGTTCTTTGTTTTGGCGCATGCCTCTATTTCGTTGCGCGCGAATTTATGACGTCGGCGCGTCGGGTGCGAAAAGAACTCGAGGTGCGTCGCAAAGAAAAGAAAGAGCTGGAACAGGAGAGGCTCTACAAGAAGTTGGACGATCCTCGATGGAAGATTGTCCTGGGCGACATGTTTGAGCTTTTTAATCGTCGCCTTGTTTTCTGGCTTGGCGCGCTGGGTTTCCTTTACGCGTCAATACTTGCGTCGATGTCGCGCGGCGCTGCGGTAGCGGCGACTGTCGCATTTGTGTTGGCGATCGTCTTCATGTCGTTCCGTAAGGAGACGCGACGATTCTGGTATGTGCCTCTCGTAACCTTTGTGATTGCGTTTAGCGCACTCGTCGGCGTGAGTATGCACGAAAGCGTGGACGAACGAATGTCGACGCTCATTGAAACGGACGAACAGGGCGATACGGCGTTTGGCAGAGACTTGCGATGGGAAAACTGGCGAGCCGCGTTAGAGACGTCCCAACATTATCCATGGTTTGGCTCCGGACTGGGAACCTATCGAATTGCGAATTACACCAACGATCAAGCGAGTAAATATGGGAAACTGTTTTACTACGCTGAGAATTCCTTTATCCAGACGACGCTCGAAATGGGGCGAGTCGGGTTGGCGCTCATCCTTTTGGAGTACCTCCTTCTGTTCTGCCTTACTGGAAGATTTTTGATGGGGCGCCACAGTATCGAGACCACGGCGTTTGCGATAGGCGCCGTTGCTATCATGCTTGGGCAGACGTTCGCGTCGTGCGTTGATTTTGGAATCTATCTCCCCGCGAACTTATTTATGTTCGCGATCCTTTGCGGCGCTAGCGTTGGTCGTCAGAATAACCGTTTGTTTGAGAGTCTGACGGCCAAACTGGCAAAAAAAGAAGACGGCGCCGCCGTTATTCGAGAGCTCAAGCGATTGTCGAGGCTCGAACGCGTTGGTTTAGCAGTATTTTCCGTTCTTCTCATCCCGCTCTTGCTTGGCTTTATGCCTGCTCAGCATGAGAACGCCGACCATATCAAGCGTCGCGATCTCCTAAGAGCGTCGGACGTCCCAAATGAGAAGCTTATGCATATGAATCCGAACGCCGTCGACCGCCTGATCGAAGATTTAAGAAGTTTTATATCCTACCGCGACGACAGTTATGAAGTGCGGAGTACGCTGGCAGAATTATCGATCCTCCGCTTCAGACTTCGATACAAAGAACATTTGCAGACTATTGAACCCGATGCCTCTCCGGAAAAACTGTGGGAAAAAACGTCTCCCGAACTCTATCTTATTTCGTTCTTGGATTACCAGTGGCGAGGAATGAAGATTCCGACGGACAGGGCGCGCAAGAATGAATTTGTAAAGGCGCATTTAAAGGAAGCCGTCGGGGAACTCTTTGCTGCGCGGCGTATTAGTCCGCTTCAACCGGAAAGTTATCCGACCATCGTCGGCTTGGCGCCGCTCTGCTCGGAACTAACTTGGGACGACGAGCGGGTTTTTGCCGACCTCTACTCACGACGAGGCGCGGCCCTTGGACCGTATGACGCAGGAAAGCTCGTGGTTGCGGGGTATCGGTTGGGATGTCATAAACTGTGGCCTCTTGAAAAGAGATTTCTTAAAAGAGCCGCTGAATTCAACAACTCCATGACTCCCAAAATTTTGACCGTTATTGATTTGACTATTCCGGATTCTATGCTACGCTCCGCGCTGGAGGACGTTATTCCCAACGATCCACAAACGCTTTGTCGCGAGGTGGTTGCGCTGTCGCATGATAAAAACTCGGCTCTCTTTGAAGCTCTCAAAGAAAAGACGAAAGATTACTTTGCTAATGTTCCCGAAGATGAGCGCGATTCAAATTATTACTACTGGTCAGGCTACTTCTACCATACGCTTGAAGAGTATGAAATCGCGCAGGAGTTGCTGGAAAAATCGTATGAATTAGACAACACAAACGACGACGCCTTCTTTCGTTACGTCCAGATCCTTGTAGAACATTCTTCCGTGTTGATGATGGATGAGAAATGCATAGAGGCGCTTGAGAAATATTGCCAATCTCACCGAGGTGAAAAGCTATGGCGCGCAGAGGATCTGCTTGATAAAGCCAAAGCGAATCTGAAGAGGAACAACGCGGTTCTGGAAGCGCGGGAACGGATACGTAAGGAGCGTGAGACCGACGAGCGTATCAAAAGAGAAGTTCGTATGGAAAAAGCGTTCAAGGAATTTATGTCCAGAGCGGCGAACGAATCGAATAATGAAAACGTTTCTACACCTGCGGATGATTTGATGGACGAGGCAACGGAAGATTCGGTAGACGCCTCGGCGGAAACTTCTATTCAAGACGAGTAACCCTTGGCTGTTGCTTTTGCGCCCAGGAACGTATATAACGTCTCGTAGCGGACGTTCTTATGAGAATTCCCTTCGAATTTTGGCGACAATAATGACAGAGGCTCGATCCTTATTTGCTGTTGACGTTGGCAATACGCGCATAAAAATCAGTTTTTGGTTGCGACCGGACGCTCGTTTCCGTCCTGACTCGATCCGCATGACGATTCCCAATTGCGATTCAGAGACGTCCGACTCGTCTGCATCCTGCGACGAGACGGTGAAATGGATTCGGAACTTGAATATCGGCGAACGCGCCTGTCGTTGGGTTGTCTCAAGCGTCAACGCTGTCAGAACCGCCGCGTTGGAGGCTTTTGTTCGCGAGCTTAGGCCAAACGACTCCTTTATGCGCATAACGCATGAGGACGTTCCTATGCAAATCGCGTACGACGAGCCAAGAAAACTTGGATTGGATCGAGCAGTTGCGGCCTTTGCCGGCGTCAGATTGCTCGGCGAAGGCGTTCCCTTTTTAGTTGTGGACGTTGGCACGGCGGCGACGATTGACTACGTCGACTCAAGCGGTATCTTTAAAGGCGGCGCAATTTTGCCGGGTCCGAGATTGTCTGCGGAAGCCCTCAACGTCAAGACGTCGCAGTTGCCTATGTTGCCCGATCCGGAGAATTTAGATCTGCGAGAGCGCTCGAACTCGGAATTACAACATGCACTGAGTTACCCAGCGACGGAAACCCAAAGCGCAATTCGAATTGGCGTCGTCTATACCCTTGTTGGCGCGATTGTGTCCTTTTATTGGCAGACACGACGCAGGATCATGGAGGCGGAGGGTGATCCGACGCGTTTGACGCTGTTGCTTTCCGGGGGCAACGCTGAATCGACTGGGCGCAGTCTATCGAACTGGTTTGACGATCTTGAATTTAATATCGGCGCTCGAGGCGTTCGACCGCCTGTAATCAAAGAACCGAGACTGGTCGTCAACGGGCTTTATGAGATCGCGACGTCGCCGAAGTTCTTAAGCTAACGTTCCGGCGGTCCAAAAGGACAATCTTGATCAACGACCGCTCTACAAAGGATTTATCAATGACCGAATTAACTGATTCATTAGTCAGGACGATGAAGGAATTCGAGAAGCTTCCTGGAATAGGCAAGAAGTCTTCGGAACGCATCGTTTACCACCTTCTCGGCGTTTCGAGCGAAGAAGCCTTCCAGCTCGCAGACGCCATCCGTGCAATGAAAGAAAATGTTCGATATTGCAAAAACTGTTTTAATCTTGCGGAAGACGACCTTTGCAATATCTGTCGAGACCCGTTACGCGATATGACGACGCTCTGCGTGGTTGAACAGCCTCGCGATCTGATCGCCCTGGAAAAGACCGGTCGGTACCGTGGTCTCTATCACGTCTTGCTCGGTCGGCTTTCGCCGCTCGACGGCGTAAGCTCTGAGCAACTTACGATCGAGGCGCTCATTAAGCGCGTGAAACGAGGTTCCTTTAAAGAGCTTATTATGGCGACTAATCCCACAACTGAAGGCGACGGAACAGCGCTGACGATTATGGATTGTCTCAAGGGAACGCCCCTCAAAATTACGCGACTCGCGCGCGGAGTAACGACGGGTAGCGCTCTCGAATTTGCGAACAACGAGATGCTCGCAGACGCTATCTCACGTCGACAAAGCTTTGATACTTCGGAAAATTGAACGCAGATTTAACGTCGATTATGCGTCTGATGAGACGGTTCTCAATCCTTAACGTTGCACGGCGCGGTTGCTTGTTAACGTTTGCGTCAAGCGGCCAAAAGGTCTGCCGTTCTCCATTCGCTTGACGTGGCGTAAGGTTGCGTCGATACAAGAAATTTTATTAAGCGTATGGCCTGCTAATCGAAAAAATGGTATAAATGCGTTGGCGACGCTTTCCGTTGCAACGCCGACAGCGGCGATTCACGAGTTATTATCATAATCTAAAATTCCAAGGACATAAGGCATGGCGAAAAAAGCTGACTCTTCTCAGGAGACGAGTTCTAGTTCCTCCAAGAGCTCCAAGAAACAAACGAAAATTCAGCAACTCTATGACAAGAATCCAGATTTAAAGATTGCTGTCGACCAAATCGAAAAGCTATACGGCCAGGGCGCTATTATGCCGCTGGGGCTCGACAGCGCGCCAAGTCTCGACGGTATCTCGACCGGATGTCTTTCGCTTGACCTTGCGCTTGGCGGACGCGGCATTCCTCGCGGACGAATCGTTGAAATTTTTGGTCCTGAATCCAGCGGTAAAACAACATTGACGCTTCACATTGTTGCGGAAGCGCAAAAGGGCGGCGGAGTCGCGGCATTTATCGACGCGGAACATGCGTTCGATCCGAGCTGGGCCAAGCGCCTTGGCGTCGATCTTGAATCGTTGCTTGTGAGCCAGCCGACGAGCGGCGAAGAAGCAATGCGCATCGCTGAGATGCTCGTAAAAACGAACGCGGTCGACGTTGTTATCGTCGACTCGGTTGCCGCGCTGGTTCCTGAAAAGGAACTTCAGGGCGAGATTGGCGATCAACATGTCGGTCTTCAGGCGCGTCTGATGAGTCAGTCGCTTCGTAAACTCACCGGCGCGATATCGAGAAGCAAAACGTCTGTCATTTTCATCAACCAGATCCGTGAAAAGATCGGCGTTATGTTTGGTTCTCCCGAGACGACGCCTGGCGGTAAAGCGCTCAAATTCTATTCCTCCTGCCGAATTGACGTGCGCCGCATAGGTCAGCTTAAAGATGGCGACGAGGTCGTTGGTCAACGCGTTAGGGCAAAGATCGTTAAGAATAAGGTTGCGCCTCCTTTCCGCGTTGCCGAGTTCGATATGATGCATTCCAACGGCATTAGCTACGAAGGCGATCTCCTTGACCTGGCGGTCGCTAGAAAATTGATCGCAAGATCCGGCTCATGGTTTCGATATGGCGATGAGCAGCTTGGGCAGGGGCGCGAAAGAACCAGAGCTTACTTGCAAGAGCATCCTGAATTTTGCGAGAGCCTCGAGAGTCAGATCATGGCGATGATTGAAGCCGAAAGACAAGACGCCGAGCCAGACGCTGACCAGAAGGAGTCTGAAACCGATCCTAAGGAAGCCGAGCCTAAGGCTGACGAGACAAAATGAGTTACATGAGTCGCGTTTACCGACGTATTAAATGATGCTGTTTAACAAAAGAGGGGAAGAACCGTAGTTGTTCTTCCCCTCTTCTTATTAGCGTTAACCTTCAAAGCTCGAAACGCTGCTGCTATTCAAGTTCCGGTCCTTCGATTGTCTCGCCGAGTTGTTGACGCCTCTGATCTTCGACGTTAAACGTCCCGTAAAAAAGCGCGTTAGCGTCGATCCATGTGTTGAGGCGATCCCATTCGTCATCGTTGAGATTAACGTCGTAGTGACCGTCTTCGAGGATTGTTATCAACTTGCTGGCGATTGCCCCGAAGCGAAGCGGCTCGGTACGCGGCTCGTAGTTACCCTCGGGCGCAGTCCAATACGTATAGGAAACGTATTTTGTCAGCGCATTATACGACTTGGTGAAGTTGCCCTCAGGGTCGGCCGCGAGATTAACGCCGCCTTCTGTCACGTCGTCATTGTGACAGGAAACGCAGTGTTTATCGAGGACGGGCTGAACGAGAATTGGGTAACTCAGCGGTTTGGAGCCATCGGGACCCGGCGAAAGCTTCGAGGGCGCTCGCGTTGAAGCTATCGTTTTCACACTTGGAACAGTCGCCATGCGGTTTTCATGACAACCGACGCAACCGGCAGCCTCGCCTGGCTGGAGATATACCAGCGAGCGCATACCTTGGAGCATGCGCCCTTTTTCATCAAGGGCCTGGAATAGAAGCGGAATCTTTGCGGGCGCTTCGAAGAACGCCGACCCGTCTTCTTCAACAGGGACAACCCCAAGAACTTGTTTCCCGGGAGAAGCGTACGCAGCGCCAACGAGAGGATCGTTGGCGTTGGGCGTCGTCTTGGGCAAAACCTGAACGATTCGTAGCGACTGAACCTTGCCAGGAATCTTAGTTGGCCAGCTCTCATACACGTTCTGAAGAAAGAAGACTCCAGTCGGATTCTCCACATTGCGACGCGATTCGTCGAGCTGAGACGCAACGACTGGCGGAATTGGACGCGGTCGAAGCGGAATCGCCCATATGCTCGAGATATTTGGGTCGCGATAGACGAGCTCGCGATTACCGAAAGCGTCGCAGAAATAGATTCCGAATTGGTTGGGAAGGTTCGGGCCCGCCTCGCCGAGGAGCTGGTCAAAGCTGTAAGAAGCGATGAAGAACTTTTCCGAGAGGGGAATTGGGGATTTAAAACAGTGGACTGGCCAACGCCGTTCTTCAGGCGTTTCTTCGGCGCGATTTGCAGGTCTGTCAGCTTTCCAGAAACTGGTGGGGATATAGTCGAAGTCGCATTGTTGCGGCAGTTGCGGAATTAGTGGGAGGGGCGCTTCGCCCTCTGGAAAACGAACGTCTGGCGTAAGGCGTTCCACGGGCTCGTCGCCGTCGACGTCCTTATTAGGATCGACGAGAACGACGCTTCCAGCGCTCATTCCATGGTGCGGTCCGGCAATGGCCATGATCTTTTCGGAACCGGGCACGGCCTTGGGTTCCCACATTCCTGGTGGATTGAACGTGTTGTTGCCGTAAAAAATACGTCCGTCAGTTCCGTCCTGACGAGTCGACCAGAGCTGCTGGTAATAAACAGCGTCGCGATCAACGTAATCCCATCGCGTATAGACGATACGTCCGTTATGCGCGAGGGTCGGAAACCACTCGTTGGTCTCGTGGAAAGAGATGGGGTGAGGGTCGCCGCCGTCTCCCTTTGATCGAGCTAGCGTATAGACGTAACAGGGACCGCCTCCGCAACGATGGAAGCCGCCGCGCCGAGTCGAACAGAAGACGAGGTCGCCGTCGGGCATAACAAGGGGCGCAAAATTGTCGTAATCACCCTCCGTCAACTGAACCGCGTCCGAGTGCGAATTTTCACGAGACTCCGCGTCGAGGGACATTTTATAGAGCTGGAACCGGCGCGACATGGCGTCCGGGTCAGGCCATATCTTCGGTGTGGTCGGCGTTTCGCAAAACGCAAAATAGAGCGTGCCGGCGTTGAAGGAAAGCTCCGGCGTCATGTAGGAGCCCAACGGGAGGTTGGCGGGCGTTATATCGCTGACATGCATCGATTTCCCGGGAAAATCAAGACGGAACACGCCCCCGCCGGGTCTCGCGCAATAGCCGTATACCTGCGTTAACTGATGGCTCATGACGCCTGGCGCGTGCTTGAAAAAAACAAGGGATCCGAACTGGAAATAAGGCGCATTGATAAGAATTTCGCGCTTAGTTTCATGCATTGCGGTCCAGAGATCGGCGAGTTCGTCCTCAGTGTCTGCGTCGTGCGCCGACAGCTCGGCGAACCGTTCTTCTAGTTCGGTCCAGACATTTTCGAAACGAGTAAGCTTGTCCTCAAACGCGTCGAATTTTTCGGCGAGTTCAGGATCGAAGCGAAGATGCGTTTCATAGTTTTCCGTTTCGAACGTTTCTCGAAGTTCGTTGAGAAGCGCGCGTCCCTCCGGGAGACGTTGCGTCAGGATTTCTGCGTATGTTCGCGGTTCCTTTGGCGTTCCCAGGCCGTCCTGCATACGCCAATCCCATTCGATCATCGCTTTTTCTATCGCTGGACGAAAATTAGGAGACGTTCCAATCGGGTCGAGAGATTGGGGTTTCCGAACCGGCTCAAGGAATAACGGAGCAGAGTGGCCGTCGTTTTCAATCTTGAAATCAACGAGCTCGACGGCGCAGAGTGGCGTTCCGTTTTGCGGTCCGACGTCTTTGTCGTAGTTGGGAGCTGTAATTGTAAGCGAGACGTCCTGTTCAACTGTGAGCGTCTGATACTGCTCCGTCAATTCTGATGAGATTGAGGAGTTATGAATTTGATTCCACGTTGCTGTAGCAGAGAAATGTCCAATGTTTCTCGCTCGGCAGCTGAGTTTGCCGCTAACGACGGGGAGCCGGAGTTTGATTTGCGATCCTGGGGTCAGATCGGCATAGAGTCGGTAATTTGCCTGCTGATCGACTCCGCCTTTCGGGAAGCCCTGCAAGAGGACTTGCGAACCTTCGGGGCCATTGTGATAGAACCAACTTCCCGCAACCGTTCCAAAGGACGGCTCGACGGAAATAGAGTCAATTTCAACTCGGGTTTTTTGAAGCGAATCTGGCGAAGCAAGAGGTTCTTGCGCCGCCAGGGGCGTCGGCGTGAACGTGCTCGACACGATCGCGAGCGTCAGCGCAAACAATCCCAAGACGCCAAATATCTTGAATTGCTTTTTCATGATTGTAACCTCATCAGGTTAGGTGCAAGTCTAGGACGGCAGCTGATTTCAACGCGTCTACGCGTCAGCAGATGAGGAGCCTTGCGCGTTAAAATTGTCCAGAATGAGCTCAAAGTATTGCCTTGCTTTTTGTCGAAAAGGGAGGATAGAACGCGCGACGCTACATTCGGCCGCAATTTGCCTCTTGTAAGCGGGATCTCTTCCAATACGGGGGATTTAGCATTGCGAAATAAAAAGTTTGGAGTCGCGTTGACGCCTGAACGTTTATAACGGTATATATTGCATAATCGCTCCCATATTAAGATTCACTATCCGTTAAGCGTCGTCAGGTTGCATAGGGACGGTTCCATGTTCTTCGTTGCGACGCTCTTCAACCTAATGTGATTATATCATAAACGGCGCTGAAAAAAAAAGCTCCGCACGCCTTACAGACAAAGATTGACCATATGACGTTGTGCCTCTGAATGACGCTGAGACAATTGTTTACGTTTAGTTGAATCTCAACTTTCTTTTTTGTACAATCGACGCGACGGGTTCTCGTCGTCGGCGCGACTTAACTTTTAAGGACGCCTCGGCTGCTGATAATTTTCAACTTAACTTGAGGCAGACAAATATGACAACTAACTTATCTTTAGCCATTCAAAAAACGCTTGCCGTTGCTCTGACTGTGGCGATCGGCGTTTTTGCGACCGCAGCTGCATTGGCGCAAAAGAGCGAATTCGAATGGACTCCGGCGCACTCGGATTTTCATGAAGTTACGCTCGAAGAAGTCCAGACTGCGTTAAATAATCTTCATGCGGCGCCCAGATTGCTCTTGACGGATGAAAAGATCGCCGAGGTTCGCGAGAAGATCGAGTCCGACGATTACTGGGCGGAATATTACGCCGCGCTCGTAAAGGCCGCGGATGATAAAGCAAAGGCTCAACCTGTTGAACGCAAACAGGTGGGACGTCGTCTCCTGTCTGTTTCGCGCGAAGCGTTGGGGCGCATTTTTGACTGGAGCTTTCTCTACCGGTACACGGGCGACACGAGGTATTCAGATCGAGTCGAAAAAGAAGCGCTGGCGATTGCGGAATTTTCCGATTGGAATCCGTCGCATTTTTTAGACGTTGCCGAAATGACGACCGCGATGGCGATCGGCTATGACGCCTGTAAAGACGCCTTTGCGGAAGAGTCGAAGACAAAAATTCGCGACGCGATCTACACGAAGGGCCTCTTCGAGGCAATGAAGGTCAAGGGGTGGTGGAAACGCAACACGGCGAACTGGAATCAGGTTTGCTGGTGCGGCTCGCTCTATGGCTCTCTTGCTATCATCGACGAAGTCGACGGTGAAAAGCGCGAGAATCTCGAGCGTCTGATTCAAAGCGCTGTGAACGGCGTAACGTGGAGTATGTCGGCGTATGAGCCCGATGGAAATTATACGGAAGGACCCGGTTATTGGGGATATGGAACTGGATTTAACATCCTGCTTGTGAGCGCGTTGCAGTCCGCGTTGGGGACAGATTTTGCACGTTCCGACTCCAATGGATTTTTGAAGTCGATCGATTACTATGAACACGTTTTTGGCACGACGGGAGACGCGTTTAATTACCCGGACTCAGGCGGCGGACGGATGTTTGAAGCGACCGCGTTCTGGTACGTTGAAAAGACCGGTCAACCTGGAATCGTTTGGAATGAAGCCAACGCGATTGTGTCCGCCTCTCGACTTGCCAAGGGCGAGAGAGAGCCAGGCGCTCGCTCGTTTAACTCGCTCGTTCGCCATCGGCTTGCCGTGACCCCTCTCTTATGGGGCGGTAAGGTTTCAGAGATTGAACCTCCAACGCGGCTAGGTTACGTTGGCGCTGGAGACGGTCGGAATCGCGTCGCGCTTTTTAGAACAGCGTGGCAGAAGGACGCCGCATACCTTGGAATAAAATGCGGAATCCCGAGGGCTCCTCATGGACACCTCGACGAAGGTAGCTTTGTTTACGACGACGCCGGAGCTCGCTGGATCGTTGAGCTTGGCCCAGAGAATTACAATTCCATTGAATCCCGGGGAATGAATCTGTGGGGAATGAATCAGGATTCCGATCGTTGGAAGCTGCTTCGTTATAACAACTTTGGTCATAGCGTTCCAACGATTAATGGCGCGTTGCAAGAAGTCGACGGAATGACGACCTTTACTGAAACCCAAATTGGCGAGGTCGGCGAAGCGTCATTCGCGACGATCGACCTTACGCCCGTCTACAAAAAGGAAGCTGCCAAGGTTACCAGGAAAGCGACGCTTAATCCCGACGGTTCCCTTGTCATCGAAGACGCGTTTGAGGCGTTGCCGAACAAAGAAGCGTCCATCGAACGACGATTTTTGACGCGAGCGAAAGTCGAAGATCAAGACGGCGCGCTGACGCTATCGACGCCGAGTCCGTTCGAATCAGAAAAGACGTTGGTTAAGACGTTTGCGACGAACTCGGATCGTCCTATCAAAATCGAACGTTCGGTCATACCGTGCGAAACGGAGAACGATTACGATTCGAAAAACCCAGGCGTCTCGATAATTGTCGAACGTTCGCAATTGGCGCCGGGTGAAAAAATAATATTGACAACTCGGTTTGCGGCTGCAAGCGTTGAGTGAATGCGCCGCGGACTGACAGGAGGAAATAATGGACTTTGTGCATAAAACCAGGGGGACCTGTTCGTCCCAGATCAAATTTTCGATTGAAGACGGCGTCCTTCGCAACGTTCATTTTGTTGGAGGTTGCAACGGAAACCTCCAGGGCATAGGGCGTTTGGTCGATGGAATGAAGGTCGAAGACGTTATAAGCCGTCTGAAGGGAATCTCATGCGGCGGTCGCCCCACCTCCTGTCCTGACCAGCTTGCGACGGCGCTGGAGCAGGCTATGATCTCCGTGAAATAGCTGCGTCCCAGTAACTCGTTGACAGTCGGCTGGTCTCGTTGTCGGTTCCGTTAATCGATGATAGAACCTTGTGAAAGCCAGGTTGTGTCATCTTGCTAAGCAAGATTTTCGTCTCCGAATTTAACAGAGGAGCAGTCATGGAACGCGTATACGAGTTCTTGAAGAAGTGCGAGACATATTTTGTCGCGACAAGCGATGAAATTGACGAGACGCAGCCGCGCGTTCGTCCCTTTGGCACGATCGAGATTTTCGACGGTAAGCTCTGCTTTCAGACGGGACGCCAGAAGTCCGTTTCGAAACAGCTCCACAACAACCCGAAAATCGAAATTTGCGCCTACGACGCAGAAACGAACAAATGGTTGCGCCTAACGTGCGTCGCCGTAGAAGAAGCGCGGCTCGAAGCGCAGCGGCAGATCCTCGACGCTTATCCGGAATTAAAGAGCATCTACGCCGTCGACGACGGCGTAACGGAGGTCTTTAAGATTGAGCATGGCGTCGCGGTGATCTTCTCCTTGACGGACGCTCCTGTCACGATTAAATTCTGAGCTCTCTCTTAATGCGCTTGACCTTGCATAACAACGCGAAGGGACGTTCTGTCTCCTTCGCGTTGTTTTTTATCGCCATTCAACTCGCGCCATACGAAAAGAACCGCGCATATGACGTTATGACTCTGAATGACGATGAAGCGATAATTTACGATTGGTTGAATTTCAAATTTCTCTTTTGTACAATCGACGCGGCGGGTTCTTGTTGTCGGTGCGACTTAGCTTTTAAGGTCGCTTCGGCTGCTGATAATCTTCAACTTAACTTGAGGCAGAGATATGACAACTAACTTATCCCTTGCAAAAACGCTTGCTTCGATTCGCATCATTGCTCTGACCATAGCGATCGGCGTTTTTTCTACCACAATGGCGTTGGCGCAAGAGGGCGACTTCGAATGGGCTCCTGCGCACCCGGATTTTCCTGAAGTTACGCTTGAAGAAGTCCAGACTGCGTTAAATAATCTTCATGCGGCGCCCAGATTACTCTTGACGGATGAAAAGATAGCCGAGGTTCGAGAGAAGGTTGAGTCCGACGAATACTGGGCAGAATATTATGACGCGCTTGTAAAGTTCGCGGACGGAAAAGCAAAAGCTCAACCTGTTGAACGCAAAGTGGAGGGGCTTCGTCTCCTGTCCGTTTCGCGCGAAGCGTTGGGGCGCATTTTTGACTGGAGCTTTCTCTACCGGTACACGGGCGACACGAGGTATTCAGATCGAGTCGAAAAAGAAGCGCTGGCGATTGCGGAATTTTCCGATTGGAATCCGTCGCATTTTTTAGACGTTGCCGAAATGACGACCGCGATGGCGATCGGCTATGACTCCTGTAAAGACGCCTTTTCGGAAGACTCGAGAACGATCATTCGCGACGCTATCTACACGAAGGGCCTCCTCGAGGCAATGAAGGTCAAGGGGTGGTGGAAACGCAACACGGCGAACTGGAATCAGGTTTGCTGGTGCGGCTCGCTCTATGGCTCTCTTGCTATTATCGACGAAGTCGATGGTGAAAAGCGCGAGAATCTCAAGCGCCTGATTCAAAGCGCTGTGAATGGCGTGACGTGGAGTATGTCCGCGTATGAGCCCGATGGGAATTATACGGAAGGACCCGGTTATTGGGGATACGGGACCGGATTTAACATCATACTCTTGGGCGCGTTGCAGTCCGCGTTGGGAACAGATTTTGCACGTTCCGACTCCAATGGTTTTTTGAAATCGATCGATTACTATGAACACGTTTTTGGCACGACGGGAGACGCGTTTAATTACCCAGACTCGGGCGGCGGACGGATGTTTGAAGCGACCGCGTTCTGGTACGTCGAAAAGACCGGTCAACCTGGAATCGTTTGGAATCAAGCCAATGCGATCGTGTCCGCCTCTCGACTTGCCAAGGGAGAGAGAGAACCCGGCGCGCGCTCATTTAATTCCCTTGTCGGCCACAGGCTTGCCGCGACCGCGCTTTTATGGGGCGGTAAGGTTTCAAACCTTGAACCTCCAACGCGGCTAGGTTACGTTGGCGCTGGAGACGGTCGGAATCGCGTCGCGCTTTTTAGAACAGCTTGGAAGAAGGACGCCGCATACCTTGGAATAAAATGTGGAACGCCGAGAGCTCCTCACGGACATCTCGACGAGGGTAGTTTTGTTTACGACGACGCTGGGACGCGCTGGTTCGTTGAACTTGGTCCGGAGGATTACCATGCCATTGAATCGCGGGGCATGAATCTGTGGAGTATGACTCAGGGTTCCGATCGTTGGAAGCTGCTCCGTTATAACAACTTTGGTCATAGCGTTCCAACGATTAACGGCGCGTTGCAAGAAGTCGACGGAATGACAACCTTTACTGAAACCCAAATTGGCGAGGTCGGCGAAGCGTCATTCGCGACGATCGATCTTACGCCCGTCTACAAAAAGGAAGCCGCTAAGGTTACCAGAAAAGCGACCCTCAATCCAGACGGTTCCCTTGTCATTGAAGACGCGTTTGAGGCGTTGCCGGATAAAGAGGCGTCCATCGAACGACGATTTTTGACGCGTGCGAAAGTAGAAGATCAAGAGGACGCGCTTCTGCTGTCGAGGCCGAGTCCGTTCGAAGCTGGAAAGACGTTAGTTAAGACTTTTGTGACGAGTTCAGATCATCCTATTGAAATCGAGCGTTCGGTCATACCGTGCGAAACGGAGAACGATTACGATTCGAAAAACCCGGGCGTCTCGATAATTATCGAACGTTCGCAATTGGCGCCGGGTGAGAAAATAATATTGACGACTCGGTTTACGGCTGCAAGCGCTGAGTGAATGTGCGGCGGTCGTATTCAACGCGTTGGACCTTGAATAACAACGCGAAGGGACTTTCTGTCTCCTTCGCGTTGTTTTTACACTAGTTCTTCCAAAAGACGCAGCAACCGTTCTTCACAGTATCCGCCAAACGCGATCTGGCTAACTCTGGCGTACCTTTCTTTTTAGCCAGACTCCAACGAGCGACATAGCCGCAAAGATGGCAAGTTCCGCGGCAATTGAAACGATTCTCTGAACGAGAGAGATGACTGTCGCAACTGTTTCTGGAGCAAGATTGAACATTGCGTTCGCCGGATTGGCGAGGATAAGCGCAATGTAGGGGATCAACAGTTTAGATAGAATCGCTTCTCGCACTCCGAGTCCGCCTGGAGAAACAACGACGACGAAACCAAGCGACATTGCCAGCGAAACAGAAGCGATGTAACGCGGGAGCGTTTCCAATAAGGGCTCAGGCGTGATTCCGATCCCGTAAATCACCGCCCAAAGCGAAAGCCCAAGGAAGAACCACAAGACCGACATGAGCGCAAAGCCAATGAGCAGATAACTGAACTTGAGGCTTTTAAGCGCATTTTGAACATTTGGGTTGTCTTTACCGACCTTAAGAAACTTCATAACGCGAACGAAAACAGGAGGCAAAAGAGGCGTTATGGAACAGACCGCAACACCCAGCGCCATCAGGGAAAAGAACGCGTTCTCGCGGAAGCAAAACAGGACGATAAGCGCTCCTATAAAGGCGCCGCTTCCCATCATGACGAGCGTCTCATAGAAGACGCTTGCCGCCGCAAGGCTGACCCTGACCTTATCGGAGGCGATCATGCCCGTGCGAATGATGATGACCATCGCCTTGCCCGGCACATATTTTCCTAACTGGCTAGAGTAATATGCGAGGACGGACTTAAAGAATGTCGGACGTTGACCGAACCATCGCAATGATAAAAACCAGAATAACGCGGCCGGAAAAAAACCGATCAGGTAGAATATTCCCGAAGCGGCAAGCCATTCGTATCGAGGCGCCCAGCTGTAATTCAAAAGCTCGGTCCAGCTTTTTCTTAACTGGAGAACAAGCCAGAGCGCCACGGTCGCGAGAACGGCGAGCTTTAAGAGCGTGATAAGAAGCTTTTTGGGAGAAAATGAACGAGACGACGAGTTCGCCGAAGACGTCGCCCCTCGAGTACCCTCGGTTATGGGGACGTCGCCTGATTCAATCTCGTCGGGATTTATGAATTCGGTCATCGTAACCGCTCTCTTTTAAAGGAGTTGAAACCCCTATTCCTGAGATTCGGAGTGATCGCTCCGTTTTTCGTGAAGATCTTTTAAACTCACAACACTGTTGCGAGCGCGTTCGAGAAACGCCGCTTTCGACTCGTTTTTTTCATACCAGATGGGCGCGCCAAATATCACTCGAGAAAGCATTGGCGCAGGGAGAAGAAAGCCTTTGGGAAGAATTCGATTCATGTTGTCCAGATAGACGGGAATCATTTCGAGTTCGGGACGTTTCCGGACCAAATGATAAATACCGCTCTTGAATTCTCCTATCTCGCCCGTGGTCGATCGGCTCCCCTCTGGAAAAATGATGATCGAGTACTTATCGCCCATCTCGTCGAGCATATGATAAAGCGGATTGTTGCGAACAGACACGTTTTCGCGATTGACGAGGATGACGTTAAAAACTTTTTCTGCGAGAAATTTTCGAATCGCCCCTCTATCCCAGTAGTCTTTTGCGGCGACGAGTCTAGTATTTTCGCGCACCTCGGGGGGAAGCGCCGCCCAGATAACGATACCGTCGAGATGGCTGGTATGGTTTGCAATGTAGACGCGCTGACACAAAGGTTCGGGCTTGCAGCCGAGCCATCGAACAGACGCCCCGCTAACAAACTTAGCGAGGAGAATGATCGAGGATTTTAACAGCCAGACTAACATTATGCGCAAACCTCTAAGGTTCTTGACGGGGCGGATTAGTATTCGGCGATCAGAACAGATTGCTTTCAACCAACAACCTCATCTTGCGGAGTTCGCTTTCAGGATCGGTATTAGGGATTCTTAATAAGTCAACAGACAACGCCCCGCGATAGGTAGCCTTACGCAGCTGCGAGACGAGCTTGCTGAATTCCAGAACGCCCTGACCAATCTGGACCTGCATTTCTGACTCGGTCGTATCGCGGAGTTTTACGTGGCTGACCATAGGGATGATGGACTCGTAGTTTATCGGTTTCTCGTAGCCATAGATAAAGTGCGACGGATCGAGCGCAATCGATAGCTCAGGAGTTCCATTGCAAAGACTTATTATCGAGTCGATCGAACCGGAGATCGAATCTCGTTCGGTCAGAACAGAGACAACAATGCCGGAACCACGACCGAAGCGCGCAAGGTTGCGGAGTCGCTCAAATTCCTCGTTGAAAGGGAAGCCGACGGGGGACGATTTAACGACAAGCACGACCACCTTGAGCGTCTGGCAAAGCCGAACGCAGTTTTCGAAGATGGAGTAATACTGAGGACGTCCCGGGTCGACGTCCATATAGATTGCGACAGGGGTGAGCCGACGCTGACAGAGGCACATGCGCGCCACCCTTGGCAAGTCCTGTTCCAACCAGCGTGGGTTAAGATCGCTTTCTCCGAAACCAACAACAAGCTCGACCGAGTGGAAATCCAGTTCGGCGAGTCTCTGCATACATTTCATAAAAGGAATGGCGGGGAAACAGCGGGTTGAGGCAGCGACAAACAATGCAAAACTCCATATCTTCCAAGCACGACTCTTCCGGCGAGGACGCCAACTCGATTTGAAACAGTAATATCAGAGGACAGACGTCGCGAGCGCGGACGTTCGTTAGGGGGGCTGATCGCATGACTCCAAGATGCTGATAAGTTTGTCCATCTGCCGCAAACAAAGGACTGCTGCAACCAAAGGACGCGAAACGACGGAGTGCGCAACTTCTGACGTACCCGGCAACGATTATATCGATTAAGGTTGTTTTTTCAACAGACTGACGCATATTTATTTATGGCGTGACCGTCTTTTAAAACAGAAAAAACGATGACGATGACGGCGCGTAAAAAAGGGAACAGCTCCCGAGAACTGTTCCCTTGGGGACGAACCGTAGAAGTTGTTAACTCAATGTTCGCGAACGAGTACCGCGCGATCAATGTAGACTGCGTCGACTTCGTCCGGGCGTTTCGGAGGAGCAAACCAGAGATACGCGCTCGTGTCGAACTCGACCGATCCAAGATCCAGAAGCTTGTAGTGAGATCCCTTGATCTCCGAAACGGGGACGTTCTTGTACAAAACGGATTTCTTTTCCGCTTCGCTATAGACGCCGGCAGTCATTGCGGAGCCATCGTCGACGGAGGCGTCGCAGCGAACGTACGCGTAGACATGGAAAACTGGCGTCTCAGCGGCGTCGCCCACTGGCGCCATATACTTGAGGTTGGAACTAAAGCCCCAACTTGTCGCCCATTCAAAATGGTCGCCGGGCATCATAGCAGCGCGTCCGTTAGAAGCGTTCGCGTCCTCGACTCCAAAGGTTAGTTTGTTCGGACCAATCATCCTAAAGTCATACTCCTGAAGATCGAGCCACGAGTCCTCGGGAAGCTCTTTACAAACGTCCGGGATCAACTTTGCGCCCGAATCGCCGTAGCTTTCGAAGCGTCTGACAAGGTCTTCCTTAAACTGTTTGAATCCTTCAGGCCCTTCGCTTTCACGTCTTCTTGTAAGACCAAATTCGTCAAACTTTGCGACCAGGTCCTTGGCCGCCTGAAGCGGATTCTCCGGTCCCTTGAATTCGATTTTTCTCAATTTGCTTTCAAGTGAAGCGGTGCGATATTCCTGCAACCAGACGATATCGAGCGGAATCTGCTCACGACGAACTTTAGCGAGGAGTCCTTTATGGCGTTCGGGCTCTTCATTCTCAAGCCTCGTCGCTATCGCGAGAGCTTCCTTCTGAAGGTCGGTGACTTTATTGAGAGTATCGAGGTCTAGCCAACCGGTGGTATCAGTTTTATAGATCGACAAATAGTAATTCTTGCTTTCGACGGCGTCAGAGAGCGCGTTGAAGTAGTCGCGATAGATTGGGACGAGTTCTGGCGCGTAGTACCCAGCGACGAACTCGTCGCGCAGGGCGTCCTGGTCGAGGGAAGGATCCCAGAGAAGTTTGGAGACGACCCAGTTGCGCAACTGGACAAAATCGCCTGTTTCGCATTGATAGTCGCCCTGCTCAAAGAATCCAATAACGTTATGATCAATGTAAAATCTGATGTTTGGCGCAATGACGCGATAGTTCGGGAAAGGCAGCAGATAGAAAGCAAAGTCGGTGGCGTAGTCCCACACAAAGAGCCTCTCGGCGACCTGGCTCCAACCGACGAGGTCGTCGCGGAAGGTTTTGTTAGTCTCAGAGTCGAGAGGTTGGGCAAAAGAGCACTCAATCGAACAGAGACGAACCACGACGTTGTGGCGCGGCTTAATGACCTTCGGCGGCTTGCGCGTGTACTGATATGCGAGCGTTTCGACGTAGAGCTCGGGGAATTCGTCCTCAAGCGCCTCGGCGATTGTATTCACGCCGTAAAGAAGGGAGCCGGCGTGAGAGTCGTTTTCTTCGTCAAGTTGACGGCATTTTTCGCACGTGCAGAAACCTTGCCAATCGTTTTGACTGATGGAGAGGAAGGACGCGCTGGGATTATTGCGGAGCTTTTCCCGCGCGTTTTCCGTCATCTGAGCGAGCATTTCGTCGTTAGTAAAGCAGAGCTGGGCGCCTCTTGAGTATACCTGTTCGGGCTCAAGCGTTGCCTCGAAATCCTTGTAACCCGCCGGACTACCGCTCCAGTCAGGGTAGCCGACCTTGCGAACGCCGTCGATTTCCGCGAACCAGTCAGGATGGTCCAGGAAATATTTCTGCGGCGGAATGAGCGGGTAGGACGAATGGACGAAATACTGGAAAGAGTGGTGACCGCCAAGCTCTTCCGGAATCCGTTCGCTGTTGCCGTTGCATTTTGAACGCGCGGCGAAGGGACCGTCAAAAGCGCCAAGGTAGAAGGATTCGCGATAGACGAATTTAGGCGCATAGTTAACGTCAAGATCAGAGTCGATCGTAAGCGTCGGCGTATGGGGAATGGTCGATTCGGTCGCGGTCCACCAGCGGCAGCCGAGCTCTTTTTCAAGAAATTCGTAAACCGCGTAGAGGGGGCCGCGTTGAGGGGAACCGCTGAAGACAATCGACGACCCTACTGTTTTCAGGATGAGGCCGTCGTAGCCGATTTTCTCTTCAGCGTCTGATGAGAGCGCCTTTGCGGAAAGGTTACTCGGTCCGACAATGAAGAGATTTGCCGTCGCAACGTCAACGTCTCCTACGTCTGACTCTGAAACGATTGGCAGTTCGAAGTCGGTAACCTGCTTAAAGAAAGATTGCAGTTCATTTCCAGCGGAAATCTGAACGGGAGTAGGGGAGTCAGGAAGAACAATCTTGTAATCTGACGCGCCATCCTTGGCAAGCTCTAGTTCAGCTGCGTTGAGGGGAGAACCCGCGACCAGCGTCAGAACGCCAAGCGCGCAGGACAAAAGGAGCGACGAAAATTTTGACATATTCTACCTCGCATGGTTGGTACGACTGACGTTGCGTTCTTCGACCAAGCGCCTAAGGCGTTCAAGTCGAAGTCTGAGTTTCATGATTCGTTGGAGTTCAAGAGGTAATCGACGGCGCGGTCCAATTGTGGGTCAAAATAGGGCGCGCGACCTTGCGGTTTGAACTCAGAAGGCTCGACACGTAGAGACGAGGACTCGGCGCTCGTCGAGGAAGAGGGAACATTATCTACTTCCTCTTCCACGTTTTCGTTTTTCTGGTTCGCGTCGTTCTGCTCGTCGGATAGGTTCTCGTCAGCGGAATCTTCGGCGTCTTCTGGAGTTGGGAGGAGATCCGAGAAGGTGAGTCCGAGTTCGCTAGCGACTTCCGCCTTTTCTACGGGCGTTCCGTCCAGGAGAAGGCGTTCCAGTTCTTGCATTTGCGTAGTCATGAAAGAGAGCGCGCGCGCGTCGAGCGCTTCCGCGTCCTTTTCGGAGACGCGGACTCGGCGCACCCACTTCATGTAGAAGCTTTGCAGGGGCGAGACGGGGACCTCATAGCCTGGATCGGGGTGAACGCCCCACTCGTCGTCCGGCGAAGCGTCGCGAGCGCGATGAATCGGTCGACCGGACGGTCGCCAGAAAGACGCGGTCGTCATATGCAGGACGCCGGAGTTAAAGGGAAGCTCGATGATCGACTGAACGGTGCCCTTGCCATATGATCTTGTTCCAACGACAACGGCGGCGCCGGCGTCTTGAAGCGCGGCGGAAACGATTTCCGATGCGCTCGCGCTACCTCCGTCGACGAGCGCGACGACCTTGAACCGGCGTTTCGTATTCTTCTCCGCGGAATAACGGCGCACCGAACCATTCATGTCGCGCGTTTCGACGATCGGCGACCCGTAAGCTAAGAACTCGTTGCAGATCGCGACCGCGGCGGGAAGAAAACCGCCGGGATTGCCACGGAAATCCAAAATAACCTTTGTAACGCCCTGTTTTTCAAGTTCGTCGAGCGCCGCTTTGGTCTGCATTCCCGTCGTGTCGACAAACTGTTCAATTGCAATGTATCCAATGTCAGGATGATTTTTGAGGGTAAAGATCCAGCTTTCGTCGCTTTGAAATCTATCGCCGAGAACGACGTCCTGTTGAATAAGGGCGCGAGTAATAACGACGTCGGTGAGCTCGTCGTCCGTATTCTTTTCATCTGAAGTTGCCAACGCCGACGCACGTGGACGGAGCGTAACCTTCACGTTTGTATTCTCTTCGCCGCGGAGGGAGTCGGAAAGGTCGAAGATCGACATTTCAGAGACGTGTTTGTCGTCGACTTTAACGATGCGATCGCCAAATTTCAAACCGGCTTTCATCGCCGGCGAATTGCGAGTCGGGATGAAATAGAACTCGCCAGTTTCATCGTCTTTAAGAAGCATGGTGACGCCGACGCCGGCATACTGACCGTAAATTTCCCGCATATACTCGGGCTGATCGCTCGGCGGAAGGTACGCGGTATAAGGCTGGTCGTCGACCGAGTCGAGCATTCCTTTGAGGGCGCCTTCAAAGATCGTTTTTTCCGAGGGCGCCGCAAGGGACCGTTTTTGAATGATATGGGAAACGTTGCGCGCTATCTGGTATCGAATCGAGGTCTTGGATGAGATAAAGATCGAGACGCACAGCGCTATCAAAAGATAATAGACGTTTCTTACCGGCATATGATTGCAATCTTCAAAATGAACGTTCGAAGGCAACGTCGATTTCGCCGTTTTTTGTCTTTGAACGCGAGGTATAGCGACTCCGCCCGAGTGGCCGTCGGCATACCGTAGTCAATGGGAATAACTGCAAAGTCCGACTCGCCACACAAAACTCTTACATGTCGCTCAGCGACCGGCATGCAGCGTTTTAGTACTTTCCGGGTAGACAACGGGGCTCAATTGGGCGATTTTTCGAGCGCTTCGATTCTAATGCCATGATCGAGATCCACTTCTTCGCAAGGCGTTCAGACTCGTCGAGAATCTTCCGAGCGTTGTAAGTTCGAGCAGCAGCGTCAGAAGCCTGCTCGAAAGGTTCTTCGCAGTCAGGGGCGGCGCTTGTTCTTCCCAAGGGGAAGAAGGAAAGCGCCGCAAAAAGAGCCCTAATAAACAGAAAACATGTAAAATAATGTCGATCTGTTTATATGCGACGTAGCGTCTCGGCGCCATTTTTTGCGAGGGAACGCGAAACCTGTCGCAACGCGCGCCCTTCGTTCTAAAGGCGCTCATACCTTGACGAATCCCTTTGGAGACAGTAGCATCTACTACTGTGTCAGGGCGGTGAAGCGCCGCTCTGAATCGAACAAATAGACGAAAAAGAAAGGCGCTTACCGTGTTTGACGTCCAGGCGATTGCTGAAACTTCGCGAGCGGTTCGTGAATTCAATCCTCTTATTCATTGTATGACAAATCATGTCACTGTCAACGATTGCGCGAACGTTCTACTCGCCGCTGGCGGGTCGCCGTGCATGGCAGAGGAAGTTGAAATTGCGCAGGAGACTGCCGCGATCAGCGCTGGAATCAACCTCAACATTGGGACGCTCCATAATCGAATGCTTGACTCCATGATTATTGCGTCGCATCAAGCGAACGAAATGGGAATCCCCGTTACGCTCGATCCAGTTGGGGTCGGCGCGTCAAAATTAAGAAGCTCCGCCGCCGCAAAATTGCTTGACGAAGTGAAGTTCGCCGCGATTCGCGGCAATATGTCGGAAGTAAAAGCTCTTGCGACTGGTTCCAGCGGCACAAAGGGCGTGGACGTCGCCGCGTCCGACGCGATAACTGAAGAAAATTATAGAGCGCTCGGTCAGGCGCTTCGCGAATATGCTCAAAAGCTCGGGACGGTCGTCGTTGCCTCCGGTCCGATTGATCTGGCGACCGACGGCGAAACGATCTACGCCGTCCACAACGGAACTCCGATGATGGGAACGATCACGGGCAGCGGATGCATGTTGACGACCCTTATGTGCGGATGGCTTGCGGCGAATCATAAGCGCGAACGACCCCGCAGCGCGCTGGAAGTCGCCGTCGGAACGGTTTGCGCATTCGGCGTTTGCGGAGAGATTGCGACCGAGAAAACGCGTGAGAAAAACGCGGGCATAGGGACCTTTCGAGTCGAGCTCCTTGACGCTATTACGGTAGCGCCTGTGGAAACGCTTTGCGAATGCGCCAAGGTTGAAACGATCAACTGAGCGCCGGGTTGCGCGCCGAACAATCCTGGTCAAAAACTAGGTCGTCCTTCGAGGTTGCGATCGGGATGTCGTGTACGCGCTAAATTTCCTTTTGAGTCAGAGCGGCGCAAGTAGGGACAACAGGTGATTGTATGAGAAAATATATCAGCGTCAGAGGTCCGTCGTTTGCGTTCGTTTTGCTTATCCTTACAGCCTTTGTCGCGATCGGTTCTAGTTACGTTGCATATGGCGCCGACGACGCGTTGGTCTTTTTCGATTCGACTGTCGTCGACGGCGCGACGGATTTCTACGCGCCGAGGTACGAACCCCTTGATAGGCCTTCAGAACGCGGCGAGAAGACGATTGACGAGCGCGATCCCGTCGTTTTGGTGGTTGCGCCGCCTGTTTTTAGCGAACCCCTCATGCGATGGATCGAATATCGCCAGGGGCAGGGTTATAAGATTCTTCTTCTTACGCTTGCGCGGACGTCGGAAGACGGTTCAATCGATCAGGGGATTCAGCTCGAACCCATCGCGACGCCGGTGGAGATACGTGAAAAGATTCGAAAGGCCTCGTTGCAGTATCGAATCGATGCGATATTGCTCGTCGGCGACGGCGCTCCGACCAGGAACGCCGCCTATGGTTGGCGCGACGTTGTGCCTGCGCCGCGCGTTAACGCGCGCGTCGTGCAGGTTTTCGGTTCGGAAGAGCTCCTCGCGAGCGACGGATACTATGCCGACATAGACGGCGATGAAATTCCTGACGCGCCGATAGGGCGCCTTCCTGTCGAAACGCCTGAAGAATTAGAGATCTGCATCGACAAAATTATCCAGTACGAAGAGGATTCGCCCGCCGGAAACTGGACGCGACGCATTAGCATTGTCGCAGGGCCCAATGGGCTCGATCTTCGCGCGATCGGCAGCGCGCCCGGCGAGGTTCCAACTGGCCCTAATCCTCTTCACGGGGTCTCGACGCTTGTCACATTGATCGTCGATAATTTCGTAAGAAAACTCTTCTCCGATTTTCTGCCTCAGGAGTTTATCGTCACGTTGACGCAATTTTCGCCGCAAAGCGTCTTCTGTCCTTATCCGGAGGACTTTGGCGCCGCAACGCTTGAGCGCTTCAACGAAGGCGCTCTCTTTTGGGTTTATCTCGGGCACGGTCGCGTTTTTGGACTCGATCGATACCTTGCCCCGAGCGGTCGCAACTATGGCGTCTTCGAAATAGACGACTGCGAAGGGTTTGATTGCCAGGGACGCGCGCCGATTGCATTGTTTTTTGCATGTCACACGGGCGCATACGACGCATCATGGCGGTGCTTGGCGGAAGAAGTGATGTTGCATGAAAATGGGCCGATCGCTTCGGTCGGCGCGAGTCGGCTCACCGCTCCGTACGGGATGTGTCGTTTCGGCGCCGCGATGCTTGAATCCGCATTCCTGTATGACTTTGACGCCGGCGAGCCGAACGAGAAGCGCAAGACGCTTGGCGGACTCTATTTTGAGGCCCAGCGCCGGACGCTCGAAGAGGAGGCTGATGACGAGGAAGATGAGGACTCCTTTGAAGAAGAGCTTGACTTTGACGAACTTGAGATTGACGAGGACGACGTTCAAGACGACAATAGCGATCCCCTTGGTCCAGGCTCGCAACTTAAATGGATCAATGAACGGCTGAGGAGATCTCTGGAAGAGGCGGAAGAGATCAAGCGCAAAAACGCGTCCTTTATAAAGACGATCGACCGCGCCGCCGCTGTTCTGGATCCAACGGCCAGTCGTCTTCATGACCAGTTGCTCGACCATATCGCCGAATTTAATCTCTTTGGCGACCCTCTTCTGCGCGTCAAATTCCCAACGCGCATTCGGATCGACGCGCCGGATATTGCGTATTCATCAGAAGACGTCGTGGTTTCTGGCGAATTACCCTTTGACCCGAGCGGTGGGGAAGCGATCATACAGGGAGAGTTGCTCCTGGCGGATTTTCGTTCCGACGTCGCCAGACCTACACGCGCGAAAATCTTCACCGAATCAGAGGAGGCGCGCGAGGAGTTTAACGCGACTTACAAGAAAGCGAACGACTTCGTCGTCGATGCTGTCAGAGTTAGGACAAGAGACGGTAAATTCCGCATTCGTATCATGATCCCCGCTGACTTTTCAGGAGAGAGCGTCGTGAGAATCGCGGCAACTCAGGGCGAGAATTATATCATTGGTTCAAAACGAATCCTGATTCGTCCGAAAACCACGACGCTGACAAGGTTCGGTGAATAGCGCCGCAGGGCGTCGGCGAATACGCGTGGCAATTCCTACTTCAACAAGCCGTGACCCCAAAGAAAAACGGAGGTTGACTCAGCGTCAGCCTCCGTTTTTTATTCTAGCGTAATCGGCGCTCAATCGAAGAATTCCAGACCGTCTTCGCTAAAGCGAACCTGTTCAAACGCGAGATCAATCAATGCCGCCGAACCCGTTTCGGGCTCCTCATATGTAAAGGTAACATGCGACCATGCGGATCGTTCGTTGTTGGAGTCTTGAGCGCGAACGCGGAATTCATAAGTGCACGGCGCGTACATATCGCGCGCGACGCGCGACGTACCGTGAAAAGTCTTCTCTGCGATCGTCCAGTTCTGCCAATTCATGCCGCCGTCGTTCGAAATGCGATATTGAATCTCGTAATGGACGGCGGTCTCGACAGGATTCCACAACAATTGCGCTGATTGGGAGTATTTGTCAAAGTCAGTGACGGCGAGATGAGTTATGTCGTCAAGCGTTGGAACGTGCGAGAAGGTAAGCTCCGACCACTCCGAGGTCGCGCCGACGCTTGAAATTGCTCGAACGCGGAACCCGTAGAAGCTATCTTCGTGAACGTAGATTGCGGTTCGCGAAAGGTCCGAGAGTATTTCGGAGCGCGTCCACGCGTTGCGCCACGTCTCGCCTCCATCGTCCGAGCGTCGATACTGCACTTCGTAATACGCGGCGTCGTCAACCTTGTCCCATGCAAGCTGAAGCGTGAGCGCGTCGAGATCGTAGTCGTAGGCGACAAAGTTCGTCGGCGCTTCAAGTTGCGTATCGGAGGAAGCGTAAACGCCGATAAGGGGCGCTGACTCGGCCTCGTTGCCGGTAGAGTCAAGCGCATACGCGACGACCTTGAATTGATACGTATTCGACGGGTCGACGCCGATTGCCGTGCGCTCGATAACCGTGCCGGTCGACGCCGAAACTTCAGGAGACGAGACAACAGATTCTGCGAGACACCAGTCTCCGTCGTTGACTGTGTAATAGACTTTGTATCCGATTTCGCCGACCGCATTGTCGATCCACGATATCGTCAGGTTGCTGCCATTGAGTTCGCCAAAGACGAGGTCTGACGGGGCGTTAGGAACGTCCCCGGAGTGGCCGACGTAGAAATAGACCGTTTGAGTGGCGTCGTCGAAGTCTAGCGTCGCGACAACGGTTATATCGGAACCGTCGAAAGTAAAGGAACCATCGGAACCGACCGTTTCGCCTGACTTAACCCAGGTATAGGAGTTTGAGTTCGAGTCGGATAGATCGACGGTTCCAGTGAATCCAGAGGGAAGGTAAACGTAGGTCAGTCCAGCGTTCCACGGATTGAGCGTCGCAAGACCGTCATTGCCGGCGACGGAGAGGGAGATCATCGCGTTGCCGTCGCATTTAAGCGTAACGAGCTCCCAGTTATCTGACGTCTCCAGTTCGCTGATTTCATTGTCGGAACAGTCGAGGTAAAGGAGTTTTAGGTTATTCGAAACGTCAAGGTCCGCAATATTGTTATCCGAACAGTTGAGAGATTCGAGCCCGACGAGTCCTTTTACGTTGAGCGTCGTCAGGTTATTTGACGCGACGTTCACTTGCGTGAGGCGATAGGAGCCAAGTTCGACCTTAGAGATTGAATTATCTTCAATGACGATTCTCGTAAGTTGCGAACTATCGCTAAGATCCAGGTCCCCGACGAGATCGTATCCCTTCCATGAAACGGTCGTCAATCGATAGACCCCGTCGATTTCAGTCCAGGTTAGCCCAGTAACGTTTTGCAGAAAGTCGGGACTGTAGGAAGCGCCGTCAATTTTATACCCGTTCTTGACGCCGTTATCGTCGGTAATTTCGAGGAAGTTCTTGACAGCGTTCCAGTCGTCTGCGTCATACCCTTCGGGGACGTAGGCGCCGGCTCTCGTAGAGACGGCGGCGTTGGAGACGCGACTCGGATGCGTATCTGTTAGTATCTTGCCTACGGCGACGACGCGGAAGAGCGTCGTTCCGTCTTCAGGCGTTTGGGGGAGAGACGTTACCGTCCAGTTCTTATCGTTCGTCGAGTTAACGACCCGAGTCCAGGTGAGCATATCGGAACCGTTATTGACGAGCGCGTAGATAGTGAATTTGCTTTCGTCCGATTCCCATTCGATCATGTCGCCCGCTTTCGCGCGGAAAACGCCGACCTCTTCGTTAGAACGAATATAGTTTGATCGAACGCGGTAGGCGTACTCTCGCCCCGGTTTAACGGTCGAATCATAATAGGTCGTGCCCTCGACGTCGGTCGCGACGACGACCCAATCCGCTTCAGCGTCGGCGTCATACTGCGCGAGGACGTCGAGTCTTTCGATCTGGTATCGCGCGTCGCCGGAAGTCACGTTTGAGAGGTCGCCCGAAGGCGTTTGCCAGTTCAGGACGACAGTCTTGCCGACAACCTCTGAGGTAAGATGTTCAGGGACCGGAGAGCCGAGCGAATCAGCGTAATCGTAGTTGACCGTATAGCCCATATCTTCAAGGACGCCCAGGGTCATCGGGGTGATCGTCGCCTCGAATTTAGGCGAGATCGAGTAGGTCATACCGTCGCGTTGGTTCAGGTACAGATAGTAGGTCCCAAGAACCGAGGAGAGGTGCGCGCCGAAGGAACCGGACGCTCCGTACGTCTCCATGAGGTAGCGATCTTGCGAGATCGTCTCCGACAGGAAATCTTCAGGATACGACTGGAGGTACTGCTCGACGCCTTTTTCGCCGACATAGTACCAGCGGTTGGCGGAGGAGCCAGAATCAGGGAATAGGTCGTCAAGGTTATACGGGACGTCCGAAGCGGATTCGAGAAGACCGAGCCTTTGAAAATTCGAGATATTGTAGCCGAGCGCATGAGCAATTTCGTGCAGCGCCGTATTATAGAAGACAGTTTGCACCTCTTGGCTTGGATTGGAGACGAAATAATTGGCGTTAAATACGAGCGATCCGGTCGCGGCGACGCCAGTTCCTCCATCGCGATAGTAGCCCGCATTAAGAGCGGATCCAAGGGACGAGGCCGACGAAAATGACTCGCTAAAGCCCAGATAGAGGTAGAGATCGTCGATTTCGAGATTTGATTCTCCGTTGACCTCATATGGATAGGTTGTGTCCTCGACGCCAACGGCAACGACGTCTTCCCATCGCGAGATCGCGTCTTCCCAGAGATCGATATAAAGGGCGTCTGGGATCGTGCAATAGGTCATCGTCGAGACCTGTTGTAGGCCAGTCTGGCCCAAGACGCGGACATTGCCGTCTTCGAGAAGGGAGTAGTCTATGTCGAAGCCTTCAAGGGCGGCGATTGGCTCCGACAGCGTGACGGAAGAGACGTCGAGAACTTCTTGGACTTCGCGTGTTGCGTTAACGAACTGAACCGTTTCGATTCCAGCTTCCATCGCCGAATATTGAGCGAGCATCGACGAGTACGACGCGAGGGGCGTCGCCGAGAGTAGCGCGCGCTCCTCAAGATGTTCGAACCATCCGCGTCGTTTTTTCGAAAGCGCGTCTTTAGCGTCGGAACGAGAGTGGAACTTACGATTGAATATTTTATGAATCAAGGGCGTCATTTTGACCTTTCGTCTCAACTACTTCTCAAAAAAGCGCGTTTGTCCCCGGTCCGACGCTTACGCGACACAAAACCGTTTCAGTCGAAGTTCCGTTTTCCAAACCTGGAATGAGACGCGCTACCCGTAATATCGACAATATAGTCAAAATCGCTAAAGATATCAACTCCTGTTAGAGCGTCCAGAGACGATCATTAGGAAATAAAGGAATTGAGCAATTGCGGAGAGCATCGCTGCGACGTATGTCAGCGCGGCGGCGCTGAGCATTTTACGCACAATAGGCTTTTGTCCCGGCGCAAGGAACCCGAGTTGTTCAAGTTGTTTTGACGCTCTTGAGCTGGCGTTATATTCGACGGGAAGGTTCAGGACCTGGAAAAGCGCCACGAGACCAAATCCAAGGACGCCAAGCATCGCAAGTTGCATCACGTTGACGGCGACCCCGATCACGATGAGAGTCAATGCGGAGTTACCGCCAATAGCGGCGAGTGGGACCGCCATTTGTCGAATAACCATGAGCTTATAACGCTGAGCGTCCTGAATCGCATGGCCAGCTTCGTGCGCAGCGACCCCGATAGCAGCGAGGTTTCGACCGTTGTACGAGTTCTCGCTCAGGCGCAGAACCTTTGATCTCGGGTCATAGTGGTCGGTTAACTCGCCGGGAATTCTTTCAATTGAGACGAAATCGAGTCCAGCCGAATCCAGTATCGCGCGCGCCGCCGCGGCGCCCGTCACGGAGGACGGTTGTTCGCGCGCTCGAGCGTAGCGCGACTTAAGAACTGTCTGGGCGTAGAGTCCCAAAAGAAGAGCTGGAAGGATAAAGATTAGATATGTCGTCATGGTTGTCCTGCGTAACTAGTTAAAATGTTGATCTGGCAAACGCCGCTCGATCAAGGGCTCTTGCGGCGTCGCGTTGTTACTTTTCTCGTTCGCCTGACGTCGGCGAATCGTCGTCATGGTTGTTGTCAGAGGGGGCGACGCTGCAGAATGGACGAACCCGAGCGAGCGTTTTTTCGCCGATCCCCTTGACCTTGACGAGGTCGTCGACCTTTTCAAAATCTCCGTTTATCTCGCGATATTCTATAATCCTATCAGCAAGAACGCCGCCAATCCTCGGCAAAAGCGTTAATTCAGATTTATCCGCCTCGTTCAAATCGACTCTAAGAACGATGTGTTCTCGATCGAAGCCCGACGACGCCATTTGAGACGGCGCGTCGATCGCAAAACTGTCGCCTATACTGGCTCCTCTGCCCCAGCAAATGAAGAAAAAACCGAGGAATATCAGAACAACGAGTTCTATGTCCGAACGCCGTTGAAGGGTTCTAAGTTTTCTGGTCAGAGGTTTGTTGCGCATTCTTTAGTCCAAAATAGCCAAAACGTCTTCCGAGGCGACGCCTTTGACGCAGGCGCATTCGCCAAGACTTGTCGGCAGAACGAAACTTAGTTTACCGTCTTCCGCCTTTTTATCATTTGTCATGAGCTTGATAAGCGCTTCCGGCGCCGTTTCTGGGGAATCACTGTATCGCCGTCCGAGGTCGGAAAGGGTCGCGGGCATTCGCAGCGCTCTGATGAGCGCAATCTGACGTTCGATCCAGGGCTCGTCGATAGAAGCAAATCGTTCGTCCCCTTTAGCTGCAAGTCGCGCCGCAAGTCTCGCCGCAAGAACGGAACCGATCGCAACGCCGTACCCGTGGGGAATTGCGCCATGGCCGAGCGCCGTCTCGATCGAATGACCAAAGGTGTGTCCGTAGTTGAGCGTCGCGCGTCGACCCGACGTCTCTTTTTCGTCCTCCTCGACGACCGCCGCTTTGATCTTACAGCATCGCGCGACGATCTCGCCGAGAATCTCGGGGTCGCGCGCGTTAATGCGTTCGACGTTCTTTTCCAGCATTTCAAAAAAATCCTGATCGAACGCCGCGCCATATTTAACGACTTCCGCCAGTCCCGATTGATATTCCTCGGCGGGAAGGGTATCGAGAACTTCCGGGTCGATCAGGACTCCGCGCGGCTGGTAGAACGCGCCGACCATATTTTTCCCTTTGGGAAGGTCGATCGCGGTTTTGCCGCCGACCGAACTATCAACCTGCGCGAGAAGCGTCGTGGGGATCTGAAAAAATCGGATCCCGCGCTGATAGGTTGCCGCGATGAATCCTGTCAGGTCGCCGACCACTCCGCCGCCGAGCGCAACTGCGACTGAACGACGATCCGCTCCGACATCTAAAAAATGTTCCCATAAGCTGTACCCTACGTCAATCGATTTGCTCTGTTCCCCCGCGGGAATGATCACGACGTCGAGGTCGATTCCGCGATCCATGATCGACGACGCCACTCGTTCGCAGTAAAGAGGTTCAACGACGTCGTCTACCACGACCAAAGCGCGAGAGACGTCTCCTATCGACGCTAAAGCGACGCCCGCCCGATCGAGAGAACGTCTCTCAATATCGATATCATAACTGCGGTCTTTCAATTCGACGGTGATGGAAATCATTCTGATCTTTGAACCTTTCTGGCTTCAGCGTTGCGAACTTGACATACCTGGAAAAAAGAAAACCTCATGAGACGACGTTGTTGTTGTATGAGATTATCTGAGTTTTGCGACAACGTCTTCGAAAATAGCGTAGTTATGCTTCACGCCGTCGTCAAGATTGACGCCGATCATCTGGTCGGCGAGGTGGTGGACTTTCTCTTCGAAGCTTTTGATTTCTGTCGCTTGGTCTCGGAGCGCAGCTAGGCGTTTGCCGAGTCTGACGCGTTCCGCGCCGGTCGCCTTTGCTTCAAGCGCTTCGAGATGCGAGATCGCGGCGAGGTAGCGGCGCTGCTGGCTGTGAACATAGTCTGAGCGGATCCGCGCGAGGAGGTCGGGCGCATACCGGTGGATGTAGACGAGCGCCTTGAACCCGTCCTTCTTACCGCTGTCGAAGAGCCAATAGATCGGTCGTTTCCGGTAGGTTCGGAGATGATCGCGGTAAAAGTCCTTGAGGAAATATCTTCGGATGATTTCCCTTGCCGAGCCCTGGCCGCCGAGCGCGTTCGCGACGAATTCCAAATTCTCCTCGAGTGTCTCCTTACCATAGACAACCTCAATGAACTCAACGAACCGCGGGACGATATCGTTCTCGAAATACTCCTCGTCGCCGATCGGAACGACATTGTCCCGGTCCGCCTTGAAGGACCGGTATTTCCCGGGGTCCCATTCTCCTCCGGCGTAGGCAAGCCCAGGCTCGTCGAGGGAATACCGCCCAAAGATGCACCCGACGGAGTACGAGATCAGCGATGCGACCTCGTTGCGCAGGAGGCGAATGTACGCGCTTCCCTGCATCGACTCCGGAACGTCTTCCTTCGTATCGAAGATGCGACGCACGGAGACGTCTTTGTCAGCGACGTCGGGCGTCATCTCGTCTTGTAGCTTGTAGATATCGATGAAGATTCTGTTTAACTCTTCTTCGTTCGCCTTGAGCCGCTGAAACCGCGATTCGCATTCACCCTTCCACCGCTCATACCGCGCGGCAAGAAGAGGTTCGTTGCCGACAGTCAGCGGGTGACGCTGGAAGTCCCAGCTGATTTCGCTTGAATCCCAGTCGGCGCGCGACAGAGCGATGCAGTCGGCGGATAAGGGCTCGACCTCAGACATTCGGGCGACAACGTAGGGGAGTTTGTCAAAGTCGCCTATAGGGAAGTGTTGCGCTGGATTGATAATATTGGATAACCTGTTGACGACTTTTGTGTTGAGATAAGCTAACACAAAGAGGAATTGATCCTCCGGCACGAAAACGGCATTACCTGTTGCATCGAACAAAAACCCGTCGTCCATCATCCTGAAGGAAAGCTCGCTCAGTCTCACAGTGGTCCAGGTCAGGTGTTTTTTAAAAATATACTCCAAGTTGTAACTATGCGACCTGATAGGCCTGCCGTCGGGGGCGCGATATGTTCGCATCTCCTTTCTATCGTCAAACCAGTCGACGACGCACACGCGATTACCGTACCATTTTCTGTATTTTCCGCCCTTGTTAAAAGGAAACCACTTTCGTCCCGACTCTTTTGCCGCGCTGCTATCGAGCCCAAATCCCACATTCTCAACGGCGACTTCAAACCAGAACCGTACGAAGAGATCATTATTGCCAGTTACAAAACCAGTCCGCGATACGCAGGTTTTCCCGATGGGCGGATTATCGAATGAGCGCAGAAGGGCGCCTTCCGCCCAATATGCCATCGGCTCGCCGGGGATTTTAGAGAACCTCTCCTGTGTTACGGCTTTCCAGCGTTTGTTTTTTGTCGGGAATGAGATCGGAGTCCCGTCTTCGTAATCAGAATCAGACAGACACTGGTATTGTCCGGCATAGTCGCGAATGCACCCTTTTCTCATGACGAAGGCGGTAGTGGCGAGGTTGATTCCAAGACCGACGTCAAGTTTTGTGGAATAGGGCATATGCGTCATGTTCACAATGGTATTCTTGGCGTTTATCTTTTGGCGTAACTTTTTGTAGCTGGAAATGAACATCCAGTTGTCCATTGTAATCATGGAAAGAATGCAATTATTTTTTACAAAGCTGTGTGCGCGCTCCATAAAACACGCAAAGAGGTTGTTTTTAGAGACCGGGTAAGATTTTTTGACAAATTCAGACAACTCTTTGTTTCTGCTGCGAGCGGACATGTGTGGCGGGTTCGTAACGACAACATGATACTTTTGGGAAAGGAGAATCGCCTGGTTGATCAGACGCGTGACGTTCCGTTCGAAGAACTCCGACCAGAATTCCGTGGTTTGCGTGGGCGCAGACTCCCACGCGTTTTTGAGCTCTTCATAATCCCGGTCTTCGAGTTGGATAAGAGCGCCTTTTTCCTTGGCGTCGAGAAAGACTCCGTTCAGATAATCAAGTGTTTCCTGATTTTCTTTGGAAAGTCTCTTAAATCTCTCGGAGTTTTGGAAATGTTCGTATATGTCCTCAGGGGCGTTCTCGGGGACGTTCGATTCATGAATCTCATAGAGATGAGGGCGTATCTTCCGGTCGAGAAAGTGACGGTCGTACTTGAGCGCTTTCATCATGACGGCAAAGCAGGCGAGCTGGGAGGCGCGTGCGTCGATATCGAGCCCCCAGATATTCTTTTCAACAATCTTTGCGACGGCGTCCTCCGTGGCGTATCCGCGTTCCGCATAGAGCTGCATGAGCACGTCGAAGAAGACGCAGAGAATGTGGCCGGAGCCCATGCACGGGTCGATAACGCGGATATCCTCGGGCTCAATCGTCGCGTATTCCTTGCGAATCTCGTCAAACTGCGCCTGAACTTCAGGCGTCTGCTCAGGCTCGTCGAGGTAGTATTTCCACTTGGCCTTGAGTTCGTCGTTTGGATGACCTTCGAGCCAGAGCCGCCCAAGACTGTTCTCCACCATGTAGCGGACGATCCAGTCAGGCGTGAAGAGCTGCGTGGCGGCAGGGATCATCTCCTTGGAGATTTTGATATTCTTCCTAAGATTAGCGAAAACCTCGGCCTTCAGCTCGGAATTGTAGTATTGGTAGAGCCAGCCGATGATTTCGACCTGATTGGTCCAGTCCCAGTCTTCCGCCGGAATCTCCGTAACAAGCCTGTCGAGGATTCCTCCTTTGCTGAGAAGGTTGTTGGGGAGGAGGAGTTCGGCGTAGTCGTCAACCTTCTCAAAGATACAGGGTAGGACGTCGCCGAGTGCGTTGCACTGCGTTGCGAGGAGGTATCGGTAGAGCTCTTCGCGTTCTCCTTTGTTTTCAAATGCGTAGACAAGGTCCCTGTCGAGCCCTGGGAGCTCAAGGCGGAACGCTTCCGCGAGAATCTGGGGCCGAAAGTCGCCGCGGTCGTTCGTGAAGACGCGGACGCGGGAAGGAAGGCGACCGTTGACCTCCATGAATCGGAGCGCGGAGAAGCGGTTAAACCACCGGTAGGCGGTCTCTTCGACAATCTGGTCGAAGCCTTTCTCTTTCACGTCGCGGATGAGAGCGCAACGCATCGCCAGCTCTCGGTCTGAGAGGACGCGGCCTTCGACGATCTCATCTTCGGGCGCTGCGGAAATCTTTTTTGCCGTTACCCCGTAGATCGCCGCGCGGGTCGCGACTCCGTCGATGAGTTTTTCTCGCGCCCAGACGGCGTAGCTCTTAATTGCGGTCTTGTCCATTTTAAATATAGGGCGCGCCATGATATGGCGCGCCCTCTCTAAAGCGTTTGAAAGCTCAAATGCTCAGGTGAGCTTCCTGAGGAAGTTGCCGGAGACTCCGACGCCTTCGTCGAAAAGAACGAAAGCTCTGGGGTCGGTATCTCTGACGAGCGCTCTGATTTTCCGCACTTCGTATTTGTTCACGACAACCATAAGGATCGTTTCCTCTTTGCCCGTGTATGCGCCGTTTCCCTTCCACCGCGTGATACCGCGACCAATCTGCCCCATAATCTCAAGTTCGAGGGAACGAGGGTTCTCCATCTGGGTAACGATAAGGACGCGAACGTTGATGTTTTGAATATGGACCTTGTCGATCACAAAAGACAAAACTGCCGTGAAGACGAGGGAGTAGATGACAATGGGCACGTTGTAAATCAACAGACAAATCGAGTAGAGTACGGTGTTGAATATGAGATTGATCTGTCCGACGGATGAATTCCCTTTGTGTTGAATGATGATCATTCCCAGGAGTTCCGTGCCGCCGTCGGAAGCGCCCATCCGCAAGGAGATGCCAATTCCAGCGCCGCACATAAGGCCCGCAACGAGCGTGTTGGCGATTGTCTCTTCCAAGATCGGCTCTTTGGCAACGGGAATAAGCGTTAGGAAAACAGTGATGCAGGTTACAGTGAAGATCGTCTTAATGAAAAAACGACGCCGCATCGTTTTCACTGCGGTGTAAAGCAAGGGAAGGTTATAAATGTAGTAGATGATTCCGGGAAGTTTTAACGACCCGAAATCCAAATTAAGTCCTTTTGTCAGGAAGAGCTCCGTCAGTTGTGAGAATCCCATAAAGCCGCTGGCGTAGAGGCCCACGGGCACGAGGAAAATATTGAAGCCAATCGAATAGGTCAGCGCGCCTATAATGACGCCTATCCAACGCTTAGTTTCTCGCGCCCATTCGGACTGTGGATATTCAGGGAGTTCCAAGGGCGTTACTTCTTTTTCGGTTTGTGACATTACGGCTCCTGAGAGATAAAACGGGACCTACACAAGATTTTGATGCAAGCGCTCGCCTCAGTTCACTAGACGTCGGCTCCTGCGTAATAAGATTACTTGTTTTACAAAATTGCGCAAGTATCAATTGAACCCAACGAAATCACGTCGCGCGTTCTGGGCATATATTCTAATTCATGTATAATACCCGGCGAATAGGGGCGCCAGATTATAATACGCGAGACGCGAAAGACAATGGGGATGAAATTCTGAACCAAAGCGTGGAGGTTTCTCTGGCCAGGCGCGCTAGTGGAAGTAGTCGCGCCATTGGCGCTCTCTCCCCCGTTAGATGTGATGGTTGACGCTGCGCGTCCTCTTTTCACGACGTCCAAGATTTGATGAAACGCTGGACAAACCTTATGGGAATAGGGAGTCGTTCGGTTCTATCCAAGTCCTTTCCGACCGCCGCGGCCAGATGAAAAAGTTATCCTCCATCCAATTTTTGCCATGTCCGCTGGGCGCGACATAAAAACTCGCGCCGCGCGCCAGTTGAGAGAGAGATGAACATCGAGAACGCCTACGTTTCTATCGACGAGCCAAAATGCATTGGTTGCGGCCTCTGCGTCAAAGATTGTCCGGCAAACTATCTGCGCCTTGCAGACGGCAAGGCAAAGACGAGTAACGCGAGCTGCATCAAGTGCGGACATTGCTATTCGATCTGTCCAGAAGCTGCTGTGAATCTGACGAGTTCCGAACCTCACGGAGAGCGCGTCGTTCCGATGTCGACCTTCGATAGCGAGACGTTCCTGCAAGCGCTCAAGAGCCGCCGAAGCGTTCGTCGCTTTACAGATCAGCCCGTTGAGCAGGAAAAGCTTGAAAAAATACTGGAGGCAGGGCGCTACGCGCCTACGGCGATGGACGCACAGGACGTCTCTTACGTCCTCCTGGGGGATCGCCAACGTGAACTTGAAAAGAAGTGCGTTCGCGCGCTGCGTCTGAGGCAAAAGATCCTTGCGCCCTTCGTTAAGGCGGTCCGAAATATCGAAATCACGGACGATTTCCTTTTTAAAGGCGGTCCGTGCGTTATCGTTGTCGTTTCAAAGATCCGCATCAACGCGGCGCTCGCGAGCGGATACATGGAACTCATGGCGGAAACCATGGGACTGGGAGTCCTTTACTGCGGTTTTTTCGTCTACTGCGCAAGATCCTTGCGGAGTGTGCGAAAAGCGCTACAATTGCGTAAGAGAGAAAGGGTTGTGGCGTGTTTAGTCGTTGGCTATCCTGCCGTAAAATACCTGCGTATTCCGCCGAGGAAATCCCTTTCTTTCCGAGAACTATAAGCGTCGTCGGCGCGCGGATGAGGTTCTGCTTTCCTTGGCGATTGGCGTGCAGGATAAAAGAGACAAGTTCAAGAACTTGTTTTATAACGCCGATTAGGGAGGAGCGTGGCGTCGAGCTTTTTTGGAATATTGTTGACGTTTGGACGCTCCCGGCTTATTAGAGAGGGAAGAGCAATGAATCGCATTCGATTTAATAGAACACGGACGAACGTTTCGGCGAGTCGTCATTGTTCGTATGCGCGAGTTGTTCTGGGAATGCTCGCGTGCGTCGCCTGGTTCTCACTGACTCTCGTAGAAGCGAGCGATCCGCCGCAAATTCAGGAACCTTCGGAACCGAGCGCGAAGTCGATCCTCGAAACGTCGTCAGCGAACGGACGCATCTCGACGTCCCCGAACGGACGCATCGGCGGTTACCGTTACGACGGGGTTTTGAGACCGACGCCCGGCGTGAATTCGCGTTTTCCAAATAACGCGCTATACGGGAGCGCCGGCAATGTCGTCGGAGTCGACCATGGTTCGGCTTCTTCACGATTCCAAGGCGCGCCGTCGCGACCGTTCCAAAGCAGCATGGATTTTAACGTGCTCGCTTTGCGTAACGAAGCGAGGCGTGCGCGCGCCGCGCAGGAAGCTCAGGCTTCTGGTCGTCCCGGAGCCTTTGATTCGGGCGCTCCGCGGCTCGTAACGGCTCGTGAACCGGACAGGTTTCCTTATGCGCTCGATCGTCGCCCCAATTACGGTAGAAGGCCTGGCGACCCCCTTGCATCGCAGAACGCAGTCGCGGCCGCGCCAGACGCGACCGTCCCGGCGGCCACGCCCGATCAACAAGGCGTCTTCGACGGCGTGCCAGAACGACTGTGGATGCGTGGCCCCGCTCCTCAGGCTGGCGGAGTCGTCGCCGGCGATTATCAGCGGTACGAGAACGAACCGTGGTACGGTCCATATAACGACGGCTATAACGACTTCTACAACGCGTCCGGTTATTATGACGCGAGACTTGGCGGAACGTTGAACATACCTAGCGCGCCCTTCTTCGGTCCGGTTGGCCCCGCGCCCGCCGCGCCGTCGCGAGCGCAAACGTTGCGCGCGTTTCAGGAGTATCTTGAAGCGCAGTTGCTCCAAAGCCCCGACGTCAATCCTCTTTCGCCGGTTCAGGTGTCGTACCAGGACGGCGTCGTTACGGTTCGCGGGGTCGTTCCGACTCCCGCTGCGCGCGTCGCCGCCGGAAATATCCTGCTGGCAGACCCTCGAGTTTCGAAGGTCAACAACTTGATGACGTACGTAAGGGCCGACACGCCGCTTACCGCGCCTCCGGCGACCCCGGCAAACCCAGCGCAGAACGCTCCGAACGCGGACTGATAGTCGCAACCGTCAGAGTTGGGACGGGAGCGTCTTTGGTTCAATTTGAGATATAAGAAGAACGCAGACATGAGCCAGGAATCTGAGAGATCGCCTTCTCTGCACGACGACGAGCCGTTCGACTACAGAGCTCATCGCGAAGCTATTAGACGTTCGACGACTGAGCCTGCCTGGATGCGTCGGCTTCTTATCACGACGACGTGCGCGTTCATGACGCTTTTTCTCTTGTTCCCGCTCGTGTGCGTCTTCTACGAGGCCTTCGCCGACGGATTCGACGCCTTCTGCAAAGCGTTATTCACTAAAGCGACGTTCAGCGCCATCAGGATGACGCTGATCGCGACCGTGATCGCCGTGGCGCTTAATACCATCTTCGGTATGGTCGCGGCCTGGTGCATCGGCAAATTTCAGTTTCTTGGAAAGGGAGTCCTGATTTCCCTGATCGACGTTCCCTTTGCTATCTCGCCGATCATCGTCGGGCTCCTTTTCGTCTTTATGTTCAGCCCAATGTCGTTTTTGGGAAAATGGCTCCTTGAACATAACATCCGTGTTCTTTATGCGACGCCGAGTATAGTCCTTGTGACGATCTTCGTGACGTTTCCTTTCGTTGTTCGGGAACTCATACCGATTATGGAGAGTCAAGGGGCGGAAGAGGAGCAGGCGGCGCGCGTTTTGGGCGCTAACGGTTGGCAAATATTCTGGCGCATAACGTTGCCGAACGTTAAGTGGGCGCTTCTTTACGGCGTAATCCTCTGCAACGCGCGCGCGATGGGCGAGTTTGGCGCCGCCGTCGTCGTCGCGCGAAACAGCGTTAAGACGAATACGCTTCCGCTCCACATCAATGCGCTATATCAGAGTTATGAGAACGGCGCGGCGCCCTTTGCGGTCGCGACCCTGCTCGCAGCGATCGCAATCGTTACGCTCACTGCAAAAATTCTCTTGGAGTTTAAAATTCGCATTGCGAAAAATGATAACGACTCTTAATATACCAACGTTACGACGTTGCAGGTTCTCCCCCCTCCGGTTTTAAGTTATTGCAAAAGGTGCTCTCAGGCAGGTTGAAACGATGGGCGTCGAAGTTAGAAACATTACGAAGTCGTTTGGCGATTTTAAAGCGCTCGACGACGTTAGTCTCCGCGTCGAAGCAGGCGAGCTGGTTGCGTTGCTAGGACCCTCTGGTTCTGGAAAAACAACGCTTCTACGCATTATCGCAGGGCTGGAGACGCCGGATCCGGGTAGCGGTCCCGTATTTTTCCGCGGCGTGCGCGTCGACAAACAGAAGGTGAACGAGCGCGGCGTCGGGTTTGTCTTTCAGCATTACGCGCTCTTTAGGCATATGACAGTCTTCGACAATATCGCCTTTGGAATGACGGTCAAGCCTCGGAAAGACCGCCTGCCGAAAGAAAAAATTAGAGAGAAGGTTTTCGAGCTCCTTCATATGATTCAGCTGGATAACTACGCTGAACACTATCCTTCTCAGCTTTCTGGAGGTCAGCGTCAGCGAGTCGCGCTTGCTAGAGCGCTGGCGGTCGAACCGCGCGCGCTGCTCCTTGACGAACCCTTTGGCGCGCTCGACGCAAAAGTGCGTATAGAACTTCGCGCCTGGTTGCGACGGCTCCACGACGAGATTCACCTCACAAGCGTCTTCGTCACGCACGATCAGGACGAAGCGCTCGAGCTCGCTGACCGAGTGGCCGTAATGAACTGCGGAAAAATCGAACAGGTTGGAACGCCTGACGAAGTCTTTCATCATCCCAAGACGCCCTTTGTCATGAATTTTCTCGGCCAGGTGAACGTCTTTCATGGCAGGCTTGAGAAGGGAAGGATTTGGGTCGGCGTTCATTCCGGCATGGCGACGATGGGGGAACAGTGCGACCAGATCGTCGTTGAGTCCCTTGCCTCGAATTCGACCCTTGACCCGGTGATGGTCTTTGTTCGACCTCATGACTTTGATATTTCAGTGCAGCCGCGTGAAGAACGATGCTCGATACCGGCGACGGTCGTTCGCGTTCGTTCGGCGGGCAACGTCGTTCATGTCGAGATGATTACCGACGACGGCGAGCCTCTCAATGCGGAGACGTCTCATCAGGAACGCGCCGAACTTCAAATAGCGCCGGGCGCGCGCTATTTCATGATTCCGAGAAATCTCCGCGTCTTTCACGAGGAGAAAAAGAAATCCGCTTGAAAGATTTCAACGTTGCGCTGACATGCAAAAGGCGACCAGAGTAAACCTCTGGTCGCCTTTTCTTTTTAAAACGTTACGGAGTAACGCCGAGACGGCTGGGAATCAATTTTCCTTTTTGATTTCAAATGGCGTGGCGGGAAGGCCTTCCGCGCTGTAAAGGTTGCAACCTTCCGGATACATCTGGAACGCGTAACGCACGGCGACGGGTTCAGCGACTCCCTCGGCGGAAAGGACAACCTGATTTTTACCGACGATCTGAGCGTCTGCCCAAACGAAATTACCGTCGGAACCGGCGATCGCAAACTTTGCGAGCTCGGCGTCGTCCGTCTGTTCGAAGACGCGTTCGTCGAGCTTGCCGGCGACGAGTCCAGAACCAACGTGCTCGAACGTCAGCGTGACCTTGCCATCGCCGTAAACGGCGTCTTTGACCATCGGGGAGCAGCAATCGACGTCCTTGTTGAAGATCTTAGCGAGCGCCCAAAGCGCGAGACGGTTGCCAACGATGAACTTGTTGGTTGGGTGAATGTCGTCAACTTCGCCGGCGTCGGTAATGACCGCCTGACCAGTATTAGCGACTTCCATGCACATCGTCTGACCGTTGCGCAGATAGGGCCAATCGCCCGTGACGTTAGGATCGTCGGAGGGAGCGGTGAAGGGCGCGAGCTGGACCCAGTAGAATGGGAAATCGCCGTTATTAAAGACCTTACGCCATTCACGAATCATCGCCTTCTGCTTGTAGTAGTAGAATTCTCGCTCGCCCGCATTCGTGCAACCCTGATACCAGATTGCGCCGCGGAAATTGTAATTGATCCATGGCGCGATCATCGCGTTGTACATGCCGCCGCATTTTGCCATGGGGTGCTCCTGATTCGGACGCTCCGCGATAAGCTGTTTACCGACGTCGACCGTCTCGGGAACCTGGTTCCAACCGGCGTCGGGAATCCAGCTGTTGATGTTGGAGCCGCCCCAGTTTGCGTCGATGAGTCCGACGGGGACGTCGAGTTCATCGTGCAGACGAACCGCGAAATGGAAGCCCGCCGCCGTGCAATCCTTTTGGACGCCGTCTTTGCAGAGCAGCCAACCGTTGGTTGCGAAATCCTTCTGAGGTTCGTCGGTTGCGACGTGCATAGCGCGATTGAAGCGAATATAGCTGTAATCGCCGTTGAGTTCCTCCTCCGTGCAGGCAAGGCGCGGTTCATCCGTGCCCTTGAGTTTCTGCCCCCAGGAGTTGAGCGGCATCTCCATATTGGACTGACCGCTACAGATCCAGACTTCGCCGACGACAATATTGGAGAACGTCAGGGTGTTCTTGCCCTCAATAACAAGGTCTTTACCGTCGTAGCTTGTGACCTCGGCAGGCAGTTCGACCTTCCAGTCGCCCTGTTCGTCAGTGGTCGTCGTTACAGAGGAGCCGTTGAAGGAAACGGTAACTTCTTCATTCGGATCGGCCCATCCCCAAACGCAGATCGGCTTATCGCGCTGAAAAACTCCGTTGTCGGTAAAACATTTTGGAACGGTCACGTCGGCGCGAACGGTCACGGCGCAGGCCGTCATGACGATCGTAGCAATTAATAAGGAAAAAAAGGTCTTTTTCATTGGTTTTGCCTTCGGTTAAATATTAGAATGCGCGCATCTTCGAGCATAAACGTAAGCTCGAGGAGAATAGGGACGAGCGCACGGCGCCAAAACTCACGACCGCCAGCCGGTCGGAATAACTCGTAAATCCCCGTCCGCTATCATCGCCATTTTCTAGGACATTTCGGCGCGAACTGAGCGACGAGATTTCGAATCTCTATGCGAAAACCCGGGTTTCGTCGCTTACAGTTTTGGCGGAAAGGTAATTCAATAACATGATTCCGCATCAAATGAAGCTTATAACGCCGTAATGGCGCCCAATTTGCCCGTGCTTTCTGAACAATATATTTTACTGAGAAGTCAATTGCAAGCGTTTTGGACCGCTAATGCAGAAATTCCCCTATAAACGAAAAAAGCCTGTTGTCGTAACAAGTTCGGCGTCTGCAAGATAAAACTCGACGACGAACGACGCACTCCGGCCGTTCAACATATTCCGCGCCTTGGTATATTGACATGAGGGGATTCCTGCGGCAGGTTCGGAAAATGTTAACTTGCGCGTCTTCTGTCGTCCCTTTGGACCTCGTATAAACAAAGGACGTTGTTTTGGAACGTTTGAGGATAATTGGAATGTCGTGCGCCGCGTGTTCCGCACGCGTCGAACGCGCGTTGAAGTCGACCCCGGGAGTCGTTGACGCGACCGTTAATCTCCTCGCAAACTCAGCCAACGTCGAGGGAACCGCGTCGGTCGACGAACTGATCGCGTCCGTTCGCCGCGCCGGTTATGATGCGGCGTTTGAAAAGGGAAGCGAATCGGGCGCGGATTCAAAGTCTCTGTCGCCCTTGGCGGAGGATGAATCGTCTGAGATGAACCGCATGATCAAGCGGTTGATTTTCTCAGCTCTTTTGACAAGCGCGCTCGTCTATCTGTCGACGGGAGTCGGCATGTTCCGCTTCCCGGCGCCCGGATATCTTGTAACCCCCGGCGCGTTTGGACTGGCGCAACTTCTACTCGCGACAGCGGTCGTTTTGATTAACTGGAGCCTCTTTCACGACGGCTTGGCGAGTCTTCGACGCCTGTCGCCGAATATGAACGCGCTCGTGGCTTTGGGAGCGGGCGCGTCGTACATATATAGCGTTGCGGCGCTCTTTGTCATCGAAATCGCATTGGGGCGCGGGGATTTATCAGCCGCGGAGAACGTAGCGCGGGAGTTGTATTTCGAATCGACGGCCGTGATTCTCGTCTTTATCTCGCTCGGCAAAACTCTTGAGACGTATTCTAAGGGCAAGACGACGTCGGCGCTCCGTGCGCTCGCTGAACTTGCGCCCGAGGAAGCGACCGTTCTTCGAGACGGTCAAGAAATGACGATCAAGCTCGAAGAAATGAAGTCGGACGACGTGTTTCTTGTTCGGCCCGGAGATCGGATCCCCGCCGATGGGACGGTGCTCGACGGCGGCGGCGCGGTCGACGAGTCAGCGCTTACTGGCGAATCCTTGCCCGTCGATAAAACGAATGGATCGGAAGTGGTCGCCGGAACGCTTAATCTCTCGGGGTTTTTAAGATGTCAGGCGACGCGTGTCGGACAGGATACCTTTTTGACCCAGATCATCCGGCTTACAGCCGACGCTGCGGCAAGCAAAGCTCCCGTCGCACGGCTAGCCGACAGGATTTCCGCCGTCTTTGTTCCCGTCGTTATTGGAATTGCGGCGCTTGCCTTTGCGACATGGCTCGTTGTTGGACAGACTTTTGAGTTTGCGCTCTTACGCGGAGTTTCTGTGCTCCTTATCAGCTGTCCATGCGCTCTCGGATTGGCGACCCCTGCGGCGATCGTCGTCGGCGGAGGCCTCGGCGCGCGGAAGGGGATTCTCTTTAAAACCGCGGAAGCGCTCGAAAACGTCGGTAAATCAAAGATCGTCGTCCTCGATAAGACTGGCGTTCTGACCGAAGGAAAGCCGAAGGCGACGGACGCGCTAGTTGCCGACGGATTCCAGGAAGACACGCTGATATCGATTGCGGCGGCGTTGGAAGCCAAAAGCGAGCACCCGTTGGCGAAAGCGGTCATGGAGTATGCTCACGTCCGCAACATCGATTCAGGAAAATACGTCGTAGACAAGTTCCAGGCGCTCCCTGGCTCTGGGGTCAAAGGTTTGATTCATGGGAAAGTCGCGCTCGCGGGCAAGCTCGATTTTATACAGCAATCAGTTGAAGTCTCTCAGGAGTTGCGCGAGGCGGCAGAAGCCTGGGGCGAAGAGGGTAAGACGTCCCTCTTCTTTGCATTCGACGGTAAACTCCTTGGCGCGATCGCCGTCGCGGACGCCCCTAAAGAGACTTCGCGCGCCGCCGTTGCCGACCTTCAATCTCTTAAACTACGCGTCGTTATGCTCACCGGCGACGCGCGTCGAGTCGCTGTCGCGGTGGGAAAACGCGTCGGAATCGATGAAATCTACTCCGACGTCCTCCCGACGGGAAAAGAGGCCAAGGTGAGAGAATTGAGGGCGCAGGGACGCGTCGCATTTGTCGGGGACGGGATTAATGACGCGCCCGCGCTGAGTCGTGCGGACGTAGGACTGGCCGTCGGCGCTGGAACGAACGTTGCGATCGACGCGGCGGACGTCGTGCTCGTCAACAACGATTTGCAGGATCTTTGCCGCGCGATCCGCCTGAGTCGCGCGACGCTTACGAATATCAAAGAAAACTTGTTCTGGGCGTTTATTTACAACATCGCCGGGATACCGTTGGCGGCGGGCGTCTTTATTCCTATCCTCGGCTGGACGCTCAGTCCTGTTTTCGGCGCGTTTGCGATGAGCCTGTCAAGCGTTTGCGTCGTAACCAACGCGTTGAGGTTGAATTTCGCCAAAATTGACGCGCAAGGTCGGGGCGACTCGACTCGTGAAAAAATTTCGAACGTTTCCCAAGACGAAAAGATTCATTCCACAAAGGAGACTGACATGAAGAAAACGTTGAAGATCGAAGGCATGATGTGCGGACATTGCGAAGCGCGCGTCAAAAAGACGCTTGAATCACTCGAGTACGTCTCGAGCGTCGCGGTCAGCCATGTCGACGGAGAAGCCGTCGTTGAGCTTAAGGAGACTTCCGACGACGTCGTCACGCAACTCAAAAAAGCCGTCGAGGCGGAGGGATATTCCGTTCAGTCTGTGGAGTGACGCGCGCCTAGACTCGTCGATTTGAAAAAACGCGTTTGCGAATGGGAAGCGGACGCGTTATTTTTTTATCGCGCCTTCGCAACACAGGAGACGTTTGAGTCCGAGCGTCGTTATAATCCACACCGCTTTGATCGCTTCTTTTTTATTAATCTTTGACGCGCCGCGTTTTCGGTCGACAAAAACGATTGGAATTTCCGCAAAGGTCGCGCCGGCGCGCTGGAGTCGAAAGAGCGTTTCTTCGAAAAAGGAATAGCCGGTGGAAACGAATCGATCGAAATCAAGCGTCTTGAGCGCTTCGACGCGATAGCGCCGAAAAGAGCCGCTGTTATCCTTCGTTTTGAGTCCTAATGCAACGCGAGCAAAGAGGTTGACGCAACGACTCATTATTTTTCGGCGTAACGGCCAGTCTGGAGTCGCGCCGCCGGGAACGTACCTCGAACCAATGACGACGTCGACCTGAGGCGACTCAGTTTCGATCGTCTTCAGCATTTCCGGAACGACGTCGACTGGATGACTGAAGTCCGCGTCCATGTTGACGAGATAGTCGTAGTCGTTTTCGATCGCATATTTGAACGCTCGAATGACCGCGGAACCGAGCCCGCGTTCATTTGTTCTGATCAACGCGTGAATTCTGGGGTCTTTCTCAGCCGCGTCGAGCGCCCAGCGGCCAGTGCCGTCCGGCGAATTATCATCGACGATCAGCACGTCGACGTCCGGCGTCAGCGTCAGAATCTCTTTGACTAACTTTGGAAGATTTTCAATCTCATTGTAGGTCGCCAGTGCGACGAGAACTTTTGCCGCCGGTTTCTTTTGTTCGTTTGTCATTTTCCGATCGAGACGTCCCGTTTAGATAGGTTATTCGTTCGTCAGATTGTAGATGGAGCGCATAAAATTGGCGTATTCCTGGTCGAGTTCTTCGAAAGTCTTGCCCGTGGCGTTTTCTAATGAATCGAGTGTATCAATCCCTTGGTAAACCTCGTAGAGGTACGAAATAAAGGCGTCGCGGTAGACTCCTGAATCGTAATGCAGGAAGAAGTACGCGAGCCCAGCCGCCTGGGAGTAGAGCGTTGCAATGTCGCGTCTGTTTTGGAACGCTTCGCGTGAAAGACCCGTGTATTCACGGAGCGGAACGTAATCGAATTCTTCAAAGAGACTTTCAAGCGCGCATTGGATGCGGAACACGTCTTTATATCCCCCTAACGTCGCCGTTGTTCGCGCCTTGTTGACGGCGAAGGTTTCAGCGTAAACGGCGATCCCCTCGATCGCCCAAAAATTGGCGTTCCTGGCGCGCGACATGAAGTCAATCTTGAATCTGTTCTGGGTTGCCGTGCCGCACTCTTCGAAGAGTTGATGGGTCGTTTCGTGCGCCAACAATGGGAAGAGTTCAAATTCGTCCTCCTCGCCGGGTTCGTAAACGAAGATGCAATGGAGCTGAGGGAAGTATCCTCCAACGCTTAGCGAGACGTTGGGGTCGTGCTTCTGTAATTCGCGCAGGTATTCTTCGCGATCATGATAGAGGATGACCTTATGGCGCTTTGAGACGATTCCATCATTGACGTAGAGCCTTGAATTCCATTGGCTTTCAGCGGCAATGATACGATAGAAGAGCCGATTCCAGGCCTGATAATATGCCTCTAGGAATCTGCTGATTTCGACTCCGCGCTCGAGCGATACGCGCGAAAGAATCGAAAAATGCTCCGTGTCGATTCGCCAGCCCGAAGGGCTTGCAAGAATTTTCTTTTCCTCGTCTTCAACAGTGGTCCATTTATTCTTGTACAAACGCTCACCGAGCCGATACCTCTGGACGTTTTCTTTGGGAAGCCAGCCGAACTCCGGCGTTTCGACGAGTCCGTTTTCGAGCTGTCGAAGCTCCCATTTGTTGCGCCAATATCCATCTTGTAGCGTGTAACCAAAGAATTGGCGCGCTTTAGCGTGATCCGGGTTCACATAGAGCGTTGTCAGAACGCAGAAGACGACGTCGTAACCGCGTTTCTTTTCGCCAAATTGTTCGGCGTAAGAGAAGATCTCGTCGGAATATCGCTCTTGAAGCCTATTGAGCGCGGAGTACCAGAATTGTTGGTTTTTGCTTGCGTCATCGGGGAACCTTTTAAGTTTTGCCTCAGCAGAAAGGAGCGGAATCATAAGGACTTCGGAATTGTCATGATAAAGAAGCGAACGCGTAACCTGCGCTTCAAGAGGCATTCCCAACTCATCGCATTTTTTCGCAAGTTCCTCAAGCTTTTGCTGATATTCCTGAAACGCGACGCTGACGTTGCGAGGAGTCGCGGCAACGCTCTTAGAAACAGAGACGTCGTTCCTGGCGCGATCGAGCGCTCCAGAAGCGCGGAGTACGGACGCGGATTCTTCGACGCCGTCCTGGTCCTCCAAATTGACGTCGCTTCTGGCGCGAAGTTTCAGAGAGCCCGTTTGCGCCAGCGCTTCAAGAGGTTGTTGCGCCAAGAAGACAAAAACGAGCAAACTGGCAATCGCAATCGGAACAAATCGTTTCATGAGATTTTCTGGACTCCTCGTCAATGATTTCACCGTTTTCCCGTATTATAAAGCGTAGGGCAACCCCGACGCAAGGAAGGAGTTGCCCTAAATTTACGCGCCGCGTAGGTCTTTTTCGACCAAAACTCTGACGAGTTTGAGTTAATGTTTTAGCGCGGCGCTTTGCAGATTTCGCGACGGCGTTATTGTTTCGTTATTTCATACGTGAACGCTTTGCCGCTGTCAAGGATTAATGTCAGCGAATTATTCGTCGCTGTCGCCATTCCTTGAGCAAGAGCCTTGCCCTCTGCGTCGCGCGCAACGACGTCAAACTTGCCGGACGCAAAGAAGGGCGTCGCGAGCTTGACGGAAAACGCCGGTTCGTTCGGCAACGGTGTCAGCGTTACGGTCGAATCGGATTTCTTTTCGAATCGGAACGCGCCGGTTGTGTCGCAAACGCCGAAGTTCGTCGACTTCTTGTTCGGCACGAGTCGTTCGTCGACGCCAAGGAGGGACGGCGCCGGGGTGAAGGTCAGCTTGCGATTGGCGCCGGCGCCCTCAATATGGATTCCGCCAAGGCGGTAGCGCCGATCCTTTGTGCTCGAGCCCAGAAGCGGGAGGCGGCGCTGAGAATCGTACAGACCGCAAAGGAGATTGTAATAGCCTGATGGGAGTTCTTCCGGAATTTTAACCGAAAGAGTTTCGCCGAAGAGCTCCGCCTCGCGCCCCTCCCATTCGGTAGTGGGTTTGGCCTGTTGCGGTAACGGAACGACGTAAAGTTCGGGCTTGTCTGCCCACCAGGTCTGAGGACGCTCAATGTGCATGAAGACGGAGTAGGGCGTCTCAGTTGGTTCGACGGCGTTCCAGATGAACTTCCCTTCGAGCGTGTTGCTGTCGACAACTTCCACGTCTTCGAAGGTCCCTCTGATCGGAGAGACCGAGTCTGAGACCATCTGACGACCGTTGACGAAAAAGTTCTCGTCGTCGACTCTGAGCTCGGCAACTTGGTCGTTAACGCGAATGACGCCGCCATAGGAGGAATTGTCCATAGTCCAGAAACCGTACCGGGGAAGGACGACCGGCTGATCCGTATCGGGGATGTTGAAATCGAGGGTCCAGTCGCTGGCGCTGCGGTTGACGTAAACGACGACGCCAGACTTCCATGTGATCTTCTGCCGGTGGATATCGTCGTCGACGAATTCGAAATCGACGATTTCGTCGAGCGCCAGCGATTCCGCCAGATTTTGGAGCAGCCAGTATTTACGAACGGTTCCGCGATCCGACATAGCCAGGTCAGACATAATCGCGTGTCCTGAAAGAACTTCGACGGTGATATAGTCGTCGCTTTCTATTCCGCGAACGCCGCGAGATTCGCCGGCCTGGAAACGGTCGCTGTAGCCCGCCCCGTGGAGGATGAAACGTTTATGGTTGACCACGTCAGACCAGGGAACAAACTCGCTGTCGTCGCAGGGAATGACGGCGGAGAAGCTTTCCTGAACGTCTGTGATGCGTCTGAAGATTGCGTCGGCGCCGTCGAGATGACCGATGAGCGCGTCGCTACCTGACTCGCTGACAGTGATCGCGTTGTTGTTGAAGCGTTCACGGACCAGGTCGAAGTAGCGATTCCATGCGTCGAGAGTTTCAGTTCTCGGGTGGAAGACGCCTTCGCGGTCGTAAAAGTCCATAATATGGATCGACGAGAAGACGTCTGTAAAGTACGCCGTTTGCATCAAATATTCGCGGATGAGATTGAGGTTACGTTCCGCGTACGGCATGAATTTCGTAGGATTGAAGCGGTAGCTCTGAACGTCGGGGCCAGGATTGTACCACGCTTTCTGGGGCTGACCGTTGGCCTCAAAGAGAATATCGTCGTACGTAAAACCGTCCGCGTCAGGGTAAAAGTCGATGTAGTTATCGTGGAGTCCGAAGGGAATTCCGTGCTCGTCGAGGTACTTCTGAGTTTCAAGGAGTTCTTCGAAGGAACCCTGTTCCGTACGCGGCGGCCAAATATCAGGAAGACGAACGTCGTAACCGTAATGTTGCCAGACATGCTGGAGAAGCATCGAGTTTGTCAGGCCGTAGTTGACGTAGGTTTTCATCCGATTGAGTACGCTCGCGTAACTGCCGCCCCAGTAATCGAAGACGAACCGACCCGCCTTTTTGGGAACGAGCGGGGCCGGGGCTTTATCGAAGCCGGGAGAGTATTTGATCGCGCAATCAAAGGCGCCTTTGTCGCTTGAGCGCAGGGTGAGACGCGTGTCGCACGTCGTCGCGATCGTATAGATCTGAAGGTCGGGGTCGACGATAAACTTGTTGACTGGACGCGTCGTCGCTTCGAGCAAGGACAAGCCGTTGGTAAAGTCGAGCCCGATATGGCTTGTCGAGCAGCCAAAACCGTCGCCCGATTGCTGAAACGCCTTACTCGGATTCTCGATGCAGACGCCATGGCCGAAATAAACGCGTTTGGCTTTCTCAGTAAAGGGTCCAAACTGAACTGAGGTAATTTCCGCGTTACGAGCGCCGACGACACGGAACGCTAAACCGCCGACCGTCTTCGTTACAAGACAGAGCAACTCGTTTCTATCCGATGGGGCGACCTTGATCATCGGGAATTCGTCGAGGTGGGCGTCGACTGGGATATCGCCAAGAATTTCTTCGCCGTGAATGCGAGCAAAGAGTCGCGCTTCACCTTCAAGGGCCTTTGCGTCGACAAATTTTGTCAGCGCGACGCACTGTTCATATGGCGGTTCGAACCCGACCCTTGCGCCCTGATATTGAACGCGAATTCCGTCGATCTGAACGAAATTATCGACGGAACCGATCGTGATCCAGCCGTCGAAGACGCCCATGCTTCCGGGCGTTACAACCGCATACTGACCATAATCAAGATCGAAGCCGCGCGCGCCGGCGTCAAGCGCGACGCCGGAACTGGGGACGTTCTTTGGGGAAGATTTGACAAAGTCGGCGAAAGCTTTGAGGTTGTTTTCGCGCAGCGCTTCGCGTTCGTCGGCGCTCGCGACGTCGCCAAAGGGCGCGTCTGCCGCGAGGATCGCAACGTCGCCCCAGAAAGAGTTGTCGCACGTCGTATCGCGCTTAGCGCCGGGATCCGCTTCGAGCGTGAGCAGGATCGTCTGGCCGGCGAACTTTGAAAGATCGACGTTGTTTTCCTTCCACTCGGTTCCGGCATACTGATCGGCGAAGATACGGTCCTTGGCGTCTGGCGCTTCTCTCGTCGCGTTTGCAAGCGTCTCGGCGCTCACGGAGCCGTCGGCGTCAAGGCTAAGAGGAGCGGCGTAGACGCGGAAATCAACTCCGTCGGTAGGCGGTTCGGGAGGATAGACGTCGCGCATCGCGCTGTAGAATCGCAATGAGACGTATTTCGCTTTCGGAATCTCAATCGCATAGCGCGCGCCAATGACGCCGGGGCCTCCGTTGTAAGGAGGATGGACAGACCAACTCGTCCGCTCGACCCCGCTGCGCGTCATCGAGGTTGGATTAAGACCGCCTTGAACTTCAGGAACGGAGCCGCTCCAGTTCACGGGCAGCACAGTGTATTCGCCCTTATCCTGTTTCCAATAGGGGAGATAGCTTTGATCACGAGAACCGTTGAGTTTGAGGTACGGTCGATCCTTGAAGGAAAGCACGCTCATTGCGGAGCTTGACGGAAGGAGTTCCGTAAGTTTGGTCGCGAAAACGGGGCGCAGTTCGACAAGTTCCTCTTTCCCGTCGACGGTATATTCGAATCTAGCTCGAATAGGATAATGAGCGTCTAGGTATGCGTCGCGTACGGCGAACGCGACCTCGCCTTGATAAGTCGATTGGGGTTCGACGACGATTTCTTTTTCAAGAGCGTTGGGCGCTTCAATTTCGCGCGCAGGGTCGCTTGATTCGTCGTAGAGGTAGAAAGAATCGATCGAGGAAAAATTGAGTTTGATCGTGATCTTTGAATCGCTTTGGTTTTCAATGATAAGCGGCGTATGATAGATTTGCCCCTCGACAGTTATAGGATCTGTTTTGGAAATTTCAAACGTCAAGGGACCGCGAGTCTCTCGATGGCAAGTGAAAGCCCAGCTCGTGGAGACGTTTAGCAGCGTTGACGCCACAAGGGCCAACACCAAGCATCCCACGCGTCGAAAAGGCGCAAACCTGGCGCCAAACAAGTTGTTTGTCATTCTTTTTCCCTCTCGTTGAGACTGGCGATAATCTTTACATGATGGAGGCGCATTGAAAGAGCCTGCTCCCGAAGTGATTTTAAATAATCGAAGGTCGGTTCGCAAGCATTATGCCAGATATTTTAATAATGCGCGTCAAATATAGCGAGAGAATAAAGAGGAGAAGGTCGTCCTCGAAAGGACGACCTTCTTGGCGTTAACGTTCAAGCGTCGTAAGGCTCGCGCTTCAGTCCCATTTGAGAACGGCGCCCTTATCGGCGCTCGTGGCGAGTCGAGCGTATTTTGCAAGATAACCGCTCGTGTAACGGGGTTCGGGCTTTTTAGCTGTTTTGGCGCGTTCCTTAAGTTGCGCCGCGGTCAACTTAACGGCAATCTTCTCGTTCGGAATATCAATTTCGATGATATCTCCGTCTTGCAAGAGTCCGATCGGTCCCCCCTCCGCCGCTTCAGGACTGATATGACCGATGCAGGCGCCGGCAGTCCCGCCAGAGAAGCGTCCGTCGGTGATGAGCGCGACGGAATCGTCGAGATGAACGCCTTTGATCGCGGCGGTCGGCGCGAGCATCTCCTGCATGCCTGGTCCGCCCTTAGGACCTTCGTAACGAACGACGACGACGTCGCCCGCCTTGACCTTGCCGTCGACGATTCCCTGGTACGCTTCCGGTTCCGAATTAAAGATAACCGCCGGTCCGGAATGCTTCATCATTTGAGGAAGAACTCCCGCCGTCTTAACGACCGCGCCGTTGGGCGCCAAGTTTCCAAAGAGCGCCGTCAGACCGCCAGTCTGTCGATAGGCATTTTTGCACGGACGAATGCAGTCTTGCGGGTCAAAGTTGAGCTTGAGATCCTTGACGGACTTATTCCGGCGACGGACGCTCAGCGCCTTCGTGTTGAGCCGACCGCTGGGTAGAACAGCGTAGACTTCGAGGGCGTCTTCAATGACCTTTTCGCCGCGAAGGTCATAATCGTCGATATTCTGACCGATCGTCTTGCCCGTGACCGTCGGCGTGGTATACGTGAAGGACGGAATTTGAGAGCGACGAAGTTCTCCGAGTATCGTGTGAATACCGCCGGCGTTGTGAACGTCTTCAATATGGTAGTCGCAGCTCGGGGACACCTTGCAAATATGCGGCGTCGTTTCACTGAGTTCGTTGAAGCGCTTAAGCGAGTAGGAAAGCCCGGCTTCGTTTGCGATAGCGAGCAGATGGAGGATCGTATTGGTGCTTCCGCCCATCGCCATATCGAGAATCATGGCGTTGTCGATCGAATCCTTCGTAATGATTTCGCGCGGCAAAATGGGGAAATCGAGGTCAATCTTTTGCTCGACTCGTTGGCGTTTGCCATCTTTAACGACGACCTTGTAGGTCGTAGAAGCTTCCTCTTTCGTTACGGTTCCAGCGGCGACCTGTTCCCGAAGATCCATGATTTTTGCCATCTCGACAATGCGTTGAGCGGCGCGACGATAGAGCTTGCGACGATCCATGCTCGTGGCAAGAAGCGTGCCGTTTGTCGGGAACGCAATCCCGATCGCTTCGCACAGGCAGTTCATGCTGTTGGCGGTGAACATTCCAGAGCAGGATCCGCACGTTGGGCAACTTCGACGTTCCACCTCGAGGAGTTCGCTTTCAGAAACGAGATCGTTCTGCTCTCCGGCGGCGGCGGAAAAAATGGAGATCAGGTCAAGCGGCTTCTTTTCATCGTCGTTAGTGCGACCCGCTTCCATGGGACCGCCGCTGGTAAAGACGGTCGGAATGTTGCAGCGAACGGTCGCCATGAGCATCCCTGGCACGATCTTATCGCAGTTCGGAATGCAGATCATCGCGTCGAATTTGTGTGCGTTGATCATGGTCTCGACGGAATCAGCGATGATCTCGCGGCTCGCGAGCGAATATTTCATCCCGTCGTGGCCCATCGCAATGCCGTCGCAAACGCCAATCGTATTGAAGATAAAGGGCGTTCCGCCAGCTTCGCGAACTTCTTTCGCGATATATTCCGCGACGGTTTGAAGATGAACATGACCGGGAATAATGTCGACGTGACTGCTGCAAATTGCGATAAAGGGTCGTTTGAAATCCTTTTCAGAGACGCCGCAGGCACGTAGAAGACCGCGGTGAGGAGCGCGACTTACGCCTTGTTTAATTGCATCGGAACGCATTGAGAGCACCTTAAGAGTATGTCTGTTAATTATCGGTTCCACAGTCCATATCTGCGGCAAATAAAAGTCGCCGACAAAGACTCTTTGCGGAACGCCAATTGCGATTTATTGTAATAATTCTTTTAACGGCGTCGATTCCTTAAAAAATTTCACATCCGGAGTTAAGCCGGAAAGAGTTCGATTTAAGGATGTTTCTGAAGGCGTCGTCATGAATTTGAACGCTTCTTAGATGAAGAAGTTTCATCCGACGAACTGCGTTCGTCGATCGAATTTTTCTTTTGCGTCAGTTCGGGCGATTCAGAAGGAGCCGGCCTTTTTTTCGGAGCTTTTGCGTTCTTATCGATCTGTGGTATGGGAGGCTCTTCCGGATAATCGTCACAGTAGTAGGGGATGATCATATCTTTGACCTTCGGATATGTCGCGCGCGAGCGACAAGTCAGGCGGCGCTTGTACGACCGCTCTGCACCTTTCCTCAAATTTGACCGGCGAATTGCGCTGACGCAACGTGAGTTTATGAATATACAGATGATTTTGTCCGCGTCAACATTATCAACGCTTCGGGGAGCTGCTCGTCCTGTTCGAAAAATACTATGACTAAAGAAGATCAATGTGGAAATAATCGATAAAAAGGACCTCGAGGGGGAAACTTTAACGTGCTAAAAGACCGTTTCATAACAATATTAGACGCTTATCTTTTCTTTGCAGTCCCGGCTATCGTAGCTATCGGCGGAAGCGGACGACAATAATAAGCGTTGTCGAGGATTACGTTGGAAATGGCGCCAAACTTTATATAATGACCTGGTGGGATCGACAGCGACATTCATTCCCGGACGTTTTATAAAATTCATTTTGAGAGGAGATATAGAAATGCGAGTTGCTCAGCGATGGGTTTTGAAGGACGCCTCGATGCGTGAGGAATATCTCCGGCGACATCGGGAAATTTGGCCCGAAATGAAAGAACTTCTCAAAAAAGCGGGGTATCGTAACTACTCGATCTGGCTTTCAGGCACGGATATCTTTGCGTATTACGAGGTTGACGACCCCGAGAAACTTATCGAAACCCTCGAGGCGAGCGAAGTGCGCAAACGATGGGAGGATTATATGCGCCCCCTCATTTATCTCGGCGAAAACGATATCCCCGAATCTCTCGAAGAAGCGTTTTGGCTCGAGTAAAGAGAGCGATAGGACCAATTTCAGATTTTAAAATTGTTTGTTTCGCTCATGACTGCTTGCAAACGAAGTCAGGAGACCTGATCTATGCGAAATTATAAAGAGGAATTCGAAAAGCGAGTTGCCTTTATCAAGAATCTTCTCGCCGAAAGCGGCGCCAAGGGCGTTATCTTTGGCAATAGCGGCGGAAAAGACTGCGCGCTCGTCGGAATCCTCTGCAAGGCGGCGTGCGATAATACGGTTGGCGTCATTATGCCATGTTCATCCCGTCGTAACTACGATCGCGACGCCAGGGACGCTCGTGCAGTCGCTGAACAATATGGAATCGAGACGCGGATTGTCGATCTCACGCCTGTGAAAGAAGCTGCGCTAAAACAACTCGAGAACGTTGTCGAGATGATTCCTACTTCGGAAATTAATATCGCGCCGCGCCTGAGAATGACGACGCTCTATGCCATTGCTGCGTGCGAATCCCTACTTGTCGCCGGCACGGGCAACCGAAGCGAAATATACGTCGGTTACTTCACTAAATGGGGCGACGGCGGGCACGATTTTAATCCGATCTCCGATTTGACAGTGACCGAAGTTTACGAGTTTCTTCGTTATCTTGATGCGCCCTCGAGCATTATCGACAAGGCACCCTCCGCAGGTCTCTACGAATCCCAGACCGATGAATCGGATATGGGATTTAAATACTCTGAGCTCGACGCTTACCTTGCTACTGGCGAAGCAGAACCGGAAATCAAAGAGCGTATTGAGCGCATGCACCGTCGTAGTCAACACAAACGAGAAGATATAAAACGGTTCAAATGAACGCGGTCTTTGGCGAACCCTCGTTTCCGCTTCACAACGGCGTTCCGAGTTTTGTTCCTTATAAAGGACGACGACGAGAGCCTTGATCCTCTTTCATTCAATTTCCTCAAGCGAGAAAAATAACGATGCGACATTCTATAAAGCTTGTCCTGGCGAGTTTTGCGCTCGTTTGCGCGATATTCCTTAGCGCCTCGACAGCGCGCGCTGAGCTTCAGCGTCTCACTGTCGACGAACGCGTTTCCCCAACTCTTGGCGTCGACTCGCCTGCGCCGCAATTTGGCTGGGAGTTAACGACTCCCGACGCGTTTGACGCGACCCAGCGTTCCTATTCGATTAAGGTTGCGACGTCAAAGGAAAAACTCGATTCCGCTGATTGCTGGGACAGCGGCGTCGTTGCGTCTGACAAAACCTTCGGCGTCGACTATGCCGGAACTCCGCTGAAATCTTCAACGCGTTATTTCTGGCGTGCGACCGTTGCATGGGAAGGGCGCGACATTAATGGCGGCGAAGTCCAAAAAACGGAGACCTCTGACGGCGAGTTTGTAACGGGAGTTATGACGCCGGAAGAGTGGCAGGCGCAATGGATAACCTCCGAGCGCGACGATTCTGACCCGTTGCCGTTACTCTATTGTAACTTTAAGCTTGATCAGCCCGGCGAGAACGTTCAGGACGCGTTTCTTCACGTTTGCGGGCTTGGTTGTCAGATTGTTTCGGTCAACTCTCTACGCGTTGGCGACCGAACGTCTATCGATCCCGGCTGGACCAACTACCGCAAAACGTGTCTCTACACGACCTTCGACGTTAAAAAGGAGCTCGTCGGATCTGACGATTGTTCCATCTCCATCCTTCTTGGCAACGGTATGTATAACGTTCCGGGCGGTCGATATGTGAAATTTACGGGCTCTTTCGGAAAACCGAAGGCGATCGCTCAGCTTGTCGTTCGATACAAAGACGGCAGCGTTCAAAGAGTGGCGAGCGATGAAAACTGGAAGACGCTTCCGTCGCCTCTTGTTTTCTCGTGCGTCTATGGAGGCGACGACGTCGATTTCTCAAAAGGAGTTCTCACTCAGAATCGCATTGTCGCCTTTGGCAAGCCCTTAGCCGCTAAAGCCACGGAGGGACCAGGCGGCGCGCTACGCGCTCAGATTCAACAGCCCGTCGTTGTTCTTGAAACTCTTGAACCTCTAGAAATCACTACGCTTGAAGACGGTCGGATCGAAGCGAATTTCGGGTATAACTTTGCCGGCCGTCCTGTTATTAGATGCCTCCCCGTCGAGGGGACGAAGGTGAACATTGCTCTTGCAGAAATGCAAGGGGCAACGTGGAACGGACATTACGACGAGTATTCCTTTGAGAAGCCCGTTGAAATCGACGAAAACGACGTCATTATTGAAACGGCGCGTGTTCTTGACCAGACGACAAGCGCTCTTGTCAAGTCGAAGACGGACGAGCTATTCAAAGTATCGCCAAATGAAAAACTTGGTTCCGCTTTCGGATATTGGGGTTTTCAGTACGTCTATATTGACGGCCCCGTGGAGTATCAGCCGAATCAAGAGAAAGCGATAGAAGCGTCGACTGACAAGACGCAAATCATTTCGATTGAGGCTGACCGCGTTGGCGCAGATCTTGAGCGCGTTGGTTCCTTTGATTCCGACGGAGCGTGGCTCAACGAAATCGACCTCATGATCGATCGTTCGATCCGCAGCAATATTGTCAGTCTGATGACAGACTGTCCCCACCGGGAAAAACTCGGCTGGCTCGAGGAAACTCACCTCATGGGACCTTCGATTCTGTATCGGTATAACATTCAGACGCTCTATCGAAAAATCTGCCGCGATATGTCGGAAGCGCAGCTCGACGACGGCATGATCCCTGACATTGCTCCAGAATACACGCGATTTGTCGAAGGCTTTTTCTGGTCTGCCGAATGGAGCTCCGCTTGCGTCCAAATCCCCTGGCTGCTCTATCGGTGGTATGGCGATACTCAGATTATTGCTCAGCAGTACGACACGATGGATCGTTACGTTCGTTATATGGCTGGTACCAGAGACGAGCGAGGTCTCGTGAAGGCCGGGCTTGGAGACTGGTACGACTGGTCTCCTGAAAAACGCCACGCCGGCTATTCGCAACATACTCCGCCGGAACTTACTGCGACGGCTTTTCTTTGCGACAACGCGCGGATTATGAAGTTTTTTGCGCTGGCGCTTGGAAGAGAAGGGGACGTCGAATACTACGATCAATTACGCCGTCAAGCGGTCGTCGATTTCCAAAACGCTTATTTTGATCCTGAAAGCAACGTCGTTGCGACGGGTTCGCAAGCGTCTTATGCATTTGCCTTGTATTTCGGTCTTGTGCCTGAGAACGCACGCGACGATTCCTTCGCTCGGCTCCTCGAAGAAATTGAGCGATGGGACTATCGCATGTCCTGCGGCGAGGTCGCGTGGCCCTTCCTCGTCAAGACGCTCGCCGATTTCGGACGCAACGACATTCTTTGGAAAATGATCCAGCGAGACGACGCGCCCGGTTATGTCCATATGCTTACGAAATGGGGGATGAAGACCCTCTCGGAAACCTGGGACGGGCCCGGAAGCTCGATGAACCACTTCATGTTTGGCGGACTCCAGGAATGGTTCTCATCTGACGTTGTCGGAATTCGTCAAACAAATGATTCGGTCGCGTTTGCCAAGAGTCTATTGCGCCCAAGCCCCATGCCTGGTAAGATTAACCGTGCTTCGGGCGACTATCGTTCCCGCTATGGCCTGATCGTTTCCGACTGGCGATTCGATGAAGCGTCTGGCGAGTTTGAATGGGACGTCGAAATTCCTACTGGAACCGCCTCGCAATTGGAGATTCCAGTTTTCGACGAAGATTCCTCGTTCTCTATCGCGAAACTCTCGGACGCCGACAGCGTCCCCATCGAATCGGTCGAGTCGACCTTCAAGACGGCGCCAGACGGAAACCCATCGCGCCGCGTCGTCACTCTTCCTTCAGGACGATATCGCGTTGTTTCGCAAATGAAGGGCCGAAGCCTATAAGTGTGCGTCTGTAAAATAAAGAACGAGCGAACTGGTCTTTGCCAGTTCGCTCGTTTTATTTCTATGGCTGGAAGTAGTCTCTCAACGAGAGGACCGTAGCGTCGAAAGTTCGTCTCTGATGATCTCTGCGGCGCGTCGTACGGGGCGCTCCACTATGTCTGTCGCCTCCTTTAGCTTCGTCAGATCTTCAATTTTCTGGTCAAGCTTTCTTTGGTCGGAGAGCCATTCGACTAGATACGGGGCAATTTTCTCCGCTTCGTCATGATATGAGATGAACTCCGGACAGATCATCATGTTGCGTTCTTCAGAGGTGTGGGCGGTTGCAGGGGGAAGCGTCCCTTTAGGATAAAAGGGCGTTTCATTCTCCATACGATCAACCGCTAAAATATTCGAAAGGGTTATGTATTTAACACGTTTCAAAAAGCGAAGCGCGTGATACTCCAATTTGCTCGTTCGATAGACGATGACAAAGGGTTTGCATAAGGAGAGGATTTCAATTGAAACGGAACCTGAAACGCCGAGACAGCACGTTGCGGCGCGGAGTAGCTCGGGCGTCTTACCCGAATAGACCGGGTAATCGAGTCCCTCTTCCTTGAGTTTTGCGCTTATAATCTCGGCGTGCTCTTCCTTACTCGACGCAAAAACAGGTTGAATATCTGGAACTTGATCTTTTACAAGCTTAGCGATGGCGAGAAGATGATCGAGATTTCCGGATACTTCCTGGTTGCGCGAGCCAGGCAAAATGGTCAGATAACGTATTCCAGCAGGACTGCGTTCTTTAGTGGAACTAGGAAGCGATACCCCTGTTTCCGAGGAGTTGAGCGAATTAAGGAATTCGACGTCAACGTTGCGAGAGCGTGCTTCTTCAAAGAAAGGATGACCGATAAAAATCGAACGACAGTTGCGTTCCTTAAACCAATGGTCTTCAAATTCGAAGCAGGAAAGGATCAGATCGACGTATTTGCGCATTTTTTTGACGCGCCATTGACCCCAGCCCCATATTTGCGGCGGCATGAAGTACACGACGGGAATTCCCGCCGCTTTCGCGCGTTGTGCAATCTTCCAGTTGAAGCCGGGGAAATCGACGAGTATAACGAGGTCCGGCTTTTCATCTTGGAATATGCGCTTGGCCTGGGAAAGGAGTCGCAAATACTTCGGAATATTCAGGATCGCCTGTTTAAGCATCATGACTGCAAACTGAGTCAGATCGAACCGCACGTCGCATTCGGTCTCCATTGTTCTGGGACCGGCGAATCCAACAAAACGCGCCTCTGGAATCAATTGCGACAGCTCGTCTACAAGTCGCGCCGCATGCGCGTCGCCGCTCGGATCTCCTGCCGAAATAAAGAAAAGGGGGCCCTTACGCGAATCCGTGCGTTCAATCTTGTGAGGATCAGACTCTGTTAAGCGCGACGCCTCGTCCATAAAATGCTTCCTTACTTTAGCTACAACAAAAACCGAACGGAGATTTTCAAGTCGGTCAGATCATAAAATCTAAGACGTCCTCATTCTCTGGTTCGGAGATCAGATCGGAGAAGAGTATCCCATTAAAATACTCATGGCGCTTGGCTTCCGCCTTTTGCCATATTTCTTCTAGCTTTGCGCGAACGTCAGGCTCCGTGCGTTTTCTGCTCCGAGTCGATCTGCTGCGGGACTTTTTTTTCTTCCCTTTTGAGTCTTCACGGTTTTTTGAGGCGTCGGATTCCTGATCTTCAGTTAATGCAACGACGTACCCTAGCGTTACGTTTTCCGGGTCAATCAGCAGTCGATAGCCCCCATGAGCGCCTCTTATAGTTTCAACCAACTTGGCGTCGCGAAGACTGCGGAGGATTTGAATCAGAAAGTTAACTGATAACTGGTACTTATCCGCAATCGTCTGAGCGGAAGTTGGTCTGGCGCTGCGAAATGTTTTAGATAGCTCGTAAACGGCAAGAATGGCATATTGAGAACGTGAAGGAAATCCCATGACGTTCCTTGAAGAATATCAATTCACCACGTTGACGGACCGATTTTCAACGAACGCTTTGAGATTGTCAACCGCGATCTGGATCAAACGAGCCCTCGCTTCTCGAGTCGCCCAGGCGTTGTGAGGAGTGACGTAGCAGTTCGGTGCGTTGAGAAGCGGATTGTCGGCTTCAGGCGGCTCAGTCGAGAGAACGTCGACTCCTAGCCCTCCAAGCTTACCAGATTTGAGCGCGTCGGCTACGTCCTGTTCATTGAGAAGGGGACCGCGTCCGGTATTGATCAACAACATGCCGTTTTTAGCCGTGGCAAGGCGTTCTGCGTTGACAAGATTCCGTGTGACTTCCGTCAGTGGACAGTGGAGAGAAACAACGTCGCAGCTCGCAAACAGTTGGTCGAGGGAAACAGCTTCAACCTCGCCATAGCGACCACCGACTGACAAATGCGGGCCGTACGCAACAACATCCATTCCAAGAGCGTCGGCAACTTGCGCAACGCGCTTTCCGATAGCGCCGAGGCCAACAATTCCGAGGCGTTTGCCATGGAGCTCCGTAAGCGTTCCTTTGGTAAAGGAGAAGTCGGGAGAGGAAACCCATTCCCCAGCGCTCGTCGCGGAGGTGTTTTTTACCAATTGCGTCGCTAGATTAAGCATATGCGCAAAGACGAGCTGAACAACCGATTCAGTACTATACTTCGGAATATTGGTAACGACAATTCCTTTCGACCGAGCGTAGTCAAGGTCGACAACGTTAGTTCCTGTGGCGAGCACGCCAATGTAGCGCAGTTTCGGAAGTGCGTCGATAACGTCGGCGTCGATGATAACCTTGTTGGTCAGAATCGCGTCTGCATCTTGGGAACGTTCAACCGTCTGATTGGCTGGAGTACGGTCATACAAAACAAGTTCGCCTAGATCCTGCAGTTCGCTCCAACTTAAATCGCCGGGATTAGCTGTATAAGCGTCTAACACAACGATTTTCATACTCGACCTCTCTTTCAGAGACGACTCAAATGGACGCGTTCGCAGTTCGCCAACGTCTTTGGAAACAAAAAAAGCCTCGCATTCAAAATAGAAGCGAGGCGAACGGAGAGGACAGGATTCGAACCTGCGGAGCTCTTACAAGCTCACGGGTTTAGCAAACCCGCGCATTCGGCCACTCTGCCACCTCTCCTGAAGTCACGATGATTATATTCGCAATCCACACCCGGACAAGTCCTAATTTTTAAAATTCACGTTAGTCCAAGTCGTGAGCCGGAAAGCATTCGATCGCAAGACGTCGCGTACGGCGCGTGACGTATCCTATAACTCACTTTTTGGAAGACTTGGAAGTCCGTTTTGCGTCGGCGTTATCGTCCGCGGCGGTCCGCTTCTGGCGCTCACGCTGGACGTAGGAGACCATCATCTTGCCAGGCTTGAAGGTAACAGTCTCGTGCTCAGGAACCAGAACTTCTTCGCCAGTGCGGGGATTACGCGCGTTACGCGCGGCTCGTTTCTTGACCTTGAAGACGCCAAAGTTGCGAAGTTCAATTCGACTGTTCCGAACGAGGACTTCGATGATCGATTCGAGGGTTTGCTGCACAATTTCTTTCACAGCTTGCTGGGAAAGATCGGTTCTCTCGGATACTAACCGGACAATATCCTTCTTGGTCATCTCTTGCTTGAATCCTTATCATTGAACGCGCGCGGACGCGCGGTAAATACCGATAACATTATCGGATAAAAGAACTTAGACTCTGCGCGGAATTCTAAACCAATTTGTTCCGTTGTCAACACCCTTTTTGCAAAATGAAGGGTCGAAGTTGTTGTATCAACGGCGTTTTAATACTTTTCGATCTGAAAACATTGGATCATATGGCACAAAACTGTCTGAAAGACGACTGGATCTCTACCAAGTCTTTATTTACAAGGGTTTATCAATGATAAGCGGCTTTTTCTTCAGCGCCGAACTGTTATTTCTTCACATAGAAGCGATCGAGGTTAATTCCCCCTTTGAGTTCTTCGCGCAACAATTGAACCCTGTCTTCAAGTTGTTCTATCTTTCTCCGAAGCTCCGCAATGGCGGGATCTTCACGCTCTTGCTTATGATGTTGGCGCGGGACGGCCGGATAACCGATGTGACGAGAAAGCGCAGAAAAAAAGAAGAGCGGGTCGCGTCCCGCCGACGCGTGCGCGATGCGACCCGCGCGTTCGCTGAAGAGGATTGGTTGAGGCTCTTCATCGTCTTGAAGCTGATAAAAAGCGCTGCGGACATAGATAAGTTTGGGAAGGTCAATAAAACCAATCTGGCGACGCAGAACGACGTTGATCCAATATCTCCAGTCGTCGTCGAAGATCGGATCGTTTGCAATCGCTTCAAGGGAATGGTCATAGCCAAGGCGATTGCGGCAGACCGACTCAAATTGAAAGAAAAAGATTCCCTGCGGCGTCGGGGTTCCAGCGCGATACTTCGCTTCGCTTTCGAGGAGCTGGAGCGCAATGCGAAAATCAAAACGGCCGTCCTCCTTTTCTGCCTCATGCACAATAAATGTCTGGAACGGCGTAAAGTAATGCTGCATGCGCTTCATCGCAAGGTTCATCTTGCCAGAATGTTTCACCTCAGTAAACAGAACGCCAACCGCCATAGGCAAATTAGTAGCGCTAAGGAGCTCGCTCTTCATTCCATAGAGAATCTCTTGAGTAGAGTAGCCGTCCTGGAGCCGTTCTGAGAATGTCCTGAAAAAGAATTCCTGTTCGATATATTCTTCTTTACTGAGCGCCGCCATATTTTTTCCTCGAACGCCGACAAAGTTCAAGCAAGGATCGACTGTTCGCTGTCAGGACGAATTTGAACGCCGACGCATGAAAAGCGTCGGCAAGAACGGTGCAGACTCGCTCGCTGAGGTAATGCATGACTCAGAACTGAAACAAGACTACGCAACTCGTAATCTATCACAAAAACGGCGGAATTCAACAGGCGGGATGACGTCGTTCTGGCGCGCAGCCAGAAACGACGTCGGGAGTTTGTTCTGTCAGGAGTTGTTCTCAATGAATCTTGAAGTTACTGAGTCGACGCGATGCAACGTCAGCGCGTCGACTTGGGCGGCGCGACTCTTGCCAACCGACGGCCAGGGTTCGATCGTGTCGAAATCGGGAACGAGCTCAAGAAGCTGAGAAATGAGCGTCGCAGCAACATACTCAATAGGCGTATCGCGACTCATGCGCTGGATCTGACGCGCTGTTTTCATAATGCGCAACAGAACAGCGCGATTACGGATCGGGTCAGACGTAGAGGCGTCAAAGGGCAGTAGTTCCGGAAGCGGCGCTTCGAGGACTTCACTCCAATCGAAGAGTTGTTCAAGCGTAAGATTGGATTTAGGATCAAGTTGTCGCTCTGCTTCCTTTTGGCTGATTCCCAACCTACGCGCGCACTGGGGCACCGTAAAGCCTTGATTCTCTAGAACCTCGGCGATATAGTGTCGTCTTCCGGGAGGAGCGTTAAAATCACGCTTTTCACCAGGTTTTAGAGCTGACATAGAGTCCGATTGAGAAGTTGCTTTGCGGTGCGAATCAAGGTGTTTGTTTGGGCTCGGAGCTTTTTTATTTCGGCGTTTAATCGTCTGCGTCTGGTTATTTTGAGGCCTGGGAACAAACACGCCGTCGTTAGAAGAACCCAGCACGCCGCCGCCGGCGGCGTCAAAAACGCCTCGGTAATGTGTGTTCGGCATAGTCCTTATTCCCATTGTCAGGTTTGTATTTGAGAGTCCGCAGAACGCTCTGCGGATTCAGGCTATTTTGCCCTATTCCGGACCTTTTCGACGGACTTGTCTTACATGAGAAGATCATACCGTCCGCCTCATGCGTGGTTTTTGACGGCGCGAATTGGTTTTAGTTCCAACAAGTTTAGTTTTATGTTCGCACTCTTGACAGAAAACTAAGAAGAGTGAAGAGGCTTAAAATAAAAAGACGTCGCTGCCAAAAGAGCGACGTCTTAAGGGGGGACGATCTGAAAATTTCAGCTCGAATTTAACTCAGCCTTTTCGACTCGACTGCATCTTGAGTGTCGTTGCTCTCGCGTTTTCGGAACCATAATCGAATTGGAACCTCGCCTATTGGCAGCTCGTCGCGAATTACGTTCAGAAGGAATCGTCGGTAGCTGGGCGTAAAGGCTTCGGGAATGTTGCAGAAGAGCACAATGGTCGGCGGCGCGACGGAAATTTGCGTCGCATAATAAATCTTAGGCTTTCTGAAGTGAAATAGCGGAGGGGCAGTGTGATTCATCGCCGCCGTTATAAGCTTGTTGAGCAGATTGGTCGGAATGCGCGTCTGACTCTGTCGAAACAGAAATCGCGCGTGCTGGAGAAGTTTTTGAACATTCTTGCCCGTCATGCCAGTAATAAAGGCGATCGGAACGTGCCACATTGTCGCGAAGGTTTCCCGAAGATAGTCTGCCCAACGGCTCGTGGGCATCTTGTATTTGACCATCTTGTCCCACTTGTTCACGACGAAAATACACGGCTTGTTATAGGATTCGATAAGCGAAACGAGTTGTTTGTCCATCTTCGATATCTGGAGTGAACAGTCAAAGAACATAAGCACAACGTCCGCTGTTCTAATACTGCGCTCCGCTCGCGTCAAAGCGTAGAAATCAACGTCGGAGGCAATGCTCTTTTTACGCATGAAGCCGGGCGTATCGACTGCGACGAACGATTTACCGTCCATTTCAAAGCGGACGTCGACGCAGTCGCGAGTCGTGCCAGGAATAGGACTTGCAATAACGCGCTCCTCTTTCACAAGCGTATTAATGAAGGTGCTTTTACCAACATTGCGTCTGCCGACGATTGCGATCCTCATCTCGGGCTCTTCGATCTTTTCTCCGTCGTCAAAGAAAGCGGAGACGGGAAGGGCCTTTTCGATCGTTTCCATAAGGTTGACGCGACCGCGTTTTTGCTTTGCGCTCACAGGCACAACGCCCCAACCAAAGGAGTGAAATTCGGCTGCGTCAATTTTCTGCGCGTCCCCGTCGCACTTATTGGCAACGAGGACAATCGGGATCTTTAGGGGTCGCAACCGCTCTGCGACGAACTGATCAAGGGGAGTGATACCGTCGCGCGCGTCAACGACGAACAGAATAAGATCGGCGGCTCTAATCGCCGCGTCAATTTGCATTTCTACATCGTCCGAAAGATCGTCTTTATCGACGATACCGACGCCCCCGGTGTCGGTCAGTTCGATGTATCTTGCGGAAATTCTAGGTCTTTTCTTTTCTTCAGGAGTTCCTTCAGAATCGTCGCTTTCTAGCGCGGAATCTTCGTCGGCTAGTATGGCCCCTTCGTATTCGCGGCCTTCGGAAGTTTCGACTGAACCTTGCCCGTCGCCCTCGGATGGAGGCGGAAGAAAAGCGTCAGGGTCAGATTCTTCGTCAGAATCTGACTCCAGTTCTTCAGACGACTCGACAGGCTCAAAAGGGGCGACTTTGTCTACAACAAGCTCGCGTTCAGTCTCTTTGTCAACAACGACGTCGTCCGAAGAATTTAAAGGTGTGGTCTCTGAATCAATAACTTCGGGAATCAGATATTTTTCATCAACGCCGTCGAGGCCAATATCAAGAAGGAAAGAAACTCTATCGCGCGTTACGCCAGCGACAGAATCGACAACAGACAATCTTTCGCCGATAAGCCAGTTGAAAAGACTGGACTTACCGACGTTAGGACGTCCGATAATAGCAACCTTTGCAACGCCCATAATTTACTTTCGTCGTTCGTTATGCATGTTGTAATCATAGATCAAACCGAACCATTGCGTGAGAATTAGCATTTCTCCAGGATAAGGGCGAATGAACGACCCGTATTTGCGTGATTAAGTTTAATGAAGGTCGGTTTGCCAAGCTCTTGAGGCGCGCCTGTAACAACGTTTATCGGACAATCCGAAGCAACCTTGTCGCAATTGCGCGTAGGGGGAATCAAGCCCTTTTCCAGCGCCAGCAGGGAAGCGACCAGCTCGACCGAGCCGCCGCCGCTGCCGAGATTGCCGAAGGCGCCACACGCGCTGAAGACAGGAACGTCGCCGAGCTGATTTTCGATAGCACGCGCCTCCGCGCTATCAGAAGGAAGCCCCGTCGCGTTGGCGTTAACATGCCCAATTTCGTCGGCGTTCATTCCAGCGCGTTCCAGGGCGAGACGAATTGCAGTTTTAGCGGCCTCTTCCTGAATTCCAAAAGTTGCCGTCGGTTTGACAGATTCGGCGTAGCTACGAACGACCGCTAGAGGCTTGGCGCCTCGGGCAAGCGCGTATTCTCTCTCTTCTAGAACAAAAGAGGCGGCGCCTTCGCCAATAACCGTTCCACGTCGGTCCGAGTCGAAGGGTCTTGGATCTCGATCGGGAGTTTCGCTCCACGGGGCGAGCTCGTAAGCGCGGCTGCGCGACAGAATCGTCGGGTTGATCTTGTTACCGGAGCCGCCCGCGACCATCACGTCGGCGGCGCCGCGTTCAATGGTGCGGCAAGCTTCCATTATAGCGGCGAGACTCGATCCGCGGTCGAGCGTCGGGGTATTATTCGGTCCTCGCGCGTCAAGGGAAATCGCAATATTGCTTGCGACCAGGTTTGGCAGATATTTCAACATCCACAGGGGCATAATATTTTCCATGGAGGAGCGACCCCAAGTGGTGAAATCATACTTGCCGTCAGAGACGCCCGCAAGAAACGCGTTCTTGAGAAGGTCAAGTTCCAGACCAATCAAATCGCACCCAAAGATGCAACCAAGACGATCAGGATCGACCGTCCGAGTCTCCTCTTCAAAGGAAAGACCCGCGTGTTGGCAGGCAAGAATCGCGGCAACGACGCCCATTTGTATGTCGCGACTCATGATTTTGATGTTCTTCTTTGGTCTGATATAGTCTCTGGGATGAAATTCAGGAACTTCGCTACCAATAGGACGACGTTCAAGTTCAGTGTTAATAGAGCTCAGATATGCTACGCCGCTTTTCCCTTCAATCAGCGCGTTCCAATAGGATTCAAGATCAACCCCAACAGGATTTAAAACGCCCAAACCTGTGATAACGACTTCTCTTTTACTCATAACTGACTATATTCTTGATTGCGTGGTTTGATCTTCAGGTCGCGAGCGCCGCTCCTTGCCTTGCTGCTGATGCGTTAATGCGTCCGCAATCCAGCTTTTGTATTGCGGTCAACCTGACGATATTCCTGTATTAAACCCCGCAGTTTAATAGTAAACAAGGCGGAATTTCACGATAATCCTAAACGATATCGTCTTTTTTAACACCCCCTAGCGAGTAATTTTTCAAACAAACCATTTTCCTGCAAAAAAACTTTTTAGAAGCGACAAAGATAATGGGTATGAGCTTTGTATTGTCAAAATTTATAGAGCCGTTGCGTATTTGTACGTCGAGTGGATACAGTATTTTGAGAAAACGAGCGGCTTGTTGCGGCGGACATTGCCCGAATGACCCAAAAGCTCATTCTTTTTGATTTTTTTTATTTTTGACAGAACATTGGGACTGGAATCGGGGTATAAGCAACAAGGACTGTCTTGCCATAGTCCTATGAGCGCCCCTTTTCCAATATTTTTGAATGGATCTGAAGAGTTTTATTGAAAAACGTTCAAAATAGTCGGTGCGTTCGCTGTGTGTGCGAATGTTGTCCGGGGGCGGTTTTAAAACCTCTTTAAACCAGGTTATCACGAGAAAATGAGAAAAGAATTCTTAATTGCCATGGCTTTGGGACTGAGCGCGGCGGTCGCTCTGCCAGTCGACGCACAACAACGTTCTTCCTCTTCGCGACGAACTCTGACCGGACAGACAGCTGTTGCGAACTCTAACTCAGGGACCGCAGTCCAAGAATCTTCCGATACGCCGGGCGCGCCTCAGATGGGCGGACGCGGTATGGGCGGCGCTCCCGGCCCTGGACGACAGAATCAGAATCCTAACGCGTTCCGCGCAGCGCAGATCATCATGTTCCAAAACGAGGCTCAAACCGCCGCTTTGAGCGAGGATGGCAAGCTCGATATAGCACAATTTCGATCAGAGTTCGTACGTCTCCTTAAAGAGGCCGATACGAACATGGACGGCGTTCTTAATGAGGACGAACTTCAAGCGTTATCGCAAAAAATGATGGAAAACATGCGCGAACGCTTCCAGAACGACGGTAGACAACGCGGTCCCGGTTTCGGCAGAGGGGGAGATCTTTTCAACGAATTTAGAAACGACAGGGGATTGATCGATATCTCCAAAGTAGACGATTCTCCAATGCCAGATCAGTTCAAAGAGCAGATCAAGCAGAGAATGACCGCCGCCGATTCCAATGGCGACGGCTTTCTTGATGATGAAGAACTGAGGGCGCTTCAAGAAAATACGATGGAACGGATGTGGAACGGCGGTCCCGGAATGGACAGACCTGGAATGGGCGGTCCCGGAATGGGCGGACAAGGCGGAAATGAAAGTAACGATTCCCAACGCGGTTTCGGTCGTCGTAATTCTTTTTCTTATGCGCCAGAGGATGCAACTTATGCTCTTGATGAAACCGCCGTGGTTCGCGCTCAAGAAGTTCAGGATAACGTTTCCCGAGCCGGAAATCGTTCTCAGAGGTTTCCTGGAGGACAAGACGGACCGGGTATGGGCGGTCAGAATGGTCCTGGACAAGGCGTCCCAGGCATGGGGCGTCCAGGTATGGGCGGCTTTGGCGGCGGGGCTTTTATGGGCGGTTTTGGGCGCGGAGGCTCAAATGTTGTCCAAAAAGCCGCTATAAACGCGATGAATGACGACGGCGAGCTCAATATTGCCGAGTTTGACAAGGAACTTGGTAAGCTCCTTTCCGACGCTGACAATGAAGACGATGGGGTCCTCGATGCGCTTGAGCAGATCGACGCTTTCGGTCGCCCGCTCGTCCAAGTTGACGGACGCGGTCCTCAGGGAGACGTTCAGCAGGGAGGCCGCCGAGGCCCTCAGACTGGCGGTCAGCCTGGCCGACAAGTTGGTCAAGGGCGCGGCGGCGCCGAAATTGACGAGCTCATGCGCGCTCGTCTTCTTCCAACTCCCGACCCCGACCTCTTTGTAGCCGTTCCGGCAAACGAATCCTTCAAGTTTGCTAAACCGTTTGCGAAATCAGGAACTGCAGAAAAAGTCGCGATAGAACGCGATTATGCGATTGGAAAGTACGAGGTTCGTAACCGCGAGTACAAAGAGTTTGTCGACGCTACTAATCGTGTCGCGCTTCCTACTTCTTGGGTTGACGGTACTTATCCCAAGGGGATGAAGAACTGTCCCGTCGTCGACGTTACCGTAAAGGACGCCGAAGATTACTGCGAATGGCTTTCGCAGAAGTACGAGGGTTGGACTTTTCGTCTACCCACCGAAGCAGAGTTTGAAAACGCTGCCGCCGGTCCGCAAAAACTACTATTCCCCTGGGGAAGGACCTCCGAGTTCTCTTACTCCAAAGGCGAACTTACGGCCGAGTGCCAGTATAACGCCATGGTGGTCGCCGATTTCATTAAGGACGACGCTACCATCACGGTTGGCGATACGGACGCCGAGGTTGCCAAGATTGTGACAATTTCGAATAGGGGCGTTCTCACCAAGGGCTGGCGCGATTCAACGACAAAAACAGGCTTTACTTACTCAAAAGAATTTGCTGAGAAAAGTAAAACAGGCGGTTACGTTGCCCCTGTCTACAAATTTCAGAACAACCGCAGTCCTTATGGTTGCGTCGGCATGGCAGGCAACGCCGCAGAATGGACCTCGACGGTTGTCGACGGTAAAAACGTTGTGCGAGGCGGTTCCTGGTATTCGAGCGCCGAAGAATGTTCTGCCACCTATAGAGGTGAATCGCAAGATCCAACTCGCAGAACTCCGATAGTGGGCTTTCGCGTCGTTGCCGAACAGATCTAATTGCTAGTAGATCTGTCGTCGATTTCTTATGGCGACGAATCCTTGTATCACAAAAAAGGACGGCTGATTCACTCAGCCGTCCTTTTGTGATTCACGCAAGCGTCCACGCCCGTCGATCGTAACGACACGTTGACGAATCGAAGTTAACCTGGTTATATCTGAGCGTTAAAGCTCAACAGCGTTCGCTTTCCCACTTCTTGACGTTTTCAGAAAATTGCTCAGGCGTGGGTTCCAGACCCTGAGCGAGATCCTGCTCGTATTGTTCCTTCATCTGCTCAAGAGCCAGATTGATATCTACAGTCGATCCTACCGCTCTCTGGTAGAAACCCTTGCCCAAAAGGTGGTCCATCTCGTGCTGGATGATTCTCGCTTCAAAACCATCCCAGTAGTAGGTGTTCAACTCGCCCTTGAGATTGACCGCTTGAAACTTGACCTCTCTGGCTCGCGGCACGAGCAGATGTAAACCCGGATAGCTCAGGCATCCCTCTTCGCCTTCAACGAGCCCCTTGAGCTTGAGAATAACAGGATTGATGAAAACGTATTCCTGTTCTTTCTCTTCGCGCTGTCCCGTCGGGTTAACCACAATCAGCTGATAAGGAAGATCAACCTGGTTTGCCGCTAATCCAACCCCATTGTGTGTATACATTAGATCGAACATTTCCGCGACAATATCGCGAACGGTCTGGTCGATCTTACGGAGAGGTTTGCTCTTGTAGCTGAGCATCGGATGCGGATATTTTACAACGCGCATAGTGTGTTTCTTTCAATTTTTTATATAATGCGACAGTAGGGCAGTCGAATTCTTTCGACAGGCGCCTGCGGCCCGCAATTATAGATAAAAACAACGTTGCGACAAGACGCATTGGAAAAATAACCGAGCGCTGACATGAAAAGATCAACTCCGTCGATTTCTTCTTCGGCGACTTCTTCTGATGGAACCGGCATAACCAACGAGAGGCGGGAGCGATTCCGACTGAAAGAATGGTGCGGATCGAGTTTAGGCTCGATTCTCCTCCATGTCGTTGCGCTGGCAATTCTGTTTTTTGCTCTGGGGGGCGGGGGACACGGCGGCGTCGGTTCGCGGCAGACAGACGAGGTAGGGATCGTTCTATCTGATTCGACTGACGCCAATTCTCTAGATAACGCTTCTTCTAACGAGCGTTCCCTTGAGGACGAAACGGACCCGACCTCTACTCAAACGGAAACGCTGACAGAAGCGCATCATACGGCGCTTGAGAGCTTCCTGCCGACCAACGACATTGGCTTGACTAGTACGACAAACAGCTCTTCAGCGCAGGAGGCAATTAACGCGGCTTCTGGAGGCGCATTGGGGACGATGAGCGCTAGTGGAGGGCAAAGAGTCGGATTTGGCGGCGTTTCTGGCGCGGGCAAGAAGTTTGTTTACGTCATCGACAGATCAGACAGTATGGGGTGGCACGGCGGCGCGCCGATGCGCCGCGCGATCCTCGACGCGGTCGCAAGCATCCAAAGTCTCGACCCGAAGCGCGGCGCGACAAAGTTTCAAGTCGTCGTCTTTAATCACGACGTTGAAGTCTTTGATTCTGGCGTTGGTCTTATCGACGTTACCCCGCCGAATAAGGCTAAATGCGTGCGCTTTTTACAATCCGTCGTTCCGACGGGCGGCACTTCTCCAGAGCAGGCGTTGGCTGTAGGGATCAAAATGCGCCCCGACGTCGTTTTCTTTCTCACTGACGCCGACGAAGAGCTGACGGAACAAACGATCGAGCGCATTAAGACGCTTCGTCGCCAATGTAAGGTTGCGCAAATCTGCGTGATCGAGTTCCGCAAATCAACCGATCCGCCGAAAAAGTCATACAGACGCCTCGCCGGCGAGAACGGCGGCGCGTATATTTTCAAGGACGTCGACCAGTTCTGAGTTTTGGTTGCGTTTTTCGATCTTTCGCGTCCTGAGACTTGAATTTCACGTATAGATTTTGATAATCGGGCAGAGCGGGAGTCGGGGCCCATGTTGTGTTGAGACTGACGACGACCGTCTGTGCGGAAAGCGTGCGCTTTCCCGTTTTAACTGCGGTTTGATTCTGAAAAGGTTAAGAGTTGGATAAACGACGCGACTTCTTTTGCGCTTTAACGCTCCCGTTACTTGTTTTGTTCTTCTTGCAGTCGGTTCCAGGGCAGGGGGCGGAACCGATCAGCATGGAAAGGATTTACCAGCTTGGCGAGTTTTCCGAGCGTGGCGTCAATATGACGTGGGCGCCTGTTGGAAGCGCCTTTGTTAAGCAGGTCGATTCAAAGGACGTCGAGTCGGGGCGAGACGTTGTTTTCGAAACGCCAGAAGGAGAACAAAGGGTTGTCGTTAGCGCAAAAGAGCTGATTCCGCGCTCTGATCCCAGGGATCCCGCGTCCGCCATTGCCGGCGCTAATCCCGTCGCCGTTGCAAGTTACGAGCTGTCCGACGATTCCGATCTGCTGTTGGTCTACACAAATACGCGACGCGTTTGGCGCAGAAACACGCGCGGAGACTATTGGATTCGCGATCGCAAAAACGACGTTTTTCGCAAGCTAGGCGGCGATTTTGCCCCGGAAGCGTCTCTTCAGTTCGCGAAGATTTCTCCAGACGGAACGCGAGTCGGATACGTTTGCAATAACAACGTCTACGTTGAGGACATTCTTTCGGGCAAAAACACACAACTAACCTTCGACGGCTCGAGAGACGTCATCAATGGAACCTTCGACTGGGTTTATGAAGAAGAATTCGATTGTCGCGACGGATTCCGCTGGTCCCCAGACGGCAAGCAGATCGCGTTCTGGCGACTTGATTCTTCGCGCGAGCCTGAGTTTGCCATGCTTGACGGCGTTGGGCTTTCTACGACGTCTGGCGCGTCCCGCATGTCTGTCGCGCAGCTCAAAGATCATCTCCAGATCTCTGGACAAGATGCGAGCGTTTCCGACGACGTCTCGGAAGAGGATAATTTTTCTGAGTCCGTCGTCCGTCAACAGCTAGACGCCTATCCGACGCTTGTGTTTTTCAAATACCCGCGCGTTGGGTGCGCAAACGCCGACGTCTCGATTGGAGTTGTAACGCTCCCCGAACTGGGAAATACGGCGGATTGGGATGCAAAATTGTCGACGCGCTTTGTCGAATTTGACGATCCAGACGAATACTATCTTCCCAGCATGGAGTGGTATGGCGACGGCGTCGGATTGATTGTTCAGAAGACGCCTCGTTCCCAACGCCGGTGCGACGTGTATTCGATCAATCCGGACACGCTTGAACCTGCGTTGCTTTTTAGCGAGACTGATCCAGACGGCGCCTGGCAGACCGTGTATCCAATCTACGTTTTCCATGACGGGAATCGGTTCCTACGCGTTTCTGAGCACGACGGATGGACGCGATATTACCTTACGTCCTTCTCTGATCTTGACTCACAAACGCCAATAACCCTTGCAAGCGCCGACGCCATTGATTTTGTCGCGTTTGATTACGACGAAGAGGGGGAAGAGCGGGGAATCTATTATTACGCGTCCCCTGACAACGCAACGCAGCGTTTTTTGTATTGGGCGTCGCTAACGGGCGAAAATAAACGCGTTGAGATCAGCGGCGATACGAGCGACGTTATGCATGAACGACCATGGGGATTCGAAACGTGGTCTGTTTCGGCGGATTCCAACTTTGCTATCTGTCGTCGCTCGGCATTTGGAACGCCCACGAGAATTGATCTCGTACGTCTCGACGGTCCACTTGCAACAGAGGTCAGGCTTCTTCAGGACAACAACGCTCTTCGCGAAAAGCTCGCTCAACAAAGCTTTGGCCCCGTTGAGTTTTTCCAGGTTGAAATCAGTGAACGTTGCGATTTCGAGGAGCCGTCTGACGAACCTGAGGCTAGAGTGTCTGTCGACGGTTGGGCAATCCTCCCTGACGACTGGGATCCTACGAGTCCGAAGAAATATCCCGTTCTCGTCTACGTCTATGGCGAGCCCGCGGGTCAGACTGTTCTCGATTCTTGGGGCGGGTCAACCTACATGTATCATCGAGCGATCGCTCAGCGCGGTTGTGTCGTTCTGAGCTTCGACGTGCGCGGGACGCCTGCGCCTAAAGGACGTAAGTGGCGCAAGCGTGTCTATCAGAAATTCGGCGCCGTCGGTCGGAGCGACCAGGCGGCTGCGTTCAGAAGTTTGATCGCAACCGCGTCCTATGCTAATAAGCTTGACCTCGAACGAGTTGGCGTTTGGGGATGGAGCGGCGGCGGGACGTCGACTCTTAATATGATGTTCAACTATCCCGACCTTTACAAATGCGGCGTCGCCGTTGCTCCCGTCGCCGATTATCGGAATTACGATACGATCTATCAGGAGCGATATTCTGGCCTTATTACGGAGACGCCTGAAAGCTATGAACTTGGTTCAGCGATAACTTATGCGGATAAGCTCGAGGGTCGGCTCCTGATCATTCACGGTTCCGGCGACGACAACTGCCATTATCAGACAACCGAGCGGCTCATCAACCTGCTCATCGCCCACGGAAAGGATTTTGAAGCGTTTGCGTATCCTTTCAGATCGCATGGCATTTTTGAAGGCGCCGGCACGACGTTGCATTTACGCAAAAAGACAATGAAATTCTGGGAACAGAATCTTTTGAATCCTGCCTCTAAGTTCGATCAATAAAAAGATCGATAACGGGAATTCAAGCGTCAATGATTTTCTACCGCTTGTTCATTAAGGAGTGAAACATGTCCAGTATAACGACGTTTAAACGACGTTGGTTTATAGGAGTTCTCTTTGGTTTAGCGCTTTCGTGCGCAGTCTCCTTTACAACCGACGCGCGTTCAGCCGACAACATTCGCGCGCTTCCGAGCGCGACGACGTCTAACGGGTACCCTATCAGCGTTAACGGCTTCCACGTCGTTGACTTCAAGACGGAAAATCTCGTCGCTCCCCAGGGAATTGACGTCGCCAATCCACGTTTCAGCTGGAAGCTCTTTTCACAGACGATTGACGAAAAACAAAGCGCCTATCAGTTAGAAGTGACAAAAGCTGACGGAGGTGAAGTCCTCTGGAATTCCGGAAGAGTTGAGTCCGACCAGCAGCTTTATATTCGTTACGGGGGCGAGCCCCTTGCTCCTGCGACCGAGTATTTCGTTGAACTCAACGTTTGGAATAAAGACGGCTCGAAAAAGTCGCAAATTTTTGCGCCGTTCTCCACGGGACTTTATCCGACCGAAGCGGACCCTAATCCGTGGAAAGGAAAGTGGATCGGTCTGAATTCCAAGGAAGAACAACCAGACGCGGCGGGTATCTCCAAAGCGAAATGGATTTGCTATCAGGAAGAAAGGGACGTCCCCGTCGGAACATCTGTCTACCGTAAGACGTTCGATATTGAAGACGTCGACGACGTCGCGAACGCGGTCGCGAATATCTCTGCCGATAACCGCGTCATCATTTACGTCAACGGCGTTAATATCGGCGGTTCCGACGATTTTCATCATGCTCCAAGCCGCGATCTTGCTCCGCAACTCCGCACTGGTAAGAACGTTATTGCTCTTCGCGTTATGAACGTCGGCAGTGATCCGAACCCGAGCGGCGCGCTTGGAAGTTTCTATATCGCATTCAAGGACGGTCAGAAGGACGAATATTTTACTGACTCCTCCTGGAAGGCTATAGAAGGCGATTCTGCCGATTTCATCGAGGTTGATTTCGACGACTCCTCATGGAACGACGCCATCTCCATCGCTGAGTGCGGCGACGCGCCCTGGAATAAGATTGAAACCAGCGCGTTTGAGAGACCTTCGCCGGCGCGTTATCTCTCTAAACTCTATATGATGAGGGAAGACGCTGAAGTGAAGCGCGCTGTCGTTTATGTTTCAGGACTTGGCTATAACGAATGCTATCTCAACGGCATTAAGCTCGGCGACGCTATCTGCGGACCGATGTACACCGACTATGATCGGAGCGTTCCTTATAACACATACGACGCCACCGATATTTTTGCGTTAACAAAACAGATCGGCGCTCGCGATATGGAAATCAGCGTGGTCCTCGGTAACGGCCGTTACTACGCTCCCCGGGGCAATTCCGTTCACTATGGCGATCCATGCCTCCTCTATCAACTTGAGGTTGAATATGTCGACGGTACGAAAGATATCGTCGTAAGCGACGAGTCCTGGAAGGGTTCCGCTTCCGGCCCCATTTCTGAAAACAACGACTATGACGGCGAAATCGCCGACGGTCGCCGCGCCAGAGTCATCACCGTCGATTCTGAGGATGCGAGTCTCAAAGAGGGAGATCCTTCTCGTTACCTCGAAACTCGCTTTGGCAAATCTTTTGTTATCGACACTCCGAACGACGTCGACGTTGTTGACGGCCCCAAAGGCAAGCTTGTCGCTCAGATGATGCCGCCAATGCGCCAAAATATGGAACTCAAGGCTATTTCCATTAATGAGATCGAGTCTGGCCGCTATATTATTGACTTTGGTCAAAACTTCGTTGGCGTGCCCCGAATTAAGGTCAAAGGACAAGCGGGCGATACGCTGACAATTCGTTTTGCCGAGACCCTTCAGGAAGACGGCGAACTTTACGTCGATAATCTCCGGTCCGCAAAGCAGTCCGATACCTATACGCTCTACGGGGATCCTGACGGCGAAATCTACGAGCCGCGTTTCACGCAGCATGGCGGTCGTTATGCCGAGCTCGTCGGATATCCCGGAACGCCCGATCTTGATTCCGTAACCGGCTATACCGTTGTGACAGACGTCCCGGTCATCGGTTCCTTCGAGACCTCTAACGAAACGATCAACCAAATTTACCGTAATATCGAGTGGGGGACTCGCGACAACTATCTGAGCGTGCCGACCGACTGCCCGCAACGCGACGAACGCATGGGCTGGCAGGGCGACCGCGCCGCTGGTTCCAAGGGTGAAATGTACATCTTTGACAACTCCACTCTCTATAACAAGTGGATGCAGGACGTCGAAGAAAGCCAACTCGAAGACGGCAACGTTTCCGACGTCGCGCCCGCTTACTGGCGTATGTATAGTCCGAACGTTACGTGGCCGTCCGCTCAGATTTTTATTCCGCAAAGCCTTTACGTCATGCGCGGCGATGATTCCGCGATTGTCAAACATTATGACTCGCGCAAAAAGTGGATCGATTTTATGCTATCCCTTAGCGACCCGGAAGGTACGATCTCTAAGGACAACTACGGCGATTGGTGCTGCCCGCCTGAAAGACCGGAATTGATCCACTCTCAGGACCCGATGCGCCAGACGAATCGGACGCTCCTGTCGACGGCCTATATGATCTACGACCTAAGAGTTTCGGCCGAATTTGCGGATTATCTTGGCAAGACCGAGGACGCGAAAGCATTCCGTGACCGCGCTGCTGAGATGCAAGAGGTCTTCAACAAGACTTTCTTTAACTCTGAGACAGCGACGTATGACAACGGCTCGCAGACGTCAAGCGTTCTCCCGCTCGCTTTCAACCTTGTTCCTGAAGAGGAACGCGAGAGGGCCTTCAAAGCGCTTACGGACAACATTGAGCATCGCACGAACGGACATATCGGCGTCGGTCTCATTGGGGCCCAATGGCTTAACCGTTTGCTCAGCGATATGGGGCGAATTGATATCTCCTATCGCTTTGCAACCGCACGCGATTTCCCGAGCTGGGGTTATATGGTTGAGCAAGGGGCGACGACCATTTGGGAACTCTGGAACGGCGACACTGCCGATCCTGCAATGAACAGCGGTAACCACGTAATGCTCGTCGGAGACCTTGTCATTTGGTTCTACGAATACCTTGCCGGTATTAAAGCGGATCCGAACGCGCCAGGCTTCCGTCATTTCATTATGCGACCGAATGTTGTCGGCGATCTAACTTCTGCTGCAGCGACTTACGATTCTGCTTGCGGACTTATCAAGAGCGAATGGAAAGTTGAAGACGGCAAGTTTGTTTGGAACGTCCTGATTCCAGCCAACTCGACGGCTACAGTTTCCGTTCCATCCTCGGACGCTGATTCGCTCTCAATTCGTACTACGCGTCTCGATCTGGTCCCGCCGGAGGAAGGCGAAATCCGTTTTGCTAAGTACAGTCGTAGTTATCAGGACTTCGACGTTAGCCAACTGGAAAAGAAAGCCAGCGACGGTCGCGTTGAATTTGAGCTCGGTTGCGGCGCCTACGAGATTACGGCCGACTTAAAGTAATCTCGACTCAACTACTGGCCTACTAGGCGTTTATACTTAAAAAGCCGCCTCTGACCTGCGTGGTCGGAGGCGGCTTTTTTAATATCAGTGATGAGACTAGCAAGGCGAGTTACACGCCGTTTTAAAAGTGTTGTTCTAGAATTGTTCGGATTTCAGCGAAGACCTCGCCGGGAGATCGGTCGGCGTCGATGATAAAAGCTTCTCCCAGCGATTTTTTCTTCCATGACTCAACTGCTTGACGATAACCGTCGACAACGCGCTTGTGGAAATCCGTTCCCTTCGACTCAATTCTATCCCTCTCTCCGACGAGTCTTCTACTGCACTCTTCCGCCGGACAGTCTAAAACGAACGTCAGGTCGGGCAGGACATTTTGTGTAAGATTTATCCCGACGTTCCAAAGAGTCTCTATTTCCTCGCGCGTCGCGCCGCTTGCATAGCCTTGATAGACGATAGTCGAGAGAAGATACCTGTCGGTGAAGACAACTCGACCCGATTCCAACGCGGGCCTGATCTTTTCGTCTATGAGCTGGGCACGGGACGCCATGAAAAGCGCCGCTTCTGCAAGCGGACAGACTTCGTAGTCTCTTCCTTTTAGGAGCAATGAGCGTAATTTCTCTCCTAAAACCGTGTCGCCGGGGTCATGGATAAAGAGAGGATCGACGCCGCGACTAATAAACCACTCTTTCAGGAGTCCGATCTGGACGCCCTTACCTGATCCGTCGCCGCCGTCGATCGCGATAAACATTTTATACCTGCTCGTTGAAATTAGCGATGTCGAAGACTATTTATAACAAAACCCAGAGTGTGATTATAAAGATAAATTTACCTACTAAAAGCCCCGCCGTGAATTATAGACGTAATCTATAACGCTGCTAGAATGAGAACTTAAATTCCTCTTTTAACATAACTCAAACATATGTAGAGCGCTTATATGAATCAGAAATTGGTTGATCAACTCTTGCTTTATGCGATTACCTATGAAAACATAGAGCTAGAAACTCTATTGCGTCAGGTGGAAGAGACGCTGGAGGGAGGCGCGACGATCCTTCAGTTGCGTGAGAAAACGATTGATAAGGAAGACTATCTGTTTCGCGCGATTGCCGTGAAAAAGATTTGCGATCGTTTCAACGTTCCCTTCATCGTCGACGACGCGGTTGAGGTCGCTGCCGAGTGCAACGCCTCAGGAGTACACCTTGGCCAAAGCGATATCGACACTGCGAGCGCGCGGAAAATACTTGGACCCGATAAGATTATCGGAGCCTCGGCGAAAAATGTTGACGAAGCGTTGGTTGCGCAGGAAAATGGCGCTGATTATATTGGGTGCGGCGCCATTTACGAAACCAATACTAAAGAGGACCATACGGAAGCGAGTATCGAAATGCTTACCCGCGTATGCGCCGCCGTCTCGATCCCTGTCGTCGCAATCGGGGGAATCAAGGAGCATAACATGACGCCGCTCAAGAATTCGGGCGTCGTTGGCGTTGCTGTCGTATCTGGTATTTTTGCCGCGCCTGACGTCAAAGAAACGACGAGAGCGTTCCGCGCTAAAGCCGAAAAACTTTTTCTTGAATGAATGACATGAACAACCGAATGAACAGGCTTATCAACGAACCGCAACGTATTACTGGCGCAATCCTCGATCTCGACGGCACATTGTTGGACACGATGGAGCAATGGAATGCGCTTGGCGAGGATTACCTGCGCGAGCGCGACGTTGAACCGAAATCGGACCTGCGAGATCGACTCGAGTCGATGACGTTGCGCGAGAGCGCTGCGTATTTTCAAAACGACTATGGCGTCGATTTAAGCGTTCCTGAGATCATCGACGAGTTAACCGAGAGAATCCGCTCTCTTTATACGACAAGCGCGCCTCTTAAACCGGGCGCATTGGAAACTCTACGTATTCTTAAAGAGGGCGGCGTGAGGATTGCGTTGGCGACGGTTACGTCGGTCGAACTTGCGCGAGCAGGGTTAACGCGTACCGGGGCGATGGAATTCTTTGACGAGCTCTTTTCATGCCGCGAACCAGAGATCGGAGAAGGCAAAACGTCGCCGAAGATTTACGACGCTGCGCGCTCCTTTTTGGGGACGTCGCTCGCGGAAACTATTGTCGTCGAGGATGCTCTCTACGCGATAAAAACGGCAAAAAATGCGGGTTATAACGTCGTAGCTATTGAAGATGAAGCGGAGCGATTGCACAAAGACGCAATCGCGAAAACGGCTGACGTTTATGTGAAAGATCACGCTGAACTATGCGCCTGGCTTACCGAACGCTTGCGTGATTAATGGCCTGTTGGCATAAAGGCGCGCGAGTTTTGGCGGCGACAAAGCGTCGCTTATGATTCGCCGCCAAAACTCGCCGTCTTATTTGTGAAAGATGATCGAATTGCCGTTGACGTCGGCGCTGGCACGAATCTCTCTAGCGATGATCCTCGCGATCTGACTGACATTGGAGTTGTTAAACTTACAACTAACTCGAGTGTCAAGGGTGATTCCGCCAGCGCTGAGAGAAGGATCCAACGTACAATGGACGCCGGCGTTCTTTTCTAGATAGCTGAAAAGATCTCTAAGAGGAGCGTTGTTCACTTCCCCTAAAATCCGTACTTCTTTTCCGGTCGTGCGAGCATTTGTCGCAGGCGACGCCTGTCTGTTAACCTCCGGTTCGGTGGGAGCGACTACCATGTTCTGCGATGCAAACAGTTCAACGACAGCAATTGATTTGAAAGGACCGCTGACGCTAATAATATCTTCATTTCCCACGGTTTGCGTTACAAATTCACAGTCGTCGAAGTCTCTGGCGTCAAGGTCTCTGATCGCCGATTCCGGATAATATCGGGTAAGAAGAGCGTCTCTGTCGAGTGAAACGGGCCTAATCGACGAGGAGGACGAATCATATTGATAGTCGACGTTAAACCCCAGCCCAAAGAGCGTTATAAGCTTTGCAGTGACAATATTTTCAAATTCGGCGCCTCGCCAAAGGTCGAAGGGCGTTTTATCAAAGCCGGAAAGCTTGAGATGCGTTCGTTGACCAAGTGATTTAAAGACTTCTTTAGGCTCGGAATATGGCGGTATTCTAAAATTAACCGGCGCCGACAGACGCGTCATCATTTGTGTCGGCGCGTTTTCAAGTCCTACCCCTTCGTCTTTTAACGCCATGAGCAACAGCGCTTCGCCAGCCGCGTTTGACGGTCCAACGAAGAGGAGAGAATCGTCTATCAGGCAAAAACTTAGCTCAGCGTCTGCAAAAAGACGGTTCAGCGCCTCGAAGAATGGTTGATTCGTAAAGTCTCCCGTAAGTTGCGTTGAAGGATCGACGCGGCGGTCAAGGAAGAACGTGAATCCATAATGTTTCGAGTAGCTTTCCAAAAACTGGAGTAGCTCAACGCCCTCCACTTTAAAAGAAAGTTTGGAGAAAAAGTCAAACTGAACTTTTTGAGGATCGCGTTTAGCGGCGTATGCCGAACTCGTGCTGCAATTTTTGGAAATTGAATCGACAGGAAGAACCCCAGATATTGCCAATGTCAGGACTACTGCGGCGATTATGGCGCCAATGCCTCTAACGTTTGCCTTTTCAAAGAGAGGAGCGCGCTTTTGTTCGTCTTTCATCGAATGTTCCTTAGAACGTGTTATGGCAGCCAGAGTTAGCGAGCGTCATGCGTAACGCCTGGCCAGTCGTCGGTTCGGAACAGGCTTGCGGGGAGTCCAACCGTGTTGGTCAGATTGCAAATGGGATTATCGGCCCAGGCATAACGCGCGGCCACGGGGCGCGGAACGTCGGGCGAAGTGAGGATAACCTTGTTTTCCTCGAAGATTTCAGCGTCGGCCCAGTAAAATTTACGGTCGCTCCCTGCGATCGCAAAGCCGAAGAGCGTCGTGCCGTCGCTTTGCGAATTTTCACTCGCAACTAAACCGCCTTCGGCATGGTCAAAGGTGATAATGATTTTATCGTCGACAATTTCAGCTGACTTGAATTCAGGCCCTGTCCACGGGGCGTCCTTATCATAGACTTTCGCGAGCGCTACGTTGGCTAATCGAACGCCGACCGTTTTTTTGTTTTTTGGCTGTAGATCATTGGCGTCGCCGACGTCAATTGTCACCACTTCATACGTATTGGGAAGCGTCAACGCGAGATGTTGCGCTTCCCGGAGCTCCGCCCACGCGCTTGAGCTCGGCTCGTCGCGCGACGCCATGAAATTCGGCAGCTGAACGTAGATGAAAGGAAATGTTTGATCGCCCCATTTTTCACGCCAGCTCAGAATAAGTTGCTTAAAAAGAGAGCGGTATTGATATGCACGACTGGCGTTAGATTCGCCCTGATACATGACGACGCCTTTGATAGCATACGGACAAATCGGCGAAATCATGCCGTTAAAAACAGCGCCGGCCCTTTGGGTCGAGGTTGCTTTAGCAAGTCGTTCTTCTTCAATCAACGGGGCAAGAGATTGAGTTTTAGCAAGCTTTTCGCGTTCAACCCAGGCTTCGCAGGTCGAGTTGCTCGAAGCGACGACGATCACGCCAATGGGAACGGAAAGCTCTGTTTGGAGATATTGACCAAAATAGTAGGCGATCGCGGATAAATCCGGCGTGGTTTTGGGAGAACAAACTTCCCATTTTCCAGATATGTTGTTTTGCGGCTCGTCCGCGCTCGTTGAGCGAACCGTTATGAATCGGAATCGAGGATAGTTTGCCGTCTCGATTGTCGATTTTGCATCTTGGGAACGCTTGAGTGGAAAGCTGACATTGGACTGACCGGCGCAGATCCAAACGTCGCCAAAATAAACGTCTGTAAACTTGATTGTGTTAGAAGCGCTGACGGTCATCTCGAACGGACCGCCTGCAGGCTGCGGCTCCAGCTCCACGCTCCATTTTCCAGTTTCGTCTGCAACGACTGATTGACGCTGCTCGCAAATATCAACCGTGACCCTTTCGCCTGGAGACGCCCATCCCCAGATCGGCGTCTCCACGTCGCGTTGCAAAATCATATCGTTGCCAAAGATGCGCGGTAATTTAACCGACGCTTGCGTCTCGAAAGCGAAACAGGTAACAGTCAGGAGAAAAACAACGGACTTCAAACAAACGCGTACGTAACGATAGGGCGAGTTGTTCCTCATGGGCCGGATTTCCTTCTCAAAGGAGGTTGAAGGCAAAAAGGCGCTTCTACGCGCAAGTCGGAGAAATGCGTCGCAGAAGCGCCGACAAAGTCGGAATATAAGACTTGCCGCTCCGTTAGAGGCGCGGCAAGTCTTAAAAGTTCCTTTTGAAGACTTTGGTCTGCAAAAGAACCAACAAAGCGCTACGTCAGTCGCACAAACCAAGAATTGCAACGACCTCTGCGCCGCCGATGTTTTGTAGATCGCCAAGTTTGACGCCTCTGGCTTCAATGACGTCGGCGGCGTCCTTGATCACTTCGTCCGTGACGCCGTATTCCTCCTTAGTCGCTTTAATTCCGAGCGACCGGAAGAAAGCTATTGTCGCTTCAATTGTCCGGTCGAGGGCTTTGTCAAAGTTAGGCTCGTCGATCTTGAAGACGCGGCGACCCAACTGGACAATCTTTTCTCCCTTTTCCTTGCGCTGATAACGCCAAACACCTGGCAACACCAGGGCGAGAGAACGTCCATGGTCCACTCCCGTTCGCGCGGTGAGTTCGTGACCGATGCCGTGAGTCGCCCAACACTGAGGGGCGCCGACGTTAAGCCAGCCGTTGAGCGCAACGGTTGACATCCAGAAAATATTGGCGCGGACGTCGTAATCGTTAGGAGTGGCGAAGACCTTCGGCGCCTCGTCGATGAGCGCGAGGAGGATCGCTTCTGCCTGTCGATCTTGAAACGGCGTGTTCGCGGGGTGCGTTACATATTGCTCAGCAACGTGAACAAACGTGTCGGCAATTCCATTGGCGACCTGACGCAGCGGGAGCGAAAAGGTTACGCTCGGGTCGATAATAGAGAATTTCGGGAAAACCAGAGGTGAACTAAAGGCGAGTTTTTCAGTCGTTTCTTTTCGTGAAATGACTGAAAAACAGTTCATTTCTGAACCGGTTGCTGGGAGAGTTATGACGTCGGCAAATGGAACTGCGTCGTCGATAGGGGCGCCTTTTTTGAGTATGTCCCAAGGGTCGTTGCCCTTATATCGAGCTGCCGCCGCAATGAATTTCGTGCCGTCGAGAGTAGAGCCGCCGCCAACGGAAAGGATGAACGTTATGTTTTCCGTCTTGACGAGCTCGACGGCCTTCATGAGCGTCGAGTACTGCGGATTCGGTTCGATTCCGCCAAACTCAACAACGTCGAAATTCTTTAAAGCGTCCTTTACTTGATCGTAAACGCCATTCTTCTTAATCGAACCGCCGCCATAGGTCATCAGTACCTTGGCGTCAGCTGGGATGAGATCGGCGATGCGCGCAATCTTGCCCTTTCCAAAGACGATATTGACGGGATTGCAGTACTCAAAATTATTCATGTAAAATCTCCTAAAAGACTCGACAAGCTATTTCGTTAAGGTTAACAAAGAAAAGCAGCATGCTCGTTTTTGAAACGAAGGCGGCGCTTAATCTTTCACGGCATTAATTTTTATAAAAAAACGACGTCCCGCTAAAAGTCGTAAACGAGACGTCGTTCCTACCCGGCGCTTCAAAGTAAATGAGAAACTTGAAGTTCGTTCATATCTACCGCTAACAAATGGGATTACCAGCCCATCTTTTTGAGGTTTTCAAGGCATTCGCGAGCGGAGGCGCGGGAATTCTCCTTCCAGGATTCCTGCTCGACGCAGAAGAATTCAGTGCCGCCAACCTCGTGAGCGGCCTCGAAAACTGGCTTCCAATCGACCTTGTCGTCGGCGTCGCCAACAACGCATCCGTGAACCGAAGTGTTGTCCGACTTGATGTGGAGAGTGCGGCCACGGCCCGGAAGCGCACGGATCGTTTCAGAAGGATTGAGCTTCTGACCGTTTGAGTGAGCATGGCTGCACCAGCCGACGTCGACTTGCGCGATAACGCGAGGATCGCAGTTGTTGAAGAACGTGACCCACGCAGATTTATCCGTGCCGTTGATGTTCTGGAAGTCGCCTGAATGACCATGGAAGCCGACAAAGACGCCAAGCTTAGCAGCCTCTTCAGCGCACTCGCTCATCTCTTCGGCGCATCTCTTGTTGGAATCTTCACTCGCGCGGATGCGGCCTTCAAGACCACCTGGAACAATCAGGAATTTGAACCCGACTTCATTCGCGAAGTCCGCGGTAGCTTTGAGGTTGTCGCCCTTGATCGAGTCAAAACCAGTGTGGGTGCTAGAAGCCTTAAGCCCCACGTCGTCGAGCATCGTACGGAGTTCCTTGGCGCTGTAGCCGTGGTATCCGGCGAATTCAACAAATTCAAATCCCGTCTCGGCGACCCACTTTATGTACTTCGGGAACGTTTCGTGATTGATGACGTCGCGAAGAGAGTAGAGCTGGAGTCCGATCGGAATGCGCTTTTCATATTTTTTGTATTCGGCGATAGCCGAGGCGCTGAGAGGACAAAGGGAAGCCGCAGCAGCGGCGCAGAATCCACTTTGAAGGAAAGAACGACGATTCATCATTGCGAACCTTTCGTATTAGTTTGTTGCAATTTGCGAAGTCATGCCGGCGTTTGAGCAGATCAAAACAGTCAACGTCGACTCTCATACCTTTCGCACAATTATATCAATTTGGTTTCAATTGTAAAATAGACAGAATGAGACGAAATGAATTTTTCTCCAAATCACTCTCGCTGTCTGCTTTTTCATTCCTGTTGACCCTGATATGATATGGGATAGAATCCGGGAGTTAGGGACTTATAGAATATTTAACCGAGGGCTGTATTTGCCTTGCTGGTGAGAGTTTGAGGGTTAATCGTATGGGATTCGGAGTTGCTTTTCGAGCTTTTTGGGCGGCGCTCTTTCGGCGCGACGCTTCTCGAAGAATTGAACTTGCGCTTAGGAGCGAGTCCGAAACGCCTAAGCTAGGTTGTCCGTCTACTGAGGAGACGTTGTTGCTCGCGAGTGAAGACGACGAAACGCGTCGAAGCGGCGCCCCAGAAGAAACCCGATCGGAGGCGCTTGAGCTTTTGGCGGCGCTCCAACGCGACGCGCGCTTCATCGACTTTATCAAAGAAGATCTCGGCGATTGCGACGACGCGACGTTAGGCGCGGCGGCAAGGATGGTGCATGATCGTTGCGCCGAAACACTGGAGCGCTTCTTTGAAATTCGACCTCTTTCTCCAAACCCAGAAGGAACCTCAACGACGATCAAACCCGACGCGCAGAATCCGGCGCGAACGATCGTCTCTGGCGGCGACGCCTCCTCGCGCGGAACAGCGATTGCCTGTCGCGTCGTTCATGCCGGCTGGGTTGCGGAGAAATGCGAGCCGCCTCGGTGGTCGGGTAGAGCTGAGGATTCAATGATTCTGGCGCCGATTGAACTCGAGGTTGAATGACTGCGACGACGGCTTTTAGCCGGAATCTTCTCGCTTTTCACGGCGTCTCAGGGGTCTTTGCTTTTAGTTGAGTTTGGGTATAATCACCCAGATATCGTCCATGCGCGGGGGTTTCGACCGTCGATTTACTGCGTTTTGAATGCGCTGACGCCGAGACGTGCGGGCGGTCGCATTTTATAAGTTGGAGTAAATATTTCCTGTCATGACAAGTCAAGAGCAGCTGATCAACGATCTTCCCAAACAGTATGATCACATTGCGGCGCAAGAGCGTCAGACGAAATTCTGGGAAGAAAAGGGATTTTTTCACAGCAACGTTAACCCGGATAAGAAGCCGTATTCGGTCGTCATTCCGCCCCCAAACGTTACTGGCGCTCTCCATCTTGGCCATGCTCTTAACGAATCTTTGCAGGACGCTCTTGTTCGCATGAAGCGGATGCAGGGATTCGAGACTCTTTGGGTTCCTGGTGTCGACCACGCAGGGATCGCGACGCAAGCAGTCGTCGAAAAACGCTTGTTCGAGCAGGAAGGCAAAACGCGCTGGGATCTCGGACGCGACGCGCTCGTTCAGCGAATCTGGGACTGGAAAGATCAGTATCAAGCGCGAATTCTGTCCCAACTGAAGGCGATGGGATGCAGTTGCGACTGGCGGCGCCTTCGTTTTACTCTTGACGACGTCTGCGCAAAGGCAGTGCGTTATTTCTTCTTTAAGCTTTTTGCTGACGGCTTGATCTATCGCGGTAAGCGTCTTGTCAACTGGGACGTCAAACTTCAAACGGCGGTCAGCGACGACGAAGTCTTTCATGAAACCACTGCGGGTCATTTCTGGTATATGAATTATCCTGTTGTCGACCCGAAAGAGGACGAACCAAATTTTGTTCAGATTGCCACGACTCGACCCGAGACGATGCTTGGCGACGTTGCCGTTGCGGTTCATCCAGATCCAGAGGCGGAGTTTTCGCGCATTGATCTCGAACTTCGCGAAAAAATTGCCGAAGGCTCGGAACGTGAACGCGAAGAAGCTCAGGCCGAACTTGACGCGTTAACTGAACGACGCGCGGAAACTTTGCCGCTTCTGATCAAGCTTGCTCAGATGGCGAAGGAAGGACGTAAGGTTATTCTCCCGCTTCAGAATCGTGAGATTCCCCTTATCACCGACTCCTGGGCACAGCCTGACAAAGGAACTGGTTGCGTTAAGATTACGCCAGCTCACGACCCGAACGACTACGAAGTCGGTCTGCGTCAAAAGCTTCCTATGGTTAACTTGCTCAATGCCGACGGCACGTACAATGAAAACGCTGGAAAATTCCAGGGAATGACGATCAAGAAGGTTCGCCAAGCCGTCCTTGCCGAGCTTGAGGAGACCGGCGCTCTTGTCAAGACCGAGGATCGCCAGATTGAAATTGCAACTTCAGACCGTTCCAAAACCTCGATAGAGCCCTATCTTAAAGATCAGTGGTTTATCAAGATGGATAGTCTTGCTCAGTCGGCGATGGACGCGGTGACGAGCGGTGAAGTCGAGATCAAGCCCGATCGATATGTCAAGGGTTATCTCGATTGGCTTTCTGAAAAACGCGACTGGCCAATCGGTCGTCAGCTTTGGTGGGGCCATCAGATTCCGATCTGGTACTGTCCCGACGTTGCTGAAGACGCCCTTGAATCAGCGTTTGCAGGTCGCGTCGACGTCTTATGGCGCCGCAACGAGTGGAATTCCGGATGGCTGATCTGTTCACAAGAAGAAGATCTTGCCGAAGACGCCGTTCCAGGCGTTACGATCACACGCGACGAAGACGTCCTTGACACGTGGTTCAGTTCAGCGCTTTGGCCTCATTCCACTCTCGGATGGCCTGACAAGACTCCTGAACTCGACTATTACTATCCTACAAGCGTACTCATTACCAGCCGCGACATTATCAGCCTGTGGGTTGCGCGCATGGTCCTGGCGGGCTACTACAATACGGGAAAAAAACCGTTCCAGCAGGTATTTATCCATCCGAAAATTTTGGATAAATACGGCGAAGGGATGTCGAAATCCAAAGGCAATGGGATCGATCCTGTTGCTGTCATGGAAAAGTTCGGCGCTGATGCGCTGCGTTTCGCGCTTCTTTTCCTGACAACGGAAAGCCAGGACGTTCGACTTTCGCTCGATTTCGAATGCCCTCACTGCCATGCGACGATCGAGCAGACCAAGAAGAACCGCACTCAGCATGTGATCCGTTGTCCGAAGTGCAAAAATTCTTTTTCGACGCAATGGGCAGACAAGCCCGAGGAGCAGGAGTTGCCCCTGGGACCGGTCGTTGGCGAGCGCTTTGAGGTTGCGCGCAACTTCTGTAATAAGTTGTGGAACGCCGCGCGGTTTGTCATGATCAATTTGGAGAACTATAAACCCCGTGAGATTGACAAAAATGAGCTCCTCGTGGAAGACCGCTGGATTCTCAGTCGTCTCGCAACTGTTACGAAGCGCGTGACGACCTCGCTTGAGAACTTTAAGTTTTCGGAAGCTACTCGTGCGCTGCATGACTTTGCCTGGGACGAGTTCTGCAGTTTCTACGTTGAGATTTCGAAGTCGCGTCTGCACGATCATGAGCGTCGCGATCTAGTGCAAAATATCCTTCTTGGCGTCCTTGATTCCCTCTTGAGGCTCCTACATCCGATCACTCCGTTTGTTACGGAAGAAGTATGGCGTCGACTCGCCGACTTCGCGCCAGTACGCGGATTGAAGCCGGCCCAAGCGACAGAAAGTATTTCGATTGCTTCTTGGCCCGTTTCCGACGAATCCGCGATCGACGAAACGATTGAAGCGCAATTTGCCGAGTTCCAGGAAGCGCTCCGCTGCGTTCGTGATGCGCGCGCGCGTCAAAATATGCCGCCTCGTACAGAAGTCGCCTTTACGATTAGGTGCTCCGACGAAATCGCAGAGCTCATTAAGCCAATGCGTGAATACTTCTCGTCGATGGCATCTTCTACCCTGACGAAGATCGGTCCTGACGTCGAACCGCCCCTCCTTTCCTCGAATGCGACGACGTCAACAATGGAGATTTTTGTCGACGTTGCCGAGTTTATCGACGTCCCCGCTGAATCGAAACGCATGGAGAAGGAGATCGCAAAACTCGACGGTTTTATCAAGTCAAAGGAATTGAAACTCTCCGGCGACTTTGTTAAGAAAGCCCCGGCGTTCGTCGTTGAAAAAGAACGCGCGTCTCTTGAAGATCTGCGTTTGCAACGCGACGTCAATATTAAATCGCTTGAACGACTTAGAGCGATTCTAGACTCCAGAAAATGAGACAAGACTTTTGGACTTCTTGTTTCTTTAAATTGTGAAAGTTCCGACGAGGTTCTCGGCGTTAAAATTAACTTTTTTAGCCAGCTCACCCCTAACAGAAAGCCTGCATAACGATGAGCGATTCATGCAAATGCTCTGAAGGTAAGATTCGTCCTGACTTCAAAAAGGGCGACGGTCTTGTTCCTGTGATCGTGCAAGATCACAAGACTGGTCAAGTTCTCATGATGGCCTATATGAACGAAGAAAGCTACAGCGAGACCCTTAAGCTTGGTTACGCTGTGTACTATAGCCGCAGCCGCCAGAAGCTTTGGCGCAAGGGCGAAGAGAGCGGCAACGTTCAGAAGATCCATGAAATCTATATCGATTGCGACTGCGATACGCTCTTGATCAAGGTCGAGCAGGTTGGCGGTTCTGCGTGCCACGAAGGATATCCGAGTTGTTTCTTCCGTAAGCTTGAGGGCGAGGATTACGTCGTTGTCGGCGAGCGCGTCTTTGACCCTAGCAAAGTCTACAAGAAATAGTGATACCTCCGAGCAGATTAACCTTATAACGCCCGCATAAGAAAGCATAATCAAAGATAAGAAAAATGGCTGACAAAATTTTGAGACTCGGTGTTCCCGCAGGTAGCCTTCAGGACGCCACGGTTGAACTTTTTCGCAGGAGCGGTTTCAACATTACCGTTGAAAAGCGTAATTATTTCCCGGCAATTGACGACGAATCGATTGAATGCATGCTCATCCGCGCACAGGAGATGGCTCGTTACGTTGCGAATGGCGTTCTTGACGCCGGACTTACCGGTCACGACTGGATCGTCGAAACTGGCGCTGATGTTTTAGAAATCGCGGAGCTCATCTTCTCCAAGGTTAGCCGTCGCCCGGTTCGCTGGGTTCTCTGCGTTCCGGAGTCCTCTCCCGTCCAATCCGTCAAGGACCTCGAGGGTAAAACGATTGCGACGGAGGCGGTTGGACTTACAAAATCATACCTTGCCAAGCATGGCGTCAATGCAAAAGTCGAGTTCAGCTGGGGCGCGACCGAAGTCAAGCCGCCGCGACTTGCCGACGCTATTGTCGAAGTTACGGAGACCGGAAGCTCGCTTCGGGCGAATAACCTTCGTATCGTCGACGAAATTCTCCAAAGCACGACGCGCTTTATCGTCAATAAAGAGGCGTACGCCGATCCGTGGAAGAAAGAAAAAATTGACGACCTCGTTCTCATGCTTAGGTCGACGCTCCAAGCTGAGAGTAAGGTTGGATTGATGATGAACGTCCCAAAGGAAAAGCTTGACGCCGTTCTAAAGGCTCTGCCTGCGATGAAAACTCCCACGGTCTCGCCGCTTGCCAATTCCGATTGGGTCGACCTTATAACTGTTGTCGACGAACATCTGGTCCGGTCCTTGATTCCTGTCCTCAAAAAGGCGGGCGCATTTGGAATCATTGAGTTCCAGATTTCGAAGATCATTGACTGATCAACGCGTCGATTATACACTCTCTCTTTGAGGAGGACGCGATTTATTGAAACGCTTCTTGAACGACTTCACGGCGATGAGAGGGGCGTTTTTTTGTTTTACGTCGAATTATTTTGATCCGGCGTTTGATAATGTGAGTTGAACCGTCGCCCCGGGCGGGGGTATTGCTCGTTTGTGCCCCGCGCGCCTACCAGCGTCGGCGGCTGACGTCAAACGACGGTTCCAATCGTGCGCTCTTCTGATTTGCGCGACTGACGAAGAGCGTCAAGGCGAGGCCTTTCGATGGGTTTGACGTTGCGTCTGAGATCGATGGGCGAGGACGCGCAGTTTTAGATAGCCTTGAATGCGAGAGCTCATGAGACGTCAGTATTCAGCGCTGCCTTGGCCTGTCGGGCCCAACGGAAGTTTCAGTCATGGCGACGCCCTGGGTTCTTAGGGAATGTTTGTCGAAATTCCGAGCTAGCGCCGTTCAAATCGCGGTCGCTGTCGATAGCCTTCCCAAAAAAGAGCGTGATGGACGAGCGTATTCTGCAAAAGCGTTAGATCGATCGTCAAAGCGCTGAGATGAAACGAGTTCGTCGCTAAGCAGCGTTGTTTTTTAACTATCCAGAAAAGAGATTCAAGGAGAGCGATCAATGAAAATATTGCGTTTTGATAGCGTTGGCGGCGCCTCTGGCGATATGATCCTTGGCGCTTTGGTTCGTCTGGGGGTCGATACGGAAGTCCTTGAACGAGAAATTCGCAAGTTGATCCCCGACGAAGAGTTCTCTTTCAAGATAGAAGAAAAATCAGAATTTGGCGCCTCGGGTATCCATCTAACAGTCGATATAAAAAAATCGCATTCCCATGGGCACGACCATAGCCACGATCATGACCATGGGCACGACCACGACCATAGCCACGATCATGACCATGGACACGACCACGATCATAGCCATAATCACGACCATGGCCATGACCACGTACACGGTCGTACATGGGCTGCTATTCGCGCAATGCTTGAGAACAGCGGCTTAGACGAAAAAACGAAAAGGGATTCGCTTGCCGCGTTTGCCGCACTGGCTGAAGCCGAAGCGGAGGCGCATGACGTTCCCATCGACGACGTGCATTTTCACGAAGTCGGCGCTGTCGACTCCATCATCGATTCAGTCGGGTGCGCGTTGGGGTTTAATCTCCTTGGAATCGACGGAATTTCACTTTCGCCCTTACCAGTTGGGGAGGGGACTTTTCGCTGCGCGCACGGGGTCTATCCACTCCCTGCGCCAGCGGTCGCCAATCTGTTGCGCAAATATAAACTGCCCGTTTCTCACGACGTGGAACGATGCGAGATGCTCACGCCCACAGCCGCGTCTCTTTTTGCGATCTGGAAAAAAGTTGAAATTCCGACGGGATCGAGGCTTGTCGCGACTGCCAACTCTTTTGGTACGCGGAAGATGAAGGAACGTCCTAATCTTTTGCGCGCCTCGATCTACGAAACAGACAACGTTCCTTCAACCGGCTTGTTCGGAGTCGAGACGTTATGCGAATTAGAAACAAACGTTGACGACGCATCAGGAGAAAGGCTGGCCTCGACCGCTGCGGCTCTCTTTAAGATGGGCGCGTTAGACGTTTGGTTCGTACCGGTTCAGATGAAAAAGGGACGACCGGCGTCGAAGCTTTGCGCGCTTGTGAAAGAGTGTGATCGAACCGCTGCGCTTGACGCGATCTTTCGCCATTCCGGCGTTTTGGGCGTTCGCGAAACCGTCAAAAGACGCTATTGCCTGGATAGACGCTTTGTTACAGTTGACACGAAGTACGGTCAAGCGCGCGTTAAGATTGGCACGACCAACTCCGGTGAAATTCTCTCGGCCTCGCCGGAATTTGAAGATTGCGCCAAACTTGCCGAGGATAAGGACGCAACATTTGAATGCGTTTACCGTGAAGTTCTACGGCGCTACGCTGAGAACAATCAGAACGCCTGAGGGAAAGCGGTTCCAGGGGCGCCTGAATATTTGCTTTGGTGAGGATAGGAAAGGAAACGAGCATGAAAGATATTCGTCGTAAGAAGAGCGATAAGTCTCAGAACGGGCTTGGCGTCCAGTCGTCTCTCTGCATTTGCGGCGTCCAAGTGCACAACCTCAAAAACGTAGACGTCGCGATCCCCTGGAACAAGACGACTGTTCTGGCCGGTCCGAGCGGAAGCGGTAAGAGCTCGTTGGCGTACGATACGATCTTCGCCGAAGGACAACGCCAGTATGTAGAGAGCCTGTCCACATACTCTCGTCAATTTCTTAGCCAATTGGCGCGACCAGAGATTGACTCGATTAGCGGTCTTCAACCGACGGTCGCCATTAAACAGATTTCCTGCGAGCCCGACTCTTTGAGCACGGTGGCGACAGCCGCAGAGCTCTATGATTTTCTGCGATTGCTTTTTGCAAAGGTTGGAATCGCGCGGTGCTACAAGTGCGGTCGCGCCATTCAATGCCAGACGGAAGAACAGATCGCTCAAACGATCTACAACCTCCCGGAAGAAACGCGCTTTATCATTCTCGCGCCAATTGTGCACGAAAAATTTGGCGCTCATGCCGACGTCCTGAATCGTTTGATTAATAAGGGCAGAACGCGCGCTCGAATCGACGGCAAGTTTTACGAGCTCGAAGAAGCGCCCGACCTCAATCCGAAGGTCAAGCACTCGATAGAACTCGTGATTGATCGGCTGATTCTTCGCGAAGGCGTCGAAGACCGGCTTTTGGATTCAATAAAATCTGCGCTTAAAGAAGGCGCCGGGTTTATGTGTTGCGTCTACGAGAAGGAGCGTCAGAAGACTCCTGACAATAAAACGCGAAGCATCTGGAAGGAGCTTTTCTTTAGCGAGCTGTATTCCTGCCCAAAGTGCAATGTCAGCTATAAGAAATTGGAACCTCGTTCGTTCAGTTTCAACAGCCCTTACGGAGCCTGTCGTCATTGCGAAGGGCAAGGTAAACTCGAAACATTTGATCCCCAGCTTCTTGTGGTAGACGACAATCTATCGCTGGCAGACGGCGCGTTGACGTGTTGCAAAGGGAAAAAACTTTTATCCGCGTCTCAGACCGCTCTCAATTCGGCCCTTGATGAATTCAAAAAACTTGAGTCGAGCGCCTGGGATAAGCCTCTTGCTGAGTGGAACGAACACGTTCGCGACCTCTTCTTTTTTGGATCTCCTCGAGACGACGCCAGAGAATATGACGACGAATGGTTGGGGAACGCCGCAGCCGAAACGTCGGCGCTAAAGAAAAAGAAGAAGAGAAGAGCCAAGGCTAAGGTTAAAAAAACTCCTGAGTTTGAAGAAGAATTCAGGGGAATTGTTCCTCTTCTTGAAGAGCTTCTGGCGAAGACCAAAAACTCAGACGAACGAGAATTCCTTAATTCATTCAGAGACGTTACTGTCTGCAACGAGTGTAAGGGATCGAGGATCAGACGCGAGGCGGGATCCGTCACTGTTGCCGATAAAACGATCGCTCAGGTAACGGCGATGACCGTAACGGAGGCTCTCAGCTGGTTTAAAAGCTTGCAGTTCGACAAACAGCAAGAGGACGTTGCTCTTCCTATCGTTAAACAGATCCTTTCGCGTCTGGAAATCATGAAGCGTTTAAGGATCGAATATCTTACCCTGGATCGTCCTTCCGGAACCCTTAGCGGCGGCGAATGGCAGCGCGTCCGGGTGACGACGGCGTTAGGCGCTAACCTTTCTGGGGTGTGCTATATTCTCGACGAACCGACGACGGGACTTCATCCTCGCGATACAGAAATGTTGCTCGATGTCTTTGATTCGCTCAAGGAAATGGGAAATACCGTCTTGCTCGTTGAACATGACGATCACGTCATTCGTCGCGCTGATTGGCTGATAGACTTTGGACCAGGCGCTGGTTCTCAAGGCGGTGAAATCGTAGCAAAAGGAACCCCGGATGAGGTTGCTAAAAATGCGGAATCGCCAACGGGAAGGTTTCTAAGCGGAAAAGACTCGATATCTGTTCCAACTGAACGTCGGAAGGGGAAACGTTTTATAACGCTGGAAGGCGTTACCACAAACAATCTTAAAGACGTTTCGCTGAAGTTGCCTCTTGGAGTCTTCGTTTGCGTGACGGGCGTGAGCGGCTCTGGTAAGAGTTCTCTTATCAACAAGACGCTCGTGCCGGCGCTTCGACGATATTTGAACAAAACGGCAGGCGTTCCTTACGCGCGTTCCGAGTCCGATAGGCTTTGTTCATTCAAGAAATTGAAAGGTGAACGCAATATAGACAAGCTTGTCGAAGTTCGTCAGACGCCAATTGGACGAACTGCTCGTAGCAATCCCGCGACTTATTCCGGCATTTTCGACGAGGTTCGTAAACTTTTTGCGAAACTGCCCGACTCAAAGAAATCAGGGTTTAAAGCGGGGCGCTTCAGCTTCAATATTTCGGGCGGACGATGTAAGGAATGCCAGGGACTTGGCTTTCACCGGGTCGAAAATGTCTTCTTGCCGGATATGTACGTCGTCTGTCCCGTCTGCGAAGGTAAAAGATTCAACGCGTCGACGCTGAAAATCCGCTTCAAAGACAAGACAATCGCCGACGTGTTGGATATGTCTTTCGACGAGGCTGCCGAATTTTTCGCCAACCACGAAACGCTGACGCGTTATATCAAGTGTTTCCAAAACGTCGGTCTGGGATATTTAACGCTTGGCCAGTCCTCCTCGTCCCTCTCAGGCGGCGAAGCGCAACGCGTAAAACTCGCGACGGAGCTTGCTAAACAAGATTCCGGGAAAACTCTTTACGTTTTAGACGAGCCGACTTCCGGACTTCATCCTTCGGACGTCAAAAAATTGCTTGCAATCCTTGACGCTCTCGTTGAACGCGGCAATTCGGTTGTCGTCATTGAACATTCAACCGACGTGATGAAGTTTGCCGACTGGATCGTCGATATGGGGTCGGAAGGCGGCGAAGCGGGAGGACAAATTGTCGCGACGGGAACGCCCGAAACAATAGCTTCTCTTGACGACAACACGACCGGTCAGTTCATAAAGGAAGCTCTTGATATTCGATAGAACTAAGAAGGCGTAAACTCAGTTCGAGAGACAATATTGTTTAAACGATGGGTAAGATTTTTAATCATGCGACGCTCTCAAGACGCGACTTTATATCGCGTTCGATGTTTCTTTCGTTGACGTGCGGCGCGTTCGGCGTTTTTTCTTCTCAGCTTTGGGCAAAGGAAAATGAGACGGCGCGCGAAGTAAGTTTTAAACTTTTGGCTAATATCAAGCGTGGAACCGAATCTTACACGCAAGGATTAGCTTATGAGCTCGACGAGAAGACGGGGCGTGCGTATCTCCTTGAAAGCGGGGGACGTTATGGCAGATCGTTGCTGCGTCGAGTCGATGCAGAAACGATGGAAACCGTCCAACAGATCAAGATCCCAAACGAGTATTTTGCCGAAGGAATTGCGGCCGTTGACGATAAGCTGTTCATGTTGACCTGGCGTGAACGCGCCTGTCTCGTCTATGATAAAGCAACATTCAAACAGGTTGACGAATTTCGTTATCGTGGAGAAGGGTGGGGGCTCGCGTACGACGGTCAATTGCTTGCAATGAGCGACGGAACGTCCAGGATTCGTTTTATGGATCCGAAAGATTTCCGACAAAAACGCTCAATTGACGTCCACTTCATGACGCCTGGCGGCGTTCGGAGGTCTGTCCCGCTTATCAATGAACTCGAATACGTTGACGGCGAGCTTTGGGCTAACGTGTTTCAGCAGAAATACGTTATTCGAATTAATCCAGAAAATGGCAGGATTCTTGGCGCGGCGATCAACTTTGCCAATTTGGTTCCTCCAAGCCTGAGAACAAGCGACGAATACGTCCTCAACGGACTGGCTTTTGACCCAAAAGGACGTCGATTATTCGTTACGGGAAAATGTTGGCCCGTCATGTATGTTCTCCGGGTTACAAACGACAGAGAAAAGACCTTCGAAGCGTGATATTATCATTCTCCCGGCCTTTTTGAATTATACCGAATTGAATATGGCGTCAGTTATTCTGTGCGTGTTTGTCCTGCTGACCTCCTTTATTGGCGCGGCATTAGGGAGTTTTCTCAACGTCGTCATATGGCGCGTTCCGGAAAACATGAGTCTGGTTTCCCCGCCCTCGCATTGTCCTAAATGCGGAACTCACGTCCGATGGTACGACAATATCCCAATTTTTAGCTGGTTTATCCTGCGTGGTAAATGTCGGGACTGTCATTCCCCGATTAGCTTTCGTTACCCACTGGTGGAGTCGCTGAGTTGCCTCGTCTCTTTGGTCGTGTGCGCGTCAATCTTTTTTGGCGGCTGGACTGGGCTGAAAAGTCAATGCTTATATTGGGACGACTTTGCCACCTACGTCGAAGCCTGGGGACCGTTGTTTCAAAAAGGAATCGTCTCTCCCCTCGACACGAACGTTCCTGCTAACGTCGCGTCTCTGGTTGTCGACGACTTTATTCGACTTCTTTTCATCGCAACGTCGATTGCGATTTTTTACACGCTGCTTGCCGACGCCGCTCTTATGCTGGGGTTCATCCAGTATGACGGAAAGCTTCCTCCGCGTTCATTGCTAATAGGCGCGATCGTTGTGGTTCTGTTCACTGCGCCAATGGTTCGTTGGCTGAACCTTTCAGACTTTGGAGTTCAGATGATTCGAACCAGGTCCTTCGTTTTAAGCGTCATGCTTGGCGCAATTCCCTGTTTATTCGTGAAAAAGAGCGACCGCGCCGTCTCCGCGACGCTTGGAGCTATTTGGGGCGTCGTATCTGGAACAATTTGGGCTGCGCCAGGTTCGATCCTTTGCGTTCTCGTTGCAAAAGCTATCAATCATAAGACTGGACGCGAGACTCTTGGAATCATCGTCTATGCTGCTATCGCGATCTTGTTGATTTCGGAATCTGTCTTCTTTCTCGTTCTCTGAAAAGGAACCGTCAAAATATAAAGCCCGGCGCAGAATCCTGCGCCGGGCTTTATATTTTTGTTAGGAAAGCGAGCGTTCGTTAGATGAGCGCTCTAGGTGGGTCGCTCCGTTTATTCCTGAAGCGGGAGGTCCTCAAGGACGGGGACCTCGTCGGTTGACTCGTTTTCCGGACCCGTTGACGTCGAAGCGTCGGTCGTGTCAGTGTCGTCGGCTTCAGCGCCGCCAAAGGTGTCAATCTCCTCTGAAGGGACGATTAAACCTGGGCGCACAACCTGGAATTTTTTATTCTGCAGTGGAGCGCCGAGCATGAGCGGCGACCCAAGCGTTTTCGGACGCTCTTCAATCTCGATTTCCGCCGACTCAAGCTTGCCCTTACGGTAGTACTCAATCCGAACTTTCTTAGCGCCAAGAGAATTGACAATCTCTGTGACTTCAGAGGGGTTGGAAATGACTTGACCGTTGATCGAATAGAGTACGTCGTAGAGTTTCAGGCCAATTCTGCCAGCAGGAGAATCTGGCACGACATACTGAACGAGCGCGCCCTCATTCTCTTCGATCGGGAGCTGACTCATGAGGATTTCAGGAATCGATCCAATCGTCAAACCAATCCAGTATTTCGAGGGGGTAGTTAAGGGATTCTGGGACGGGAACCTGCGATTGTTGTTGCTAGCTCTCGGGTCAGAGCCCAAACCGCTGGCGATCCGATTACGTAACGCTTCAAACTGAGCGCGCATCTGCTCCTCTTGGGCGCGCATCTGTTCTTCCATACGGCGAATTACGTCGAAAGGAGAAGAATCGGAACCGAAGACGTCGTCGCTGTCTTCTGACTGGAAGATTCCGCCAGGCGCAACCTGCCCATTAGGGAGTTGAATCGTCGCACCGAGACCGCTAATGGCCTCGTCAGCGTCGATCTCTTTCTCTTCCTCTTGGACTAGGGCTCCGTTAGACCAAACCTTTTTGGATTGGATGACTTTGCCGTCTGGAGTCGTACGGTTTTCGATTACAACGGAGTAGGAGCTCGTTCCATTAGGAGCGACGATGGTTGGAGCGGCGTCCTCGTCTGGAGCTTCTGTGACAACTTTAGGCGCGCTTGCTGGCGCTTTGAGTTGTTTAGTCTGCGCAAGGACAACTCCGCCGCCAATAACGCCGGCTCCGATAACGGCGATAGCGAGAGCTAACAAACGTTTTTCATTTCTATTGGTCATTCTTTTTGTTCCTCGTAATTATCATACTATCCGGGTGAAGAATCGTACGGATTGGGCATTGACTTCGCGACGTCGGTCGAGCGGCGATTAGGATCACGCTCGTTTTGACAGAGAGGTTTACCAAATCTGCCGATTCCCGCCAGATTTTACATTGTAGGTGTCAACCGGGACAATCAGAACGTGCTTGTCGTCGATAGGAAATCGATATTCGTCTCTGTGCGAGTCAATCGAACCGCCGACGTTGTACATGTGATTCACAACCTCTTGCGGGATTACTGAATTAGCAAATTGGAATGACTCGTGGTCGTAAGAATTGACCTTTGAGCACGGAGTTGCAACGTTCGAAAGTCCTCGGGCAGGATTGTTCAAAACGACGGTTCGCGGGATAACAGAGTCTGCCAGAAGCATATCTCGCGCGCCAGAATTCGTTTCGGCTGGCGTTGGAGCCGTAGGACTCGACGACGTCGTCGTCTCAGTCGCTGGGTATTGTTCTAACGAAGCGAGTTGCGGTTGGTCGGAGGACGCAATTTCATCAATGGCAACGTCGAGTTGCGAAGCGTCGTGGAAGTTGAGGAAACCTCCGATCATTACGACCGCGACCAGAAAGCCTGCTGCGGCCGAAAGCCAGTAATTGAGTTTGGAATGGGAAGGGAGGTTTGTGAGCTGATTGTGCACTTTTCGCGCCAGAGGCTTTTCAATCGCGCTTTTTAACGCAGACTGAAACGTCTGATTTTCCAAAAATGAGAGAGCGCAAAATCTCCAACCATCTACTTTTTCATCAAGACGATACAACAGCTCTTCGCGTTCATCGTCCAAAAGCTCACCGTCGACCAAACGTTCGACGAGAAGCTCTTCTTCTGGAGTAAGAGTCGCGTTTTCATACTGCGCAAGTTGTTCGTCGGAATAGGAATTCATAGCATCCTCTAATTGGAAAAAGTTGAGTTTTACGACTCAGTATTTTATTTCGCCATTGGAGATTCTTATAATGGAACGCCTAAGTCTACCACGAGCTCTATGCAACTTCGATTGAACTGCCAACTCGGTTATTTTAAGAGCGCCTGCAATTTCGCGATAACTCATGTCGTCGCGATATTTCATAAGAAGCATCTGCCGCTCGTCGTCAGGGAGGTCGTCTAACGCTCTGCGCACAAACGATTCACGCTCCTTCTTCAATAGCCAGTCGAGCGGTTCCGTCTGGTCGGTTTGGGCTTTGATCGGCGCAACTTCTGTCCCGTATCGCTTTAAAAGCTTGCGTTTTCGACCCGCTTTTCGGCGATAAAGGGCGGATTGAATGACTGCAATTCTATAGAGCCATGCACAGACCTTCGACACGTCTCGTAGCGGAGCCTTTTGCGCTGCCGCAGCAAGCGCGACTTCCTGGAAGACTTCATCTACGGCGCCTCGTTCGCCAACACGTAATGCGATTGTGGAACGCATCCATCCTTCGTTTTCATGAATGGCTCGCTCCCAATCTATCTTCCCGTCGGGGGAGAGGTAGTTGAGCGACGGATTTGACGCTCTTTTGTCACCTTCCACCGACTTTTGATTGTTATTACGACTTTGGTCCATGAGATTCCGGAATTCTTTCTTACTGCGATTACTTCATCCTTGGCAATCATAATATATGTTGCCGGTGCGACGTGCGTGTTGTATTAATTTTCCCTCTTTTATAAAATTCTCACAATTGCGCCGCCAAAAAGAAAGCGATTTTTCCTCTAAATTATTGCTTCGTCTTGATCTGCTGCGCCTACCGTTGATTTTCGTCTGGAAAGGGCTAGAATGGCGGTCTCCGCGTGCCGCGACGCTCGCTTATATGCGTCAGCGCGACGCCTGATCTATGATTCGCGAGAGGTCCTTTAAGTGTTGCCATTACTTGCTGGCGTTTAGATGACTATAGAAATTCGGTATGTAAAACGCGTTAGGATGACGCTTGATCTGACGCAAACTGAATTACCCGAGCCTTCGTTACCCCAGAATTTCTTCTGGACGCCTTGGGATAACCTCCTCGTTTCCGAGCATGCGCATATCCTTCATGCCGCTTTTTGCAATGATCTCGACGGTCGTATCTTTCCAACATACCGCCAATATGAAGCCTGCGAGTATTTGATTCGCTCTTCTAGTAGTAGCGAATCCTTTGCGCCCGAAGGAACGTGGTTAATCGGAAGAGAACTTGAGCCGACGAACTATCAGATGATCAAGGTTGGACGTCCAAGTGAGTTCTGCGCTGCCATCCAATGCATGCGACTGTCGGAGAAAACTTGCGAAATACAGAACGTGTCAACATCGCCCCAATATCGCCGACTTGGATTAGGTCGCGCGTTGATTTTAAAGGCACTTCGCAGTTTAACATGGAAGGGCCTCCTACGCGCGACGCTCGAAGTCACCGCGGAAAATAGCGCCGCGATTCGCCTATACTCGTCCCTGGGGTTCCAACCAACGAAACTGATATTTTCTGAATCTTTCGTTGAGGTAGGTCCTACCGCGGAATTCTGGAAAGAGACGTCGAGAAAGGTTGACAGTATTGACGCGAGTCGATGAGTAACAAAATTAAGTTCTTGAACAGATGGCGCCTATTCAGAGAGCAGAATGATAAAAAATGAAACCTATCAATAAAACGTTTCAATATGACAATGGACTGACGCTCCTCTACGAGGAAATGAATTGGAGCGCGTCCTTTGCTATCATGGTGGTCGTACCGGCTGGACCCGTGTGGGACGCCCCCGATAAGTCTGGAAACGCCTGTCTCACAGGCAAGATGACCCGCAGGGGCGCCGGCGAATATGACAAACACGCCCTTCTGGAAATGATCCAAGACCTTGGAGTTGGGACGTCGACCAGCGTGACGAACGATGGGATAGCGTTTAGAGCGACAGGGTTGATAGACAATTGGGAAAGGTCTTTTGAACTTCTAGCTCTGCAGATCAGAGAACCGCTTTTTCCAGTTGAAGAGTTTGAGGGATCTCAGCGCTCTTTACTGCATGATATCAGAGCTGATGAAGACGAACCTGAAGAAAAAGTATTCCAGGCTTTGACGAAGATTCTGATGCCAGATCCTTGGGGAAGACCCGGATACGGTAGCATCGATTCTGTCGAGAAATTAACTCTTGACGACGTTCGGAGCTTTTATCGTCGATGCTACCGTCCCAATGGAGCGATCATTTCTGTTGCCGGTCGCATGGACTGGGATCGGGTCAAGGAAAAGGTCGGCGAACTCTTTGGCGACTGGGAGCCGCGCGAGGTCGAGCCGTTCGAAACAAGAGATTCGGACGTTGCGACGCGCCATATTAATGAAGACGTCGCTCAAACTCACATATGCCTCGGGCATCGGAGTATTCCCAGAGGCCATCCCGATTTCTGGCGTATGGAGGCGGGGATGGAGGTTCTCGGCGGTAGTATGAGTTCACGTCTTGTTACGGAAGTTCGCGAGAAGCGCGGACTATGTTATGCGATAGGGGCCTCGCATTATAGCTACGGATCTCACGGCGTCGCAACCTATTACTGCGGCACGACTTTTAAGAAAGCGCAACAGTCGCTCGACGTTATTATTGACGAGATAGATAAGCTCAGCGAGATCCCTATAACATCAAGTGAACTCGAGCGTATGAAGGTTCGACGAAAGAGCGCCATAGTCATGGAACGTGAGTCGGCATTATGCAGAGTTTACTCGATGTGGGAGGATTGGTTGTCTTATAAACGAATTTATTCCCTCGAAGAAACTCTTGAGATTTTTGATAAAATGACGTGCGCGGAAATCGAAGGGTTCTACGCAGCTCGTCCGCGATGTAAATTCCGACTAGCGACTATCGGTCCAGAACCGCTTGTCATTCCTGAAGATAGGCTTCTATAAAAGCCTCACGGTTGGTTATGACGTCTAACGTCGTCAATTTGACGCCTTGAAAAGATTAAAATACATTGTAGAATCACGCCAGCGTTTAGGCGCAGCGGGACCGTAGCTCAGTTGGTTAGAGCAGGGGACTCATAATCCCTTTGTCGGGGGTTCGAGTCCCTCCGGTCCTATGACAGGCATGCGACGGTTCCTCGTCTCATGCCTTTTTTAATCCCCTGTTTTCTCGGCTCAAACGCGTTTTTAGGCGATGGTTTCTTCCACAAACCGCCGTACCACGTTGTGGTATTTTTCCGTGTTTTTTACTCCTTTTTCATAAAAAATATGCCCCGATTTTGCCCGAAAAATTTTTGGGGCATATTTTGCCCTAACCTGTTACTCTGTCGAAGTATGAGGGCAGGACTCGCACGTAATACGCCGACTGCGTCCGGACGCTGTGGCCTAGCCATTCGGCGATATTTACACTCGATGGTCCTGAATCGTTTTGGACTGCATGCAACGCCCGCCGTAACCAGAATGTTCAGGGAGTACGTTTCCTCGTCGGCGTGACCTGAAAATGCCTCTTGAGCTCTTCTGCAAGGATCGGAATACGCCGACGTCCCTATATCCTGCTATTTTACTGAATCGTCGACAGAGACTTCCTATATCATGTAGTGCCGCGTCTGATCGAGGAAGCTTGTAAGTGCCCACGCAGCAAAAACAATGACAAGACTCGTTTTCTTTGGATAATAGTTTCATCTTAAACAGCGTTCGCAAGAGTCCGGAAAAAACGGAAAAACGGCTTGAAACGAGTTCGCGGGACAGCTACAATGAAGTGTAGTTACTGTGGACATTTAAGTCTGCTTGACAATTGTCGAGAACGGAAGGGGAGACGCTGCGTTCAGCTGAGGACTTTGTTTGCAAGACGCAGCGATCCCTTGACTTCTCTTAAACGCTCCGTTTGGCAGTGAGGGAATTATGACGATTCGTGTTACCTGTAAAAATTGTGGAAGCAAGCTCCACGCTAAAGACGAGCTCCTCGGTCAAACTCGCCGTTGCCCTAAGTGCAAAAACCCTGTCTTAATCGAGCCTTCTGATCCCGTCGCGGCGACTCCTGCGGTGGAGAACCCTGAAGCTGAGGACGTTGGCCTTAAGCAGTTACAGTTACGTCAAGATAATCTGTATGTTATCCTTGGCGTCGATAAAGAGGTCGCTTACTGGAAGGCCAACGAGGGATGGTTCCTCAATGTCGGCAATGGCTTCCAGTCGATTAAGCGCGTTTCCGAACAAATACCGGACGTTGGAAACTTCGTTTTTGTTGAAGGGTACGTCGAACAGACGCCCGAGGGACGCAGACTTCGTGGGATGCGCTTCCGTGCATTGCACGGTCGCGGAGTACTGAATGCGCTTATTCGTAGCGAGACCGAGATTCTCGAGAAAGCTAGCGAGCCAACGACGCTTTCGCAGGCGCAGAAACGTTTCATGCTCCAGCATATTCGCCAGCATTATTTTATGGAATTTACCGACGGGGCGCCGGAGCTCATCGAATATCTTACAGGCTTCGACGCACACGCTCATGAGGTCGGTCAGTTTGTCGACGAATGACGTCGCGACGTCGAAAGCAAACGATCTCAACATATAGTCTCAATCCGGTCCGGACAGAGTAAGTTTCTACTCTTTCCTGCCGGACCTACTCAATTTGCGGAAGATTAAATAATGAAACTATCCTCTCCTGCTCTTTGCAGAATTCTCATGGTTGTTGCGTTTTTCTGCGTCGTTTCCCAGACGCTGGCGCAAGAGCAAAAGACCGATTCGAAAACAGCTGTCGCCTTCCTAACCGACGGCGTTGATTCCATTCCCGTTTGCGGCGTCCCAGGACCTCTCGCGACCTTTGGCGACTCTGCTTTTCCCGTTGTCTTGGGAAAATATGAAAATTCGACAGTCGCGCCCGTCGTTTCCGCCGCCTTTGTCGGACGAGGAAGAACGCTCGCGTTTGGACATACCGACTATTGCAGCGTGAATGCAATCTCGGCTTCAGATTCTTCGCTAAGATTTTTCCAAAATGCGCTCCTCTGGGCCTCTGGAAAAACGACGGCAAACTTTAGCGATATTCGCGTTGCCGTTTGGCGCGACCAAGCGACCGCTGATTTTCTCAAACGGGAAGGGTTCGACGCTTTCGCCGTTAATGATATGCCACAAAACTTCGACGTTCTCGTCGCGGGCTCTATTTCACTCAACGACAAGCAATACGACGCACTTTTCAACGAGGTGCACAGGGGCGCAGGCTATATAACGTGCGGCCTTGGCTGGGGATGGAGTCAGCTCAATCCTGGCAAAGATCTGTTGCGCGATCACAGTGGCAATAGGAATTTATTGAAGAACGGGGTCGGAATCGCATGGGCGGGAGGGACGCTTGGTTCGACGCTCCAAGGAGCGTTTGAAGTCTCTGCCGACGCGATTGACGACGCGCCCTTTGCAAACGGCGCGATGGCATTTGATTATTTACGCAATCTCGCCAAAGACCCGAACGCCGTTGACGAAGTACTTAGCAAAGCAGAAAAGGACGACTTGCGTCAAATCTCTGCCACGTTTGCGTTGGCGTTCCCGTATCTGAGCAAAGAGCAGATAGCGTCGATTGATAAGTTTGTTAGTTCCTTTCCCGAAGAGATCGTCCCAACGGAGAAGAATCCTGTTAGTAGCGACGATCTTCTCAAGCGTCTTGCCATAACGATTCAAACGCAACGTTACCTTCATGGTCAGACAAGCGGCGTCACGGCCCCTGAAGACGTGCCCGCGTTTGCTGCCGCTCGCGAATTTCCTGGCGAAGTCCCGCAACAAGCCGAGCGTTTGAACGACGTTTCCGTGCTCGTTAAGACCTCCGTTCCCGATTGGACCTCGACAGGACTCTACGCCGCGCCTGGCGAAGTTGTGACTATCAAGATTGCGCCCGAGCTTTTCGCGAAACTCCCGAGACCGTTCCGCGTTCGCGTCGGATGTCATTCCGACAATATAACTCGGCTTCAGAGATGGGCGCGTTATCCCGAAATCACGTTGGAGAAGGCGATTGATTCGCCTGAAACGAAGATTGTCAATCCTTTTGGAGGACTTGTCTACATCGTTGTCCCACGCGGAATTTCCAGCGCTGGATTAGGTCAAATCGAATTCAAAATTTCGGGAGCCGTCGCGGCGCCATACTTCGTTCGAGACGTCACGAGCCTCGACGCCTGGAAGTCGATACGCGAAAACCCCGCGCCTTGGGCTGAATTACAGGGAAGAAACGTCATTGTAAGCGTCCCGTCCAAGGTCGTTCGCGAGATCGACAATCCGCAACAACTTCTTGAGACCTGGGATGAAATCCTTGATTTGATCGCCGAATTTGCGAGCGGTCCTTATGTTCGCGTACGTCCGGAGCGTATAACGTGCGATCGCCAGATTTCAGCGGGCTATATGCACAGCGGCTATCCCGTTATGACTCATATGGACGTCGAGAAGACGCTTGTTGACAACGAGCGTTTGCGCAAAGAAGGCGATTGGGGATTCTACCATGAATTCGGTCACAATCATCAATCGTCGCATTGGACCTTTGACGGTACTGTCGAGGTCACGGTTAATTATTTCACTCTCTACGTAATGGAGAAGCTCAACGGTCGTCGCGCTGACGTCTCCAAGGGCGATCTTACGAAGGCCGCTCAGGAGCGAATGATCAAAAGATACTTCGGCAATGGCGCCAAGTTTGAGGACTGGAAAAGCGATCCGTTCCTTGCACTGACAATGTCGATTCAGATGAGAGAGAAATTTGGCTGGGAACCGTTCCTGCGAAGCATCTCTGAATATCGCAAGGCGTCGCCGTCCGAGCTTCCTAAAAACGACCAGGAGAAGCGCGACCAGTGGATGACGCGTTTGTCTAATAATTCTGGGTTGAATCTTGGACCGTTCTTTACGCTCTGGGGCGTTCCGATTTCTCAGGACGCCTTGGACGCAGTCGCAGATATGCCAGAATGGATTCCCGACGAACTTAAAGAATACGTTAGGTAGTTCTTGTCGTTGGCGTCGTCCACGACGATGAATTTAAAGCCCCAAACGATTCCACTAATACGAATCGTCTGGGGCTTTTTTATTACAAAACGAACTTCGAAACGGTTGAAAATCTCCGTCGCATATCAGATCTTTGAGGCGAATCATTTCTCTTTATAAGCCTGATCGACAAGCATTCTGCGTTCTGAGAAAAGATGACAACGCGTACGGTGGCGCCTGAAGAGGGGGTTGCGACAACGTCCGATAATGTTTATTATGTTCGGTTGGCCGTTATTCGAGGTTTAACGGATGACTCGGGAGATTACGAGGTCAAATAATTCTTGTTGACTATGGAGAGTGTTCTGGAAGAACTGCATTCGTCGTCCCCTACTCTTAGCTAATAACGGTTGGTCCCAACCGGCAAATGAAAGATTTGGCATGACGGATCAAACGTTCTCGACCACGTTTTCTGATTCGTACGCGATCTCGATAAAATGGATTTTACCCTGCTCGATCTTTTAGCGTTTCCATCGGCGGCAGTTATTTCTATCCAATAACAAAAAAATTGTCAACGCCCTTCCCGACCCTTGATCTTCTTTGACTAGCAGCCGCACATCATTCTTGTCACTCAAACAGACAAACGAACTCTGGCGCTGCATCTGGGAATATTAGGTACTGAACATTGTACTACTGTTGCTCTCTCTCAGGAACGAGCCGATTGTATCGCGAGACAAATTTGTAAATCACCTACGCTTGCCGAGGCGCATTGTTTAGAAAAATACGCGAGCGCTTACCTCGCATGAAAATCATTGTAACAGATTTTGCCATGCGATTCTTAACATGGCCGGCGCTAGCAAAAGGAGTCTTCAATAAACTTACGGAAATTACACGAGCGCTATTCCGAAGGCCAAAGTTATCAAGAGCGACGAGGTTTCAAAAATGAGCTGGGAAAACTGACAGTAATACCCGCCTACATTTCTAGCGCTGTTGAGTAGCGATTAGGAGCGCCGCGATTGATCTAGCGTCCCGCGGTGTGGATCAAGGTATTCTTAATACTGAATGGGCGTCAATCCCCTCGCCTTATGGGCTGTTACACGCGCACAATCCAGGTAATCCGGAATGTTCGAGAGAAAATGTAGTGCGAGTCTTGTAAATGACCAGACAAAAATCTAAAATGAGGGAGTGTGCGGCCTTTAGGCTAGCTCGCGCAAGGTTTCCTGGTCTTGGTTTTGTCACAATGATCTTCACGCGGGGATCCTTGTAGCTCATCGCGACGCTTGTCTTGCGTCTGGTATGAAAAGTTTGGAAAAGTAAAGAAAAGGAATGTTTCAATGAAGAAGTTCTTTAAGCCGACCTCCTTGGCGGTCGGTCTTTTGGGGCTGTTGGTCGCGTTGTCTTCGACCGTCGGTTATTCTCAAAACCCAGCGACGACGTTGGAAGATCGCAATATTGATCGTTACCAACAACAGAAGGAGCGCATGGAACAAGGCGACGTCGATCTTCTATGGGTTGGCGACTCCATTACGCATTTCTGGGAAGGCGCCGGTAAGGAAGTCTGGGAACAGTATTACAATGACCGCAAAGCGATGAACTTTGCGATCAGCGGCGACCGCACCGGTCACGTCCTCTGGCGCATGGCGAATTCCCCGATGGACAAGATTTCGCCCAAAATGACGATCGTTATGATTGGCACGAACAATATCGGACACCGAGATCCCAATGGTAAGATGCACAGCACGCCGGCAGAGACGGTCGAAGGGATCGAGTTGATCGTTTCCCAGCTCAAGGAGCAATATCCGGAAACAAAAATCCTGTTGCTGGAGGTCTTCCCTCGTGGCAATAAACCGGACGATCCTCTTCGCATCGCCGTCAACGAAATCAACGAGGGCCTGGAAGCGATCTATGCCGACAACGCAGTTGAAAACGTTCAGCTCTACAGCATCAACGACTTGTTCCTCGACAAGGATGGAAACCTGCCAAAAGAGATCATGCCAGACTTCCTGCACCCGGGTAAGGAAGGGTATGAAATCTGGGCGAAAGCGGTCGAACCGATGATTTCCGACGGACTTGGCGAGAACACGGTCGACACGACCCCGGCGCCTGTCGACGCCGATTGGTGGCGAGAACGCTTCAATGAGAAGAACGAGATCCTGAAAAATGGCGATATCGATATTCTTATGGTTGGCGATTCCATAACGCACAACTGGGAAACTGCCGGCCCTGTCGTTTGGGAAAAATACTACGGCGACAAGAAAGCGGTCGACCTCGGTCATGGCGGCGATCAGACCCAGCATGTTCTCTGGCGTCTTGACAACTACGACTTCAGCAACGTCAACCCTAAAGCCGCGGTTTTGCTCATTGGCGTTAATAACACATGGAGTAACGACCGACAGCCGAAGGATATCGCACTCGGTCAGCGTCGCATCGTTAAAAAGCTTCGCGCAACGTTCCCGAATATGAAGATCTTCGTTCTCAAGGTCTTCCCCTGCACTTCGCAGCAGGATCAGATCGACGCGATCAACGCATGCACTGAATATTACATGCGCGATATTCCAAACGTCGAAGTTCTTGATATCGGCAAGGTCTTCCTCAATGAGAAAGGCGAACTCACGAAAGATATCATGCCAGATCTGCTCCATCCGAACGCGGTCGGCTACGAATCGTGGGGCGCCGCGCTTTATCTCAAACTCGAAGAAGCGACGAAGTGATCGCCGAGTTTGATGTGTTTTACAGACGCTCGCGCGTCGGACCGGCGCGCGAGCGTTTTTTCTAAAATTCCGCAATCAGGGATATAAAAAATGAAATTTGCACTTTGCAACGAAATGTTTCAGACGTGGAGTATCGAGAACCAGTTTGAGGCGTTTGCTGCGTGGGGATACGACGGCGCCGAGCTTGCCCCCTTCTCTCTTGATCCGGTTTTCGCCTCGGGCGCGGCAGAGACGATGGAACTTGATCGGATCGACGACGCGATTTGCGACCGAATTCTCGCAGCGTCAAGGTCGTCGGACGTTGCCGTCTCCGGACTTCATTGGATACTTGCTAAAACGTCTGGCTTTCACTTGACGACCCACGACGAAGAGACGCGCCAACGCACTTCGGCTTATCTTTGCAGACTCGCGGAACTCTGTGCAAAACTTGGCGGAAGCTACATGGTTCTCGGTTCGCCCGCACAGCGCAACGTTGAAGATGGTAGTGAATACGCGGATGCGAAACAGAATGCGCTCAAGACGATTGAGGCCGTCCTGCCGACATTGCAGAAGGTTGGGGTGACGCTCGCTTTGGAGGCGCTCGCGCCAACGGAAACCAATTTCTGGGTCAATTCCGAGGAAACGTTGGCCTTTATCGAGGAGCTTGGCGATCCTGAAACCGTCACGCTGCATCTTGACTGCCGAGCGATGTTTGGAGGCGAATATCAAGATATCCCTGAGGTCATCAAACGTGTAGGTCGCGAGCATAAGACGGTATCTTTTCACGCTAATGACCCGAATCTCCAAGGACCTGGCTTTGGACAACTTGATTTTAAACCGATCATGCGCGCATTAGCGGACGTGAAATTTGAAGGTTGGATAGGAGTTGAACCCTTCGACTATTCTCCAGGGATCGTTGAGCTGGGTCGAGAGTCGATCCGCAATTTGAAAAACGCGATGGACAAATGAAACGATCTCCATAACAGAGCAGATCCTTCCCCCCACTTGAACTCTAGGGTATTGCGTCATGGCGTTTTCCCGAAAGACAGTTGCGACTCCTCAAAAAAACGCTGGCTCTGAACAGCGCGCCGACCGCGCGCCGAAACGATTTCAGTTAATTTTGACAACGTGCCTTGCCGCGTTCCTCACGGCGTCGATTTGCTGCGCGCCCGAGGGTGCAATTCGCGAGGGCGATTATGTGCCGATCGCAATGCTCTTCTTCCTACTTTGCATCGGCGCAACGTGGGGGTTTTATAGAACTTCTCGCCTTTCTCAGCAGCCGCAGAAAAAGGTAGAGTCTGACGCCGCCAAAGCGCAAGGAAACGCCGAGGAGTCTTCCGTTAAAAACCGTGTCGTTTGTATCGCCGACCTCGCGCTCGGCGCATATCTCATTTGGTGCGTCTTTTCCTGTTTGAAAGTCGCCTTGTTTCATACGGGGGACGTTCGCTTTACTCTCAACGGATTCTGGACCTTTGTTACTCCGGCGTTGTTTTATCTCTTTCTGAGATTCTTCAGCAAGATCATTTCGCAGCGCGTTCTTATCGAACTATGTCTGGTAGTCGGCGCGTGCATGCTCGCCGAGAGCGTTTTTTCGCTCTATTCTTACGCAGTCGTTAATCCTCGCGTTCGTGCGGCATATCGTGCGGATCCAGACAGACTCCTTGCAGAAAATGAAATGTCTTTCGAAAAGGGCTCTCGCGAAAGGCTCCTCTTTGAAAAGCGCCTCCTAGACAGCGTCGAGCCAACCGGAACCTATGGGCTTGCCAATACGTTGGCGGGGGCCCTCGCGCCGACGCTTGTCCTGGCTCTTGTCGGAATTCCATGGTTGCGACTCTTTTCTAATGGGCGACGATTAAAGGGGGCGTCGCGTCGGTTGTACTGGTTGCGCGTGGTACTGCTGACGCTTTCGGCGCTCTTAGCGTTGTTTATCCTCCTGACGACGAAAAGCCGTTCCGCCTATCTTGCATGCGGCGCCGCAATGGCGGTCTGGTTCGTTCTCTGGTTGCTGAACCGAGCAAAGAGCAGCAAAAAGCTCGTTAGGACTGCCCCGAGGTTCATTATCGTCGGAGTCGTCCTTCTGACGATTGCCTCCGCCGCCGCGATTTTCTCTGGAGCGATAGATCGCGAAGTCTTTACCGAGGCAGGAAAATCCTTCTGCTATCGCGTACAATACTGGATCGCGACGAGCGAAATGATCAGAGACAACGTCCTTTTCGGCGTTGGACCCGGCGAATTTCAAAGTCTTTATGCTCGCTATATTCTTCCAACTGCGAGCGAGTTTATAGCTGATCCTCATAATTTTGCGTTTGAAATTTGCGCGCTGTTCGGAGTTCCAGCGCTTATCGCGTTTGCCGTCTTCCTAATTGCTACGTTTGGATCGTCCTGCTTTGCCTCTAAAGACGTCGCTGATTCGAGCTCCCCTTCCCTTAATTCCGATTCAACTGACAGCAAGAGTCATTCGAGAGCGTTGCGTGTGGCTACGCTAATGGGCGTTGCACTGGGACTTGTCGCAACGTTCTGTTGTTCCAGCGTTCAATCGACGCCCGTGGATTGGAATTTTTACTGGCTGGCTGTTCTTTCGCTGACGGTCTTCTTTTATGCAGCAAGCGTATTGTCAAATGAGCACGACGAAAAAACGTCCGGTCGGGCAACCCCGGCTCTCGTCGCCGCACTGGTCGCTTTGCTCATTAATCTTTGCGCAGCAGGAGGAATAGGATACCCTCCGATTGCCGTGATACTCTTTTTATTTGCTGCAACTCTCAACAATCGCGCGTCAGGCAAACAATCGACTGAAGCGGACATGGTTGCCAAAGACAAAAAAAAGGGAACCTCCGCGCTGTATGCCTTTGTCGCTTCAATTGCGATATTCGGCGTTTTTTACGCCACCTCGTATAAACCGTGGAGTTCGTCGTTGCTTTTTAAACTTAACAGCGTGTCTGACAGCGAATGGTATTTAGAAACAATGCGAAGCGGGAGAGTTAATAAGATTGATCTTGCGTCGTCAAGCGTTGCGTTGCAATATTATTACTTTTCTGGGATGGAGTTCGCGAAGAACGCAAGCGCTGAAAATAAAATGAATTGGCAAGAGGCTCGCAAGAGAATCGAGACCGTATCCCCCAACTCCTCTCCACTTCGTGAAAGTTGCGGAGATTTCGACATGTTGTTGTATGAGAAATATCCGATCCGAGCTGAATTTCTGGAATCCGCCGTGAGTTTTTATCAAGAGGCGGTCGATCGTTCTCCAACCGACGCGAGCAAAAAAGAAAAACTCTTCGACGCCTTAGGAAAAGCTGGACGTAGCGACGAAGCGCTTGCAGTCGCAAAAGCGGCCCTTGAGTTTGATAAGATTACGCCGCATGAAGATCGCAAGTTATCGGAAGAGAGCCGTCTAAAAATGAACGCGTTTATCGATGGCTCTCAGTAAACGTCAATGCTGCGCGAGGACGTCGAAAACTGAATGGACGTCGGAAGGATCAAGCGCTGATCGAACGATTATTCTTGCCGGAGAAGAACCCTTCGAGGTCCAGTGAAATGAAGTTAAATCCGATTGCACGGAGTTTGGCAACGAGCTTTTTTCGCGTTTCAGGAGACAAAAAAGCGTCTATCTCTTCCTCCGGCAATTCGATTCGAACCGCTTTTGGAGCGTCGATTCGGGCGCGACAGGTCGAGACGCCAAAGCTCATAATCGCGATTTCAGCGGCTTCAACCTGGCGCAAGAGTTCGTTCGACAGCGGAATATTGTAGGCAAGTCGCGTAGCAAGGCACGGGGTAGAAGGCTTCTTTGCGATGGAAAGATTCCAAAAACCGGCGAGCTCGCGAATTTCTGGTTTAGTCAGACCAACTTCTGCGAGCGGACTCCTTACGCCGACCTCTTTCGCCGCGCGCTGACCGGGCCTAAAATCCTCGCTGTCAGTAGCGTTGGCGCCGTCGACGAGCATTATCTTTTCGCCGTTAGGATCGCCGTAGTCGCGTTGCGCTATATCTCTTAACTCAGAGAAACGAATCTTTTTACACCAATAGCATCGATCTTGCGTGTTGGCGACGAAATTTGGATTGTCGAACTCTTTGGATTCGATCTCGACGAGAGGCAAACCAATTTCAGCGGCGACGCGTCGCGCTTCGCTGCGTTCCAGCTCAGTCGAAGTAAAACTTCCTGCAAAGTATCCGACCGGCGGTATTTTAAGTAAACCTTGATCATTCGCAAGGACCAGAGCGTTGGCAAGCGTGGCGCTGTCGACGCCTCCGGAAAACGCAACAACGCAGGACTTGCCTTTGAACCAGTTAAAGAGCTCGTCAAGCTTTCCAGCGGTCAAAGGAGTGAGGGTATCAGCCATAATGCAGTCGCCTTCCCTGCTTGCAAAGGGGTAAGAAGAGCCGCAGCGCACGCTTCGCTCTGCGGCTCGCATGGTATTGCGCAAATTAAACGCGATCACATCGCTCTGCGGCAATCATTCAACTTTGATTTCGCGGTAGGTCGGTTCGTCTTCGCCCGGGAAGTCGTCTGGAACAGGGAGCGTGACCTCGCCAGTTGCCGCCCACTCGGCGCAACGCTGGAGCAAGACGATAGTATCAACGCTCTGGAGCTGATTTTGGTCATGGGCGAGCATGTTTGTAACGCAACGACCCTTGCCGTAAGGAACCGTGAGGATCTGAGCTTCATGACGATTACTACCGCCCTTCTCCGGAGGGGCAAACGCCGTGGCGAGAACGGTCACGTTATGAGCGGGCCCGCGCTGATATTGATAAAGTTCGTCCGCGCAGTGACGAAAGCGAAGCGGAAGACCCTTCATGATAGGATGGTCGGGTTGACGGACGTCGATGGGGAACTCCCACTGCGGACCATGATCGCCGCTTGGCCCGTCCTCGACGGGATCGATGACCGTATTGCCCTCGTCGTCAAGATAGAGATAAGGACCGCTATCCTTCGTGCGACCGCCCCAGCCTCCAAGCGCAATCATTTCATTATAGGCTGGCCAGTCCGCGAACGCGTTATTGCCGGCGTGATACGTAACAAGACCGCCGCCGTTGACAATAAAGTCAACGAACGCCTTATTCATTTCAGGATTCCAACGATCGCCGTTGTAATTCATAACGACGACGTCGTACTTACTGAAGTCGACGTTGAATTTGCTGAAATCCCCACCCTGCTCTGGCGACGTTGCAACGTCAACAGTGAAGATCCCGGCGTCTTCAAAGATTTTAACGAGGTAAGGCGTGGTCGCCTTCCAATTGTGGTTGTTTTGACCGTCGATAATGACCAGGCGAATCTTGTCCTGCGCTGAAGCCGACGAGACGACTGCGACCAGCGTCAACAACGCGAGCGCAGTGATTTTAAAGAATTTAGACGTCATTACTATCTCCTTGTCGAATTGGCGTCGTCTAAAAGGGAGAGCCAAAACCATCCCTGAAAACTACTCGAATTCTACCGAATTGGACCGGCGATTTCAAGCGCCGCAACTTGGAGTTTCAAAAGCGTACGCTTTTTTCTTTTTATTCCAGAATATCGCCGACTTTAATCGGATATCCCTGAACAAAAGCTTCGACGGGCTGGTTCTTTTTTCCGGCGGGCTGCACAGCTATCACTCGAAGCGCTCCGTCGCCCGTCCTGATCCATAGACCGTCCTTCGACGCGGAGAGGACGGAGCCCGGAGAAAGCGTCTTCTCTTTCTCTGACAGCTGATACTTGGCGCCTTGCGAGTCAACTGTCGAAAATGGCCCCAGAATCAGACGGACGACCTTGGAGCTAGCGGAATTGGTCCAGTCGTTATATGTCCTGGGCCAGGGCTGGAATGCGCGATATTGATTAATAATGGCCAAGGACGGTTTACTCCAATCAATCCTTCCTTCCTCCTTGCGGAGTTTCGGCGTTCGGGTCGCTTCTTCGTGACTTTGCGGCAACGGTTTAATGTCGCCAGACTCTATTTCGTCAATCGCCCTGAGCGTAAGGGGCGCGCCGAGCTTGGAGAGGTGATCCTCGATTTCAACGGCAGTATCCTCCAACGACGGCGTGTAGGAATCGGCCGCGACGATGGGGCCGGAGTCAACTTGCGGTTCGATAAGGATCACGCTGACGCCAACCTCGCGTTCGCCCGCTTGAATCGAACGATTAATCGGAGCGGCGCCGCGATATTTCGGCAACAATGACCCGTGAAGGTTCAATGCGCCATGTTTTGGAATCGCTATAACGTCTTTGGAAAGTATCCTTCCATAATCACAGATAAAGATGAGGTCAGGCTTAAGACTTTTAACAAGCTCGACGCCCTCGGGAGAGTTGACGTCAGCAGGTTCGAAGAGTGGCACGTCGGCGAGAAAGGTTGCGGCGGCCTCGCGCACCGGCGGGACCCCCGCCTTCTTACCCCTCTTCTTTGTCCTCACGGGCATAACGATCAGAGCGGCGAGCTCATGTTGAGATTCTTTGATAGCTCTTAACGTCGGAAGTGCAAAACCTCCGTTGGCCATTGCGACAATTTTCATGATATTAGTCTCCGCCTTGTTCAAGCGCTCGCGTTGAAGACGAAACGGCGCAGAAAACGCGTTTGCTCGGCGATCTGGGCGCCGTCCCGTCAAGTATAGTGAAAAGTCGCTTCATGCAATGGAGGATCTTCTATCACGAATAACAGTTTCAGCGCGAAGTTACTTCCCTTTTCGGGGTTAGTTGGAATCGGATGAACGAGCAAGCGCCCATTTAAATACCCATGGGACCACGGGGAGCGTCATACGGTTTTTTCGGCCGATTTAGCATTCTCAATTTTCTTTTGCGTCATGACGTCGAGCGCCTTCCTAATTTTAATAAGCGTCTCAGAGTGTTTTACGTGTTCCCAGCCGTACAGCATCTGTAAATCATATTCGAGCGGCAGCCATGAATTGATATCGGACTCGTCGTGAGACAAGACCGCTTCCATCTTATCGAGAGCCATGTAAAGCCTTGCCTCCTTGGTTTCCTGGCGTTCCATTTCTTTGAGCAACTTCAACCATTCGCTTTTGGTCGGTTCGGAAAAACCTTGGACCCAATCGAGAAAAAGCTCCTTCTCTTTGTCGACCTCTGATTCCCCCTTGTTGAAGCTCGGAATGTCGCCGGTAAAGGCTTCCCCAAGATCGTGGATCAACGCCATTCGAATAACCTTCATCATATCGACGTCATGAAATTCCGGCTCGCTTGAGAGCAGCATTGCCCAAAGCGCAACTCGCCAGCTGTGTTCCGCGACGCTCTCCCTTCGTTCCGGCGCCGTAAAACAATGTCGATAAGTCGTCTTTAATTTTGATGCGACTCCAAGGATTTCAAGCAATTCTTTAGTCGTCATTTCTTCAGTCCAAAAACAAATTTTTACTCTATTCGTTGTCAACTAATGTTTGGAGCGACGTGGATATTTTAATCGCTGATCAGAATGCCTCAACCCGGATGAAGTGAACCTGAAACGTTTGCCCAGGTTTGGAAATTGGAACAAAGTTCACGGACGCTTTAATTTTTGGACGACTGTCGCATTTCGCCCCCGAATTTGATATAATGCGGTGGCCCTTAGAATTCTCGCGTCTCTCGTACTATATTGGGCCGTACGCGGCGCATTACCGTTCTGTCCAGTGAGATAAGGAAACAACGCATGACAGCGCTAAATATCTCAAAGACCAGAGTTGCACGTCAATTTCTGGCAATACTCTCTGCAACGTGTCTTCTTGCTTCGTCGTTGCCAGTTCACGCCGACAATCCCCAGCGCCTGACTCGCGAAGAATCTTTTGTTGGAATTCATTTTGATTTCCACGCAGGCGAAGCAGACCAGAATATCGGCTCCAACACGACGCCGGAGATGGTTCAAAGAATCCTCGACATGGTTCATCCCGACTTCATTCAGGTCGACAGTAAAGGACATCCGGGCTGGTCGAGCTATCCGACGAAGGTTGGCAATCCATCGCCGGGGGTCGTTGCTGATTCGTTAAAGGTCTGGCGCGAGATCACCGCGAGAAACGGAGTCGCGCTGTACACGCACTATTCCGGCGTTTGGGATGAGACGGCGGTTGCGCGTCACCCAGAATGGGCGGTTGTCGATGGCGCTGGAAATAAATCGACTCAAAAGACGTCCGTTTTTTCTGAATATAAAGACAAACTCCTCGTTCCTCAGCTTCTTGAATTTGCGCTTGATTACGGTATCGACGGCGTCTGGGTCGACGGAGAATGCTGGGCGACGCAAATCGATTATGGCGACGCCGCTAAAGAAGCGTTCAAAGCGGCGACCGGTTGCGCTGAAGTTCCGACGGATCCAAGCCAGGACGACTGGCAGGAATGGTGCAATTTCCATCGAGAAGCGTTCCGCGAGTACCTACGCTCGTATGTCGACGAAGTCAAGGCGAAAGCCCCAAACTATCAGATTGCAAGCAACTGGGCGTTTACCGATCATATGGCTGAGCCGGCGACGGCGAACGTTGATTTTATTTCCGGCGATTATTCTCCGAACAACTCTGTGAACTCTGCGCGCTATTCCTCCCGACTTATGGCAAACCAGGACAAGCCGTGGGATTTGATGGCGTGGAGCTTCGCATCGCAAAACGGTTGGGTTCCCAAAACTGGAATTCAGTTGAGCCGTGAAGCCGCTTGCGTGCTCGCCCAAGGCGGCGCGTTCCAGGCGTACTATACGCAAGAGCGCGACGGAAGCTTAAACGTCTCCAAGCTTGACACTATGGCGACCGCGGCGAAGTTCTGCCGCGCTCGTCAGGAGCTTTGCCAGCATTCCGCGTGCTTTCCGCAAGTTGCGCTCTTCTGCCCTACCGCGACGCATTATTTTAACATTTCGAGTCAGGGCGAGGGACTCTTCCCTATGATCACCTGGCAACGCCCCATCCTGTGCCGTCTGCTGGAGATGAATTATGCAGTCGACATTCTTACTGATTCGGCGTTGTCGCGCCGCATAGATGAATTTCCGGTCGTCATTTTTTATCGTGGTGATCGCTGGTCTGACGATCTCAAGGCCAAAGTCAAGGAATACGTCAGCAACGGAGGCTCCGTTGTCGCGATCGGCAACGAATCAGTTGATGAACTTAAAAATGCTGTCGGCGACTTTGAAAAAGTTGATTCCCTTTCTCGTGACGACGTCTGGTTCCTAGATTTTTGCCGTTTCGGCGAGGGAACAATGGTCATGTTCCCGACTCCTGTCGGCTCGCCGCAAGAATTTATCGACGCTAACGGTTCGACCATCGGCGAATTTCTCCAAACTGCTATGAAGAGAGCGTTTCCCAAGCCTATCGTTGAATTTGATGAGAGGCAGCCGCTTGACGTTTCCGTTCGGCGTTCGCAAACCGGTCTGCTGACGATCCACTTCGTCAACGTCTCTGGACCGCACGAAACGGAGCCCGTCGTCGAGAATATTGACCCTGTCGTCAACGTTAAGACGACGATCAACCTTCCCGAACGTCCAACTTCTCTTCGTCTCGAGCCGTCCGGCGTCGACCTTGATTTTGAGTGGCAGAATTCTGCCGCTGTCGTCACGTTGCCGTCGATCCAGATTCACGAGATTCTCGTTGTGAAATAATCTTGGAAAACGCAGTCCTGTTTTAGCGTTTAACAGTCAATATAGTATAAGGTTGTGTTATGAAGCGTTGTGTTCAAAAAATTGTTCTTTCTTTGCTGTTGGGTGTTGCTGCGACGTCGTTGATCATTTTCTCGTCGGCCATTGCGAAAGCTGGTGAAGGCGACTCTGAAAAGCTCGGATACGCGATCGTTGCGACGCCGTCAGTCATAGACGATGCAGATTGGTCTAAGGTCGTCGATTCACTTAAAGAGCGCAGAAGTTCGGAATATGACGTTTCCGTCATAAAATGGGATGATTCTGCTCTTGAAGAGCTACGCAAAGTCACTCCTCGCTACATCTGTTTCGTTACGAAGCCGGAAGACGCGTCAATTGAACAACTTGCATCCGTGTGGAAGATGACGCGAGAAATCGACGACGATCCCTACGGCGACGCGATTTGGGGAATCATCACTGGGTTTGACGCTAACGACGCGCTTCGACTGACGCAAACGGAAGATATGGTCGTTGAACGCGCGGTTGCGGGGACGTCGATCGCCTTAGACTACTTTAAAAGCGGAGTCGTCTTTGACGAGACCAAGAAAAATCATTGGGTAGTCAAGAAGGAAGGCGAAGACGCGGAAGATCGCAACGACGCCCCTGACGACACGACCAAGGCGATCGCCGATGAGCTTGATAACGCGCAGTTGTTCGTTACATCTGGACACGCTTCGGAGCGCAACTGGTCGATCGGTTACGCCTATAAGAATGGCTTCTTTGTCGCTCAACAGGGAGAGCTCCTTGGCGTTCCGTCGAACGACAAGCCTTTCAAGATCGAAGCGAAAGGATCGAAAATCCATCTTGCATCTGGCAACTGCCTGCTAGGCCATATAGACAAACCTGACTGCCTCGCGCTTTCGATGATACGCAATGCAAACGTCGATACGCTCGTTGGCTATGTCGTTCCGACATGGTTTGGCTATATGGGCTGGGGCGTTATGGACTACTATATCGAGCAGCCAGGGCGCTTCACAGTCGCCGAAGCGTTCTTCGCGAACAACCAGGCGCTCCTCAACGTTCTTGAGGATGATAATAATGCGCCAGAGTCTGAGCGCTTGGACGCTCAGACCCGCTCAGGAATGGAGTTTGATCGCGATGTTGTCGTTCTATACGGCGACCCCGCGTGGAGCAACGCGCTTGCCGTACAAGATTCCGGTTGGAAGCAGGAGCTTACGAGCGAAAAAGTTGACGACGGCTCGACTGTATGGACGCTGACGATTACGCCTCTTAAAGGCGACAAATCCTATGAGCTTGTCGACACTAACGGTTCTCAGCGTTCTGGGCGTCCTTTCTTCCAGTTCTTCCCGAAAGACGTGTCCGACGCTGAAGTAATCGAAGGAAACGAATTTGCGCCCGTCGTGACAGAGAACTTCATTTTGATCTCCTCCAAACAAAAATTGCCGACGGACAATCCGATCGTGATCAAGATCGCTACGCAGTGACTCTGTAACGTAACGTTCACGGCCGATGAAACTTCTTGGTTTCGTTTGGCAGATTGCCACCAGTCGCGCCCTTCCCGTAGACGGCTTGTTGCGTGAAGGAGCGCCTGGATTGGGCTGTTTAGCGGCGCCTAGCGTGCTGGGCGCTGCTTTCATTGTTCATTGATATCTGTTGCAAGTCGTTCGGCCAGCAACAGTTGATTTTAGTCAATTCTCTTTCGTAACGAAATAAGTCGGGAATCGTATTATGACAGCTAAAAAAGTTACTCGCCGCACTTTTCTGGGAGCGTCCGCCGCGCTATGCTCGCTTCCAATCTTCGTTTCCGGTCGAGTTCTCGGGAAGGACGGTTTCTTTCCTCCAAGCGAAACGATCAATGTCGGTTTGATCGGTTGGGGCACGCGCCGAAGCAACGTTGGGTCTCGGCCCGGCGCTCGTTTTGTCGCCGTTTGCGACGTCGATACTCGCCGTATCCCCAAAGAGATCGACGGTTATCCAGTTAAGGGATTTCAATATTACCAGGAAATGTACGATATGCCGGAGCTCGACGTCGTTTCGATTGCGACGCCTGACCACTGGCATACGCGAATGACGATAGACGCTTGCAAGAAGGGTAAGGACGTCTACTGCGAAAAGCCGTTAACCTTCACGCTTATGGAAAGTCGTCAGATCGTTGCGGCGGCGCGTAAATACGACCGCGTCGTTTCCAGCGGTTCCCAGCGCGTAATGGAAGACTACGGTCGGTACATGGCTCCGATCATAATGTCTGGCGCTATCGGCGAAGTTAAGGAAATTTACGCGAACTGCGCGGGCCCGCCTTCAGAACGAACCTACGACCCAGAGCCGTGCCCTCCGGAAGTCGACTGGGACGCGTGGGTTGGTCAGGCGCCCTATTTCGAATACAGCAAACGCGCGATCGAACCGATGACTTGGCGTTTTAACTCCGCATTTGGTACCGGCGGACTCGGCGATTGGGGCGGTCATAACTTCGGCGGCGCGCTCTACTCCTGCGGAATGGACCATATTGCGCCGAAGAAAATCTTTGCACCCAACACTGACCAGAACCCTTTCAAAGGCGTTAAGATCGAGATGGAGAATGGCGTCACCTTCTACCACGGCGACTATCCTGGCGCAAACAGCAATATTACGATCGTTGGAACCGAAGGGACCTATATTTTCGGTAAGTCCCCGGAAATTCGCGCTCGTCATGCTGTCGACGTCCGTCGTTACAGCGGTGGAACGGACAATATTGCAGACGACTTTCTCTATTGCGTGCGTCGTCGAATTCGACCGTTCCAAGACGTTTTCTACGGCGCGAATGTCTCCGATTATGGTCACATGTGCATCATTGCGTACAAGTTGCAGCGCGATCTTGTCTGGGATAAGGAGAAGATGGAATTTGTGGGCGACCGCGAGGCGACCTCGATGGTTAGCAAACCCCAGCGCGCTCCTTACCAGATCGAAGTCTGACTTTACGAGTTGATTTGCGACGTTGCGCCTCGCATGCGCGGCGTTATACCCGACAATAAAACATAAGGCTTGTACCTATGAAGAAATACACCCTCCTTTTGGCTCTTGTCGCGTCCATGTGCGCGACTAAACTTCTGGCAGCCGATTTTGGCGATCTGCTTGAAAGGCTTAACTCTCGCGACTTCTCTGCAGAACGAGACGTCGTGACCGGCCGCGGCAGCGTTTACGTTGGCGAGTTGGTCAACCCGCATTCCGAGACCCCAATGTTCAAGGCGCGCGACGAATTCCGGGCTAAAATTGCCGAGGCGCAGAAGGCTGAGGACGAGACCGCTATCAACGACCTCTGTCAGTTTATCGCCGACGCGATGAAAACCGACGTCTCCGACGAAACAAAAGTTTGGCTCCTTGAACAGCTTGGCGTCATCGGAACTGATAAAGACGTTCCAGTCGCCGCTGAACTCCTTAAGAGTGGTAGTCGGCGCCTTGTCGACGGCGCAGCAGCGTGCCTTGCCCAAATTCCAGGCGACACTGCAACAAAAGCTCTCGAAGACAATGCAGACGTCCCTGCCGCCGCCGCTGCGCTCATTTACCGTAATACCCCGGTCATTTCCTATGATGGCGTTGAAAATGTCGCGCCTCTTAAGTTGTCGCATGCAACGGACGATGAAGTCGACGAATGGCTTAAAAAGTATGACGATATGGACGAATGGGCTCAGGAGATAACGCTTGCGTCTCTCGTCGCTCGTAATAATAAGAAATATCGTCCTTACGCGCTCAAAGCTCTTGCGTCTGACTCTGAAGGTCTCAGAAGAGCCGGCTTCCTGGCGCTCGAAAAGCTTGCAACCGCTGAAGACGTCGACGTTTTTGTTCAGAATCTTGCCGTCGATAGCGCCTTGACGATCCGCATCGCGAGCTTCGTGGTTGCCGACGGTTTCGACGACGCCCTCCTTGAAACACTCGACCAAACGACCGACGTTCGGGAGTATACCGACCTTGTGACGATACTCTCTAATCGTGCCGTCGACGTTCGCGCGCGTATTTTTTCGAAAACGGCCTCCCCCGACTGTCCCGATCGTCTGGCTCTGTTGCGAAAAGCTAGGGAGATTTCCACGACAGACGACGTTCCCTACTTCGTCCAAGCCCTCGTTGTGACGCCCCGCGGTAAGGAACGAGACGATATCGAAAAACTCATTGCGTCTTTGTGCAACAAGGACGCGCAACCGATTCTCAACCTCTTTGGTCAAGTTCCCGCCCAATATAACGACCTCCTTCTTTCACTTGTTGCCCGCACTGGCGGCGACGCCGCGAAGAATGCGATCGACAAGCTGATCAACTCCTCCAACGAGGTGGAAAGAGCTGCTGGTCTGCGCGCGCTGAATGTATGGTCTGACGGTCAGTTTGCCGACAAGATGGAAGAATTGCTCGCTTCTGATAAGCTCACGGACGCTCAGTGGATCGCGCTCCAACGTGCGTATATCCGCACGATATCGCTGCCTGACGACGAGATCGGAATCGATCTCTCCCGTGACTCTAAGCTTGAGAAGTTGCGCAAGGCGTTTGACTCAGCAAAGCGTTCCGATGAGAAAGCGCTTGTTCTCTCTCGCCTTGCCGCCAACCGCACTGCAAAATCGATGGCATTTGCAATAGAGTGCGCTAATGACCAGGATGAAAAGGTCGTTGTTGCAGCGCATAGTGCGATTGCCGATCACGTCCACGACACGATCCTGCGTAAAGAGAACCCTGAACTTGCCGCCAGAGGAATTGAAATTATTCTCAACAACAGCAAGGACGAGGGACTTATCGAACGCGTCAAGATCTATAAGGAGCGTATGGAACAGTAATCCGTTCCGACGGAATCTTTCAATCGTTTTCTCTTCGCATATAGTCCTGCACATGAACATGCGCCGCAACGACTGGTTCGTCGTCTCCTTGACGCGACCTTCGTTGCTCGCGCCCCTCATATACCCTCCGGGAGAACTTTGATGAAAAAAGGTGTTTTACGACTTTCAGTCGCATTTATTTTTGCGGCGCTCACGCTCTTCTCTGTAAGCGCGTTTGCCCAGGAAATCCAATCGATAACCTTCAAATTTGACAAGGATTCGCAATGCTACGCGGTTGGCGAAGAAGCCACGGTTACGATTAGCGTTTCAGCCGAGGATGAGCTCGTCAACTCGGGTTCCTTGGTAGTCGCTTTGACAAACGACGGTCGCGATAAGGTCGCAGAGTCCCTTTCCTTTGATCTTTCTGAAGAAAACCCCGTAACAATCAATGGCGCTCTCGGGTTCCCGGGTTTTCTGCAGATTCTTGCAACTGCGAAATCGGACGACGGTCAAACGTCGCGTTCCGCTCTTGCCGCCGCCGCGTTTGATCCGGAAAAAATTGAACCAGGTCTTCCCAAGCCAGACGATTTTGACGAGTTCTGGGCCAAGGGAAAAGAGGAAGTTCGCGCGCTTCCTCTCGATCTTGATCAAAAGAAGATCGATTCTCTGAGCGACGATAACGTCGACGTCTTTTCGGTCAGCTTTGCAACGGTCAACGATCGCCGTGTCTTCGGTTATCTTTGTGTTCCGAAGAAGGGAGAATCGCCCTACCCTACGATTGTGAACGTTCCTGGCGCCGGCCCCGGCGTTGGACCTGAAAAATGGATTGCGGAACGTGGGTACGTCGTTCTGAACATGAACGTTTTTCCGTACGAGGTCCCTCTCGATTCCAAGGAGCGTGCTGAGTTGTATAACAAATACAACGAAGATCTAGGAATGACATACTGCCACCTCGACGCCGCCGACCGCGATAAGTACTTCTTCCGCGCAGCGTATCTCGGTATTGATCGCGCCATTGATTGGCTTGCCGAACAGGATTACGTCGACGTAACGCGCATGGGCTTCTACGGCACGAGCCAAGGCGGCGCCTCCGCGCTCATCTTGGGAGGCTTGAATGACCATTTCTGCGCGATTCTTTCCTCCGTGCCGGCACTCTGCGACCACGGAGGACTTGAAAAAGGACGTTCCTCCGGATGGCCTCGTCTTGTCGATTTCTATCAAGGCGACCCCAAAGTTCTGGAAGCGTCGCGCTATCTTGACGGCGTCAATTTTGCCAGAAATATTGACAAAGCGACGATTGACGTTACTGTTGGATTTATCGACGTCGTTTGTTCTCCGAGTTCGGTTTACGCCGCGTTCAACGTCATCCCCTCGGAAAAGAAGACAATCCTCCATGAAACCGGCCTCGGCCACCAGAACGGCATGCAGTTCAGACAAGCGTTTGAGAGATTTCTTGAACGCGTCAAGAGCAACGGACGCTGAGAATAGCGTCCGCTTGTAAAACAGATCGTATTTTGGCGCTCAGATTAACTCTGAGATTCTTTACCACCTGAAATTAAACTTGTTCGACATGAAAAGATTTAAAATTACCATCCTGGCGTGCGCGCTCATGTTTTCGGCCGCAGCGGCGTTTGGCGCTGACAGCGTCACTTGCGTCGACCGACCCTCCGACACGAATAATGCGCATTATCTTGCGAATCGCGCGCCTCTCGAACCTTCACCCTTCCTCAAGCTGCCACTAGGCTCCATTCAGGCGGACGGATGGCTTGGTCGGTATCTCGAACTCCAACGCGACGGTCTCTCCGGCAAGCTCGGAGGACTGAGCAAATGGTTGGAAAAAGATGAGAACGCCTGGCTTCGCAAAGGCGGTAAATATGGCTGGGAAGAGCTTCCTTATTGGCTCCGCGGTTACGTCGATCTTGCGTATCTCCTAGAAGATAAGGAAATGATTGCTGAGGCGCAACTCTGGATCGAAGCCATCTTCGAAAGTCAACGCGACGACGGCTTCTTTGGACCTGCCAATCCCGATCAGGAGAACGGCTGCGACCTCTGGCCGAATATGCTCGTTCTCTTCCTGATGCAGTCCTATTACGAATACACCGGCGACGAGCGCGTTATTACGTTCATGTCGAAGTATTTCGATTGGATCGCAACATATCCAGAAAGAAAATTCCTCAAAACATACTGGGAAAATAGCCGCGCCGGCGATCTCCTCTACAGCTGCTTCTGGCTTTACAATATAACCGGCGATGAATCGCTCCTTTCCGTTGCTGAGAAGATCAACGCGAATACTGCGAACTGGAAACAGGGCTCTACGCTCCCCAACTGGCACAACGTCAACATTGCTCAATGTTTCCGTCAGCCTGCCATTTGGTGGATGCTGTCTCATAACGAAGCTGATAAATTTGCAACCTATAACAACTTCTGGCTCATTCGCGCTTGCTATGGACAGGTTCCCGGCGGCATGTGGGGCGGCGATGAAAACTCCCGTCAAGGTTATATTGACCCGCGTCAAGGAGTTGAAACCTGCGGTATCTTTGAGCACATGACGAGCGATATGATTCTTTTCCGGATTACGGGCGATCTTTCCTGGGTCGACCATGCCGAAGACGTGGCGTTCAATACTGCTCCAGCCGCTGTTATGCCCGACTTCAAAGCGCTCCGCTACATCACTTGCCCCAACCAGGCGATCTCCGATTCCAAAAACCACCATCCCGGAATTGACAATTCTGGTCCTTTCTTGGCGATGAACCCGTTCAGCAGCCGTTGCTGTCAGCATAACCACACCCACGGCTGGCCCTATTACATTGGAAACCTTTGGACCGCTACTCCCGACGGCGGACTTGCCGCAACGCTCTACGGCGCGTCTAAGGTCACGGCCAAGGTTGGTTCAGACGAGGGCGTCGAGGTTACCGTCGTTGAAACGACGAATTATCCCTTCGATGATTTTGTGCGCCTGACGGTCTCTCTCCCAGAAGGCGTCGACGAGGTCTCCTTCCCGCTTTACATTCGCGTTCCGAAATGGAGCGGTCAGGTCTCAATGACGCTCAACGGTGAAACCGTTGCCGCAGCAGCCGACGCCGAGCCGCAGAAGTGGATTCGCGTCGAACGAGACTGGAAAAACGGCGATGAAGTCGTCGCCGGCTTCCCGTCGACCGCGTCGTTCAGAAAATGGGATCAAAACAAAGGTTGCGTTAGCATTGACTACGGACCGCTCACCTACTCTCTTAAAATCAAGGAGAATTATGTCGTAAAGGACGGTCGTAAAAACGCCATGGGCGATTCCGGTTGGCAGGAAGGCGCCAAACAGGAAGATTGGCCTTCTTTCGACATTTTACCTGGCTCTGACTGGAACTTCGGGCTTGTCGATCCAGCGACTCTCGATCTCTCCAAGATTGAGTTGATCAAGCGAGATTGGCCAGAAGACAACTTCCCATGGACGACAGACGCCGTTCCCTATTCGATCAAGCTCCAAGGCAAAAAGATTCCTTCGTGGAAAATTGACGAATTTGGTCTTTGCGCGCCCGTGCCGTTCAGTCCCGCAGTGACTGACGAACCGCTCCAGGAACTTGAGCTCATTCCGATGGGCGCCGCGCGCTTGAGAATCTCCGCCTTCCCGACGGTAGAGGAATGAGTTTGAAAGTCCACTGAGCGAAAGGTGGCAATAAGATAAAGCGGACCGTTGCGTTAAATCATGATTTTGGACGCCGGTCTTCAAATTAAAAGAAGAGGCTCTCGATGCGTCGCGCATCGAGAGCCTCTTTTATTTTCTAGAGATAACCGTGCGAATCACTCAGACTTCGATCTCGGGAACCGTGAATTCTTCGTTACGGTATTCGCGTCCGAGGAAAGCGTTAGCCTTATCTGAATCGACGCCAACGAATTTCCCAGTTTCGGAATCAAACGTCATCATGTCGCTAACCATAACGTCGGAGTTAAGCATAGAGACCTTGTTTGACGCGAGTGTCTGCTGCGCGCTATCGAGCGCTTCGGCCCAAATCTTTTCGGCGCCTTGAGCCGCTCTCGCCACGATCGCTGCGCGTTCTTCATCCATCGGGCGTCCGCATTTAAACGCGATATTGGCGAGATTGCACCACTCGCTCGTCGCCTTGCCAATGGCGACTTCAGCATTGAGGATCGAAGGATCCTGCGCCTTGACAGCGTCGATAAAGTTACGCTGATGTTCCATCTGGCCGCTGTTGCCCTTGAATTCCTTAATGAGCTTGCCGTCGGAGTCAAACGCTCTCGCGCCGCCGCGTTGTCCCTCAAGACGACCGCCGTCGCAGTACGCGATATACCCGGAACCAGGTCCAGGATGTGGACCTGCAGAACGAGAATTTGCCATCGCAAGCGTCGAAAGACCAAGAACGACAGGAATGGTTCCGGCGTCAAAATAGACGAAGTGAATGTTCGGCGTTTCTCCGTCGTCTTTTTCGCCAGCGCGGATACCGCCGCCAAGAATGCGCTTCGGGAACTCTACAGCGTCGAGGAGGACATTATTGCGGCAGTCGTCCAAAACATGAACGCCCCAGTTGCCCATTTCACCGGTGCCCGTATTCCAAGACCAGTGCCAGTCGTACTGGAGAGAGTTGCGATAGATGGGAATATCGAGCGCAGGGCCAAGCCAGAGGTTTTTGTCGGTGGTAGCGGGGAACTCCAGCGGTTTCGCGTTGAGCCCAATCGGATTACGGGGCATATAATGATTAACGCGCGCCGCCTTGATTTCGCCGATTTGCTTCTCTTCATGGAGGAACTTTTTAATTTCCGCCTGCATCCGGTCGCTACGCTGCTGCATGCCGACCTGGCAAACTTTCTTATATTTGCGAGCGGCATTGACGGTCTGAACGCCTTCGTAAATGTTGTGAGCTAGCGGTTTTTCAACGTATACGTCTTTACCGGCCTGCATAGCCCAAATCGCGCTGAGACCGTGCCAATGGTCGCAAGTTGCGACGACTACGGCGTCAATATCCTTATCGTCGAGAAGCTCACGGCAATCGGTAAAGGTTTTGAGTTCCTGATCAAACTTTTCTTTGGTCGAACCGACACGAGCGGAGTCGGGATCGCATATCGCGACGATATCGACTTCATCAAACTTACGGAAATTGTTCAGCAATTCGTTGGCGCGACCGCCACAACTGATAGAACCGAGTCGAATCCGTTCGTTAGCGCCGCGAACGATTTGGGCAGGGGCTGGGAAAAAGCTTGCCGCGCCCATTGCGAGACTAACGCCCATAAAATGTCGACGAGTAACACGCACCATCTTTATTTCCTCTCTCAAGGGGTATTTAAACGAACGGTACGACCAAACAAACATCGCCGCACCGGCCTGCTTCAATATAACAAATCGCGCGTCTTTTACAAAGAAAAGAGAGAGGAAAATCGACAAATTTTATAAAATATTTCGGACGCTTGAGTAAAAAAGATCCTCGTCTTCTGATATGAGGAACTGGAAGTCCAGCTCGGCGCCGTCATTTTTTGGAATCATGATGATACGAAATCGTATCGATCGCCCACCCCAACTTGCGCCGGAGATTTCGATAATACTTATTCTCCGGCACGATGAGCATTTTGAAGTTGAATGGCGCTCGGCGTATCACAACGAGGTCGTCGTTTGTTAGTTTTTGACGAGACTCGCCGTCGATTACAAGGTAAACCTCGCCCATTTTTACCTGCATTTCATAAACGCGTGACGCCGAATCGACGACGGGTCTAAAGTTGAGCGTCGTCGGCGCTAAAGGTGAAATAACAACGGAATCAAGCGTGTTGCGAATGATGGGGCCGCCGGCAGAAAGACTATGGCCAGTTGAACCGACAGGAGTCGATAGAATCAGTCCGTCGCCTCGAAATATCGTTACGTTGTCACCGTCAATTGCCAGGTTAATCTTAAGAACGGAGAATGGCGCGACGCCACGCAACGCAACTTCATTCACAACAAGGTGGTTGCTATAACAATAGCGGTCTGTCGCGGAAGCGACGCCCCCGGAAGGGAACGCTTGCGACGTCAGGCGCGAAGCTGGCGTCAGGTAGTCGTAGGGCTCGTCTCCTATTTCCTTTTTACGCCAGACAGAACAATTTAGCAGAATCTGCTCGCGCGTCGCCATGTTACGAAAAGCTTCCGATCTGAGGAACGACTCGACTTCGTTTGAATCAACGCTTGAAAGAAAGCCAAGGGTTCCCAGGTTAACGGCTAAAATTGGCAACTGCTTCATGCACATCTGGTGTACTGAGCGCAGAATGGAACCGTCGCCCCCGAAAACGAACGCAATGTCGGCGTCTATCTTTGACAGATCGACAATATTGTTGAAATCGGCGGCGACAACTTCGACGTATTGCTCAATGATCGGGCGAAGAGCAGCGACTCCCTCGAGCACCCCTTCTCGTGCGCCGTTTCCTAGTAAGATCGCTTTTAACATTTCGGTCCCGTCCCTACCCCCTACCTTGATTCTTGTTCAGGCAATACCGCGCGCCTTTTCATAGGCGACAATCTTGTCCTCATAACGTAGAGTCAAGCCGATATCGTCCCAGCCGTTAAGAAGACAATCGCGACGAAAATCGTCGATCACAAAGGAAAGGTCAAGACCATGCTCGTCAACGATCGTACAATTTTCGAGATCGACAGTTAGCTTGTATGGTCGGTACTTCGCTTCGCGCTGGAACAGGTCTTCAATCTGCTCTTCCGTAAGACGAATAGGGAGATATCCGTTTTTGAAAGAGTTGTTGTAGAAAATATCAGCGTAACTGGAGGCGAGAATGACTCGGAACCCATAATCGGCAATAGCCCAGGGAGCATGCTCGCGGCTCGAGCCGCAACCAAAATTACGACGCGTTAGAAGGATCGTGGCATTGCGATATTCAGGGCGGTTGAGCTCGAACTCGGGGTTTTCGTCGTAATTGTCGTTAAGATAACGCCAGTCGAAGAAAAGAAACTTTCCAAATCCGCTACGCTCGACACGCTTGAGGAACTGCTTCGGAACAAGCTGGTCGGTGTCGATATCGCTGCGATCCATAGGGACGACGATCCCCTCGTGCTTAACAAACGCTTGCATCTATGTAACCCCTAATATATGACTCTATCAGACCGACGGAAACGTTCCCTTCGGCCTATCCTTTCTGGCGAAGTTGAATTTTTAGTCTTTATACTGCCATTGGCGAATATCGACGAAATGGCCCGCGACAGCGGCGGCCGCGGCCATAGCTGGCGAAACAAGATGCGTACGCGAGCCCTTGCCCATCCTTCCTTCGAAATTACGATTGCTCGTGCCAGCGCAGCGTTCGCCAGGTTGAAGCCTGTCGGGATTCATCGCCAAGCACATGCTGCAACCGGGTTCGCGCCATTCGAACCCTGCGTCAACGAAAATTTTGTCGAGCCCTTCTTCTTCAGCCTGGCGTTTGACGATCCCGCTGCCAGGAACGGCAAGTCCCTGAACGCCTTCAGCAATTTTATATCCTTTAAGGACCTTAGCAGCAGCGCGGAAATCTTCAATGCGACCATTTGTGCACGAACCAATGAAGACCCAGTCAAGCTTGACGTCAACGATAGGCGTTCCCGCTTTGAGATCCATATATTCCAACGCGGCCTTCGCCATCTTACGTTCTTCAATGTTGTCGAAATCGTCGGGAGACGGTACGACGTCCGTAACGTTAACGCTTTGAGCAGGATTAGTTCCCCATGTAACGCGCGGTTCGATATCAGCGGCGTCGAAAAGAATTTCTTTGTCGAAAACGGCGTCTTTGTCCGACGCGAGCTTCTTCCACTCTTCGACGGCCTGATCAAATTCTGCGTCTTTGAGCATTTGCGTGCGTCCGCGCAGCCAATCAAAAGTCGTCTGGTCGGGGGCGATCATTCCGACGCGCGCGCCCATCTCGATCGCCATGTTACAGACGGTCATGCGACCTTCCATCGAGAGAGAACGAATGGTTGAACCGGCGAATTCCACCGCGTAACCGGCGCCGCCGGCAGTCGTCATCTTGGAAATGATATAGAGAATGACGTCCTTCGCTGTTACGCCGGGCCCGAGGGGGCCGTCAACCGTAATACGCATCGACTTCATTTTCTTCTGGCGGAGCGTCTGCGTCGCCATCACGTGCTCGACCTCGCTTGTGCCCGTCCCCATCGCCATGACGCCGAACGCGCCATGGGTCGCGGTGTGGCTGTCGCCGCAAGTGAGCGTCATGCCAGGCTTGACGTGTCCCTGTTCGGGCGCAACGACGTGAATCACGCCCTGCTCAAGGTCGTGGAGGTCGTAGAGACGTATTCCGAATTCCTTGCAGTTCGCTCGAAGCGTTTCAATCTGCTTTCGGGCAATCGGGTCCGCAATCGGCTTGTCGCGATCTTTAGTAGGAACGTCATGGTCTTGAACCGCCATAATACGATCCGGATGACGAACGGTACGTCCTGCGAGGCGCAAACCTTCAAACGCCTGAGGACTCGTTACCTCGTGGCAGAGAAGCTGATCAATGTAAAGAATCGCGGAATCGTCGCCAGGTTCCTGATAAACGAGGTGATTTTCCCAGATCTTGTCGTACATCGTTTTCGGTCTGTTAGCAGCAACCGACGATTCTTGAGTCATTGTTTAACTCCTAATGATAGATTTTTATTTTGGCGCAGACTATATTCCAAACAAGAGCGCCGCGCAGTGCGCGCATGCGTAGGCGCTCATTCTAAATGAAGGGACGTTTTCGTCAATATGAACAGCCGCGTCAAGCCTTTGGCAGGATTGTTCCGATGGGGCGTCGGGCATTTCGTCGACAAGTTCATTCGGAGCTGGCTTCCTTTTCACGGAATTCGATCGCTCGGCGCATGAATTCGTCTATCTGTTCTAACAGTTCCGGCGTAATGTCGTCGCCCATTCCTGAGATACCGTGAGTAAACCCCCTGTTTTCCGAGAATTCCACAAGAGGCGCGCCCAGGGCGCGAAGGGACGCCGCCGCCAGTTCATTTTCCTCAACACGACATTGCCATTCGATCTCGCGTTCGCCAAGAACAAAGAGAATCGGAGGATAGTCCGCTGAAAGGCCGCCGAGAGGCGCGTTTTCGTCAATGACGGGATTATATTGGCTACCGGGATACTCCAAAAGCTCTTTCACATGGAAATGAGTCGTCATCTGACCGCTTACGGGAATCAAACCTGCAAGCTCGCGTCTGTCGGCGCCGAACGCATTGAGCCATTTTGGGTAGGTTCCTATCATCGCGGTTAGGTATCCTCCTGCGCTCCCGCCCGCAACAAACACTTTGTTGGGATCTCCGCCGTGCTCTTCGATATGACGGAGCACCCACGTTGTCGAGGCGGCGGCGTCTTCAATGAAGCCTGGAAACGCAACCTTGGGCGAAAGACGATATCCTACGGCGACGAGCGCCAGCTTTCCCGATTCAAATGCCGAGAGGCGCTTGAGTGCGGAAGGGAAGTATTTTTGACCGCCGGTGAGTCCTCCACCGTGAAACCAGACTATCGTAGCATACGGTTCGCTCGCATTCTTAGGATAAAGGACGTCAAGTCGACACTGCGATTTCTGGTAATCATCGCCGTCTTGAAGCGTCTCTTCCGAATAATATGGAATATCGTTAATTTGTTCGAACTCTATCCCTTCGGACGCAACTATTTCCTGCGCTTCCAGACGGTTGTTGTCGACGAAAGTCGTTGGTACAGATAGTGTTAACGCAAGATATAGAAAACAAAACACACCATAAAATAATATGCATTTACGCTTCGTCATTTCTGCTTTTCCTACTGTCTTTCCACAGATATTTGTAAAATAATTAGCTTGCACCGCCTTTGTAGCAAGCTATGACATTATATAATCGTCAAAGTCGTGTTTCAACGATGATTGACTAACACCAGCGTCAGATCAGGAGTCTACGGTTCAATGACTCGACTATTTACACTGGAGAATCACGCTGCCGCAAAGTGTTGGAATGTCAAAGCGATCGTGTGGAGCCTGGCGGCGATATGCATCGTTTTGTTTTACAACGCCGGCTCATTTGCCGCAGATGGCATTCCCCCCATACAACGCGGTTCCTCTTGGAATCCCGCTCAGAGCGATCAATGGGTTGCGACAGACGATCTCGGTCGAACTCTTCCCGATTATCAAACTGTCGGCGCAACCAGGCCTGACAAATTCGTCGCGTGCTTTTATTTTCTGTGGCTCGGTCGGCATGGCGAGGCAGGCCCTTACAACATTTCTGAAATACTTAGAGAATATCCAGACGCAATCAACCACCCCGAAGCGCCCTATTGGGGAGAGCTATACGCTCCGCATCACTGGGCGGAATCAATTTTTGGCTACTATGTAGGCGAGGATGAATCGGTTCTGCGCAAACACGCGCAGATGCTCGGCGACGCAGGAGTCGACGTTATCTGCTTCGACGTCACGAACCAGCTAACCTATCCCGAATCCTACCGCCCTCTCTTCAAAGTTTTTTCCGAGATGCAAAAAGAGGGTAACAAAGTTCCAAAAGTTGCGTTCCTCTGCCCCTTCGGGGCTCCAGATAAAGTCGTCCGCGAGCTCTGGCGCGACGTTTACTCCAAGGATTTCTACTCTGACATATGGTTTAGCTGGAAGGGCAAACCCTTAATTCTCGCTGATCCCGATCTCCTTAGTCGAACAACGCGTCTTGATAGCACAGACTGCTTTCCCGTTAGACTTGAAGACAAGAGCGTTCTCGCGCAGACATTTTCCGTTGCCGCCTCCTTCAACGCTATCACGTTGAATTCTCCGACGTGGAGAACAGAAAACTCTGCTGTGAATTTTAAGCTTCGCGACGAGTCAGGAAAAGCGCTCTATTCGTCCGAAGACGTCAAAGTGAGCGATAACGTTGTCTACTCCTTTTCCTTCGAGCAGCCCATGCCTGCCGGAGTTTATACTGCCGAGCTTTCCAAAGCAGAAGGAACTGACGTCGGATGGTGGGCGCGTTCCGTCGACGAAAACAATTATTCTGAATCAAGTGGTAAAGCGCTTCCCATTGACGACGTAACCTGGCTCAGCGCAACAGCAAATGGCGAGCCTATCGATAAAGTTTTTCTCATTGACGTCGGAAATCGAGACGAAGAGCTCGAACAAATCCTCAACTTCTTTACTTTCCGCCCACCTCAGCCGAGCTATTTTATCGGTCAAACAAAGGTCAATCAGTGGAGCTGGCTTGAAGCGTATCCCCAGCATGCATTCTACAACGATAAGGGCGAGATCGAACAAATGGCCGTTGGCGTCGCGCAAAATGCTGTCGATGGACAGCTAGGGGTTTTGAGCAATCCTCGCGCGTACGGGAGAAGTTTCCACAACGGCGAAGAGCCCGCGCCCGAAGATTGCGACTACTCCGGAAAAAATTTCCAAGAGCAATGGGAACGCGCGTTAGAGGTCGACCCGGAAATTGTCTTCATCACTGGATGGAACGAATGGATAGCCGGACGCTTTGACGCTAACGCGCCATTCCACGGCGCAACTCCCGTCTCATTTGTCGACCAGTTCAACGAAGAGTTCAGTCGTGATTGCGAACCGATGAAAGGTGGACACGGCGACGCCTACTACTATCAAATGATTGCCAATATCCGACGCTTTAAGGGCGTGTCCCCTCCAGAGCGCGCAAAAACCGCTGATATTACGATCGACGGCTTGTTCTCCGATTGGGAGAATGTCGCCCCAAGATTTTACGACACGATCGCCGACCCCGTCCATCGAAATTGTCGCGGGTGGGGATCGGATCAGATTTACATTAACAACACGGGCCGCAACGATTTTGTTAAGTCGCGGGTTTCTTTCGACAAGGAAAACCTCTACTTCTACGTCGAGACGAAAGACGCCATTCAAGGCAATCCAGCTTCGGAGAATTGGATCGCGCTCTTGCTCGATACGGATGAAGATTCCGCAACGGGAGTGAACGGAGCCGATTTTATTGTTCGTCCCTCTAGGGATAACGAAGGGTTAGAACTCGTTGCCGGGACGGTTAAGGACGGTAGAAACACGATAGATTATTCGTCGGCGACGCCAATTGAATATCGAATCGCTGGTAAACAACTGGAATTAAAGATTCCCCTATCGTCTCTTCCCGTAAATGCAAAGAAACCTGTCTTCCGCTTTAAGTGGACGGACGGAATCGACATTCTAGGGGATTGGTCCGGTTTTACCACGGACGGCGACGCCGCGCCTAACGACCGTTACTTTTATCGGTATATCGCTCCTTGAGATCGCCGTTGTTACGCCTGTTGTAGAAAGTTTAGCTTGCTCCATTTCGACTTAGTTGAAAGAAGGCTTTAGTATTCGTTTTTATTAGCATAGAAGAAAATAGCTTCACTTCAATGCTGTCAGAATTATACGTAACGCGACGAGATTATGTCGATGGTAAGATCTTTACTAGACGACACGTCGACTTTACAACAAAAACCTTGTCAAGATAACGCCCAGGTATGCTGAAAACGAGAAAAGCAGTATAGAGAAAAAGTAGGAGAAATTAATGGACATTTTTAATTTTCTGGCGCTCATCGGCGGATTGGCGCTCTTTCTATACGGCATGAAGACGATGAGCGGCGGGCTGTTCAAGCTCTCTGGTGGAAAGCTCGCACGTATTCTTGAACGACTTACGACTAACAAGTTTCTCGCGCTTTTCCTCGGTCTGGCTGTTACCGCTACTATCCAATCCTCCTCGGCGACAACCGTCATGGTTGTGGGTTTTGTTAACTCAGGAATCATGAAGCTTCAACAGGCGGTTGGCGTCATCATGGGCGCTAACATCGGGACGTCTGTCACGGCATGGATTCTTTCACTTGCAGGGTTGGAAGGCGACGCCGTTTGGATTCGTCTTTTAAAACCAAGTTCTTTTTCGCCTGTCTTCGCCGCAATCGGTATGGTTCTTATCATGCTTGGCGACAAAAACGGCGTTAAAACACGGCGTACGAACATGGGAATCATCCTTGTGGGGTTTGCAATCTTGATGATGGGAATGGATTCCATGTCGAAATCTGTTTCAGGGCTTGCAGACAACCCAAAATTCACTGGAATGCTAGTCGCCTTCTCCAACCCGATCCTGGGAATGTTGGTGGGCGTCGGTCTTTCCGTTATCATCCAAAGTTCTTCAGCGTCGATTGGTATCCTCCAGGCGCTTAGCACGACTGGCGTCGTTCCGTATGGCGCGGCGATTCCGATTATCCTCGGCGATAACATTGGAACTTGTATTACGGCGCTCCTCGCATCGATAGGTGGAAACAGAAATGCACGGCGAGCCTCATTAATACACCTTTTTTTCAACGTAATTGGAACCTGCCTCTTTATGGTGACGTTCTACTCAATTAACGTATTTGTTCATTTTGAATTCCTTCATAATCCTGCAAGTCTTACGGGGATTGCAGTTTTTCACAGCTCGTTCAATATCGTATGCTCCGCCATTTTACTCCCCTTCGCCGACCAGCTTGTCAAGCTTGCGATTCTGGCTGTCCCAGAGCGAGAGGGAGAGGTCAAACCCAAATTCGTGGCGCCTCCGGAGCTTGCCGCTCTCGACGTTCGATTTCTGAATCAGCCCAATTATGCGCTCGGACTGTGCCTTGAGGCGACTCAAAAAATGGCAAAATATACCGAAGAGGCATTTCAACTTGCCGAGGATAATTTTTTAGAATATTCGCCAATTAAAGCCAAACGCATTGTCGACCTCGAAGAAACAACGGACCTCTTTGAAGACGTACTTGGGACCTATCTGACAAAATTGACAGGGCGTGCGTTTTCACGAAGCGATAGACGCCTCCAGTCAATCATGCTCCACGCGATTGGCGATCTCGAACGAATTGCGGACCATGCGGCGAAGATGGTTGAATTATCGCAAAAAATGATCGACAACCGTCTTGCGTTCTCGCCAGCGGCGCAACAGGAATTGATCGCTTTTGGTAAGGCGCTTCATGATATCATTGGACAAACAGTTGCCGTTTTAACAGCTGAATCGTTACTATCCGATAAGAACCTCGAGCTTGCCAAAAAAATCGAGCCGCTTGAAGACGTTGTCGACGACCTCTATCGCGAAATGAAAAACCGTCATATTGAACGCCTTGTCAGTGGAACCTGTTCAAAAGAGGCGGGGCTTATTTTAATCGATTTGATACGAAATTATGAACGTATTTCCGACCACTGCGCTAAGATAGCAATCTGCCTAATCGAGAGCGCTGACGACGCCTACGAGGTTCATAAGTATCGCGAAGTAGCTACAATGGATGATCCTAAGTTCCGAGCTGAGTATCGGAGATTGAGCGGCATATATAAGCTGCCTCCCGTCTCTGAAGCAAACGCGTAAGCAGGACTTTCTCGGTGGCGCGGACGCCATATAAGACTTCTGACCTGGAATGGATTCCAGGATAAGATTCTCGCTACGTGGAACGATTGACGATTTGCTTCCGGAGTGGAGACGGCGCCTCTGGTTACTGCGAAGAAGGAGCTTCAGCTGACTTTCAAAGGGTACGAACTGCTGAGTTTCATAACGAATTCTCTGCAGCCTGCACCATAGAATAACGTCTGCATGAGGGATACAGAACGAACGAATCCCCGTCGCAAGCCACGCCGGGGATTCAACGATTCAACGTGCCTTTCTAGCAAAAGCGCCTTAACATGTATTCACGCGTTGGGGTTAAATAACGGCATTGAAAGTTCCTGCTGACAATTAAGTGGAATTTCAAATATTCTATCGCGTTGACGAGAGACGCTCCTCCTAGCACGTAGGACGGGATTGGGGGGCGCCACGTTTGTAGACAGGTTGTCGTAGTCCATGGCGTCACGACCTTGCCGGTAAATACAAGAGCGATTGACGCCACGACCCAGTCAGCTTCTAGTATAGCTGCCCTAAGTTAAGCGGACGCTTACAGATAATCGCGAGATAACTGTCGATTGGCGTCTGGGGTTGGTAGCAACCGCCTTCGGTAAATTAATCGATGTAAAGACTTTTCTTAAGCTGATCTCGGAAAAATTCCAGGGAACGGTTATCTTCTTGCTGTGCCTCTCGCTGATTTCTGGAGCTATCAACTCCAAGCACATCAGATTTTGCCGTTCCCGGCGCCTCTCCCAGAATTCTGCCGCCATGGATTCCAAGCCGTTCAGATTTTGCCGTTTCTTCCGCCACGTAGAGCCTATCCTTGAAAGCGCGTGAGAAATTATACTGAAGAGTCGCCCTGGCAAGTCCGCGACGAACAAGGTCTTCATTCAGTGAGATTTCGTCGTTTCCCAGATAAACGATAGCGAGTCGTCGTCCGTATCTGTCCTGTTTATCGCCATCGGAAACAAGATGGACGACATTGCCGGCTGCTGCAATGCGTTCCTTGGTGTAGGCGGACGCTTCTGGACCAAAGGGTTCGACCGGATGATTCGGCTTAACGGTCTCGGGTGTGTCGCATCCAATGAATCTGACGCGTTCCCGACCGACGGACGAATGCACAATAATCGTATCGCCGTCGACGCAACGTTCAACCGTAACGCGCTCGCCGTTTGAGGGAGCGGCGCTTTCCGTAACAGCCGAATATTTCGAGACGGCTTCGCCGGAAGAGTCGTGGGGTTTTGGAACGACCAGACCCGATACGCACACGAGGGCTACAATAATGAGCAGCGCAAGGTTCACCCAGGGCTTACGTGGTTTTCCTTTCCCATATTTTTTTTCAAGACGTTGGGCTTTTGAGATAAGGTCTTTCGCATTTCTAAGGGTACTTGAGTAGTTACGTCTTCTAGTCATAACAACACCCTGTGCTGCAACAAAAACAGCGCATTTCATCTTGGTTCCAGATATGTCGCTTATGTCGCTCAGGATCCAGCAGCCTTATTTTTTCGGATCTGATCCCTTTCGATCTGAGCAATCCGCTCGAGCTGACGGTCATAGCGTGGTTTATCCGAGAAATCGGTTCTTAACCACGTTTGCACGACGTTTCTGATGAGGGGTTTGGCGAGCATATCTGCGGAGAGGCACAACACATTGAGGTTGTTATGCATTCGGCTCAATTCGGCGGTAAACGCGTCGACGACCGGCGCAGCGCGAACGTTAGGGAATTTATTGGCGACGATACTCATTCCGATCCCAGTGCCGCAAATCAAGACGCCTCGATCGACCTGACCTTCAGAGACAGCGCGCGCAACCTGGGACGCGACGTCCGGGTAATTGGCGACAGTTTCTCCGTCGGGAGGTCCTATTTCGTCGGCTTTAAGCCCCATTCCATTGACAATCTGCGTGAGGCTGCGCCTGATTTCAGTGCCATGGTGATCGCTTCCAATTAAAATCTTCATCTTCTTCATAAAGTCCCTCGCGGCGACGCTGCAGGAGTAGTTGTAACAATATTAGACAGGCGCGAATTATTAAAATTTCAAAGGACTGCGATTCGACGCGAGACGAAAGTCAGGTTCGAAATGCGGTCGACATGATTGTTTTATTTGGCGGCGCTCATCAGTTCGGCGACCTTATCGCAAAGAGCGTTGGCTCGCTCTTCCGTCGGGGCTTCAGCAATGATGCGCGCAATTGGCTCCGTATTGCTCGGACGAGCGAGAACCCATGCGTCAGGCCAATCGATGCGGATTCCGTCCTCCGTATTCTTATCTTCGTTCTCAAAAGCGTTGGAAAGAACGTCGACGATCTTTTGAAAACCGCCTTCTGGAAGACCGACCTTTCTTTTGACGATTGCGTAACCATGAATATCGTTGGCGATTTTGGAGAGAGGCAGATCGTTTCGAGCCATCATTTCCAGAGTTTGAGCCATTCCCACAAAAGAGTCGCGAACAAAACCGACTGTGGGGTCAATAGGACCGCCGTTCCCTTCCCCGCCGAAGATCGCGTTCTTTTCCTTCATTAGGTCGACAACGTTGGCTTCACCGACTGCCGATCGATAACAAACGCCTCCAAACTCTGCGGCAATGTCGAGCGACATGCGGCTTGAAGCGCAGTTGATCACGAGGTTGAAAGGTCCGCTTTCGCCATTGATCCTGGCTTTCTGCAGGCGGTTCTTACAGCAGATTGCCGTCGTATACTCTTCTCCGATATAGCGACCATTCTCATCAACGAGCGCCAAACGGTCGGCATCGGGATCCTGGCAAAAACCAACGGCGGAGTTTGACTCGACAACCTTCTTAAAAACGCTCTGAAGATTATCGATTGTCGGTTCCGGCGTATGAAGAAAATCGCCATTGGGCGTCTCGCCGCAGATCGTGACGTCGCAACCAAGTTCTTCGAGAAGTCTCTTTCCAAGAAGACTGCCAGAAGCGTTATTGGAATCGAGCAGAACGCGAAATTTCTTCGAACGGATAAGGTTCACATTAACCGTTCTTAGAACGGCTTCCAAATGCGAGGACGTCGAATCGTCGATCTCCTTGCATTCGCCAAGGCATTCCACGCCGACCCAACCTGGATTCCAATTGAGATCGCTTTCTGCGGCGCGGTAACTCTCAAGAATCTTTTCGCCCTCGCGCTTCGGTATAATGCGCCCTTCTGGAGAAAAGAGTTTAAGTCCGTTAAACTCTTTCGGATTGTGACTGGCAGAAATTTGGATACCGCCAGCAGCGCCAAGGGTCTTAACGAGAACGCCGACCGTCGGCGTTGCGGCAACGCCAGCATATAGCGTGGAGCGGCCAACGGCGTTGAGCGCCGAACAGATGGCGTCGGCAAAGAGCGAGCCTGAACGTCGACCGTCGTGAGCAATGACGAAAGGAGCGTTCGATTTAACTGATTGAGAATATACCAACGCGTAACGCATGGCAACGTCCGGCGTTAACGTGACGCCGATCTCGCCTCGAAGACCAGAAACGCTGATAATGAGCGGATTTGACATCTATACTACCTGTTAGGGAGAAAACTGCGCCTACCGTAAAAAAATCTGACTTCCCAAATTATTGTCTTGGTTAAATTTTATCAGGTGCGAAAGCAAAAGGCTGTTTTCACATAAGATTATTAAGTGGCGGTTATCTCTGCTAAATTTTATTTTCCGAGCGCGCCATAGCCAACGACTTTGATTTTTAGTATAAAACGCGTTGGAACATGCGCTATACCCGCCGTAATTCTAGGTTAGAAAAGATATTTATCAAGAACCTAATCTTTAGGCCCCTATGAAAATTTCAAGACGACGGCGCGTCTATTGCTCGTCTTCCAAAGTTAGAGTACTAAGGCGTCGGGATTTGATTTTTTTTTTGCGATTTTTGTGAGGCATGAGTCGTTTATTTTTGGCAGAGCGGCGATGATTGTTTTTCATCCTCGCGGTCTGGTAAAAAACTTATTGAAGCTTATAATTCATTGGAATTTTGTTTCCGCTGTCATTGTCAGACAGCTGTTTTGCGATTTCGAAGAAAACGTCAGAAGAAGTAACCATGTCAAGATATAATCCTTCCGTTATTGAACCTAAATGGCAGAAGTACTGGCAAGATCACAAAACCTTCGCCACGCCTCGTTTACCGGGAGATCTTCCCAACAACTCTGAGGGTAAAAAGGCTTATGTCTTGGACATGTTTCCCTACCCAAGCGGTCACGGACTGCATGTGGGACATCCTGAAGGCTACACTGCGACTGATATCTACTGTCGGTATCTGCGTATGAACGGTTACGCCGTCATGCACCCAATGGGTTGGGACGCTTTTGGTCTCCCGGCGGAACAGCATGCAAAAGCGACTGGCGTTCACCCGCGCATTACAACGGAAAAAAACATTGCTAACTTCCGTCGACAGCTTCATTCTCTTGGCTTTAGCTACGATTGGGATCGCGAATTTGCGACGACCGACGTCGATTATTTCCGGTGGACTCAGCGGATCTTTCTGCTCATCTACAACGCGTGGTACGATCCTGAAATGGACAAAGCGCGTCCGATTGACGAGTTGCCGATTCCAGATGACGTTCAGGCCGAAGGAGAAGACGCGATTCGTCGGTATCGGGACGATCACCGACTTGCGTTTGAGACGGAAGCGCCTGTCAACTGGTGCCCCGAGCTTGGCACCGTTTTAGCGAACGAAGAGGTGATTGGCGGCGTAAGCGAACGAGGCGGTTATCCTGTCATGCGCATGCCGTTGCGTCAGTGGATACTTCGCATTACCGCGTATGCCGACCGACTCGAAAAAGATCTTGATTCCCTTCAGTGGCCCGACAGCGTTAAGATGCTTCAGCGCAACTGGATCGGACGCAGCGAAGGCGCCGAAGTCGACTTTTTTATTGGCAAGCAAGAAGACTTCGACGAATGGAAAGCCAGTCGCAAAAATTCTGGCTTTCCGCGTAAACCCGCCGCTGACGTCCTGCGCGTCTTCACGACTCGTCCGGATACCCTCTTTGGCGCCTCTTATATGGTTGTCGCGCCCGAACATGAGGCGGTCGAGGGCCTGACCACACCCGAACAAAAAGAAGTCATCGAAGAATATTGTCGCCGTGCGTCTTTTAAATCTGAACTTGACCGCACTGATCTGGCGAAAGAAAAAACAGGAGTCTTCACCGGTTCTTACGCGATTAATCCGGTTAACGGAGAGCAAATTCCAATCTGGATCGCCGACTATGTTCTGTCAACTTACGGCACGGGCGCGATTATGGCGGTACCGGCGCACGACGATCGTGACTTTGAATTTGCCAAACAATATAATTTGCCGATCAAGCGTGTTGTCGCGCCCAGTCCCGACGCCTCTGACTCTACGAAAGAAGCGTCCGAGTCGGACCTTCCGTTCACGGAAGTGGGAATCGCGGTCAACAGCGGCGAATATGATGGAACTTCTACCGACGAATTCAAATCGCTGATTACTGCTAACCTTGCCGACGCTGGACTTGGTCGCAAGAGCGTTAACTACAAGCTCCGCGACTGGCTTTTCAGCCGCCAGCACTTCTGGGGCGAACCCTTCCCGCTCTTGCATGAACTTGGCGAAGACGGCGAACCCAACGGCGTTATCCTTGCTCTCGATCCTTCTGAACTGCCGCTTGATCTTCCTGAGGGCGTCACTTTTGACGCTAACAAACGCTCTCCAGATCCTCCCCTCGAGCACGCGCCAAAGGAATGGTTATACGTCGAACGCAATGGCAAAAAATACAAGCGCGAAACGAATACGATGCCGCAATGGGCTGGCTCGTGCTGGTATTACCTACGATATCTCGATCCTCGTAACTCCGAAACGTTCGTAGATCCTGAGATAGAAAAGGCGTGGGCGCCGGTCGATCTCTACGTGGGCGGCGCCGAACACGCTGTTCTGCACCTGCTCTACGCTCGGTTTTGGCACAAGGTGTTGTACGACTTTGGATTTGTCTCCACGGATGAACCCTTCCAACGCCTCGTCAATCAGGGAATCATTCTTGGCGAGATGGAATACACGGGATTCCAAAAAGATTCCGGCGAATGGGTCTCCGCGAGCGAAGTTGACGTTGACCAACAAGAAGTTGGCGTTTTGAAAGCGGACGGAACTCAAGTCAAAGCTGTTAAAGTCGACGCCAGTGATATTGACAAGCGAGGGGAATCATACGTGCTCAGCGCCAATCCATCTATTGTCGTACTGGGCAAAGCTGAAAAGATGTCAAAAAGTCGCGGCAACGTTGTGAATCCTGACGACGTCATCGCGCAGTTTGGCGCAGATGCTCTTCGCCTTTACGAAATGTTTATGGGACCGCTCGAGGCGGTCAAGCCGTGGAACCAAGACGGCGTCAATGGCGTTCGAGGTTTTCTCGATCGAGTCTGGCGTATGATTATATCGAACGATCAGCATTCCGATGAACTGAACGACGCGATTAAGGACGTAGCGCCGACTCCAGAACAGAATCGCGTGTTGCATAAGACAATAAAGGCCGTCACGACAGACGTCAAAAGCCTTTCGTACAATACGGCGATTGCCCGAATGATGGAGTTCGTTAATTTCTTTGGACGCGAAAAGACGCGTCCGAAGTCTGCAATGAAAGCGTTCGTTCTGCTTTTGTCTCCCTTTGCGCCCCATATTGCGGAAGAGTTATGGAGTCGTCTCGGCGGCGAGACGACGCTCGCGTACGAGCCTTGGCCGACCTGGGACGAAGAGGCGCTCAAAGAAACCAGCATCGTGATTCCTGTGCAAGTTAATGGTAAGTTGCGTTCTCGTCTTGAGCTGCCCGCAGATTCGGACGCTGAAGCAGTTGAAGCCGCTGCGTTGGCCGACCCGAAGATTGTCGCGTTTATCGATGGTAAGACGATTGTGAAAAAAATCGTGATTCCCGGCAGGACGGTTAATATTGTCGTCAAAGATTAAATCGCCTTCCTATTAGCATGACCAACCAAAACGCTGTCTCAGTCATAACGATTGAGACGGCGTTTTTTTATTTAACGTTTCTGTCCAGCAAAATTGACTTTGGACTCCTGATTTCTATAATTAACGCCATAAGAGCGTTGTGTGGTTTTGCCTCTCATGACGCCCGCGATCTTACCCTCTTCCCTCGTTCAGTTGGTAATAGGGACCTCAACATGACAGCTCGTTCTTTCAGTTCAAGACGTCAGACGCGCCGAGATTTCATCAAAACGCAAACGATGGGATTGGCGGCCGCCGCTATGTGCACGACTTTCAATCCTTTACAATCTTCTGTGAGTTACGCTGATTCTCCCAACGACCGCTTCACGATCGGCTTTATTGGTTGCGGCGGCATGGGCACGGGCGACGCGCGCGACCTTGCTCACTTTGGCGATATCGTTGCGATTGCCGACGTTAATACCCAGCGAACCGATTATTTCAAATCCGTAAAAGAAATTGTTTCCAAGCCTGACGAAGTTCTTGCGACCCAAGATTATCGAAGAGTCCTGGACCGCGATGATATCGACGTCATTGGCATTTCAACCCCTGATCACTGGCACGTCAAAATGGCGATTGAGGCGTTGCAGGCAGGCAAGCACGTTTTTTGCCAGAAACCTCTCACATTGACGATTGAGGAAAATAAACTAATTCGTAAGGCGGTCGAAAAGTACGGCAAGGTCTTCCAGGTTGGAACACAACAGCGTGCAGACCGCGCTCACTTTATGCTCGCAACGTTAATGGTTCGCAAGGGACTTCTCGGCAGGATTAGGCGCGTTGTTGTTACTCTCAATACGGGGCCTTCCGGCGGACCCTTCTCCAGTGAGCCGATTCCTGAAAACCTTGATTGGGACATGTTCCTTGGGCAAGCGCCCTACGTCGATTATATTCCGCAGCGCGCCTCCGGCTCCTTCCGGTATTGGTATGATTATTCCGGCGGCCAATTAACAGACTGGGGCGCTCACCACGTAGACTGCGCGCTTTGGGCCCTTGATCAGCTCGGTCCTGGAAAAGGCCCCGTTATAATCGATGGTTCAGACGTTGAACATGCGTCGCCTCTTGATAAAAACGGAATGCCTCTCACTGACAATTTCTTCAATACGGCAGTGCACTTCAATATCAAGATGATGCTTGCCAATGGCGTTGAATTGATTGTCGAAGATAAGCCAGACTATAACGGAATCCTTTTTGAAGGTACTGAAGGACGGATATTTGTCGACCGCGGCCGTGTCACGGGCAAGCCTATTGAAGAGAATCGTCAGCAGGTTTTGACTGAAGAGGATTATGTCGCTCTGAACAAAGGTAAGCCTGTCGTGTGGCACAAGGAGAATTTCATCCAGTGCATCCGCGAAGGAGGTACTCCGTCGTCAGACGTCGACAGCCATACGTACGCGATGAATGCGTGTCATCTCTGCGGAATCGCCGCTCGACTTGGTCGTACGATCAAATGGGATCCGAAAGAAGAGACAATCGTCGGCGACGACGTTGCGGCGTCCTTCATGGCGCGTGAACCTCGAAAGGGATTTGAGTTCCCCGAGATCTGAATCTGTCAAAACTTTTGCCCTGATACCTTTCCGCCGGAGCCGTTCGCGCCGGGCGAATGGCTCCGCAACCCGTGAACGACGAGAAAAGTTTTAAAAAGACGTGTACTTGGAAAACTGCTTGATTTTGCAGGTTAAAAAAGGTACCATTAGTTGCGAGTGCGCTCCTAAAAAACGGTTATTCCGTGAAATTGTTGTTCCTTGAAGCTGTTCGAAGAACGCGTCGTGTTCGATCAGATTTTGTATAAATCCTTGTGGTATTCTGATGGACGCAGACGTCTGAGCGGCGTCCCTTTACCCTTTGTCCCCTCTCTTTTGCCGACGAATTTCGTCAACGTTTTTAATCTGTAGCAGGAAATCGTTATGAAGAAAAATGTCATCGCTTTAATTTTGGGTGGCGGTCGTGGAACCCGCCTATATCCGCTTACCAAAATGAGAGCCAAGCCTGCCGTTCCTATCGCTGGAAAATACCGGTTGATCGACATTCCAATCTCGAACTGTATTAACAGCGGCGTCAATAAGATATATGTGATCACACAGTTCAACTCTGTGAGTCTTCACCATCATCTCCAGTCGTATCATTTCGACCCGTTTAGCGACGGGTATGTCGAATTACTCGCGGCGCAGCAGACGAACAACAACAATACATGGTTTCAAGGAACAGCCGACGCGGTTCGGCAGAATTTTAACTTCATTCGTCAGCGAGGGGTTGACTATGTGTTGATTCTCTCTGGCGACCAGCTTTACCGCATGGATTTCCAGAAGATGATCGCGACGCATGAGCGTAACAACGCCGACGTCACCATCGCTTCTGTTCCCGTCCGCAAAGAACGCGCCGGCGACCTCGGCATTATGCGGATCGACGATAAAGGTAAGGTGATCGGGTTCCTCGAAAAACCCCAGACAGAAGAAGAACTCGAACATGTCTTTACAGGCGAGGATTTTATACGCGACTGCGGTTATGAACCGCAGGGACGAGAATATCTCGCCAATATGGGCGTCTATCTTTTCAACCGACAAACGCTTATCGACGCGCTTGCTAAGACGAACTACACTGACTTCGGCAAGGAAGTCTTCCCTGCGGCTATTCGCACGAAGGACGTCTTTGTACACCTCTTCGACGGTTATTGGGAGGATATCGGAACCATCCGATCCTTCTATGAAGCGAACCTCGCGCTTGCGAAGAAAGATCCAATCTTCGAAATTTCGATTCCCGGAGCGCCAACCTATTCTCGTATGCGTTACCTGCCGGCAAGTCGCGTTGATAACGCAATGATCTCTGAGAGCCTCATCTCCGACGGTTGTGAAATTGAAGAAGGCGCCAAGATTGAACATTCGATCATTGGAATCCGAAGTAAGATTGGAAAGAATTGCGTTATCCGCAATTCGATCCTCATGGGGCAGGACTTTATTATGAGCCCTGCCGAGGAACAGGCGGAAATCGATGCGAACCGTCCTGTCGTTGGCATCGGCGACAACGTCGTCATCGACGGCGCGATCATTGATAAGAACGTTCAAATTGGCGACAACGTTCTGATCACGAACCCCGACAAGATTCAGGATTCTGAAGAGATGGAATTCGGTATGATCCGAGGCGGCGTGATCTGCGTCAAAAAGGGCGCGGTGCTACCATCGAACTGGTCGCTCACGGACGCCCTGAAGAAGTAATGTTCCTTACTGTTGACAGAGTCAAAAATAAAAAGCCGTCTGGGTATTCCCAGACGGCTTTTTATATTGCGCTAACGACGACGCTTACTGCTCGTCAGAGAGTGCGTTTGCATTCTGGAGTTGCTCGAGTTGCTCTCTTAGCGCTTCGACGCTCTGTTGCGCATCGAGGAGCGCGGCGTTTAGCTCACTCGCTCTCGATTCGGCGGTCTGACGCGCCTGAGATTCCACTTCAAGCGCACTCTGAGACTCTGAAAGCTGTTGAGTCATTAACTCGCGTTGGGAGTCAAGAGCTTGCTGGTACTGAGCTTTAAGCGAATCAACCTGGCTTTGGGCGAGGGCCTCCTGTTCTTGAATGCGCTGTTGAAGTTCAGACTGAGCGTTAGCGACACGCTGTTCAGCGTCTGATTTTTCAGTCGCTGCTTCCGCTGCCGCACTCTCAGCCTGAGCTTGGGCGGCTTCAAGTCGTTTCAGAAGAGTAACGGCTGCGGTTTGGGCGGCGTTACGTTCTTGCTCAAGAGAAGTAAGAGCTTCATCAGCTTCTTCGTTAGCTTCTATTGCTTTATCGAGGGCGTCCCTAAGCTCCTTGATCTCCTCTTGAAGCTTAGTTTTTTCCTCGGCTTCTTTCTTCTCCTTGGCGACGGCGGCGGCTTTCGCCTTCTCTTCCTTAGCCTGAAGTTCTTCCTCTAGCGCAGCTTCACGCTCACGTTCTTCCTGGAGCGCTTGCGCTTTCAGCGCGTCTGCATGAGCTTTTTCCTCCGCTTCACGCGCTAGACGCTCAACTTCATGCTCCATGGAGGCTTGCTTAGCGGCGTCACGCGTTCCAGTACGCGTTGCATTCTCCACCTCTGGAGCGCGATACCATTTACCGCTGAGCCAGTCGGCGAGCAGATAAACTTCTTCCTGAGTCATGAGCGCGTCCCCCTCCTCTGGGAGATACGCCTGCATTCGGTCGTTCATTTCGCCATAATATTTTGTCAAAGTCGGATCGGCAATAAAGCCCGCAATCCAGTCGCGACTCATGTAACCGCGCAAATCGCATGCAAGGTCGTTTTCAATCCCGTAGAATGAATGACATTCCGTACAGGTCAGGAAATCCATGTCGGGAATCATCGTCGGCTCAAGACCATAGTATTCGCCGCCAACAAATGGACGGGGTTCGTCAAGTTTGGCCTCTTCCGCGAGCAAATCGGCGATGGAGTAGCACGCTTCGACAATCGATTCGCGAAGCATATCGATATACTTTAGTTCATCGGAAGGAATGGGCTCGTCGTTACCATTAAGCGTCGCAAGGTACTCTTCTTCAAGGAATTCGTCGTAATATTCATCTTGGACGAGCTCGATGTTGTATTCGTCCAAGAGAAGATCAAGATACGTCTCGTCTTCAAGCATTTCGAGAAGTACTCTGCGGAGCATTGAAAGGACCGGCGCGGGAAGCTGAGGATCAAGACTGGAGATAAAGTCAGAATCATCAAACTTACCTTCGATGAGTTCTCGTAACGTAGCGATATACTGCTTCTGAGCCTCCTCGACCTCGTCGTCGTCGAGTTCGTCGTCTTCATTGACCATATCGTCGAGCAGCGCCATGGCGTCGTCGTCCTCGTATAGGTCCTCAAAAACAGCTTCGAGGATATCGAACGCGGGACTGCTGTCGGCGGCGATAACCTTCGCAATGAGCCCGCTGCCGTTGAGGATGAAGCTGCCGTCCTCAAGCTCAAGGCCGCCAGTAACACGCCCTCTCAAGAAGATGATCATCGAACCTACTTCTGCAAACTCCGTTTGGCCGAAGCGGTCGTCGTCAATGAGCGTTTCTTCATTCAGGAAGCCGCGAATCCACTCAGCTTGCTGCGAGCCATATAGGTTCGGCGCTGTTGGTTCTGAGCATTCCATCTCGGGATAGTCGGGATCGACGGGGATATTACCCTTGGCTTGGAAGTTGTGACAGCTCACGCAGTGGCGATCATAAAGCACGGGACCAACGGAGTATGGATCGTTCTGAATCAGCGTAAGCGCGCCAGTTTTCGGAATCCCGGCTGGCGCAAAGGCAAGTTCGATGGCGCGGTCGGCGGTTCGATGAGCGTCGGCAACGCTTGCTTTGAACGCCGCCGATTCCTCAGAAGCGGTCGAGTAGTCCGACCAGTAAGAACGATAGGTGAAATAGCACGCCACGACAAAGAACAGACAGGTCGCTGCAACAACCACGTGATGAAGCGTTTTGTTGCGTCCCAGGATCGGCGCGGCGAGGAAGAAGAGAAGCAGAAGCGGCGGAATGACGAAGATTGCATAGATCATTCCTATTTTTGAAAAGATAGGAAGCTTCGACAAGTGATACAGAGCGCGGAAGGACCATTCTGGTCGCGCAGCGTCGTAGGAGCTAGAGACGTCGACCGGTCCGGTAAGCTGGGCGCCTAAATAAGCTTCAGCAGGAAGCGTCGCTGAACGATTCGCAATTTGTTTATCGGTCAGCGAATGCTGGAAGACCAGTAAGAGAACGACGGCGAAAGTGACTAAACAGGTTAAGCCGGCCATGAACGCTTCATTGCGCCAGAAGCTGCAACGTTTCTTTGTTCCGCAAGCGAGGCAGCATTTATGAATTCCGTCGAATCTCTGTTCTGTTCTCAGAAGCTTACGAGAACGGATATCAAAGAATTTCCAAAGGCAAATGGTTAGGAACCCTCCCCCTCCGAAAACACAGACGTGAAGGAAAAGGAACCGCGTGATCGTGAGCGTTCCAAACTGCGGGTCGGGACCGCCGACAACGATCTGATAAAGGGGAACGCCAATGACGGGCAACAGTTGCAGGAAGGAGACGCGCGTCAATGTGGCAAAATAACCAGACTGCGACCATGTCAGCAGATCGCCCGTGAGGCAACTGCACAGGGACAGCAAGAAAATAACGAGAGCGGACCAGTAAACGAATTCTCGCGGACGTCGGTAAGCGCCATGAAGAATGAGCGCTAGAACATAAAAACCGCTGACCCCGACGAAAAGTTGCGCTGAATAGTGATGAATACCGCGAAGCAACCATCCGCAGGGCAGAACGTACTGAATATAGAAGACGCTTTCCCACGCGCTTGTCGCGCTGGAGGAATAAAACGCCCAAAGGAAGACGCCGGTAAGCGCCTGAAGGAGGAAAAGAAAGATCAATGCAATCGGCAAAAATCGGCAACAAAATTTTCCTGCCGGAGACTGCCAGTTGGCGATCTTGGTGAATGCGGAACCCAAACCTGTCCGCTCGTCGAGCCATTTAACGAATTTCATTTTATTTCACTCAAAGAGTTTAACTTTTGTCGTCAGTTTAAAGACAATCCCTCGATCCAGGAGATTGTTGTCAATAATTGTCGTATCAGACAGGTTTCTTTTCAGCGGTTCCGAGCTGGAAGTTCTGGAATTTCACAAAGACCTTGCCAGATTCGTCGACGCGCGCCTCTAATGAATCAAGAGAACGAGCAGATTTCGAGCTCTCGGGCATAACGCGTTCGCCGTCGAGGTAAAAATAGTCGTTATGGCACGGACAATGGAAGAGAACTTCATCTTCATTTGTTTTGGGATTCTTTACGAGCCCGACCTTAACGCGGCATCCGGCGTGAGGACAGACCGTCTGAAATGCGGCGACGTCGGCTGTCCCGTCTTCGTTCACAATCTTCTGGAGAAAGACGACCCCGAGCGTCTGGTTCGGAGAGGTGGACCACGCGTCGGTGACGTCGTCGAGAACCGCAAATTGTCGCGGAGTTTCATCGAGCGCGTCAATCGTCGCGAGCTGGTATTCCTTACCAGAAAGTCCTTCTTGTTGAAGGGGATAAAGAGCCATACGGGCGCCGGAGTAGACGGGGGTTGCGAGGGCGGCGGCGCCCATTCCTATTCCGAGCGCAGAGAGACAGAAACAGCGTCTCGACTGTTCTTCCTCGCACTGTGTCGCGTTTGGTTGTTCCGTGCGTGAACTTGCGCGTGGATCACTGCATGGACGGTTGTCTTTGGGGGAATCGGACATTACCAAGACTCCTGATTCATTTTGCTATTCTTTGTTGGCGGGGCGTCTGTCTCGTCGTCGATTTAACGCAGATTCCAGACGTTCCCAGGACCGCGATATGAGATCGGCGCATTGTCCGCTCTATGCGGTCATAGCGCCCACACGAAGTTCAGCGATGGAATCATGTTGTACGAGCGCGCATGAAGACGCCATTCGTGACTGACAAAAGGACGACCGTTCAACAACCATCGCACACAACAATCGTTGGTTAATTAATGGTACTGTTTGTTGATCAAAATTCAAGAATAAACGCTTTAAATCAGGAAAAATCAGCGCGGCTCAGAGATTTGATTTATTGACTGAAGATACAATTAAAAAGGTCGCTGAAAATCCCGAAGGTTTTCAACGACCTCTGTAATTCAGAAAGAACAAGATAATGAGCAATATTGGACTCGAACCAATGACCTCCAGCTTGTCGAGCTGGCGTTCTAACCAACTGAACTAATCGCTCAATTTGTACTTGGTATGCGCCTCATGACGGCACAAAAAAAGTGAGCAATATTGGACTCGAACCAATGACCTCCAGCTTGTCGAGCTGGCGTTCTAACCAACTGAACTAATCGCTCAATTTGCACTTGGCATGCGCCTCATGACGGCACAAAAAAAGTGAGCAATATTGGACTCGAACCAATGACCTCCAGCTTGTCGAGCTGGCGTTCTAACCAACTGAACTAATCGCTCAATTTGTACTTGGCATGCGCCTCGTAACGGCACAAAAAAAGTGAGCAATATTGGACTCGAACCAATGACCTCCAGCTTGTCGAGCTGGCGTTCTAACCAACTGAACTAATCGCTCAAAACGCTGCGACAATCGTTCTCGCGCCTGGACGCAACGATATGCAACGTTTGAAGTATCCCACAAAACACATCGTCGTCAAGAGGACAAGCGAAATTTTTCCCATTTTTATAAATGGCGCGCAAGCGCTTCAGCTGCGCCCTTCCCACCCCAGACGACATGAGGCCGTCGATATGTTGAAGCGCAGCTTTGATTAGATAGGATGACTAGTTCTTATGTTTTATAACAAAACGCTGAGCTCCTCGTCTATGAAACGAAAAGGAAAATGACAACGTCATGGTTGAAAAATCAAAAAAAGCCTAGTTTCCAATTGTCAAGACTAATAAAACATATTAGAATAAGCGCTTGGCGTTATTCTCGAAAAATGCGACGCTATGTAGGTACGCTCATTTTGAGAATAATATTTTAGACTATGCGTCCAGATTCGGTCGGTTTGAATTGTTATTTCACCTGAGCGGGGAGGACTGCATACCCGCTTCACTGTATAACAACAATGGGAGATATCCTTTGTCCGGAAATAGAAAGATGGCGACGCTTGCAGAAGTTCGCCAAAAAGAGTTTTTGGGGCATCCGATAGGACTTTGGGCGCTCTTTACTACAGAAATGTGGGAACGCTTCTGTTACTATGGCATGCGCGCTCTCCTTGTTCTGTATCTTATTTCTACGCTTACCCACAGCAACCCTGGTTTTGGCTGGTCTGAGAAAAGCGCGGACGAGCTCTATGGGTGGTTTACCGGTCTCGTTTATCTCTTTCCACTTCTCGGCGGCTACATTGCAGACCGTTTTATTGGACAGCATCGTTCCGTCCTATTGGGCGGTTCGCTCATGGCGCTCGGCGAGTTTTGCCTCTTTTATTCGGAATATTTCCGTCAGTCCGCAACCGCCACGATTACCTTCGACAACGCGCCAGGGGCTATCTCCTGCTTCATGTTGGGGTTGTTCCTGATAACGCTAGGAAACGGGTTTTTTAAGCCTTGTATTTCCGTTATGGTTGGCGACCTCTATGAAAAGGAAGACCCGCGCCGCGACTCAGCTTTCTATATCTTTTATATGGGGATTAACCTCGGAGCGTTTGCAGCGCCCTTCGTTGCCGGAACCATTGGCGAAAAGATAAGCTGGCATTGGGGATTCCTGACCGCGGGCATCGGCATGTGCTGTGGTTTGCTCACCTATTCCCTTCTCCGACCGAAGTTCCTTGGTCCCATCGGCATGAAAGGCGCAATGCCGGATGAAACTGAAGCGAAGACGGAAGAAAACGTCAAAGAAAAGAAAGAAGGCACGTCGGATCATCATGTCAAACAACCTCTGACTCGCGTTGAAGTCGACCGTATTGCCGTTATCCTTACGTTGACCTTCTTCTGCATTGCCTTCTGGTCTGTTTTCGAACAGGCAGGAACTTCACTCAATATTTTTGCGAATAAAGAAACGAACCGACAAGTACCAAATGTCATCGGACGCAATTTCCCGGGTTTCCTGACCGATGAGGCAGCGCTCAAAGCAAAGATTGCTAAACGTAATCTTGAAAAAGAGCTTTTCGAACTTAAACAAGTTGCCGGAACCTTCGACGATGATTCCGTTAAAATTGACTCTGTCGACAATCTGCCAGAGCACCTTATAGGGATGGCGTTTGAAAAGAAGTTTGACGAATCCGTTGAATTTTTGGACGCTAATAAAGATAAGCTTGATCCTGAAGCCGTTAAAATCTATTCAGAAAAGCTTGCCAACGTTAAACGCACTTACAATTCCGCCCTCCACCTCAAGGATCATGCGAATGAAGCGCACAAACGAGCTAAGCTAGACGAGCTTGATCTCGATGTAGACGATTTTGAAGCAGCAGCTGAAGCTGGTGAACAAGAGTTCTATGCGATTGCCGCAGAAGTTGAGACAAGACTTCCTGAGGTAATCGAAGCGGCTAAAGCAAAAAAGATGACATTCAACGAAGACAAGTTGCGAGAAAGTCTCCATCTTGACATAGTCTCCGAATATCAAAGTCGTTTCCTTGCTAACGAGCAAAAGTCGATCGATAAAACGGAAACCATCTACACGTTCCCAACGACGTGGTATCAATCTGTTAACCCGCTTTCGGTTATAATCTTTGCGCCTCTCTTCGGCATGATGTGGGGAGTCCTGCGACGTTATGGACTTGAGCCGTCGACTCCGGTGAAATTCGGAATCGGTTTGTTGCTCCTCTCCCTTGCGTTCTTCATCCTCATTCCCGGAGCTATTCAGGCCGCGCATACTAAAGGAAACGCCGCTGCATACTGGCTGCTGATTACCTACATGCTCAGCACGTTTGGCGAACTCTGCTTGTCGCCCATTGGGCTATCGATGGTTTCCAGACTTGCTCCGGAGCGCTACGCGTCTCTCCTCATGGGCGTGTGGTTCCTTTCGTCAGCAGTCGCAGGTTATCTCTCAGGAAAGCTTGCCGCTGTTTTCGGATCTGGAGGCGAAGGCGGGAGACGCGTCGCCTTCTTCTTTGGAGAACAAGGCGGTATGGCGGACTTTTTCCTTATCATGGCTCTTGTTCCGCTGTGCGCTGGACTTATCATCTTCCTCCTCTCCTCGCGTCTACGTAAAATGATGCACGAGGAGAAGATTAACGGAACAGCGTGATCGTCGCTTAACCCAAGTCTCGACACGAACTAACAGCGCGCCGCTATAGAAGTCAAATCTGTGGCGGCGCGACTTTTTATGTTAGTCTTGGACAGCGTCAATCCTTCTTAAAGCGTTGCGAGCGTCGCCTCGCATTCCGATCTTAAGTTAGCGCCGCTTGTCGGAACGCGCGTCGGTATTAAAATCAGCGGTAGGAGTCGTTGCGCATGCACGCGCTTCGACTCGACGCGCCGCCACTTCTGCAACCAGGCGCTATTGTGAATCTTCTTCGTTTGCCCTTGAATCAGACGCAGCGAGCAGGAATAGAAACTGAACTCTCAACGCTGGCTGAAAGTCCATGTTACACTTAGGAGACGTCGTATCATGAGCGTTACCAATCGCAATCGTGCAATTAAGTCCGCGTCGCTGCATTCGGTACCTCAGGGACTTGTTCCCAACGACGGGGACGCCCCGATCGATTATTACGCCAAGGACGTGTTCAATGCAGCTGCGATTCGCAAATATCTATCGCGCGGGGCGTCAGAAAAACTGCTCGCAACGATTCAGGATGGCGCCCGGCTCGACCCTAGCGTTGCTGGCGACGTCGCTCACGCAATGAAAGACTGGGCGATCTCGCGCGGCGCGACTCACTTTACTCACTGGTTCCAGCCTATGACGGGCGGAACTGCTGAAAAACATGACGCCTTTCTCGACCTCAACGAACAAGGCGAAGCGATCATGACATTTTCAGGACATAACCTCGTCAAAAGCGAACCTGACGCCTCGAGCTTCCCCTCCGGAGGCCTGCGCTGTACTTTCGAAGCGCGAGGCTATACCGCGTGGGATCCAACCAGCCCCGCTTTTATTAAGCGCAATCCACGTGACGCGACTCTCTGCATCCCGTCGATCTTCTGCTCTTATACCGGCGAGGTCCTTGATAAGAAGATTCCTTTGCTGCGTTCAATTCAGGCTCTCAAGCAGTCGCTATCGCGTTTTATGGCGTGTCTTGACGAGCCGCCTGCGCACATTTCTATAACGCTTGGCGCTGAACAGGAGTATTTCCTCATTGACAAAGCGTTCTATCTCCAACGCCCAGACTTGATCCAGACGAGACGCACCCTCTTTGGCGCCCCGCCGGAGCGGCATCAGCAACTCGAAGATCATTATTTTGGAGCGATCAAGCCTCGCGTCATCAATTTTATGGCGGAAGTTGAAGAAGAGCTTTGGCGTCTTGGAATACCGGCGAAGACTCGTCATAACGAAGTTGCGCCAGCGCAGTTTGAACTGGCGCCGACTTTTGAGGAGCTCAATCTCGCAGTCGATCATAACATGTTGACGATGGAGATTTTGCAGCGAGTTGCGGAAAAAAATGGACTCGTTTGCCTGCTGCACGAAAAGCCGTTTGCCGGCGTTAACGGTTCTGGAAAGCATAACAATTGGTCGGTGACCTATGGTTCTCGCAATCTGCTTGACCCTGGGCCGGACCCTCGCAACAATCTCATTTTTCTTTCGCTGCTTACGGCGATTATTAGAGCAACGGACCTCCACAGCGACCTGTTGCGTTGCTCGACGGTCACTGTCGGCAACGATTTTCGACTGGGAGCAAATGAAGCTCCTCCTGCAATCGTTTCCATCTACCTCGGCGATCCTCTTACTGAAACGCTCAAACAGGTCGAGGAAGGCGTTTATAAGGGACGCCGCTCCAAGTCGTCGCACCTCAGGGTTGGAGTCGAAACGGCGCCAAACATTGAGAGCGACGATTCTGATCGCAATAGGACCAGTCCCTTTGCGTTTACTGGTAACAAGTTTGAATTTCGCGCTTGCGGTTCAAGCCAGTCGTGCGCTGATTTCAATACGTTCTTTAACGTCGCCGTTGCAGAATCGCTCGACTACCTCTCGGACAAGCTTGAGGAAATTAAGGGACACAATGATTTCGACGAATGCTTGCAAAAAATTCTTGGCGAGATAATCCGCGACCATAAACGCATTGTCTACAACGGAAACAACTATAGCAGCAAATGGATTGATGAAGCGAAACGTCGCGGACTCCCCAATTTAGCGACGGCGCTCGAAGCGCTCAAGCCCTTGTTAAATCCTGGAAATCATAAGCTTCTTGAGAGATATGGGGTCCTCTCTGCTATCGAACTTGAATCGCGTTATGAAATCTGCTCGGAGGAATACCTTCGGAAGATCCAGATCGAGGGCGTGGTTTCGCGCGACATGGCGCGTAACATCATACTGCCGGTTGTTGAAGAGTCCTACGGCGAACTAGTCCAAACGTTTAAGGCGGCGACGGAAGCGGAGGTTTCCGCTGGAGTCAAAACGTTGAAGGTAAGAGTCGAAACGCTTGGTCAATTGCTTGATCAACTATACGCGAAGATCGAGGCGTTTGACGCGTTCAATGTCATCAACGTTTCTAATTGCCAGGATTATATCTGTCTTACGCAAGAACTTCGGACCACAGTCGATTCGCTTGAACGCCTGATCGACGATAGAAAGTGGCCTCTTCCAAAGTATCGGGAGATGCTCTTTATTCTCTAAGTCGTTCTGACTACACAACAAAGGCCTTGCTTTATTGCAAGGCCTTTTGGATTAGTTGCTACGCTGATTTTTTGACGAACGCCTCGTCTGGTTTTGAAGTCTCGACGTCGGAAGATTGCAACTCTGGCGCTACGTTATCTTCTTCCGCTTCGTCACTCTCCTCTTCTGCTTCGTCCTCGCGAGCGTCTTCAACAATTGCTTTCTTTTCGAGTTCAATTTCCTCACGCCAGCGCCATGACGCGTCTATTTTTTCAAGATCGGCAAGTGTTTTTTGAGCCTCGGAGAATCTTTTTAAATGACGAAAAAGCGTCGCCAGAAGAAGTAACGCTTCGACGTCATACGCATTTTTTTTCAGGAGATTTTTCAAGCAACATTCAGTTTCAAACCAGTTGCCACGAAGGTAGTGTGTTTGCGCCTCCAAAAAAGCCTCGCCTGCCGCGTCCGTATTGCGCATCTTCCGGTAATTTTTAAGACTGGCGCTGGCGATAGCGCTGAGAAAAAGCCAAGATGTAAATACGGCAGACCAGACGCAAAATTTCGCAAAAGGCGATAGAAATTCCGTCCAATAAAAGCTCAGGAAGAACGCGGTCTGGCAAATCAGACCGTAAAAAAGCGCAATTGCAAGATGCCTCCACAGCCCATACTGCAATGCGCCAGTCGAACCGGGCCAAAGAAATAACAGAGGCTTCAAAAGGCTCTTCATGGCGAACCGCTCTCCGTCATCTCATGAATTACGCGTTAAAAACACAGCGCTCGAATAACAGATCGACTACGCTGCCTAAACCAAATTGTATCTCACCCAAGGCGCCACCTTTTTAGCATAGTAGATAACCCGAGCGACCTTGTCAACCGAGAAAAAATCGTTACTATTGACCGTTGCGTTTGGGACGCGCATCAAAGTTTATTATAGTGGAAATTCAATGGGTCAGGAAATACTTTCACTTGAAAAAGTTGACTTTTCCAACGCGGTCGATCGCGTAGTAGACGCGCTGGCTCACGGTAAATTGCTCGTCTTACCAACGGAGACGGTCTACGGTCTTGGAACGTTGGCTTCGAACGCCGACGCAGTTGCTCGGCTCTGTTTTGAGAAAGAGCGCCGCCATGGGCATGCGCTGCCGTTGGCGGTTGCCGACGGCGCTATGGCGGAGGAATATGCGAGCGATCTACCCCCTATTGCGAAGCGCTTGGCGTTAAAGCTCTGGCCGGGACCTCTGACGCTCGTCGTCAACGCGTCGAATTCCTCTGGCAAGATACGCTCCTTTTCAGAAGGCGCCCTCAAGGCGATTATGCCTCAGAACACTTGTGGTTTCAGGGCGCCTCAGAACGACTTCCTCCTGTCGACGATACGAAAACTCGGTGAGCCAATCGTTCTGACAAGCGCCAATATTACCGGACGTCCACCGGCAACTAACGTTCGGGAAGCGATCGCCTCGCTCGGCGGTCGAGTTGATCTTTTCGTCGACGGCGGTTCCTCGATCTACGGGAAGCCGTCCACTGTCGCGAAGATTGACGGTAAGAATATTTCACTCTTGCGTGAAGGCGAGTTTACTCTTAAGCAGCTTCAATCTGCCGCAATTAAAACGATACTCTTCGTCTGCACTGCGAATATATGTCGAAGTCAAATGGCGGAAGCGCTAGCGCAGAAAATTATTGCTGAAAAGATAGGTACGACTCCCGACCAACTTGAAGCTCACGGTTATCGCGTTATTTCTGCAGGAGTCTTCGCGTCGGATAATCATCCCGCGTCGCCTTTAGTGAGCGCCGCCTTGAAGGAAATGTTCGGATTTTCTATTGACGGTCGACGCTCAAAGCGCACAACGAGTGAGATGGTTGCCTCTTCCGATTGGGTTTTTACGATGGAAAAGGCGCATTGCGATCTTCTATCGCAAATGTATCCACACTGTGCGAGTCGCATCACAACCCTGAATCCTCAAGGATATGACGTCGCTGATCCTTGGGGCTATAAGGAAAACGCGTATCGAGCGTGTGCGTCTGAAATTGAATCGCTTATAAGGGCGCGGCTAGGTTTGATCCTGTAGACGTCCCATAACCAAGGCCTCGGGACTGTTCCCTGGACCGTAACGAATTACGTAGAAAGATTTACAATGAAGCCACTGGCGGACTATATACGAACGATTCCCGATTTCCCCAAGCCTGGCATACTATTCCGCGATATTGTGCCGCTCATCGAAGACGTTGACGGTCTGAGTCGGTCGATTGAGGTTCTTAAAGAGGGCGTTTCTGAGTGGGGTCCGATAACAAAGGTTGCGGGCGTGGAAGCGCGCGGCTTCATTTTTAGTGCCCCCCTAGCTCTTGAGCTCAACGCCGGATTCGTTCCTGTGCGCAAGCCGGGCAAGCTTCCCTTCGAAACTGTCTCTGTTGAGTATTCGCTTGAGTATGGAACCAACAGGATTGAGATGCACAAAGATTCGCTCAAACCAACTGATCGAGTCTTGCTCGTCGACGACCTACTCGCCACTGGCGGAACGATGGCGGCGTGTCGCAAGCTTGTGGAAGGTTTTGGCGCGACGGTTATCGGCGCGGCGGTCATTATTGAACTTGTCGACCTCAAGGGACGCGATAGGCTTTCGGGAATCCCTCTCTTTGCACCTGTAAAGTTTGGGGGAGAATGATGGCCAAACGTTAAAAGAGATCGTTTTTAAAGTTGTCTCTAATTCGCAATAAAAAAGATTCCCTTTCGGAGATTCATTACCGAAAGGGAATCTTTTTCTGTCAGTTGTTAAGATCCATAAATTATCGCGTCAATAATTCATTCCCAGGAGACGGAGTCGAGTCCAAACAAATAGTTTTGGGACTCCTTGTTTTTCCCAGTAATCTTAACCGTCAGAACTCCGTCCTTTCCCGAGGTTTCAGGAACTTCAAGCTTAACAACCCGGCGGATAACGAGATCAGGGTTGTAGAAATCGACGGGCTCGCCAATCGGTTCTCCATTCCAGTAGAACTGAGCAACGCCGTAATCGACGGCGCAAGTCGTTCCGAGGACGATTGTTTGCTTGCCCTTTGGAACATTGGGAACGTTTAAGGTAATCGAATCATTCACGGCGCCGCCAGTCCACCAAAGCTGCTTGGCGTCAACCCAGGTAAAGCCGTTCTTTTCAAAGGCCTTCATGTCCTGAGTACTAACAGAGCCGATCGTAGAAGAGTCGTCCAGTTCGAAGGTCGAAAGCTTAACGCTTAGCTTATGGTTATACTGAACGGGCTCTTCGGCGTCATATTCGAGGTCCTCACGGTCGGGACCGATATCTTCATCGATTGTGGCGCCAGGCGCTCCATACCAGAAGGTCGCGACGGCATAGTCGATTTCAGTTTCAGCCCAATGCCAGACTTCCATATCGAAGACGAAGTTGGTTGTGAAAGGAATGCCGTCAAGAAGGCGGAAGCGCAGGTTCGTCGTATTGCCGAAGTTGCCGGGCCCTTCGCATCGCGGCTGGGCGTGGAAAGGCGAGTCAAAGGCGAGAGGCGTACACCATGCGTAGCCATAGTAGTCTTCAGTGCCCGTTCCAAAGTGAGATGGGAACGTCTCATCGTCGACGTAGATCTTTTCGTCCCCTTCGCCCCACCATGCTTCAACAGGATTGACGACAGACAGGACGTCGCCAACATAAACGCCTTGGCCGTGCAGAGCGGTGTAGTTCCAGTCCATGGTTCCGTCGCCAGCAACGGTCTCGATTTCGAGTTCCTGTCGCCAGTTGGCGTGGAAGTACATCAGATCGTCCGTCCAAGGGGCTTTTTCATAATATACCCTGTAATCGACGTCGACGTCCTGCACATCGCAATTAATAAAGGAAACCTGAGCCTCTTTTTTAAACGGCATTCGCCAGAACGCCTTCATCGTGCCGTCTTCCAACACTTCCGTATACCACGTTTTGTGGGGATTGACGCCAACTCCCGAGCCGAAGAATTCGCCGATCGGTACCCAGACTGTTTCTTCTCCGTCAAAGGAGATTGAAAGAATGGTGCTTCTGGTTGCCTGAACTATGTCTTCCGCAGTAAGCTTAACTTCGATCATTGTGATGGCGCCCGGACCAAAGACGCTATGCTCTTCAAAGAGCCCTTCCATCTGTTCAGAATCAATATGTCGGGAGAATCCTTGGACTTCATTGAGAACATCGAGCCCCGCCACAGTCCTTTCGGGGTCAAGCAACAGCGCGTTTGTCGCCGCGATCTGGGCCTTTCTAGCATTTAGAATTGCAGGCGTAAGAGACTCAACCTTGACGCCGTCGCCATAGGTTCGATAGTTGATCTGGTAGTAAAGGTTGCCCTGCTCTTCCATTTGGTCGCATGTAATCTTAATGCTCTCCGCGTAAGGTATGGGCAAATACAGGTTGCGGCCTCGGGCAGTTTCGATGGAAAGAGGCTCGTCGGCGAAGGCCGTTCCTCCGACAATATCGTCGATTTTGCCGGAAAAAGTCGGTTCCGTAGCGCCGTCAATGTAGATGTGGAAGTTATTCTTATAGTGCGGAGCGGTGATCCACCAGCGAACAATGGCGCCAGGACCTTCCGCCTCCATCATGACCCATTCATTGCGTTCTCCGTTCTTTTCCTCACGGATAAACTGAGCAGTGTCGCGATTGGCAAACCAGTTTTTTTCAGGGCTTTCCGAGGCGCGGTCATAGCTGCTTGCCTGACGGCACACATAATTGGGAACCTTGGTAATCGCCGTTCGATCCGTCATTTCTTCGAGCAGTGACGAAAAGGTAACGGATTGTGCCCAACATGGCGCTGATACAACGCTTACAAGCGCCACAGCAACGAGAAGCGACAGGCTTCGAATGGGGTTAGAAACTTTTTTAGTCATTGGACGTACCTGTACTTTTTCAGTTCCATTTGAACGCGCGCAAACAAAATCGCGCCGACTGTCGCATTGTACTACAATCGGCGCTTACAAGCAAGAATGCAAGGTAGAGATTATGTCTCAGATTGTGTCCTGCCACGAGAATGGCAGAATGGCGCGAACGCGTTCGGCCGTCTTAGCGAAACCCTCGGGCGTGAGCGACTGTGCGCCGTCGCACAACGCTTGGGGCGGGTCGTTGTGAACCTCGATGAGCAACCCGTCGGCGCCAACGGCCGTTGCGGCAAGCGCCATCGGCGGAACGAGACGGGCCTCTCCTGTCGCATGGCTTGGATCAACGACGACAGGAAGATGCGTCAAATGGTGGAGAACTGGAATTGCAGAGAGATCGAGCGTGTTGCGCGTTCTTGTTTCAAACGTTCTGATGCCGCGCTCGCACAGCATAACTTTTTCGTTGCCTCCTGCCATAATGTATTCCGCGCTCGTCAACTGTTCCTGGAGAGTATTGGCAAGACCGCGTTTGAGGAGAATTGGTCTATCGATCTTGCTGAGCTTTTTGAGGAGTTCAAAATTCTGCATATTGCGCGCGCCGACTTGGATGATATCGACGTCAGCGTCTTCGAAGAACGGAAGATGGGACGCGTCCATAATTTCCGTAACGATCGGCATGCCCGTTTCTTTCTTGGCGGCCTGCAAGAGACGCAGACCTTCGACGCCGAGTCCCTGGAATGCGTAAGGCGAGGTCCGAGGTTTGAAGGCGCCTCCGCGGAGAATTGTCGCGCCAGCCTTTTGCACAGCCTTAGCAATTTCGATAATTTGTTCTTCTGATTCCACGGAGCAAGGACCAGCCATCATCTGGAAATGGCCGCCGCCAATCTTAATTCCGTCGGCGATCTCAATGATCGTATCTTCTTCGTGGAAGCGGCGATTTGCCTTTTTGAACGGTTCTTGGACTCGTTGAACGGACTCGACAATATCCAATGCGCTGAGCATATCGATATCGACGTTAGAAGTATCGCCGACAAGCCCAATAATTGTATGCGCTGACCCAACGGAGAGGCTCGTCTGAACTCCAAAATCCTTAAGACGATCGGTCAAGTTGGTAATTTGAACCTGGCTGGCGTTCTTTTTCAATAAAATAATCATTTGATTACCTTAACTCTTTCTAATGATGTGTTCAAACGCGAGAGGCAAAGCTCATGAAAGACGCAACGAGGTCAAAAAAAAAGCCCTGCGCATGTCGCAGGGCTTTTTCTTATGGAGAAAGAGTTCTGTGCTCCATCCCTCGCCGTTCTGGCGTTCCTATTCGACAATACGCAACCTACCCCTATCGCTCATAAAGCGATAATAGCAATAAAAGTAAAACTGCGTAAAGAGGACGCCGTATTCCATCTTAAACTCAATCTCGTGTCAATGTCAAAGTGCTCGGGCAGACGAATTACCTACAATCCGTCCGCAAAAATTCGAGGACCGACCAGTTGTAACCATTATCGTAAGATATTAGATTTCTGTCAAGCGACGAACTTTCAAAATCAATGAAATTACTCATCTCGTTATAATTTTCAAACGTTCCGTTTCCTTGTTATCAGAGAAGCATTTGGATATCAACATCCGAATTTGATATAATCTGTCAGGCGTCCGCTGAAGTTTGGTCGAGTTAGGGCGTCAATCTGTTAAACGAGGGCAGACTTATGAAACTCAATTACTTTATCAGCTCCAACCAGTTTCTTGTTACAACGATCTGCTTTTTTGGAACGCTCAGTTCCGTCGTCGCGCAATCGCCAGAAAAAGTTGAATTTTGGCCCGACCTCGCCCCGGGCGTGACCGTCCTCGAACCGAATGTAGAAGATCCAAACGTTCCTAACGCGCCCGCGGTTAAGGTAACGACTCCCTTTTTGCTCATCCAGCGTCCAGAAAATAAAGCTTCGGATTCTTGTGTTCTTATTATTCCTGGCGGTGGGTTCAACGTTTGCTTCTATAAGAACGAAGGTTTCCCGCCTGCAAAATACTGGAATGAACGAGGCTACACAACGGCAATCCTTGTCTATCGCGTTCCACGTCCAGCGTCGGGACCGATTTATGCCCCTGCCCTTCAGGACACGCAACGCGCGATTCGTTATTTGAGGGCAAATGCCCAAAAATACGGCTTTAATCCGGATAAAATTGGAGTAGAAGGATATTCGGCGGGCGCATGCCTTGCGCTCCTTGCTGCGGCTAATTCCGAGACGCAAACCTACGAACCGATCGACGACCTCGACAAGATCCCTTGTAACGTCGCGTTTGCGATTCCACTCTACCCCGCCTATGTCCTCAACGACGGAGCGACGGGCCCTAACTCCAACAGAGGAGATGGCGCGTCCCTTCTTTCTGATTTCCATTTTGATGGGCACACTCCGCCGATGTGCCTGATTCACGGAGACGCTGACATTTATTCTTCGCTCGGGTCGATTGAGGTTTATAAAAAACTTCGCAAGATGGATATTCCCTGCGAGCTGCATATTTTTGCGGACGCTCCTCACGGGTACATGTTTTGGGACGATCTTCCGAATGCGCGGAGCTGGCAGGATCGTCGTTTTGCCTGGGCAAAAAAGATGGGGTTCTGATTCGAACAGAGTGGTTATTTAACTGTCAGAAAATCGTTTCAATGGAGGTTTAACCTATGCGTCGAAGAACTTTATTAACAATTTTTTCCCTCTGCGTTATTATGGCGTTCAGCGCCGCTTGCAGCGCGGCGAACGACGAGCAGAACGCCGATGAATCACCCACCGTTCAACTTCCGTCAAAGGAGAAGTTTCGTATCGTCGTACTCGCGGGCCAATCAAACATGGCGGGACGCGGGTTCGTAGAAGCCGAGGATCGCGTTCCCATCCCACGCGTCTATATGCTCGACAAAGAAGGAAACTGGGTTCCAGCCGTTGAACCTGTTCATTACGACAAACCGGTTGCTGGCGTCGGACCGGGCCGTGAATTTGGGCGGTTGCTCGCCGAGGCAGATCCTACGATTGCCGTCGGACTTGTTCCAACCGCATGCGGGGGATCGTCCATAAACGCATGGCGTCCCGGCGTTTATTTCAATCAGACAAAATCGTATCCTTACGACGACGCTATATCAAGAACAAAACGAGCGCTCGAAGACGGCGAACTTGAGGCAATTCTATGGCGCCAGGGTGAATCGGACGCCACCGTTGAAAAAGCGCGGGACCATGAGGAAAAACTTACGGAGCTCTTCTCGAGTCTTCGTAAGGAATTTAAAGCGCCCGATGTGCCCATCCTTGTCGGCGAGCTTTATATGCCCCAGGGGGGCGAAGGAGCCGAAGCGATTCGCGCCGCTCAGATCGCCGCCGTTGAACATTCTCAGCCCGCTGCTTTCATTTCCGCAGAAGGTACAGTCTTGAACCCTGACAACGTACATTTTGACCGTAAGAGTCAGCTTGAACAGGGAAAGCGTTTCTTTGACGCGTTGCAGAAGCTTAAGAATGGAGGCGAACAAGAAAATTAGTCGTCATTCCATTTGGTTATGAGAAAGGGGCGCTCCAGCACGTTTGGAACGCCCCTCTCTTTTCCGGTCAAAGGACCTCATTTTCAGCGATTTAAGAAACGCCAAAGCTTCTCAGGATCAGAAAAATCAGGAATAATCGCGTCAGAGCCCGCGTCGATCAGGACGCCGCGCTTGTGATCGTTGACGCCGACGCGCTCCGCCTCGTTTGTCGCGAGCCCAACCGCGTAACCTCCGACGTCTTTGATCGCCCTGATATCAAAACCGCCGTCGCCAAATCCAACAAGTTCACGCCCTGTCCAACCGTTCTTGTTGAGCAGATTTTTAACGATGTAGTCTTTCTCGCACGGAACGCCGTCCTCACGCGCGCCATAGACGCCAAGATCAAAGAGTTCCGTTAGTCCGAGCGTGTCGCATTCAGACTTCAGACGCTTCTCGTCCGTGCCGCTCGCAAGACACAGAGCGATTCCATTTGCCTTGAGAAGTTTAAGGAATTGTAAAACGCCCGGGATAAGAACGTCTTCAGCTGTTTTCGTCGCGCCGAGTCCGGCAAGCTTCGACGTGACAAGTTTGTCGAGTTCGGCGTCGTACTGCAATTTGTAGTCGATCGGTTGGCGCGGCGTTCCGCCTCTTTTCGAAACTTCCTCCGCGATGCGTTCCCCCACCGCGATCATGGGGCGTCCTGTTTCTTGCTCGATATAAGCGCGAACGATAGGTTCGACTTCTTCTTTAGAAACGCCTGGAATTTCAGCAAGGGTTGCGCAAGCGCATTTGGCGACAGCGTCCTGCCAACCGGCACGCACTGCGGCGACGGTACCGTCATAGTCGAAGAACGCCGCCTTAAATTTGCGACCGCTTTCAGGATATTTGAAAACTTCAATATCGAAATTCGTTGGCAGAATTTTTTGCATGAGCGAGACGAGCGCGTGCTCGTAGAGCATATGCATATCTTCGAGCTGCTCCATCGAATTGGTCGGCGCAATAAGGATTTCGTCGCAGTAGGTCTTCATTTTTCCGCCGTCGCGGCCGCCGAAGCCGATCGTCGTCAGTCCCATTTCTTTTGCGACTTGGAGTCCTTTAACAATATTGGGCGAATTCCCGCTGCCGCTGAAGACGATCAGGAGATCGCCTGGCTCGGCATAGGTACGCAACTGAATCGCATAGATATCTTCGTACGAAAAATCGTTGGCCAGACAGGTTACGATTGGAGTACTGTCGTTAAGACACATGGCGCGGAAGCCCTCGCGTCCGTGAACGCGAGCGCCCTTCACTAGATCGTTGCACATATGCGACGCGGTTGCGGCGCTTCCGCCGTTCCCTGCGGTATAGATGCGTTTACCACTGGACTTTGTCGAAAGAATCAGTCCGGCAATCTTCGCCAAGACGTCAAATTGGGTACGCATCAGGTTCTCAGCGACTTGACTCGAGTAATCATGCAAAAACGACGCGGCTTCGCTTTGATTGTAATTCATCAAATGTTTCCTAACTGCAAGACCAGAGGACGCTCGACGCGCATGAAACCGGAATCCTCGGATCGGGAAATCTGGTAAGTAAAATCGTGTTCTTTGCGCTCCGATTAACATATAGGCATTATATTTCCGACCCTCCTTTTTATCAATGAGCGTAACAGCAGGACAAAGTGTAAGAAAAAAGCCGGGATTTTCGATGGCCTATTGGAAAAACCGACTTGTCCGAGTATACTACCCCTAGACCGGTTTGAGCGTTGTTCCGTCAAATTAACGAAGGAAGATAAGGGCTGAAATCGGGGTCTGAAACGCTGATATTCAGACCGTATCGACTGTCGTTGGCAACCTCTGTCTCTCGCTATGGGCGATGGACAATCATGTTAAACGAAAAAAGGAGCTCGTTATGGAAAATATGCCCGTTGGAGTTTTTGCCAGTATCGACGCCGGTCTTGGCGTTAAGTTGGAGGTAGTTCGCGACCTGGGAATTAAAACGATTCAGCTTCACACGCCCGCGAAAGCGTCGCGTACTCCCGAGAACGCGAAGGCGTTTCTGGAAAAGTTGAACGACTATGGCATAACGACTACGGTCGTTTTTCTTGGATTCGAGGGCGAGTCCTACGAAACGATTGCAAAGGCTGCTGAAACGGTCGGTTTTGTTCCTGCCGCCACGCGCGAAGCGCGACTCCAGGAAGCGCGTGAAATTGCCGATTTTGCCAAGCTCCTTGGCGTGGACGCAATTGGTTCTCATATCGGCTTTGTGCCCGAAGACGTCAATTCGGACGACTATAAGGCGATGGTCGCTGCAATCCAGAACTATTGCGACTACCTGAAGAAGAACGGTCAACGCTTACATCTCGAAACGGGTCAGGAAGAGGCTGAAAATCTTCTCGAGTTCCTTCATGCAGTTGATCGCGATAACATCTTCATCAATTTTGACCCCGCGAATCTTATCCTTTACGGGATGGGCTGCCCGATTGAATCGCTCAAAAAGGTGGCGAAATACGTTCGCTCTTGCCACTGCAAAGACGCGATTGCAACGACCGGTACGCCTGGGGTTGACTGGGGCCAAGAAGTGCCGTTCGGAGAGGGGCAAGTAGATGCAAAATTGTTCTTGCAGACCCTCAAAGACATTGGCTATACTGGTCCGCTGACGATCGAGCGAGAGATTCCGGAAGAACCGGAACGCCAGAAGGCCGAGATCGGTCAGGCGCTTAAGCTTATCGAATCGGTAAAAGCCTCGCTAAAGTGACCGATTCGACGTTGTCTGGAACGGTTGTTTCGGACGTCGTTGTAGCATAGGAACGCGAGCCCTGCCGCGTTGAACGTTCTTCGCGGCAGCTCGCATTTAAAATCGAATTGACTCATAGTCGATTCATAACCGACAGGACTGGAACCGTATGTCGTCATTAACGAAAACCTTCAAGCATTCACTCGGAAAAGAAGAGGCGGCGCGACGTATTCGTGAACGTATTTCCGCTGAAAAAATTGATAAGGCGATGGTTGCAACCGTGAATAGAGAGGTCTGGAACGATCCTTATAATCTCGACTTTGCGATGACGGTCTTTAAGTACCGGATCGACGGCGCTCTCAACATCGGCGACGACATGCTCACGCTCAAGCTTAATTTACCGATGGGAGCAAACATCTTCAAGGGAATGATCGAGGATCTGATCCAGAAGCAAATGGACGCTATGATGAGCTAGTCTCCGCCCATTCAGCGCGTGCGCCGCAGGAGAGCGCCAGTCTTCTGCGGCGTTTTTTATTTCTTTTTTCTGCATCTGGGAATTCTTACCCTTGGCTTTGAGCGGCGTTTTCTAAAAAGTTTGCTCTACTGACGGGGTTTCTCGGAGATTTGGAGAATTCAGATACGCTGTGGCAGCGCCCGTAGCGTGGATAGAATAATCTACGGGACAACGAAAGAAATTTTCCTAAAAGGAATCTCACAAAGCGCCGACACTCGGTCGGCTAGGCGCTACCCTTTTCTTCGGGATAAGCGACGTATAAATTGAGAAGCAGTCGAATTACGCCTGAGACCATAACTTCGGTCAAAGGAACGCTGATATTCGCATGCCGCTGGCGCTTATCATTATATAGAGGGCGCCAAGATTACCGCCAGCTTTGCGCTTTTCCTGATAGATCTGACAAACGACAAAATAAGAACGACGTCGCTATTTCTCGTCGCGACGTCGTTCTTATCCGGTAAGACGTTCGTTTGAGGACTTTATATGTTACTTGCCTTATTGTCTTCCCCATCCTGAAGAATTTGAATGAGCGGAATTCTGGGACGATTGATCATACGAATACGGCATTGCGGAGACGACCACGCCGCTTTTCGACGCGCTACCGGCGCCGTTTGCTAGGACGTTTCCGCTGGAACCCCAAACTGTTCCGTTCGACATGGTCAAGGAAGAAACGTCTTGTTGCGAGGCGTTTGAAACTACGGATCCTGCTCGGACGGTCGTTTCGTTTTCCTGAATTTCCGTTGCGTCGTTATTCTCTCTTGACGCAAAAGGTCTTGGTAAATTCTGGAAAAAACCGCTCCGCTCCGAGTCTTTATTCTGACCTCGAGCAATAATCAAGGAATTAATATGCTGGTTTTCGCGTCCTGGATCTTCAATCGTGCCAAAAATTTGAGTGGAATCATTATTCGACGCGAGCGTGGTTTCGTTATGACCGAAGAATTCCGGAAGCTTTCTTGTTTCGGGAAGACTCCTTGGCTGGCCGGCAAGATCCCACTGACGGACCCATTCTAGCCACTCCACCTGCAACGCGCCAAGTGAATCGCAATCGTAATGTTTTTTCAGCGCTGCGTTCCAGTTCTTTGTTTTATTTCCGTCTTTAGCAAATTCAGCGAGCCTCTGATAGCCGCCAACATTGATCAGGTACTCGCAAACAGAGAACGATTGCGAATAAAAAGGCGTCAAGTCCTGCGGATATTCTTTCATTGAAACCATATCGTTGAACGCAATGCCGCGTTTCGTGTGAAGAAAAGTCGCAAGCATCGTTCGATACCGCGAACGTTCAACTTCTGCTTCAACTGCTGTTGCCATTCCCTCGTCGAGCCAACGGGGAGCTGGAGATCGAAGGTAAGACGCGATGATCGTATGAGTCACTTCATGAGGCAACACGGAATCAAGAATGCGTTCTCGACTTCCCTGAACTCGCATTTTCCAGTCGTACACCTCCCCATTTGAGAAGGAAAAGACAGTTTCGCCACCCGCGACAAGATTAGCGTCTTCTTTCACCGTAACGACGCAAGGCCGAGACCAACGCGGGAGAGACGCGCCTAGCCATGTAATGGCGAGGTTAACGCGGTATTCCTCAGCTGCGTCGCCAACTTGCCGAGCAAAGTTTGAATCATTGGCATGAACTGTAAAGTTCTTCGTCTTATAGGTCGCTGCCCAGAGGGGTGAAACTGAGACGACAACACAAAGAAACAAGGTTGTCGTAAGAGCTTTAACCGAGAACCGCGCAATATCTGTATTGCCGATCGTTGAGCGCTTTAGCCAAAAAAAACGAACTGCCGTCATTGCGTCTTTCATTGAGTGGAAAAAATTCTGAGCGTCCATGCTCACAAAAACCTCCCTGTCGCTTTTTTCATCGTCGCAGTCGCTAGGAGACGGCGAACCTATCGAATCGCGAATTCGGCAGCGTTCCATGAGAACGCCAGGACGCCGGTCGTCGATCAAGACGGTGCGAGTTTAATGAATTAATCGCTGCGTCAAAAGACCGTTTTGAAACAAGCATGAAATATTTCGAGACAAAATTTTTGGAAGCGCGGTGAAAGCTTTCAAGATTCAACACAGAGATAACTTTTTCGTTTTATGCAATTACTGTGTGCGTCAGGATTCGAGAAACTTATAGTTCGTGAGGATAATGCGGATGTTCTTTATTAGGCGCCGACGATATGAAGTCCTACCGTAACAGTCGAAGCAATTAAAAAAATTATCCGCTACTCGTCGATTGTGGTTCGCTATTTTCTATCGGTCGAAATTTTAAGGAGCGTTTTTCCGTTGGAGGTAACAAAAGGCTTGTGGACAATTCGAAAATCACAATCCAGATTAAGTTTTCCGAAATCAAACGCATTACGGAGCTCCTTAACTGTCGTAGAACGACGCGGAGTGACCCATAGAATCACCGAACCTGGTTCCCGTTGTTCAATCTGAACGCAACGCACCAGCTCCCACGTTGATTCGCGACAGGAGAGATTCAGATGAGTAACAGAGATGCGTTCTCCGTTCTTATCGATAATAAAATCTCCCAGACGCCCTTCTTGGATCTCAAAGGATCGTAAAATGTCGGAACGAACTTCGATAGGGCGCACTCCATCGTTTGTTTGGTATCGGATAAAAGGCGAGGAAAAATTCCAATAGGAGGTGCCGACGAGCGAAACGCAACCGTCCGACGTTCGAGTCGTTTCGCAGTATCCGTATGAGTGCATAGGGGTGTAAAGGTACGGACGCGTTTTTTCCCAGGCTAAAATTGCGCGTTCGCTGTGACCATACCATGATACGGAGGGGTGTTTTGTCGCTCGCTCGATTGTACTCCTAAAGGCCGGAGTCGGGAATTCTGAGGCAAGAAAACACCCTTTAAGCGAGTTTTGTAGCTCTGACAGAACCTCGTGAGCCGAGCTCTCGCAGTAGGATAAAAATTCAGCGAATGAGCTTGGGTATCCCCTAAAATAATAAACGCGTCGTTTACGTCGCGGAAGCGCCAACAGGGTTCGGACGATCGTTTCGTTAGGATAATGTATGTTCAATACAAGCGAATGTCGTAGAGCGTCGTAGTAAATGGGCGGTTGTTTTTCCTCGAGCGCGATGCTTAAAAGAAGGTCGCGAGAACGATAACCAAGGCTTTCCCAAATATGATGCATGTGCGCCCATTCGTTTCCTATCTGCATATTATCAGAGTAGAATTTGAGGGGCTCGCCTGTAGAACCGCCCGTGTATGTTGGAGTTCGTCCGCGTCGCTTACAGGAACGACGCTCTAAATCAACCGTTTGAAGGAGTTCTTTTGTAATAATTGGGATCGACTTTAAGTCGTCGAAGGAACGGAGCGATTTCGGATCGAATCCGCATTCCGAATAGTAATGGGCGTAAAACGGGACGTTCTCCATCGCGTGATTTACAATCTTTGCAACGCGTTGGAAAATAAATTCGCGCTGTTGTTCGTCGGTTGCGATTTCGTCAAACCATCGTCGCGTTGCCTTGGCGCGGCGGTATGCCAATGCAAATCCTGGCCTTACAGAATAAGGAAGATACGCGAGGGCCTCGCCGACGCAGCGTGGAACGCGGCAAGCGTAACGCTTCAGATAACTAATAAGCGAAGTCATTTTCGAAATGCGTCCCTTAGTTAATATAACGTATATGTCGCCGCCGCAAACGAATGGTTTTACTCTATTATCTGAGAATTTGCCGGTAGATCGCGTTCAAGAGTTCTATATTTTTTTCAGGAGTATACAACTCTTCGTAAACACGCCTGGCGCCGTCGCCCAGGCGGTTCCGCAAAGCGAGGTCGTTGTAGAGCGTTTTAACAGCGGAGACAAATCCTTTTTCATCGCCTGAATTGAAAAGCAGTCCAGATTCACCGTCCTTAATAATTTCACGCCGGGCACCAAGGTCGGATGCAATTGTCGGAATCCCAAGCGCGCACGCTTCGATGAGCGTCATTGGTAACCCCTCGTACCATACCGATGGGAACACTAAGCATCTGGCGCGACGCATTATGTCGAGCGTCGCTTCGTGCGATTTCTCTCCGAGAAATGTTACGTTCGGCGTCGCGTTGGATTGCGCCCACTCCCTTAATGGACCATCTCCAACGACAGTGAGGGGATAATCGAGCTTACGCCATGCCTCGATAAGAAATCGAACGCCCTTCTCTGGAGCAAGACGACCGACAAAAACAGCGCCCACCCCGTCGCTTTCGGACACTTGGTCCGGGATCCTGGACGTCGGATCGAAGACGAAATTTGGTTTAACACAGAGCTTGTCTTCGGGAAGTCCGCCTGCTATGAACTTCTCTTTGGCGAAATGTGTCAACGCAATGAAAGCGTCGACGTTTTCAAGTAAAGGTTTGCGCGTTTTCAAATAAAACGCGTACTGAAGAATACGCGTAGAAAACTTGGACGCGCATTGCGGTCGCCACAGCGAACGGATCGGGTTACCATGCAAACATTCTTCACAAGGACGGTCCCCGCGCCGGAGCTGCCCGCCAGGACAGATCAGTCGGTAGTTGTGCAAAGTCAAAACCGTCCTGACCCCGCAAGCTTTAGCCGCTTGAAAAATCGAGGGCGACAAGACATACTTGTAGTTGTGAACGTGGAGTATTTCAGGTCGCAACCTCTTGAACGTCTTGACGCTTTCTTCATATACGGAACGCGAAGAACCGAGCGTCATGAGGAAAGAACACTTTTTCGCAAACGAGTACTCCGAGATTTCAGCGTTTTCACGTTCGATTGTCTCAACTTCGTGCCCAAATCGCCTGAGGAGATCAACCTCCTGCTGGAAAACAACCGACTCGCCCCCCGTTGCTCGGGCGCCGTAGAAATTGTGGGCAACGACGATTCGCACGTTTCCGATCCTTCATCAATACTTCGGTTTTATAGGCCGTCAATCCAATCGCGCCCATCCCCTATCTGGCGTCCTGATCCTCAGCTTGAATCTGACGGTAGATCTCCTCCAGGACTCGGATGCGCTCCTGAACGGGATCCGTTTTTGGTTGCGAGCTCGAATCCTCATCCAGCTTCTCACCTTTGACAGAAAGAGTCGAAGCGTTAGAAACAGTCGGAGTAGAAGCTCTATCTATGGCCGATTCGAGATTATCGTCGGTACGCTCGGGCAGCCTGACGAGCGGCGCAGGGCGCCCTGTTTCGAACCGAAACGAATCTTCATCTACCAAATCTTTTCGATCTTCGCCAAACCTGTCGGGATTTTCGAACTCCGATTCATTATAATCGTCTTCCGCACTGCCGAAAGGTTCGTCCCGTTCTTCATCAGGGTAAGGCGGGAATTCGGATGAACCAAAATCGTCCGGACTCGGTTGATATCCAAATTGAAAACCGCCAAATGGTTCCACTATCCCGTGTTGCCGTCGGCGCGCTTCAATGAGGCTTCCTCGTTCAAACCAGTATTGGCATATCGTGAAAAGCATGAAAAACGTGTAGGTTCCTTGAAAAACTCCTGTGATCAAACCGGTTAGGATGATGAAGACCCCGCACGAACGAATACAAAGATACTCTAACGAACGCGTCGGTAATCCGCGCCCAAAAGTTAATATCTTCCAAGCGATCCAAAAATAGAAACAACCTCCAATGAGTCCATAGACCGTGAGAAAATCCAACAAATCGCTGTGCGTTCCAATATAAGCGCCGCAAGCGTGATACATTAACAACTTCGTTTGATGATAGCCCTTCCCGAAAAGCAGTGCGTTCATTGAGTCAGGATTGGCAAAGTTTTCCAGCGCCGCGCGAACGAGTTTAACGCGACCGCTTCCGCCGTCTACATGAATATTCTGCCATCGCAAAAGGAACGCCTCGCCAAACTCTGAGGACAAAAATCCTCCGACAGCAAATGCGATTATTGCCAACAGAAAGACCGCCTTAACGTTGCTATTGCGGAAGAGCCAAAACCCGTCGAGTAAAATAACGATAGTCAGGCTAAGTTGAGTTGCGCGGTTGTAACTGAAAAGAATTACCAGCATTCCAACGCAAAGTGAAACAAGATAGAGCCAGCGGAAGCGTTGGCTGGTAAAAAACCAATATGAGGCGAGAAAAAGACTCAGCGTCACGAACGCAACGATCATCTTGCCGGAGACATTGGCAGCTCCAGTTGTCGCGTAGACCTCATTATAAATAGACGTGCCGCTCTGGGTTTTGAACGCCCATATGGCCAGCATGCCCTGAATGAAAGTTCCCGCAAGGAAAGAGGCGGAAAGCTTCGTCAATTGTCCTAGGTTCAGTTTGCCTCTCGTAATGATCGCGGCAAATAGAAACCACATTATGAATCTAGCGGCGTAGGCAATCTCGACAAGTTTTTCATTTTCAGCATAGAATTCCGCAAGTAAAAATGAGGCGCAGGTAAAATAGAAGATCCCGATAGTCCATATGTCAAAACGGCGAGGACGCGTCGCCCTCGCTGACCAGCCGATCACAAGACAAGCCAGAAGCGCAAGGAGTTGTAATGCGTGAACGGGAGCAGAGCCAACGCCTCCTGTCTCGCTCTCGCTCATGAGAAAATGTGTCAATAACGGATAAAACACGGCGTGGAAACACAAATAGTTTACCGCCAAGTTTCTTGGTAAAAGAATTCCTTTATCCACTTTCTCAAAGCTGCCTTTAATTTGGACAAACGTTTGAGTCGACGCAACTATACAACGTCTATCGTTACCAAATACTAGATGGATTGTAATACAATGCGAAGCGCATGAAAGCATGCTTCAAAACGGTTCGAATAAGAAGAGCAGTCCGCTTAGACTCACTCTTTGGCGGCCAGCGGACGCCATAAGGCGCCCCAATCGCCGGCAAGGGTCTCCGTTGAATACTGACGCGCAAGCTCTAACGATCTTTGTTCTGAGGCCGTAGAACGCGCCTTTAAATCCAGCGCGTCGTCGATCGCTTGAGCAAATGCAACCGGATCTCGCGAATCGACGATTCTGCCGTTAACGCCGTCGTCGATCATATTGCCGGCGCCGCTTACCGGAGTCGAGACGCAGATCTTGCCGCAACCAAGAGCCTCGGTCATCGCAACAGACCACCCTTCCCGATACGATGCGCAGAGGTAGAGGTCGGCAGCCACGAGTCGCTTGTAAACTTCTTGAGGCGCCAGAAAACCTTCCATACGGAGATTCTCCCAAACGCCAAGCTCGCGCGCCGCTCGTTCAAGTTCCGTGCGATCCTCGCCGTCACCTATGAAGATAAGGGTAATCCTCGGATATTTCAACTTGAGTTTCGCAACAGATTCGAGCGCTAGCCGCCATCCCTTGACCCAGCAGAGTCTTCCAACCGAAACGAGGATAGGCTTATGTCCCAGTAAATTCAAAGCGCGACGTTGCTCCTCAACGTTGCCAGGGTGAAAAATCTCCTGATCAAAGCGAGTTGGAAAAAATCTTAGCGGAAGGCCGCCAAGGATTTTCTTGTTTTCTTCTTCGAAAGCGGCGATCGTTTCAAGATCAGCAGACGCAAGAAGCGCGTCCGGCTTCAAGCGTGCCAGATTCTTGAGCATAAGCCGATGGAACGGGGCAGCCAAAAAACGAAGGAATCCATAACGCGACACTCCGACTGGATTGTTAAGTCCGGCAAAACGGTAGCAAAACGAATCCCATTCGTATTTTTTTAGAACGCCGAGGAGTTCGGGCGAATCGCAAAAAATATTGCGAGTGGAAATTTTGCGAATCGTCGGCATGTGCTTTGCGATCAGCCGACGAAAGATGATTCTTCGTGGCACGATCGGACGCCGACTCTTGTTTTTGGGCGCGAAAGAGCCGACGTTAAGTCGCCAAATTGGTCGTCCACGCCAATGGTCGATAAACCAGACGCCAGTTGGTTTTTCTTTTGTTTCGTCAGGCGCGACGAGCGCAAAGCGCGATCCGAACGCGTTGAGCGCTTGAATTGCAAAGGCGGTTTGCCCTCCTCGAGGCGCGCCGTAGGGATCGCCCGGACAAATATAAAGGGCGTCTGGCAATGGACTATCCATTTTTTGTCTTTGTTTTCGTTGTCAGGAGGGGGGATGAAGGCAGTCTATTTCTTCTCAGCGTTGTTATCGGCAATATTTCCAGCGCGTCTCATATAAAATTTTAACCCGAGTGTTTGAACGACGTATGCGAGCGCCATTGCGTTCGCGAGCCCAAAAGCCCCGGAAAAGATTGAAATTCCTGAATAGAGAGAACCAACGACGATCGCACTCCAGACAACGGTCCATCCAAAGCGCGTCCAAAGCGCTCCAAGGCTAGTCAATACGCTGCCATAAACGTTCGCAATGCTCATTACAACCGCTGAGAATAGCAGTACGACAAGGGCGCCTGTCCCCGTTTCCTCAAAGCCGTCGCCAAACGCCTGCATTATAAACTTTGCAAAAGGAGCCAGAATGAGAGCTATAAGCAACGTAAAGACAGCGTTGATTGCCACATTATATTTGACCGTCTGCCGGTATCCGTATGAATCGCTGCGTGCGTTGAGTTCAGAGAGCGCTGGGACTACAACGTTTGCTGCAAGTATAGGAAAATACAAAACGGTCGTTTGAATCTGTCGCGCGGCGTCGAAGACTCCAAGCTCGCTCGTTCCGCTCGTCTGTCGCGTCAACATGATCGACGCGCCCCAAGTCGTAAACCCCATCAAGAGAGACATGAGGGTCGAAGGAAGGCAAAATTTCCATAGGACGTTCACCTCCAGCCAGCAGTCGCGAAAATTATAGGTGATCCCGTACTTCCGCAAAAACTGCAGAATAAAATAGCTGTTGCACACGCATGTGAAAAAAGGCGCGGCGGCAACGCCGAAGACAGCGCCGGTCAGTCCCCAGACCTTTGCGCCGCCTACATAAAAAGGGACCGAGGCGAAGCCGCTTATCGTTACTGCCAGCGCAATTTCTTTGTACGCTTGGAAACCAGAAAGCACGCCAGTCTGGGCGCCCGCCATTGCTGTAAAAACAAGAAGGATCGAGCTGAAACGAACCTGCCGAGCCAGGTGTGGAGTTTCGCACAGTTGCGGCCCTAAGACGCAAAAAAGAACGGCAATAACAAGACTGGAAATGAACGTGAAAGCATAGTTAAGCGCGACGATACGCCCAACTCGTTCCCGATCGGTTACCAGGAACTCGGAAACGTACTTAGCTGCGGTCCGCCCCATGCCAAAGGTGGCGACAGTCACAAAAGCGTTGACCGCCGCTCTCACAAGGGTAAATTCGCCATACGTATACGCGCCAAGAATACGTATGACAAGCCACGTTGCCGCCAACGTCGCGATCTTCGCTGGAAGTGAACCTGCTGAAAGCCAAAAAACCCCGCTCGCCATGCGCGTCGCCAGATGCGAATTCTTAAAACGCTCGAAAAATTTCTTCAGAGCTAATCTTCTGGGGGCGTCTGACATTGAACGGGATTCCGAAGAGGTCGAATCTGCTTTAAGTAGGCAAACTCTTTTGTTATAATTGACGTCAGATCTGCGGACGCCTGTGTTCCGCAAACGGGTCAGATTATATCACAGAACCGCCGGGCGTCGACTTTATGCTGGTTCCTGGCGTCTCGGCGGCATTATCAGAAAAGTGATGAAATGAATAACAAGATACTATTACTGACATTAGCCGCGCTTGTTCTATCAGCCGGTAACGCGCTCTACGCCGCAGACAGCGAACCGACGACTGCGGTGGAGCTGGAGAGTTCGTTGCGCGCCAAGGTTGTCGACTACATGCGCGCCGCCGCCTCCATCGAATGGACTCCTACTGAGGATATCCCCTACTGGAATCCTGAGCAATCCTTCTCCTTTAAGAAGGGTGAAACATACTACGGGATTCCTTACACTCAATTCTCCCGGAACAACAACCTCGATTCCTTTAAAGCTCAGCTTAATACGATCGATGGGGCGACATATTACGTCGGTCCCAGCGAGTTTGACAACTACAAGGGGTCAGACTGTTCCGCGTCGGTTTCTAACGCTTGGAAGCATGCCGATCCGGAATTTCCTTCTCTCCTGACACGACGAATGATCCCTGATCGCCCCAAAGAAGTCGTCGCCGTAGGAAAATACGATCTTAATCATTACGATTCGACCCCCAAGATCGTCAAAGAAAACGGCTTTGAAACGATGAAGGCCGCATACTCCCAGCTTAAACCGGGCGACGCTGTCCTTATGCACTATGATTACGACGGACACGTCATGCTCGTTCTTCAAAACGAACCGGAAAATTCCAGACTCTATATCGCCGACCAGACGGGACTTGCCAACGGCGCTCCAAAAGGACGCGACGGCCATTCAACTTTTCGTCTGGATTACGAGTTCACCTATGAGAAGCTTTTCGACGACGGATACATTCCCATCGCGCTCAAGAAGATCGACGACGCAACGCATGAAATTCAGCTTTTCAACGGCAAAGATTTGGAAGGTTGGGACGTTTGGATTCGAGGCGCCGACGCACCGAATATTGACCCGAAAAACGTATTTACGGTACAGGACGGGATCCTCCGCGTTAGCGGCGAGGAGTACGGCGGAATCCAGACGATCGGCTCCTACTCCAACTATCGTCTGACCGTCGAATTCAAGTGGGGAGAAAAGACCTACGGAAACAAGATCGGGCGCGCGCGCGACTCTGGCGTTTTGATCCACTCTTTTGGCGAGATTGGCGGGTTTGGCGGCGTTTGGAGTAAGTCCGTAGAGGCGAACGTCATCGAGGGCGGAACGGGCGACTTCTGGATCGTCGGCGGTCCAGACGACGGAATCTCCGCGACCTGTGACGTCGTCGAAATCGACGGCCAATTTTTCTTCGATCCTAAAAATGGCAAGCCCACGACCATTACCGCCAACGCGGACGGCAATTTCCAGCGACTCGGCAAAAATCCTAGCTGGGATAATACAACTGGTTTCTTTGCTATAGGCGACTTTGAAAAACAAGGCGACTGGAACGAACTCGTTATTTACGCGGTTGGCGACGAAATGCAGATTTATCTCAACGGCAAATTCGTCAACCGAATCTATGGCCTTAAGCAGACGGAAGGAAAGATTCAGCTGCAATCTGAAGGCGCTGAGATTTTTTATCGTCGCGTGTCGCTCCGACCATGGGATGAACCGCTCGATTGATCGCAGTCGTCACGAAGAGCATTGAATCAAAAAACGCTCCCGGAAAGGTTGGATTTCCGAGAGCGTTTTTTAATTGGACGTGCGCGCTTGTTCGCGAAGACTCAGGTCAGCTGGGAATAAGCTCCTCGAGAGTGTCAATGAGCGTCTCAAAACGTTTCATCGCCGCTTCAATAGCCTCGGGTTTTTCCATATCGACGCCAGCGTCGCGCAAAATATCAAGGGGCGCAGCGGAAGAGCCCGATTTAAGGAAACCAAGGTACGCGTCGCGTTCCGCCTCTCCTCCGTTAAGGACGCGGTCGGCAAGCGAGATCGCCGCCGAAAGCCCCGTCGCGTACTTATAGACGTAAAATCCACGGTAGAAGTGCGGAATGCGCAAGCACTCGAGCTCCAGAGCGTCGTCAATGACAAAGTCGGGACCGAAATATTCGTTAAGAACGTCGCGGTAGACTTTTCTAAAGGACGTCGCCGAGAGCGGTTCGTTTTTCTCTGCAATCTCATGGACGCGGTACTCGAACTCGGCGAACATTGTCTGACGGAAGATCGTCGCGCGAATAGAGTCAAGCTCGCGATTGACGATCCAAGCTCGCATTTTGTCGTCAGTTGCTTCGTTAAAGAGATATCGCGCCAAGAGCTGCTCGTTGAACGTACTGGCGATCTCAGCAAGGAAAATAGCGTAGTCGTAGTAACGATACGGCTGCGACCTAGCGGAATACCAGCTGTGCATGGAATGACCGCCCTCGTGCGCGAGCGTAAATACGCTTTCAATCAGCGTCGGCTTATAGTTCATCAGAATGTACGGCGGAAAATCATAGCCGGGACAACTGAACGCGCCGCTTTCCTTGTTCTGATTCTCGTAGCGATCGCACCATCGGTCAGTGGTAAGACCCTTTGTAAGCGTCTCGACATATTCAGTCCCAAGGGGCGCGAGAGCCTTGCCGATTGTTTCGACGGCGTCGTCCCAGGAATAGTCGACATTAATGTCCGACAGGATCGGAACGTAGACGTCGTAGAAATGAATTTCGTCAAGCTTCATGAGCTTGCGACGTAACTCATAGTAACGATAGAGCGTGGGCAGCGATCCACGAATGACGTTTTTCAGATTCAAGTAGACGCTGTCGGGAATCTCCTCGTAGAACATCGCCGCTTGGAGCGAATTATCGAATTTACGAGTTTTAGCGTAGAAGACATCTTTCCGAATCGAACCCTCAAGCAACGCAGAATAAGTGTTCTGCCGCGCCTCGTATTCGTTGTAAAAGTTTTCAAACGCGTTTTTACGCACTTCGCGTGAAGGCGACTGCAAAAACAGTTGGAAAGTCTCGTGAGTCAACGGTTGCGAAACGCCTTTTTCGTCTTCGACAGGCGGGAATTTCGTTTCTGCGTCGTTGAGGAGTCGAAAGGTTTTTGACGGAACGTCAGCAAGCTCGCTTACCGAAGCAATCAGTCGTTCTTCGTCATGGGTGAGGGTATGAGGCTTGAGCCTGAGCAACCGTTCAAGATTGACCTTCCACGGGGCAAGGCGTTCGTCTGACAGGAAAGTTCGCCACGTCGCATCCGACAAAGACAGCAGTTCTGGATGGACAAAGCTGGATTTCTCGCCAAGCGCATTAGCGGCGAGATTGAAGGCGCTCTTCATCTCCTGATACGTCGTGTTGGAGAGGTCTTCGACCGATTTGAGAAACGCATAGACGCCCAATTTATCTGCTTCTCGAGATAGATCTTCCTCGTACCGAAAAAACTCAACAAGCGTCTCGACGTCGGAGAGCCTGCCCCTGTAGGACGAGACGCGTTCCGCGAATTTCTTCCAATCTTCAAAATCTTCGCGCCACTTCTCGTCAGACCCGTAGATACGCGTTAAATCCCACGTATCGCTGGCCGCGACTTCCGATCTTTTTTGAAGTTCTGACGGCATGATAGCTCCTTCGGCTGGTTGCAATTATGAGGGCGGCGAGTTTTCCAGCGCCACCCCGACTCGCGCCATTCTAACAAACTCAATATCTGGCGTCAAACCTTTATTGCAAGAAATCAAAATCCTTACAATCCACTCTTAATTCGTCGAACTATATCGCGGCAGGAAAGGATCTTTTCCGCAAGGTCGTTCGGGACGAACCAATATTGATTAGTCGATTCAAACCCAATGCAGGAATCCTTTAAGGATGCGTCGAGAGCTCTTCGAGCGAGTTCAATCTCATCTTCGGCAAGGAGGATCATTTCTTCTTCGACGGCGGCAAGGCGGGAGGCTTGTTCGGTCGAGAGCGCGTGCGTTACAAGCTCTTTCCGTAGTGCGATCCTTTCGTTTCGAAGTTCGATAAAGCGGGTCTGATTCGCAACGCTCAAGAAAACTGCGCCCGCAAACTCGGCGTAAATTCCCTGGCGTTCTGCGTCCCGAGCGCACTCCGCAGGAGCGCTTTGCGCCGCAGATTTCAGAGCTTCCGCGCCTTTGAGAAATCCGCGACCGCATTTCTCCATCTGAGATGCAAAAATCTCGGGCGGATACGGCGACCGCCACGAGTCGACGTCGTCGTAGGGAATCCCTACCATGGACGCGCGCCATCCGGTCGGCTCAAGTCTGAGCAGGTTTGCAGGACCTATTTGGTTGGGCGCGTTATACACAACGGCGCCGCTAAAAGGGAATTCTTCAAAAGCCGCCGAGACGAGGGACCACCCTTTCCTTGCCTGCGAGCGTCCTTCGTTTCCAAAGTATTTCGTCGCTAAGGAATCGAGAACGTCGTCGACGGACTTTTCCGGAGAGCTAGCTATTTCATTGACAAGCTCAAGGTTCATCGATGGAAAACCGCCTAAGGACCAGCTTGCCATCACGCCGTCTATACCGACGCTCGTAAGGTTCGACGCGTGCCTCGCGACAAGATCCAGCGCCGGAACAGAAGGAATCGAGCCAATTTCCCACGTCGTGTTGAACTGGCATTTTGCAATCGTCTTCAGACCAGCTTTTCTGGCGGCCTCCCAGTGCGCTAACGCTCTGGGCCCCGGACCGACGGCGGAGATCGAATATTCGCCAATCGTCACTGGAACCCCGCCGCGCTCGATCGGGAGAGCCCATTCGCTGACCGATTGAAGCCAGACATTCTTCGGCAGGCGCTCAATGACGTCAGTTGCGAGCCCGTGACCGCGCCAACCCCAGTCCCAAACGATAACTTTAGCGTCTGGAGCGGAACGATGAACTCCCTCTTCCATCGCAGCGTTGAGATCGACAAGGAGTTCGACGTCTGTATGCAAAGAACAGCGTGGACATTGAGCGAATTTCCCGTGAGAGACGCAACTCGTGAGATTCTCTGAACCCGTGATCGTGAAGATTCCTCCGAGTCCTGGCGTGTCGGCAAAGAGCCCGGCGAGCGCGTCTGAAAGCCATTGACGCACCTTGGGGGAAGACGCGCACATCGCGCTGTATGCGCCTTCGGCGATCCCGCGTTCCTCCTCGTGAGCGTCGAAAAACGTCGTCGGCATGGCGCGCGGCTCGTTCATGTAGAGGTAAACGTCGATCCCATAGGTTTTAGCTCTATTAACCAAATTGCGGAGGTTAGCGCGACGAATTTCGGACTTGTCGCCGAATTCAGGAAAGATCGGACTTGGCGGAGCAAGGTCACGCAGCAAGGAGTGGAGCCACACGCCGCTGACGCCGCGCGCCGCGAGCTTCCGGAGCAGTTCGTCAGGATAGATTTTTGAACTGTCCTGCAGCAACGGGTCGCCAAAAAGTGCAAAATAGGAATGAAGATAGCAAAGTTTGAAAGTCGAATCGCGCGAGATGGAAGTTCCACCAGGAGCCTCGGCGTCTGTCCGAGGCAAATCAGGCGTCTGATCATCAAATTCCTGCATGAAAGCAAAGAGCGGTTCTCTATTAACATAGTTGGAACTCGTAAAGACGTCTGCAACCTCGTCTGCAATCTCGTTCAATGCGCGCAAGACGTCTTCAGACGGTTCCTCGAAAATCAAAGGAGCGCACAATGGTTTCGCGCCGAGCTTCACAAAGAGAAAGTCGTCTTCACGCAATCTCTTCGCGAGCTCTTCGCCGTTAAGTCGAAGAAGCGTCAGCAATTGTTCGTATGGAAGGAGCGACCAGTTGCGACGAAGGACAGTGATATAAACGCTGTCCGGAGACCATATTTGGTTGGCATAGGGTGGCAAACCCATACGTGTAGCGTACAGCTGAATGTTTTCAGGTCGAGTCTTTAGCGTTCGAGCCATGTCTTTGAGTGGGACAAGATTCCAGTTTCTCCAGACGAACGCTGCCGTTCTATTGGGGAAATGAGGTAGTGTTTCTGCTAGCTGGGCGCTTGTCGGAAGCAGTTCTTTTAACGAATCTGACTCACTCGAATTTGTTGTATCCGAATACTTTGGAGCGTATTCCGAATGATCAGGAACAGCGCTGAATTGACTTTGTTCCGAGGTCTGGATTATGAGCGATGATGAGGCGTCGGCAGTGGAGGTATACAAAAATGCGAGTAGAACTACGGCCAATACTTGCAAAACTTGAGGAGAACGTGTGCAAAAGGAGTGGTTCATCAGAAAAACATCCCTTTCTGTCTTATAATATAATAATTTTTCAACAATTTGAGGTGGCTCAAAAATATTTTAAGCCCTTTATCTGACCATTTAGCAGGCTCCAACGCTAGCCCCAAAGCCGTTGTACCTACGAATCTAACCAAAACTAAGCCGGAATGTTCATAAAACACAAACGCTATTATATCGCAAAAAAAAAACGTCTTTACATTCCAAATGAGTTTGCTAAAATATCACCCGTGGCTAGAGAAACACTATATATGTGATTTTTCTGTCCATTTTGATTATATACGGCGTCTGCAAGGGTAAATCTTACCTTATCCGTAAAATCGTTAAAAGAGTTAAAACTGTTCCTTTTTGGAGCCTTTGACTACTTATGCGAATGCCGCAGGCGTGGCAAGCGTCCTTCTGACCGAGCGAAATTTTTGGTCGTCGACGTTCCTGAATACAAATTGATAATGAGACGCAACCCTTGAGGTAGAAACGACAATCAGCGTCGAAGGAGTGACAATGATCCTTTCCGGTCTTGAAATAGAAAAAGAAGTCGCTAACGGAAATATTGTCATAACGCCGTTCAATCGTAAGAACCTCAATCCCAACAGTTATAACCTGCGTCTCCATGACGAGCTCCTGGTATATGACGAGCCTACGCTCGACATGAAGAAGCCCAACGCCTACAGTATGATCAAAATCCCGGAAAGCGGTTATCTGCTTCGTCCGGGGCGCGTCTATCTTGGACGTACTTTAGAACACACGGAAACCAAAACGCTCGTGCCAATGCTTGAAGGACGTTCTTCAGTGGGGCGACTCGGTCTGTCGATTCATATCACTGCTGGGTTTGGCGATATTGGCTTCCGTGGTTTTTGGACTCTTGAATTGCACTGCATTGAGCCGATACGTATTTACCCCTTCATAGAGATCTGCCAGATCTACTACCACACGATCGAAGGGGAATATATAACCTATACGAGCGGTAAATATCAGAACAACACGGGAGTCCAACCCAGTAAGATGTATCTTGATTTTGAAAAGGAAAAGGACGGAGCAAGCTGAATCGGAATCCCTTGTGGATTTCCTTTCACCCGATCCTCCCGCTTTTCCTACGCTTTTTTATGTATATTATTGTTGGTCTAGCGCTATGAGTCCCTGCAAAGAACCTGTGCTTCTATGTGAAGAAATCAAATTTATCGTTAAACGCGACGGCCGTAAAACGCCTTTCATTCCAGCGAAAATTGGTTCCGCGATTCAAAAGGCGTTTGTCGCGATGCGTCAGCCTCAGTCAAACGAGTACATCGAACAACTGACAGACCTGGTTGTCGAGAAGCTCGTTGAACAAAGTCTCTTTACGCCCGGAGTAGAGCAGATTCAAGACGTCGTCGAGTCCGTCCTCGCTGAGAACGGACACGTTCGCACCGCTCGAAATTATATTGCCTACCGCCTGGAACGCACACGCGTTCGAGAGACGAAGATGCGGCTGATGAAGACGTTTGAAGACATCACGTTTAACGACTCGAAAGAGAGCGACGTTAAGCGCGAGAACGCCAACGTCAACGGCGACACCGCGATGGGACAGATGCTCAAGTATGGTTCCGAGGGCGCTAAAGAATTTTTCCATAAATTCATGCTTAAGCCGGAGCACTCCAAGGCTCATCTCGATGGCGATATTCATATCCATGACCTCGACTTCTACTCGATGACAACGACGTGCTGTCAGATCGACCTAATACGTCTCTTCAAGGGTGGATTCAGCACCGGTCACGGCGTTTTGCGCGAACCCAACGACATTCAGTCGTATGCCGCGCTTGCGTGCATTGCGATTCAATCGAACCAGAATGATCAACACGGCGGTCAATCGATCGTTAACTTCGACTATGGGCTCGCTCCGGGCGTTATCAAGACGTTCCGCAGGTGTTACCGTAACAATGTTGTCAAGGGCGTCCAATTCCTGACGCGAGATCACGACTCCTCGCTCGTCGACGACATGAAAACCCTGCACAAGGAGCTCTTTGACGCCGGACTCGAACTCAGGTTCGAGGAATACGAAGAATTCCAGAAAAAGGAGAACGAGTTAATTCTGAGTCGCCTTGGCGAAAAGATCGCCGCCGGATCCAAGGCTGCTAACGCGGAGAAGCTTGATCAGGCGCTCCTTGCAGAAATTCAGGCTGAAGCTCTCGTTCAAGCAAAAGCGGAAACCGATCGCGCGACCTATCAGGCTATGGAAGCGCTTATCCATAATCTTAATACGATGCACAGCCGCGCCGGCGCGCAGACGCCCTTCTCTTCCATCAACTACGGTATGGACGTTTCCCCCGAAGGACGGCTCGTCGTTAAGAACGTGTTGCTAGCTCATGAAGCGGGGCTTGGCGCAGGCGAGACCCCAATCTTTCCGATCCATATCTTCCGCGTCAAGGAAGGTATTAATGTCGCGCCGGGCGAACCAAACTATGACCTTTTCAAGCTCGCGTGCCGCGTGAGTTCGAAGCGTTTGTTCCCGAATTTCGCATTCCAGGACGCTCCGTTCAATCTACAATATTATAAGCCGGGTCATCCGGAGACGGAAATCGCCTACATGGGGTGCCGTACTCGCGTTGTCGGTAACATCTACGATCCGACTCGCGAGATTACTTACTCTCGCGGCAACCTGAGCTTCACGTCGATTAACTTACCGAGAATCGCGCTGCGAGCTCATCGCAATACAAACTTTTTCTTCGAAGAGCTCGAGCGCAAGCTTGATCTTTGCGTCGACCAGCTTCTGGAACGCTTCCGCGTCCAATCTTCGAGAAAGGTTAAAAACTTCCCCTTCCTTATGGGGCAAGGCGTCTGGCTTGACAGCGGAAAGCTCAACCCCGAGGACACGGTAGGCGAAGTTCTCAAACATGGAACGCTTTCTGTAGGGTTTATCGGACTCGCGGAAACGCTTAAGGCGCTCGTTGGATTTCATCACGGTGAAAGTGAAAGAGCCCAAAACCTCGGACTTGAAATCGTCTCCTTCATGCGTCATTATCTTGACGAGAAATCCAGACAGATGAAGCTGAATTTCTCGCTCCTTGCTACGCCCGCAGAGGGGCTGTCCGGGCGATTTATTAAAATCGACCGCGAGCGTTTCGGAAAAATCGAAGGCGTTACCGATCGCGAATATTACACCAATAGCTTCCATATTCCGGTTTACTTCAATACCCCCGCGTGGAAGAAGATCCAACTTGAAGCGCCTTATCATGCCCTGACGAACGCTGGTCACATCACTTACGTTGAGCTTGACGGCGACACGACCCAGAACCTCGACGCTTTCGAAAAAGTCGTTCACGCGATGCGCAAGGCGGGCGTCGGATACGGCGCGATTAACCACCCCATCGACTCCGACCCTGAGTGCGGATTCTACGGCTACATCAACGGCGACGTGTGCCCTAAATGCGGTCGTAAAGAGACGCCGGAATCGCCATTCGAGCGCGTTCGTCGCATTACTGGCTACCTCGTTGGCACCCTTGACAGGTTCAACAACGCCAAGCGTGCCGAAGTTCGCGACCGCGTGCCACACAGCGTTTTCAACTCCTCCCTGCGCGACTCTTCCGCAAGTGAAGGCAGCGAAGACAAAGACTCTCAAGATATTAACCAAGACCAAGGAGCAGCGAAATGAAGATAAGAATTGCCGGCGTCGTTCGCGATTCGATCGTCGACGGGCCCGGGTTGCGGTATACTTTGTTTGTTCAGGGATGTCCTCGTCGTTGTCCTGGATGCCATAATCCACAAACCCACGATCCTGAGGGCGGTGTTGAAACAACAACCGAACGTCTCTTGAAGGACGTCGCTTCCGACCCTCTTCTGGACGGCGTTACGTTCAGCGGCGGCGAGCCTTTCATGCAGGCGGCGGCGCTTGCGGAGATGGCTAGCGAAATCCGAAAAATTGGACTTAATATCGTTGTCTACACCGGTTATACGTGGGAAGAGCTCCGCAAAGCTAAACGTCGGGATTGGGACAAGCTCATCTCGCTTGCCGACGTTATTGTCGACGGTCCTTTCGTTCATGAACTGCGAGATTGGCGTCTGAATTTCAAGGGCTCGACGAATCAGCGATACATCGATGCAAAAAAATCGCTTGCAAAGGGTCGCGTCGTTGAGATCAAATCGTTAGCGCACATGCCGGCTTGTACCTGATGAAATTCTATTTCAGATCCGCGCGTTTTGTATGAGACGCGCGGATCTTTTCTTTTCTTGTTGTTGCGCTGCCACGCTGCCAAAAATATCTATTGAGACAGTCGATCGAAATCTTTAGAATGGTCGTCGATCCAGGGAATGAATTATCCACCTGATTCAATAATGGCGCAAGGCTTCGTAATGACAAGACGCAGCAAGATAAATTGCTTGAAAAACGACGAATCATTTAAGGCAAGACGTTTCTCAACGTCAAGTCGAATGATCGGCGTTGCGCTTTCATTTTTCTGCGTCTGTTCCATCGCGATCGCCCAGGATTTTTATGGGGATATGGCGTATCCCATCGGCCCGCAAATTGTCGACGGCTTTTCATCTGGCGAGATATATGGTTTTCCAGGCGATATCCCCGGCGCGCGTTTTGACGGAGGCGCCTTCCCGAGTTATCCGCTGCCAGTCGACGGATATACGCCGTTCATGGAATTTCAGAACGGTCAGTTGTATCCATCGCAGACTCTTCCACAAAATTTTAACGGGTTCTTCGACGGCCAGGTCATCCCTGGCGCCAATGGCCAGTATCGTATTCTCGGCGAGGTTACTGGCGATATTCCTATTGGCAACTCCCAGTATGACAATATTCCTATTCTCGAAGATCCACAAATCAACGCCGTTCCAAGGCTTCCGGAGCTCAACGTTCCGATCAACGACTCAGCGTTTATCGACCGCGTTGATGCGTTGCGCGGGCGGTTTTCAAAACTTCCCCTCTCCGTTCAACGTTCGACTCCCGGTCGATTGCTAAGATATTCTCTTATTGGCGGCGCCGAACAGACTTTCCTCGCTCCGAGAACGTCCGTAACGACGACGGGAACAGGAGAAACAACGTCGCAGTCTGAACTTCAACCTATATTCGCGCTTGGAGCGCTCTGCTGGAATTATCCATGCTCCAATCGCCGAATTCTTCGTGAAGTCGACGGCAGACCAATACCTGCCGTCGGATTTGGCTTTCAGTCGCAACGTGGCGAACTCCTGGCGGCGCTGGCATTTGCACGAATCGATAGAAATTATGAAATTCACGTGGACGGCAAAACATTTACCGTTCAAGATCTTGTGGAATGGGAAAAGTATTCTTGCTCCTCTTACGCTAATCTCTCACTCGTCGCCGTCGGACTGGCGCATTACTCCCAAGATCCAGACGAAACGTGGGTTAACGCTCAAGGCGAAACGTGGTCGCTAGCAAAGATACTTGAGCAGGAATCACAGCGTCCTATCGATTGGGAAACGGCCGAAGCCACGAATAAACTTCTTGCCTTTACCTATCTTCTCGGCCGGCTGAAGATGAGCGCGCACGCACAGACTCCCGAGCTCGGCGAGGCCTTGAAAAGAACCGAGGAGTTTCTTATTGCGGTGAAAAATCGCGTTTGGGATCTGATGGGCGATAAGGCGCTCAGTTCGTCCCTGTTCTTTAATACTAGTTTCGAGCTTTCTACACCGTACATGACGGTCTATGTCAATGGCAAGCTACTACGCTGGATCGTGCTTGTCTCGTCGCCCGAGGAGATGCGCGGTCAACGCATGAAACGCGCAATGTTCGAGCTATGTGGACTCGTCGACCAACTCTTCAACTCCGTCGACGACCTCGATACGCTTTCCGCGATAGACGAAGAAACGCTTGCTATCGCGATGCAGACGCTAATCATGTATCGAAAGAGTCTTGCGACAGACGAAGCGCAATAAAGACCTCAGTCATCCACGTCGTCAAAATCCATGAGTCGGACTTCGTCGTCAAGGATCCAGGAAAAACGACCGAGTATCAATCCGTAAAACATAGCCAATAAGGGGATAACAGTTGGCGCTAGAAAGACGATCGCCGTCGTATTGCGCAACGCAAGTACTGCGAATGACGGCACGAAGCAAAAAACGGCAGAAAAGAGGTACAGTTCCAACCACAGATGGAATTTAGAGATGAAACTCGTAAAGACGCGCCATGTGATCGGGCAAAATGGTAAATCGGTTTGATGCGTTGAAATCCAGAAGATGGGAAAGAAAAACCAAAAGCAGATCGTAAAGCCGAGAATGGAAAACAATTCTGCAATTGATGGAAAAGCTGTCGCAACAAAATCTTCAAGATCGACGCCGGCTAACTTGTTAAACACAGAAGCAACAAGCGTGCCCGGCAAAAATGAGACAACCATAAACGCCAAAAACCAGAATCCGTAACCAAAAAATCCTCCTAAATCCTCGCTACGCCACTCTACAACCTTTCTAGCGCCACTGTTGCCGGCATTATAAACAGACCAAAAATAGAGTCCTAAGAAACTGCAGGTTACGGTCGACATTATCAGTAAAAAGACGGACGAAAAAAGCAGTTCCATCTCGGCAATGGCGCCGCCAATCTGGCCAGCAAGGGGTACAGCCAGGATGCGGCTAGGTTTCACCACAAAATGCGATACCGTAACCATAGCGATTAGGCAGATAACGACAATCCCCATTCGAGACCAAATTTCTTCAGAGCGAACTGCCTGGAACGTCTTGTTGAAGAGAGGTGCGGGCTTGGGAGGAGAAGGAAGCGACCAGACTAGTTGACCGTTTTTAGGACGTAAAACCATTGGCGGGAGGAATTTTACAAGATCTTCCGCCTCATTTAGACGCTCTTCTCTGCGTTTTGCCCTTCTTTCCAACCACTGTTCAAAGCGCCCTTTTTTAGGTCGATAAGACGCTTCCGTTCTTTCAAAAGAAAGATCATTATACGAATCCCGTTTTCTTGGAGGCCTGTATTTCTCAGCGGGATACAACTTGGGGTCGGGACCGGTCCTTTTGTCGTTTGGGTCAATCATTGCCGTTTGACCGTTAGACCTTTGAAAGGCGATCATCGGCGCAACAGGCACTTCGCCAATCTCATAGACGCCGCGGTTCTTCGGTTGAAATTTTACGTCAAGAGAATCTTGTTGCTTCTTTAACGCATCAGTCACGATTGTTTTAGCGCCACAGTCCGGGCAGGCAATCTCCTTACCTAACATATCGACCGTCGCATGCATTAACGTCTCGCAAATGCGGCAGCGAACGGGAAGATACACGCGTGCGTCAGGCTTCGCCTTGCCTTGATGATCATCGCGAACGGCATAGACGTCGTCAGCTTCCATGTCGAGCCCGACGCGATTGGGATTTGTAAGAGGCGAGAGCATTTTGTCGCGTTCACGCTTCTTTTTATCAAAGTATTGGCGTTCGTAATCCGTCGGCGTGTCGAAATCAAGATAGTTCGGAACGGCAACCTCACACTCGCAGTCTGGACAGACGACGGTAGACCCTACGTCTTTCTTCGTCGCCGAAAGCAAGGTACGGCAATGGGGACAAGCAAAGGTTCGATAGCGGAAAGACTCCAAGACGCTGTCGTCGACGTCAGAGGTTGGAACTGCCTTATAAACGTCCTCAGAAGAATTTAACTTCTTGGAAGATTGATATTCGTTGTTGCGATTTTCAGAAGCCATGCGGAACCGCTCCGTTGATTGAGACGTTGTTTTAGAAAATCAACCGGGTTCAGGACTCGCGTCTTTCGACGCCAAACTGACGTCAGGAACCGTGGGAAACGATTCCTGACGTCATAAATATAAAAGCTTCGTAGGTTAAAACTATTTCTTAACTATCTTGCCGATCTTGTAACTCTTCAAATTCATGCCGTCGAGTTCGGAGCACACTGAGTCGGCCACCTCCGGCTTAACGACCAACACAAGTCCAAGTCCCATATTGAAGACGCGTTCCATTTCAGCGTCGTCAATCGAGCCGAGCTTCTGAAGCCATCGAAAGACGGGCAACACTTCCCAGGAATTCGGGACGATCTCGCATTTGAGCGCTTCAGGGAGAATTCGGGAAAGGTTCTCGACAAGTCCGCCGCCGGTAATATGGGCAACTCCTCGAATACCGTCGTTCACGCCAAATTTTTCAAAGAGCGTAAGCGCTGGTCGTACATAAAGTTGAGTCGGGGTAAGAAGCTCTTCGGCCACTGTCTTACCAAGCTCTGGAACGTAAGAATCTGCGCTAAGACCCGCGACGTCGAAAACGACGTTTCGAACGAGGGAGAATCCGTTGGAGTGGCAACCCGTAGAAGCGACGCCAATGAGGACGTCCTGATCCCTAATCGCTTTGCCATCGATGATACCTGATCGTTCAGCAACGCCGACGCAAAAGCCAGCAAGATCATATTCGCCTTGATTATACATTCCTGGTAAAATAGCGGTTTCGCCGCCAATAAGCGCGCATCCCGCTTCCTGGCACGCTTGAGCGACGCCAGCGACGAGCGTTTCAAGCAGATCGGGATCGTCTTTAGGACAGGCGACATAGTCGAGGAAAAAGAGCGGTTCAGCGCCGCAACAAATCGCGTCGTTAACGCTCATAGCCACGAGATCGACGCCAATGCCGGAATGGCGATTCGTTTGACAGGCGATCTTGATTTTCGTACCTACTCCGTCGGTGCAACTGACAAGCACCGGATCTTCGTACTTGCGAAACGGTCCGCCTTCTTTCAACTGGCCGTTGAGTTGAAACAGACCGGCAAACCCTCCGCTATGGCGCATAACGCGCGGCGAAAAGGTCTTAGCAACTAGTTTTGGCAATCTAGACATCGACTCGGCATAAATATCGAGATCGACGCCTGAGTTCTTATACGTCGCTTTTCCCATAGAAAAATGCTCGTTACTATCCTGATTAAAAACGCAGCCGTCAACGCAAAGGGCGCGACATCTTAGCAGTACTCTCGAGATTATAGGTTGTGAGAAATTGTGCGTCAAGGCGTAGCCGCTCTTTACAGGCGAGTCGTTCATTGCGGCGTTTGCATACTGTTAAATAGGAGCTGGCATATTCTCTTTCGGGGGGGGGGGCGACAGGCAAAGCGAAAATCTTTATAATTAGTGGCGAGTTCTGGCATACTGTATGGAAGTTGGACAAGCGGATTTTTCAAGAGAAACAGTTTGTGAAAGCTTGGAACGGCTCCAGAACGCCAAGTTTCAAAACAAAGTTATAAGAAAAACGAATGTTTGAACATAACGAATCAGAGTTAAATCCAGGGAACGGCGAACCCGAAAAACCAGCTGGCTCTGTCGAGTTGAGCGACGCTGAAGCGCAGACGTCAGAGGTCGCGCCTGAGCCGGCAAATAATGCAGTGGAAGCTCGTGAGTCCAAGACTCTCGAAGAGGCGTTGGAGAAGTACAACATTACGCTCCCTGCAGAGCAAGTTCGGTTGCTTAACGAATATTGCGATCTTCTATGGACTTGGAACGAACGCCTTAATCTTACGCGACATACGACGTATGATAAATTTGTCTCGCGTGATCTTATCGATTCGATGCATCTTGCCGCACTTTTACAAGATGGCGAACATGTCCTCGACGTTGGCTCAGGCGGCGGCGTTCCTGGACTCGTCGTGGCGATCCTTCGTCCAGACGTCGTCGTTGAACTTTGCGAAGCGACCGGTAAAAAAGCTGAAGCTCTCGGGCAAATGATTGATGAGCTGGGATTGGATCTACCCGTCTGGTATTCCAAAGCTCAGGATCTTGTTCGCGAACGTCATTTTCATACGCTTACGGTCCGTGCGGTTGACCGCATGCACAAGCTCCTCTCGATGTTTCGAACTTCGTGGCATTGTTTTGAGCGTATCCTTATGATCAAGGGACCGCGTTGGGTCGACGAACGTAGTGAAGCGCGACAACATAATATGTTTAAACGTCTCGCGCTCAGAAAGATTGACGAGTACATTGCGCCCGGTCCCGACGGGGCGTTTACCAGCGTGATTCTTCAAGTGTGCCCAAAGAAAAAGCTTGACGAAATCAAGCGTCGCGCCGTTGAACTTAGCGAGGGTAAACCCTACTCTGGCGCTGTGGAAGAGCTTGTAGTCGATAACAGTCGTCAAAACTTGCAAGTCAACGAGCGTAAAGAAAAGCGTCGAGGATACGTCAAGTTTCGAAATAATCGTGACGCCGATAACAAGCAAGCGTCAGAATCTCGCGTCTACGCGCGGAAAAATGGCAAGCCTCCCAAGGGGTGGACGGGCAAAAAGAGCGAGTTCCGCTCTGAAGCGCAAAGCGACCGACCTCAAGGTCGCCACGACGCCGCCAAGAGAGATTGGCGCGGCTCTTCTAAAAGATCCAAATTTAAGAAACGAGGCGACAGAAACGGAAACTCCCATAACGGCAAATAACGTCCCCGCCCGACTGCGCTGAATTAGGGGGTACGGATTTATTTATTTCTAAGATCGTGAGGAAATACTCAATGCAACGAAAGTCGTTTACTTCGAATGTTAAACGCATCGGCGTGTTTGCTCTGACTATGGCAGTCTGCATGTTTGCTTTCTCTGGTTGTGGAGGACCTGAAAAAGATCAGGCGCCGTCTCCTGAGCAGGACGCAGCTAATGCACAACAACAATTTCCACAATTTTCAACGGAGATCCAAACTCTTTCCACGGAACAGCTTGCAGCGCTTGGCGAGAAGAACAGTCTTCCGACTGAGTTCGTTTTTCCCAACGCTACCTCCGTCCAAGTCGTTTATCCTGACCAAATCGCGGCAGTTGAAAATGGCGACGCAGCTCTCGATTACATCGCGAACAGTACCTTTCTGCTTCCTGTTAAAAACTTGCTTCAGAAGGCAGAGTTTGCAATCTTTAGTCGTGGTTTTACTCTGGAAGCGTTGAAAGAGGCACAGTCTGGCGCCGTGATCCAGGACGGATATCCTGCACCTGTCGAAACTCTTTATCTGAAGTTTAAGGAACCGATTGATCAAGAAGCGATCAAGCAGGAAACCTTTGAGCACGCCGTCGAAACCAAGCTCAATGAAATCAAAATCGGCCCTTATGAAGTTACAAGCTTCATTAATCCTCGTATTCTCCCGATTGACCCAACAGGTCAGACTTTTGGCATGTTCGAAGACGAAGGTTCCGCCCTTTGTTTCGTCTCCGACGACGCCGTCGTCTTTATGTCAGGAACGCCGTCCGCCTTTGAGTCCTATCTGAGCGATAAAAAAGGCGACGAACGCGGGATAGCCGCGCAACGCTTGGCGCGTATCCCGATGCAGAATGTTGCCGCCGCATTCCAGTATGATTGCGACTTCTCCACCCCTAACGCACAGCTCGTTAAACTTCCTGTTCCGATCACGCCGGAACTTGCCCAAGAAATACAGAAAGGCGTAACTGCTTTCCAATTCATGTTTGACGCAGCCACTGCCGACGGGAATCTAATCTTGCTCAACGTCAACCTCAAATCTGAAAAAGACGCGAATGACCTCCGAAAAGCCATCCGCACGGCGTTGATGCAATTGATCGACAGTCTCACCACTGCGCAAAAGAACAATCCCATAGCTGAATCAAACGCTACTTTTGACGGCCTCCTAGCGCTACTCAAATCTGTTCAGCTCAATGTTGAAGGCGACAAGGTCGTCGCTTTTATCAAATCCTCGCCCGAGGGAATTGAGTTTATCGCAAACAGCATTAAAGATCTCAACGATATACGTTTAACTTCGGAATTACGTCAAAAATATCAGCTGACAGAGCAATGTTTGCAAGGGTTTGGCGCAATCTTTACACGGTATGGTCGAGAAAACCAGACGTTTCCGGCAGCAATCCGCGCTGAAGATGGAACGCCGCTTCTCAGTTGGCGAGTCGCGATCCTTCCTTACCTTGGCGAACAAGGCCAAGCCCTTTATGACCAATTCAAGCTTGACGAGCCTTGGAACAGCGATTCTAATTTCAAGCTGCTTGACCAAATGCCGACGATCTTCGCTTCGGACGCGGAATCCAATAAGACAAGATACCTCGTCTTTAATTCTCCGGAAACCCCTTTTGGACGTTCGCCGAAAGGCCTGAAGCTCCAAGACGTCGCCGATCCGTACAACACCTTATCCGTCGTTTACGCCAGCGCGGAAAACGCTGTTGAGTGGACTAAACCCGAGACCTTCGTTTTTAACCCGAAAAAGCCCAGTGATTCGTTTGGCGATTACGTTTGCGGCATAACTCTTATGGGCGAACTGATCAGCTTCCCGCTAGAAGACCCTGAGAAATCGGCGATGACTCTTGCCGCCCTCGTCTTTGGCGCTACGCAGGAAGATCCAGCTGAAGATGTTGGGCCTGCTGACGACGCCGAGTCTACGGGCGAAGAAACCGCCGCTTCGGAAGAAGCTGAGCCTACTGACGACGCCGAGCCTGCTGGCGAAGAAACCGCCGCTCCGGAAGAAGCTGAGCCTACTGACGACGCCGAGCCTGCGGGCGAAGAAACCGCCGCTCCGGAAGAAGCCGAGCCTACTGACGACGCCGAGCCTACGGTTGAGGAAACCGCTGCTACAGAAGAAGCCGATCCTGCTGACGACCTCTCCCCTACGGACGAGGAGTCCGCTGTTCAGGAAGAAGCTGAGCCTGTTGCCGAGGACACTGCGTCTGCGGACGATGAGTCCGAGGATCCGGAAGAAACTGAGTCCGTTGTTGAAGACGTAACAGTCGTCGAATGATCGTAGCTCTTGTTAATGCTGTCATGAACTTAAGACGGCGCGTTGCGTAACGTGCCGTCTTTTTGCTTGCGTCAACGACGGCAAAAAAATAACCGTCGCCGTGGCGACGCGACGTCCTTCTTTTCACGAGTCGCGTCCTTCGGCACGGTCTGTTACATATTCAGTTAGTCTTTCGGTATACTCTGTCATGCGTTGTAAAATTTTATTCATCATTCCTACTCTGGATCGTTGCGGGGCGGAAAAGCAACTGACGCTCTTGGCGACAAACCTGCCAAAGGATCGCTTTGACGTTAGAGTCCTCCTTCTGACGCGAGGCGGACCGTATCTGCAAACGCTTCTCGACTCCGGAATTCCAGTCGAACTCGTTGGAAAGAAAGGAAAGCTATCCCTTTTAGCGTATTTCCGTGTTAAGAGAGCAATTAAACGATTTAAGCCTGACGTCGTTCATACATGGTTATTTGCGGCAAACGCTTACGGTCGAAAAGCGGCCTTTGCCTGCAAAGTACCCGTCGTGATCTGTGGCGAGCGTTGCGTAGACCCATGGAAGGGAGCATTACATCGATGGATCGACAAAAAACTCGAACCCAAAACGGACGCCTACGCTGTCAACAGTTCGGGAATCGTCGATTTTTACTCGCGCAACGGAATACCGTCGGAAAAGTTCGTTGTCATTCCCAATGCAGTTGAACCGCCAACCATAGAAACTCCCCTTACAAAACGTCGTCTTCTTGAAGAACTCGGACTCCCTGCTCATGTTCCAGCAGGCGTTTCTGAGGGAAAGCAGGCATATTTTGAAGAATTAGAGATCGCAGGCGTTTCTGAGCAAACGGACGAGCCCTACATCATAGGGCTCGTTGCGAGGTTGTGGCCTCAAAAACGGATTAAAGACGCGCTTTGGGCGGCGGACCAGCTGAAGTTTTCACTCTTGAATTTCTACCTGATCGTTATTGGCGACGGTCCAGAACGAGATGCGTTGTTGCGTTATCGCGACGACCTTCAACTTCGTGATCGCGTGGTCTTTCTAGGCGAGCGCAACGACGTCGAACGCTTTATGCCATGTTTTGATTTGCTTTGGAATTGCAGCGCTTACGAGGGACAGTCGAACTCAATTCTTGAGGCGCAAAGCTTTGGAGTACCCGTCATGGCGTCGGATATTCCTGGCAATCGAGACCTTGTCATCCCCGGCGTCACCGGTTTGTTGATGTCGGAATTCGATGGCGACGACACGCGACGAAGAACTGGGTTTTCTCGGGAAACGATCAGATTGCTCAGGTCAGAGAATAAAGAGATCCTCAAAAACTGGGGCGAAGCTGGCAAGAAGCGCGTTGCCAAAGAATTTTCGCTCACAAGAATGATAGAACGCTATGTGGAACTCTACGAGCGTCTTTTGGCCTCAAAGCAAAAGGCTCAATGACGTTAAGCGCACGCAAAAAAACAGCTGCGAAGCAACTTCGCAGCTGTTTTTCATGGTCTAAGAGGACGGCAAGCTCAAACTTCAGGGAGTTCGTACCCCTTGCGAGGCTCGCGACTTAGATGGGTATTCGCTTCATCGTCGTCAATAAAGATTTCCTTTTCAGGGTCCCATTTGAGCGATCGCCCGAGATATCTGGCAATGTTGAGGAGATGGCAGATCGCGGAGGTGCGTCGTCCGATCGCGATATCGGAAATCGGACGCTCGCCGGTAAGGATGCAGGAAAGCCAGTTGTCGACATGGTTCTGGTTTTGTCGCTCTCCCTTAAGGAGCTCCGTCGCCATTTCAGGTGGATTAGAGGTAACTCGACCACGGAAGATCTCCATTTTGCCTTCCGTTCCAAAGAAGATTCCGCCTCCGCGATTGGCGTTGTCAAGTCGAACGACAATACCGTTAGCATATTTGTAAGAAAGGCGAGGTCTAGAGCATATCGCATTGCCGCGTTCTGCTGACTCCGCCTTAGAATAGACCGGAGGTTCGAGTTTGTCGCCTTCAACGATGATTTCGACAGGGCCAGTGAGATCCATTCCAAGAGCGCATTGAATCTGATCAAAGCCATGCGTTCCCCATCCCGTCATTTCGCCGCCAGAATAGGGTCGGAAGGAGAGCCAGCCTGGATTCGCTCTGGGAGTGAAGAGATCAATATTGTAGGGGACAACTGGAGTCGGACCGCACCATGTTTCCCAATCCAGTCCGTCGGGAATGGGTTGTTCTGGCAAATTGCACAGCCATGGACTTTCATAATTTGCGGCGACAACTTCCTTGATTTCACCCAGACCGCCGTTGCGAATGAATTCGCAACCAAGGTAATTTTCACGCATCGATCGCTGCTGACTTCCAGTCTGGAAAACGACGTTATTGCGTCGCGCCGCCTTCTCCATCAGCTTACCTTCGTTGATCGTGAGCGTAATTGGCTTCTCGCCATAAACGTGCTTTCCAGCAAGGCAGGCGTTAATGCAGATAAGTCCGCGCCAATGTTCTGGCGTGGCGGTCGTAATCGCGTCGACGTCTTTGCGGTCCAGTACGCGCCGATAATCCTGATACGCCGCCTCGCACTCGTTTTGCTTTGCGACGCTTTCCGCGCGCGGCAACCATACGTCGGCGACGCAAATAGGCTGCGTCTTCGGATTTCTTGCCGCCTGTGCAAAAATTCCAGAGCCCTGACGACCGACTCCAATTCCCGCAACGCCGATACGTTCATTTGCGCCGGGCGTAGCCCCGTCGGCTAACGCGCTGCGCGGAATCAAAACTGGGGCGGCGCATCCCGTCAAAACAGCTACTGATGCATTTCGCAAAAAGGTTCGTCTTGTCGTTTCTGGTTTCATGTTTCACCCTTTCGACACTGCGCAACTAGATCTTCTCGAATTCCAGCGCGCCAAACTGGAAGACGTCTCATCGATTTCATAAACCCTCATGCACGCAAAGAGCGCTCCATTATTGTTCAATGAGCTTCCGGAGATAGTCAATTGACCTTGCAGCCTGATCCATCGTACCGCACTCGACGCTCATGACGACGTCCTGCGGAACGCTCCGCAGAATAGCAACGACATGAGGCCAGTCGACCACCCCGTCTCCACACGCGCAACCGACCGCCGTACCCATGACTTTTCCACGTTCCGCTTCGGACTGCTCGAAAGATATATCCTTCGCATGCATATGGATCACGCGTGACTTGACATGTTCAAGCCATTTGCATGGATCGAGCCCGCCAAGATAAGCGTTTCCAGTGTCGAAATTGGCGCCAACCATAGGCGAATCAACGAGATTCAGAATGCGATCGTACCCTTCGACGGTAAGCGAATAAGTCTGGTGAGTCTCCAGCCCAATCTTTATGCCGCGAGGCTCGCAGACCTTCAAAGCTTCCATGATCGAATATCTAATCAGCACATGGTCTTCTTCGCTAGTCGTCCACGGCTGTTTGTGTCCTTCATGCGTATTGATAATCGGCGCGCCTGCCTCTTTGGCAAATCTCGCCGCTTGCTTAAGATATTCAACTGCAATCTCGGGCTTAGATAACTGACTATGAGCAGAGAACGAAGAAAGCTTCAGTCCATGTTTTTCGACAGCGTTACGTATCCTAAAAGGATCGTCCAGCATAGACACGCTATGAAAATACCGAGCCTCGCTCAGGAGTTCTCGGCCCCAGAGCACCATCGGTTCAACATACTCGTAACCGAGCTCAGCCGCAAACGCGACGCCCTGCTCGAAAGACTTGTGCGCAGACCTGACCGCTTCAAGATTTAATCCGACGCCAATTTTTCCCATCGACTATTTCTCCATGAATAAGTTGGAACGGGATATTTACATGGCAAAGCGTCGTTCTCGTACCAGAGCAAAAGATCCGACGCGCCTCGCGATATTTTAAACGAAGTCGCTTATCCAGTCAAATATTCTACAGGATGGCAAAAATATGAGTCCTAGACTCGCAGCCTTATAGACGGAGATGGTAATTTCCAATTGACGCTATCCATCGATAGGACTTCCGCAAAAAAAACGTTTGTGTTAACCGAAACGTTTGCGCATGTCTCTAATTTTCAGCGCTAGGTTGAAAAGTTCGTAGGTCTTTCTCGTAAACGCGATATCGCTTATACCGCTTTGCGCCGACGCGATCAAGTACATGGGAGATCTTATCGTTGTTCTCGTCCGTCCAACCTAACTCAGCGTTCTCGTACTTTTTTTTGTAATATCCATAATCAAAGGTTTTCAAAATCAGGCTTTCCGCCACGCCTTTACGCCGATACTCTGGTAGGACGCAAAGAACGATGAGTCGAACGCCTTTAACGCGATTGAGTCGATACTTCAACCTCAGCGCGCCTAGATAGGGAATTCCAAACCAAGTAAGACTGCCTTTAAGAGGACGCGCAGCTTCGTTGAGGTCTGGTATCGTCACGGAAAAACCAATCGGTTTGCCTGCGGAGTCTTCTGCCAGTAGCACCATCTCAGGCAAACTGATCTGCCGCAGGCGGTTAGCATAGGATTTAATTTCTTCAGGCGTGAGTGAAACGCTTCCCCACCACCATTCAGAGCGGACATGATCATACACCTTCATGCACTTGTGAACGTCGTCGTCAAAATTTTTGACGGAAAAAGCGCGAACGTTAAATTTGTAACGATTACGCAACCGCTCAACGATTGGTCGCCAGCTATCGGCAAAAAGCGCAGTACGATCGAAATACCATGAAAACAAATCGCGATTCTTTTTAAGGCCCCAATTTTCAAAAAGAGTCTGATAATAACGCGGATTATAGGGCATCATGACTTTGGGAGGCGAATCAAAACCCTCGACAAGGAGCGCGTATTCGTAATTAGTCGAAAATTCAACTGGCCCGAAGAACGAATCGCGTTTTCGCTCTTCTTTTAGTGCTCTGGCGCCTTCGTTAAAAAGAAGATTGGCAACGTTCTGATCGTTGATTGACTCAAAGAACCCGAACATTCCGACGTTGCACTGATTTTCAGCGTTAAATCGGTCGTCGTCAGAAACGAGAATACGACCGACCGTTTCATTCCCGTCCACCGCGATAAATTCCTGCGCCCAGCCATGCTGAAAGAAAGGATTCTTTTTACGATCAAACTTTTCCCGAATCTGAAAGTCCAAAGGGACGACCCAGTTGGGATCGTCCTTGTATATCTTCTCAGGCAAAGCAAGAAAACTTTCCATTTCCTGAGCGGTCGTAACTCTGATAATTTCCATAATCTAGTAGGAAAATCCCTCACCCTTTTCGCGCTATCCGCATCTACTGACTTCCGCCGTATTGGAAGCATCGGCGCTCCCAAACAACAAACGAAAACAAAAATCGCAATGCTGTCGCAAACTTACTCGATCGGTCGGTCGTAAACACGGTACGTTTTGTTGAGAACGGCACCGCCCTTCTCAAGACTGCCGCGTGAAAATTGATTCGACTCAAGAACCCACGAGAATTCCGCTTCCTGTACCCCGCATTCGACAGCCTTCGGAACAAGCGCGTTCAGAAGAACCAGCCCCAAACCTGCCATCTGATATTCTGGGAGCACGTTCGTACTAATGATACGGACGCGCCTAATCGCCGCCTCGCGATTACGAAGCAATTTTATGAAACCAAAGGGGAAGAGCCGTCCTTTGATTGCTTTGATTCGTGGATTATAGTCTGGTAAACAGAAAGTCACTCCAACCGCCTTGCCGTCTATTTCTGCGGCAAGCGCAAGCTCAGGAATCATAAGCATCTTCATGGATTCGGCCATTTTTTTGACTTCGCCGCTAGTCATTGGAACGAATCCCCATGTGTTCGTCAACGAACGATTATAGACCTCAAGAAACATTTTATAATCGTCGGTAAAACGCTTCTTATTAAGAGGTCTCACCTTAACGTTCCACCGTTCCTGAACCATTTCTGCCGTATGCAGGAATCGCTCGCGAATTTTAGGGAGCATATCAATTTCTCCCCAATAGGAATACATGTCTTGCGTTTTGACGAATCCTGCGTTCTCAACGAGCTTCTCGTAATACGGCAAGTTATAGGTCATCATAAAGAAGGGGGGAGAATCGAACCCATCAATGAGAAGTCCTACGGTGTGGTTCATCGACGGATTCATTGGTCCACGAACAGTCTTGATCCCCTTCTCCTTAAGCCATGCCGACGCAGCGTCGAAAAGTGCGTTGGCAACATCCTGGTCGTCGATCGATTCAAAGAAGCCAAAAAACCCCACGCCATCGTGGTACCGTTCCAGATGACCGATATTATAAATCGCGGCGATTCGACCGACTGTTTCTCCGTCGCGTTCGGCTAAAAAAGTCTGGCAAGAATTCCTTTCGTAAAAAGGTTCCTTTGCGAATCCGAGTAACCCCTTCTCCTCTGAAACTAACGCTGGAATCCAATTTGGATCGTCCTCGTAGATTTTCCATGGCAAGGCGAGCGTTCGCTTTTTATCCCTTCGGGAGACGGGTCTGATAATCTTGATTTCGCTCATTTTTACAAACGAATCCTTTCAAGTCGAAAAATAGCGACCGTCGACTGAGGTCTAAAACCAATCCATTCAAAGAGCTTGGTTGGAGTCAGCTTCATTCTTCGCTCCTATATGTTCGACAAGATTTCTTTCAATCCATAAAAAACGAATTAGTTCTGGGCGGCGCTCTACGCGCACGTGAGAGCGGACCATAACCACGCAAAAGCAAATTTTTCGAATAAGAAAAATTGCTGACCTATGTGGTTCAGACCTGGCGTCCCCATTCGTTGAAGGAAGCGCGTTTCTCGAAGGGAAGTCGTGTCGATTTAGGACCAGGTTCGCTGGGAACGCCGATAGGAAGAACGACCTGAACACGCTTGTTTTCAGGAACCTTCAGAATTTCAGCGATCTTTTCCGCAATCGCGTCGCGCCGCAAAGCGCCGTCCAGCCAGACCGAGGAATAACCGAACGCGGTCAACGCAAGGAGCATATTCTGAACTGCGGCGGCGCAGTCCTCTTTATAGAAAGAAACTTCGCCATAGACGGGACGTGTGTCCGCGACGCAAACAATCATCGCTTTAGCCGTCTTACAAACAGGCTGAGGCAAGACCGTTGCAATCTTTTCGAGCGTCTCCGGATCGTCGATCCCGATAAAAGAGGTGCTCTGCTTATTGCAGCCTGACGGTGCCTTGATACCCGCTTCGATGACTTGTTGTAGAATCTCGCGTGTGACGGGCGTCTCGTTAAATGTCCCGCGGTAGCAACTGCGATTGGCAATTGTATCGAATAATTCCATGTAATTCTCCATTTCAGGCGCGTCCGCCTCAATCGAATGGTCTGCGCGCTTGGACAACGTAATTGCTTACGTGGGCGTCGCAAAATTTCGAAGTTCCACGTCCGGACGTCGTCATTGCGCAATATGGAACAGCAAGACGTCGCCCTCTTTAACGATATAGTCTTTCGTCTCGCGATGGTTGAGTCCTTGAGCTTTTACCTCACGTTCGCTTCCAAGGCGCACAAGGTCGTCGCACGAAAAAACCTCGCAACGGATAAATTTCTTAATAAAGTCGGAATGGACACATCCTGCAGCTTCAAGCGCCGTCCCATTTTTCGACATGAGCCAACTGCGAACTTCTTTCTCACCGGCAGTGAGAAAGACCATCTGTCCAGAATAATCCATAATGGCACGAAGGATTTTACCACGACCGCTCCGAGTCAGTCCCATTTCATTACAAAATGCTTCCGCTTCCTCGGGAGTTAGCTTGTTAAGCTCAAGTTCAAGGCCGACGGAAGCTGCAAGGACTGGTTCTTTTTCAGTCGCATATTTCTGATATTGGTCGAAATCGACTTCGTCGTCGCCAGTATTGACGAAGATCATGCGTCGTTTTTCGGTCAGAAAGCGGAAAGAACGGGTTGCATGGTAGTGCTCTTCAGTCATCTCCTCCGCCAAGATAGGAGAACCGGACTCGAGACCGTTTCGGACGATAATAAGCGCGTCTTTTTCGATCTGCAACTTCTCACTGTCTTCTTTTGGCAAAGGACGTTTAAGCTGATCGTCGATTTTTTCGAGTCGTTTCACAGCGATTTCAAGATCGGCAAGGATCATATCTTCGACGAAAGCCTTCATCTCTTCATCGACCTTAGCGCCGGAAAATGCTGGAACTACGCAGACAAGATAATCGGCTTCTCGCAGATGAGCGAGCTTGGAAACGTTACCAACCTGATCGCGACTGAGACCGGGGGTGTCGTCAATTTCCATCTGGGCGTACGTTACTTTTTTGGGGTTATAAAGCTTACGTAGCGCTTCAAGACGCGGTTCAGGAATGACCGCCATAGCAACCTGGCTTGAATTTACTGCCGAGGGGTCCGGCGTTGCGCCAGTCAACCACGAAAACAGTGAAGTTTTACCAGAACCGGAATATCCAACCAAACCAATTTTCATTTTTGTCTCGTAAAAATATTTGAGCTAAGCCCAACCAAAAAACCTTTTTAAGTAGGGTGGCTCGACGGCGCAACTGCCGCCTCGAGTCATGATTCTTCCTGCATCGGAATGAAAAGCAAACTTCCGCACGTCGTGCAACACGAAGCGCCTCCCGATCGTACTTTGATGACAAGTGCGGGCGGTAACTCCGCATTGCAGGCGCCGCAGTATTTGTTGTCGACAACGGGGGCGATAGGATCGTCCCGTTCGCTTGCGAGTCGATTGTAAATGCTATGAAGCTCGCCAGGAAGGCTTGCAACAAGTTTCTCGATCGACGCTTGTAAGTCCTGTATTTTTGACTGCGCGTCGCTTTCAGCCGTGTTCGATTCCGCCTGGGTCGTTTCAAAATCGTTTTGCCGCTCTTTAGCGACCTTCTGGCGCTCATCATAAACGGCAGTTGCGTCCTCAAGCGCAGAAATGGCCTCGAGCGTTTCCTCGACAAGCCTGTCGTTTTTTGCTTCATCCAATTCAACCTGGAGTTTTATGGACTCGTATTCGCGGTTTGATTTGGCGGAATTCATCTGCTCGCGTCTTTTTTTAAGTCTTTCCGAAACGCGAGCCGCTTCGTTTTCAAGCTCCAGGGCAGCAACCGAAAGTTTGTGTTTAGCAGCCAAACTTTCTTCAAATTCTTCCTTTGCCTTTTTCAGCGCCGACGCCTTGAGCTTGAAGAGATGATGCGCGCGCTCGATCTGGTATTGCTGCTCCTGAACTCCCTGACGCGCTTGATAGAGCCGATTCATCAGAAGCATGATTTTCTTGGAATCCATTAGCGTTCTCCAAAAGGCGTCTGACGCTCGCAAAGTTAATTGGCGTTCGTAGACGCATATCAAGGCGTTAAAACTTACTGATTCTGGCGAACACGACGAGCCTCATAAAAAAGAATCGCCGCAGCGTTCGACACATTGAGACTATCGGCGACTCCGAGCATTGGAATTCGAATTTTTTTGAGCAATTCAAACTTCATGTCTGTGCTCGTCTCTTGGGACCACACGGGAGTTAAGCCCTCCGCCTCGCTTCCCAGGATTACCGCCGTCGGACGACGATAATCAAGTTGAGCGTAGGAAATCGATTCATCGCAAAGGGCCGTCGCGCGCTGAAACTTCTTCTCACGCAGCCATCCAAGAACTTTCTCTACGGGAGCGACAACAATTGGCACGTGAAAGATCGCCCCAAGACTAGTGCGGATGGCGCTAGGATTAAAGACGTCGTAGTCGTCGGCGACAATTATCAGCGCGTCGACCCCAGCGCCGTCGGCACTTCGAAGGATAGCGCCAATATTACCGGGTTTCTCTACGCCTTCAAGCACGGCAACGAGGGGCTCTTCGCCGGTCCTGTCGCGCCGCGTGCGAAGCGTTTCATTCAGCTGCGTAAGGGAATAATGACGCGACCGCGCAACCGCAACGACTCCCTCGTTACGGTTGCCAAAACTAATTTTTTCAAACGCCTGAGTCGCAAGGGGCACGACAGGTATCTTCTGAGAGTCGGCGTCCATGAGAAACTTGTAAAACTCGGCGAGACGTTCACAAGGAAACCCTGCCTGGACCAACGCAGATTTAACGTCGACTTGTTGATCGGCAACAATATTCTCGCCAGCGTTCCAGAAAATTGCTACGAGCTCAAATGGAGAATGCCAAGCGCGAAGAACTTCGCGAAAGCCATCGATAAGGAAGAGCGCCTCGCGCCGTCTCCACTTACTCTCGCGAAGCTGAACGGCATGCTTGACTTTTGGATTTTTGGAACTGACAATTGCCGAAAACATTCGCGAAAGCTCTCTCACTAGCGAACAGCGCTTCAAACACACGCGACGTCGACTGGACAAACGGCGGGCGAACCGTTTCGCCCTCAGCAAGCGTCGTCTTTTCATTGGTATAAACGCCGAAATTCTGCGTCTGCATGGGGGCCCATTGTAAGGACAAGCAAGAAGACAGTCAAGAAGCGCTGGAAGAAATGCAAAGGGAATACAGGGTCTCGAACGCCCGCGTTCGCTGGAGCGGCGATTTGACGCAAAAACACACAGGGGCATTTTGAAAGATCAATTCAGCAAGACAGTTGCTGTTTCGGGAATATTAGACAGGACGTTTTGTGAGAACTCGACGAGTTTAGCAACGATCCATGGAAGGAAAATTGCTAGAGTTATAAACATAGCGACAATCTTACAAACGAAAGCAATCGTCTGGTCTTGAATCTGCGTCGCGGATTGAAGAACGCCGACGACGATACCGACGAGGACTCCAACAAGCAGAACTGGCGCGCCTATCAACAACGCGAGCGTCATGCTTTCTCGTCCGAGGGACGTAATAGCGTCTATGCCCATTATTCAATCCTCAAATATTGGTAATTCTCCGAACTCAACTCGCTATACAAAGCTCTCGAGTAGCGATTTGACGACGAGGGTCCACCCGTCGACCATTACGAATAGCGCGAGCTTAAATGGCAGCGACACAATCGCCGGGGGTAACATCATCATACCAGTGGAAACGAGGACGCAGGAAACGACAAGGTCGATAACGAGAAATGGTAAAAAAACTTGGAATCCAATCAAAAATGCGGTTTTAAGTTCGCTAAGAAGGAAGGCGGGAGCCAAAGCGCGCCAGGGGACGTCCTCGTAATACTGGGGCTCTTCGACGTCGGGAAGGTACCTGATAAACAGCCCTATCATATCCACGTTCCCCGTTTTTTCGATCTGTTTCCAGAGGAAGGTTCTGACAGGCGTCTGGCCAATTTGGAACGCCTCATCTTGAGAAATCTGGTTCTGGGAATAAGGCTCGATTGCTTTTTGATAGACCTCGACGCCGACGGGCGACATAATGAGAAGCGTCAAAAAAACAGAGAGGCTCGCGATGATTTGATTCGAAGGAACCTGACCCGCGCCGAGCGCCTGACGTAAAAGAAGCAATACGATCGAGACGCGAACGTATGAGGTGGTCATAAGGAGGATCGCGGGCGCAATCGTCAGAACCGACATCACGAGGATTGCCTTGAGGGACGCGCTGAGTCCATCGCGACCAAACCAACCACTATCGGAGTGAAACCATTCGGCGGGTCCTTTCGCGAGCAAACTCGAAGAATCGGAACCGGCTTCGGAATCAAGGTTCGGCTCTTCATCGGGCGAGTTCGACTCAAGCGAGACTTCAGGAAAGCTGGCGACGTCGACCTCTGAGAAACGCGTCTGATCCGGAGGAAACTGGTTAGGGATGACGTCAGCGGCGGAATCGTGAAGCATTACGTCTCGTTCGTCCGCTCCAATTCCTATGGACGCAACTCCTCGTCTGGGACTTGCGTCCAATGTTGTTGCAATTCCTGTATCCTGAGCGTAAGCGGTTGAGGCAATGACGAGAAGGCATAGAAGCGTCGACATGCCTGAAAAAAGAACGGTTGCTTCAATCTTCTTGACGCTCATTGTTCGTCTCGCTGTTTTTTATTAGCAAATAGTTTGAGAAAACATGCATTTGTTTTCTGAGGTTCGTCGTCTTCATTGTTCTGGATCTCGTCGAGCAAACTTTGAACTTGCGCCTCATCTGAAAGCTCTGACAATGGAGTCCAGTTCCCCGACGACCGCGCGACCAAAACTAGTTTCTTCCCCCATCGAAGCGTCGTTAACTGACTCTTAGCGTCAATTGGACACGAATCGACGATCTCGATTGCGTTCGAAAATCTGCGGCCGGATTTAGGCGAAAGCATTTTCATCAGAAAGACGAGTCCGAGAAAGGCGCATAGAACAAGCGCCGTTGCTCCGATTCCGGAAACAACTGCTTGGATAAACGTTCCCTTTTTGTTCAACGGGGAAGTCCGAGCGATCTTCTTCGACGCTTCGATCGGAGTTCTTTGTTCTGATTCGGGCACGCCGGCGTCAACTGACTCAGCTTCGTTTTCCTCATCGACGAAGTTGGTGGAAATCTGATCCTTGGCAAAAGCGAATTGTCGAGCGTCGACAACGTCTTGACAAAACGCAGTCAACACCAGCATCGCAACGCAACACGCAACGACAAATAGCTTTCCAACGGCGACCGGACGCCGCGATCCATGCGCGAACCCCTTTTCCACAATCGACCTTTCCACATCAACGGCGAATTTTATCTCGGACGCCTGACTACCCCACAGTCGTATAACAAAAAAAACGACATGAATCAAGTCTGGAGTCTCTCTATTTTTTAGACGAAGCGGTTATTTATTTGAAAGAACAAAAGATTCTGATAGTCTATTGCTTCGTCAAATTCAGTCACACCAATCGTTATATCCGACATAAGAGTTATAACTGCTCTATAATAACATTTGCGCGCAACAATAGTGTGGAAAGAAGTCTGGACTGAATTCGGATTATTTGCTACGATCTGCGCGTGGTTTTGTCAGAAGCCGAAACGTCCGAAATAACCCGTCCATTGTGTCGTTTCCATCAGTATACAAATGTTGTTCCATCATAACGCCGTTAAAAGCTTCCGCCGGCTTATCCTGGTTTCGCTATACTGTATGATCGTCATTTGCGGCGTTCAACGCGAATCGCAGGGACAGACAACATTTGCGCAAACATCAGCTGAAACGTTAGACCCAAACCTGTCTTTTCATCCGGGTCTTATCCGGGTCGACTTCTCAATCACATCGAGCAGACCGACCAGATGGGTTGGAGAAATCAGGCTCTCTCGAGGCTCCTTTGCTGATCTTGTTCCTCTTGGGATCTCGGCGTCGAGCGGCTCCGATTTTTATTTCTCAGACGCCTCTCGAAATTGCTTGTTGTTGCGCACAAACTCGCCGGCAACCTTCTGCGGCGTTGAGACGACGATCATCGCGCCCCGAGATTCGCGTTTGGAAGTGAGACTTCTCAATGTTGATAGTAACCGACAGATCTACAAAACTATCTTTGTCGAACGTCTCATAGACTCCTCGACCTCAATCTCCCTTGACGATCAGAACAACAGCGTCATAGAGATTACACGCGCCCCGGCGGATGAATTGCCCGTTTTTATTCGCAAGTTTGACGCGAACGCTCAATTCGATTCGCCGGCTCTTTTCAAACCTAATGAAACCTTCACTTTAACCGTTGTTCCTCGTTCGTCGTCAACGAAACTTTCGAATGACCTTACACTTGTTGCAACTGCAAAATATTCAGATTCCGGCGCCGTGTTCTGGAACGATTCCCGCGAAGTGCCCCTTTCGCTAATTCAACAGAACGACGTTGCCGTGAGTAGTCCTTCGGGCAGATTGTCATCGTGTAATTTCAACATTACGACGCCTGGTCAGAGCGGCGTTTTCGACGTCACGTTAGAACTATTTTCCAAAACGTCGGGCTCTCATGGCAGACTCTCGCTTCCTCTGCCCTCTTCACGCAAGTCTCGTCCTGAAGGAACTCTTATTGCAAGACGCGTCGTTGAGGGCGTCGTTCTATCAGACGCGTCAAATGAAACTGAAACGAAAGACGCTCTGGAGGAGGTCGACGGCAATCTTCGCGGCGAGCTCCTCAGCATCATTGATCCGACAAATCCAACCTGGTACAAAACATTTTCTAAACGCTACTCTTTACCATTCATCAGATCGTCTTCCAACGGCGCGTCCAATAATGAAAAAACAGGAAAACTGTTACGCTCGACCTTTGCCGTCAATGAAAATGAATCTCAAGATCACGATGATCGTCGCCAAACTTTTGCCGAATCGAATTCGGTCCCGGAATACCGTCAAATAGAGCCCTTGAGCGATTCAATGGCCTCGAATATATCCTCTCCTTCACGTGGATACGTATTAGGACAGTCGCCGGGCTCCAATTCCGGGAGCGTTCCATTCAATGTGAACATCTTTGGGATCGGCAAGACGGACTCTTCCAAAGACTCTGCTGAGTTGACGGAGGCTCAAAGAAGACTTAACCTCGTTCGGCGCTGGGAAGGCGACGGTTTCAATTCTTTCCTTCGTTCCTTAGATCGTAGTTCCTGGAACATGACTGGAGACTTGTGGGATAAACAACTTAGTAGCGGTTCTTCCCGTCTCTTCAATACCGAGGAACTTAGGCAGTTTGCGCCTCCGCAAAGAAATTTCGTTCGTTTGGCGCCCAACAATGAAAACCAAGACACGCATAACGCGAACAATAAGGCGTTGGAAGCGTTGGCTTCTTTTGGGATCCGTTACGACTCCGTCTCTTGGGAAGCGTACCCGATTCCGATTCAAGAGCCCGGCAAACCTCATCTTCTGGAAATCGAATACCCTACCAATTTTCCTCAAAAACTTGGCGTCAGTATTCTGGAACAAAGCTTCTCGGGCGCGCTTCTGCCAAGCGGAAACGATTCGGGAATCGTTGTGGACGACAATCCGTTCTCTGACCGCGCTTCTCGTGACGTCTCGCGATTCACTATGGTGTTTTGGCCTCGTACAAAAACACCCGTGATCCTCGTCTCGAACTGCTCCGTTGCGACGCCTGCGGCATACGGTCAGATCCGAATATATCGCGCAAGCGACGAAGAAACGAAAACATCGACGCCCAATCGTGGTCGAATTTTTGGTCTAACGATCACGAAGCCTAATCTGTGCGAGCAGTTTTCAACCGTCCTCCAACCCTCCTTCTTTGGAATCGAGGGCGCAGAAAACTGGAAATCGTTTGACGACGCTATTTCTCGAGCTCTATACTACCTTTCGGCTTACAATTACGATGTTATGGCGCTTTCGGTTGTCGCCGACGGGTCCTCGCTCTATCCAAGCGCGTTAATTAATCCGACGCCGAAATTTGACGGCGGCGTTTTTCTGGCCACCGGCGGCGATCAGGAACGAAAGGACGTCCTCTCACTCGCCGCTTCTAAATTCGAATCGCAGGGAAAGTCGCTGATTCCAATAATCAAACTCAATTCGACAACCCCTGGTCTAGAAGCGCGTCTCAACATGCTCCGATCTAACGCCGTTTCGGAAAGAGATCGCGCGACGCTTGAAGGAATCGAATGGATCGGAATTGACGCTAGGCGGCTCATCGACTCCAGACGCGACTCCGAAGGCGGCGGACCGTACTACAACGTCCTTCATCCCGAGGTAGAGAAAGAAGTTCTTGCTATCGTTCGAGAGCTCGTTTCGCGGTGCGCCCCCTACAACAGCTTCGGGGGACTCGCCCTCGACGTCGGCTCCGACGGTTGGCTCGCGCTTCCCGACGACGTCTACTTCGGTCTGGACGACGAAACGATCGCACGCTTCATCCGAGAATCAAATCTTCAGAATATGCTTCTCGACAAAACCGGCGGACATGCGCAGGAACTCCTCCAATTTAAGGGGCCCGAGCGTTACCGTCGCCGAGCTAAATTCATCCGCGACTTTTGTCTCAACGAGTGGCTAAACTGGCGCGCAGACGCGTTATGTGGCTTCTATCGCAAAGTACGTGAAACCGTCGCCGCCATTCGCCCAGACGCGCGTCTCTACCTGATCGCGACAAACGCGCTCGACGGCCCATTCTGCCAGGCGACCCTATACCCAACGCTCAACGGCTCTTCCAGACTCCGGGAGGCGTTGCGTCTCATCGGACTTGATCCCGTGAGATTTGCTACGCTTTCCGAGCGTAAACCGGCATTTGGCGGCGTTTCGCAGGTTGGGTTCGTCTCCGGCGTTGCGGCGGGCGAAACTTACGATTCCTCGATCGCGCTTTTACGTCCCGAAACGGTCGCGCTGACGTCGCCGTTCTCAAAGACGGCGATTGTCGACGAGCTTGCGACCCCCGACGCTATTTCACTCTTCTCCGCCGGACAAGCGTTTCCGGGCGCCGTGTTCCTGCATGAATCTGAGAAAAAGGGACTTTACGATTTCGACCTTCTGAGTCCATTTCACGCGTCCTTTGCAGAGCTCAACACGGTAGCTTTGCCTGCAGATTATGACAATCGACGTCGCTTTGCACGAACTCTTGCGGTTAGCGATTGTCTTTGCTTCTTCGACGGAGGCGACCTCCTCCCCCTTGCTCAGGAAGAATCGCTACGCGACTGGATCTATGCTTTTAAAAGCCTGCCGGCCGTTCCTTTCCGAACATGGAATCCGAAACAGGAAACCGTCGGCTCGTCGTCACGCGGCGTAGAAGATTCTTCACTTGCCGAAGCAAACGCCGAACCAAACGAGAAATCGATTCAACCGTTAGTCGTTCGATACTACCGCAATTCCAGAGAGACATGGATCTATGTGCTCAACGCGGCGCCTTTTCACACCAATGTGAAAATGACGATCAGCCGCAAAAGCAAAGTCCCTTTTAAAACTTATATGGGCTTAAGACACGAAGAGCCGATTTCGGTAAGCGACTCACTTGTGTGGAACTTTACTGCGACTCCATATGATCTCGTAGCACTTCGAGTCGCCGATCCGAAGGCGAGAATTGACTCTGTCAACGTTACGTGTCCTGAAGAAATTTGCGGTCCAAATGGAAGAATGCACCAGACTGTGCAAGATTTTGTCGACCGCGTAGTTGCAGCTCAAAAGGGGCTGGAAATACCGCTGAAAAACGGCGATTTTGAGGAAATTGCCGCCACCGAGGTTACCAACGTGAGCGACGCTGAAAATTCTTCTGACAGAACCAATTTATTTAAACTGGAAATACCGCAATCTTCGCTATTTAAGAAATCCCACAAAAACGAAGACAATACTGTACAAACGCCGGAACAAGGAATTGGACAATCGAAAAACGACCTCTTCGATCCGACCCATATTCCAGGTTGGCGAGCGTTCGGTCCAAACGACGTTGACGTCAGATTAGATAGAGAAATCGTGAGAAACGGCTCTGCAAGTTTGAAGATTTCTTCTAAACAAAGCTCGGGCGGCGTTATCAGTCAGCCGTTTCCATCCCCTGCTACTGGTAGATTGTGCGCTCAGATTAACCTTGGCGTCCCACAAGATACGAGAGACGCGCAGATAAACGTTTATCTTAGCGGCAGAAAAAATGGCGCGCCCTTTAACCGTCGCATCGAAATGGGGCCGACAATTATGAAGAAGTTGCGCGACCCAAACCTGGTAAGAGACGATTCCAGCGTCGTTTGGTTCAGCGAGGTCCTGCTCTTCGACCGACTGCCGCTCGACGGCCTGGAAGATCTTGCGCTTCGATTCGAATTGGCTGGAAATGGAGTCGTTTGGCTTGACCATATTAGGCTCTATCGCCTTGCGTTTGCCAGCTCGGAACAGTCAGAGCTCATGAAGCTCATTAATACGGCTGATTATCGAGCTTACAAGGGACGTGTTCTGGACGTTATGTTCATGCTCGACAGCTACTGGGCTCGCCTTCTCAAGGATCAGATTCCTGACGATTCGCCCATTATGACTGCGCGAACGCCGAGAACCGCCATCGTTGCAGAGAAGGAGCAAGAGAATATTTCGAAAGATGAGTCGAAGAGCGATAATGACAAATCCAATAAGAGCGGTTGGTCACGATTTAAAATTTGGTAACCGCGCGTCTCTTCTTCTCAAACGCAACAACTTTGTTCTCTCGATGGCCTCGTTTTATGCATCGCGTGAAGGTAATCGAAAGATTCTCAAGACGAACAATAGTTTCGCCAGTTGATTCTGCTAACGGTCAGATTTATAATGTCCACGCTTTCACGATTATTCATAGCGCCGGATTGCTGTCGAGAGTCATCCGGCGCCGAGCAAACGCGAAGTATCGCCGAAGTGTAAAAAACGATGACTGTTCCCTATTTTTTTGACAAAAAACTTCGACGCTCCGTTGAGAATCTTCTTCTTCCAGACGTTCGCGCGCCGGGACAGTATATTGGCGGGGAAGTTGGTCAAATTGTAAAGCCCGCTGATTCGGTCGACGCGCGTATGTGCTTTTGTTTTCCTGACGTCTATTCGATCGGAATGTCGAATACCGCTCTGGGAATTTTTTACGACCTCGTCAATAAGCAACCAGATCTGGCGTGCGAACGAGCGTTTTGTCCGAGTCCCGACTTCGAGAATATCTTAATTGCCAATCAATTACCCTTATACTCTCTCGAAACGTTCACGCCTCTCAGCGCATTTGACGTCATCGCATTTACGCTCCAATACGAGCTATGTTACACAAGCGTTCTAACGATGCTCAATCTTGGGCGCATACCTCTCCATCGTCGTCAACGCGGCTTAAATGCGCCCCTTATTGTCGCAGGAGGTCCCGCAGCCTGTAATCCTGAGCCTCTTTCTGACTTTATTGACGTCTTTCTGCTAGGCGACGGGGAAGAGTCTGTTCCTGATATTTTGCGATTCTGGGGCAAACTGCGAAGACAAAGCGCTCTTCCTAGAGCGCTTTCCTCGCAAAACGGCGTTTTCTCATACGTCGGAGCAAATCCTGAGGAAGCAAGCTCCCAACTTAGAAGTGAGATGCTACTGGAAGTCGTCAAGAATTTCCCATGCGCCTACGTCCCTGAATTTTATTCCACTAGGCTTAATACCGACGGTCGTGCGATGCGACCAAGACCCATAAAAGACGACGTCCCGGAATTCATCCAATCAGCGGTCGTTAAAAACCTCAACGACTTCCCTCCGCCCAAGACCCCGCTTCTTCCTTTGATTGAGAGCGTTCAAGACAGGGTTTCAGTTGAGATTATGCGTGGCTGTCCGCAAAAATGCCGCTTCTGTCAAAGCGTACAACTAAAGCGACCGCTTAGAATCCGATCCGTCGATTCGATAATCGACGCCATACGTTCGGCGTGCAGTAGCACTGGAGTTGCCGACGCCACATTGTTGTCCCTTTCGTCAAGTGAGTATCCGCATTTTGAGAAAGCGCTCAAGACAATCAGCGAAGCTCTATGTCCCGCAGGCGTCACGCTTTCGGTGCCAAGCCTACGCGTCAACCACCAGCTCTCTTCTGTCGTAAAAGGACTTTCGACAAAACGTTCGTCAAGTCTCACAGTCGCTCCTGAAGCCGCCCGTGACGAAATGCGCCGGCGCATCGCTAAACGCGTAACAAACGACGACCTCTTCGCCGGATGCCGTGCAGCGTTTGAACACGGGTTTTTCCGAATTAAAATGTATTTCATGTGCGGTTTTCCTCGCGAGCAGGAAGAAGATCTTTCAGGAATCGTCGAACTATCAAACCAAATATGCCATTTGGGTAAAGAAATTCGAAAAAAATGGCCGACGGTCGTCGCGAACGTCTCGAACTTTGTTCCCAAGCCGCACACACCTCTTCAATGGACGGGTATGGCGACGCGGGAGTATTTTGAGGAAGCGCATCGTATTCTTCGTAGTACGCGTCGCGAACGTTCAGTAGACGTTAAATATCATTCCCTCGACGTCAGTCTTCTGGAGGGGTTGTTGGCAAGAGGCGATTGGCGCACCGGACGCACAATTGAAGCGGCTTGGAGACTTGGGGCGCGACTTGACCCTTGGCGCGAACACTTTAATCCGAATATTTGGCAAAAAGCGGTCAAGCAAACGGAACTGGACGTCGATCTTATCGCCCATACCCCCTACTCTCTCGATTCGGAACTGCCGTGGGATCACATTAAGCTCTTCAACAGCAAAGAACGACTTATTGAAGAGTACGAGCTCAGCGAGGAGTGTAAGTTGAACAAATTCGATTGAAACTCCCGATTCTATAACTCCTCAAAGCCGAGCTCTCAAAAACTGACGATGATAATTATGAGTGCGGCGATGAAGTCGTCAGTATTCCGATCCTATTAACAAAGCAAGTATTCAACTATACGCGCCATCGCGTCGAAGAAGCTGGACCACCAGAGAAGCCCTAGCACAACCTTGTTGATTCATTCCTGTTAAGATGAAAAAAATAGGTAATTTTGTAAAATCTTCTCCAAAAACACCCTTAAAGGATGACAACGTCTATCATCTTTGGTAGAATGCCGGGCGTCGGCTTCATTAGAAGGCCATACAACACAACCGGCACAATTGACAAATTGGTAACTGATTTAGAAAAATTACCTTGAATTTAAAGTATGGGACTCCTAAGTCAACGTTCCTGAGGTTATACTTGGGTATGGAGTCATACCATTGCGCCCTGCGGATTCGCTCGGTTGCCGCTAACTGAGCGCTCCGCTCAAGCGTGGAATTTGCCCTTCACTGAGCAAAATTGCAATTTATTTGCATTTGAATAAAGTTAAAGCGTCAGATACGAATCCTTTTATAAAAGCTTCGTTCTTTCGATTACAGGAGACGTCACCTCATGAACTTGGTAGGGAAAATCTTTGTAGGTATCATTGCGTTGATGAGCGTCGTTTGCCTGACCGTCAGCGCTCTTTCTTATTCGTCGCACCATAATTGGAAAGAAAAGTCTGCGGACCTTAAGAAGCAACTTGACGACGCAAAGCAACAGCAGCAAACGCTTACGTCTCAGAAAACAGAACTTGAGAATAAGCTTCAGAGCGAGATACAGTCCTACACCGCTGCGATTGAGTCCCTTAAAACTCATTCCGATCTCCTCGTTCAAGAAAATGCAGACCTCAAGCAGACGAACGAAGACCTTCAGAAGGATCTCGACAACCGTCTCGCGGTTATCGACTCGAACAACACGCACATTGACGATCTCCGTCAGCAGCTCAGCGCTACCTCGAACGACTTAGCTTCTGCTCAGCAGCTCCGAGCGAACTATCTTCAGGACCTTGCTCGAACGATGGAAAAACTTCACGAGCTCTCTGCCAAGTACGGCGATCTTGAGGAAAAGAACAACGATCTTACAAAGTCCTACGACGACGCGCTCACAGTCCTGAACAAATACGATATTTCTCCTGACCCAGACGACCACGGCGATCTTCCCAAGTTTGCAGTTCAAGGCACGATTGAAACCGTTCGCGAAGGCGCCGACGGGCTGCTGATGATTTCGATCGGTTCCGACGATGGTTTGAGCGAACGCAACAAGCTTGACGTCAGGCGCGGCGATTCATATCTCGGAAAAATCGAGGTCGTTACCGTCGAACCTAATCGTGCCGTGTGCAAGGTTCTGCCGGAATATCGTCAGGGCGTCATGATGGAGGGCGACGATGTCTACTCGCAAAAATTCAACTGAAAAAGCTCCTAAAGCCAAAAAGGCAAAGAAGCAGAAGGTGAAGGAACCAAAAGCTAAGAAGAAGAAGGACAAGAAGCAGAAGGCCAAAAAGGGTGAGAACATCGCTGAAGACGCCGTCCAGGAATCTCCTTTTGGCGCGCCTCAGAGAGCCCCAAAAGTTAGGAAGGTCCAACCAAAAGCGCCGAAAGACGTCTATACCCTTATCCTGTTGATAAGCTTCCTCTTCTTCATTATGGCGACCGTTCTCATTTATTTGGATCTCGCGTCCTACAAATGAGTAAACTACGCTGACGATCTTGGGTCAACGTCAGAAGTAAAACGCCGCACCGTGTGTGCGGCGTTTTTGGTTTAATTAGGGAGCCTGCGGCAAAATTTAACCTCTCGCTATGGCTTACTTTTTCTGAAATCTCGAGCGAACTCTAGAATTGCATGACCAACAGCTTTCAAAAAACCAAAAAACCTTTAGAATGGCATTGTGTTTGACGCTGCTGTTGACGTTGCATTTCGACTGGCGCAACCCACGAGGCGTTTCTTCGCAAACGCGCCCTCCACGACATAATTTTTGGCAAAGGATCATTCGATGGATAGCCGGACGATCATTCTTAATAGAATCAAGAAAGCTCTCAATGATATCGACAAGACCAATCTGCAAGAGCCGGAATTGCCAGAAATCTGGCCGGTGACAGGTAAGTCGAAGGAGGAATTGGCGACTGTTTTTGCGGAGAATCTGAAGTCCGTTGCAGGTCAGGCTGAAATTTGTAAAGACTGGGATGACGCTGTCGTCAAAATAGGCGAGACCATGAACGAAATCGCCTCCTCGTCAGAAAAAGACGCGCCATTTCAGCTTGGCGTTTACTCTTCCGAATTGGCGCAAAAGACCGCCCGCAAACTTTTGGAGAACAATGGCGACTGGACGGACCTCAACGTTCCTGAAAATCCGAACATAGATCCTAATGACTATGAGTCGATGGCTGCCAGTCTCGTAACGCCCTTTGCGCTTCTCGCCGATACCGGTTCCTGTGCAATCGAAGGACACTCCGCCTTTGAAAGGCTCCTTTGCTACCTTTCCCCCGTCTGCTTTGTTGTTGCAAAAGCGAGCCAATTGCGTGAAAATTTACCGCACGCCTGGTCCGAAATTCAAGAAAAAATGGAAGACCCTCAGCAACGCGGCGAGATTGTGCTGGTCACGGGGCCAAGCCGCACTGCTGATATCGAAAAGAAACTCGTTCTGGGAGTACATGGTCCTCAACGACTCGTGGTGTTTCTGATTCAAAACGAATGACGACAGTTTATTTATATTTTGTTCAAGAACTCTTTAGCGCTTTTCAAATGAGGGAGCTCCATGAAACTCTCTGACATCACCCTTAAAAATTTCGTTTTGAGCGAGATCCAGGCAAACTGCTATGTCGTAAACGTAAAGGACCGATCTGATTGTGTTGTTATCGATCCAGGGGACGCGCCTTACAAGGTCATCCGACATATGAAGGAAGCAAACCTGACCCCCGCAGCGATCCTCATTACCCACGGTCACTTTGATCATTTTTGCGGCGTTCCTGAGATTAAAGAAAACTGGCCAAACGTCCCAATCTACATTGGAAAGGGTGATCGACCGAAGCTAGCCAACCCGATTACAAATCTCTCGATAGGTTTTGGTCTTTCCTTTTCGACGTCAGAGACTGTCCATGAACTCCAGGATAACGATACGATCGAAGTTGCCGGTCTGACGTTTAAAACGATTGAAGTACCCGGTCATTCGAGCGGACACGTCGTCTACATTTTAAAGACAGAAGAACGCTCTCTCGCATTCTGCGGCGACGTTATTTTTGCAGGTAGCATTGGCAGAACAGATTTTCCAGATGGTGATGGAGCCGCTCTTATTCGCAATATCCGTGAGAAAATCCTTACTTTGCCAAGCAATACGCTCCTCTGTACAGGGCACGGCCCTGTTACGAGCGTTGCCGAAGAAATGCGCAGCAACCCCTTCATATAACATGCTTTCCCTCGAAGTTGATTCGCATCGACGTCGCTGACGAGTTGGTTAATAGTTGAAAGAATTGCTCGTATGAGAGCGTTACATGCCTTCAGACGATTATTTGAGTTCAGGTCTTTAAAGGATCCGAAGACGCCAATCCAATTCAAATTTTTGTGTTGGCTTCTCTTCTATGCGTCAGCGGCTTTTGTCGCGTCGTTAATTCTTTCGCTATCCTTTGCGACAATCTCTTCCCATAAAGAGGTGCGTCAGGTCATCTCCGGTAAGATTTCTGACGCCTATGAACATTCTAGACTTTCGGACGACGCCCTCAAAACGATAAAACGAATAGCGTCCTCCACGGGGCTTCAACGCGCGCGCGCATTCTCTTTGACGCTTCAGTCGAATCCGACGATTTTGGTTGACGGCGACTTTGAAACAACGACGATCAATTTGGGTAAGGTCGCAAGAATGCTTCGAGTCGATAGAGTTGCCGTTTCGAATGAAAAAGGAATTGTTATAGCGTCATGGCCAAACGCTGAATCAGAAATCGGACGGGATCTCACGGAGGGCCCCGACGCCCTTAAATACTCGACCCTACTAGCAGATCCGACCAAAGAATTTTCCCTGGAAATTCATTCTAGTAAAGACGCCGGTGATTCTGCATTATATCAGACGTCCGTTGTTGCGCGACGCGATAGCGGCGGCGTCATCGTATTGTGTTTCCGTGCCGAGGAAGTCGAGGACGCCTATCGACTCGCCAATATGTCCAACTACGTCAGTTCCGTCGCTGGCTTTGACGGCTTTCTTTGGGTGTATCATGGGGCTTCTGCAGAAAAAAATAACTCAATAGACGAGAGAGTCTCAAACTCTTGCTCTGGACAAAGAGAACTCGGAGTCAAACTCCTCATTCCATCTGATACGCTTGAACCGACTATAGCCGAAGACGGCCAGATTTCAGGCCCAAAATTTACGACGACGAGCGTGGAAGAGCTTAAAAAATTACCGGTAGACGAGCTGCTAGTACGTCGCCTAACCGACGTCTCTTCAGACAAAGCGGTTCCATATCTCGTATTCGCGCAGGATCGAACTCTTTACGAGGGAGGTGAGGTTTATCGCTTTGTCGGCGGTATTTCTCAACACGAGATTCATAAATCAAGGAGATTGTTGGTCTACCTTCTGGTCTTGGCAAATTTCATCGTCTTCTTCGCCGTTTTTGCTCTGATCTCAAAACAAGTCAAGCATTTGATCGTCGACAGCGTATGTCAGGTGAACCATTCTCTTGAGAAAATTACTAACGGCGACCTGAACGAGCGCGTTGCAGTCGACGTCTCAACAGAGTTTGTCGATCTCTCCAACGGCGTCAACGCCACGGTTTCGTCCCTTAAACAGGTTGTCAACGAAGTTAAGCGCCGCGTCGAACGAGAACTTCTATTCGCGAAAAAAATTCAGGAAGAAGCCCTCCCCGACCTGGAGCGTTTGTACTCTGACAGGAATGAATACGACGTCTATGCCCATAACCGACCGATGCGCAGCATTGGCGGCGACATGTACGACTTCTTCTATCTCGATTCGGATAATATCCTCTTCTATGTCGCCGACGTTTCAGGTCATGGAATCCCTGGCGCGCTCATTATGATGAAAACAATGGCGCTTGTGAAAAACCTCGCGCTTTCAGGATACCAACTTGAAGAAGTTGTTTCCATCACGAACAATTTTCTGTCGGAAAACAATGATTCCTCGTTTGTAACGGGCTTTTTCTGCATCGTCAATCTTCGTTCTGGCGTAATTAAGTACGTCAACGCCGGACATAATAGTCCCTTTATTCGCCAGGGAACGAACAATTTTGTCGAATTTGTACCAGAGATTAATCTTATTTTAGGAGTCATGCCAGATATTGAGTATGTCAGTCAAACGATCCAACTCGAGCCTGGCGACGAATTTGTCCTTTTCACTGACGGGATTACCGAAGCGACTACGCCATTGACAGATGATTTCTTTGAAGTCGAACGCGCTCTTGCGACGCTCAACGCGCAACCGGAAGATGCGACGGCTAAGGCAAGCGTTGAAGCTTTATTTGCTGCAGTGACAGAGTTCACTAATAATGAAGAGCCGTCTGATGACGAAACGATCCTTTATTTTCACTATAGACGAGCGCCAGATTGACGCAACAGGGATTTCATAATATCATTTAACATAGTAGAACTGCAATAGTTACCGGCTTTTGTCGGCGGGAATTAAATCTGGGAAAATGACGCAAAAAAAAGAATCTCTAAAAATCGATTCTGGGAAAAAAACCATTAGATCGATGCGCGAAAAGTTCCTTCGAGGACTGACGATTTGCGCTGCGATTGCGTTCTTGGCTTCCCTAGCCATTTCCGTCATTCTTGAAGACCATTCTTGTCGCGTTGAAATCAAGCGAGAAATAAATTCCAAAATTGCAGAAAATAAAGAATATCTGCTGAGCATTGAAAACATGGCGGGACTTTTCAAGCAAAGCAATGTTTTTAACGCTGAAGTCCACGCAATAACCGCCGCGGAACTTGTTCTCAACGATCCTACAATCCTTGACCCGCATTCCTCCAGACTCGAAGAAATCGCGAAGGAACTCCGGTTTTACTCCATTACGTTCATCTCAGACGATGGAACAATCGACGCCTCTTGGCCGGATAATAATGTTGGCGTTAACGTCCGAGCAAACGAAGATTTCAAAGAACTCGCTCTGCGACTTGACTCCACTCTTCCCCAAGTTGTGCCAAATGTCGAAGTCAATACCGATCAGGAAACCGGCGATGCAACTTGCCTAACCGTAACCTCGACTCGTAAGGATACAAAGGGCGTCGTCGTTATTGAACTTCGAGAGTTTTTTAAATTATCCCCCGAGCAGCTTGGCGTCGTTGCAAAACCGCTTGACGTGAAAATTAGTCGCAACGGTCGTCTTTGTTACTTCCCAAAACTGCCGCAAAGACAAACTGTCAGCTGGTACAAGCCGGTATTTATTGACGGTTTACCAGACCCACACTCTCTGCCGCTTAACGAAACGACAGTGAGATTATTTCAAAGACGTTTAAATTTCGTTTACGCAAAGGAAACGTCTTCTGGAGTCTTTGTAGGCTGGGTTCCCTACCGCAACATGTTCATGTCGAATGCGTTCGAATTAGCGCTTATTTGTTTTTGCAATTTTGTCGTTTTCTTGGCAATCTTTACCCTGGTCTCGTTGTTCGTGCAAAAGCTCTTTGTCGACAGCATTTACAAAATCAACAGGTCACTCGATAAGATCACTGCAGGAAATCTCGACGAAAAGGTCGACGTTAGAACCTCAAAGGAATTTGTTGAACTCTCCAACGGGGTTAATACAACGGTCGATTCCCTCAAGGAGGCTGCGGCGGAAATAAAAAGGATTACGAAAGAAGAACTTTCGCTCGCCGGGAAAATCCAACTTGCCGCGCTGCCTAAACTTGAAGAGATTTACACCAAACGAGAGGGTTTTGACGTCTACGCGGAGGCGAGACTCCTTGCCGGCTTGGGCGGCGACATGTACGACTTCTTTTTTGTCGACGAAAGTAACGTTGTCTTCTATATTGCCGACGTCTCGGGAAGCGGAGTCGCTGCGTCGCTCGTTATGATGAAAACAATGACCCTCGTTAAGAACTTTGCACTGTTAGGTAACGACCTCGATACGATAGTTACGCTGTTGAACCGTTACCTAGCCGACGGCAAGGAAGCGCCTTACGTCTCGGGCTTCTTCTGCTCGCTGAACCTCAAGACCTGCGAATTGAAATATATAGACGCGGGGCATATTCCTCCGATCATTCGCAGACGCGACAGAAATTTTGAAATTGCCGAACCGAAGCGCCAGCTACTCCTTGGGCTTAGCCCTGATCTCGTTTACTCGAGCGTTTCAACAAAGTTTGAGGTTGGCGACTCAATGCTCTTGTATACCGACGGCTTCCTCAGTTCTCAAATTATGACGTTCAGAGAATTTTTTGATATATCTAAAACCTTGGAGACGCTTGACGCCGCGCCTTCCGAGTTTGGTTCGCGCGATTACGTGGAAACGTTTTTTGACAGAGTGTTAAACGTCTCCGGCGCTGCTGCGCCGTCAGACGACGTTGCAGCTCTGTCCTTTCGTTTTCTGTCGCGCAAGATGGAAAAAGACAGACGTTCGCAGGAGGTGCCGAACAAACCCTCCCACAAAGATCCCGAACGTCCTATCGTATCGTCGCTCTATTCGACAAATTAACAGAACCATTGTATCGCTCTAACCCAAGAAAGACCCATATGGCTCCGCACTTCATTTTTGAAATGAATCGCGTAACAAAGCGATTCGGCGATAAAACTATCCTTCAGAATATCAGCCTTGCCTTTTATTACGGCGCGAAAATCGGCGTCGTCGGAGAAAATGGCGCGGGCAAATCTACCTTACTGAAGATCATGGCCGGTATCGATAAGGACTATGACGGCGAAGTCAAATTTGTCAAAGGAATGTCGGTCAAGTACGTCGCTCAGGAACCAGAACTTGACCTCGACGCGACCGTTCGCGAGAATTTGATGAAGGCCGTCGCGCCCATTCAGCAGAAGATTGATCGCTTCAACGAGATATCTGTTCTAATGGGGGAACCTGATCAAGAAGACAACTTCGACAATCTCATAGAAGAGATGGGGCGACTTCAGGAAGAGATCGACCATCTGGAAGGCTGGGAGCTCGACCATACGATTGACAAAGCTGCCGACGCCCTTGTACTGCCTCCGGACGACGCAATCGTTCGCCAGCTTTCAGGGGGCGAGCGTCGACGTGTCGCGCTCTGTCAGGCGTTGCTGGAACAACCTGATCTGTTGCTCCTCGACGAACCAACCAACCATCTGGACGCCGAAACGGTTCAGTGGCTTGAGGGCGCTTTAAGCGACTATCGTGGAACCGTCATCATAGTTACGCACGACCGCTATTTCCTCGACAACATTACAAAATGGATTCTTGAAATCGATAATACGCGCGGAATTCCATTTGAAGGCAATTACTCATCCTGGCTCGCCCAGAAAGCCGAAATACTTCGTGTCACCGAAAAACAGGAGTCCCAGCGCCAGAAGACGCTTAAACGCGAACTTGACTGGATTCAAACTGCGCACAAGGGACGATTGCAGAAAAACCAAGCTCGTATCAAGGCTTATGAACAACTCGTTTCCAAGCAAAAGCTCGATCCTAAGAGCGATTCCATCATCCAGATTGCGCCGGGGCCCAGACTTGGAGAAAAGGTTCTTGTCGTCGAAGGACTCTACAAGAGTTTCCATCAAGGCGATCAGGAAATTAAATTGCTCGACAACGTCTCATTTAACGTTCCACGCGGAGCCGTTGTCGGCGTCATTGGACCGAACGGGGTCGGCAAATCGACGCTCTTCAGAATGATTGTCGGCGACGACACGCCTGACAAGGGAACGATCGAACTCGGAGATACTGTTCAGCTCGCTTATGTAGACCAGCATCGAGACGAGCTCAATGACGACAATACCGTCTTTGAAGAGATTACCGGTGGTCGCGACCGCATTGAGCTCGGCGATATTGAGATAAACAGTCGCGCCTACGTTTCGCGCTTTAATTTCCGAGGTACGCAGCAACAACGTCGTGTTGGAGTTTGCTCCGGAGGCGAACGAAACCGTATCCACCTCGCTAAGCTCCTGCGACGAGGAGGAAACCTGTTGCTGCTCGACGAACCAACCAACGATCTCGACGTCCAAACAATGCGCGTCTTGGAACAGGCGATCAACGAATTCGCGGGTTGCGTTCTGGTCGTCAGCCACGACCGATTCTTCCTTGATCGAATTTGCACCCATCTCCTCGTTTTTGAGGGCAGAGGCAAAACGCGATGGTTTGAAGGAAACTTCGCGTCCTACGAAGAAATGATGAAATCAACCGACCCGAACTTCGGCGTTAATCGTCGCGCAAAATATAGAAAGATCCCCGCGCTTTGATCGGCGCCAGGTTTGGAATAGATAGAAAAAGAGTTTTTGGAGGAACAGCTCTCCAAAAACTCTTTTTTTGTACAAAACGCCACTGAAAGGCGAACTCATTCAAAAGGAGTTCATTTATCATACGGGTAAGAGGATTCGAACCTCCACGAGCTCACGCTCATCAGAACCTAAATCTGACGTGTCTTCCAGTTCCACCATACCCGCGAAACACCCAAAAGGTTCGCCTGATTGTATCGGCAATATGCGTCCAGGCAAGGGTAAAAATTATCGCCGTCCAATCTTTGCGTCATCTTTTCAGCAAGATCCAAATTAAAATCCCAACGGCACAGAGGAGAATGAAGGTTAAAAAGACAATCAAATAGATTGCTCCTACGGCTCTTCTTTGACGTTTGCGCAACTCGATGAGCGAATCGTTTCTATCTGGAAGGGATAAACCGCCCTCCCCTTGGCGCAAAAAATCGCCGCCCGCCTCAAACAAAACAGTTCCGTTCTTCCCGACAATCTGCGCGGTCTCAGGAAAAACCTGTCCCGCCTCAAGAGGGGTCTTCCATCCAGAGCGCAACACTAGCGCTTTTGGACCAACTCGGCGTTCGTTAATCCACTCCTTCAGGACGGAACCTTTCGCCGGTCCGTAGCGCTGTCCTTCGGAAGTCGTCACAAACCAGACGACGTTGGGATCGTTCAAAAGATCGCCAGAACTCGGTAGATCTTGAGGCGTCACTCGACGTTCGCCCGCCGAACGCGAAGAACCTTCCGTAACCATGCGAATTAGTTCGTTCATGGGATGTTCGGTCCCATGCGCGTTCGCAGAGTCCGTTCCAAGATCGGGCGTCTTGGTTTTTTCGCTATCTCTCTTCTTTTTACGAACGCTCGTGACCTCCTCCGCAGTAGGTTGTCCGCGATACTCCTTGTCGTTAATTTCACGCATACTCTGCGTAGGAATTCTCATTTTGACGCGACATTTCGGGCATAGTCCTATCTTACCAGCTAATTCTGCCTTAACATTTAGCGGATGCCCGTTAGGACAAAAAAAACATATACCCATCGCGTCGTTCCCTGCCTGAAAATCTGCCGACACATCGCAGAGCGACGTCGGAAACTCAGTCAAAGCTAATTATACGCAAGCGCACTGAAAAAATAAAGTCAAGAATCAAAAAAGAGGCGTTGGAAAACAAAGTCTCCAACGTCTCTTCCATAATAACCGACAAGGGTGAATAACCGACAAGAGCGTCCGCCATTCTTTAATCGATACGGTCTATTCGTACCATAACCGAGGTTGCGTTAAATTTGAACCCAACGTTCCTCATTGGCGCTCTGAATAACGGCGTCGCAGACCTTTTGAATACGCGCGGCGTCCTTAATCGTCGGAACTGGATAAACTGGCTTCTGACCGGCGACTTCAAGAAGGAAATCAGCAAGCTGGTTGATGAAGTAATGCTCGTATCCGATAACAGTTCCGGGAACCCAATAATGATCCATATACGGATGTTCGGAGTTCGTAACTAGAATTCGTTGCCAACCGGTAAGATGGTCTTCGACCTTCTCTCCTGTTTCTGGATCGGCATAGCGGAAGAATTGCAAATACTCGGGCTCTTCAAGGTTAAAGTAACATGCTCCGTTTTCGCCGTTTATTTCCATCGTATTGAAGTTCTTTCGACCGCGAGCATAGCGAGAGCTTTCAAACACGCCAATCGAGCCGTTCTTAAAGATAGCCATGAACATGCAGGCGTCGTCGATGGTAATCGGGGTCGTTTCTCCCGTCACTGCATTCTTGCGTTCTTTAAGAAAGATCTCGGTATGCGCGCAAACGCGCTCGATCTGACCGTTGAGCCATTCGGCGCAGTCAATCGAATGCGCCAGGAGATCGCCTGTCACGCCGCTTCCAGCGACGTTCGCGTCCAAGCGCCACAAAGACGCGCCGCCAACCGGCACCTTCTTGCTGATCGTGTAGTCCTGGTTGTAGATCGCGCGATAGTGGAAAGGACGACCAATCCGATTCTCGTCAACAACCTGTTTGAAGAGCGCAACCGCTGGATTGCGGCGATAACAGAAGGAGACGGCGGTCGGAACGCCGGCTTTCTCGACGGCGTCGACCATCTCTTCTGCTTCAGCATAAGACATAGCGAGCGGTTTCTCGCAAATAATCATTTTGCCTGCCTCCGCGGCGGCAACGACCATGTCTCGGTGAAGGAAGTTCGGAGTAACGACGTCGACGATATCAATTTCGGGATCTGCGACGACGGCGCGCCAATCGGTTTCATAATTATCGTATCCCCACGTCTGCTGGAATTTCTTAAGCGACTCTACATTACGTGCGACGCAGGTCTTCAGGTTTAGTTTATAGGGCAAATCAAAAAAACGTCCAACCTGATTAAACGCGTTCGAATGGGTTCGTCCCATAAAACCCGTTCCCAACATAGCTACATTCAACGTTTTCATAAAAGACAGTCCTTCTGCTCACAAGTCGGTGGTAAAACACAATCGGCGTTATAGCTAAACTCAACGCATTCGCGTCCACAAATTGCCGTTATTCGGCAATGTTGTGAAACAAGCTTCCGCATTAGGATACAAAAAGCCAGACCGAATTACAAGCTCTTCCTGTTTTTTCATCTCTGAATATCTGTTTTTCTCAACCGCCATCATTGGGTTAAAAAAGCTTGCAATGCAACCGTCTTCTTCAACCGAGACTTGTCGATAAACACCTTTGTCCTATAATCAGCGACGCATGCGTCTCGGTAGCTTTGTAAACGTCCATTTATTGCGAGCGGAAAGTAAAGAATGCCGGAGATTCCTCCACTTGTTCTCAATATCGTCAAACTTCTTGAACATAGCGGCGCAACCGACGTTTTGATCGTGGGAGGCTTCGTTCGCGATCGGTTGCTTGGAATCAGATCAAAGGACGTTGACGTTGAAGTTTACGGCCTCAGCTACGCGCAAATTATTAAGGCTCTATCACCTCATTTTCATGTTGATCTTGTCGGTCAATCCTTCGGCGTGATTAAGGTTGGCAATATTGTTGACGTAGCGCTCCCAAGACGCGAGTCCAAAACAGGATTGGGACACAAGGGATTTGACGTCGAATCCGTTTCCGACCTTTCGCCCAAAGAAGCGTTTTCCAGACGTGATTTCACGATCAATGCAATCGGCATGCGTCTCGACGGTTCCTATTGCGATCCCTACGACGGAATCGGTGATCTCAAGCGCAAAGTCCTCCGTGCAACGAGCCCCGCTTTTAAAGACGATCCGCTCCGCGTCTTGCGCGGAATGCAGTTCGCTTCTCGCTTCGGGCTCAAAATGGATCCTCAAACGCTTCAATATTGTCGCGAAGTATACCACGAATTCCCTGCCCTCTCTAAGGAGCGAGTCTATGAAGAATGGAAAAAGTGGGCGCTCAAAGGCGTTCAACCTGAATTAGGACTCGACATGCTCTACGACTGCGGATGGATCCGCGCGTTCCCCGAGCTTTTCGCGCTCGTTGGTTGTCCTCAGAATTCAAAGCGCCGTCCAGAGGAAGACGTTTGGTCGCATACTAAAGCCGTTTGTCGCGAGGCTGTAAACTTGATAACAGGGTGCAAACCTGCGCTAAGCGATGATGAACGAACAATCTTGATGCTCGCTGCGCTCTGCCATGATTTCGGCAAGCCGGAAACGACTACCTATGACGAAATCGGTATGGTTCGTTCCAAAGGGCATGCGGCGGCTGGCGCTTCGATAGCGAAACATTTCCTGGAAAATTTGAACGCGCCAAAACGAATCGTCGGCGCCGTCGTTCCGTTGGTTGCAGAACACATGGCGATTCAAGACGTCGGCGACAATCCCTCGCCGCGCGATATTCGTCGTCTGGCACGAAAACTTGAGCCCGCAAATATCAAACTTTGGGCGCTCCTGTGCCAGTCAAATGCTCCTACCGACTGGATGAATCGCCGTGGAGACGATCTATCGCTGCCTCCTGAGAATGAGATCGAATCAAAACAAATTGAACGGAAAATTAGGTTTCAAGCGGAACAGTGGCTGGCGATTGCTCGACAACACAAGGTGTTGGGATCAGGACCTCGTCCGCTCGTTCAAGGTAGAGATCTTCTTGCGTTAGGACTTAAACCCGGCCCTCATATTGGCGTCATTCTTAAAGAGCTCTTCGAAGAACAGATCGATGGAGTCTTTGCTACAAAAGACGAAGGCGTTGCCCGACTCAAGGAAAAGTTGGGGCTTTGATCGTGCTGCGTTCCTTTGAGTTTTATTAAGGAATAAGATTTTATCTAGCAATTCGCATGGAAAAATTTGCTTTTCTGGGGACACTTCTATAGAATTTAGGGGGCGGCAGCGACGATGGACATACCCCGCCATGCAGCATAACCTAGCCTCTTAATTTCCATGCCTTCATTAACTCCCGAAGAATTTTTGGACTACCTGAAGCGGAGCAAATTGCTCGATTCAGGCGAGTTCGAAACTGCTCTCGCCGATATCAAGCGAGATATGCCCGGTGCGCTTCGCGATTCTGACCAACTTGCGTCGGAGTTCGTTAAGCGCGACCTGCTTACGTCTTGGCATATCCGTCAATTGATGAAGAGGAAATATAAAGGTTTTTACCTTCGTCAATACCGCATTCTTGGTCATCTGGGATCAGGCGGCATGAGCGCCGTGTATCTTGCCGAACACACCGTAATGAAGCGTCGCGTTGCCATTAAGGTTCTTCCGAAGCGACGTCTCAAACCGGCTTACCTCGACAGATTTGCGCGTGAAGCGCAGGCAATCGCGGCTCTCGATTCGCAACATGTCGTTCGTGCATACGACGTCGACCGTTTTGAAGACGTCCATTACATCGTTATGGAGTATTTCGAGGGTCAGAACCTTCGACAACTCGTCGATAAAGAGGGACCGCTCGCCTATGAAGACGCAGCTAACTTTATTCGCCAAGCAGCGTTAGGACTCGATGACGCTCACAAAATCGGCATCGTTCATCGCGACGTTAAACCGGAAAACATTCTCGTCGACGAGCATGATTTCGTCAAACTTCTCGACTTAGGGTTAGCTCTCCTCGACGAAGACAACTTCTTAGTCAAGGGATCGGTTGTCGACGAGGATAGAATTCTCGGCACCGCGGACTATCTTGCCCCCGAGCAGGCGCTAGACAGTCACGGCGTCGACGCACGCGCCGACGTCTATGGGCTTGGCGCTACATTATATTTCTGTCTCACGGGCAAACCGCCGTTCCCCGAAGGTACGATCACGGAGCGATTGTTAGCGCATCTACGCAAAGAGCCCGTGAGTATTTTTACCGAACGTCCGGACGCTCCTATCGATCTCGTTGAGATTTGTTCTAAGATGATGGCGAAGAGCCCGGAAGATCGCATTCAGTCAGCAGAGGAAGTCGCTGATATTTTGAAGCTGTGGTTGATTCACAACGGCTTTGCGCAACCCAGCGACTTCGCCCAAGACACCAATTCGACAGTCGGGTATAACGCGATTGACAATTTAATTTCGCAATCTAACGCCGAACAGCGGTTCCTTGCAAATGACGCGAGCGCAACAGAAATGGGGTTCGAGCGAGCGACGTCCGGCTTCATGCTCAGCGACGCCGAGCTTGCCGACGTTGTGCAAAGAAAAAGCGAAAATGCCGTCGACCTATTTGATTTAGCAGGAAGCGGCGGGTCAATTTCAAAGTCAAAGCTCGGCCAATCCGGCTTTGTTGATCGACGTTCTCATTCAACGCTCTCCGACAACCTTGTTTTGTCACAAAGGACCTCGGAGTTAAATACTGCCGTCGATCCGCTCGAAATGGCTCTCAACGAAATCGCTGACACAACGAAAACGCCCCTTCGAACTGGTGCAGCTTCTCAAACTGACTCTTCTAAGCAAATAATCAATATTTCTCGTTTCCAGGAACAGAAACCGCAAACAAGTCAACATTCCACGATTCAACCTCAGGCCGGTCAAACCGTCGCTCAAGCGGTGAGCAGACCAGCGCCTAGGTCCGATTCCATTCAAATGGCGAGGGACGTAAGTAGCGCGCCGGAACATCAACAACAGTTTCCGTCAACTCCCGATCCCTTTGGAGATTGGTATAAATCGGTGCCAGTCTGGTTCTGGACGGTTGCTATTGGAGGATACGCAGTCGCAATTTTTCTCGCCGGCGTCCTTCTGACGCTTCTGCTGAGCATCAAGTGACGTCGTGTCATGACGTCTAAAAAAAGCGGGCTTTCGCAAATCTCTCTGCGAAAGCCCGCCGCTGTGACATGCCGACTATTGTCTAACAAAAGCTATCAGCGAGGATTGAGCTCCTTGTACCTCTCCCAAACTTTTGGATCCGGTTCAAAAAGTTCGGCTTCTTCTGGGGTCGGCGGAGTCAAAGGACGAACAACGCGGAAGCCCACGTAGGGCGCCTCTGTGACCCACCAGATACTCTGCGGGAACTGCGGGTCATGCGCTTTCCACGACTTATCGGAGACGATGCGCTTGGCGCTACGGCAATCCTTGGCTTCGTGAGCGCAGGAACCGCCGCGCGATACTTCGTCAAACATGGCGAAAACAGAGAGCGGTTTTTTCGGAGTAACGAAAGGCGTGTCAATCTTGCCAGCTGCAAAATCTCTGTAGGCTCTCCTATCATACTGGTCCATGACCCATTCGCAGACATTGCCGTGCATGTCGTAGAATCCCCACGCATTCGGTTTCTTGGTCATGACTTCGTTATAGCCGTCGGGGCTGTTGTCGAGATACCAGGCGTAATCGTCGAGTTCAGATTCGTCGTCGCCAAAGGAGTAAGCAGTATCGGTACCACAGCGGCAAGCGTATTCCCACTCGATTTCAGTCGGTAGACGATAGTAACGACCTGTCATCGCAGTGAGCCATTTGCAGTACATCTGAGCGGCATAACGGGTCATACCGCTTGCCGGATAACCTTCCTTATTGCTCTTGTCGAAGCTGATATCTCCGATGCTGTACGGCGCAGTCGGCGCCGCGAGCGCATCGGCAATCTCAGCGCGGTCGTTTTCGGGCTCGACGGCGCCAGATTTATGAGCGTTCACGAGATAGAGGAGCCCGAAAAGGGAAAATTCCTGCCACGTAACCTCGTGTTCTTCCATCCAAAAGGGTTCCACAGTCGCCGTGAACGTGGGAGCTTCGTCTCTTTCGCCGTCTTCGCTACCCATGGTAAATTCGCCACCCTTGACGGGGAGCATTCTAAACGTAAGAACGTCGCCGGTGTTGGTCTGGAGAGACTCTTCGTACGGCTTCATCTCATCTTCGGTCGTCGCTTCGGCGTCAGGATTTGGGACGGGGTCGACCAGCCACTCCGTACCGTTCGTAAAAGCTGGATTAGAGCTCAGATCCTGAGCTAAACATGCGGTTCCACACGCGACTACAATGGCGAGCGTCGCAAATAACAAACCTTTTTTCATTGTACTCCTCAAAACTCGTCGTCCCAATTGACGCGCGTATCTGACATTCTGCTTTATGCGGAAACGCCCTCTCAAAAAGAGGCTGCATTCAGCGTAAAGTGGGGATCGGACTGCTCCAACGTCGTCCGGCGATGTAAGCGGACGCCGCAAGAGACCCGCGCCATTATACCTATTTTAAATACACCTTCAACCTTGCCGAGATTCTGACGCGCCAATTTTTACAAATTTAGTCATTAAATTTGTAATGACAAAAACGTCGATTCTCCATCATTTTTCATCATCGACTGAAAAACACTTTAAATCGAATTCCACATAGGATAGAATGTTGGCGACGATTCGCTCATTTTAACCAAGGCAGCAAAGTTCCGTAGCCTGTATGAGTGTTTTAAACTCTGGCTCCACACTAACGCAGCAAGACCAGTCTCGTGATCAACTTTTGATCACTCCCCTCAACGTTTATGAGCGTCAACGTCTCAATGCGAAAAAAATGCGATGAACAGTTTCCAGAACCAGTCTGAATTAGACGCTTCAAAGGATAACGTCGACGCTTCTCCGAGCGATCCTGCTACGCAGTCGAACGACACGACTCCATCTTCTGGCGAGCAGAAGAGCCAGGGGACGCCCTCCCGGCAGTCTCCTAGAGATGTTCCCTCACAACGTGAGCAAAAAACAGCGCCTTTAATCGGTGGTTCTTTCGCTCGAACCCCGTCTGCTTCAGGGCGCCCGCCGCATTCCTTGCCTCCGTGCAATATCAAGATGCTTTCTGAAATGAAAATCGGAGTCGAGTCGGACTGCTTCGTCCAGCTTTTTGAAAAGGAAAAGTTGCTGACAAAAGCCGGGAAACCATATTTTAAACTCTCATTTCGAGATCGTCAAAAGTACGCCCAGACGTTCCTCTGGTCGGAAAATAGATATTTTTTGGAATGCGAAAGAAAATGGAAAGTCGGCGACGTCTTTAAAATTCGTGGGACAATGCGCGACTCTAGTTATGGTCCAAGGCTGGAACCTCGGCTGATTCGCAAGGCCGTTGCCGAAGACAAGGAGGATGGATTCGAACCGGGAAACTGCCTCCCAAGTTCTGCTCATTCACCAGACGATATTGCGTCCGAACTCCTAGCTATTGCCGATAAACATATTGGCAAAGGTCCCTTGTTGAATCTAATTCGACGTATTTTCAAAGAATATCGTATCGTTCTTTTTGAATCGGCGGCCTCGAGAACGCACCATCGCTCGTATCAGGGGGGGCTCTTGGAACACACGAGTTCAGTAACGAAACTGACGCTCAAACTTTACGAACATTTCTGTTTCGAAGTCCCCCATCTCTCGCCAACAATCTCTAAGCCGTTACTTGTTGCCGGCGCTATTCTTCACGACGTCGGGAAGATTCTGGACTCCCAGTCGACAGCCGCCGCCTCCCAGAAGACGCTCGCTGGGAATCTGATCGGTCATCAGATTCTGGGATTGGAAATCGTTGAACGATTCGCGGCAGAAGTCCAGCTGGACGACGAAACAAAATATCAGCTCGAGCACCTGATTTTGACTCACTCCAGGTTTCCCGATTGGGGCTCCCCGTTCCCACCGGCGACGCTCGAGGCGATGCTCTTACATTACGCCGACTATGCAGATTCAACTTTTGTCAGCGCCTTGAAGACACTCGACAGCGACTTCGCAACAGAGGACTTAACGCGAAGAAAGGGACCTTTTGGGACCCCGTTGCTCAAGCCCCGCGCAGATCGCCATGTCAGTCAAAATCATTTGTCTCCAGACTCTCTGGAGGAGTCTTCTAGCGTAAATAATCAACCCCCTAATCCCCAGGTTCCCAACGAATACTTAAAACAACGAAACAATGAACAGTCGAAACGCCATTAACGGGAATCCCGTTGGCGAGTAATAAGTTTTCTAGCGTTTATTTTTTGCGGAAATACAGGCACATGGTAACTTTTGGTTTAACAACTCTCGACTATGCAGTCCTCATATGCTACTTCATCCTGATGATAGTTATCGGCGTCTGGTCGATGCTCTTCGTTAAAAAGCAGGAGGACTTTTTTCTCGGCAGTCGAAAATTTGGCAAAGTTTTTCAAATGTTTGCCGCTTTCGGCGCCGGAACCAACGCATCCGATCCGGTTGTCACCGCCAAAACGACCTTTACTAACGGTCTTAGCGGCGTATGGAGCGGACTTCTTTGGTTGTTTGTAACGCCCTTCTATTGGATTTGCGGCGTATGGTATCGACGCATGAGGTGCCTCACGCTTGGCGACTGGTTCACGGAAAGGTATCAAAGTAAAGGACTTGCCTTTGCTTACATGATCTTTGGCGCAGTCTTCTACATGTACTATCTCGGCGTGGGAATGACAGCCATTGGGAAAATGGGCGCCCCTCTCGTCGGATCTGATTACCTCATGCTCTTTGGTCACGCATTTTCCATCGATAAAGTCATTATTGTTCTGACGTCGGTTTGCGTCCTCTTCTACGGAGTGATGGGTGGTCTTCGCGCTGCATACTGGACGGATTTGTTCCAAGGAATATTTATCGTTATTCTTTCCGTGATACTTATTCCCGTTGGGCTTAACGCGCTTGTCAAAGAGTCGACCGAAGCGCCCGCGCCTGCCGCGGTCGTTGCCGGCGACGACCGCGTTCTCGAAGTCGCAGGGACTCTCCTTTCGGAACCCAGCGAAAAGAAAACCATGCTTGACGGTTTCACAATTCTTCACGAAAAGGCGCCAGCTGAATATTTCGATATTCTCACCAGTCCTAAAGGAGGTGAATTTCCGCTCCATTACATCATTGCAATTACGCTTTTAAATCTCATCGGCATCGTTTGCCAGCCGCACTTTATTGCAACTGGAGGCGGATCCGCTAAAACAGAGTTCAACGCGCGTTTCGGACTGGTCGCAGGCAACGTTCTTAAGAGATTCTGCACCATTGGATGGGCGCTCACAGCGCTCGTCGCGCTCGCTTACCTGGCGAGCAGTACGGAATTGGCGGCAGACCCCGACAAAGTATGGGGAGTTGCAACGCGTGAACTCTTGGGCCCCTTGAACCTTGGACTCGTCGGTCTCATGCTGGCGTGTTTGCTCGCCGCTTTAATGAGTTCTGCAAGTTGCTATATGCTTGTTGTTTCTGGACTCGTCGTCCGCAACGGTTATGCAGCGTATATTAACCCGAATGCAAGCGAGAAGTCATACGTTCTGGCCGGACGCATTTGCGGCGCAGTCGTCATCATTGGCGCGACAATCAACTCGCTCCTCTCAATGAACGTCTTTGAACAGCTCAAATTCGCGTGGGAGATTCCGATCGTCTTTGCGGCGCCATTCTGGGTTGGACTCTATTGGAGACGCGCGAATAAATATTCTGCGTGGGCAACGTGCATTCTTACGTTGACGATCTTCTTCCTTATCCCAATGAACATCTCGAAATTCGACAACTCGCTTACCTCCAACCCCAAATACTTATTGACTAATGAGTTTGTCGTAACACGTGACACACGAGCAGTTTCTACAACCGACGTCGAGCGACGAGCAGCTACCCTGGAAAACTGGGAAAAGAGCGCAGAAAAAATTCTCGCAGACATTGGAGACGTCTCTGAAGATGAGACGAATGAAGCGATTTATCGCGAGCTAGGACCTAAGCCCGTCGCTCTGTCGCTGGGGGAAACCATCGTCGACGAATTTAAAACGGGCGGCAAGGCGATTTACTGGGGAGGCGGAGTCGTTCCTTACGACCGCGAAGGAAACGAGTTAGTTATCGATTCTGACGGTCGTGTGATTGCTAAAATATCGCCCGCTCAAAAAATCGATGGACGCAGGATTGACAGTCATAAAACGTTCATCAATCCGGATGAGGAACTGATTGAACTCTTCGATCCTGAAGCCATGCTAGTTGAAGATCTTTCAGAAAGTCGAGTCCGCATCACCAACCGATTCAAGTCAGTCGAAGAATTAGAGTCTATCGGCGTTACGCTTCTCGGCAAAGGAAGCTTCGAGCTTGATTTCCTCTTTTACGGTCGTTTCAATGTCGATCTTCGATCGATGAGCAACGGGACGCTCGAAGCGTTGCGTCTGCCGACCAGGCTTGTGCTTCCCTTCGTTTTTCTCATTCTCTTGAGCTTTGTCACGCCCAGAGGCGAGGAGGCGCAACTTGATCGTTACTACGTCAAGATGAAGACTCCGGTCGATCCTGACCCTGAAAAAGATGCGGAAGAAATGCGACTTTCCTACGAAGATCCCCATCGTTTCGACGATAAGCGACTTATTAAACGCTGGGGGTTGGAGTTTAACAAACCGAACGCAGTCGACATTATCGGCTTCATTGCAAGTTTTGCGATCTGCGTTGGCGTCGTCTGGTTGATCGTTGTGATCGCAAACTATCAGCCGTAGTCCCTTATCAACCTTGTCCAAAGTTTAAAAAAGGCGTCGAACTCTCTACTTTTGCAGGAATTCGACGCCTTTTAATTATTGAAAGCGGTGTCCCAAGGTTATTTATCTTTTGTTTCTTCAGCGTCTTTTAACGCTTTGGCAAGATTAGAGCAGCAATAACTGCAATTTCCGTCAACTTTGCAACCGCAACAGGGAGTTCTCTTGCCATTGAGGGTTCTGACAACCTTAACGATCATTACCACGACGACAACGAGTATTATCGCCGCAACGATAATTTTATCCATCATCCTTTAAGATCTTTCTAAAGGGAGTTATCTTGGATCATTAGATTCCGATATGGAGCAACGAGCCTAGTTGATATACGAGCGTCGCCAGGAAAAACCCGACAAGAGTAAGCGTCAGCCACTGAGCGCCAGCCCATAACCACGAAGATTCTTTTGCCACAACGACAACAGTCGCCATGCAAGGTGAAGCAATTAGGCAAAAAATCAAAACGCTGACGCCAACGAGCGGAGGATAATTGTTTCTCAGGGTCGTCTTGAGGGGAACAGAAGTCTCATCTGTCTCGCCTATCTTGTAAACAATTCCCATTTGCGCGACGAAAAGTTCTTTTGCTGCCATAGAGCCGACAAGGCTGCAACCAATTCTCCAATCGAAGCCAGCAAACTTCACGACCGGCTCGATCGCTTTACCGACACGCCCAACAACGCTGTATTCAAGTTGCGCTTCCGCACGTTCGACATTATTCCGGCGTCGGCGTTCAAGCAACGAAATTTCCCCCTCATTAACAGAAACGGCAGATTCCAGCGCAATGCTCGAATCAGGATTATTCGCGTCCAAAAGAATCGGGGCGTCGTCGCTAATATTCCTTTCTAATACGTCCAGATCGACGTCTGCAGCGGCGGCCGCTTGAGTGATCGCTGAGGCTTCGCCTTTGTAAGCGACGGCCTTATCTTCAGGAAGAGTTGGAAAGGTAGAAAACGCCCAGAATAACGTTGAAATGCCCAAAATTGTCGTTCCCGCCTTGCGGATATACTGCCAGCTTCGTTCGAACGCCTTGACTCCCGCCGTGTTAAACGACGGTCTATGGTAAGGCGGGAGCTCTATTAATAACGGTTCGGTCTCTCCTTTAAAGGCAAACTTAGTAATAATCGTCGACAAAATCGCAGCGATGATAATCCCGAGAACGTAGACGGTCCAAAGGATCGGCGCCTGCCATTTCAAGGGGAAAAACGCGGGTATAACTAACATATAGATGGGAAACCGCGCCCCGCAACTCATCAGAGGAATAACAAACATGGTCGCGAGACGCGAGTTTTTATCCTCGATAATGCGTGTCGAGATTACCGCGGGAACGGAGCATCCGAAGCCGACAAGCATCGGAATAAAACTCTTGCCGGTAAGCCCGAAGCAGCTCAAAAAACGGTCGGTAAGAAACGCGCCGCGCGCCATATAACCGCACTCTTCGAGAATGGAGATTGCCACAAATAGGACGATGATGTTGGGCAAAAAAACCAGAACGCCCCCCACCCCGGCGATAACGCCGTCGACGACGAGAGAACGCAATAAACTGTCGGGATGAGAGCTCCAGAGTTGGTTGCACCAATTACCTAAGGCGCCTTGACCTGCTTCAAGCCACTGAACTGGATAATTACCCAATGTGAAAGTGAGCCAAAAGACCATGAACATTGCAGCAAGAAAGACCAGCGTCCCCCAAAACGGGTGCGTTAAAAGCCGATCTGCCTGATCAGACAGCGTGACGCTGGACTTCTTAGTATTGCGAACAACTTCTTTGCAAATTTTACGAACATTTGCATAACGTTCCGCCGCAAAAGTCACTGCAATGGGAGTTCCGTCGGAACTGGAGAAACGCTCGACGCTTCTGGAAACAAGATTAACGATCTCTGGCGTATTCCACGACTCAACGACAGCCGCGTCGTCTTCAAGCAACTTAAGAGCAAGCCACCGCCGTCTGCGAAGAACGTCCGGACGATTCTTGACTTCCGCATAGAAGTTCGAAGATTCAGATTTCCTTCCATCGGCGAAAGAGCCCAAAGTCAACCACTGTATGCCTAAAGGGCTATCCCACGCGCTCGGATCATCGTCTAACTTGAGGGCTGCTACGTCAAGCGCTGATTCAAGGACCACGATCTCTTTTTCTATCCGATTTGAATAGGACAAAAAAAGATTGACAGAGTCGTCGAAGCCGCCGCTTTGAAGGGTGAGAATCCCCGCAATGAGATCATTGCATCCTTCGTCAGAGACGCCGACGACTTCAACTATCGGAAGCGAAAGCTTTTCCGAAAGTTTTTGCGAATCGAAGCGCAATCCTCTCGCTTTGGCGACGTCGATCATATTGAGAGCAATCAGGGTCGGAACGCCGAGTTCTTTAAGCTGCAACGAAAGAAAAAGATTACGTTCAAGATTTGAAGCGTCGACAACGTTTACGATAATGTCCGGCTTTTCTGCTAGAAGATACTCTCGAGCGACCATCTCGTCCTTTGAGAACGTGGTCAGACTGTAGATTCCCGGGAGATCGACGAGTTCAAACCTGACGCCGTCGCGCTGGAAGCGTCCTTTCGCCATCTCGACTGTTACGCCGGAATAGTTGCCAACGTCGCGCTTTTCACCGGTTAGACGGTTAAATATAGTCGTCTTGCCACAGTTTGGGTTTCCAGCGAGAGCAACTCTCAAAATTCGTTTTGAACTATCAGACATCTCACGCGAGTCCCTCGTGGCGTATTCGTTCACAGAAAAGAGACGCCCTTCTTGTGAGCCCGCTTCAACCGACTTCGATCGAATGCGCAAGCTTTCGACCGAGCGCAAATCGGCTGTTCATACACGCTAGAATCATCTCGCCGCCCAGAGAGTTGCGGACAACCTCGATTTCAGCGCCGGGAAAGAGTCCAAGAGAGGCCAATCGCTCTTCCATCGCACGATTAGTCCTAAGAGAAACAATGGTAACTTTTCCACCACGTCCAACTTTTGAAAGATTCATAATGCGCCTGACAATCGTCTATCTTCATAAATCCGTTAACCGGAAAGGGCAAATAGCAGTCCGCTAAACGTCAATTAACTTGCCCCCAAAAGTTGATGGAAGTATAGCCTATCCAAAAGTTTTGTCAACCTAACTTTCCGGTCAATGGTCAAAAAAGTTTTAGGCTTCTAACTTTTCTAAATAGATACAAGCATCAGATGCATTCAAAGATTAAAAAAGCAGAGGTTTTCTACTTTTGCGGAGCGCCAAAAAGTAATAGACGGCGTCTGCTCGTAGTCAAACGCCGTCTTAAATTCGTCAATGGAGCTCCGTAGCCAAAAGAGCCGCTATTTGGAGAGCTTCAAAACAATAGGTTCTACGCCAATCGTCAGTTCCGGAATCGTAATCAGCCCTGTTTTACTAGCGCCAACTTTGCCTGACTGGTCGCCGAAGCTCCATGAAATCGTTTCGTTGGGCTCAATTTTGAAGTTTTGCAAACGACGCAGAGAAACGTCGGCGGTTGACTCCGTTGGCACGTCAAATAGCTTCGTCTTAAGCTCGCTGGCAGAAGCGAGTCGCAGCTCGATTTCGAAATTGTCGGTGGAATCCGTTTTGTTTTCCCAGCGAAAATAGGCGCCGCGCTGACCGGCGGGCGGATTTTCAAGATTGTCCGGCCAAGGAATCACTGAGTCCGTCGACGCGTTAGTGAAAACGGGATATGCCTGATCTTTGCGAATTGAGGTCCAATCGAAAGTCTTGAATAAATCGTTGTATTTCGCAACCTCTTCGTCATTGTTGGCATGGCCGTAGTTGCCCCAGTAGGCAATATAAGAATACTTGCGTTTCTCAACGCCGTTGAAGAGTTCCTCGTGATACTTGGACCAGCCGTCAATTGGGGAAGAATAATCCAGACAGACGGGCGGGTCGACAATGCGTTCAGGGGGGTCGGCGTCACCAAGCTGGAGCCTGTCGTAAGCGTGCCAAATACCGGCGGGCACGTTCGCTTTTATCGCTGCAAAGACGTTGCCATTAGACAAACCAAATCCTAAGGTCCCGCTGCCTCCCATCGAGTTACCGCAGAGGTAGACGCGATTTGCATCAATTTTATACTTCGTCAATGTCCACGCGATTTCATCGAGTAGACGCTTTTCAACGGGCATGAGTTCGCCAGTCGCAATCTCTTTCGTTTCGTCGTTAATTTCCGGCTGATCCGCACGGCGACCGCCCCACCACCAGTCATCGTCTCTATTAGCGAAACAATCTAAAAACAAGCCGTAAAAATCGTCGGGAACTGTGTAGATATCGTGATTTCCCTTTGTCAGAGTGCAATCGAGCGCAGTCCGAGCCGAGTGTCCGGCGGAGTGAAGCACAACGTAAAGGGGTCTGTTGTCGGCGGGGCCGTCCTTTGGAAAGACGACATACATAGAATCGCGCTGTTCCGGATTCTTAGCGCCCCACTGAGGTAAAGATCCGTGTTCGAATAACTCCGTCTGCCTATCGTTAAAATAAGTTCCTTCGATTAATTCCGGCTTGATCGTTTGGAATAAACGTTTTTGTTGGATTTGTTCAATACGATCGCAGTAACGCTTAAAAACTTCATCTCGAGATATGAGATCAGAGCCTTCATGCCGAGCATGGAAAACACGAATGTCAACGGCGCTCGGTTCCTCGAGCAACGCGGTAACTCCGTCAAGAACCTCGATGAACTTTTCATCTTCAGGAATATATTCGACAGCAAACTCGAGAAGATCGGCGGTCGAGAGGAAGAGGTCTGGATTCGAGAAAAAAGTTTCGGTTGCGGGAAGCTTATCTAGCGAAGCGCGGCAATAGGGGGCAAACCAGCGCCCAAAATCCTGAAGGAAGAAATCAAGCTCGCATCTTCTCAGCGCTTTCCACTCGCCTTCGTTAGTTAGCGAAGAAATCGCATTTTTGACGAGAGCGACCTGCTCTCCGGCTATTTTGGAGAGCGTGAGTATTTTGTCGGGTTCATAGTCGGTATAATAGTATTTTTTGATCAACGTGCCGCCATGATTTTCGTCGAAGATCGATTCGGCGATCGTAAAACGACTCAATTCCTCGAGCGTGACAAACTTGTCCCATGCCTCGTCGTCGACGTCTTCAGGCTTAAGGTCAAACGCCGGCCACTTGACCATAGAAAGCTTGATGAGATCGCGACCGCAGGTTTTTTTGAGCGCGTACCAGTTTTTTTGGTCTTCGGCGGACGCGTTTTCTGGGAACGGCGGATGGACAAAACGTTCAGCAAACGCAGAGAAGTCGGCGCAATAATGCGAGGTTTCAAGACCTGCGTCCGGCGTCTCGGCGGCGTAAATCGGAACAACGCTTGAAGCGTTTAGGAGCAAACAGCATCCCAGAGCAAGCGCAACGCTTCCAAAGACGAGGCGCCTGACAAATCGTTGACTATAAGTCTTCATCTTCAAAATTACTCCTTTCCGGAGGCAAAGCGGCGAATCGCAGAGCATAACGATCATTACGAGGGCTCTGCAAATTGTTCAGTTGGTCTTTTCGTGAGACGGTCACTATTTCTTGCAAGCCGATCAAAGGCGCGGCTGTAAGTATATACTTCTAAGGAGATAATCGCAAGAAACTGAGGAGAAAAGACAAGAGTCAAGGGATTTATCCAACCTTAGTTATAGGAATCATCTCACAACTTTCGTTTCAAATCTGCTCGTAAAATTGCAACAAGTGAACTCCACGGACTTTGCCCGACTTATGTCTAGAATCATTGGAGTTCAATAATTTTTTAGATATGCTGTAAATTTATCTTTGGGGGGCTGTCCATTAAACGCTTGTCAGGTATAATCACCTAAACGCTTGTCAGGTATAATCACCGCAATTGATTGCTTCGGATTAGCGCAGTAGCGTTACCGGTTCGTTCTGTACTCAGAATGGCGGAAACATGCACGTTAACGAAGTTCCCCTTTAAGTGAGCGAAGTTGCCGTCTCTTTGACGTTTTTGAACTTCGCCTTCGGATGCGCTGCTTATTTTGCGATCGGCTCTTGCAAGAGCTGCCGACGCTGATAAGCGCCACTTGGAAAGGTAGATTCTAATGAGTAACGGTTTTGACTTACAGCAGTACGGGATCACCGTCAGCAACGTTTATCGCAACCCCTCCCCGGCGAAGCTCTATGAAGACGCCATCACCTTCGAGAAAGCCTCGATTACTTCTGTTGGCGCTCTCATGAACTCTTCCGGTAAGAAGACCGGTCGTAGTCCTAAAGACAAGCGCGTCGTCGACAACCCCGAAAGCACCAACGACATTTGGTGGGGGCCCGTCAACAAGAAGATCTCCGACTCCGCGTTCCTTCAGAACCGATCTCGCGCGATTGACTACCTCAATACTCGCGATCATCTCTATGTCATCGACGCTTTCGCCGGTTGGGATCCGGAAAATCGTCTCAAGGTTCGTGTCATCTGCGCTCGCGCCTATCATGCGCTCTTCATGCACAACATGCTGATCCGTCCCACGAAGGAAGAGCTCGCCAGCTTTGGCGAACCTGACTACGTCATCTTCAACGCCGGGCAGTTTGTTGCCGACCCGACAACTGAATCCCTCACTTCTCCGACTTCCGTCAACCTCAACTTTGAGCGCGGCGAATTCGTCATCCTCGGCACCGAGTATGCGGGCGAAATGAAGAAGGGCGTCTTCACGATCATGAATTATCTCATGCCGAAGAAGGGCCTCCTTTCCATGCACTGCTCTGCCAACGAAGGCAACGACGGCGATACCTGTCTCTTCTTTGGTCTTTCTGGCACCGGCAAAACGACGCTTTCGACCGAACCCTCTCGTAAGCTCATTGGCGACGACGAGCACTACTGGACCGATAAGGGTATTGTCAACGTCGAAGGCGGTTGCTATGCGAAGTGCATCCATCTTTCCGCCGACAGCGAGCCCGAAATCTATAACGCGATCAAATTCGGCACGGTTCTGGAAAACACCGTTTGTGATCCCGAGACTCGAGAAGTCGATTACGACGATTCTTCGCTCACCGAGAACACTCGCGCTTCTTACCCGATTCACTTCATCGAGAACATCAAGGAAGGCTGCCAGGGTACGCATCCGAAGAACATCGTTCTTCTCACCTGCGACGCATTCGGAGTTCTCCCGCCGGTCAGCAAGCTCACTCCTGCTCAGGCTATGTACTACTTCATCAGCGGCTATACCGCCAAGGTCGCCGGTACTGAAGTCGGAATCAAAGAGCCGCAGGCAACCTTCTCCGCTTGCTTTGGCGAAGCGTTCCTTGTTTGGCATCCGACGAAGTACGCCGAACTTCTCAAGGCAAATATGGAAAAGTACGGCTCCAACGTTTGGCTCGTCAATACGGGCTGGAGCGGCGGCGCTTACGGCGTCGGCGAGCGTATGTCCATCAAGCTCACGCGCGCTGTTGTCGACGCCATCCACAATGGCGCTCTCAACGACGTTGAATACCAGGCGGACGACATTTTCGGCCTGAACGTTCCGAAAACCTGCCCGAACGTTCCCTCTGAAGTCCTCGTTCCTGAGAACAGCTGGAGCGACAAGGACGCATATCGCAAGACCGCGGAAGACCTTGCCATGCGTTTCCACGAGAACTTCAAAAAGTTCGAAGATCAGTCTACTGACGAAATTCGTAACGCTGGTCCTAAGTACAAGGGTTGATCCTTGCTAAATTTGTTCTAAGGAACAAGCCCCAACGAAAGGGTCGTACGAGAAAGAAAATTTCCTATCGGACGACCCTTTTTTCTTTCTTGTTTTCGTACCGTCTTTAATACTCCGACGTTTTTTTCATTTTTATTTGTCGGCGCGCGTACAGAATGTATAATCAGAGAAACGATCGTCCGAATTCGAGCATGTAATTCGCTCGTTCGTTTTTTCGTTTATCCCTATCTCACTTCTATCCAATTGCTATGACTAAAGTTATAACGGAAAACTTCCTGCTTCAGTCCGAAAGCGCCAAAAGGCTCTATTTCGACCACGCAAAAGATCAGCCGATCTTTGACTATCATTGTCACCTCTCGCCCAGCGAGATTGCAGAAGATCGTCGTTTTGAAAACATGGCGCAGATTTGGCTGGGGGGCGATCACTATAAGTGGCGCGCGCTCCGCGCCGCGGGCGTCGACGAAAAATACATAACCGGTCCCGCTTCTGACTGGGAAAAATTCGAAAAATGGGCGAGCATTTGTCCGTTAACGATCCGTAATCCCCTCTTCCACTGGACGATGCTAGAATTAAATCGTCCTTTTGGAATCAACGATCGTTTTCTCAACGAAACGACCGCAAAGTCAATTTGGGACGAATGTAACGCAATGCTTGCAACTCCCGAATTTTCTGCAAGAGGAATTATGCGTCAGATGAACGTCAAGCTTGTCTGCACGACCGACGATCCTATCGACTCGCTTGAGTATCACCAGAAATTGGCGGAAGACTATAAATCCGGTCGCTTTTCCATTCGCGTCCTCCCAACCTTCCGACCCGACAAGCTTTTCCCACGAATCTGCTCAACTCCTGAGGGCGTTGGCGCTTATCTCAAATACCTGGCCAAACTTTCCGAAGCGTCGAACGTCGACGTCTCCTCCTTTGCTTCGCTCCGTACGGCGTTTGCTAAGCGTCATAGCTTCTTCCACGAAGTTGGCGCGCGACTTTCAGATTGCGGATTTGAACTTTTCCAATGGACGCCGCCCTGCTCTGACGATTCCCTAGAACGATCTTTTGCGAAGATTCTTAAAGGCGAAGCGATCTCAGAACAGGAAACCGTTGCGCTCTCCTCCGTCTTGCTTTCTGATCTCGGTCGCCTTAATGCCGAGAAGAATTGGACTTCGCAGCTTCATATTGGAGCGATGCGCAACAATTCGACGCGTATTTATCGTCAGATCGGTCCGGACGCAGGTTGCGATTCGATGATAGACGGCGCCTACGGCATAGCGTTGTCGCGTTATCTCGACAGTCTTGACAAGGATGAGAAACTTCCGCGAACGATCGTTTACAACCTTAATCCCGACAAGAATAATCTCCTCGCATCCCTTGTTGCCAACTTCAACGACGGAACGATTCCAGGAAAGATGCAGTATGGCGCGGCCTGGTGGTTCCTCGACCAGAAAAATGGTATAGAGGAACATCTCGAAGCGCTGTCCAATATGGGGCTCTTAAGTCTCTTTGTCGGCATGCTCACCGATAGCCGCTCATTCCTCTCCTTCACGCGACACGAATACTTCAGACGCATTTTGTGCAACATTCTCGGTTCCGAAATGGAATCTGGGCTGCTTCCAAACGATTTCGATTGGATCGGAAAAGTTGTTGAAAACATTTGCTTCGGAAACGCCGTTCGCTACTTCCAGATTTAAAGTTAAAAGATTTTAAAAACATATCGAACCCCCTTAATATATTCCATGTTTAACATAGAATATATTTAGGTACAGTTGGCGTGGTTTGATAGAAACAGACCTATTAGTTTTGCTGATAATCATAGACGGGTCAATTCGTAAAGTAAGGATAAACCATGAATAATAGTGACGCATCATTAAAAAAGCACGGTGAATGGCGCGGTAAGATCGAAGTTGTTTCTCGCGTTCCCGTTGGCTCGCGCGAAGAGCTTTCGCTCGCTTATACGCCTGGCGTTGCGCGTCCGTGTAAAGAGATTCAGGCTCATCCGGAGCTTTCCTTTGAACTTACTCGACGTTGGAACACCGTCCCGGTTATTACCGACGGCACTGCAGTTCTTGGACTTGGCGACGTCGGCCCGGAAGCCGGAATGCCCGTCATGGAGGGTAAGTGCGCGCTCTTTAAGGCCTTTGGAGACGTCGACGCGTTTCCGCTCTGCATTCGCTCCAAGGACGCCGACGTCATCGTTGAAACGATCAAACTCCTCCAAGGCAGCTTTGGCGGCGTCAACCTTGAGGACATTTCCGCCCCGCGTTGCTTTGAGATTGAACAGCGGCTCAAGAAAGAACTCGAAATACCCGTCTTTCATGACGATCAGCATGGCACTGCTATAGTTACTATTGCGGCGCTCATTAATGCTGCAAAGCTTCTCGACAAGAAGATTAAAGATTCACGCATTGTCATTAACGGCGCTGGCGCCGCAGGCATTGCGATTGCCAGATTCCTTCTGGAAATTGGCGCAACCGACGTTTCTATCTGCGACTCCAAAGGGCTTATCTGCGACGGAGATCCTCGTTTGGACGAACCTCGCAACATCCTTAAGAAAGAGCTTGCCAAGTCAACTAACCTTAGGCGCGCCCAAGGCGTCCTCGCCGACGCAATGGTCGACGCCGATATTTTCATCGGCGTTTCGACTGCCGACTGTGTTACAAAGGACATGATTAGGTCGATGAAAAAGGACCCGATTATGTTCACTTGCGCCAATCCGGTCCCAGAGATTCCGCGCGAAGACGCCTTTGACGCCGGCGCGGCGATCGTCGGCACAGGATCCTCCCAGTATCCTAACCAAATCAATAATGTTCTCGTCTTCCCCGGTCTCTTCAGAGGCGCTTTAGACGTCCGAGCAACAGATATCAATTTCGAGATGAGGCTCGCCGCCGCCCAGGCTATCGCTAACGTGCTTGGAGACGAGCTTTCTAAAGAAAAGATTCTGCCTTTCGCATGGGAGCAGAAGTCGCACGACGCCGTTGCCAAAGCGGTCGCGGAAGCGGCGCGCAAAACTGGAGTCGCGCAGAAGTGATTTGCTCGCCGAGCGTCTAAAGAACAACAGATAAATAAAGAGAGGGACTCGCGAAACGCGAGTCCCTCTCTTTTCTTTTTGAATGCGTCCCTCTTCTCAATTACCCTCGGTTCCAGGATACGACGCGAAAAATTCAATCGTCACAGGATCGTCAGTATCAACGTCCAAGTGCTCTTTGCTAGTTTTATAAGCTTCCAGTCTGACGCCAAAGGGCTGGAGTAACGCCGTCCTTATAGACGTATCTTCTCCGGAAACCTGATCAAAATCGAATCCCGGCGTCCCGGCAAAGGGTGGACAAAAAGCAATATTCAAAAATGCAGTCTTTGAATCGGGCTCAAATTCGATCGTCGCTTCGCCAGAAATAGTCTCACAACCTTCGAGTCGCCTTCGCTTCAGACACAGTACGGTCTCGCCGCTGTCAGAAGTCGAGGATTCCAAGGATTCGGGAGACGATTCGACTGTCGGCGTGTATATCGCCGAACAATCGTTGTCATTGCCTGAATCTTTCGAGGCAATTGTTCTATTCGCTAGCGCTTCTCGCAAGTTGCGAAATTTCTCCTCCCCTTCCCGACTGACGGAAAACGCTACGAGTTCGTCGCAGAGAATTAAAATTAAAAAAGCAAAAAAACCCGTCCACGCCATATTGTAGACGCAGAGGGAAAGAGCAAGTATGGCGCCGGCAACCCGGAAAGGCGTAGAGACTTCACGACTGGAGTTGGCGCGTCTTTGTGCGTCAACCCAATATGGATAAGAGTTCCAAACGTCAGACGCCTCGCGAAGAAGATGAAAAACGCCAGAAAGAAAGAGTAAAACAGTAAAAAAAGCAGCGTGTCCCGTCTTGACGCGAAATATCGCGTACACCGCCAACACCACTGCGACCAGGAGCCACGACGTCAAACGGGTTAGGTATGCAATAAAGGACAAAAGTACAGCGCCATGTCGTTCCTTTTGAGCAGTCGTCGTTAAATGCCGTGTGTTGCAGTCCGTTTGCATTTTGAGCCTTCCCGCCTGACAGGCAAATATAACCAATTATAGGAGCAAGACAAAACAAGTCCGCGTATCGTACGCGGACTTGTTGCCATAGCGTCCCGGTCAGAAGAAATAGCGGGCAATGTCTAGGAAAATAACCCAGAACATCAACGCTAGTATTAAAGCTAGCCCAATGTAGCTAAGACCGATTTGGATTTGTTCGTTGGGCTTACGTCGGGTAATCGCCTCGTAAAGGAGGAACACCATATGGCCTCCGTCGAGCACCGGAATCGGTAAAAAGTTGACGACGGCAAGGTTGGCGCTAATGAGGCATAGGAAGAGTAAAAATACTCCGTCGCTTCTACCAGCCGCTTGATAGGCGGTTCCGACAATCAGTCCAGGACCTCCCAAAGCCTTTGCGGAAACGTTTTTACCAACGTTTTTAAGAAAGATAAAAACCTGCGACGCAGCCTCAACCGTCTTGGACACGCCAAAAGAGAGCGCATCGCCAAGGTTATCGGCTCGCTGATAAACAGCGTCGACGCCGAAGAGGAGCCCTCGACTTTGAACAAAGACTTCGCCGCTCCTTTTGACCTTCGTTTCAATCGTCGTTTTTTCACCGTCCAGACACTCAACCGTAACAGTAACAGGCGTACCGTCAGGTAGATAAGGAAGGACGTCGGTAAACCATGAAACGGTCAACGGATTATCGTTCGGCGCAAAATCATGATCCCGGCTCGCGTTATAGTGGGCGTTGACAAGCTCATCCTTTGCAAATTTGCCGACGCTGTGACCGGTCAGAGACTTGAAGATTTTGTGCAGGATCTTCGGCGCATCGTTACCTGGGTTGGGGACCTTTGCGTCAAAGCTAAGAATCGCGCCGCCCAAAGGGCTCTTTTCTACGATTGCCGTTCCGTCTATCCCAGAAACAATAGGCGTGACATTGTAGGCGATTCCCAAGGAATCGCACGCTAAAACGCCTTTGCGAACGCTCAAACCTGCGTATGGAGCGATCTGAGGAAGCGACACAGGCAAATCAATGAGCTGTCCGTCTCGCTGAATGGTCAGCAGGACCGTTCGGCTTGAAGCGGAACTCGATCGTTTTTCACGCTGTTCGGTCTCGGTCCCGTCGGAGGGAGCCTCATCGACAACGGCGACTGCTTGCGTTTCCATAGAAGTCTTGCTGAAGATCACGTACGGGAGCCAAAGAGGATCGACTACCGGCTCATTATCTACCTCAAGAATGCGGTCGCCATGCTTGACAATGTTGCCCTCGTCGTCGACTTCACGTGCGATTAATCCTGCTTTTTCAGCAACGGAACCGGGCTGAATTTGAACAATTTCCCCCATTGTCAGACGAACGCCGATATCTGGCGCGCGCTGAGGGTCGACATTAACGGTAATCGGCTCCATGGAGTCATCGACAACTCGAACACCGCCCCGTGTTCTAATCGTGGGGGCAAAAACAAACTCGATGGGTCTATCGATAAATAGATTTCTCAAACGAAGAAAATCTGCTGGAGACGCCACCGCGCTGCCGTTCATGGCGATAAGTCGCTCGCCCCCTTTCAACTCGCCAAACTTTGCGATGATCTCGTCGTTCTTTTTCTCGTCTAACGAGAGCTCATAGGGCGTCCCATTGTCAATCTCGGCAAGGTCAAGCGATGGAGAGGGTCCAACGCCCACCATCGGCGTAAGAGAGCCCTTATCCATTTCTGGCGTAATATTAAAGACTCTGGTCTCATTTTCACCAGGTCTTTTAATTTTGAACGCGATTTCTTTGCGGTCCATCCCAGCGATCAGAATGGATGAAAAAATCGGCTTCTCGTTATCGTTAATCGCGACGATCTCATCTGCGGGCTGAAGGCCGGCGCTCCATGCGGGGCTTCCTGGCGCAACGTAACCGATTTTCGCCGAAGTTTCGGGCGTTCCTATGATCGCGGCGCCGGCCGCGCATATGATGGCGAAGAGAATATTCATAACCACGCCGGCGGAGATGATCGCCATACGTTGCGCAACGTTTTTTGAAAGATAACTGTCTGGAGCATAAAGCTGCTTTTCAAGTTGCTTGACTTGCGCTTTGCGCTCTTCCTTTTCCTCGTCTGAAAGCGTGTCATCCATCTCTTGGCTTTGAGTCTTAGCGCTTTCGATTTCGGCTTGAATTCCGCCGGGATTATCCTCCTGGCCAAACATCTTGACGTAGCCGCCAAGGGGAAGCCATCCGAGTCCATACTCTGTATCGCCTCGTTTAAAGCTAAAAAACTTAAACCCGTAGGCGTCAAACCAGATATAGAACTTATCGCAACGAACGCCGCACATACGAGCGACGATGAAATGCCCGAATTCATGCACGATAACGAGCATGTTGACGCCAAGCACGACTAATATGACGCGCCAGGCGACCGATAGGAAATTTGCCCAAGCAGAAGCGTCTTCCGCAACGCCGAGTAATGCCGCTATCGAGAAATCCATTTTTCAGTCTCCTTTCGCGCCCATGAATCAAGTTCCAATATCTTATTTAAATCAGGCGAAGCGTCAAAATTATGCGATTCGAGCGTCTTACGACACAAGGAAGGGATTTTATCAAAGGACAGACGCCCGTTCATGAACGCGGCGACCGCAACCTCGTTTGCCGCGTTAAATACTACCCCGGACGTACCGCCCATTTTTGCAACCTCAAAGCCAAGTTTGAGCGCGGGAAAACGTTCAAAATCAGGCGGCTCAAAATCCAACGTCAACGTCTTGGTCCAGTCGAATTTCTGCGTAGGTCCTGGAAATCGCTCCGTCTCATATAGAGCAAATTGAATCGGAAGACGCATATCGGGAGGGCTAAGCTGTGCAATAACGGCGCCATCGACAAACTCTACCATCGAGTGGACGATCGACTGCGGATGAATAACTACGCGAATCTTATCGGCGTCGAGTCCAAAGAGCCATTTCGCTTCGATGATTTCAAGCGCTTTGTTCATCATGGTTGCAGAATCAATCGTGACCTTCGCGCCCATATCCCATGTCGGATGGCGCAAAGCGTCCTCGACGGTAACGCTCTTTAGACGCTCAGGATTCCAGGTACGAAACGGTCCCCCGCTAGCGGTGAGGACAAGGCGCGACACGTCGTCAGAAGCAATGTGTGGGATTTGAGGAGTCGCGCAGCGTGTAAGCAAGCATTGATAGATGGCGCTATGCTCGCTATCGACGGGTAAAAGTCTTCCACCGCTCTTCTTAAGAAGATCCAGCAGAAGGGAACCGCCGGCGACAAGAGCTTCTTTATTCGCCAGAGCTAGTGTTTTGCCCGCTGCTGCGGCGCTCAAAGCGCAACGCAATCCAGCAACGCCGACGATCGAAAGCAGAACGACGCTGATCTCCGGACGGCGCACAACTGCGTCCAGGGCGTCTGGACCAAACAAAACTTCAACGTCGTCTGGCATTCTGCTCAACGCGGTTCTGTCGGCGTCGACGTCGTTAATCACGACAAAGTCCGGCTTAAAGCGGATCGCAAGCTCAACGACCTTTTCGACGGAACGATTCACTGCCAACACGCTAGCGCGAAGCCTTCCCTGGGACTTGTCTATCACGTCTAACGCGCTCGTTCCGATGCTGCCCGTTGCCCCGATGACCGCTATGTTGCAAGACGAAGAAACTAATGGCGCAAGATCGTTGGAACTATTTTGAAGCGTCATTTCTAACTTGATATCAAACAAACCCAATCGCAGCCGTTGTACGTCCTTGGCAAGAACGATCAGACTTTCGTAAAGACCGCAAAAAATCCCCCGCATTATACGACGTCAACGCTTCTTTAGAAGATGCCATTAAGTGGCAAAGACGTAAAAAACGGGAAAACATGTCAAACTCACGCAACGGTCGAAAGCGTCGGACAGCACACGCGATCCCTCGTCATTCTTCAATCCATTCTGAGCGGATCAGCTGCGGCGCAGTCGACTCCGTCCACTCGACGACGTCCTCTTCGCTGAAATCTCCGCCGGAGGAAAACGCCGACGCGGGCTCAACCAACGTAAAGATGCGATTAAATCGATCGAAACCGCGACTCATAAAATCGTTGGGATCCGTCGAATGATTCAAACCAAACGCATGCCCAAGTTCGTGCAAGCCGGCGCCAAGCGTCGAAGCGGTCAACGCCCACCGCGTGTTGCGATATGCGGAATCGCGCGACCAGACGTCGGAAATAGGAGTTGGATCGCTAAGCCAGTCGATCGCGTCGCTCAGGTCGTCAGGCCATGCAAAGAGAGTGTTCGCGTCGAGCATTGCAGCCAAATCGGAACCGAGCGCTATTCGTCCCTGGTCCTCGCCAGGCTTGGATCCCCCGCCAAACGCCGTCACGATAAAATAGCATGCGTTCTCAGAATATGCCGGCCCGGAAACGACCTCTTTATAAACCTCGTTAAACCTTTCGAGCTCAGACTTTGCGCAATACTCCTCTTTAGTTCTTTTACCGCGTTGCTTCCATACGACGACCTGACCAGCGTCGTCCGTTTCTAGTCTGAAGGTGCGACGTCCGTAACCAGCGTCGTAAAGCCGCTCCGCTGTTGCTGTCTGCCATAGGCGCGCGGCTGTTTGAAGTTTTCCAACAAAATTAGTCGACGGGACTTCGTCGTCAGATCGACCGTCAAGCCACTCTGGCGGAACCTCCACCTCATGTAGACCTGATGAATCAAAAAAATAGATCAGGCGGAGAAAGCGTGGATTTCTGTTCGGACGATAAATCAGCGTAAAATCAAGTCGCTGAGCGTCGGCAGAGATAGAAAGTCGATTAACGCCTTCTGTAAGTTCTGCAAGAATCTTAAAGCGACCGCGGTATATCTTCGATCGCATGATCCTCGACGGCAAGGAAGACGAAAGATTCTCAACGACCGCCGTTCCCTCTTGCACGTCAGGAATTTCACCGCGAAGCAGGACGACAGGAAAACGAACGACTTCAAAATCCTCGTAATTTGCTATCGTGATTTTCGGCCCTACCGGCTGAGAGTCGTCCGGGTTGCCGTTCGCATGACGGGCAAAAACCAACGTCGCCAGAATGCATATGGTTACAGCGACGAAGGTTTTTTGAAAACAACTCGCTTTAATAATCTTCACACTCATCAATAGCAGCGTTACGACTGAATCTTAGCAGACGAGTCCGAAGCCTCTTTTGGCGTCTCGGGCGCAGAAGTGGAGTCCGATGCGAAGGTTGCAGGCTCTTCCATTTGAATCTCAGGTTTCTTAGAAAACACCACTCCGCGTCGAATGCACCATCCAATGTAAAGGACGGAGAGGAACGCGCTGACAATGTAGGACGTATGTAAATCGAGTCCCGATCCGACGAGCTTAAATCCGTCGGTTTGCCCAGTACCCCAGAGGTATAACGAAGAAAGGAAGGCCCCGAGTCCAACAGGACCGTTATGCTCGGCAGAGGTCCATAGGATAAAGGTCAATACAATAAACATCATGAAAGCGCCAGGAATCGCCGCAATCCATCCTTGCTTTTTCATTGCGTAAAGCCATACGCAACCGCCGCCGAGGGTGAATACGGCGAGTGTCTGATTCCCCCATGCAAAGTAGTTCCAAAGCTGACCAAAAGATTTGGCGTCCGTGTTCGACCACACAAGTAGTAAGGCGACGAGCACGCATAGCGGGATGCAAAACATGATTCGGTTCAGAAACGGTTTCTGATTAACCTTGAGCATCTCCGCTAGACTCAAACGCAAACTGCGCATAGCGGTATCGCCAGACGTAATAGCGAGGATAATAACCGCAATCACAGTAACGGCGCCTAAACCTTTTCCAAGGAAACCTGACGTAATATACGGTAGGACCCTGGCTGGAGCTTCTTTCCAAAGCTCCGGCGAATGATTGTATACGGCGAGCGCCCCGGCGGCCCATACCATCGCAATGATGCCCTCAAGGACCATCATGCCATAGAACGAAGATCGCGCCTGTCGCTCCGTTTTCATTGTGCGCGCAATAATCGGAGACTGGGTCGCGTGGAAACCTGAGAGAATCCCGCAAGCAATCGTTACGAAAAGGCACGGAATAAGAGGATTGTCGACAAGGAACCCTGTCTTAAGTTTGGCAAACTCGGCGGATTCTTGCAAAATCGAGGGGTCTTTTACGCCATTGATGAAAAGCGAAATCATTAGAAACGCGCTTCCTAACAGCAACAGACCGCCAAAAATCGGATAGAACATACCGATAATCTTGTCGACGGGAAAAAGTGTTGCTGCGGCGTAATATAGGAAGATTACGGCAACGGCGTACCAAAAAATTTGACCGTCTGGGAAGAAGACAGAATCGATTAGATTTGCGGGGACGTTAATGAAAACCGCGACAATCAGCAGAAGCAAGGCGCACATGAAAATGGCGAAGAAACCGTAGACCGTCCTACCGAGCGTCATTTTAACGAAGTTCGGAAGGTTCGATCCGCCGTTTCGAAGCGACGCCATCCCGGAGATAAAGTCGTGCGTGGCGCCGCCGATGATATTGCCAATCGGAATAATCAAAAAGACGATCGCTCCGAACTTAATGCCCGCAATGACGCCAATCACGGGTCCAATTCCCGCAATATTCAGCAATTGAATGAGCATGTTCTTCCAGTGTGGAAGAACGATGTAATCGACCCCGTCGCCATACTTGATCGCTGGCGTAACACGATCATCCGGTCCTAACACCTTTTCTACAAAACGTCCATAAGTGTAATAACCGACTGTTAAAATCAATAGTCCAACGCAGAACAACAACATTTCATACTCCTTACGAGTCAATCGTTGTGAACCGTCGATAATGCCGAACCAACGTTTGATTTTGTCGATTCTACCACGCAGACGAGAGGAAACAAGAGCGCGCAGCGCTGTCTCTGCATTCTAAAATATGACGGAATCTGCTTGTAACGCCTGACGGAAAGACGATACGCTAAAGAGGGCTTCATAAACGTGTTCGAGAAGAAAAAGCGCTTGAAAAAGGGCGTCGCACACGTTATATTGCTTGAGTTCGCGTTCAGAATCTCGACGTAGAACGCAAGATCAGGCGTTTGACAAAGTTTTGCATACGTATGACGCCCGACATAGACGCAAAATCCTCAAGCGCGACGCCATTAGAAGATACTCAGATGAAAAACGAGAAAAATCACGAGGTACTTAAATCAATCGTTATTGGGCTCGTCGCCCTTGCCGCGCTCTTTTGCTGGCTCGAATTTCAACCGCGATTGCCGAATCAAAAACCTAAGGAAAAGATCGGTAAGAAGCTTTTCGAACACTTCGACGACCCCGCGAAAATGACGAAAATCGAGTTCGCCGGAATCGATCCTGAAACTGGCAACTTGCGCCAACTTGACCTGATCCGCGACGGGCAGCAATGGCGGTTGCCAGCTATGTCGGGCTTTCCCGCTGAAAACTCCGACCGTTTGGCAAAAGTTGTCGCGCCTCTCATGCAACTTACCGTGCTCGACGTGGTCGATGAAACGACTAAAACGGCTGATCTCCATAAAATCGCGGCCTTCCATAGAGAGTGCGGGCTCGTCCATCCTATGAACTACGACGTCGACCTTGATCTCAATCAGAAAAGCTCTGAAACAGACGCCGAATCTGAAAACATGGCGAAGGGCGCCGCTCTACAAGTCAAAATCGAGGGTGAAGGCGGAGACGAACTCCTAGACCTTTTAATCGGCGGCCGCGCGCCAGAGAGTTCTGCGACCAGGGACGATCGTTTTATACGGCTACCTAACGAAGAGGTCGTTTATACCGCCGACTTCATTGGAGATTCCACGCAGGGGATCGGCGCAACGGAATTCACAGAATTTCCAGATCGCGTGTCGTTCAAACCTATTGATTGGGTCGATCGCGACCTGCTGCGTATTAGCCGATGGGATATTCTCTATCTAGCAGCGCGCGATTACAGCTTTTCGATCGTGAAAAGTGAGAACGAGATAAAGACCGAAAACTACCAATCGGAAGGAGTCGCGCTCTTCAAACAGGATCCGACAAATTCGTCGTCACGCCTCTGGTCCCTTGAAACTCGATTTGAACAGAACGCGGAAGGAATCTGGCGTGAAAATAAAGACGTCGAGCCTGAATCGGCCAATAACGACGCGCTCAATGAAACCGCAGACGTCTTGGGCAAGCTCAACATTGTCGACGTTCGTAAAAAGCCAGCGACACTCGCCGCGCTCTTCCATGCTTCAAACCTTGGCGCGCAACTCGCGACGCATGCTGAAACGCTGTCGGAATTCGGATTCGCTCTGACTGACGTCGATCCTCTTGATCTCTCTCGAATTGAACCCAGTCTCATTGGAGAAGGCGGCGCAGTTGAAATAACGACAAAAAACGGCGTCAAAATCGCCGTCCTCTTTGGGAAGAAGTTTGAGGACATGCGCGTCGTTCTGGCATACGCCTCCTACTCTCGCGACGCGTTGGCCGCTAACGCCGACGACGAGGCGGAAGTTGTGTTTCTTGAACCGGAAGCGAAACAAAAAGCGTCGCTTAAAAACGAACGATTTGCCGATTGGTTTTATTTGATCGAAGAATCGGACTATGAAAAACTTCACTTTAGACTTTCAGAATCGTTGAAGTGACGTAGAGCGTCCTCGCCGGGAGTTCGAACGTCCGAAAGGTAAACGTTCCACATGATGACTAACGCGCACCCAGACCGTTACGTGCTCATTTCCGTCAACCCCAAGGCGGGACGCAAGTCGCCTCGCGAACGCGCCAACCGCCTCATGAAGACGTTGCAAGATAAAGGCTTTTCAGTGGAGATGCATACCGATCTCGACCTTGTCTCCAATCGCGCTAATGAATTGTTCGCGGAAGACAAATTGCGAGCGCTCGTTGGAGTTGGAGGCGATGGAACTGCAAGCGAACTGACGAACCGAACGGCGCCAGGCGTTCCTATCACGCTATTGCCTTCTGGCACCGCCAACCTGATAGCCAAATACCTTAAGATTCCCTTTGATCCGGGAAAACTGGCGGAAATGATCGAAACAGGGAAAACCATAACCTTGGACGCCGGCAGAGCTAACGATCGACTCTTTCTAGTTATGGTGAGCGCAGGAATCGACGCCGACGTCGTTAGTAGAGTTCATTCTGCTCGAGAGGAAAGCTACCGCCTCAATACTAAAAAAGGGGCTCACATCAGTTACTTGTCGTACATAAAACCGACCTTCAAATCGATTGGTTCATACAAGTATCCTAAGATCGTTACCGAGCTTCTTGACACGCCCGACAAGCGAAAGATTACAGGAAAATGGTCCTTCGTCTTCAATCTTCCTCGATACGGCTGGGGACTGCCCCTTGTTCCGAAGTGCGTTGGACTCGATCAAAAACTTGACTACTGTATCTTTCAAGGAGGGAAGCTGTGTATGGCGTTGATCAACGTATTTTTCGCGCAGCTAGGCGGTATGCACCGTTTCCTTCCCAATGCTAAGATCGGTCAAAATACGCGTTTCAAGCTCGTTGTCGACTCAGAGAGCCCTGACGTCACCGTTCCCTATCAGATTGACGGCGATCCTGGCGGGAATTTGCCAGTTGAAATTGAGACGATACCGAGTCGTTTTACCGTATTAGCTCCGCGTCACATCGTCGACAAGCGAAGACGCGATTGCCAAAAACGATAATGTACAGTAACTTTTTCGCACGACAGTACCGGCGCTCGGTCTTTTTAAAAGGTCGTGAAGAGATCCTTTCTTTGTGGACCGTCGTATGTAAAGGCTGATTATCTGCGCATCTGAAATGATCTTGCATAGCCCTTCTCCATATGCAAAGCAAGGTAAATAAGAATATTTTGACAAAAATCGAGTATTTATTTTTAATTGTTTTTTGAAAATAACGCGGTATTTCTTCGTGTCCGGTCCAGCCCTCAAACTTTGGTTAGCCTTCATTAAAACGTTGCGTTTTTAAATTTTTTCTATAGAATCGAGGCTACGTCGGTTTATCCGGCTGATTTATTCACGTGCAAATAAACCATTACTCGTGGACGGCCAAATGGGATTTCTGGAAAAGCTCTTTGGAAAGAAGAAACTGGATTACAAGAACCGTTTTGTTCTGATGAAAGCCGCGATATCGGGCACAATGTCCGAATTTTACATGGCCCGAGATCGTGAAACAGATCAAATCGTCGGGCTTAAAATTCTGGACCAGGAGAAGACGAATCTCATCGAAGAACGCTATAGGGGAATAAAGGGGCTTCGTAAGCCTCGCGAAGGAGAGATCGCGCTACAGTTCGATCATCCTTACATAGTCAAAACCTTCGAAGAAGGATTTACGACCGACGGCGACCAGTATTTGGTCATGGAATACCTTGAAGGAACCGGACTCAATAATATCCTTATGATCAAGCAGGATATGCTTGCCGGCGGACGTATGCGCTACATTCGACAATGCGCAGAAGCGTTATCGGAGGTGCACAAGGCTGGTTTTATCCACAAGGATTATTGCCCTCGCAACCTGATCTTTACCGGCGACGGTCAGATCCTCAAACTCACGGACTTTGGTCTCTCCGTTCCGAACAAGCCGCCGTTCACTGACCCCGGAAACCGAACGGGCACCCCTAACTACATGGCGCCCGAGCTTATCCGCCGGCGGCCGACGAACGAGCAAATTGATATCTTTGCGTTTGGCGTTACGATGTACGAACTCTGTACGCGCGAGTTGCCTTGGCCTCGCGGTACCACCGGCCTTGCGGCAATGACGCATGACCAACCGCCGGAGCCGATTACTGCTTATCGTCCCAACATAAATCCAACCCTTGCCAAGGCGATCCACTGGTGCTTAGAAGCTGATCCGAAAAACCGGTGCCCTTCGATGGACGCTTTCCTGGCGATGATCCAAAAAGTCAAATATGAAGACGTGATCTGAGAACGACGACGTCGACGCGTGAAACAAAAAAGCGCCGTCTTGCATGAGACGGCGCTTTTTCTATGCCTTGGATCGTTCTAACCGTTACTCTTCAAAAAGGCGCGCAAGCGCGGCGGAAAACAACTCCATCCCGAAATTGTTCGGGTGATTGATGTTGTTTGTCATTAAAGTAAGATACGGAACGCCTGATCTCCAAAGCTTGCCGTAAAGCATAGGCGTATCCGCAAAGGGAACGCCGTTCGCGGCGCAGAATTCTCGCAGGCCCTTAATAAGGGGCCGCGGGTCGTCGTCAATATCGCGCTCGGAAGTAAAGCCCATCCAGTCGGGACGAACGTAGTGGGGGCCCAGAATAATCCACTCGGCGCCGACGCCCTGAAAATCGGCAAGCATCTCTCCGTATTTCTTCGCAACAGTAGCTTCGTCCATGTAGGCGTCGTTGACAAACTCGGAAATAATGAGATCTGGCTTAAGATCCAAAACCTTTTCCTGATAGTTTTTCGGGCTGCCGACGGGCTCATTGCGATACGAATCGCTCGAACGACCGCCCCACGCTTCAGTTAGCATAACGACCTTAGCCTTCGGGAACATTGACTGAAGGCGATTGGCAAATTTGATTTGCCATCGCTGGTCGTCGGGAAGATAACCGCACGCCGTCACGCTGTCGCCCCACGCAAGAATACGGATCTCTTCACCGTTCATGAGCTTAGACCAAGTTTTCGGCAGAAATTTCTTCACGGCGCCGGCGTCGGAAACTTCGGGCGTCTTCTCTATGGAATTCTCATCGTTGAATTTTCCAACGTTTTCGACAAAGCCGAGCGCGTCGAGCGGATCATGCTGAGCAGCAAAGACCTCGTCGACCGGAAAGAGCGAGGACTCGTCCAACGCCTCGCCGCGTCCGGTAACGTAAACATTGACCAAACGCGTTTGTCCGTTGTCTAAAATGGGCGGCTCGGGAGAGAGAACGCGCGGCTCGCCGACGATGATCGTCATTTTACCGTCGCGGTCGCTCGCAATCGTATCAATTCGAGATTCAACGCACCGATAACTGACCGTCACGGGCGTCTCCGCGCCGATCTTGCCGCCTTCAAGGTGCCCAAGGGCGCCGGCGGACTCGTCAAATTCGTAATCCTCGCCGCGCGTCAACGTTTCGCCGCCGGCAAGCTTAACGACGACAGACTCAGGATCAAGCGCTCCAAAAACAGCGCATTCGCAAGCTTGGACGCCGCTCAGAACGCGCCCTTTCATCCACGAGTTAGCGTTAGGATTGAAGACGGGAAGCGAGTTCCACTTCTCGTCCGTCACAACCTTCCACGTCGAAGGCGCAATATAAAATTCGGACGTCTGCCCCTGATAGACAACCGCCACGCGACGAGCGCCGACGAGCTCAGCGTCAGGCGCAGCCGCGCTAACCAAATCGCAATGCGCCGCCAACATAATGGCGCCGAAAGCCGTCAAAAGCGTCGCCGACGCCCTACCCATGATTCGTAGCATTGTGTTCCTTTCAGATAATACCCAATTTGATAATTGTCCAATCGAGATTTTTCTAAAATGGTTCGCCAGTTAAAAATCACGAGGCTGTCTCAAAAGCGTCCGACGCGCTTTCAAACGTCTCGGAGGTCGACGATCAGTCCGGATCCTTCGCAAGCTTGAGGAGAGCGTCGATTCCGCGTTCGATCGTCTCAACGCTAGCCGCATAAGAAAGGCGGAACCTCTCGTCTCGGGCGCTAAAAACGTTACCTGGGATAATCAGTAGATCGTATTTCGTGATCGCCTTTTCAACGAAGGAGGTTCCCGTACCCCATGGGACCTTTGGAAACATATAGAACGCGCCCTTAGGATTGCCGAGATCGTAGACGTCGGAAAGTCCTTCAATCAGCATATCGCGTTTTTTACGATAAAAATCGAATGTAGGCTGCATATCGGCGTCAAGCGCGCCGAGCGCTGCAAGTTGTCCCACATGCGGCGAACAGACGAACGTGTACTGCTGGAACTTGATCATTTCTTGCATCATTTTCGAGGGTCCATGCGCGTAACCGACACGCCAGCCCGGCATGCCGTGCGACTTGCTGAAACCGCTCATCACGATCGTTTCTTCGTTGTATTCCGCTGGAGAAACAAATTGACCGTCGCTATACGAACTGTAGATTTCATCGCTGACGAGGATGATATTGTGTTTTGCAGCAAGCTCTGCGATCCCCTTGACCTCTTCGCGAGTCGCGACGTGACCCGTCGGATTGCAAGGTGTGTTAAGAACGATCATCTTCGTTTTCGGAGTGATCGCGTCGGCTATCTTCTGGAGATCGAGACCAAAATCTGGATACGTGTCGATGCAGACAGGCGCTGCCCCGAGAATCTTTGCGAGCGACTCGTACATGACGAAATAGGGATCGAAAAGAATAATCTCGTCGCCAGGATTCAAAAACGCAAGATAGGCGAGCAGAAGACCGCCGCTTGTGCCGCTCGTGATAAAGAGTTTGCGATCCGAATGGCTGTACTGAGCGTCAACGTCGGCCTGGAGCCGGTCGATGAGAACCTGAGCGCCCTGAGAAGGCGTATAGCCGCTCTTACCGGCGTTGATAGCTTCAATCGCCGCTTTACGACCTTCTTCTGGCATATCAAAGTCGGGCTGACCAATGGAGAGATTGATCGGATTCTTAAGCTTCGCGCCAAGGTCAAAAACGCGACGAATACCAGACGAACTAAACGTACGAGAACGATCAGAGAACCAACTTTCTTGCATTTTGTTTCCTAACAAGACTAATATCAATCCGGCAAAGTTCCAAAGAACCGCCGCTGTCACCATAAACAGCTTGACGCCGAGCGCATCCCTCGCTTTTTCTGCGAAAGCTCGACGTCCATATTTACGCTTCACGGGGAAGCGACAACCGTTTTATTTTACCAAAAAAAGTTCGGGCGTCGATACTTTACAATCTTGTCTACATTTAAGAAGAAATTTCTAATCAATATGGGCTCAAAATGTGTTCACCTCGTCGGCGTGAGAATGGTTGAACGCCATAATAACAAGACTAATGACTTAGGCGTATTTTCGATTAACTTATAAAAAATGAAGTTACATTCTCTTTGCAAAATACAGACGCATTTTCATGCATCTCTCTTGATTTTCGAAACGTCGCGTGGAAAATTCAGCAGCAAGGCTGATTTACGCCGGATATATAAAACGTTGTCGTAGAAATGAGATCCATTCGACGCGTATAGTACTTGGAACCTCATTAGTCTGACAGTTCAAACTTGGAGAGAAGAATGCAATTAAAATCTCGCTTGAAGTCTTTTTTCACGACGCCTTCATGCTTCCTTGCGATCGCTCTTGCCTTAGGGATGAGTAGTACCGCGCCGACCTTTGCAGAGGAACAGTCTCCCGTCGTTATCAACGCGACGATCGAGTCGCAACAAGTTGTCCAAAAAATCGACGAAAGAATCTACTCCCATTTTCTTGAGCACATATATAACTCCTGCAACGGAGGTCTTTGGGGCGAGTTAGTCTGGAACCGTTCCCTTGAGGCGGGCAAGGACGCCGGCTGGTCCTTCGAAGACGGAGTCCTTAAGCAGAATACAAATGCGACCGATTGTCGTTATCTCCTCGGCGCTAATCTCCAAGACGACGCGCCTTGGACTGACTACGACGTCAGAGTCATTGCCAAAAAAATTTCCGGAAACGAAGGCTTTCTCGTATTATTCCGAGCCGCGTCCGACATGTCGAGCTACTACTGGCTCAATCTTGGCGGCTGGAATAACCAATTCGTTGCGATTGAAAAAGAAACCCCGACCTCGAATGGTCGTCATGTGGTCGGCGGCCAGAAAGAAATTTCTGGAATCGAAGACGGCGAAATTTGTGATATCCGTCTTCGGGTCGTCGGGCCGAATATTAAGGTATATCTTAATCAAGAATTGATCCACGAAATTGTTGATTTGGACGACGACGCACCCAAATCAGGTTGCGTTGGAGTCGGGACTTGGGCGACCAAAGCTGAGTTTGACAACGTTCAGGTTCACGATTTAGATGGAAAAAAACTCTATGAAATGACGGAGGAAGAGCAGCTCGATACTGAAGCTCCCGTCGACGTCCGATACTGGCAAGTTAAAGGCTCGGCGGAGTCTCGCCGTGGGGACGCGCTCAACAGCTCGCGATACCTGCGTTTTACCGGTTCAGGCGATCTTTCGCAAAAAGACTTCGTATTCGACACGAACGAAACATACGACTACTCTTTTTGGACCCGAGGCAGCGGCGAAGTTGCCTTCTCCTATAACGTTGGAGACGCCGACGTCGGTATCAACACGATTCAAGTTAGCTCTGACGATTGGATAAAAACGACCGGCGCCTTCGCCGTTTCTAATTCCAGCGACGCCGCCGCGATACGTCTGACCTTTATCCCTTCTGAAAACGCGACGATCGACGTCGACCAGATTTCGATCTTTCCCCGCTCCTGGAAGGAAAATTACGACGGACTGCGTCCTGACCTTCTTAATGCGATCAAAGAACTTCAACCGCCGATCATTCGCTGGCCAGGCGGCTGCTATGCTTCCGCATACCGCTGGAAATCTGGAATTGGTCCGCAAGATTTCCGCGTCGCCTACCCGCTCGAGCTCTGGAACGACGTCGACGTCAATTCCTTTGGGGTCGACGAGTTCATGACGCTCTGCCGACGAGTCGGCGCCGAGCCGATCATGGTGGTCAACGTCGGCACAAAACAATGGGTCGACGCGGTTGGCGATCCCGAATTGCGCTCTAACGATTGGCTTCAGGAAGCTTGCGATTGGCTCGAATACTGCAACGGTCCCGCGACCTCAAAATGGGGCGCCATTCGAGCGCAAAACGGTCATCCAGAACCATACAACGTCAAGTACTGGGAACTCGACAACGAGGTCTCGCCAAACTCTACCCCCTCTGCGCAGTATGTTGAGATCGTCAATGAGCTCGCGTCGCGAATGAAGACCATTGATCCGAATATTACAATTATCGCCTGCGGTTCTTTCATGGGCGACAAGATGAAGTGGGATACGGAAATCATCAAGGGCGCCGGTAAGAGCTTTGATTACCTCTCTGTTCACCGATACGACGATCCCAATGGTTTTGCCTTCAACCCGTGGGATAACGCCAAATTTTACGCCGCTCACCGTCAGGCGATTGCTGAAAGCGACAATCCGAACATTAAACTTTTTAGCTCGGAATGGAACGCGCAATCGACAGACTGGCGCACCGGACTCCATGCCGGAGGCTATCTGAACTGCGTTGAACGCGTTGCCGACGTCGTCGCAATTGCCGCCCCGGCGCTCTTCTTGCGCCACAAATCCGCGACGGGTTGGGACAACGCCTTTGTGAACTTCGACAATTCGAGATGGTATCCCGCTCCAAACTACGTCGTTATGAAACTCTGGCGCGATTCCTACGCCCCTAACTTACTCGCCCTCTCCTCCAGCTCTCCCGAACTGTCGGGCGAGACGCCCGTTGTCAACGCGGTTGCGACGAAATCGGAAGACGGCAAGACGCTCTACTTCAAGTCGGTTAACTGCATGCCTGAAGGCGTCGAATACAAGTTGAACGTCGCCGACGTCGACATAACTGACGCGACGGTTACGGCAACCTGCGTTTCACCAGAGCTCGCCGATGACGAAGAAGCCAAAGATAAATTATTCAAGCGCAATACGTTAGAGGATCCGTATTTTATCTCGCCGAAGGAAGTCCCCGCTAGTCTTGTCGATGGAACGATCTCCATTGAAGCGCCTTCTTACTCGGCTCTCGTTGTTAAGATCGAAATCAGATAAATGCTGACTGTATGCGGCATTTTAACCAGACGCCCTTTGCTACTCCGAAAAGTCAAAGGGCGTCTTCTTTTCACTTGCCCTGCTTAACTATTTCAAAGGGTCCGTTGATTTTCTGATTTTAACACGGTAAAATCGACCTTGGGTTCATGTTTCTCAGCGATACAGTGCAGAGAACACGTCGTTTCCACAGGCTTAGGGATAGGGACTATTATGGCTACATCACGCAAAAAACACAGAATCTTCGTTCAATTCCTGGCGCTTCTTGCTACGCCGTTCCTCACCGTCGTCTTCGCCTTGAACGCCAACGGAGCCGAGTCTAACGCTCCGCTGGACGTCGCATCGAAAGAATCGTCTTCTTATCTTCCAACAAACTCCAAACTTAATGCTGCCGAAGATACGCCGCTCGAGACGATCAAGGAAAATTTCGCTGCGCCTGGCGTCGACTTTGCGACCAGTCCTCTCTGGGTTTGGAATGATCTCCTTACGGAGAACCAGATTCGCTCGACGCTCGCCGACCTCAACTCTCAGCGGGTTAATCAGGCTTTTGTGCATCCGCGTCCAGGTCTCGCAACTCCTTATCTCTCTGACGACTGGTTTAAGCTCTGGGACGCCACGCTTGACGAAGCGCAAAAACGTGGAATGAAGATCTGGATCTATGATGAAAACTCCTACCCGTCCGGCTTTGCCGGCGGATACGTTCCTGACCGTATGCCTGAATCGCGAGGTTCTGGACTCGACGTCCTTTTTGTCGACAACCTCGTCGACGAAAATGATCAGTGGATTGCTGGAAACTCAGTTCTTTACGTTGTCGAAGTGAAATCCGACCAGACTTCCGTCGATAGAACGGCGGAAGTTCTCGAAGCCAAGGCTGCGGGTGAACCTATTCCCGCGTTGTCTGAACAGGACTCGCGCTGGATCATTGCGAGAAAACAGCTCGCAGGAACCTCGCAATGGTTTGGAGGCAAAACCTACGTCAATCTGCTGACGCCAGGCGTTTTAAAAGAATTCCTCTGCGTCACTCACGAGGCATATCGCGCACACTTCGGCGATCTGTTTGGCAACATAATACCGGGGTCCTTTACGGACGAACCTCAGGTCGCTCCGGCGGGCATGTTTTCATGGACTGACGATTTCGCCGATGAATTCAAAAAACGACGCGGTTACGACCTAATTCCTGAGCTTGGCTCGCTGATAGGCGCGGTCGGAGAATGGAAAAAAGTTCGTTATGATTATTACCAAACCGTCTTAGAGTTACTGATTGATCGCTGGCACACACCTTACGCTGAATACTGTGAAAACGTCGGACTGGAGTATACCGGTCACGACTGGGAACACGAATGGCCTAACGCGCATGGGGTGCCCGACAATATGGCCGCCGCCTTTTGGCGCCAACGGCCTGCGGTCGATCTCCTGATGAATACTTTTTCGCGAGGAACTCATTCGCAGTTCGGTAACGTTCGTTCCGTACGCGAACTGAGTTCGATCGTTCATCAGGCGGGTCGAAGTCGATCCCTTTCAGAAAATTACGGCGCCGGAGGGTACGATATCCGCTTCGCCGACCTCAAACGATTAGGAGACTGGTCTTACGCGCTCGGGGTTAACACGACTAACGAGCATCTCTCCTATATTTCGATCCGAGGAGCGCGAAAACACGACCATCCGCAGACGTTCTCCTATCATTCCCCCTGGTTCGAACAATATTCCAAACTTGAAGATTATTGGACGCGTCTATCCTACATCCTGTCGCGTGGAAGTCTGACCAAGGAACGTTTCCTTCTGATCGAACCTACCTCGACGGTTTGGCTCTATCAGACTCCTTGTAATGGCGAGGAAGCGAAGAAGGATCAAGTTGCCGCAGCGTTTACCAGACTGGTCAACACGCTGGAAGAAGAGCAGATTGATTACGATATCGGATGCGAAGACGTCATCAAACGAGTTGGAAACGTTCGAGGCAAAGAATTTCATGTCGGCGCGGCGCATTACAGGACGGTCGTTCTTCCGCCGGGACTTGAAAATTTAGACGAGTCAACGGTCTTACGCCTCGCCGAGTTTGCGTTAAATGGGGGCGAAATCGTTTCGCTTGACGCTAACTTCTCCCTCGTCGGCGGTCGTGCGTTCGAAGCGCTCGACGAATCCCAGGCGCCGATTAAAAGATCGGTTGAAATCGTTCAGAAAGCTCTTTCCTCTCCTTCTTTAGACGATCTGATTAACGAATCGAGGAAAATGCAGCCCGTTGCTGTTCTTCCCTCCTCCAACGCGGAAAATATTTTTCACCAACTGCGTGAGACGGAGGACGCGCTCATTCTCTTTATCTGCAATATTGACATGGATGAAAAAGCGACCGGACGTTTGGCGTTGAACGGCGCTTGGCAAAATGCAAAAATTGAAAATTTCGACGCTGAATCTGGAGAAGTTCAGACGTATAACGAAACGTCCTTTACCCTTGGACCTTGCGAATCAGCGACTTTCGTTCTTTCAAAGGTTGATGGCAAACTACAGAACAAAGACCAGAAAACTGATCCTCCAACTCTGACCTCGCAGGCGCTTCTTGATATGGGCGCCCTGACTTCGATCGAAGCGCTTGACGACAACGTACTCGTCCTGGATTACATGACGCTCAAGCTCGGGGAAGAAGAAATCGCAGACGATTACTTCTACCGCGTTAATAATTGGTTCTGGAATAAAAAGGGTTACCCTAAATCACCTTGGGACAATGGCGTCCAGTTTAAGGACGAGCTAATAACCAAGAAGTTTGACGACGAATCTGGATTTGAACTGACGTACAAATTTAATAAGTCCGAAGACGAGATCGACGATCTTCGCTTCGTCGTGGAAAATCCTGACCTGTACGACGAAATCTTCTGCAATGGGCAGAAGATTGAACGCATTCCAGACGCTTGGAAGTTCGATCGTGGCTTCGGAGTTTTTGATATTGCCCAGGCGGCTCGTGCTGGCGCCAATGAAATCAAGCTCATTGCGGAAAAATCGACGATCTTTTGCGAATTCATGCCCGCCTGGGTTATCGGCTCCTTTTCCCTCGAACCGGAAGTTCAGAGCTTCACGATCGTAAAGGAACGCGAGCTTTCCGTGAGTAAAATCTCCGGCGACGATCCGCGCCTGTTAAAGGCGTCCCCCGCTCTAGAAGGCGTCAGCTGGCTTACTTCTGGCGTTGGATTCTCGGGTCAAGACGATCGCAATCCCTTTGTCACTTTTGAATTTACTAAAGACGCTTCGATTGACGCCGTCGCTATTTGGAACTACTGCGAAACAAACCTCTCGAAGCGCGGCGTCAAGGAGTTTGCATTGTCGGTCTTTGACAAGTCAGGACAAGAGGTCGCCATAACGGACGTCGTCCCCGCCGCGTACCAGCTGGAGGAAGGCGACGGAAGTTGTCAGACGATTGCGTTCCCTAAACCTATTGAGATAAAGGCGGGATGCAAGATTGTCTTTACGATCACGTCGAACTGGAATGGAATTGCTTATCCCCTTCCCGATGACTTTGTCGGAACGACGGCGCCTAACAATGATTCGGCGTTTGTCGGACTTGCCGAGGTCCTCTTCCTTTCGAAAAACGCCGACGGCAAGTTGTCAAAACTCGAGCTAGCTCCCAAGGTTGCAACGTCTAGCGAACTCCTTTTCCGTTCGCATAATCGACGCGCGCAATTTATGATCGACGGCTCCGGACTATTCGCTGAAGAAAACGGCTGGGCAGCGCAAGGACGTCCCTTCGACGCCGGTAAAGTCGATTACAACTTCTCGGTCCCGTTTGCGGAACTTCCGCAGGACTCTCCTGTGAAGTTTGAGCTTTCTCACTGGAATGGCGCGGTTGCGGCTATTCTCGTCGATGGCGAACAAATTGGCGCGATCGGTTGGAAGGGAGACTCAGTCGATCTTTCTGATTCAATCGCCAGCGCCGCCGCCCAAAACGTAGAGGCCCTCGCCTTAACTGTTCGCGTATATGGAACGCCCAAAAACCTCTTCGGACCGCACCATGCCGGCAAGCTCCGAGGTTCGGCATGGCCTGGCAGCTTCCATTCCGCTCCTCAACTTCAACCTCGCGGCTCGGGATACGACGTGATCGAATACGGACTGTTTGCCGAATAATGGCGTGCAATTCTAATCAAGGATGAAAGGCAGGACAAAAACATGAAAAAACTCGTTGGATTGTTGTTTATCGTTCTGTCTTTGACCGTTTCCTCCGTCCTTGCTGGGAATATTACCTTCTCCGGTAAGACAGATAAAAATCCGTTAGAATACCAGCCAGGGGAGGAAATGGTCTTTACCGTTCAATGCCTCGACGACGGACAGCCTGTCGACGGGGTGAATCTAAGCTGGAAGCGTACCGGCGACGACGGTAAGACCGAATCTGGCTCGGCCGTGTCCAGCGCTTCCGAACCTCTGACAATCAAAACGTCAATCGATATTCCGGGCTTCGTCCGCATCCAGGTTTTCCCGTGCGACGCAAAGGGAAAGATCATCGGCGGCGAGCATGACGAACCGTGTCAATTTAACGGCGGCGCTGCGGCTCTTGTCGATCAAATTAAGGGTTATCCAGAACCAGAAGACTTCGACGCTTTCTGGGACCGTCAGAAGGAGATCCTTGCGCGAGTACCCGTCCGTGCCTGGCTCAAACCTCTTGAATCTTCTGAACCCGGCGTCGTCGGCTATGAGGTCATGGTCGATAATTCAAGTCTGACTCCCGTCTCAGGTTACCTGTTCATGCCGAAGAATGCGAAAGAAAAGTCGCTACCGGCTGAAGTGTATTACCAAGGCTACTGCGTTCTCCCGACCAGCAAGACGTTTGACAAGGGTAAAGACAGAATTTACCTCACGATCAACTGCCATGGTTTCCTCAATGATCAGGTCGAGGAATATTATGACACGATGCGGCAGACCTTCCTTCGAAACTACGGGTTCTCCGAGGAGCAAAATAACAATCCTGACTCATGCTACTGGTGCGGTATGATGATGCGCGGACTTCGCGCGCTGCAGTATGTTAAAACACTTCCCGAGTGGGACGGCGTTAACCTGATCACAAGCGGCGTTAGTCAGGGAGGCATGCAGTGTCTGACCATCGCCGGACTTGATCCGGACGTAACGGAAGTTCACGCTGTTATTCCCTGGTTCTGCGACGTCTCCGGCGCAGAAAAGAACGGTCGCATCGATAGTTGGTTCATGCCACGCTGGGTCGACGGACTCGGATATTTTGATACGACCAACCACGCCAAACGCATTCGTGGAAAGGTTGAGATCTATGCGGGATTAGGCGATTACGTTTCCCCTCCGTCTGGCGTAGCGGTCCTTTACAATTCGATCAAAAGCGAAGTCAAACTCCAGTTCCGTCAGGGACGCACTCATGAATTCGAAATGCCTGACAGCGAGCTCTTCAGTCTGGAGAAACCGGCTGAATGACTCAAGCTTAGGCTCTGAAACGCTCGTTTCCCGAAGAACTGGCATAGACTCCCGTCTCTCCCATAGTTCTATGCGCGGACTCTGGAATGGTTCCAGGTATGTTATTCGCGCGTTCCCCATTTTGAGATCCTTTCACTTACTCAACAGGAAAAATAATTATGAAAAAAACGCTTATTCTCTTAGTCGCGCTGTTCGCAAGCGTCTCGATGGCGTTTGGTCAGGACGACCCAAGGCTCAAAGTCGGTACCAACGACGTCTTCAAAGGCCCCGTCGGGCTCCAGCTGTATAGCCTTCGGGATACTTTCTCGCAGGACGTCGAAAAGGGTTTCGAAATCGCTGAAGGTTTCGGCTTCGGTTATGTTGAGCTTGCTGGAAAATATAATCTTACGACTGAGGAGATGGTCGCCAAACTTAAGGAACATAACCTCACTCCGATCGCCGGGCACTGGGATTACAACTTGTTTAAAAACGACCCTGAAGCCGTCGCCAAAGAAGCGAAGGAGCTTGGACTAAAATATGCCGGCGTAGCCTGGATCCCTCATGACGGCGATTTTGACGAAAACGACGTTGAAGAAGCTGCAAAGGTCTTTAATAACGCTGGAAAAGTCCTGTCGAAGTATGATCTTGGTTTCTATTACCATAATCACGGCTATGAATTTCTCCCCGCGGGCGACGGTAAGACGATGTTCGACCTGCTCGTTGAAAAGACCGATCCGAAATACGTCTCCTTCCAGATGGACGTTCTTTGGACAGTTTTCCCGGGTCAGGACGCCGCTGAACTTCTTCGCAAGCATGCCGGTCGCTGGTCCCTCTTCCATCTGAAAGACCTCAAGAAGGGCGTCGAGGGGAATCATTCCGGCGGAACGAGCGTTGAAAACGACGTCGTTCTCGGAGCTGGGCAAGTTCCCTACATCGAAGTTCTCAAGGCGGCTCAGGAAGTCGGCGTTAAGTATTATTTCATCGAAGACGAGTCTCCACGCGTGATCGATCAGATCCCACAAAGCCTTAAATTCCTTGAATCCGTCGAATGGTAATGCTTCAGGCGCTCTCGTCTGAAAGTCCATGAACAAGTAAAAGGACGAGCCGCAAGAATTTCTTGAGGTTCGTCCTTTTCTTTACGCGCCTAGTTAAAAATGGCGTGTTGATAAGATGAAGAATACGCTGCTCTCGAGATCTCAACAAAAATCTTACGTCGTGATTCTTGCTAACGGAGCGTTTCCTCGCTCTGAGAAAGCATTGAGTTATTTCAGTGACGCCCGGCGACTTGTGTGTTGCGACGGCGCAACGAATAAAGCGGTCGCCAACGGTCTTACGCCAGACTTTATCGTCGGCGATCTCGATTCGCTCGACCCCGCGCTAAAAACGCGTTTTGGCGACCGGATCGTTCATAGCGCTGACCAGGAATGCAACGATCTTACCAAAGCGTTTCGCTTCTGTATCTCGCGAGAATGGCGGGATATCGTGATTTTAGGCGCGTCAGGAGAACGTGAAGACCATCTGATCGGTAATGTCTCGCTGCTGGCGGAATTCGTCCGCGAAGCTGATTCTATTGAAATGGTCACTGACTTCGGACGCTTTTGTCCTGTCCTCCAGCCTGGCGTTTTTCAGACTCGTCAAGGTCAACAGATATCTATCTTCAGTTTTGACCGCCTACAGGAAATTACGTCGAAAGGACTAAAGTACCCTCTTAAGAAAATGACGCTGCCGCTATGGTATATGGCGACGCTGAACGAGGCGTTGGGGGGCGAATTTTCTCTTGATTTTACATCCGGTTCGCCGCTGATTCTTTATTTTGTCGATTGACTCCAAACGCCAATATAAAAAGTTATTTATAAGGATTGTCGAACGCCAGGGCCGCAGCGCCCGCCAAACCGGCTTCATATCCGAGTCCCGTCTTTTCGATCGTCAGATCCTTGTTGGGCTGTTTAAAGACGCATTCTTGGAACGTTTTCCATAACGTAGGATAAAAGAGATCAAAGGCTCCTGCGACGCCCCCGCCAATGACGATTTTTTCTGGATTAATAAGATTTGCGGCCCATGACGCGGCGCGCCCGACATGGCTGCCCGTCGCTCGATATGTCGCCAATGCGATAGGATTGCCGCGACGCGCTTCGTCAGCGATTGTCGCCGCAGTCGCATTCTTCGCCTCGTCAAGCTCCATTTGTCGATTTTCAGACGGCGACTTGGTCTTCCCATATTTCTCAGCTAGATAGGCGTTCCATTCTTCAACTAACCTCGCATTGTCGCCAGAGGCGCCCGACGCCGCGCTTTCAATTTGCCTGCGATAGGCTCGCGCGATACTAGGGCCCGCCGCCGTCGCCTCAAGACAACCGCGATTACCGCATCCGCAAAGCTCGCCATTCTCTACGACGTTACAATGCCCGATCTCTGCCGCGCCAGCATATTTTCCAGGGTAGATCTTGCCATTAAGAACAAGACCGCCGCCAATACCGTTGCTAATTGTGATCCAAAGAAAATTTTCAACGTTCTGACAAACGCCAAAGACCTTCTCGCCCCACGCGCACGCGTTCACGTCGTTGTCGCCAAAGACTGGTTTACCGTAACGCGCTCTGAGCTCGTCGGCAATTGGGAAATCGCGAACGCCAGAAAAAGGCGCGTAAATCCAATATCCGCGTTTGGGATCTGCAATGCCGGGAATCGTAGCGCCAATGGAGACGACGTCGTCCCATATAGCGCCCGTTTTCTCCATTGTTTCAGGAACAAGACTCAGAATTGCTTCCCAAATGCCTTCGCGTCCAGAGTCTTTCTTCAAAGGGCGCCTCGCAATGCCTGAAAGCTCCACGCGGCGCGAACCGTTGACTTCGGTAACTGTCGCAATTGCCGAAAGGGCCTTGGAACCGCCCACGTCAAGCGCAAGAATTTTGGGAAACATGCGATGATCCTTCGAGGTTGTCTAATTATTTGTTCGTTCAACCAAATTAAATAACCGGGTTAATAGAAATACACGCCGAGTTTTTTATTTTTGATTTTTTCTTGATTGAGCCGCAGCATTCTTTTCGAACGCCGCAAAAATATTGTTTTTCCGAAGGAACTCGTCGTTATCTCGCCATGCGTCGAGATATTCGCGGTAGACGGGCTCCGTATCGGCGCGCGCTTCGAGGAACGCTCGAGTTTTTTCGATCAAATTTTGTTCTTCCTCAGTCGAAATCACGCCTCTCATGAGTTGGTAACGCAGGAAAACAAAATAGGTGTCGAGAACGTCGCATCGACAATAGCTATGAATCTCGCTCAGACGGTTCTGATCAAACATTTCCTGAACCATCTCGCCCTTCACGTCGATTTTCCCAGATTTATGGAGCGCCTTAGCGGCAAGATCAAGCCCGCCACAAAAAGTACACGCTCCATAATTAGTCATGAAGTCGTAAAGATCCAAATGCGTATTGTTGAATCTGTTGCGATTCGCCTTGCCGCCCGAGTAATCGGTCATCCATGAGCGCAACGACAGGCCGTAACGAAAAGCTGTATGCTCCAGTAACGGCATATCAAATCTGCGACCGTTAAAACTGACAAGCATGGGATGATTATAATAATCCCAACCCTGCCAAAAACGTCTGCAAATTCCGTCCGGTCCCAACTCCTCAACTTTCAACACAATCAGATCGTCTAACGTAAGATCTTCGCGAAGTTTGGCAAGCGCGAGCGATATTGGAACCTGATATGTATACGGAACAAAATCCACGCCGTTTTTAGCAATCAGCTCGTCGCGATATTCCTGCAACGCTACTTCCGGATCTTGTTTGCCATGAGTTCGAACCAGCGAAACAAGGGCTGGATCGGGCACGCTCTCAATGTCGAAGACAAGATATGAGATAGGATTGCGTACAGAAATATCGTCCATCTCGAAATAAAACTCCGTTTAGCAAGGAAACGTTTAAAAATAAAAGTCGCGCCAACGTCAAACCAGATATAGATCCAACGCAGACGCAACTTTCAAAGTGATATCAGTCAAACGCTTCAGATAGCGGTCCCTTAACAAGGAATCGTCGACGTCGGCGAGATGTCCAGGTCACTTGACACGTTCAATATATTCGTTCGTTCGAGTGTCAACCTTGATGACGTCGTCCATCTCGATGAAGTTAGGAACAGTGATTTCAGCGCCGGTTTCGAGACGAGCAGGTTTAGTAACGTTTGTGGCGGTGTTACCACGAACGGCGGGCTCAGTGTACTCAACCTTCATTTCAACGTGGTTCGGAGGCGTGACGCCGATGGGAGCGCCGTTGTAGAGAAGCATTTTGCAAGGCAAATCGGGGAGAAGATACTTCCAAGCGTCTTCGAGTTTCTCTTTCGGAAGCTCGTACTGTTCGTAGGTTTCCGCTTCCATAAAGACGTAGTTGTCGCCCATCGAGTAGAGGAAGGTCACGTCGGTCTCGTGGATGTCGGCAGCTTCAAGTGATTCTCCATTTTTATAAGTGCGATCAAGAACGGTGCCACGATTGAGGTCGCGGAGCTTGCACTTATAGAGTGCCTGACCTTTGCCAGGCTTGACAAACTGACATTCAATCATGATGAATGGATTGCCGTCGATCTGAACCTTAAGCCCCTTTCGAAATTCGCTGGTATTGTAAGTAGCCATATCTATTTTCCTGTTTTTAACGTTGCAGACGGATTACGAATTCAATATGATTACTGCCAGACGCAGCCGCCGTAACGCCGCCGGTATTGCATGATTCACGACAATCAAAAGCTTGACAAAAACAAGACCGCAAATGGAACGCAAGTTGGACAACAGGAAAGAAGAATCACGTTCAAAGATCTCGACTGACCTTGAAGACGTCCTAAAAACGCGTCTTATCGTCAACGTCAACGAGTTGGCGCATCTTCTTGAGCTTCCGAAGGTTACGCCGGAAGTTAAGGAAGCCGCGCGCGTCCTTCCATTGCGTTTCCCAGAGTCACTCCTGAACCGCGTTAAAAAAGGCGATCCGAGGGATCCCGTCCTGTTACAATTTTGGCCGTCGGGCCAGGAACTTGAAAAAAGACCGGGGTTTTCATGCGATCCATTATGCGAGCAGAAGCTGCTCTCGTCCCAAAGGGAGTCGACAGTCCCGTCGTGCGTCATGCAAAAGTACGCCGGTCGAGCGCTCGTAATGACAACTAATATCTGCGCCTGTCGGTGTCGTTTTTGCTTCCGCCGTTATTTTTCGCAAAATCCAACGCTCTTCCCGTGGCGGGAAAAAGCTGATGAGAGTTCGTCAGCCCAAGAGATCAACGCGAAGACCTCTTCTTATTTTGACCGCGTGTTCAGAACGATCCGAAACGACAAGTCTATAAGTGAAATCATCTTCAGTGGCGGGGACCCGCTGACCCTTTCAAACGGCAGCTTGAAAACTCTCCTTCATTATATCAGGTCAATAGACCATGTTAAGAGGGTACGTTTTCATTCTCGCGTCCCGATCCTCTCTCCTCAAAGAATCGACGCAGATTTCCCCTCCTTCGACGAGTTTCAATATCCCGAAGGTGCGACGCCCTTGATTCTGCACATTGCACTTCACGTCAATGCGGCGCAGGAGATCGACGAGAACGTCGCTGGGGCTCTCCTCAGATTACGTCGCAAAGGCTATGTTTTGACCTCGCAATCAACGCTCCTCCGCGGAGTCAACGACAGCGTCGAGTCCCTTGTAAAACTCTATGAGAAGCTCATCAACCTCGGCGTTATTCCTTACTATTTGCATCAACTCGATAGAGTCCAGGGCGCCGCGCACTTTGAAGTCCCTGTCCAGGAAGGACGCGAGATCGTGAAAAAACTAGGAGCTTATTTGCCTGGTTATGCCAATCCTCAGTATGTGCGCGAACTCCCAGACCACCCCATGAAAGTGAATCTCTTTACTGACGCCGATATCGACTAAACGCTCCGTTCGCGACTAACGCGCTAAAGTCAGGTTTGATCAATTACAACGGTTATGCCATTTGCAAAAAAATTAGGAGCGTTAGAATAAGTAGCGTGAAGGTTTATTTCGTTTAGAACCTTCAGGAGGAAAGAAATTGGCTAAAAAACGTCCTTCCGCTAATTGCTCCGACAACGTTAAAACGAAAGATTCGTCCGACTCTTCGGCGTCCTACAACGTCCCTGCACATTACGAACGCCCTGACGGAGAAAAGGTCTACTTCTATCCCTCAGAATCGGCTTCTCAAGACGACGACACGGATTTCGGGGTCTCAATCTTCGAAGACGTCAACCTTGCGCCGCCGAAACATCCCTCGGACGCTCCATCTAATTTCATCACGCTGACGGAGGAGGATTATGAAACTATCCAACGCGGCTACCGCGTTGCTGCAGAAAAAGTTCATTCCTTTCCTACGTCGCCTGGCGTTTATCTGATGAAAGACGATCAGGGGCGCGTGATCTACATTGGAAAAGCGAAACGACTGCGCAATCGAGCGAGCAGTTATTTTCGTCGCGACGCAATCGACGACCAACGCGTCGGACCGCTCGTGCGCGAAATCCGCGATATTGATTTTCTGTTAGCGGAAAGCGAGGTAGACGCTCTCCTTATGGAAGCGCGGTTGATTAAAGACCTCCAACCGAAATACAACCGCGAGCTCAAAGACGACAAAAGCTTTCCATATATTCAAATTACGGTCCGCGACGACTTTCCTCGAGTTGAGTCGACGCGTCAACCTAAAAGCGTCGGTACTCGACTGTACGGACCCTTTCTTAACGGCAGTCAGCTCCGCAGCGCCATCGTCGCGCTCCAGAAAATCTTCAAGTTTCGAACTTGCACTCAATCGATTAAAAAAGACGATAAAGAGCGGCGCTGGAACCGTCCCTGCATCCTGGCGTCAATCAACCAATGCTCCGCTCCATGTTGCGATCGAATCTCCCATGAAAACTATCGGCGCAATATCCGACGACTTCAGGAATTCCTCGGCGGCAATCGTAAACGCCTACTGCAGGAAATCAAGGCCGATATGATTGACGCGTCAAAAAGCCGGCGATATGAACTTGCAGCGGAATATCGCGACCAATTGCAAGCGCTCGAGTCTCTCAAAAAACATGGTAAGCTCGACGAGGACGTTCAGCCCGAGGTCTTTCAGATCGATCCCAGAAGCGGCGTTTTAGGACTTCAAAAGATATTTAAACTTCCAAAACCGCCCAGAATAATCGAAGGCGTCGACATTGCTCACCTTGGCGGTCGGGATACGGTTGCGTCGCTGGTTCATTTTGCCGACGGTCGACCGTTCAAGGATAGATACCGTCGTTACAAGATCAGGACGGTCGAAGGCATCGACGACTTCGCCTCGATTGCCGAGGTTGTCTCTCGACGTTTTGCACATTGTGATCCAATCAATCCGCCTCCTGATATCCTCCTCGTCGATGGTGGAAAAGGACAGCTTCATGCTGCGCTCGACGCTTTAAAAACCGCGTCGTGCCGACCTGGCCTTGTCATCTCGCTCGCCGAACGCGAGGAAGAGGTTTACGTTCCTGATCGCGATGAACCGTTGCGTCTCAGTCGCCGATCGCGCGCGCTGCGTCTTCTTCAGTCGGTTCGCGACGAATCGCATCGATTCGCTCAGCATTACCACCATATCCTGCGCCGTAAAACAACCTTTGGGAACAACTCTCGCCATCTGAAAAAGTAAAATCAGGGAACGCCAACTTGGAATCTTTTAGGCGTCAAATCCGTTGCAAACGCCGCCTGCCCTCTCCTCCCGAATTCCTCAAAATTTTGACGATCTATCTCGCGCTGTTGTGAGCTAAACTATCAACGATGAATAAGCTTGATGAGTTTCGCCGAGATGTGCGTTAAGGGCGCTATCCCAAACTCTCTCGGCTCGTCCAGGAAATTCGAGCAGGAAGAACTAATAGTTGAAATCGACTAGGAACAGATTGAATCCGATCGTTGCAACGATATAATACGCACAGGGGCTGGCGGAAACGCCAAACGCCCAGATTACCTTCTTTCATCAAGAAAGAGATAGGCGCGGCTGAATAATAAGTTGCGTCGTGTTGATGTGCACGATAGATTTCACGTTTTGGAGTCAGCCATGAAGAAATTGGCGATAGTTGCTTCTCTCCTCGTCTTTATGATCCCCCCGGTCCTCGCGTTTGCAGAGGATGCAAAGTTTCCTCCGGTTCCGTCGGCGCCCTGCGTCGCGCACCGCGGCTTCTCTGCGATCGCTCCTGAAAACACGATCACCTCCACGCTCGAAGCCATTAATGTTGGCGCGCACGGCTGCGAATTCGACGTGTATTCCACTGCCGACGGAATCCTTTTCCTGACGCACGATAGAACCCTCAAGCGCACCACCGGCCTTGACGTCCCCTGCGCAGACGTCGATTTCCTCACTCTCGCCAAACTCGATTTCGGCGCATGGAAAGGGGAGAAATTTACTGGCGAACGCGTAGCAACCTACGACGAGGCGCTCAAGACTCTCAAAGGTACGAAAACTCGTCCCGTCATTGAAATCAAGGCTAGCGGTTTTGAAGAAAAGATCGTCGCGTATATCCATAAGTACGAACTTGTCGATACCGCAATCGTCATCGACTTTAGCGCCGATCGTCTTAAAAAGGTGCGCGAGCTCGAACCGAATCTCTGCGGCGCCTGGCTCTGCTCCTTCAATGACGAGGATTCTGAAAAAACGCCTGAAGCCAGGGCGGCAAAGATCATCGAGACATGCAAGTACATCAACACGAACGTTGTCGACGTTGAGTATCGCGCCGTTACTCCCGAATTTCTGGAGATCTTGGACGAGGCCGGCATTTCGGTTATGTGCTGGACAGTCGACAAGGAGGAAGATATCAGAAATCTTGTTGAAATGGGAGTGAAGAGCATCACGTCCAATCGCCCTGACCTCGTTCTTAAAGTTCTGAACGAAGCGGCTAAGTGAAGCTTGTGACCCAATGAGTTCATTAAGAAAGTGTGAATGCGGCGGAGTCTCCTCCCTCGAGCTGAACCCGTCGTGTTCACATATTTTAGCGGGGTTTTCGGTTGAAACACAACGGCTTCTTTGAAGACGCGCCTCACGATGGAACGTTACAAACGGAAGTCTTTGCATTGAAATCCCCCCTGCCCTATAAGACGGCAAGGGAGTTGTCGAACGTTGAAGAGTTTCGACGCCGCGTAATCTATGAGGATAACCACCTGCTTGTTGTCGACAAACCGGTTTGTCTGACAACGCAAGGAGCGCCAGCCGATGAGGACTCTCTCTTCACCCTTGCGCAACATTATGTGAAGGTCCGATATAACAAGCCCGGCGCGGTTTATCTCGGGGTTGTGAGCAGACTCGATTTTCCCGTGTCGGGGGTCGTTGTCTTTGCGCGAACGTCGAAAAGCGCGAGACGTCTCAATGAACAAATCAGAGAACGTTCCGTACGCAAATTCTATCAGGCGCTCGTCGAGGGAGTCGTTAAGCCCTCGTCAGGCGAGCTTGTCGATTATATTTGCGAAAATCCTAGAACCAGGCGTCTATGGATTGCAACTAATTTAGAAAGGGATAAGCGCTTTGCGCCGAAAAAATCGCTATTAAATTACCGTACGATTGAGAACTATCCAACGACGACGCTAGTCGAAGTTGAACTGATTACAGGTCGGAAACACCAGATTCGGCTACAGTTCTCGCATCGTGGAACGCCAATTATGTGCGACGGCAAATACGGAGCAAGGATTCAAAAACACGCTGGAATTTGTTTGCATGCGTGTCAAATGATTCTTGAACACCCGACTCAGAAACGCCGAATGGCGTTTGTTTCGCCTCATCCAGATTGGACGGCCCTTAAATAACGCCATCCCGCGTCGACGCGCTTGTTTTAGCCAAATCCTTATCAGAGAGGAATCGTCATGCCTCTTCCGCAGATTCATGAACGCGTTAAGCGAAGCAAGCTCGTGGCGTCCCACGATCTGGAATTTGTCTCGATGAAAATCTGCGCTAAGCTAGGCGCTCGTTATGCCGCCGACAAGAAAAAAGAAGACGATCTTCTAGGCGAAGGAGAACTCGTCTCCTATCCGATTCCGCCAGCGCCCATAGCCGGGGATGAACAAAGCGATACATTCTTTGACTTGCTCGATACCGCAATATCCCCTGACCAATCGAGCTCTCAGGCGCCAACCTCGGACGAAGACAATTCCACTCCGCGATTGCAAAAGAGTCTTGATTTCAGTGTTCCGGAGGTTGACTCAGATTTCGAAACGGCTCTATTGAAAAAGCTGGTCAAGAGAAACCATATTAACAGCTGGCAGGCAAAGAAGCTCCAGGAAGGGCGCAGTACCTTTTTCCTTGGCAATGCGCCATTCAGGTACCGCGTGATTGGGCAGCTGGGTAAAGGCGGTTATGGAGAAGTCTACCACGGTCGCGAAGAAAAACATACGTCCAACAAGAGCGGCAAGATAAAAAATGACGTCGCTATCAAGGTTCTCCAGAGCAAGAATGCCAAGCCCGATTCTCGTTATATGTTTCTACGAGAATACGAGGTTGCCCGAAGATTTCGAAACGATAATATCGTCGCATTTCGTGGATTCTCCAACATTCCGTCGATCGATTATTATGTTTTAGATTACATCGACGGGGGCGACGCGAGCAAACTTACGCGTAAATATGGTCGACTAGATTATCGCGTGGCATGCTACATTGTTTCAGAATCTGCAAAAGGGTTGGCGTATCTGCATGATAAAGGCGTTATCCACCGCGATATTAAGCCAAGCAATATCTTGTTGATGAAGTCAGGCGACGTTAAACTCACCGATTTCGGCTTCGTGTCCGTTATCAGAAATTTCAAAACGACGGGCCATCTTTCTAAGGTTGGGCGAGAGTTAGAAGAATGGGAACAAAAGTTGTTGGCTGATGGGGTCATTTCGGAAACTAGCGTGCCCAGAGAGCGCAGACGTCGCATCCAGGGTACCCGAAACTACATCGCGCCTGAACAGGTTGAAGCGCCCGACAATCCCAACCCTCTTTGGGACGTCTATTCGCTCGGTTGCACGCTCTATTCCCTCCTCACGGGCGCGCCTCCACCCGAACCGTCAAGAGTCTCAGAAAGCGCTCGTAAAGCGAGTGATTTTTCGGAAGAATCCTATTTGGATCTTGAATCCGAAATGCACGCGTTGATCCTCCCCGAGCTTTCAGATCTTCCTCGCGGTCTCGCTACGCTGGTCATGAAAATGATAGCGCGCAACCCGACAGATCGTGTGCAATCAGCTCAGAAAGTTATCGATGGACTCGCGCCCTATGTCGCAAGCGATCTCACAGAGCGTTTTGAAAAGATCAAGCTCGGTCTCACGAATGATCGGGACAACGTCTGGAGCGCCGAAAATATTCGCCAATGCTTCAATATTCCTGAAACAATCCCATTGAATCGTCCTCCGATGGTATATTCTCCAGGATTCCATGGAACAAATGGAATAGCAGGCAATCCAGCATTCAGCGCATCCACTATTTTTTACGAAACTATTCTCGCGCCTGAACACGATGACGATGAAAAGGAACTCGCGGAGGCGGTAACGTCGGCGGTAGAGTCCGCTGTGACCGAGAATGTCGCAGGTCATCCAACTGCGCCCTCGACGCCCAAAGACGCCGAGGCGCCTCCTGTGCTCGACATAACTTCCATAACTGCGACCGATGGAGCCGACGTTCATCGTGAATTAACGTCTCTTTTGGAAGAGCTCGATTCGCTAGAAACACTGGCGCGTCGTTTGAGACGCCTCCTCTTCTATCCTCTTATTGCGCTGTTGTTTCTGTTATTACTGGCAGTCATGGTGAAGCAATTGATTTGAAAATAAAACCTTATTATGAACAATACGAAATCCGACCTTGAAAAATGCGAAAAACGAATCGGATATCGATTTCATGATCGGCGTCTGCTAAAAATATCGCTTACGCATTCATCCTGCTCTGACACTCATCTTCAATCGAACGAACGCCTTGAATTCCTGGGAGACGCAGTTTTAAATTTGGTTACAACGAACATGTTGTACCGACGTTTTCCTCTAAAAAAAGAAGGTGAAATGACGCGGCTGAAATCGACGATAGTTAGTCGCAACGCCTGTCGCCGAGTTGCGTTACGCCTCGGTCTCGATAAATACATTCTGATTGGGAAAACATTGTCTTCTATTCCCGATTCTTTAGTTTCTAACGTCATGGAAGCTGTTATTGGAGCAATTTTTCTTGATGGTGGTTTCGAAGAAGCGCGACTTTTTATTGAAGAAAACTTTCAGAAAGAAGTCGCAACTGCATTGAATGTTGAAATAAATCGGAACTCTGTTCATAACCTCCAGGTTACAAAACCGACTGGTTTGCCTGAAGACTATAAGACGATCCTCCAGACGCTCATTCAAAAAGAGGCCTCAAAGCCCACCTATAAATATGTAAATCTTGAAGAGATAGGACCTTCTCATAGCAAGTGTTTCAAGTACGCCGTAGAGATCGACGAAAAACAATATCAGGCGGCATGGGGCAAAAGCAAAAAAGAAGCGCAACAGCGCGCGGCTGGAAACGCGATCCATCAGATTCAAGGGCAGGAGCCCATCTTCGACGACCAGTTGCAGAAGTGAACGTCCATGGATGAAAACCTGACGACACGACAGACTAATTAGCGTCGTCCACCCCAACGATCGCAACCCTCATGCCGCAGTTATCGCCGCGATAGGTCGGGAGAAAGTTGAAGCGGGAAGCCGACCGGCAATTCTCGGGCACGCTACGCCAGGATCCCCCCCTCGCTACATGTTCGATTCCCAGAGAAGGACCGCGAGGATCAACCTTTTTATCCAGATCATAGTCGGCATAAAAATCAGCGACCCATTCGCAAACATTTCCGCTCATATCAAAGAATCCCTCGGAATTTGGAGGGTAAGAGCCAATTTCAGAAGTCGTTCTGTTCACGTTGAAACGCGAATCGCTCTCTGCTGATCTATTTAAACTCGTCTTGCCGAAATTCCCCTTCTTTTCTGACGCATCGTCACCCCAATAGTAGGCGGTATCAGATCCTGCGCGACAGGCATATTCCCATTGCGCCTCCGTAGGAAATGCATACCGCCATTGCTTGCCCAGAAAAGAACTCAACTCCAGGCCATATTCTTCGGAATTTATCTTTTCAAGAAAAGTCGCGCAATCAATCCAGCTTACCGACTCAACCGGCAGTTTTTTTGATTCCGTAAATTTACTGGGGTTCTCCCCCATGACCGCTCGCCATTCAGCTTGGGTCGTTAAATAAAGACTCAAAAAGAAAGGTGATGAAATCGTTACCACATGTCGCGTTTCATCTGCAAAACGCCGAGATTCTGTCTTGGGACTGCCCATTTCAAAAGTCCCTGGACGAATCAAACGGAATTTCATTCCAAGCGTATTAACCCACATTTCAGGTGTTTTTTTCATAAGAACTCAATCCCATTTAACATCTCGTCGCATCCGTTGGTTCAAAGGAACCGCGAGCCCTTTTTCTTAGCAAATGATTGAAACGACCAGCCGTCTGTCTGGTCAAATGGTTCCGTCCATGCAAACTCGCGCGCGTCATCAGCCTTGTCAGAGCTCCTATTGTCTTTGAGTCCAGCAATCACGACCGTCTCGTTTTCATCGACGTGTTCGTCGACGAAAACTGCCGCCGCGATTTCTGCAACGGTTTCATCGCTTAGCAGTTGATCCCAATTAGCGCCAAGCGGTCCGATAAAGTCTTCCTCAAAGAAAGCGTCGAATTCGCCCAAGAACGCAAAGGCAATGGAGTCTTCCGTCAACGAGTCGAGAGTCGCGCTTGAAACCTCTGTAAATTTCCAGGCCGGAACCTTGAGTTCCCAGCCCGTCGAGGAGTCGACGATTATGACCTCATCTCTGTCGACCGTGTGCTCATACGAAGGAGGCAACGACAGAATAAACTTGTCTGCCGTGAACGGATGAACTCCAGAGATCGTCAGTTTTTTGACTTTACTTATCGAAGTCGTTCTCGAGGTTGCTTGTTCATACGCATTGAGACCGCCAATCGTTGCGTCGATAGCGACGTCGTACGAGCCCTTGTCGTTCAGGGTAACGGAGCCGATCGTCGATTTCGGCGCGAGCTTCGTATGATTGACGCCCATAACCGTGCGCGTGTAAGCGACAGATGTTGCATCTTCGCCGTCGCCAATCTCGTACGTTCCTTTCGTAATCGAAGAGCCCGCCGCCAGAGCGACCTCAACTTCATCGCCTGAATCCTCGGCAAGGTATTCGTCCTCGCCGCCCTTATTGAAGACCACAAAAGATTTTGCAAAGTTCTGCGCGATAAGCTTATACCCGCCGCCGTTCATCGTCAGCGAATCGTTGTAAGTTACAAGTTGATCCTTCTCAGGCGAATCCTCGATGAATGCGTAATCGTTGCCGCCAAGACCGTCGATCATAAGCTTGTTAACGCGGCTAAAGGAATAGGTCCTGCCGGTCGACGCCAGGAAGGTTCCGTAACCATTGGAATAATACAGGTAGTCGTAACCCTCCGTACCTAAGAGCGTCAGTTCTTCATGATTGTCGTTACCAATGATAACGTAGGAATCAAAGCCGACGATCGACATCGACAAGTCGCCCATCATGAACAAGGAATCATCGTCGTCCGGGACAAGCGAGTTGTCCACGTGCGGTCGAAGCCTCGTCATGAACTCGACGTCAGAAAGGGACGTCTTAAGCGTGGAACCGTTCCAGAAATCTGAACCAAAGCCCCAGCTCAAGCCGCCAACGGACATTTCCAATTGATCGTCGGCCCACATGAGCTCGACAAGCGAATCAGCAGAGTCCTCAAGGAGCGGATCGAGGAGCACGACCTTTTCGTCAGTAATTTCAAGTAGTTTCGCGTCGACAAGCGCAATGTCGGAAGAGGATTGGACGGTGATCCAATACTCAACGTCGGGATCGGCAAACCATTGGACGCGTCCGCCACTTGCCGTTATGACCGATTCCGCAACGGCCTCGGACTCAAGCGAATTCTCGCGAACAATAATGGTCGTTCCAGCCGGAACTCCTAAAGTATCAACCTTCCAGGAATAAAATCCGCTCGTCTCAGGTGAAACAGTAAAGACATATCGTCTTTCGCCATTGTCAGTCGAAAGTATATTCGCGAGGGAATATTCGTTCGTCGTCCCCAGGATGATGGGGGAATCGTCGTCGTAAATCGTTCCCTTAACAAGCCCGTCCTCATTCGTCAGGACAGCATTTTCAACGTCTACGATCTTTATTTCAAAATACGTGCTAGGATTCTCAAATCCGCCGTCAACGGCCTTAAGTCCCTCGGGTTTAAGCGCTTCGTAATTCCCAATAATATAGCATTCTACTATGGCGGTTGTTTCGCCTGCGGCGATCGTAATAGGATCGCCCTTGGACATGACGAAATTATATCCTTCAACCGCCGTGCCGCCACTCTGAATCTCGAAATTGAAAGTAACGTCAAGTCTTGCTGGCGAGTCAAGTTCTACGACAAAAGTCGCCGTCTTCGCCCCTTCGTCTCCCTCGTACGCAGTCATTTCATGAACTGTCATATTAGGAAGATTCGTCGGTTCAATCGAAATACTCAGCGTCGCTTCTTCACTCCAGAAGACGCCGTCGTAGACGGAGATCAGGACGGTCCGTTCCGACATAAGATCGCAAGATCCGTTTGAATTGAAGTACTTAAGAGAGGAGATCGCCGTCTCATACTCCGCAATAGTTCCCGTACCAGAGATCGTAATGCATCCCATCTGTTCGGAAAAAGAGGCGGTTAGATTCGTGCCGGAGACAGAAAGTTCAAGCGACTCGTTCGCGCCGTCAGGTCGTGCATCAAAATAAATCTTGGCGCCGTAAAGATAGGTGGAATCAGGATCTATGATCGTTAACGCAGAAGGATCGAGGACGCTCGTCGGTTCCTCTGCGCCCTCGGGGATAACGACGGAAAGGTCAATACCCTCCTCGTCTCCGTTAAGGTCGACAATCGGCGGTACCGCGCCTGCCTCGTCCATTCTAAAATCAAGCTTGGCGTTCGTTCCGTCGCTGATCGTAACGCTCTTGGTAAGAGGGGTCGCAAAGCCGTCGCCCGACACCGTTACATTGTACGAGCCGTTGAGCAAGAAGACCTGGTATCCGCCTGAATCCCAGGAGTTAAGCGTGACCGTCTGGGCGTCCGGATCGTCTTGGCGAGCAATTTCAATTGTCACGTTGCCAAGCCCCTCGCCAACGTCGTAGAAATGGTCGGCGTCGGCGTCGTCATATATCACGCCAAGGAGATAAGCGCCGTCTGTGCGCGCGCCTTCGACACTCGTCCCGAAATCGCAGGTCACGATGTAAGGCCCGATGCTCCTAGTCGTCTGCATTATGGAGATCCCGACCTCTGAATAGGCGCCGTTGATCATGGCGTCAAGATGCTCGTGAGTCGGCACGCCCCAGTCAATAGCAAACGCTGCAAGCATATAGGAAGCGACAGAATGACTGCCGTTCACTCTAAAACTTCCGCCGATATTCTCGCTAATAGCGACCGAATCTCCATTGGAGAGCCCTGACTCAAAACCCGCTTTTGCAACGCGAGTTGCAAGAGGGTCTTCGCCGATGCATCGGTGGCTAATATCGTTTCGCGCCTTCATGTAAGAAGAGTGCGAGGTCGCGGCAGCCACAAGAGAAGGATTAAAGGCTAGCGGCGAGGTCGCAGAAATATCGGACCACATATCGAGAAAACTTTCGATCGAGTCCTTAGGATAGGAATTCAATTTGATCGCGTCGTTCACAAGGCTATTGCGCGCAATAAGCGTCTCGTTGTCATAGTAACGGAAGATACGATCAAGCTCCCCCTGCGGGTCAGTACGCAGACGGTTAATCTGTTCGAGCAGCTCCTGCTCTTCGGCGGAAGGATTAACGCCCGGCACAAACCTATACCACGAAGGCGCTTGGGCTTCTTCATCTACATTCGCGTCGCTATGAAAATCGCCTCCGCTCTTGTCAACGAAGTCGTAGAAACCGTTAAGTGGAATCGGGCCAACCAGAATAAAATCGTCCTCTGGAGTCTGCGCGACGACGTCTTCTACTTCTGGCGCTGCGTTGCCGCAACAAACGCTCATAAGCACGGGATCTGCCGAGAGCAGCGTTCGATTCTCAAGCGTTTCAAACTTCAACCCGCGCGGCTTGCTCGCAGGATTGGAACCAGAGTTCGTCTTCTTCATGGGGCGCTTCCTTTACAACGGACGTCTTGCGGCTCTGAAAGGGGCGCAAGCGTCGCCGCCGTCTCTTCGGTTGGCGATAAAATTATCAAAAAAGTACGCTAATGGGTTTAGACGCTTTACATGTCTTCTTGTTCCTGAATTCCCGCGAAGACATGCTTTATCCCGAAAAAACAGAGGTCAATCGCAATTGCGAAGGATATTCAGAGGAGCGACGCAGAATCGTCGCTCCTCTTGAATTCATCGGAAAAGGCAGCGGAGCAGATACTATTCTTCGTCGGGAAGGAGATATTGATCGCCCTTCTCTTTTACTACGCGACGAAGCCACTCTTCCGGATAGCCGACGTTCGGATACTTGCCTTCTTCATCCTTGGTGTATCCGTCGTTGAACTTAACAATCAGGGCGTTTGCGAGCTCTTCCCACGCGTCGCGCGCCTTTTCCACCTGCATTTCAGAGTAATCGGTCAGGAATTCTATTGCAAGCGTTTCATTTGTCTTTGCAATCTCAACGGCAGCCTTTTCGATTGAAGGAGATAGATCGTAGAAGTAATTTTCCAACCTCTCCTGCTCTGCCTTAATCATCGGGATCATTTCCTTGTACCGAGGATATGCATAATTTGCGACAAGGTTGTAAGTCCACCAGCCTGTTTTCATGTCAAAACGGTTGATGGAGCCAACGTTAGTCGATTTAGGGACACGAGTCGACGCAGCGTAAATGGGAGTGTAACACGTCGTGTAGGTATCGTCCCAGCCAAACCAGACCAATCCTCCGACGACGTCCGGTAGGTCAGATCGGGAGCGCGTTATGATTGAAAAGCAGGTCTGTTGTGTTGAAATCGGACGTTCCCACGCATATTGCTTGCCGTCGAGTTCCCAGTACAGGGGACGACAGCGCATCGCGTAACCGTACGGACCGGCGTCGATCCCTTCAGACAAGTCAAATTCAGTCCCGTCGTAGTGATCGCGCATAAGAGCCGCAACGTCGGCAGTTGAGAGCTTGTGATCAGGCGTAATCGACCAGGGATAAGGCTCGGCGCCTTCAACGCCTTGAGCGTAATCGACGGAAAGATTTAACGATGGCGCTGCGCGGCGGAATATACTCCAGACGCGCTTTTCGCACGCGCGGAGATCGCCGACGCCATTGCACCCGTAGACCTCATAGAAAGAAAACGGTTTGCCAGAGTTGGGATCATATAGGCCGTGATCAATGGCAAATTGCTCGATGTTATCTGAGTAGATGCAATTATCTGGATCGTCCTTGGGGAAGACGCCTATTCGCGCCTGATTCGCGTGCGCGGTAATCTGACCGTCCGGGACGCGCATCGCAACCCAAACGCAACCGGTATCGTTCTCGGCAGTCGCGCCCGTCCCACAAATTTCAAAGATCCAAGCCTCGTTCTTATCGCAGACAGAAATCGATTCGCCTTCGTCAATGTAGCCGAATTCGTTGACAAGCCACCCCATGAACTCGACCGCCTCTCGGGCAGTTGAAGCGCACTGAAGAGCCGCTGTCATAAGTTCGGGGTACTTTAGTTTACCAACCTCGTTAACGAGATCCTCATGTCCTCCCCAAGTAGTCTCAGCAATCGCAACCTGACAGTCATTCATAATTCCCTGAAAAGAGTCAATAACTGTCTCGCCAACAACGCCGAAAACCTTGTGTGTTGCCACATCTTCTGGAATAACGTCGCTTCCGCCGAAGGGACGCGTCGTGCCGTCGGACGCTTCAACGATCGCAAGTTTGCAGAAGAAACCCGCAGAATCCGCTGTATACGTAATCATGCAGGCGTTCTCCGTCGACGCGCCTTTTGTCACGACCAAGCTCGTGCATGCGTCGGCGGATGAGACGAACCAAAGGAAGGAAAAGAAAAAAACAATCGCTGTCAGAGGCACTATGCGACTTTCGTTTAATCGTTTCATATTCATATACTTTGAAGGGGTTGAACCTCTAATCGTGAACGAGCCGCCTGCCAATTATAACAGTCGGCAAAAGCTGGAAAATAAACTCTCCCGCAATTCTAACTTCCCTTATTGTCGACGTCAATGAAAAACGAGCGCGGCGTCTCGAGGTAGCAGCGCTTCTCGACGTCCGATGAAAAACAGTAAAAATTTCTGATAGATGTTTCAAACACGATTAAATCCGTTATAACAGGACCAACAGAGGAACAAGCGACGTCCACTCTCCTTCTTTTACAATAACGTCGTTGACCTCGAAATATTTAGGAGACGCAAGTTCATGAGTAACTTCAAAGACTTTGATCGAAGAACTTTTTTTGGTTCTATTGCCGCAGCAGGAATTGGCGGCGCCGCCTTTTTGGCTGCTGACGCCAACGCGCAAGACGACTCGGCGCAGACCACATCAGGCAAATTTACCGCTTCATTTCCACTCTTGCAGAACGTCACCGAAAGCAGCGCGTCCGTAGCTTGGGCTCTCAACGTCCCTGCAACAGGTTGGATCGAATGGGGGCCGACTCCCAATTTGGGCAAAGTTGCGCGAAACTCAGAGTTTGGCCTCAACCCTTACGACGAGGAATTCCTCTCCGCTCGTATCACAGGTCTCGCGCCAAACACTACCTACTATTACAGAACCGCAACCTGTTCCTTCTCCTACAAAACGGCGTATGACAAGTCGATCTCCGAGCCTCAATACAGTGAGATCTACTCTTTCACGACGTCCGGCCCCGCCGCAGACAAAACGTCGTTCTACGTCATGAACGACACGCATAACACGATAAAGACTATCCAGAAGCACATTCAAAACGCCGACGAAATGGACGCCGATTTCATCTTGTGGAACGGCGATATCTGCGGCTCCTTCGATAACTTCGAGACGGCTGTTAAGGTCATCGCCAATCCCAACGATAAGCCCTACGCCGCCTCGCGTCCGGTCGTTTTCTCTCTTGGAAACCATGATCGACGTGGCGCCTGGGCGCGCAATCTTAAGAAGCTCTTGACGACATGGGAACAGGACGTCCCCAAATTCTATTCGCTCGGCTATAACAGCGCGTTTCGTCGTGGTCCGCTCGCGATGATCGTCCTCGATACGGGCGAAGACAAGCCTGACTGGCATCCCGCATGGTCAGGCATGGCCAATTATGAACCCTATCGCGAACTTCAAACGGCATGGCTCGCCAATGTGTTGGAGCGGCCAGAAATCAAATCGGCGCCATATCTCGTAGCAACTTGCCATATCCCGCTCTACAGCCAAAACCCGACAGCTAATCCGGGCAATATCCTGGACCGATTCGCAACCATTCAATGGCCCTGCGCTCAGCTGTGGGGACCGCTCTTTGAGAAACACGGCGTCCAGCTACTTATCTCGGCGCACCTGCATCGCTTCGGCTATGACGAACCGAACGAATCTCGTTCGTGGGCTCAGGTAGTCGGCGGAGGTCCTGATTACGAAAAGAACGCAACGAAAATCTGCGTAGAGGCCGACGCCGAAAAGATGACTCTCGCCTGCTCGAAGCTCGTCGACGACTCCTCGCTCGGAGTCTGGACCTTTAAACCGCGAGTCTGAATCTAGACGTCCCAATAAAGTAAAGAAAGCGAGGCGACCGCGTTTCATCGACGGTCGTCCCGCTTTCTTTTTTTGATGCAGAGAAACTTTTCAAGATCTATTTTTCGACGCCCGCCTGCGAGTAGTCAAATGGGACAAATCCCATTTCAAGCGCGGGCGAACCTGGTTTGATGCGGAAATCGTTCGAATCAGGATCGACAAACAAAGGGTCGGCAACCTGTCCGTCGACGTCTTTACCCGTCTCTTTCGACCACTCGTCGTGGGACTTGCCGCTAAAGAGCGCTTCGCCTCCCGCGTTAAACCAAAGGTTCTTCGCATAGACCGTCTGCGCTGTATCAGCGTTGTAACCTAACGCGACGCCGTCTTCCCAGTAAATAATATTGTTCTCGAAAATTGTCGAAAGGTGATCTTCGACCCTGGTAATCGCAATTTGATGGGCTGGTTGACCCGCACGCGCCGGATTGGTTTTACTCCGCGCTAAGATATTGTTGCGAACAACGTTCTCTTTGCCGTAATGCTGGTGGAATGAACCGTCGGTCGTGTCGTAGACCAAGTTGTTCTCAAAAAGGATTCCTTCCGACCCTTCGTCGGGATAGAGTCCCCAACCTCCGTATGCGTAAGAAGACACATTGTAAATAACGTTATTGCAGACGCGCGTCCCTGTCGAAGTCCCCAAAGTATAGACTCCGCCCATATCAGACATAGCGCCTTGCCCAATATCGTGAATTCTGTTGTATTCAATACGATTACGGAAAGCGTGGCCTCCGTTATACCCCCAAACCCAACCGACAGAAACGCCTGTGTAGAAGAAATCAGAGATATCGCAGTGTAAAATCGCGATATCTTCCGTATTCTGGCCGATCCACACCGCTGTTGCCGACGCAAAATAACGTCCACCCTGCGTCATAACGCAGTTTTCGACCTTGTTTCCTTTATCCATCCGTCCGCCGCCAATTCGAACGGCGCCCGCGCCAAGGTCGGAAAATTCTGAACGAACGATTTGACAGTCTGAACAGTTTTGGAACCAAAGCCCGTATTCGCCAATGTGAGAAACCTTGCAATTATCGAACGACACGCCTGAAGCTTCCTTGACGTCCAAAACGGCAACTGTAAAAGCCGCCGACTGGGCTGGCTCGAACTGCGACGGACCAGGCTTGTCGAGATCGCCAGTAATCTCCTCGGAAATTCCCGCCGATTTCATATCGCTTACTCGTCGAGGCGCGTCAGTATAGCAGAATTCCAAATTTTCAAAACGAATATTCTTAACGGGTTCTTCCTGCGAACCTGTGATAACTAGAAGCTGGTTAAGCCCTGGGCGAGGAGCAACGAGCGTTGTATTGCCAATAGTCTCTCCCTTAAGAGGGCGATAATAAACGCACTCTGCGACTCCGTCGTAGAACCATTCTCCTGGAGCGTCAAACGCAGTGCGCAGATTTTCAAGGTAATACATCGAAGAATCGCGCCAAGGGTTCCAAGATTTCATGGGAGCGCCCTGCGCCTTTAACGCTCGAGTATCCTGATCATATCCAAGGATAATTCTTCTGGTTGTATCCCAATGATGATGAATAACAAACTGCGAATATTTCAATTCGCTGGCCGTCAACGAAGAGAGCGTTAGGGGATCCAGATCGCCTTCCTTTGCTCGAATCTCCTGAGGAGTCGCTTCTTTATCGCTCCTTCGCGTTTGAGGATCCATTGAAAATTCTTCCCAAACTGACTCAGGACGCAAGAATCCCTCGTTTGGAAAACGAGCGCGTATGGCGCGTCGATCGCCTACGAAGAGCTCTTCAAAATAGAGGGGCGAACCGTCAACCGCCGGAAGTTCGGCGCGCCAGATTTCGGCGTCGGCATTTGGAAACGCAGACTTCTCGTCAGAGGTCGCAACGCGCCAGTCAGTAAGCGTAATTCCCCCCGAGAAGCTCGTCTCGCCGTCTTTAGCAACGTAAGAGGAGTCGGAATCCTGAGGTCCAAGCACAAAAGGTTCGGAGCGCAGGAAAACGCCAGAAAGATTGACCTGGAACGCACCGGTTTCACCCTGAGCGCGACGCAGCCTAATCGCATCGCGCGCCTTTTCAGGAGTTGCAAACGCCTTCGCTGAAGAAAGTCCGTCGTTGGAATCGGAACCGTCAGGCGAAACGTAGTATGTTCCAGTCGTCTCTGCCGATAGAACTGCGGCGGAATCGCCCGACAGAACAGCGCCAATCGGCAACATTAAAAGCGCGCCGAAGAGGAAGGCTCGGGTAAGGCCGTTAAGCTTCAAAAAATGAAATACTTTCATGGCAGGTCGCTCCTTGTAGAAAAACAGCCGCCGGGGAAGAACGCGTTGGGCGAAACGCCCGGCGACAAAAACAAAGCCAAGGGACAATTGTCTTGCCCAACGTCTCAATCAAGCGCTAATTAATCCCATTCTTGCGCTTCAATAAGACGTTGAACGTATTTTGAAAGGATATCGGTTTCGATATTGACTCTGTCGCCTATCTCTAGAGAGCCGAGCGTCGTTTCGGCAAGCGTAAAGGGAATGAGCGCGACGCTAAAAAGATCAGGCTCGCAGCGAACGAGCGTCAGACTCACGCCGTCAACCGCGACAGAACCTTTGGACGCCATATTTTTCGCCAGTGATTTATCAACACGAAAATAGTAATCAGCGCATTCGCCGTCATGATCTTCGATCTTGGCAAGCTCTGCCTGACCGTCGATATGACCGCTGACAAAATGACCGCCCAGGCGCGCGTTCACGGCAAGCGCACGTTCAAGGTTGACTGGAGATCCTTCGATAAGTTCTCCGAGATTTGTTCGAGCAAGGGTTTCAGGAACAGCCTGAAACGATAGTTTAGAATCTGTCTTATCGACAACGGTCAGACAGCATCCGTTTACAGCGACGCTGTCGGAAACCTCAACGTCGGACGCTATCTTGGGCGCGTCGATAACAAGAGTGCAAATGGATCCGTCGGTAGTAATCTTAGCGACTCTGCCCAACGTCTCAACAATTCCTGAAAACATCCAATCTTCTCCTTTAATTCTCCTTCAACGGCAAATGCAAAGCGAACCGAAAGTTCATCAGACAGCGCGCTTGCCTATCCGTCATATTGCACGATTATATCACACCGGCGCTCCATAAAAAAGAGGCGACATAAGCGTTGTTCTCAGTGGCGCCTCACAATGAGACGCAGACAGATTAAACGAAGGCATAGAGCGCTGATTAGTCATTGAAACCGGGTCGCATCTATTAGTCGGATTATCAAAGTAGGGGATAGACTATGCCGTCGAAGAAAGACGGACCTCGTCCCGGCTAAGATAAAAGAAAATCAGGAAAAATCGACGATGAAATCAACAACCGAACAAGGACAAGAGTGAGGATGGACCGCAAATTTTCTACAGTAAAATAAAATTCCCGGTTCGCCTTTGCTGCTGAACCGGGAATTTCTCGAATCGTGGAACGGTCATCGTACGCGACGCCTACGAAAACATTCCTTTGACTTTTGCTTTGACAGACTTGTTATAGTGCTTTTTTAGCTCAGCGGTTTGACGGATCGACGAGCCTGAATGGACGTTGACCAAATCAAGCGTCAAACTATATTTTACCTGAGAATCAGCGTTGTCTGCCGTCGTCGCGGTCGTAACCTTAGCAAAAAGAATGTAATCGAAAGGAGAATCCATTTCGCCCAACGCCGCGGCAAAGCGTTCTCTTTTATCGGGCAATAGCAAATCGTCAACTCGCAGCCCGGTCTCGCGGAGTCCGGCCGCCACCAATCGAGAATCAATGACGTCAAATTCGGCAGACTGAGCAATCATCGTTCTGATCGTTTCTGCCAGGTTTTCTCGAATATCGCCCATCTCTTCCCCGCCGGCATTCTCCACGCCAACGAAGCATACCCTACGCACAGCTGGAAATTCGTTGATCTGTCCAACCGTATTGCCAACTTCCTCGTAGGCCAAGGGCGCTGCGGCGGCTTGGGTGAGAAGACCTGCCACCGCGGCTTCAGCGGCAGGATCGTAAACTTCAGAGCCCGCTTTGTGACTACCCACGCGATCTGGAGAATTAGCGTCAACGAGCTTGCCCTTTTGCGTCTCGCATCCGGCGACGACGCACAAAAGTACCAGCGCCGCGAAATAACGCGCTAAACTTGAAGAAAACATTCTGTTGCGAATTATACCGTCCATGGTTTCAACGCTTTCGAAGGAGCAGTCCTATTGATAACAATTCAGGCGCGAGCTCCCTCTTGAGCGTCGTTCTGCCTATAACTTGGCAAAACCAACCTCTTCCTGAACATAAATCGGGAGCGGCGCCTCATTGTTAGTTTTTTGCTCGCTTCAGCAAGGGCAAATCAGTCGATCGTCGGCATACCGAGCTCGTCTTCGTGATCGCTCGAACTTACGCGACGCCGCGACGCGCGTTCCTGCTGCGTCGGCTCAGAAATCTCAAAAGAGATCGGCGAAATCTCGGGAAGTCGCCCTGCGTCGCGGAGCTTGTGACCGATCTGAAAGAACCGTTCCAGCCTTTTGTCGCTAAGCTCGTAACCGGGGAGCGTCGGCATACCTTCCCAAACGACTCCGCCGATTGTCGGCTCAAGCAGGACGGCGTGGGGAATGCCGTAAACGCCGAGCTTGTTAGCAAAGCGTCGCCCCGTATCAACGGCGGCGAAATACTCGATATCGAAAATATTCAATCCTGGACCAGGCATATTGCGGATAGCGTTCTCATCCATCTCGCAAATGGAAACGACAACAAGATCATCCTTGTACTTCTTGGAGATAAAATCAAGATACGGCAAAGAACGTCGGCATGGAGGACACCAGGTCGCCCAAACTTCGACGAGAACGTATTTGCCAACGAGATCCTCCGGCGTTGGAGCGCGCGTGATCCATTTTTCAACGGGGATGGCCGGAACGATATCTTCAAGCGCGGTCCAGATATAGGAATCCGCCCAAATCATGTGGTCTCGCTTAAGCGCAGGACTTCCAGGCGGCAGATTGGCGCTTTCGACAAGCCAAGGTTCTTTCGAGAGGTCAATCGCAGGCGCTTCAGGCTCTTCAGAAGCCACGTCCGCAGGAACGGGGTCAACATTGCAGATCATTTCGCCGTCAGGACCGATAACGCAGGGGCCGCCTGCGTCGAGATTGACAATGTCTTCGACTGAGGTCCCCTGAGCAACTGGAGTCTGATCGACGTCGTTGGACGCCGAATAAGAGAAGCTGCAACAAACAGTCAGAATTAAAGTTAGCGAAAGAGCCGTCAGCAGAAACGTCTTGGACGACAACTTTACGCCGTCGGTAAAAGAAAGCGCCATTGTTTTCACCTGTATTCCTCTTCAGATCTGCTCAACTTGATGACGCGACGCTGGGCGTCGCTCGAGACGGTCATTGGTCTGTACAGCGCCACTCGCAAAAGTTATCATACTCTGATAGAACCACTTTTCAAGACTTGCGTCAGTTTCATGACGCTCCTACATATGACGGAGAAAGCGAAATGTCGGAGCCTGATAGCGCAAACGATTTGACGAAAAGTTGGCGCGTCGTGCTCGGCGCGCCGATATTGGGCCTCGTCGTTCTCGTTGTCGCGCTTTTTTTCCTTAACAAGCCGTTCGCGAGTATAGTCGACGCCGAAGAAGCGGTCCCGCGCTGGGTGATAACGCTCAATCCTTTTTGCAATGAAAATTTCTTTCATGACGTATGGCTTGGGGTCGATCTGCCTCAAGCGCCCTATACCGCCGAACCCCTGATAGCGCTCGGACTTGGAGTCTTGATCATTGCCTCCACGTTTTTCCTCGGTCGCGCGCTCTTTGAACCCTTCAGAACGACTCTGGCGCCAAACAAGTGCGAAACTGTCTTCTTCTCTGGACTCTTAGGGCTTGTTGCCCTGTCCTTTCTCATCACGATCGCTGGCTTGTTTGGACGAGCCAATCTGCCGATATTGCCTATGACGCTTGCGATACTTGCAATAGGACTCTCCGTGACAGGAGTTCGTTGCGCCAAATCTCAAAAGGGACGTCGAGAGCAGGATCGTGATCCAATTAAACCTCAAGGCTCCTCGTATAGTCGTTTTTACTTCATAGCTCAAATTCTGATTTTGATCCTTTTTGCGACGTTTTACGTCTTCGCCGCAACGCAACCTCTTTTTGAGTACGACGCGTTGGAATACCACGCGCAAGGCGCGCGGGAAATTTTCGAGACCGGCGCGATTAAGTTTTCACACAATAACGTTTACGTGAATATGCCGCTAGGAGCGGAAATGTTTTACGTCGCCGGAATGAACGCGGCGCGCGACGTCGGGTATTCGGGCGTCGACGTCCTCAGGATTGGGTTGCTCGCAGGTAAGACGATCCTTGTAGGCGTCACGCTGCTCACGACGATGGGACTCGTCTGCTTTGGCTTTCGATTTTTTAGAAGCGTCCGGTGCGGCCTTTGGGCGGCGATTGCGTTTCTTTCTTTCCCTAACCTCTTCGGAGTCTGCTCTAACGGCCTTAACGAAGGCGTCCTTGCGCTAACGCTCTTATCAGCGACGTATATTTTGTTGTTGAAACTCCGGAAAGATCATTCGGGACTTTGCGCTGACTTGAACGCCGCGACGCTCCTAGGGATCGTTGCAGGATTTGCGGCGGCGGTCAAGTACACTGGCGTCGTTTTTATCTGTATCCCGGTTTTCCTAGCTCTTGCGTTCCTACCCCTATTACAAATGTTTCAGCGACGAGGATCTTCATCCGCACAAAACGATCTGCCAAATCTGTCGCAAATGAGCGTTCGTCGTCCGCTGGGCGTTAATATCGCCAGAACGGGATTGACGCTTTGCGCTTTTGTCCTCGGCGTAATCGTAGTCTGTGGCGGATGGTATATCAAAAATTATCGTGCAACGGGCAACCCCGTTTATCCGCTCGCCTACTCTATTTTTGGCGACTCAACGAACGAATGGAACGATTCGATTAACGAACGCTGGAAGAAAGCTCACTCGGCTTCCGGCTTCGGAGCTCCCGCTATACAAGAAGCCATCGCCAAAACCTTCTGGCGCGACGATTTCAGTTCGCCTCTATATCTCTTTGTTCCTCTCGTTGGGATACTGGGGTTCTTTGGAGTTTGTTTCGGCAGGCGCTGGAATCATAACGATTCTACCGATTTGAAGCTCGCCGGACTCTTCCTGCTCGTTGCGGTTTACTGGTGTATGTGGTTCCTCCTTACGCACCGCCTAACGCGATTCCTCATTCCCGTTGCGCCCATAGCGGCGCTTATCCTTGGAGTCGGAATTTATCGCGCGATCAATTCACGATCCTACGCGTTAAGAATCAGCGTGATCGCCGTAACGCTCTTCTCGTTACTCTACTCTGGTCTGCTCATCGACGTGCTCGGTCAGGGGCGACTTGCGCCGCTGCGCTCCTTAGAGCAAGACCCAGCGCGATTCTCGGCGGCCGCATTGTATTTCAACAATCATCCCGAACTCCTGATTGCTGACGAATCAGACAATAACGTCCAGCGCAAGCTACTCCTTATCGGCGACGCGAAAGCCTGCGCATATCATACGCCCGTCCTCTACTCAACGTGTTGGAACAATTCGCCCCTCATGGCGTTCCTTGAGGACGCCGTCGAACGCAATGAGTCCGGCAAAATTGTTGGGATATCTGACCCCATGCTGATTTCGCAAAGGCTCAAAGACGCAGGCGTTGCGTATGTAAGCGTCGATTTTGGCGAATTGTCGCGATTCCAAAGCGAGGGGAACTACGGATTGACCAATCCAGAGCTTGACGCGAATCTCTTTATGCAACTCATGGAGGCCAACGTAATTGACCCCGTCGTCCCTGAAGAACTAGAGAATAGCCCGTCAATTCAGATATTCAAAACGCTCGGCGGCGCTGAAAACTTGAAATAGCGCCGCGGCGTCTGTTCCTAATAACGGTTCTACTATTGTTTATCGCAGCGCATTCGATAAAATCAGTTGCCGGGGAGCTAGCGCCTCCCCAGCCTGTATCGGCAATGTTTCTAAGTCGTCCTTTTACCAAGGAGGGAGACCCCAAATGGCTCCAAGATCAATCGCTTCGGATATCGAAATTTCGCGAAACGCCAAGCTCGCGCCTATCGTCGAGATCGCTTCGAAGCTTGGAATTTCAGAAGACGAACTCGAACTGTTCGGCAAATACAAGGCAAAAGTCTCTCTCAATAGGCTTAACAAGGTTTCAGCTAAGAGCGCTTCCAAACTCATTCTCGTAACCGCAATCACACCGACGCCCGCCGGAGAAGGTAAAACAACGGTCAGCATCGGTCTCGCCGACGCGCTGACTCTCCTCGATAAGAAGACTTGCCTTTGCCTACGCGAGCCGTCCCTCGGTCCTTGCTTTGGAATGAAAGGCGGCGCGACGGGCGGCGGGTACGCCCAGGTCGGACCAATGGAGGATATCAACCTGCACTTTACAGGCGACTTCCATGCGATCACTGCCGCTCATAACCTCCTTGCCGCGATGGTCGACAACTCGCTGCATCAGGGAAACCCTTTGAACCTCGATTCGCGACGCATAACCTGGGGCAGAACGCTCGACGTCAACGAACGAGCTCTCCGTGAGATCGTCGTCGGACTCGGTGGTCGCGGCAACTCCGTTCCACGAGAAAGCGGCTTCGTTATAACGGCGGCCTCAGAAGTCATGGCGATTTTCTGCCTAAGCGCCGACATTTTTGACCTTCGAGAACGCCTTGGAAATATTGTCGTTGGCTACAACTATCAGGCTCAGCCTGTTACCGCTCGCGATCTGAAAGCGAACGGCGCAATGGCTGTTTTGCTCAAGGACGCGATTAATCCAAACTTGGTCCAGACGCTTGAAGGTACGCCCGCGTTTATCCACGGCGGTCCTTTCGCGAATATTGCGCACGGTTGCAACAGCGTTGTCGCGACAACGACGGCGATGAAGCTTGCCGACTACGTCATTACAGAGGCCGGATTCGGCGCGGATCTCGGCGCAGAAAAGTTTCTCGATATCAAATGCCGCGGCGCAAAGTTAAAGCCGAACGTCGCCGTCGTCGTCGCGACGGTTCGAGCGCTGAAGTCGCATGGCGGAGTCCCTAAAGCCGACTTGGAAGAACCGAATGTCGACGCAGTCGCGAACGGTATCGTCAATCTCAAACGGCATATTGAAAACCTCAAAAAATATAATTTACCCGTCGTCGTCGCGCTTAACAAATTTGATAGCGATACGCAGGAAGAATTCGACGTCATTTTCAACGCCTGCAAGGAACTCGGCGCGCAGTGCGCTCTCGCAACGCACTGGAAGGACGGTGGTAAAGGAGCTGTCGAGCTCGCCAAGGCTGTTCTCGACGTCTTAGACGACAACCAGGAGAGCAAATTCACACCGATCTATGCCAACGAGCTTTCCCTCAAAGATAAAATCGAGATGCTGGCAAGAGAGATTTATCGCGCTGGATCTGTCGTCTACTCCCGACAGGCTGAACGTCAGCTTGCCGAGCTGGTCGAGCAAGGATACAACAATTTGCCAGTGTGCATTTCGAAGACGCAGTACTCGTTTTCTGCTGATCCCACGCTCCTTGGCGCCCCAGACGGCTTTGAACTTCCGGTCCGTGAGCTCCGTTTAAGCGCTGGCGCAGGCTTTATCGTCCCCATGACAGGCGAAATCATCGCGGCGCCAGGGCTGCCGAAGGTTCCCGCAGCGGAGTCAATCGATATCAACGAAAACGGCGATATTGTCGGACTCTTCTGATTGATCCATATCTGGATCAGAAGGAAGAATCATTGAAATCAGGCGCGTCGGAATCCCGGCGCGCCTTGTTTTATCGACATGGTTCAAAACGAGCGGCATTCAGTTACTTTGCCGACCTGCTCCATTAGCCGAACAGAACTTTCTGAAACAGTTTTACCCGTCTGATCAAGCTAAATCTGAAATTGTGTCAGGCAGAAATGAAGGACTGTTCGTAACGCGCTACCGCGCATGACGTCTGCGTAGTAGTCGCAGTTACTCAAATTACTGTTTATCGTCGCTGACAGGTTTGCGACCGACAAAAACAAACCGCGGCATCTTTTTCCAAAATACAGGACAAAAAGGTAAGCGATCAGCGCGTTCGATCAATTTGACTTCTTCAAATTTCCGCGACAAATAGGGCAAAATATCGTACGAAAGAAAGAGATTATCGAATGAAAACCACATTGGCCAGAACCATCGGGTCGAAAAGCTCTGACGCATTCTATTCTCACAGGGAAATTTTCGAGCGATATAGAAGTCGACGACGCCGACCAGCCCGCCGGGCTTGAGAATTTCATATGCTTTGTCTATCGCGGCAAACCAGTCGGGAATCATTGTCAGAGAATAGGAAAACAAAACGGCGTCAACCTGTTGTTCAGGCGGAGTCCACATTGTTGCGTCAGCGCAGTGCACTTCAACGTTGTGCCAATTATTCTCTGCAACTCGCTGACGAGCTATTTTGAGCATAGAATCGGTCAGGTCGACAAGATAGACTTTTTTGAGATCCGCTAATCGCGACTGGTCCATCATGGTCAAATTGGCGCCGGTTCCACACCCCATATCGACCCATATGTCTCCCTTTTGAGGGTTCATCGCGTGCATCAGGTCGTCCCGGCCAGTTAGCAGTCGTTTGCGGAAACGATCGTACACTGCGACCTGATTAGAGTAAAAGGATTCAAGACGCTCTGCGTGCGTGTTGCCCTTAACCGGCTTGAACGCCATGCAGTAGAGTACCTTCATATCAGAAGCAAAATTCGATAGGTATGCAGATATCATCGAAATCTTATGCAATTATAATACTGCGCTGTGTATGTGAAGGATAAAAACAACAACTCGGGAGTCATTTTAAGTATCTATTAAAAAGCGTCAATATTTCGTCGACGTCGTTAGCGGCAAACTCAGACGTTTTTTTCTTGAAATTTCGAACGAGTACAAGCTCGCCGAGCATTTCTCTTCCAACGCCATTAACCGCCGACCTAACAGCTGAAATCTGGACGAGCATCGGCTCGATCTCTCGAGCAGTCTCAACCATCCGTTTAATCGATTGCAAATGACCAATAACGCGTGAAAGTCGATTCAAAACGGTTTTCTGGACGTCAGCGGAGAGAATTTCCATCGACAAAGGATTCTTCTCCTCCTCTTTGCTCGATTCGACTTCGGCGTTAAAGTCGTGTAAATCTTTCTTTTTCGAAGACATTGAAGTCACCTCGCAACACCCTGTTTAAATAACCGATAATTCACATCCAGACGGACGGGTCCAACCGTAGACCTCGCAATCTTGACAACGTAGAAAAATCCCCCAGGAGGGTTGTCAATATTCTATGGCGCAAGAAAAGAAATCATAGCGCCTTTGGAAGTTCAACATGTTATAATTTGAGGAGACTTGCTCCTAACCAGGAAACGTTGTCTCGGCGAAAGAAAATCTATTGCGCGCGTCCCATAAGGAAGGAAGGTGCGATATAAAAAAGGACTTTAACGTTTTTGCCAAAAATGTTAAATATTTTTACCATGAAACGCCGACAAAGCGTGAAAGGACTTTTTACGTCAGTGGCGAGGCAACTTCAAAATTTCCGTGAGTCAAAGGTGGGGAAAACTAATTATGAAGAATGATTTCGTCCAGCGGGAATGTTCGCGACGCTCTTTTTGTTTTCAGGCTTTTGGCGCGTCAGCGCTTGCTCTGCTATCCTTCACAGGTTGCTCCACGTTTAACGGCAAAAAAAAGAACAAAGATCATGCTGGACAATTCGAAGAAGACGACGAGCCAGATCTAGACGACGGACAAAGCATCTTTGATTCTGAACGCAAAAAACAGAATGAATTGTCTGCATTTGTCGCTCAGAACGGAAGGAAGTCCAAGTCGAAGACAAGTACTGTCCGACCTGGCGACGATTTCCTGCTCAGCGACAAAGCTAAAGAAATTTACGCTAACACTGAACGCTAATCCGCCGACATTCAAGAAGTCTGTAGAGGCGTCAAAAGTTTTGGTTTATCCGAGGGGGGAGTAAGAATGGCTTCTTCCGACCGCGACAAAGATGGTAGTCGACCGACTCCAGACACGTTGACAGTTCGAGCAGGAAGAGTCCCTGCGCGATGGTTTCGAAAGGCAGACGTTCAAACGTCTGATTCCGAAGCGATCTCCGACGCGTGCGGTAGAGATTCTGAAGGTACGCCCTCCTCTTCTTCGTCCTCAACGCAGACGGAAACAAAGGACGTCGTCTGCGAACTTTGTCCACATCAGTGTCGAATTGCAGAAGGCAGAGTTGGACGTTGTTCTGCTCGTGTAAACATCGACGGACAGTTGATCACGCGGTTTTATGGCAGACCAGTTTCAGCCGCAATCGATCCAATCGAAAAGAAACCGCTTTACCATTTTCTACCTGGAACGCCCATCCTGTCGCTTGGAACGCAAGGCTGCAATCTATCGTGCAAATTCTGTCAAAACTGGCAGATATCTCGTCCCATTGCCGTTCAACAAACCGTTAATAGCGTCCTCGAACCAGCGCAAGTTGTTGAGCAAGCGTTAAAGCGCGGCTGTCCGAGCGTCGCATTTACCTACAATGAACCAACGATCTGGGCTGAATATGTCGTCGACGTCTCCAGACTTTGCCGAAGTCGCGGAATTAAAACAGTAGTTGTATCCAACGGTATGATATCCGGCGAAGCGCGTAAAGAGTTTTATCGCGCCGTCGACGCCGCCAACGTCGATCTCAAAGGTTTCACGCATGAGTTCTATCAAGACCTCTCGGGCGGCAACCTGGAAGACGTAAAATCTACTTTGAAATATATCGCTCGTGAAACTGACGTATGGTTGGAAATAACCAATCTTCTGATTCCAGGTCGCAATGATTCAACAGAAAAGCTTCGCGAAATGTGCGACTGGATCGTGAACGAGCTCGGCCCAACAATTCCTCTTCACTTTTCCGCATTTTTCCCTGCATGGCGTTTAACGAACGTTGCAGCGACGTCTCTGGAAACACTGTTAACTGCTACAGAAATTGCACGCAGCGCTGGAATCCAATACGTCTATCGTGGAAACGTTAGAGACGACGCCGGTCAAACGACTTTTTGCCCCAACTGTAAAGCAACTTTGATTAAACGTTCAGGCTACAGGAACGAGGTCGCTTCGACGCTCGACGTCGAATCACTTCCGGCGCGATGCACTAAGTGCGGCGAAACAATCGCTGGGATTTTTAAGCGCGATTAGCTCTGAATCTAAAATCTTCCGGACAGGTAAGATGGAAGATTTGACCTTGTTTCGGGAAGAAAAAAACGATACAATTCCTACGCCAAAGAATTTAATGGGTGGATTACCCCTTTAGATCAAATAATCAGGTTCAATGATGACCCAACATAAAATCCGAGCGTTCGGCGCGACTGCCATTATCATTTCGCTCTTGTGTCTCTCAGCGGCGCTCGAATCTCCTGTTTACTCTCAAACCAGTCAAAACACGCCGCGATTTCAAGCGCCTAGGTTCCTAGATGAGCCTAATGCCGAGCTTCAAGACGAATCGCGCATGGCTCCCTTCCAATCTGTCGTAGAAGAATCGGAAGAGCCAGTCGAAATTCAAAATCTCGATTCAAGTTCAATCGACGCTGAGCCTCTGATCGAAGACGAAGATCAGCTGGATGTGATTGAAACGCCGACTACGGACGTCTTGGACGATACGGCGCCCGCTAGCGTCGAGGTTAACAGAGCGCCCTTTGGGAATGTAATTGAACGCGAGCCGTACGACGTCTATAAAGAAAACGGACGCTATTTTGTCGGTTGGGATAAGCCCGACCTCGCGCTCGTTTTCACAGGGATGACCAACGGTTACATTGAACCGTGCGGTTGCGCTGGCATGGATCGAATGAAGGGCGGCTTGAGTCGTCGCAAGGCCTTCTTAAACGATCTCAAAGAAGAAATGGGCTGGGACGTCGTTTCAATCGACACGGGCCAGATCACATCCGGATTCGGCGTACAGACAGAACTGAAGTTTGATATGGCAATGAACGCCTACCATCTCATGCAGTATGACGCCATTGGGATCGGTAAAGGCGAGTTGCGTTTCCCTGCATACTTCCTGCTAACTTACACAACGCCGACTTCTTCAACCTCTCCAAGCCTTTTTACGTCCGCCAATATTGGCGTCTATGGCTTCCATCCGACCTACACGTTGCCCTATAAGATCATTGAACGTGGTGGCCAAAAAACCTGTATTGTTTCGGTCGTTTGCAGTGACCAGTCGCTTGATCAGCGCGACGAAAACTTCTTCTTCGTAGAGCCTGAGCAAAAACTCAGTGAACTAGAGTCAGAGCTTAAGGGCGAAAAATGCGATTCTTACGTTCTGATCGTCCACGGAACGGAGGCAGAAACGACTGCGCTTGCCGAGCAATTCCCCTTCTTTAATTATATTCTTACTTCTGACACGCCCAGCGAGCCGCCGGCAGAGCTTCGTCAACTTAATGACAATCAAAGTATGATTGAAGTCGGTGAAAAAGGAAAATACGCTATCGTTCTCGGACTTTATGACGACGGTTCCGTTCGCTACCAGCGTGTTGCGCTTGACTCCCGTTACGCTTCTTCGCCGGAAATCACCCTGCTGATGAAGGATTATCAGTCCATACTGAAATCCCTCATTACGTCAAAAGGTTTCAAAGGCGGTCTGGGTATTAATCCCGCAAGATCTCCCAATGCAGAAGAGCTCGGTAAGTTCGTTGGGGACATGAAATGCCGTTCTTGCCACGAGGACGCTTGGAGAATTTGTGCGACGTCTGGACACGCCACAGCGTGGAAATCCATCAAAGAAACCGCTAATCCCCCGCGTGATTTCGACCCCGAGTGCATTGGTTGCCACGTCATCGGTTGGAACGGATTGCAATGCGTTCCTTACGTCGACGGATTTGAATCGGAAGAAAAAACGCCTCACCTTCTCAACGTAGGATGCGAAAGTTGCCATGGTCCGGGCGAACTCCACGTTGACGCGGAATTGGACAGCGACGAAGAGCTACAGGAGCGAATTCGCGCTCTCATGCGTCTTGGCGACAACGTCAAGAACGTCTGCTATTCTTGTCATGACGGCGACAACAGTCCGGAATTTGACTTCGACGAGTACTATCCGTTGATCGACCATTCCGAACCGGATGACGACGACGATGACGAATAAAAGATTGCGAGTTCCTCAAGTTCAATCGTTCGACGAATGAACGACGCACGAACTCTAAAAGCTAACGAGCCGTTTTTGACAGGCGTCAACAGACTTGAAAGATCCGTGAGGAATCGTGAGTCTTTCAATCGTGCGAAAACGTTGACGCCACCAATGAGAAGACGGCTTGTCAGCGAATCGTGGTCCAAAACTGAGAACTGCTCGGTTGCAGACTGCTAGCTCTCAAAACACTAACGCGATACTCCTGCGAACTGCGCTATTTGTCAGATTTTTAAGTGCGAGGAGAAAACAATATCTTAAAAGCTATCTCGTGTCGCGCCGTTGCGTCTTGTAGGACAGATTTACGTTTGGCGAACCAAATTGATCATCTATGAAGACATGTTCAGCCTTCCCTAATGCTGTCGTCTATCTTGATATTAAAGCTCCCGCACAGTGGCGCCTTGTGAGCAAACGATCTTTTGGAAGTTGCAAAATGGATATCAGATCAAAGAAATCCCGAGTGGTAATCCTTTCTCACATTCGGAGGGACGAGTCATTTAAGGTGAATCTTATTCCTTGCCAACGCTCGTCAATGTTGTCCAGGGCCAGGATAGAGCTCTCAAAAGCTTTTCTATTTTAACATTTTAACGTACAATCCATTTTTCTTTGGCAAAGCCCTTGCATTCGCATTCACAATGAATTACGATAGTCAGGATATCATCTTAACTGTTGTTACAGGTAAACTGATCAAATCATAAAAGTGGGAGTGACAGATTATGTTTAAATCTCAGGGTTTTATTGATGTGATCGATAAGATATCGAACGCTGTCGCTGTCGTAAATTATGATACGAACATCCTTTATCACAACGATCGGTTTACTAAAAATTTTAGCTCAGGCGCCAGCGAAGACTTTGTTGGTTGTTTTTTCTACCAGGCTATTGGTTATCCGAGACTCATCTCGAAGGATTACGCTCCTTTTCACCTTGCCATGGAGAACAATAAGCAGACAAAAACGACCCTTTTGTACCCCGCAGATTCGCGACTGGCAGGACGACAGTTCAGGATGTCTGTCGAACCTATAGTTCTTGAGCAATCAAATGAAAAAACGCTGCTTGTCGAGATCTACGAAATTACAGAGTCGTATAAACGCGAGCTACGAATTGAAATGTTGCGGAGTACAGGTCGTGAGCTTTCAGCTATTGTGAACCAATCGTCGAGCGCTTCTACCGAGGAGACTACCAAAAAACTTAAGGACTTGATTAGCCATCACTTAAGTATGCTCAAATACGGGGTCTTTGAAATCCGCACCTATGACAAAGAGACCAATTATTTGGTTCCATTTTTGGATCTTGGCATAGCAGACGACGCCCAACGTAGACAACTTAAACGCAACTGTTCGGGCAACGGCGTCACCGGCTACGTTGCATATACGCGCCAATCCTACGTCTGCAACGATACCAAAAACGATCCGCTGTATATTCCCGGCGCCATCGACGCCAAGTCGTCGGTTACGGTTCCTCTCATGTTCGACTCAGAGCTGATTGGAGTCTGCAACGTAGAGAGTCCTGAACCGGACGCCTTTACTGATGAAGACGTCTTATTCGTCGAGCTATATGCACGCGATCTTGCTTTTGCCATTCATCAGCTCGACTTCGTTAACGAAAAGGATACGTTTGTGCGGCAGGCAAGCAGTTCCTACCTAAGTAGAGAACTTGGCCCACATTTCTCAATGGTCATGCAGGACAGCGCCGAAATTAACGCTGTGTTGAGGACAAAAAATGAGCCAATCGTTGATACGAAACAACTTATACAGCTCATCGACAATTTTTGTATAGTGAAGAAGAAATTTCACAAATTTACGCAGAAGTTATTCAACGTTCCAATTACTATCTTGAACTCGACCGACACAGATGAATTCCCGAGCTTCTCGTTCGCAAACGAAGAAGAAAAAAGGGAATGGAATGAGACAACGAAAGCGTTAGCTGGAAAAACTTTCCTTTTTATTGTTCATGACGAGCAGATTTTAAGTAATCACCGTCTTTGGCTTGAAAAACTTTTTTGTAATGTCGATATCGTCCATTCGTCCAAAGCAGCGCTTTTTGCCCTCAGAAATTTTGAGTACGATTACGTACTCTGCGAACTCAATCCAGATGGAATTTACTCTTTTCCGACAACCCCCGTTGATTCTAGAAATATTCGTGACCTTCGTATGTGCGACATTCACTTTGAAGGTTATTCAGCCCCGTTCAGCAATGCGACTGACGAAGAAGCTCATCAGCGCATTCTGCAGGAGATCAAGGACGGAAAGCTGGATGCATATTTCATCTTCAACAAATATAGAAGCTTCAAGTCCAATCCTATTTTTTATCTCTTTATCTATCCTAGCTCCCCGTATTTCATAAATGACCCAACCCATATTCGTCCAGCGGTCAACGCTAGACGTGAGGAATTTGAAGGGCAATCGATGCACCCTGAGCCATTTTTTAAGGTTTACAACAAAAGCGAAAAAGATCAGAGGACATTTTTTCGAGTCTTTGCAAAAACGCTCAAATTCCTCGGAAGAATTTAGTCCTAGGTTGATTCTCGTTCGCAGTATTGTTAAAATTTAGTCGCTTCGAACGTTGATCTACACTACCACTGTTACAATTTAAAGACTCATTAGCCGTACATAGAAAATTGTATACGGCGTTATGAGTCGAGAAACGCAGATTTTGTATCCTTTCCCCTTAAACTACCTATTCTAAGGTAAGAACTCCTTGACATGGCAAAGAAATCCAAACCACTTCAGACAGGATATTCACCTCGGAGAATGCTCGATGACAAGCGTTACGCTGAGCTCGTCTACGCAGCATGCAACCGATTCTTCGACGAGTTCAAGAAAGGCAAAAAAAGCGAACATCAAATAAAAGTCCAACCTGTTGTTAAATATATCAACAGTAAATTTGGCTTGGACGGCGATGATAAGATAAGTCGTGAAGGAGTCTATCCTCTTCTCAGAGAAGGAGTCAAGCGACAATTTCTCATCCTGAAACCGCCCAGGGCGGAAAGTTTGGAAAAGAAATTACGAGAGAATTTAAATCTTGACGAATACCTTAAAGAGGTAAAAGGCGACGTCGACGTAGTCAATACGCGCGTTGGCAACCTTTCTGGTCGAGTTAATGAAGTTGCCGCCGACAAGATCGTTGAGCTAATCTACCGCGTTCAGGACGAAAAAAAGAAAGCTGCGCTGGAAAATTCCTTAAAAGCCGCCGTACTCAAGGCTGACGTAAAAAAAGCGAAAAAATTGGCGATAACGAAGGCGGTCGAGGCCGAGATAGAAACAACGACCCCTTTCAAGAAAGAAAAGACGCGGCGAGGCGCTGCTCAAAGAGAAAAAACAAAGGAAATTACCCGTGAGATATGGGAAAAAATAGACGACGCGACGAAAAAAAAGTTACTGGACGCGAGCAAAAATGAAATCGAGATAATTGCGAAAACTGCGACTGCAGAGGTGAAGAACACAATCGCTGAGATCAGAGGGCTCGATAGTTCAGATTCGACGGTTGCAGACGTCAGTAAAAATGAAGTTGGCGACGTCGTAGCGAAAATACAAGAAAAGTACCGAGAAGTTGTTGCGCAAAAGATTGACTCCGTCAGGGTCCACATCGGGTTTGGAGAGGGATATGCGGCCGAAGAAGTCGCGAAACGCCTCTCAACTCGTCTTGGCGTCGCTCCGAAGCTCACTTTACATGCCTGTACAAGCGGGGGCCACTACAAGCAAGAACAACAGAAAGTCCCGACAACCTATTTCTCCTTTTTCGAAGGCAAAGTTGACGCGGAAGTTGTTGGGATGTTCGCGCCTACCGTTGTTACTCGGGAAGAATATGACGGACTCAAAAATTCCGCATCATGTTATGAAGCTTTTAATCGTCGAGAGGAGATCGATATTCTCGTAACGTCGCTGGCTTGTTTCGACGACGAAGATTGTCTCTTTAGAAAATATTATTCAGACTTGGCGGAAGAAAAAGAGCATTGCTTTGGAGAAGCTGCTCGGCAAACGCTCGCGACGTTAGAGAAAAAGGGATGCGTGGGCGACGTCATGTTCCAGCCCTACTCTAACGAGAAAGCGATCAACGACTATGGTCTCAAAATGGTTTCGCTTTTTGAACTTGCCGATTTCCAAGCTCATGCTCAAAAAAGGAACCACTATGTTGTCCTGACGTGCGGACCGTGCCGAATTTGTGGACAATCCAAGGCAGCCGCAATTTATCCGTTGCTAACGAATCCATCCCTCCGAATGTGGACGCATCTTATCATTGATCGAGGAACGGCGCAAGAAATTCTTGGTTCTGAAGCGCCTGATCAGAAGACGCCCGACCACGAGCTGCACGACGCGCTTGTCTTTGCAGTTTGCGAGAAATTCCTAGTCTCTCCAAACCAACGAGAGGGGGAGCGGCCAATTAAAATTAAGGACGTCGCAGACTCCATTAATTACGAATTTCAGCTAAGCGAGGAAAATAAAATTAAGCGCGAGGGCGTTTATCCGCTTCTCAAGGAAGGGCTAGCGCGCAAATTCCTTGTTTTGGCGCCGCCAGGAGATGAAAAACTCAGGGAAGAATTATGCGGCCAATTGGAACTCGAAGACCACATTAAAAAAGTTGACGGCGCAATCAAAGTTGTCAATGCTCTTGATCTCGACCTTCCGAATAGGGTTAATGAAGTTGCAGCAGATGAAATCGTTAACTTGATCCATAGCGTTTTGAAAAGGAAACGTCGCGACAAGTATGCCGAGGAAGGAAAGTTTGAAGCGATAAGAAATAGAACCCAGGAAGCGATAAGAGAGGTTCTGCTGGAGAAGAAAAAAGATAAAAAGAAGAAGGCTTCTAAAAGAACGTCTGCTGCCGCAGCCACAAAGACAAGAGCATTGAGTATCTTGGAAGATATAGACGGAGCAAACGCTGGCGAATTAACTGAAAAAAGCCGGATAATAATCAAGGAAGAAGCGGCGAAAACTTTTGCTAATCCAGAGTGGAGAAACTCTGAACTCTCCTCGGAAAAGCGCGCTAGGATAATAGAAGAGAAATATAGGGAAATCGTCGCAACAACGGTCTATAACGTAAGGGTTCACATCGGTTTTGGCGCCGGCTACGCGGCTGAGGAAGTTGCAAAACGCCTTGCGACGCGCGTTGGAATTGCGCCTAAGATAACCTTGCACGCTTTCACAAGCGGCGGCCACTTTACTCAAGGGCAACAAAAGACTCCGACGACTTACTTTTCCTTTTTTGAAGGCAAGGTTGACGCAGAATATGTCGGAATGTTTGCCCCCACCGTCGTTCACTGGGACGATTACGAGGCGCTCAAACACTCTCCTTCGTGTTATGAAGCTTTCAGGAGCCGAGAAGAAATTGACATTCTTGTCACATCATTGGCCTCATTCGCCGACGACGACAGTCTCTTCAGAAATTATTATGAATCGCTTGCGAGCGTTCCGAACGCAGAATTTGCTATAGAAGCAAGAGAAACGCTTGAAAAGCTAAAGAGGGAGAAGTGCGTAGGCGACGTCATGTTCCAACCTTACTCCAATGACAAAGCGATTCGTGAATATCCGATTAGAACTGTTTCGCTCTTTGAACTACACGACTTCAAGGATTTCTCCGAAAAGTCTGATCGCTACGTGGTGGTGACCTGCGCTCCATGTCGAGAATGCGGAAAATCTAAGGCAGACGCCGTACTTCCATTGCTGAAGAACAAGGATCTCCGAATATGGACCCACCTCATTATCGACCGTAAAACGGTAGAGGAGATTCTTAAATCTAGCCCTTCGGATCAGAAAGACTCATAAACTAACCCCTTGAACTGCCTAAAAGGCGGCGCCGCTCTCGATGATGAGCGGCGCCGCCTTTTATTTCTTATCGGTTCTCAACACGTACAGATCGTCGGTCATTCACACCATTCACTTATCGGCTCTGGAACTATCGTCCTCGACGCGTTCTCCTGTAAACGCTTGACAGAATCAATGGCGTCAGCGAGCCGAGACGCGTCAGTCAAGACGTCGAATTCAAATGAGAAGCGCTTCGTTTCCTTTGATGCGATTGGAACGACGCGATCATGCTTTTTCTCAAATGAACGCGTGTTAGGGAAGTTTACGGCAGGTTCCATGCCTGAGACATAAATATCTCCGTTCGGACGCTGAGTCTTCCAGAGAATGAAATAGGGGAACTCCTTCTTGTTGAAGGAAAGAGAAACGCCGCGATCCTTGGAATTCGAGCTCAGCACGACGCTCGTTTTGCCCGAAGCGTCGGCGGCCAGGTCGAAGAAATAGCAGGTTTCTGGACGTCCTGGAATCGGCTCTTCAAATTCGTCCCAACGCTTCAGTTCAGAAACTGCATTTTGGTCGCGCGGGCACATTTTTTCAAACGCAGCATAGAACTGCGCGCCAGGCGTAACGAGCGGGTATCCCGTATTGATATGATAGAGGAGCTGAAACTCGTCGTCGACGCTCGCCTCGTTTGTTATGGAGTCGCAAACTGATAGTTTGCTCGAGCCAATATTAACGCAATAGGTCGTTTTGAAGAGAAAGCGACGACCAAACACGCTTGTCTCCAACGTTTCGCCAGAAAGACGTATCGTTCCTTCATCAGTATCGACGTCGAGCTCCACCTTTCGCGCCGGAAGATTAGAAAGCCGCCCATGCAGCGGGTACACGAGGGCTCCGTTGGCGTCGAACTCAGGCGCCCCGTTGCTTTCTAGTCCGCAACGCGCTATCCATTCGCAAAAGCCTTCGAGCCACCCGCAACCGTTAGGCGCAAAAAGAGGAACAAAATTCGGATGAACGGGCCCAGCGACAGGCGAATCCCATTTCAGCTCCACGTCGTCGCAAGACGCCTTCAGTATATTCATTGCGCGGGTAAGGAGAACAGTAAATCGTAAACGACCGGCGTCAATCTCTACGATATCGACGCCTTCCTGAACGCCGCCGTGAAGCCGACTTTTCGTGATGCGGAAAGGAATCTTGTCTTTTCCCGAAACAAAGAAGTCCTGAAGATCGAGGGAATCGAGATAGACGCGACTAGCAGCGTCGACGATCATAATATTTTTTTTCATACTCCACCCTTCCCGTTGAGCAAACCAGCCGGCGCTCGATTTCCCCAAGATCATAGATGAGGCCGGCGCCGCGCACGACCTGAATTCTATCACTTCCTTCAAGCGACTTCAAGCAAGGAGGAGGAATGCTTTCAACATCAAGATGACGGAGTAGCGCTGGCGTCTTTGGAAACCTCTTGGAAGACGCTAACGATTTCGGGGAAAATTTTGACTGGCTTAAACGTTTCTGTAGAAACAAACGCCCAAGTCGTAGAGGCGGTCGCCAGAAGGGTGGAACCTGGAAAATTAAAGACAGAGCTTGATGTAAAGCCGCAGAGGTTTTGAACTTCTTCGTTTGTAATGGACTCCGGAAGTTCGATGAATCGATACCGACGAAGGCAACTGACCCTCTTCATTTCCTCAATCCAGGTTTGAGCGAGGATGATATTGCCAAGGCAAGAAGAACGTTTATAGTCAACCTTGTGACTACGAACCACCCATATGGCGCCGCGGTCGAGGTATCGTTTGGAGTCCCAACCGATCGCCTCGGAATGTCCAACAGCCACGTCCTGCATCCACTGGACGTAGCAAACGTTATTCGTATGCCCCCATACGTCGATATGCTCTTTTCCGACCTTAGCGGACATTCCCCAAATGGGCGGTATTCTCTGTGTTATTAGGGCCTTAGAAGAGGATTGTATTTCTTCCGACATGATCGGTTTTCCCAAAGACTACGCTTAACGTAGTCTTGTATTTTCAGCTTGAGAAACGCGCGGTTCAAATAGACGCCGCACAACATATTACGCAGATGAAACGCGGCAACATTTAAGACTTCATAACAAAATAGGCGTTGCATTGCAATCGCATATTTTAGACAGACTGACTGTTTTCCTGAAAGCAAGCGCGACGAACGCGCAAGGGGTCTGGAGTCCGACGTTCGACCGCGTGCGATTTAAATGGTAAACGTAGAAGACGGCCATCGCCAGTTAGACGTCTGTTACATGAGCCTCGCAACATAACGTTGCTCTACTACTATAAAATCGTTTACTTGCTGCGGCTAACGCTCCTCGATAAATCTGAGTAGCGCGCTCGTCAGAGGTTACCATGCAAACAAACTGAAGACCTGTCCGATCAAAGGCTCGGACAGGTCTTCTCAATCGTCAAATCTCCGGGACTAGCCGAAGATCACGTACTGACGTTACCTTAGCGAAAGAGCGTCACTTGTTAAGATTTTCACAGACCAAGTCGCCAACTTCGGAGGTGGAATACCCCATCTTACCGGCAGACTGACTCTTCATCTTGTTTCCAGTAACGTACGCGATCGACTTCATGACGCGTTTCGCGGCGTTCTCATAGCCCTCGTGATCGAGGAGCAAAGAAACGGCGCTGATCATAGCGATCGGGTTGATAACGTTCTGACCGGTATACTTAGGAGCGCTGCCGCCCATCGGCTCGAACATGCTCGTTCCGCCCTCGTCAGGATTGATGTTACCGCCAGCTGCGACGCCCATACCGCCCTGGAGAATACCGGCAAGGTCGGTGATGATGTCGCCAAACATATTCGTCGTGACGATAACGTCATAATATTCTGGATTTTTAACCATCCACATGCAGCAGGCGTCGACATGGTTATAGGTCTTTTCGACGTCTGGATATTCAGCGCCAACCTCTTCAAAGGTACGCATCCAGAGATCGTGACCATAGGTCAGGACGTTCGTCTTTGCAACGAGAGTGACGCGTTTGCCTTTAGGATTGTTGCGGCGACGAGCGTACTCAAAAGCCCAGCGGATGCAACGTTCGCAACCCTTGCGAGTATAGATCGCAGTCTGGGTCGCTACTTCGTCGGGAGTACCCTTCTTAAGGAAACCGCCAACCCCGACATACATATCTTCGACGTTCTCGCGGACAACAACAAAATCAAGGTCTTCAGGTCCCTTATCACGCAAAGGCGTCTCGACTCCTGGGAAGAGTTTGACAGGACGAAGGTTGATGTACTGATCGAAAGCGAAGCGAAGGCGCAGGAGGAGTCCTTTTTCAAGGATACCTGGCTTGACGTCGGGATCGCCAACGGCGCCGAGAAGAATCGAGCTGAAGCTGCCGAGCTGCTTGATCTCGTCGTCGGTGATTATAACGCCGCCGTTACGGAGATAACGCTGCCCAGAAATATCAAAATCGACGATTTCAAGGTTAATATCCTCAAGTTTGCAGACTTCTTTCAGAACCTTGACGCCTTCGGCGACAACTTCAGGACCGGTACCATCGCCACCGATCGTGGCAACTCTTAACAGCTTACTCATTAGATAAATCCTTCCAGCGTTTCGCAACTCCCGCGCAAAACAACGTCAGTTTGTATGTCACTGCACTGGACGACCCCGCGGACGGCGCCGCGGAAAACTCTCGATCCAACGCAGAGTTACCCGAAAAACTATAGCACTTTATAACGTCGCCAGCGAAGACGTCAAGTAGCGCGTCGTGACTGGCAACCTTAGGCGTTCTGCCCTTTCATTCCTGACAGCGCTGCCAACGGATAAAAAGAGGACTGAGGTTCCCTTCGTCAGCGCAATTCTCCAGTGAGGTCAACGATAGAACTTCCGGACGCGCCTGATCGCTGCAATCCCGTCAAGCTCCAAGCATTCGCGAATGCACTGAAGCGCAGGCGAATCTTCGTCGAGAAGACTGTAATTGCGACGCACAGAACCGATCACATGATCAAGGCCAAGGGGAAACGCGATCGTAAGAAGCGCGCTTTCGAGCTGGCTTTTCACGGGGGAACCGTCGACTTTTCTTTTCGAGGGTAGCATGACTGTAAAATTGCTCAGACCAACGGACGCGTGAACGCCTTTCATTTCTGGATTGGCGCGGATCCTCTCAAGCGTCCCGATCAGCCGACCAAGCGCGCCTTCCATATCGCTGCCAATGGGAGAGACGCCTGGATCGAAGATGATATCGTCATTCGCGATTCCGAGCTCTTTCGCTTTGCGAAAGAGAAACTCTGCGGCGGAATAAGAGTCGTCGACCGACTTGGAAGGAGCGCCCTCTCCATCGGCGTCAAGGCATTCGGTAAGAAGGAGGATTGGTCGGAATGGAATGATCTTATAGAGCTCGAACATTTCGGTGCGAAGCGGCGAGATCGAGTTGAGAATCGGTTTGCCGTGACCGGAGTCATATGCGCGCAATCCCGCTTCCGCAAGAGCATAGTCGGGCGAGTCGATCGACAGCGGCAGAGTCGTGGCTTCGCAGACCGCCTTGACCGCATTTTCCATGACGTCTGCGCCTCGCGTTCCAACATTTACGTCGATATATTTCGCGCCGCCTTCTTCCTGGAATTTAGCAAGTTCCTTGATCCCCTCGAAATCCCCCGACTCATAGAGCTGATTCGTCGAGGGCACAGAATCATTGATCGATTCTCCAATGATAGTCAGACCTTCGATTGCCATATGGATTCAACCTTTCTGTTCAAATCGCGGGAAGGACGCTTACAACCGCTTCGCGCCTGCATTTCCAGATAGATATTAAATAAAAGTCGGACATTGTCAACATCCTGAGACGTCGTCGTAAAGCGTTTGTTATGTCAAAAATCATGTTTTTTTCGTCTTCATAACCGCCCATGAAGCCCTAAATAGCGCGCCTCCGAACTAGCTTGGCGACAAGCCGAATTTTTGCCGCAACGCCGCCAATGCGAGAGAATATTTCGTAGCTTATCGGTAATTTGTGGAAGAAAAAGGGCTCCGCTCCGCTTGCCAAAAACCGTCCGTTAGGTAGATTAAGGAAGGTCCACGCGGATTCGATCGCTTCGTTGTTCTTGAGAAGACGAAAAGGATCTCCCGAGTCCGCGCAAGTTGTGGAATTCTCATCTTCGGGAGTTCCATCCTCAAAGCCTTGGAAAGCTTTCTACGAACTGGAGAAACAAATGTCGAAAACGTGCGTTTTGGCGTATTCCGGCGGTCTTGATACGTCCGTCATTTTGGGTTGGTTGATAGATAAAGGTTACGACGTGCACGCCGTGTACGTTGACCTTGGACAACCTTGCGAAAACCGCGAAGAGATCCGCAAAAAGGCGGAAAATATTGGAGCCGCGTCAGTCCGTTTCATCGACGTCAAAGAAGAGCTTTGTCGCGATTTTGCTTTCCCGGTTGCTCAGTGGCAGGCGAAATACGAGGGCGTCTATCTTCTAGGCACCTCTATTGCTCGTCCTCTCATTTCAAAGACAATTCTCAAAGTCGCCAAGGAAGTCGGCGCAACGGCTTATGCTCATGGCGCAACGGGTAAAGGTAACGACCAATGCCGCTTCCAGCTCGCGGCCGAAGCGCTCTCTCCCAGTGTTGAAATCATTGCTCCATGGCGCATTGACGAGTTCCGTCAGCAGTTCCCCGGCCGAACTGAAATGATTCAATATTGTGAAAAGAACAATATTCCCGTGAAGGCGTCGATCGCAAAGCCCTACTCCTCCGATGAAAACTGTCTCCACATCAGCTACGAGGCTGGTAAGCTGGAAGACCTCGACGTCAACGGCGTTGAGCTCGTTAATTTCGGTATGTGCGTGAAACCCAAGGACGCTCCCGACACGGAAGAGGAAGTTTCGATCGACTTTGTCGAAGGTTGCCCAGTCGCAGTGAATGGTAAGAAGCTTAGCGCCTATGAAGTTGTCGAGACGCTCAACAAGATTGGCGGTCGCAACGGAATCGGCATTATCGACATGGTGGAAAACCGTTTCGTCGGCATGAAAAGTCGCGGCGTGTACGAAGCTCCTGGTATGACAATTCTTTACGATGCTCTCCGCTACGTCGAACAACTGACTATGGGGCGCGAGCTTATGCACCTCCGCGATCGTCTCTCGCCGGAAGTTGCTGAGCTCGTCTACTACGGCTACTGGTATAGCCAGAAGATGGACGCGCTCCTCGCGTTCAACAAAGAAGCGCAAAAGACCGTGACCGGTTCCGTTTCCCTCAAGCTATACAAAGGCAATATCATTCTCAACTGCCGTTCAAGCGCTAACTCGCTCTATGACGAGGGCATTGCGACGATGGAAGGCAGCGACGCGTACGACCAAAACGACGCGACTGGCTTCATCCGCATTCAGGGGCTTCCGTATCGCGTTTCAGGGAAAGTTCATCCCCGCGAATACTGATCTTTCACACGACCTTCCGTAATTAGAATCTAGAAGAAAACGCGTTGCTAACTGTGCAACGCGTTTTTTATTTTGCTCCACGACTCTTCTGATAGTTGTGAGCGATTAGCATAAAAGAAACTCTTAGCGTAGCGTCTATCAAAGCGCACGCCATCGCGTCATAATTTTATCTACGTTATGTCAGACGCGCGATCGCGCCCATATCAGTATGGCCCCAGAAAAGTCTCTGTTTCATTTTTGTTATGCGGCTCAACTCCGAAATCTTGTCCAATGCCGTCTGTTTTGCGTCCAACTGTCACAGAGATTCTGGACAAAGCTTTGTGATTTTGTCAAATCTGTTAGTTTGCCTAATAGACGTACAAAAGGACGCTCGACCGCGAGAGGATCGAACGTCCTTAAATTGATTGTCACTATGCAAAGCGACGTGTTCTAGAACAACGCGAGATCACGGTTTCATTTGTTGTGATACTCCTGAAGCGAATGCACCGATTCGCGACCTTCACGTATTGCTACAATACCTTTGTAAGCTGCGTAGGCCGCGGCGAGGGTTGTCATATACGGAATGCGAAGTCGGATTGCGTTCTTTCGGATAAACGAATCATCCGTCTGGGCGCGTTTATCCAAAGGCGTATTTATGACAAGATTAATCTCGCCGTTGATCATCAAATCGATGATATTAGGCTGAGATTCGTAGATCTTATTGATTTTCTCGCATTCAATTCCAAGATCATGCAATGCCTTAGAAGTACCCTCTGTCGCGTAAATCTTGAAACCAAGCTCTGAGAACCCACGTGCGACGTTTTTGAAGGTGCCGCTGAGATTTCGGTCAGACTCGGAGACGGTCATCAGGATGGAGCCTTCCTTTGGAAGAACGCTGCCAGCCGCCTCCTCCGCTTTGTAGAACGCCAAACCGAACGAATGAGCCAAACCAAGCACCTCTCCTGTCGAACGCATTTCAGGACCAAGAATGGGGTCGACTTCCTGAAACATATTGAAGGGGAAAACCGCTTCCTTGACGCCGTAATGATTGATCGACTTGGGCAGAAGATTGAGTTCGGAGATCCTTTCGCCAAGCATGACGCGAGTCGCGAGCTGCGCCATCTGGATATCGCAGACCTTGGAGACAAGAGGGACGGTACGACTGGCGCGAGGATTAGCCTCGAGAATATAGACCGTATCGTCCGCGATTGCGTACTGGATATTCATCAGCCCGACTACGCCCATCTCAACCGCAATGCGCCTGGTATAGTCGCGGATCGTATCAACATGGCGAGCAGAAATACTGATCGGCGGAATCACGCAGGCGGAGTCGCCCGAGTGAATGCCCGCGAGCTCAACATGCTCCATAACAGAGGGTACGAACGCGTTCTCGCCGTCAGAGATGGCGTCGGCTTCCGTTTCCGTCGCGTTAGCAAGGAATCGGTCGATCAGGATTGGATGTTCGGGAGAAACGTCGACGGCGGCTTCAACGTACTTGACGAGTTGCTGTTCGTCATGGACAACTTCCATCGCACGTCCGCCGAGAACAAAGGAGGGGCGAACCATCAGCGGGTATCCAATGCGCTCAGCAATCTCGCGCGCTTCGTCGACGTTCGTCGCCACGCCGGATTCAGGCTCGGGAATGCCAAGTCGTTTCATCATATGTCGGAACTTATCGCGATCCTCCGCCATCGCAATCGTTTCGGGAGAAGTTCCGATAATCTTGACGCCGCTCGCGGCGAGATCAGCGGCAAGGTTGAGGGGAGTTTGGCCACCGAACTGAACAACAACTCCATTAGGCTGCTCAGCCTCGTAGATACTCAAGACGTCTTCAAGAGTAAGCGGTTCGAAATACAGCTTATGCGAGACGTCATAGTCGGTAGAAACCGTTTCAGGGTTGCAGTTCACCATGATAGTTTCGTAGCCGCTCCGGCGGAGCGCCATCGCGCAGTGAACGCAGCAGTAGTCGAATTCGATCCCCTGCCCGATGCGGTTGGGGCCGCCGCCGAGAACCATGATCTTTCGCTTCGAGCTTATCACATTCTCATTGGTTCCGTGGTATGTTGAATACCAATAGCACGCGTCTTCAACGCCGCTGACCTGAACCTTATTCCACACTTGCTTGACGCCAAGAGCATAACGCTGCTCGCGAATAGACTTTTCCGTTCTCCCGAGGAGCTCGGAGAGGTATTTATCGGAAAAACCGTCGAGCTTCGCCTGTTTGAGAAGATCGTCGGGAAGATCTTTACCCTTATAGGTTAAAATCTTTTCCTCAAGCTCAACGAGCTCAAGCATCTGTTCGAGGAAATAACGCTTAATCTTGGTCTTCTCGAAAACCTGCTCGATCGTCGCACCCTTACGAAGCGCTTCGTAGATTTGGAAATAACGCCAGCTGTTCGGAATGGCTATCTTGTCAAGAAGTTCGTCGACCGGAAGGTCATGGAAATCTTTTGCGAAGCCGAGTCCCAGACGTCCCTTTTCGAGCGAACGGATCGCCTTTTGGAACGATTCTTTGAAGGTCTTGCCAATACTCATGACCTCGCCGACCGCACGCATCTGCGTGCCAAGTTTGTCCTCGACGCCAGGGAATTTTTCAAACGCCCAACGCGCGAACTTTACAACGACGTAGTCCCCGTAGGGCTCGTACTTGTCAAGCGTGCCGGCGCGCCAGTAGGGCATTTCGTCGAGCGTCATACCTGCGGCGAGTTTTGCGGAAACATGCGCAATTGGAAAACCTGTCGCCTTCGACGCAAGCGCTGAAGAACGGCTCGTACGAGGGTTGATCTCGATGACCACGATGCGGTCAGTTACAGGATCATGAGCAAATTGGACGTTAGCGCCGCCAATAATGCCGATGCGTTCAACAATTTTGTGAGCGTATTGTTCCAGTCTCTTCTGAATTTCATCGCTGACGGTCAACATCGGAGCGGTGCAGAACGAGTCGCCGGTATGAACGCCCATCGGGTCAACATTTTCAATGAAGCAGACAGTGATAAGTTTGTTTTTGGAATCGCGGACAACCTCGAGCTCAAGCTCCGACCAACCTGCAACAGACTCTTCGATCAGAACTTCCGAAACGAGGCTCGCAGCGAGCCCGCGTGAAACAACGGCGCGGAATTCGTCCAAATTGTAGCAAATACCTCCGCCGACGCCGCCCATCGTGTAGGCGGGGCGCACGACAACGGGGAAACCAAGTTCCGCCGCGATCTCATCCGCTTCTTCTTGCGTGCGCGCGACTGCGCTTCTCGGCGTCTCAATGCCGAGTTCTTTCATGGTGTTTTTGAATTCCTGACGATCTTCGCCGCGTTCGATCGCGTCAAGCTGGACGCCGATGACGCGAACGCCATATTTTTCGAGAACGCCGGCCTCTTGGAGCGCTGTCGCAAGGTTAAGCGCAGACTGTCCGCCAAGGTTCGGAAGGAGCGCGTCCGGACGTTCTTTCTCGATAATGCGCTCAAGAGACGTCACCGTCGCCGGTTCGATGTAGGTGGCGTCCGCCATAACGGTATCAGTCATGATCGTCGCAGGGTTGGAGTTCACCAGCACGATCTTGTATCCGAGTTCCCGCAGCGCCTTGCACGCCTGAGTTCCGGAGTAGTCAAACTCGCAGGCCTGACCAATAACGATAGGACCGGAACCAATGATAAGAACCTTTTTAACGTCGTCGCGACATGGCATCGTATTTCTCCTTAGGAACCAATGAACTTAATACAGGCGCGCAATCGTTCGACAAACAAGGAACGACATGCATAAAATAGCCCGTCGTTTCATATTCGACAGGCGAACGATGAAAAGCCGGGCTGAAGCTGGTCGACAAAGGCCAGAAAGGAGTCGAGTCACAAGCGAGACGTCAACATAAAAAAAACGCCCTCGACCGCGAACTTCTGGGGTCAAAAGTTCGCGTCCAAAGAGCGTCTGGAGACGAATGTCTCGCGACGCCGAATAATCACGGAACGTCGCGAACTGGTTCACTGCGTTTTCATCTTCTACGTTAGGACGTCTAATTGCGTCAAGTCATCGCTATGAGGTCGGTCAATTTCTGCCAGCCTAAAATCCCGACTATTATAGAACGTCCTCAAAGTACGTCAACATAATCAGGAAAAAAATCGCCGAACTCGCGGCAATACGCTTCAATATGCGGAATTTATTTTGTTACTGAATAGTCAAAATCTGATAGGAAAACTTAAGAATTCTTTTCTCAAGAGGCTTGAGCGTAACTCGAAATTTCATCTCGTTCGCTGGATTGAAACGTCGTCGAAAATCAGAACCAAAAGAATTCAAACAAAGGATTTCAGGGGTCTCGTTAAATCCTTCAAAGGAATCTGGAACGGCTACGCCCGTGAATTGGCGTACGACGTCCATGACAGTTTCCTCATTGCGCAGATTATTGAGCTCAATCGTCGCGTCGACGACAGTATACCGGTAATATTCGGAGCGTATCGGTATCACCCTTCCCCAGAGATTCGGTTTAAGACTTGGCGCGAGATACGCCTGCTCATCAAAGTGAGTCTCCTCAACGACGGATCCGGAATTCGAGGATGAATCAGGATTAAAATTGCGTTCGTTTTCCCGCGAACTCACGCGAACGCCAAGCGCTTTCGTAATAGGTAGGAGCGTTTCTTCGCCGGGGCTGCGCCAGTACATAGAGCTCTGTCCAAGGAAACGATCCGGCGCATACGCCGAGGCGGGACCGGTGGTCAATGGAAAAGTAAAGGGATTGCGGAACAACACAACGTCCCATGGTTCTTCACAACGCAAATCACTTCCGCCGCTTCCAGAGGTCGTCGTTCCGTAACTTGACGAATTAGGAACACTACCAACATTTCTCCCGGTCGAGTCGCGAGAATCATAGATATCCCAGCGAACAAATCGTTGATACGGGGTCGTTTTTTTATCAATATTGAAGAGAACCCGCTCCCCTTTTTTCAACGTTCTGTCGCCAACTCCCTGAGCAAAGATATCGACGCCGCCAGAATCGGAGTCGGAGTCAAGCGTCGGCAAGGTTGGAAAACGTTGAGCGTCGACCTGCATCGCGCTGTTAAGAACCATTTGCGACATTGCTGCAGCGTTATTCGAACTACCGGCGTTCAGACTAGCAAAAAACTGCGTAAGGTCCACGCCAGGACTCATCGGCGAGATCGCATTTTGCATGATAATCTGCGGAAAGCCGCTGTACAAAAACGTTGGAGCTTCTGAAAAATCGCGCCAGTCGTTAATGAGAATCGCCGATTGTTCGATCTCAATATTTTGCTCGTCTTTCAAAATGAGCCGGTACTGAGGCGCCCAGGAGATTCCTCGGGTCAGGTAAGAGAGCCAAATGGTAGCGCCCTTGACGGGATCAACGTCTTGAACGTTGAAAATAAGACGAGGCTTTTTCCTGATAAGAGTCGTCGGCGCTCCGCCTTTAACAACGACTGATGAAACGGCGCTGGAATCGGCAAGCCAGATCGTATCGCCGTTTTCGCATTCCAGAAGAACGCCCTTCCCGCCGAATGGAGTCGCCATTCTTCCGTAGAACGCCGTCGAACTTACGGCATTGACATTGAAATCGCTGGTTTCATCAGCCCTCTGAACGACGCGAACTGTTCTAGGTTCTTTTTCGCCGGGAAGCGTAACAGCGAGCAGTTTGTCTTTGAAATCGGTCGTCCAGTCGATAGTTTCTCCTTCGATGGGAACAACGACTTCAGAAGAACTGGAGAATGTCTCAATTGGAACGTCGCTTTCAACAAAAAACGCGCCGTGAATTGCCGTAGGCGGCGCGATGACGCTGAAGCGTCCTGAGTTTGAAACATGATAGCGCTCGCGAACCGCTGCAACGCCATTTTTAAAGACGCCAAGCGATTCAACGCTTCCCTGGATAAAGACCTCGTCGGAGGACGGTTTAGAAACGTTAGAACGTGGGTCGACGCTTTGCGTTTCCACGCTTAAAGCTGCGCCGTTGCAACTCGCAAGGAATAAGACAAGCATGACGGCGAAAGCTTTGAAAGAAAAGTTTATTGACATTTTCAAAGCTCCTGTTTTATGAAGGTTATGTGTTACGCTACGCAAAGGCGCGCTGCGCGCGAACCCTTCATTGCCGATTGTAGTATCTTTCCAATGCGATAACAAGCGTTCCGACATTCACGGAAGCAAGAATCACCTCTTTCGAAGAGAAAGGCCCGAGAGCGGACGCTAACTGCTCGTTCAAAATCAAAGAATCTTGAGCTGCGTCAAACGTATTAGAAAGCTCTGTATCTGATTCATTTACGGAATCATCTGGCCAGCTCAAGAAAGTATTTGGAATCTCGAGGAGCAAATCGACGTCTTTTTCATAAAATCGCTGCGACGCCAACTTCATTCGTTCTATTCCAACAACGCCCAAATTATTGAAAAAAACCGATTTACGAAGCGTTGCGGACGCCTTTGTCGATAGATTGTCAAGGAGACTAGCGAGGCTAACGTCATTGGCTGCTATTTCAGGAGGATTTGCAGTGTTCGCTAGATTGGCGTCCGACGACTCCTTCGCAAAACGAGATGAATAAAAAACGCCGCCTAGCCCAATGAGAAGAATAGCGACAGAAATGAACGCCCATCTCCGCCAAGTCAAGGCGCAAGCGTTCAGCGCTCGCGGTAATACGACTGCTCGAGGGCGCGGCGAAGGCTTCGCGCTCTTGCGGTCATGAAAAACGAAATCAGAGTCGGAGGAGGTTGCAAGAAAAGCGTCTAGATCGCGAGAAAGAAGCTCCTTCAGCCTCTTCTCATCCTCATCTGTACTTCTGTTATGTTTCGTTTTCATCGCAGTTTCCTCGATTAAAAGAAGGCGACGATGATTCGTCAATGCTGGAGCCCTTTAACCCCGTGTCATTGAGCGCCTCTGCGAGCCGACGTCGAGCTCGGGAGAGCGCGGTACGAACGGAGCCGGGGGACCGCCCAAGCGATCGCGCCGCCTCTTCGTCTTTTAAATCGTCGGCATAACGCAACCACAATACTTGAAATTCAAGGGGAGACAACGTCCTCCAAGCGATGCGCCAGATGTTGTCGCATTCATCGCGCAGCTCGGAAAGCTCGTCCGCCGCCGGAGCGACGCACTCGGCTCCATTAGGACGTCGCAACTTGCTAGACGGCGTCGCGCTTTGCGAGCCGTCTTCGCAACCGTTTTCATCATAGGACAGGTGCGCTTCTTCACGAGACGCTCGGCGCAGCCAGTCGACATAAACCCGATAGGCAATCTTCTTCAGCCAGCCGGGAAGAAAGACGCCGTCTCTGAGTGTCGGTAATGCGGAGGAAGCGCGCATAAGCGTTTCCTGCGTCAATTCCTCAGCGATATCTGTTCGCTTAGCACGCGATCGGAGATATCGGAAAAGGCGAGGACGGAATCTTCGATCGATTTCGACAAAGACGCTCTGGTCGCTCGATTGATAGGCTTCTACCAGCTCGGCGTCGGATGCAGCGCTCCAATCTCTGTCTGACGCCGTTTTGTCAATCATTAGTCAGACGCCTTTCAAAACCTTTCAGAAGACTTCCTTATATACAGGACGTTCAATCTCGCCATTTCTGGTCGAGATTGAACGTCGCTGTTATCTTATCAGAATATTGAACCGAGAGAAGGAATCAGTCGGTCGAGCATTCTTCAAGAACGAGCGTTGTGACCTTTTTAATCCATTCAAAGGTGAACTCAGTCTTAATGGAGACGAAAGGCCCCTCATTGAAAATGCCGACATTGTTGAGAAGCGCCAGCCCAAGCTCATCTTTGTCGGACTTGTCTGCTTTACTCTGACCTGCTAATTTGACAGCGGCAAGAGCGCCCGCGGCGATGTCCTTGAACATACGCGCGGTATCGGCGTCGGTCGTTTCAACCGTGAAATTCGAAACGAATCCATAATCGCTCGGCGTGACGACAAGAGACACTGTTCTTAGCTTACTAATAGCATTGATAGCAGTCATGACGCGCTCGTCATCGATATCAGCGCTTTCAAGCACACTGACGATCGTCTCAAAAACGTGACGTTTGATGAGACGCTTCGAGAGGGTTCCAGCTTCAAGGTTGCTCATGACAATTTCATTCGACTGCTGGAATCGTTCGAGCTTTATTTCGAGATTCTCCAGATCTTTAGCGACTATGATCGCATATTTATCGACGTCCTTGATCGCAGTCCCGCCGAAATAAAGCGTTTCCTTGACTTCGCCCTTATCTTTGATAAAAAGCTTTCCAATCAGTACCTTATCGTTTTCTACAAGAATCTCGACCTCATCCTCGTTCATAAACTTACGAGGGTCAATGTCTCCTGGATAGGCGTTGACGACAATGGTCAGTGAAAAACATTCCTGAATCTTATCGACTAATTCGTCGTCGCCGAGGTCGGCAATATCCGGAAAACCAACAGCTAAGAAGGCATAGTCGACATACTTGGCGTAGCAAGTGAGAACCGCGCGAGACGCAGAGGTCAAGCCAGAATCCTTCTTGCAGAGATCGAGGATATACTCAACCTGTTTCGTCGGAAGTTTGCCCTTCTCGAGAGCTTTTTGAAGTTCACGGTCGGCCTTGTCGAGAACTTTCTCAATTGCGGCGCCTTCCGCCGAGAAATCCTGCTGTTGACCTGCCCTCGCAATAACCTGGCCCCACAGATTGGGGGAATCATAGATAACGACAGAGTCGTTGTCAAAAGGACAAACCGCTTCCTGCGCTTCGACGGGCGCGGCGACAAGGCCTAGAATGAGCAACCCGAACGTAGCAAACTGCCAAAACTTCAAAGATTTAGCTGTTTTCATGTTTTATTTCCTTTCATTCACAAAAAGAGAAACCATCGACGGTAAATTTAAACCGCTCTAGTATTGAAGACGGTCCTTTGAAAAGAAATGTTACAAAGTTTTTGAAATTTTGTCTTTTGCGATGGTGATAATAAAAAAGGACTCGCGCAAAACGCGAGTCCTCAAATCAGTACCCCCTAGGGGAATCGAACCCCTGTTTTCGGACTGAGAATCCGACGTCCTAGGCCACTAGACGAAGGGGGCAACTCAGTCGATTGGTCGCCCAATCGACAGCTATTCTACACAAGAACTCAAAAAGTCAACCAACTTTTTTGCAAGAATGCAGAAATAATACAACCTTGAAATAAAGCTTTCTCTGGTGAAGTAAAAAGGGAAGCAAACTTCCAAAATTTGCTTCCCAGGAAATTATTCGAGAAATCAGATCAGATTCTCACGAACAGTATATTACATCTCGTCCGCTTTGCCTTCGACGTCAAAGGTAACCTCGCCGCCTCCAGAAGCGACTTCAGCCGTAAGGGGCGTCTTATCGAAACTGCTCCAGAATTTCGGAATTTCACGCGGAAGAGCGTCGCACTTCTCCTGATATTCCTGGGTGTAGGCGCCCTGCTCTTCAATGCTCATCATGGCGATTTCTTGAGGGGTCTTCCAATGTTCGACTTTCGGATCTTTGGTGCACTGGACGCGGTAGGAACCCACGGGAACGCCGACTGCGGAGTATGGGCTTGAGCTAAGCTTCGTTCGAATTTCAGCGACGCCGGTAGAGTCGGTTATACCGCTAATGACCGCATTGCCTTCGCCAATAAAGAAAACGTCCACGCCGGCAATCGGGGTAGAGCCGTCGACAACCTTGACTTTGAAGGGAACGACGTCCGGAAACCCGTCAGGTTTCTTCGGACCGCAACCGACAATAGCGCTTCCCGAAATAACAACGAGAAGAAGAGTCAGCAAAATCTTATTTCTCATAACAATATCCTTTAAGTTTCGATTGACGGGACTACGACTCAGGCGCCGCACGCCGGCAGTTTGCGTTTACGCGAAAGGCGCCATACGCAGGATTGCACGAGTATGTAATGGGCAGGAGCCTAGTGACAAACGCTGCGACTCAGCTCGTGCCCAATACGCAGAAGTGATTCTACACGCCGGACAAGGAGAAATCAAGAAATTTCTAGTTAAAAACTTAAAATTCTAGTTTCTTCCAGAATGATATTTCTATTCTGACGTTTAATCTTCTGCGAAGTAAATTTGTTCGTCCACAGTCGGCGTTTAACTGATAACTACTCCTGAAAGCGTTGCGCTTGAGCGCTTTTTTCTGTCCAAATGTCTACTGTCAGAATGAGGGAAAGTCTCTTGACTTAAAGTGGCCGACGATACAGTGTATCTGAGGATTCTTCTTAATGTTGAGAAAAACGGTTATAGCACAATGAACAAGGCGGAAATCGGACTAGTTCCAACGCGTGGGAGACGTTGGGTGATCGTCTCTTTCTGGATCGTCGCAGTTGCAACATTCCTGCTTCTGTCGATTGCCGCAGGATGTCGTTGTCCGCTAAGAGGCAAAGAGCCTAGAAAGACGTGGCTCCCTGGCGTTCAACTTTCTGAAAAAAGCGCTCCTCAGGGGCCTAAAACGGAGCTTATACTGACGGTTGAAAACAGCGTTGAGAATATTACGCTTTCCCCTAATAGAAAGCGCATGCTTCTTGAGACCCGTGTGGACAGCGCGTTGCACAACGACGTCGCTTCCAACGAAACGCCGCTGATCGTCGAACTATGGAATGTTGAATTTATCGACGCGCGCCCCGAGGCCTTTACAAATGAAAGGCCTTTTCTCGTCGGCGCTGTTCCTGGCCTTGCATCCTTTGACGAAAAAGGCGAAAGAATTTTCTGGATTGACCAGGAATTTAACGGACAGCTCGTTCATGCGACTCCTTTACTCTCGCAAAACACGGTCATCCGCGGCGCTGCTGTCGAGGACGAAGCGCCTTTAACGTCGGATAATGTCGTTCCAACTGGCTCTTCGCTTCGTCCTCTTCCACTTTATCTTCCGTGGGGGGACGCCGAAAGCGACGTCGAAACAAACGAGGCGCCGGCAGACGCTTCAACAAACTTCATTGTCGAAGAACCGCTTCTTCTAGATAAAATAGCCACGCAACCCGAGTTCGACGAACAGACGCCGGGAATCATCTCTGATACTATAAACGAGGACGCGCAAGTTGACGACATTATTTTCTCCGACGAGGCTCAGGAAGATGAGGAAAAAACTGTCGTGCACGAGCTAAACGACGTCGTCTTCGTGGATAAACCCCTTGAAATGCAGATCGCTGAGCCAGAGATTCAGGAATTGCCATTCGTCAACGTTGTCCTCACCAAACCCCTTGAATCCGACTCGTTTCTCATGATCAGTCCGGACGCGCAAACAAACAGCGACGAGACCAAACATATGAGAACGGCCATCGAAACGAAGACCGCTGACTCTGTCTGGATCTCCACTGGTTCCAAATGGCTCGCGTGCCATACGCTCTTTGATCTAAATTTCCAGCGGGATTTCGAGTTCAAGGCCTCCGCTGTAGAAAATTCAGAAACGACGGAAGCCGAGACTTCGGAGCCAGAAGAGGCGGTTAAACTGACCAAAAAGAAGGAACTGCCGCCATGTTCTTTCGAGTGGGCGCTTGTCCCCGTACGTGATCGGTCACGCGTCGTTCGATTTCCAAAAAAGGTCAAAATGACTTTTGATTCCTCGACCTCTGACGAAGAATTTTTTGGATGCGTGGTCGACGTCCTCGCAATATCTGACGCCCAAGACCTCGTTGCGACGCTTGTCGAAGAAATCTCTCCCACTCTGCCGCAGACGCCGCGCTACAAGATCGTGATTTGGGATCTTAACGTTGCGCTTACCGTTAATCTTGAAAAAGCGTTCAAGCCTTTACGCGCCGTTGAGGTTTCCCAGATCGCCGTTCCCTGTCCCGTCGAAAAAAAATACTGCAGGTTCTCGCCTTCCGGTAATCTGTTCGCAGCAAGGATCGATCCTCGATACATCTCGATCTGGCAATCTACTAACGGCCGCTCAGTTGTTGAATTGGGCGAGCACCCCGGCGTCGTCGAGGATTTTGAATTCTCGCCTGGCACGGCTAGAATTGTCGTCGGAGTCGGAAGCAACGACCCCCAGGTTCTTGTGTGGGAAATCCGCAAAGGAATCCAATGTCATGTTCTTGACAATCTGCCTCCCGAGGTTTCCGCCGTCAATGCGGTCGCTTTCTCAAATGACGAGCGTTACATATATTTCGCAAATGATATCAATGAAGTCAGACGGTGGGATATTCGTCCAAGGGTTGCGCCGGACAACTAGTCGCATGTCTCATTAGGGGCGTCAACGAGCTTTTCCATCTCCTCTTTCCTCTTTTGCTTGACGAACCGAAGTCGACAAGCTACAATCCACGGCGCTGAGTTCGCGGCGAAGGCGTCGGAATAATCCCGTCGCCGAGGTTTGATTGACCGGAACGCGGAGCTCCGCCTCGTTCACATCTGAGGGTTTGCAATGAAAGATCAAAACTCGACGCCAGAGGGCGAGCCAGTTCTTTTTAAAGCGCGCATATTCGACGTTGTTGAAAGACAGCAAAAAGGACGCGACGGCCGAACGCTCCAATACCAGACTGTCAGACATCCTGGCGCAGTAGGTATCGTCCCAATCCTCCCGGACGGGCGCGTTCTTTTGATCAGTCAATTCCGCATAACCTTTGACAAAGCAATCTACGAAATTCCCGCGGGCGTCATTGAAATTGGCGAAGCCCCTGCGGTTACAGCGAAACGCGAGCTGATTGAAGAGACCGGATATAGCCCTGAAAAACTCGAGCTCCTTAGCACGATCTACACGTCGCCGGGCATTTTGCAGGAAGAGCTCGCCATCTATCTGGCGACAGATCTTAAGAAAGGTCAGAGTTCGCCGGAAAACGGTGAAAAAATCGTTCTTCAACCGAAAACATGGTCAGAAATCGACGCGCTAATCGAAGCGAGAGAGCTCAAGGACGCCAAGTCGCTTGCCGGGCTATTCCTCGCGCGCCGCAAGCTTGGAATCAATTGATGTTAATTTGTCGTTCGCACGGCGGTTCAATTTAATATAACTTAGGAGAATCAAACAAATGACAATCCGAACTGCTCCACGCCCGCAGGTTATCCTTACTGGCTTTGCAGACGAATGCTCTAATACCAAGACGATGGTCGAACAGTTCGTAACGTTCGCCGCTCTGGGTCTTCAGTATTACTCCATTCGTTTCGTCAACCTTGGAAACGGCGTCAAGAACGTTATGAAACTGACGACGGACGAGGTTCGCGAAGTCCTTAAGATACAAAATGACTACGGACTTAACGTCTCGTCGATCGGGTCTCCGATCGGTAAGATCAAGTTGCTGGACGTCGACGACGGCCTTAAAGACCCCTACATTCCCTTCGACGAATATCTCGAAAATGACATCAAACGCGTCTGCGATATCGCGCACATTTTCGAAACGAAGCTGATTCGTGGGTTCTCCTTCTATCAGCCAAAGGACGACGACCCGAAGAAATACGTCTCGCAGGTCGTCGACCGACTTGGCAAGATCGCTGAAACCTGTCATCGTTCCGACCTGACTTTCGGACTAGAGGTTGAAGCGAATCTCGTCGGCTGCAACGGCTGGATTCTGGCGGACATCTACCGTCAGGTCAATCACCCTGCGATGAAGCTCATCTTCGACGCGGCGAACCTTGTGGTTCAGGGTTACACAACCGCCGAAATTTTCGAGCAGTATGAAGCGATGAAGCCAGGCATTGGCTGGATGCATATCAAAGACTACGCCCAGACGACAGTCGAAGTTAAGGGCGGTCGCCAGGACGAAGAGAAAATGAAATGGTTCGTCCCGTGCGATCAGGGTTACGCTGGCCATGAGGCAATCTTGCGCGACTTTGCCAAGTTCCTTCCGTCTCTTACCGAATACAATAAGAAACGCGGAATACCGGGCGTCTTCCTTGATCTTGAACCGCACGTTAAGGGCGGCGGACAGTTCGGAGGTTATAGCGGTAGCGACGGACTTGGCGTCGCGTTGCGCTCTCTGTGCCGGACGCTCGATTATGTTGGAATTGACTATCATCTCCGCGACTTTGAGGATCTCCGCGCGGCTCGCGGATTCTGATCGCGTACGTTAGTTAGAATAAGCGCGTAGTTATAATAAGCGCGGAACAAGAGAGTTACTCGGTTCCGCGCTTTAATTATGTCGACAAGATCTCATCGGACGCTGCCGCAAGAGAAGAAGAGGCGCAGCGGCGCGAAAAGCCAGCTCGAACCAAAATATCCGACCAGCTTATAGAAAATCCTGGGAATAAAAACGACGCCAACCCGGCAGGGGCGATGCAACACGCGCAAAGAGCGGTCGACGATATATTCTGCGTTATCCCAAAGAAATTCGGGATACTTCTTCTTGATTTGCGAATCGATCATCGTTTCAGACGTATGGAATCCCGTGTTAGCAAATCCAGGACAGAGCGCCTGCACACGAACACCGAATTCTTTCGCGTCGCACTGAAGGCATTTAGAAAACGTAATGAGAAACGCCTTCGTTCCGCAATAATCAGCGGCGCCGCTTCCCGCGAGGAAACCGGCAATAGACGCAACGTTGACAATATACCCTGCTCCCTTCTTCTTGCCCTTAGATCTCATTGGGATGAGCGCGGCGCGCGAAAGGCGCATCGAGGCGACGCAATGCGTCAGGATCATCCGGGTTTCGACGTCGACGTCGACGTCTGGGAATTTGTGATCGCCGCCAAAACCCGCGTTGTTAATCATATACTCCAGCGTTGGGATTTCTTCGATTCGCTTTTCAACGCGCTCGACGTCAGAAAGAACCGCCAAGTCGGCGACGATCGTTTCCGTCTCCACGTTATATTTTTTCCGAATCTCTTCCGCAACAGCATTGAGCTTATCAGCACGACGCGCCACCATAACAATGTCGCATCCCTTTTGCGCGAGGCGCTCCGCGTATATCTTGCCAAATCCGCTCGAGGCGCCTGTGATCGCCGCGACCGGACGACCGGTTGAACCCACTGACATCGCCGTCCCCCAATTATAAAGACCAACTAAATAAGGTTCTTAGATCAGGCATTCTAACACTTGAACTTAGAATTATCAACCTTAGACGCGACGGCGCCTGCAAAAAAATCTAGCTCCAACTATTGACGAGTTCAACGCTCATGGTATACTCCATCTCGTGGGGCATTTTCCCCAACTAACGACTCTCAACGAGGACCCTCGGCAATGGGAGGTCGTGAACCTGGTCAGGCGAGAAATCGAGCAGCCATAAGCGATTTATTTCATGTGTCGGGGGTTCTCGTTGAGAGTCGTTTTTTTTCTTGTGGGTTAAAATTCTTCTTTCAATCTGAAAGCAATCCTGAGCTGACGGTTGATGATTCCTTATGCCGTTCATAGGGCGTCCTGGGGTTCGACGGTTGTTTGACGCAGGCGTTTAGCATGGAATAATAGTCGAAATTCCCCTGGGGCGCGCTTCGTCGCCAGCGTCCGCGCAGCTTCTCTGAACCCCGTCGACGAATTGAGATTTTCAGGTTATAATGCAGGGATAAAAGGCGGCGTGGGTTTCTCGTCGTCGTTCGTATACACTTCGGCGGAGAATATTCAGTGGCTCGCTCAAAAGGTTCTTCAGATTCAGCTTCGAAAGGTTTTCTGTTCAGCTCGGATTCTGACCAGATAGAGGACGATCAGGTTACTCCTGAAAAGCCCGAATCTCGTCCGAGCAAGACTAAGAAAAAACGCTCGGCCAAAACCGCCAAGAAAGCGGCCGCGCTGGAGCCTGATTCCGACTCTCCCCCTGCGAAAGCGCCCCTTCTCTTTGGCAAGGCTAGTAAGACGACCGATCAGACTCCAAAAAAAAAGCCAAAGGTCGCATCAGCAACTCCCAAAACTTCTGAAACAGAAGCGCCGCACGACCAGGACAAGAAGCCTGTCGCTAAGAAGAAGACTGAAGCGGTTCCAGACAAATCTGACGCTCTCCTCGACGTAGACGCTCCCTCGGGCTCCGCCAATAAGAGCGACTCGTCGTCCAAGAAGACACGCGACGTTCAGAACGACGCCCCTCAACCCGTCGAAATCCCGGTTCAAGAATCGTCTACGAACGAAGTCGACGATAAATCTGACTCGTCTGGAACTGCTGACGCGCCTGTTGCGGATCCCGTCTCTTCGGAAAGCGCTCCCAACCAGAAAGTTGAAAAGTCCGCCAGATCCGCTGCCTACCAGGTCGTTGCAAGGCGCTATCGACCGCAGACGTTCGACGAACTTATTGGTCAGGAAGTCATCGCTCGCGCGCTGTCGAATGCGATCGAGACGAACCGCGTAGGGCACGCCTATCTCTTTACCGGCGCAAGAGGGGTTGGAAAAACTTCGTGCGCGCGCATCTTTGCTAAGGCGCTCAACTGCATCGAGGGGCCGACGATTCATCCATGCCTCAAATGCGAAAGTTGCACGAGCGTCGCGACGGGCGAGGACATCGACGTCATTGAAATTGACGGCGCGAGCAACCGCGGAGTCGATGAGATTCGCCAGCTGCGCCAGAACGCCTCGGTCGCGCCGAGCCGATCGCACTTTAAAATCTATATTATCGACGAAGTGCATATGCTTACGCGCGAAGCGTTTAACGCGCTCCTCAAGACACTCGAAGAGCCGCCGCGTCGCGTAAAATTCATTTTCTGCACGACAGAGCCGAATAAAATTCCGATAACAATCCTTTCGCGTTGCCAGCGCTTTGACTTCAGCAGCATCAGCGCTGTTTCCATCGTATCGCGGCTCGAGCAGATTGCTAAACAAGAAGGCGCGCAGGTCGAAAACGGCGTCTTTGACGTTCTCGCCAGGCGCGCGAACGGTTCGATGCGCGACGCTCAATCGCTCCTCGAGCAGGCGCTCGCGTTTGCGCCAAACAACATCGCCCTTGCCGACGTCCATAATATGCTCGGTTCGGTCGACGATCAACAGATTTTCGATATTCTTGAGGCGATCGTCGACCACAATACCAAAAAAGTCTTTGACGCCCTCGCCTTTGCCGCGAAGCAAGGCGTTGATTTCGGAACTCTCGTCGAGCAGACGCTCGGGGTCTATCGTGATCTCATGGTCGTTTCATGCGGTTGCAAATCGGCGGCGCTAGCATACTCGCCCATCGCTCGTTTCGACGAGCTCAAGAAAATCGCAGCCGCCTTTGGAATAAGAAGAATTCTCGCATCCCTTCAGATTCTTGACCAGACTCTCCAGCGAATGCGCTTCAGCGCGCAGTCGCAAATTCTGGCTGAAATCGCGTTTGCGCGTCTATGCATGCTCGACTCGTTCCAGGCGCTCGAATCGCTGATCAATCAGCTTAAAGACGGGACAATCCCCACCGTTCCGATCAATTCAGTTTCATCCGAAGCGCTTTCGGCCTCGCCTGAGGACGACAAAAAAAAAACTGAGCGAGAGCTGACGTCCGAGAGCCAGGAGCCGACTTCCCGTCGCGGATCAAACGAAAGCGCTCCCCACGCTCCTCAAATCTCTCCGTTCCGCGAGGAAGCCCGGTTAAATCCGGCAGCGGATGCAAGAATGACGGTTTCTCAGAAAGGCGCGTTGTTGACGAAGTCCAAGCAAGAACTCGCGCAGATTTGGACGGAAGCGACAAAATCTGGAGTCATGTTGCAGAACCACGCCTCTGCCTTCTGCGAGCTACGTGCAGAGCCGCCGCGAACGCTGACGGTCGTCTTTCCTAAAAACCGCCGAATGCAGCGTGATTACTGTGAAAATGAACGCGGCGTCATTGAGTCAAGGCTCGCTTCGATTTTAGGTGAAGCGGTTAGTCTGCGTCTCATCACTGATCCGAACGTAACCGCGCAGGACTTTGAGGACGTTCACGACGGCAAATCGAAGCGACAACCTGTACAAAAGCGGGAGTCGCGCGCCCCTGTTGCGAATTTTCAGGAGCTTAGTCGGCAAGTTGCGGACAGTTCCGTAGCTCAACAGATTAAAGAAATCTTTGACGCCAGGCTCTCCGAAGTCAAACCACCCGTCCGACGTAATTCTCGAGAAGGGGGTTCCGATGAGTAACGTCAATGCGAAGGAAATTCTCTTTATTCCTGAAATCGCAGGACTCGACGCGCGCTCGTCGATCATCCGCGTACCTCCCGAGCTTGACGTACCGCTCACGCCGCGGGTCCGACGTATCATCGATATGTCGGCATTCCGAAGACTTGCAAATGTCTCGCAATTAGGATTTGTGCGACTTGTCTACCCCGGCGCCACGCATACGAGATTTGAGCATTCCCTTGGCGTCTACCGCCTCTCGTTGCTTTGGCTCAAACGACTTGCTCACGATCCGCGTTTTACTGCGATTGTCCGAGAAGAAGACGCCCTCGTTTTTATTCTGGCCGCGCTCCTTCACGACGTTGGACATTTCCCCTATTGCCATCTGCTCGAAGATTTAAAAATACCCGGACTCGCGTCTCATGAAAAGGCGGCGGATGAATACATTCTCGGCGAACTTGCCGACCCAATTCGCCAAGATTGGGGCGTCGCGCCTAAAAACGTCTGCGACCTCCTCATGAAACGTCCGCCATGTCGACGCGACGGCGAATCTGACGCAGAATACGAACGGAGAAAAAAGGTCTTTCACCTTTTTGCCTCGATTCTTTCGGGGCCAATCGACGTTGACAAGATGGATTACCTCATGCGCGATAGCATCGGCGCTGGAGTACCCTACGGCAAAAACTATGACCTCTATAGGCTTGTTGGGAGCGTCTGTCTCAACGAGGCGGGAGACGGGATCGCGATCACCAACAAAGGTAAGACGGCCGCTGAACTTATGGTTTTCGCGCGATATGTAATGTTCAGCGAAGTGTATTGGCACCATACTGCGCGCGCCGCGACCGTGATGTTCCAACGCGCTATCCATTACCTGAGCGCCGGATCGAACGACGCATCCGTTGTCGACTCTATCCGTCAGCTTTCCGATCCTCAAACCGAAAACTATCTGCTCGCTCTCTGCCAGCCGTCGAACAACGCAACTCACGGTGCGATGGACGATTTCGAACGCCGTGCAGCTGGGAGATTTTTAGGCGCAATTTTTGGAACTAACCGTAATATTTTCAAGCGATTGCGTGAATTCACCGCGATGGAGGCGCCGTCCATATATAAGCGAATCGCAGGTCGCCCTTATCCGGAGGTATGCGCGATCTCAGACCGACTCGCTGGTAAACTCGGCGTTCGCGTCGACCAGATCCTGATCGACGCGCCGCCAGTCGACAAAGAAGTAGAATTCAAGATTGACGTTTATTTTCCGCAGGAGCGCCGCTATCGCCCCCTCACGGACGTTTCACCCGTCGTGAAAGCGCTTGCGCGCGAACAATTTGACGATTGCGTCAAGAAAGTGCGGATCTTTACCGCTCCCGACGTCGCTCCAACGTTGAAACAAAACGAAAATTTAACGCAACTCCTGGAAGAAGCGCTCCAGTTTGACTAACTACTGAATCCTACTCGCCGACATGCAGAGAGTGCGGGACTTTGGCTGCGTTGAGCTAATGACGCCTGTATCGGAACTCTGCGCCTCTAGTTGAAAATCACGGTGGTCGTTCCAAAATAAACGAATCTATGTTATACTCAAGCGCCGCGAAAGCAGTTATCAAATGCACTGCGATTTAGTACGTCATCATAATGCGTATTTTTGCAAGATGTAATCGACGCTTTGCGCTCGCTAACTACCATAGCGACGCAAACTCACTTCATTAAGGAAAATCATGGCAGAGGGTTCTTCAAACAATCAAACGCGAACCTACTTGATGCAGCGGTTTGAGACGCTCGGGATTCATCCCCGCAAGAAGCTGGGGCAGAATTTCCTGATCGACCTCAATCTTCTGCGTCTTCTGCACGAATCGGCGCAACTTGATAAGAACGACGTCGTGCTAGAAGTTGGAACTGGAACAGGTTCGCTGACTGGCGCGATGGCGCAGGAGGCGGGAGTCGTCGTAACGGTCGAAGTCGATTCCATCATGCACGAGATGGCAAAACAGGAACATTGGGATAAGGATAATATCCGGTTTCTCTTTGCGGATATTCTCGAGAATAAAAACCGACTCAACTGTCATGTTCTCGATGTGATCCGTGAAGAACTCGCGAAGTCTCCGGATCGACGATTCAAACTCTGTGCGAATCTTCCGTACCAGATCGCGACTCCCCTTATGTCCAATTTGCTCCTCACCGACGTCCCGCCCCACTCAATGACGGTCACAATTCAGAAAGAGGTGGGCGAGCGCATGGTCGCGAAGCCGGGAAAAAAGGATTATGGCGCGTTTGCTGTTTGGATGCAGGCGCAGTGCGACTGCAAGATTCTTCGCATCATGCCGCCCTCCGTATTCTGGCCGCGCCCGAAAGTTGATTCTGCGATCGTTCAGGCGGTGTACAACCAGAAGAAACGCGACCGCATCAAGGATCTGAAGTTCTTCCACGAATTTGTTCGCGCAATATTCTTTCACCGACGCAAATATCTCCGCTCTGTCCTGTGCAGCGCGATGAAAAATCGCCTTGAAAAGAAAACCGTCGATCAAGTTTTAGCCGAAATGAAACTCAATGGTGAGATTCGCGCTGAAACGCTTCCCGTTAAAACGATTTTGGCTTTATCGGAAAAATTTCGCGTCCTGCTTCCGGAAGATAGACAATATCTTCTGAGTAGTTGACGACAAGAAGTCTTTTCCGTGTACAATAGCTCCGAATAAGGTTGAGGCGTCTGGATTGTATTGAGATAACAGCTTTTTAGCGGTGTTAATTTCAAAAAAATCCAAAGATTCTGTCCTGACTCCAACAAAAATGATAAAATAGAGGGAGTCGGACGGTTCTTATTGACTACTTCGTCGTTTGCGCTAGAATTACGCGTCAGCGTCTGATTTCGCCGAGACAGAAACGACGTTCGACGCGAACGCTTGACAATAGAGCGTTCTTTTAGGAAAATATTACGACTTTCCCTTGCCGCTAATAAGCGCGGGGGAATTCAGCCGTTTTTGTTATGAAAGGTCTACGAATGTCCCCTGTCCTGTTCGCCTTTGTGGGTTCTCCCGTTCAACTTATCATTGTTGCGCTTATTGCGTTTCTTCTCTTCGGCAACCGCCTACCCTCTGTTATGCGTTCACTCGGGCGCAGCGTAACGGAATTCAAGAAGGGCGTCGCCGGAATTGAAGAAGAGATTGATGCGGCGGTAAAGGAATCCACCAAAAAAACTACGACTGAAAAAGACGATTCTGAAGAGTGAGACGCGGTCTCGCGCTCACCCTGCGTAAAACCGCCTCATTTTGGTTACACGTACTCAGACGGCGACTCGATGCGAGTCGCCGTTTCTTTTGCGCTTTTGCGTGGCGCGGCGACGACTACGCGTCAACAACTCAGACGTCGCCGCTCGTGTTTTAGATTTTCTCATTCGGACCGCGTTTTGCACTGTTATGATTCCGCTATTGCGGTATAATGGCGGCGTTTTCGTGGAAGTATGCGCAGAGCGTACCAGTCCGAACCTTCGAGGATTTTATGGCAAACTTTTTTACTGACAATAAAGACGTCCGCTTCCTTTTTGATTACTACGATCTAAAAGAACTCGCCGCGCTTCAGGAACGTGAAACTCCCAACGGAGACGCCGACTACGCTCCACGCAACCTTGACGACGCGCTTGATAACTACCGACAGATCTTGACCGTCGTTGGCGATATAGCGGGCAACGTTCTGGCAAAGAACGCCGAAACAGTCGACGCCGAAGGCAACACGCTCAACGAGGACCAGACCGTAACGCTCCACCCGCTTGTCCGGCAAAACCTCGATCTTGTCGCGCAAGCAGATCTGCAGGGGTTCACGCTTCCGCGTAAGTATGGCGGACTCAACTGTCCCACCCTCGTCTATACGATGGCGACCGAGATCATCTCGCGAGGGGACTGCTCCTTCATGAACTTGTTTGGACTTCAAGGGATCGCGGAAACCATCTACGCTTTTGCATCCGACGAACTTAAGGACGAGTATCTTCCGAAATTTGCGCGCGGCGAAGTCACGGGCGCGATGGCGCTTACCGAACCGGACGCCGGCTCGGACCTTCAAGCGGTGCGGCTCTGCGCGAGTCAGGATGAGAACGGCGAATGGAAGCTTAACGGGGTCAAGCGGTTCATTACGAACGGTTGCGGAGAGGTGCTCCTTGTCCTCGCGCGCAGTGAAGCGCATATTTCAGACGGTCGCGGGCTGAGCCTCTTCGTCGTCGATCGTGGACCTACCGTTAAAGTTCGTAACCTCGAACAAAAGCTCGGCATTCACGGATCGCCGACATGCGAGATTGTCTTTGACGACACGCCCTGCCGACTCATCGGCGAGCGTCAACGAGGACTCATTACTTACGTGATGGCGCTCATGAATGGCGCGCGACTTGGCATCGCAGCGCAATCTCTTGGCGTCGCGGAATCGGCGCAACGTCTTGCGCGATCTTACGTAAACTCCCGTGAACAGTTCGGCGCGCCGATCGAGAACCTGCCTGCCGTCGCCGAGATGGTCGCAGATATGCGCGTACGCATCGAAGCGGGACGCGCGCTGACTTATGAAACGGCGCGCGTATGCGATTTCGAGCAGAATTACAACCGTCTCCTCGAACGTAACGCTGACGCGCTGACGGACGAAGAAAAGAAATCGTTCCGCCGAGAGGCGCGCACGCTTAAGAAACTTAACGCGATGCTCACGCCGATGAGCAAGTATTTCTGCAGCGAGATGTGCGTCTCGGTCGCGAACGACGCCATTCAGGCGATGGGCGGAAGCGGTTATATGACGGAATACGCCGCCGAGCGTTATTATCGGGACGCGCGTATTACGACGATCTACGAGGGGACTTCTCAACTCCAAGTTGTGGCCGCAATTCGAGGACTGACCTCTGGAGTGTTCAAGAGTTACGTTGCGCAGTTCGAAGAAAAAGAGTACGGCGACGAGGTCCTTGATTCCTATAAGGAAAAACTCATCACGACTCGCGCGCGACTCGAAGACGCAATCGCTTTCGTCCGATCCAAGGGCTCTGCCTACGTGGAACTCCGCGCTCGAAAGCTCATCGACGCTGGAATTGCGATTCTGATCGGTCACTATTTCCTCGGTCAAGCATCCAAATGCGATCGTAAAAAGAAGGTCGCAACATACTATATCAGCAAAGAACTCGGTAACATCGCCGGAATCATTGCAACCGTCGAAAACGGGTCGACGCAAATTCTCGACGACTACCTGGAAATCGTCGGCCCCGTCGAAGAAGAAGACTAGTAGTCGATAGTCGGCGTCTGGCGTTTAGAAAATTACGCCCCTAACGTCTGATTATTTACGATTTAAAAAACTGAACGACGCGTTTCTTTTTCAAGGACGCGTCGTTCTTTACATTCAGAGGTTGGAGATTGCGCGCTCGGGTTCTTCAATTACATTTCATTCGCTTCTAGCAAACTCCGCTAGAAATCTCTCATATAGCGCCCTCCTCCACTACGCGCCTATCAAGATTTGCACAGTATAGTCTATCGTCTCGACACGCTGTATTTCAAAGCGCTGTTCGGTCAAGTCTGATTCATTTCAGACGTCGCAAAGTTATTCTGAGACCGAAATCTTGAAGCCGGCGTCGTTCGTTCCCCCCTAAGCAAGAAAAAGGCGTGAAACTGGCGCTTGTTCTCTTTTCTTACCACTTGTTGTTTTTTCTGCATTTTGCTAAGATTCATTCAAATTAAGCCGCGCGCCTTGCGTATCTTCTTCAATGATTAGGAAGTCGGCGTCGCGCTCTTAAATAATATTTCATGCCAAAGTGAGAAAAAGATGTTTTCATTTAGGAAGAACGGCAAAAAGGACGGCGACGCCAAGCATTATTTTGTCGGCGTTTATATTTCCTCTTCCGCGCGAAAGCTCGAGGCGGCGCTTATCTCGAGCGATGGATCGCATCCAGGCGCGGCTCTCACTTTAGAAAAAAGCGCGTCCTTTGATCTACCAGAAGAAATCGCGTCCGCCTATGAGAAGATCGTGGAGTCTGTAAGAGACGAACATGACGCAGAAATTCTTAAAAGTAAGGTCAACGGCGAAAAAAAAGACGACTTTGAACAGTTCTTCTCTAAATCGTCGACGGCAAAAAGAGAGTCGGAAAGATCGTCGACCGACGGCAGTTTGGTGAAATTAGCTTCCTTGCGCGCCATGACGACGTCTATCCAAGAAGAAGCGATCTCTGTACTTCTGGAAGAAGCCAACCTCAAACCTAATGACGTTGTCGCAGTCGCCGTCAACGACCCGGGCGTCTGGGTTAGTCCCAGCGAATGGTCCCAGAAGGAAACCTGGTACTCTATCAGCTCCGGTAAACTTCTTGCGCGCCGAACCGGCATGAATGTCATCGATTCATTTGTGCCCGCCGATTGGTCTCCGAAAGGATACGGTCGGGCTTTTCTTGCGCTCCCCTACTGGATTTTATTGTCGTCTAAAGAAAAGGCGCGCCTTGTTCTTGACGTTGGCGAAACGGCTCGATGGACCTATCTGCCGGCCGCAAAATCGAAAGATTCCTGGTCGCAAACATATTATCGTGAAGTCGCGCCGTGCGGATCTATTCTGAACTTCTTTACGCGTCAGGCGACCAAAGGCGCAACGCTTGTCGATCTCGGCGGAAAGCTCTCAGTGCAAGGTCGCAGCCCGAATGAACTCCTCGATTTCTGGCGCGACGCTCAGCAAAAGGCGCGGTGCATCGACGATCTTCCACAACGGTATTACACGACGTCCCTTTCGGGAACATTTAATGAACTCTTCTATTTCGACACGCTCAAGTTAACGCCGCCCCGAAAATTCTCGACCCTGGACGCGCTCTGCGGCGCCGTCTACTGGATCGCAGAGGAAATCAAAGCAAGTTTAGATTCTTATCATTTCTCCGAACCGTATGAAATCGTCCTTACTGGCGCTACTAGACAGAATGGTTTGCTCTTTTCAAGGCTGTCGACCCTGATAAAACAAAACGCGTTTCATCGGCTTTCCGAGTACGGTTTTATCGAAGATTCGTTCGACGGCGCCGCAGCGGCAACACTTGGGATCCTTTTTGCCGCAAATATTCCAGCCGCGTGGCCTGAGCTTCATGGCGTCAAATCGCCTGCGCTTCTGGGACGAGCGTCCTTTGGAACGCTGGAATCTAGTCGTCGTCTACTCCATTTTGCGAACCGGAAATAATCACGCAATCAAGTGACGCGAGCGCTTTGAACCGCTGCCGTCGATTCGGATTAAAAAACACTTAGAGCCCCGCGAGGTGTTGTTTTTTGCACGCTCATGGGGTATACTCCCCCCTGTTGCTTGTACGATCGAGAGGACGATCCTGCGCTTTTACTACGTATGGGAACAAATTAGAAGACGGGCGAAAGGTTATGTCTGAAGAAAAAACAATTTTCAAAAAAATTATCGACAAAGAGATTCCCTCGAAAATCGCATACGAAGACGATCTCTGTATGGCGTTTTACGACGTTTCGCCGCAGGCGCCGGTTCATATCCTCGTTATTCCGAAAACGACCGAATTGACTTCTCTTGACGACGTCGGCGAAGAAGACAAGCCGCTCATCGGCCATATCTTCTGCGTTATCCAGAAGCTTGCGCATGAGGTAGGGATCGCCAAAGATGGGTATCGCGTTGTATCCAATTGCGGTTCGAACGCGTGTCAAACGGTGCCTCACCTGCATTTCCATCTCCTCGGCGGACGCCAATTCTCTTGGCCGCCGGGCTAAAAAACGCAAGTCGTCAAGTTACCATAAGTTATATTTAGGCGCGTTCTAAAATTCGACGCGCCCTCTTTTCATGGAACGACCTAATGGACAAGGTTCAACAATATATCGACAAAAATAAGGAAGTCTTTTTAAACCAGTGGTTTGAAGTCCTTCGTATTCCTAGCGTAAGCGTTCAAAAGGAACACAAGGACGATATGATCAAAACGGCCGATTGGGCGGTCTCCTTGCTGAAAGATAAGCTCGGCATGGAAGCGCGTACAATCCCCACTGAGGGGAATCCTCTTGTCTACGGAGAATCGCCGGCGATTCCTGGCGCGCCCACCGTTATGCTTTACGGACACTACGACGTGATGCCGTCGGAACCGAACGAAGAATGGCGAACGCCGCCCTTTGAGCCGACGATCGTCGACGACAAGGTCTACTGTCGTGGGGCAAATGACGACAAGGGTCAGTGGTGCGCGCAACTCTGCGGCATGCAGACTTACTTGGCGCTTCACGGCTCCTTCCCTCTTCAGGTTAAGGTGATTCTCGAGGGCGAGGAGGAAGACGGCAGTCGTTCCCTGGCGTCATTCCTTGAGTCCGAAGAGAACCGTAAGATGCTCGCATGCGACGCTCTTCTGGTTAGCGATACTTCTGCAGCGGGCGAAGATCTTCCAGCAATAACGTACGGTCTGCGCGGAATTGTGGGCTTCGAGATCAAATTAACGGGCCCAAATCGCGATCTTCATTCCGGAATCTACGGCGGGTCGGTCTATAACCCCGCCATCGTATTGTCAAAGCTTATCAGCTCGATGATCGACGACTCCGGAAAAGTGCAAATACCAGGTTTTTACGACGACGTCGTGGCCCTTACGCAACTTGAACGCGACGCGCTCGCTAAAAATCCATTCGATCCAGAAGCCGAAAAAAAGAATATCGGCATTGGCGCAACCTTTGGCGAACGGGAATATACCGTCCTGGAACGCCGCGGAGCGCGCCCCTCCTTCGACGTCAACGGACTCACAAGCGGATACCAGGGCGAAGGTGGAAAGACCATTATCCCGAGCTGGGCGTCGGCAAAAATTACTTTCCGCACTGTTCCCAATATGGATCCTGAGAAGATTCGCGCGGGCGTGGAAACATTTGTTCGCGAACAAGTCCCAGACGATTTGAAGGTTGATATTAACTTCCAGCAGGGTTCCGGGGGGATGGTCACCGAGCTCACTGGCAAGTTCATCGTCGCCGCAAGCGAAGTTCTGGAAAAAGTATATGGAGTTAAGCCGGTCTTCCTCCGCGACGGCGGTTCGATTCCGATCGTCTCGAAGCTCCGCGACGCGCTCAACGCGGAAACGGTCCTTGTAGGATTTGGACTCGAAGACGACGGCATCCATTCCCCGAATGAAAAATTTAATCTCAAGTCATTTTTCAGAGGCGTCAAGACGGGCGCGCTCCTATGGGAAGCATTCGGTAAGATTTCAAAGTAATAAACGGCGCCGATACAGATCGGTTTTAGACGTCACTCGACGCCTCTTGAACGACACACTACGAATTACGGATAAAGCAACCGGCGATCGGCCGCGTGGAAATTAGCGCGAAAGTTCACCGGCGTAACGCGTCCGTAATTCGTGCGACGTCGACGTATCCGTTGAAGCGACTTAAGCGCTTCGACCAGCTCTCAGGCGCTCGTCAAGCGCCATACGAGATATTCTCCGCTCAGTAGAGACGGCTCGTTTCCCGTCTCTACTGTTTATTTTTTCAGAAAACCTCTGAATTATTCATGTTCGAGCGCATACCCAAATCCCTTTATTTTCCTTTGGCGTCAACTGCGCCAGACGACGGCTTGCTTTGCGGGGGCGGAGAAGTTGTGCCGGATATGATCGTCGACGCGCTTATTCATGGGATCTTTCCATGGACGCTCGAACTGGACGTCGCAAATCCTGACGCCGGCCAGGACGAATCGGAGAAAATGTTTTCTTTGCTCTCCTCTCGATGCCAAAACGCCATCTGGAACGAACATAATTTTTTCTCGCTGAAAAGTTTCAAGGAGTCTGGTCAGACTCTCTTTTGGTACTCTCCTGACCCTCGGGCTGTCCTTGATTTAGAGACGCTGCATATTCCTTCTCGTCTTCGCCGAACGATGCAGAGTCAAAAATTTAAGGTTACTTTTGACGAGGCCTTTCCTGAAGTCATGCTCGGATGCGCGCTCGCTGGAAACAGAGCGACAGAAGGAAGCTGGATTTCTAAAGAATTTTTTTGCGGATACTGTAAACTCCATGAAATGGGGTTCGCGCACAGTGTGGAATGCTGGTTACAAGAAAACGAAACCAAAAAAGAGAAACTGGTCGGCGGCGTTTATGGGGTTGCTATCAATGGCTTCTTCGGCGGCGAATCGATGTTCCACACTGAAACGGACGCGTCGAAAGTCGCGCTCTTCACTCTATGTAATCGCCTTAAAGAAAAGAGTTTCCAGCTGTTCGATCTGCAAGTCCTCAACGCTCACACGAAAAGTTTGGGCGGCAAGGAAATTCCCAGAGCCGAATATCTACGTCTGCTTGAAAAAGCCGTGTTAACGCCGACGATCTTTTAAGGGGGCGCGCTGTAGGACCGCACATGCGGCCCTCAACAAAACGTGCGCAACTATCCAGCGCCTCTGTTATTTCGACGACGATTTCTGCTCCGTCTTTTCTTCCATTTTAGCCCCTATACGAGGAATCGATGGAAACGTCAAGGTAAACTGCGTTCCATGATCAAGTTCGCTCTGAATAGCGATCCGACCCCCGTGGCTTTCGATAACCTTACGAACCGTAGGAAGTCCCAGACCGGTACCGTGGACTTTCGTCGAGAAAAACAGATCAAATATTTTATTGAGCGATTCGTCGCTCATACCGCATCCGGTGTCGATCAGGTCGATAGCAACTTCTGATCCGCACAGGCGCGTTCGAATAAGGATCTCATTGTTGCCGACTTCGTCGTCCTTCGTAGCGATAGCCTGAAGCGCATTAAGAAGCAGGTTTAAAATTGCCCGATCAAAGGAGCGTTTGTCGATCCGGATCGTCGGAAGATCGCTGGAGTAGTATTCCTGAATATTAACGTGTTCCGACTCCGCTTGCGGTCTAAAAAATTCAACGATTTCTTTGAGTTCCTTATTCACGTCAACGGGGACAAGGGGCGGGTCCTGTGCGCGGGTGAAGTTCAGAAATTCGTTGAGAAGTTCTTCAAGACGAAGTGTTTCACGACTGATTGTTTTGATACGCTTAAGAATTCGTTGCTGACGCGGCGAATCGTCTAATTCTTCAACGTCTTCCTCTAACAATCCCATATTGAGGCGAATCGTCGACAGCGGGTTCTTAACTTCGTGGGCGAGTCCGCCTGCAAGTTTCGCGATCTCCGTATATTGCTCTTCGAGTCGCCTGTTAAGTTCGTTGGGCGAAAAGTCTTTGATTTCGGACGCATCCATTCTCGCTTCGCTTTCATATTGCCGCTGTCGAACCTTTAAAATGAAAGTTCGAGACAGAAGACAGTCTAAGTGGAAAACGTGTTCAACGCTGTTTCTTCAAGGAATCCAGGTCGGAGAACTGCGCGATAACGTCGTCAAGCGCCACCGGTTCAATCGGGAACGGGATGGATTCAAACGCCTCGTCTTTTGGATCGCGCAAACTTTGGTCTTCATTGTCGTCGACGCGAGAGAGCAAGACTTCGTCCTGAAGCTCTGAGAGCCAGACAGGTAGGTCGAACCCGACGCCGCATGGTTCGGCGGCGAATGACTCGACTATCTCCTCAAATCGGTTGAAGACCGGGTTGTCTTCCCCATGAACGCCCACTGCAGAAATCGCGTCGGCAACGAGTCCGCACATCTGAGCAATTTCGAGGGGACGCACAAAACGCTCGTGGAGTCGCTCGTAAACGCGCTGAAGCCAAATTCCGTGCTTCACTGTAAGTTCGCGATAAGAGGCGAGAAGCTTATCCGCCTGAGAAGCGCTCAGCTTCTTGACAGTTTCTTTCCATAGATTAGCCGCTGATTTGCACGATCGAATCAGCGAATCGTGAGTCCAATATACAGGTTTTAAATTCCATGAGATTCTCTCATATTTTGAAAGAGTTCTTAGGAAATCGAGAAAGACGTAAAGCTTTTCCCCATGATCGGACAAAGTCGTCGTGCTATTGTAATCAATATATTCAGCGTAATTTTCCGCAACGCATTCCAGAATTGCTTCGAAGATGCTCGCGGCGTTCTGGAACTCGATTTTATTCGTCATGATCGCATGGATCAGGGTTTCGCCACACTCGAGTTCTCTATCTTCGCTCTTAAGCTGGACAAGAGTCGCCAGGAACGAGGCCCCACCCTGATGCAAAATCGACCGAATATTACGAAATGCAAGAAAATGTTGCGTAAAGAGATCCGCGCCGTATTCAATAATAAAATTGCGCACCTGCAGCCATTGACGCTCTGGTCCGATCCGTTCAATCGACGAGATCAGAATCTCGCGACTATGCTGCAACCAATTTTTAAGGGCGACGTCGACCGCTATCTTTAGATACTCCACGAGCGCGTCGTCGGAGGTCTGAAATCTGGTTCCGTCGACCTTCCACTCGCGTGATGATTCCGCCAATGTCTCCGTCACGCTTCTCACCGCCGTTTCAACAAAGCGGTCGTATTCCGTTATGGAGCCAGAGGCAGAAAGTCGAATTTCTTCCATCTTCTGGACGCAGTCGATCAGCTGAAATTCTTCCTTGAGAAGTCCCAGCCTCGGGGCATAATCAAGAAGTCGCATGACAACTTGTTGAAGACGACGACATTCCACAATGGCCTTCGCGTCCCCGCCACGCGCCGTGGGAATATAGAGCAAGGTTTCCGTCCTGAGACCGTTGAGGAGCTTTGGCCAAAGCAGGCGCGCGCGCTTGACGTCGCGGTGAAAGATTGCGCTTAGCGTTTGCAACGCCGTTGTTTTCCACGGTTTTTCATACTTTTCAGCATTTTCAATGCGAAGCGTCGCCTTAAGGAATAGAATGGCGTCTGCGACCTCGACGATCGTCCAAACGACGCGGTCGAGAAGGATCTCCTTTAAGCTTTGCAGCTGGTCGTATTCAAAAAGGGAATCTCCCATTCCCGATGGTTTAGGAATGCTGAAACGAGACGTTTGATCGAGCAACTCAAAGAGTTCACCCTCAATCCTCTGGGAGTGTTTTAACCATTCCTCGAGTCGGAACTTCGCGTCTTCTACCGTTTTCTTATCAAGAGAGTCGGACGTATGAAAGTCCAGTAACGGCGATCTTTTCGCCGTAGCTTTCCATAACTTTACCGTCATAGAGATAAAGTGTAATCGTTCGGTAATCCTATCAGTCTCGCGTGCAAATTCGTAATTGTTCCCCTCAGAATCTCCGTAATAAGAGTCCCCTCCTGACTCCGTATCGTCAACGTTTCCGTCGTCGGCGCTGTCGCGAAAAGTCATATTTTCGTAGGCGGCGCTGAACGTTGGATCACCGCCCGTGATCAAGGTGTTTTCATCGTCAGAATCGTCGTCAAACTCAGACTCATCCTCGTCGTCGAAAAAAGCGGCGTTAGAAACGCGCTCGTCTTGCTCGTCATAAGGTTCGGATTGAGCGTCCGACGTCGCGTCGCCTTCCGTTTTTTGTCCTATTTTGAGACGCTGGATTTTTTCCGCAACTTCGGCGTTGTTGTCTTCGAGCTCTAAAGAATCGCGTACTTCTTCCCAAGCCTTCTTTTTTTCCGGATCGTTTTTTGCAGAAGGCGCCGGGGCCTTGCCGCCGTCGGGAAAGAAAAAGGGGTCGGAAACGGACAACGAATTACTACGGGATCTCATGACGCCGAAAACTTTTGCGCCATATTCCTCACGCTTCTTGACAGAAATGTGCGTCGCCGAATTGAGGAAGATCTCCATAAAGTGCCGGTAGGGCAGGTAATTTGGAAAGACGTCCCGATTCTCTTCGTAGAACTGTTCGAATTCTTCAGGAGACGGTAAATTATCGTCGTTAAAGACACGCGTCGCGTCCCGCACTGAGGGTTTGACGCCGATCTTGGGTGAAGAACGAGTTGGGGGTCTCGTCAAGAGGATAACCCGACGCGCAAGATCTGCGAGGAGCGGGTTGTCCGTCTGAAAAGAAAGCTTACGATCGAAATTCTCCTCCGACAGTTCTAACCTCGGAACGTCCCAGTTGTCGTTGACGTTTGCCTCAAGCAAGTCTAAGAAGCGAACGGACATGTTCCAACATTTTAAATACTCTTCAGTCGTGAATTTCTTCTCAATTTCCGATGCGTTGCGTTCTCGCGGAGGAACGCGTACAGCTGAGCCTTTTACAGGTTGCCAAACCTGCTCCATCCAGCTTGCGGCAAGCGTGTTAAAGGAATATTCGGATTCAACGAGAGGAATAGCGTCAGACTGGTCAAGCCAGTATATCAGAAGGGAGGACGAAGACAGAAAATCTTTCTTTTCCAGGAGCGCTTCGCCAAGGAGTACGAAAGCTTTTGGAGACTTGAAACGTTCAACGTGTTTACGCCAAAAGGAGACGTTACCAACAGCCTTCCCCGCCTTATTCCAAGCCGCTAGCGCGGTCGAGACCATCGCGGCGGACTCCCATGCGGCCTGTCCTGAGAACCCTTCTACGGATGAAACCTCCGTACTACCGTACTTATCCCACCAACCTGCAAGGTCGCTCATCTGGTCGGAAAGAGTCATCTGCAGATCGTCGGCGCCTGACGCTGCCGCTTCTTTCTCTAATCGACTATACAGGTCGAAGATATCATTAAGAAGATCGATCAACATATCGAGTCGATGATCATGAACGCTGTTTTCGACCGCCGGAAAAAGAGTAAATTGCGAGTCGAAACCAAGGATAAACCACGGATCAGGGAACGCGCCGCATGCCACTCCACGGTGCAACAGATTTTCGATCTTAGGCATGCAGGATGCGGCCTCATCGAGTTTTCCAGCGTCAGCGTCGAGATGCGCTTTGGTGATGTAGCAATCAATTCTTGAGAGCAAGCGCGACGACGCTGTCGCGATAATATCTGATTGACGCTTCGACGCTTCAAAATACCCCATCCTCGCGTAGGTGCGGGAAAGAGCAAAGCGCTGAAGTTGATCCGCGCTTTTTTTTGCATTTTGACGATTGAGCGACTGACGAGCGGAGGCAAAAGGTTGAAAGAGACGCTCGGCTTCCGCTTCAAGCCGAGGTTTCATATGGGCTGGAACCTTCTTAATGAGGCTTTCGTAAAACTTGTCGCGATATGCCGCGATTTTAACCGAAAGCGTCGCAATCGTTTCTGAAGAGTCGCGCGCCTGCACATATCCCCCGGAAATTCCAGAAGCCATTAGGACTGTGCCGGCAAGCACCGACGCCCCTTCGTAGATATATTCGCTGCGAAGTTCTGGCGACGGGGCTTCCTCTATACGACTCATGATGGAATCAAGAGTCGAGCGGTGGACGATAAAACGATGAAAATACTCGTCTTCGCCAACAGAACGTTCGTCCCAACAGCCAAAACAATAACTGGGCCGGTGATTAACTGGGTGATCGAAATCGTAAGCGCGTGGATCGACTGAAAATTCTCGAAGCTTACTGAGATCAAACGAAGCGTCGAAAAGAATATCTGAGTCTGTTGTACGCAAAATCGAGAACGCAATCTCAAGGATTTCCCGATACTCTCCAAACGCTATTCCAGCGCCGCGATAATACAGAGGAACCGGAGCGATCCACTCGTGCTCGTTCGCGTCGTGCTTGATCCCATCTTGAAAAACGGGTATCGGACGATAACCAAGGAAATCGTTAAGATGCAGAACGACCTTTAGAGGGTCTGGCTTGTCGCTCGCCAATGACTCGATGATAGCGAGTCGGCAAACGCGCGCCATAAAAAAGGAATTAAAGAGGCTGGAATTTTCCGCATGGAACAGCGTGTCTTCATGGAAGTTGCGATATTCGACAAGAGCCTCTTTGACCAGCTTGAGGACCCGACGCGACTGGCGTGAATCCTTGAACGTCTTTCCCGTCGCCGACAGCTGTTCCAATTCAAAACTAAGGGCGTCAAGAGCGTCGCGCCAGAGTTCGGATGACCCTCTGTCGGAGAAAGACTCGTAGAGCGAGTTCCAAGTCTTTGCAAATTGAACGTCCAAACTTCCTGAAGAAAAATTCAAATACCCCAATATATCGAAAATCAGAGTCTTCTCTTTTTCGTTCAAATCATATTTGACCATCAGATTTGTCCGTTCAAAATTATCCTTAGGCAGTTCGGAACGTCTCGCCGCGTCTGCGTTCACTCAAGGGAGAACGCTCGTCGGATTACATCAGCGTCAATCGAAGCCGCTGGGGCTCTGGCATACAAGACAAATACCTTGTAGTAATATTAGAGCGCTTTCTGTTTTCAACTAGGGGGTAAGACGCCTATATTCCCATTTGCCCCCCTTTTTCCCTCAAGAAAACAACGTTATTGGAGCGGCGTCTGAATCTTTGCTGGTTTCCTTTCAAACCGCTCGTCCATGAACGCATGAAACACCTGGAAGACGTAAAAAAAGTCGCGAAAATGTACCTGGAAGGGGCGTTCTCACCCCCTCGACGTCTTGAAAGGCGTCGCGCGCGGGTCTAGAATAAGAGCGTTGAGACCTAATGAAATTTTAGTCTTGCTTTTGACGCTTAACTTGTGTGAGCGCACCGTCGTTACGTCAGCCGACACCCAGTTAACAATCCTCGCGCAGAATTACGAAAGGCAGAGTCCTTAGGATAACCGGATTTAACAAGCGAACGTATCGTTTATTGCCACTGAGTGCGAGTATAGTCGCGCAAATCTCAGCCGTTTGTCATGGACAGAAATAATCAGGAGATCGTCATGAATGGTAAAAAAATTACGCGAAGAAGTTTCATCAAACAGTCGTCGGTAGCGGCGGGCGGTCTAGTCGCTATCGGCGCCTTCCCCGCGCCTGCCATTTCCCAAGACGCGAAAACGTTGAGCAAGCTTAATATCGCGCACGTCGGTATTGCGCGTCAGGGCGCCTTTAGTCTCAACGGGTGCGCGAGCGAAAATCAAATTGCGCTTTGCGATTCCAACCAGGATTACCTTGACGCTGTGAAAAAAGATCGTCCCAACGCCAAGTTTTACACCGATTTCCGCGACATGCTCAGCGAGATGGGCGACCAGCTCGACGCTATTGTAGTCGCAACCCCTGATCATACCCACGCGATTATTGCCGTCTCGGGCATGAAGCTAGGACTTCACTGTTATTCCGAAAAACCGCTAGGACACGACCTCTATCAGGTTCGTAGAATGCGTGAGGTCGCGCGTGAAAAAAATCTCGTTACGCAAATGGGAACGCAGATCCACGCAGGAGAAAATTACCGACGCGTCGTCGAACTCGTACAATCTGGCGCGATTGGAAAGATAAACGACGTCAAAATCTGGTGCGCCAACCGCTATATAGGCAAACCTAAGCCAACCGAATCAGTCCCCTGCCCTCCCAATATTAACTGGGACGTATGGCTTGGTCCGGCGAAAGAAAGGGAATATGATCCGCGTCTTATTCCCGGGACATGGCGTCATTACTGGGATTTCGGAAACGGGGCAATGGGGGATATGGGTTGTCACTACCTCGACCTGCCTTTCTGGGCGCTCAGTCTTGATAAAGCGGAACTTCTCTCTGTTGAAACGACGGCGCCAAGGCCCGCCGATGAGGAAATCTGCGGGTACGATCTAACGGCCAACTTTGTCTTTAAGAGGGCCGAGGACAGCGAACCAATTACGCTATCGTGGCAAGACGGCCAAGCTCGTCCAGAATGTCTTAAGGACTATGGAGTTGACGAACATGGAGCCGGCGTCCTCTTTTTCGGTTCCGATGGCGTTCTCTTTTCGACTTACTTTGAGCACGCTCTATTTCCGAAGGAAAAATTCGAAGGATTCACACCGCCCGAAAAGACGATTCCAAGCGTGCCCAGTCACCATCTCGAATGGATCCAAGCGATCAAGGATGGAAAGGGGTGCGAAGAAGGTTCGACGTCTTGCCGATTTGAATATTCCGGTAAAATTGCCGAGGCCGTACTCCTCGGATGCTTCTCCTATCGCTGCGGTCAGAAACTTGAGTATGACGCTGACAACATGAAAGCGACAAACTGCCCCGACGCGGATCAATATTTCCGACAGTATTGCCGACCGGGCTGGGACGTTTGACGCGCAGGCAGCGCAGAAAGAACGAAAAAAGCGTCCGACGCAACGTCGGACGCTTTTTCTGCAAGTCTTCAAAAGCTGGAGGTCTTCAACGACGTCATTCGTCGTACTTGATATCGAGAACTTCAAAAGATTCCAGACCACGCGGGATCTTAATCTCAATGGTCTCGCCTTTTTTCTTCCCCATAAACCCTTTTCCGAGCGGACAAGTACTGAGAATCTTGCCTTTGCTGAAGTTTTCGTCGCCGAAGCCAACGAGCTGGTAAGTTAAAGTACGATTGTCGCGAAGACGTTTCACGGTAATAGTTGCGCCGAAACGAATTTCATCGTGTTTGACAGTGGACGGATCCATAATCTTGGCGCGAGCAGCGCGACCCTTCAGCTCGTTAATCTTCGCCATGAGAAGCCCTTGACTCTCGCGCGCTCCGTGATATTCGGCATTTTCGCTGAGGTCGCCTTCAGCGCGCGCTGCTGCTATACGCTCGAGAATTGGCGGGAGTTTTTCTTTTTCCAAGCGTTCAATTTCGTCCTTCAAACGACCATAGGCCTCTCGAGTCATCGGAAGCGGTTCGTTCATACTTCATCGTCCTTTCCAACAACGCCGAATATAAAAGCGCGCAATGGATACGCCCACGCGCGCTAGCGACTGTTAAATATAAACTATCATGTTCAGCGTTGTAAGCTATATAAAAGACGCCGACCCGCGCGATTGGAAGGAAAAACAATCGCGCCAAAGAGGTCGGCAAATCAAGTAGCGACAGTATACCTTATTTTCAATGTTTAGCAATTGTCAATTTATTTTTTAAGAAACCCGCATAGAATTGCTCTGTGTCTTCAGAATCGGGACTCATGGTCTTAACGTTCACCGTTACACGAGAATCAACGTGCGTTGCGTAGTAAGACTTCGTGTCGTAGTCAGCAGAATTTTCCATTTTGACGACAACGTCGCCTCGAAGAGGTTCCGCAACGGAGAAATTAAGAACGCCTTTTCCGGTAACGGAAGCGAGAGGCACACCTCCCGAACGCTTGATCTTATTCAGAGAACAGTCCCATTCAAGGGTTTTATCGCCAATCACGGGAACTGGTAAGACCGTTTTGTTTGTCCACTTATCGCCCACGGCAACCATATTGGGAGTATCGAGGTACACAAGCGTTTCAAACGTTTGTTTGATGTTATCAGGGTCGGCAAAACTCTTCATATGGTTCAGCAGGAACTTTTCAAAATCGTCGGTTGGTTCCGGAATATCCTTCCAGTAATTTTCGCAACCGAGCACTTCCATTGGAACGCCGTTCTTAAAGACGACGATCGTTTCTGTCTCCTTCATTTGTTTAAAAATGGCGTTGAGGAGCTCAATTCTTGACAGTCCGTTCGAACTGTCATAGTAAATTATTTCCCTACCGTTGACGCGCACGCTCGTCATAATGCGGAGCAACTTCATGCTGAACTTCTGGATTCCGTCGGAGCCTTCAGCGCCCGCTTCGATTTGCCAATTAAAGAGAGCTCTAGAATCATCGCGCTCGGCCTCGGCTGCGTTCGCCTTCTTATACAGCGTGCTCGTGCATTCCTGAAGGAGCGTGTACGAACCCTTCTCCCAGCTGTTGAGAATCGCATACTGCTCGTCGTCGGCGCCTAGAACCGTCTGTGCCGTCAAGAGAACGATCCAAAGTGAAAAAAGCCTCGTAAACGTTTTTATTTTCATCGTGTTTAACCTTATCAAATTGCGGTGTAGGACACACGCGCTCTCTTTAGGGAACGCGATTCTTTTGAACGTGATTCCGACTTCCAAGCCAGACAGGAACTCCTGCGTTTCTCGCCACGTGTTCCACCTTTACCCATTTTAACCAATCGGAGCTCATCTCGCTACCGATATTTCTAATCTTCAAGTGATTTTATCGAGATATTCCGGCAAACTATGCAAATTTTCCTTGTCTGGGTCAATATATGAGTCAGCGGTACATTGGCAAATAACGGTATGGCGTTTCAAGAATTAGAACTGCCAGCGCCGTATTGAGGAGACGACCGCCGTCGTTCATATACTGGTCATAAAAGAGCCAGCTGCCGTCTTCGCACTGTCCGCTTAGGGATATCATGGACGAGCGCGCCTGCGTATCGACAAGAAGCTCTCTGAACATTGCAAAGCTTTCTTTCCAATATTTTCCCCCGTAGCTCTGGAGCGCCAGCGCTGCGTAATACGCAAAATACAGGTTATAAACCAGTCGTCCGTCCCTGACATAGGTGATCGTTCGATTCCTGACTCGACTGCTCTGAACGCTCTTTTTGGCTTGTTGCCACTGATTGTCGGCAAGCGTAATCCACTTGTAAAGTTGCTCGGCGCCGCGATCAAGGTCATTCTTCTTTTGCGGATCTTTTCCAGGCTCCCACCCAAGATACTCGCGAACTAATACTCCAACCGCCGACGTTCCCCAGCGTTTAGAAACGTCCTCTCTGGAATTGGGTTGATATCGATATGAACGTCCGTTGTCGTCCATAACGAGGTCTAGAAAATTACCCGCGCGGTACGTTACGGAAACAGGGAGATCAAACCCTGCCGATACTCCGGAATGCAAGGCCATCATCTGCCAGCCTAGAACCGACGTATCGCCGTCTACCGTACTATGAAACATAGGATCGCCAATCGAAAAATAACGCCAGCCGCCGTCATTAAGCTGCGAACGTTCGATAAATCGTATTCCGCCTTCCGAAAGACTTTTTAGATTTTCGTCATTCGTCATCTCGTAGGCTTCGCAACAGGTAAGAACAGCTAACGCCTGAACATACGCCGCACCGTCTCCGGTAAATCCGTCGCGAAAATCAACGCCGTCCTCTTTGAGAATCGCGTGATATTGAAGATATCGCAACCCGCTCGCAACCGTCTTCTGATAGGGCCCTGATTCAGTATGCGTGTACCCGGACCCTAAAAAAGGCAATAACGCGATCGCAGTTGCCGCCATCCGGCTTGGATGCAACTGACGTAGGTACGCAGTGCCGGTCGACGTCGAAGTTGAATTGGAACACCTGCACGAGCTCGAGCGTCCGTTCTCGTCTTCCGCCGTGAGATCAAAGGCCCATCCTCCGTCCGGAAGCTGATGGCGAGCGAGCCATGCAAGTCCGCGTTCGACAGCGTCTTCACTCTCTTTAGTAACGTCGCCCTGACGTCCCTGCTCTCCTTGTTTCCGCGCCGCGCGTCCCTTCGCCGCGCCACGTCCGCGATGAAACGGAACGCCGCCGGAGCCCGGATTGACCAACGGCGCCGATTTCAGCACGTCTGCATCCGTCAGCCTTGCGCCATCCATATCAAGGAGCTCATCTGAGACCCCGACGTTCACCTGTTCGTTGGTCAATAACTGCGCGGCCAGTTCAACTTCCATTTCGCTTGCGTCGGAAGTCAGTTCAAAGGTCGCCTCTTCCAAAGGGGACGCTCCCGACTCATCAACGAAATCAAGTTCTTCCAACTGCGAAAGAAATCCGCCATCAACGAAGACTCCAAGCGTTCCGACACGAACGTTCAACGCAATAGAGACAAGCAGGAGTGCAATCGCCAGGTGGAAGATAAAGCTTACCATCATAGCGACGGAACGTCTTCCAGAAAGGCGCCGCCATAGAATCTGAAAAGTTGAAAGATTACGCCATTTCGCAGGCGCTCTGAAAAAGAATAAGATACGGCGCGTCCTGCGAGCTTGCCGAGGCGGCTGAAGCCCTCGAGAACCAAGGGTTAGTAGTCGTGTCGCGACGTCTTCATCGCTGAAATCCTCTTCATCTAAATGAAGTTTCAGCTCTGGAATTGAAGTTTTGTTCGGCGACAGGCCATTCGTCCAATCGCGCAGCTCCTGAAGAATGCGGCGTTCCTCCAGAGTTTTTCGCGTCGCCTTTTTTCTTCTTCTACTCGCGCGTTTCATAAGACGTCATAAACCTTGTCTTCACGAGCCGCCCTCTGTTCATTAAAAGACAGTCAGCGGGTATTCGCTTCTAAAAGAGCTTTTAGCTCGGGGAAATCGTAGCAAAATCAACTAAATGACGCAAGTCCGACCCGGGAATCTTCCAGATCGGACTTGCTCGATTTTAAGGCTTACAGAAACGTTTTGAGATATCTAGGATCAACGCTTCTCCATCTCGATATAGTTTGATCTCGGATTGCCAACGTACAACTGCCGCGGACGAATAATTTTTCCGCCTTCGGCAAAATGCTGTTCCTTCCATTGAGCAATCCAACCAGGCAGTCGTCCGATTGCGAACATGACGGTAAACATATCGGTCGGGATGCCAATCGCTCGCAGAAGAATACCACTGTAGAAGTCGACGTTCGGATAGAGCTTACGATCGATGAAATAGGGATCCTTGAGCGCCAACTCTTCAAGTTTGCGCGCGACGTCGAGGAGCGGGTCGTTATGCTTCAGCTTGCGGAACAAGCGATCGCACGCGGCCTTGAGAATCTTCGCGCGAGGATCGTAATTACGATAGACACGGTGACCAAAGCCATAAAGCCGGAATGGGTTGTCGTGATCCTTAGCGGCTTCGAGGCATTCTTCGACGCGAAAGCCGCCGCGATGGATCTCTTCAAGCATCTCCATAACTTTGACGTTGGCGCCTCCGTGGAGCGGTCCCCACAACGCGTTGACGCCCGCGCTGCAGGAAGCGAAGAGGTTCGCCTGAGCGGAACACACAACTCGCACCGCGCTCGCGCTGCAATTTTGTTCATGGTCGGCGTGAAGAATAAAAACCAGGTTGAGCGCGTCTTCCATTTCCTCCGACACGGCAAACTGCTTATAGGGCAGCGAAAACATCATGTGGAGAAAATTGGCGCAATATCGCATGTTCGGATCGGGATAGATAAAGGGCAGCCCCTCCGCTCGACGGTAGGTGAGCGCGGCGATCGTACGAACTTTGCTAATGAGACGCGCTGCGGCGCCCATGAGAATTTTCTCGTCTTCAAGCTGCAAGAACTCTTTATGGTAACACGCCATCATGCTGATCATCGCCGAAAGGATCGCCATAGGAGGCGCAGCGGCCGGCAACGTCATGAATTGGCTAAGCATACCCTCGTGAAGCAATTCATGGCTCGTCAGCATGTCGCGAAACTGAACAAGCTCGTCATGATCCGGAAGACGGCCAAAAATAAGAGCCCAAGCGACCTCAATAAAATTCGGTTTCGGACGATCAAACTGTTCGATAGGAATGCCGCGATACCGCAAGACGCCGCGTTCGCCGTCAATATAGGTAATGGAGCTGCAGCAAATCGCAGTATTGCCAAGAGAAGGGTCGTACGTCGTTAATTGGTGCTCCTTATAGAGCGAAGTGATATCAATAGAGCGATCACCCTCGGCGCCAGTATACACGTTGAGGTCGATCGTTTTATCGTCAATGAGCAGCTTTGCGGTATCTGAACACTCGGACATGCAAAAACCTCCTATCTTTGAACGAACGTCTAAAACGCAACGCGCGCCAATAACGTCCTGCGCTCCGGCGGGAAAACGTGGCTGTACCGCCAAGACGAACGATACTTCGTTCTAAGTCGTCAAAACGTTTTCAACTCCAAAATAAACCTGAAGCTCTTGCGTTCAAATCCGACTGGATTACACCGTATATTATAAACAGCCGCCGGACTTTGAAAAGGAAGGAAACAACGCATTTAAACAATATTAAAGCGTTAAATCTTCCGTAATAACGCCAGTTTATACGACAGCGCGCCAAAGTCTATTGGAATTACAACGTTCTCAGGCATTTTACGCAAACGGAGCCTTTTGCAAAGATTAAAGGAAAATATTCACACTCTCTTTGCAAGCCTGATCAGCGAACTTTCCAAACGCTACCGCAAAAAACATCTGGACTAGTATCTCAAAAAAAGACAGTCTGGTGTTGCGAAACTCTCTCAAAGGACGCTCGCGTTCAACGATTAAAAACTTCCGTCTTAACGACAAACCTTCTGAATCTCATCGATACACGGGATAAAGCAATGAAACGATCAGTCTTCTTCGGTCTAGGAACAGCGCTCCTTTCGACGGGGCTTGCGATTTGCGGCTTTGTAGCGGGCGAACGTTTTGCAACGCAGGAAACGGAGTCCAACCATTCCCTTCCAGTCTACGCCACCGCTTCGAGCGAAAGCGACGGCGTTATTGTGGCGACCGGCGGCTACTCTGGGAACGTGGAAGCAATGTATTATCTGGATTCTCAGAGCTGTCGTCTTTCCGCCGGCCTCATTTCCCGAACTGCTCCGGCTCTTCAAAAGTCCTTTACGCGCAATCTCAAAAACGACCTTGCGGACGCTGCTGAGCAGCTCAAAGTTTCGGTTCCTGTCTCCCCCAAATTCCTAATGGTTACCGGCGAAGCGGATATTCGCAACGTCGGCGCGGTCGCCAATATGTCGCGCTCGCTCGTCTATGTCGCCGAGATCAATTCCGGAATCGTTTTTGTTTACGCGCTTCCTGGCGTCAATGATAGAGACCTGGTCGTCTCCAACGGTGAAATCATCCTCTGGACATTTGCGCGCCTTAACGACGGTTTGCAAGCTAGCGGCGGTACAAACTTCACACAACCAGTCACTGGCCCTGAATCTCAGCTAATTGATTCCGGCTTCTATCGTACGCAATGATTCGGCAAAATCGCCAGATAAACGCCAAGCATTCCTGAAAATCAGGCGATATTTGGCGCTTTTCCATCGACACGGACGTCTAGGGTCAAGATTGAAGGATTCAATATGGACATCTTGTTTTCACGCGCAAAGATTTTTCCTTTCATTATGACGCTGGCTTACGGGACGACGTTTTGCTCTGCGGCGTTCTTTGCCCAGAATGCTCGCGCACAGTCTCCAGCCGTTGAACGAGGACAAGGCGCCGTCTACGTCCAGCCACGGTATCAAGACTATGCCAACGTAACGGCACGGTCTGAAAGGCACGCCCTTCAACCGACGAAGACAAATAAATCTGCGTCTGAAATCTGGTCTCAGTTCTTTTTTGGAGCCCCTAAAAAACAGGCGCCCAAGGAACAGCCTTCCTTTGATCGACAAGCGGCAAACCGCAACGAAGCCTTAGTTCAACCGAACCCCGATTCCGCTTCGATCCTAAGGCAATTCTTTGGGCTCCCGCCTGAAACTCCTTCGCAAACGACGACCGCGCGTCCGCTTAAAGCGCAGAATTACGTCTTCAACGATCCTGGAAACTATTCGCATTCCTATGCGGAACTTTCTCAGAATATTCAAAGTCAGATATCGAGGAACGTCCATCAACTTTCATCTAACGCCTCTCAAAACATGAGAGCCGCCCAAGCTCAGGGACGTCAATATGCGGAACAGATTTCCAATGATCTCCGCGGCGCGTCTAACGCAGTTGCTCAAAACGCGAGGGAACTTCAGAACCGTGGACGTCGATATGCGCAAAACGCTCAAAACCAGTTTCACCATGAGGCGAATAGAATTTTCAACGAAGTCGACGACGTCGCCGCGTCGGCTGGCGCATCGCTGCAACGAGCTGCGCGTCAGGCGTCAGAGCAGACTTCGGAATTGGCGAACGTCATCGAAATGACAAGCGATGAGCTTGCCAATGCTCGCCGTCGTCGTTTGGAAGAACTCAACGCTTACCTCGCTGCCAACCGCCCTGTGGAATTCGCCCAAAGGATCAGAGAAAGTCGCGAGTTTAATGAGGAACGAGATTTCGACGTCGCTCAGGCGAATCGTTCAAAAATTCGTCAGGCTTCGGACGTCGTGCCTCAGGTCCTTCCCGCGCGTCCACAGATTCTTGAGCAGATGTCGAGAAGCCCGCGTGCCGTGACGGCAAACGCCCTTCCCCAAAGCAACACTCCACTCCCCGAGGTCAGTCGTGTGACTCCGAACGCGATGCCCGGTACGACCAGAAAGATCACGAATTCTGCTCCGCCAGCTCAAAACGTTTACGCTACAAAGCCCACGCCTCGCGCAACAGCTATCTTCTCCGCTCCTATCCTCGACGAAGAGACTCAGGAGGAAGAGTATGAAGACTATATCGATGAATCGGAAGAGCCTCGTGACGTCGTCAAAAACGGCGTGATTCGTTCTTCGGCCAAGTTTATCGATCCGAGAGATCTTTGACTGACTTGATCTGCATTGATCAAAAGAAATCGACTCCCTTTTGCTCATTACAGCGGCGGCTGCAAAGCCTGTCTTGAAAGCTCTACGCCTTAGGAGCATGAGAACCAGCAGCGCTGTAATTTACAATGCCTTGCGTCTGCCAGTACCGTTACGATATTTTTTGGAAAAACGAATATTTTCTCGCCGAGCGATTATACGATCAGCCCTACTTTTCAGAACTTCGCGACTAGAGATTCTTGTAGTAAACTTTTCTTCATCGGCGATAATACGGACATAGGGGGGCGCGTCAGACCACGGGCATGGCGTCAAATTTCTTTACTGAAAAGCGACGAATATAGCGCCAGGGCAAACGGCACAAAAATCCATGGTCCGCAAACGGCAATATCTGGAATACCCATCGTCAGACCTACCACCTGAAAGACCAATGAAAGAAGACAGGGGATCGCTCCCAGCGACGCCGTCGCAACTTTAAGGATAGGTTTCGTCCCCATCGGTCGGGTCAAGTAAATCGGGACTCCAAAAAAGAATGGAATCAAGTTGATGAAAAGTTGCCCGATTCTCGTATGAACGGAGACGACGAGTTCGACAGACTTTCTTTTGAAGGTGGGATCCTTGATCGCGCGATTAAGCTCGTTGAGCTTTCCGTAGACGGTCCAATTATCGCCGGCGACAAGATTCGTCGGCGTAATATTCGTGGCAACAAAAAGCTGATTTCCTGCGAGCCAATCCGGGTGGTCGACGGGCGAAAAGAAGATGGTTCTTTCGGTAATCGGATCCTTTATCGACGGACTTGTCAGAAACTCGGTCGGCGTCGTCACGCCTTCAAAGAGCCATCCCTGGGGCCGATTCCCCTCTGCTGGACAATAGACTGCCGCCTCAGCGGTGAAGCGATTTCCGTAGCGATTAGACGTGTTTCCGAGAATTATTCTCGGCTTGATAAGTTTACCTTCAGAAAAATAGATTTTCTCTCCGTCAAAGGAAAAATTTCCGGCGTCGTCGCTCGCACGGTTAACCTCCATCTCATCGGAATACCTGATATAGTCGGTGCGCGAAAGGGAGAGGTAATTGACCTGCGTCGGAACGTAGAATTCTCTAAAAGCGGTCAACCCTAGCGAAATCGCTATCGCTGCGGCGACAAGTGGCGCCGCAATTCTTGCAGGAGACGCTCCCATTGTCTTGAGCGCCACGAGTTCCTGATTGCTATCTATTACGTAGAGCGCTACGCCGGCGGCAAGAAAGATAAAGATCGGATAAAAACTACCTATAACCTTGTTGTAAAAAAGAAGATAGTACGTGAAAAACCGACCAATCTCGGCGGTATTACGAAGACTTATCCATCCGTTAGCAGCGAGGTCGATGATCGCAAAAACAAACAAGGTAACGAACAGGAGCCCGCAAAAGGTTCCCACCGTCTTCTTGAAAAGGTATTTATCGAAAATTTTAAAACCCATTTTTGTCTCTCAAGCGTTGCGGCGTCCTACAACTTCACCCGCTTTCGTCGCTACCTTCTGCGCGCCATACCCCTTCTGCGCGATTCTGGCGCTTTGATATTGAACAACCCAAAGATTTCTGCCTGACTCAGTCCCATCGAGTAACCAAGTCCCTTCGCGTCAGAAAGGATCGTTTCCGAAAGCATCCGCTTTTCCGCCAAAATGCGGTCGATCTTTTCTTCGATCGTATTGACGGAAACATAACGCGTCACGGTCACGGGACCTGCCGCTCCGATACGGTGAGCGCGATTGATCGCTTGATCTTCGACCGCAGGGTTCCACCACCGGTCGAAAAGGAAAACGTACTCTGCAAACTGAAGATTTAATCCAACGCTACCGGCGCCATAGCTCATGAGAATAACGTGACAATCGGGGTCGTCGCGGAATTGTTCGAGGACTTTTTCTCGGTCTTTAGGCCTCGTTTTACCATGGTACTCCAATGGCCCGAAGCGTTGCAAACGGTCGCTTAAAATACGCAGCGTCTTGACCCATTGACTAAACACAATCGCTTTACGACCGCTTTCAGCGATCTCTTCCATGTCCGCTTCAAGTTGTTCAAGCTTGGCGCTCTCGCCCGTCGCGGGATCAAAATTGCAAATCTGCTTTAAACGCAAGATCAGTTCAAACGCATGCTGAATGGTCACAGAATCTCCCATTTGATTGAGGCGAATCGATCCGTCTTCCTGCGCGAGTCGATACGTTTCAAACTGATTTGGGGAGAGTTCAATGTGGGCGTCTCGAATTAGCTTTGGCGGCAAATCCTTGAGGGTCTGCTCCTTAGTGCGGCGCAAGATATGATCGCCGACGAGTTTGCTGAGTCGAGACGGTTCGAGCCCTGATTCAAGGTAGCCGGGCGCTAGGAATTCAAAGACGCCGACGAGGTCTTCAGCAGAGTTTTCAACAGGCGTGCCCGTGAGCGCCCAGTTCCTACGACGCGGGATAGCTCGAGCGGCTTCCGACGTAACGTTCGATTTATTTTTAATTCGCTGCGATTCATCCAAAACAACGAGATCGTAAACAACCTTGGCGCCTCCAGGCGGATCGAAAAATTCTCGATCTCGACTAAGCAACTCGTAATTCGCAATGCGAACCGGAGCGTTTTTGAGCTCCCACAACCATTGACGTCGTTCGCTTTTACCCTCGATCAACTGAACGGGAATCTCTGGCGCCCAAAGTTCAAATTCACGTCGCCAGTTTGTCATCAGAGGTTTAGGACACACAAGTAGTACGCGTCGACATTCACCGCTACGGAAAAGGAGTCGAATCGTCGTGATCGCTTGCATCGTTTTGCCGAGCCCCATTTCATCGGCAAGAATCGCGTGATGCGCCCCATAAAGAAAAGCAACGCCCTGTTTCTGGTAATTGAATGGTTCAAACGGGGTTTCAAGATAACGTCTTCCTAGCCACGTTTCGATTGGCGGCTGGAGGATGTATCCAAGGCGATCCTCCATTTTTACGACGTCGCCGGGGACGCGAATACGCGTCGGCGAGGCGGGCGAGTCAAAGTACTCCTCTGAATCCAGTTTAGAGGAGTCTTTCACTGAATTCGCGTCGTTGCCGTCGGACGAGTCACTGGATCGGTCTTTTTCACCCTCGTTATCGGCCTTTTGCTTCTCGTGGAAAATCTCGTCTTGAGGAAAGAAGTAGAAGCTCTCAATCGCCGAGGCGTTTTTTATGCGGCGATCTACGGGAAGTGAAATCACTCGAACGGCGTTCTTTCGAGAACGGAAACGCAACGTATGAGTTTCAATCCGAAGACGTTTCCCATCTTCGTCGAGAAGCGAGCGAGGGCAAAGAACGCTCAAAGTTTTAGGAATCGTCGTCTGGCGATTCCACGAATGTATCTCGATGGAAAAGGGGTTTTTCATCGTTGAATCGCGTGTGTCGTCGGAAAGATTTAGCTCAGGCAAAATCGTACTCCATTACGTTATCTGGGAAGACCGTCAGCAGGATTTTTGAGCTTCTTCAACAGCCAACCGAATTCGTTCAAAAGGCTCGACGCTGTCGATCGATTTGAGGAATGGATCAACTCTTGCAACACACTCTTCGAAGGGGATTTTATCTCCTGCCGCCGTGGTAAAGCCAACAGGCAACGCAATGCAATTTTTCCCCAGTACCGCTTCCCGCAAACTCGAGTAGTCGACGCCGGGGACCACTGGCGCGGTCTCCAGCGATTCATAGAAAACGGAACCGACCTGACGAGCGTCGTTGGTGAGCTCTGTGACGCCCGCAAGCTCGCCGGCGGTCTCTCCGGATCGGTGAGAATCCGTTGTAGAAAGATCGTCTTCCCGCACGTTCCGCATGGCTGGTTGAACCAGCGTTTCAGCGTCCGGCTCAATCGTCTTAACATGTTGAAGAACCAGTCCGATTGGGACGTCGAGCAACGGCAGGGCCGTAAGCATATTCGGGTTGTTCGTCAGAATCGCGTTAAGGTTTAATTTAGTTCTACCGACAAGAGCCGGCGCAATCTGCTCGCCGCAGACAAAGCTCTCAAGCGTGGCTCCGTAGAGAATTTCTTGCGCTTTGTTAGGGCGAACCGGCGCGGTACAGTGAAATTCAACGGGTCGGCCGACAAGGTTTAGGACAAGAAAACCTCCGATCAAACCATGAAGGGGACTCCCCAACGCAGTTAGAAAACCCAAATGAGACGGTTTCTTTTTTTCGTCCAAACGCACTGTCTTACCTTAACTCCTGCTCTCGAAAGGAAACGTTCGCCTTGAGTCGTAAAGAATCGAGTCGACGCTCCGCAGTGAAACCAAAATAAACTCACGCAATTGTAGAAATTTATCCGACGTTCTTCAAGATGAAAAAGCAACGGTTCATGCTGGTCGTTAGGACTCAGAACGCCTAGACGCGCCCGTCCCTTTGAGTCCGCTTTTGATGTTGAGATAATGAGGATTCTCCGACTGGCCAGTAAGTTCATAGAGGAACCTGCTTGGCATGGTCCTCTTCATTTTACCCCGTTTGAGCCTTGCAAGGGCAAAGGAAAGAGTAAGCCGGCGTTGCGCGCGCGTCACGCCTACGTAGCAAAGTCGTCGCTCTTCCTCCACGCCGTCTTCGGAGATATCTTCTATGGAACGGCGGTGCGGGAGAATCCCCTCTTCCATTCCAACCATATAAACTTCCTTGAACTCGAGTCCCTTGGCAGCGTGATAGGTCGATAGGACGACAGCATTCGCCTTCGATTTTTTGTCCTGTTGCGATGAAAAATCGGGTCCGCCAAGAGACGCGTCGTCAAGAAAATCCGACAACGTTCCGTTGGGATGCTCGTTAAGATACGCGGCGACGGCGGTCAAAACTTCGTCGACAGAATTTTTGCGATCTCTTCGCTCGTTCTCGTCGGGATAGAGGCGCGCAAGCTCGTCTTCGTAACGCACTTGCCTAAGAAGTTCCTCAACGGCGTCGGGAGAGAAACTCCTACGCATCTTACCCGAATGAAACTGAATGGTTTTGTAAAAGGAGGAGATCGCTTTACGAGATCTGACGTCGAGGCTTTCGTATACGGGAGAAGCAGGATTGAGCGCAGACCACAGCGAAGTTTTGTTCGCCGACGCATACTCTCGAAGTTTTGCAAGGGTTGTCGATCCGATCCCTCGCGGAGGAGCGTTGATAATGCGCAACAACGCAACGTCGTCGTAGGAATGTAATAGGATTTTAAGATATGAGATGACGTCTTTAACCTCTTTTCGGTCAAAGAACGATTGACCTCCGAAGATAGAATAAGGAATATTCTCCTCGCGGAGCTCCATCTCGAAAGCGCGCGGCTGATCGTTCGTTCGGAACAGAATCGCAAAATCTCGAGGTTGGCGTTTGGATTCGGCTAGTCGTCGCTTTATCTCCGCGACAATGCGTTTCGCCTCTACTTCGCCGCTCTTGCACTGAATGATACGAGGCGCCACGCCCTGGACGGTCGAACGTAGTCGCTTATCATGTCGATACGTGTTGAAGGCGATCAAGCGATTGGCCCACGACAGTATCTGGTGCGTCGAGCGATAATTTTCTTCAAGACGTATCGTTTTCGCGTCGGGCCAATCCCTTTTAAAATTGAGGATATGGCGCACCTCCGCGCCTCGCCATCCATAGATCGCCTGATCGTCGTCGCCTACGACGCAAAGATTGCGACGCAACGCGGCAAGTCCGGAAATAATTCGGTATTGGCTGAGGTTCGTATCCTGATATTCGTCGACCAGAATATGGTCGAAACGCTCCGATTCCTTCCTGAGAACTTCTGGAAACTGTTCGAACAGATCTTCAGTCAGGAGCAGGATATCGTCGAAGTCGACCGCGCCAAGGTCGTGAAGCTTAACCTGATATCGGGAATACGCTCGCGCGCAAAGGTACTCTCGCGAGGACCGCGCCGTTCTCTGCGCGGCAGGCGGTCTGACGCCAGACGATTTCCAGTCGCTGATCTGCCGGAGAAAGTCGCCAGGCGTGAGCGCGCCCGACGACAACTTTATGCTGCGTAGCACTTGCCGCGCCACAGATTCCTGATCGCCGCGATCGTATATCGAGAACTGACTAGGATAGCCGAGCAAGCTAATGTTGCGCCGAAGAATACGAACGCACAAGGAGTGAAACGTCGAAATTTCAGGACGTTTATTGCCGCTTCGTTTAGGAAGCATCGCCATGGAACGCTCGAGCATCTCCCGCGCCGCTTTGTTCGTAAAAGTTACGGCAAGAATACGATCGGGCGCTACGCCGCTCTTAATGAGACGCGCTATTCGACAGGTAACGACTCGCGTCTTACCCGTCCCGGCGCCCGCGAGAACCAAAAGAGGGCCGCTAAGCGTTTCGACTGCGGCGCGTTGCCCTTCATTTAGCGACATTTTCTTCATGACGATACCGTAACCCAAGACGTCGTAACGACCTTAGATCATTCTCGAGCGTCGTCGAGTTCAGATCTGGCTTCTCGCAAGACTTTGCACACGAGCAAATCAACGGTCATGCCTTCGGCTTGAGCGAGATAGTTAAGGGTTACGCGACTCCGCAGCGCCGGCGGCGCGGCGCGTTCGACGTCTTCGAAGGAGACCGCCGGACGACCGTCAAAAGCCGCGAACGCCTTGGCGCCGAGTAAAATCGCCTGGCTCGCGCGTGGTCCGGCGCCCCACTCGACATACTGCTGCGTCGCTTCCGTGGAGATCCTCACCTGCGGTCGCGTTTTACGAGCAATCGCTACCGCATACTCAGCGACGCGTTGCGAAACGACGAGACGGCGGACAAGCGCCTGAAACTTGAGAACGTCGGAGCGCGTAACGGTCGGAGGCGCTGGCGACCTCTCTTCCCGCGTCGTCGCCAACGCCATCGCAACCTCGTCCGCAGCCTTGGGATAATCGATCGTAAGACTGAAGAGAAACCGATCGAGCTGCGCTTCAGGAAGCTGATAAGTTCCTTCATGCTCGATAGGGTTCTGCGTTGCCAGGACAAAAAAGGGCGGTTCAAGCGCATGACGTTTGCCAGCGACTGTCACCTGCCCTTCCTGCAACGCTTCAAGGAGCGCGGCCTGCGTCTTAGGGGGCGTTCTATTAATCTCGTCGGCAAGAATGACGTTCGCAAAAACGGGCCCTGGCACGAAATCAAAGACGCGACCGCCCTGCGCAGATTCCTGAAGAACGTTCGAGCCAAGAATATCGCTCGGCGTCAGATCGGGAGTAAATTGGATGCGACTGAATTTAAGCTCGAGCGCATCAGCGATCGAACGCACAATTCGCGTCTTGCCGAGTCCAGGTACGCCGGTGAGCAGAACGTGTCCTCCGGCAAACATTGCGGCAAGGATATCTTCTAAAAGCTGATCCTGACCAAAAATCTCGCCGGACAAACGAGATAAAACAACTTCTTTAAATTCCTTAAAGCGCTTTAAGAGCGCTACGTCGTCTTCCGACAAATCCGAAGGAAGCGACGCGTTCGCTTTTTTTTGCATGAAATTCCCTGCAATCTTTTCGACAACGTCCGACATACTCGTTGGCAGAAAAGAAAATCTGAGATAGAAGCGACAGAACGCTCGCGCTCCGCCTTAATTTCGACGACAAGACGTCTAGGCGTTCAATTAGCGCAACGAGCGTCTGCTGCGTTAACTTCTGAGATTCTAGAGGGTCATTTTTTCACGGCGTTCGCTTGCTCGTGACGCTCGCGAACGATCTCTTCCTGAAGCGCGGTCGGAATGCGTTTATACTTTAGGAATTCCATCGAAAAAACGCCCTGACCTTGCGTCATACTCCGAAGAACTGAGGAATAACCGAAAGTTTCGGCAAGTGGAACTTCGCCAAGGATTCGGCACGTAGCGCCGCTTGTTTCCGTCTGCGTTACAACGCCGCGACGACTCGCAAGGTCTCCCACAACCCCTCCTTGGAAATTCTCTGGGCATTCGATCTCGATTTGCATGATCGGTTCAAGAAGCGTCGGCTTCGTTCTGGGGAAGTTCTCGCGCAAGGCTGTCTCCGCGCAGATGCGGAATGCCAAGTCGCTGGAGTCGACAGCATGGTATGAACCGTCGTTGACGAGAATCTTGAGGTCGACGACCGGATAACCGGCAAGCGGTCCTTTTTCCAAAGAAGAACGAAATCCCTTCTCAATTGCGGGAACGAAGTTCGCCGGAATAGCGCCGCCGGTAATCTCGTCTTCGAAGATAAAGGGCTCTTGCGATTCTTCATCCTCTGGAATAGGCGACATAACGCCGCGAATGTGCGCAAACTGCCCGGCGCCGCCAGACTGCTTCTTATGCTTTGTATCAAACTCGACGCTAACGGTCGGCGCTTCGCGATAATTAACCTTCGGCGCCGAGGTCTCCACTTCGACTTTGTATTCACGGCGAATACGCTCGATATATACCTCCAGATGAAGCTCGCCCATCCCTGCGATGAGCGTCTCGCCGCTTTCAGGATCAGTGTGGACCGTAAGAGTCGGATCCTCTTTGCGAAAACGGTATAACGCCTTGCTGAGCCTGTCGGCGTCGCGCGTCTCGACTGTTTTGATCGCCACTTGAATAACGGGTTCAGGAACGAAGATCGACTCAAGGGTGCAGTAGTTTGGTTCGGCGCAATAGTTTTCGCCGCAAGAGCAATCAATTCCAAGGACAGCGACGATATCGCCAGCGCTCGCATAATCGAGCTCAACGCGCTCCTCGGCATGCATACGGAAAATACGACTAACGCGCTCTTTTTTGCCCGTGCGCTGATTGTAGTAGGAAACGCCTTTTTCAAGCTTCCCTTGATAAATACGCATGTAGGTTAGCGTACCGTAAGGATCCTCGACGATCTTAAACGCCATGGCGACCAGAGGCGCGGAATCGTTATCAGAATCAAGCTTGAACTGTTCCTCCTCGCCGGTCTCCGGATTAACGCGGAAGGCGCCCGCATCGCGCTCCAGAGGAGACGGAAGATACCGTGCAATCGCGTCGAGAAGGGGTTGGACGCCCTTATTATGATAGGCAGAACCGAGGAAAACAGGCGTAAGCTGGCGCGCGAGAGTTGCGTTTTTAACAACCTGATGAACCATTTCTTCAGGGACCTCTCTCTCTTCCAGGAGAAGCTCCATGAGCTCGTCGCTAAACATCGAAAGAGATTCCAGCATGTCGCGTCGCGACGATTCATATTCCTCTTTGAGATTTTCGGGAACTTCCTCGTAGCGAATATTCTCGCCCTGTTTGCCGTCAAAATAGATTGCCTTGCCGCTAATCAGGTCAATAACGCCTTCAAAAGTGCGCTCCTTTCCAATCGGAAGCTGCATGAGAATGGCGTCGCAGTTGAGTTTATCATGAAGCTGTTGAACAACGCGACGAGGATTCGCGCCGATCCGGTCCATCTTATTAATGAACGCAAGTCGCGGAACGCCGTAACGCTTCATCTGACGGTCAATAGTAAGGGATTGCGCCTGGACGCCTGCGACAGAGCAGAGTACGAGAACGGCGCCGTCGAGGACGCGCAAGCTGCGCTCCACCTCGACTGTAAAGTCAACGTGACCCGGCGTGTCGATAAGGTTGATTGTCGTATCGTGCCATTGGACGCGCGTCGCTGCGCTGGCAATTGTAATACCGCGTTCCTGCTCGAGGTCCATGCTGTCCATCGTCGCGCCGCCATCGTGGACCTCGCCCATCTTGTGAGTACGACCAGTATAGAAAAGAATTCGTTCGCTTAGCGTCGTTTTACCAGAGTCAATATGAGCCGAAATACCAATATTTCTCAAAAATTCCAATTCTGACATGAGTTGGACGTCCTAATAAAATCGCCGTTTAATTTTTAAACAGATCGGTCCGGGAATGAGACCCTCGAGTGAATCTAATTTCATCAACAAGTGGAGAGGATTATGCCCCAAACCCCGGTTTTCGCAAGGGGGCGCAAAAACCAAAGCAAGTAAATATTTTCTTTCTGCAATGACGCCTGTTTTACTGGGAATATGACGTATTTCACCCCTTCTGGATGATGAATCCAAGGCCATGACTCGATTTGTAAGAGCTTATGTTTTCCAAGGAGTTTTTCTGGCTGGACTCATGCCGACAAATTCGATAAAATCGTTATAAAAGGTCTTTACCGGACCTCGATAAAATAGCGTCATGTTCTCAACCTGCTAAAACATCCTGCCGCAGAGGAGCGTGAAGCTTTCAGAAACACACCTGCCACATTTTTACAGAAAGATAACCTTTATGGGTAATCCGTCCAAAAACCTAACGTGGCTCGGTCATAACTGCTTTTACTTTAGGTATGGCGAGACCAAATTCATCATCGATCCATTCCTTGTCGAAGGAATAGCGCCGCCGCGAAGCGAGAAAATTAAAGCTGATTATCTTCTTGTTTCCCACGGCCACGCTGATCACTGCGCCAACACGCTGGATTTTGCGCGCAGCTCGGGCGCAACCGTCGTTGGAATCGCGGAAATGGCGTCCTTCTTTGCGGAAAAAGGGGTCAAGACAGAGGGAATGAACATCGGCGGCGCGATCTATGTCCCTGCAACCGGCGACCCTGCGCTCCCGAAAATTCAGATTCTGGCGGTTTCGGCGCCTCACAGTTCCACGGCGCCAGACAACTCGCCAGGCGGCGCTTCCATGGGGTTCGTCCTATCTTTCTCACAAAATGGCGCGCCCCTCTCGCCAGACCAGGCGCCAATCAAACCCTTAAAGGACGTTCTCGCCGACGCAGAAGCGTTCTCTATCTACTTTGCATGCGACACCGGCTATTTCTCAGAAATGAGCTGGATAGGAAAGCTGGGAATCGACGTCGCGGTTCTGCCAATTGGAGACCGCTACACGATGGGCCCTTCCCTTTCGCTCGAGGCAATTTCAGCGCTCAACGCGCGTTATGTCGTGCCGTGCCATTATAATACGTGGCCTCCGATCTCGCAAGACGCTTCAAAGTGGGCGGACGCAGTGCAACGTTATACTCAGTCGAAGCCGCTCGTTCTCAAGCCTGGCGTCCCCGTCGCTGAAGACGAATCCGGAAACTGGAAATAAGCGTCCGCTAAGACGCTTTCGCATCAACCATCGCAGTATTCGTTATTGTAGACGTCAAAATGATAGACGCAAAAGCGCTCACTAAAATCTACGGCCGATTCATTGCAACTGAAAATGTCTCGTTTCACGTTGGCAAGGGGGAGGTCGCGTGCTTCCTCGGTCCAAATGGCGCCGGTAAGAGCACGACGATGAAGATGTTGACCGGTTTTCTGGCGCCAACCTCTGGAACCGCGTCGATCGCCGGATACGATATGTCGCGCGACCGAATCGAGGGCGCGCGACGCCTCGGGTATCTTCCTGAAAACGGCCCGTTATACCCCGACATGACGCCCGAGTCGTTGCTGAAGTTCTTTGCGGAACTTCGTCAAATTCCCGCCAATATTCGCAGATCCCGAATCGACGCGGTCGTCGAATTGTGCGACCTCGATTCGGTCTTTCGTCGTCCTCTGGCGAGGTTGTCGCGTGGATATCGCCAACGCGTTGGAATGGCGCAGGCGTTGTTGCACGACCCAGACGTCGTCATCATGGACGAGCCGACCGCTGGTCTCGATCCGAATCAGATTCAGCATGTACGCGACGCAATTAAACGGATCGGCCGAACAAAGACGGTTTTGCTATCAACGCACATCCTTCAAGAAGTCCGCGCCGTTGCGTCGCGAGTCGTCTTCATATCTGACGGTCGACTTGTCTTCGACGGTCCGGTGGAAGAATTTGGCAAAACAACGGACGATTTCGATAAAAAGTTTCGAGTACTCACGAACAAGCGTGTCAACCGATACCTCGCCGCCTGACCTTAAATCTTCTAACGTCTTCGAGCGTCTTACTTCAACAACGTTATTCGCCAAGCAAAGAATCAACCAACCATGTTCGCAGTTTTCAAGCGTAATTTTCTGGCGTATTTTTTGAATCCGACAGGCTACGTTTTTATTTGCGTTTTTGTACTTCTAAGCTCTGCAGCGGCGTTTCTTCCCGACGGGTTTGTCAATTCCAACCTTGCGAACCTTGATCAGCTGAACGTCTGGTTTCCATTAATCGCCCTGGTCTTTGTTCCGGCGATCGCAATGAACGTTTGGACGGACGAACGGCGTCTCGGAACGGACGAACTCCTCACGACGCAACCGATCTCTTCGTTTCAGATTGTTTTGGGAAAATACCTGGCGGCGGCGCTCGTTTATACGGTTTCCCTACTCTTTTCAGCGGTCTCCAACTTTACGATCCTGAAATTTCTTGGCGATCCAGATCCGGGTCTCTTCTTGGCAACTTATTGCGGATATTGGCTCGTAGGGCTAGCGGCGACGGCAATTGCTTCGGTCGTCTCATATCTCACCTCCCAATTAACAGTTGCGTATATTTTAGGCGCGCTCTTCAACGTTCCGCTCGTCGCCTTGAAGTGGGCGGACGCTCTTCCGATCTCCGATCGCTCTGCGCAAATGCTGCGTTCCTTCAGTTTCGACGCGTTCCTCGAACCCTTTGGACGCGGAGTCTTTTCACTGGCAAGCGTTCTCTATTTTCTTGCAATCCCTACTATTGCGATTTATGTCAGCGTTGTACTGCTCAACCGCAATACGTGGAAAGCGCGCAATCCGAAAGCGCGAACATGCCGGTACGCGTATCGCACCCTTGCCGCTGTATTGTTTGCCGTCTCCCTTGTCGGACTGATTAGAAATTATGACTTACGAAAAGACTGGACCGCAGAAAAACTCAGCGCGCTTTCCCCAGAAACGATCAAGCTCCTCGACTCGATCGAGACAGATTATCCAATCGTTATCGAAGCGCGACTTAGCGCCCATGTTCCGAAGGAGTACGTTCAAACCAAACTCAACGTCGTTTCGATCCTGAACGAACTAAAAAATCGATCTAAGACGCCGGTTTTCCTTGACGTTCGAGAAATCGCGCCCAATACCCAGGAAGCGTATCGCCTTGAACGCCAGTATGACGTCCGTCCGCGCAAGGTTGTCTTTGACTCACGAGGGCAGTTGCGCGAAGACTCGATTTTCATGACGATCATCTTTCGATGCGGTTCGCGAACGATCGTTATTCCATTCCTCAATCGCGGTCTGTCGGTCGAATACGAGCTCATTTCGTCGCTTCGTAACGTCTCAGCGCCACAGAAAAAGAGAATCGGGATCCTGGAAACTGAAGCCGGGGTTCTTGGACGCGTTGATGATTTTGGCCGCAAAATTCAAGAAGAATGGCCGCTCGTCGCTGAGCTTAGCAAACAGTATATTGTGGAACCGGTCGACCCCGCGCAGCGACTGACGCCCGGAAAATACGACGTGATCCTCGCCTTCCAGCCGTCGTCGCTCGGAACGGTCGAAGAAATGAATTTCATCAATGTCGTTCGTCAAGGACAGCCTGTCGCTATCTTTGAAGATCCCATGCCCATCTTCCTGAAGTTTCTCCCCGGCACGATCGAAAAAAGACGTCCGACTTTGACCAACCCCATCCCCCCCCTTAAGGGCGAAATCAATATGCTGTGGATGGCGTTGGGGATTAAGTTTAACGGCGCTGACGTTTTGTGGAAAAACTACAATCCGTACCCCAAACTCGCAGCGCTTTCGGAAGAATATCTCTTCGTCGACAAGCGCCCGGTACGTTACGATCAAAACGAAGCGTCCAGCGATGAGGCCGTCGACTCATTCAACCAAGACGAACCGACCGTCGCGTCCCTTGAACACATTCTTTTCCCGTTCGTCGGGTCGATTTCGCCCGCCGAGAACGCGGAAACGACCTTTACGCCCCTCATTCGGACGGAAGCAGGAGGTTATTCCTCCGTTTCCGACGTCATTCCGATGGACATTCGCACCAGGAGCCATAAACGAATCGAACGAAGCGGAACCTATACGCTCGCCGCTGCAATTACCGGCCCCGTCCCAAAGGCGTTCCAGGTCCCCGCGTCTCCTGAAGACGGTCAACACGCGTCGTCGTCGCCGGAATACAACGTCGTTGTCGTCGCCGACGTCGACATGGCGACGCCAGGCTTCTTCACGCTTCGCGAAATGGGAACGGACCTCCGCAGTGGTCTTTCGTTCGATTTCGACAACGTCACGTTCGTTCTTAATATCGTCGACAAACTTGCCGGGGAAGATTCGCTTGTTGCCATTAGAAGCCGTCGTCCACGCCACCGAACTCTCACACGGATTGAGAAGGCGACTCAGCAGATTCGCGACCGAGCGACCATCGCACAAATTGGCTACATGAAGGAATTTGAGGAAGAGCGCCAAAAGGAAGAGGACGCGCTTCAGAAGACGGTTCAGGAACTTGCGGAACGTGATAGCTCGCAAAAAGAACTTAGCCGCGAAGAGTCGGTCGAGTTGCAATCGTCGATCGTTGCGGCGCAACAACGTTTGACGAGCGTGCTCGACGAGAAGAAACGAAAATTCGACCGAAAGGTTGAGGAAGAACAACGCGAAGTCGACGAATACGTCCGACAAACGCAGGGTCGATACAAGGCCTTCGCGGCGATCCTCCCGCCGATTCCGCCCTTGGTTATTGCGCTCCTCGTTTACGCTTACCGCCGACGCCGCCAAGGTTCGAGTTTCGGATTCTAAGACGTCGACGCTTGCGACGACGGCGTCGCTTTGATAAAATCGCGCCGGGAGGCGCGGCCCTCCGCGCCTCTATGAAACAGATCCGGTCAACATTTTATCAAAGGAAAGCTGTATGAACCAACTGAATAGGCGCACGTTTATCAAGGCCGGCGCTGCGACGCTGGCCGGTTCTCCAATTCTCTCGGCGCTGGCGGAGTCGAACGCGCTTGCAGCCGTCCCGGAATCCAACGAGTTGATCTGGGGGTTGCTGTTGCACCTCGGTCGGAATATGTGGGGCGATTCTCCAACCGCATACACTCCGCCCGTCGATCATTTCACATGCGATGAAAAGCTCTGGGACGAGCTTACAGAAAAGGCGGCAAAATCAGGTCTCAATATGATTGTCGTCGACCTTGGCGAAGCGATTCAATACCAAAGCCATCCCGAAATCGCTATCGAGGGCGCATGGACCGTCGAAAAGCTTCGCGAAGACCTCGAACGCATGCGAAAAATTGGACTCGAACCAATTCCAAAGCTCAATTTCTCATCATGCCACGACTTCTGGCTCGGCGAATATGCGCGTATGGTCTCAACAAAACCGTACTACAAAGTTTGCGCAGATCTCATCAAAGAGGTTTCAGAAATCTTTGATAAGCCTCGCTTCTTCCACATTGGATACGATGAAGAAACCTACGATCATCAGAGTACTTACGAGTATATTGTGATTCGTCAGAAAGAATTGTGGAAGCACGACTTCCTCTTCTTCGTCGAGGAATGCGAAAAGAATGGCGTTCGTCCATGGATTTGGGCGGATCGTGGCTGGAAACACCCTGATTTCATCGAATGGGCCCCGAAGTCAATTGTCATGAGCAATTGGTATTACGCCACAGATTTCAATCCTGAAACGATCAGGCCGGTTCAATACTACCTTGATCTCCGTGAGGCGGGTTTCGATCAGATCCCGACGGGCTCTAACTGGGCGAACGACGAGAACTTTGATCTCACCGTAAAATTCGGCAAGGAGCGTCTCAACGACGAGAAGCTTCTTGGTTACCTCCTCGCCCCATGGAAATTCACCGAACCCAATTCGCACGATCACAATCTCCGTGCAATCGACCAGGTCGTCGCTGCTAAAGCAAAATATTATTCCTAAAACTAACGCGCACGGACTTGTAAAAAGAAGCGTCGTATCCACCGCGACGCCGCGGCAACATTCGTAAATATCGGGCGTCTTATTTTCATCATAGGCGTCATGCCGCTCTGCGTCGAAATATGACGGCTGCGGGTGATTTAGATTGAGCCCGCAGCTTCGTTCATCGCAGAAGTCGTCAGATCACCTGTTCTGGATCGAAACTTTCTGTCTCTTGCAATGACGTCTACGTGTCAATAGAATCGTTCTTTAAGGCGTCTTCTCACCCTTTCTTGAATTCAGAGGACGCTCTCTTTTACCAAAGGAGGACGATATGGACCAGTTGAATCGACGAACGTTTATCAAAGCCGGCGCCGCCTCGCTAGCCGCTTCTCCGATTCTCTCGGCGCTTGCAGAGTCGAACGCCCTTGCCGCGAGCCCGGAGACCAACGGATTGATCTGGGGATTGCTGCTGCACCTCGGTCGCAACATGTGGGGCGATTGTCCAACCGCTATCAATCCGCCCGTAGATCGCTTCGTATGCGACGAAGAGTTCTGGGAAGAACTTACTGAAAAGGCGGCAAAGTCAGGGCTCAACATGATCGTCATCGACCTCGGCGAGGCGATCCAGTACAAGAGTCACCCTGAAATCGCGGTCGAAGGCGCATGGACCGTTGAAAGACTGCGTGAAGACCTCGAGCGCATGCGGAAAATTGGACTCGAACCGATTCCTAAGCTCAATTTCTCCTCATGTCACGACCAGTGGCTCGGCGATTATGCGCGCATGGTCTCGACAAAAACATACTACAAAGTTTGCGCGGATCTCATTAAGGAAGTCTCTGAAATATTCCATAAGCCCCGCTTCTTCCACATTGGATACGATGAAGAAACTTACGAGCACCAGACTACTTACGAATATATTGTGATTCGCCAGAAAGACTTGTGGAAACACGATTTCCTCTTCTTCATTGAGCAATGCGAAAAGAACGGCGTCCGTCCATGGATTTGGGCGGATCGTGGTTGGAATCATCCCGATTTCCTCGAGTGGGCTCCGAAGTCAATCCTCATGAGCAACTGGTATTACGGGTCAGATTTCAATCCTGAAACGAACATCTGGGTTAAACACTACCTTGATCTCCATGAGGCGGGTTACGAACAGATCCCGACAGGCTCTAACTGGGCGAACGACGAGAACTTTGACCTCACTGTGAAATTCGGAAAGGAACATCTCAACGACGAAAAGCTTCTCGGCTATCTGCATGCGCCGTGGGCCGTCACCGAACCCAAATTCCACGTGAAAAATCTGGGCGCAATCGACCAGGTTGTCGCCGCCAGAACGAAATATTACTCCTGAAAATTCAACCCCGCGCCGACCTGAAAAAAGAGCGTCTTTCTTTAAGGAAAGGCGCTCTTTTGTTTTAGAGGTTTGTGTCGTTGAAACGCATTCAATCGGGAATCGGATAGAGTTCGTCCGTGTAGAGGGGCGTACGAACGCGAATAGGAATGTCCGCGGACTCGGTGGAGAAAGTTACGCGGTAAACGCCGGGCTCAAGCCGAATCTCAGGCGTCGCTACGTCGAGCGATTCAGGCTCGTTCAACGGCAATCCATAGACGGTCTCCGTCTGACCCGGAAGCGCGAAGGCAAACTGGCCCTTCGTGAGCTCGCAGTCGATAGAAATTAAGCCGGCTTCGCTCTTCCCGTCGACTTTGGCAAAGGAGACGGTCGGCTGAACAAGCTTCATTCCCTCAAGCGTCTCTCCTTCGTCTTTGAATTGGACCTGGAGACCGGCGCGACACGGCGCGTCAACCTTAAGCTCCCAGACAAAGGCGCCATTTTCTTCGCGCGCGTCGGAGGAAGTCGTCCCTCCAAGATCGCTCTTTCCAGCGTAAACATTCTGCCAGACAGGATAGACGACCTTGCGGAATGCCTGTCGCCCCTCTGCGTTTTTCTCAAGGCGATACTCTTTGCGCAACTCCATTAAGGCGTTGCGTTCCGAAACTGTCTTACGACCGGCAAGCCGTCGATCGATCTCGAATTTCGGACGAAGCTCGACTGGAATGCGACCCAACAGGCGCAAATCTTCGTATTCGCGAATCATATCGAGAATCTCGCCGATGAACGGATGCGCAATCGCAGCGCTGACCGACGTCTGAAATGAGAAAGACGCGTCGTATCCGATCGTTGCGCCAAGGCAATATTCGTACATATCGGGCGTCGCGTTTTTATCGTAGGCGTAGTACCACCCTACGTCGAGATAGGACGACTGCACATGATTTGGATCGAATCCCCCGCTACGCTCTTCAAGGTACGCCTTCAGGTCGTCGTGTCCGTCGGCGGACGCGTTGCGCGATATCATGTGCCAAGAGTAAGGCGAACAGCTGCTCCCCTGAAAAAGAATATTCTTATTGTCTAGAGCGTCGTAAAACGCCTTATGCAACCTCGCGTTGTAATACCAATGCTCAGAACCGTCGGAGGGGCGCTGGAGTAATTCTGACCCGTCGAAATAGACCATTTCAATCGGAAGCTGATTCGCAAGCTTCGCGAAATTCCCGGCGATTTCGTCGATGAAATCGGTATCAAGGTCAGGGAGATGATAACCGTAAGCGCGGGTAAAATGGCGCACGCGCGCGCCCTTGTCGTGGCTCGCGATCTTCGTCCCGTAGAGTCCGCGGTTGCATTCGTACAACCCGTCCGCATCCGCGACTCCATATTCGATCAGTTCGTCGTCAATGCGAACGACCTGCCCCGAACCCATATAGGGATCTTCGCCAACGGGGAAAATGGTCGCGTCGTCTGTTGTTTTAATCGTTTTGTCATTAGCGTCGTCAGAAAGCCCTTCGGCAAGTGTCGATTCCACGTCGGTTACGAATCGCTCATCGGGAACCGGCGTCAGGTAGGGATCGTTGCGATCGACAGACGCGGCAAGCAGGTGCAGCCCAAAGCGGATCCCTTCTTTATTAAAGTTCTGAATCGTTTCGAGCAACGTTGGCAAACCGCCTGGGAAGCTTCTGTCGTTGACTTCATAATGACCGGTTGATTTACACCATGAGTTTTGCAGGAGCAATATCTGTTTGAAACCGCCGCGTTTGGCGATCTTGAGCGCGGTCTCATACTCGTCCACTTTAAAGTTCGTCAAGAAGAAGTAGGACTGATGGATATAAGGCGAGTCGCCGCGCCAGCCGTTTTCGCCGCCGAGTCGCGGGGAAGGAACGTCCGCGAGGCGTTGCATCCGCGCAACGGCGCCGTTCCAGTCTTCGTCGGATGCGAGAACGATTCCACAACTCGCCGGGTAGATATGGTGACGCGAAAAGCTTTTAGCCGTCATCGCGCCCTTCGAGGAATCCCAGAACGGCGACGAGACGTCCGAAAAATCTTCGAGCCGCATGACGCGTTCATTCCCATTTCCGTCCTCGAAAACAACGTCGATCCAATCCACGAGCGTTCGAACGGAAGTTTTACCGGGCAGTCCATTGTAGTATAGGTACAGGAAACGAACGTCGTCGTAACTTAGATCGTTAAGGGCCGGCGAATCGAGCTCGCAAACCTTCCATCCTGTAAAATCAATGGAAATATAATCGTCTCTATGACCCGTCTTGCCGCCAAGCTGTATTTTAAGACTCTCGCCTTTACCGTCTCCGTACACGCGTGCGCGCAGCCGCAAACAGCCTGAGAAATCAAGGGGATTATCAAAATAGCGTCCTCGGTAAGACCATCCGTCGTTTCCGCTGCGATCAGAAGCGGCGCAAAACTCCGCCACGTTCGTCTCGTCGTCAGAGTCGGGATCGTCGGCGTCGGCGCGAGACAGTGCCTTGAAAGTATGCGAACAATCTTCGCGATCGCCTTTGCGAGCATTTTGGATCGAGTATGCCGGGATGACGTTGACAGAGGTCGTAAAGAGCCCGACGCTACGACCGTCAGGGAGACGCGACTTGACAATCCATCCGGAAAGAGTCTCTTCGCTCGGCGCCGAGAGCATGAAAACGACGCATTCGTCAATTTCATCTTCAGATTGCAAGTCAAGGAGCCGTAGGACGACGGAACCTTCGGTCGTAAGAACGCGATAAGTCGCAACGGCGCCATTATCAAAAGAAACCTCAAAGAAGTCGTCTCCACCATTTCTCTGCGGAACGACCTTTATCGGAAGACATTTACGTCCTTCAACAGTTGTGAGCTGAAAAGCTGGCGACGCCGCAACGACGGGCGAACCGTCGTTGTCAAAAAGCTGCGCCCTACCCTCCGTTGACAATGCGAGAGTCGAATCGCCAAGATTCCAACGGAAAGCGTCGGCGCCGAACGAAGAGAGCGCGCAACACAAAAACAACGCAACGCCGAACGCAAAAGAACGGATATTCCTACGCAGTCTGGATTCGTATGTCATTTATTCTCCACCTTCAGATTGAGCCCAGTTTTCAAACGCGCTTTTGAGAATCTCTGTCGACACAAGACCTCGATGGACCCAGATGCGCGCTTTCATAACGATCGGTTTGCCAGGCTCGTAACGCTGCGCTTCGACGCCGGGATACCCGACGCAGAGAGGCCCGTAATATCGGGTGAGCCATGTTGGCGGAAAATCGGGGAAATTAGGGGAAAGAAAGATCGCGGCGCCACTTAGCGTGTCCTGGTCGCCAAAACGTGACGTATAGTCCGCCCAACGAAGTCGTTTCTCAGGCATGTCGTCCGACGCTACCCCGTCGTCTGTCGTAATGAACCGATCCTTTCCAATCTCGCCGACCGGCTTGAATCGAATCGTAAGTCCTCCATAACTCTTTTCTGCAGCGCCCTGCAACGAGACGGGTCGGTCGGTCGGGACAAGCGTGAGTTCGACGTCGACCGATCTGCATGCAACGTCCTCGAGGGATTCAACATGGCGCGTCGTAATCGTGACAATTTCTGTCATGATCTTGTCGCCATAAAAGCGTTCGTTCTCAGAGATAGCCTCTCCCTTCTTTGACGGATCGAGCTCCTCGTCGGGCTTGAGAGCCCCTTCTCCAATGTACCAACCGTTTTCAACTGAAAGGACCGCTTCCTCTTCACTCGCTTCCATCGCAAGGAATTTCACAAATCGCTGGCGGATTTGCGTGTTAGAGGTCCAAAGATCATACCGCTGAGTCGTGCCGTCAGGATTATGCACGAAGACGCCGGGCCAAGTCCAGAAAACGCCGTGATGATGATAATGATCCTTAGGCGCGTTGTCGACGAGATTCTCGCCGTCAAGTCCGTTCAAGGGATAGATGTAGTCGCCCGCAAAACGCCGAGGATCATTCTCGGACGCTAGAGGGAAGTGGTCCAGAAACGCGTACTGAAACGCAAAGACAAGCTGGTCGCCGTCATAGAGCGTCGCCGACGTCTCGCTTTTTTCCCAACGAAAGTCAACGCTGTCGGCGGCGACAGCCGGACGCGTCACGCAAAATGCAGCAATCATGAGGACAATGAGAACGCCGTAAATTTTGTTTTTCATTCCTGGTCTCCCTCAAGGGCATGAACGACACGTCCCGAGCGAACCGCCAAAGCCGCGAAGTGATCGTAGTAAAATTTCGTGCAATGCGCTGACGCCGTCGACGCCGCATTTGCGAAACGACGTCTCGAACTCCCTGAAAGAAAAGCTTGCGGTAGTTAAACGTCGTTAAAAGTGCCGCCAGAGCGCCATGAATCATAGCGAAAACTGGCGATTTCTTATAACGCCAGGTCTAAAGGACTGGCGCGTCTCCTTCGGGATGATCGGTTAGAGTAAGGACGTCGATACGCGGGGTATAGAAGACGTCCTTGAAGTCCTTGTTTCCAAGAACGCTGCTCCCAGACGCCGTGATATAAACATCTTAGCACACTGGTAAATCGTTTTCAATTCGTCTGGCGTCAAGAACTATTTTTTCAATTATTTACTTTTATGCCGGCAATCAATATATTTATAAGTAACGGTTCTTGAAACGCAATTGCTTCTGTGCGCGTTTCATCCCCTTCTTTTTTTACTTTAACAGGAGGCTGGATTCAGATGAAATTAAAAACTGCATTGCTCGGACTCTTGGGATACGTCGTCGCGGCGCTGACGATCGTCCCGTCGCTTTTGGCGACCGAGCCCTATTACTTGCCGGCCAACGTTACGACCTCCGTTCCGAGTGGCTGGAACTCTACCAACGACGACGTAATCCTTAAAGACCCGCAGCTCGGCGACGTCCTCAGCATCGTCGGAGACGGCGCCTCGTCGCAGTGGCTTTCGAAAGAAATTCCGCTGGAATCGCGAAAAGGATATCGACTCCGCTTCAAAGCGTCGCAACTCGGGGACGATGGTTCCGGTTGCCTCTGTGCAGGAACAAATTTCTTTCACATCGATTTTCCTGACGCTGCGCCGGGTGAAACGCCGTCGCAAGAAAAATCAGTCGTCTTCTTCACGCCCGAGGGAAAAGACGGCGTCTATAACGCAAGAATTCGATTTTCTCAGTGGAATTCTCGCCGTGAATTCCGCATTGCTGAACCCGAGCTCTGCGCCGTCTCTCCCCTATACAAGCTAGTCCCTGCTCAACGAGAGAGCGACTCCGCGCTCGAATTGGGCGACGGCGAAGCCATCGACTCCGACGGACAGTACCGGCTCTCCATCCTGAAATCGCGCGAGCATTCTAACTTTGACCGCCCCCTCTTCTCGACAAGCGCGACGTTCAATACGAATCGTTTCTGTTTCTCGAAGGACCAGACGGTCGTCTATCGCTTTTCGTTTATTCCCAAAAGCGTAACGGCTTTCCCAGGGAGAGGAGTCGTTAAAGAAGAGAAACCGCTCTTGATTAGCGACGGTTCCATTGCCCTGAACGTTGGATACCACGTCTCTGGCAAAGTTGAAGTCGAAGCAAGCCGAACCGGTGAAGAATGGACCAAGGTTGGAGAGACCGACGGATTGGGAACTGAAACGTTTCCTCTCGCCTCCTTCTTCGATGGAAACGACGCGACTGAGCTTTATATTCGCCTGCGCGCTGTGGCGTCCGAAGAAGACGATAGCTGCAATTTCCAGGTTGATAGACTGATCTTCAATCTCAACCTTGCGACGAATGGACAGTATATCGGTTTCGGCGAAACGCTCTTCGCCGATCTTGCGAACGAAGAGAAAGGTTCCGACCCGAACGCGACGCTCTGGAGCTTTACGAACGACGGCGTCTGGACGACTCCCGACGCGCAAAACAACAGCGTCCTGCTTAAATGGGATTCAAGTCGTCTGCCGAAAATCGACCGTCCTGCCGATCCAGACTCGCCGATCATTGAAACTCACTATTCCGCGAAACTTAAACGTCCGGCGAATTTGTCGCGCCTCGTTTATCGGTATTTCATTCAGAACTATACGAACGCGATCGAAGGTGTGAAGGTCCCGGGCGTTGATCTATCATGGTGTGACGCTGATTACCGCGTTCCGCTGGAACCGGCCGTATTCAAGCTCCAGAAAGCGCGTCCGATCGAGCTTTATGCCGCTGGAAACGACTACGAATCCTTCCAAATCGTCCTGAGACCTCAAGAAGCTCCGCTCGAAGGATTGACTGCGTCGATCGTCGGCGATCTCCAGGGAAGCGACGCAAAGATTTCAAAGGACAACGTCGAACTTCGTTATGCGTACTATCACCACGTAACCGAACCGACTGACAAAACATGTTCGCCGGGATACTATCCCGACGCGCTCGTTCCAATGGACAAGGGCTCCGACGGCAAAGGCGCGCCGATCGTCGTTCAAGTTCGACAAAATCAGCCAGTCTGGGTTACCGTTAAGACGCCTGCCGGAACAAAACCAGGTCAATACAAGGGCTCGGTTAAGCTCTCCGCCAACGACGGTAAATTCGCCGAGATAATTCCCTTTGTCGTTAATGTCTGGAATTTCGATCTACCGGTCGTCAATCGTTTTGAGACAGCCTACGGATACCAGACCCGCGATATCTTACGATATCACAACTGCAAAACGGACGAAGAAAACCGCGCCGTCATGGAAATGTACTTCAAGAAGTTCGGCGATTACCGCGTTAGTCCGTATTCCCCCACCCCATTTGACCCCTTCATCGTCAGTTGGAACCCCGATACGAATCCTCCAAGTTGCGATATCGATTTCACCGCTTTCGACGAAGAAATCAAACGCGTCTTTGAAAAATATCATTTCTCCAACTTCCGCCTCAACGTTCAAGGATTGGGCGGCGGTACCTTCGAAGCGCGCTATCCGGGCAAAATTGGCCAATTTGACGAAGATACGCCCGAATATGACGCCATGATGACGGATTACGGCCAAAAAGTCGTAGACCATCTCAAGGAAATCGGCATGCTCGACGTCGCCTATACCTATACCTTCGACGAGCCTGCGGAAAAAGATTTCGAGTTCGTTGCAAACCAGTTTGCCAAGATCGAAAAGTATTTCCCTGGCGTTAACAGAATGCTCACAGAAGAGCCCTCGGACGCCTTCAACAAAATTCTGGAAGATCACGACACGTCTATCGATATCTGGTGTCCCGTGAGTTCCAACTACTCTCACGTGGCTTCGTTACCTGAACGCGAAAAAGGCGCGCGATTCTGGCAGTATGTTTGCACCGTACCGAAAGCGCCCTACTGCACTGAATTTACTGACCATGCCGCGCAAGAACTCCGACTCTGGCATTGGCAGCTCCTTGAGCGCGATATTGTTGGAAGTCTCGTCTGGCAAACCACTTATTGGACAAGCGATACGGCTTATGTCGATACTTGTCAGAATCCGTATCTCGACCCCATGTCGTGGGTGGTCGGGTATGGTCTCACCCCCGGAACGAAACAACCGTGGGGCAACGGCGACGGTCGGTTCATCTATCCGCCGCTTTCTGCCGCCGTCCCAGGTATGAATGATGGGAAGGTGGTCATGGACGAACCGAACGCGAGCATCCGCTGGGAAATGATTCGCGCCGGAATCCAGGATATTGAGACATTTTATATCCTTAAGGACCAGCTCAAAGAAAAAGGCGATACGCTTTCAGCTGAACGCAAGGCTGAAATTGAAAAACTTTTCGATTTCAGCTCGTTCACAACAGACATGACGCACTTCTCGCTCGACCCGCAACTGCTGTTGCAGCGTCGCCGCGCTGTGGGTCAGGCTGTCGACGAACTCAGCAGATAGCTAGCGCTCTTTAAAGGCGAAATTTCACGAACGCTCGGTCCCAGGACCGAGCGTTCGTCATCGTAAAAAGAAAGGAGTTTGTTCCTGAGGAACGAGGAGCGCGCAAAGAATAAAAGCAGTCTCCGCTTCCGTCGAAACAGAAGAACGCCAAAGTCCGTCGACGCCACGCTTTGCGAGCGCCTCGCGCGTCAAACGTTCAAAGAAGCGCTCCGCTCTGCTCTTCGTCTCCTCGTCTCGCGCGCCTCGCCAGTAAGCGAGCGCCGCGTAAAACTGGCCGTAGGCCCAATATTCTATTTTTTTCGTCTCATCAACGCCGCTCGTATCGAGCGGATAGATCTTCTCAAGATATTCAAAGCCGCGCTCAATTGCGCGACTATATCTTTCCCCCGACGCCTGTAACGCGTGAATCGCCGCCGAAGTACGACTATATCCACTCGGGCCGGCGAGAGTCAAGTATCGAAATCCTCCGTCGTCGTTTTGAAGACTTACAATATACCGCTCCGCGTCGGCGATCGTCTCCGCGGGAACGTGGATTCCTGCGTCGCGCGCTGCTCGCAGCGCCGACAACTGGCATGTCGTAACGGACAAATCCGCGACCGCAACTCGCTTCGGCTCATAGCGCCAGCCACCCTCCGAATTCTGCGTATGTACGAGAAATTCAACCGCTGCTTTCGCGGCGTCACGCGTCTCTGCGCGGTCAATCGCAGAAAGAAATAGCGTCGCAAACCCATGGCTGTAGGTCGGTTTACGCCCTTTGCCGGAGAGATCGGCGATCAGTCCGTAAGTCTCGGGGGCGTCCTTATCATTGTGGGCGCAAGCTAACAGATAGTCTATGACTCGCTCAAGTTCGCGACCGTAACGACCGCGGCCCGGCAAGCTACCCGACGCCAAAAACGCCAGCCCGCAGAGCGCCGCCACGCCGGGGTCGCGTCCAAAAAGCTCAGTTCCTGACCCAAAAGAGCCGGCGCTCGCGAAGCTCCGGCGTTCTGGTTCGCCGTTTTTGTCCAACGTCTCGACATTCTGGCGGCGCGCGAGTGCGTCAAGACTCTCTCGCGTCGCCTTAGCAAGCTCAGTTTCACCTGATTCAAAACTCCAGACATAATCCCCGCAAAGAGCCAACGCGGACGCAATCATTCCTTTAAGAACGCTTCGCCTATCGGCGAAACATCCGGAACAAAAACCGCGACAGTTGCGGTTGCGAAAATCTGCGCGCATTGGGATTATCCAAAAAAATTACTGACAGGCGTTCAGGAGTCTAGGAGAGGCGCGACGGGAACTCCAATATCGCCGACATGAAGCTCCCCGACATAGGGTTGAGCCTGCCGCGTCAGGAGTCCTTTCTTCATCGCGGCAAGCGTTGTTGTAAGCGTTGCTTTGACGGAATCGGTCGCGACGCTCCCGTCGTCCGCATTAAGTCCGCTGGGAACGTCGACCGCGTACACGGGCTTTCCCGACATATTGATCAGGGGGACGATTGTATCGTAGGGCGCGCGAAGGGGGCCGGTGGCGCCGGTACCTAAGAGCGCGTCGACGATCCAGTCAGCTCTCCTGAATTCCTGTTCAAGTCGATCCAAACTCTCTCGAGAGCCGTCCGCATAGAAAAGTTTTTCCGGTGCGTCTTTCGTCATGGCCTGCACTATTTGAAGGTTGGCAAGCGCATCGCCTTTATAAGCGTCAAAGGGAGCAAAGGTTACGACGTGACAGTTGATTCCAAGGAGTTCAAGACGTCTAAAGAGAGCGAACCCATCTCCGCCGTTATTTCCCTTGCCGCAACATATCAAGACTGTGCGCAGCGGCGAGCCCGGACTGAGCGTTAGCGCGCGTTGAACGAAAACTTCAGCAAGAGACCGCGCGGCATTCTCCATAAGCAGGAGGGTCGGAACACGCCAGCTCTGCGCGGCGTTCGAGTCGACTGCTCGTGTCTCCGCCACGGTCAGCGGCGGAGCAGGAGTATCGTCAACCTTGCGGCAAACGTAGGCGCGAAGGAATCCGCTATCGTCAAAGATTTTTTCAACCTTAAGCCCAACGCGATCGAAGATCCCTTCGAGATACCATGAGAAGGTACTGTATTCCGAAGAAATATGCGCGTTGGCCTCGCGTCCTGCGGCGTTCTCCATCTCATTAAGGAGTCTCTCGACCCCGTCGTGCCAATCCTGGATCGGGAAAGTAAAGACGACGTCGTAAAGGTAGAATACCCCGCCAGGCTTGAGTGCGTCGGCAATTTGTTGTATCGCAACTCCCTTCCAGAAGTCTGGCAGATGATGGAGCGCTATTGACGAAATAATGAAGTCGAATTTTTCAGGTCGATCTTTGCGAGCCCAAAACGTCAGCAAGCCCGCATTATAAAGTTTAACTTCACACTGGGTTCCCGCCGACGAGCGTTCCTGAGGCGTTTCTTGACCACGTTCTTCGTCAAGTTTCCTCTTGAGGAGCGCAAGCATGCTCTTAGAGACGTCGGCGGCGCAAACCTGCCGGCAGTATTTCGCAGCGCGCAATGTGAACGCGCCGGAGCCGCATCCAAGGTCCAGCGCCGAGTCGGAGGGCTTGAGTCCCGTCCGCTCGCAAATGCGATGAAATTCAGCGTCAAAATCTCGAAAGCGCAGATGGCGTTCCTCAAAATTACGAACGACTTCGAGGTCGGCGTAATCGACGCCGCTCGCGTGAAATTCATTGTACATCCAGGATGGCAAAGCGTTATTGTCGGACATGATTGTTCTCTTGCGGTCTGTTTAAAAGCGTCAGGGAAGCCCGAGTCGATTGTACTCTTTTGCTACGTAGAATAAAGCGAGCAGCGCAAAAAAGGAATCATGGTAGTTTACGAACGACGCCGGTTTGAAGACGATGCGTCGCCCTAACGACTCGACGTCTAGGCCCTCTATTAAAAGATATTGTCCGTAAATTAACGATCGCTCCGCACGCGTAATCTGTCGATCGAAAGTTCATCGTCAAGCGAGTCGCGAAGGAACCGTTGTCGAATGCCGGGCGCTCTTTGGTATTTTTATTGCACATTTTTCCCATCTTGTTGATTTTGAGTTTGCGAAGGGATAAAATGACTGAACAATCGATTTATGCAGGTCGTTGCGCCGGTCATCCGCGAGCGCTAACGGCCTATACGTCCTGATTCCTTCGTATACTTCGCGTCGTCGCACGCGGTATCGCAACTAACATCTACTGAGGTCAAACCAATGAAACAGTTCACACGACGTCGTTTTATCGAGGGAGCTCTCCTCTCCGCAGCAGCCGCAGCCTCCGCGGCGAGTCCGATTTTTAATTCTTCGCAACGTCTCCGCGCGCAGGATGGGAAGATCTCACCCAACGAGAAACTCGGCGCTATGATCGTCGGTTGCGGCGGTCGTTCCGGCGATCATATCAATGGCTTTCTCGCCGACGGTCGCGTCCAGATTCTCTACGTCTGCGACCCTGATACCGCGCACGCTGAAAACCGCGCCAAGATGATTGAAGAAAAAGCCGGTTATCGTCCCAAGGTCGTCGCCGATCTCCGCGACGCGCTTTCCGATTCAGATCTTGACTTCATCTCCTGCGCTTCCACGAACCATTGGCATGCGCTCTGCGGCGTCTGGGCGATGCAGGCGGGTAAGCACGCGTACATCGAGAAGCCAATCTGCCACAATATCCACGAGGGCAAGGCGCTCATCGCCTGCGCAGAGAAGTACGGTGTGATGTGCCAGGTCGGCTCGCAGTGTCGTTCCCACAAGGCTATCCAAGAAGCGTTTGAATTCGCACGAGACGGTGGAATCGGGGAAATCAAACTTACGCGCGGCCTCTGCTACAAGCGCCGTAAGTCGATCGGCGCACTCGGCAAATACTCTGTTCCGAAAACCGTCGATTACAACCTCTGGTCCGGTCCTGCTCCGATCGTCGACCCGCCGACCCGTCCTAATTTCCATTATGACTGGCACTGGCAGCGACTCTATGGAAACGGCGATCTTGGCAACCAGGGCCCGCACCAGACGGATATTGCTCGGACCTTCCTCGGCGTTGATGAGTTCCCCTCGAGCGTAATCTCCTACGGCGGACGCCTTGGCTATCAGGCGGAACGCAATGACGATAGCTACGTCGACGCAGGCGATACGGCGAATACGGAAGTTTCGATCTACAACTATGCCGACGGCAAAACGCTCGTTTTTGAAACTCGCGGTCTTGAAACCGAAGATTATCGAGGCGCAAAGATTGGAGTCGTCGCGCACGGTTCTGCAGGTTATCTTGTGCAGATCGCCTATGATTACTGCGCCGCCTTTGATAACGATATGAAAATGTTCAAGGAATTCCGCGGCGGCGGCAACCACTACCGTAATTTCCTTGACGCGATCTACAACGACGACTATGCTAGCCTGAACGCTGACGCACGTTGCGGTCACCTCTCCGCTGGGCTCAGTCATGTCGGCAACATCTCGTATTACCTCGGCGAAGACAATAAAGTTTCTGTTGAGGAAGCGAAAAAGATCGTCGCCGACATCCCCGGTAACGACGATAATCTGGACACGCTCCAGCGCACTGTCGATCACCTGATCAAGAACAACGTCGATCTCGATAAGTATCCCCTCTCGATGGGACGCGCCCTTAAAATCGACCCCAAGACGGAATCCTTCATCGGCGATCCAGAGGCAACCAAGCTCGAGACGCGCGAGTATCGCGACGATTTCGTCATTCCGCCTGTCGCTGAGGTCTGATTCCGGCGTTACGTCGCGCCCTTCTCGAGGTTCGGTTGTCCTTTAACGACGACCGCCGATGAGAACAACGCGCGATTGTAGTTCGCTTTACGCCGTTATGACGGCGCTTCATTAACGCTCGCGAAATTCGCTCGAAGTAAGAAGAGCGGTTCGCGAGCGTGTTGCTTTATCGCTCCTGTAAAAGAATTGCTTTGGAAAACGCCTGAGAAATATCTACTCTTTAATCCCCTTGAATAAAGCGAGCGGCGTTCCTTCGAAGAAACGCATATTGTCAATGAAGAGAGCTTGACGCAAAAGGGCCGACGTCAAAAGCCAAGCGGGCTTTGGTACTTTATTTCACATTTTCTTCTCTCGTTGCTTTTGAGTTTGCAAAGAGGTAGAATAGTCAAGTTGTGCAGGTTGGACGTCGGTTTTCCCCGCGTGCTAACGTCCTACCCGTCCTGATTCCTCCGTATACTTCGTTGCGTCACGCGGTAATGCAACCAACATCTACCGAGGTCATTCTTATGAGACAATACACACGACGTCGTTTTATCGAGGACGCTCTTCTTTCCGCCGTTGCCGCAGCTTCCGCGGCCAGTCCGCTTCTCAATTCTTCGCAATTTCTTCGTGCGCAAGATGGGAAAATTTCACCCAATGAGAAACTCGGCGCCATGATTGTCGGTTGCGGAGGTCGTTCCGGCGACCATATCAACGGCTATCTCGCCGACGGTCGCGTCCAGATTCTCTACGTCTGCGATCCGGACGTCGCGCGCGCTGAAAGTCGAGCTCAGATGATTGAAGAAAAAGCCGGTTATCGTCCCAAGACCGTCGCCGATCTCCGCGACGGACTTTCCGATCCAGCTCTTGACTTCGTTTCCTGCGCTTCTACGAACCATTGGCATGCGCTCTGCGGCGTCTGGGCGATGCAGGCGGGTAAACACGCGTACATCGAGAAGCCAATCTGCCACAACCTCCACGAGGGTAAGGCGCTCATCGCCTGCGCGAAGAAATATGGCGTCATGTGCCAGGTCGGCTCGCAGTTCCGCTCCTCCACAGCTATCCAGAACGCCTTTGAGTTCGCACGAAATGGTGGAATCGGAGAAATCAAACTTACGCGCGGTCTCTGCTACAAGCGCCGTAAGTCGATCGGCGCCCTCGGCCAATACGCCGTTCCGGAAACCGTCGATTATGACGTCTGGTCTGGTCCCGCCCCGATTGTGGATCCGCCGACTCGTCCTAATTTCCATTATGACTGGCACTGGCAGCGACTCTATGGAAACGGCGACCTTGGCAACCAAGGCCCCCACCAGACGGATATTGCACGAACCTTCCTCGGCGTCGATCAGTTCCCGTCAAGCGTGATCTCCTATGGCGGACGCCTTGGCTATCAGGCAGAACGCAACGACGACAGTTACGTCGACGCGGGCGATACGGCGAATACGGAAGTTTCGATCTACAATTATGCCGACGGCAAAACGCTCGTTTTCGAAACACGCGGTCTCGAGACCGATGATTATCGAACCGCAAAGATTGGAGTCGTCGCGCACGGCTCTGCAGGCTATCTTGTGCAGTCGCAGATCGCGTACGATTACTGCGCCGCCTTCGATAAGGACATGAAGATGTTCAAGGAATTCCGCGGCAGCGGCAATCACTTCCGTAACTTCGTCGACGCGATCTACAACGACGACTACGCTAGCCTGAACGCTGACGCGCGTTGCGGTCACCTTGCCGCGGGGCTCAGCCATGTTGGCAATATTTCCTATTACCTCGGCGAAGATAATAAGGTTTCTGTGGAGGAAGCGAGAAAAATCGTCGCCGATATTCCAGGGAACGACGATAACCTGGATACATTCCAGCGTACTGTCGATCATCTTATCAAGAACAACGTCGATCTCGATAAATATCCCCTCTCGATGGGACGCGCCCTTAAGATCGATCCCGAGACCGAATCCTTTATCGACGATCCAGAGGCGACCAAGCTCGAGACGCGCGAATATCGCGACGATTTCGTCATTCCGCCTGTCGCTGAGGTCTGATTTCGGCGTTAGGTCGCTTTACGCCATTATGACGGCGCTTCATTAACGCTCGCGAAATTCGCTCGAAGTAAGAAGAGCGATTCGCGAGCGTATTACTTTATCGTACCGGTAGAAGTAAAAGAAGGCTCGTCAAGAGCTGGTGCGCTTTGGTTTTTTTCACATTTTTCTCCTCTCGTTGATTTTGAGTTTGCGAGGGGGTAGAATAATCCAACAATCGAGTTGTGCAGGTCGTGCGCCGGTTATCCATGGCGTGCAAACGACCTGTCCGCGCTGATTACTTCGTATACTTCGCGGCGTCATGCGGTGTCGCAACCAACATCCACTGAGGTCATCCCTATGAAACAATACACACGACGACGTTTTATCGAAAGCCTCTCCTCTCCGCCGCTGCCGCAGCTTCTGCGGCCAGTCCGATTCTCAGTTCTTCGCAGCGTCTTCTAGCGCAAGATGGGAAAATTTCGCCCAACGAGAAACTCGGCGCTATGATCGTCGGTTGCGGAGGTCGTTCCGGCGACCATATCAACTCCTATCTCGGCGATGGTCGCGTCCAGATTCTCTACGTCTGCGACCCTGATACCGCGCGCGCTGAAAGTCGCGCTAAAATGATTGAGGAGAAAGCTGGATATCGTCCTAAGACCGTCGCTGATCTCCGCGACGCGCTTTCTGATCCAAACCTTGACTTCGTCTCCTGCGCTTCTGCGAACCATTGGCATGCGCTTTGCGGCGTCTGGGCGATGCAAGCGGGTAAACACGCATACATCGAGAAGCCAATCTGCCATAATGTCCACGAAGGTAAGGCGCTCATCGCCTGTGCGAAGAAGTACGGCGTTATGTGCCAGGTCGGCTCGCAGTTCCGTTCCTCCAAGGCTCACAAGGACGCTTTTAAATTTGCACGAGACGGTGGAATCGGAGAAATCAAACTTTCGCGCGGTCTCTGTTACAAACGCCGTAAGTCGATCGGCGCTCTCGGCAAATACTCCGTTCCGAAAACCGTCGATTACAACCTCTGGTCCGGTCCCGCCCCGATTGTGGATCCGCCGACTCGTCCTAATTTCCATTATGACTGGCACTGGCAGCGACTCTATGGAAACGGCGACATCGGCAACCAAGGCCCGCACCAGATGGATGTTGCGCGTTCCCTCCTCTGCGTTGATCAGTTCCCTTCGAGCGTAATCTCCTACGGCGGACGCCTTGGCTACCAGGCGGAACGCAACGACGATAGTTACGTCGACGCGGGCGATACGGCGAATACGGAAGTTTCGATCTACAATTATGCCGACGGCAAAACGCTTGTTTTCGAAACACGCGGTCTTGAGACCGATGATTATCTAGGCGCAAAGATGGGAGTCATCGCGTATGGCTCGGCTGGCTATCTCGTACAGACGGAGGCCAAGTTTGATCGCATCGTCGCCTTCGATAAGGACATGAAGATGTTCAAGGAATTCAGCGGCGGCGGCAACCACTTCCGTAATTTCGTCGACGCGATCTACAACGACGACTACGCTAGCCTGAACGCTGACGCGCGTTGCGGCCACCTTGCCGCGGGGCTCAGCCATGTCGGCAATGTTTCCTATTACCTCGGCGAAGATAACAAAGTTTCTGTGGAAGAAGCGAAAAAAATTGTAGCGGATATTCCAGGGAACGACGATAACCTGGACACATTCCAGCGTACTGTCGATCATCTTATCAAGAACAACGTCGATCTCGATAAATATCCCCTCTCGATGGGACGCGCTCTTAAGATCGATCCCGAGACCGAATCCTTTATCGACGATCCGGAGGCGACCAAGCTCGAAACGCGCGAATATCGCGACGATTTCGTTGTTCCCCCGTCGCCGAGGTTTGATTTCGGCGTTAGGTCGCGCCCTTCTCAAGGTTCGGCTATCGTTTAACGACGACTGATGATGAGAACGACGCGCGACTTTGGTTCGCTTTACGCCGCAATAGCGGCGCCTTACGAACGCTCGCGAAATTCGCTCGAGGCACGAAGAGCGGTTCGCGAGCGTGTCACTTTATCGTTCCTGCAAAAGAGGCTACATTGGAAAGCGCTACGTTTTTTAAGGAAATTGCCGACCGCGTCAGCGAGGTTAGAGGAAAAATTGACGACGCCGCCAAGCGTTCGGGACGGACCGGTTCTGACGTACTCACGGTCGCCGTTACCAAATACTCGGAGCCAAATGACGGCGAAATTGAGGGTATACTACGCGCGGGAGTCTTTGACCTCGGTGAAAATCGAGCTCAACGGTTTCTCAATAAAACCGCGCTTTGGAATGAAAGTCAATTTTGGCAGACCGACGCGTCCCAAACGTTTCTCCCTCAAAATGAACGTAACGCTATAAATGAACAAACGTTGCGATGGCATTTCATTGGGCCTTTACAGCGCAATAAAGTTCGGCGTATTCTTCCCTTTGTCTCGCTGATCCATTCTGTTGACTCATGGAAACTTCTCGGAACGATCGAACGTATTCTTGAGGAGGAAGCGCAAAACGCTGCAGCGCGTAAAGACGTCTCTGTTCTTCTCGAAGTTCGTATCTCCGACGATGAAACCAAGCACGGTTTTACGCACAGCGAGCTCCTCGACGTTCTTCCGATGGCGGCGGAATTGAAACGAGTTAAAATCCGCGGTCTCATGGGAATGGCGGGATTGACCGCTACTCAGTCTGAAGCTCGCCGACAATTTGCTTCTTTGCGAGATACGCTTGAACGTTGCCGCGAAAGACTTCCTGAGTTATCGGAAATGACAGAACTATCCATGGGCATGAGCGGCGACTTTGAGATCGCCGTCGAAGAAGGCGCGACTATCGTAAGGCTCGGTTCCATCCTTTATCCTGATAAATGACGCCTTTTACAGGTCTGGAGCTTGATGAAATAAAACTCGCGTCGCAGGTTTTGAAAACGTCGATCAGCGTTTGTGGTTCAGCGCGCGATTTTGTAATAATCAGCGATGGGTTTTTGGTCGAAAGAAAGGATATTAGCAGTGGCGCAAATCAATCGAGAGCAAGCGTTTGAGATCCTTAAAAAATACAACAAGGATCCCTTTCATCTCCAACATGCTTTGACAGTCGAAGCGGTCATGAAGTGGTTTGCTAACGAGTTGGGCTATGGCGACGACGCGGAATATTGGGGAATCGTCGGGCTCCTCCACGACGTCGACTTTGAGCTCTATCCTGAGGAACATTGCCTCAGGGCCCCGGAGTTGCTCCGTCAAAACGGCGTCGACGAGGATATTATTCACTCCGTCGTTTCCCACGGCTACGGGCTCAAAGTCGACGTCGAGCCTACCCACGAGATGGAAAAGGTTCTCTTCGCAACAGACGAACTCACAGGTTTGATCTGGGCGGCGGCGCTCATGCGACCCTCCAAAAGTACGAAGGACATGGGGCTCAAATCGCTTAAGAAAAAGTACAAGAGCAAGAATTTTGCGGCGGGTTGCTCTCGCGAAGTCATCGAACGCGGAGCAACGCTGCTCGGCTGGGAGCTTGACGAACTCCTTGAACGAACGCTTCAAAGCATGGCGGCGTCAGAAGATACAGTCGCCGAGAAATTCGCTGCGACGCAACAAGAATAAGCGCGCAAGTCTCTTCATAATATGGAGCGGCCTGTTTCTGGGACTAGATCGCTCCAAGCGTTTCTCATTATCCCTTCATGACGGCGAGCGCCATATCCCCCGCCGAGAGCGACGCGCCGCTGCGCGAAGTGATGACCAGCGGTTTTGTCTCGAAACGAACGTTCTCAGTCGAACCGAAGCGCTTGAGATATGCCTGGCGCAATAGCTGACCGAGCTTAGCGCTCTCAAAACCCGGCGTGTGTCCCGTCAACAGCACGAAATTGAAAGAGTCGTTCAATAATTTAATGCAGTTCTCTAGGAGCGGTTCAAGATCGCGCGCTATTCTCCAGACTTCGCCGCGAGCGCCATGCCCGTAACTAGGCGGATCGAGAATGATCCCATGGTACTGCGATTCGCGTCTAATCTCGCGCTTAACGTATTTCGGCGCGTCGTCCACGATCCAACGGGTCGGACCGAGTTTTCTCGCACGCGCCGCCAAATCAGCGTCAGGCGTTTCTGTCGCCTCGGCGTTGCGTCGTGCCTGCGTAACAATATTTCGCGCCGCGTCGAGATGCGTAACGTCCGCGCCCGCCGCTGCCGCCGCAAGGGAGGCGGCGCCAGTGTAGCCAAACAGATTTAACGCGTAAATCGGCGTCCCGAGGCGCTTCGCTCCTTCGTGACAAAGTCGGTAGATTCGTTCCCAATTCTCCGCCTGCTCTGGAAAAACGCCAACGTGACCGAAAGGCGACCCTTTCAACTCAAGGACAAACTTGTCGCCGACTGGTAAAAGCCATGGAAGACTCGACGTATTTTCTGACTGACGCCCCTCTTCAAGATCAAGAGGCCCTTCCTTCAAAAAATATTTCTCGCCTTGCGAAGTTATCGGCTTCCAGGCCCCGCGCACGCCAAAATCGTTACGTCTTTTTTTGGAAGTGAATTCGTCAAAGCGCGCGTCTGCGGTTTTCCAAAGCTCAGGAACAGCTGGTCGATCGAGACTAGCCGAGGGACATGGACGGTCCAAAACCAGTGCGCCAAAGCGTTCCAGACGTCGGCCATTTCCAAAATCAAGAAGTTCGTATTGTTGAGGAGTAAACACCGCTGAGTTCCGTATATAACCGCAATTATTATATAACCGCCTGCATTATAAATAACTTGACGCGCTTGTGGATGGCGCCAGAAATGCGGGCAAAATCTTTACGGGGATCGTTTTGACTAGTTAAAATGAGAATCTTATAAAATAGTACTTGCATGAATTCGCCAGCCCGATAGAATTAAAAAAATCATCCGGGGCATGGCGCAGTCTGGATAGCGCGTTTGACTGGGGGTCAAAAGGTCGCTGGTTCGAATCCAGTTGCCCCGACTTTGCCGAAAGTTTATCTTCGGCGCTTTTTTTGAGAACGGAATATACAACTTCGGGGCATGGCGCAGTCTGGATAGCGCGTTTGACTGGGGGTCAAAAGGTCGCTGGTTCGAATCCAGTTGCCCCGACTCATAACCCGGCTTTCCACGGCGCCGGTTTTTTTCTGAGTCCTTCATCCAGGGACTTTTGTAATCTAAGTTCTCTATTTCTTATGCAGCGAGTTAAAAGCTTTAAGTAAGAAGCTTTGTAAGGTCTTTGCATCGTACTCTTCAAGCGAACGGTAACGAAGGTAAACGACGTCATACTTCGGATTAGACGGGTCAAATTCGAGCGCATACCCAAGCTTCTCACGTTGGAGCGCAGGAGCGGAGAACGTTTCCTTCGCCGCGTTGACCCAAAGGTAGACATAGTCGGTGTTCTTCGTAAAAACACGAACCCATGGCAGCGCGTCGACGCTCGTCTGAAAAAGCGCGTCTATCTTGCGATACCAATCGACGATTCCAGTGGGATTCGTATTTTGAACGTCGTCGACGATTTTCTCAAGAAGTTCAAATGGCCAGACGGGCTTAACGTCGTCGCCATAAAATCCTTGGAGCGAGAAGTGCCACTCGCGCCCTTGGCTCTTCCAGGGGGTTAGATCAGAGTCGTCTTCATCCTGAACGGCGCTTTGTTGACTAAAGCGTTCAACTGCCTGCTTAAGGAAATCCCAGAATTCTGGTTTATCAATTTCGTCGAGAGAAAAAACACGCAACTCAACTTCCTGCCACGCGCCTACCGTTTTGACGCGAACGCGGGATTGCGTGCCCCAAAGGGGAATTTCATCGATCTCATTGAGCGGCTTGAGCGCGAGGCTTTGCGCCAACTGAGCGTGATCAAAGGAGTCTTTTGCAGCGCGGAAACGCAATGTCAGCAGCCATTGGTCGCTCGTTGTCGCACGCATAAACCAGGCGCCTGGCTTGTCGTAGACTCGCGCTTCGACAAGGTTTTCGGAGTCCCAATCGACGATCATAGAGCTGGATAGTTCCGGCAGGCGTTCGGCAATCAACGTAAGAATGCGAGAATCCCAGAAGCAATCAACTTTTGAGGATATCCATCGAAGCTCTGTATGCCATCGCTGTCCATCCGATATCCACAGTGGAATGGAAGAATTTGAGCTCGAAGAGACCGCAAGTGAGTTAGAATCGGCGGCCGCTTCCTTCGCGGTTTGCCAATATTGCTTAACGTCAAGTGGCTGTCGCTCAACGAAAGTTCCTTTTTCAAAGACGGGAAAAAGAGCTTCGCCAGTGTAGCAACGAGGCCTGCTCGCGCGAAAATCCGGAGAGTTCGTCCAGTTCGCGGTATATTCTAAAAGTTGTTCAGGAGTTCCGGCAAAAACGAGCAATCCTCCCTCGCTACCCGCCCCGGGCCCTATTTCAATGAGCCAGTCGGCGTTTTTAATAACGTCGAGATTATGCTCGACTACGACGACTGTATTGCCAAGATCGACGAGGCGATGGAGCACGAGAAGGAGCTTGCGAACATCCTCAAAGTGAAGCCCAGTAGTCGGTTCGTCAAGTACGTAGAATGTTTTGCCTGTGTCGGTTCGGGACAGTTCTGCGGCGAGCTTAACGCGTTGCGCTTCGCCGCCGGAAAGAGTCGTCGCAGGCTGACCGAGGGGCAGATAATCGAGTCCCACGTCGCACAATGTTTGAAGGATTCTCTTCATTCTTGGCGACTGCTCGAAGACGCGCAGCGCGTCGCCGCAAGTCGTTTCAAGAAGGTCGGCGATAGAAAGACCGCGATATTTGACCTGAAGCGTCTCAGGATTGTATCTTTTGCCGCCGCAGACGTCGCAGGTGATCCATATGTCGGCGAGCAAGTGCATATCGACTTTGAGGACCCCCGAACCTTCGCATTTCTCGCAGCGGCCTCCAGGGACGTTGAAACTGAATCTGCGGGGCGAATATCCGCGAACCTTTGCTTCGGGGAGCTGGGAATAGAGCGTGCGAACATGGTCAAAAAGACCGGTGTAGGTCGCCGCGTTGGACGTCGGAGATTGCCCGATCGGCGTCTGATCGACATGAACGACGCTCTTAAGCCTGTCGGCGCCCCAAATTCCGTCGCATCGGTTACATGGCCGATTAGAGTGGCTCAGAATGCGCGAAAGCGACGTAAAAAGCACGTCCTCAACGAGCGTGCTCTTACCGCTGCCGCTCACGCCTGTCACGACGGTAAGCGCAGAAAGAGGAAACGGAACGTCGATCGACTTAAGATTATGTTCCCGTGCGCCTTGAACAACAAGCCAACCTGGCTCCCATTTAGGCAATGGGCCCGAGTAAACGCCTTCAACGCCGCCTGAGCGATAGTGGCGCTTCGTCTCTTCAAGCTTTTTGCGACGCGCAATTTCTTCTGCCGAAAGCTTGACCTCCGCAATCCGCTTACGAATCACGTCAATATCGAAGCATTGCGTCTCCGGCTTCGACTCAGTCGTCAAAGTCGCATTTTTGAGGGGCTTCTCCTTATCGCTCCGAACCTTAGACGACTTCTTTTTCGAACCTGCGCTCACGGTCGAACTCTTTTTCGACGCCTTTGTAACTCGCTTAACCGGCGTTTTCTTTTCAGGTGCTTCAGCAGTTTTGCTAGCTTTCTTCTTTGGAGAACGGGTTTTCTTTGCGGTAGACGACGACGCTTCTTCTGCTTTCTGCTCGACCGAGCCCCGCTTAAGGCGCGACTTCGAAGCAGACGCAGTTTTTCCGCGGGGCGTCGACGCTTTGCGCGCAGACGAAGCAGACTCACGGGCGGCGGAATCTAAATTCTTATCGCTCTTTTTCATCTACTCGACCTGTCGCTTAAAATTCCAAACACATTTCGCCACGCGTCAAAAAATCCCTGTTCGTTGCTCGCGTTCACCCAACGACCGGTGAAGAACCCCACTGTAATCCGGTTCATTGTATTGATTCAATGTGTTGAATCAAGGTATAATACGTCGGTTTATAGGAATGGGAATTGATTTCTTACCAGAAAGGTAAGGTCCCGTCACGGACCGTTCGTTCGTCGTGACCTCCTTTGGCGTTCCCGAGGCGACGATCATACCACCTTGACGACCAGCGCGTGGACCAAAGTCGACGATATTGTCAGCGCTCTCGATGACCTCCTGGTCATGTTCCACGACAAGAAGTGTATTGCCAAGATCGCGCAACTTCTTGAGCGCGGCGATGAGCCGACGGTTATCGCGAGTATGTAGTCCGATGGTCGGTTCGTCGAGTACATACAGGACGCCGACAAGGCCGCTTCCAATCTGCGCCGCTAGTCGAATGCGTTGCGACTCGCCTCCCGAAAGCGACGGCGCGGGACGCGCGAGAGTGAGATAATCGAGCCCGACGTCGACGAGAAACTGCACTCGAGCGATAATTTCGTCAATGAGGTATCCTGCAACGTCCTGTTCAAGGGGTGTTAGCTCCAAGTTTTTAAGAATACCAACGAGTTCGCCGAGAGGAGTTCGACAAACCTGATCAATCGTCATGGAGTGGAACTGAACCGCCGCCGATTCGTCGCACAACCGGCTCCCGAGGCACGCGGAACATTCGCTCTCCTCCATCTGTACGTCCAGGCGACTCCGGTAATACGGCGCCAGCTTGCTCGCCTCTTCCATCGAAGGGTACTGACCCTTATATTGAAACTGGAAGAGAATTTCCGACTCGCGCGATTTCGGATCGAGTAGCTCGGTCGAGTTCAAAGCACGTTCTTCAGGAGTCGTCGCTTTACGAGCGACCTCAAGATCGATCGCGCAGACGTCAAACCAGTTAGCGCCGGTTCCGTTAAAGATCATGCGTCGGCAACGCGCATCAAGTCGTTCAAAGGGGACGTCAAGAGGAACCTTCGTCCCACGAGAAAATGCGCGCAGCGTCGCAAGAGTCATGGGATTGGTAAAGTCCGACCACGTCGAAAGAGCGCCCTCCGCCAACGAAAGCTTCGAGTCGCGGATAAATTGACCCGGATTCGAACCAATTTGAACGCCAAGTCCTTCGCAATGCGGGCATTGTCCCAGAACGCTATTGAAGGAAAAATGTCGAGGCGTAAGAGGGTCGAAAGCGCGACCGCATTTCTCACACGAAAGGATCTGACTCATCGTCCGAACTTCCCAGTCTTTTTCGGGAAGTCGATCGTCGCAGATCACGACGTCCATGACGCCTTTGCCCCATTCAAGCGCGGTTTCAACGGCGTTGGAAACACGGCTGCGTAACGCTTTGTCAGGATGTTTGCCGGAAGAACCGTCCAGGGTCAGTCGATCAACGACAATTTCCGTCTTGTTGATCCTCTTCGGTTCAAGAAGAGGAGGTTCATCGAGCAAATATGTCTCGCCATTAGCGCGAATGCGGACAAATCCTTGAGCTCGGAGTCGTTCCCAGAGCTTGCTGTAAGTTTCTCCAGACTCCAGGGAAATCGGCGCGGTGATCATCACGTGAAGTTCAGAATCTTCCGCAAGCCGATGTACGCGCGCGATGATTTCATCGGTCGACTGAGCGTCAATTGGAACATTGCAATCGGGGCAGTAAGGAATCCCGAGCCGCGCGTACACGACGCGCAGATAATCGAGAACTTCCGTAACAGTCCCGACGGTCGAACGCTGAGAACGACCTGACGACTTCTGCTCGATCGAAATCGACGGCGAAATTCCCGCGGTGCGCTCAACTTTCGGCTTCGGAGTCATTCCGAGATACTGTCGAGCGTAACAAGAAAGACTTTCGACGTAGCGTCGCCGTCCCTCTGCATAGACAACGTCGATCGCAAAGGACGATTTTCCGCTGCCGCTTGGACCGCAGCAGACGGTCATCTTATTGCGCGGCAACTTGATGGAAATATTCTGCAGGTTATGCTCGCAAGCGCCCTGGACAACGATCGGTCCTTCCTCGTCAAGCGCCGTCTTTCCGTCGCGTTTCTCCTCGTGCGCGGCGAACTTCTTCGCAAGTTGCCCAACCATCGACGTCAGATCGCGCGTTAGGTATGCCTTTAGAGCGCGACCAGTCCAGGAATTCGGGTTATTAGCGACGTCCTCAGGCGTTCCTTCCGCAACGATCTTGCCGCCATGCTCGCCCCCTTCCGGCCCCAGGTCAATGATCCAGTCGGCTGTCTTAATGACGTCAAGATTGTGTTCAACGACGACAACGGTGTTGCCAGAATCAGCGAAGCTATGCAAGACCTTTAACAGCGAGCGGATATCGGCAAAATGCAGCCCGGTTGTCGGTTCGTCAAGCACATAGATCGTCTTGCCAGAACTCTTCTTGACGAGCTCTTTTGCCAGTTTAACGCGTTGCGCCTCACCGCCCGAGAGCGTCGGAGAAGGCTGACCGATCTTCATATAGCCAAGACCGACATCATATAGCGTTTGGAGCATTTTGCGAATTTTTGGAATGTTTTCGAAATGCTTCATCGCGGTCTCGACGTCGAGATCGAGAACTTGATCAATCGAAAGTCCCTTGTGTTTAATCGCAATCGTTTCTTGATTAAAACGCCTTCCGCCGCACGCAGTGCATGTCTCCCATACGTCGGCGAGAAAATCCATGTCAAGTCGTTTGGCGCCGTTACCTTCGCACGTTTCGCACCGTCCTCCGCGAACGTTGAAACTAAAGCGGCTGAGTGTAAAGCCCTTGGCGCGCGACTCGGGCGTCGCTGCATAAAGCTTGCGAATCTCGTCGAAAAGCTTAATGTACGTCGCCGGATTAGAACGAGGATTGCGTCCAATCGGGGACTGATCGATCGAAATAATTTTTTTGAGATACTCGACGCCCTCGATAGAATCGTATTTACCTGGGGTCGTCTGCGCATGATTAAGTTTTGCAGCAAGCGTTTTGCACAGGATATCATTGACAAAGGAACTCTTGCCGCTGCCGCTCACGCCCGTGACGCAAACGAGTCTGCCAATCGGAATCTTGACGTCGATGTTCTTAAGATTATGATGCTCGACGCCGCGAACGACAAGCCAACGATCGTCTGGAGCTCGACGTTTCTTCGGTACGGGAATGGACTCCTCGCCGACAAGAAACTTGGCGGTCAGGCTGCTTTCACGCTGATGTTCCAGCACGTCGATCACAGGTCCGCTGGCAACAATCTGGCCGCCGCGCGAGCCAGAACCCGGTCCAAAATCGACCAGATAATCCGCCGCCAGCATCGTGTCTTCATCATGCTCCACAACCACGACAGAGTTGCCGAGGTCGCGGAGTTTTGACATCGTGGCGATCAGTCGACCATTATCGCGAGAATGGAGTCCGATCGAAGGTTCGTCGAGAATGTAAAGAACGCCGACAAGTCCGCCGCCGATTTGACCGGCAAGGCGGATACGCTGCATTTCCCCGCCCGAAAGAGTCGGAGCGCTGCGACCGATAGCGAGATAACCGAGTCCAACGTCAAGTAGAAAACCAAGCCGCGATCGTATTTCTTTGACGAGATCCTTGGCAATAACCTGCGCCGAGGACGTTAACTCCAGCTCGCTCAAAAACTCCAGAAGATCAGTAATCGGCAACTCTGACAACTCAGGAAGCGACATCGATTTCTTCTCAGCAAAGAGCGGAGAGGAAGACCGAGTATCGATTCGAACGGAACGAGCAAGTTCGTTCAGTCGCGCGCCGTGGCAGTATGCGCATGGAAGCACATTCATATACTGCTTGAACTTTGCGATTCTGGACCTATCCTTCGTCTCGTTGAATTCGTTAAGGAGCCTCGGGATAACGCCTTCAAACAAAAAGTTCTTTGTCTCGCCTAACTCGCCGCTCCGCCAGGCGTATTCTCCGTCTGTTCCAGCAAGTCCGTAGAGGAGCGCTCGGCGAGCGCGTTCGTCGAGTTCCTCCCATGCGGTTTCAAGAACAGAGTCTTTAGGGAGATCGAACTTCTGCTCGATCGCATGCGCCGCGTTAAGATAGATGCGTTGACTCCAAGCTCCCATATCACGCCAACGGTGAAGCAGAACAATGCAACCCTGCTGGAACGACCTGCCAGGATCTGGAATCAACAATCTCGGGTCAAACGTCTCGACGTGCCCTAAGCCCTGACAGTAGGGGCACATGCCGCGCGAGTGATTGAAGCTGAAGGTCTGAGGGGTCGGACGGTCAAAGCTCAGTCCGCAATGAGGGCAAGCGTAATCCGCGCTGAAGTATAATTCCTGTCCAACATAGAAGACACGACCGTCGTTCGAACCAGTCGCGACGTTGACGGAGGAAGGAAAGACGTCGTTGGCTGGCGTCGCGTCTTCACGGTCAAATGACGCCGACTCGTTCGCATCGGGATCAGGCGTTGAAAACTTGAATTCGTCGCGCGCAACCGAGGGAATCACAGGCCGATCAGGGACCCCTGGGAGCGAATCGATCTTCACCACGACGCCAGAGTTTCCCATTTTCATCGCGGAGTCGAGCGCGTCGCCAAGACGGCCATAATTCGCTTCTGATTGCTCAATACGATCGATCACCACGTCAATGGTATGTCGCGCCTTGTGGTCAAGATTCAAGACGTCGTCGACGGTATGGAAATGACCGTCCACGCGAATCTGTCGATATCCCTTTTTACGCAACCTATTGATAAGCGCTACGTTGCGACCTTTCTGATCGCGTACAAGCGGCGCAAGAATCCTATATTTTGCGCCGTTGGGAATGATCTTAATGTGCTCTAAAATCTGCGAGCGCGTCTGCGCGGCGATCTGACGTCCGCACTTTGGACAGTACCCGGTTCCGACTCTTGCAAAAAGGACGCGGAAAAAGTCGGCAATTTCAGTTATCGTGCCGACCGTTGAGCGCTGATTTTGTCCCGCGCTTTTCTGAGCGATTGAGATCGTCGGTCGTAACCCATTAATTTGATCGACGTTAGGACGAGGCGCGCCGCCGATAAAGTAACGCGCATAACTTGAAAGGCTCTCAATGTAACGACGCTGACCTTCGGCATAGAGAGTGTCAAACGCCATCGAACTCTTACCGCTGCCGCTTACGCCTGTAAAACAAATGAGGCGAGAGCTCGGCAAGCTTAGATCGACGTCGTTGAGATTGTTTTCACGGGCGCCGCGAATCGTAATATCAGACATATGCCTCGAAAAAGTGTCCCGAAAAATTAAAAGAAGAAATGGCGCGCGCGTCGATCAACGCGTCCACGTCGGCATAGAAGAGGAATCCCTCGCTGAGATCGCGTTTCCTCTCGCTAAGCAAGGAAACGCGATCTAAAACGAAAAGGGACTCTTGATCCAAAGGGATCAGAACACAAAGGAAATCTTCGCCAATCGGCTCGCGAGTTTCTCCATGAGTTCATCCTCTTCTTTCTCGGTATCAGCAAGGTACGTTACGGAAAAACGCAGGCAAGGTTCGACGTTATCCCACGGAACGGTGCAGACGGACTGCTCCTCAATGAGGAACTGTCCCACCTCTTCCGCGTTAGCGAACTTATGTCCGTCCTTGAGACCGGAAGGAGCCTTCGCATATAGGAAATACGTCCCGCCAGGAACCTCGCAATCAAAGCCGAATTTATTGAGCGTCGCAACGAGCTTCTGAAGACGACGCAGGTACTTAGCTCGAGCACGATCAGGAATCGAATCATCGTCGAGAGCGTAGGCGGCCGACTTCTGGATCGCAAGGAATTGTCCGCTGTCGCTGTTGTCCTTGACGTCGGCGAACGCACGGACGATCAGCTCGTTGCCGCAAACCCATCCAATACGCCAACCGATCATATTCCATCCCTTGGACATGGAATGGACCTCGACGCCTACGTCTTTAGCCCCTTCCACTTCGAGGAAACTCATCGGTTTTTCATGGAAAGAAAACATGATGTGCGCGGCGTCCTGGACGACAACAATCTCGTTACTTTTTGCAAAGTCGACAACCTCCTTGAAGAACTCGACGGTTCCAAGCTGGCCAGTTGGGCTGTTCGGATAGTTGATAACGAGCATCTTTGCGCGTTTTAAGATATCCGCTGGAATCGAATCGAAATCAGGATAGAAATCATTCTCGCGACGAAGCGGAAGATCATAAACTTCTCCGCCATTATAGCGAGTGTGCGTGGCGGCAACAGGATAGCCGGGAGTCGTCGCCAAGGTTACGTCGCCGGGATTGATAAAAACATCGGGAAGCATCGCCAGCGCTGTTTTCGAACCAATGCAGTGATTGATTTCCGTCGCGGGGTCGAGCTCGACGTCGAATCTGCGCTTCATAAAGCGAGAGACTGCTTCTTTAAATTCTAAGCAACCGTTGTCGGCATAGCCGCGATTCTCGAGCTTGTTGATTTCTTCCGCCATCTTGGCGCGAACTTGCGGCGCAGCCATCTCGTCGTTTTCGCCAATTCCGAAGTCCAGCAGCTGACGATCGGGATGATTCGTAAGAGCCTTGCGCTTCGCGCGCTTGATCTTCTCGAACTTATAAATTTCTGTGCTCTTACCGTAGTTTACGCCGCCAATTCGGTCGGCAAATAGTTTCTGGAAATAAGGATCGCTCATATTTTTCAGTCGACAAACAAGTCATGCCGCCGCGTCTCCGAAAGATTCGCATCCTTTCGGACATCCGCAGGCGACGCACATATGAAAGTATCGGACGTTTCGACGAAAACGTCGCTAAAGAGGGAACGCCGACGCCGGAAAGCCCGAGGAACTAAGAATTGTCGTCATTATACGCCCTTTTTAACATGATGACGCCCCCAACGACAACATTTTCCTAAATTTATAATTGCGCGAGGATTAGAGAGCGCTAGCAAAACGCCGACAAAGCATTTCGCAACGCGACGCGGTTATAAAAGGATCAAGCCCCCGCCGAGGAGACGATCGCGCCAATAGCAAACGAGCGACTGTCCGGACGCGACGCCGAAGCACGGGCGGTCAGGAACCGCTACGATCGTTCCGTCGGACATGGTTCGGACAGTCGCAGGGGTCGCTTCGTTGCGATATCGGATTTTGATCACGCAACGGAACGGCTCGTCAATCGGGACGTCGGCGTGCCAGTTGGCGTCGATCGCGCGAATCTCGTTGACGGCAAGCTCCTCGTGGGGACCGAGAACGACGGCGCGTATCTCCGGCAGAATCTTCTGGACGAAGATGCGCTCGCCAAATCCAATTCCGAGCCCTTTCCGCTGACCAATCGTGTATTTTTCATATCCTTCGTGACGTCCGATCACCTTCCCGTCAAGGGATAGAAAAGGTCCGGACGTATCCGATGGGATTTCTTTCCATCGTTCAGGTTCAGAATCCCGGACAGAACGGATAAAATTAAGCCTTTCATGATCGGGAATAAAGCAAATTTCTTGACTGTCCTTTCGGCGCGCGACCGTCATCCCCATTCTCGCCGCCAATTCCCTGACATACTGCTTCTGGTAGGCGCCGACCGGAAAGATGACGCGATTAAGAACGTCTCTTCTCACACGATAGAGAAAATAGGACTGATCCTTAGGCGTATTAGAGCGTACTAGAAAGGTCGAATCGGGGTCGCTCTTGAGCCAATCGGGGGGCTCAAGAAACTCATCGACCTCGCCCGGACGCCCTTCCCCGAGTTCCCTTCTCTTCTCCTGCTCCTCGAGCCAATCGCCAATTCGCCGCTTCTCAACGTAATGACCTGTAGCAAAATATTCAGCGCCAAGTCTTTGAGCGACGTCCCACAAGAGCCCAAACTTGATAAGACCGTTGCATAAAACGCAGGGATTGGGCGTCTGCGCCGAATAATAACGCTCGACAAAATCATTAACGACTTTCTCAAAAGCCGCGTCGATATCAACAACCGTGAGATCGATTCCAATCGAGGCCGAGATTTCCATCGCGGAAGCGACGTCGCCTGGCAATGGAAAAGGGAAATTATCGGGTTCCCAGTCTACCTGTTGAAGGGAGCCGTTGCGCGCAACAGAACAGACGCGCAACTTCGAATGTTCGCTCCATTTTTTGAGCGCGGCGCTCGCCTCCTCGGCATCGAGCGCTGGCTGGTAACGGTGACGCATGAATAGGCCGCTGACGTCTAAGCCCTGCTCTCTCAGTAGAGACGCAGCCACCCCGCTGTCAACTCCGCCGGAGACAGCGACCATAACTTTTTCCATCTCAACAATTTTCGGTTTTACGCGGTTCCACTCTCGAGCGTCGCTCTGGTTCGTTCCGCACACTCCGCTTTGACGCTTCAAGGACCGCCATTCTGCGTAAATCGAACGCCCGCAACATACGTGTCCAATTCTATCGGGTGACGCCTCGTTTGCAAGAGAATCTTCGGGACCTCTGCTCGAGAAAATTTATGCGTCAATACCCGCCTGTTTGGGTTTGGAGAAGTACATGCATGAGAAATCCGGGCCGGGCAACACGCTCGATTCATTCTCGTAAGAGTCGCCCGAAACGGCCCACGACTCGGCTTCCTCCGTGAGCCCGTTCAAAATGATTTCAATCTTTTGTCGATAGTGCTCAAGGTCCTCCCGCTCCAGGTTGGGCGGCACCATAATATCCCCGCTGGGAATACAACGAACGCGTGAACCGGGCCGCGGCACGGCGTAACGGTCCCAGCTGTTAAAGCGCAAGGGTCGATCATAGCCGACTCCCATCGCAACGATTGGAATTTGAAGCCGCGAGGCAAGGTAGACGCAACCAGGCGCCAGAACGCGTCGCGGCCCCCTTGGTCCGTCGGGTGTAATCGTTAGATGAAAGCTTTCATCTTTTTCCTTACGCATCATTGCTCGCAGCGCCTTAACGCCGCCGCGATTCGTAGAGCCGCGCACGCCGTCAAAGCCAAGGGAGCGCGCAACGTCCTCTAAAATATCTGCGTCACGATGCCGGCTCAACAGCATCGCCAAATGACAGTGCCTGCGAAGGTAAATAAAATACTGAATATATTCATGCCAAAAAATATAGATGCGTCGTTGTCCGTCGTTGGGGTACGCGGGGTCGATGATCGGATCGTAGTATGCGACGCGAAAGTCCAGAGTTGAGGACAAAAGACTAACGCCTAGCGACGTCAGCGAGGCGGCGGCGTGGATCAACGTCTTGCTTCTGATCTTCATCGTTTCCCTGCGGCAAAAACTTCCTGCTCTAAGTGATAGATAACGGACTCTTTGCCGAATGATCGTTGAGTCGGCTCTGAAAGCTCTCCAGTTGCTGAAAATTGACGATAAATGGACAATCGTCGCGTCTCGCTTTCAAAATTTTGCATAAATCCCACATCTTACGACAACCACAAAACGTCAGGGCTGGCGCATATCGCCCCGACGGCGTTACAAACTGTCGCAGGATTATACGGTAAAGAGAGGGACAACGCAATATTAACAGCGTCGGAAAGCGCTGGACGCTCACGTGCGTGCATCACAGGAAATAAAAGCGTCGCACGAGAATTTGTGAAAATCAATGTTGAACGGTAGGCGGAGAATTCTGCGAGTCGTTAAGCGTCGCGAGATCGCCGCCCCCCACGACAAAATCTTCAACCGGCTCGTCGCTGATCACGACTGACGAATCACCGACGGGGGTAAAATCAAAGTTTTCTTCGTTTAGCCCTGGGCCAGAATGCGCGACCTGAGAATCGGAGACTTCAAAACGGAAATCATCAAAATCAGGGTCGGTAAGGGTTTTGCCATGATGATCAGGATCGTCAAACATTAAAACGTCGGCGTCATAGTGCGGATTCACATAGGAAGGCGCGCGAGGGTCGGTCATGTTAACGTCGGCGGCAAGCACAGAATCGAAGTCGGAGGAGGTTGCGTTCGGCGAGCACAGACGCGCGTTACGAACAAGATCAGAACGTAACGTTTCCCGATACCGGAACTCGTGATAAATGAAAATTCCAAGCGCGGCAAGCGCGATCGAGACGGCAAAAAACGTGAAGTGGTCCCTTCCTTTTTCTGAATCTTTGCGTTCGGCCTGCTGCGTAGGATTTACCGTTAGGGGCGTGGTTTCAACACTCGGATCAAGGGGACGGAGCTGAGCGTCATTGCTTTGACGATCAGTTTTTCCAAGCGACGAATCGACATTCGGCTCGGGAGTCGGCGATGAAAGCGTTAAAAAGCCGTCTGGATAGAAGAGGTCCTCTCTTGTCTTGGCTGGCTCGGGCGGACGGTTGCGGCGCGCCGCGTCGACTGAAGAAAAAGACGTCGAAGAATTGACGTCGCGCGAGGGCACGAACAGAGTCGTGCCGTTGTATGCGGGATCAACATTGACGGGCGGCTGAGTCCTTTGCGCAAAAAGCGCGGACGCTAAAACGCTCGACAGAATAAAAACGAGCGTCGCTAAGCTGAAAAGGAGCGACGACCACGACAGAAGCTTAGAACGTCTCGACATAAGCGGGGCGTTCTCCGCTATCTTTTCGTTCTTCAAGGAACCGGTTTTCATGGCGCTGTCCTGATCGTCATCTTAAGTCGAAACTCGACGGAACGCGGAGCTTATCGCACCGTCCCGCGATGAAACTGCTAAACTCTATCTAACCTCCAAGGTACATTATAAGACGAAATTACCACAGCTTCAATTGCATCACCAGTAGAAAAGTCTAAATTACCCACTCGCGTAACCCTCACAATCTTACCAACAATACGCGGTTGAAAATTGCGCAAGACATGCGAATGACAAAACCGCCGACGTCACCCCTATACTCGTTTTAAATAGATAATTCAACGCCAAGACGCAAAGGACACGAAAAGTCGCCGCAAAAAGAAAAAACAAAGCGTCGGCGCGTAAGCCGGATTCTGTACTCGCGAACAAGCAACGGTCATTTATCTCGACGACCAGTTACCTGGTCGTTCTAGCGGTTCACCTGCGCCTTCAAGACGGATCGCCTTGCGTTCCGAAGAAACGCGACGCGTTTTAACCTTGCTCCCAACGGGGCTTGCCATGCCGTTCCAGTTACCTGAAACGCGGTGAGCTCTTACCTCGCCATTTCACCCTTACCTCCGAAGAATCGAAGGCGGTTTACTTTCTGTTGCGCTATCCCTGATCTTACGACCGGCGGACGTTATCCGTCGTTGTATCCTGCGGAGTCCGGACTTTCCTCAAAGGAATTCCTTTGCGACCGTTCGTCCGACGCTTTGCGCGATCATTGTACATTGGCCAAAAATAAATTCAACTCAAAGATAGCTCATTCCACTTTCACCTCATCGCAACATTAAAAAAGGCGAACGATCCAGAGATCGTTCGCCTTCATAAAACTTACTCTTTGTCGATCGGTAGACCGACTCTGGATGCGCTAGACTCAGTTGCAGCCGACAACTGCGGGTCCGCAAGGCGCGGGAGCGACTTCAACAGGGTCGCAAGGCGCGAGAGAGCCGAAGGGGACGTCGAAGTAATGTGGACGGAAGAATCCACAATCGTCGGCCGGCGTCGTGACGTCGGCGAGAGCGCAGAATGCGCCGTTGACGAGCTTCAACGCTCCGTTAAGCGGACGATGAACCGCGTTGTAGAGGCAGGGCGCCAGGTACGGGAACATGGGGCCGCAGGCAGTCGGGGCGGTCACTTCGCAGACGCCGCAGAGATTGCAGCCCGGCAATCCGCAGCTTCCGCAGTTAGGAGCATCGAGAGCGCCGGCCGGAATGCTCTTCTTGACGATCGGGCCGCAGTTCGGAGGCATGACGACTTCCGGAGCGGGCGCAGGGGCGCAACTAGGCGTGATCGTCACGTAAGAGACGCAGGGTCGGCATGCGAGCAACGAACGAAGTCCGCTGAAGAGCTCGCACGAGGAACCAGTGCAGGAAGCACACGGGGCGCAACTCACGTAGGACGTCTCAGAAGCGGCCGCGCAAGGGGCGCAGTCCTGCGCGAAAGCGTTTCCTGAGGCAAAGACCGCCACGAGAGCGAACAGACATGCAGTCAGACGAAATTTCATTGTAGGTAAACTCCTTTTAAACCTGGAAATCAAACAATCAATCAGTCGCATCTTCGCGTCAATTCCATTGTTATGCTATCGGAAACTCCCGGCATGCGAGGCTCAACGCTCGACAATCTGCAAGGCTTTCAAAACAACGCGACTAACCCTGACAAGAATTGCTTGACTGGATCTTTCGACAATCTTGACTGACAAAATCGTCAAAAACTAATGTTTCGGCGTCCGAGGCGGACGTCAGAAAGCAACAAACGCTTTCCTAAAATTTGCCTTACCGTCATCGTCATTCTTTTTCAGGAACTTTAAATATCCCGAGTCGGAACCCGGTGGAACCTGCTAAAGAAATCCAATGTAAAAGTTTGCGGAACCGTCTCGGTCTTAGACCTCGTACAGAACTTCCGCTCCCTTTCGGAGCAGTAGTGTTATCGGAAAGATCAAAATTTCTACTTCAGAAAAAGAAGGCTTATTAGAGATTCTCAGAACAACAGTAGTATAAATTTCCCAAACAACCGACAAACGCGTTATATCTTAACAGACAACATGCGAATTTAAGATGAAATCGCGATAAATGAACCGCTGTTCAAGGTAAGGAAGCAGTAATAGTTATGTAGACGTCAACACAAAATCCCCTCCACGCACAATGAAAGGACTCATGTTGACGTCGACCGTGATTGACGATCGGTTGCCATGGTGGATTATTGCTCGCCGGCGCGCCCGCGAACGCGCGTCCCCTGAGCCTCTCAACCCCTATCGAGCGTCCGAGTCGATTCCTTCGATCAGGCGCTTTATCGAATCGGGTTTTTCGAGGCCAAGGAGACGATTACCATAAATAAACCTCTTTGCTAGAAGCTCATAATATCGGGTATAAACGAACAATTTGACATGATACGAACGACGCAAACAGACCGCGTTCCCCGTTTGAAAGGAAGGTCCGGTAATTCTGCGCATTTCCTTTCTTTCTTCATAAACTTTGTAACGAATCCATTCGTTCCTTGATTCTTAAAGAGCGCTTAGAAAACCCCCATTTGTCTGGAGACTGCAAAATGATAGCGTCGATTCCAAGGAACGCGTTGCTTCTGAGCTCATCGTTACCAGCCCAATATTTGAGCCTGATCGTTCGTGGTAACAACGACAGGTCCAAGGTTCAGACGACGGGCGGTTCATCGTTGGTCATTTAAAGAAAAATGACAAATCACGAAGTTCAGAGCAAGTTGTCGAGTGATCGACAAGCGTATTAAGTATTGGCGGCGCGCCTCGGCGCTGCAAGTCCTGCGAATTTGCCCGATGACTTGGTTGCTCATCGCTTAGACGCACGACTGCGCCCGCTTGCCGCCGAGAAATTACATGGAAGCGGTTTTGAAAATGAAGACTAACTTGATCCGCGCTAACGCGTAGTAAGGTTGGTCGCCTGTTTCATCAAACGTCGTTCGCTTTGCGGTCGACGTTCCAAAACACGCGGGAATTTTCTCCACCGACAGTTTCGCTAGGAGGGCGACTGAAAAGGAGTTCCATTTCGATTTTCAGGAAAACGCACAGGCGTTGAGCAGGAAGCTCGCCCCGAGAATCGACAAGCCGACGGCGAAAGTCGTCTGGTGAAATCATGTTAAAAATCCTCCAATTTACGATTGGCGTCATTGCTGCGCTCTTTGGATGCGGACTGGCTTACGGCAATGAACTGGAGAGCCGGGAACAGCTTTGGACGCCGACGTCAACTCGCCCTGTACCGAGTCAGTCGGATACACGGCCGAGCGCGCGGTGGGACCTTCCCTCTTTGCGCGCGCTCGACCCGGCTCAGATGCGTAACGTGCGCGCTGAACGCGCTGTTCCTCTTCAGTCGTTTCAGATTGACGAGGACGCCGACAAGATCGCGCAGCTTCTTGACGAAGGCGACGCGCTCATGGCTCGGCGACAGTGGCGCGACGCTAAAAAAAGCTTTGAGAAAGGACTGCGAAATTATCCTGACAACTCGACGCTTCTTTCCAGATTCGCCGAAGCGCGGAGACGTCAGGAAATTGAAGTTCGATATCAGGACGGCGCTTTCACGACGTTGACTGCCAATGCGTCGGTCAACGACGTCCTCACGGTCTTTGACGAAGTGTTTCAAGACGTTGAACGGTACCATGTCGACCGCCCCGAATACTCGGAACTCTTCGCCTTTGGAGTCGCCGGGATCGCCGAGGCGTTGTCGGAAGAATCGTTCTTCATTCAAAATAAACTTTCACTTGAAGATCAGCAAGAAGCCCAGAGAGTCTTTGCCTCTCTCCGCGACAAGACGGAGAACATTCAGTTTCTCACGAGAGACGAAGTTCGCCGTGTTGCGTTGTGGATGGCTAGACAACTTAGGAAATATGCCAACGTTCCTGAAACGGCGACGCTTTCCGAGTTTTTATGCTCCGCGATCTGTTCCTTGGACGCCTACTCTTCTCCCCTCACTCCGATGCAGGTGGAGGACGTCTTTTCGCTAATTGACGGTCGTTTCGTTGGAATAGGGGTCGAACTGAAGTCGGACGATCCAACCAGAGTCGTTCGCGTCATTCCCAGAAGTCCAGCGGAAGAGTCAGGGGTGGTTGTCGGGGACGAGATCGTCGCGGTCGACGGCGTCATGACAGAAAATCTGACCAGCTCAGAGATCGGCGAATTGCTTCAAGGATATGAAGGCGAGAAAGCGACGTTGACGCTACGTTCAGAATCCGCGAGGCTCCGCAAAATTGTTGTGACTCGACGTCCGATTGACGTGCCCAGCGTTGAGGACGTCCATATGCTTGACACGCCTGGGAACATAGGTTACGTCAGAATTTCCTGTTTCCAAAAGACAACCGCGCGCGAGCTCGCCAGCGCGATCGCTCAACTTTCGAGACGTCAGGCCAAATGTCTGGTGATTGATCTTCGACAGAATCCGGGCGGACTTTTGCAGGAAGCGATCAACGTCTCCGACGTCTTTTTAGACTCAGGAACGATCGTGCAAACTTATGGACGCAATGGCTTCCATTCGTTCCAGGCGAGCCCCAGCCAGATCTGTTCCCTGCCGCTAATCTTGTTGGTAGACTCCAACAGCGCGAGCGCGGCCGAGATCTTTGCGGGCGCTATGCAAGAGAACGGTCGAGCGGTTGTTGTTGGAACTCAGAGCTATGGCAAGGGCACCGTCCAGGCGATCGTCCAGCTTAGTTGCGAGGTTGCGGGCAAGAAACCTATCGCCGGTCTTCGATTGACAACAGAAAAGTTCTATTCGCCTAAGGGACGCGCTTACGCAGGCGTTGGCGTCACGCCAAACGTCGATATAACGCACGCGCTGTCCGTAGAGGCGCTCGGAGAAAGAACACCGTCGACCGGCCTCAGTCAAATGGAAAGTACGGATTCCGAACCTACCTTTGGCTATATTCCCGCCGCCGCGAAAAGGAATTTCTCCGAAATCGATTCCGACTTGTTCCTTTCAACGGCGGTCCGCGAAGCGTTGAAGCTTGAGCGTTCAGGTCTCTTTCCTCGGACCGCGGTTCAAACGCAGTCTGGCGTACCGAACCCCGGCACGGTCGCAGTTTCCAGATGACGTTTAGCTTAAACGTCGCAGTTAAACCTGTCGTGGTCGTTTGCCGACTGCGGCAGGTTTTTTATTTCTCACGCACCAGCTTCAAAACAAGCGACCTTGTCTAAAGCGGAATAAAACGCTATTTTACTTGACAGAAAAACTGGTAAAAAAGTTCGGGAGTTTTGGGATGAAAATCTATTCGCGATATGTGTTTTGGCAAGCGATCAAATGGCTTGCTATCATGTTGTTGATTTTCGTCTTCGTCATGATCTTTGGACTAATCGTCCAATCTGTTTTGGGTGGTTTGCCTCTTAACATAACGTTCCTGATACTCCCTTCGCTACTGCCCCAAAGTCTTTCTTACGCTGCGCCCTTTGCGACGCTCTTTGCAATGGGAATCGCGTTCCTCCCGATGGTGCAGCGCGGCGAAATCATCGCGCTTAAGGTCATAGGCGTCCCGCTTTGGAAAGCGCTTCTGCCAGTCTATATCGCTTTGTTAGGCGTCAGTCTCTTAAGCGTAAAGTTTAATGACGTCTCAACGTCGACCGCGCGTGACAAAAGAAATCAAACGATTTTAAATTCCTTTGAGAAAATCATCGTCTCGCAACTTAGGAAAGAAAAAATTTACATTGCCCCAAATTCTATCTTCACGATTGAGGTTTCCGACGTCTTGGAAGACGGCACGCTGATTAACCCGTATTTCCAATTCAAGAAGAAGGATATCAGCGCCTTGGCTGAACGCGCGAAACTTGGAGTACAATACAGAGTCGACAATCCCCTGATCGTCGTTGACTTTTACAATACGGAAGTCACGGAATCGAATAGCGAAGTCGTCCTGCCGCAAGATTTTCATTTGGAAGTGCCGCTCAACGAAATCTACAAAAAGAAGGCGCGCGTCGATCCACAGGCGTCGGAAGCGCCAAGAGCGCTCGCCAAACTCGAAAAGGAACGCGACGCTTATCACCGACAGATGGCGGCTAAATCGAGCTTCGCACTGCTATGCGGCAACGTAGACGAAGCTTCGACCAAGGAATGGCAAGCAAGACGAGGACACGAAAGGTATTTCGAGCGTCAGCACAACCTATATCGACTGGTGTCTCCGAGAAACTGGGCGAGCGGCTTCACCTGCTTCTTTTTCGCATGGGCCATGATACCGCTGACAATCCATTACCCCAAAATTGCAATCGAGACTTCCAAGACGAAATTTTACCTCCCAACCCTAATCGTGATTCCTGTTCTACTCCTTTTGCTTTATTACCTGCTCTGGGGGATCTTTTACGACGGCACCAAACGAGGCGATTTCCATCCGTACTTTATTTGGGTCGGCGACGTCGCGCTGGGAATCGTCGGGGCGATTTACCTTAAAAAGATCCACTAAACGAGCAAAAAAGAAGGCGCGACGAGACAGAGTTTCGTCGCGCCGCCAGCGCTTTGACGCCGGACGCTTAGCGCTTATTGCGCCCAGACGCCGAAGTTAGCGTCAAATGTCTTTTCAACCTGCGTTCCTACCGTCTTAACGCGAACCTGATTCAACTGGACGCCGAGAAGCCGTTCGTCTCGGGAATCGTCGCGAACGTCGCACGGTCTCCATCCAACGCAGCGCACAAAGAGCGTAAGCTCAAAGTCCTGATTGACGTCGTCAAGCGTCGGCTCGAGGACAAAGGAGACGTTATTGAGACCAGGGTGAAGAGACGCAAGCTTTCGATCCCCGTCAAAGATTCCAACCTTTTCGGAACCCACGTCGTCTTTTTCTTGGGAAGACTTCTCGCCTGATTCCAACCCAAGCGCTTCGGGCGGAACATCGAGCTCCATTTCTATTTCGACAGGGCGCAACTCCTGCGGCAGCGGAAGAAGCACGCGCGATTCGTCGCTTGACCATCGAAACGTCGTTTTCGGAGCCTTTTCCGGACCGTGCCAGTATCTCACAAACCGTGAATCGCCCCCGTCGCCGATTCGAACGCTATAATTTTCCTTCCCGTCTGGGCAAACTTCAAAGGGATTCGGCTCGTTTGCCGCAGTCTGCAATTTGAGCGGAGATTTATCGCCCTCGATCCTGAAACCGCCGGGTGCCTGGTTGCCAACCGCCGTTGTGTGGATCGCGTCTTCTCCGATCAACAAATGAACGCCGCCTTGTTCAAAAGAACAACCTTGAATTGTCGCGCGTCCTGCGAGAATCGCAATCGCCGGTGCGCTCTCTCTTGTGCGCGTCGACTGAGCCACGTCCCAGTCGACAAACTCGCATGCATTGAGCGTCAGTCGACCGGTTCGACACCTCGATTCGACGCAAGTCTTGATCGGTCCCCAAAAAGAGCAGTTCGTCAGCATAACGGCGCCGTCGTTCTCATCGCCGGTCTCAAGACAAACGGAGTCCTCGCTCGTCCAACGACCGACAAATTCGCCGTTCGTTATCAGCAAGCCCTGTTTCTGGGACTGCTCGACAAGCACGGCTCGGCGACATGAATCCGCGCCAATTCCAAGAAAATTTCCATTCGTTCCACCGTGACCGTGGTCGCTGAAATAATAACCGCGTCCATAGCCAAAGCAAAACGTATTGGACACGTAATGCCAGTCGGTGCGCGCAAATTCGAACGCTGTTCCGTTGACATTAATCCACTCGCAGAAAGGATCGTCAGCTTTGTACGTCACGCCAAAAGGCCAAAAGTGAATATTCTCAATATGTCCGATATCATAGCATTCGTCGACGAAAAGCCCGCGCCAGATCGGATAGCCCGTTACGTTGCGAACCAAGTGCCGATGAGCAAGAACGAAATTAATGCCTTCGTACGGATTGAGAAGACAGCAGTTTTCAACGACAACGTTGCAGGTCTCCCTCGACGCAATGCAGGGCGGGTACGGAACCGGCGGAACGTCGCTCGGTTTCCATTCCGGGTAGGTGATAACGAGACCGGAGACGGCGCTGTTCGACCCTTTCAAATTAATGAACGGCTCCCCTTCTGGGTTTCCGCGATTGGCATACGTCAAAAGCGTTGTGCCTGTTGGTTTCTCGTCCTTGTTCACAACTGAAGGAGGAACGCGATACGTGCCCTGGAGAGTTACGCCCGCCGGCAGGGTCAGAGTTCCGTCGAACCGAAAGCGGCCGCTCGGAAGTTCGACGACCGCCCCACCAGCTTGACCGGCGGCTTCAAGAGCGCGATTGAGCGCCGCCGTATTGTCGACGCTTTCGTCGTCGGCAACGACGCCGAAGTCAAGAGCGTTGATTCTGAAGTTATTTGTTGCGTCTGGAGCAGCTGGACTCGACTTCGCCGTGAGCGGAAAGACGTCTTCTTCCGGAAGATTAGAGCCGAAACAAGGGAAAGCAACGCAAGTCAGCGCCGCAAAGGCGACGCAACTGAGCAATTTCTTTGTGCTGTTTATCATAATGTTCGCCCATTTCTAAAGTTCTGTTTTCAATCTGTTCAATAGAATTCGTCAAGGATTTCAAACCATCGTTGCGGCGTCTTACAGGCGACAAACTCCATCCGGACTTTTTCTGAATCAGGATGAAGTTTCGAGTACGCTACGCCAAATTTCCGCATGACAGTCGTCGCGCGACGGTCGCCGTAAAGCTCGATCACGTCGCGAAAATGCTCGGCGATCACTTGCTTTTGTTCGGCAAGCGTCGGAGGGGGCGGAATCGGACGACCTTCCATCGCGGCGCGCGTCTGCTGGAAAAGCCACGGATTGCCAATAACGCCGCGCGCGAGCGCAACGCCGTCGACGCCCGATTCACGCATTCGCTTAACGACGGTTTCGGCAGAAAACAGATTGCCGCAACCAATCACTGGAACGTTCGGTCGAGCTCTTTTCACCGCGACGAATTCTTTAACTTCGCGAAGAAAATTCCAATCAGCGACGCCCTGATAACGCTGAACTACCGTTCGTCCGTGAACGGCGACGCCGTCGATTCCTGCATCGATCAAGCCGTCGAGGATTTCCCAAAATGATTGGCGACTTTCTTCGGAGTCATCAAAGCCGCGTCGTAATTTTACCGTCACAGGGACCTCGTCGGGCAGCGCGTCGCGAACACGACTGGCAATTTCAAGCGCCTTTTTCGGATCGGAGACGAGGTACCCTCCACGGCTCTTGCCGACAACTTTTTTAACAGGACACGCAAAGTTCAGATCAATGAGTTCAAACCCGCATTCAAGCAATTTGAACGCAGCGGAAACAAATTCGTCGGAAGAAGAGCCCATGAGCTGAGCGCCCGCCGGACGATCTGAATCCTGGACGTCAAGGTAGAGCCGCGATTTCGATCTTCTTTTTGAAACGTCGAGAACAAATTGATCAAGCAAGACCTCGCAAAGAGCGAAAGATGCGCCGAATCGCCGAGCAAGGCGTCGCATCGGCGCATCTGAGTAGCCTGAAAGGGGCGCTTGAAGCAATGGCGCGTCAAAGACTAAGTTTCCGATCTTCAACGCGGGAAAAAGAGGTCCGGACATCGGAATTTCCAGTCGTGGCAATAAAAATCCAATCTATCGTTAAATCTCAATTAAAGCGCAAGCCCCTCTCGTCCGATACAAAATGAAGAGGCTTATCGCATAACCAAGCGGGATAGACGACGCGGCCGTTCGTGTCGACGAAAGCTAAGAGCAGCGCTGTCGCGATTCTATAGAACAACCGCAAGACATGCAAGTCGTCGCGAAGACGACAGGCGCGCAACGACCGCTTTGACCTTTGTTAGACTATTTCGTCTGGCGACAGACAAACCTGTTGTTAGGGTGGATCAATGAATAAATGGCGTTTCAGTTTGAAGTACCTTCTGATCGTTGTGATTCTCATGGGAATCTCCGGTCGTTCGCTTGCCGCGACGCCCTCGTTTTTTCAGGGAAAGACTGAAAAAATCGAAGCAGATCCCAAGAAGGATTATATTCTTAGCGAGTCGGACGGCAATTGGTTCGTGATGGCCAAGAAGTTCTCGGGAGACGCCGCTGCGCTTCAGGCGAAGCGTCTCGTTTACGAGTTTCGCGCCTCCTATAAGATGAAGGCCTTCGTCTTTGAATACGACCCTGATCAGATGGAAATGGACGCGCTCTCGAAAAAGCTTGGCAGGACAAAAAAATTCCAATATCAGACGCCCCGCGCGGTTGAGTACGCCGTTCTTGTCGGTGGGTTCCCGACAGGGGAAGACCCAGCGCTTCAAAAAACTCTTGATAGGATCCGTAAGAGCAATCCTAAGTCTCTTCAAAACGACGCACAGAGCCAGCAGCTGGCCGCACGATTCAAGGAAAGCGCAAAGGGAGACTCACGATACGCGGGTTACGGCCCTCTCGGAGGCGCCACGCCCGTGCCCAACCCCATGCTTCCCATCGAATATTTTAACCATAAAGGGATCGTTGATCCATTTATTGCGAAGCTCAATTCCGATAGCAAATACAGTCTGCTCAACAACAAAAAGATGTACACCGTTCGTATCGCAACCTTTTCAGGCGACACGAGCATGAAAAAAACTTCCGATAATTTCGACGAGCTCAACTCTCGTCTCCAGTACGCCGGCATGCGCGCCGCGGCGTTTTGTGAAGCGCTTCGAAACGAAGGGGTCGAGGCCTGGGAATTCCATGATCGAGACTGTAGCTTTGTAACTGTTGGAAGTTTCGACGAGTATGGCAAGCTTATGGCAGACGGACGTACCGAGCTCAATCCACAGATCGCCAAAATCATTAAAAAATACGGAGGAACCCTGGCCAACACCGGGTCCAACCTCAGCTATAACGCCTATACCGTTGAGATCGACATGCCCGATCCTTCGACCAAATCGAAGGTCAGACGCATACAAGTCGCCTGCGACCTCAGGCCGATCATCATCGTCGTGCCGCAACGTTCCGGGGAAGAAAACGTTAGGAAGATTGCGCTTGCTCAGAAACAGATGAATCTCGCTCGGGAAAGGCGGGAGGAAAGAACGGCGGCGCTTTCGCTTGAAGAAGCGGCTAGAGACCTCGACGGCGTCAACGCATTTGCCAGCGCTAACGGCAAGGCGCTCACCGAACAAGAATACCGCGCGTGGGTCGCCAGCCAGATGCAAGTTCAACGTTCCCCTAACGCCCCGGCGGCGTCGAACGTCGCTCAGGCCCAAGTCGGAGCGCAAACGGCCGCTCGAGCAGCTGCCAACGCGCCCTACGCTGCCAACGCTAATGCAAGCCGCGCCGCCGCGCCTCAGAGCGCTCCTGTAAACGCGCAGGTTCAGCAGCGTCAACGAGAGGTCGCCGCAGCGCCAAGAAGTCAAGCGCCGCGTGTTTACGCAACCCCGCCCCAACAGGCTAAAACCGCTCAACGCGACGCTGCCCCAACCTACTGATCGATACAAAAGGACGTCTGCCGCAAACTGACGTCTGATTACCGGGGAGCCGAAGGAGAATAATTGTCCCTGTCCTTCTTCGGCTCCCCGACTTTTATTCATGGAAATATGACAACAGCGCTTGTTTTCAGGACGCCATGCAGTATCATGATGTCTATCCTCATGGAGCGCGCAATGGCTCTAACTACCGGGGGGTCGTTAAAATTTGCCCGATCGGTTGTTCGTAATAACCAAAGAGAGGCTTCGTCGCACAACGTCCTGCCGGACTTCGTTCCTTTCGAACGTTTCGTCTCAGGTCGTAAGCGTCGTGCTTCCCGGACAGCCAATTTTTTGATTAAAGGGCTTCCCACGAAAGAGCCACGCGTTCCATGAGTTTTTTTTTCTGCCGCGCCGTTCCCTGAGATTGCGCTTCTGGTTCGTGGTCGGAGCCTTGCTGTGTTTTTCTCCGAAGAGGTTCGGTTTGGGATCATAATCCTCATGTCAGCGCTTGATCAAAGGCGACAATTTGCGACAATATGCGGCGCCCTTCTGACTACTAAACGACTCTAGTACGTTGTTCCCGACCAAAGGTTCAAAAATGCCCCTCCCCAATCCATCCCCTAATCTTTTCGACGATCCCAATCGCGCTTCTCGTCCCACGTATAATTATTCAGATCCGCTTCCCATGACTCTTGAAGAAATGAAAGAACGCGGATGGGAACAGGTTGACGTCGTGTTCATAACTGGCGACGCTTACGTCGATTCCCCCAGCTTCGCCAATGGACTCCTCGCGCGATTGCTCGAAGCAGACGGATTTTCTGTCGCCGTCCTGAGTCAGCCGGACTGGCATTCGGTCGACGACTTCCGAAAACTTGGTCGGCCCAAACTAGCGTTTTGCGTTAGCGCGGGCAATATGGACTCGATGCTCAACCACTACACGGCCAATCGCAAGGTGCGCAACGACGACGCTTACACCGCCGGCGGCAAAATCGGACGCCGCCCCGACCGCGCGACGCTTTCATACTGCCAGCGCGCTCGCGAAGCGTTTCCTGGAGTCCCAATCCTTACAGGAGGGATTGAAGCAAGCCTTAGACGTATCGCGCATTACGATTATTGGAGCGATCGCGTTCGCTGCTCGATACTCCACAGCGCAAAAGCCGACCTCCTTCTCTATGGTATGGGAGAACGACCGCTCCTGGAAGTTATGCGTCGCCTTAGCGCCGGCGAGGACGTCCGTTCGATTCGCGATGTTCGCGGTACGGTCTATCCGCTTGGTAGAACAGAGGATTTGCTAGAAGAATCGGATACGGTCGCGCATCTTCCTAGTTTCGAAGAGGTAACCGGAACCGATCTCCTTCCCACGCAAGCGCTGAAGATCAACGGACTGAAGGAAGAGCTCGACGAGATCAACAAAACGCTCGCCAACGATAAAAAGACGCACGAACTCGACGACCAGACCAGGGCCTCCCTCTTGCGCCAGACGGAGGGGATTGAAAGAAAGATCGAGAGAATTCGAGTCGAAAATGTCAGACTTTCGAAGCGCAACTTCGTCAAAATGACACAAATCGCGTTCGAAAATCTCAACCCATACAGCGCTAAGACTTTACTGCAAGAATGCGCTGAAGAAGCGATCGTTGTCAACCCACCGGCCTATCCACTTTCTGAAGAAGAAATGGACGCAGTCTACGCGCTTCCCTTTACGCGAAAAGCGCATCCCTCGTATACAGAGCCAATCCCAGCGGTCGAGATCGTCAGCTCTACTGTTCAAACGCATCGCGGATGCTTTGGCGGCTGCACGTTCTGCGCTATTACCGCTCATCAAGGCAAGTTTATTCAGAACCGTAGCGAAAACGCGATTGTCAGCGAGATCAAAAATCTCGTGGAATCTCCTGACGGTAACCGCGTGATCAGCGACCTCAACGCTCCGACCGCTAATATGTATCGACTCGGCGGAAAGAACTTTGAAATCTGTAAGCAGTGCAGAAAAATCTCTTGCCTTTGTCCTGAAATTTGCCCGAATCTCGACGTCGATCAAACGCCATATGTCGAACTCCTCAGAAAGGTTCGCACGGTCGAGGGGGTTACACAGGCTTTTATAGCTTCTGGTGTTCGGACAGATCTTGCCGTCCTCTGCCCCTCTTTCGTCGCTGAGCTTGCCGCTCACCACACCGGCGGCCATCTTAAGACGGCGCCCGAGCACGTTGACAATAACGTCCTTAGACTGATGAATAAGCCTCCGATTGAAAATCACGAGGAATTCTGCAACCTCTTTGAAGAGGAATCACGGAAGGCTGGCAAGGAGCAGTACACTGTTCCCTACTTGATCTCCGGCTTCCCTGGATCAACGATCAAATCGATGGTCGACGTCGCCGTCTATCTCAAAAAACATGATTTACGTCCCGAACAAGTTCAGGATTTTATCCCCGCGCCCTTTCAGCTTGCAACTTGCACCTATTACACCGGTATCGACCCCGTGACTGAGGAGCAGGTTTACGTTCCTAAAAGATTGCGTGAACGTCGTTTGCAACGCGCGCTCCTTCTCTACTATAACCCCGCCTTCTACCGCGACGTTAAGAGCGCGCTTAAAGAAGCCGGACGTGAAGATCTTATCGGAAATGGTCCTGACTGCCTTATTCCGCCCTATCTTCCCAAACCATATACGATGGGACGTTCTTCGAGAATCAAATACCTCAAGCGCCGAACAGAAAGGGAAAACGAAGCCAAGAGAAAACGTCGAGAAGAATATAGAAGCCTCGAACAGAATGAACGACGTCCTTCCGATAAAGGAAAACGTCGCGGGCGCACGGGCGGTGGAACTGGCGGATATCGTTCCTCGGCTAAAGCGTACGGTCGCGGCGGCGAGCGCTCTTTCAAATCTGCGAGGTCCAACAAACCCTTCGGCGACAGGAACCGCGGGTTCGATTTGGAAGGAGACGCCGGCTCCGCCGACAACAAAGGAAAGTTCCGTCGCCGCGACAGAAGCGAAGATGGGGAATTCCAGCGTTCTGACGGCGGCTTCCGGAGCAAAAAATATTCCAAATTTGGCGGTAAAGGCAAGACTCGTGGCGGAAAGTTCTCCGATGCTTCCAAGGGTAAACGCGACTCAAAACAATGGAATAAAAACGATTCCCGTCGCTCTCCTAAGACAAATGGAGGCGCTCGGAAGGGCTCAGGAAACTCTGATTCCAAGGACGAATGAGTTGATCTGTTCCAATTTGCGCAAAATCCAGGGCGCTAAAGAACGTCGACACGACAAGGTCGACGTTCTTTTTTTCTACCAGACGTCCCACGCCCTTCGATTTCTTTCGAAATTTGCTTGTAAAAAATGAAAACTATCGCGAAGGATAGATTTTTGGCCAGTTATCCGCTATACTAACCGCAGTGGTCGTAGCGCCGTTGGCGCTTCCCGACGTCCGCTATTTTGAATCGTCGATTCGCGTCGTCAAAGGCGCCGGAGCGACAACCGCCATTAAGAAAGAAGGAAGGTCGTCCCGTGCAAAGATCTTTTGTTTTACTCAAGCTTGCGCTGAGTTTCGCCGTACTCGGCGTTGCTGCCCTATCGTCCCTGAACGCGTCTGCAAAAGAACCTGTTAAGATTATCTATGACACCGACATGGGCAACGACATAGACGACGTCTTCGCGTTGACCATGCTCAATAATTTGGAAAAACGCGGCGAAGTCGAGTTGTTGGCTATCACGCTTACGAAGGATAACAAATACGCTGCGCCCTACTGCCAGATGATCAATTTGTTCTATCAGAATCCAAACGTTCCTATCGGCGCGGTCAAGGAAAGCGGCGTCACTGCGGATGATGGTAAATTCCTTCGTCAGTCTCTTGAATTGAAGGATGAAGAGGGCAACCCGGCGTTTCCATTCTTCAATTATGATGCAGACGAGACGGAATACTACGAGGCGACTGCTCTTCTACGCAAAACGCTCGCCTCGCAGGAGGATGGTTCAGTCGTCATCACTCAGGTTGGTTTTTCCACGAATCTCGCGCGACTCTTGGACTCCCCTGCCGACGAATATTCTCCCCTTACCGGTCGCGAACTCGCTGCCAAGAAAGTAAAGTATCTTGTTCCGATGGCCGGCAATTTTGTCGAAAAGCACCAGGAATTCAACGTAATCTGCGACGTCCCGTCTGCGCGAAAACTTTTCGCCGAATGGCCTACTGATATCTACTGTTCCGGCTTTGAAGTAGGTCGAGAAATCACGATATCTGGCGTCACGATGCTCAACGATTATGACTACGTCAAGTATCATCCTGTCAAAGAAGCCTATAAATTCTATCGCGGACTTGATCCTGACGCCCAACAGTGTACGTGGGATCTGACGACGATTCTTTTCGCCGCGCGTCCAGATCGAGGATATTTTGATTTTTCCGAGCCCGGTACCATCGTTATTGACGAAGAAGGCTACTCGACCTTCGAGCCCCAGGCCGACGGAAAAGCAAGGCTTTTCAAGGTTAATCGCGAGCAGATCATCCGTGTTTCAGAGGCCTTCGAATGGCTTTGCAGCGAACGTCTCTTGAACTGAGTCAGAAACCGTTGCGAATGCGCCGCAGAATCTAAGCGCAGAAAGTTACGGAAGTGAAAACAAAAGTCGTAGCTGATCTCTTTTCCGCAACGACTTGCGTTAACGTCAACGACTGAGGAACAAGGCGGAGCGTTTTGGCGTTCCGCCTTTTCTTTAGTTCCAACTTTTATCACAGGCAAGCCGTTAAATATTATGGCAGTAAAAAACAAAATAAGTCAAGCGTTCCTTATCGTCGCCGCGCTGGCGACAGTTTCATCAGTCTCCTGCAAACGAGATTCAAACGTCGTTATCATTGAAGATCCGACTACATCCGCCGTTGCGATTCAAACCGAACCGGCGACTACCGCGAATGAAGAAAGTCAGAGCGCCGTCGATACAGGCGTGGACTTTGTTTTGGAAAATCTCTACGACGTCTCTGAAACGATCGACCTCTTTAACGGCCAAAATCTTGACGGCTGGACAAACGAAACCGGCGGCGAGCCGGAAGGATGGATCGTAAAGAACGAGGCGCTCTGTTTGGTGGATCCAGACAATGGGGGCGATATTATCACAAAAGACGTCTTCGACAACTATGTCTTCAGCTTCGAATGGCGTTTTGGTCTGGAGTGTAACTCGGGCGTAAAATATAAGATTGAGCAACCTAACGGCAAGGGCTGGGTCGGACTCGAGTATCAGGTTCAAGACGACGCTCACGTTGAAGACGGTAAAATTGACAATCGCAAGATCGCGTCCCTCTTTGACGTCCTGGCCGCAAAGGAATCTACGCGCGCTTCCGAATATCCCGCGCCAACTGAAGCGGCGCCTTCAGGGAAATTCCGCGGGGGTAAGATCGTCGTTGCTGGACTTCATGTCGAACACTGGCTCGACGACGAATGCGTTCTCGCCTTTGAAATCGGCTCCGATGAATGGAGCGCCGCCAAAGCAAAGAGCAAATTCAGGAATCAGAAGAATTTTGGGCTCGTCGAATCAAGTCCCTTGTTACTCCAGTGTCACGGATATCCCGTTGAATTTCGCAATTTGAAACTTCAGAAACTCACGCCGAAGGCTGGTCAATAAAAAAGAACCGCAGAGGACGCGACAGGCGTCCGCTGCGAAGTCTTTAACGCGCGCAGAGTATGCGTAGGCAAGTTGAAGCAATCAGGCGACAGGCGCTCGTCAGCAAGGCAGCGTGCGAACAAGTAAGGCGCGATTCGCCGTTAGGATACCGTTAATCTTGAAACCGGGTTCGCTCAAAGAAAGAGTAGCCAAGGCGGGACTCGAACCCGCACGCCCGTAAGGACAGGGGATTTTAAATCCCCAGCGTCTGCCATTCCGCCACTCGGCCGCTGGACGGTCAACAGCGCCGCCCGCCGCGTATTATAGACTGGGAATTTTTGGCGTCAACTTTTTTTTCCCTGATTTCTCTTTTCTAATCGAGCCGACAAACGTGCGCGTTCGAGAGTCAGACAGAATTGGAAATCTTCATAGGATTGTTATACCTGGCGTAACCGATAGTCAGCTTTCACTTCTGACTTATAGCGCGTGTAACGCGAATGCCCAGACGTTTTTCATCTTTGGAGGAATTACTATGATCTTGCAAAAATATCACGCCGCTTGGGCTGGTTCTGGAAGGCGCGCCCTTCTATGCGTACTCGCCTACTCATTCTTGATTGGGACGCTCGGAGCGCAAGAGGTCGACGTCCCGGCGCTCCTCGCTGCGCCAGACGCAGCCACGTCGATCGTACCCGCCGACGCACCTGCGCTAAAAAATCCGAAAATGCGTTGGGCGCCCGATGATTTCGCTAAGGATCCAACCGTTATTCGCTTCAAGGGCGCGTATTACATGTACTTCTCCATTCCGCCCCAAGAAAAAGACGGCGGTAAGTACGGATGGACGACCGGAATCGCCAAAAGCGACGACCTTGTCAACTGGCAACTGGTAACGAACCTTCTTCCCGAGCAGGAAGTCACGAAAAAGGGGTTCTGCGCGCCATGTGCGCGAGTCTACGACGATAAGGTTTTCCTATTCTATCAATCCTATGGAAACGGTCCCAAAGACGCCATCTGCATGTCTGTCTCAGAGGATGGAATCAACTTCAAACCGCACCCTAAGAATCCCATCTTTCGTCCTCATGGCGACTGGACTAACGGTCGCGCGATCGACGCAGACCTCATCCGCTTCAAGGACAAGTTCTTCCTCTACGCCGCGACCAGAGATCCCGCCGGCGCAATTCAAAAGATCGTTGTCGCAACCGCCGACGCCGCTCCCGAACAGCTCTCCGAGCTCGAACCCGAGGACTGGACGCAAGCGGTCGACCGTTCGATCCTTGACCCCGAACTCCCATGGGAAACTAACTGCATCGAAGCGCCAACGACCATCATTCGAGGCGACAAGCTCTATATGTTCTACGCCGGCGGATATAACAATGATCCGCAGCACATCGGGGTCGCTGTCAGCGACGATGGCGTCAACTGGATCAGACTATGGAACGTCCCCTTTATTACCAATGGTCCGAAAGGTCAATGGAACGAATCTGAATCGGGACATCCGGGCGTTTTCGTCGACGACGACGGCCAGACCTGGCTCTTCTTCCAAGGCAACAACACGCATGGGAAGAACTGGTTCCTCTCCCGCGTCAAGATTGATTGGAAAGAACAGGACGGCGTTGAGATTCCTGTCCTGGTTGAAGAATAAACTGTTATTTCAAAATACGCGCTGGCGTTTTAGGTAAATGGATGTAAATTGAATAACAATAAGAATCTCAAGGATTCTTATATTGCAAGTTATTTAATTACAGTATCTTATCGTTGTTTATTCAGTATTGTCAAACAAACGCGACGTCAGAATGCAAACATTAATCGTAATTCCGGCGCGATACGGTTCCAAACGTTTTCGCGGCAAGCCGTTAGTTGAACTCGCGGGGAAACCTATCCTTGAACGCGTCTGGGAAATCGCGTCCTTTGTCTGCGACAGGGTCGACAAATGCGGAGCTATTGTCGCAACCGAGACGCCTTCTGAGAGCAACCCTAGCGACAAAATCGTTGATTTCTGTAATCGACGCGGCGTCCCTGTCATGACAACCTCCGACGCCTGTCGATCCGGCTCCGACCGCGTCTGGGAAGTCGCCAGTCGTCAATCGCCAGCGCCCAATATCATCGTCAACCTTCAGGGCGACGTCCCGACTTGCCCGCCAGACTTTGTTATCAAGCTTATCGACGCGCTCAAAAACAGCGCCGACGCCGACGTCGCGTCCGTCTACACCAGGCTTTCATGGGACGCGCTCGACGCGCTCCGACACGCCAAGCTTCAAAGTCCATTTAGCGGCACAACCGTCGTAACGAACCCTGAAGGTCGCGCGCTATGGTTCTCGAAAAATATCATCCCCGCGATCCGTGGAGAAGCCCAGCTCCGTGAAACGTCGACAATGAGCCCGGTCAAGCGTCACGTTGGGCTTTACGCATACCGCTACAACGCGCTCAAAAGTTTCGCGTCTTCAGAGAAAAGCGAATATGAAAAGCTTGAGCAACTTGAACAGTTGCGCTTCCTCGAAAACGGCTCGCGCATTCAGATGGTAGAAGGCGTTTATCCTGCGGGCTACGACAAGACCACTTCCGGAGTCGATTCGCCTGAGGATCTAAAACGCGTAGAACAAGTCGTTCGTGAAAACGGCGAATTGCTAGACTTCTATCGTTAATCATTCGTTGCAAAGCAAAGGAAACGACCGTGCAAACGACAAAGTTGATCGTCGCGCGACATGGCAATACGTTCAATAAGGGCGACGTCATTCTTCGAATTGGATCGCGAACCGACTTGCCCCTCACTGAAGAGGGCCACGCGCAGGGCAAGCGGCTTGGAGCGACTATTCTAGGAATGGAGCTCTATCCGACGCGCTTCTATTCGGCGCCCCTTCGTAGGACGATTGAAACAAGCCTGGAAATCGCCTCGTGCTTCGACCTTGGCGCGCCTCCGATGATTGCGGAATTTCTCACAGAGCTCGATTATGGCGACGACGACGGGCGTCCAGAAACGGAGGTCGTGCGAAGACTCGGCGCTTGCGAAGCGCAAGAAATGGGACTCGCTCCAACCCCGTCCGATGAGGAACTTGTCGAACTCGGAAAGAAGGCGCTTAGGCGCTGGGAAACCGAATGCGTTCTTCCTGTCGGCTGGCGCTTTTTGCAGCGCCGAGTTGAGTCGCTCGAAGACGAATGGCGCGCTTTTGGCGAAGAGATCGCGGCGAAATACCCGGCCGAAACGGTCGTCGCAACCACAAGCAATGGAATCGCGAGATTTTCCCTCGCGCTGTTGCCAGAAAGAGTCGAGCGACCGAAAGAACGGAAGCTTTCAACGGGAGCAAGCGCCGTCTATATCCTGGACCGCGAACGCAACAAATGGACATTAACCGCGTGGAACGTTCGTTGACGTTCACTTGACAAATAAAATCGCCTTTCACGACCCTTCGTGAAAGGCGTTTTTCGTTACGCTTCAAATCTTAACGAAGCGTTACATTCTCATTCATTCGGAACAGCTGGATCGGGTCCGACTCCTTCGGTCGTCATCTTGATCGGTTTGATTAGACCATTTTCATCAAATTCCATGCGGTCAATGCAGGTCACACGGTAATTTCCATCCGTCTCGTTGAACGGACGACGATGGTAAATGACATACCAGTTGTCGGAAGGCGTGTGCAAAACACTATGATGACCCGCGGCCTTCGCAAGTCCCGGCTCTGTTCCCAAAAGCGAACCGACTCTTTCATGGGGACCGAAGAGGGAATCCGAAATCGCGTAGGCGACCTGATAGTTCGAGACAGTCCAACCGCCTTCAGACCACATGAAATAATACTTGCCGTCCTTTTTGAAAACGACGGGCCCTTCGACATAGCCTTCCGGCGTAATTTCGCGGTAATAAGAACCGTCTTCAAAGGGAAGAAGGCCCGTAAAGTCGTCCTTAAGCTTGACAATATTGCAGTGACGCCAGCCGCCGTAAATCAAATACCAGGTTCCGTCGTCGTCCTTGAAAGCAAACTGGTCGATCGGTTGAGCGCCGTTGACAATCTCGTTGATCAACGGTTTGCCAAGATAGTCGCGATAAGGTCCTTCCGGCTTGTCGGCAACCGCGACGCCGATACCGCCGATTTCTCCCTCATGAACGTCGTTCGCGCCGAAGAAGAAATAATATTTCCCGTCGTTCTCCACCACCGAAGGCGCCCACATCGCACGACGCGCCCATTTGACTTCCTCATTCGTCAGAATTTTCTCGTGCTTCGTCCAATTGACGAGATCGGGCGATGAAAAGCAATCAAAATACGTCTGCTCCTCGTATCTCAGCGACCGAGTAGGATAGATCCAATATAGGTCGTCAAAGAAAGCAACTTCGGGGTCAGCGTACCAATCTGGGTCGATTGGGTTACCGGACGTCTTAACGCTGTCGTCGGCAAACGCTATGCCTGCGCAACAAAGAATCGTCGCGCAAAGCAAAGATGCAAAAAACAGTCGGACATATCTAAGTTTCATGAGAATTTTCCTGGGTTAAGAAGAATGGGAACGTCGGCGTCTGAGCCGACGCAAGCGACAAACTATGGAAGTAAGCGAGGCGTCAGGTTTTTTTCCAGACTCCATCGGGAAACTTTCGGCGAAAAGAACGAAGAACAATCTTTTCAAAGGGACGCTTAATGCGCGTAAACCAACGTTCTTCCTCGGGAGACAGCGGCGTCGCGCGAAAGGTGCGAATGCCAGCAAGGCGTCCCGCCATGACGTCGGCAAAGATCTGATCTCCGACGAGAGCCGTCTTTTCAGGATCAAAGCCATATTCAGTGAATGCGCGACGACATCCCGTCTGAAAGGGCTTGCATGCCTCCGCAATGAAAGGAATATCAACGAGCTCAGCGAATTGACTGATTCGCTTACCCCTTCCATTAGAAAGCAGGCAAAGCCTAAAATTCTCGGCTTTGAGCGACTCAAGCCACGCTTGAACGTCAGGCTCCGGTTCTTGATTAGAATATCGCTTTAGAGTACAATCTACGTCGAGGAGAAGGTCCTCGATACCTAGCGTTCTCAATCGCTCCGGCGTCAACTCAACGACGCTTTCAATGAGAAAGTGAGGGTAAAAGACCTTCCACATTCAACGTTCCTTTCAGTTCGACATTCTGAGCGTCTTTGGCTGGTCGTGGGTAACATTGGTTCGTCCCGATGCAAACAGCGAGATCTGTTTCATCTTACCGGCGTTCGGCTGAGCTTGCAATGACCGGACGTGTGAAAATAGAAAAGTTAGGAGTCGTTGCAACTGTGCCTGCCGAAGTTCGGAAGCGCCTCGATTAAAAAACGGTCGCACGACAGTCCCGCAACTTACCGCAAAAATGCAACGGCAGTTCGCGCTAATAACGCACACTCGTTCAAATTCCCCAAAAGGGCGCTGACAACAATATGACCAAAACGTTTCAAGAATCTCTTCAGAGCTCAACGCTTGTTTTCGATGGAGCTACCGGAACTGAACTATATCGTCGTAATGTCTTCACAAACCAGTGCTACGACGAACTAAACCTGCGCAATCGCACGATGATCCTCCAAATTGCCGAATCTTATCGCAACGCGGGGGTCGACGTTCTCACGACCAACACCTACGGTGCGAACCGACTTTCGCTAGAACTTTATGGGCTCGAATCCCAGGTAGAAGCGATCAACCGCGCGGGCGCAGAAATCGTGAAAGAAGTTGCTAATCTCGATCCAGAACGGCAGATATACGTGGCCGGCTCCGTTGGGTACCCGTCGAAGTCAGTCCTGGAAAAGCGTACACGGGACGAAATCGTCGGCGCCTATGCCGAGCAAGTTGGTTTTTTAGCCAACGCGGGGATCGACGTTGTTATTTTTGAATCGCAACCTTCGCGTGAATCGGCCGAAATTATGGTCGACGCAGTGAAAGAGGCGGACGTCGACGTTCCTTTTGTGGTATCTTACGGACTTCAGGAATCGTTATTTCAAGAGCCCAATACGCTTGAATCGCGCGCCAGGCATTTTTCGGAACTCTTTAAACCGTTCGACGCTGGCGAGTTAGCGCATATCGCGTGGGGTTTGAACTGCGTTCTTGGACCAGCGTCGATGCTCGGCGCGGTGCAGGAAATCGTCAAGACGCTTGAACTGCCCCTGATCGTTCAGCCCAACGCCGGCGCCCCGCAACCCTTCGAAGGCCGCCTACTCTACTACAGCTCGCCGGAATACCTTTCTACCTACGCCATGCGGTACGTCGATCTTGGCGCCGCCGCCGTCGGTGGATGTTGCGGTACGACGCCAGACGAAATTGCGGAGGTCGTCAAACAAGTTCGTCCGACCTCTACAAGCCGCCGTTCTACGATTGTACTCGTCGACGCGCAACCCGACGTGGAGGAACAGGAAGAATCACGTCCGGAGACGCGCAGCAATCTCGCGCAAAAACTCTGCTCGGGTCAATGGGTACAGACGGTCGAGGCTATTCCCCCACGTGGGTACGACTTGGGGGCGCTTATCGACAAAGCACGAACGCTCAAAGAGGCCGGCGTCGACGCAGTCAACCTACCTGACGGTCCACGCGCTTCCGCGCGCATCTCCTCAATGGTTGCCGCGCAGAAAATCCTCGTTGACGCCAAAATTGAGCCCGTCCTGCACATCTGTTGCCGAGACCGCAATTTGATAGGAATTCAGGCAGATCTCATCGGGTGCGCCGCTTCTGGAATCGCTAATCTCCTTTTCATCACAGGCGACCCGCCGAAGCTAGGAAATTATCCCAACGCCACGGGCGTCTTTGACTGCGATTCGATCGGCCTGTGCCAGTTACAGCGTCGCCTCAATCGCGGAATCGACCTTGGGGGACTCTCAATCAAGGATCCGACGAACGCGTTTTTCGGAGTCGGTTTTGATCCGTCGGCGGTTAATCGAGAGCGCGAGCTTGAACGACTTCATAAAAAGGTTGAATCGGGCGCTATGTTTGCCGTCACTCAACCCGTTTTTGGGCCCGACGTTCTCCTTAAATTCCTCGATGATTTTGGCAACCTCCCTATCCCCGTCATCGCGGGAGTCTGGCCCTTCGTGAGCTATCGCAACGCGCTCTTTATGCGCAAAGAAGTTCCGGGCGTGGTGGTGCCTGATTCGGTTATGGCGAAGATGGAATCTGCCGCCAAAATCTCGAAGGAAGCGCAAGTCGAAACTGGTGTTTCAATTGCCCGCAAATTGCTCGAGCAAATCCGTTCTCACGTGCAGGGCGTGCAGGTCAGCGCGCCTCTTGGAAGAATTGACGTCAGCTTGAAAGTACTTGACCGATAGTTTATAATTCTCGCGTCAGAGTGCAAAGCAGGCGTTTTCTTGTTGCAGCGCCTGGATTTGCGTCGTCAGTCGACGTGCTCGACATGCGAACAGGTTGACAGTTTATTACGTCTTTTTATAAGGACTCAAAAAGTGGAACGCAGAGATATTTTGAAAGCTGCGGCGATCGTTGGTCTTGCAGCGACGGCGCAAACGGCAAAGGCTAATCTTCTCACTCCAGGAACTCGTCCGAGTCCCGAGCCTCTCGAATCGGACGGCGTCGAGAAAGCGCAGAATTACATTATTCTCGAAACCTTCTTTACAACGAGCAATGAAAAACGCGACGCGCTTGCCAAGAAATTTGACGCGGAACTCATCCCTCTACGCCATGAAATTGGCTTCGAAAAGGTCGGGGTCTTTACGGTTAATCACGATCTCATGGAGGGCGATAGGGGGTACGACGCAGAAAAATTTGACGGCGCGGTCTTCGTTGTCCAGGAGACGAGCTCGATCGAACTGCTTCTGAATTATCAGGATATAAGCGCGAAAACAGCGACGAAATTCAATCTCGACGACGATCTCGACTTCGTCGACGAGGAAATTGTCGCGTTGCGCGCGTTCCCCTCCGTGCCGTCGATCAACGTTCCTAACTCAAACGAAGGACGCGTTCTTCAGTTGCGGACCTACAACTCGCCGAACTACGAGCGCAATATTATGAAGGAAGCGATGTTCGAAGACGGCGAGCTCGAGATCTTCCTAAAGAGTGGAATGGAGCCCGTCTTCTTTGGACGTTCTCTCTTCGGTTCAATGGCGCCCAACGTTACGTATATGCTTAGCTTCGAAAGCGACGAAGCGCGCCGAGAGGGCTGGAGCAAGTTTGTCGGCTCCGACGAATGGAAGAAGATGAGCGCTGATCCCAAGTATGAGCGAACCGCAACTCGAATCCGTAATCTGTTCCTTAACCCAACCGCTAACTCTGACATCTGAATTTCCAGTTCGAAGTGCGGTCGCTGCAACAATGTGACCGCGGGACGATCTGATTACGCCTACCAATAAATGCCTTACTTCGCGAAAGGAAAAACATGGATCTCAAAAGAAGAGACTTCCTGAAGACGTCCTTTGCCGGACTTGGAAGCGTCGCCGTCGCGAACGCGGTTACGTTCGCCGATGAACCGTCCAAGCCCCCAAAGAACCCCTTCTCGACCGACCCGGTCGCAAAAGTCAAATTAACAGATGAGGTTACGACCTCGCGCCTCGGCTTTGGAACCGGTATGCACGGTCACCAACGCTCCGCGCAACTTACACGGATGGATCGTTCAAAGGCGGAAGAAATGATTCGCTACGCCTACGACGTCGGCGTCCGATTCTTCGACTGCGCGGACCTCTACGGCACCCATGAGCTCGTGGCGACGACCCTCAAAGACAAGCCTCGCGACAGCTTTACGATTTCCTCAAAACTCTGGCCGCATCCCGGCGGGATTCCGGAAGATGAGCGACCGACCGCCGACGTGGTCGTCAAGCGCTTCCTTAAGGAGCTCCAGACCGACTATCTCGATCTTGTCCAGATTCACTGCATGCAGAAGCCGAACTGGCAAGACGACTACGAGCAGTACATGGAAGATCTTGCAAAGCTCAAGGAGCAAGGTCTGATCAGGGGGCATGGCATTTCTTGCCATTCCTTCGGCTCAATTCAGACCGGCGCTGAAGATCCCTGGGTCGACGCGATGCATATCCGCATCAATTCGAAAAATACGCGTATGGACGGCACCTTCGAAGAGAACGTCGCCGCCGCGCAAATCGCGCAGGACAACGGTAAGGGAATCATCGCGATGAAACTCGTCGGCGAAGGCTCGATGAAGGAGCGAAAAGATCGCGAAGAATCAATCGACGCCGTCGTCCGCTCGAACGTTGTCGACGTTTACATCGTCGGGTTCGAAGCGCGAGAAGAAATCGACGAGCTCATTGAGAACGTTGAAAAATCGCTCAAAGCCATTGAGGCTGAACAGAAAGTCAACGCGTGACGCGTCAAACGCTTCGTTTTACAAGGGATCGTTCGCTCGAACGGTCCCTTTTTCTAAACCAGCTACCCGCTTGTAAATAGATTTAGAAATGAACAGACGAGATTTCTTACACGTCGTCGCGCTTGGCGCTATCGCCGCGCGCTTCGGCAATATCTCCAACATCATGGCGGACACGACGGTTCCGCTCGACCCGACGATCGTCGCTATCTTCTCCGACACGCACATCCACGGTCCGGAAACAACCCGGCAAGCCTCGCGGTTCAAGCAGGGAGTCGCCAAAGTTTTGGCAATGAATCCGCGGCCCGCAAATCTCCTCATCTATGGCGACGTCGCCTATCTTGAGGGTAAAGTCGAAGAATATAAGCTCTTACGCGAACTGATCAAACCAATCGAAGACGCCGGTATCCACTGGGAAATCACGCTAGGCAACCATGATCGAATTGCCAATTATCGCGAAATCTTCCCGGAACGTTTTGAGAAACCTCAGCCTATCGAAGGATGTTATATCAATATTGTCGAGACGCCGAACGCCGACTTCATCCTTCTCGACTCCTACCTTGAGGGCAAAATTGCGGGCGCCATAGAACCCGAGCAGAGAGAATGGCTTGTTGAAACGCTGAAAAACTATGAAGACAAGCCGGTCTTTGTCGGCTGTCATCATCCGCTCAACCAGACGCTCCTTGCCGACACGCTTAAGGCGTGTCCCAAATGTGTCGCCTATCTCTTTGGTCACCACCACTATTACCGCTCTTCCGTCCAAGACGGCGTCAAAACGCTTTGTCTACCGTCGCTCGGCCATTGGGGCGATCTTGGCTTCGTGACCGCGCATATTTCAGAAAATGAGGCGGTCTTTGCGCCAGATATCGACGATTACCTCTGGTCAAATTCCGGCTACGTTAAGGAACCGGAGAAGGACGTCGAGGCGTATCTCGCGGCTCTCAACGCGAATTCGCCCGTCTTCCAGCTCAACTAACGCGTCTCGACAAAGCTCGCATCAACTCCGCGTCCTTATTCAACCCAAAAAGAAAACGCCGCAAAGAATTTCTTTGCGGCGTTTTTTCATTATTCGCTACCCTGATTTCACAGAATCGAGCGTGAGTTTCTTGCGCTATCAGACGAGCTTGGTGATACCCGGTTCGCCAATCTCATAATTACCGTTTTCGTCGCGAGCGGCAGGCGACGGGCTGTCAAGACGCAGATCGTCGACATTTGGGATGAGCTCGCGCTTCGAGTTCATGAGGTCTTCCATGAGAATGTAGTCGCCGGTTTCCATCGCGGTGCGACCAAGAATCGCAGTGCGAGTCGCGTCGATCGCGTACTGAATCTCATTCCACGGTTCGTTGTTGCGGATCGCTTTGAAGAGCAAATCGTGCTCTGTCTGATAGGAGTCATTGGACGGAGATTCGGGCTTCCAGAGGACCTTGCGGTTACGGACGTCGCGCATATCGGTTCCTTCGTAGATCGCCGGATCGCCAACGCCTTCGCCGACCTGCGCGCATCCCTTAGTACCCTGAATATTAGCCTGGAACATGCCCCAGCAGTTCGGAATCGTACGCGTATGGAGATTCATACGACGCCCGTCCTTAAAGATATACTCGATGGCGCCGCAGTCAATGAGTTGGTCCTGCATGCGACGCTGACCCTGGTCATGCTTGTTGCAGATACGCCCGCCGGAACCAAAGGCGGCGACCGGATAATCGTCCATGCACCAGCAGCAGATGTCGATATTGTGGATAAGCGCGTCGACAATGAAGCCGCCGCTCGTCCAGTCAAAGCAGAAGATGTTGCTGACTTCGTTCTGAAGATCAGTGTAACCTTCACGCAGGTTGAGAATGTGCGGGCCCTGGAGACGATAGACCCATGTCGTCAGGACGTCGCCAAGTTTGCCGTCACGAATCGCATTGACCGTATCAGCGGTACGATAATAATGGCGGTTATTAAGACCAACGCCGACCTGAACGCCCTTTTTCTTAGCGACTTCGTTCGCGGCAGCGAGGCGCTTCAAACCAGGAATATCAACGCCGAGTGGCTTTTCCGCGAAGATATTAAGGTTTTTCTCATGCGTCGCAGCATATTCGAAAGTGATGGGACGGAAGCCCTGAGGCGTGGTCAGGACGACGACGTCGCCGTCGTCAAGACAATCAATCGCGTGTCGATAGCCGTCAAGGTCGCTGAAAACACGATCTTCGCAGTCGACGCGATCTTCACCATGGGTTTCGATCAGGCCTTGAACGGAGTTCGTGGCGCGTCTTTCAAAAGCTTCGGCGACAGCGTAAACCTTTGTGTTCGGGTCGGCGTTGAGCGCCTGACGAATCGCTCCGTTACCGCGACCGCCGCATCCGATCCACGCAATCTTAATGGTGTTGTCTTCGCCGGCATGAACGCGCGGAGTAGCGGCAAACGAGGGAACCGCAGCAACCGCAGCGGCAAGACCGGACGACTTAATGAAAGAACGACGAGAAACGCTCATAACAAATCTCCTTTGAAGGTACGCTCCAAACGCAAGCGCCTACAAACACACCGACGTTACTCGGCATAAAATATAATAAAAAACCACACTGATCCACTGACAATTCAGGCGGAGTTCACAATCTGCCTAACAGGCGGCAGCGATTCTATCAAACGCACGTATGAAAAGCAAGGAAAACAGGTGTTTTTTCTAGAAATTCTTCTTTTTCATTGTTTTTCAAGTTTGCCCTGCCGAGCGCTTTTTCTTGACGTGACAAAAACAGATCGCTACAATTAGCAACGTTGCGGTCCCGCGTTTTCTCACGGTATTAATGAAAGGTGGAATCTATGAAAAATTACGGTGTTTCTCGTCGTGAATTCCTAAAATACGGATCTGGATTCGCCGCCGCTGCGGTCTGCGGCGTACAGCTTCCCAATGCTCTTGGCGCGATTGAAACGCCCGCTAAGAGCAAACGTCCCCTGCCCCCCGCGAGCTGGAACAAGCTTCCCAGATGGCGCGGATTCAATCTTTGCGAAAAATTCACGCTATGGGGTAACGCTCCCTTTAACGAAGACGATTTTCGCAATATTTCCGACCTGGGCTTTAACTTTGCTCGTCTTCCCATGGATTACCGTATTTGGATAGAAGGCGACGACAAGCGAAAATTCAACGAGCAGGCGTTCGAAGAGATTGATCAAGCGATCGATTATGGTCAAAAATATGGCGTGCACGTCATGCTCAACTTCCATAGAGCGCCAGGTTACACGGTTAACACGCCGCCGGAAGAACAAAGCGTCTGGAGCGACGCCGATATTCTTGACGTATGCCGACTCCATTGGCAAACCTTCGCCAAACGGTATGCCGGCATATCAAACGACAATCTAAGCTTCAATCTCTTTAACGAGCCCGCCGGGTGCTCTGAAGAAGATTATTACCGCGTTGCCAAGACGCTCGTCGAAGGTATTCGCGCGGAAGATCCGGAGCGGCTCGTCGTTTGCGACGGGATTGATTGGGGTGGAAAACCGTGCCTCTCATTTAAAGATCTCAAGGTCGCGCAGGCGACGCGCGGGTACGCCCCGATGGAGGTCTCGCATTCGGGAGCGAGCTGGGTCAATAGCCGCGATTTCCCTGATCCGCAATGGCCTTTCTCGTCCTTTAACGGGCTTGTCCCCTGCCAATCGAAGCGCGAGCTTCCTGAAGACGTGCGCAAACCGCTCACGATCAACGGACCTTTTGACGGACTTACCGAGTTGCGATTCGTGGTGGGAATCGTTTCCAGCTCCGCTGAATTAGTCGTTCGTTTTGACGGAGTCGAGGCGTTCCGCCGAAAATTTGTCAGCGGACCAGGCGAAGGTGAGTGGAAGGAAGCGATCTATTCAGAAGCGTATAATATTTACGCTAACATCTTTGATATGGAATTGGGCGTCCCGATTCCTAAGAATGCGCAAAAGATCGAGCTTACCGTCGTTGACGGGGATTGGCTCAGCCTTAAAGAGCTCAAGTTAGTGGCTTCTGACGGTTCCGCCGTCTCCTCTGTCGGGTCGGTCGATTGGCAAACGGACAAGCAGACGATCTTGCATTATACCGTCGAGAACGGACAACGCGCGATCAAGGGAGGACTCGTTCGAGACCGCGCGTGGCTCTTCGAAAATAACGTCAAGCCGTGGATCGCAGCCCAAAAAGAGGGAATCGGCGTTATGGTAGGCGAATTTGGCGCATACAACAAGACGCCCCATAAGATTGTTCTCGACTGGATGGAAGATATGCTTGCCAACTGGCGCGACGCGGGCTGGGGCTGGGCGCTCTGGAATTTCCGAGGAAGTTTCGGAGTTGCCGATAGCGGCCGCCAAGACGCGGAGTATGAAGAGTGGCGCGGTATCCAAGTCGATCGTAAGATGCTTGAGCTCCTCCAGCGATATTGACGCCGACGACGGCATGCGCTCTCCAACTTTAATTTCAACGCGGATACGACGACAGTTCGATGGGCAATTTCAGATTTGAATCGCTTCTCAAGCTCCGCACAGCGGAACGCGATGAAAAGAAAAGCGCGTTCCTGGACGCAGAGCGTCGTCGCCAGGACGCATCGGAAACGCTCGACGCGCTGGACAAAGAGCTGACGCGTAGCCAGGACGCATCGCGGCGAGCTCGCGAGGCCCCGACCCTCGACCCGGCAGAACTGCTGCGTTTCCAAGCCGTCAGAATCCAACTCACGGAAAAACGCAAGGAAACGCTCGCTCTACTTCAGCGCCTTACAGACGAGGTAGAAGCCAAAAGACTTGAACTCAACGTCGCGATCAAAGAGGTCAAGATCCTTCAAAACCTCAAGAAAAAAAACCAAGAGCGTAGAATAGTGGAGGAACGTCGCCGCTCCGAAAAAAAACTCGACGACCTTGCGACGCAACAGAAAAACCTCGAACGTCGACGCGAGGTCGAATAGGGGGAGCGCTTATCTGCAAAAGCGGCGTCGATTTCTCAGTTATCGACGCGCAAACAAAAGAGCCCGGCCTGAAACGTAAATCGCTCCAGACCGGGCTCTCCATTTCTTGGCGCCGATGAAGGCGCAAAATATTAGGGAATATCAGTTATCGAACTCAATATCGTCGAGAGTCAGGTGCGAGTAATCTGCGCCCGCGCCAGATTCGAGCTCTTCGAGAGTCGCGCCCTTCTGACGCTTAACCTCCCACGTCTTTGGGGCCGATTGAATCTTCTTGGAAATACCGGCGCGTTCAAGCAACGACTTATTGAAGACGTCGTCGTCAAGGAAGTCGGGCGGCGTCTCGCCTTCCGCTCCGTTCTTAACCGGATCGTAACGAAGAATGAAATCATGCTTCGCGATAGAAACGCGATCGCCGGGATCAACCCGGTGGTCCTGAGTACGGAGTCCGTTCACTCGAGTGCCGTTCGTGCTGCCAAGGTCTTCCGCGTACCAATAGCCACGCGAAAGAACAAGGCGGCAGTGCGTGCCGGAGACGTCAGAGAATCGCAAAACGACGTCATTCTTTTCGCTCCTGCCAATGACTACCTCTGGCTTACGAAGAGGAATATCGTCTCCGCCTCTATAGGGTTCTAAAACGCCTAACATCGAATGCTCCTTATCGCTGGAAACACAAACTTAACGCGATACAACTGAAACAATTATGCACGAATTCTGCTAAAGTCCAACCACAGACAAGACCAACCATTGACATGGCGTGGCGCATTGTCGGGAATTCGACAAAGCGATTATACTCGATTTTACAAAAAAAGGAAGATTCAAAGTTCCTTTCTCACTGCGGACGCAACCATCTGTCTCCCCTTCACAGCGCCCATTGATAAATTTGGAAAAGGCTGTATCTTAATGTTCGATATGCGTGGTCTGTTTACGTTCCATTATTTCAGGAAATACTTAAAAAAGCAGAAGAATTCCCGCACCACGAGGAGCCTTCGGCGTTGTCGCGTCGTTTGGAGTCGTCCTCGCGACTATGCAAATCAAACTTTGAACGCGCGGCTAAAGGGGTCGCGGCTCAACAGGAACCTAAGGAGCGTTTCGTGTCCCAGAACGATCAGAAATTAACGGATTCCGCCCGCAATGAAGAGGTCAGAATGACAAGCGGCGCTGAAATTATTGTCCAATCGTTAATCAACTGCGGCGTTAAATACGTCTTTGGGTACCCTGGCGGCGCGACGATTCCACTTCATCAGGAGTTCACTCGTTTTCGCGACCAGATTCGCGTCATTTTACCACGCCACGAACAGGCATGCGGTTTCGCGGCGCAGGGCTACGCTCGCGTTACGGGAGACGTCGGCGTTTGTATGACGACAAGCGGACCGGGCGCCACCAACATCATTACGGCAATTAACGACGCGAAACTCGATAGCATTCCGATGGTGATTATCACGGGGCAGGTCAACATGGCGTCGATTGGAGAAGACGCGTTCCAGGAAACGCCTATCACCGAAGTTTGCCGTTGCATCACGAAACACCATTATCTGGTTGATAAGACAAGCGACCTTGCTCGCGTCGTTCGGGAAGCGATCTATGTCGCCAAGTCGGGTCGACCCGGTCCCGTCCTCATTGACGTTCCAAAAAATGCGCTCGTCGGCCAATGCTATCCTGACTACACCCAGGAATTCAATCTTCCAGGTTATAACCCGGCAACGCCGGCAATCGACGTTGAGCTCCTTGATAAAATCGTTGAGAAAATCAACTACGCGCGCCGACCGGTGATTATTTCTGGCGGCGGCGTGACCCTCTCCGACACGACCGATATCATTAAAAAGATCGTCGCAAAGACCGGAATCCCGGTCTGCACAACGATGCCCGGCCTTGCAAGTTTTTCTCGCGACGACGAACATTGCCTCGGCATGGTCGGTATGCACGGAACATTCTGTGCGAACAAGGCAGTTAAAGAAAGCGATCTCCTTCTCGTCTTCGGCGCGCGATTTAGCGATCGTGTCGCCGCCGTTCCCAAACTTTTTGCAAGGAGCGCCTACATTGCCCATTTTGACGTCGACCCATCTGAGTTCAACAAGGTCAAGAAGGTCGACGCGCCGGTCTGCGGCAATCTCAACGACACGGCGACTGCGCTCCTCGAGCGTCTTGAAGCCGGCTATCAGAAAACGGATCTGACGTCGTGGCGCGAGCTTCTGAAAGAGTATGACAAGAAACATCCGATTCACTACAAGCGAACCCAAGTCGAAATCGACGAGGATATGCCAATAGCGCAGGAATCGATCGATCAACTCTCTCAGGCAACGCAAGATAAAGACGTTATCATCACGACAGGAGTTGGCCAACACCAGTTGTGGACAACCCTTTTCTATCGTTTCAACAAGCCTCGCACATGGCTTTCCAGTTGCGGTCTGGGAACGATGGGCTTCGGGCTCCCTGCTGCGGTCGGCGCCAAAGTTGCTCGACCTGAAGCGACTGTCATCGCGATTGAAGGAGATGGAAGTCTCCAGATGAACATCCAGGAGATGGCGACCTGCGTAACGGAACACATTCCTGTCAAACTTCTGCTGATCAATAATCAGCATCTTGGCAACGTAATGCAGTGGGAAGACATGTTCTTCCAACGCAATCACGCGAATACGTATCTAGGCGATATCAACGACAAAGAGAACTTCGGAAAGGGCGACGGTTACCATTTGAACCGTTACCCCAGTTACGTTGGAATTGCTAAAGCCTATGGCTGGGAAGCGGTTGTGGTTGAAAAGCGTTCTGAATTTCCTGCCGCGGTCGACGCGATGCTCAACAGCAAAGGTCCCTTCATGATCGATTTACGCGTGCCGTATTGCGAATACGTTCTGCCGATGATTCCACCGGGTCAGACGATCGATAACGCGACCTTTGAGTGACGCCCGGTTCTCACTAGAACGCTTATATCCCTATTAAAAAGCCCGACGGAGAAGTATTTCTCCGTCGGGCTTCTCTTTTGCACGTCTGCGCGCTCGGCGTTATTCCCCGATCACGCGCATGACGTCTTTCATCTTTTTAATATATTGTCCTACGTGGGGCGCGCTCTCTTTGCCGTACTCTGCAATGATTTCCATGATCGCGGCGTCGACGATAACGCCGTCAGCGTGCAGCGCCGCCTGTCGAACGTCCTCAAGGCTGGGCGCTCCGAAACCAGTCGCGCATGGAATGGAGGTTTTTTCGCGAATGATCTTTGTAATCGACGCAAGGTCGGCCTTGATCTCGGGAGAAGCGCTAGTCGACCCCGAACTGGAGACGACGTAAAGAAACCCTTGGGCGCCACTGGCGATCATCGACAGGCGATCCTCATATGTCGGCGTGACGAAAGAAATAAAATCGACCCCGCTCTTTTCGCAGATGGGGGCAAATTCCTCTTTCTCCTCGAAAGGCACGTCGTGAAGAATGACGCCGGCGACCCCAACGTCGGCGCATTTTTGAGCAAATCGTTCCGTACCATAGGAAAAGACGACGTTTGCATACGTCATAAAGACGAATGGAATCGTTATCTCTTGGCGAAGTTCCTTGACAAGCTCAAAGACTTTATCCGTAGTCGCACCGGCGGCGAGCGCGCGCTGATCTGCCTCCATCAGGACGGCGCTTTCGGCGGTAGGATCGGAGAATGGAATGCCAAGCTCAATAAGGTCCGCGCCATTCTGAACTGCCGCGCGAACAACCTCCGCGGTCGTCTCAAGATCGGGATCGCCGCAGGTTATGAACGGAATGAGCGCCTTGCCGTTCTCAAAAGCTTTCTTGACGTCACACATCGATATTTCTCCCTCGATATCTTGCGATAGCAACGCAGTCTTTGTCGCCGCGACCTGAAATTGTTACGATGATAATCTTATCCTTGTCCATCTGCGGCGCGATCTTCCGCGCGTAAGCGACGGCGTGCGCCGATTCGATCGCCGGAATAATACCTTCCGTCTTCGACAGGAACTCAAACGCGTCAACCGCTTCGTCGTCTAAAATCGCCACGTATTGCGCCCGACCCGTATCAAAAAGACGAGCGTGTTCCGGACCGATTCCCGGATAATCGAGCCCCGCCGAGATGGAGTATACCGGAGCGATCTGACCGTATTCGTCTTGGCAGAAGTATGACTTCATACCATGAAAGATTCCAACGCGTCCCGTCGTGATCGTCGCCGCCGTTTCAAAGGTATTGACGTCGCGTCCACCCGCTTCGCAACCGATCAACTGCACGTTCTCGTCGCCGATGAAATGATAAAAAGAGCCGATCGCGTTCGAACCGCCGCCGACGCAGGCAAGAATCGCGTCCGGAAGTCGGCCTTCACGTTTCAAAATCTGCGCGCGCGATTCACGAGAAATCACCGCCTGAAAATCTCGAACGATCGTGGGAAACGGGTGCGGCCCCGTAGCAGACCCCATGCAGTAGTGGGCGTCTGACACTCGACTTGACCATTCGCGCATCGCTTCGGAGACAGCGTCTTTTAGCGTCGCCGTACCGGACGTCACCGGTACGACGTCGGCGCCAAGAAGCCTCATGCGATAGACGTTCAACGCCTGGCGCTTCATGTCTTCTTCGCCCATGAAAATAACGCATTCCATCCCAAAGTACGCGGCGACCGTCGCCGTTGCGACCCCGTGCTGGCCGGCGCCTGTCTCCGCGATCAGACGTTTCTTGCCCATCTTTTTTGCAAGGAGCGCCTGGCCGAGCGCGTTGTTGATTTTATGCGCGCCGGTATGGTTGAGATCTTCGCGCTTGAGATAAATCTTCGCTCCGCCGAGCATCTTCGTCATTCTCTCCGCGTAATAGAGAAGAGACGGTCTTCCCGCATACTCGTTCAAGAGCGCTTCAAATTCCTGACTGAACGTCGCGTCGTTCTTATAATGTTCGTAGGCATGTTCGAGCTCAATGATCGCGTTCATCAGTGTTTCTGGAACATACTTTCCGCCATAAACGCCAAATCGTCCTATTGACATCGTGTACCTTTCGCATCTATTGTCGCAGATTTAACAACTTTGCGTCTTAAACGTTCGCTGTCGATCCTCATAACTTCCTCTGAAATGTCGCGTATTGTTTCAACATTTTTACCACGTTCCAACGTCTGAGCTAACAATGACGTCGCGGTCGTTAATGCTATCGAGCAGTCTGATTTCCGGAGCGACGTTTCCAAAATCGGCGTCGAGACGCCAACAAGTACTATGGGCGCCCGTCGCGCAAACCGCGATCAATTTAGGCAAATAGCGACGAGTAGAAACATAGCGGGGATTGCAAAGAACTTTGAGCGAAGCGCATAGGTCAGAAAGAATTTGACAGCTAGCCGACAGGTGGTCGTAGCGCCGTAAGCCCGCGTATACTCGCGCGCCCTCCAACTTCGGTGGAAACTTCATGGCATTCCTCGAAATTTGTTTCTATCCGTCGAAGAACCCATAAAAAAAGTCCCTGACAGATCAAAAAGTACATATCTGCCAAGGACGAATATCAGAATCCGCGGTGCCACCTTGATTTGCGGGACGAAAAGCTCGAATTGCCCGCACTCTCTACGCACGTGAAATGCGCTGAACTTTTATAACGGAGGTTCAACTCCGTCTCCCATACTCTGAAGACCCAACAATCCTCATTTCTGATTGCCCTCAGGAGTCCATTCAGTCCAATGTCTGCCGTTGCGATCACACCGTCCGCAACTCTCTCGTGGCACAGGGAAAAGACTTACTAATCTCCGTCAACGGTTTGCCATAGCATTCTAATTCCCTGTTGTGTATTGTCAACCAGGCGTCCGAAAAATTTCTTTTTATCGCCTCGCCCTATTCGACAGGCTCTTTTGTATTGCCTGTCAGGATATATGAGCCTTCTCGGTCCTGCAGGATTGATTCGCAGGGAACGCCGAGTTCGCGCGCAAGAATTTCCAGAACTCGGGGACTGCAAAAGCCTCCCTGACACCGCCCGCAACCGGGTCGACGTCGACGTTTGACGCCGTCAAGAGTACGCGCGCCGAGGGGGCGTCTGATCGAATCGACAATCTCTCCTTCAGTCACCTCTTCACAGCGGCAGATAACGCGACCGAAGCGCGGGTCTTTTGCCGCTAACGCCGCTTTTTCTTCGTCGGAAAGCTCGGAAAAATGAATCTCATGGCGATTCGGATTGAAATCGGGATTTTCCTTGAGATCAAGACCGCAATTGGCAAGGAGTTCAACCGCGTAAACGGCAATGGCCGGCGCCGCCGTAAGACCTGGAGATTTAATGCCGGCAAGATTAACCATTCCCGCGACGTCGGGATCGATTTCAATGATGAAATCTTTTCCGCTCGGTATGGAGCGAAGACCGGCAAAGTTGCGAATCGTATCGCGAAAGTCTACTTTGTCGCATAGATATTTAGACGTCTTGCGAACAAAGTCGAGTCCTTCCTTCGTGGTTGAAACGTCTTCCTTATCTTCGTCGTCTTCGGCATTGGGGCCCACAAGTAGGTTGTGGTGAACCGTCGGCGCGATCAGAACGCCCTTTCCAAGCTTAGACGGACACATAAAGATCGTCCTATCGACAAGCTTGCCCTGGCGTTTATCAAGAATATAATACTCGCCCTTACGCGGAGTCACGTTGAATCGTTTTTTACCGATAAGTTGCTGGACGAAATCGGAATAGATTCCGGCGGCGTTGACAATAAATCGCGCGTCGACCGAGTTTCCATTAGCGAAAGTTACACGAAAAACGCCGTCCTTGGACTTGTCGTCGAGCGGAGCGCCGTCTTTTGCAAGCTTTTCGATCTTGACGACTTCTGAATTCAACAAGACTTCGCCGCCATTAACGAGGCCGTTCTCAGCAAGCGCCGTCGTGATTTCGTAGGAGCCGACGATACCGCCCATAGGCGCGTGGAGCGCGCCTACGATCGATTCATTGAGGTTCGGTTCAAGCTTGCGAACCGCCTCTGCGTCAACGATCTCAAGTTTTTCGACTCCGTTGGCCGTTCCGTTTCGATACAAATGCTGGAGTTGCGGCAATTCTTCGTTCGTAAGCGCGACAACAAGAGAACCGTTTTGTCGGAACGGAACAGAAAGCTCCGCGCAAAGCTTCGGAAACATTTTGTTGCCTTCGACGTTGAAGCGCGCCATAAGAGAACCGGTCGGAGGGTCGTAGCCCGCATGAACGATAGCGGAGTTCGCTCTGGATGAGCCAAGGGAGACGTCGTTCTCCTTCTCGATCAGAACGGTCGAGAGTCGATACTTTCCCAATTCCCTGAAGAGCGCCGCGCCAATGACGCCCGCGCCGATAATAGCAACGTCGTAAATCATAATTTTTTGACTTTCTCCAACAAGTGATAAGCCGTAACTCTCGGCGCATAAGCGCCTGCGGCGCAACCCGCAGAGACGCTTGCTCCGAGTATAAGGAAGAGAATAGTTCAAACAACCGATTCGTTAGAAATTATTCTTTAAAAAGAAGCTGAACCTCCAACGCCGAGCGGTTTATCGTCTAGAGCGCCAAGCGCGAGCTTTCGCCTTCATGCGATCGGAACTAAGTCCCATCTTTTCAATCGGAAGGGACTTAAACCCCTGACGCGCAGGCTCAGAATCCTCTTTAAGTCGGTAATCTCCGCGAGCCGCGTCGACAAAGAATCCTTCGTCCTTTTCTGCGACAAAGTTGTTCTCCATTGTCAAATATGGACGCGCCTCCCTCTGGACAGTCTCTCCCTGCCACTGGCCTTCCTTGTTGACGTCCCAGAACCCTCCAACGCACACGTTGCCCGTGACTTCGCAACCGACAGGATAGAACGAGAGATTCTCATCGTCGAGAATCGACGCGAGCTCTGGATAACGCGACAAATAAGGTTCTTCCTTATACTTGATCCCGCTGATCGTTCCCTTCTCTTTCGCCTCCTTAATCCATCCGTCAACGTGATCCTTCGCCCACCCTGCTCCCCTCGCGTCGATATGCAGCGCCGGGTTGCAGTTCACGAAAAGATTTCCATCGATCTTACAGTTACGACCTCCGCCAATAAACGCGGCGCGAGTCACGTTGACAAAGAGATTGTCGACGATATCTGCGGACGAAAACATATCGTCAAGATAGATTCCTACGCACCCGTTCTTTCGGAACCCCTGGATATCATGCAGGTAGTTACAACGAAGAACGTTGCCGCGCATTGTCCAGTTGCGACCAGTATAGATGGCGCCCGCGTCGTTTGATTCAGTACAGACGTTGGCGATTTCATTGAATTCAATCGTATTCTCGTTCCCGCCGAATCCCATGCCCATATGCGGCGCGTTTTCGATCAGATTATGGGCCGCGTAATTACCGACTCCGTTGATCGTGACGCCAGGTTGATAAACGCGCTCTACGAGGGCATAATCGTGGACGTAATTGTCGATAACTTTGTTCCCGCTAGCTTCAAGCGTAGCGCGGTCGCCGCCACTAATTCTGATCCCTCCTCGACTGAGATACCACAACTCGCACTGCCGAACCAGAATATTACGTCCGCTCAAGGCGATTCCGCTGCCGCTTACGTCGAATATGTCGCACTTCTGAACCGTCACGTTGTCGAGCCCTGAACCGCAGATTGCGTCGCCACGCGAGCCGAGCGCCTTGAACCCCGACCATATCAGATTCGATACATTTTTGAATTCAACGACATGCGACGTTCTCGTCAAAAGAAAATCGCCGTCCTTCCACTCCGTGTTTGTAGGATAAAAATAAAGCTTTTGCGCGTCGAAATCGATGTAATATTCGCCCGGTTCGTCGAGTTCGCAAAGCGCGTTAAAGACATAAAACCACTGGCCGACGCGATATCCGTAAGAATGGTATGGAGGCTCGAGGACAATAGTTTTCGTATCGGCGTCAATCGAGGCAACGCGATGTTTCTGTTCAGCCCAATCCCAGAACCAGTATCCGCGAACCCAGAGTTCTTTTTCACCGATACATTTCAGGAGTCTCTCATCGTCGAATATTAACTTTCCTTCGGCGATTCCCTTGGTTCCGCGAATATCGACTTCATGCGTATTGTCCTTCGAAAGTCCGACAATCTTGACGAATCCGTCGTTGGGATACCGCGCGATCCTTGTCGGTTCTCCCTGAAAGAAAAACTCCGGCGGATTCGCAGGAGAGCCGAGATCTCCGAAATTTTGATCGGCGAGATCGATAACGCACAGGTTATCGCGTACGTCGGGATTAATGGCGTCAGGCGCCTCAGATTCAGTCAATGGTCTAGCGCCCTTTAGAAATCGTCCTGCCGATAACGCGACGGAGGCTTTCTCTTTCGCACGCCAAATCACAGGACGGTCGGGAGAAGCGCCGCCGTCGTCCGACGTGAGCTCCAGAGTGTCGTCAAGCTCGTAGACGCCTTCGCCTACCTCGACGATGATTGGTCCGTAATCAGGGTTCGCTTTCTTAAACTCACGAACGGCGTCCCGCGCGCGTTGCAACGTTAAAAAAGGCCCGTCCGTCCGTGTACCGTTCGGAGTCTCAATAGTCCCTGACCATTCGTCGGAACCATTGACGGCGATGTAAAAATTTGGAGAAACCGACTCCAAGTCCATCCCGTTTAAAGCGACGCCGCTCCAGGCAGTCGCAACCAAGAAAATCAAAATAACACGTCGCAATTCGCTACTTATCTTTGTAACCCGGACGGTAAATTTGGAAGCAAGCATGTTGAAACCGTCGCCTTTCTCAACGACGTTTGCAAAACGCCGTCGCTTATGTTTTCCAAGAAGAGAAAAGGCGCCGCCCCAAGTTTTTTGTAAGCAAACGCCTTCATGGGGACCTCTCTGAAATTATACTCGCACGGTAAGCAAAATAACAGTCGGGAGCCAACAGAATAAAAAAGGCGTCCAATGAGATGGACGCCGTAGTTCTTATTTCAAATATCTGAGAATGGAATCAAACGATTTTATCCCCTTCCTTCGGAGTCCTCGTAAAGATTTGAATCGAACGGAAAGCTCGGACAATATCGCGAGCAGACCCAGGTCTGTCTTCGGCTTTTTTCGCCATCATCTGCGAAAGGAGAACGGAGAACTCCTCCGTAATGTTCTTATTACGAATGCGAACCATGGGAACGGCGCTGGAGACGTGCTTCTGTAAGAGATCGTTCATAGAGGCGCCCGTAAATGCAGGGCGACCGGCAAGGAGTTCAAAAATCGAGCAGCCGAGACTATAAATATCAGCGCGACCATCGAGAGGCAGCCCCAGGATCTGTTCGGGAGACATATAGCTCGGCGTACCTTGCGGAGTAGACTTGATCTTGAAAAGTTTCGCCAACGGGTTCGCCTTAATCGGTTTACAAAGAGCGAAGTCGATGAGCTTAACGCCCTTGTCGCGCGCGAAAAGGAAATTATCTGGCTTCACGTCGCGATGAATCCACCCAGCTTCATGCAGAACGGCGACGGCCTCAACCATCTGGGGAATCATCTCCTGTAAGTCAACGCAGTAGGTCTCATAGCCCTTATAAAGATGCTGCTTGATGTTCGACGCAGCGTACCACTCCATTGCGATGTAAGGCGATTTACCGTGCCATCCAAAGTCAAATATATCGATAATGCGTTCGTTCTCAAGCTTGGAACCGACGGAATATTCCCACTTGAGCATTTGAACTTGCTTGCGGTCGCGGCTCGCGCTCTGAAAAAGCGTCTTAAGACCAACGTATCGACGATTCCGGTCGTCGTAAGCCTGCCAGGTTCGACTCGTCTGACCTGTATAGACAACATTCAACAGGCGATAAGGACCGATATGCATTACTTGAGCGGAACCCATGAATCTCCCTTTCCACTATCGCTAGCGCGCCAGGCGCCGGCAAAGTGAACGAATGCGCTCGCGGCAGGTTGCGCGACATTCTTTGTCGTACATGTCAGTCATTGAAACGACCGGCGGCAACGCACGCGTTGTGCCCGCCAAATCCAAAGCTACTTGACACAATATAATCAATCTTGCGCTCTTTTGCAACAAGAGGGGTGAAATCAAGATCGCAAAGAGGGTCAGGGTTTTCAAGATTAAGGGTCGGCGGGATCACGTTGTCGCGAATCGAAAGGAGTGAGAAGATGAGTTCAACCCCGCCGCTTCCGCCAAGGAGGTGTCCAATTGAGCTTTTGGTACTAGAGATCGAAACCTTTTTTGCGTAATCGCCAAATGCGCGCTTGATCGCGCCTACCTCGGCAATATCGCCGAGATGAGTCGCTGTGCCGTGCGCGTTAATATAGTCCACCTGTTCAGGATTGAGCTGCGCTGAACGCAACGCGGATGAAAGCGCAACGCCGGCGTAAATGCCTCCTGAGTCAGGCTGCGTTATGTGGGACGCGTCTGTCGAAACGCCGTAACCGAGGAATTCGCCATAGATCTTGGCGCCGCGCTTTTTCGCATGTTCAAGCTCCTCAAAGACGAGGACTCCGGCTCCTTCGCCCAAAACGAAACCGTCGCGATCTGCGTCGAAGGGACGGCTCGCTTTCTCCGGCTCGTCGTTTCGTTCCGAAAGCGCGCGCATCGCGCCAAAGCCCGCAAAACCGAGCTTCGAGACGGCAGATTCTGTCCCGCCCGTGAGCGCGACGTCGACGTCGCCGGCGCTAATGAGTCGGTACGCCTCGATCATCGCGTTGTTGGCGCTCGCGCAGGCAGTCGCGACTCCGTAAGAAATGCCGTGGATATCATAATGGATGGCAAGATGACTGCTAGCCGCGTTGAGCATGATCTTTGGAATCGTAAAGGGCGAAACGCGCGACGGTCCCTTCTTAGTAAGTCTTTCGTCCTGTCGCTCAATTTCGCCTAGACCGCCGACTCCGCATCCGACAATAGAGGCGCAACGGAACGTATCTTCCTTGGCAAAATCAATTCCCGCATCTTCGACGGCTTTAACGCCTGCAACGTAGGAAAATAGCGCAAAACGGTCGATTCTTTTAGCGTCCTTGGGATCGACAATCGGAAGAGGCGAGAAATCGTGGCATTGAGCGGCTATCTTGGTGCGAAAATCATCGCGCTCGAGGTTCGTGACAGGCGTTACGCCGCTTTCGCCGTCAACGAGCCTTTTCCAAACGCTTTCCAGCTCGCAACCTAACGGCGTTACGAGTCCCATGCCTGTTATTACAACGCGCTTCTTCATAGAATGCCCAACTGCATTGACCCAAGAAAACAAGGTGGGGATGAAAAATCAAAGAAACTTTCTCCAGAACAAACAAAGCTGTCGTTGATTCTGGAGAAAGAGTTTAAATAGCGAACAATTGACTTAATTGTTCGAAAACGCCTGTCACTCGTTGCCTTCGAGAGCTTTGCAAATCTGATCGACAACGTCGTTGACAGTTGAAATATCGCCAACCTTGTCTTCAGCGATATCGATGTCAAAGCCTTCCTCGAACCCGATCATCAGTTCGGCGAGGTCAAGGGAGTCCGCGCCGAGGTCGTTCGTGATGTCGCTCGAAAGCTTGATCTGATCCTTCTCGCGAGAAAGCTGTTCGGCGATGATGTCGATGACCTTCTCTTCAATTTCTTTTCTATTAACAGCCATGATGAGCCCTTTCGTAAAAGTCTTTTACGCGTCGAAAATCATCGACGCAGTTATAAGCGTGGTGGGTGAAACTTCTTATCGTCGACAGAACGGAAATCGTTGCCCTGTCTAACAATATCACATAATCAGACCGCCGTCGACCGTCAGAACCTGACCGGTAACGTATGATGAATCAGGACTTGCAAAGAAGAGTACCGCGTTCGCAATGTCCTCGGGAAGACCAATGCGACCAACGGGAATGCGATCCTTAATGGTCTGAATATAGATAGGCTCGAGGACCCTCGTCATATCCGTATCGACAAAACCGGGGCAAATTGCGTTTGCCGTGATGTTACGGTTGCCAAGTTCCTTCGAAATCGTTCGTGTAAAACCAATAACGCCTGCCTTGGAAGCAGAGTAATTAGCTTGACCTTTATTTCCGACGAGACCACTGATGCTGGAGATGTTGATAATGCGTCCCCACTTGCTCCTGCGCATCGATTCAACAAACGCGCGAGTCATGAGAAACGTCCCCGTAAGATTTATGTCAATGACGTCGTTCCATTGCTCGTCGGTAATGCGACGCATGAGCATATCGCGAGTCACGCCCGCGTTATTGACAAGGATACCAATCTTCTCGTAATCGGAGAGAATCTGCTTAGAGGTCTCAGTAACGGCGTCAGAATCCGCAACGTTGCAGATATAAGCTTTCGCGTCGCCGCCTTCAGCGACGATCTCGGCGACCGACGCGTTCAGTTTTTCTTCGTTAGTTCCAATACAGGCGACTTTTGCGCCAGCCGCCGCCAACGCCTTTGCAATACCCAAACCGATGCCGCGAGTCGCTCCGGTTACAACGGCGTTTTTGCCGGTAAGATCTACTTTAATCATTTCATGCTCGTTCTATTGGGTGATATTTAAAAACGAACGTCGAGCTGGAATCAGTTCAACTTCGCCTTCCGATCAATACGCTTCATCAGACCTCGGAGAACTCGTCCCGGTCCAACTTCGTAGAATGAACCGATCCCCTCGTGGAGGAGACGTCGCATCGCGTCTTCCCAAAGGACGGGAGACGAGATCTGGCGGATAAGAATACTTTTGATTTCTTCAGGATCGTCGTGGAATTTCGCGTCAACTCCGCTGATGTAGGGAATCGTTGGTGCAGAAAACTTCATCTCCTTGATAATGGGGCTCATCTTTTCGACGGCATGATCCATAATCGGAGTGTGGAACGCCCCCGCAACAGAAAGCGGGAAGAGTTTCATCGCGCCCGCTTCCGTTGCAAGTTCAACGAGTTTCTCGCAAGCGGCTCGGTCGCCGGACACAACGTAATTCTTGGGACAGAGATAATTCGCAATCTGAAGAACGCCAAGGTCGTCAATTTCATCGCAAAGCGCGCTGACCGTCTCAACAGGGAGTCCAATGACGCTGACCATTCCGCTTTGGCGCACGTCGGAAGCTTCCTGCATCGCCAGGCCTCGCAAACGTACGAGACGCAGCCCGTCGGCGAAAGACAAGACGCCGGCAAAAACAAGCGCCGTATACTCTCCGAGACTCAGACCGGTCGTTGCAGCGCAGTTGGCAATCGCGTCGGGATCAGAATCTTTCAGCGCTTCGAGCGCGGCCAGACTCGTCAGAAAGATAGCCGGCTGGCTTTGCGCGGTGGAATCGAGTTCGTCAGCGGGTCCGTCGAAACAAATCTTCGCAAGATCGTACCCCAGGATTTCATTCGCCTGGGCGTATAGCTCGCGAACGCGCGCTGAAGAATCATAATGCTCGCGTCCCATGCCAACCATCTGAGCGCCCTGACCTGGGAATAAAATAGCCGTCTTATTCAAAACATATTCCTTCTATGAGGCGAATTCGTTTTCCCGCTTCGCTGGGACGACGCGATTGTCTCAACTTTCCTGAATAAAATCTATCTCGTTCTTCATTTCAACGGAAAAAATAACGGCAAGCACGTTGCTTGTCAGCTCTTCCTCTGAAATGCCAGATTCACGAAAAAAGGGAATCGTTACGATTCCCCTTTCAAATGTCTGAGTCGCTCGTTTCAACTATCGTCAAAACGCCAAACGCGCAGAGACTCGGATCACCTCTCCATGTCCTGAGAGACAACCTCGCGACGCATATAGTATCCGCAATTAGGACACACGACATGCGGCTTGATCATCTTGTGACAATCTGGACAAGCAACCGTCTGAACGGGCTTTATAGAGTCATGGGCGCGACGCGAGCCGGTACGAGCTTTGCTCGTTTTTCTCTTTGGAACTGCCATTTTAGCTACCTATCACTATTACTCGTTTGAATCAAAAACGCGCGAGGTCGTTGAGACCAGAAACGCCAAGCGTTCCAATATTGCGCGCTGACATTATCAAAAACGCGATCGTCATGGACATCCTGAACGCGAGACAAACGCGCAATCGAAGGACGCCTGAATAAAAGTCGCGTCCATGGTAGCTTAAAAAGGCTTTCTCGTCAACCGACGGTCCCGCAAAATACCGGAACTTTTTACAAATTCTATTTCTCAGACGTTGCGACAGACGTCTCGACGTCAACGTCTTTTAGGCTCCGAAAATCCTGCGAAAAAACGCCGGGGAAACGGCCCTCGTCAATTACGCTTGACAATTTAACAAAAAATGTCTTTTTGTCAAGACTGCTTGTCAAATTTGCGCGCTCATTCCTGAGAATTTGTTGACGCCGGCCTTCTCAGATTATAGAATTACCCAATTGTTAAGGCCCCTCTTATGCGCGGTTACCATTTTGAATCGTGCGGAGGTTGTCCATCTCCTAGTCGTGAATGATTTAAAACAATAACGAGGACGCTATGCAACGCCGTGACTTTTTTAAGAATGCTGGAATGCTCGCAGCCACTGGTCTGACTGTTTCTCTTGGCTCTCAGGCTCTCGCGGAAGGTCCGCAGGACTTCAATACCGTTACCTTCGAAGGTAAAACCGGCAACCCCAAGCCCGGTTGGGGCGACGCGCAAGTTGAGCACTTCACCTCCTACTACCCGGACTTCGCCGACAAGATTCTGTGGATTCGTAAAGACAATCAGGTTGTCGCCGCCTATCGCAATACTCCGCATCAGAAGTATCCCTATATTTATCCGCTCGCCGGTCCGATTTCGCGAGCCTCCGTTACCGCCGAATCTGCTCAGCCCTGGCCGCATCACCGTTCCGTCTTCATGGGCGCGGACCGCGTCAACGGCGCAAATTACTGGCAGGAAGGTTCTGATCGCGGGCAGATCTTCAGCACGAAGCTCAGCCTTGACAAGGCGGAAGCCGAGACCGTCGAGTTTTCCGACGTCTGCATCTGGAAGCATCCGAAGCAGGATCCGATTATCGAGGATACCAGACGCTATACGCTCACCTGGAAAAACTCCGATTACTACACGCTTGACCTTGACTTCTCTATGAAGATGCTTCAGGACGTTCATATTGAGAAGACGAACCACGGTTTCTTCGGCGTTCGCGTCGAACAGGACCTCGCTCCTCATGGCGGCGGGAACCTTGTAAGCAGCGAAGGCGCCTCTGGCGAAAAGGAGACCTTCTCCAAGCCGGCAAAGTGGATGGCTTTTTATGGAAAACGCCGGTTCAACCCAGCGATTACTGAAGGCGTCGCCGTCTTCTGCCCCCCGAAGGAACCCTTCGAGAACTGCCCCTGGTTCACGCGCGATTACGGCAATATCTCCCCGATGCCCTTCCTCTTCAAGGACGGGGGTTACAGCTGGAAAGCGGGCGAAGCAATCAAGGGCGTTTATCGTATCGTCGTCTTCGCCGGCACCCCTCAGGACGTCGATCTCAACGCGCTCTGGAACGAGCTCTACGCGTGAGTTGCGTTTAAAACTCTTCCGAAAAGAACGCCGAATGGCCACTTCTTGAAAAGCGTCAGGATCCATCTGTTCCCGACCTTAAGAGAAATGGCGCTTCGGCGTCTTTTTTTGACGCGCGACGTCCTGCTACTCTCGACTTGGAGGAACTCCTTTGAAAGAGGAAAAAATCATTCTTGGAATCGATCCTGGTCTTAATACGACGGGCTACGGAGCGCTTGATATTTCATCAGGCCGCGTACGTCTTCTTGAGGCAGGGATCATACGAAGCGCGTCAAAGACGCTTCCTGGTCGTGTTAAAGAGATATACGACGGGGTCGTCGAGGTCATCGAGGCGTTTCATCCCGACGTTCTCGTGATGGAACAGCTGTATTCCCATTATAAACGCCCAAACACCGCCATTCGTATGGGCCATGCGCGCGGCGCAATCTGCCTTGCCGCCGAACAGGCGGGAATTGAAGTCGTATCTTATGAAGCGACCAAAGTCAAAAAAACAATGACGGGTTCGGGTCGCGCGCCGAAGGACCAGATGCAGCGTGCGGTTCAGCTTGAGTTGCGACTCCCTCAGCCGCCGGAACCGCCCGACGTCGCCGACGCAATCGCGGTTGCGTTGTGTCGCTTTACAGAAGCGCGACAGACGCTACGATTCGGAAAAGGATCGAACGTCGTCCTGTCAACAAACGCGCTGGAATCGCTTCTTCAATCGAAGCGACGCGCACGGCCGAAAACCTCTACAGGGGTTGCGGAATCTTGTAAAAAAACCGACGCCGGTTGTCAGCGCAAAAACTAGGAGTCAGACCGTTATGTCGAAAAAAAATCTCGTCGTTTGCTTTAGAGCCGCCCCCGTTGAAGATCGACTGATCGCCAGGATCGACGAAGCATGGTCATCGGAACTCAATATAATCAACGTCGGTCAGTCCGACGTCGCTGCGGCGCTCCTTGAAGCGGATTATTTCTGCGGCCACGCTAAGGTTCCAGTAGATTGGGACCGCATCGTCGCGCAGAAGCGTTTGCAATGGATCCAGTCCTCCGCCGCCGGTATGGATTGGTGCCTTGTCCCCTCGACGATCGAGTCCGATATCACAATCACGACAGCGGCTGGCGTACTTTCCGATCAGGTCGCTGAGCACGGTTTGGCGCTGATTCTCGCCTGGGATCGCAACCTGCGTTCCTTCATCTACGATATGCGCGTCAAAGAGGGCAATCCGGATTATCGCTCATTCAAACGGAAGCCAACCTTCGATCTAATCGGCAAGACGGTGGGAATCGTAGGACTAGGCGGCGTGGGACGGAGATTTTCGCAGGTTGTCGCGCCCTTTGCGGGCAAGATCCTCGCCGTCGACCTCTATCCGGAGAATAAACCGGAGGAGGTTACGGAACTTTGGGGCGCGGATCGGCTCAACGATCTTCTCGGCGAGTCGGACGTTATCTTTTTAGCTATTCCGCTCAATTCAGAAACGCGTGGAATTTTCGACGCTGAGCGTCTCGCGAAAATCAAACGCGGGGCGCTCCTTGCCAATCTTGCACGAGGACCTCTCGTCGACACAGACGCGCTCATAGACGCGCTTCGTTCCGAGAGACTCGGCGGATACGTTTGCGACGTAACCTCGCCGGAGCCGCTGCCCAAAGATTCGCCCCTTTGGGACTTTGACAACGTCCTTATCACGCCGCATGTCGCCGGTCAGATCGGATGGCGCTTCGACGATATTTGCGATATCTACTGCGAAAACGTCCGACGATACCGCAATGGAGAACCCCTCATTAACCAACTCTCACAGCAAGGTAAGAAATGGGGCTTCCCGTTGCGGGACGGAACTGTCCCTCTTTGGATCGACGTTAAAAATATCTATTCGACGCGTCAGCCATTAAACCGCGAAAAATACGATTTCAGAAATTTCTAACAGAGACGGTTAGAAAAAATCGCGCCGCGTCTATCTGTCTGATTGACGCGGCGCGTTTGTCACTCACGCGTTAGAAGCGTTACTTGAAGAAATAAAAGTCGCCGACTTCGACCTTCATTTCAGATCCCTTCGAGTTGCCGCCGATCGAAATGCTATCGATACGATCGGGGGATAACCGGGCGGTGGTTCCTCCATACGCGTCCAACTCTTTAAAGGGTAACACGACAAACCGTTCGTTTCCGTCGGCAGGCGCGAATCCGGCTGCGGTAAAATATGTCCCGTTTTCGCCATAGGCAAAGAAGCGCAGAACGCCGCCTGCCGCGTTCGAAGCGCCCTTAACGCGAAACGCGACTCCCTTTAACTCGCTGAGATCATACGTCTGATCGGCGTCAGCCGACGGTTTGAGTTGACCGTCGATCTTGGGGAGTGTGAAGCGAGGGTAACACCAACTGTCGGAATCGTCGGAATATTTAATGTCGAAGCCCCACCCTTGCATTTCATTCGTCGACAGACCAGAGTTGAATTCGATCGTGCCGTTGAGGGAAGACGACTTGATCCACTCGCTCGAATCAGAAAGATCAACTCTAACCGCCTTGTTGACGCTTTCGTGAAAATTCTCTTCCGTAAAAGCGCGAAAGAGCTTAAAGGAAAGACGCTCGACGTCGCCAATCTTAAAGGTCAGCTTCGGGGGATACAGTGGCGAGACGTTCGTTAGGTCAATCGTAAAAGGAAAAGCGCTGCGTCCGCTAGCGTCGACGTTAATCAACTCCGGAATAGCTTTCACAACGTCAATTTCTTCCATAGCGCCTTCTTCCATAGCGCCGTCGATTTCTATCGTTGCGCTAGCGTCTACTGAGAGCGTCTTCGCCTCATCTGAGAAATTGTAGACGGAAATACTCCCCGTGAATTCCTTCACATTGGAGTCCTTTAGCGAATATCCTCCGTTCGCGGCGGACAGAACGTCGCCATCGAAATCAAACCGAGCAACTACGTCAAAGTTTTCGCGAGCGTCGATTCCGTGATCGTCGCGAGCTTCGCGACGCAACTCCCGCGCGCGATCCACGTCTGAAGCTTCGCGTAACGGCGCTGTGTAGTCGCCTGGCAGGCCGACAAAGAGAAATCCGTCTGCAAAGTCGACCAGGTTGTCGTCGCCAACCCCCAAGCGTTCTCCAGTAATGCGTTCGACAAACTCAGGATTGCAGGGCAATCTAACGGAGCGCGCTGCGTCGCGCTGGGACGTATAAAGAACCGCGACCTGCTCGCCCGTTTCTGGATCCTTGAAGAGCCATGAGCTTTCGACCTCGTCGACTTTCCAGCTGCCAACGCATTCCTTACCGCTGAGGAGATAAATCATACGAGCGTAGCCGGCGATCGAACGCAGCGGCGCGCTGTTGCGGTCGCACATGCCGAAGTTGTTTTCATTCTCCTCATAATAAACGTAAACGAATGGGAAATAGGAATCATAGCCAATCGCTTTCGTCACAACTCCCTTCTGGACGATATCAATCGCGCTTTCGAGATCTGCTTCTCGGTCTGGACGAGCGGTTCCCTTTTTCCACGGACGACCGCATTCGGTAATCCATACGGGCTTCCAGGCCGCGTTATTTTTCACGAGCCAGTTGTGGTAACGGAGACAGACCGCCTCCATCTCAGGCGCGCGACAGTATGTGTGGAAGGAAAAAACGTCGCATGCTGCAATGCCGTCATTGTCTGCCAGACAGTCCATAAATTCGTCGCGGAATACGGCGATAACGCCGCCGACGATCGGGGTCTTGATTCCTTTACGTTGAAACTCCTGAGCGACGGTCTTCAGGACGGGTGCGTACTGATCCGCCGGCATATCGCCGCTGAAATGGATATCCGGCTCGTTCCAGACCTCGATCGAATGCCAGTATCGATTCCAGCGTTCGCCAATCTTGCCCCAACTGATCGCCGTTTTCATCAGGTCTTCAGGATATGTTCCGATACGACCGGTCCAATCTGGCGCGTTATGGAAGAGTTCTAGAACCGGCACGTCATATTTCTCCGACGTCTGTCGTAGAATCTCGGCGTTGGAGTCGCGATTATAGTCAATCGCTCCTTCCTGAGGTTCGGTTGTTTTCCAGTTGATTCGTTCGCGACAGACAGATAGTCCTATGCGACGCGCGTTACGAATCAGGTCCTCTCGTGTTTTATCGGACCGAAGAAGCCACGTCGACGCCGAGTCGATGGCAAAGAACCCGTCGCGGGGACGGAGGTCGGTTCGTTTCTTAGCTTCAGACGCAAGCGTCGCGTCTTCCGGACAGTAGGCGGGTTGCGACGCGACGCCAAACGCCTGTGTCGTTTCAGGAATCTCAAGCTCAAAATATCCCTGTGGCAAGGTCGTTGTAATTTCGAGCCGGTCACCGTGAACAACGCCCTGTCCGTCTTGAACCAAATCGCCGTCTGTCGAACGAACGACGAATTTCACTGGCGCGCCGGGCGTCTGGCCTTCTAATCCGTCTTGCTCGACCTCAAATTCAAAGAGCGCCGGTTTATCGGGCTCAACCCAAAACTGTGAAACGTTGGCGGGAACCCAGATCAAAGCGCCCGTCAGCAACGTCCCTAGTAGCGTGAAGACGTCCATGTTTTGCCTCAATTCGAATTGCGATTTCAATGGCGCCGTTGCGCCGACATCCTGATTATAAAATAAGCAATTGCACGATTCAAGCATTGGGAACAGCGTCGAAGAACCAGCGCGCCTGTTTAAGTCTGCGCGTCTGATTCTAGTGGCTATCCGACTCTCAGGTCAAGCAACACCGTACAAGCAATTGGCGAAGGCTCAACGACACGGGAGATGAAAGGTTCACAGCCACGCTACTCATTGACGTCATGACCGTTATAACTACACTACTATCTTTAGGACGTTGGACTTGAAACGCAAGCGGCGCAGTGAAGTCGCAACTCTTATCGATTTCATGAGAGACACAGCGCAAAATGTTTACCGAAGATGAGAGAGGTCAAGCAATGAAAAGACGCTATGGATTTACGCTTGTAGAACTGCTGGTGGTGATCGCTATTATTGGAATTTTAATAGGACTGCTCCTTCCAGCTGTCCAGGCGGCTCGCGAAGCCGCGCGACGCATGCAGTGTATGAATAATGAGAAACAATGGGGACTTGCGCTTCACAATTATCATTCCGTTTTCGGAAAGCTTCCATCGTTGTCTGATCGCGCAAACTCCTGTCTTTCCCCTCATGCCTATCTTACGCCCTACATCGAACAGACGAATATCCGATACATGATCGACGTCTCGGTCGATCTGTACCGATATCGCGAAGGTTCCACACGAAGCGTTCAGCTTAACGAACCCTACATAGAACCCGCCAAGACTGAATTTCCTGGAACGCGCTGCCCGAGCGATGGCAGCGGCCCCGCGACCCTGACTGACGATATCAACGACGTCTACGCGACGAATAATTATGTCTACAGCACCGGCAGCGGCACGGGTGACAATTTCCGCATGAACAGCACGCTCTCGAGGGGCCCTGAAGCGTTGCGAAACGCTGGTCCTTCCGACGGTCCCTTTTACTTCAAATCAAATCATGGATTTGAAGCGTTTTTAGACGGCACAAGCACAACGATGGTCATGTCCGAATACCTCGTTGGCGAGGGGACCAAGGATTTGACGGACGTCAATTACGAAATGATTGCCAATAATCCTCGGATGCGCGGAATCTATATGGCAGACTATTCGCCCGCGAACCTTGAGACATATGACCAAATGCGCGACGCCGACGACGCGCAACTCACGTCATTGTATAATTCGGCGCCAAAATGGCGAACCGACGTCGGTAAAGGCTGGATCGTCGGTAAACACGACTCGTCCCTCTTCAACGCCTTCCTCGCGCCTAATTCTCGGTACCCCAACATTTACATTTCCAACTATGGTTTTTTCGCAGCGCGTAGCAACCATAGCGGCGGGGTCAACGCGCTCTATGCGGACGGCAGCGCAAGGTTCGTTTCCGATTCTGTCGACCTGGGGATTTGGCGCGCCGCCGCGACAATTGCCGGCGGTGAAACCATAGGTTCTCTCTAATTTAGCGGAACTTACGTTAGAAATATGTTAAATGCGTTGACTCAGGTTTTTTACACGATTTCCACAGCGTTGCTGGTTCCCACGGAGCTCGCGCTCCTTGTCGCGCTTGCGCTTGCTTGCAGATTAACAGGCTCTGTTGCGCGCGAAGCCCTTGTGCGACGTCGGCAATCGAATGCGCGTCGTCAGCTAGAACAACGTCTTGAACAGGACGCCTCTTTCGACGTTAACGCTTACCTTTCAACTTCGCGTGGCGAAACGACTAGTTCTGCAAATGACGCAACTCTCGTCATTCTTGAAAAGGTGGCGTCGACGACAGACAACGCGCTCATTGACAAGATCGTCGGCGAATATGAAACAGCTGCGAAAGAACGATGCGAAGGCCCTGAAAGACTCGCAAAAGTTGGCCCTGCGCTCGGACTTATGGGAACGCTGATCCCCCTTGGGCCCGCCCTTATGGGACTCGCTCAAGGCGATATGAATGTCCTTGCCTCCAATCTGGTCGTCGCTTTCTCAACGACCGTCGTAGGATTGACGGTTGCGTTAATCGCGTCATGGTGCGCTTCTGTTCGTAAACGATGGACGCGTCGTGATTTTGCGTTTCTAAATTTCGCTATTGAGCGTTGCGACGCGTCCACTGGCGACGCAAAAGGAGACGGAAGGTGAGACGAAACTCGCAGAAACGAATACGACTTAGCCTCGATTCGTCAGACTCGTCGTCGATTTCGCTTCTTTCGGGGGTCGAGAATCTGTTTGACGTCGCGATTGTTTTTGCAGTCGCCCTACTCGTTGCGTTGGCGACATACTGGCAAAATCCGTTATCCCTTGAAAATAAAGACTTTACTGCCGTCGTCAATCCTGGCGCTCCCGACATGGAGCTGATCGTTAAGGAAGGTCGCGAATTAAAACACTACAAGGCGAGCGGCGAGACCGGCGACGGCGCCGGAGAACTCCTTGGTCGCGCCTACCGTCTTCCCGACGGTCGCGTCGTCTATGTGCCGACTGAAAAAGAACGTCGTCGGAACGCGTCGGACGATCAACAATCGAGCGGATCAGAGCAATGACGGTTATCTTCCCCACTCGTTTCTTGCGCGGCGCAACTCTTCTGACGCTGATTTTAGTCGTCTTTTTTACGGTCTCGTGTCGAGACGCAAAACAAGATGCGAGCGCGCCGCCTGAACCGGCGCAAGAGCGTGTTGACAGCGCCGCTGACTCGACTCTTCGGCTTGCGTTTGTCGGATTCAGCGACGCCGATACGCTCTTCTGGCGCGAGACGGCGCGCGGGACGAATCTTGAGATCGAATCCTTTACAAAAGAGGATTTTATCGACGCTCCCCTTGAAACGTTTGACTTCGTGGCGCTGCGCGCCATCGGCTGGAAGCCAACCGACGCAGATCATGAACGTCTCGCACGCCTCATGCGCGCTACTAGGGTCGTCGGTTTACCTCAGACTCTTGACTTTGCGCGTGAAGCAACAAACGTGTCCTTGGAAACCACCGAGCGACTCTATGAATATTCTTCCTTTCTATGCGACGAGAATATACGCTCTGCCGCCGCAATAATCGCTGAACAGTCAGACGCTCCGTCGAAGAGAAAAATCAGAAATCTTAAGGACGACGGAGACGAGTGGACGGTCGCCGATTTCGTCGCGCCTCCGAAACCCGGATATTTCTATTGGGGCGCAAGAGTTGACGATTCCTATGAGGCGTTTGAACGTCGCCGCGACTCCGAAGGGCGTTCCCTACCCCCCGACGCGCCGCGCGTTGCCTTGTTCGGTTCCTTTTTGCAGCCCTTCAAAAGTATGGAACGAGGTCCTCAAGACGAATTGATTCGCAAGCTGGAATCGCGCGGTTTCAACGTCTATCCAATCTATGATCTGAAAAAAAATAAGAATCTCCTGACGGAGTGTAAACCAGATTTAGCGATCTACTTTCCACTAGGTCGAGTATTGCCAGACGGCGAAGCGGTCGAGCTCTTTAACGAACTGGACGTCCCAGTTTTGAGCGCCGTAACTCTCACCGTCAACGAAGAAGAGTGGCGGAACCAGCCAATTGGCTCAACCGGTTCTTATTACTCTCTTGCAGTCGCGTTGCCTGAACTTGACGGCGTGACCAACCCGATCCCCATCGCCGTTCGGGAGCCTGACGAGAACGGTTTTGTAACTCGTCGTGCGTTGTCGGAACGAATCGACCTCCTTGTCGAACGCTGCTCTAAAGAAATCGCGCTTCGCCGAAAGACGAACGCTGAAAAAAAATTGGCGATCTTTTATTACAAGGCGCCAGGCGCCTCCGCGTTGACCGCCCAAAGTCTTGAAGTCGTAGAATCTCTCTATAATACGCTCAGCCGACTGCGCGACGCCGGATATGAACTTGGCGACGAATTCCCTGCCTCGAGCGCCGAACTGCAAGCGCGAATCGAACGCGAAGGAAAAACAATTGGGCAATGGGAGCTTGGAACGCTTGCAAAGTTTATCGATGAAGCGCGCCCCGCGCTCGTTCCTGCAAATGTGTATGAAGGATGGTTAAGCCGCAACGCCTCGGAGCAGGCTCGTAAGGAGATCATTGACGTCTGGGGGCCGGCGCCTGGGAAGTATATGACCGCCGACGTCGGCGATATATACGGTCTGCTCGTGCCGAGAATTCAGTTCGGAAACGTCGTCCTTATCCCTCAGCCGACAACCGACGTCCTCGTTGACGCGCCCTATTCGCCTCAAGACGACGATTTCGACGCCGTACATGGTAAAGACAAGGCGCCCCCGCATTTTTATATTGCCGCGTATTTCTGGGCGCGCGAATCCTTTGACGCCGACGTAATCGTGCATTTTGGAACCCATGGCTCGTTGGAATTTACAAAGGGGAAAACCGCGTTCCTCACTGAGTCATGTTACCCCGACATGCTGATCGGATCAGTTCCCCACGTTTATCTGTACAGCATTAACAACATCGGCGAAGCGTTCCTTGCCAAACGGCGTACGCGAGCTACTCTTATATCGCACCTGACACCCCCCTTTACGAAGAGCGAGCTCTACAGCGACCTTCAAACGCTCGACGACAAACTCCATGAATATCTTGAAACTGCGGAGTCGGCGCTCAAAGAAGAATACAGAGTTTCTGTCGTCGAAATGACCCTGCAATCAAGTTTGATCGACGACTTGAGAGCCGAGCCAGAGTTTTCCGCGTTTGACGATCCCACATATCTCGCGAACTTTATCGCCGAGCGCAAAACGTTTTCAGAAAAACAAATTGAAACGCTCCACAAGCTGCTGCATCGATATGAGAACGTGACGGTAACAAACGGTTTGCATGTGCTCGATCGCCCGTGGACTGACGAACAAATTGAGGAAACCGCGCAACAATCGTCGATCGGGGAAGAAGAAGCGGCCCAACGGCTCCGAGCGTCCTTTACTGAAGAACTTGACCAATTTATGCACGCGCTCGACAGCGGCTATATTTTGCCCTCGACCGGCGGCGATTTCTTAGTTAATCCGGACTCCGCCCCTACTGGTCGTAATCTTGCCGGTCTGGACGTCGAACGTCTGCCAACGCCTGAATCTGAGCGTGTCGCGACGAAGTTGACCGACGAACTACTCGATCAATACCGTGCAACACACGACGGCTCGTGGCCTCGTCGCGTTGCCTGTACGCTCTGGGGCGGCGAAACAGTTCGCACTCAAGGCGCTGGAATCGCGCAGGTCCTTGCGTTGCTTGGAGTCCGCATTAAGCGAGACTCGCGAGGCGTTGCGTCGGATCTAGAGCTGATACCCTCCGATGAACTTGGACGGCCGCGCATCGACGTGCTTGTTCAAACCTCGGGACAATTCCGCGATTCCTTCGGTTCGCGAATCGTTGCGCTTGATCGCGCGGTTCGTCTTGTCGTTCAAGAGGCTCCTGAGGACGAGCCGTTTCCAAATTATGTCCGTGAAAATTCCCATAGGACCGCCGAGCGGCTTGTTAGTGAAACGAACGTGTCGCGAGAAGAAGCCGAGGAACTTTCGACGGCGCGCGTTTTCGGCGCGACAAACGCTCTTTCTTACGGAACGGGGATCATGAGTCTTGTAGAACGCGGCGACATGTGGAACGACGAGTCGCAAATTGCCGACCGATATATTGCCAATATGTCGGGCGTCTATCGCGGCCCTGAATACTGGGGGCGCCCGACCGAACGACTCTTAGAGTTAAACTTGGAAGGGGTGGACCTTATGGCTCAAACGCGGTCCTCCAACGTCTGGGGACCTGCCAAACTTGACCATATCTACGAATTCTCTACGCTCGCTGTCGCAGTACGAGCCAAAACGGGGCGCGACCCAGAAATATGGTTCGACGACCTACGCTCCCCCTCCAATCCGCGAATCGAATCCGCGCGCGCCGCGCTGCGAGAGGAACTCAGAACTACGATCTGGAACCCCAAGTATCTCCAGGGATTGCAACGCGAGGGGGCGTCCGCCGCCGCGTCAACTGCAAAAACTGTTCGCAACCTCTTTGGTTGGAACGTTGCGCAACCTGCTACGATCGATCAATCGGTATGGGAAGAGACAACCGCCGTGTTTGTCGACGACGTCCATAATCTGGGCGCACGGGAATGGTTTGAAGAAAAGAACCCGTCCGCTCTCCAGGATATGACCGCTATTATGCTCGAAGCGATTAGAAAAGATTACTGGAAGGCTTCGCAGGAAACGACCGAAAAGATTGCGCGCCTTCACGCTGAATTAGTTGAGAAATTTGGTCCTTCGGGGTCTTATGAATCGACGGGCAACCAGGAATTGCGCAAGTTTGTCAAAGCGCAGCTGCCCGACAATCTTGCCGACGCTTATGCGCAAAAAATAAACGAAGCGGTCGAGGTTCCAGCGCCTGACGTCTCAGGTATGGAATTACGCGAGGAAACGCTCGATAGCCCGGCGTCGCCGCAAACAAAGGATCATCGTCGTCACGTTCTAGTAGAATTTGCGCTTCTCATATGGTTAGGGTTACTCGTCGCTTTTGCGTCTGGTTTTTTCCTTCCCGAGAAAATAATCGTGGATCAGGACAGGATCCGAATGTAGTGGAAGAAGACCGGCGCGGCGAAGCAGAGTGAATCGATGCGGTCAAGAATGCCGTTGTGTCCCTCGATGAGCGTTTCAAAATCGCCGACGCCCTGATCGCGCTTTATTGCGCTGACCGTAATATTACCGGCAAAGCCCATAATGGAAATCACCAGTCCGGCGACCGCCGCCTTTTCCCAAGAATCAAATGGAGTGAAGCGCCACATCGCAATTGCAAAGAACGCAGTTGTCAAGACGCCAAGCGCGACCCCTTCGTAGGACCGGTTCGAGTTGACATGAGGCGCAATCTTATGTTGCGGAAAGATCAGGGACCAGGCAAACTGCGAAAAATCGCTAATCTGCGTTAGAAGCACAAAGACAAAGAGAAGAAGGACATTGGAGGGATTACGCTTGCGCTCGGGGTCTGGGTCAATCTCCGTTTCGGCGCCTGTCGCGGAAGCGACGTCGCCGGCGTTGGCGTCGGCGGAATCCACGTCATGTCCAACGGACTTTCCGGAAGCGACCTGCTCGAACTGGCTGACGACGCGGCTGCCGAGATGAACGGCGGGGAGATCCGAAACGTCGACCGCCGGCGCGTCGGCAGCGGGTCGCTCGGGAAGAGTCGTCGTTAGAAGCGCGGGCGCAAAGCTCAGCGAATAAACGCAGATCAGCAGACCGACCTGAAGCTTCGCGATACGTTCTAAAAAATATTTCTTATCATCGGAAAGCGCGACGCACGCAGGTAGAATAAGGAACGCAAGCGATGGAATCATCGCGGAGTAGAAATAGTACGGTTCATATCGAAAAACTTTGACAAACCACTCCGGATCGACGCCAACGAGCAGAAACTGCAAAGGGGTCAACACGAAAAAGACGCCAACAAGCATCTTATGATCAGCGAGCCGAGTGGGCGTAATCGTCACATACTCGCGCAGCGCCCAGAAGGAAACGGCGCCAAAGAAGAAAACGGTAAAAGCCGTCCCAAGGAGCAGCGCGCAGGTCAGGGAGCCAAAAAGCAACCACCAGGCGTTGAGTCGAGAACGGCAACTCGAGAGAGTCGCCGCGTCGATCCCACCTGGTCTGTTGCGGAAAAACTCCGCGACGATCGTCGCTGCCGCCAAAAGCGTCAGGACGCAACTGATCAAAAGGATACCGCGATAATCCATTGCCTAGCTAACCTCAAATGGCAGGCGCTCGCCAAAAGTCGTAAAACAAAGGGTCGTCTGACTACTTTTTACGATTTTTACGCCACCAGTTGCGAAACGTACCGCGAGGTCTCGGAACGTCGCGTCCACGAACCCAGGCGCCAAGATACCAAGGACTCAACTGACGAGGCCACAGGGGCGCGAGCCGAGTTCCCAAACGAACCCACCACATCGCCAACGAATAGCGACATGAGGTCTGCATCGAGATACCGAAGGCCTTCCACATAAGCGAATCAAGAGGCTTTCTCGATGGCGTCTTGGGACGCGCCTCGATCGCTTTGGCGCGCAATCGCACGAGCGAATGCGCAAGGTCGATCTTAACCGGACAGATCTGCGAGCACGCGCCGCAAAGAGAGGACGCAAAGGGCAGCTGCCCCGCCGTCTTCAACCCTTGCATATAAGGCGTAAGAACCGCGCCAAGAGGACCGGGATAGACCCAGCCGTAAGCCCAGCCGCCGACGCGGCGATAGACTGGACAATTCGTCATACATACGCCGCAGCGAATGCAACGCAGGACGCCGCGCATCTCGGGATCGGCAAGCGCGTTCGTCCGACCGTTATCGACGATGACGACGCGCATGTCGCGACCTTCCGTCGGCGCGTTAAAGATGTGTGTGTAGGACGTCAGCTTCTGGCCCGTTCCCATGCGAGGCAACATGTTCAGGAAGAGCGGAATGTACTTCGCGCTTGGGAGAACCTTTTCAATCCCAACGAGGGCGACGTGGAGTTTGGGACAGGTAGTTGAAAGCCCGATATTGCCCTCGTTTTCCACCAGGCAGAGAGAGCCGGTATCGGCGATGGCAAAGTTGGCGCCCGACATGCCCATATCTGCGCTGACAAATTCCTGACGAAGCTTGTCGTGCGCAATCTGCGTGAGCTCGCCAGGCTCGGAGGTGTAGGGAACGTCAAGCTTTTCCGCAAACTTGCGACCAATTTCTTCGGCGCTCAAGTGCGTTGCCGGCGTCACGATATGGGTCGGACGCTGTCCGAGAAGCTGAACGATATATTCGCCAAGGTCCGTCTCAAGCGACCTGATTCCCACGGAATCGAACGCGCGATTGACCGAGAGCTCTTCCGAAACCATCGACTTCGCTTTTACGACAGAACGAACGTTATTTTCCTTGGCGATTTCAAGAACGATCTTGTTAGCTTCTTCCGCGTCCTGCGCCCAATAAACCTTCACGCCCTTTTTCTTGAGGTTTTCCTCAAACTGAACGAGCGTCTCGTCAAGTCTGGCAAGGCCGTAATCTTTGATCTCTTTGGCCGCCTCGCGCCAGGTGGGCCATTGGTCGATTCCCCAGCACATCGAGAGACTCGACTGCGCGCTTTGCTCCGCCGTAATCGCCAAAGAAGGCGACGCATTTTCGTCAGGCTCCGCCAGTTCCTTTGTCTTATCAGTCCAAAATTCAGCGCCCTGAAGAACTGGCAACCTCGTTATCGACATATCTCGATCCTCGTCAAAGCGGCGCCTGCAAACGCCGTACCAACACTTGCGCCCTAACGACTCCACATCGCGGGTAATTTCCGACACGCGGATAATGCGATCCGCGTGTATGCAAGACCTGCCCGCCCCATTTTCCCCCTCCATCCGTCTTTTGTCAATCGTCCAGAACCTAAAAACCGCCTTTCCTCTCAACGTGGAAGGCGTCTAGGGAAAAATCAGACGCGCCGAAACTTAATGTCGCGCGTCCCTGACGCCCTTACGCGGCAGCTTCCCATTCTCTCTGTCGTGTCCAAAAATCTTTGTAACAAATGGCTCGGGTTTGAGGAATGTCTCTTCGACAAAGGATTCTCCCTCAGGCGCGTCGATCCAATCGCGCCACGGCGCGTAAAGAGGCGCGCTAAGCGTCACGCGTTCCCTTGTAAGAAAATCGACGAAGCCAAGCTCACGCGCATGCAGCGCGATCGCTCGTTCACGACCGTCTTCAAATTGCTCGCCAAAAGGGATCGACGAGCCGTAGCGTTCGTCGCCTAGGAGCGGGCAGCCTCGAGAGGCGCATTGCAGACGAATTTGGTGAGTGCGCCCTGTCTCAAGTTCGATCTCAAGCAACGTAATTTTCTCGAATCGTTTCAAGACGCGGAAATGCAGAACCCCCTCGCGAGCGTCCGGACGCATCGGCGAAACAATCTCCGCCTCGGCTTTACCGGGAATTTTGCGCATGAAGTCGCGCCAGGTCCCATGATCTTCTTCGACGACGCCCCCCGCGAGAGCCCAATATTTCTTCAGAACAGATCGTTCTTCAAACTGATCTGAAAGCCGTCGCCCCGCTCGAACATGACGCGCCATAACCAGCAACCCGGACGCGGGTCTGTCAAGTCGATGCGGCAGAGCGAGATAACGCTTGCCAACGCGCCCCTCGAGAAGGTTGAAGTATTCCTTAACGCGCGCTTCGATGGAATCAATGCCCGGCGGCGCCTGCGTCAACACGCCGGGTTGCTTGTTGATGACGATCGTCGGTCCATTTTCGTAGACCATGTGGAATCGAGGCGTTGCGTCAGGATTGACGATTCTGTCGTCACGAATATCGTTGCACGCGGCCGTGGATTCGCGTTTTTCTTCACTGCTCATGGTAAAGCTTATTCGTATTTGTTCTATCTGCGAGGCGACTGGCAACAGCAGCGGAGCCGCCAACGTACCGCGACGTATTCTATCGTAAAAAATGAAGGCGTCGACATGCTGTGAAAAGTCAACGCCTGTTAAAAGGATAAAAAAGAAAGAGATCCTCTTGTCAAAGACTAAAGCTCGAATATACTGGGGGCGCTTTCGGGGAGGATACGCGAATTGGTTAGCAACCTGACTCGAAATCAGGCGCCGGCTTGCCGGTTGAGGGTTCGAGTCCCTTGTCCTCCGCTTTACTTTTTTAGTGAAGTCAAAAAACTCGTCAAGCTTCCTTCAGCGTTTTGTTGAAGGAAGCTTTTTTATTTTCTGACGCCAAGCGCCATAACTCAACGCCGACTACTGAATCGTGTAAGTGCGAGAATTCAACCGCGATCGCGACGCTGCGTTTGAATCGTATGTCTGGGAAGCGTTTGAACGGCTTCGTGGCCGATAATAAGTCCCAGACGTCTGCTCTGAATCGTAATACTCTGAGTTGTAATTGCCGCTAGGCGTGTATGAACTTCCAGCGCTGTCGTATTCCGACGAAGTCGAACCGCCGCTGGTTGTCGAAGAATCCGAATACCCGCCAAAACCTCCGCCAATCGACGACAAAAACGACGACAGCCCGCCAAGATCGCGCTGTGAGTTCGGCGCGGCTGTGTTTCCGCCAGCGTTTGAAGACGAATTTTCGGCGACCATCTGTCCAGACGACGGAGAAGTCGCGCCCTGCGACCCATAGCTCCGTTGGTATCCGGATCCGTACTCATTGACGTACCCCTGGTTATATTCGTCGTAGTCGTCGCGACGGTACTGTCCGAAATTCGACGCGCCGATCGACGCAGAGCCGCTTTCTGAACGTTGCGACGCTTCGTCAACCGTGTTGTCTGACAATGTATTTTGGCGGAACGTTGGAAAAGCAGACGTAGAACTCCCGCCGCTCGACGAATTGTTGGAGAAAGGATTGTCGACGTTGAACGCCTCGCCAAGTCGCTGCATCGACGACGACGCTCTCTCTAACAACGAACCAATGGAATTCGTAAAATCTTCCCCGGAGGAATTTTCGGCGCCCTCGGCGATATCAGCCGCAGTTACGGAAAGAACTCTACTCTTGAGATACTCGCTCAAATTACGAACCTCCGTCGCAATCGACTTAGGTTCCTCGCCCCTTGCCTGCGCCTCTTCCTCTCTGCTTTTTTCTATTCTATCGACGTGTGCAATGTAATTATTGGTAAGCTCCGTTTCAGGGAACCTCTTTTGAATCTCTGCAATAAACGACGCGAGAGGAGGCCCTGTCTTAGAATTCTTAATGACAGAACGCGTCGAATCATTGAGAACTACAAAGGTAAAGGTCACCAGCAAACACAGCACAAACCCTTTTATCATTCCAAGAAGCGCGCCCATCTGTCGGTCGAACTCCCTCATACCGGCAAGAGAAATCATTCTCTTAAGGACGTTAGCGCCAAATCGAATCAGTATCGCGGAGCCAATAAAGGCAATGATCATCGCTAGCTGATTTCGATACGCGTAATTAGCGCTCATGAACCTTGTAACAAGCGAATAATGATGAGTAGCAATATAGGCGCTTGCAATCCATGAAAAGAGAGAAGCGACCTGCGAGATCATGCCTCGCATGCCGCCCCAAAACATTGTCGCAACAATGGCGATCAACACAAACAGATCGAAAGGATTAAGCGATTCCACCATAGGAAGTTGTCCGGTTGCACAATTTTGACCGACAGGTCAGAGGACGAAGGCAAAGGAAAGTCCCTAGTATAATAATGTTAAAGGCAATTGACAAATTCGTCAATGCGAATCGCTCTTAAAACTCTCTCTTGCAATACAACCTTTCAAACCATATAGTCAGTAGTTAGAACGAAGTAGGTTCGCACGGCCGACGTTGAGTTGCAGAAAGGAATCCTTCGAAAGTCGCCCAACCATGCCTGCTCTCATTTAGAGCAGCGCCCAACCTTACAGTAAGGCAAATAGTTATGCCGGGCTACCAAACGCACATTTCTTGCGCCACAATGACAGGAGTCGGGCTCGGATTAGTCGCGCGCTACGTTTATCATGCGCCGCTCTCCGAGGCCGTCTTTGGGGCCGCTTTGTGCTCGCTCGGCGGGATCCTGCCCGATATTGACAGCGACCAGAGCAAGTCCCACAAGCGTTGCATGACAACAATTGCCGGAACTACTGCGCTGCTGTTAGCGTGCCGCCTGCGCGACTATATGCTGACGCCGGAGACGGTGCTACTTATCAGCGCGCTTGTATTTTTCATTTTATATTACGGAGTTAGCGGCTTCATACGTAAATTCACGGTACACAGGGGTATGGTTCATAGCCTCCCCTTCGCGGTAATATGCAGCGAGATCATATATATCCTATCGACAGGATCAACGCGGTTACGACTCTTTAAATCAGCTTGTGTTTTTATAGGCGTTATCGTTCATCTGACGCTCGACGAGCTCGCCAGCGCGCGACTGATCAACCCCGGCCAAAGATCTTCTTACAGTAATTCAGGGGGATCCTCTCGCGGAAGTCGATCGCGAAGCGGCTCTGGACGCTACAGGGTAAAAAAATCTTTCGGTACCGCGCTTAAGCTTATTGACTATAGACGTATGGGTTCTACCATCTTTTTTTATGCTCTTGTTGTTATACTAGGCAACGTGGCGATAAACGTTCAGACGGCGCCGTCGCAATTCGGCGACGCCAATCTTTCAGAGCTTCGCGGCAAGGCGGCGATCGACCGCATGAAGACGATCTATCCGAAGCAATTCGACCTCTCGGTCGTACAATGGGTTGCGGAAAACGATTTCGTCCTAACCCCCGGCGCCGACGATAATGCAAAATGGCGCGAGCTAGAAGAATTACTGGCCTTGTCCAACGATACCAGCTCGACAGAGTCGTCGGAATCTGTCGCAACCGACAGCGGAGCGAAGAGCGGACTTACGCTCCTCGACGTCGTCAATTGGAACAGTATGAACACCCCCAACCCCCGAAATCAAGAATCGACAACCTCAGAATAATCGCACGAAAACTATAGGCTCGCTGCGTGACAATAGAGAAAATCTGGAGACAACATGCAATCTTTTTCTGATCGTTTAGCCGCTCAGATTCGTGAGAAGAAGACGCCAGTTCTCGTGGGACTCGATCCACGCTGGGCTCAGATACCCGAGACGCTCAGGTCTGGCAAATCCGAGGACGATCCTCGCAACGTCGCGAGCGTCTTTGAAGAGTTCTGCAAAAAGGTCGTCGACGTCGTCGCGCCTCTTGTTCCCGCTGTCAAACCACAGAGCGCATTCTTCGAACAGTACGGCCCAGCAGGAATGCAAGCTCTTGTCAACGTCGTTCGCTACGCCTCTGAAAAAGGGCTCCTTGTCATTCTTGACGCCAAACGAAACGATATCGGCTCGACGGCAACCGCCTATGCAAAGGGGCTCATTGGCCCCCGCTGCACGAGTCCTTGGGGAGCGGACGCGCTCACGGTCAGTCCGTATCTTGGAAGCGACAGTCTCGCGCCGTTCGTTGACGTCGCTAATGCGCGAGGCGGAGGACTTTTTATTCTGATCAAGACCTCGAACAAAGGGGGCGCTCAGTTTCAAGACCTGCTCGTCGACGGCAAGCCTCTGTATCGCCATGTAGGCGAATACGTTCAAGAGCTCGCCCAGGAAAGCGTCGAGAAAACTTCAATTCAGTGCGGCTACGGCAATATTGGCGGAGTCGTTGGAGCGACGTGGCCGGAACAGCTCGCCGAGCTCCGCGCCGCATTGCCGAAAATCTGGTTTCTCGTGCCAGGCTATGGCAGTCAGGGCGGCGGCGCCAAAGACGTCGCCGGAGCGTTCGACGCCAATGGACTTGGCGCGATTGTCAATAATTCCCGAGGGATACTTTTCGCTTATAAAGCGGACGCGTACAAAGATCGTTTCGGGGAAGCAAATTGGGAGGGCGCCGTCGAGGCGTCGACTCGCGATATGATCGACGCCCTGGCGGCGGAAACCTCGGTCGGCAGACTTTAACGGCAAATAGCTCAGTCCCATGAGAAAGAACGCGCGGCGTCGTGTTGTTACGGCGCCGCGCTTCTTATTTTAATGCGTCGCTAAAAGCGTTTCTATTCGGCAAAGAGTCCGCGAAGACTGCTGAGCGTTTCGTCAAAACTAGAACGTTCATTAATCTGCTGACGAAGAAACGCGTCGATTTTAGGTTTCATTTCGATAGCTCGATCGATATCCTCTGAGCTTCCCTTGCGATACGCGCCAACGGCAATAAGATCTTCAGCGTCTGCGTAAATACCCAATAATCTTCTCACCTCTGTCGCAAGCCTGATCTGTTCTTCCGAACAAACGTCGTTAACGAGGCGACTGACGCTTTCAAGGATATCGATCGCGGGGTAGAACCCGCGTCCGCTGAGCTTGCGCGATAGCCAGATATGTCCGTCGAGCAATCCGCGCACCGCGTCGCAGATCGGATCCTGTTTATCATCGCCTTCGACCAGAACGGTGAAAAACGCCGTAATGCTGCCAAGGTTTGTTCTGCCGGCGCGCTCGACGAGCTTAGGAAGCATAGCAAAAACGCTAGGAGTATAGCCGCGCGACGTCGGGGGTTCTCCCGCCGCGAGACCTATCTCGCGCTGCGCCATCGCAAACCGCGTGAGCGAGTCCATGAGAAAGAGAACGTTTTTACCTTGATCGCGAAAATACTCTGCGATGGAAATCGCGGCATAAGCTGCACGAACGCGCATCATCGGAGGTTCGTTCGACGTCGAGACCACGACGACGCTCTTCTTGCGTCCCTCGGGGCCTAATTCTCGTTCGAGAAAGTCGTTGACCTCGCGGCCGCGTTCTCCAATAAGCCCCACTACGACCACGTCGGCGTCAGTATAACGCGTCATCATACCAAGCGTCACGCTCTTGCCGACGCCCGAACCCGCGAAGATCCCAAGTCGTTGCCCTTGACCGCACGTTAGAAGACCGTCGATAGCGCGCACGCCAGTCGAAAGAACCGACGTAATTCGAGGCCTGGAAAACGGATCGGGGGCGTCGCCGTCGTAACGCATACGCGAAGGCAAAACGGGAGCGGGTCCGGAATCAATCGTACGACCAAATGCATCTAGAACACGACCGAGAAGTTCGTCTCCGACCGCCAATCTCGGGATCGTTTTAGACAGCTCGATCCTGGCGCCGCGACGAACGCCTTTCAGGTCGGAATAAGAATAGAGGACAGTGAGATTGTCTCTGAAACCAATCACTTCCGCAAGGAGTTCATTAGACTCGTCGCTGCGTTCGACCCTTGCGATCGCGCCGATCGGAGCGGGAAATCCAACGGCGGCAATCGTTGTGCCTTCCGTTCGTACAACGCTGCCAACAATTCGCGCTGGCGCAATGCTTTGAATCTGTTCAAGAATATTGTTCAAAAAGACGGACGAACTCATGACCCTGATTTCCCAGAAGGCGCGTTGAAAAGGTTGATAAAAGCGTCATTCCGAAAGTTCGGCGACGATGCGTTCCAGCCTCGACTCCAACCGCTCGTCTACGACGCCGAGGGACGTTTCGACGAGACATCCTCCTCGTGTGATCTTCGAGTCGGAAATGACCTCCGACTTTGCAAGATTTCCTGTTTCTTCAAGAATCGCCTGAATTTGTTCGTTAAGGTTCTCGACGTCGCGCGGGTTCATACGAATCTTAAGCGTCGCGCAGTTCATCGCAAGTTCAAGCGCTTCGCGCAGGAGGTCAAGGGGTGCGTCATGGAGTATCTCCGGTTCGCGCATGATGGCCTGGTATGCAATGGCGGCACAAATCTGAAGAATATTCTCCTCCCAATTTTTGAGGAGAGCCTGTCTCGTCCCTCGCATTTCCTGAACAAGTTTTCTGATCGGCGCGACGGCTGTTTCGCAGGCTTCCTTTGTTCGGCGTGCAATTTCCTCGACATTCTTGCGCTCCACGATGGCGACCGCTTCTTCACGTCCCGTGCGGAGTCCCTCTGCTCGTCCTGCCCTGATCCCCTCTTCGCGCCCTTTTTTGCGCGCTTCTTCAAAGGCGGCTTTTTCAAGTTCACGATAACGCCGCTCGAGCGCTTCCGAATCTTCGTCGAGTTGCTTTCGAACAGCTTCAATGGCGACAGCGCGTTCTTCAAGAGATTGAGCTTTACGCTTAAGAGCTTCGAGCGTTTCGGATCGCACCTGGGCGACCTCGGCCCTAGCGGTCTCGACGATCTTACGCGCTTCGGCGCGAACCTGATCGAGACACGCCTGCACGGACGCTTGGGAAGACGGAGCGGAAGGAGATTTTTCTTTATCGTTATCGTTCATCATCGAGCGCGCGTTCAAAGAGAACGTCCTCCAGTCGTTTGAGCGCCCTCGAGGACAGGCGCTTCATCGTCATATGGGAAACGAGCGATTGTGTGTCGGGCGGCAAAAGTTTCACCAAAGAAGCGCGCCGCGAGGGAGAGAGCGTTGAAAGAGCCGCGGCGATCGTCGCGGGACGCTCGTTCGTTAACAGCGACGCTAGCCGATGCGGCGCGATTGCGTCGAGAGACGATAACGTTTCCGAATGGAACGCGGCGTCCTCGTTCGATCGAATGTCTGCGCAGCCCTGCCCCGCGGCCGTTTCGCCCATCTGGGCAAAGTGAGCGCCCTTCAGATCTGCCGCTAGGGCGTTGTCAACGGAGTTCAGAAAATCTGAAACGACGCTTTCAACCTCTTCCGGAACAACAGAACGTATCGTTTTTGCTTCGTCGGCAATCGCCTGCGCGACCTCCGGCTCAAAAAGAGCGAGAAGACGTTCGGATGTTTCGGTCTCTAACGCAGAAAGGAACAGCGCCACCTTTCTTGCGCCGTTGCCTTTTGAGTCGTTTCGACACAAATCTGCATCCTTCGTTCGTTTACCGGAAAATTTCCACATAACTGAAGCTCGGTTTAAGTCTGCCGCTTGGAGGTTTGATTGACTTCGCGCCTTGCTCACGTATTCTTAACCCACTCTTGTAACGAAGAAACGGCGCGCTCGGGAAATTGCGCGATCAGGTCAAGCGCCTCGCGACGTTTGCGCCAATATTCGTCCGAGGGAACGTCCCTCGAGGACTCGGACGCAAGGTTCTCCGATTGACGCGAAAATGCGACGCCGCGCGCGGCTGCAATTTCATGAAGACTGCCCTCAAGAGTGTCGTTGTAGTCCTCGAGGTCGTCGAGCGTGTCGTAATATTCGTCAAGGCGAGGTCGTTTCGAATCGGAGTCGGAACTTCTGCGCTTCTTCTCAACAACGTCCTTAACAACAGAGCGCTTCTCGCGAGATTCCTTTGCGCGTTCGATTCGGGCTTCTTTGCGACGGTTGCGAGAATAACGCATTGCGGCTATGAAACAAAGCATGAAAAGAAACGCGGCGACCGTTGCAAAAACGACGTTCCGAGCAAGCGAATTCTGGAACAGCGTCTGCGCGCCCAATTTAACACGTTCCCAAAAAAGCGCGATAGAATTCCGTAAGTTGTTCGCGTCTTGCTCTGTATCGTTCGCAAGCGTCTCGACGTCGGACGCGACGGTCTGGGAAATTTCGGCAACCTTGCCGCTCGGTTCCGAAACGACAACTCGATGTTCTAAAGGAACAGACTCTGTCAGGAGGTTCGCAGCCAGATCGTCGCCAGCCGGAAGGGGCGACCAATCCTCGCGACTTGTCGCGTAGGAGGAAGAATGGTTGGAGCCGATATTCTGAGACTCGACCTCAACGGGAAAGTCGGAAACGTCGGCGTCGGAAAAGGACGCGACGATAAAGCGCCGGTCGAGATCGGCTTCGTTCCAGCCGAGACGTTCGCTCGTCGGACGGAACAGATCAATTGCGTAGCTTTTGATCTCGGAGAGAACTTGTTCTTCGGAGTCGTCGGCAAAGGTCTCGCGGACGCCAGCGTCAGAATGATTTTGCGCAAGGCTGCGCAGATAACTTCTAGGAACGGCGATGCGTACGGTGATTGAACGCAGCGTCGTCAATTTGGAATAAGGTTCGGCTGCCGCGTCATTTTTAGCGTCGACGAATGGAACGAGGGCCTCCGTTTGCTGGACTGCGGCAAGAGGCGTGAAGATGACGCTGGATCCCTTGGACGCGTCGGCTTCAGGAAAACATACGGCAGCTTGAAAGAACGATTCGTCGACGCCGTCCTTTAGGCTTTTTTCGAAGCAGGAGACGCTTTTAATCACGTCCTCATTCTTCTCATGCTCAAACAAAGCGAAAATAGGGAGTGAAATGCAACTACGCGCAGAGCTGTCAGTCCAGTAAAATTTGGAGTCGAGCGCGTGCATATTTTTCTCGAAAGTAGAACTTTTCTTTGACAGTGCAACGGGCGTCTCCATTGTTTTGCGCGAAGATCGCGTTTGCGCTTTTTTCGGCGATCCGAGTTGAGCAAACCCACCCTTTGCGGCGAGTTCTGCCCCTCCTTTCTTCGGCGGGGACGGCTCGTTATCCACGACGGCGCCCTGCGCCTCCTCGACTTCCTTGCTAAGATCGCCGAGCGTTTCATACCGCCCCTGTACAGGCGCATAAGTTAAAGGTTGCGGCGGGAAGAAAATCGGTTCCTCAACTTTAGGAGCCAACTCAAGGTAAGACGCGGGCGCAATGGGGGAATCGCGATCCTCCGCAGAAACGGCCTGCTCATCTTGCTCGTCGGCATAGGCGACGTCGGCGACAACAGAAACGCGGAGATTTTTAATATCGCTAAACGCTTCGAGGAACTTGTCGCGCCAATATTTTTCAATCCGTTCTTTTTCGACGACAAGAGCGACTTCCGAATTGACGCCAACGGCGTTTTCCACGCCAAAATAAGATTTGCCTTCTTTCAGGTCTATGATGGAAAGATTCGAGACGTCAGCGATTCCAAGCTGATGCCTCGACGCGACCGTTATTGCGGAAAGTGCGTTTGCGTCAAGCTTATAGTCGTTGGCAAAAGCGACCCCAATCGACGCTGTGATGATATTTTTAGCAACGAGTCCAACCTGTTCACGCCGGGAACAAACGCCAACGGTCGCATACTCCACGCCGCGCATCTGCTCGATTGTCCGTTCAAGCTGCTGCGCGCAAGCGTTGAGCTCGCGAGCGCGAGTCTTAGAGTCAGACTCAAAGACGCTCATCTCGCGAAGCGCCTCGACGCGCAGCTCGCTCGGAGCTTTTGGATACGCGCCGGCGTTCGCTAAAATCATTTGAAATTCATTCTTTTTCGCAGTTGGAACCAACAACTTTCCGCGTTCCCAGACATAATCGCCGAGACCTGCGGAAGCGAGCGCCGCGCTAGCCTTCTTCTGGTCTTCACGACCGTAGTTCCATCCGTCAAAGACGTAGACCGTTCCATCCGGCTGCGCCCGTTGGAAATTACAAAACGCCCAAACGCCTAAGGCCGTCGACACGAGAAGGACGGTCGCGACAATCGCGCGAATCATACCCGTTTTTTTGCCGTCGTTGTTCATACGTTTCCTGCGAGAATAACTGTTCGTCTAAGGGGCTCCGTATCCTTTCCAGAGGTCGGCGGATGAAACCGACGGGGATCCTTCCCCGCCGAATAAATCGCGCTGACCTTGTCAAAGGCGCGGTCTGATTGCAGGCGCTCCATCGCCCGACGTTCAGAGAGTTGAAGAGCCGACGCTCCTCAACGCTGACGATACTAACGAATTCAGAGAAAACGGACAAGACGTTTTATCTCGGACGCAACGGTAAAACAAAACGAGACGTCTGCCAATATTAGACAAAATAAAGATAATAAATAAGGTAGGACAACAATAATGACAGTTATCCAGTTTAAAACGATACAAGACGGAAAGGTTGCCAAAAAACTACCTATTTTAACATCTTTCAAGCTTTATTTAAAAATTCCGGGGATATAATTGCGAACAGTCGTTTGCGGAAAACGTATTGAAAACAAGAGCTCAAACGACTTCGGGCGGCCTGCCGTCTGAAAGAATTTATCCCGTTCATTATGTATAATTTTTTCGCGCTGCGAGCCAAAATCAGCTTTTGATTACTGACTTCGCGCGCCGCAGACTCGCGGAAGTCTATAAGGAAACTTGATATGACAACGTCGTCGGAAATTGCTGAACTCCGAAAGCTCGTTGACGAACTCCCCATCTCTAACGAAGAAAAGGAGAGATTTCAAATCATCGTAAACAATCTGGAAAAGAGGTGCAGGCTCCAGAAACAGTCCCTAAGTCTCCGCAATTACGCGCTTGAGGATTTGAGATACGCATATAGGATGACGTCTTTCGATCTCCAGGCCACGCGACGCGAGCGCGACGAACTCTTGCGACGCCTCAACAGTTCTAATAGGAAAAACGGTAAATGAAGTCCTGAGCTCGCGTATTTATCTCATCTCTTTCACAGGCGCAGTATTTTTCAGGATGACAATCTGAAAGAAATTTTAAAAAGGCGGTTGACGGAACGAGAGGCGCCGGTATACTTAGTCAGAGTTCGGCGGACCCAGAGGTCGGCGCTTACGCTTGGCATGAGCGTCGCGCACTGTCTGTTGTAACTAAAACATGGGGGATTAGCTCAGTTGGGAGAGCGCATGGCTGGCAGCCATGAGGTCATCGGTTCGAACCCGTTATCCTCCACTGAGATCTTAAACGCCGGTTGAAGTAAGCGCGCTTCACCCGGCTTTTTTATTTCTCTCGAAGCGTAGACTTCAATCAATTATCTAGGAAATAGCTCCCACTCTCCCTCTCCATTCAAACGCGACGTTACAACGGATACTTCTCTATAGCTTGTTGTCGTCGGTAAACGCTTTAGGCAGCTCCTCAACTCCCTTCTAAAAGCAAGAATGTGGCCCGAATAATAAGAACCAGAATCGTAGCGGGGTTGATGTACAGAAGAAGTAGCGATGTTCCAATCGGCAAGCCTCGCGGCACGAGCTGCTAATTGGATCATCTCTCTATTCGGATATTGCCGCGCTCTTTAATTTTCGATCGTCAATCTGAAAACTCAGCGAGCTACAACTTCTTTACGCCTAGGTCGACGCTCGTTCGCTCAATGGATCCGGTAATTCTCGCAATCTCCAGTTGCGGCTATGCAATTCGACGTCACCCAGAGCAGAAACAGACGTTAGTAAAACGAGAAAAGAAAAACGTCAGGCAGGCGCCTGACGTTTTATCTTATCAAGTTCTTAGAAGAAGTCGCAGATTATCGACGCTTCCTCCGGCTTCTGCCTCGGTTGAAGGATCTTCCTTCCTGCTCAGACTTAACTAGCCTTTGCTGCTCTTGAGCGCGTTCGACAACCTCGTCCCACCAGGCTCGAAGAGCGCCTTTAGGCTTGTCCTCCTGTCTGTTACGGAATTTTGCGTAGCTTTTCGAGCGCCCACTAGCCCTGGAAGAATAGGCAGCGGCGGGCCGTCTGGAACGAGCGGGCGCAACCTCATTAACGGGCTTTAACTCCACTTCACCCAACGGCAAAACCTTTCGTTCAAGAAGTCCCCAAAGGCTTGAGACAATAAAATAGAGGCACAGACCGCTAGGAACCTTGAAGAACATAAAGCCCATGAAGATCATCATGAAGGTCATCATGCGCCGCATCGTGCGTTGCTGTTTCGCCTGCGCGTCGTCGCCGACAACAGGCGGGACAAGCAATTTCTGCTGGAGAAGGAAAAGCGAAATCGTTATGACAGGCAACAGATTGAAATAGGGACCAAGGGCGAAGAACGAAAGGAATCCTCGACCGCTCAGGTTAAAGCTTTCCCAACCGATGCTGTTCCAGAAATTACTCCAGTTGAACGCCATGTCGGGCGCCGCAAGGTTTGAACACCAACGAACGCTCCTCGAGAAGAGGGGGGCCCCGTAAAGGCTTACGTCGATCGAAAGCGCCCGATAGAGACCGATAAAGATCGGCATCTGAATGAAGATAGGAAGGCAACCGCTCAAAGGGTTGATCCCATACTTCCTGAAGAGCGCCTGCTGCGCCACCATCAGCTCCTGTGGATTATCCTGATGTTTTTCCTTGAGCTTAGCGATCTCTGGTTGGAGTTTCTGCATTCGCATTGAGCTGAGAACCTGCTTCCGGCTCAATGGGAAGAGACAAAATCTTACCAAAATGGTCAGCAGAATGATCGCAAGACCGTAATTGAAGACAAGATAATCGTGGCAGAAGTGCAGAATCCAAAGAAGGGGAATCGAGACAAACCAAAACCATCCGTAAACGATCGTCTTCTCTAATCCGTAATTGGACATCACGTCGCGTTTTTTCGGACCAATAAAGACCACGAAGTCCTGCTTGAAAGAGTCGCCGGCCTGTCCATGAGGAGCAAGGAGTCGATCGTCGCTCTTCAATCGATAGGAAACGTCGGTGAAGTTCATGTGGTCCACAACGCGCGAGCCTACGCGTATTGGGGAAAACGCGAATTTGCGTTCATGATCGTTATCATAATAAGGGATCGACGTGCACTGGAAATATTGACCGTCGACTCCGAGGAAATCAAGCCGAAGCTCGTCGCTTTGACGCGTCTTGTCTTGCGCAATTTCCACGCATTTCACGACATTGAAGTTCTTCTGATCATTTGACGAGACGACAACGTCGCGCATACCGTAGGCGCCCCAACCGGGTCCGGTCTTGCGTCCAGCGGCAAACCACGCGCCCTCGAGGGGCAGTCCAGTTGGGCCGTCGAGCATATAAGAAACGACGTGGGACGCGTTGGGATCGTAGTTTTTAATCTCCAAACTCAGCTTAAGGTGATACGCTTCGTCATTTTTAACAAAGGAGTCCACATCGCCGGCGTTCGTACTGGGACCGGCGACAAGCTCGTATTTTTTGACAACTTCAAGCTGACGATCGAGAAGGATCTTCCTGAAAACTGCGGTCGATTCGTTCGACGCGTCGGCGTCGTAATCCCAATATCCGTTGCGAAGTCGAACGCCTCCAAGTTCGGAGTCGAGCTCGAGGGAACGCAGCGCGTTCGTACTCGCGGCTTTACGCCCCCCTTCTCCGCTCGGCGCCCAGCTGTCGAGCATGTCGTCGTCAACGCGGGACAAGGTGGCAAGGAAGGACGACGGTTCGCTGTTGAGCTTGCGCAAACGCGGCGTGTCGCCACCCTTGGTCTTTTTGCGAGATTCATTGAAATACAACGCGTCGTTATTGCCGTGATAAACGCCTTGGAGCCCGACAAGATCTGTATAGTCTTCGTAATTGAGGACCATTCCGCTCGGACGCAGAATGGAAAGAGGCGTGTCCGAAAGTTCAACCTCGAGCGTCTTAGGCGCGCCAAGTCTTTCACGGTATTCGCTTCCCTTTAGGCGGACGTCGGAAGCAACGAGCGCCGTCTCGTCGTCTGCGGCAGCAGACTCCTCTTGAGGATCGACTTTTGCCTGGTCGTCGGATCCGTCGGCCAGAAGCGTATCTGATTCGTCGGACGCAGAATCTTGCTCCTCTGACTCGGGCGCTTCGAGCGACCGGAGCTCGCCTATGTCATCTCGGCGCTCCTCTTCATTGACCATATATTTGGCAAGAGTGAGGTGCGCGAGCCGATAGTCTTCGTCCTTTTCGAGCCTCTCGGCTTCATAGATTTCAAGCGTGACCTTATCGCCAGGTTTCGTCTTGAGAAGCGCGTTGCGCAAGTCGGTGAATTCGTTAATCTCGGTCGACGTGCCGTTAGCGTCCGTAAAACCGACGATGCGATCGTTAGGTTTGAGTCCAGCGCGTTGCGCCGGCGTTCCATCGCCGACAACCTGGGCGCGAAGACCGGGAAGGCCGAGATCAAATTCGTTCCAGGCGTAGGATTCGTCGACAATGATCTGACCGAGGTACCCGGTCCTATCCGTGTAGTCGATATACGCCTCTTCACTTGATTCAACGCGCGCGAGCGCAGCGCCACGATTCGTCAGCGTTACGAGAAAACGGTAAGGACTATCGGGAGCAAGAGAACCGAGCGTAACGAAGGTCGGTTCGGCAGTATTCTGAAACGTCTCGGCCGCCGCGAGAAATTCTTTCGGAAGAGCCTCGCGCGCCTCGTCGCTGAGAGTCGGAGCAACGGTCGTCCTCTGAGCGGTGGTGTCGAAGGGAATCTCTGGCTCGGGCTCTCTACGTTTCATAATCTGGAGCGTCCAGATAAACAGAAACGTCATCATCATGATGAGAAAAAAGTTTGACTTCGGCGGTTGCTGCTGATCAACTTTCCTCAGCATGGAGCTAGGAATCTGCGGCGGTGGAAGTGAAGAAGGAAGTTTAGGGGCGCTCATTACTTGTGACAAATATACTTTAAGACTGAGAACCTGAGATACTCGACGACTAAAAAGAGCGAACCAAATCGCTGCTCGCTACGAGATTTCAAAGGTCGAAATTTACGGATTCTTAATGAATTGATAACTATCTATGGATTATCGGGATACAATCGTTAACGTCCGTCCGCAAGACGTTGCCACAGAAAGGGAAAGGACGATAAAGCGGGAACTTCCTGAATCTCTTTCTGCGTTTTGCTAACGTCATACTCGACTCGATGATACTCGATAAAGTTATCAGACGCGCCGGCCTCATACTGAACAATTGCATAGCATGATTTCGGGTTCTTGTCCCGCGGTTGTCCTACCGAACCGACGTTGATCATGAGTTTCTGATCGCCGAGCGGATATTTTCCGCCGTACTGATCTTCTATTTCCCTATACGAAAGATATTGGAAATCAGTTTTTTCCGTCGCGTCAAGAAAAATGCCGGGAACGTGCGTATGGCCCATGAAACAGTATTGGGGAATCATGGAAAAAAACTTAGCGATCTTGTCCTTTTCGTCTATGTCTTCTGGGAAGATATATTCGTTGATCGGACTGCGCGGCGAACCGTGGACAAAAAGAAAAGCGTCTTTAAAGACAAACATGCGCGGTCTTTCCGCGATAAAATCCCATCTGGCGCTCGCGCGAGCGCCACGGCATGCTTCCAACACGCCTCTCGTCCAGTAGACAGCCTCTTCTGCGATCCGATTGAAGCCTTCTGGATCGTAGAGAGTCGCCTGATCATGATTGCCAAGAAGACAGATCTCCATTTTGCCTTCTTTACACAACTTCATCATGAGGTCGACGCATTCGATCGGTTTAGGACCATACCCAAGCAAATCGCCCAAACAAAAATACTTATCAACGTTCTGTTTTTGCAGATCCTCAAGGGTCGCCTTGAACGCTTCAAGATTGTTATGAATATCGCTAAATACGGCGAATCTCACCGGCACTCTCTCTTTCTGCACATCGGAATCGCTGTCATGACAGGGAAACAAAACGGCGAAGAACGATAAAAACTCGGGTTCATTATCTCCATCTCGACAAAGACGTCGAGGCCCCCGTTCACAAGCGCAAATCTGACGACGGCTATGCGCATCGGCGACGTCCGCTCCGGCGAGACAATCGCTACATATTGAGGCACAGTTTTTATCGGCGTCGGGCGTTCCGATCTAGCCAATCCAGCAAGGCTTAAAGAAGGACGCAGCCAACGGAGGCGCCATAATTTCTATGGAGAATGGCCTGTCGTCCCACGGGACGTCCTCCGTGCCGACGAGTCCGTTGCCAAGACCGCTCCCGCCGTAAACCGGAGCGTCTGAACAGAAGATCTCCTGATAATCGGTACTTACCGGAACGCCGAAACGTTTGCGCCTTGGAACCGGCGTAAAGTTGAGAACGACAACAATATGATCGCGAGGATCCTCTGCTTTCCTTATATAGGAAAAGACACTCTCCTCCCAGGTGTGGCAGTTAATCCATTCAAATCCACGCCAATCAAAGTCGAGCTCATGAAGAGCGGGCTCGTTCCGATAGAGTTCATTGAGGTCCGAGACGCATCGTTGAAGACCGCCGTGAGTTTCGCCATAGTTTAAAAGCCCCCAATCAAGGCTGGAGTCGAAGTCCCATTCTTTCCATTGTCCGAAATCGCAACCCATAAAGAGCAACTTCTTACCAGGGTGCGACCACATATAGCTATAGAGCAGCCGCGCCTGGGCAAATTTTTGCCAAAGGTCGCCTGGCGCGTTGCTAATGATCGTACCCTTGCCATGGACGACTTCGTCGTGCGAAATCGGAAGAACAAAGTTTTCTGAAAAAGCGTATGTAATGCTGAACGTTACACTGTCATGATGATATTTGCGGTTGATGGGATCTTCGCAGAAATAGTTGAGGGTGTCGTTCATCCAACCCATATTCCACTTCATGGAGAATCCCAGTCCTCCGTCGCACACGGGTCGACAGACGCCCGGCCATGCCGTTGATTCTTCGGCAATGGTCAGGATTCCAGGAAAGTCCTTGTGGATCACGACGTTGAGCTCTTTGAGGAAATCGATCGCCTCGAGATTTTCACGACCGCCGTATCTGTTAGGTTTCCAGTCGCCAGGCTCACGGCTGTAGTCGAGATACAGCATCGAAGCGACAGCGTCGACTCGTATGCCGTCGATGTGGTACTTATCGAAGAGGAAGTAGGCGTTGGAGATCAGATAGTTGCGAACCTCGTTGCGCGCATAATTAAAAATCAACGTGCCCCAGTCGCGATGTTCGCCAAGGCGTGGATCTCCATACTCGTAAAGCGCGGTCCCGTCAAAGCGTCGGAGCCCGTGGGAATCCTTAGGAAAGTGCGCCGGAACCCAGTCGACGATCACGCCGATATCGTTCTGATGGCAGAGATCGACCAGGTACATGAAGTCTTCGGGGGAACCGAAACGACTCGTCATGGCGTACATCCCAATAACCTGATACCCCCAGCTCCCCAGAAGCGGATGCTCAGAAAGGGGAAGAAACTCAATGTGCGTGTAGCCGACTTTCTTGACATAGTCGACGAGCTGCTCGGCGACCTCGCGGTAGGAAGGAAGCCGGCTGGGGTCGTCGGCAGGACGCACCCAACTACCGAGGTGAACCTCGTAGATGGAGATCGGCTTGTGTATCCAACTATACTTCTCCTGTTGGCGACGATCAAGCCACGCCTGGTCGCTCCAATGGTACCCGTCGAGATCGCAGACAATCGACGCCGTTTTCGGCGGAATCTCTGCAAAGAAACCGACGGGGTCAGCGCGTTCCACCGCTTCGCCGTTCGCCTCAATTCGGTATTTGTAAATGTCGCCGACCGCCGCGCCTGGTATGAAAGTCTCCCACATGCCGGAGGGATAATGCATATGCATCTGCCCTCGGGAGGGATCCCAACCGTTGAAATCGCCAACTACGGAGACATTATGCGCGTTAGGCGCCCAAACGACAAAATTAACGCCCTCGATCCCGTCGACTATGCGTCTATGCGCGCCAAGCTTTTCATAACTCTTCCAATGCCTTCCTTCTCCAAGGAGGTAAAAGTCGTAATCAGTGAATACGGTAGAAAAAGGAGGTTTCGCTCCGTTGGCGTCAATTGATCCCGCATTCCTCTTCTCGGAAGAAAGATTGTCGTTATTCGCCATCAAACAGCCTCACAAATCAGGTGGAAAAGTTTCTGCATGCCGCCGCGACCAAATCAGGAAATAGCGCCGATCAGATCAGCGTGTGTGCGGTCGAGACGTCTGATCGATTGGAAGTCGTCAGTCCGACCTCGACCAAAAGCTCTCAACTTCGGATTATAGACGCGAAACGGAACCAACGCAATAAACTCTCATAGAAAAACAGGCAACAAGCGCAAAATATAAAGGTATTTTCGACGTCGTTGCGCCCAAATTTGCAAAAGATCGATCGTTTCCGTCGAATCCCTTTTAGGAAATGTAATCTGCGAAGACTTGATTTTGGAAAAAATATCGGAATAATCGACAGGCGACGCATAAAACGCGGGTTCGTTGCGGCATTTTCAACCCCGTATTCCCGCGTGCGGAGACAGGCGTTTCGGACGCTCGTTCCCCGGCGTAGTTACGCTTTCAAAAGTTTTTGGAGAAAATAATGATGAAACGTGCCCTTCTGGCCCTTATGCTTGGTCTCGGTCTTGTCGCTTTCGCCTCTCAGGCCAACGCGCAAGACGCTAAATCTCGTGAATTCCGAGGCGGAGATTTCCGCATTGGAGTTGAATGGAAAGAGCCCCCGGTCGTTACGCCCGGCGAGAAGCCGTCCGACCCTCCTTCAGACGCAATCGTGCTCTTCGACGGATCCAATTTGGACGCGTGGGAAGGCGGTAAATGGGACGTTGCCGACGGAATCCTTACCGCGCATCCTGGCGCCGGCCCCATCTTCACGAAGGAAAAGTTCGGCAGTTGCCAACTTCATGTTGAATTCGCCTGTCCTCCAGTCACCGACCCTAACGCTAAGGGTCAGGCACGCGGCAACAGCGGTATCTTCCTCATGAATCACTACGAGCTTCAAATTCTCGACTCCTATGAGAACGAGACCTATTACGAAGGAATGTGCGGCTCAATCTACAAGCAGTTCCCACCATATGTCAACGCTGTCAAGAAACCTACCGAATGGCAGACCTATGACATTCTCTTCACGCGCCCGCTCCTCCGAATTGAAGAAGATGAGGATGGGAACAGATTCGTCGCCGAAGTAATACGTCCCGCGACCATCACGGTTTTCCTTAATGGCGTTTGCGTTCAGAATCACTTCGAAATCCAGGGCGATACCTTCTTCCATCGTACCCCCAAATACCAGCCGCACGCCGATCGCGAACCGATCCAGCTTCAGGATCACCAGAACACGACGATGTTCCGCAACATCTGGGTTCGTGAGATTCCTGATTCCAACGTCATTCCGTTCCAGGACAAAATGAACTACTACAACTGACGTCGCGACAAACGCAGTTAGTTCGTCTCTATCTCTAATTCAGAGGACGTTCTTTGCTCTTCAAAGAACGTCCTCACTTTTTGTTCACGTCCTTTATCATTCAAACGCTCTTTAATTTTTCTTAGCAAATTTTCCTTGAAAACTTTCTCTGAAGTTTATACCAATTAACGACATTTCTGGACGCTTCTTTTCTTTGTTAATATGGACAAACTTTAACGACGGATGTTAAAATACACGCTAATTTGAAGGTTCTTTAGGAAATCTGGAAAAAATTTTAAGAAAATCGCGATTTTACCAAAGAAATCGTTTTTAAGGACGATAACAGAGATATGGGGGCTCTAAAAATGAGTAGATTTGCGGTTTACTCGAGCCCACAAATATGCTAAAGTCGTCCGGTAAGTGAAATGTTTCGGAGAGTTCATGGAACGAAGCTCGAAATTTTCACGGAAAATCGGACCAGTCGTAAATCGGACAGGGACAATCCAATGAATCGGCGTTTTACCTTTAAAACACTGTTGGTCAGCGCGATTATCGGCGTTGCGATGGCAGGATGCCAGCCGCAACACCCGAAATTTTTAAGTCCGCGCGGCAACGCTCAAAGCAACTATATCTCCGAGGCAACTCGAATTGAGTATCCGGACGAAACCGTGCCGTCCCTCGACGACGTTACCAACGCGCTCGCTCCTCTTACTCTCACCGACCCCGACCCTAAGGAGGAATGGCTTCTGACGCTCGACGAAGTTCGTCAGATGGCTCTTGAAAACAGCAAGGTCCTCCGCCAACTTAGCGGCGTCAACTTTGGCGCGAACGGCGTAAGCGGCTCTCCAACGCTGCTGCTTGCCTCTCCCCACGCTGCTATGACGGTCTGGGACCCTGCGATTATTGAATCCAATCCTACCGCTGGCGTTCAGGCGGCTCTTTCCGCCTTTGACGCGGTCTGGAGCACGACCTCCTCGTGGCAGCAGACTGACGTTCCGCGCAACTACACTCCCTCTTATCAAGGAACGGTCGGAACGCACACCGACGCCGGAACTTTCCAGTCGACGTTGTCGAAGAACGTTGCGACGGGCGGTAATGTCTACGCGACCGCCGGGTTCGGATACGATTGGAGCGACGCAACTAACCGTCTTTGGAATTCACACTGGACAAGCTATGTTGAGGGAGGCTTCACACAGCCGCTCTTCCGCGGCGCGGGCGTTGAATACAACCGCATTGCTGGTCCGAACGGTACGATGGGTTCGAGCAACGGCGTTGTCGTCGCTCGAATCAATACAGATATCGCTCTCGTCGATTTCGAGATGGGCGTTCGTAACACGCTCAAGGATATCGAAGAAACTTACTGGAATCTTTACTACGCATACCGTAACCTCAGCGCTGCGGCAGCAGGCTATGAAGCGGCGTTGCAGTCATGGCGCAACGTCGACGCTCAGAGTAAGACTGGTCGTCCCCAGGGTACCGCGCAGAACTTGGCGCAAGCCGAAAAAAATTACCAGACGTTCAAGGTTTCCGCTCAGGAAGCGCAAAGCAACCTCTACAAGACAGAACAGCTTCTCCGCTACATGATCGGCGTCGCTCCTACGGACGGCCGTCTGATCAAGCCGACCGACGAACCTACCGTCGCGCGCGTCCAGTATATTTGGGAAGAGATCGTCGCGGAAGCGCTCGCACGTGCGCCGGAGCTGCGCAAGCAGAAGTGGACCGTCAAGAAGCGCGAGCTTGAGCTCCTCGCTCAGCGCAACTTCCTTAAACCGCAAGTCGATTTCCAAGGTTCCTATCGTTTCCACGGTCTCGGCCACGATCTTATCGACTCCACAAATAAGAAGTCTAACGCGTTCGGGAGCCTCACAGGCGGCGATTATCAGAACTGGACGCTCGGAATCACTTCGTCCATGACGCTCGGTTTCCGTCGCGAGATGGCGGCGGTGCGTAACGCAGAACTTGCGCTGGCGCGTGAAAGAGCGATTCTTCAGGAACAAGAGCTGGAACTCGTCCACAACCTTTCCGATCTTTATCGCGACGTCGATCGCAACTACCATCTCATCGAAGACTACCTTGCGGTTCTCCGAGCCGCTCGCAAACAGGTGCGCGCCGTCAACAGCTCCTTCATGATCAATAAGACGACTCTGTACGAAGTTCTGCAGGCGCAACAGGAGCTCGCCGACGCCGAGACTCGGTATTACCGCACCGTCATCGACTACAACATCTCCATCGTCAACCTAAACTATCGCAAGGGCTCCCTCCTGGAATACAACGGCGTCACGCTCGCCGAAGGTTCCTGGCCGAATAAAGCTTACTTCGACGCCTATCGTCGAGCGCTCGAACGCGACGCCGGTCGATATGTGAATTACGCTTTCACCTCTCCCCAGGTCGTCAGTCGCGGGCCCTATCCTCAGATTCAGGGAACCGACCCCACGGTCGCCCCGACCATAGACGCCGACCCCATGTTCCAACAGCAGCCGGTTCTTCCACCATACGAAGACCAACCGCTTCCTGAAATTTTTCAACCAGCCAACGGTTGATAGTAAAAGTCGTCGACGATCGACCGAACTAACGCCGTAGTCGACCGTCGACAGACGCGGCGATGAGCGCTACGCAAGCGGGGTCGCCTGTCTTCCGATTATCTAAAAGGATTGTCCCACGCAGCGGGGGATCGCGAGATCCCCCGCTTTTTTATTTCTTGATTTCCATTTCGCATATTTCATAAAGGATATGGACTTGCCGCTATTATTAACCGCGTTAGAATCGGCTTGTTTTAAATCTGTATAACGACTTTAAATGATCTTTCTTGAAAGTAGGGTGTTGGATGCAACGAATTTACACGCTCAAAGAGCTTGCAAGCTTTTTGAATCGAACTCAGAAGGAACTTAGGAAACTTGCGGAAAACGACGTTCTCCATGGAAGAAAGGTCCAAGGGGAATGGCTTTTCGCTCTCCCTGATATTGTCCAGTGGATGGACCGACAAATGACGAAGGTCGACGATGAGAAGAAACGTCACTTCGAAAAAGCGCTCGAATCAGCAGCAGAAGATCATGAAGAAGTGGACTTTCGCGAACTTCTCTCCCCTAATCTCGTGGAGCTCAATTTTACCGCCAAAACGCAGCCGTCCGTCATCTTAAGGCTCGTCAAGATCGCAGAAGACGCCGGAGCGCTCTGGGATCCTGAGTCGATGGCGGAGGATTTGCGAGAACGCGAAAAAATGGCGTCGACCGCGCTGGAAAATGGCGTCGCGATTCTCCACCCGCGCAGACCTCGTCCCGATATTATTGCGGATGATTTTCTTGTCGTTGCCATTGCGAGCAATGGCGTGCCATTTGGCGGCGGGTTTGGCAACCTGACTGACGTCTTCTTTCTACTTTGCAGTCATTCCGACATCTTCCACCTGCGCGCAATTGGCCGACTTGCAAGCGTCGTTAGAAAACCGGGAGTCCTGGACAAATTGCGCGCGGCGACAAGTCCCAACGACGTCGTTGAACTCCTTGCCAAAGAGGCGGAGTCGTTTGACTAAAGAAATTATTGAACGATTCGTTTTAACGCCGTAAAGTGGAACGCGCGTCATTCGCAAGGTATGACTTCTATATGTTTCGCGTCTTCCAACGAGACGCTAAAGACGCGATCGTCAATCTGGACGTTGAGCTTATCGGCAGGCGCAGAGTCGTCTTTGACTAGATGCAATGTTTTATTCGATCGCCAGTAGGTCGTCAAGAATTCAGGACGTTCCTGAAGCTCCTCTGAAAACTGGACAAAGATCAGCGTCTCGTGTTCCTCGTAGAGCTCGCTAAGCAGTTTGGACTCGCGGTGGACGCATGAAAGATCGACCGTGCGCCCCGAGTGAACGATTTCATTAAGACATCCGTGAATGCACCTTGCGCAATATTGATCGTTGTTCTTCTCCCGACAATGGTAGTCGGAGCGCTGGAAAAGCGAGGCGCCAACGCGTGGACAGCTGTCGACAAACTCGACAAACTCGACCAGACGCGTTGTAATTTCATCGCTCATTGCATGTTCAAGTTTACACGCAGATTCCTTCGATTCCGCGCCGTCGACGCCGAGAATGCGTTCCAAAAATATTTCCATCGCTTTATGACGTCGGATGATCCTTTTAGCCTCGAACTCGCCCTTCTCTGTGAGCGTGATAGGATCATATGGCGAATAGACGACCAATCCTTTTTCTTCGAGAGAACGGAGCGCGCTCGTAACTGAAGGACGCTTCACGTCGAGCCGATCAGCGATACTGCTGGATCGGACAGTTTTCGTCTCTTCCATAAGCTCGTAGATGGCCTCAAGATAATCTTCCAAACTTTGACTCAGTTCGTGGGTGGGTTCCGTCATAAGTCGCTGATTCCTCGGTTTCGTGTATTACGCCGACCTTGACCAGAGCGCTGGGTTAGTCAAAGTCCAATGATCGCAAGACGGACTGCGCGTCGCCATGAATAACGCGCGCGCGCCTGGTTATTCTTCACATGCGAACGCTTTTGTCAAACTCAGCGGCCGCCAAGAATTATCCTCAGACGCGCATATCTCCGAACGTGGTCGCAAGAATACCCGGTTGTACGATCTCTTCTCCTGACGCGACGCCGTTTATACTAAAAAAGTCCGGCAACGGTGTCGTCGCCGGACCTGGCTATCTACTCACGTTAGGCGCCAATCGGCGCCGAACGTCGCTAGCAACAATCACGCTTCGTCGAGAAGTTCGACGGCGGCAAACTTCTTGCCTTCAAGCATTTCGAGACTCGCGCCGCCGCCGGTGCTCACGTGGGAAACCTTGTCGGCATAGCCGAGCTTCTGAATCGCCGCGGCGCTGTCGCCCCCGCCAATGATGGAAGTCGCGTCTGTACCGGCAATCGCGTCGGCAACCGCTCGAGTGCCTGCGTCGAACGGGGGCATTTCCGAAACGCCCATCGGACCGTTCCAAACGACCGTCTTCGCGTCTTTGACGATCTCGGCATACCTCTTGGCGGTCTCAGGACCGATGTCGAGACCTTCCCAGTCATCTGGAATTTGTCCAGTGGCGACGACCTGCTTATTGCAGTCGGCGGAGAAAGCGTCGCCGCAGTGAACGTCGACGGGAAGAACGAGCTTGTCGCCGCCTTCAGCGATCAGTTCCTTAGCGAGGTCAACCTTATCAGGCTCCACGAGGCTCTTGCCGACCTTACCGCCAGTCGCAAGCGTAAAGGTGTACGCCATAGCGCCGCCGATGAGAACCTTGTCGCAGATCTTGAGAAGATTCTTGATGACCATAATTTTATCGGAAACCTTGGCGCCGCCGAGGATCGCAACAAACGGGCGCTCCGGGTTGCCAATGGCTTCGGAGAGGTATTTGATTTCCTTTTCAACGAGGAAACCGCAAACACGCGGTTTGCCTTCCATGAGCTTGGGAACCGCATACATCGAGGCGTCGGTACGGTGGCAGGTGCCAAACGCGTCGTTGACATAGACGTCGGCAAAGGCGGCGAGCTTTGCGGCGAAATCCTCAAGCCCCTCCTTTTCCCCCGGCTGGAAGCGAAGGTTTTCAAGAACGACAACGGAGCCATTGGTCAACGCTTCGACCTTGGCGCACGCGTCCTCGCCAACCGTATCGGTCGCGAAGACGACCTTCGTGTCAGGAAGAAGCTCAGCGAGGCGTTCGGCGGCTGGTTTAAGCGTGAATTTCGGATCCGGAGCGCCTTTCGGACGACCAAGGTGACTCATGAGAATCAACTTGCCGCCGCGCTCGAGGACAGACTTAATCGTCGGCAACGCCATGCGAATACGACGGTCGTCGGTGACATTGCCATTGTCGTCAAGCGGAACGTTGAAATCGACGCGAACCAGAACCTTCTTATCTGCTACGTCTACGCTAGCGATCGTTTTCTTCGCCATTGAAGGACCTTCCTTTATCTAATGATTGGACAAGCCAAGGCGCGGTTGGGCGGAAGCGTCCAGTCCGCGAAAACCTTGGGGATTTCCCTGAATTTCTCACTGATTTCCTGACCTCGACTGTTAAAACAAACAATCGAGGGATATAATGCGTATTCTACAGTTTGAAGTCGTCCTGAGAAGGGGGCGCGCGGCGGACTCAGAGGATATTCCACGCTCTTTTACAAGGCGAGGGACTCTGCCGCGTCTGTGGTCAAATATAACATCCGGGGCGAATGTTGCGCGCCGTAACTGTTCGCCACCTGTAACAACGCCTGTTCGACGCGGCGCCTCTCCTCAAGGCGCGGTCGGCAGAAACGTCAAAACGCGTTATGAGTTCTTTCCAAAAAACTTTTCGTCGGGACTTTTATTCGCACGTTCGTTCTCAGCGAGCTCTCGCGTCGCTCGCGTTCCTACTGATCTTCGTCGTTGCGTCGTTAAGCGTGACGACTACCTTCAGTTTCGGACAGGAAAGCGGCGGACTCGATTTGAGCGTTCTTGACTCGGAACCCGACGTCCCTGAAGCTCATAACCAGGCCCCTACCTCTCAGGCGGCGGATGAATACCCTGATGAAACTGTGGCGGCGGCAAGTTTCCAATCTTCTGGTCGAGCCAAGCTCCTTGATCTCGCCATGGCAAGCGGGTGGATCGGGGTCGTTTTACTCCTCGCGTCAATCGTTGCCGTCGCGCTGATAATACGTCTTTGCCTCCTCCTTAGACGCTCGGTATTTATGCCCGATGAACTCCTGCGTTCTTCAGCCGAGGCCCTGTCCCACGGCAACGTCCAGCGCGCGTACGAGCTTGCGTCCGCGTCTGATTCCTTCTTCGGACGCGCGACAATGGCGGGCTTGCGCGAGGCGGACAGAGGCTGGTCTGCTACGGAAAAAGCGATTGAAGACGCCGTTGCATTCCTGACAGCGAAGCTCTTTCGACGTTCTGAGCCCTTGTCGGTCATTGGTAACGTCGCGCCGATGCTGGGACTTCTTGGCACCGTCATGGGGATGGTTTCGACCTTCGGCGAACTCGCTGTTGCGGACGGCTCCGGCCGAAATCTCGCCAACGGAATTTATTTCGCGCTCGTTACGACCGTTGCGGGACTCCTTGTCGCAATTCCCGTTCTCGTTGCGCATTCCCTCGTCAACGGACGTATCGCGTCCCTCGTCTCCGAAACGACCGAAGCGATCGCTCGAACGCTTGAGCCCCTTAAGCGAAGCCGCGCAAACGTCGGACCGGAGGAACCGCCGCGTCCTCCTGTTCTCGGTCTTCAAGAGGTTCAGCGAGACTCAGTCGATCCAGCGCGGTCAGATCAGGGCGCCGGTCGCCACGCAAGACCCGCCTCGACACGTCCGTCGCTAACCCTGAAAAATCGTCGCTCCAGCGAATAACGCGCGGAACGTTAGCAAACGTCAACGCATCGTAAAATAATAAGACGGTATGAAGCTCCTGCCACGGAGTTTCTGCGCTTCATCCCGCCTGACTCGAACTATAAAACATAGGTTTACTCGAACGGGAATCGTCAACTTTGCAGAAACAAATATAAGTTTATTCCATGTCCAAATCCTCCAATGCGCCGCGCCTCGGACTCCGTTTTTCCGAAGAACAGAAAACGGCGTTGCAACGAGCCAACAAACTCAAACAGGAGCTCTACGCGCAGCAGAAAAGGATCCAATTTTCAAATTTGCTCGAACGTTCCGGTCAGGACATAGAATCCTACGTCGAATCCCAAAAGAACATTTTCATTTCCGTTGGATCTTCCAAAGACTCTGACTTAGACGCGAATGACGCCCCCGGACAACCCCTCTCAAACGTAGAGACGTCCGCCGTCGCTTCGACCCCGCAACTTGATAACGTCGACGCCGTTGACGACAGCGACGGAGTTGATTTTTTCCTCTCCAACGCTTTCTTCTCTAAGAATACAGAACGCTTTGGCCGCGTTGGGTTGTCGGACGACGCGTTCTCGTATGAACCAACCGCCGTGACAACGGAGTCTCTGCGCGATCATCTTGTCTCCCAGTTGCGCCTCGACGGCAAATATTCCAAGGTAGATCCGAAGCTTAAAGAGATGTGTTTTAAGATCATCGGCGAGCTTGATCCTAGCGGTTATCTCAAACCTATCTACAAACCGGCGCCCGCGCCCGCGCCCCCTCCTGGCGCTATCGCTTATCCTGAAGAAGACGAAGAAACGCTCCTTGCGATAGAAGAATTCGATCAAGCGTTCGACATAGATTCTACTCGCGACCAGCGATTCCGCGCCAAAAACGCGCTCGACGCTTATTTTTCAAACCAATCGTCTTCCGAAACTCGCGCTCTCGCTCGCGCCGATTTTGATTCCATCGTTGGTCGTCAGACGTCGCGACAAGAGCGGGAAAGTACCAAAAAAACGCTCGACGTTATTGAGACGGAAGTCCAAGAAATTGATCCTCTCCTGAAGCTATTCGCCCCTGAAGATCAGACGCAGGCTCTCGAAGCGCTCAAAGTCGTGCAATCCCTTGACCCACCCGGCGTCGGCGCTCGAGATCTCCGCGAAGCGCTCCTCCTGCGACTTCGTCCCGACGCAGAATATGAAGCGTCCCTCCGACGTCTGATCACAAACTACTTCGACGATTTTATCAACAAACGTCTCGGCGCTCTTTCGAAAAAGAGTGGGATCTCGCAAAACGAGCTCATGAAAATTTACGGAGCGCCCTTCCCCTTTTACCCCTCTCCAAGCGAACTCTTTACAAATGACGTGACGCCAACGCGCGTCATCTATCCTGAGATCATCGTCGAAGAGGACAAAACTGGACGATGGCGCGCTAGGCTCGACGAGTCGCTCGCCAATGTCGAACTTGACCCTTACTACAGGAGGATGCTCTTTTCGAAACGCGTTGATAGAAAGACGAGGAAATATCTTCGACGACAGTACGTTGAAGCCCAAGCGCTCATGGACGCGTTACGCAATCGCAATTTAACTTTATTGCGCGTTGGGCGCGCCGTTGTCGACTTTCAGCAGGAGTATTTCTCTGACTCTGAGTCGAGTCCTAAGCCGCTCACACAACAGCAGATAGCTGACAAGCTCGGGCTCGACACCTCCACCGTTTCACGTGCGTGCAGCGACAAATGGCTATCGACGCCACGCGGTTACGCCTCCTTTAAGGACCTCTTTCCAAAGGCTGTCGCCGGCGAGGCAACGAGCGCTCACGTCGCTGATATGATCCGCATACTCATCGGGCAAGAAAAACTGGACGCGCCCTTGAGCGATGAAAAAATCGCCGCTCAACTAAAAAAACAGTTTGGAATCAAGGTCAGCCGAAAGACTGTGCAGGAACACCGCGACCGGCTGCTTATTCCCAACAGTCGCGTTCGAAAGAGAATGAACGCACAAAAGAAAGAGTGACTAGCCGTTGCGCAGACGCAGCGTTCGTCGTTGGGCGCGCCGACTTGGCATAGCAAGTGGGTCGCCGAGCGCTGGAACGTTTCGAGTTGAAAAGCCCGTCCAATTAAATTGAGGATGGGCTTTTGTTTTTTAATGCACAACAGGCGAAACTTTTTTACCATTTTTCTGATTATTCTTCTGAAAAACATCTAATAATCTTATCCTGCCTACAGAAATTTTGCTCAAGGTTGCCTTGAAAATGACAAAAGGTCAAAAAATGTCATTTTCAGGGTTTTCTTCCCTTGCATGTTTCAAAACTTGACATTATCATTGCGGACTATGAGAGAACCGCCGCGCAACAAATTGCGCCGCCATGCGTACAGAAAGCGAACCGTTGTCTAATTAGACTCTCAAGGTTCGTCACAAAGAACAGGGGATAGCGTCCGCTATGCAATCGTTTCCTGAAACATCAGCCGCCGACTCCAGAGGCATTCTTCCACCCCTTTGGACCAAGGGCTTTATCGCTCTTTTGATAACCCAATTTTTCGTAGCCCTGAACGACAATATTTTCCGTTGGCTGATTATTCCAATCGGTAAATGCGCCGTTGGCTGGAGCGACAAAACGGATATGATCCGCACGATTGGGTCGCTCGCTTTCCTGATCCCATTCTTGCTGTTGGCAACTTACGCCGGCTATGTCTGCGACCGATTCAATCGACGCAACGTGTTGATTTGGACCAAGGTCGCCGAGCTCGTCGTCATGATTCTCGGTACGATGGCGATCGTCTCTCAGTCGGTCCCGTTCATGCTTGTAACGCTATTCCTTATGGCGTCGCAAAGCGCGTTCTTCAGTCCTGCTAAGTACGGAAGTCTACCCAACCTGGTCGCGAAGGAGCGCATTTCCGAAGCAAACGGCTACGTCTCCATGACGACGATGATCGCATGTCTGGGCGGTCAAGTCCTCGGCGGAGTCCTCTTCGTGATCACGACGCTTAACCCCGAAGCTCCCATCGAGGGCACGGGCGGCATGCACAACTGGTTTATCTGGGCGTCGGTTATCGTTGGAATCTCGCTTCTGGGACTTGTGTCGAGCTTCTTTATCCCATCGATTAAAGCGGCTGACCCGAGCGCTAAGTTTCCTGTTAATCCCTTTGAGCAAACCGCTAAGGACCTCGGTTCGCTGATCAAAAATCGACGCCTCTTCTGGGTCGCGATGGCCAGCGCCTTTTTCTGGGGACTTGGCGCGCTTGCGCAGCTTAACATTGATAAGTTCGCGACCGAATATCTCAATGTGCGTCAAGACTGGGCGATGGCGTTGCTCGTTGCTCTTTCAGCGGGGCTTGCGCTCGGAGCGTTACTCGCAGGCAAGCTCTCGCGCGGAAAGATAGAGTTGGGACTGGTGCCGATCGGCGCGTTTCTCATTCTCTTCTTCTGTTTCGCGCTCTCCTTCACTCCTTATGAGCCAATTCCACTCGGCGCAAAAATTGCGTCTCCAGCTTCAAACGCGTTTATCTTTGGCGCGACAATGCTGTTCCTCATGGGACTTTCGGCGGGTATGTACGACATTCCGCTTGTCGCGACGCTCCAGATGGATAGTCCTAAGGAAAGCCGCGGACGAATTCTTGCCGCCTACAACTTCTTCTCATTTTCCGCGATGGCGATCTTCGCTGCTCTGCAAATGGGACTTGCGTCCGCGCCGTTCGCTGAGACGCGACTCGCCTCGTCAGTGGGAGAAACCGTCAAAGCTGGACTTGACGGCGCTAGCATCTGGTTCGTTTGCGGCCTCCTCACAATTCCGATCTTTATTTTGACGCTTTATGCGTATTTTATTTCCTTCCTCTATGTTTGCGTTTCCTGGTGGCTCAAACTGGTCTATCGTCTTAACGTGTGCGACGCGAATAATATGCCCGAAAAAGGCGGAGTCCTTATGGTTGGGAATCATGTGACCTACCTCGACTCCATCGTTATTTACTGCACCAGCAAACGTCCTGTCCGCTTTATCGCCGACGTCGATTCATTACCCAAAAAAAGCAGACTCGCAAAGTACTTCATTAAGAAACTCAAAACGATCATATTTGACCCTAATGATCAAAAGTCGATTCTCCGCATGGTCCTTGAAGGACAAAAGGCGCTTAGAAACGGCGAAGTTGTCTGTATTTTCCCTGAAGGGGGACTTACCAGAAACGGTCAGGTCCGCGCTTTCAAGCCAGGATACCTGACCCTCCTGCGCAGAACGCCGGACGTGCCAATTCTCCCCTTCTCTATTACGGGATTCTATGGTTCTCGCTTCGGTTATGCCAAAACGAAGGGCTACAGGCGTAGACCGCCATACCGCGCCGGCGTCATTTACGGTAAGCCATTCAGCGTCGCCAACGAACGAGCTCAGGGACATACCGACGCTCATATCTCGCAAAAGCTGCTGCATGTCGTGCAGGAACTTAACGTTGATATGACCTGTTACAAGAAGCACCCTGAAAACGTGCTCCTCTACACTCCGGCGCGCGACACTATCAGAGGACTGCGCATCGCGCAGCATAAACTTCGCCGGAAACTACAGCTGTGCGACGTAACAGGAAAAGAATTGAGCCCGAAGATGACCCTTGTTTCGATTCTTGTTATGCGCCGCGCGTTGAATCGAACTCTTGGCAAGGAAAAATTTGTTGGAATACTGTTGCCGACGTCAGTCGCTGGCGTCGTCGTCAACGCGGCGGTCACATTTAGTCGTCGCGTTCCAATCAACCTGAATTACACCTTTACCAATGACGTTAACAACTACTGCATTGAGAAAGTTGGCGTTAAAAAGGTTCTGGCGTCGACGCAGCTCCTCAAAAAACTTCCCAACCTTGATATCAACGCGGAAATCATTCCGATGGAGGAGTTCGCCAGAACACAGATCAGACTGACCGACAAGATCATCGGATTGGCACAATCCTTCCTCCCTACCTGGGCGCTCGAACGACTCCTCGGACTGACTAAGGATACGCTCTCCGATATCAACACGATCGTCTTTACCAGCGGTTCAACAGGGCTGCCCAAGGGCGTCGTTCTGTCCAACCTGAACGTTTCCGCCAATATGCAGAGCTTTTTTCAGAGCGCCATGCCAAGATCCGATGCGAGGATATACGGCGTTCTACCCTTCTTTCATTCCTTTGGTTACACGGTTACGGTATGGTTCCCCCTTTGCCATCCTTATCCTTGCTTCTACCACTATAATCCCTTGGATTTTAAGGGAGTAGGCGAATTCTCGTATAAGCACAAGCCTGAACTGATGGTTGCTACCCCAACCTTCATGAGAGGGTACCTTAAGAAATGCCCAAAGGAACACTTTGAGTCAGCTTACTTCGCCGTGGTTGGAGCGGAAAAGTCCCCGAAGTCGCTCTACGATGGTTGGAAGGAGAAGTTCGGAATTGATTTGAACGAAGGATACGGAGCCACGGAGCTTTCTCCCGTTCTCTCGCTTAATATTCCTTTCTGCGACGCTCCCGATACCCTTACGCCCTATCACAAAAACTTCTCAATCGGTCTTCCCAGTCCGAATTTCGTGGTAAAGATCGTTGATTTGGAAACAGGCGAAGAGGTCCCGCCCAACACGCCTGGCATGATGATTGTTAAGGGAAATTCAGTCGTCGATGGTTACTACAAAGATCCTGAACGTTCGAAAGCGATTTTCAAGGACGGCTGGTATATTACCGGCGACGTCGCGTATATGGACGAAGACAACTTTATCTTCATCACAGGGCGCGAGTCGCGAATCTCTAAAATCGGCGGCGAGATGGCGCCCCATGGTTTCATCGAAGAAAAACTGATTGACGTTACCAAGGAACTTTGGAAGGAGCGGCAGGCGCTAAGCGGCGATTCTGATTCTTCGGACGAAGCGTCGACTTTCCTCGTCGTAACTGCAGTTCCTGACGAACGCAAGGGCGAAAAGCTTGTCGTTCTGTACGAAGAGCTTTCTTTCACGCCGGATGAAATATGCCAACGCGCCCTGAAAGACGGAATTCTGCCGCCACTCTGGCTTCCGGCGCCAGATAACTTCAAGCAAATTCCGGCGATTCCTGTTCTGGGAACGGGAAAAATTGATATCAGGGGCGTGAAAAAGATCGCGCTTGAAATCTACGATTCAGCAACGGAGATCTGATTCTCCGCGGGGAAGCGTGAGAAAAATAAACTCCTGTTGTTTTCCAACTCCGGCAAGTTTTGAAAGATGACGGCTAGAACTGCACTTCCACTGAGCGGCTAGATTCATTACAATCGCCCTGCGCAATTGTGTTGACGGATCAACAGACGCAGACGATCGTTATCGCATGTGAACGGCTCTTGCGTGTTGGGCGAGCCGTTCGAACGATACAAGTCGCTGCGAGCTAAAAAGGAGTGTTAGTGATGCCGCTTTCCATAAGCGCCTTGACAGCTGACGAACAAGTCGGTTCCAATTTGCGTAAGAGGCTGCGCGGCGCGAAAAAGCGTAAGGCGTTAGTTGTTTTGTTCGCCCTAGGACTTGTCGTTGGCTGCGGCACGACAAAGTTCTCCGACACGAGCCGAACGGCGACGGAACAACTTCTCATTTCCAGCGCGATGGAAGATCTCGTCGACCAGTATGATTATTCGCGACTCGCAGGGCTTAAAGTCTTCGTCAAAACGGCCAATTCGACGACCGATGGAGATTACCTCAAGAGTCTCGTTCGTCAGCAGGTCGCCGCCAATGGCGCGTTTGTCAAGGACTCTGAAGACGACGCCGACTACATTGTTGAAATCGCGCCGGGCGCCGTGGGAACGAACCGTTATGAACTCATGTACGGTATCCCTGAAACGAAAATTCCCGCTATCGGTACCGCGTCGAACGCGACCTCGATCCCAGAATTCGCGTTGATAAAACGCACCGATCAAAAGGCGCAGATCAAGTTGCGAATGTGGGCGTACAACAAAGAGACGGGCGCCATCATATGGCAGTCTGGCGTCAATACGCAATCGTCTCAACTTCGCGACCGATGGATCTTTGGCGCCGGTCCCTTCACGACCGCTAGTTACGACAACTGGGGAGTGCGACTCGGAGGCGACAAAGCAATCCCGCAATCCTTCAGCGAGGATGGTCTAGAAAACGAGAGAACGTCCGTGACGGCGGAAGCGGCGTATCACGAACTCGACGAAAAGGCGATTGAACGTCTTCAAAAGATTCGCGAAGAAGGACTCGCCAAAGCGGTCGAGGAAGAAGAACCCGAGGAAGAGCTCGATACGGAGGAAGACGCCGCTGAATAAGAAGCATCGTCGTTAGAAAACTTCATTGCGTCATATGAAAGGCGGCTCGCTGAAAAACGAGCCGCCTTCTTTATTTATCTGCGATTCCCCGAAGCGCTTTGGGGAAAGCGTTTTACGTATTCCTCTTGAATACGCATCGCGTCATCCCATTTCTTTTCTTTCGTGAGACGATCAATCCAATCGCGGTAGAATATCGGCATGTTCATCTTGTACTCGCGGAACTCTGGGTCGATGCGCCGCCCCAAGTCGGTAATAAGGATCGCCTTTTCGTAATCCTTTTCCTTCATGGCGACGTCGATTGCCCAGTTGTTGATCGTCGCCTTTAAATTGCCAAGAATCGTCTGATTACTTGGCGCAAGCTGCACCGCCTTGATATACGACGCAACGGAACGCTCGTAATCGCCTTCCTGCGAATAGTCGACGCCAACGTTGTAATAGATCGTTGCAACGAGCTCAACGTCGGTAATCTCACGCATAGGACGACGGGAGCGCGTAAAGGAATATCCGAGAGGCGCCTCCGCGTCAACGCGAAAGGTCGTCGAACCCTCTTCGGTCGTCGATCTGTCATCAGACGAAGATTCGTCATGCGAGGACCTGAACGACACATAGCTGAAGTTCAAATCGCGGGACTTGTTGTTATCAGTAACGCCAGATTCGTCGTCTAGCGACGAGGGAATTCCACGATTCTCGCTCGCTAACTGCGGCGCGGATCGAACGCGTTGATAGGGACGGATTTTGTCGGGTAAACGATTCCAGCTGGAACAAGTCGTCTCGATATCGAGGAATGAATCTTCAAATTTAACGCGGCTCTTCGCGTGGCCCGTTGTTTCAAGCGCCGCGACGTTAAGACCGACGCGGTCAGCAAAACAGTTGAAGAGTACAGTCGCGCTAACGCAGTTAAAAACTCCAGAATCGAGAGACGCGGCAACGCTCGAGCAGTTCAGGTTATACTTTGAATAAAGCGTGTGACTGTGCAAAAAATTGTAGACTTTTTCGGTCTTCTGAAGCTGGTCCTGCATATTGCGAGTCTGCTGCTGAAGAACGCTAACGAGGGTCTCGAAGCGCGAGCGGTAATGGTGACGACTCTCCTGCGTCGCAAACCCTTCGGCAATGAGAGACGCGTCGAGGAGATCGAATTCACTCCATTCGCCGTCGCTGGAATCCTGAAGCAACTTCGTCTCTTGTGGGTCCAAGTTGGTCAGCGTAAAGACGACATAGTCGTCGTAGAAAGAAGAATCGATAGACGACGCGCTTTCAACGGCGTTGGGACCGCCAAGAGAGGCCCCGCTATGAACGATTCGTTCGTGTAATTTTTCAGAAGAGACGACAGAAGCTGCTTTATCGGTTTCTTTTTGCGAACTCGAATCCTGGGGAGCAAAGTTCCTGTGCGGAACAACGATACAAAGTCCCGGCGAATTCTCAATAAAAGACCGCAGCTCATCCTCTTTAGCGGTATTAATAAAGTTATACTTACCCGATTCTTGGGCAAGATAGGAGGTCGCCTCGGTAGGCTCAGACTCGTCGACGCCCGACGTCGAGCGCGTCGTCTCCGAGTCAATTGCAGAATTGATACCTCGATTCCAGGCTCCCTCCGAGCTGCGCGAGGAATCGTTTGTAAAGGAAGCTTGTTGACCAGTTGAAAGAGTGGCGTCGCGATCAGGAAGATAACCGTTTTGAGGAGGCGTCGCGCTATGCTCGCGCGTTCCCTGAGGAATCGAAGCAACGGATCCTGGCGAGGCGATCGGCTGACTTCCTCGCGATGGCTGACGCAGACGCGTCAAACTCTGCGCGTATCCAGAGATCGCAACGTTCAAAATCGACGACGCAAGGACCGCGCAAAGGAACACGCGTCCAACGTTCCGCGTGAGGAACGTCCGCAAGGACGCACAAAAAGTGGTTCGGGAAAACAGCATAAACACGCCAATGCAAAGCAATCCCGAACCAAAGTTCGGGCCAAACGAACAAGCGCAACGTCAATCCACGAAACGCAACGCTCTGTCATTCTACTCTAGGCGTCTACGGAAGGAAACAGGCTAACGCCATGATTTATTCAAAGTTTTTGAAATTCACCTGATTTTTCTCCTCTTTTTTGCTGTTTTTCGCCAAATTGAAACAGAACATACTACCAGAATTTCTGCGTACAGTTGAAGATACGACTCAAATAGAACGTTTTTGATTCACAGCACCTCTTTTGCGCTAAAACTTTTAAAATGTAGGGTAGGCGACAGACAAGATATTCCGATTGTTGTTTTTTTTCATTAAATAACGATTTCGATCAAGAAGTCAATTTATCCGAGTCGATAAGGAAAGAAGAATATTCCTGAAAATTGATCGGGATTCTGGAAAGTCCATGAAGTACAAACTACGTTCAGGTTTGTGCGCTCCGAAGTAAATAATCCCGAAGAAATCAATTCAGGTTTTCCTCTGAATCGCCCATGAAGGAGAATCGTTCCATACGAGCGCCGAGGCGGTCGACAAACAACGGGAAAGCTCTCTCCGCTTTGGAGTATCAGGAGCGAACAACCATGAAGAAACTTTATGTAAAACAGATCCTTTTAACCGTCGTGACGACAGTTTTGTTATTACTGAGCGTCACCCCTGTTTTCGCTCAGTCAAGCGAATGGGCGGTTAAAATGTTCAGCGAGCTTGGCACGGAAAGGCTTCACGATTTCGGAAGCGTCGCCTTGCACGCGGACGTTGAACAAAGGTTCCCATTCAAGAACATATACAACGAAGACGTTGTCATTTCCTCCGTTTCTTCGAACTGCGGCTGCACCAGAGCGTCCGTGTCCAAGCAGGTCATCCGACCGGGCGAAACGGGCGAAGTGATCGCACGTGTGGACACGTCGGGACGCGAACATACGAAGCAGCGCAAAGCGACAATCCGCGTCGTCTTCAGCAAACCGACCTTTGCCGAAGTTCAGGTCCAGATCAAAACATATATCCGTCCCGACGTCGGGTTCGACCCGGGCGTCATCGAATTTGGTACGGTCCAGCAGGGCGTTGGCGTCGTCAAAAAAGCGTACCTGCAATATGCGGGACGTTCCGACTGGGCGCTGGTGGGAATTCAAAAGAATAACCCGGGCGTACGCGCGGAAGCGCGAGAGGTGCGCCGTCAACGAGGCGGCGTTGTTTACGAAATTCTCGTCGAGCTCAAACCGGACGCAGCTCCTGGTTATATTCACGATCTGCTCCGCTTCCAGACAAACGAACCTGATCCAACAAATTCTTCCGTTTTCTTGCCGGTCCAAGGACTCGTTGTCGAGCCGATGACCGCCAAACCTTCTTTCTTGCAGCTCGGGGTTGTCGCGCCAGAGAAAAAAGTGACGCGAAACCTCGTCATCAGCGGCTCACAACCCTTTAGAGTCGTCGAAATTCGATCACAGGACCCGCGCATCACGGGCGCCAAAACGAATCTCTCGCGTTCGGTTCATGTGCTCCCAATAACCTTTACTGCGGACTCTGAGTCAGGGGCTGTCGAAGGGGAAATCGAGATCGTCACAAGCCAGAGCGACGGCAGTGGTAAACTCGTGACGTTGACCGTGCCGGCGATCGGAATCGTGCTCGAACCGGACGACTCCGCTGACGTCAAACCGCAAACCGTGGTCCCAGTGCATCGCGATAAAGGGATTCCAGCAATGGTGGAATTTGAGCCCGCGCCTCTCGAACGAGACGAGTCAGCCGAAAACAAAGGCGTCGTCTCGCCTAAAGTCAGAAATTTGACGCAAGAAGATGAAGTAGAGAGACTCCTCGAAGATGATGAAATTTTGGAAGGAGAACTTGTCGAAGTGATGGATCCACAGGAACCCGATTGGACTCCCGTAAAACAAGAGGATCTTGCAAAAAGAATGAAGACGTTTGAAAAGAGCGCGTTATCCGACACGACGTCTGGCGAATGGACCAGCAACTGGACGCAAGTTCGCGACGAGTCGCCGGAAGCTGTCGCGCAAGATCCGCAGGTTTCGATTCTTAAATAACGGCGCTATCTACCGAACGAACGTAGGACGCAGGACGCGAGACTTTGAAAAGAGTCTCGCGTCCTTTTTTCTGTCGCATCGCCTCTGAAATGCAGAGAATCTGAGAATTGATCTTTCCTAAATGCGGAATAATTGTTAAAAATCATAGAATAATAGGTCGCTTTGGGCATGATCGAGGCGTAATCATAGTAGAGTTCGCCTTTGGGCTCTGCGACGACGCGCTCTTATTCGTCGATCCATGTTCCCTCATTGCGCTCACATAAAAACCAGTCGGAAAGCGTCGTTTACCTTCATCAAGGAAACAGACGCGACGTCAATCACGCGTAGGGTTATCAATGAAACGTTCAGCGCTTCAATGCGTCGCAGGCTTTGTCGGCGCAACGCTCATTATCATCGGAGTTGTATGGACTTGCCGCCAATTAAGTTCCCCGACTCAGCTCAACGCCGCCCAGGATACGCAAGAGTCGGGCTTTACGCGTCCCTCAGCGTCTCCGCGCGGACCGGCCAACGTCATGACGCCGCCGCTGGCGTCCCGCGCCGACTCCGTGCGCGCGCCCGAGGCGCAATCGCCCTCCAGAATTCGTCAGACCGCCGCTTCGTCTCTGAGCCTTTCGCTCGTCGATTCTGAGGAGCAGACGGAGGAGCAGCCTGACGACCTTGCTGTTTCGTTCAACGACGAGATTCCGGAGCCTCTGCCGCCCCAATCGCCCTTTGACGACACGATCTTCTCTCTCGAAGAACCGCTCCCATTCGAAGCGGACGCCGACGCGCAATTCCCATCCCCGCCGTCGAACTCTCTTGACCTCGTCCCCGACGACGAAATTGAGGCCGAGTTGCCCTTCCCCGTAGGCCCCGTGGCGGCGCCCCTTGAGGACGATTCCCAGCTTCTCCAAGACGCTAACGTCCCGCAACGCGGTCAAGTCGCCGCGTCGAGCCTCTCCCTCTACGAAGTTGACGACGATTTCCCCCAAGGCGTTTCCAGCGATCCATTGGCTGCCGCCGCGCCGCTGCCTGTGATGGAGTCGCCCCTCGACTCATCTGAAGCGGATCCGCTCGTCGCCCCGCAAAACACAGATCCGCTCCTGCCTGAAGTGAAACTTGGCGGACTTCAGGACCAGGCGCGTCAAATTCCTGCGATTGATTCCGAAACTGAGCCTCTTAATTCCTTCGCCGCGCCGCGCGATCGCAAAGCCGTTTCGAACTACGTTGATTCGATTGTCTCGAGTCAAGCAACCCCTGGCGACTCCGAACTTGAGGGGCCGCAGACAACGCAAATCATTGTCGAAAAGCTCGCGCCGGAGGAAGTTCAAACGAACAAACCCGCCGTCATTACGATTAAAGTTAAGAATAACGGCGCCAAAACTGTTCGTCACATTCTTGTCCACGAAACGATCCCGCAGGGCGCACAATTCATCTCCGCCGATCAGGACGTCGTTCCGACCCCACAGGGCGACCTATTCTGGGCGCCCTTTGATTTGGAACCGCAACGCGAGAAAAAATTTGAATATTCTGTCGTTCCTTCGGAAGAAGGCGACTTTGGGAGCGTTGCAACCGTCTTGCTCCCCATTGAAGCGTCCAGCAGAACTAAATCTTCTAGACCGGAATTAAAAGTGGAAGCGAGCGCGCCGGAATCCGTCGAGCTCGGTGAAAACGTCAACTTTGATATTGTCGTCACCAACGTTGGAACTGGAACCGCCTACAACGTCGCACTTCTTGAAACGATCCCTGAAGGACTCTACCATCCCAGCGGCGCGGCGCTCGACAACAAGCTCGGCGTCCTCAAAGCGGGAGAATCGAAGCAGCTGCCCCTGGCGCTTAAGGCGGTAGCGCCAGGCGAATGCGTCAATAGGCTTTCCGTATCCGCCGACGATTGCGAGCCGCAGGAGATTGAAACGCTCGTGCGCGTCACGGCGCCGGAGTTAGAACTTGGAATCAAGGGAGTCACGAACGCGTACCTTGAACAATCGACCCTTTACAAGCTCACAATCAATAACGTCGGCGACACGTCGGCGCGCCACGTTAGACTCGTTGCGCAGCTTCCTGAAAGCGTCAAATTCGTTAAGGCCAACAATCTTGGCGCTTATAAAGACGACGAACACAGCGTCTATTGGGATCTTGCCGAGTTGCCCGCGCAGACAAACGGAGAAGTTGAGCTCACGATTAAATCGACAGAACCAGATGAAGTCGAGCTCGTCTTCATCGCGGACGGCCCGAATAACCTCTCAACCCAGACTAGTAAGCGTATTTTGATCGACGGTCTTGCCGCGCTTTCCTTCAACGTCTCTTCGAGCCTGGACCTGATCGAGTCTGGCAAAGAGCTCGAATATACGGTTACGATCGTAAACAACGGCACGAAAGCATCGTCGAACGTCACATTGCAAATTCTCGCGCCAGAAGCGATCTCCATCCTTGCCACCGACGGCCCGACCCAAGCGACCAATCGCAACGGAGTCGTCGTCTTCGACCGCATTCCCGAGATCGGTCCAAAGTCGACTGCAACCTTTAAGATCAAGGCGTCCGCCAATCAGGCTGGAGACTGTCGCGTCGGTTTCCAGCTAAGTTCAGACGACCTTGATCCGCTCGTCAAAGAAATTAATACGCGAGTCTACGAATGACGCGTCGCTAAGACTGCGTCGAACAATCCAAGAGTCGAATTCTGGAGGACATGTGCCTTTCGGAATTCGACTCTTCCTTTGCTTCGGTACTTGAAAAAGGGGCCTGCGAGAGTAGAATGCGCGGGTGTTAGTTGTCCCTTATCCTAGACGGCGTCGCCATGTCAATTGAGATTATTATTAAAAACGAACAGGAAACAGATATCCTTGGGCGCGTTCTCGAAAAAGCGATCCCGAACGGAACCGTTGTCTCGCTGTTAGGAACGCTTGGCGCCGGTAAAACGCGTCTGGTTCAGGCAATCGCCTTTGCGGCAGGAGTTCCGAGCGACGAGGTTTCCAGTCCTACGTTCGTCTTGATCAAGGAATATCAGGGCTTCACGCGGACAATTTACCATTTCGACGCCTATCGTCTCCGAGATTCCGATGAGTTTCTTCAGCTCGGCGTAAGCGAATATTTTGACAGCGACGGAATCTCTTTTGTCGAATGGGGAGATCGTGTTGAAGACGTCCTTCCGGAAGATAGAGTTGATATTGAGATCTTCCCGCTCGACGAATCTACGCGGCGACTCGTTGTAACGGTCAAAGGAGATTTCGATCCGGAATTTGAAGCGTTGATTCTCGAACGCTGGAAGCGCGCGTCCAGGCCGCACCCGAAATGAAATCGCGTCGAGCGCCGGTCCCCAACGTCGACGACAACGTGCGAAGCGTAGGAGCGCTCCGTTTCAGCCGTCGTTGTTCGATTTTATTCCGAGGCGTTATGGCGCTGCTGCCCATCGCGCTCTTGATTGCGTTCTTCTTACCGTCAGCGGATTCCAGCGCAAGGTTCGCGTATCGCGACGTCGCTTATTACTACTACCCGCTCTTTGAACAGATTCAGACAACGCTTGAAGCGGGTCAAGCGCCATTTTGGAATCCTTATATTAATCTAGGTCAACCCCTCGCGGGCGATCCCACCTCTTCTGTTTTTTACCCTGGTAAGGCGATCTTCTTTTTATCGAGCTTGGGGATCTGTTCTTACCCATTATGCTTTAAGCTTTATTTATGGCTTCACGCGGCGCTCGCGTTCTATTGCGCGTCGCGTCTCTCGCGCGCGCTTGGCGTTTCGCGAATCGGGGCGACGATCTCGGGACTCGCCTACGCGTTCTCCGGCCAGGTTTTATTTCAATATACGAACGTAATCTACCTTGTCGGCGCCGCTTGGGCTCCCCTTCATTTCGCTTATGCTCTTGAGTTCTTTAAGGGAAAAACGATCCGTCGCAGACTCTTGGCGCTCGTAAAACTAAGCGTCGTCCTGGCGCTCGCGATCCTTGGGGGAGAACCGCAAATAGCTTACCTCTCGCTTCTTGCAACAACAGTTATTGCTTTCTTTACTAGAAAGGGTCGCCAAGAGCCTCATGAAAATAAACAGATTGCTAATCTTTCAAGAATAAAGCTTGTCTGCGCGTTCTTCCTTGGAACGAGCCTCCTCACAGGCGTTTTAGCGGCTGTTCAGATACTGCCGAGTCTTGAAGTCGTCGCAAGATCGACGCGCGCCGACGCCGACGTACGCTCCCTATGGGAATTACCCGGCGCCTATTGGAACGCGCGCGCTCACGGTCAAGCGAACGTCCTGACTCAAAAGGAATTCTACAACGGACTGCTATGCCAAGACTTTTCGTCTGGAGGTCGCAGCTCGTCGATTTACCGTTTCAGCGTCGGACCATGGCGCTGGCTAGAATTTCTTTTCCCATGTCCCGGCGGTCGCGAATACCCTCAGTCTGCGCGATGGTTTAGTATCTTTCCGGAAGAACTCTCGCTTTGGACCCCTACTCTTTACTTCGGGATCGTTCCGTGCATCCTTGCGTTTGCCGCCATGCGTCTGCGACGACGGCATTCCGAGCGATATAGCGTCGCCGCCACCTGGCTCGCGTTATTCGGTCTCCTAGGCGCGATGGGCGGCTACGGACTCGTTTGGCTTCTACGCTTCATCGTTGCGCTTACGCGCGGAGAGCCCCCCTCCGACGTCTTTTGCGACGGCGACCCGATTGGCGGTCTATATTGGTTTCTCAATCTAATCGTTCCTAAATTTGCGGAGTTTCGTTATCCCGCCAAGTTGCTCACGCTCAGCGCCATCGGTTTTTCGGCGCTCGCGGGAATCGGCTGGGACTCCGAAAAATACTCGCAACGTTTCAAACGGATCGCCCTTGCAGTTCTTATTCTTGCGTCAAGTGGAGTCTTATTCATCGCAAGCTTTGGCGATAAGCTCTTCAACGCAATTCAGACGCCTCCCAATCCGTTGTTTGGTCCATTTCAGCCCGAGCTCGCGCGCAAGTTTACGTTGAACTCGTGCCTTCACACGATGGTTGTCGTTCTCGTCGCTTTAGCGCTACTCGCGATCATGCAACGCGCAACGAAAACCCAAACAGGCGCGCAACGCAGTTTGTTCCTCTCACTGATTTTATTGTTCGCGATTGGAGCCGATCTGTTCGTTGCCAATCGATGGCTGATCGTCACGGCGCCCGAGGAGCTTTTTAGCCGCGCGTCAAGCGTCGCCGAAGAGGCGCTCCGCGATGGCGCCGACGCCGAGTTTAATGCGCAACCCCCGTTGCGCGTCTATCGTTATCCGATATGGTTTCCTCCTGTTTTTCAATCCAAATCTTCGCCGCGTCGCCTTTCCGAGCGCGTGATTTGGGACGTTGAGACGCTATACCCCCTGTATCCCGCTTCAAAAGGAATCGCGATGCTTGACGCGCGTGGCGCCGTCATGGAATCAGAATTCGCAAAATTCCTTGACAAGGCGATCCTCCGCTCGAAAATGGACGCGGACCTCGCATTTCTCGACGTTCGCTATGTTTTGGGACCGCAATTTTGGACTCAAAGAATTTCTCCGTCGCCCCCTGATCAGAACGACGATTCTTACCATGACTGGCGCCTTGCGATTAAGAAAATCGACGCGTCCCCCTCGCGCGCCATTCTCGCTCGAGACGGCGGTCCGGTCCCGCGTAGTGAAAAGGACCGCGTCGACATTATTTCCTACACTCCAAATGAAATCGTCATGCTTGCGACGGCGTCTGAAAGTTCCGAATTGATCGTCTCCGAACAATTCTGGCAGGACTGGAAGCTAAAGTTAACACCCATTTCTGAAGAAATCGCAAACGAGCTTTATTCCAGGCAATATCAATTTGAAGAGCTCGCAAGTATCATCAAGCCCCTCAAATCGTCCCCTGACGCAATAGATCAAGATATCAAGCCCGCATTTGGCTTTTTAAGACGCGGCTCTGTTCCACGAGGACAATTTTGCGCGTTCATGACTTACTCGCCGCGGAAACTTTACTACGGGGCGTGCGTTTCTGCGCTGGCATGGGCGGCGGCGCTCGGGACAATCAGCGCTTCTTATATCCGCCGCCGAGGGCTAAAAAACAAACGTATGGGCGATTAGACAAGCTCCTGACGATCAGAGCGCACGCTACTTGATGACCTCGCGTTGCGCCGAGAACCCAATGCCATGTCCGGTGGGCATTTTGATCTTACCGCACTCTAAACTAACGCCGTTGCCGAGCTTACGTTCAATAAGAAGAGGTCCGTCAAGGTAGACGTAGTCGACGATGTGTGAAAATTGAGCCGTTGCGCTTGCGCCGACAGATGATTCGATGGTATTGCCAACCATTGTCTTAAGGCGGTAAGCTTTAGCAATTTTAATGGCGCGGCGCGTTCGGTTAAGGCCGCCAAACTTGATAGGCTTAAGGTTGACGCCGTCGAAGAGCCCAACGCACTTGGCGATATCAGCGAACGAGCGACAACTTTCATCGGCGATAAGCGGAATAGGACAAACCTCTTTTAACCGCTTCATTCCCTCGACGTCCTGTGGAGCGAGAGGTTGTTCTATCAACTCGATATTTAGAGTCTTGAGTTCGTCGAGGTACTCGATCGCCTGCTGATAGGTCCATGCGCCGTTAACGTCTAGTCGAAAAGGCGCCTGGGTGCGTTTTCGAAGTCGGCGGAGAATTTCCATATCGTGGCGGGAACCGAGCTTAATCCGATAGAGAGGCCAATCCGGCTGCTCCTCGTATTTTTCAAGGATACGATGGGGCGTGTCTAGGCCGAGGGTATAGCTTGAAAGAGGTAAAGGATTGCGATCGGGGTAATTCCATTTTTGCCATAATGGGACGTTATTGAGCTTTCCCCAAAGATCGCACGCCGCCATCTCAAGCGCGCTCGCCGCGGCGACGTTTGCGCTAAGCTGTTCCCTGAGAAAATAACACAACGCCTCAGGATAAGACAGCGCATATCCAGATATTAGGCTTTTGCACGCCGACAGCGTTCGTTCCATATCCTCAAGCGAACCGCCTAAATGAGGATCTTCACATGCTTCGCCATAACCTCTCAAACCATCTTGCTCTAACTCAACGACGACGGTCCGAACACGACTAATCGTTCTATGAAATACCGTCATAACGTGTTTGAGCGTGAGGTCTATTGGGAAGATTTTCAGTCTCATTGCCGCCCGCGCGCCTAGCTGTTCTTTAATCGTACGTTAATTGTGTCAGTTTAAGGATTGTATCGGAAAACTGCGAAAACCTGACGCGAAGTTAATCGCTTCTACAATACACGAGGCTGGTATCAGTCGCCCAAGGCTTCTAAACGTAAGAGCTGTAGAAAGGTTTTCACAACCGACAACCTCCACGTAACGGCTGCCGTCTTGCAGCCGTCGGCAGAATCAGAAAAATTCTGCTAAAGGATGTTTTGCTCCAATTTCCGTCGCCAATCGATTGCGCAACAAACGACCAGCGCTTCGTCAGGAGACGGTCAGGAGGCTATTGTCTATTTTTACAGATATCTGCAAGTGGGGTGAAAAGCTTTCGACGTAAATTTTCCACCCCAAGGGATAAAACGACATGCGCCCAGAACCGCTCATAAAAACTCCCGAGACGACGACGTCTCGGGAGTCTCCAAAACAGCAACGCTTTAAGAAAACGCCTACTTGTCGGCGGATGGAGTCGTTGTCGCGGGAAGCAGCAGCGTCGTGCCCGCGTCGAAATACGCAGCGCCTGAACGGAGATTGTTGAGACGTTTGATCTCGCCCCAACGCGAACTGCTTCCGAGCTCGTTTTCCGCAATCGTCAGGAGGTTGTCTCCCTCCTTGGTCACGTACTGACGATATCCTGACGCCACAGCTCCTTGCCGCGCCGAAGGCGTAACGCTGCGCGCAGCTGAACCGCCAATGGAAGCGTTCCCGTAAGCGCCGGCATTTCCAGAAGATCCGGCGCGCGTCGAAGGCGTCGCTATCATCGACGAGTCGATTCGATTACGCGAATCCATACGCCCCAGCGGCGACATTGAATAGGAGTAATCCACGCCAGAAGGAAGCAGGTCGATGGCGTCCGACGAGCTCGTCGCTCCAACGGCGGAGTTCGCCGCGGAATTTGTCGTAGGCGCCAGATTGGTTGTCGCACCCTGACTCGTTCGAGCGCCCGGCGTGCCAGAGCTGCCAGAACTGCGCAACGGACCCACATTCGATAGCTGCGAGCCAGACGGAGAAGTTGTCGGAAGAGTCTGCGCGCTCTGAGGCGTCGAACTCTGACGCGTGGAATTCGACCGAACATTATTCGCGTTACCGACAGAATTCAAACCGGTTCCAGGCGTTATTTCTGCCGAGTTCGTCGTTGACGGCGCTGGGGTCGTCAGCGACGCGGCGTTGCGGGACGCAAGAGAGTTGTTCGGAGTTCCCGTGAGGCTGTTCGGAACCGACGTTGAACTCGCACGCTGATTCGAAGCGGTCAAGTCGTTCGGCCTCCTCGGAGACGAAAACGTATCCTGCAGGCTCTGGAAATTGGAGCTAATGTTATCGCCGACGCTCTGAAGAGAGTCTGCCGTCGATTGGTATGCGTTACTCACCGAATTCGTGAGGTTGTCGTAGCTCTCGCGAATCGACCTGCCGGCCCCTTCGAGAGAATTTGAAATTCCAGAAACCGAGTCGTTTACAGTATCCGTCGCCTGCTGCGCCAGATTTTGCAGACTTGAGACGCCGTCGTTCAAAGACTGATTAAAGGAGTCAACCCCGTCGTTTACCGACTGATTGAAAGAATCGACTCGATTCTGCAGTCCCGTCGCAAAGTTCCCCGACGCTTCGTCGACCTGATTCGAGAAGTCTTCGACTCGCGAATTCATATTTTCAAGAGAATTCGAGAGCGGAGACTGGTAGGCCGTCGAGGCATTCCGCGCGCTTGAAGGACTCCTCTCGCTTAAAGACGGAGGGGATTCCCACGAGTCGAAATCATCAGACAAAGGACTGACGGCGCCGCTGAGCGCGTTGAGATCGGAATTATCGTCCAAATCAAGCGTTGCGCTTGACATGCCGCCAATATAAAGGTCCATATCGTCGTCTGCGGACGCGTCGGTCCTCGGATTGAGCAGACTCGGCGACGCGTTCGTCTGACTGGAAGCAAGCGTGCTAGGAACAGAAGTATCAGAGGCGTCGTCAAAGTTAGACGCGCTCATTAAACTCGGCGCCCCTTCCGTCTGACTGGAAGCAAGCGTGCTAGGAACAGAAGTATCAGAGGCGTCGTCAAAGTTAGACGCGCTCATTAAACTCGGCGCCCCTTCCGTCTGACTGGAAGCAAGCGTGCTCGGAACCGACGTCTCGGAGTCGTCGTCGAAGTTAGAAACGCTCATTAAACTCGGCGACCCTTCCGTCTGCATGGCAGCAAGCGTGTTCGGAGCCGACGTATCAGAGGCGTCGTCGAAGTTAGACGCGCTCATCAAACTCGGCGACCCTTCCGTCTGCCTGGAAGCAAGCGTGCTCGGAACAGAAGTCTCGGAGTCGTCGTCGAAGTTAGAAACGCTCATTAAACTCGGCGATGCGTCCGTCTGCATGGAAGCAAGCGTGCTCGGAACAGAAGTCTCGGAGTCGTTGTTGTCGAGGCTCGCCAGGAATTCTTCCGTACTTGACTGAGCGACCGGATCGTCTTCGGTCTCAACGTTTCCGAAGAGCGAGGCTTCAGACGAATCCAGATCAGCGTTAGCAAGGGACGGACTCGAATTAACAAGCAATGGACTTGAATTAGCAAGCGACGGGCCCGAAGACCCAGCTGGAGGCTCGAAGGACGCGACGTCGCTGGAAGAATCGTCTAACAAAGACGCCGACAAGGCGCTATCGTCGTCGTCAGACATGGGATCCAAATCGACGTCCTCGGAGTTTGCGAGGTCCCAATCCGCGCCTGAAGTCGGTTCGGAATCGAACGTGTCGGTCAACTGGTCCTCGTCGGCAGAAGCAACCGAGCTACCGCTGATGAGATCGTTACCAGTATCATCCAGTTCGTCCGTTGCTGAATTACGAACGGTCGCGTCGCCAAAATGGAAACTAGCCTCTTCAGGATCGACGTCGACTATTTCTGAATCTTCCTCCTCATCCCAAGGATCGTTCATGTAGGAGGACAAATTTGTCGCTGGGGTTGGCGAAGCAGGGTCGTCTTCGTCCAGAGAACTATCTGGCGTGTCGGCGGAATAATTTGCAATCGCATTGTTAAGGGAGGATCCGAGTTCGTTCCCGGTCCTCTTAGCGGCGCCGACCGCGTTGGAGACCCCGTCAGAAATCTCGCTACCGATCGCCTGCAACGAAGCGTCGGCGTCGTCAAGCAGCGCGTTTCCAGCGTCGGCGAGGTCAGAGGCGGTTTGGTTGAAGGACGTGCGAGCATCGTCAAGGTTCTCCGAAACGGCGTCCGCAGTATCGGAAAGAACGCCGCCATACTCGTCCATATTTCGCGCAACTGCGGATCGAACCTCATCAAGATCGTTCCTGAGGGCGTCTGTTTCACGTCTGAGGGTTGCGTCAAAAGAATCGAGCTTATTACTGACGGAGTCGGTCCCCTCCTGAAGGGAGCTTAGAGCCTTGCCTTGGACGTCTGCAAGTAAAGAATCGGTTTCTTCTTCATCGTCGCCGCCCTTAGGTTTATCCGCTTTCTTTTTGCTGCCGGCAAACTTACTCTTAAGGTTGCTCAACCAGCCAGATTCATCCTTTTCCGTCTCGTCGTCCGCTTGATCCGTTACCGCCGCCACTTCGTCCCCTTTTTCAGGAAGACGACCGGGGCGCAAAAACATGTAGCTGACGTAACCGCCGACGAGCAAAACGGTCACGATGATCGCTACGCCAACGGTACGGTTCGCGAGGAACATCCAATCGCGTTTGTGCATCTCCTGCGCGTCGGAATCGTCGGAGTTATCAGCGGCGTTCTTTGCATAGGCTCGCTTATGTTCGCGTTCGGCGAGGCGACTCTGCTTTTTCTCTTCTCGACGCAGTTTCTTCGCCTCGCGGCGATCGTCGCGCTCGCGTCGTCGCTCTTCACGCATGGCGCGCTTTTCTGCTTGTTTAGCAGTCTCTTCTATTTCTTCGCCGTCTTCTCCTCCTCGGCGTAGAATCGCGTTAATCGGACTGACAATCTTCTTAAACGCACCTTTACAGAACAACGATAATGACGAAGGAAAAGACAGAAGAACGCCAAATAAAGAACCTTTAAGTTTACGAAGTTCCTTATTAAGCTCTTTCTTTTCTTCCTGAAGCAGTTCAATCGCAACGTTAAAATCGTCCAGATCGCTCTGGGTTACTCCGTCCGCCTCAATCAACTCCCGATTTGTTGAAATCTCTACGTCAATCTTGGCGATCCGTTTCTCGATTTCTTCAATGCGCAGGCGTCTCAGCTGCTCCTCTTCAGAAAGTTCTTCGTTGGAGAAGTTGTCAGAATCTTCTGACGTCACTGTTTTTTCACCTTTCTCACGTGCATTTCGGTCGCGGCGAGCGTCTCTTTCGTCTAATTTACGGTTGCCGTAGCCGTCGGCACGTTCATTAGCTCCGGAACTGATAGGTTTCTTAGGTTGAAAACCAGACTGTTGAGGTCTGGAAACCTGAAAGTTCGAAGAAGCCGAAACTGGTCTGAAGACGGGGGAAGCGTCGGAACTGTTTCCAAAAGAACCGCCGCTTTGACCAGAGGACTGCGCCGCGTTGGAGGTTGCTTTGGCCGGACGCATTCCGTTGAGAGGAGAGGGTTTGTTTTCCTTAAACGAACTCTGCGAGGAGTTCCCATGACCGCTTCCATCGGCGCTCTCCTCGTCTTCGCAGTCCTCTAGATCGTCGTAATCATCGTAGTCGTCGTAGTCACTGTAGTTATCGTAATCATCATACTCGTCGTAACCGTAGTCATAGTCGTTGTTGCGAGAGTTACGACTTCGGCGTTTATTCTTTTTTTTGTCGCGCTTCTCGTAATCGTCTAAATCGTAGGTGCGAAGAGCGTCGTAATCGTCGTCGAATTGCCCCCGGTTTCGACCTTTATTCCTCTTGCTCATTTCGTCGTCCCTCCACACTCACTCCGCCATCTTTTCAGCGACTCTTAATTTTGCGCTACGCGATCGCGGATTGTTTTTAATCTCTTCGTCGGTTGCAATTATCGGTTTACGCGTTATCGCCTTAAGAGTCGGCGTCTCGCGAAAAGCTTTTTTGACAAGCCGATCTTCGAGCGAGTGGAAACTAATGATTGCAACTCTGCCGCCCGGGTTGAGGTATTCGATGAATTTCTTCAAAAAGGTTTCAAGAGAGCCAAGCTCATCATTAACAGCAATGCGCAGCGCCTGGAAAGTGCGCGTCGCCGGGTCAATTTTATTATTTCTACGCATTGAAGGCGGATAACAACGCCGACAGATCTCAGCAAGATCACGCGCCGAGCGAACCGGGCGTTCCGCTCGTTGCTCAACGATTTTGCGCGCAATCCGGCGACTCATACGTTCCTCGCCGTATTGGAAGATCACGTCGGCGATCTGTTCCGCCCTCCAGCGATTGATCAATTGGTAGGCTGGCGTTCCTTCCGTCGGATCGAATCTCAGATCAAGATCGCCGTCGGAATCGAAGCTAAATCCGCGCGATCTGTCGGCAAGCTGGTCGCTTGACAGACCCAGATCAAGCAGAAAGCCGTCGACCTTTTCTACGTTCGCTCTCTCAAGCGCCGCGTCAAAGTCGCAGTAGTTAGCAAAGTAAGATTTAAAAGGCAACGCCTCGCCAAGCTCCGCCAACAACGCGTCAACGCGGTCCAGCGCCGCCGGATCGCGATCGATCCCAATCGCCAGCCCTGATGGAGCGACGGCGCGAGCTATCGCAATCGCATGCCCGCCCCCGCCAAGAGTGCCGTCGACAATAATCTTGCCAGGCGCCAGGTTGAGCGCCTCAAGCGTCTCATTATAGAGGACCGGCACATGAACCGTCGGCGTTATTTCTTTTGCCATATGTTGATTTTTACCAGCATTTTGCGCGCCGCGCCTTTCAACAAAACGAATGAATAAGATGACGCTCGCGGCGCAAGGAGTATACGAACTTTTAAGATCAGCGCCAATACCAAGTCATAAAACGACCGTTGCACGCGCCGTCAACGGCATGGCGACAGCCACCTTTAACACACTCGTGTCAGCACACAAAACACGCCGCGTCACACATAATATAACGCAAAAAAGAAGAAAGAGACCCCCCGTGGGGCGAAACCAACTTAAAATCCTAAGTATTAGCCATCTTAAACGTTGTATTTGTTTTATTTTATATTTAAGTCTTCTATTCCTCAACTTCGATAGAGCGTTTTGTGGTCTAGCGAATGATCGTCAGAAAATGTTAGCGATACGCCGCTCTCAGGATCCGCCAAACGCAAAGAGCCTCTCTATGCAGTATGCGATTTCAGTCTGGAAAACTTGGCAAAAAACGCCCAGACAAAGAAAAAGAAGAAGCAGCGATAGAATGGCGTTCACGTTGAAACTTATCAATGAAAGATTCAACTGAGAAAAAAGACGACTGTTAATTCCCACCCCAAGATATACGACAGCTGTCGTCAGGACGACCGGCGCGCAAAGACGCAATCCCAGTGCAAACGAACTCGAAAGCGCGGCCGCAAATCGCCCGACGAGGTCGGCGGTCAATACGCTCGCGCCCGGCGTTACTACAAAGAAGAGGTTAAGAAAGCCCTCAAGAAACGCTTCAAAGCCTCCGCATGCCGCAAAGACGACGAGTGAAATCCAGAATAAAAAAGAGGCAGGCGCCGTCGTCTCTTCGCCCTGAGCGGGATTAAAGCTCCCCATAACGGAGACGCCGCCGACGCGCGCAATCATTTCGCCGGCAAGGTAAACGCCTTGAAAAAAGACCTTTAAAAAACATCCGACCGCCGCGCCGAGGAGCGCTTCAAAGGCAATGGCGACCGCAAAACGAACAGCGCCAGGGATGCTGAAGACAACCGCGCTTATCGCCGCCGCTTCAGCGTTCGCCGAAACAGAGGGTAAAACAAGCATGGCAAGGAGAAACGCGCAGGAAAGACGCGTAAGACGCGAGACTTCGGAGCCGCAAAAGACGGGTGCGAATGCCGTCGCGCCCACGCAACGAGCAAAAATTAGCAAAAAAAGCCGCAACGTCGCAAACGAAACCAACTCCAGTCCTGAAATCATCGTTTTTGTACGCTCGACTTTCCTGGAAAAACGTTCAGCCCTGACCGCAAACTCACCTCGGCGCGATTTCTATCGAGAATGCGCAATCGCGCAACCAAGATCATGCCCAACTGTGGCGCGTATATGATTTTTGCGCAATATCAATCAAAGCGCCACGATTTGTGAAGGGACTAACAGTTGCAGATAGAGAATCGCTCGTCGATTCTGGCAGTTTGTCTCGCTTTTCTCCGACCGGCGGAAAGGTCCAACGAATCGTCATAGCCCTAAGCGCGTAAAAATCCATACGGCGCGCAACCTGTCGTTGATAGCGAAGCGCAGACGGACGTCGCGACGTTAAAAAAGAAACGCCCGACCCTGATTGGGCCGGGCGTCGCGTCTTAGGAATTCAGCGACGAATGGTCGTCGCAGGGGCTCGCGGATTTATCTTTTGGGGCGCTGGCTGCGTGTTAGCGCAAGGAACAAAGGTTAGCGAGATCGGTTGACCGTTGCGAATGACCTCCAAGCTTCCCTCCTCGCCCGGCTTTGACAAGGCGATCATTCTCGCAAGATCGAATTTGCTCCGTACCTTTTCGCCGTTGAAGGTCAAGACATGATCACCCACCTTCATGCCGGCAAGTTCAGCGGGCGAGCTAGGTCTGACTTCGGTTAGACCGACGCCGTTACGAAGGACATACTCGGGAGAACGAGAGCCGTCAAGAACAATGCCAAGGAAAGAACGGCTCCAGGTTCCCGTCTCAACCATATTGCGAACAATGCTCAGGGCGTCTTCGATAGGAAGCGCGAATGCGATGCCTGTCGCATAGGATTTGTTATGGTCTGACTGTTGCATGAGCGTCGCGGTGACGACCCCAACGACGTTGCCTTGGGCGTCAAAAAGCGGACCGCCTGAATTACCTTCTAAAATCACACCGCTGATCTGAATGTAACGGATAATGTCTTTGTTTTTATTCTCAGAATGATTCTCGATGATACCAGCGTGCTTCAGCTCCGCGACGTTGCTATAGAGTCTGCCTACATGGCAGCATGTCAAAGTCCAGTCCATAAAGAGCGGGGCGCCGATCGTAAAGACCTCAAACCCTACGTGCAGCTTGGAACTGCTCCGTAAACGACAAAGTCGGAGGTCGGAAAGTTCGCTGACGGTACGCGGATCGAGCTCGAGCGCAGCGATGTCAAACTCAGCGCACGGGTAAATCCGAATAGGCGTAAAAACCTGACCATTATAGGTCGAAATCTTTACCTCGGAGACCTTGTTCGCTCGCTCGACCACGTGACAATTCGTGATAACAAAAACTCGATCGTCATACTGAACGGCAAATCCGCTACCATGAACGTTGTCAATTTCCGATTTCTTAATGTTGATCGTCAGGACTGCAGCGAGAACTTCGCGGTTGAGGTTGGCCCTTTCTTCGTCAAGACGATGGAGCATCGAATCTCCGTGTTCCAACTCGCTATTCGTCAGATCAGAGAGACCGACATGATTCGTGCTGAGAGAGGAATCGCGCTCGACAAAGCTTGTGGGACTGATCGGATTAAAATCATCCCTCTCGGCAAAGCACAGCGGCAACGCGGGACGAGTTGGCGTAAACTCGGCAACAATTCTGTCTCCAGCGCCGCCTGAGACGTAAGATTTAACGCTCGGCTTCGAGGTGGAACTCAACGTCGAATCAGAAACTGGCGCATAGGCGTGTGATACTGCCGACATACTGGGAATAAATTTTTCTTCGACCGTCTGAATGCTCGTAAGCGGCTCTGGAGCGACCTCCTCTGGAAGCGAAGACGCCTGTTGAGCTGAAGCGACGTCGGCGTTTGGAGAGACAAACGTTGCCTGAGGACCCGCCGTCTTTTGAGATTGAGGCGTCGCGTCGGGCGCATAGGCGCGGCTTACAGACGCCGTAGTGGGCGCATAGGCGCGGCTCTCGGGCGTCGTGTTAGGCGCGTAGGCGCGGCTTTGCGAGCGCTCGCCAGGAAGAGTATAGGCAACTTGCGTCAGATAGGCGCTGTTAGAAGTCTCGGCAGAGGCGCTCGCGGAATCAGCGCCAACGAATTCGTCGATAACCTCCGGCGCTGGTGAAAAGGATCTGACCGACGTCGTAAGACAGGCAATTCCAAGCGCGCTGAAACAGGCAAAAAGCAAAAGCGGAATCACGCTCAAGATCGCATGTCTCCTAAAGCTGCGTCTGGAACGACGATACCGCAAGAACTTTTCTACAACGACATAGAGCATTCCTGCCAAGCCTGCGACAAAAAGCGCCGCGATCAGCGTCGTGGAAACGCGATCACTCAATTCAACGGGTATTGCCGAAAAAACGCTTGCGAACATTTCGATACCCATTTTCTCCTCCGTGATGAACATCCCTGATCCTGACGCCGACCCCAAAACCAGGATCGCGCCGAACTGATCGAATCCCATGCTTCAGTCAAAAGCAGCCTTGATCTTTGACGCAATGGAACCCTGAGGGACTCTATCGTATTTATAAATGAATTTCAAGTGGAATATCGACGTGAGAATAGAAACTACTGCTCCGTCGCCAGCCATTCAAAATGCTTCGTTCTCCGGAAATTCGGAGACGCGAGCCGGAATGTACGGCATAAAGATCATACGAACTTCAGAATCGTCGCCTGCATTGTTCCTTTCCGTCGCAATAGCGACTGGCGTCAAATGGTAATCTTTCACGAAATCGTCTTGGGCGTTCGCTTTGGACGTCGCTGGGATTGAAGACGCTTGTTCCTGAACGGGAGGAAACGCGACGAAGGCGCTCGAAAATCCAAAGACAACCGACGCCGCTAAAAAAAGAACGAGTTGCAGACGCGTGTGCTTATACGCGCGGCTTGCACGGTAGACGCGTTCATTTCGGAAATAAACGCGGCGATACCGATAGTTGGACTGCGGAAATGGATTGGCAAAGAGTCGGCTAAGCTTCTGCAAACGATAAAAGCTTAGCGCCAAGAGCAGGATGCAGTTCGCAAATAGCGCAAAAAGTAAATAAAATAAAACGCATGGTGGAGTGAGAGTCATTTTCAGACCTCGCCGAACAACTATTTGCAAAACCTAAGCGTTGCCGCTGCCAGTCATTGCCAAGTTGGGACGCGCTCGTCGCGTCTCAACGCCTTGCCGTTCCCCGGTTTCTATCCCGAGGCTCCCATCCTGGGAGAACCGTAAGTCGCGAAGCGATTCCTCAGGAATACGACCCTTATTCGCCGTACTCGTGGAACCGTTCGTGTTATGATTCCCGGTATGCTAGCTTTCATCATAGCACGAGTCAATAGAATATTCACAAAAAAACCGAAATTTTTCGTAAAATTCTCCTTTTCGTTAAAATGCATAAAAACGGACCTATTACAATAATGAAAAAATCCTGAGAACTGTGACCTGTTCGGCCGCTGTTAAAGCTTTCTCATCCCTGTAAAAATAGATACGCAAGATAATGGGATAAGATATTGGGATAAATTCCAGATTGACTAAATCGACGCGGACAGAGACTTGGCGGAATGCGTCCTCTTCTGCGCATATGGAGAGAAAGAATAGAGAAAATTGCGAACCTTAATTGGCACGTGGATGGCGCTTCGCGTATTGGACGAAAGAAAAAAGGAAAATAATGAGCAAAACGGCGGCGCCAAACATGATATAGCGCGATATCACTTCGAGTCCAAGCACGCCGAATATGGTGTTGACCGTCACAATTCCACAGATAATTGCAAAGCTCCGCTGCGCAAATGTCGCATACCCTGCTTCAAGAGCGACACGGTGCGCTCTAATTCCAAAGGGAAAACCGATCGCGCCTCCCGCGGCAATTGCCAGCGCCAGTATGAGGATTTTGCCGTCGATCCCAGAGGGGGAGAAAAGATACGTCGCCCCTCCCGTGATGGTCGTGGACAGCAGCAAAAAGCGCGTTGCGCGCGCCGTGTCGTCCTCCGCTGTCTTGAAGCCCGAGGCGAGAACGGGCCTAAAGACCATCGCGCCGCCTACGCCAAGCACTGAGCTGAAAACTCCTGCGGCAACCCCTCCTAAGAGAGCGAAGAAAGTCGTGCGCCTTGTGAAAACCATAGGAGACTTATCGCTATACTGTCGAACTTTGCCGTAGAGCGTCACGTATCCGACAACAAGCATGAAGACGCCAAAGCCTGCAAACAGCGCGCGAGGGCCGCAGAGTTCATGGAAGAAAACGTTGATCGGTCGACCGCAAAAGGAAGTAACGAACGCGCCCAACGCCATCGGCGCGACAAGGTTGCGACCGATCGAAGAACGCCCCCACCCAATTTTCGGGGTTTCCTTAATCACGGGCCCAATGATCGAGGGGACCATCTGCAGAAGACCGACGCCGACTGCCTGCATTGGAGTGCAGTCGAAAAATACCAGCATCGACGGAACAACGAGCCAACCGCAACCTACGCCCCAGAAGCCGCCGGAATACATACCAACGAAGCCCACCAGCGGCGCGAGCAACGTCAAAACGACCCAATATAGAATACTATCCAAACCAAAAACCGTCCCGTCGAACCAGAAATCGTCCCTCGCACAATACGGCGTTAAAATTTACCATTTCAAAACCCGACGGAGGCGTCGCCGGAATCCGGAGTCTCATCTTCTGTCTGTGTTACCGGCGGGGAGCCGCACGGTTTATCGGGAACAATCGAGAGAAGTCCCTTCGAACCAGTAGCGTCGCTCCCATTGAGAGCGGTAAGCGTCGCGGGGCTTATCCGCGGAACCATCGTGGCAGCGCGTTGAATCTGAGCGTCAAAGACCTGGCCGCGGCGTGCGCGACGAATCCAGACGATAAGGTCGCCGAAGAAAAGCTGGGCGCTCCTCGTAATACCATCGGCGCTTCGACCTTCAAACCAGTCGTTGAAACGCGTAGACGAGCCATGCTTCGCTAGCTCCTCGCACAGTTCCTTAGATTCGTCGGGAAAGACCTGTTTAACGCATTCGATCACGACCATAAGGGGCGTTCCACCGCCTACGCGAACGCACTTTTGAGTCTGACTCACCGCCGCTGTCTTTGGAAGACGATCGAATTCGTCTTCGATTTCACCGACAAGTTCTTCAACAAGGTCTTCCAACGTCAATAGACCGAGATCTTCCTTTTTGGTCGCGTCGTATACCAGCGAGATATGTTCATGCTGTTTGACAAGCAGATTAAGCGCGTCAGAAGCCTTAGCGGCAGGATCGAATTTAGTAATCGGGCGCACAAAAGAAGCGATGCTGCCCGTCTCGCGCGTCTTTGTTCCGTCGTCGCTCGTCGACCAGAAGTCGCGTCCAATGAGCTCCTTAATATTAACGTAACCAATGATAAATTCGCGGTTGTCTTCATAATAGACGGGAAAACGCGTATGCGAGTCGCTCTTACCGATCTCCAGCGCCATGGCAATCGACATATTATCGGAGAACATCGAAACTTCAGAAATGGGAATCATAACGTCGGTAACGCGTCTTTCCGAAAGCCTCAACGCCGAAAGAATAATCTTTTCCTGCTCGACGTCGAGAATTTCGCTATTGCGCGCCTGCGTTGTCAGAAGCGATATTTCCTGGACAGCGCCGAGCATGGCGTCGGGCTGCGACCGCGGTTCAAAGGGACGATTCAGTATGCGAAAGAGATAAAAAAGCGGCTGCGACATGTAGGTCAGCACGGTCAGAGGTCGCGCAAGGACAAATGCAAGACTCTTGTTGTAACGCACCCCAATCGATTTCGGGAGGATCTCTGTGAACTGCAACATCAGAAAGGTAAAGACAAGAGAGAACGCTCCAACCCACCTGTTGCCTGTAAGTTCTGCAAAGGAGGCGCCGGCAATCGCCGCGCCGATCGTATGCGCCGCCGTGTTCAGTGTAAGGATCGCTGTGACGGGCTGCGTTACGTCCTCCTTAAGCTCTTCCCAGAGCTTACCAATCTTGGGATTCTCCTCGGAAATCTTAACAAGTTGGGCTGTCGAAAGACTCAACAGTACAGATTCGGCAAGCGAGCACATCGCAGAAACGACGATCGCAACGGAAAAACTTACTATAAACTCGACTAACATCGTAAATAAACAGCGACCCTCCGGGTCTGATGAGCTGCGGCGTCGGCGATACTTAAACGCATTATCCGCGGCTATTTTATCACAAGAGTCGTAACGGTCAATAATGACGATCGTTTTCAAATCTTTTTACTTGAGTCGTTAGAAGAAGTAACTTAAGTCGTTTGAACAAAATCCGAACAAAAAAAATCTTAATTTTTCATCAGGGTTGGATCGACTGGAAAAGAAGATACAATCAGGCGATAGCGGAGCATGCGAAAAGCGGCGTCTGACGGTAATCATGTCGGGCAAATTTCTAGAGAGGCTGATTTGGCAAAATCTAAAGAAGAAAAAAAGACGGCGGAAAAACCTTTGAAAATACTGGTAGTCGACGACGAACCGGCGCACGCGGACGTCGTGGCGGCAAGCCTGGAACGTATCAACGCTGAGTGCGTCCTCGCTCATTCCGAAAAAGAGGCGAAAGAGATCGTTAAACGTCAGTTGTTTGACGTTGTCGTAACGGATCTTATGCTGGAAGCGAACGACGGGGGAATTAATCTCCTGAAGGCGGTCAAGCAGGAGTCGCCTGACACAGAGGTTGTTCTCATGACCGCCTCCACCGAGGTTGAGACCGCCGTCGAAGCGATGCTCCAAGGCGCGTTCAACTACCTTCAAAAGCCTCTCGACCTTAAACAGCTCAGGTCGATTGTACAAAAGGCGGGCGATTCGGCGCGCTTGCGCCGCGATAATATCCAGCTCAAAGCGAGGCTCGACGAAAAATTCGGGTTCGACGGCGTCATTGGCGGAAGTCCGGCGATGATTAATGCTATTGATCTGCTCAAGAGGGTTGCGCCGACTGACGCGACGGTCCTGCTCCTCGGCGAGACGGGAGTCGGTAAGGATCTCTTTGCGCAAGCGCTCCACCACAACAGTCCTCGCAAAAACAAGCCCTTTGTCGCGCTCAACTGCGCGGCGCTTAGCGACAACCTTCTGGAAAGCGAACTCTTTGGACACGTTAAGGGCGCGTTCACCGACGCGACCGGCGACCATATCGGCAAGTTTGAATATGCCAACGGGGGAACGATCTTCCTCGATGAGGTCGGAGATATGCCGACGTCCACGCAGGTCAAATTACTCCGCGTACTTGAAAGCGGCGAAATCATGCCCGTCGGCTCGAACAAAACGATTAAGGTCAATGTGCGACTTGTCTCCGCAACGAACCAAAACCTCGAAGAAGCGGTCGAAAATGAAACATTCCGACGCGATCTCTACCACCGTCTGAAGGTCGTAACGCTGCGACTTCCGGGTCTAAAAGAACGTCGCGAGGATATTCCCGTTTTGCTTGATCACTTCATGAAGATCTTCATGGAAAAATACAACAAGTCAATTCGCGGATTCTCCTCCTCCGCGCGCAAAAGACTTTGCGCCTATGACTGGCCAGGCAATGTTCGCCAGCTCCGCAACGTTGTTGAGAGCATGGTTGTCCTCGATATCGACGATCTGCTCGACTCCGACGACCTTCCGGAAGAAGTTGTCGAAGGAACTCTTGCCGAACACGAAGACGGCGATCAGGATTCCGACAACGAGCGTCCCGTCGTCGATGAAAAGACCGCCAAAATGCGTGGAGGCGTCATCCTCAGCCAGTCTCCAGATAAAGAGAAATCGCTCAAGCCTTTTGTCGGACTGACCCTCGACACGCTTGAACGGTTATTCATCCAGGAGACGCTGCGAGCGACTGGAGGCAACCGCGAAGAAACGGCAAAAATGCTTGGAGTCGGCGAACGCACATTATACCGTCGGCTCAAGCAGTTCTCGGAGGAAAACAAAAAGAGCGTCCAACATGACGAATGAGACGGAAAACCGGTTAACTCAGGCGCAACGCGTCGAAGCGACGCCCCCATTCTCGTTCCGTCGAAGTCGATCGCGACCACGTTTCGACAAGGTTCGCGTCGCAGAAACAGGTCGTTACGGACTCGGAGTCTTTGCGGAGGAACCGATCAGGATGGGGCGCGCCGTCGGACGAGTTCACGGCGAGCTTAAACCGACCGATTATCGTTCGCATTATTGCATGGATTTCGAAGGAGGAGTTCTCGAACCGGACGCTCCATACCGTTTTTTGAACCATTGTTGCGAGCCCAATTGCCAGTTGATCGAGTGGGAGATTGAAGGCGAGGACGCGAGCGATTCCGAAGCGCCGCGATCTCGTAAATTCTTTGAGCTGTGGGTTCATGCGCTGCGTGATATCGAGAAAGGCGAGGAGCTAACGATCGACTACGGATGGGACTGGAAATCTGCTATCCCTTGCAAATGCGGGTCGCCCCATTGCCGAGGGTGGATTTGTCGACTTGACGAGCTTGATCTGTGTCGTGAACTCAACGGAGACCCGGCAAATTATCTTGAAAATCAGGACGAAGAAACATGACGTTCTCTTGAACTTCGCTTCCACCGCCTCGTTCCGACAGTGAACGCGCATTTTTCGACTATTTTGACAAACTGTCGCAAGATATTGCCTAGAACGGCAACTCTCTTATCAAGCGTTCGCTGGACCGGCGGCGCTTAGTTTCGTCCTTGGGCGATAACTCTTTATTTACGTTTTTATTTACCCACCAGGAAAGATCATGTCGCAAGAATCCCCGGTTGCAGCGGAAATCGTTGCCAAGCGCGCAGACCAAATCAATCTTTTGCGCTCTGAAATTGGACGCGTCGTCGTCGGTCAAGAAAAGATGATATCGCGACTCCTCGTCGGAGCGCTCGCAGGAGGGCATATCCTTCTCGAAGGCGTGCCGGGGCTCGCCAAGACGACCGCGATAAAATCGCTCGCCGGTGCGCTCGACGCGCAGTTTCAACGCGTCCAGTTTACCCCTGATATCCTACCCGCCGATCTCATTGGAACGATGATCTATGTCCCGACCCAGGGAACGTTCCAAACGCGCAAAGGTCCGATCTTTGCAAACTTTGTCCTGGCCGACGAAATCAACCGCGCGCCCTCAAAGGTACAGTCCGCGCTTCTCGAAGCGATGCAGGAACGACAGGTCACGATCGGCGACAAAACCTGGAAACTCGACGCGCCCTTCCTCGTCATGGCAACTCAGAACCCGATTGAGCAGGAAGGAACCTACCCGCTCCCTGAAGCGCAGGTTGACCGCTTTATGCTCAAAGTCAAGGTCGACTATCCGAGTCTTGATGAGGAACGACTTGTCTTTGATCGCGGTATGAAAAACGTCGCCGATCGAACCCGACCGGTCCTTAAAGCGTCCGACGTCCTGGAAATGCAAAACGTCGTGGAACAAATCTACCTTGATCCGAGCGTCCGCGACTACATTCTCAACATCGTCCGAGCGACTCGTAAGCCTGAGGATTTTCGACTTCCAGATCTCAAGCGCACGATCGAGTTCGGCGCTTCGCCCCGAGCGTCGCTGTGCATTGGCAAGGGAGCCAAGGCGCTCGCGCTCCTCGCCGGACGCAGCTATGTTACGCCCCAGGACGTTAAAGATATCGCTCACGACGCGCTCCGTCATCGTATCATCCTCACTTACGAAGCGGAAGCCGACGAAGTGACCGTCGAAGAGGTCGTCTCCAGAATTCTCGACGTGACGCCCGTGCCGTAAGCAATACCCTCCCCCATTTTTGAAATTAGGCGTCCAGAGAATGTGAAATGACCTCAAGAGCAAATTCCAGTCCTCTCAAAAAGTTTTTTGCGCGACGAAAAACAGTCGAACAAGCGCCGGAACCGCGGGAAAAAGATTCCTCCGGCGTCGAGGCGCTCCTCCGCAAGGTGAAGCGGATTGATATCATTTCCAACCGCATTGCCAACGATATGTTCAGCGGACAATATCGAAGCGCGTTCCGCGGTCAGGGTATTGAATTCGACGAGGTTCGGGAATACACGGAAGGAGACGACGTCAGAACGATCGATTGGAACGTCACGGCGCGGTCGAACAAACCGTATGTCAAAAGGTTTTCTGAGGAACGGGAACGCTCGATCCTCTTCATGCTCGACGTTTCGGCGTCGAATCTCTTTGGCTCCAAGACGTCGCGACTTGACACAGCTACCGAGATCGCCGCGTCCCTGATGTTCTCCGCGCTCAAAAGCAACGATAAAGTTGGACTTCTGACCTTCGTCGACGGAGTTCGCAGCTTCCATCCGCCTCGCAAGGGGCGCAACTACGTTTTGCGTTTACTCCGCGAAATGGCGAGCGCTAAACCTACCAAAGGCAAAACTGACCTCAACGCCGCGCTCGAATACGTCAACAGGACGCTTAAGCGCCGCGCGGTCGTCTTTGTTATTAGCGATTTCTACGTTCAGGAGCTCTCGGAAACTCTCGATTACTGTACGCGCAAGCATGACGTCGTTGCGATTTCCATAACGGAACCCCTTGAACAAGCGTTTTCAAACCTTGGGTTTGTGACCCTGCGGGATCCGGAAACAGGCGCCGTGGTCGAGCTCGATTCCGGTTCAAAGCGCGTTCGCGACGCCATCTCCGCTAGACTCGCCGAACGTCGTGCGGACGTTGAAAGCCGACTTAAAGAAGCGCGCGTCGACCTGATTACTGTCGAGAACGGCGGGGATTACGTTCAACCATTGCGCGCTTTTTTCCGTAACCGCCTGCGTCGATAACGTTCAGATTCATTCATCCTCAAACTACAAGCCAGATATGACCTTTAACAGAATCAATCAAAGGCGACGACCGCAGACGGCGTTTCACTCCGACGTCATGCGCCATGCGTTTTGCGCCGCGCTTGTTTTTTGTCTGGCGTCCCTTGCTGCTCTGGCGGACGACAAGGAGCTCCAACCGCTCCAGACGTTCGATACGAAACTCGGTCCGGTCGAAATTACCCAAAGCGTAACGCCTGAAAACGCGACGACATTTGAACCGTTTGAGATGACGGTTGAAATACGGAAGCCCAAAAGCGCTTTCCTGGCGCCGGACGATCTCGCTGGAGTCTACGGTGATTTCAACGTGGAATTCCTAGGCGATCAGGAACGAGAAATTGACGATTCGACCAACGTCGTCGCCCGAAAATGGACGCTGTATCCGACTCGTCGCGGCGAGCTCGCGCTGCCTCCCATTCCGCTGACCATTACAATTCCGAGCGACTCCGCGGCCTCGGAATCTGAATCTGTCTTCGCGCTCGTCCCTCAGCAGACGCTGACGATACCGCAAACGGACGCCCCCGTCCGCTCGGTTGACGACATTGCGTCGAGCCTCGAACCGATCCGCCAGTTCTCCGTTGGCGCGATATTGGTCTCGATCCTGGCTCTTGCGGGGTTAGCGCTCGCGTTGCGTTTTGTTCTGGCGCGAAAGACGTCGGCGGAAGAAACGCCGGCGCTGCCGATGGAACTGCCCTATGACAAAGCTATCCGAAAGCTTGACGAGCTCAAAAACTCTCGAAGCTACCTGGAAAACGAGCCTGGCTTTTATATTGAGGACGACGCGATTCTGCGAGAATTTCTCGCCGCTGTCTTTTCATTAAACGCCCTGGAAATGACGACGCAGGAGCTCGTTAAAAAAATCGACTCGGACGAAGCGCCCAGTTTTTCGGACCTTCTCGCTCGGCTCGACCAATACGCCCAGGACGTTCTGGTGAAGACTCCCTCAGAAGAGGCGGAAACGGCCATAGCGCTCGGGGTCCTGAAGGAGCCCGAGTTCCGCGCCTCCATCACGGCGGCGTTGACGAAACTTGATCTCGTCAAATTTGCTAAGCTCCAAACCTCCTTTGAGGACGCAAGTGAAATATACGCTCTGACTCGCAAGATTGTGGAACGTTCCTTTGCAACGCTGTGCGAACGTCTCGCTGAATATCGCTCCAGTCTTGCCAAATACGTTGAGACGGCAGCCGCTTCGTTGAATGAATCTGAAAAACAAGACGCAGCGCGGAACGTCTCGCAACATTGACGCCCTCGCCTACCGCTCACTTCCATCTTTTTGTTGGGTAGAAGAAAATGACCCCCTTTCGTTTCGCATCGCCATATTGGTTGGCGCTCTTCGTTCCGCTCGCAATCGTCGCAGCGTTAGACCTGGCGTATGCACGGAGGAAAAAAGCGCCGATGCTCTTCTCCTCAACCTTTGGACTGGATCGCATTCCGATTAGTTTGGCGGCGCGTTTTAAGAAGTTTCTTCCGGCGCTCGCATACCTTGGCGCCGCCGCGCTTATCGTTGCGCTCGCACGTCCGCAGTTCGGGATCCGGGAGTCGCGCGTCGTTGGAAACGGTATCTCGATCGTCATGTGCGTCGATCGAAGCGGCTCGATGGCCGCCGAGGATTTTGAGATTGATGGAAGGCCCGTGACGCGACTTGAAGCGGTAAAAAAGGTGTTTCGCGATTTTGTGGAAGGGTCGAAGGACTTTCATGGTCGAACCAACGATCTCATCGGACTCATCGCTTTTGGAGGATTCGTCGATTCATGCTGTCCGCTGACGCTCGATCATGCGTCCCTTATCGAACTGCTCGATACGATCGACACGCCAATTCCGCTCTTTGATCGGCGAGGCAACATGATCAGGAATCAAACGATTGCGGAGGAGTCTGGCACTGCGATTGGCGACGCGCTCGCAACTGCGGTCAACCGCGTTAAGGACTCGACTAATAAGACCAAAATTGTCGTGCTCCTCTCCGACGGCGTACAGACGGCGGGCGAGCTCTCGCCCGAAGAAGGCATCAAAGTCGCCCAGGCCTATGGCGTTAAGGTCTATACGATCGGAGTTGGAAGCTCCGAACCGGCGCCTTTCCCGAGTTATTTGCCGACTGGCGAACAGATCATGACCATGCAAAATCTCGATTTCGACCCTTCGACGCTCCAAATGATCGCCGAAACCACCGGAGGACGGTACTTCTACGCAAGCGACCTGGAGAAACTCAAAAAGGTTTACGAGGAGATCGACCAACTCGAACGCACCAAATTTGACGCGGGGTCCTACGCTCATTATCGTGATCTGTACCCGCCCTTTATGACTTTTGGAATACTTGCTCTTGCGGCGAACGCGCTGCTCGTTGCAACGCGTTTCCGATCCTTTCCATAATCGTTTCCGTCGAATTCATTCCCGTAATGACCAGTTATTTTAGGAACAGCAGATGATTTGGACACGGCCCGAAGCTTTTCTCGCGCTTATCGCGCTGCCTCCGATCTTTATTTTGATCGCTCGATCCGTTCGACGTCGAAATCAGAAGATCGCCGCCGTCTTCTCCGACAATATGCGCGATAAGCTCTTCGCCTCCTCGTCGAAAACCCTTGCGTGGATTAAATACGCGTTTCTATTTCTGGCGTTCGTCGCGTTTATCTGCGTCATGGCGGGTCCAAAGTTCGGCAAGGAATTAGAAACGCACAAAACGCTCGGGCGCGACGTCTTCGTCCTTTTCGACGCCTCCGACTCGATGCTCGCAGAGGACGTTTCACCGAACCGGCTTACCGTAGCGCGCTTAGACGTTGAAGATTTACTTGACGCGGCGGTCGGCGATCGACTTGGGCTCGTCGCTTTTGCGGGCTCTTCGCAAGTTGAAATTCCTCTCACAACGGACTACGAATTCTTCCGTGAACTCCTTCGGAAAGTTGACACGAAAACGGTAAAAGTTGGAGGCACCGCGATCGGCGACGCTATCCGTCTCGCGCTCAAACGTTTTGGGCAGGAGGAGGAGCGCAAACGACTGATCTTCCTCATCACTGACGGCGAAGACCACGATTCGCTCCCCCTTGAGGCCGCAAAAAATGCCGCCGACATGAACGTGCCCATCATTGCAATCGCTATTGGATCTCCCGAGGGCGCCAGGATCCCAGTCTTTAACGTTTCCGGCGTGCCCGCCGGCTATAAGATGTTCGACGGCAAGCATGCCGTTAGTAAGCCTGACGTCGAAACGCTCAAGGAAATCGCCAAAATCTCTGGCGGAAGGTTCTTTTACGCTGATTCCAGACTCGACCTCGCGAAAGTTTACGAATCGAGCGTTGAAATTCAGGACCGCTCTGAAATCGGCGAGGACGCTCGCGTCCTTTTAAAGGATCGATATCAGCCGTTTTTAGCGGTTGGACTCGTTTCATTTATGATTTATTACGTATTCCCCGTTCGAGTGCGAAGAAAAAATCAACGAACCATAACGCAAATTGTTGCGCTAATCGTCGCGTTGACGCCAGCGTTTCTTCTGAACGCCGGCGCGCTGGCGCAGGACGCGCTCTCTGATTCCGAGAAAACCGTCGCGCAAAAATTAAGTCGTCGCGAACAGGTCAGGAAATATAACGATTCATTAAAACTCGCCGAATCTGACAAAGAAGACTTCGAGGCGATACAACGAGAGCTTGCGGAGTTCAATAATCCAGAAGTATCAAGTCGCGCAAACTATAATCTTGGCGTCGCCGAACTTGAAAAGGCGCGAAACGCCGCTCAAGAACTTACCGCGCCATTATCGGAGTCTGATCAAAACCAGTCAGAAAACGCGCATTCAGAAACGATTCCCGCGGCGCCCTCCGACAATCCTCAGCAACCGCCAGCAAACGCGGTCGAGAAATATAAAAAGGAGCGAAGCGAACGAGACGATAAGCGTCAAGAAATCTATGCCATGACAAAGGACGCGTCGCAAAAATTCTTCCGCGCGACGGAGAGTAAAAAAGTTGGCAAGACTTCTCTTCAAGATGCAGAAGCGGTTGCAAATTGGTCCGCTCAACTCAGCGAACGAGAACAAGAGCGCGAAACGACGTTACGCGACGAGGCGCTGCCCGATCCCAATGACCGCCTCGCATGGCTCGAGGAAGAACTTGGCGCAACTGTACGCGACGTGCGAGACCTGAGTCGCCGCCAACCGGACGCGCAATACTACCGTCGGCTCAACGCCCAAGAGTCTAACGTCAAAGAACTTGAAAGCGACGTCGACGCCATTGCGTCCAAACTTGGCGCGGCGCTCGAGAGCGCGGACGCTTCCGCGCCTTTCGAAGTCGCGGGCGCCCAGACGGCCGACGAAGAAGGCGCTCGGAAGATCGCCGAGGCGCAGGACGTCTTTACGCGCCATGAGCGGGAAGCGGCAAAAGCGCTCTCGAAGTACGACCCCGTCGCCGCCCAAAAAGAGCTTCGACTTGCCGAAACGCAACTGACGACTTTTCGCGACGTGCCCTCCCCTTACGACACGCTTGTCACCGGACTTTTGCAACAAGAAGAACTACGCGCCCAGAGATTTGACCAAACCGCTGAAAAGCCTCTGAACAGCGACGATTTCGACGATTATCATTGGAGTCGTGCGTCTCTCTCCGCGTCGGTTGACGAAACGATGAGAAAAGCGCGTCGGATCGTTGACGCCGCTCCCGCGCCAATGACGTCTCCTGCGGTGGAAGCGCCCGACGTCCCATCCGTCCCGGAACACGACGAGATTGTCTTTGATTCAAACGAGCCCGACGCGGCGTCCGAGGAGCTTCCCAAGTCTCCCGAAGAACGCGCGCTTGAGTCCGCCAAGATCGCCCTTGACCGCGAACAGGCGCTCGCCGACGCCATCAGAAAAGCGTCCGAGCTGACTGACGCCAAGAACGAACTCCCCGAGGATACGGAAGAGCTTGAAAAAACGCACCGTGAAATCGTTGAGATGCTTCGTGAGATTGCGCGTCCGTTCCAAGATGAAAATCAACAGAACCAGAATCAACAGAATCAAGACGAGCAAAATCAAGATCAAAATACGCAGGACCAGGAACAGAGCCAGGACCAGCGTGATCAGGACGAACAGGATTCACAGGATCGTCAGAATCAGGAGGACGACGAAATCCCTGAGGAACTCGATCAACCTGATCAGCAGGAGGACGAAGACTCTGCTAACGAAGAGAAAGACGCCGCTCCTCAGGAGACCCCAGTTGAGGTTGATACCCCTCAATCTGCAAGAGAACAGCCCTCCACGCCGGAACTGACGGAAGAACAAAAGAAAGCCGAAGAGCTCATGCGGCGCGTTATGCGTCGTCAGAAGGACGCAGAACCCCTTCGGGACGCCGTCAGAGAGGCGTTTAAAAAGAGAGAAACATCAGGAAAAGATTGGTAGCTTCGAAACTCTTCCCTTCAATAAAGAGCAGGTTTCCAATCAGAAAGACACTTCAAAGATGAAGATTCAGCATCGTTTTTATGGTTTGACGTTTCTGTGCTGTATGGTCGTTGCGTTCGCCTTTAGCGGCGTCGAAAGTCGAGCGTTTGCTCAAGACGGTAAACCGAGCATGAACGTTCGCGTCGAACCCTCTGAAATCTATACGGGCGAGTCCGCAAAACTGATCGTCTCCGTTTCCAACGCCAAGCTCGACAATCCGCCCGAATTTAAAGGGCTTGAAAAAAACTTTCTGGTCGAGACGCTACCGTCGTCGACGAGCACGAGTCTCTCGATTATGAATTCGAGGCGCGTTGAAAATCGTACCGTCAACTATAACTATCGCATTACCCCGAGACGATCGGGATCTTTTACGATCGAGCCCCCTGAAATTAAGTCGGACACGCAGGTCCCGGCCGCGTCTCCCGTGACAATCACCGTCCTGGAGCAGACCAAAACAGATCTTGTTCTCATTGAAACGAACGTCGCTCCTTCGAATTCGATCTACCCTCTTGTACCCTTTGAGGTTTCTGTCGACGTCTATGTTAAGGAGTATCCGAGCGAATACAGCCAGTACGATCCGATAACGCTCATCAGTCACAACCTCGGCGCGCCGCAACTTTCAATTCCATGGCTGGAGTCGCGCTTTTTTGACGACGTCGTCCTTGCCGAGCCAATCAACGACTGGTTGAATTCCCTGGCGGTCAAGGATTACGGATTTACACTCAATAATTACCAACTCGCCGACCACTTCTTCAGTCTTAGTTTCTCATTCTTTGACAATTCCCGCAAGGCGCTTTACTTTCTGCCGAAGCCCGTCAAAGTTGAGCGAACAGATTCGTCGGGAGAAAAACTCCGATATTGGAAATATTCTTTCGTACGTAAAATGCGCGCTTCAAGCGCCGATACGCTGACTTTTGCGCCCTCGACCCTCAAAGGAAGCTTCCTCGATTTTTCCAGCCCTGACGATCCCGTCTCGCGAAACGTTTTCCTATCGACTGAGCCCGCCGCGGTCCAGATTAAAGCGATACCCGAGGAAGACGCGCCTGAATCCTACCTCGGAATCTACGGCAAAATTACTCAAGAAGCGGCGCTCTCCTCTAAGACCGCATCCGTTGGCGACGTGATCAATCTTTCTCTTGAGTACGGCGGCTACGGCTCCTTCACCTTAGCGCGCGCCCCTGAAATCTCTGAGCTCGAAGGAATTAAAGACGTCTTTCGCGTCTATCCGGCGTCAGAACGTTCGACTGACTCCGGAGTCGCGTTCGACTATAAGCTTCGTCCACTGAAACAAGGGAATTATACGTTTCCGGAAATCAAAACTTCCTACTTTAATGTTGAATCGGGTAACTTTGAAACGTTGACTTCCGATCCCTTTCCTATCGAGATCAAAGAAGGCGTTCTTACCGACGATCTTGGAATTGACGAATCGGCCGTCGAAGAGTTCGGTCCCCAGAAGAGCGCCGCGTTGGACGACGACTTTGCCGACCATAGAAGGCGGTTCCGCACGATCGCGACCTCTGCGCTCGCCGCGATCGCTCTCTTGGGATTGTCGGCGGGGCTCTTTTTTGCGAGCCGCGCCGCATGGCGCGCCAACGCTCAAAGAATCGCGTCAAGCAATCGTCGAATTATTGACTCGGCGAAGAAAGAGGTCGCAGAGGGCTTGAGCAAGCTTGACTCGGCGCCGTATGAGGGCTTTTCTCAAATTCGACTCGCGTTTCTCTCCCTCGTCGGAAAGCGTTTGCCTAATACTCTTGACTCTTACACGGACGCGGAAATTCTCACGTTTCTCGACCGCGATTTTGCCAAAGAGCGCGAAAAGAATCCTGAAACGTCAAAGACGCTTCACGATATCAAGGAATTCTTCCAGCGGTCGGAAGAGTTTCGGTTTGGCGGCGGCGCCCCCCTCGGCGTCGATGCGAAACCTCAAGTCGCAGAACTCTTTGACCGCTGGACGGAGGCGCTGCTCAAAAGAACGCGCAAGCTCTCGACCATCGCTCGCAACTCTGTGAATAAATAGGCGCGCGGCGCTAGCTCTCTGACTTCTGAATTCGTTGACGCGCGGCGTTCTTCTTGCGAACTCCGCGCGTTTTTATTTTAAGCAGTACAACAAGGAAGAGTTGAATAAGGGCGGCCGAAGGGTCGACGTCTTCTCAAAGAGCTCGAAAAAGTTATAATTATTAAGAGTTTTTCTGCGCTACAGGAACGCCTCGCGCGGCTTAGCAGCGGAGCTCCGTCAGGTCACGCGCGCCGTTCGTCCGCGCCTCCGTGACGGTCAATAAATTAATTCATTCGCCGGCAAGCGGATGCTCAAGGAATAAAGCTATCGTAAGGACATAGATCATGATCGCAAAGGATATGAAACGCGGCGACGTTCTCGTTTACAACGGCTCGCCGATCATCATCGAAAATCTTCAAGTTCAAACTCCCTCCGCTCGCGGCGCCGCGACCCTCTACAAACTTCGTTGCCGCAATCTCATTACCAAAGATAAAATTGACCTCAAGCTTAAGGGCGCCGACGTCCTCGAAGAGGCCGACTTCCAGCGTCGCGCCGTCACCTACAGCTACGCCGACGCGTCCGACGTCTACTTTATGGACTCCGAATCCTACGAGATGTACGATATAGCTAAGGAAGACGTCTCGGAAGAAATGAACTACATCAAGGAGGGGCTCGAAGGACTCTTTGCGCTCATCTATGAGGGACGTTGCGTCGCGATCAGCCTTCCCGTCTCCGTAGAAATGCTCGTGACAGAATGCGATCCTGCAGCTCGCGGCAACTCCGCGACCGCGCGCGAAAAGCCCGCAACTACAGAAACTGGACTCGTCGTCATGGTTCCAGAATATCTGACAGAAGGCGAAATGATCAAAGTCGACACGCGCACCGGCGCATTCCTAGGCCGCGCTACTAAGTGACGCGTTCCTTTCCAATAACGCAACGAGCGCAGAGGCGTCGCTTTTGCGCTCTTTTTTATCAGGCAGCGACAATGACGCCGCATGGCGTCATGAGAAACGTTCGTCAGAAAAGGCCTTGTTATGGGAATTATTCCAGCGCTTGAGTTTCTTAAAAACACCTCTCAGTCTCCGATCCCGTCTGTTTGCGCGATCGCCGGCGACGAAGCGTTTCTCCGTCATCTTGCTTTCATGAAAATGCGTTCGATCGTGCTCGACGAACAGGAAGCCGATTTCAGCCTTTCGCGATTTGAAGGCTCAGAGACGACCTTCAAGGACGTCCTGCGCGAAACTGCGATGGTTACGCTCATTGGCTCGGGAAAACGCCTCGTCGTTGTCGATCAGGCAGAACCGTTCGTTTCGCAGTATAAAACGCATCTTGAAAAATACGTTGACGAACCTAATAAGGCGGGCGTCCTACTACTCATCCTAGCGTCCTTTCCCGCTAATACGCGTCTCTATAAGAAGATCGCGAAAGACGGACTGGTGGTCGAATGTAAGTCGCTGCAAGGACGTCAGATACCGAATTTTCTTAAAGAGTGGGCGCCGAAAGTTTGTCAGGCGTCCTTCACCAACGAAAGCGTGGAGGCGCTCGTCGATCTCGTCGGCGACGATCTTGGAATGTTAGTTCAGGAAACGCGCAGACTCGCGTTGCTCGCGCCTGACGGAAAAATCAGCGCCGGTCTTGTTCGTGAACAAGGGGGATCATGGAGAAAGCGAAAGGTTTGGGATTTCGTCGACGCGGCGCTTGACGGCAAGACCGCAGAAGCGTTGAGACAACTTGATAAGCTCCTTGCCGCTGGCGAAGCGCCGATTGCAATCCTCGCGCAAACGTCCGCTACGCTCAGAAAGCTTGCGGCGGCGGCGGAGCTCTATCTTGAGCAGGAAAAGACCCCCAACGCTATGCGACTTTCAGTCGCCTCCGTCTTGGGCCGTGTCGGAGTGCGTTCCTTCGCTATTAGTAAAACGGCGGAGCAGTTTAAAAAACTTGGTTCGAAACGCGGTAAATATCTCGTCCAGAATCTCCTTGAGACCGACCTTGATTTCAAGGGTGGAAGTCGCAGCGACCCGAAAATCATCCTTGAACGCTTTATCGTTATGATTTCCGCCCCTCAGATGCGACCATTTGATTCTTTGCGCTAGAACGAGCGCCCCTGTAGATCAGCGCAGTCACTACGGGAAAAGTTGCAAAGTTCCAATCGAGCAGCGTTTTTAAAGATTGGAAACTAAGTCCGAGGGTCGGCGGCGTCATCTCGGGCACAATCTCGCAGGAAGGTGCGAGGACAAAGTCGCGCCATTGCAGCCGCGGATGCGGGAGCGTGAGCTCAGGTGTCCGCATAATCAGGTCGTCGTAGAGAATAAGATCGAGATCCAGCGTTCGAGGGCCCCAGAACTCGAGGCGAACGCGTCGAAGCGCGCGCTCGATCCACTGCAGTTCATGGAGAAGTTCGAGCGGCAAGAGCGTCGTGCGAAGCAAAACGACCCCGTTGATAAAACTTAAAGAATCATGTGAACAGCCGACAGGATAAGTCTCGTATAAAGAACTGGTCTTCACGACGCGTACGCCGGGAATTTCCGCTAACAGAACCAGGGCGCGCGCTATATTTTTTTTCGGGTCGCCAAGATTGGATCCAAAAGCGACGAGCGCCTGCGATTCTTTCTGACCATCTTTGATTTCGCGCGGCATGAAAAACCCGGCAAAAACGTCTTCCGAAATAAAAAGCGAGAGACGTCTGTGCGCCGACGTCTCTCGTTAAACCTCGCGCCGACCGCTTATTCTTCGCGAACCGGGCTCAGCGCGTTGCGCAAGACGCGGCGCATGAAGGGCGCCGACGCGCGCTTGCCGGTATAAAGCTTAAACTGCAAACACGCCTGACCAACGAACATCTCGACGCCGGAAACAATACGACAACCTTTTTCGCGCGCCATTCGCAGGAGGTACGTCGTCTCCGGGTTATAAATCGCGTCAAAGACAACCATACCCCCGCGTAATGATTTTCTATCCATCGGCGCTTCGTCGACGTTCGGGAACATGCCGACCGGCGTACAGTTTGCCAAAATTTGAACGACGTAACCCTCGCGTTCCTCCCAAGGACAGAATTCACAACCGAGCCAACTTGCGACGCGCTCGCCTTCTTCAACGTCGCGATCCGTGATGATGACGCGCGCGCCTCGCTCGTGGAGACCAAACGCAATAGCCTTGCCCGCGCCCCCAGAGCCCAGAACAAGCGCGCTCTGTCCCTCGAGAGGACTCGGCTCGCCGGCGAGAACGGGACGTGCCGCCATCGCTGTTTCTATGCTGAGAACTGCCGCAATATAGTCCGTGTTGTAACCGTAGCGACTGTAGCCGTCAAAGACGACCGTATTGCACGCGCCAATCGTTTCCACCGCCGGATCGAATTGCGTGAGCTTTTTCATAATCGCCATTTTGTGCGGAATGGTAACGCTCAGTCCTTTGAGGTCAAAAACGTCAGAAGCCTTGTCGAAAAACTCAAAAAGATCCTCTTTCGTCACTCTAAAGGGTAGATAAACGCAGTTGAGATCCTGCTCCGCAAAAGAGAGATTGTGGATCATTGGGCTAAGGCTGTGCATGATCGGATCGCCGACCACCCCAAAGACTGACGTGTCCGCGTTGATCTCGTCGTAACGATATTCGTCGCGAAGCGTTTTATAGTAGGGTAAACCGGGCATGATCGTGCGAGCTTTAGAGAAAGACGCGTACGCATAAGGGTTCCCCCACTTCTTTCCAAGGATCCGCGTCATGAACCCAAATTCCGTCATCGAGATCGCCAGCGTTCGAGGCTTGGAACTATCCGAATTAGCGCGCTTGAGGAAGTCGATTAGGCGAAAAACGTCATCAATATTCTTAGGCGTCACCGCAATCTTAACGACGTCAGGGTCGCCGGTCGCGAGCGCTTCTTCACGAATCGCGTCCAGATCCTCAGGCGTTTCTTCCATGTTGTGGTAGCTGACAATTCGCTTCGTCTTGCCGAATCGCGGAATTTTAGACGCGACGTCAACCTCGAGGTCGACATATTCGACGCCTTCAGCGATAAGGGAGCGTAGAAGCTGGAGACGCTCGGGCTCGGAACCGCGCCAGTTGCCGCCGTCGGACTTGCGACGCACCGTTGCCAAAACGGGCGTGGGACGATTAGGAAGAAGACGATAAAGCTGGGGTTCCTTGCGCAGATAATCCAAACGTAATTCGACGAATGATACGTTGTCTTTGGCAAGCTTCTGCCATTCATCGATCATTCTTTTATGACTACCGCAACCAATAGTAACGCATATCATTCTTCAAACTCCCAGTTTTCCCGCGGACGCCTTTCGATTCTCTTGATCGTAGATTCTCTAATAATCATAAACGCTAAACGCAACAAGACGTCGCAGATTAACGTTTAAGTAACGGGTATTCTATCGGAGAACGGCGTTCTTTTCAAATGGAGATGTGGAAACGGTTAGAGGAATTTCTCTCATAAACTCAATTGTAAGGCGCTTTTCTTCACTTTGAAGATATTCGTTATTATTTTGTTTTTTATGAAACATTCTTTTTCTTATTCGTCACGCATTCCAAAAATTTCAATCGTTCAATCAACGCGTCTTGAAACAAGACGGAAAATGGTTATAATCGCTGAGAATTGTCCGACAACGTCGGGTAGACGGGCAAGCGTTTCGTCACGCGCGCTCCTTGAAGAGTGCAGAACGTTTAGACTGAGCGAAGGCGAGGTCGTTCTGAATCGTCGAGGGTGGAAGAGGTCGAAAAGTCTGCCTTGTCGACACAAACGATAAAATTTTAACGTATTGTTGAGCCGTATGTCGTTGTGCCGACAATGCATAGTAAAGCTGCCTTCAGTCAGAGACCAGAAGAAAGATCGCAAAATGTATTTTTCATTGATTGATAAAATCGACGAATTGCACCCTGGCGAGTCGATCGTCGCGACCAAGTCGCTGGCGATGTCGGAGGAGTATCTTCGCGACCACTTTCCTAAGTTCCCCGTCATGCCGGGCGTTCTTATGCTCGAAGCAATGACTCAGGCGTCAGCGTGGCTCGTTAGGGTATCAGAGCAGTTCGCGCACAGCATAGTCGTCCTTAAGAGAACTAAGAACGTTAAGTTCGGGCAGTTCCTCCTGCCTGGTCAAACGATGGTCGTTTCTTCCAAAATCGTCTCCGACGCCGAAGACGAAACGATTCTAAAAGTTCAAGGTTCAATCGAGGGCCAAGTGCGCATTCGCGCTCAGATCGCGCTGGCCAAATATAATCTTGCGTCGATCAGTCCCCATCGAAAGACGTTTGATAAGAAGATCGTAGCTTTCCTTAAAGAAGAGCTCGCTCTGCTTTGGAACGGTTACGAAGACTATTTAAATGACGCAGAAGACGCTGGATAATCGTCCGGCGTTAAAATAATCGAGCGGAATGCGGACTGCTGTTCGCAGATACGACCGGTTCCGGATTCGGAATTTAATAAACGCTTTGCGCGTTTTTCTCATTACTATTATTAAGGAGTCCTTTCATGGCGACTAAAGACGAAATTCTCGCCGAAGTTCGTGACGTTTTGGTTGATTCTCTCGCTGCCGACGAAGATCAGGTCACCCCTGACGCCACGCTCGTCGACGACCTTGGCGCGGAATCCATCGACCTCCTTGAAATTGTCTTCAATCTCGAGAAGAAATTCGATATCAAGATCGACCGCAGCGAACTGATTCCAGCCGACCTTTTCACGAACGCTGAATACGTCGCCGACGGAAAGCTCACGCCCGCAGGCGTCCAAATTATCGTAGATCGTCTCCCTGGCGCCGACATGGAAGAATTTAAACAGAACCCGCTCGTCCAGAACGTTTCTAAAATTCTGACCGTCGACGTTCTCTGCAATATTGTCGAGAAGAAGCTTTCCTGACGCATGTTTGACGCGCCGCGTCGAACGTCGCGCTTTTGCGCGCCGAAGATTACGTCCGCTGTCAGAGCTTCCGCAGTTCATTGACGGCGGACGTCTCTCCGGAAACGTTGATACGTTCGCGTTTCCAACCTCTAATTCATGCCCCTGCTCCCCGGGCCTGCTTCCTGCGTTGCGAGTTTATTTATGAACTGGTATTGGATCGATCGTTTCACCCTGTTTGAAAGTCACAAGAGAGCCAGAGCGATCAAAACGATCACTCGTTCTGAAAGTCATCTGCGCGATCATTTTCGCTTTCATCCCATCGCCCCTACCTCGCTTATTATCGAGGGATTGGCGCAAACTGCCGGTCTGATGATAAACGAGGCGACGAGTTTCAGCAAGAAAGTCGTGCTGGGGAAGATTCCGAACGTCACCTTCTACGTCACTGAGATTGTGCCGGGCGACGTCCTCACTTACGACGCCGTCGCCGACTATATCAATGACGAAGGCTCGATGGCGTCCGTTTCTGTGCACCGCGGCGAAGAGCTCATCGCCGAAGGCGTGCTCATCTTCGCGCACCTCGGCGCTGATTTCGACGGAAAACAACAGTTCGATGAAGGCGACCTTGAAAATCTCATGCGCGCCTACGGAATGTACGACGTCGGAGTCGACGTCGACGGTAATCCGATCAAGGATCCGTCTCTTGAGTCATGAATAAGAGTTGAACTGCGTTGCGCAAGCGTCTCGATGAGTCGTCTGGAGACGCTTGTTTTTGAATATACCGATTGAGAAAGTAGGCGCGTACGGATTTCGCGACGATTCCAAGGTTCGGCAAGAACCTTTTAAACTCGTACGGCATACGGGAGTCTCCACAAATGGGTAAACGAGTTGTTGTTACCGGCGTCGGTTTAGTCACGCCCTTAGGGCATGACGTCGACACGATCTGGAAGCGTATGCTTAACGGCGAATCGGGCGTCGGTCGTATCACATTGTTCGACGCTTCAAATTTTGCCACGCAGATAGCCGCCGAAGTCAGGGACTGGGACGTCGACGAAATCGGAGAAAACCTGGACGACTGGAAACATCAAGATCGTCATGCCAAATTCGGAGTCGGCGCCGCTTATAAAGCGATGCAAGACGCCGGCCTGCTAGGCGAAGGCGCCAAACATATTGATCCTGAGCGCCTCGGCGTTTACACAGGCGCGGGCGAAGGAACCCAAAGTTTCGACGACTTCTCCGCTATGATGCTCGCCGGCCTCGACGACGAAGGGAATCTTGACGAAGGGAAATTCGTTCAAAAGGGAATCGAGATTCTCGACCCTCATCGCGAGCTTGAACAGGAACCGAATATGCCCGCGGCCCATATTGCCGCAATGTTCAACGCTAAAGGTCCGAACGTTAATACGTTGACTGCATGCGCAGCAGGCGCTCAGGCCATTGGCGAGGCGGTCGAGATCATCCGTCGAGACGAAGCAGATATGATGCTCGCGGGCGGCGCGAACTCGATGATCCACCCCTTCGGCGTGACGGGCTTTAATCTCCTCACCGCGCTGAGCACTGAAAACGACGAGCCAGAAAAAGCGTCGAAGCCTTTTGACAAGCATCGTTGCGGTTTCATCCTTGGCGAAGGCGCCGGAATCGTTGTCCTGGAAGAACTGGAGCATGCAAAGAAACGCGGCGCTAAGATTTACGGCGAGATCGTGGGATATGGTTCAACCTCCGACGCGTACCGTATTACAGATATTCATCCGGAAGGACGCGGCGCAATCAGTTGCATGAGACTCGCGCTTGAAAACGCAAACGTTAAGCCCGAAGAAGTCGACTACATCAACGCGCACGGCACGAGCACGAGCGTCAACGACCGCGTTGAGTCGCTTGCAATTCGCGAAGTCTTCGGAAAGTACGCGTATCAGATTCCTGTTTCAAGTACAAAGAGTATGACGGGGCACCTGATCACGGCCGCAGGTGCGACGGAATGTATCTACTGCCTGCTCGCGATCCGCGACAACATGGTCCCGCCGACGATCAATTTTGAAGTGCGAGATCCGGACTGCGATCTTGATTACGTCCCTAACGTCGCTCGGAAGGTCAACGTCGACGTCGCGCTAAGCAACAGTTTCGGCTTTGGCGGACAGGACGTTTCTCTAGTCGTTCGTCGTTATATCGACTGATCCTTTTCGAATTCACACACAAGAATTCTTGAGAAAAAGCCTGAAAGAGCCGCGTCTTTCGGGCTTTTTTGTTAGTTGCGCATTTGCGTCCGGCGTCAGCTCATAAAGGAAAACAGATGAAATTCTTTATCGCTGGAATTATGCAGGGTTCTAAAACGGAAGCCTCTCTTTATAGTCAGAATTACCGCCAGGAACTTCAGTCCGCGTTGCTCCAGGCTTTTCCCGACTCGGACGTTTACGACCCTCTCGCGTGCAACGAAAATTCGCTCCAATTTACTCATGAAGTGGGTAAAGCGGTTTTCATGAATCATAATAAGATGTGCGGAACCGACGTCGACGCGGTCGTCGCTTATGTTCCGGAAGCGTCGATGGGCGCGGCGATAGAGATGTGGGAGGCGTGGAAAAACGGCGCAGTCATCCTGACGATCTCGCCCATGAAGATCAACTGGGTCGTGAAATTTCTCAGCGACGCTATCTATCCCGATATTGACTCCTTTCTTGCGGCGCTTCGTTGCGGGCAGGTTAGGAATCTCCTCGAAAGCCGCATGCCTCGCGCAAAGAAACGTTCGTGCGACGACTTTATTGACGCCGCGGTTCTTAACTCCGACCAGCGTTAATCCCTCTTATTCGCAAAGATAGACTCATGACGTCAGGAACACGCTACCGTATCGCCTGGCTTTCTCTGCTCTTGTTCGCGCTCCTGGTACGCGTAGGCGTAGGAATCTATTGGGACGAGACAGTCTTCAAACTTTGCGATCCAGGTTCGCACGCCTCCGACGCTCAGGACGGCCCTTTCTTCTACGGCGACTCCGATTCATACTGGAAGCTTGGCAGAGCGCTCGCGTTTGGACGACCTTACGAATTCGACGACCTTCGCTGCTGGCAAATCTTTCGTACCCCCGGCTATCCGGCGCTCCTGGCTCCTTTGTTTTGGATCTTTGGCGAGAATCCGCCTGCAATTGCCGCTCGGATCGAAGGCGCGTTCTTTGGCATGATCAACGTCGCGCTTGTGGGCTTGCTGGCGATTATTATTTTTGGAAATGGAAAACGCGGTCGTCTTATTGCGATACTCGCGGCGTTATTTGTCGCTCTGGATCCGACGGAAGCGCTCCAAAGCGTTTCCATCCTTTCTGAAGAACCCTTCATGACCTTCTCGCTCGCGCTGAATATTGTTTTCGTTAAAATTGCGCGTTCACTCGGACTCCTCAACGCGAGAAAGCTCGACTCCAGCGTCGAAATTACCGCGCCGGCGACAAAGAAATTTCTAGCTCTTGTCGCGCTGGCGGCGTTTTTCAGCGCGGCGTCGATCTACCTGCGCCCTTCCTGGTTCTACTTTGTTCCTTTCGCAACGTTCGTCCTACTTCTTTTACGCTTCATGCTCGACTCTCTTCGTCGCAAAGTCAAAGACAACCCGCTTTGGACTAAGAAGGGTCTTCTTGCAACGCTGACGGTCGCCGCGCTCATCCATGTCGTTATGTTGGCGTTTTTGGCGCCTTGGATCATTCGAAATTATCGTCTCTCAGGCAAACCGATCGCCACGACGCTTCAGATGGGTTCAAGTCTCTACGACGGTCTGAGTCCCGAGGCGACGGGCGCAAGCGACATGACTTTTGTCGATCGTTTTCGCGCGGAAGAAATTGAAAATCCCTCCGATTCGCTTGACGTTCACTTCGAGATTCGATTAGACAGGCGAATGAAAGAAGCCTCTCTTGCATGGGTTAAATCGCATCCTCTTGAGACCGCGCGGCTCGCTTGCGTGAAATTCTATCGCCTTTGGGCGCCGGTTCCGAGAGAACGCTCCTTTGCAAAACCGATCTGGACGCTGGCGCTGATCATTTCTTACCTTCCGATCCTCTGCCTCGGTTTGCTAGGACTGCGGCGCGCTTTCCACTTCGACAACGCGGCGTATTTTCTTGTTATCCCCGCCCTTTACACGAGCGCGTTGCACGTCGTATTCGTATCGTCGATAAGATATAGAGTCCCCGTCATGTATGGGTTTGCAATTCTTGCTGCGTACTGGATTGTTACGACGGCGACGCCGCTCATCAACAAGAACTCGCGATCGTTTTCATCGCAGACGTCAGACGACATTTGAGTTTGCAACGAACGCGATCTGCGCCAGTTATGACGGTTGTGAGAACTTCACAAAGAGAAACAACAAAAATAGATGAAATCGACCTTTGATTGAGTCAAAGCGCTGGAAAAGTGAGCATGACGGCTCTATAATGAACACGTGGCGGTTGGTGGAGAGCTCTTTTCCGCTCTGTCGCTTTCGTCCAGTAGCGTCGGGAGAGCGTAAACGCTTTTTCGAGCTTCGGTCAGAATCAGGTCGGACCGTTCGACTAATAAGTCTCGAATAAATTCGTTTGGAGAAACAAAATGTCTCGTTTTCCATCGTTGCGTTCTTTTTGGACGACACTATCTTCCGCGGCGCTCGTCGCCTCGGTGGTCGCGCTCGGCTGCGCGTCCGTTTTTGCTCAGGGCTCTGGCGATCCAGGCGCCCCAGGCGGAAGCATGTCCGGCTACGATGACAGTTATTATTACGGTTCTTCGGGAGGCTACGGCGGTCAGCAAAGAGACGTCCTTACCAACCTCGGAAGCGGTATAAAACGACCCGATAATTTTTCAAGCGTTGGCGCCGTTCAGGCGTTGCTCTATGGAGATACGGCCCTCGTTGTCCATTTTAACCTTGCAAAGATCGACTACGAAAGCACAAAAGCGTTCATCGACGAACTCGTTGACAAAGCCGCGGGCTCTATTCAGTCCGACGATACTTACCTCGTCCAGCTTCGAGAATACCAGAAAGAAGATCTTAAAGAGTCGGTGCAGGAATATCTGTCTACGCTCCAGCGAGCTGTTGTCGAACATTGGTACAACAACGGTATGGACGAAGCATATGTGATAACCTACCAGAGTACCGACCCCGCGGTTTTGGGATCCACGATCATGGCGTTCCCGACTGAAGGTTTGTCAGAAGCCCAGGTCCAGCGCCTTGTGGACGTTGTCGATAGATATAGTCCTTATGCCGTCTTTGTTCGTTATGGTTTTGTCATCGCCGTTATAAGACATGACGACGCCCCCGCTTTCGACCTAGCTGCATTCCAAGCCCGGTTTGCACCCAAGCTTCAAAGCGGCCAAAATCAAAGCTACGGCTCCTATTCTTCCGGCAGCCCCAGATCTAGCGGTTTTGGTTCCAGCGGTTACGGTCCAAACGTAGGCGGATCCTCCTCGACAAATTTGGGGTCTAACGCCGCCTCGCTCCAACGCGAATACAGCGCCGAATTAGCAAGCGCACGAGAAGCGCACAAAAGGGACGCTCGACGACTCGTTCTGCCTCGAATCCGCAACCGCTTCGAGCTACCGGCGTCCGCCGAGGAATCCGCTGACTTTATGCGCGGATTGAGCCTTTCTGACGGCGCTGTGCTAACGTTTGCAACAACTGATCTGCAAGGATTAGGGGGCCTCATCCTAAAAGAAGCCGCCTCCGCAGGCGAAGCGGGGACGCCATTCGGCGCTCTTGGTCAACTCTCTGGTTCCGCGCCCGGCGCAACTCCCGCAGCGCCCAAGCTCTCCTTGGGCTCAATGGATGAGTTGTTAGGAAACGAAACCGCTAGTCTGGACGATCTCTCCTGCCTAACCTTCTCGATCTCGCTTGTTGGAGACGCTCCCCGAGGAGTCTTGTTCCTTTCATTCAATAACGAAGATGACGCCAAGAGCAGCGCCAAAGTCATTGAAACAACACTAACCTTGACTGGCCCGATGATCCTGGAAGGATTGAAAAATCAAATGGCCAACGCGGGAATCGATACCAATGAAGTCGATCTTTCGCCTATTTTCAGCGGGATCTTGGCCGGTCTCAAGCCTCGGGTCTCCGGATCAGACCTTGCGCTCGTTCTCGACCTTGAGCCGCTAAAGGCCAATGCAGGCCTTTTCGTTCCGTTGCTAGGCGGCGTTGAAACCAAGTCCCGACAGGAGATGGAGTCGGATATGATCGACTGGTCGATCGGAAGCGCCCCCGGCGGCGCGTCCACAACCGCTCCTGCCGACGACTCGGCCGCCGCAGATCCTGACGACCCGTTCGGTTCACTCGATCTGTTCAACACAGACGACGCGTCCGACGACGACTCGTCTACCGTCGATCCTGACGACCCGTTCGGTTCATCCGATCCGTTCGGCGCTGACGACGACTCCACTGGCGCTCCTGCCGACGATCCGTTTGGCACGGACGATCCCTTTGATCCATTCGGCTCCGGCAACGACTCCACCGACGATGAAGAAGATGAAGATCCCTTCGCATGACGTTCCTACCCTCGTGTCTTTAACATCGAGGGAATCAATAAAAAAACCGGACTGACCTTACAGGGGTTAGTCCGGTTTTTTAAATAACTAATCTCTCATGCTCGCCAGCTACGGCGTTCGCACGAAATCCCCAACCTTTGCGTCAGTTGTTCGTTAAGCGTCTACGTCGGTTGCTCGAGAGACTGCAAACCCGCCGCCAACCATGGCAGATGAATCGCTTTACGCTCAACGATCATAACGCTCAATCTCTATGATCGATTGGCTTACATACAGTCGCCATGTACGGCGGCTCCCAGCACGCGCCGAACTTGACGGCATGGTTGCAGGAATCTTTTCAAGTCTAGAGTCTAACAAAAAAGACGACGCGTCGCAGGACGCGTCGTCTTTCAAAGGAGCGTTCGCTCGGTCCCCTTAATGAAACAACCCGGACTTACGCAAGGTCGCGGTCCTCGAAGAGAACCAGGGAAAGGAGCATGGCAACAAAGGCGAACAACGCCGAATAAAGTCCCGCTACCCCGACGTATGCCCAGCTTACTGGCGTGTTCATAGCAATCGCCGTCTCCATATTAAAGTGGTCCAGTATCGGTATAAACGCGCAAATCAAGTTTGCGAAGAACCCTATAATCGGCATTTCAGTCACGGCGTTGGACAGGACGATCATCGGAACAATGTGTCCCAAGACATAGATCGTCAGGCAGACGGTCAGGTTCGGCAGGAGCGAGAGGCGCGTCGAAATAGCGATCGAAATCGCCGTGAGGACAATCGTCTCGAAGAAAGAGAGGACGAGACCTGGCACGATTCCCTTGACATAGATGAAACACTCGACCGCGGTCGGAAGTTCCTTGGCGGATTCGCGAGCGTCGTAAACAAGTTTGTATGCAAGCGTGTTAAGGAAGAAGATTCCGAGAATCAGGAAGAGCGCCGTAACGGCAATCATCACGCCGAGGTATTTACCAAAAACGAACGTCTGACGACCGACTGGTTTCGCCAAAATCGTCAATGCGGTTTTACCCTCGATTTCTTCAGCGATCGAGGAGCTAGCCGTCCAGATTGCGAGAAAAACACACGCAAGCTTAACGAGGGTCAATCCCTGCGAGACAACGATCTTGATGTCTTCCCCCATCGTATGGTACGGAAGGAACGGAAAGATGAAAAGCCCGAAGAGACCGACAAGCGTCAGCAATAAGAACAGGGGCTGCTGAAGTGTTTCCTTCGCGGTAACCCAGGCAATGGCGCCGCACTTAGGCATAATCACACGCAGCGCAAAAACCAAGACAATATACGCGACGACAACGCCCAACGCAACCGCGTCAACCTGAGACGCTGCCTTCATCCACGCGGCGACGGCAAAACACGGAGTAGTCGCCAAGGACTCCAGATTCGGAATAGCTAGAAATTCCATCATTACAAACAACCCCTTAAGAGCTATAAAACAAATAACTCCACATCGCTACGCGCGTCCTAAACGTCGCGTCGACGCATCGTGGATTAAAGACAATCCACCGTGTCATTCTATCCTATTCTCTTCAACCTGACAATAAGCCGCTCGACGTCGTATTGTAAAATGGGCAAAAACTTTTACACTTGAGAAAGAGAAAGCAGGCACGGAATCAGCTGTCGAAAATTCTTCATCAGTTCTCGTTCTCCGCTACGCCTGACTTCCCAAGTTTAACGAGGTTTGTCTTCCATGAAGCAGGGCGTTGCAGCAAGACTTCGAGGGTTCGTCGACTCAACCGACCGTTCGCCTCTTGCCGTAGCTTTCAGAACGGCATGTCTGACCTTCTCGATCCCCTACTCGCTGGGCGCTCGGCTACTTCATGGACTTTACGATCGAGGCGTACTGAAGTCGACGCGCGTTCCATGCCCGACGATTTCCGTCGGCAATGTGACGATGGGCGGAGTTGGGAAGAGTCCTTTCGTCGCGTGGCTTGCCGATTATCTCATCGCTCAGGGTCGACGACCGGGACTCGTTAGTCGTGGATACAAGGCTAAGGAACATTCGCGACGTGAAGCGTCCGACGCCAACCAGGATGAATCGACAGACGAATTTGCCAAGTATCAGATTTTCAACGACGAGGCGAAAGAATTTGCCCTTCGCTTTCCCGACGTTCCTTATTTTCTTGGCCCCCGACGCGTTGAAGTCGCTGACGCGCTTCTACGATTCCGGCCAGACGTCGACACGTTGATCCTTGACGACGCCTTTCAACATCGAAAAATTGCGCGCGATTTGAATATCGTTATGCTCGACGCACTCAACCCGTTTGGAGGGGGACGCGTCGTACCGTCGGGATTCCTTCGGGAACCTCTTTCTGCCCTTAAACGCGCAGACGTCGTCCTCCTCAATCGCGCCGATCTCATTAACGACTCTCGCAGAGAAACGATCCGTCAACGCGCGCTGTCCTACGTTCCAGACGCGATCTGGGGCGAGCTCGCGCAGCGTCCCCTTTCTGTGTATCGGCGCGTCCCCAACAATTCAACTCCGTCCAACTATTCAATAAGAGAAACGAGCCTTGATTCGTTCCGTCATGAATATACCCGCAAACGCGTCCTCGCATTCTGCGGACTCGGCGCGCCCGCGGGCTTTAGAAAGACTCTTGAAAACTCAGGCCTCGACGTCGTCGATTTTATCGAATTCCCAGATCATTGCGCCTATACTCCAAAGGACCTTGAAAGACTCGCGCGCGCCGCTTATGACGCTCGCGCGGAAGCGCTACTAGCGACAATGAAGGACTTTACGAAGTTTAACGGAAGCGAGCAGCTCGGGCGCCCCTTCTACGCTTTGAGAATCGGGGTCGAGTTTCTCACCGGCGAAAAGGAATTTTGCACTAAAACGATCCAGACATTGCAAAGTTTCAAACGTCAAGATTAACCGCGCTCACATTCGTTGACGTCAAGAAAACAAAAGTCCTGCGATCCAAGTGACCGCAGGACTTTTGCTTTACTGGCGCCAAGGAGAACGCAGGATCATTACCGATCGAAATTCTGCAGGAAGGAAGTGTTGTCGGCGACGTCGAAGAGTGGGCGAGGAGAACACGCGGTATTGCGTGCGCCGCCTCCGACGTACCAGACAAGGCCCATCGACATGCTCCAGGTTTCTTCCTCGCGATGGGTCAGCCCTCGATCGGTCGGGAAGACGTAGAGTCCGGAGAATTTGAGCGTAAAGCTGTCAGAGATCGGCGCCTCAACCGATCCGCCAATGAGTCCTTCGCTGTGTTGCGTTGCGCCGCCATAGATCGTCGCTTCGCCGCCCTGAGCAAACGCCCAGCGCATGAAACCGGTGTAGTAATCCGACGCGGACGCCTTTGCCTCAATCACAAGATCCTCGTCGAGCTTAAGGAGATCACACCAGTCGTTGTCCAGTCCGAAAGCGCCTCGGAATCCAATCGTCAGCGTTCCTCCGAACATGTAGGAGAGTTCTGTCCTCATCTGCTGAAGTTCATATTTTCTGTAGTAGGTATCCCTCACCGAGTCGTACACGACGCCGAGAGAAAGTCCTTCAGCGGCATACTGGTTGGCTCGGTAATAGGCTCCCGCCGTCCAGAAGAACTGATTGCGGCTCGCGCCCGTGGTGAAGCCGTTCGCCTCGACGCCATTGAAGTCGGTGAAGACGCCACGTGCGCCCGCCTGAAGGTGGAAACCGCCAATGATGGCTTGAGGGCTCGCCCAATTGAGCGAGAAATCTGCCCCGTAGTTGCCCGCGTCTTCAAGGTCCAACGGGCTCCTCATGGCGTCAAAACCGGCGCCAAGCTGGGTGTTCTCAAAGAAACCGCCAAAGAGTCCGTAACATCCCTGCTGGCAGGGGTCGCCGCAACCCAAAGGATTCTGCCCGTAGGCAATGGCGGGCGCAGTGTTCCGGTAACCATTAATGGACGCGTTAGGGGCTGCGGTTCCGTAGAAGTATCCAGGATTATACTCCGCCTGACCGATTTGCGAGTAAGGATTAGCCGAATACGCGTTCGGGGCTTCAAGACGTGCCTCGGTCCTTGCAGGCGCGGCGGCGGTCTGCCTGGCGACCTCGCCCTGCGGATAATTAGGAGCGACTTCAGGCGTCTTAATGACGTTCCGAGGAGCTTCTGTCAGCGGCGCCGGAATGCTTGTCGGATCTTCTAACGGCGCGGAGTCAAAAACGGGATTATCGGGAAGCTCTTCAAGTCCTCCGCCAAAGAGATCCTGGCGAGGAATCTCCGCCTGAATTTGGCGGATATAGTTTTTGGGTTTGGAGGGCGCTTTCTTCGCAACATCCTTTTTGGGCGTCGGCGAAGCGGCTGGCCTCGCATTAAGATCAATAATCTCGCGTCCGTTCTGTCCGGTCCAAGGCGTACTCGCCGCCTGGGTGTGACGCGTCTGCTGTGCGTAAGATTCAGAAGCGAAGTTTGCACAACCGAGAAGCGCGAGTGCGGAAACAAAGCCCGCTGTCAACACATTATGTCTGCGGAGCGCATTAGTGAGAAGATTACGACCGTTACCTTTCGGCGTCTGGATTTCTCTGTTTCTCTCTTCATTTGGACTGGTCATTGTATCCTCGCATGATTCCGTTCTCGACAAGGCGCCGCCTGAATCAATCGGCGGCACAAGCGTTTGTCAATCGCCTCACGCTCAGGGGGGGGTCTGTATGCCTAATCGCAAGACGCTGCATGGTCACCAGCAAACGTAGAAAGGAATAAACACAAGCGCGGCGGATCGTTCACAAAGACAATCCGGGGCGACCTTTCTTCGTCGCTAGTTATCTTTTCGTCTCCACAGAAAAAAAGTTTAAAGAAAATCAGGAAAATTCATTAAAATCGATAGAAACAGAAAATTTTAGCCAGATTAACATAGAGAAGCCGCATTTATAAGATAAGAGACATTCGCGCAGTTGTCGAATGTCTCTTATAAGTAAGGGGTTCAGGGGCGCAGACTACCCTTGAATCTCAGCGAGGAATTCGTCGACCGTCGGCGCGCCGCCGAAGATGGGACAAACTTCTTTCTCGACAAATTCCTGAATAGAGCGCGACGCCGCGCCGCATGCGCTCGGAATCAGGCGTGTACGATATCCGCGATCATAGGCGCCCCAAGCGGTCGCCTGCGCGCAGACGTTCGTAAGGAAACCGCATACGCCGACGTTTTCGACCCCCCACCCCGTCAAAATCTCCGACAGGTTCGTGTGCTCGAAGCCGTTGATCGCACGCTTTCCTTTAAGAATTGTTTCACCTTCGATCGGCTTGAGTTCGTCAATGATCTCGACGCCCCAAGTCTCGGGCGCAAAGACGTTGTCCTCGACGAGTCCGTGCAAAAGGCCTTCGCAGTTATGATTGTCTGCCCAGGCTCGATCAAGGACAAAAGGACAATGAAGAACGCGAAGATTCTTTTCGCGTGCGCCCTTCAGAAGTTTTACGGCGTTTTCGATCGTTTGATTTCGGGCAATTTCGTCCTTGACGAGGTCGTATAACTTACCTCCGTCCTTACAGAAATCGTTTTGAAATTCGATTAGGATCAGCGCTGTCTTATCAGCCTTCATCTCAATTGCTCTCCTTGTTTCATACCGTAGGTTGTCGCATGTTCCGGAACGTCAAAAGAACAGCTATTCCAACTCGGAATCGGAACCGGCCGACTCGCTCGCCCAGAGCGACGCATAGAACGGCGAATGCTTCAATGTCTCTTCATGCGTACCAATAAACTGCGGAACGCCCTCCTGCATCACCACGACGCGGTCGGCAAGTTGGATCGCGGTCAATCGGTGCGTCACGAGAATCGTCGTTCGACCGCCGACAAACTTTTTAAGCGCCTGATGAATGAAGCGTTCGCTTTGCAAGTCAATCTGACTTGTCGCTTCGTCGAGCAGGAAGATTTGCGGATTCTTGAGCAACGCTCGAGCGAGCGCGATACGCTGGCGTTGTCCGCCAGAAAGCGCGCCGCCGCCCGGTCCAACGATCGTTTCATAACCGTCTGCAAGCTCGTTGCAGATGAATTCATCGGCGTAAGCGTCCTTCGCAGCCTGAATTATTTCTTCGCGAGTCGCGTCAAGACGACCGTAGCGAATATTTTCCAGGACCGTATCGTTAAAAAGAACCGAATCTTGCGAAACGAGCCCTATCTGATCGCGAAGATCGGACGTCTTAAGCTCCGTAACAGGAATTCCGTCAATCAGCACGCGCCCTTTAATCGGATCGATAAAACGCGGTATCATACTCATGAGCGTGCTCTTACCGCATCCGCTGCGTCCGACAATCGCGATCGTCTCACCGCGCTTGATCGAAAGCGAAACGCCTCTTAAAACGACGCGACTCTCTGACGCCTGAACGTCTGGAGCTGGGACCGCATCGTTGTTCGCAGACGGAGGCGGCGCGTTGGAATCGCCCGGTCTACCTTTAAATTTGGCGCTGAGCCCGCGGCAACGCCTCCGCACGGAGTCTTTCACGACGTCTTCAATGCGGACCTTCTTATTATGGCGCGTTTCTTGGGACTTGGCAACTTCGACCGGATATTCGTAGTACACGTTATCAAAAACGATCGAGTCTTTGAATTCAGTAAGACGACGCGGCGAGGCGCAATCCTTAATGAGGACGTCACGGTCAATCACTTCATAAACTCGATCCGCGGCGGCGCACGCGCCTTGGATATTCGTGAAAATATCGGAGAGACGTCGCGCGGGGTCGGACGCGCCGATTAAAAAACCGTAAAAAAGAATCAGCCTTCCCAAGTCAAAAGGACGCGACGACGTTGGAATACCAAAGAGACTCGTTTCCTGGTAAATAATGAGATACGCGCCGGCAGTTATCGCTAGGACAAGCATCCCGATTCCGAGCAATTCCGTGAGAGGGCTCGTTAGCGCGTCGTATTTCGCAGTTTTCATTCCGCGCTTAAAGTATGTTTCGTTTGCGGAAGCAAATTTAGCAGTCTCGTAATCTTCGCGATTAAATGATTTGACGACGCGAATCGCGCGGAAGGTCTCGTCAATTCGACCGTAGAGCTGCGCCATCTCAGCCATCATGCGTCTCACGACTCGCTTGAGCGATTTCGCTAACCAACGAATCAAAACAACCGCGATCGGTACGAAAAGGAACGTAAAGAGCAGCAACTGCCAGCTCACGAGCAGCGCGCCGATAAGACAGACGATAAGCTTCAACGGCTCGCGCAACGCTCGTCCGTAGGCGAGTGTGATCCCATTGGTAAGCGTCCCCATATCAGACGTAAACCGCGTCGTCGCGTCGGTAATGCCACGTTGACTGAAGAACGTGGTCTCATAGTAGAGCATTTTCCGGAAAAAGAGCGAACGCAGTTCCAGCGAGCCGAGTTGTCCAAGGCGCGTGGAAAGATACGTATGAACGTAGGTACACACGCCCTTAATCGTCGTTAAGACGGCAACGTAGACCATCAGCATGACGACGGTGAGGAACGGATCGTCGGGGGTCCAACGCGCAATATAGGGCTGAAACTGCTTATAACGCATTAAAAGTTTTTCAGCGTTGGCAATCTGGACGTCCAGTACGGATAGCCGTTGTTGCGCGCGGGGACTGAGAGTGGGGTCGTCAAGGTCAACTCGTCTTCTTTCTTCGATGGAATCGGAGGAGTTTTCCTTCGACGTGTTGTCGTCGGGCCTCGGGGCGCTTTTCTCGCGGGAAATCGCCTCCAGAATCGCATCCTTGTCGTCGGGGTCGACTCCATTAGCAATAGCGTTCTCTTCGGCGTATAAGCGCGATAGGCGTTCAGACTGATTCTGGATTTCCTTCGCAAGCCAGCTGTTGACCGAATCTCCCTGAAAAGAGACTTGCACCAACGGGTACACTGTCGCGATATTACCGCCCCAACATAGCGCAAGAAAAATAGACGCTAGAACTACTCCAATGATATTCCACTTATACTTGAACGTTAATTTGATCGCTCGCCAATAGTTATACATTGCGGTCACGCGGCGCTACTTTCATGAATTCTTACCAAATGGGGAGTCGTCCCCACGCGCGGGAAGTATAGACTTTTCCGACTAGAAAAAATAGAGAGAAATTCTTCTCCGTTTCTCGTTTTTCTCTAAACATTCACGCCATAAAAATAAAAACAGCCGAACCCAAAATCTTAGGTCCGGCTGAAAGATCATTCGAGGTCAATAAGGAAGCGTCACTTCATGACGTCGCGGACAGCTTCAAGGTACTTGTAACCGTTAATCGTATCGGGCTCAAGGTAACTTCCTTCAGTCCATTCGTTCCAGCAGTTAATGTTGAAAATACCCGGATTCCTTGGATCGCTGAGAATGCGGTCTTTCGTCATTTGAAGAGCTGTTTTAAAGTTCTCGGGCGTGTTGTTGGAAATCGTATTGGTAAAAGGATAACCCCAGTTGCCGAAAGGATCGTCCTGACACGCGCGAGGGCTCGAATCCCATCCCATGGATACGTTCGGGATATATGGGATCGAGAATTCATCAAGCGCGCGATCCCAATGTTTGAAGTATTCGTCGCGAACCCAGTTGAAATCGGTCTGCTGTTCGTTAAGCGGAACGTGGTGAATCCAAACGTACGACGTTACGGAATCAAAGCCGAGTCCCTCGATGAGTTTGACAGGGTCGTCGATAGTTCCCTCTCCTGGGATATTCGGACGCCCCCAGTATACGGCGTTGAGGTGCAGATCAGGGAAGCCCGCCGCCTTGGTTTTCTCGCGGAATCGCTCAATCGCCGCCTTGGTTGCCTCGAAGGAACCGAAGTTCTCGCCGAACTTCGTCAGTTCATAGATAGAAAAATAGGGCGCGCCGTTGATCTTCCAATAATTGGGCTGTTTGAAATACTTCTCGATCACGAGATCGCAAATCTTGTCGAACGTCTCGGGCGTAACCTTGCCCGGATAAACAAGAGGACTGGGGACGTCCTTCCGTTTCGGAAAAATATCGATCCAGTCGTGATTGGCCCACATGAGCGCAAATTTTATTTTATCACGATTTTCCGCATGGAGAAAACCGTCGTCGATCGTTCTTTCCAGAAACGGCCCGTCGTCGTAATAGTACCAGTCGAAGAGAAAAACGTCGATCCCATAGGTCGCCGCCGCGTCGATTTTTTGCTCCATGTCGCGTGGATTCGCTTCGTCGGTATAGCCCCAAAGGGGAACCTTCGGTTGCTGATGTCCTTCAAAACGCGGCTTGGCATTCTTTGCCAATTCCCATTCCGTCCAGCCTTTACCGAGGCGTTCCTCATTCCGCTTGTCGAGGTGATAGTTGCCAAAGTAATAGGAAACGACCTCTATTTTTTCGTCTGAATCCGCACACTTTACGTCCTGAGCGCAAGCGCTTCCAGGTAGAGCGCACAGCGCAAACGTCGCAAGCGCGACGTTCAGGAGCGCTGCAAAAGAAGAAACATGCGAAAGTCTCATAAAAAGCCCTTTATACTCTGGTGGTCTTGATAGTAGGTTATGCGAACAACCAATGATTTGAAAAGCGTCCGTACGCTTCGCCACCATTGTATAGAGTCAAAGCTTTCGACGCAACTTCCGCCGTTTACCCTGATTCTGAGCCGGTTGCTGATTGCCGTCGTCTTCTTGCGGCGGAGCGTTGGCTGACTTTGTCTTCGACTTGCGAGACGCTGATTTTTTTGAAGTATTTTTAGTTTTCTTAGGCGTCTTCTTTGGCTTTTGTGCCGTTCTTTTCTCCGCCTTAGTGGTAAGGGTTGAAAAGATAAGAAAGATTAAAATTGCAACAACGGCAAGGACGCCTAGAAACGCCAATATGGGAAGCCACTGAACGGAATCAGTCGTTTGCGCCGAGGCAGGGTCAAAATAAGGACGGAGTCGCGCATTCTGCAAAATTTGTCGCAAGGTTGCGTAAACTCCGGCAAGGGAGCAGTCGCAGAAGAGCATCGTGACCGCCAAGGAACGACCGCTTAACTTCCTCAGCCGGTATAGCAGAAAGAAGAAGAACGGCAAGATCATCGAGGCGCCGATCCCGCCTAGCAAAAGATTCCAGAGAAGCGGTCTCCAGTTTTCGTCATGCTGGAGAGCGGCGGAAGACTCAAGCGCATATTTGCCAATTGCGGCGGCAGCGATAAGAAGTCCTGGCAACAACAGGAAGAATGCGATGGACGTTGCGCGCGATATATACGCTTCCGAGTTTTCATGAATCAGCTTAAGCGGAGCGCGTTTCTTCTTACCCTTCTCTTTTTCCTCAACGTTTTCCGCCTCGTGAAGACGCGATTGTTCTTCGGGAGTGAGTTTACGTGGGCCGCGATAAAGATAGTAGGCGTCGAAGACAAACCACGTCGCCAACGCGAAGAAGCCGATTCCAACGACGCTGACAAAGCGGATAAGGATCGAGAGATCGTACCAATAGACTCCCAAACCGCTTGCCGTTCCGGCGCCGCCCAACAAGAGTCCGCCCAAAGATTCCGACGAACTTGCCCAGACGCTCTCCCACTCATAAGGTCGCTCAAAGAAGACCCAGAAGCTCGAGTGGATCAGTCCAACAACGACGTAACAGCATGTCGCAACGCATGCGTAAAAGGCGGTCCGCCAGATACGCTCCGCGCGCGCCCTCGACGCTGCCAGACAACTTGCGTAGTAGCCGACAAGAAGCGCCAAAAGAATCGCGAGCCAATGTCCTCCTAAAAGGATGGCTGACGTATAAAACGCCTTGGGATACGCGAATTGCGTAAAGAGAAGCGGTAAAAAGCCAAAGCAGACTCCACCCGCAACGAGAATGGGAACCTGTTGAAAGAACCGCTGCGCTAGGCGTTTGGAGGCGGCGCGGCCCGGAATCCATAACAGGATTGAGACTGGCAGTCCGACAAGCCATAGTCCCATTGGGAGGAGATGTAACGCAAATCCCAGAGTTTTAAAGAGTTCGATGAACCAGTACGGAGCAGACGCACCCTGGAAGGAAGCGACGTCAAAAACAGGCATTTACAAACTCCAATAGCTCCGTGAAGGGGCAAAATGACCTATAGGGCGCCTTTGCATGATAAAAAAGGCGTTCATTTGTCAAGCGCGGCGGCGTTTTACGGAACTTTGCACGGTTGATTGCGGTTGCAAAAGACAATCGTTCACACTGAAATCAATCAACGCAAGACATTCTTCGCGCGTCATCGTGTCCGTCACGGTCAGATTCAACACGTACGCCTCGATAATGCTATACATACGCCCCGCTATCAATTCAGGTTTGCCGGGGCGAAAAACTCCTCGCTCGATTCCCTCTGTAATGAGTCGCGTGAGCAGGAATCTAAACCCAAAGGTGCGCGACTGAGCCTTTTTGCGCACATTGCCGCCTGATAATTTCAGCGACGTCAGATAGTCCAGGACGACAGACATAAACACTTTGTTATCGTCGAGCAATCTGACGGTCAAATGAAGAATGCGACGCATCTTCTCACTGATCGTCATATTGGGCCGATTGATAACTTTTCTGATGGTATTCGACATCTTATCAGTCGCAAGTTTGATTGCGTAGATAAAGATCTGATCCTTATCTTTAAAATATCTGTAGATCGAGGTCCTAGAGATACCGCATCGACTAGCAATTTTCTGGTAGGTTACGCCGTCGAAGCCTTCCTCGGCAAAGAGCTCAAACGCGCGTTCTAGAATCAAGACGCGACGCTGATAATGATCTACTTGTACTGACATTGTTCTCCAAGCGCTCTTTCTGAGTCGCGCTTAATACCAGGAGCGCCTTGAACTCCCATCGACAAAAATGCGCCGACGCCGTCAGACGTCGACGCGTCGCATTATAAAGAAAGATCAAAATTTTTCCAACGCTAAAACGTTGAAAGCCGCGCGTATCCTTCTCGCGTTTCAGCAACGCGAGAAGGATACGACGTCGAATCAGGTCCCGCTAATGAGCGGAAGAAAGTCATTCAGGGGGAAATCCTCTGGTAACGACTCGCCGTTCTTCTGAAGCTCAGCCTGATATTCTTGAACGACGTTGAGGAGCTGACCCGTAAGTTCCGACGTGGTATCGTACTTAAGCACGGGGGCAGTCTCGACAACCTTGGCCCAAAGCGAAACTTCTTGCTCAAGGAATTCGAGGTTCTTTTCTACGTCGTTCATACGTTCAATTTCCAGCTTTTCGATCTGCTGGTAATTGTCGTCGCGCTTCTGGATCATAAATTCAACGAAGTTCCTGGAAGGATAGTTGCTGAAGACGCCCGACTGTTTTGCAAGTTCGAACTCGTTTGCAGACATACCCTCCCACGCTTGAACCCAAAGCTTCGTCGTGTTGAAGATCGAATCAATTCCCTCCGGAAGCGGACCAAGTTCGAAAATCTTGAAGTCCGCGTTGAAATGGCTCCAACCGGTCAGGAGCAATTCAGCGTCGTCTCGCGCCTTTTTGAAATCCCCCTCTTCGATTGTCTTGGCGATATAGGCTTCCGCCTTCGCCGCTTCCTTCAGACGCGCTTCGACGCGTTCGTCGCGACGGATAACGTCCTGGAAGGAGAATTCCGCCGGGAACGCCTTTTCAAGCTGCTCAAGGACGATGAGATACTTCTCAGCCTCGTCCATGAGCTCCGATTGCATCTGAGGCAAGTATTTCAGGTAGGAAAAATCGTCTCGATCGAGCAACGCGACCCAGGAATCGAAAGATGCAAGAAACTCCTTGTCCGCTTCTTCCGGCTGACCGTCATAGTAACAGTCGCGAACCGCCTGACGATGTTCGCGAGCTTTACGCGCTTCCGCGGTCTGCTCAAAGGCGACCTGCGCTTCGTGGTAGTCGGCGCCCATGATATCGCGGAACATTCGCGAGAAGCTCTCTTCCGCCGAGATCTTCTGCATCTCAGCGACGATATCTCGCGCTTCAGCGGCTTTTTCGGGAACCGCGAGAGAAGCAAGAACTTCCGGCGTCGTCCTGAGAAGTTGGGCCGCTCGAGGTCGCCATTCGTTGAGAAGTTCAAACGCCGCCGAACGATCCTTCCTCTCGTCCTCGGTCATGAGAATCTCGGGACGTTCCGCAATGGCGCGTAAGTCTTCGTCGATGAAAGTCATACGAAGATCGTAAAGCTTCTGGCGCCAGTTGTCCCATTCCGGCTGCTCGCCATATTGACCGTCAAGATAGGCGCGCACGACGCGCGAGGGAAAACTATCTTTACCGAGGTGGTAGTCGTTCTCATCAATCGGGTCAATGATAAGCTCGTACATTGAGGCGCGCTGCTTGTCGTCGAGCTCATTATTCCAACGATCCCAGATAACCGTCTCGCGAGTCTCGCCTTCGGGGAGGAAGGAAACAAGCTGATCCTCGTAGTCCTTGAGCTCTTTAGCCGCCTCGCGCTGGAGCGCAAGAGACGTCTCCCGGTACTTGTCCGGGTTAGCTTTGTCTTGAATGGTCGTCGTTACAACCTTGTTAGAATACAGTTCCCAGTCTTCTTGAGCAAGCTTCCACGCTTTGGCGCAGTTCTCTTCGTCGAAGACAGGCGTGTTCGTCTTATTGACGCCGCAACCGTCGATGCTGATCCATTCGGCGAAGCGAATACGGTTCAGAGGCGCGCGACCAAAGAAGAGAAGACGCGTCTCTTTCCCGATATCGCCGTTGTGGTTCTCATAGAGGTCTTCCGCTCTCTTATAGAACGCATGACCGAGCAGCCAGTTGTCGCGATAGGAAACAAAAATCTCTTGTTCAGCCTGACGCGCAGCAAACTCGTCGTCTTCGCGGAACAGGCGACGGTACTGCTTCTTTTCGTCGGCGATGCCGACCTTCTGCGAAATATTCCAACCTGCGCGGACGTAGAGCTTAGGAGCGGTACGGTTATAGACCGTGCCGCGCTGCACAAACTCGAAGCCCCGGATAACCCAGCGGTAACGTTCACGATAGTCGTCAAACATCGCGGACGCGTTATAGGCAAGCGACCAGCCGACATAGTCCCAAATCGTGATGAAGTGGGGTTCGAGCGTAATGATCTGATTTGCCGTCGCGATGACGTTATCCCAGTCGGCTCGTTTCTCATATTCCTGAGAACGGTTCCACAGGAGCGAAATTGCAACGCCTCGCATCCCGAAGGTCGCAAGCTTGACGGCGCTCCCAGCAGGATCGATCTTTCCAAGATTCGCCTCAGAAAGGCCGCTTTCAGATCGCATTTCCGCAAGTTTGCCGCCGCTCGAAGTCGCGCCGTCCTGTTGACGCTGCGACGGACTGCCGAGACGATACAAGGGGAAAAGCAGGATCGCGATCAGGACAAGGTACGTAATCTTTCGATAAAATAACGTTTGTTGCGTCATTTGGCCACCTCGCGATTTCTAAGAATAACATAACCTGCTACGAAGAGCGGGAACACGAAGGACAGCGTCGTCAAAAGATGCACGGCGATCGAATTCCAAGGAATATTGTATCCGTTCGCGACGCAATCTGCGTAATAGTTGAAGTCGCTAAATGACGGCAACGCCAGCCCGATTATGCTCATGAAAGCGCTCGCGACGCGGTCAAACGCCTGACCCAGATGCGTCGAGAAGGTATTCGGGAGATCGACCATCATATTTTCATGGGTTACAAGACGGTTGATCGATTCGATTGGACCGCCGCCAAGAGCCTGGAGGTGCGCAATGTCGAGGAACATCTTCTTGCAGAAGCCCGTAACAAGGATACCAAACGTCGAAACCATCGCCACAGGTCCGCTCAGGAACGTGCTGAACAGAACGCCAAAGGAGATGAGAATCAGCATCTGCTGCCAAACGCCAAGGTATCCCTTAACGAAATTAAAGAAGACGTTTGCGTCGGCGGTGCGCAGATAGAGGTCGGGACCAGCCGCGCCAAAGTATTGCTGGTTGTCGAGGCACTGAAGCCAAATTTCAAGTTGGCCGTCAACGACAAAATCTTCGAAAAGATTGTACGTTTCCTTCTGAGGAAGCTCGGTGATCGGCAGAGCTTCGAAAGACGACGTGTCGCTCATCTTCTTGACGAGCCACGGTCGATTCTTCACCTTAGATTTATCGATCTCAACTGGAACGTGCAACGCCTTTGTCGTGTACTTCTCGGAGTTGAAGACATGCGTTTCCGCCGTCAGTCCCGTCACTGGGTTGCGAACATAGAGCGCGCCCATGATCGTTTCCTCAATATTACCCATATGGGAACGGAACACGCTGATCGTCATTTCGACAGGCAGACCGTTTTGAAACTTCGCGGGCGTGACGTCGTTGAAGGTCCAGATAATCGCCTCGTCGGTCGCGCCGGCAATATAGCTTCGGTATTCCCACTCTTCCCCGACGTTGATGCCTCGTTCACGTTCAAAGCTATCGGCGTTACGGAACTTGATCTTACCATAGACCGGAACCTTCGCCTGCATAGACCCTTGCGCTTGGCCTACCTTATAGCGAACGATTCCGCCTGTAAGGTCTTCGGTGACCGAGTGAGTGTGCTTGTTTTCCTCCATAACGCGCAACGTGCCGTTGGCGTATTTCTCCACCATATGTTTATGGCCGTTCGCAAGTCGAGTATATCCCTTAGCAATGACGGTTTCAGGACGAAGAGTAGCCGGATCGTCGTCAGTCACATAGGTCAAGTCCTCGCGGTCGTTGAGGATATGAGTATGACTGAGCGTGCTGGAAACGAAGAAATAGCTACAGAAAGCCATCAGCAGCAGGATCGCGGTGCCAATGGCGCTCACGCCAATAATTCGTCCGAGGACAATTTCGCTCGAACGAATCGGTTTTGTCACAAGGGTGAAGATTGTCTTCGTTTTAAAATCGGCCGGCAAACTCAGCGCGCTAAGGAACAGCGCGAGAAGCAAAACAAGGTAAGTCGTTGTCTGATAGACAAAAGAGGTGACAAGGCGCGCGGGGTCCTTACTGCTCGGATCCAGGAACCAGCCCGCAAACATAAGGACGAGGAGAAAGACAATGCATACGACGACGACCTTCTTACGGATCGATTCGCGAATAGTCAAACGCGCCATCGCAAAGCATCGTTTCCATGAGAAGCGCGACAAATCCTGCAACGCGTCGCCGATCGCCTTTCCTATCGACTGACCGCCGCCTTTGGCGCCTTTTCGTACCAAAAGAAGAATAAAGGTGACGATAAAGGCAAGCGCGGTCAAAGCGACGACAGCGATGAGCCAGTTAAGCGCCGCTGGTCCAATCCATTCAAGGAACGGCGGAATAGGATGTTCTAGAATCATTTCGAGCCTTCTCCTCCACGAACGCGTTTACCAGGACGCGCTTCGCTTTCCTCAATAATGTTATGGAAGAGCTCTTCAAGAGAGGTCGTCGGATTGCCGCAGAAGAGGAGCTCCGACTTATCGTCTTCGATAATCTTTTCAATCTTTTGCTTCGCGTCGTCGCTCAGGCCGGAAACGCGGAATTCCGTTTGGTCGACGACTTTGAGGAGATCGTCGACGCGCCCAAGTTCCTTAAGCTCGCCATGATAGAGAATGCCGATGCGGTCGCACACGTCCTGAATGTCGCCAAGGAGGTGACTCGACATGATAATCGTCTTACCCTGCTCCTTGAGCTTAAGGATCGTGTCCTTCATATTGCGAGTGCCGATCGGGTCGAGACCGCTCGTCGGCTCGTCGAGAAGAATAAGATCGGGGTCGTTGATAAGAGCCTGGGCGAGACCGATACGTCGCGTCATTCCCTTGGAGTATTCGCGAAGCTGACGCTTATTAGACAGATCGAGACCGACCATCTGAATAAGCGTCGAAATGCGCTGACGACGAACCGCTGACGGAATCTTGAAGAGACGACCGTAGAAGTCAAGCGTTTCTTCCGCGTTCAGAAAACGATAGAGGTAGGACTCTTCGGGGAGATAGCCTATGCGTTCGTTTTTGGCGACGTCAGACGCGGGACGTCCGAAAATGTTGACCTCGCCGCTCGTGGGGAAAAGAAGCCCCAAGAGAAGCTTGATCGTCGTCGTTTTACCGGAACCGTTAGGACCGAGGAGACCAAAAATCTCGCCGCGATGAATTTCAAGATCCAAAGCCTTAAGCGCGCGAACCTTCTGACGTCCCCAGAAGTCGCGATAAGTTTTGGTAAGGTTTTTAGTTTCGACAATGACGTCGGATTCAGTTCCCATTGAATCGCCTCGTTAAAAGTTAAATAAAGACGTCGTTTTGCTTTATAATGATATGAAAACCAAGCCTTCGCGTCGCCGCCTGCCAGGCATGCATGAATAATGATTCCTGCCGCGCGCCATGACGTTCGTTCGAAAGACGTTTTTGTCAGATGCAAATACGCCGCAGGCATTCCGAACGTGCAACTGATAATCCGGAAGACGCGACCACGCTGCAAAACGAGAGCGGAGCGCGTCGCCCTTCATCGCTCCCCCGAACTAAACGTCTTGATGCGTCTCTACGCAAACGCCGGTTCGGGCAGCGCGCTACGACGACCCATTATTACTTATTTCCTTCTGTTTGTCTATAATGCACGAGAAAAAACCTTCCGTTTTTATACCCAAGCTGCGCTAATAAGCACAACCTGACGCGTGTTTTTCGTAAAACGCGCGCTCAACTCCAACAATTCGGAAGCTCCGCTTGTAAAAACAGGGACGCGCATATAGAATGGCAAAACGTGTAAAACGACGCGGTTGACGCAACGTTCGCCGTCTTGATCTTCATACGCCAGCCGGTTCGTCCCGTCGGCAGACACGGCGCCGATTCAACGATTTTATACTAGAACGAAGGAACTATGATGTCTACTCGAGAAACGCTCCTCAAGAAACTGGCGCCGCATGGCCAGGAACATTTGCTTGAATTCTGGGACGAACTTAACGAAAAAGAACGTCAATCGCTCAGCGAACAGATTGAAAAAATTGACTTCGATCACCTTGAACGTCTCTTCATTCACCGCCATGATCCGCCGGCAGCCGCCGCGCTCGCCGATCGCGCCGAAGAACCCACCGCCTACAAACAGAGCGATCTTCGCGATTACGACTGCTCCCCTGGCTCAACGTTCCCGCAATCTCCGGCGACTGAGCTCGACGAATCAACGGACGAGATTACGCCCCTCAAGGCGGTTGCAGCGGGCGAAGAGCTCCTCCGCGCCAATAAAGTCGGCGCCGTCGTCGTCGCGGGCGGTCAGGGTACGCGGCTCGCCTTCCACCACGCCAAGGGACTCTATCCGATAGGCCCCCTCTCCAAAACGACGCTCTTCCAAATCCACATCGAACGCATCCGCGCGATGTGCAAGAGGTATGACGCTCGAATACCCTTCCTCATTCAGACAAGTCCTGCGACCCATCAGGAAACGATCGACTTCCTCAAAGAAAACGATAACTTCGGACTTGATCAGAACGACGTCATCCTCTTCTGCCAAAACACGATGCCGTCGGTTGATTTCGATTCCGGCAAGGTTCTACTCGCCGAAAAATCCCAAATAGCTCGCAGTCCCGACGGGCACGGCGGCATGCTTGCGGCGATCAATTCGCCTCAGCCGGACTCCCCAATTCCTAACGTTCGTGAAAAGGGTCCCCTTTTCGAACTTAAGTCTCGAGGAATTGAGGAACTCTTCTATTTCCAAATCGACAATCCACTCATTGACATTTGCAGTCCCGAGTTCATCGGCTACCATGTTTTACGCAAATCAGAATATTCGTCCCAGGTCATTCGAAAAAATGACCCCAAGGATCGCGTCGGCAATATGGTCATGGTCGACGGCAAACTGCATGTGATTGAATACAGCGATCTTCCTGATTCTGCGGGAGCACGACGTAAACCGGACGGTTCCCTGGTAATTTGGGCGGGATCGATTGCCGTTCACATGATGAACGTCGATCTCCTGCAGAGGAACGCCTCCTACTCCGAGTCGTTGCCGTTCCATCTTGCCAAGAAAAAGATACCCTACGTCGTTCTCGACAAGGACGCAAAAGACGAAAACGGCGCGCCGCTCTACGGGACTACGGTTAAACCGGAAGCTCCTAACGCAATCAAGTATGAAAAGTTCATCTTCGATCTTCTCCCAATTGCGAACAATCCGATTGTAGTAGAGATCAACGAAGAAACGTGCTTTGGACCACTTAAGAACCATCCCCGCGAGGCAAAAGATACGCCGAAGACGGTTCGCGAACACCTGACCAATCTCTACAAACTGTGGCTGTCCCATCTCGGGATCGAAGTCGTAGGCGACGCGATCGTTGAGATCTCGCCCCTCTTTGCTAACAGTTGCACGGAGCTTGCTCAGCGTCTGAAGGAGAACGACATGTTCCCATCAGACGGCAAGATTCGCGAATCTGTATACTGGTCCCTTGACTCGATCAAAAAGTAAGTCTTTACGTGAGACGTCGATGGATAAGCTCCTAACCTTTTGGAGCTTATCCTTTTGTAAACGACGGACTTCGCGTCCTTTTTTCATTTGAAAACTTAAAGAACCGTCCTGATGACGACTGAAACGCCACCTGCCAAAAAATCACAAAAGGTCCCGAGGAAAACCAAGTCCTCTAAACGCGTTATAACCAAAAAACGCGCGCTTTGGTACCATTTTTGTCAGCTCATAGTCTATGTAGGTGTCAAGGTTTTATTCCGCGTCAAACACATTAACGCGCATAACGTGCCAAAAAAAGGTCCGGGATTGCTGATTGCTAATCACCAGAGCTTTCTCGATCCCCCTGCGATCGGTTCCGGTTATTTTCGGATGACAAATTTTCTCGCCAGGAAAACCCTTTTTAGATTCAAACCGTTTGCGAAGTTAATCGATTCATTCGACGCAATTCCCCTTGACCAACAAGGAATGGGATACCAAGGAGTGCGTGAAACTCTTCGTCGTCTAAAAAATGACGAACTCGTCCTCATCTTCCCAGAAGGAAGTCGTACCTTTGACGGCGAGCTCGCGCCTTTTACGTCCGGTTACGCAGCGATGGCGGTCAAAATGAACGCCGTTATCGTGCCGGTCGCTATCTCCGGCGCGTTCGAGGCTTTTCCACGAACAAAAAAGTTTCCCTCCTTCTTTAAGAAGCGCGTTGTTGTTGAATATGGAGAACCGTTGTCGCCCGAATTCTTGAAAACTATGTCCGAGGACGAGATCAACACGCTCGTTGTCTCTAAAATTAGCGAGATGTACGAACGCAATCGTCCCCGGTCTCGTAAAAAATCCTGACGCTTCGACGCGTCGCCCCTTCCCCCCTTCGCAACAGGAGCTGTTATGAGACTTTTTCATCGCGTCATTCCCATCGTTGTTCTGGCGGCGTTAGCGCCGGCTCTCCGCGCTGTAAACGCGCAGGAAAAAGACGTTAATATCCAACCTGCGGTCAACGACGCGCAAAGCGTCAACGTCCTCGATTTCGGAGCGATCGGAGACGGTACGACCGACAACACGGCGGCGTTCCAAAAAGCGCTTGACTCGCTCGGCCCCGAAGGCGGCGTCGTCAACGTCCCTCGCGGCCAGTATAAATTCACCGGCAGCATCAATATTCCGCAAAGCGCTACGTTGCGCGGCCCCTGGAACTCCGTTACCGCCCATAACGGGTGCCGTGATCGCGGACTGCCTAAGCCAACCGACGACGGCGCAACTTTCCTCGTCGTAGGCTCGGAAGGAGAGGAGGACGCCGACGCGTTCATTACGCTCGATACGAACAGCGTATTGCAAGGAGTCGTCCTCTACTGGCCAAACCAGAAGGACAACGACGTCCCGACCCCCTACCCGTGGGCGATCAAAATGCGCGGTAAGAATCCCGCGGTCCTCGACGTTGAACTCTTGAACTCTTATAACGGAATCGACGCTTCCAGCAACGAGCGCGCGCTCATTCGCAACGTTCACGGCCAGCCCCTCCGACGCGGAATCTTTGTTGACCGCATCTACGATATCGGGCGAATCGAAAACGTCCACTTTAATCCGTGGTGGAGTCTTAAACCCAAGCTCTTCCAGTGGCAACAGCAGAACGGCGAAGCGTTTATCTTCAAGCGCACCGATTGGCACTATGTTCTCAATACGTTCTGCTTCGGTTACGCCGTGGGTTATAAATTCGGCGGCAGCGACAGAGGCGTCTGCAACGGCAACTTCCTCGGCATTGGCGCGGACGATTGCCACACCGCCGTTCTCGTCGAACAAAGCGCGGCTTATGGACTCCTCATCACGAACGGCGAGTTCGTCTCGATGCACGGCGAAAATCCAACGCAGGTTGTTACGACGGATACCAACACCGGTTCAGTTCGCTTCTCTAACTGCGCGTTCTGGGGCCCCTGCGAACAGATCGCGCGAATCGCCGGTAAGGGTATGGTCGCCTTCAGCGACTGCGAATTCGTCCAATGGGATCGTGGCAACAAAGGCAATCCTGCTCTTCAGATTAATGGCGGTTCCGTCATGGTCCGCGGTTGCAATTTCCAAGAGAATAAGAATCAGATCTCGATCTCGAAGTCTGCCAGACGCGCGATTGTGACAGATAATTTTGTGCGCGGCGCCGTAAGAATCGACTCGGAATGCGAGAACGTCCGAATCGAAGGCAATCTTGGCAACTGACGACGCTAATCTGACTCCTCAAAGAAAAAGCCGAACGTTTTGACGTTCGGCTTTTTTATTCCTTACTTCAACAAAGAGACTAGCGAACAAAGCTTGTCATGATCGGCTTTTCTTTTTCCGGAAGGCCAAATTTCTCCTTGCCAAGCGCAATGCATTTCATAAGGAACGTCATATTGCGAGCAAGGGTCCGAATTCCTTGGAGACCTTCAAGATCTTCCTTGACCTCGCCGGGACTTCGTCCATGAACGCTGTTCCAATATTGACCGGAAGCCACCGGCATACCGCTGATAGTAAAGTACTTGTTCAACTCGTCAAAAGTCGCTGAGAGTCCGCCGCGGCGCGCAACCACGACGCTCATGCCTACTTTCATTCTCTTATCGAACGAAGAGCTGTAGAAAAGACGATCAAGGAGCGAAACGAGCGTTCCGTTGGCAGACGCGTAATAGACCGGCGACGCGATAATGAGACCGTCGCACGCCTCAAATTTCGGCGCAAGCTCGTTGACAATATCATCGGTGACGCATTTGTTGTTCTCAGAGCAGTATCCGCATGCGAGACAACCGCGAACGACCTTATTGCCGACCTGAACAATTTCTGTTTCGACGCCTTCTGCTTCAAAAATCTTGACAGCCTCTTCAAGAACAATCGAAGTATTGCCACGAACTCTCGGGCTGCCATTAATGATCAAAACCTTCATATTCAAATCTCCATTTTGAAGTAACAGAACGTGTCAGCGTCGGTCCTCCAGGAGGGAACGCCGTACGATTCACGGGGTATTCGAGGCCAGACAAGATGCGATCTCACGCCTCGCGCTTCGGCGAGATTTCCTTCCCTCTCCAAACGATCTTCTGGAATTCAAAGCGCCCGGTGCGAAACGAGCTTCCATCATAAAGTCCTCGCTCGCCAAGGGTGGCCGGAACAACGTCGAAGAGGAGAAAATCCGCCAAACCGCCGGGTTGGAGGAAATCTCCGTCGCCGGAGCTGAATTTTGGAGCGTTAAGGAGCCGCGCAGGCGACGTCGTCGCCAGAGGGTAAACGCTCGCAAGAGGAAGATCTTCAATTGTTGCAACATTGGCGACCCCGTTGGAAACTGGAAACGAGGCGCATGCGAGTAGATTAGGATCGCCGGCAAGCGTCACCTTACCGTTAGGCTGGATTTCAAGATCGCACAACTCCGTAGAATACTTTCCAGGCGGGAAGCCCGCGAGGGGCGATTGGTCGCTAATAAGAATCAGACGTTCAAGTCCCTTGGTCCGCACGATCGCGCGGAGCAGCTGCGGCGAGATATGGAATCCATCGGCGATCACGCTCGCGCAGAGCCGATCGTCGGCAAGTTGTCCAAAGAAATAATTCTCCCATTTAGGCAACAGGTATTGCGTTGCGTTACTCAGGTGCGTCGACAGAGTCGCGCCTGCGCCGACAGCCTCGTCAAGTTGAGAGCCGTCGGCGTTCGTGTGACCAATCGCAACGACAATCCCTTCGTTGCGTAAGAAGCGCGTAAAGTCGCCGACGTTGGGGTATTCCGGCGAAAGCGTGACGAGCTTGACAAGGCCGCGAGCAGCCTCCTGAATCTTACGAATCAATTCCTCAGAATACGGGACGCAGTATTGTTTCGGGTGCGCGCCAGCAGCGCCCTCGGCGGTCGAAATAAACGGTCCTTCGAGATGTATTCCCCAAACGATCGAACGATATTCTGGACGCTCTTCAAGCGCGTCGGCGATCGTTTTAGAGGACTGAATCATCGTTGCCGGAGCGTTGGTCGTAAGGGTCAAACAGCAACGAAAGACCCCGTCCCTCAGCATTTTCTGAAGGACTTCAATCACTCCCTCTTTCGTAAGCGTAGCCGAGGACAGTTCATGGCCGACGGCGCCGTTCACTTGAATATCAAAGAGCCCTGGCGCAATCCATGGCGTCGACGTCTTGGTGTCGGGCGGCGCCGCTTCGACCGAAACGATTTTGTCGTCGGTAACCTCAACGGTTACAAACTCAAGCGTATCGTAACGCCTCCCGCGATAAGAACGCATTGTTTGCGTCATGTCAAACACCTCAATAAAGGGTTCATCATCAGTTAAGAATCACTTTGTCAATGATACCCTTATCAAAGTAATTTGTCGACATGCCGGCGTCGACAACAATTTTTTGCGAAACGATCCCGCTCGAGCGCGGACTCAGCAGAAAGACGGCTGCGGCGGCGGCCTCTTCCGTTTTGACGGCGGACTTGCGAGGAATCGCCTGCTCCGCATACAGATAGGAATCGAGATATCCTGGGATCCCGGCAGACGCAGACGTCTTGAGAAGCGACGGCGCGACGGCGTTAAACCGGATCTGTGAAAAAGCGGAAAAGGACTTCGTGAGGAACGCCAGCGAGGAATCGAGCGCCGCCTTGATCGGCGCCATATAACCGTAATTTTCGCTCGCCATCGTCGTCGTTGAGATCGACATCGTTACGACGGACGCGTCTGGCTTGAGAAGGTCGGCGAAGGCGCGAGCAAGTGTAACGAGCGAGAAGCAGGAAATATCAAACGCCTGAAGGAAAGCGCGTTTCGGAGTCTCATGAAACGGTTTCATGCCCTCGGAATAGTCGGCAAACGCAATCGAATGGAGCATTCCGTCAAAGGAGTCAAAACGCGCGCCGACCGCTTCGCGTAACGCGTGGATCTCTTCTTCCTTCTCGACGTCGCATGTAAAGAATTGGGAATCTGGGAAAAGCTTGCTCGCACGTTCGAGAATCGTCTGATTCTGAACGACAAAAACGCATTCCGAACCCTCTTCTAAGAGCATTTTAGAAACGGCATACGCGACGCTCCTTTTGTTCGCGACGCCAAAGATTAAAAAACGTTTTCCCGAAAGTTGCAAAAAGTCCACAAGCGTCCCCTGAGTTGACAATGACGAATATTCTGAAATCTACTGAGAAAAAACGTCAGGCGTCACTATGCCGGACGCCAGACGTTTCCTCTTTCCATGTATACGATTCTATCATAAATTGCAAATGTTGACGACGGTTTGCAGCGCTCACGCTTCATTGGTCGGCTGTGTTCCGCGTTCGCTTCGCCGTTTACGAACTGCGGCCGCTATGAACGCTTTGAATAACGGGTGAGGATGCGTTGGCTTCGATTTGAACTCCGGATGATATTGAACGCCGACAAACCACGGGTGATTGTCGAGTTCGACGACCTCGACGAGCTTGCCGTCAGGACTTGTTCCGGCGAGCACAAGGCCTCCGTCCATAAACCGATCGCGAAATTCGCTGTTAAATTCATATCGATGTCGGTGGCGCTCCATGATATCGAGTCTACCGTAGGCGCTAGCTACAAGAGAACCTGCCAGGAGCGAAGTTGGTTGCGCGCCGCGGCGCATCGTCGCTCCCTTGTCGGCGTCAGACTCGTCTTCGTCCATAAGACAAATCACAGGATGCTCGGTGTTCGGATCGAATTCCGTGGAGTTAGCGTCCGCCATGCCAAGGACGTTGCGCGCGTATTCGATAACGATACACTGCATGCCCATACAAATTCCAAAGAGAGGGATATTGCGTTCGCGAGCAATTCGCACCGCCTCGATTTTACCGTCGACGCCACGGTCGCCGAACCCGCCGGGCAGAAGAATGCCCTGGACGTTTCCGAGCCGAAAACGAACGTCCTCGCGTTTAATATCTTCGTCGCTTTCAACTGACCAAAATCGAATATTTGCCGAGTTCGCGACGCCAGCGTGATTGAGCGCCTCGTAGATCGATTTATACGCGTCCTTATGTCGCGCGTACTTACCGACCACGGCGATCGTAACTTCTGTCTTGGCGTTACGCATCGCGCTGAGAAACTCCTTCCACCTCGTAAGGTCAAGACCTCTCGCTCGAGTCAGGGAAAGACGTTTCACCAGCATTTCGTCGAGTTTACGATGGACAAGCATAAGAGGAACTTCGTAGACGGAGAACTCTGCGTCGCGTTCCTCGACAACGTGCTGGGGCGGAACGTTGCAGAAAAGCGCAATCTTATCGAGGTCCTCGGCCGAAATCTGCCGCTCGGTACGACAGATAATGAAATCAGGCTGAATACCGATCTGACGGAGCTGTCCGACGCTGTGCTGCGTCGGTTTCGTCTTGAGCTCGCGCGCCGCCTTGAGGTACGGAACAAGCGTCAGGTGAATGAAGCAGCAATTTTCACGACCAACGTCGTTTTGAAACTGACGAATCGCCTCAAGGAAAGGAAGACTTTCGATATCGCCGATCGTGCCGCCGATCTCCGTAATAACGACGTCGACGTCGTCGGCCGCAAGGCGACGAATAGAACTTTTGATCTCGTCAGTGATATGAGGGATCACCTGGACCGTATTGCCAAGGTAAACGCCGGCGCGTTCTTTTTCGATGACGCTTGCGTAAATGCGACCCGTCGTGAGGTTGCTGTCTCTGGAAAGAGGAGAATGTGTAAAACGTTCATAGTGACCAAGGTCAAGATCTGTTTCGCTACCGTCGTCGAGGACATAAACTTCGCCGTGTTGGTAGGGGCTCATCGTGCCGGGGTCGACGTTGATATAGGGATCAAGCTTCTGCATTCTGACGGAAAGACCGCGGTTTTCCAGCAGCATTCCAATCGAAGCGCACGTAAGGCCCTTACCCAGGGAACTCACAACGCCTCCGGTCACAAAAATATGTTTGGTCATAACTCATTCTCTATTTTTTTATGGTTCGTCCGCAAGAGCTGACCGCGCGATAAACGCGTTGCGGGGTAATCGGCATACGCGTGGAATGAAGAAAAACACGCTATCTCAAAAGCGCTTCCTCGTTCGTGCGCGTAGTTTTTTTTTTACCGCTGAACGAGGCTCTATGCCAGTCAGTCAGAAAAGCCTGAACCTGTTTAATTCAGGGACTTGACAATGCGATAAGCGAAAAAAAAAAGCGAGCGGCGACGACTACTGGTCGCCGCACCGCATTAATCTCAATATGGGATTCTAACCAGGAACTCTAAATTGTAAAGTCCACATTTACAGTTTCTCTCCTGAAAGGAGCGCCCCATCAGTGGATGCGCATGCCGGGGATCGCGCCTTCGTCGGGAGAGAGAACAAAAATGTCAGAACCGCCCGGCCCTGCTGCGACAATCATACCTTCGCTAAGACCAAATTTCATCTGACGCGGCTCGAGATTCGCAACGATCGTGACAAGTCGACCGACGAGCTTTTCAGGCTCAGGATACGCCGATTTGATCCCGGCTAAAACCTGGCGCGTCTCGGAACCGCCGAGGGAAATCGTCAACTTAAGAAGCTTGCGAGCCTCGGGAATATCTTCCGCTTCAATAATGCGACCAACGCGCAAGTCGACCTTCATGAAGTCGTCGAACGTAATCGTTTCGCCAAGCGGCTCGTCGCGCAGCGGCTGGTCCGAATCATTCCAAGACGTCGCGCTCGATTGTTCACAAGATTGGTCTTTTGTAGCTTCCCCTTGCAGATCGTCTTTCGAATCTTCGATCATCGCCTGAATTCCCTCCTTTGACAAGCGAGTCATCATATGAGTATATTTGTTGACTTTTGTACCCAGCAACGGAGTCTGAGCGTCGTCCCAGCTGGTAATTTTCGTATTGAGTAACTCTTCCGTCTTCTCGACGAGATCGGGCAGGATAGGCGCAAGATAGACGATAATTTGACGGAACAGATTCAAACCGACCGTCACGACGTCTTGCAGCTTGCATTTCGCCGCCTCGCGCGCTTCGGGCGTCGCGGTCTCGTCCTTCTCAAGCTCCTTCCACTCTTTCCTGAGAACCCATGGCGCGCTGTTCTCAACGTACTGGTTCGCTCGGTAACCGCACTCGAGGATAAGACGCGTCGCCTTGGCGAAATCGCAGACCTCATACGCTTCGGCGATCTCCTCTGACTTTGAGGCCGCTTCCGCAAAGAGACCGCCGTCGTCAGGATAGGCTTCAGAAAGACCCGTCGCCTCCGCAAATTTCGCAGTACGACTCGCCAAGTTGACGACAACCCCAACAAGGTCTGCGTTCACCTTGTGCATCATCTCTTCAAAATTCAGGTCAAGGTCGTCGACTCGACCAGTTGTCCTGGAGGAGAAGAAATAACGCAAGTACGACGGATCAAGGTGTTTCAGGTAGGTTCGAGCAAGGATGAACGTCCCCTTCGATTTGGACATCTTTTCGCCGTCGACCGTAAGAAAACCGTGAATATGAACCTTCGTTGGAAGGTTGAAGTTTGCCGCCTTAAGCGTCGTCGGCCAGAACAGCGTATGGAAGTAAGTGATGTCCTTGCCGATGAAGTGGTGAATCTCAGTGTTCGGATTGCGCCACCAATCGTCGAGATCAACGCCGTTCTTCTCGCACCATTGCGCAGTAGAACCGATGTATCCGATCGGCGCGTCGTACCAAACGTACCAGTAATTTCCCGGAAAGTCTGGAATTTCGAATCCAAAGTAAGGCGCAGGCCTAGAAATATCCCACGGCGCGAGCGGCTCGTGGAGGAACTGTCCCTTAAGGTAATTAGCGACCTCGGGCTGCAACGCGCCGGAGTTCTCAACCCAATCGTCCAGGAACGGACGCGCTCGCTCGACGTCGACGAAGAGGTGATCCGCCTTACGAAGCTCAAGGGACGCGCCCGAGATCGTGCTGCGTGGGTCGATCAGCTCGGTAGGATTGTAGACGGCGCCGCATTCGCAACTGTCGCCATATTGATCCTCTTTTCCGCACGCGGGGCAAGTCCCCTTAATGTAACGGTCGGCGAGAAACCGCTTTTCAACGGGATCGTAGAACTGTTCGATCTCGCGCTGAATGATGAGATCCGATTTCCGCAACGCCTTCCAGATTTCATGGCAATATCGACGGCTATGTTCGGAATGAGTGCTGCCGTAGTTGTCGAACTCAATATCGAACCCCGAAAAATCGGCAACGTGCGCTTTATTGACGCCAGCAATAAATTCCTCTTCCGTCATGCCGTGTTTCTTGGCAGAGATCGTGATCGCCGCGCCATGCGTGTCGTCGGCGCAGAAATATCGGCACTCCGCGCCGCGCATCTTCTGGAATCGAACCCAAACGTCTGTCTGAATGTATTCGACAAGATGTCCAATGTGGATATCGCCATTGGCGTAAGGGAGAGCGCTCGTTACAAGAATTTTTCTACCGCTCATGATTCCTCCAGAATGCTTTGTCGATGACTTTGAAGGCGACGTCGAAGTTGGAGAATAGGAGCCCAAAAGAGAACGCCGCCGGAACGTAAGGTCCCATGACGCAAAGAAAGCCCGACAATTTCCACAGAAAAAACCGCAGAAATCCCCGGGCTCCCACGCCTGTTAAATTCTACACCGACCCGAACGTTCGTCAAGTATAGAAGCGCACGCAACGCGTTTGCTAAATCGTCGCGTTATTTCATTTCTGACTCCTCAGAATCGCATACAACGCGGAATCCGACATCGAAAACGCGTTGCCACGGATAATATGTTTCCCTCGCGCTCGACGTCGCGCGATAGGGTCGATCGTGCCACGAACCGCCGCGAACAACGCGCTGGTCCGCCCCGGAGTCCATAAGCGCGACGCCATAATTCGAACGCGAAACGCTCGAGGTCCATTCCGCGACGTTGCCATGCATATCATAGAGTCCCCACGCGTTGGGGAGATAGCTCCCAGAGCGCTCGGAAAGGAACCCGTTGTCGCAGAAACGACGATCCTTCGGAACCCAGTCGTCATAATAAGTAACGTTTACGAGAGGCCTGCGTTCGCGGAAGTAGTTATCGGAGATGAACTCGATAAGCATTTGATCCGCAAGGTTCGCATGCTTTGAGAAATCCGTGTTCCAGTCGCCAAAGTTAAAGGGAGTCGTGGAGCCCGCGCGACACGCGTACTCCCATTCGTCTTCGCTCGGAAGTCGGAACGTTCGACCCGTCTTGTCGGAGAGCCACTGGCAGAATGCGGTCGCTTCGTCCCAGGATACGCGACAAACTGGAAGAGCGGGCTCGTTAACAAAGAACCCACGGAAACCGTGAGACAGCCCCTGACGAGATTCAACTCGTGAATCGTGCTCAGGGTCAAAGACTTCAAACTGCGCGTTAGAAACCTCAAATGCGCCGACCCATAGCGGACGTTCGTCAGTTGATTTTGCCGGAATTAGTCTCAGCGTCAAAGCAATCGTTGGCGAAAGTTTGACCTTCATAACGTCGCCGTCGACAAAAACCTTAACGGGGGCGTTTGGATCGGTCGGTTTTTTGTCGGGGTTGTTCGGAACGAGGTAAGGTTCGCTCATATGCCAGACCTCGGTCTTCTGGGCAACGCGATCCCAATCGGTACGGTTAGGAACTTCCCAGCCAACTTCAACGGGTTTACCCTGAATCGCTTTTTTGTCGAGCTTGCCAATCGTTGTTTCGAAGCGTTCGCGGAGCTCTTCGCCATCGGGGAACGCACGTTTGCCGGAGGCGACCTCTTTCAAAATCTCGCGTTCCCAGTCGGTAGCGTTCGGGTTGGAAGGAATGCGCATCCATTCAAGCTGGAGCAACGAACCAGACTGCTCAGGGTCATACTTTCGACCGCGCGCCTCTTCCGATTCGTCGTCGAAATTGGCGTACAGTTCCAGCAGATCTTTCCTGTGTTTATTCCACTTCGCGACGTTCTCAGCTCCCGCGAATTCATTCCACGTGCCATGATACGGAGCGTTCATATCAATCCACGTGATAATACGATCCCACGCGTCGGCGTCCATCTGAAGCCCGTAGTGACCGTTGGCAAGGATCTGGTACAGCTCCGTCGTGTTCGCGCTGAATTCCATCGGATTGAGGAGGAAATAGTCGCTCTCAATCCCGGGTCGTCGCACAAATGCCTGGAGGTTCATGTAAGAAGTTGAAAACTTTCCGACTCTGTCGTACGGAGCGCCCGTCTGCAACGCCGAGTGAAAGTCCTGAATGATATTGCCGCCATGGAGATCGAATGCGATCGCGCCCCAGCCATGATCTTTGCCGTCATGGCAGGCGACGCAATAGTGATCGAGAACTGGCTGGACTTCGCGATCGAACGAGAAACCGCGCATCGGTCCGTTCCAATATCGGATTTTTTCAACGGAACTTGTTGTGAACGCAACGTTGGAAACGGCGCTCGTCTGATTCTCGTCCTCATGGCATCCGACGCAGGAGAGCGTCTCGCCCGGCATCGCGGTGAACCATGAACGCATCTGCTGAAGCGCCTGACCGTTTTCGTCGAGCGGTTGAATCGCAATGGGAACGTTTGCGGGGACCTCAAAGAGCGCGGAACCGTCTTCATTGACGGGCACGACTCCGAGCGTTTGGCGTACGTCCCATGGACCGTCAACTCCGATAATGGAGGTCGCGCCGCCAATCATTGGGTACAGGTAGCTGTAGGAATACAGGCGCAGATATTTAACCGTCCCGCGCGGAACATTCTTCAAACCGTCCCCGTAGTAGACGTCAGCGCAGTACACCGTCGCGTCTTGTCTGGAAAGGTCGACGCGATCCTGCATAGCGGGCGGGCGGTCCGTCTCGCGCCATGGAGTGGGTTCAAAGCATGCGAAGTTTTCGTTTTCCGCAAGAAGATACATATTGTCAAATCGGTCGACGAGATAGAGACCCCATAGCGCTTCCCGGTTCGGCTGCGCGGCGACGAGGTAATAATCCTCGCTCAGCGGGAACGGATGAAGGTACTTCGGCCAGCTTTCGTCCGCAATATTGTCGCCCCAAAGAGTTGAATGATATTTGGGGTCGGTTCGAGATTCAACCTTCTTGGGGTATCCGCAGATGCGTTCGACCGCCCCTTGAGTCTCTTTGCGCCCCTTTTGAACGTCGAAGAGAACGAGCTCGCCCATTCGGGAAACGCCGTGATGCCCCGTGACAATGCAGCAGAACTTTGACGTTGAGTCCGGAATCGGACGCGCGTACATCATCGAGACGGGCCAGAGCGAATTTGACGCGTAGTGCGCGCGCTGGTTCGTGCCGTCGGGGTTCATCTGGAAGAGAAGTCGGCCGGGCACGTGCGGAATATCGGTATATTCCCAGCGCAGGTACATAACGCGACCGTCGGGCACGAGCGTCGGTTGCCAGTTGTGCTCCTGGTCGAAGGTCAGACGACGAATTGAGTTATCGGAAGCGTTAAGCTTGAACGTATTCGTAACGCGAGTTTCTCCCGAAACGCACGGAACGGCGATGTAACATGCCGAGGACGTAAAAATGATGGAATCGTCGGGCATATAACAGGCGTCGTAACTGTCGGCGTCGGGGAAGAGCGGAAGCTTCGGCTTCATCGTCTCGTCGGTCGGCTTATTCTCTTGAGCCGCGTTGAGATCGAGCTCAAAAACATTCCAACGGCGATCGCGTCCCATCGAGGAGACGAGCGCTTTTTCGGCGTCAAAATGCAAGTCCAGATCGCCGAGGAACGTGGGATAGTCCGGCTTGAAGAGCGTTGCCGCCTCAGGGGCGACGTCAGCGTCGGCGGCGATTTGCGCGTCGATTTCATCGGGATCAGACTCGTAAAAGACAAAGGGAAGCTTAAGCGTCTTGAGCGTGTCGTCAAACCCATGCGGATTCAGGACGCAGTTACTCTGATAATTTTGAGGCAATCCCAAATCGGAGGCGTTGCGCTGGACGAAGATCAGCTTATCAAAGTCCAGAATCGGGTTAGCCAAGCCGACGCGCGCATAGAGACGCGACGCCACAAGATAAAGCTCAGCGCACTTGAGCGCGGCCTCGTCGGTTTTTTCAGATTTATACGCGTCGAATGCAAGCTCGCCGCGCTCGCGCAGGTCGTCGATCTTCGCGAGCGTCTGCGAGAGATAATCGTCTTCTCCGGAATCCTGACGGTAACGCTCGATCGCGTCCGCCGAGCGATCAAGCTCCTTGACAAACCGTGACTTCCGCGCGGTAAAGAGTTCAAGCGCCGGCGCCTTTGACGCCGCGGCGTCTCCAGACGCGGCGATCGTAACACGAATGTATACCGCCGGATCGAAATTTTCAAGTTCGGTTTCATCTGCCGACGTAGAGACGAACATTTCCGGGACGTAGGTCAATTCGTCGAAAAAGTCGACGTTTTGCACGTCGGCGCCAAAGGGAGTCGCTGAAGCTTCAAGTTGGATCGAGTCTTTAGGAACAAGCGCGAGCGCCGTTTCGCCGGCAAAGTGATCGCTAAAGGTCTCGCCGCTTTCACGTCGCAGGTAGCGGTCTCGGGCAATATATTCATACCAACCGCCGCTCCAGACGCTTGGTTTCCACCCTTCCTCGCTCTTGAGCTTATCCTCTGCAATCGACCTCGGGACGTTCCAGTTCGACGTCATGTCAAATTTCGGGACAAGTTTGAACGCGCTGAAGTGCGGAATATCGGGCGAAAAAGCGCGAATGGTGATCGTATGCTTCCCTGCCGTCACCCCGACGAGGTCTGCTTGACGCTCCCAGGTTGACTCGCTCGTGAGCCAACTTCCGTTGATACCCGCTAAAACCTCGTTAGAGACGACGACTCCGTCAAACTCAAGGGTAAGGGGTCGGGAATCGCATGCGCTGTAAAACGCCCAAAATTCGTAGTCCCCCGATTCCGGAAAATCAATCTCAAAATCGGCATGGGAATCTTGAGGGTTGGGACCGGGGGAAAGCGCGATATACTTGTCAGAGTATGGGAGACCGCGCAACTGCATATCGCCGCCGGTAAACCATTCGGCTCGGAACGTAAGCGGCTGGCGCGCGTCAAACTCCTGCGCTGAAACGAAAGATCTGGAAAACGGACCAAAGAGCGAAAGAATTGTCAGGAACGTCGTTGCAGAAAGTACTCGGCGCGCAAAACGCAACAATTTAGAGGTGTTTCTCATCTCATCACCTGTCCTTATATTTTCCGGCGTCAAAGGACAACCAACCTCAAGCCGTCGGCAACGCCGTAAGCCCGACAGAAAACTGGTGGAAAATCCCCGCCCGTTACAATTATACGCGCCGCCTAAGTGAGATTCAACATTAAGATAAACAGTCATGCGCACAGTCGCGCAACGCTTCCTTATTCTTGCCTAAGAAAGTTCATGCCGCTCCTATTTCCAGAGCGCGATAGAGAAACCGACAATATGCGCGACAAAGACGCTCAATGTCTACAAAACAGCTTAAAAACCTTAAAAACAAACATAAAAGATTGACGGCAAAGGCTCGGGGTTCTACAATGCGACTGTATAGACTCGCGGACGTTAAGAAGGCTTGTCGATTAAGGCATTTTGAACTGAGTTCAGGTAACGGGGAAATCTTATGACGCATTTGTCGATTCTCTCGCGACGCTCATACGTTCTGGCGTTGATCGTCGCTCTATTCATTTTTGCGTGTCAGACGACTGGCGTCGAGGCGCAGACGACCAGGGGCGACAGACAGCAACGCGACATGTACGAAGGACTCGAACCGATCGCGCCTTTTATCGACGCCAATACTCTTGCAGTCGCTCGATTCGACGTGGACCGAATCGATTACGGCGTCTTCAACAAGACGCTCAAGGTCTGTTTCGAAAGACTCTTAACGAATCTCCAATTTGCCGAAGAGGACGCCGCGGAGTGCCGAAAAGCATTCGAAGCGACCGCAACGGCGCTCACGAACGAGCTGAAAAGCAAAGTTGAGGAATTTAAAGTCAGGACAGGTCTCGCAGACGTCTATTACATCCTTCAGACAACGCGCGGCGACGGCGCCTGCTTCATTGCTCCCGTCGGGAATATCACGGCCAAGCAACAGGAAGAATGCAAACGAATCGCCGAAAGTTTTCATCTGAACTGCGCGCTTTACCAGAAGAATTTCATGGTCGCGACAAGGGCGCCCCTCACGGAATTTGGAGCCTATTACAGGAACTTCAAACCAGAATCAAACAAGACTCTTAATTCGGCGATCGCGAAAAACGCCGATAAGTGCCTCGCATGGTATTGCGGTCGTCTCAAGATTCGTCCGCTTTTCCACGCCACATCCACCGACGGTCCCGCCTCGGCGCGCGTCCGCCAATATGATCCTTTCGCCAATTCTCCGCGTGCAGTCAAGGCGCTCGTTGAAGCGTTTGACGCCTCTTTTGTCGACGGTTCTGGATACTTTGACGCGTCGACGTTAAGCGTTGGCTACTCGTTGCAGTTCACCAGCGCTCTTAACGCGGGTCGATTTCGCAACGCGCTTCTTGCCGTCGCCGACGCTTTCAGCAACTTCTACTTCAAAAAAATCGAACAGGATCCGTTGCAAGTCGCTGACGCCAGTTTAACGCCCGGCGCGACTGTCGCGTCGTGGAATCCTTCCTTCATAAAATTCTCCAACACCTTCGGGATTGTGAAAGAATTCTATGCCGGCTCCTTCGAAACGTTCGTTCCGAAACAATCAGAAAGTCGTCTCACATTTGAACACAGCGCCGAACAGGAAGTTGCGAAGTTTGGCCCCGTCACGTTCGGACTTTTAGCCACCTACGACTTCATCTTTTCGGACGCCGCCAACGAGCCGCAGTTTGAAGACTTTGGAGGATCGGGTATTCAGTTCGATTCCAACGATATGGAAGAATTTGAACCCTCCACTTCTCCCTTTAAACGAGTTGATTAGCCCTTCATTGCCAGCGACAGCGCCATATGAAACCATGTTCAAGCGAAAATCTCCCATGAACCATAGAATTACAGCGTTCCTGCTCGCTCTTGCTTGCTTCGTCGCAGTTCCTTCCGTCGGGTTAGCTCAGGGCACGGACTCCCTCGTAAAGTCGGCGTATGATCGCATCGAGGATTACGTCAACAACCAAACGTTCCTGGTTGTCCGCATTGATCTTACAGAAATTGACCCTAACGCTCTCTCGAACACGCTGGAATCCGTCTATGTCAATTTTCTGAATGAACGCGGTTTCTCCGATACAAGGATAAGCTCAAGCAGACGTGAATTCCGCGCAGCGCTCAATAATATGGATGAAGTGGTCGAAGTCGGACAACAGTATCGCGACACGTTCGGTATACGCGAAATTTTCATTGTCATGCAAACGCTTGATCCTGCGTCCGTGCGCATATTCATTCCGGGGCGTCAAACCCAGCCGATAGATCCCCTGAGCATGACTATTAGCGCTAATCTTGGACTCAGCCCTGTCGAAGGCGCTTCAGGACACTTGTTTACGAAAGATCCAACTTCCAATGTCCAAGGAAAATTCATCCCTTCCATGAATGCGCAACTCAAGCGGTTCTACGAAAACGACGCTTTTGGCGCCGTTCAAATCTTCTGCTCGACGATGAGCCTTGAGACGATATATCGCCACCTCTGCGAACGACGTGCGGAAGACGATGAGGAGATTGTCGTTCCAGACGATCTGAAAAAAACCTTCGACCTCTTTGATCAATATTTCCAGAACCTCAATATCTCGATTGACGTTAACAATCTTACGATCAAAGGAGCGTTTGTCTTCACGAACGCGGAACGTGCGGAAACCGCGCGTAAAAGCCTTGAAACGTTCGTTCTAGCGGGGACCGACGTGCTCGCTAGAGACGCGGCCGGCTTTGGGCAATCGGACGAGACGTCGCAGAAATATCACCTTCGCCCTCTCGCCCATTCTTTACGGCACGCCTCGAAAAGGGCTGTTATTCCCAAACGCTCCGCGAACTCCCTCGTCTTCGAGTTCACCCCTGATTCTAAAGACTTCTGGTCAAACACGTGCACGTTGTTAAGCTTCTGACGCAGCGAGCGTCTCTTTAACGTCCATCACGACAAAGGCGCACGACCTGTTCCTCTTCGGCCGGCGCCCCTTACTCAAATAATATCAAACGATCATGACAGATTCACATCAGGGAAAGCGCGCACGACGCGTCGTCGCTGAAATCATCTCCATTGGAGACGAGATTACCACTGGCGTTATCCTCAATACCAACGCGCCGTTTCTAAGTCAATCGCTGGAGGAAATCGGCGTTCGCACCCTTTATCACACGACGGTCAGCGACGACATGACGGCAATGGTCGAAGCGTTTGCGGTCGCGTTTCGTCGCGCCGACGTCGTCGTCTGCACCGGCGGACTTGGCCCCACTCAGGACGATCTAACGCGTCAAGCGGTTGCTCGAACTCTTGGCGTCGACCTCGCCTTTGATCAGGCTTCCTTCGACCACACCGCCGAGCTTTTGGCCAGGCGCGGTCGACAAATGCCCGAATCCAATAAGATTCAGGCATATATTCCTAAGGGTTCGCGCGCTATCTATAACCCTAACGGCACGGCGCCCGGGTTCGTCGTCGAAGAAAAACGCTCGCGATTGCCGAATATCCCGCTCTCCTATGGCTCTCTAAAAACCGGAGCCGAATTGGACGGCGAATTCATCTTTTTGGCGTTTCCAGGGGTCCCCGCCGAGGTGCGCGATATGTGGCTTGGCAACGAGGGACGTTACGCGATTGAACGATTCAACGACCGTATCCTGGAAGGAAAACGCACAGTCTATCGAACGAAGAGAATCAATTGTTTCGGCGCAGGAGAAAGCGTTATTGAAGCGAAACTTCCGGGTCTGATTGACCGCGATCATTTCCCAACCGTCGGCATTACCGCAAGGAATAGCATTATCACCTTGCACGTCTTTGCCGAGGGGCAATCGGAAGAGGAATGCGATCGTCAAATAGAAGAGATTTCACAGGAAGTTTTTTCAAAGGTTGGAGAATTCATTTTCGGCGAGGACGATGTAACGCTCGCAACCGCCCTTGGCAACAATCTTCGCCCGCAATGTCGTAAAGTCGGCGTTCTAGAATGGGGCACGCAGGGCGCGCTTGCCAAGTCCTTCGATTCCGATCTACTTGGCTTCGGTCGCGTCTTTGGCGAATCGGAACGCGATAAATTTATCCAGTTCTTCGGCGATTCGTCAACAACGCCGGAGGGTCAGCGAAAGCGGAGCCCGCGTCATAGCTCCTTCAGCTCTACGTATTACGTTGACAATATCCCCATTTCGCCGGCTCTTCAGAAGTTCTACGATACGGAACGAGACGGTCAGACGATCGATTATTTACTCGCGGTCGGCCCCTACCCCGTCAATCGCACGTCGGGTACGGTCGACGTCGTCTTCGTCGATTTCCGCGACCCCAAGCTTCCTGTTTTCCGTCGCGACACGTTCGCCTTTGGAGGCCAGCCGGCAATAATCGACGCTCTCTTCTCTAATCGCGCGATGGACCTCCTTCTGAGAAATCAGTAACCGAAGACGGCGCCGCGTTACAATAAAAATAAACAATCACGGCGGTTCGTGGAGATCCTCGAACCGCCGTGCTTGTTTTGTCATGCTAAAGGGACGTTAACGCGTCAGACGTCGCAAATCTTAACCGCCTCATAAAGAGAATCGAGCCCGTGCTTGGGCAAGAATTCGTGCGCGATATAGCCCTGATAGCCGAGATCTTTGATAGCGCGAATGATTGGCGGATAATTGAGTTCCTGATCATCGTCGAGGTCGTTCCGACCAGGGTTACCCGCCGTGTGGAAATGCCCTATGCAGTCGAACGCGCGACGAATATTGTTGATGACGTCTCCTTCCATGCGATGCATGTGGTAGATATCGTAGAGAAGCTTGACACGCTCGCTACCGACGCCCTTCACCAGGTCGATTCCCCACTGAACGGAGTCCGCCATGTAGTCGTCGTGATCCTTGGAGTTAAGAAGCTCCATGCAAACGTTGACCTTATGCTTTTCCGCAATCAACGCGACTTTCTTAAGCGCCTCAATGCAGTTTTTGAGTCCGTCCTGAGGATCCATGCCCTTGCGGTCGCCAGAAAGCGAAATGACGTTCGGAACGTCGAGCTCGGCCGCCATAGGAATGTATTTCTCATAGGACGCCACGACGCGCTCATGGTTTTCCTTACGGTTGATTCCAACGCGAATCTGAACCTCTGGAACGTTGCCCATCGTGACGGTCATGCCGTGGTCGCGCACAAGCTCCCAGTCCTTCGGATCGATCAGGTCGACGCCGGCCATACCCATGCTCTTGCATATGTCGCAGAATTCGGCGAGCGGAATCGAGCCGAAGCACCATTTACTCACGGACTGTTTGATATCGCCCTTAAAGCCTTCGGGAATTTCATATTTCTTAATTTCGTCCGCCATAGAGAATCCTCCCATCGTTGCGGCAACGCCCGTGAGCGCTGCGCAAAGCGCTTCGCGTCTTGTCATTTGCATAATACGTTCCTCTCGTTGCAGCGCTCTCACCCGTTTTCCAAAAGACAGATACAAGGCGAGCGTCTGATGTGGGTGTAAGAAGTTCAAGGTCCGTCGGTAGCAAGAACCGTGCCTTGGAATTCTGTTATAAGTCGGATTACAACCCGACTATTGCCCCATTCTAAACTTCATAACCTCTCGTTTCAAGACTTCTGCCTGATTTTACAATACTCAAGGCGCGCTCGTCCTTCTGTCAACGACGCCCTCTTAGCGATTTGCTCTATCATGAGGTAGACGACGCCCCGTAACGCGTCGTACGCATAGCGCGAAGTTGTACGACTCAAGTAGTCACAAAAAGCTCATGTCCCGAATAATCGGATATCTCTCTTAAAATTCCCTTTTTCTATGGGAACATAAAAAATCCCAATGGGGTCTACCCAAACCGGGGTCGATAGGGATATAATAGTCGGGGAAGGGTCGGTTCAGACCGAGAGTCTTTCGACGGTGAATAATTTCCGTGTAAAGAAGCGGTCAAACAAGGAGAACTGATATGTTCAAAAAGTATTTTTTTGCAATTTGCATACTTCTTCTCGTCGCGTTAACAACGGCCGACGCCGCCGCTCCGCGTTATAAAGCGAGACTTTGCAACGTTTGCTCCTTTGGCTCAAAGGCGCAAAACTGCGTAAAATGCGGGAAGTGGGCGCCAAGCGGATTCTCGCAGGCGCTCTTGTGCGGCAGCTGCGGATTCGGTTCCAAAGACCAGTACTGCGTAAAATGCGGTAAATGGACGTCTAGCGGCTACGTCGACGCTCGGCTCTGCATTAACTGCGGCTTTGGAACGAAGAAAGACAACTGCGTGAAGTGCGGCAAATGGGTTAACTGAACCCCGCAAGTCTACCCACCAACTATCTCGAATATCTTTTTTAAAGCAAACGTCATGTCCAATCAACGCGGCGTCGGCGTCTCTGAAAACGTCGACGCTCTTATATATAATCCCACGTTTATTCGCTCGTCGCGCAACTATTTATTGTCCTTTGTCAGAGGGAAAAATTTCAAGACAACTGTTATCCTGCTCTACGCGGTCTTTGCGCTTAGCCTCTGGAAATACGTTCCAGCGGCGCCACGCCTCGCCGATCCGGAAACTGGAAAATGCGTCCTGACGCTAGGCGATCAAAAACTTGCCAGCCCTCTCGACGGATCGTTGAAGGTTTCGACGGGCGTTTATCTGTGGAATGCGCGGAAGATTTGGGTAGCGTTCTTTATCATGGGCGTCTTTCCCGCGCTCATCGTCAAATTCATTTTCAAGGAAAGCCTTGCCGATTACGGACTCTACCCAAAATCCATCAAGAGAACTCTCAACTCATTTTTGAACTTTGCTCCTCTCTTTCTCATTCTCGGATGGCTGAGCGCCCAGTCGAAAGTGTTTTACAGCGTCTATCCCTACAACCCGTTCGCAGGGGTTTCGTGGAAGGCGCTACTCCTGCATGCGGCGATGTATCTCTTCCTTTACTACTTCGCATGGGAGTTCATGTTCCGTGGATTTATGCAGATTGGGCTTGCCGACTCGCTCGGTTCAGTTCCGGCCGCCGTCATGATTCAGATTATCGCTTCGACGATGCTTCATTACGGACATCCTTTCTCGGAAACGCTCGGATGCATCGCTGGAGGACTTCTTTGGGGTTATCTCGTACTACGAACTAAGTCGCTCTGGTCCGGATGGTGGCAGCACGCGCTGCTAGGAATTACGCTCGATGTGACTGTGGTTTTGAACGTGATTTGACGCGCCGCGCGTAATCACTGCTATGAAGAGGAACGAATAATGCAATTGAGACAAATTGGAACGACAGAAATTGAGGCGTCCGCCGTCGCGCTTGGAACTTGGGTTATGGGCGGCTGGATGTGGGGCGATTGCGACGACTCGCTCGCCGAACGCGCAATTCAAACTTCGCTCGACGCTGGAATCAACATGATCGACACGGCGCCGATCTATGGGTTCGGGCGTTCTGAAGAAACGGTCGGACGCGCTATTCGCGGACGCAAACGCGACTCAATCGTGATTGCGTCGAAGTGCGGTCTCTTCTGGGATAACGCGCCGTTGCCGCCTAATACGGGAGAATGGCATTGCTATTCTGACGACGCTGGACGAACGGAAACGCTGGAAAAATACGCCGTCTACCGTTGGTTGCGTCCCGACGTCCTGCGCCGAGGAGTCGAGGATAGCCTCCGCAGGCTCAAGACGGATTACATTGACGTGATGCAAATTCATCACGTCTCTGATCGAACGACCCCAATCGCCGACGCTATGGGCGTCCTCGAAGAAATGCGAAAAGAGGGCAAAATTCGCGCCGTCGGAATCTCTAATGCGACTCGTTCGCAGTTTGACGAATATTGCCAATATGGAACGCTCGACGTCGATCAGGAAAGATACTCGATGCTTGATCGGAAGGTCGAAGAGAACGGACTGCTAGAAGGTTGCAAAGAGAAAGACGTCGCCTTCTTCGCCTATTCGCCCTTAGAAAACGGCCTACTCACGGGCAAGCTCGATCCCACTCGCGCCTTTAAGCGCGGAGATCTGCGATTGGGCAATCCAAAATTCTCGAAAGAAAATATAACAAAGGTTAATCTTGCGCTCGACGCTCTCTCTGAAATCGCGCGCCATTACGACCTTGAGGTCGGTCAATTTGCGATCGCGTGGATTCTTTCGAGATACGATAAAGCGTTTGCGCTCTGCGGAGCGCGAACGCCAGAACAGGCGCTTTCTAACGCGGCGGGGGGCAACGCGACGATTTCCGCGGAAGATATCGAGGCGGTCGATTCGATCCTCAAAGAATTTAAGCTGATCTAACAACCAGACTTCGCCAATATTAAAGAAGCGGACGTCGCCATATTGGCTTCGTCCGCTTCTTTTTTCTTAAAAAACTATCAATCGACAGAACTCAACCCGCAATCTTGAGAGTTCTGGTCTGCGACGTTCCGGCGCGGCAAGCTCTCGCTTCCAAATCGTGAATAATTTCTTCGGCGACCACAACGGCTTCCGCTGCGCGCTCGCCGGGTACGACCGAGCGTTCGCCGCGAAGAATAGACGACGTGAAATTCTGCATCTCGAGCTCGAGCGCGTCTATCGGATCATGAACGAGCTCGATCGTTTCATATTCGTCCGTCATAAAGGTCGGAACGCGCTCGCTCATTTCGGCAAGGGTAACAGAACTTGGAGAATAAGCGCCCGCAAGAATCTTCTGCTTGGGGCAGATCATCCTGGCGGAACGAGTGGCAAAGTCAATTTGAACGGTTTTATTCGCCGCCTGAATCGTCATGCGGCGCTCCGCGCGCTGCTCGACGCGAGACGCCTTGAGTCGCGCGACGGAACCGTTGGCAAAAAGAAGAGTCGCGTAGGACGAGTCTTCATGGCCGCCCATCTGAGCGACGCCAAACGCGGAAACGCGTTCGACAGGCGAAGGGACCAGCGAAAGGACGAGCTCAAGGTCATGAATCATGAGATCGAGCGTCGCGCCGACGTCCGTGGAGCGGAAGGTATAGCCGCTCGTACGCGTTGCGTCGATCATCACGGGCGTCAATCCCATTCTGACGTCCTCAAGACGATCCCACGCAGCGCGCCACGCCGGATTGTGCTGTTCGACGTGCCCGACCTGAAAAACAACGCCCTTCTCTTTTGCGAGGCGCGTAAGCTCAAGCGCTGAACTGCCGTCGGTTGTAACGGGCTTTTCCATAAGGAGATGTTTGCCAGCGCCAAGGACGCCGCGTCCAATCTCGGCGTGCAGAATCGACGGGGTAGCAACGACAACCGCGTCAACCTCGGCTAAAAGGTCGGAGACGACTCCATAATCGCGAACGCCGTGTTGAGTGGCGACGCGTTTACGAGCCGCTTCGCAGACGTCGGCGACTCCAACGAACTCTACATCAGGGTTGGCGGCAGCTTTCGACGCGTGAAAGCTCCCGAGACGACCTGTTCCAATCACGCCTAATCGAACTTTATCCATGACTATGTTCCATCCTTGGGATTTCATAAAGCGGTTCCGAGTTCCGCTCGTCTCTTATGCGTCCTGTCCGCACGCAGCAAGCAACGCGGCGACAAGCTCAACGTTCTGCTGATGCCCGGTTTTATACGCGCGAAATTCTCCCAACCAATCGACGGGCGCGAGCGCAAAGTCGCCGACCATGTCGAGAATTTTATGACTGGCGCATTCGTTTTCAAAACGCAATTCGTTGTCGACTATTCCATCTGGCGCGAAAACGAGCGCGTTTTGAGGAGTTACGCGCTGACAGAAGCCGCTTGCGCGAAGCGCGTTGGCCTCTTCTAGCGTCAAAAATGTTCGACAAGGCGCGATCTCATGAAGGTAGTCCTCAGGATCGCGACTAAAATTAAACGAAGCTTTCTGATTTGGAATCGAACGCGGCGGATCGTAAAAAAGAACGTACTCGTAAAAAGTTTCGCCCGATGCGCTCGGTCGAAACTCAATCCTCGCGTCGTTCGCCGAACCGTCGTTGGCAAAATAAGTACCGGGCTCTTCAATGCTCAAAAGAGCCCTTTCCGCACTCTGCTGGACAACGCCGGCGTCCAAAAACGCTCTCAAAAATGGCGCGCAAGAGCCGTCGAGCCCCGGCGCTTCCGGTGCGTTGACAACAATATCGCAGTTGTCGACGCGAGCGGCGCGCAACGCCGAGAGTACGTGCTCGACCATATCGACTTGAGCGTTCCCAACGGCCAGGCTCGTCTGACGCGGCTTAGAGACGCGATTTTCGACGAGCGCAGGAATAGAGGGCGAATTTGGGAGATCATCGCGAAAGAAGCGGATCCCTGTATTCTCCTCCGCCGGCCGGAAGGAGTAGACAACGTCGACTCCAGTCCACAGACCAAAGCCTGCGACGTCGACGCGGCGCGCGAGCGTCTGCTGACGACGAACTGAGTCAACTTGGGCTACCCGAGGGATTCCGCGAAACATTCGTATGTCTCCCACAAAGGTCAGCGACGAGGAGCGACGGACGGCGCAGTCGCGGTCCGAGGCGCAGCGGCGCCAACGCGATTCTGAGCGCCAACCGTCTGCTGAGGCTGAGCTGAAGGCTGAGGTTGAGTCTGAGCGGCGTTCATCGCCTGCGCGCCAAGGTTCCCAAGAGGAGAAGCGTCCGCGGGTCCGCCCTTAGGCGCCCCGACAGCGGCGACAAGCTGCGCCTTGACCAGTTCGGTAATATCGCATTCAGGACGATTCCAGACAATCGTATTCTGGTCCGCTTCCTGAAGGGTCAGGAATTCTTCCGAAACGTTCGCGTTCGCTTCGGGGGGAATCGTAACTTTGGAGTGAACGATCAGAACGCCATTCTGTCTCGCGACTTCTTGAATCGCTGACTGGAGATCTTTGTAGGCGCGGAAAAGAAGCTGCGTACGATCCATGATAATCTTCTGCTGCGCGTCTTCCGCCTTGAATTGAGCGTCGCTAAGTTCCTTGCGGATCGAAGCCATCTGCTCGTCATACTCAGGGCTGCCGACCTTATAGGTCTGCTGAAGCTTGTTGAGCTGATCCTGAGCCTCTTGCTGAGCTTTCGTGAATTCAATCGAAATCATCTGCAATTTCTGTGAAAGCGCGGGGATTTGATCCGCGACAATCGGATGATTTGCGAGGACGGTTCGCAGATCGACAACGCCTACGAGAAGATTGCGTTGCGCGCGCTGAGCGGTCGCGCCATTGGCGCCGTTAGCGGCGGCCTGCTGGGCTTGTGCGGATTCAACCGCAATGCAAAGTGAAGCGCAAAGAAGCGCCAAAAGGATTAGACGGACGTGTTTCACTTTAATTCTCCTGGAAACGTCGCAAGACGTTCGACCACAAAAAAATGCGTCAACTGCGGGAAGGTTGAACTGCGAACGCTACCCTTGCAGCAAGGAACGATTGGGAATTCAATACCAATCCCAATTTCATCGGCTCGGATACTGACGTATTTCCAAGCGCGTGTAAAGGCCGGTTTTTCCTCTTTTCTAACCGTCGCTGAAAAATTTCATAAAAAAAGGAGCGTAGTGGCGCGCGACCAACGAGTCTTGTATAATGGGGCGCGCGAGCGCGTCCTCTTGATAGCTGCCATTATTCGCCTGCTTACCGCCGACGCATAGGGGAGATCAGCCATGTCGAAATCCGTACAAACAGGTCCTACAGCTTCCTTTTTGGCGCCTCTCGCGCCGAAAACTTGTCTCTTTGCCTTGTCGACAATCATTTTGACACTAACGGTCGTTGCGTCAGGCGCTGAGTACGCCGCTCTCGTACCAGACGCCCCCGGTCGGCTGCCACGACAAATTGACGATCGTCCGGTTCTCCCCGACTTCGGATGCTTCTGGAGCTTTTCCCTCGAGGGAGACGACTACAAAAAACAAATCGATGCGATCGCTCCGACCAACGCGTTTGACGTCCTTGGCGTCACGTTGCGTAATCTGAGCTTCTTCGACAATAACGAAAAAGCGGTCGCTGTTACCAGGGAAGCGGTCGAATACGCAAAAGAGAAGTACGGAATCGCCACGCTTCTCGACCTTGATCTTCGAATTGCTCGCTATGATTTTGAAAAAAAGCGTCCGGAACTCGCCCAGGAACGTCTCTTTTTCCAAAAGGCGGAAACTTCCGGAGACGCGCAACAGCTCGTCTTTAGTTTTGAAACGCCTGTCCTGACAGATCATTACGCCGGTTCCCGACCCTATTACGTTCGCGGCGGACGAGTGGTCAAAGCTTGGGCATACCGCGTCAACGACGCTGGCGAGATTGAACCGACTTCCATTCAAGACGTCGCGTCGCTCGCAAACTGGAATCGCGAGCAGTTTGTCGTCGAAAATAAACCGGGCTACGAGGTCGATTCTACCCTTCACAATAAGCTCGAAGTTTCCTTTGACAAGAGCAAACTCCCTGAAGGTATTTCAGGCGTGACCGTGGCCGCCGCGTTTCGATATTCCTATCCTGATCTCTTTGCCGACGAAACCTTTGAACTGGAAAAGCGCCTCTTCGAGCTTTATCGCGACGTTCCGACGCTCGGCGGCTATAAAGACGAATGGGGATTCCCGCCGAACTTTGACCGCAACGACGCGCTCAACGATTTCTGGTACTCTGACCGTATGGCCCAGGCTTACGCCGCAAGATTTGACGGTCGCAGCCTCGTCGACGACCTCTTTCTTGCGTATCAACCCCAATCGGGCAAGGCGAAGGAGCGCGTCGACTCCGTTGACCGTTTCAGGAGGCTCTGCGCCGACCGCGTTGTCGAACACGAATATCAAAGTTATAGGCTCAACAAAGAAATCTGGGGGCCCGACGCCTTTGTCGGAGTGCACTGCACCTGGTTTCCGTGGCCCAATACTATAGAGATGCGCAAAAACGGAATCATGTGGTGGAAGGCGACGCGCGATATCGCTCAAACGGACGAATACACCCCCTTCTGCGTTCGTAATTCGCTCGCCAAAGGCTGCGGTTCACTCTGGCTCAATATGTTTTATGCAAGACAAACCCCGGCCTACGTTACAGAACACTGGACCGCGGCCTCTTCCGGCGGTCGCGTCCATATTCACTCAATCTATCCTCGCGACGAAAACTCGCCGAAGAATGAAATCGATCCGAGAATTCTCCCGATCGTTGGCGACGCTGGGGTCAATCGCATTCGCGAAAAAATCCGAATGTTGAATCTCGTCTCCAATTCGCCGGTTGATTCGCCAATCGCAGTCGTTTTCGGCCGTCTGGGAGCCGCTAATCCTCTTCGACCGGAATATCGCGCAATCGGCGTCGAGCTGTGCGATCTTATCTCGACAAAGGGATACCCTGCCGACCTGATCCCCGTTGACGAAATCTTTACGAAAGGTCCCGACGGCGCTCCGCGCTGGAGCGTCAAGGACAACCGTTTGGCTTATGGGGACCAAAAGTACGACGCGATCCTCCTCTACGGAGAAAATGAAGTCGAAATGGACGCCTGGGACGCGCTCAGAGCGCTTGGCGACGGCGCTCCCAACTGCAAAACCCAGTTGATCTACGTTCCAGCGTCCGCAACGCAGGAAGAAAAGGAAGGTCTCGCAACTCTTGCGATAGAAATCGCAGAAGCGTTGGGCGCCGTCAAGCAAACGCCGTGGTTACCAGACGAGAGCGCCTTCAGTACTTCGGAAGAAGTTTCCGTCCGTCCGCCACGAACCGCCCTCTCGCGTTATATCGACGGGACGATCCTGTGGATCGCCGCAACCGAAAGCGATTTTGGCGACCAGATCCTGCTCAATGACAAAACAATCGCGCTCAACGATCGGAAGAATTTTGCCAAAATCTCCGTCGACGCGAATGGCGTCTTCGCCATTCGTTTCGACGCTCAAGGGCAACTTGACGCCGTCGTCGCCGCTGAAGTAAAATCCCTCAATGTCGGCGAGCTCTCCCTTACGTTATCAGAGGAAGAGATCGGCGACGATCCGATCGACGTCGCTATCTGGCGCGACTCCTCGGGAGCTTGGCGCGGCGTCTTCCAACGCAAAAATAACGAGCTTCCGGAAACGCTACAAAAACTCGTTCCTGTCTGGAATTACCTAAAGAAAGTTTGAACTTTTCTTTGGCGCTTGAACCGTCGCCTTCAAAGACGCCTTAATTTAATACTTATAGGGGGATGATGATGACGCTTAAATCCACATTTGCCACCCTTGGGGCGCTTCTCTTCACTGCGACTCTTTTTCTCAACGCCTCGACGGCGTCCGCACAGGAACCTGCGCCACGTAACCATGACGAAGCTCTCGTCCCGCAATACGTCTTGCCGGATCCTCTTGTCGCCGAAGACGGAACGAAAATTGAAACTCCTGAACAATGGCGAGAAATTCGCCGGCCTGAAATTCTCAAACTATTTAAAGAACATATGTTCGGGCAATTTCCCGAAGCAGATCTGACGAAAGTCAAGTTCGAGGAAACCATTTCCGTTCCGGATGCGCTCGACGGCAAAGCGACAAGAAAAGAGATCAAAATCTTCTTCGATTACCCCAACGAGCAGCCGCAGGCGACCGTTCTCCTTTATATTCCGAACGAACGCACGGGGAAAGCGCCTGTCTTTGTCATGCCGAACTTCCAAGGTATTCAAACGACAACCGACGACCCCGGAGTCAGCGCGTACCGCGTCGAGAACAGCCCTCAAAATCTAGATAAGACTCCCGAAGAAATACGGGGCGTCGCCAAATCGCGATGGCCCTTCGAGATGATCGTCAGTCGCGGTTACGCTATCGCGACCGTCTATTACGAAGAGATCGAACCTGACGGATGGCGCGTCGACCCGTTCTCTACAATCTTCAAGCAGGGCGTTCATCCGCTCTTTACGAACTTTGATCCGAACGCCGACGACTATCCCGCGACAATCGGCGCCTGGGCGTGGGGAATCTCGCGCGTCCTGGATATGCTCGAAACCGTCCCTGAAATCGATACGACAAAAGCGATTATCGCCGGTCACTCTCGACTCGGCAAGACGGCGTTGTGGTGCGGCGCTAACGATGAACGTTTCGCCGCCGTGATCTCTAATAACTCAGGGAGCTGCGGCGCCGCGCTTTCACGTCGTCAATTCGGAGAACGCATCGACGTCACCAACTATGCCCGACTCCACTGGTTGACGCAGAAGTTTCATGAATATAACGACAAGGTTGACGAGCTGCCGATCGATCAGCACGAGCTCATCGCGCTCATCGCACCGCGTCCTGTCTACGTCGCGAGCGCGACTGAGGATCTCGGCGCCGACCCCAAAGGCGAATTCCTGGCCGCGCTCCACGCTGATCCCGTCTATCGACTCCTCGGAACCGACGGTATCGGAGACGTCACGGAACAACCTGAGCCCGATACCCCCGTCGGCGCAACGATTCGCTACCACGTTCGAACGGGTAAACACGACGTTACCGACTACGATTGGGAGCAATATTTGAACTTCGCCGACGCGGTCTTCAATAAATAATTCGACCTCCGTCCCATTTCTGTAACCCTTGAACTAATAAGGACATGAAAAAAATCCTGGCGTTTCTGAAAGTAATAAGAGGTCCTCATCCCCCGGGCCTTTCTTGTTGCTCTTCCTGAGCGCCATGTTGGTTCAAGGCAGAGAACGAGCTTTCGGAAACATTCCGAAAACTCGTTCCTGTCTGGAATTACCTCCAGAAAGTTTGATTTCTTTGGCGCCTTGGACCGTCGCCCTTCGGCTCGTCTTCCAAGGCGCCCTGGTTTACGTTTGTACAGGAATAATGATCATGACGCTTAAACCCATACTCACCTCCCTTTGTTCGCTTCTCTTAATTGCGATTCTTTTTTTCAACGCCTCGACGCCGTCTGCTCAAGAAATTGCGGAGCCCAATTACGACGAAGCCCTCGTTCCACAGTTTGAATTACCGGACCCTCTCGTCGCTGAAGACGGAACCAAAATTGAAACGCCCGAACAGTGGCGTGAAATTCGTCGTCCTGAAATTCTGAAACTCTTTAAAGAGCATATGTTCGGCCAATTTCCCGAAGCCGACCTGACGAAAGTCAAGTTTGAAGAAACCATTTCCGTTCCGGACGCGCTCGACGGGAAAGCGACTAGAAAAGAAATCAAGATCTTCTTCGATTCCCCCAACGAGTTGCCGCAGGCGACCGTTCTTCTCTATATTCCAAACGAACGCGAGGGAAAAGCGCCTGTCTTTGTCATGCCAAACTTCCAGGGCATTCAAACAACGACCGACGATCCTGGAGTCAGCGCCTACCTGGTTGAGAACAAAGCTCGTAATCAGAGTATCGATCCGGAAGAATTGCGCGGTCGCGCTAAGTCGCGTTGGCCCTTCGAGATGATCGTCAGTCGCGGTTACGCTATCGCGACCGTCTTTTACGAAGAGATCGAGCCTGACGCGCATCGCGATTTCAAGGAGGGCGTTCATCCGCTCTTTACGAACTTTGATCCGAACGCCGACGACTATCCCGCGACAATCGGCGCCTGGGCGTGGGGAATCTCGCGCGTCCTGGATATGCTCGAAACCGTCCCTGAAATCGATACGTCGAAAGCGATTATCGCCGGTCATTCTCGACTCGGTAAGACGTCGTTGTGGTGCGGCGCCAATGATGAACGTTTCGCCGCCGTGATCTCCAACGATTCAGGTTGCGGTGGCGCCGCGCTGTCGCGTCGTCAATTTGGAGAACGCGTCGACAGGATCAACTCCTCCTTCCCGCACTGGTTCACCAAAAAGTTTCACGAATATGGCGACAAGGTCAACGAGCTGCCGATCGACCAGCACGAGCTCATCGCGCTCATCGCACCGCGGCCCGTCTATATTGCTAGTGCAACCGAGGACCTCTGGGCCGACCCTAAGGGCGAATTTCTTTCAGGGCTCTATGCCGACCCCGTCTACCGCCTCCTCGGAACAGACGGTATCGGCGACGTCACGGAGCAACCTGAGCCCGATACTCCCGTAGGCGCAACAATTCGCTACCACGTCCGAACGGGCAAACACGACGTTTCCGATTACGACTGGGAGCAGTATTTGAACTTCGCCGACGCGATCTTCAGCAAGTAACTCCACCTCCGTTCTATTCAGCAAGCCTTGAACCAACAAGGCCGCAAAATAAATTGTTGCGTTGCTAAAAGTAATAAGAAGACGCCTGTTCCAGGCTTTTCGCGAGCGCCATGTTGGTTCAAGGCGTCGCGATTGAACGCGACTCCTCAGACGAGTGGCGCGGCGTCTTTCACCGCGCCTCTTATTAACGATTTTACATGCGTGTCATGACGACATTTATACCCTTATACGGAACTGTTTGCTTACTCCTCTTCGCCGCCCTTCTTTCTCTCAGCGCTTCAACGGAGCCTGCGGAACCTAATTATGACGAGGCTCTTGTTCCGCAGTTTGAATTGCCCGATCCTCTTATCGCAGAAGACGGCGCCAAGATTGAAACCCCCGAAGAGTGGCGTGAAATTCGTCGTCCTGAAATTCTCAAACTCTTTAAAGAGCATATGTTCGGGCAATTTCCCGAAGCCAACCTGTCGAACGTCAGGTTCGAAGAAATCATTTCCGTACCAGACGCGCTCGACGGCAAAGCTACCAGGAAAGAGATCAAAATCTTTTTTGATTCCCCCAATGATGAACCGCAGGCGACCGTTCTCCTCTACGTTCCAAACGAACGGGAGGGAAAAGCGCCTGTCTTTGTCATGCCGAATTTCTACGGCGTCCAAACAACAACCGACGATCCTGGCGTCAGCGCATACCGCATTGAGAACAGTACGCATCTTCCGGATAAGACCCCGGAAGAAACGCGCGGTTTCGTCAAGTCGCGTTGGCCCTTCGATATGATCATAAGTCGAGGTTACGCTGTCGCGACTGTCTGTTACGAAGAGATCGAACCGGACGCGTATCGCGACGTCACGCATGACGTCGACCCGTTCCTTACTATCTTCAGGCAAGGGGTTCATCCGCTCTTTACGAACTTTGATCCGAACGCCGACGACTACCCCGCGACGATCGGCGCTTGGGCGTGGGGACTCTCGCGCGTCCTGGATATGCTCGAAACCGTCCCTGAAATCGACGCGACAAAGGCGATTATCGCCGGTCATTCTCGACTCGGTAAGACGGCGTTGTGGTGCGGCGCTAACGACGAGCGTTTCGCCGCCGTGATCTCTAACAATTCTGGATGCGGTGGCTCCGCGCTTTCGCGTCGTCAATTCGGAGAGTGCATCGACCTCCTCAACTACGTTCGTCCGCACTGGTTTACCAAAAAGTTCCATGAGTACAACGATAAGGTCAACGAGCTGCCGATCGACGAACACGAGCTTATCGCGCTCATCGCTCCGAGGCCTGTCTACATTGCGAGCGCGACCGAGGACCTTCCGGCCGACCCCAAAGGCGAATTCCTGGCCGCGTTCTATGCCGATCCCGTCTACCGCCTCCTCGGAACCGACGGTTTCGGTGACGTTACGGAGCAACCTGGCCCCGATACTCCGGTCGGAGCGACGATTCGCTACCACCTACGAACTGGAAAACACGACGTTACCGACTACGATTGGGAACAGTATTTAAACTTCGCCGACTCGATCTTCAACAAATAATTTCGACCTCCGCTTATTTCAGCCAGCCTTGAACCAATAAGGACGCAAAATAAATGTCACGTTCTCCTGAAGGTAAAAAAGAAAACTCTTTCTCTAACCCCCTCTTTTTGCTCTTCTTGATGGCCATGTTGGTTCGAGGCGTCGTGCTTTTCGCCTCTCTAGATTCCTTTAACGCCGATCCGGACGCCTATTTGAAGCTGGCTGAAAACTGGTATTCCTACGGCGTTTTCGGCGAACGCAACACGGCGACGGCGTTTCGTCCCCCTCTCTATCCAGCGACGCTCAAAGGACTTGTCTCGCTCCGTGAGCGTTCGGAACGTCCGACAATCGGACGCACAGGGATAAACGAACAACAATTTGGTCCAAGACGCTCTGAAAGCGCCAACCGGATCGCTGATTTTTTCAACGATAACGTCGCGCTCTCGCGCAATGCGTCGATCGCGCTGTTGCATTGGATTTTAGGCGTTGCGACGGCGCTCTTTGTCTGGCTCTACGCAAGACGCGTTGGACTCTCGCCTGGCCTTGCGTTCTTTGCTGGACTTCTCGTCGTGATCGATCCGATTCTACTCCACCAGTCTCGACTCGTCATGACGGAAACTTTCGCCGCGTTCTTTGCCGCGCTCCTATTAATCTCAACTGTAGTATGCGTCGGTAAACGAACCAGCAGAAGTTCGTTTATTCGATACACGCTTGTCGGCGCGCTCTATGGACTCGCGGCGCTCTGTCGGCCCGCGTTTTATCTCTTCATGGGGCTCGCCTTCGTCAACCTTTTCATGATTGAAATCGCCGCGTTTGCCAAAAGAGTTCGTGAACGAAAATCGCTCGCTCAACCGCGCGGCGGAGACGCCTCTACTCTTTACGGCGGATTTTTCAGGCTCCTTTGCTTCCTCGTCGGGTGCGCGCTGGTTGTTGGCCCGTGGGGAATAAGGAACAACAAAGAATTCGGGAAACCGATTCTAGCAACCACTCACGGCGGCTATACCCTCTATCTTGCGAACAATCCCGAGCTGTACCAATTCTACCAGACGTCTCCTCCCTTCAGCCTGTGGGACCCCGAGGAATTCCATTCGAGAAGCGGTAGGGATTACAACGAAGCGGTTGCGCAAACCGACGTTCGTAGGGGCTCAAAAGAAGAAGAACTCTTTAAGAACGATTGGTATCGCAAGGAGGCGATTGAAACCATCCGTTCGAACAAGGAGACGTTCCTCTACTCCTGCGCTGTCAGAGTCGGAGAATTCTGGCGCTTCCTCCCCAACGACGTCAGACCAGACGTCGAATCTCAAGGGCGCGTTAAAAAATCGATCGCAGGCGTCTCCACTGAAAAATTATATGACCGCGGCCGGCACGCAGTCGCCATATTCTATCTCCACGAGTTTGGCTTCGCGCTTCTTGGGTGCCTGGCGCTGTGCGGCCGACGTCGAAAGACCGAGGACGATGCTTCGAAGACTAGCAGCTTCTTTGAATCCCCGCTCCTCTGGGGCTTCATACTCATAATCTCTGTTCAGATTCCCCATCTATTCTTTTGGACAAATATGAGGATGCGAGCGCCCGTCGAAGTCTTTCTTCCTATCCTCGCAATGTTAGGTTTAGGAATGTTTCGCTATATTCGCTCTTGTAAAAAAACGGCAAAATCGTCAAAATGAACACTCCCCGGAGTCAAAATACACATTTTTACGTAAATTACCTAAACTAAGCTTCATAACTGCTGACAAAAAAAGGAAAGATAATATAATAGGGGAGAATGCGTTGAGGTCTTAAGTTACCTCGTCGCCTTCCCCTCCGAGGCCCCTGGTATGTGCCAAGCGCTGGCTTTTGCTACGGATGCTTATAGACCTTTATGCTCGCTTAATACGGCGGTCGTTGAGATGTTACGTTCCTTAGTGCTGATGAGTCTGGTTTTTTCGGTGTGGGCGCCGTTTTTATCAGTAGGCGCTCAATCGGTCTTTGGACAGGAGGTCCTCTTCGAGGACCGCTTTGAAGGGAGGCTTATGCCCGGCTGGGAATGGGTTCGTGGCAATGCGCCTTCCCGGCGGTTTGTCAACGATTCGTTGGAAATTCTCACGGAACCATTCGCGTATGACGAAGCTCGCAACGCGCTGGTCCGCCCCTTGAATTTCTTCCGCTGGCGAAATGGTTGCGCCTGCGGTTCCTATCGAATTGAGACCGAATGTTACTTCCTTGAGAAACCTGCGCCTAACCAGCAGTGCGGCGTCTTCTGGATCCAAAACCGCAAGGTTCTTTTCAAGCTTGTCTTTGCTAACGTTGACGGTAAAATGTACGTGTTCCCCGGCAAGGTCCCGGTCGAAACGGCCGGCGGTCGTCTGCGATTGACGGTGACCGGTCGGAATATTGTTACAGAATTCTGTAGCCTTAACGACACCGAATTCCGGCGAGTCTACGAAGGGCGAATCGATTGCACGCCCAACGATCGCATCAGTCTCCAATGCTGGGGCGCTCCGCTTGACGGCGCGACGGTCGGAGGCGCAACCGGACCATGGGCAAGGTTCCGCTACTTCCGAGTTGAAAAGCTCGACGAGTGAGACAAGCGATTTATTTCACCATTCCGTCGCTTCGACCTCGCGCAGCCGCAAGAAGTCGCGCGTCTTAAAATCGCTTAGGTCTGCATAACGAGAAAGCAAATGTTGGAAGGCGTTAGCGTCGTCTGTTTTTCAGCGTGTTACCTCATCGCGCTGATACTTGAAATTGCCAGACTACGCTTTGTCCGGAAAGCAAAGATCCTTTCAGGAGTCGCGTTTGTCACGACCCTTGCCGGCGTCGTGGCTCACGCGGCCTTTCTGTATTACAACGATCTGCTTCAGAACGATCATTTTTTTGCAAGCGCCGGCGGATGGTTCTCTGTCCTCGCGTTTACTGTCGTTCTCGTCGAAATTTATCTCGCGATCGTCAGCAAGACCCAGTTCAGCTTGTTCCTGCTGCCGCTGGCGCTGATCCTCACTGGCGTTTCGCTACGCGCGGGCAACGTTGCGTTCACGCCGTCGGCGACCTGTCTTTGGGTGCGTGCGACTCATGGGGTGTCGCTCCTCTTGACGACTCTCATTGCGTTCGTCGGCGCCGTGTGCGGCGGCATGTATTTTTGGCAGCATGCGCGTTTAAGAAAGCACATTGCTGAAAGTCTGCTATCGCTTCCCTCCCTCGAATGGTTGAGCCGAGGATGCCGGTTTGCCGCCAACACTTCGGTTGTGACGCTCGGGATCGGGGTCGCGAGCGGATTCTATTTAAAGGTTTTTTCAGGCGCGCAATCTCATGCAGATTTTGCCGCCGTTGGCACGTCAATTCTGTTTGTCGTCGCGCTTCTGGCTCGTTTTCCCAAGAGGCGCGCACGCGCGCGCGACGTATGCGCGATAAACGCCTGGCATAACCTCGTCGTGTGCGCCGCGATGGCTGTCTTCCTCTTTTTTGCAGCCTTCGGGCCCGGCAGTCACTGGCGATCTCTCACCGACTATTCTTCTGATTCTTACGAGATTCAGGAAAGCGACGAGATGCATGCCGAAGACTTGCCTTCTAAATAACCACGTCAAGGATTGAAGTTGGAATCGTCATGGAGCGTCGTGGCTTGAGAAACGCGACGCAGGCCGTTTAAACGTAAGGAGAAGTTTGAATGCCGATTCGGGTTATCGGTCTCAACAGTCGCAGCGCGCCGATAGACGTTCGCGAAATGTTTTCCTTCGATATAACGGGCGCCGGCGAAATGTTACGCCGGTGGCGCGAACGCTTCCCGAATGTCGAAGCGGCGCTTCTCTCTACGTGCAATCGCACGGAACTATACTTTGCGTCCGACCATAGCGTTCTACCTGATTACGCTAAGGTCTTTCCATTTCTGGTCCCGCCCCGACGATACGACGATTCTGACGCGATCAGCTATGAACGCTTTAGGGACAACTTTCAGTCCTTTGAAGAACGTGCCGCTGTCAAGCGATTGTTTTCTGTCGCTTCCAGTCTCGACAGCATGGTGCTCGGCGAACCGCAGATCCTTTCGCAGGTCAAACGCGCTTATCAACTGGCGACCTCAATGAACTCGACTGGGCCAATTCTCAACGAAGCGTTCCAGACGGCGTTTAAAACTGCTAAACGCGTGTCGGTTGAGACGGAAGTATTTCGCCGTCGCGTCAGCGTTCCAAGCGTTGCGGTCGTTGACTTTGCGCTCAATATATTTGAACGGCTCAACGATAAAAAAACGCTCGTTCTAGGCGCGGGCGAAATGGCGGAAGAGACCCTTAAGTACTTATCCGATTACGGCGTTCAGTCCGTCGTTGTCGCAAATCGCAGTCATGAGAAAGCAGAACGCCTCGCCGCTCGCTGGCATGGATCGGTTATCGACTGGAATGATCGCTTCCACGCCATGACGTCCGCCGACCTTGTGATCGTCGCTACGGGCGCCTCTGAGCCGATTGTAACTTACGAAGATTATCTTCAGATTGAAAGCGCGCGAAACGCAGGGAAATCTCTCTTCATCCTCGACCTGGCGGTGCCGCGTAATGTCGATCCTCAGATCGGCAAGCGCCCTAACGTCTATCTGTACTCTATCGACGACCTTAAGTCTGCCTGCGCGCATAACAAGGAACTTCGCGACAAAGAAATTCCTAAAGCGCTTAAAATCATCGACGATGAAACGGCAAAGTTTTTCACCGGTATACGCGCGCGAAAATCGATCGACGCAATCTGTCAACTACGCAATGGTTGGAATGAGATTAAAGACGCTGAGCTCGAACGCCTTCTCAGAAAATTAAACTGCGATCAGCATACGGAAGACGAAATTCGCTATGCGTTCGCTCGACTCGTTAACAAGCTTCTTCATTCTCCGACAGTATCGTTGCGTAACGCATCTGAAAACGAATCGTCACCGAGTCTCGTCGAAGCTATAAAAGGACTCTTTCGGCTGAAGTAAACTCAGAAGGCGCCGTCGAGCGAGGAACGTTTCGTTTTGAAGGTGGAAACATAGAAGAATCCTTGCCCTTCCGGACGGGCGGGATCCCGCTCGACGCGAATCTGGATATCGCCGTCGTCAAAGGTATGCGCCACAAGACGTCCTTGCTCTCTTAACGCGTCTTCCGTCGCGTAATTGCGTAAAAAACTGCCGCCGCTGACGCCAACATACGTGGGATCGGACCACTCGTAGAGCCTGTCGGCGCTCGCAGAATGACCGCCATGATGCGGCGCGAGTACGAAATCGCATTTCAGCGGAGGCGTTTCCAGGAAGGCCGCGTCTGAGTTATCGAGGTCGCCCGTTAGCAGAATGATCCGATCGCAGAACTCGACCGCGAGAACGACGCTGTTGCTATTCGATTCAGGGGACGTCTCGCTATTTTCATCTCGAGTGGGATGCAGGAACGTCAATTCTGCGAATCCGAGTTCGTCAAGGGCGTCGCCCCCCGACGCTTCGACGATTGCGACTCCGCGGCCGTCAAGTTCTTCACGCAACGACGCGAGCGCCTCAGTTTTCTTTTTAAACATCACGGGCGAAACGCAAACAGACTTGATATTAATGAATTCAGCAAGCGTTTCTATGCCGCCGTAGTGATCGAAGTCTGCATGCGACAAGACGACAAGATCAATCGACGTCTTTCCAGAATTCCAGAGGTTTTTTGCGACAATTTCAGCGGCTCGTTGAGAGTTTTCAAGGCTCCCGCAATCGTAGAGAAAGGTTCGCCCATCGGAAAAACGCCCCAATACAGCGCAACCGTGCCCAACGGAAAACACGTCGACGTCAAGGAAATCCTTGGATCGACGGCTCTGTACGCCTAGTCCCCAGACGCTCGAAACGGCGACGACCCAGACTAATACGAACGCCAGAACGTATCGACGTTTGGGTTGGAAATGAGGAAAGAGCGTTAAAAAAACGAGCGGTCCATAAAAAGACCACAACGCTAGCGTCGAAGGAGACGGCAGATAAAATACCCCTGCCTTCGTCGACGACAACATGTCAAGAATCCAAAGGAAGAAGTCAAAGCTTTTGTCCGTTGCGTAAGCCATCGCGGCCAGGAGTGCGTTGAACAAGGTCGGTAGAACGTCCAAGTTCGCAAGCAGACCGACAAATTCGAGCCCAAAACTCAAAAGAAGCGAAAACGTCGCAGGGAGCCAAACCAAAGGGTTAGCGACGATGGCTATCGGCGTGAACATATTGGAGATCGAAAGTATCAACGGCGCTCCAACCGCCCAGATCAACGCGCCCGTCGCCGTCACAGCGCAGACTTTAGACCATGAATAATGGGAAAAACGTCGCCACAATGGAAGGATCGTAAGTCCCCAGAACGTGCGACTCTTGGGCGAACCGCTCTTCATGTGGCGTTTCTGACGCTCTTCGCGCCGGCGTTCGCTTGCGAGCGATCTTCTGAGCGGGTCAGACCATAAAAATGTTCCCGTTGCAAGGAATGAGAGTTGCGCGCCAGGTTGGAAAAGCTCGCAGGGATTCATCGCGAGAAGTATGAGCGCGGCGCAGGCAAGCGAGTTGAGCAGAAAACCCTGTCGATAGATTAACGCGCCGAGACTCATCGTGGTTATCAGAACCGACGCGCGGATAACAGGCGGACGCATGTCTGTCAGTCCGAGGTAAATGAAGACGAAGACAATCGTGACCAAACAGACGCCCTCGTAAGACACGCCTAGTATACGTAGAATCAAGGCGATTGCGCCGATCACAAGCATGACGTGCAAACCCGAGATAGCAAGTAGGTGAACCGTGCCAGTGCGTCGAAATTTTTCGTTCGTGACGTTGTCGACGTCATTTCGAAATCCTAACGTCATGCCGGCAGCGACTGCGGCGTTGCGTTCAGAAAGATGTTCGCGGACGACCCCCGCCGCTGCAAGACGTGTCTTTTCAAGAGTTTGAAGAATTCGCAACCGCCAGGAGCTCATTTCTGTACCGATCTTTTCAATATTCTCGGTGGAATTTACACGGAAAACAGTCAGGATACGCTGAGCTCGATAATATAAAGTCTTGTCTCTGTCGTCAGGATTGCTCTGGCGCGCAGGAAGCGAAAGACGACCTGATGCGCGGACAATATCTCCAATGCGCAAGTCCAGCGCAGGACCGTTAACAGAAACGGCGACTTTTCCAGAAAAGTCTTCCCAAACCCCAGCGTTTTTCGCGCGAAGAACCTGGCCCGTAAAGAGCGTCGCGGAATCGTCTCCGAAGACGGACCTTTTATTATCGTCGTATTCGAAAAAAATCGGCGTTTTAACAACGCGGAGTTCAACGCAGGAAGAAACGCCTCCTTCCGGTATATGGAGACCTATCTCGTCGTTGGGAAAGTGGTTATAGTAATATTCATGACGAAGTCCCGCGAGCGCGGTCGCCGCAAGCCATATCCAAACGCTGCCAGAAATGAATGAATACGCTAACCATTGCTCAAGAGGCAGGAGCTTCGTTGCCACAGCAAGACGCATTTTTCGCACGATTCTTACGCGCTTAAAGAGAAACAAAAGCGTCTTTGTCAAAATTAAGGCAAAGACTGACGTTAAAAGAAAAGTCCGCCAGAAGGCTTCGCCCGGCGTAAACCATGCGTTGGCAAGGATACCGCAGAGAGCTGCGGTAAAGAAAGGAACCAAGGGCGCGTATTGAACGGGTCTGTTCGCGAAGAGCCGGTTCATTAATGCAAACCCTGGCAAAAACATGGGCGCAACTGCGCGAGTGGGAAAAGTCCCGCGTCGCGCAATCGCACAATCGACAGATGATTATCGGAAACAAACGCGCTTTCCGCTAAAATTCAGATCAGCGGACGCAGTAACGTTCACCCCTCCTCTTCTTCAAGCTGCTCCAGAAGCTCATCGGGAATCTCGAAGTTGGTGGCGACAGCCTGAATATCATCGTGCTCGTCCAAGGTGTTCGCAAGCTTATACGCTTTGCGCGCAACGTCAGGGTCAGTAATCGTGATTTTATTGCGAGGGATATATTCAATCACGGAATGCTGAACCTTAACGCCGGCCTTGTTCAGGAACTGCAGAACGGAATCGAAAGTTTCTGGGGCCGTGAAGAGACGATATACGTCTTCGTCAAGCTCGACGTCGTCGGCGCCCGACTCGATGGTAAGTTCCATCATTTCTTCTTCACTCTTGGCGTCAGAGGCAACCTCGATAACTCCCTTTCTGTCAAAGTTCCATGCGACGCAACCTGACTGCCCCATATTACCGCCGCAGATCTCAAAAATCTTGCGGATTTCGGGCGCAGTACGGTTGCGGTTGTCTGTCAGCCCCTCTGCCATGACCGCGGCGCCTTCAGGGCCATAACCTTCATAGAGCACGGCTTCGAGCTCAACTGGATCAAGTTCGCCTATGCCGCGCTTGATAGCGCGAATAATGTTGTCTTTCGGAAGACTGACAGCTCGCGCTTCGTCAATCGCTGCGCGCAGCCTAATGTTGTCGTCGGGGTTGCCGCCGCCCTCCTTGGCCGCAACGATAATCGCTTTGGAGAGCTTGCTCCACAACTTGCCGCGTTTCGCGTCAACTAAAGCCTTTTTGTGTTTTATACCTGCCCAATGGGAATGACCAGCCATTTATACTCCTCGACAATATGATAAATGTCAGGCGTCTCCATTCCTGTCCGCGAACGCATTTTACCGTTCCTGCTCTAGAGGAAAGTCCGGCGTATTAAACTGCAAACGCTCTAAATCGTCACGTTCAGCAGACCGTCGCCACGAAATAGCGACGAGATTTTGACGCCCGTTGTCTCACTGCGCTAAGAGATTCCACATGCGCGACAGTCGACGCAGTCGGCCGCAAGGTCGGACTCGAACCGTAGTTTCGCCCATTGGAACCCACGACGAACCAAACGCTTGCAACCGACATAAGTCGCAAGAAAAGTTCGTTTAACGCGGTTTTTTCTGTTGAATTTCTTTAAGTTTCGAAGCGTCTTTTGCCGCGTCGTCCTTTGACTTTGCGCTCTTTTTGGGAGCGTTGTCGCCTTTACCAACGTCAGATTTTGACGACTTGGAGTCAGCAGACTTGTCCGCGCTCGCTCCACCCTTAGCAGCCGCGCGCGCGCTAGGACGACGCTTTGTACCCGAAGGCTTCTCAGGCAGATTCTGAGAAGCGCGTTTCGACGCAGATTGCGCGGCGGTCGTTTTTGAGGACTTCTTCGTCGCGCTTGATCGCGCGGTCTTTGAAGCGGTCGGAGCCTTTTCGCCTTTGTCTTTAGCAGCTTTTTTTTCAGTTTTTTGCGAAGCTTTCGTTCCTGCGCTCTTCTTCGTTTTGCCATCCGACTTCTTCTCAGATTCCGGAGGGAATGGAACGGAAACAAAGAGTTTCGATTCGTCAGATGAAGACCTGAAAAAAGACGAATCCTTCTGTGCGCGTTTATCGCGCGCTTTGGCGCTCGACTCGTCAAAATATCGCGTCTCGCCGTTGACGAGTTTCGTCTCGACTACGCCCTGAGAGTCGTCGTCATTGTCTTCATCACCATCGTCGTCGTCAGAATCGTCTTCGACTTCTTCCTTCTTTTTTGCTTGCTGAGCGCTGGAGACCGCGGCTTTCCGTTTATTATCAGTGGGTTTGCCGTAGGTTTCCTCCATGTGTTTTTTAATAAGAAGTCGAGTAATCTCCAAGGGATCGGTAAGCGACGATTCAACGAGCGGCTCGTCGCTGCGAGTCTCGACCTTCGGATCAAAGGTCTTTAGAAATTCTAGCGCTTCCGTCTCGGACTCAGAGTCCATTAATTCAAGTCCGAGCGCATGAAGGAGAACAAAGAGTTTGAGCTCCTCGACCGCAGTGAACTTGGCGCTCTTGAAATCCAAACATTCCTGGTCGTCGACGACATTAACCATTCCCAGGAGGCGCAGCGCGCGCAAGGAACCCTCGTTCAAGGGAAGCTCGGTTCCCCCAAACGCAAAGCGTTTAACACAATCGATCGCAAAGCGCGTCGCGTAGGGAATGCTTGAAATAAAATCGACGGTCTCCTGAACCCCCTGTTGACGGAGTTCTTCGAGATTAAAGTCATAGGTCTTGTCAAAGAGACACTGCAGAAATCCACGGAGACGTTCGCCAGCTACATGCGATTCTGGTCGGTCGCCAACTACGCTCGCGATCTCGTTCGCTCGCGCAACGCGGACTTCGTTCCAGTCGACAAAGTTGTTTCTGATCTCTAGAAACGCGGTCTTTGCCTGCTTGACGGTCCCAACTTCCAAAAAGATAGCGAAGGCGAGATGCTCAAGAATAGACTCGTTTGATTTCAGAGCCAGATGTTCGGTCTCCGGATAACGAGCAACAAGGGCCTCATAGAGTCCTTTTATACCCCCGGCAGTTTTTTTAGAGGGAGTTTTTGAAGAGGTTTTGGACTGAGACTTAGATTTAGAAGTCTTTTTGCTAGTCGAAGATTTTGATTCGCTGGCAGCCTTCTCTTTCGAAGCGGACGCTTTAGTCTTCTTCACGCTTTTCTTAGCGGTCGAAGACTCTCGCGTAGAGGTTTTTTTGACGTCGTCTTTCTGCGAATCATCTTTTGAACGGGAAGCCATAATCTACCACCTGGATAACGAGTTAAAAAAGGCCGGACCGCACGAGCAAGGAGACGGCGCGCAGAAAGTCAGATCGGCGCGTCGTCGTTCATCGAATCAATTAACTCTCTTCATTCTCATTTTCCGCAGAATCAAGAACTCCTTCGCCGCGAGCAGCTTCCAATTCTTCGCGACGCGCTTTCTCCTCCGCAAGAACACGTGAAACCTCAATCAGGTTCTTAATGCCCTCGTCGACGAAGAAAAGCAGCGTAGGCGTATAGCGCATCTCGACGCGTTTCGCAACTTTCTGCTGCAAATATCCCGCCGAGCTCTGGAGGCCGCGAAGAACGTTGCGTTCCTTAGACTCGCCGCCAAGGACCGAAAAATATACCTTCGCCTGTCGTAAATCGCCAGATACCTCGACCCTTGTGATCGTCGCGCCCTCGACGCGTGGATCTTTAAGGTCGGTCAAAATAGACATGGCGACAACTTCGCGCACTGCCTCGGCGACTTTTAGCGTTCGTCTGGAAACCATTCAGCTCCTCCGTGCAGAACATAAGGCGCGCTTAACGCACCGCGCGCTGAATTTTATCCATAAATCTGACGTTGTAAAGAAGCGTCCGTCAGGTAAAGAGTGGAGAACGACGTCTATTCGCGAACGAAGCGCGCTCAATCGAAAGACTGAGCGATTTCTTCGATCTTATATGCTTCGAGAACGTCGCCTTCCTTCACATCGTTAAAGTTCTTAAGCTTTATGCCGCACTCATAACCTTCGTGGACTTCCTTGGCGTCGTCCTTTTCGCGGCGGAGTGTGTCGAGCTTGTACTCGCCAATAATACGACTATCGCGAATGACTCGAATCTGGCAATCGCGCTCGATTGTTCCATAAAGGACGCGGCAACCGGCAACGACACCAACGCGGCTAATGTTAAAGGCGCGCTGAACAAGAGCGCGACCAAGTTCTTTGATCTGCTCGATCGGTTTAAGCATACCTTCAAGCGCGTCATGGATATCGTCGGTGAGTTTATAGATAATATCGTAACGACGTATCTGAATACCCTTGGTTTCGGCAAGCGCGCGCGCCTTTTCATCAGGAACGACGTTAAACGCGACAATAAGCGCGTCGGATGCGTCCGCAAGATGAACGTCAGCCTCCGTTACGCCGCCGACCGACGCCTGAAGAATCTTAACTTTGACTTCAGGATGATCAAACTTTCCGAGCTCTTTACGAATCGCTTCGATCGAACCGCGAACGTCGGCGCGAACAATGAGGTTGAGAACTTGCTGCGTTTTCGCAGCGGAAAGGTGGTTCAAAAGATTCTCAAGCGTTACGTGCGACGGAGCGCCGGCAAGCTCAATTTCATGAGCGCGGTCCGCACGTTCTTCGGCAATCTGTCGCGCAATCGCGACGTCCTCAAGGACAACGAAACGACTGCCAGCTTCGGGCGCGACGTCCAAACCTGTTATAGAGACAGGGACGCTCGGTCCTGCTGAGTTCATGCGTTTGCTGCTATCAAGCGTGTCGGTCATTGAACGAACGCGTCCATAAGACGGACCGCACAGGACGACGTCGCCAGTTTCAAGCGTGCCTTTCTGCACCAGCGCGGTGCAGACGGCGCCTTCGCCTGATCTCAGCGTCGACTCAAGGACGACTCCCGTCGCCAAGCGTTCCGGATTAGCTTTAAGCTCATGGAGTTCCGCCACAGTGAGGAGCATTTCGAGGAGATCCTCGACGCCATCGCCGGTCAAGGCGCTTGTTTCGACAATTTCAACGTCGCCGCCCCACTCGCTAGGCATGAGGTCGTTGTTGGCAAGCTGCTGAATGACCCTGTCGCGATTCGCGCCTGGAAGATCCATCTTGTTGAGCGCAACAATGATGGGAACTTCCGCCGCTCGCGCGTGACTGATCGCTTCTTCCGTCTGAGGCATAACGCCGTCGTCGGCGGCGACAACAAGGACGGCGATGTCCGTCACGTTCGCGCCGCGCGCTCGCATCGCCGTAAACGCCTCGTGACCAGGCGTGTCGACAAACGTCACAGGACCGCCGGGTGTGTCGACGCGGTATGCGCTGATACGCTGCGTAATGCCGCCCTTCTCACCTTGAGCGACATGCAGGTTAAGGATACGGTCGAGCAACGACGTCTTGCCATGGTCGACGTGTCCAAGGAACGTCACAACCGGCGCGCGAGGAACAAGGGATTCGGGCGGATCCTCAACGTCATACGCGGGCTCAACATACTGCTCTTCAAGAGAGACGTCCTCTTTGAGCGTCGCCTTGAGTTCGAATTCGACGATCAGGAGTTCCAGCGATTCCTTGTCGAGAGATTGGTTGGGATTTACCAAATAGCCCAATTCGAGCAGTTTTTTTATGACAACTGGTACGGGAAGGCCGGTAGATTCCGCGAACTGTCTCGCGGAGCATGGAGTCTCGATGACAACGTCGGTCTTACGCGGCACGGTGCTGCTTCCGGAAGAGGATCTCTTAGAGCGACGACCGGTTCGACCGCCGGGGCGCTGTGCGTAACGGAAACCGACGGATTCTTCGTATTCATTCCGGTAGCGTCTAGCTTCGTTCCGTCTTCGACGAGAGCCGCGAGAATCACTTCGTCCTCCGACGTGTTCCTTGCGCTCCCTACGGCCTTTTCCACGTCCGTAAGAACTTTGATCGTAATCGGCGGGGCCGCTATCCGTCTGAAAACGGTCCATTGTGCCGCGGGCAAAACCGTCTTGCGATGAACGACGACTGGAACGACCGGACCTACTTGACGAACCTCCGCTCTTAAGACTGCGAAGTTTATCGGCAAGGGGTGCGCGTCCGCTGCCTCGAAGAATTTCAATCGGCAGACGTTTTTCAGGTTTCTGGGCTGCCGGTTCCTTATCCGTTTTTGCGGCGGGCCGAGAGGTTTCAGTTGGCATCGGCGCAAAATGGATATGATTGAGTTGAGGCTTCGGCGATGTACGCTTTGAGGAAGATTGAGACGAGCTGGAATCAGAATCCGACTTCGGTTTGGGCATCCCGCCAATGACGCGAATACGGTCGTCTTCGTGCGTCGTAATCTTCGGGGGTCGCTTCATCTCGTCGAGAACTTGCGCTTTCGATTCAAGCTGAGCGATAAAGGAGGAAGCGACAGGGGCAGGTCGCGTCGAATGCGTGTCCGGTTGCTGGCGTCTCGAGCGACGAGTCGTCCGGCTTCCCCTACCTTTATCCTTATCCTTATCCTTATCCTTATCCTTATCTTCGCGCGCGCGACTTCGACGCTGTCCTTCGCCGCGTCCACGTTCAAGAGCTCTGCGAAGCGGAGATTTTTTGGTCGCTTCAGCCGGATGCGTTGTTTCGGCAGGTTGAGAAACGGAAGCGCCAGCAGCGGGTTCCGTAGTCTTCGTGGCGGCGGCGGCTTTCGTCTCCTTCTTAGTCGCGGGGGACTCAGCTCTAGTCGCGGGGGTCTCCACTTTGCTTTCGACTGTTGTTTTCGCGGCGTCGACGGTCTCGACGTCTTTAGCAGGAGGCGAAGCTTTCGCCGGCGAAGTCGCCGACGGCGCCGCGGCGGTCGTAGCGTCAGCCTCGGCTTTTACCGCCTTCTTCTCGGCTTCGGATACTTTAGGAGCGTCGGCTGCAGCGGCCTTCTCGGTTTCTTTCTTAGGAGTCGTTTTCGTCGCCGGCTTCTCCGCAGCAGCTTTAGTCGTCGTAGCAGGCTTTGCTGCCGCTGGCGGCGCTTCTTTCACAGGCGATATAGTACGTTTATTGGGATCTACTTCCGTGATGCGACCGCGCGCCGGCTGAATTCTACGAATCTTACGCGTTGACGATCGTTTTGGAGGTTCCGGAGCCGCCGCAGCGCGCTTAGCTTCTAGAGATTCGTCGATAGTGCGCAGCTTCTTATCGCTGAAATATTTCCTGATGCGGTCGGCGTCTTCGTCAGAAACGAGTGAAATTGCTCTGAGAATGTTCTCAGAATCGGCGTTCTTCTTTGTACCTTTGACGCCGAGAATGCGACAAACTTCGAGGACTTCGTTTGTTTCTGATTTTAGCTCTTTAACCAGATTGTAGATTCGACAGGACAATGCTTTGTTTCTCTCAACTGCTTTAATTATTTCCGCTAGTTGTCTACCTGAGACAAATAACTCGCAATTCTCACTTATGAATTCAACGATTCGTCGACGAAATTTGGAATCCGTCCACGACGTCTGCGCAAACGCCAGAAGGCGATGAAAATCGACGCTCAACTCCTTCCGTTCAGCGTATGAACGAAGAATCCTTGCGCCCGCAACGTCAAAAGAACGTCGCGTTTAAATTAAACGGTTTTTGGCTAAATCTCCAAATATACTAACTGAAAGGAATCTCAACGAACGCCGTAGGAACCGCGTCGGCCGCCCTTGTCGTCTCTTCTGTAAGCAGAGCGCTTCGCTCTTCTTTCCATTTCGCGCTGTTCTCGCGCCGCATTCTCAAGACGCTCCTGTTCGTCGGCGCGTTCCTCTGCCTTTTCAATAATTGCCGCCGTCGTTTCGGGCGTTGAGCCTGTGATTTCCATGAAAACGTCCGGTTCAATGCAGGAAAGATCGAAATAGGACGTAAAGCCTTCCGCAACAAGCGCTTCTGCAATTTGAGGAGTAATGCCGTCAATGGACAGAAACCTTTGGGTCGACTCGTTGAGCAACTCGTTAAGTTCGTCCTTTTCGCCGTCGCATGTTAGGATCTCGAGTTCCCAACCGCCCAGGAGTTTTTTAGCAAGATTGACGTTCTGTCCGCGTCTACCAACGGCATACGAGCGCTGATCGTCATGAACGAGGACCAAAGCGCGATCGACTCTTGGACAGAGAATGACCTCGTCGACTCTCGCTGGAGAAAGAGCGTTTTGGATAAATTCTTTCGTATCCGGACTCCAGAGGACAATATCGATACGTTCGCCGCCAAGAGCGCTTGATACCTCCATCATCCTTGCGTTGCGAACGCCTAGACAGACGCCGACTGGATCGATGCGCGGATCGTTCGAACGAACGGCAACTTTTGCGCGGAAACCCGCGTCGCGAGCGCATTCAACTATCTCGACGACACCTTCCCTGATTTCAGGACACTCGCGCTCAAAAAGACGACGCAATAGGAGCTTGTTACGACGACTCAGCGTAACACGCGCTCTGGAACCGAGCTTTTCAACGTTTTCTATAACGAAATCAAAGGTCGCGTCGGGCCGATAATTTTCTCGCGCCGCTTTGTTACTGTTAGGCAGCCAAGCTTCTTGATCGCCGTCAATGATGACGGTAACGCCTCTGTGGTCGGAACGACGGACAACGCCTGTTACGAGCTCCTGGCCGTTCAGAAGTCGTGGATAATATCGATCATAAACCATATCGCGCACGGCTTCAGAGATCTTCTGCGTGATACTTTGCCGCGCTGACTGGGCTCCGATAAGACCTGTTATTTCGTCCGCGGGAATGGGAACATTGTCGCGAAAAACTTCAATTTCGCCCGTTTGTCGATCTATCGTGATGTCGTATTGGGAATCGTCCGACCCGCTTCCATGCCGCCTGGCGACAGTCAGAAGAGCTTCCTCGAGGCAACGATAGACGTCTTCTGTTTCAATCCCTCTATCGAGATGAATTTGCTCAACAAGTCTTTTAATTTCGTCAGAATTCATTCTTTATCTTTGAAGTTACTATAAGGAGCCCTTTGCGCTCTCGTTCACACCCCGGTAATGGAACTAGCGCCATGTCGATACGAACTTGTCAAAACGAGCTCCGACCGAACGCCGCGACCGAAATCGATCCGAAATGCCTAAAGGCGCCAATCTCGACGCCAACTATTCCCTTTTCGCAAGATAGCCCAATGAGTTCCTTTTAAATCGAACCAATTGGCTCTCTCAAGGTAAAGGCAAAATCGAACCAATAGTTTCACCCTCGTCTCAGAAACGCCAATCGAAGGTCTCGAACGCGCGCCCTCCTACGAGGCTACCTTCCCATTATAATAACCTGCCTATCTTAAAAGTCAAGGCGCGAGACCTTCATAACTATAATTTTTACAGGCAGGTCTTTAAGGGAAACCAATGCCAAAACGAGGATGAAGATTGCATCGTTTTACGCCGGCGTCGATGGTTTTGAAAACCAGTCAACCAAAACTATATTTCAGCTGTTGAGCTCTTTGCGATTTCATACGCTCTCGAGACGTCTGCAATATTTGAAAAAATCGATCTAAGTTCAAGTTAGCAAAGATGTTTTGCGTCCTGCATGCTTCCAAATGTCGCTCTCTTTCAGAACAAACATTGATCCTAACGCCGTTACAGCAGGCGCTCCGCAAACGCAAATCAAATATTTTCGCTAACTCCGACGCAACGTCGTTAGGCGCCCTTCCCGTTTGAGGCCAGTTCTATCGTGCCCTTAATCAAAGCGACTTAAAGCAACTTCAAAGGCTACTCTACGGCGCTTGAAACTTGTCGGCGACGTCTGAGAATAAGAGATCTTCGAATTCGAAAATCCCCGTTTAGACGCAGCGTCATTTTTCGGCGGAGCTTGGAGAGTAGTAGGTTCCGGTTTTGCGCGAGACGCCAGCTTTGGCAAATTCCTGAATTTCAGACTGCATAGGCGATTCCGTCAAAGTTGGCAAGTTCAACCGCCATGGCAGAAAAACAGTAAAGGTGCTGCCGAAACCCGGATGGCTTTCGAGCTGAATCTCGCCCTCGAGAAGATTGCACAACTCGCGCACGATCGACAGTCCCAAACCGCTCCCGGAATATTCGCGCGTCATGGCGCTTCCGCTCGCAGAGCTCTTACCCTGTCGAAATTTCTCAAAGATAACCTGCCGGTCTTCCATCGCGACGCCGACGCCCGAATCTTTGACCTTTATCTCAAGGAATGGAATCTCTTGGACGTCCGTTGAAATCAGCGCTTTTGCGACGGGCGGACGCACAACGCGATTGACTTCGACCTGAATTCGCCCGCCTTCAGGAGTGAATTTAATTGCGTTGGACAGAAGGTTGTTGAGGATCTGCTGGATACGCGCTTCGTCTTGACGCATCGGCGGGAGACCGCGCGCAAAGGTCGTCGTCAGTTCGAGCTTCTTCTTATCGAGAAGAGGACGCGCCATATCGCATTGCGCCCTTACAATCGTTTCAATCTTGAATTCTGAGAGCCTGACCTCCACGCGTCCGTCCTCGATCCGCGCTAAATCGAGGATGTTATTGATCATGTTAAGAAGCGAGTTGCCGGAACTGTTGATGTTGTTGACATATTTGCGCTGACGTTCATCGAGCGATTGGATCGAACCGAGAATTTGACTGAAACCCAAAATGCTGTTGAGCGGAGTCCTTAATTCATGACTCATCGTCGCCATGAAGTCCGATTTCACGCGGTTGGATTCAAAAAGTTGGAGGTTCGTCTGAGCGAGCTCGTCGACCTTCTTTTCAAGTTCCGTGTTAAGGGATACAAGCTGTTCTTGCGTCGCTACCAGATAACGGAGCATTTTATTGAAAGCGACTCCGAGCGCCTCAAATTCGTCGCCAGTTTGGAGCTCCGCGCGTTTTGAGACGTCGCCGCGCCCAATCGCTTCGCTGACCTCGCGAAGGCTCCGGAGCGGTTTAACGACAACGACTCTTATGACAATATAGAACGCGATGAGAGCCAAAAACGCTGTAACGATAGCGCCTCCGAGGAGCATTGTCCAAAGTCTGGCGCTCTCCTTATTAGCGGGCGGCTCAGGGATCGTAACCTGGACAACGCCAAGGATCGACCCGAGCTCCAAGCTTGAGTCGCCCATAATCTCATGGTGGCAATTCCAGCAGGTTCGTTCGAGCCTCAGAGGCTGGTAGTAGTGATATCGTCCCTCTTTATCAACGCGCTGGATCGGCGCGTTAAAGGATTCGGCAGAATTCTCGTCGATCGATCTCGGCGCCGACTCAAGTTCAGAGAGCATCCGTTTCTCGAAATCGTCGAGCGCGATCTCGTCTCCATCGTCGTCGGAATTGAAACTTGAAGCGCGGATGAGACGCGTTTCAAAACGCGCGCGCACCGCCATGCCGCCGACTTTTTCGCTGAGCGTCGTCATAGAGTCGATGAAGTCGTTGACGTCGCTAGTTTCCGAAATACCGGTCATGCGTCCCGCGGCGCTTTCAGACGCGAGTCCCTTGATGTGAACAAGAAGAAATTCGCGCTCGCTCACGAGCTTCCCCATCAACGGATTCTGCTCTTCGACCTGAGATTTGGTCGCCTTGTAGTAGAGGAGAACGCTTGTCAGGATAACGACGGCAAGCGCCAGCCCAAAGAAGAAAAGACACTTTATCTCCAGGCTGGACTCGAAAAAAGGCTTACCAGAACGTTTTATCTCCATTGCGACAACCTATGTGCGTCCGCTGCGGCAAACTCGACTCGCCCCTGCGCGCGATCCGCTTGACGTGTCAGTATAGTGAAGAAACAAGTAACCGTCAAGTTTAAGGCGCTCAATTGGAACAGAAAAATCATCATTCTGACTTCCACGGAGACCTTCCCGACCAACAGTTCAAAAGGATTGAATTTTTTAAAAATCTGCCGTTCCTTAATCGAGCGAGAGTTGCTATACTCCACATGCGCTCGCGTTCCGCATAAGGAACGAGGGCGTCGAAGAAAAATAATGTTAACTTTGCAGGGCTGGAACCAGTGACGAGAACCTTTTGCATCGCAAATCAGAAAGGCGGGGTTGGCAAGACCACCACGGCGATTTCGCTTGCCGCGGGGTTTGTACGCGCCGGTTCCTCCACCCTTTTGATCGATCTTGATCCGCAGTGCAATGCGACGAGCGGCTTGGGACTCGAACCGACCCCACGCCATCCGCTTGTTACGGGCGAACCGCTGCGCCGCGCTATTCGCAAAACGCCTTACGGTTTGGACGTCCTTGCCGGTTGTCGGAGTTTTGGCGATATCGAGCGGCTCGCCAGCGCTCAGGATCCGCAAATATTTGAGCAAGCGACATGGCGTCTTTCGCGAGAGACCAAGGGGTACGACCACGTCTTTGTCGACTGCCCCCCTTCGCTCGGTCCCCTGACGCAGGCGGCGCTCGCGTGGTCGACCGACGTGCTCACGCCCATCCAGTGCGAATACTTCGCGATGGAAGGGCTCGTACAGATGATCGAGATCATTGGCAAAGCAATGAGACGCAAAACGCGCGCGCTCGAGTACGGAGGAGTCCTGCTGACAATGTGCGATCCATCTCTTGAATTAACGCGAGAAGTCGACGCCGAGGTTCGAGAGTTCTTCGGCGAAGTCGTCTTCAGAACAACTATCCCACGCGACGTAGCCGTCGCGGAGGCCCCGAGTTACGGTCAACCGATTTTCGATTACGCCCCTCGCTCGAGAGGCGCGCGCGCTTACATCGAATTGTGTTTGGAGGTATTGGAACGTGTCTAAAACTAAACGATTGGGACGAGGTCTGGATTCGCTGCTGAGCAGTCTTGCCGCCGCTAATGAGGCGAACGAAGACGTCGCAACGAAAAGTTCGTCCAACTCAAACGCGACCGATCCCCCCTATCCGTCGATTCTTGCGATTGACCAAACTGAAGTCGCATCGCCGACCGTCGCCACGCAAGGCGCTCGACAATCTGACGCCGCGGCGCTCGAGGAACAAAAAGATCGCGCCTTGGCAAGTTTCTCCGACGGACGCCTCGCGACTGAAATCTCCATCGATCTCATCGACGCGAACCCATACCAACCGCGACTCGATTTCGACGAAGCCGAACTTGAAGAACTCAAAGAGAGCATAACCCAGCATGGCATGCTCCAGCCGATCGTCGTGCGCAAGACGGACGATCGCTATCAGATCGTCGCGGGCGAGCGTCGGTTTCGCGCAGCGCAGGAGCTCGGATGGGAAAAAGCGCCCTCAATCCTGATCGCTGTCGACGAGCGTCAGATGGCCGAGCTCGCACTCACTGAGAATATCCAGCGGCGCGACTTAAACCCAATAGAAAAAGCCGCCGCATTCCGCAGCTATCTTGATCTCTACGGCGGCACGCACGAGGAACTCGCCTCGCGTCTCGCGCTCGACCGTTCGACGGTCACAAACCTCATGCGGCTCCTTGACCTCAATGAAGAGATTCAGGAAATGGTTCGCAAGGGTATTATCAGTCAAGGACACGCCCGCGCGCTCCTGCCGCTAGAGGAATGGGATCAAAAGGAGATGGCGCAACGCATCGTTGCTGAAAAGCTCAGCGTTCGTCAAACGGAGGCGATCGTTCGCGCGTTCCTCAACTCCGATGATCTTCCTGCGCCAACTGAAGAGACGAAGCAAGCCGTCAACCCTCGAATTCAAGAGCTAGAGGGGCAGTTGCGTTCCTGGCTCGGAATGAAAGTCAAACTCACGTCAAACGACAAAGGTAAGGGGAAGCTTGTTATCCAATTCAATTCGAACAACGACTTTGAACGCATCTATCAAGCGTTTATGCCTCGCGACTGAAAAAAAAAACGGCGCGCGTAGGGCGGAACACGACGCTGTGCGCGCGAGTTCCGCCTTTACGGGCGCGCCGTTAAAGCTCGTTATGATTTCTTAACGTTGGGGATCAGCAATTCGAGAATATTTTCGTCGCCAACGCGTTCAAAATCGACTTCAGCCGCGTTCTTCACGATGATCCCCCGCGCGAGAAGACTATTGGAAGAGTTGTCTACCATCGGGTTGATCTCTTTACCGCGGTAGGTAAAGCGCATTTCGACGTCTCGATTCTCCGTTATGCCCAACGCGAAAGAAAATCGGTGGAACAGAGGGAGAAAGAAAAGGTCAAAAAGCTCTTCGCAGACGTCGATCAGAAGCTGTCGACGTTCGGGCTCAAGGAGACGCTTCATGGCGAAGTCGTCAAGACTGGCGTCAAAGCGATAGAAGTCGAAGTTATCTTCGTCGATCTCGATGCGTATCGCGTCGATGCGGCGGATAAAGGCGCGCGTGCGATCTCGCCGCGGGTGGTCAAAAATTTGCTCGGGAGAACCTTCCTCGTAGACGACGCCCTGGTCCATGTAAAAGACTCGATCGGAGACGTCGCGCGCAAAACGCATTTCATGCGTAACGATCGCCATCGTCACCCCCGCCTCGTCGGCGATGCTTCTGATGACGCCGAGCACTTCGTTGACCATCGTTGGGTCGAGCGCGGAGGTCGGTTCGTCGAAAAGAATGATTTCAGGATGCATGGCGAGCGAACGCGCGATCGCGACGCGTTGTTGCTGACCTCCGGAAAGTTCCCAAGGGAACGCCCACGCCTTACCGGCAAGCCCAACCTTCTCGAGAAGTTCAACCGCCTCTTCCCTAGCCTTCGCTTTGGAGAGCTTTAGCAGCGAGGTTGGCGCAAGCATGATGTTCTCTAGCGCCGAGAGATGCGGAAAGAGGTTAAACTGCTGGAAAACCATCCCCATTTTCTTTCGCAATTTGCGAACGTCCATCTTCTCTACGTCGACGCCGTCGACGTAGATATGCCCTGCGTCCGGCGTTTCTAGAAGGTTAAGGCAACGCAAAAACGTGCTTTTACCCGAGCCGGAGGGGCCGATGATCGACACGATTTCGCCTTGATTGATCGTCGCGTCGAGGTTATTGAGGACTTGAACGCCATTAAACTCTTTGCACAAGCCTTTAACTTCGATTATGCTTTTGACAGGAGCGCCTTCAGTCATACGTTCACCTTCCCCCTCGCGCGCTTGCGGCGCGTAATAGGATTGAGTCGATATTCAAGATAAGCAAAGCCGGACGCGAGAAGGTGCGCCGTCACAAGGTAAATAATCGCGGTCGCGATAAGGGGAAAGAACGCTTCATAAGTGCGTCCGCGAACAATATCGCTCGCCTTTGTAAGATCCTGGATCGCCACGTAACCGACAATCGACGTCGACTTCAGCAGTGAGATAAACTCGCCCTTATAGACCGGCATAATGCGTTGGCACGCAATTGGGAAGATGATCTTACGAAAAACGTCGTAACGACCAAAACCAAGCGCTCGCGCCGCTTCAAGGAGTCCCTTGTCGATACCGTCGACGCCGGTACGCATCTGCTCGCCGGCATAGGCGGCAAAGTTAAGCGCAAGCGCTAGCGCCGCGACGAGCTCGCCGCTGAGATTGACCCTGGTAAAGACGACGTAGTAAAGAACCAACAAGACGACGAGGATCGGCGTCCCCTGCATGACCGCAATGTAGCACTTCGCGGGATAGCGTAACCACACGTGTCGAGAACGACGCATGTAACACTGCAGGACCGCCATAAGAGTCCCGACAACGGTCGCAACGACGGTAATGTAAATCGTGACAAAGAGCCCGTCTACGAAAAGACGCCAACGACTATCAACAATGAAGGTTTTTTCAAAGCTTCTTTTAACGCGTTCAAAGAAGGTCATATCGGCTCTCGTCCGCGTAGGCGAGGAGACGCCTGCGCAGAAGACCACCGGCGTTTCGTCCGCCTGTTCCTGAAAAAGTCGCTCGAGAGGGACCATGACGGCGGTGGAAGAATCCACATCGGGGCTGTCGGCGCCGACGGCGTCAGGAAGAACGACGTAGTCGGGATTGAACGCGGCGTAATGATCTTGGCATGAGCGATCGTAGGCAATCGCGTCAACCTCGCCGGCTTTGAGCGCGCCAAAGAGATCGTCGGCGGCTTCATACGGCTTGACCTCAGCGCGCGGGAACATTTCTTGCGCTCTGAGAAAAGAGAGCGTGTCCCTTTCGCCGCCGATCGCCAGACTCGAGCAGTTTAGATCATTGAGTTGGCGAATAGGACTATTCTTCTCTTTGTCAAAATTATGAATAGCAATCGCCACGCAGACAACCGCAAACAACGCAATAAAGGAGTAGTTACTGCGCCGCGTCAAGCTTGGCGAAGATTCAGCTCCTGAAGATTCCAACTTCGAATTCCGCATCCCTTTTTAGTCCTCATTTCCGTTAAATCAAGAAAGAACTATCCGACGTCCACGCGTGAAAAGATCGAGGGTAAGCGCAACGCAGACGAACGAGAAAACAACGCCGTCACGCGGAGAACTTTATCGAAATAGCGCGCGGGAACTTGGGAAAAAAGCGCCCGATGCGTTGACGCCCAGCGGCGCTCCAACGCTCAACAACTCCCTCCGCGCATTCGAAAAAGAGAAAAACGAACGCACGGAGAGCCCTTAGAACGCCATGAACAATACAAAGCTGTCCATTAGGCGAGTAAAATAAAGGTCTATGAACTGAACCGTATAGAAAAGGAGCGTCGATCAATAACGCCCGCGGTATTGCGCAACGTGAGCGCGGCGCGCCGCGTCCCCTTTAAGGGACGCTCGCCATGATTTTCATCTTTCACCGCGCAATAAAACGTTACACAGAATCTGGAAGCGCGCCGACTTCCGCAACGGCGTCAACGCCGTCTTCTTCAGCGGCGGCGTCTGGGCCCTGCCAACGGCTCTTGAGAATCATGACGCCGGCGGGGCAATCGATATAGTCGTCGGAAAAGAGCATTGTTTCGGCGCGTTCCGGAGTCTTATCGAGGTTACCCACGGCAAAATCAAGCTTTTTACTTTCGATCGCGGGGAACAAAGCGTCGTAATAAAGAAGCTCGAACTCGTATTCAAGGTTTGCCCAAAGCGCGAACCTCATAACGAACTCGGAGTCGAAGCCGGACATCTTGTCATTTTTCTCGAGGAACGACATCGGGATGTTCTGCGGATCGTTTCCGACAATGAGCGGTTTCCCGGCGTTCGTCGGATTCGTCGGAGCAGGAATCTCGGGCATCGGAGGGTCTATCGTGTTGACCCAACGATTATACATATCCTCGTAGCAACTTTTCGAGTTAGGATCGACCGGTTTCAGCGCGCCGTTCCAATTGTTGCACATCTCTTCATAGGTGTGCTCCGCGCGGTAGAGAGCGATAAACTCGTTAATTTTTGCCATGAGCGCTTCGCTGCCAAGGGGCGCGCCAACGGCAATGTGACCTTCGCCAATGCTCTGCGGAAGAACATAATACTGGTCGTTCTGCGTTGCGGCGTAGTCAAGAGGCGGACGATCATAGGCAACTGCGTCGATTCTTCCGGCAAGGAGAGCGGCGTAGCAGTCGGCGGGAGTCGCAAAGCTCGCGACCTTCGCCTGGGGCATCGCGTCGTGCCCCATACGCAAGGAAACGGTCTCTGTTTCGCCGCCAATGATCATTCCCGGCTTATTGAGATCGTCAAGGGAACTGATTGGAGTCGCCGGGCGCCCTCCGCACCCTTCTCCAGCCAACAGCGTCAAAGCTCCGATCGACAGAACAATCAGAGACAGAAAACCGCGTCGCAAAGTACACGACGAAGAACCAGACCCGCATCTGAAAAACATTGGAGTCCGCATCCCTTAATCCTCACTCAAGCTAGAGTTGTTGCACGAAAAACCTTCGTTTCTTTAACGCTAGGTTGTCTCAAACCTGACTAACGGTTACGACAAGCCTTTACAACGTGGCTACGGAGAACATATCTCCTTGAGACAACCGTATCGACCTATTCCAAAGTTGCGCGCTGACGTTCCAAGTCAGACGTCAATCCTTGAAACTAAATTCACGGGGATATCTGTAAAACATTCAGACGCAATCAACGAGAAAAACGTTAATTTCGTCAGAATATCGGAAATCGACAAGCTTTCGCCGGTCGGTTTCCGTAAACTCAAAAGGCGACCTTAAAGACGACGTTCGTCGTTTTCTTGTTGGAGGTCGGCAATGAACTTGGCGACTTCGATCGGCCCCATTTCGCCTTGTTTGCGTCCTCGAACGCCGACGGCGCCCATCGATTCTTCTTTAGCGCCAACGACGCAAAGGTATGGAACGAGCGCATGGCGACCATTGCGAATCTTCGCGCCGATCTTCTCAGAGGACAGGTCGAGATGGACGCGCAAGCCCGCCGCTTTCATCTGAGCGGCAACCTTCTTCGCGTATTCTTCGAATTTCTCGCTGATCGTGAGGATACGAACCTGTTCAGGCGCGAGCCAGAGCGGAAAAGCGGCGGCAAAATGTTCAATGAGGATGCCGGTGAAACGCTCAAAGGAGCCGAACGGAGCGCGGTGAATCATGACAGGCTGATGCAACTCGCCGTCGGGACCGACATATTTGAGGTCAAAGCGCTGGGGCGACGGAAGGGTGTAGTCGAGCTGAATCGTGCCGAGTTGCCACTTCCTACCAAGGCAATCGCGAACGATGAAGTCCGCCTTCGGACCATAGAACGCGGCTTCGCCTTCAGCGATTTCAAGCTTCGGCAGATCCATCTCGCGGCAAGCGCGCTCGAGGGAAGCCTGCGCCTTGCGCCAGACTTCGTCGGTACCGACGTACTTCTGGCTGTTCCAGTCACGGAAGCTCAAGCGGACCTCGTAATCGGTGAAGCCCATCGTCTTGAAGACCTTGAGGGTCATGTCGACGCAGTTTTTGAACTCCTCCTCAACCTGGTCTTCCGTACAGAAAATATGCGCGTCGTCCTGCGTGAAGCCGCGGACGCGAGTCAGACCGTTGAGCTCGCCGGACTGTTCAAATCGATGAACGTTTCCGAACTCGGCGATGCGTAGCGGAAGTTCGCGATAACTGCGCGGTCTGCTCTCGTAGATCATGATGTGGAGCGGGCAGTTCATCGGACGGAGCAGATAGCGATCGCCGTCGTCGATGGTGATCGGCGGAAACTGACTATCGGCGTAATACGGATAATGACCGGAGGTTTCAAAAAGTTCGACGCGGCATATAACAGGCGAGTAGACTGGCTGATAGTCGCGTTTAATAAGCTCTTCGTAGATGTAGTTTTCGAGCTGCTTACGAACGATAGCGCCCTTAGGAAGCCAGACGACAAGCCCAGAACCAACATGATGGTCGATCATGAAGAGCTCGTGTTGCTTACCAAGGACGCGGTGATCGCGTTTCTTAGCCTCTTCGAGTTGCGTAAGGTGCTTCTTGAGCTCTTTCTTTTCGAAGAACGCCGTTCCGTACATGCGACATAGCTGCTGGTTCTTCGCGTCGCCCTTCCAATACGCAGCCGAGACGGACATGATTTTGAACGCGCCGATGAATCGCGGCGACGGAACATGCGGTCCGCGGCAAAGGTCAAAGAATTCGCCCTGGCGATAGAAGGAAACGACTTCGTTCTCCGAAAGTCCGGTTTCAAGGTGCTCGACTTTGAGCGTCTGACCGGCGGACTTGAGGAGTTCAATCGCTTCGTCGCGCTTCATCTCGATGCGCTCAAAGGGCTCGTCCTCGTTAACGATCTTCTCCATCTCCGCTTCAATCTTAGCGAAGTCGTCTTCGGTGAAGGGCTCGTCCTTCATGAAGTCGTAATAAAAACCGTTTTCGGTCGTTGGTCCAAAGGCAAGTTGAACGTCCTTGAAAAGACGCATGACCGCCCGCGCCATGACGTGCGCGCAAGAGTGGCGCATGATATCAAGCGCTTCAGGATCTTTTTTCGTCAGCAGGCGAAGTTCGACGACGCCCGAATCGGGAAGCGGCTCGTTCGCCGAGAGCGTCTTCGTCGAGGGAACGCCGTTTTCGTCGAGAGCGTCGGGAGTCGTCACAACGGCCGCAACCGTCGCTTTCGCAAGACCGGAACCGATCTCAGACGCTACGTCGAAGGGGCTAACTCGTTTTTCAAACGTTTTTTCAGAACCGTCGGGAAGAACTACTTTTAACATGCAATCTGCCTCGTGAACAACGCGAGAGTCGACTTCGCGCGCGAAACTCCGGCGTATCGCCGACACGCAGCGCGGCAGACGGTCGCTCGTTGACGGCCGTCGCCGACTCTTCCTCATTTTCGTGACTCGCTATTTTACACGCGCCTGGATTTTTTTAAAGGTAAGGCGTCAAAAATTTTATCGAATAAATCGCCCCCTTGGACTCAAAGAGCGATCATGAAATCTAACGCAACGAAAAGTCAAGAAAAATTTGTTCAACGCTTGAAAATGAAGCCTACGGCTACTACAATGCAAGACGCGAGTGGATCGTGGGTTAAAGTCCTCGTTCCTGACGTCGGCGTCCGGCGCGTTCTTCGTAAATTTGCTCGGACGTTTGAAAACAAAAACACTAAATCAGGAGTTGCGCAATGATCCTTCAATCGCGTCGAGATTTCCTTGTAAAGAGCGCCCTTCTTTCTGCCGCGGTTACCTCGTCGGCTTCCCTTACTTCGCCGCGAGTTCACGCGAGCGAAAACAACACCCTCAAACTCGGAATCGTCGGTTGCGGCGGACGAGGTTGCGGAGCGGTTGACAACGCCCTGACCGCCGATCCAAACGTCAAGCTCGTCGCTGCGGCGGACGTCGACGAAAAGCGCTCGAGCGCGCAACTTGACGGGCTCAAGGCAAAATGGGGCGACCGCGTCGAGATCAACGGCGACAACCTCTTCATAGGTTTCGACTCTTATAAAAAGGTCCTCGAAGCCGATATTGATATCGTCCTCCTCACGACCCCGCAGCACTTCCGCCCCAAGATGATCAAGGAAGCGGTTGACGCTGGCAAACACATCTTCGCAGAAAAACCGGTCGCCGTCGACGGCGAAGGAATCAAAATGATTCAGGACGCCGGTGAAGTGGCGCGCAAGAAGGGGCTCAACGTCGTCGCCGGGCTGGTCAATCGTTACGGTCATTCAGCGCAAGAGGTCATGAAGCGCGTTCAGGACGGCGCGATTGGAACGGTCGTGACCGCTCGCGGCGACCGCATGGGCGGTCCCTTGTGGACGCGTCCGCGAACCGAAGGTCAGAACGAAATGCAGTACCAGATGACAAACTGGGTGAACTTCAACTGGCTCGCGAGCGAATACGTCAACGACGTGACGATTCACCAACTCGATATTGCGCTCTGGTCCTTCAACGATCTCCAGCCACTTGGCGCATACTCCCTCGGCGGTCGCCTCGCACGACGCGGTCCTGACGACGGCGACATGTACGATTCCATGTCGACCGTCTACGACTTCGAGGCCGGTCGTTCCCTTTACGCTTTCTCTCGTCAGATCGCCGGATCCTACAGCCGAGCTTATACGACAATCAACGGTTCCAAGGGCCGCGCCGTCATCGGTAATCTTGAATCGATTGCAAGCATTGTTGTCGACGGCAAAGAAACCAAAATTCCGCGCGGCGACGTCTCCGGTTACGTCGTCGAGCACAAGGTTCTCATCGACGCCATTCGTAGCGGCGGCGAGACCTACGTTAATAACACGGGCTACATGACTAATTCCACCGGCGCCGCGATTCTCGCACGAATGGCGGCTTACAGCGGTCAGTACGTGACCTGGGACGAGATGCTCGCTTCCGTCGGCGACAAACCGTCCGAATACTCCTGGGACGGCGTTCCTCCGACCCTTCCAGACGAACGCGGTCGCTACAAAATTGCGATTCCTGGCGCCGAAACGAGCTGGGGATACCTTGACTGAATTCACTATAAAAACAAAACTTCGCGTTGCAAGTTAGAAAGTCCTTCTTTGACGTTTGGGTTCGGAGAGGTGACGCGCGTTATCATTAAAACACAGCGCAGGTCTTGCGCTTGCCGCCAGCCTCCGCAGAGGGTCGGACGCGCCGACTCGCCAATCGAAACTATATTCGCAGAATGAAAGGATCGTCCGCGAATGTCAAAAGAAACAGTAACAACCTCATGGGGTTCCAGAGTCGGTTCTGCCTTTAAAGGTATTCTCGCCGGTTTCATCTTCGTCTTAATTGGAATCGCGCTCCTCTTCTGGAACGAAGGGCGTACCATCAAAAGAGCAAAATCCCTCGACGCGACAGCGAGATCGGCCGTTTCAATCGATCCTCAAAATATCGATTCGGCAAATGAAGGCAAGCCCGTTCACTTCTCCGGCGACGTCGTCACCTCCGAGGTACTCTCCGACCCGGAATTCGGGGTCTCGCTCAACGCGCTAGCCCTAAAGCGAACCGTCGTAATGTACCAGTGGCAGGAAGATACCACGCGTGAGACAAGACGAACCTCCGGCGGAGGAGAGGAAACGGTCATCGACTACACCTATTCAAAAACCTGGTCGAGTCAGTTGATTGATTCCTCCGCATTTCATGATCCGGGGCACGACAACCCCACGTCTATGCCGTATCAATCTCAAGACTTCTTCGCTCAAGAGGCAACGATCGGTCAATTTACGCTCTCCCAGGACCAGATTTCAAACCTTGGTCCAGTCGTTCCGTTCAACGTGAACGAAGCCGCGAGCGCAACTCCGGCTGGGGAAGGCTCTGGCGCTCCCACCAAGGCCGATCCGGAGTCCCCCGCGATCGATACGAACGCTCTCCCCACTCCTTCGGCCACGAACTCTGTCCCCTACGGCGTTTCAACGCTCGAATCGCAGTACGCTCAAGACCTCCACGTCTCGGATGACGCCGATTCCGTCGATACCGGCGTCTTTACGACGGACGTCGACGCGTCCAATACGATCGTTCCTTCCGATCTCAAAGAGTTCGAATCGGGCTACTACATCGGCAATCCCTCTCGTCCGCAGATCGGCGACGTCAAGATCTCCTTCTCTTACGTCGCGACGCCATGTCCGACAAGCTTCGTCGGTAAGCAGCAAGGCAGCTCCCTCGTCTCGTACGGCACGAAGGACGGCTCCGTCATGTTGCAGGCGCAGGGAATCCTTTCCGTTGACGAGATCTTCGAAAAGGCGCAATCTGCAAATAAGGCGACGGCGTGGATTTTACGCTTCCTCGGGTTCCTTGCCATTTTCATTGGCGTTAAAATGATCCTTGCGCCCGCCGAAGTCCTCGCCGATATCATTCCTTTTGCCGGCAGGATCGTTGGATTCGGCTCCGGAATCGTCGCGCTCTGCGGTACGATTTTCCTCGGGCTTGGCACGATTGCGATCGGCTGGATTTATTATCGACCGCTTATAGGCATACCGCTTATTGTCGTTGCGGTCGCCGCGCTCCTCTATCCGCTCTTTCGCGGTAAGAAAACGCCGGCGTCTGCGACGCAAGAGTCTCCGACTCAATCGTGATCGCAACGCGACGGCGTTAATCGCTGCGCCTGACAACAAGGTCTGGCGCATATTCACGACGCGCCGAGTTAGTTTGCTCGGCGCGTCTCTTCATCTAAGAGTTCAAACACGGACGTTATGAATATAAAAAAAGATCAGCTGAACGCCCCGCGATCAGAAAGCCGTTCGGTCCCTTTGGATTCGCACAACGAACGTTCGCACGTGGAGGATCGAGACGCCGAATCCGTCAAACTAGCGGAAAAGACGCTTTTGGCGAAACTCGGCAAAACTCAGCGCGCTATTCGCCGCGTCGATCTTTTTACGGCTTTTTGCGCCTGCGCAACTTTAGCCTTGGCGATTCTCTTCCTTGGCGCGCTTTGCGACAGTTGGCTTTTGTCGTCCGGTCTTTCCATACGCGGACGATTATTCTTCGTTGTCTTTTTGCTTGTCGCTTCTCTCGCACGACTCGTGTGGAAGCTCGTCCCGGTTCTCAGGAGGCGCGTCAATTCTCTCTATGCGGCGAAAGTCCTTGAGGAGACTCAGCATGACAGGCACAACCTCACGATCAACTGGCTTCAGCTATGCCGAGACGGTTCGTTGAACGCCGTGACGTCCGAAACCAGTCCCCTCTCCGAACAAGCGCTCGAAACACGACGCGCCGTACTCGACAACGTCGTCCTTCAGGCGGCGCGTCAATCGCGACGCGCGCCAGAGGAAACAACGGTCGACTGCACCTCGCTCATTCGCTGGGGAATCGCGCTAACGGCGCTCGTGTTGATCTGCGCCGTTTACGTCGTCCTCTCTCCGAAAAATCTGTTCGTTTCCGTCGCGCGTATCGTCGCGCCTACCTCGAAGATCGAACGTCCGCAGGCGTTACGTTTCGAGTCGGTCGAGCCCGGTGACGTCGACGTCTTCCAAGGCGACTTCATCGACGTCGTCGCGACGATTCCGGGCGCTAAGATTTCCGAAAACGTTGAAATCCTCTGGTCTACGGAAGACGGAAGAATCACCGACGTTTCGATCCCGATGGAATCGAGCGGTCCGAATCGTTTCCAGGCAAACTTTCCCGCCGAAAAGGACGGCTTTAGCGAAAATTTAAGCTTCATGATTGTCGCTGGACGCGGCTCTCAGTTTGAAAGCGCGTCGAACGTCTATCGCGTCTCCGTTCGTCCTCAACCCTCCTTTCGCGTCGAAAAAACGACGCTTCAATTCCCAGAATATACAGGCTTGAGCCCGCAAACCTTCGAGTCGCAGGGCGATCTGCGCGCCCTTGAAAACACGACGGTCGAAATTACGGCGCGCGCGAATGAAAGGCTAGCGCGCGCGTTCTTCCTGCCAGACGGCGACCAGACGCGCGCTGTCAGGATGACGATTGATCCAAACGAGCCCGACCTTGCGACGATATCTTTTCCGCTGCGATGGCAAGATCCCGACGCTCAAGAGCTCAGACCTGAATTCTCGACCTACTCGCTGCAATCAGAAGACGTCAACGGCGAAAAGAACCGAGACGCTCAGGTTTATACGGTCTCTATTCTCGAAGACCTTCCGCCGACAATCGTCTGGGACGCCGAGAATACTGGCGTCGTTCAGGCGCCTCTCAACGACGTCCTGCCGGTTAAGTTCACGGCGGAGGACCCAGACTATTCTCTACGTCGCGTTTTACTCCGCGTTGCGTACGCAAATTTGAATCAGGGCGATCTGTCGGATCAAAAGCCCGACCCAGAGCCGATTGAGCTGCCCTTCCCCGGCCTCAAGACGTCCTCCGATCCGACAAAACCGACGCCTTTCATTGGACCTCAATCTCTTTCCTACCAGCTGACGCCAGAAGAACTGGGGCTTGAGGTAGGCGACGAGCTCGAATACTGGGGCGTTGCGTTCGACTCCAAGACGCCGGACGCCAACGTCGGCATGACCGAGAAACGAATTTTTGTCGTCGTGGAGCCCGTCGAAAATCCACGCGGTTCGAATGACGAGCCGGAGGAAAATCCAGACGAAGGCGCCGGCGCTTCATCGGACGACGCTCCGTCGCAGGGGGAAAACGCCTCTGACTCTCAGCAGAACAACGGCGATCAGGGCCAAAACAACTCTGATCAGCCGGAAGACTCTAATCAGACCGGCGACAACTCCGATTCAAGCGCGCCCGACGGCGTTGGAGAAAGCGGCGACGAATCGGGCGAGTCTTCCCCTAACCTCGGCGACGCCCAAGGCCAAGAGGAAGCGAGCGCTGGCGGCGAGTCGGAAGAGGATTCCCAGAACTCCAATGGCGGCGACGAGAATGGCGAAAGCGGAGATGATTCTGGTCAGCAAGGCGACAATTCAGACGAATCCTCTTCCCAATCTTCAAGTTCCGGTGGTGAAAACTCGGAACAGCAAGGCGATACCGCCTCAGAAAACGAGGAAGAATCGGGCGAAGTTTCTGAGTCGCCGACCGATCCTAACGCCGCGTTCCAGAAGATCCTCGATTACATGAACGCGCAACAAAAAGACTCAGGCGACGACGAGTCTGGCTCAGGCGACGACGAAAAAGGGACCGAGGGTCAAGAGGGCGCGGACGGCGAACGCGCGCCCACTGATCGTCACGATGACGTCCAAGACAACCGGGAGGAAGTCGATCCGAACTTTCATTCCGACTCTGATCTGGGCGCTCCAGAAGAAAAGCGGGAACTTCCAACGCGCACGAGTCCCGATAAACCAGATGAAAATTTGCCTTCATACCAGGCGGACAATCCTGAAGACGTCGATTCAAGCTCGCGCCGTCATGGCGACGTCGACCCCGATACCTCCAATTTCCTCGCACAGAACGCCGACCCCGACGCGCAGGAAGGTCCCAGGTCTAACGAGAAACGAAACGAAGACAATATCATGCTCGATCCGTTGGATCAGTCGCAGCAAACCGCCGCTGATTCAATTGATCCGAATGCATCCGAGGCTCAAGGCGGAAAGAATCCGCCTCCCGAAGGCGGCGCTTCCGAAGTCGATCCGGACGCTCCGAACGACCCTAACCGCACTCGGTCGCCAGCAGCTGGACAGGATCTAAATGATCAACAGCCGACGGCAGGAGGAGGCGCTGGCGGAAGCGACGGTCCATCTGGATCGGATAATTCAGATGAAGGAGAAGGAAGCGGAGGGAATTCCTCCGACAAACAATCTGATGAGAACAACGTCGCCCCTTCCAGCGGCGATTCGGACGAAGATGGAGTCGCTCACGGGGGCGGAAGCTCGGGCTCAGGTCGCGGAGAGATCGAAGCGAGTGAAGAGCGTCTTTCGCCGGCAGACGCGCCGCGCCTTCAGTATGCGGAAGAGGCAACCAACCTCGTACTCGAATATCTTGAAGATAATATGAAGGACAAGATTGACGAACGACTTCTCAACGAACTCGGTTGGACGGAAGCGGAAACGCGCGCTTTCCTGGCTAAATGGCAGAGGATGCGCGACGACGCCCGCGGGGATGATGAGACGGCGCGAGAGCGTTATCTCGACGCATTGAAGAAAGTCGGTCTGGATGAATATGCGCCCCTCGACTCGGGCGCCGCAATCGACGAGCTTCGCGAACGCAATCCTAACGATCCGCCTATCCGCTCCGGCGCAAGAGAAGCGACGCGCATTAAGACCCCAGACCGGCTCTCTGACCGCGTTCGCGCATTCAATCGCGGCGTCTCGATGGGAACCGGTTCGAACCTGAAATAAGGGAATAAACCAATGATTACCGAGAGAATCACAGCGAAAATCGAACGCAAGACTTTTTAAGCGCCGTTTTAAATGTATAATCGGGGATGGTCTTTTTATCGGTTACGGCCCGAATCGTTGTGATTCAACGACTTCGGTCGACGCGGAACGCATTTGCTTCCGGCGCGAGAAGACGAATCTCAGACGCTTCGTTACCTTCGCTCTTCGTCTTAGCAAACGCCGGCTGATGGACCGTCTTTCGTTAATTTGTCATATTCATTGGTTCGCATATATAGGATATCAGGTTAATGTGTTCGCTAACTGAAAAGATCAGCATGAAGGTCTTCACGAAGGTGCATGGTAATAACCTTGTTTACAACACATGCTGGGAAGACCCGCGGCTCGACAAGCAAGCGTTGGAGCTCACGCCCAACGATAACGTCCTGGTCATAACGTCAGCGGGCTGCAACGCGCTATCCTATGCCATCGGCGGCGCTAATCACGTTTATGCGGTCGACATGAACTATCGGCAGAACGCTTTGTGTGACCTCAAAATCGCCGGCATTAAGGAACTCGATTACGAGACTTTCTTCAAGCTCTTTGGCAAGGGACGACTACCAGGCGTCGAAAAAATCTATCGCGATAAGCTCCGCGACCTACTTCCGGAACAATCCCAAAAATACTGGGACCGGTATATCCGAAAGTTTTTTGACAATCCCTCCAGGACATTTTATTACTGCGGCACGTCCGGTTACCTTGCCAAACAGATCAACCGTTATATCAACCTGCGCGGTCTGCGTGGGCAACTTAACGAAATCTTCGAAGCAAAAACGCTCGACGAACAGAAAGAACTCTGGGGCACGCTACGCAAAAAATTCTGGTCGCCGCTCATGAAATTCGTTGTCGGTCGCGATACGACGATGTCGATGGTCGGCGTTCCAAAGGCGCAGCGTCGTCAAATCGAAAAGACTTACGGCGGCCTTGTTAAGTTCATTCAAGAATGTCTCGACGCCATCTTCAGCGAATTGCCGATTCAGGACAACTACTTCTGGCGCGCCTACGCGTTCGGGTGTTACACGAAAGAATGTTGCCCCGAATACCTAACCGAAGAGGGATTTGAAACGCTCAAATCTGGCGTCGTCGACCGCATCTCGGTCTACACGGACACAGTCGAAGCGTTTCTTCGTAAGAATCCCGATCTGAAGATCAGTCGCTTCGTTCTACTCGACCATATGGACTGGCTTTCCGACAAGCTTTTTGACGCGCTTGTAGGCGAATGGGACGCTATTCTCAAGACGGCGACTCCTCGCGCGCGCGTCATCTGGCGCAGCGGAGGACTCGATACGTCGTCCTACCTCCACAAAGTTCCGGTCAAAATCAATGGCCAGGAAAAAATGCTTGACGAAATTCTCCATTACCATAAGGAAGAGGCAGAGTCGTTACACAAACTTTGCCGCGTACACACCTATGGTAGCTTCTACATTGCCGACCTGTTAAACGACTAAGCTCGTCTGCCTTACGTTAATGACGCATACTCGTTCTCGTCGCTACGTTAGTCGGCGAGAACGAACGAATGAATTAAGAAAGCCGAACGCTTAGCGCGCCAACGTCTTTCCTTTCAGACGCGCGTCGAGCGAGGCTTTGACGTCCGCTATGATTTCACTGATCCCCTGCTATAGTCTCGAAGATTTCTCTCTTTATCGGAAAGCGTCCGACGTCGACGAAATTTTCTCCGCATGGTCGGCGCTTTATCATCCTGCGCTCGTCGCCCATTTTGACGAAGCGCCGCGCTGGGAAGCGGCGGGCAGCCCTTCGATGGCGAAAACGCGTCGTCTGGTCGTCATTCCTCCCTGTGCGGAATATCTCGTCTCGCATAGCTGGATCAAAGCGGCGAAAGAGGAAGGCGCCGTCGTTATTCGACACATCTCCGACCGCGACGCGATCCTTGCCGAGGCGTTTGACCAACTTGGAATCGATCCGAGACCAAATTCCGCTAATCTGCCGCCCCTACCAGAAATTCCTTCGGCTCATCAGGAAAAGGAGCAAGAAAAGCCGCGCAAAGAATATCCCTATGACGACGTCGCGGAAACCTTCCTGGCCGCCGGACTCTGCTGCCTGATGGAAGAGTTGCTCACGCGGAAGCTCCGTTATATGAGCAACCTCGACCAGATCAGTTTTAATACGCGTATCGTCGACGCTTCGAAAGCGTACATGTCGGGCGATGCTGAAGAAAGTGAAAAAAACCTTCAAAAAGCGTTTGATCTTCTTGCGCAGGCAAAGGAATATTTCTTTCCGACGGCGACGAAATTCATCGATCTCACGTGGGTCTTGCGAGAAGATCTTAAGTCGGATCTTCTCTCGATGCTGAAAAACAGGCGTCTCCGGAAAGAACAAAGCAATCTGGTTCTTCCAGTCCCCGTCCTCAAAGATTGCGCGGCGCGCTATCCTGAAACGCTTCAGTTCATCAAAGAGGAAGTTGAAGCGGAACGCGTTAAAATCATCGGCAGCGACGAATGGGAAGCGCCTCTTTATCTGATGTCGCCGATGGAGATTGCGCGGGAACTTAAGAGGGGACGCGACGAATATCTGCGGCTGCTAGGGACCGCGCCGATCGTTTTTGGTCGTCAGGAGGCCGGCTATGCGCAGATCATGCCGCAACTTCTGAAAATGTCAGGATATCGCGGCGCGCTGGCGCGAACAGGCGACGGCTGGACTCTCTTGGAAAAGAAAACCGATCGTTCGCAGATTCGCTGGCAGGGTCGCGACGGCTCCATGATCGCCGCGATCTGCAAGATTCCGCTCGACGCGAGCAATGCTGAGGATATCCTCCAAATGCCGGACAAAATCGGCAACTCGTATTATTCGGAGGACGCGTCGGCGATCGTTTTCTCGCACCGTCCCAATAAGGAATCGAGATGGCTACGCGACATTCTACGTATGGATCGATATTCTCCCGTCCTTGGAAAATTCTACGATATTAACGAGTACCTGCGCATAACCGACGGCACGGGCGACAAAGAGAAGTTCGTCAAGGACCGCTTCAAGACAAATTTCCTGACTCGTTCCGCCAAACGCGATCGCGCCGACCTGGTCTCACTTTGGCCGCAACGTCGGCGACTTGGACTTGCGCATTCGGCGCTATCGCAGCTTGAAACGACGCTCCGTTGTCTCGTCTTCAAGGTGCGAAATGACGCCAACAAGAAGCTCGAACCTCTCTTTGAAAAATATATTCAAGACTCAAACGCGCTCAAAGAGGAAATTGACGCGACCCTTTGCGAGCTCGACGAACGACTGTTACCCGTCGAAGCGCCTGAGGTTGAGCCCGTAGACTTCACCGCTCGCTTCAAGAATCTCGAAGAAAAAAAAGCAGCTCTTGAAGAAACTGCAAGTCAATTTCTGTCTTTGGCGCTCGACTCGTCGGAGCAAAAGCGCGACCCAGAATTCCCAGAAGAACTTGAAAATGACCGCGGTTTTTTGATCGTTAACGCATCTTCGACTCCGCAGGACTTCGTCTGGGAAACTCGAGATCGTTCGGAAGACGAAGATCAAACAGAGCAGGACAAAGCGAAACGACTGCTCATGACGTCCCTGCGGGAAAAACTTGTCAATCGTCAGGACGGCGCGTTGCGCGCTTTCTCAAAAGACGATTCCTCCAGATGGCGATATTGCGCGACAATTCCGGCCAACGCGTCGCTCTGGATTCCTGCGTTCGACGAAGTCGATTGTCATTTCCTGACGCGTCCTCTCTTCGAAACGACCGAAGGACCGACGCCCCTCATGCGCGACGACGCGAAATCCAATGGTTCCGCTCCTTCCGAAAAATCGGCTGAGACCGCCTCCAAACGCGGCTCTTTTTTCAAGAGGTTCGCGTCGAAGTTGCGCGGCGACGTCGCTAACACTGCAGCGTGCGCCGCGTCATACGCTCAGGAAAGAGGACGACCCCTTGCAGAGTACGTCGAATACCGATATTCCGCAGCCGAGAGCGATCGTTTTTACGCGCTACGTAACGACTATTTCGAGCTCCGAATCGATCCGGCGACGGGCGCGATTCGTCGTCTCTCTTCCTTCGATACGAACGCAACCTTCTCCAACGGCGTTTTGCGACAGCCGTCCCTCGGCAACCGCTTTGCGTGGGACGTCGCGTTCAGATTACCGAACGAGCTGCTACAACAGGACACGCGTCCTGAAACAGACTCGCATTTCGGATACACGATTCCAGCGGCGGATAAGATTACCGTCGTGGATTCCGGACCGGGGATCGGACGACTTCAGATCGAAGGAAGAATGGTCGCGCCGTCGGGCGAAGTTGCGGGAACCTTCAAGGAAATCCTAACAACCCGCCTGAGAAGCCGCGTTATTGACGTCGATCTGGAAATTGAACCGCAGTTTGAGCCTGGCGTCAGACCATGGAAAAGCTATTACGCCTGCCGCTTTGCGTGGAAAGACGTCTTCGCGGACATTCGCGGCGGAGTCGCGGCCTCCCTGATCGGCACGGAGCGAAATTATCTCCAAGCTCCCGAATGCGTTGATCTTCGCAGCGAAGGTACGGTTGGTATCACTATTCTCTCGGCGGGGTTACCCTACTTCAAAAAGGTCGGTGATTCCAGGATAGACGCGGTTCTTATTCCCAAGGGCGAAACGCGCTCCCATTTCCGATTTGGCGTAGGGATCGACCTCGAAGATCCTCACTCGACGGCGCTAGCGTACGCGGACGTCCCGCCTTTTATCCTCAAAGACGCCCCCTGTCCGCGTAGAATGTTCTCGCAATTTTTCCACGTGAACCGCCAGAACGTTAAGATACTCGAAGAATCGCCGATTATGGAAGAAAACGCCGACCAAAAGCCCAAAGCGCGCGGTGGGCGTATTAACGACGGCTTTATCGGGGTGCGACTCGTTCTTTTGGAAACGCATAGCGCCAAAACGGAAACGACGCTTCGATCGTTGCTACCGATCAATCGAGTAGAAGAGGTCAACCTGATCGACGCCCCCTTGGACAACGAGCTCGTTGTGAAGAATGGAGTGTCGATCAACTTGACCTTCAAGCCGCGCGAGCTCCGCATTTTAAACCTTTATTTTTAACGAGCTCGCTCCATAGGCCAAAAGATTAGAGATTCCCGACCGCGCTCTTAAGATGTTCCGTAGCGAGCATCGCGTCGTATTTGGCGTTCGTGTATCCGCTCTTAGCGGCGGTCAGTCGAGTCGACGCGTCGAGCGCTTCCGTATGATTCAAGACGCCCTCCTGGAATCCGCGCGTCACGACGCGGTGGTTTTCCTGAGCCTGCTCGACGGCAACCCTGGCAATCTCAATGCGCTCGTAGGCTTCCCTCTGCAGGAGCCACGCCTGGCGCACCTGCATTCGTATTCCGGACTCGGCCTCCTCGCGCATTCTGGCGGCCGCCATCGCATTCTGGCGCGCCGTCTGCTGGCGAGCGCGGCTTGTGCCGCCGTCGAAAGGAGTCCACGTTACGCCAATCGAGGCGGTCGCGTTGCTGTTCGCGGTCATATGACTGTTTTCAACGTAGGAATAGGCGCCCATCGCGGCGACCTGCGGTCTGACGTCGGCGCGCGCAACGTTGACCTGCGCTTCGAACGCGCGTCTTTCCGCGCTGAGCGCCTTAAGCTCGCCGCGAGTCGCAACGGCGGCGTCCATCAGCGCGTCCACGTCGCTAAGAGGCGCGTGCGGCTCGCGGTCCTGCAAAACGACGGGCGAGTCGAGCGGACGCCACAACACGCGGTTGTACGCCGTTTCGGCGATGGTCTGAGCGGTCGCGACCTGCAGCTCCACCTGTTGCGCTTCTGAATATGCCACCTGTGCGGCAAGCACGACGTTCCGCGTCACGACGCCGACTTTCTCCATTCTCGTCGCGTCGTTAAGGTGACTCTGCGCCGTCGCGACCGCTTCAACGGCAACCTGGTGCAAGCTTCGCATTCGAAGAACGAGAAAATAGGCTTCCGTTGCTTCAAGCTTGACCTTTTGAAGATCAATCTCCTCGCCCGCGGCGATCGCTTGCGTCAACGCTTCAGCTTCCTGCGCCAATGCTCGGACGCGTCCGCCAAGATAAACTGGAATCACAACCGAGGTAACCGTCGTCACAAAATCTTTATCAACGAGGGGCGTCGTCACTGGAAGCTGCGTCGGCATACCTGCCAGGGCGGGCGCAATCGCCTCCACGACCTCCGGCGGAAGAACGCTCGTTATCGTCGACATCGTGCCTCCAAGATCGACGTTCGACCTTGCCTTCGGCTGATTCAGCAGTCCGGTGTACGCCGTTGTATTGTTAATTTTAGGATTGCGCAGCGAAAGCGCGGCGTCGACGGCAGATTGAGACGCGCCGCGTCTGAGCGCGAGCGCACGCTGAGTGCGGCTCTGTTCGACAGCAATCTGGATTGCCTCCTCAAGCGTTTCGCCATGGACGTCCTCTTCCCACGATTCTTGCTCATATCGCGCGTTGTCCGACGATCTAGCATAATTTGTAACCTGAGATTCCGGATAATCTGGCAATCTTTTGAATTCAGTTTGAGCGTCGGCGTCATTGACCGCAAACTCTGGCGAGGGCGCATGAGAAAGTTCGCTGTCGTCGGGCGTGGAATATGAATAAGACCGAACGCCGTAAGCGCTCTGCGCGAACGCTGCGCCGCCGCTCCAAGCTGCGACGCTGATTGCGACCAGCGCCAGAACGACGGTATGACGACGGAGTCCTACGCTCTTGGCGCAAAGCGCCAGACGCCCTGCTCGCATCCTCTTGAAGCTTACGTCCTTCTTCATCTGTTTTCCTATCCCTGCCGCTGGCTCTTCAATCTCTACGGCGCAAAGAGCGGTGAGACCGAAGGTCCACGCTCGATCAAGGTTATATTCGAAAGCTACGCCCAAAAGTTAACTTGACTTGACTTTTCATTCGCTTCCTAATATTACAAAAATGCGCCTAAAAACGGCTCTATCGCTAAATCGGCTTTTTCACACATAGAGTTTTAACAAATATATGAAATTTAACAGTAAGGCCGCTTGTGGCGATATTATGAGAAGTAAGGAGCGGTTGAATAAGAAGCCATAATGGCGGCGTCGATCTGACGCTTTGCTGACTTAACTCAATTAATCCCGTAAGTCCGACGATCAAAGAATGCAAATGACCAACAGAAAACGTTCGATCGGCGTCGCGATTGACAACAAGCCGGCGCGCACGTCCCCGAGGATAGAAATAGGGAGACCCTGCCGACAGAAAAAGGGGCGCTCAGGAAAAACGAGAGCATTGACGCGCAGCCCAACGCTCTACACAAATGGGTAAGACGAAAACTCAGCTAGAACGTGGTTGACCTTCGCTTTTGTGCGAAGAGTTCCCTTTCTTTAGACGCGGATTCTCCTTCTTGGGACGCTCGTTCTTCTTTTGAGGACGAAGGACGGCGCCCTGGGAAGACATATCGAGAGTGACGACCTCGTCTGCCTTAGCCGCACGTTTAATCTTTTCAAGAACTTCGCTACGATAGACCGCGACTTCAGGCGGCGCCTCTATTCCCAGTTGAACCTTATCGCCGCGAACGTCGACTATAACGATGCGAATGTTTCCATTGACGAAAACGCTCTCGTTCTTCTTGCGCGAAAGAACCAACATAACGGTTTTCCTCCTGAAAAACGTGATCAGACTTCCTCTGGAGTCGCGTCCGCTTTCGACCGTCGCCCCTCCCTGACTATCACGATATTTTACTCTCAAAAAGTAATTTTACAATGAACATGGCAGTTTTACATAACAATTTTATTAGTTTTCTCTCCCATGGTCAGGAGGAAGTCTATCCGTGAAAAAGCGGCGTACAACCGACTCTGGGACTATGCGTGGTCGGCTTTTGCGTTATGATTGACTGTAAGTAAGTTCAGTAAACGCATTACAATATAGATAGGAAAAGCATGATCACGAACGCGACGCCTCTGACGCCAATACTCCTCCCTTTGGTCGACACGCACGCGCATATTAACCTTGATCCATTCGACTCGGACCTCGAGGACCTGATCGCAAGGTCGCGCGCTGGACAATTCCCGGAAATGAAGGGACGACAGATTGGCGCTGATCCGGTCGCGCAGCCCTTCGTTTCTGGACTGATTTGTCCCGCCGTCGACCTTGAAACGTCGCTCCGCGCGTTGGCTATCGCAAAAAAACACCCCTTTGTCTTTGCGGCCGCCGGCGCTCATCCGAACCATATCTCGCTCCTCAAACCGGGGGAATGGGACGAGATATGCCAACTGATTGAGAAGGAAACGCGTCCCGGAAGCGCTTCCGGCAAACTCGTTGCGCTCGGCGAAACGGGACTCGACCGATATTGGGACAAATCGCCATTTGAACTTCAACAAAAATATTTCCTTCAAACGCTCGAGCAGGGACGACGCACAAAGCTGCCCGTCATCATCCATTCCCGAGACGCAAACGACGACCTCGACAGGATCCTTTGCGATTTCTATTCCGACGAACGACCTGACTGGAACGTTGGAGTCGTTCATTCCTTTAGCGGAACGCCTGAGCAGGCAGAACGCTGGCTTGAACTCGGCTTTTATCTCGGATTCGGAGGACTTGTCACCTACAAAAGTAGGAGTGTCTCCGACATTTGGGAAGCTGCGCGCCTCGCCCCCGCTGATCGAATTCTCCTGGAAACGGATTGTCCGTTTCTCACGCCCCACCCGGCGCGCGGCAAGATCGATCGCAACGAGCCTATCCTTACGACGTTCGTCGCCAAGCGCCTTGCGGAATTACGCGGCGTCTCAGCGCGCGAGGTTGCGCTCCAAACGGCAAAAAACGCCGCCGCGCTCTTCAAACTCCCGCCTTTGCCTGAACTTCCTGAAGAAGTCAAAGAGGAATCCAGGTCCGCCTCTAAGGCGCGTTCCTGATCGTGGCATTCAAGGTTCTTTGTCTTGCGATACGCCCAACGCTACGGTCAAATTTTTGACAAAATGACGTCGCGTCCCTCGGTTTTCGCCGGATTACGACTTGATTTAATCGCGGTAAAACCATATCGTTGCCATGACAAATTCGATTTAAAGCCGTATCGACGCCTCTCGCGTCGACGGTTAACGAGACGGCGTGACGACGGCGTTCATTTTCACGCCGTCCATGGAGTGCGTTGCGCTTGATACAGAAGTCAGAGGAAACCAATGTCCAGCAGTTATTCGCCCATGGGTCGCAAGACCTTGCTCGTGTTGACGCTTTTCATACTCGCGGCGCTCGCGACGTCCGCCAACGTCTTCGGGCAACCGGCGAGAAACGCCGCCAACAACGCGCTTCCGCGCACCGGACCGCTCGCTAGGCCGATGCAGGGTCAGAGAACGGCTCCCGGCGGCGCGCTGGGCGCTAAGGCGAGCGCCAGACAAACGCCCGCCGCTCCTCTGAAAAACTCCTGCGTGTTGAAGTCGTCCCACACGGTCGGTTCGACTGACGTCGTCGAGGTCGCGATGGAGGCGTCGGGCGAGGTCTTGCAAACAAATGAGAACGGCAAAACAGATCGCTCGCAAATGGAAGTCGTCGCAGGCTTTAAGTATGAAGAGCGTTTCGATCAGTATTCGACCAACGGTCCAATGCGAACGTTCCGTTGTTACGAACAGGCGGGCATGAAGCGCAAGCTTGGCGCAAACGTCGAACGTTCGCTACTCGACAGCTCGCGCAAGTTCATCATTTCGGAATTTGACGGCAAGGAAACGCGTATTTATTCGACCGGCGGTTCCATGAAGAACGAGCAGTACGCGCTCATCCATGAACTTTATTTTAATACGACGCTTCTCGATCGACTTCTACCAAATCGCGAAGTCAAACTTGGCGAAGACTGGCAACTTCCCGACGACGTGGTCGTCGCGCTCTTCGGCGTCGACGCAATTGCGAACAACACTCTGCACCTGACGCTCACCTCCGTCTCAGACGCCTTTGCCGAAGTGGGGATCTACCTGACAGGCAAACAAGGCTCCGACAACGCACCCGCGACCAGTACGCTGGAATGCGCGTCCGAGGGCGCGAGTCTCGGGCTCGACATGGAGGGTAAGTTCCAGTTCGATCTCTCGACGAACCGTATCACATGGTTCGGACTTAACATCGAAGAGCGCCGCTCTGAAAGCGTCGCAACGCCGGGCCTGAAATGGTCTGCGACCATCAAGATCAATGTTGCGCCCCTCAAAGAGCCGGTAAAGCTCACCGACGACGTCGTTAAGTCCTTCAAGGCGCAACCCACCCCTGAACAGCTCATGCTCTACTACAACGCGAAGAACGGACCGTGGAAGTTCCGACATTCTCGCGCCTGGAAGATGATCGAAGACGGCGAGAAAATCACCTCTCTCTGCTATCTCAGGGGCGGCGAGGCGGTTGCGCAGTGCAACCTCCTCTCTAACGGAAAAATTGAGCTCAGCTCGAAGCCGACCCTTGAAGGCTACAAAGACGAGATCAAGAAGGGACTCGGCCCTCGATTCGCTGAATTCAAACAGCAAGCGGCTTACGAGGGTCCCGGCGAGGTCTCCATCTATTACGTCGTCGCCGACGGACATTATGAGGAGCTGCCCTTCCGCTGGATCTACTACCTTGTCACGGATAAAGACGGCAACCAAGCGACAATCATGTTCGAGCTTCGCGCCGACCTTCTCGATAAGTATGATGATTCAGGAAATGATATTGTCGAATCGTTCGTGCTCGTGCCGCGTTCCACCGCCGGTCTGCGCGAGACGCTTCAGCATGAGGCCCACTCCGCTGCGAACGCCAACTCGCCCGTTCCTCAAAACGCTGGGATCAACGCCGTGAAACAATGAGCGAATCCTTATCGTTTGAACTCTGTTACGCCGCAATGCTCGACCGCGCGTCGCTCCGTTGCGGCATTCTCTATTCACGCGTTACAATATGAAGAAACAGGAATCGTCGAACGCGCAGGCAAAAAAAACGCCGGCCGCAAAGAAAAAATCGGTTAAGTCGGGCGCACGCAAAATTACAGACGCCACTCGAAAAAAACTCGTCAAACAAACGCTCGAAGCGCTTCGCGAGGAATACCCCAACCCATCGACCGCGCTCGTCTACGGCGATCCGTTTCAGCTTCTCGTCGCCGTCATTCTCTCCGCTCAGTGCACTGACAAACGCGTCAATATGGTAACGCCGACGCTCTTCAAACTCTTTCCAACCGTGAAAGCGTTCGCCGACGCGCCGATTCAGGAGCTGGAAGAAGCGATCAAGACATGCGGATTCTATCGTTCAAAGGCGCGCAACATCTCGAACGCGGCAAAAAAGATCGTCGCGGAGCATGCGGGGATCGTTCCCGACGACTTCGACAAACTCCTCGCGCTCCCGGGCGTTGGGCGAAAAACCGCCAACTGTGTGATGGGAAACGCGTTTCAAATTGCGTCGGGATTCGTGGTCGACACGCACGTGATGCGGCTCAGTCGTAAAATCGGACTCTCCGACGAAAAGACGCCGGAAAAGGTTGAAGCGGATCTTAACCGGCTCGTTCCGCGCGACGAGTGGATCGACGCAAGTCACCGACTCATCTATCTCGGTCGGCAATATTGCATCGCACGGCGTCCATTATGCCAGAAATGCCCGCTCGAGTCCTTCTGCCTCAAACGTCCTTGAACCGAGTTTAGAAATGACGCGACCGTTGCCATGTCGCGGCAACGGTCGTTGCTGACTCAGGAATCGCCATTCCCCGAATTACACGGCTTGGCCTTGCGATTCGCCTCGCACCGTTCAAGGATGTAAGCAAACGCTTCGTCCATCTGCGGCGAAGAAATTTCCTCAATCGATCCGGCGTCGCACGCGGCGGCTATCGAAGGGTCGATCGGGAGCCTGAAAATCTTATCAATTCCATGCTCGCGTGCGACCGCGTCTATCTTGCTCTCGCCGAAAACAGACAACTCCTCGCCGCAATGCGGACACTTGTAGTAAGACATATTCTCAACGAGCGCGAGGACGGGAACCTTCATCATCTCCGCCATGCGAATCGCTTTCGTTACAATCATCGAGACGAGATCCTGCGGGGTCGCGACAACGACAACGCCCTGCAGCGGAATCGATTGAAAGACGGTAAGGGGCACGTCGCCGGTTCCAGGAGGCATATCGACGAACATGAAATCGACGTCGCTCCAGATCACGTCCTTCCAGAACTGCTTGACAACGCTAGAAATCATGGGACCACGCCAAACGACTGGTTGCGAAGGATCTTCCATGAGCAGATTGATCGAAGCGGCCGAGATTCCCGTCTTGGTCTGTACCGGCGTTATTCCAAACTGCGTCCCCGCCATGTTTTCCGTTATGCCGAACGCCTTAGGGATCGAGGGGCCCGTCACGTCGGCGTCAAGGACCGCCGTCTGAAATCCACGACGTCTTGAAGCGCAGGCAAGCGCCGCAGAAACGAGGGATTTGCCAACCCCGCCCTTCCCGCTCACGATTCCAACCACATTTTCAATCCGGCTCATTTCATGCGGAGATTCGAGCGTCGATTGGGGAGATTTGCGCGAAGGGCAATCCTCCCCGCAAGAACCGCAGTTATGCGAACAATCGCTCATCTTTGTTCCTTCCTAAAAGTTAACTGAAACACGCGCAAAAACGCAACAGAAAAGGCGTCAAAGCGAGAGGCGGTTAGCCGCGATTCCGCGCGAATTGTCGTATGACAGAAATGATTTTTGTCGCGACCTCATATTTATTGCCGTGCGCGCTGGCAAGACAGCTACCATTCGCGTCAAGGACTTCTATGTCCGCGTCGTGACCGCTGAGCGACGAAGGGCCGTTGACCACAATAAGGTCGCAATGTTTACGTTGCAGCTTTTGCAACGCCTTCATATGGAAGTCGGACGTTTCAAGCGCAAACGCAACAAGCCACTGCCAACCCTTTGGATCGTTTTCGGCGCGTTTCATCGCGCCGAGAGCCGCCATGATATCGGGAGTCTCTCGCAATTGCAACATCAGCTCGCCGTGCGCTTCGGGTGTGCGAATGAAGTCTTCCTTCGACATCTTGCCGGGCAGGACGGTAAAGGGCTTATAATCGCAAGGCGCCGCCGCGCCGATCGCTCCAACGCATTCTCCAAACCGTTGCATCGCGGCAATGTGCATCTCGTCGGTCGACGTAACGTTTACAACTTCAGCGCCTTTCGGATACTCGATTTCGACCGGCCCGCTCACGACGATAACTTCAATTCCCGCATCGAGACACGCTTGGGCGAGGGCTGCGCCCATACGCCCGCTCGAGGCGTTAGTAAGGTAGCGAACTGGGTCAAGGTACTGGCGCGTGGGACCAGATGTAATGAGTACTTTGGACATGGCGGAATCAAAAACCGGGTCAGAAGGGTCCCGGGGCGGCTTGTCACGTAACAAACCAAGCGGGATTCTTCAATATACTTTTTTCTCGAAAGCCGTCAACCCACGCGTAAAAGGTTGAAAATAACCAACGTGAGACTACAATACAGGCATGCGTTCGAAGTTGAGACGTCGCGAAAGCGGAATGTTCGTTTCAGGTCGTGGAATATTCGCTTTGGCCTATATGTTTCCGCGCCAAACCATAAAGTTTCTCTATTTCGGGAGTGCAATCGTGAATTGTCGTCTTTTTGTCGCCAGATTGGCGTCCTTTCTCTTTCTCTTTGCAGCAACCTTGTTGCTTTTCGAGGCGTCACAAACGTTGGCAGCGATGAATGACGACCCCCAAAACGCCGCGCAGGAGGAAACAGACGAACCCGCTATTGTTGACTCCTCGGCCGTCGTCCTCTACGACTCTGAGGTTCACTTTAAAAGTAAGGCGATCGCCGGAGAAATTGCCGCGTCGTCAATCGCCAATGGTCTGGAGATCCAGGAAGTTCCACACGAGACTCCGACAGAGGTTCTGGACCTCCTCAACTCGTCGGAAGGACGCGTTGTCACGAAAGAGGAGATCGCCGCGGCAGTGGCGCTCAGCGAACTCGACAACCTTGAAGCGAATGGCGCCGTCGAACCTGACGCGTCTCAAGCGCCAGATCCTGAAGCGACTCAAGAACACGAACCGGACGCAAGCTCATGCGACGTCCTGATCGATATGCGCCACGCCCATGATTTCTCTGATTATCCTTTGTCAGTCGACGATAGATTCTATCATCGAATCTATTCCTTCCACAGAGCGTTTGAGTATCTTAAATCGCAAGGCGTGCGCGTTGAAAAATACGAGTCCAACGAACCGATTGACAAAGAGACGCTCGCGCAATGTAAAACGTTGTTTATGAATCTTCCCTCGGCGGACAAAGAGCCGTTCCTGATTTCAGAAATTTATGCTATTCGCGATTTCATTAAAAATGGCGGTTCGCTCGTCCTCATTACGGATCATACTAACTGCTACTTCCATCAGTCGCGTCTGACCCCGCTCCTCTATGAGCTTGATATCAAGCCGCAAAAATATGGAATCTGCGACCGTCAGCAGGCCTTGGGCTCGGAAGGTTCAGGATGGATCAACATCGACGCCTTTGACGAGCATCCGGTTACCACGGGGCTTCGCCAGATCGCGTTTCAGTCCGGAGGCGGCGTCGATCCACGCTTCGCCGTCGCGTGGTCCGGTACAGAATCGTGGCAAGACGCGCCGATCATGCCGATTTACGGCGAGGCGGCGCTGGGATATTACGGCAATTTTAAACGCGATCTTGACGAACCGGCCGGCCCCTCCGGCGCGGTTCTCGCTAAAAATTTCGAGCAGGGTAAGATCGTCGTCGTCGGCGACCAGAATATCTTTTCACCTTTTTTTCTCCAGTACCTCGACGCATATCGACTCTGGAGCAACATTTTTGCCTGGACTCTTGACCGTCCTGAGCTCGCCGAAGTTTCAAGATATGTCGAGAATGCAAAAAAGGGACGCGTACTGGCATGCTGGGAAGAACTCATGCCCGGCGCCGACCGGTTCGGCGATCCAGACGCCCATGGTTATTACAACTTCTATGCCTACCTCTGCCGGTATTACAGTCCTTTCTGCGTCGCCAACGACGACCCCGAGCTCGAACCGGCAATCTTCGCCATTCTCCATGGCGGAGAAACATATTCGAGCGAGGGCTTTGAATACGCTTATAGGCTTCTCAAATCGGGCGCCGCACTCGTCGTGATCGACCCGGAGGAAAACGTCTTCGACAATGAAAAAGCAGAGCTTACCCTCCTCCTACAAAAGCTCTTTGCCGAAGGAATCGCCAACGATCTCGTCAGAACTGAAGGTGGTGGGAAGAAATACGTCGAGAGAATCAATCTTTCTAACGGCGGTAAGATAACGCTCCTCCGCGGTAGAGATTCCTTTGATAACTCCGCCGTGCCGATCCCTGAAGCGCAACCTCTCATGGCGCAGATGGAAAATATCAAAGTGGCGCTCCGGGAGTTTGATCGGCTCTTTGACGAGCTCGAAGACACGCTGGAAATTAGAGACGATTCAGACGACGAAACGGAGTTCAACTTCGACGAAGAAGACGATGAAACAACAGACGAGTTGGAGCTCGACGTCATTTTTCGATCGTGATCACGGGGTAACCGTCGCTTTCCATTCCGTCGGCGAGACCGTCGCTGCTAAACTCGACCGCCTCGTATCGAGGAAAGAGAATCTGCTCGGAAATAAACGGAATGACGTCGACCTGCATATCGCCGGGATAGACAGTAAAATTGCCGCTGATCTTGCGAACGCGACTCTCGGCTACCGTCGCGTAGATCTCCGTCGCGACATATTTTAACGCGGGAAAGATAACGCCGACGGCCAGCGCCACGCCGGCGATCAACGGAATTGCAAAATCGGAAAAGCGCGTCGGTCCGCGCTTCGTATCGCGTCGCCGCGTCTGGCCGCGCGCCTCTTTGCGCTCGAAGTCTTCCGCAACGAGGAGATGAAACACGCCGATCGCCGCGCGACCGACCGCAACGGGAGGCGCCGTCGCTACATGAATCGCCTTGGCCAGCAGACCTGGCTCGCGACGAGTCGCCGCCTTCTCGACGGAAACCTCGTCGTCCCAATAATATTCGCTGCGCTCGAACGCGTCGGGATCATGTCCAAGGAGCTCGGCAAGAAACCGATCTTCCTCTGTGAGCGACGGACCGTTTTCTTCGTCGTCGGAATCGCCGGCGACCGCAAAATAAACAGAGGGAGTCTGTTGCAAAATCCTGTCGTTCTGGCCAAAAATCGCCGCAATCTCTTCCAAAACTTCTTCGCGACTCTGCGGTCCGGCGTCCTCTAAAGCCGACGCGATCGGGAGCGTTCTCTCCCGATCTGCCCCTAGATCGCTGAATGGATAACTTCTGACGCCCGGGATTTCCGCCGGCTCAGGAATAACCGGCACGGGAAATCCGCTGGTATATTCAAGAGGACTGATCGCGTACATCGCCGGAATACGGTCGTCAACGCTTTCTCGAAAGTACCGGGTCGAAGCCGGCGTCTCGGACGACACGGAGACGGCGCTTGAAAGCGCGGCGATTAATCCGGGGGCGATATCCGCGTTTTCAAAAGGCGTCGAGACGTCGCGCGTCGTTGCATAGTCAAAGACAGAAGGAACAGGTTCGACAAGAAGCGCTCGCGCGTCGAATTCAGTCGGCACGGCGGCATAGAGTTCGACAAACTCGTCGAATTCAGTCGACGAGGTAAGAGAGTCCGAAAAATCAAAAGGTTTCGCGAATGATGCGACGTTGACCGGAGAGTTGACGATCGTATCGACCAAACGGAAGGAACTGCCGTGAAAACCGAAAAAGGAACGCAACTCCGCTTTTGCCAGAGGCGACAACCTCGCGCGGATATCTTGAAGCTCTTCGTCGCTGAGGACGGCGGCGCGCTTAACCACCAAGGAAGATTGTTCACGTTGCGGAACAACAACGCGCTTAGGAATAAACCGGAATCGCTTTTTGTTGCGCTTGGTCTCGCTTGACGCAGGAGATTTAACGTTGTCGGAAGACTCGTTTGCCTTGCTTGAGCCAGAGGAACGACCCGCTGTTTCAGGGGACGCCGGAACGTCAGAAGAGGTCGATTTAGAACGCGAGAGACGCCCAAAGAAACGACGTAGAAATGAATTTTTATCGTCGAAAGACGAGACGTTGACAAGCTCCTCCGAAAGCGACGCGACCGCCTGAGCCAACTCGGAATCCTCCCGGACGCGCCGTTCAAACGCACGAGATTCTTCCGGACTCATGCGGTCCAGAACGTAATCGATCACTTTCTTACGATCTATGTCGTTCACTTCCTACCCAATGCCCTAAAAGAGGCCGTCTTGCATATTGGCAAAGCACGACGCGCGACGTCAGGTTCGCGCAGCGCAACGGAATTCAAGGCGTGGTAAGAGCGTCGTATCAAGGCGCTAGTTCAGACAGATTCGCAATCCCCGACGAAAGATCGGCGAGAATAACGAGAGGCGTCCAATCGTTCGCTAAAGAGCGACGAACCCATAATCTCAATGGCTTTGCGTCGCCGTCGCACGACGGCGTCAACGCCAAGATGCAAGGTAAGCGCCGTTTTGCGATATGTCATTCCCTGGTAGAAAACCATGTCGATAACCTCGCGATACCGTTCGGGCAGCGAGTCGGCAAGGGACCGAACCTTTGACGCAAGATCGCGACGTTCAACGACTTCCGAAGGGCCAGGATCGACGCCTTCGATTTCGTTGGCCCAGGACGAGGAATCTTCGTCGCGTGGCGCGTCAAGGGACACGCAAGCATTGTGAGGATTGGCGCGACGAAACAAATCGACTGTCTGGGACGTCGCGATACGGTAGATCCAGGGACGCAGTCTGCGCTTGACGTCAAACTGATCTATTTTTTCCCAAACGCGGAGGAAGGTCGCCTGGAGCGCGTCTTCCACCTGATCCGCCGAAAGACTGTAACGTCCGCGCAAATAACGCGCGAGCGGACCGCTATAGCGGCGAACGATTTCGTCAAAGCAATTCACTCTTCCGAAAGTTCGGCATTCGAACAGGAGTTCTTCGTCCGTATAGGAGTCGAACTGAGCGGACAATGCTGCGGAATCAAACATGGCGTTCATCCTAACCTGTCAGGAGGTTGGACGATCATCTGTCGAACTGCAAAGGCTTGCGCCTCAAACCGACAAAAAACCGCGCCAACTCCAGTATACAAAGGAAACGGCGTTCGTAAAAAGACCAATTTTGAACTTTTCACTCAAAATTGACAAAATTTTCACCTCCTCAAGATCCCGACGACTGATTATCGACGCAAGGAACCGTCAGAAGCTTCGAACGACAAACGCGCAAGGGGGGAAAGCGACGCTTGACGAGCGAAAAAACGTTCCCAGGCAGGAAGATTGCTACTCTGGTTGTTCGTCGGCAACGTCTCCGTTTTCGGCGAACAGTACTGATTAGTACGCTTTCAGACAAAAAATGTTGCAAAAATTTTCAAAAAAAGAAAAAAATTGGCTAATGTTTTTAAAAACCGCCTCTTTGCCGTCATATCTTAACATAAATTGACGCCCTGCCCTTACTTGAATAATAATAAGATATGAAAATAGACGTTTCTTAGGAAAGCAATCGAGGCTCTTTCGGCGCTAATCAGTCTGAATTGCTCTGGACAAAAAGCCGCGGTTTCGCTAGCATTAGTCGCTCTCTTTCACGAAAACAGATCGGAATACGCCATTGATGCGGAAAAAGAGTATATGACAGGTAAAGAAACAAATCTCGCAGACGCGTCGTTTCCTATGCGCGACGACTGGGGCGCCCTCCTCTTGCGCGTCGTCGCAATGGTCGCGCTCGGCGCCGTCCTTGTCGCCAATGGCGTCGGATGCAATGGCGTGCGCCGCAGACTCACGATCACGTCGGAGCCCCCTGGCGCAATCGTCTATCTAAATAATAAGGAGATCGGCAAGACTCCTATCTCACAGAACTTCCTCCACTCTGGCGTCTATAACATTAAGTGCTACAAAGAAGGCTATGAGATGAATGAAACGTACTACAAGGCTGGAACTCCGTGGTATCTCTATCCTGGAATAGACTTCTTTTCGCAAAATTTCACGCCGGGCGAGCTCCGAGACGAACAATCCTGCCATATCGTACTCGAACAAAAGCGTGAAATTCCTGAGAACGAACTCTATGAAAAGGCGTCGCAGCTCCGAGACGAAGCGCATAATACCTTTGTCAATTCCTACTCGGGAACGACAGACGCTTCGACCTCGAATTCGATCGGAACGAACTGAACGCCCATTCTACGCAGCGAGGTTGAGGAATTTTCCTAAAAGGCGGACGACGCCCCTTTTCAAAAGCAAACTTCAATATAGAATCGTTCTCCAAACCTTGGACGGAACGATTTGTCTTCGACGTTCGTTCTGATCGACTGGCAGCAATGCGGTCGACGTCGTTCTAAACGGCTTTTCAAGACGACAATTCGCCAGGTCGCTCTCGCGAGCCTGTTGCTATGACCAGACGACCCCTCTCGTGGTCTTGGGTAATTGCGGAGATTTTCCATTCTCCCTGCGTTTTTGTCGTTCGTCCTATCGCATAGAGAAACGGCAAAAGCAAGTTTCTTCACGTCGATCGGATCTTTATCCCTGCGTAACGCTCCTTGGCCCCCCTTTTGAAGAGCGTGCGCAAGTTAGTCAAATTTATTGTTGAAGGTTCTAGTGATGACCAAGAAAATGACAAAGATGCACAGGACTTACGTCGCTAAACCCGGCGAAGTCGAGCAGAAGTGGTACGTTGTCGACGCGACCGACAAGATTGTCGGTCGCCTCGCCAGCGATATCGCCGTGATCCTCATGGGCAAGCATCGCCCGACCTACACCCCCCACGTTGATACCGGCGACTACGTTATCGTGACGAACGTCGATAAGGTCAAATTCACCGGCAACAAATGGGAAACCAAAACGTATAATTGGACCACCGGCTATCGGGGACTTCGCACCGAGACCGCAGGAACGCGCTTTGCTCGTCGTCCTGAACTCATCCTTCGTGAAGCCGTCCGACGGATGCTCCCCAAGAACAAGCTTGGCGTTCAGATGCTTAACAAACTGAAGACGTATACGTCCGACGAGCATCCGCACCAGGCTCAGCAGCCTGAAGCGCTCGAACTGCCGAAAAAGTGAATCGCGAAAACAAGCTTAGTGAAGGGATATATTAGACTATGGTTAAACGTGGTAATTACGTTATCGAAGGCAACGGCAAGAACGACAAACTTGGAACTGGTCGACGTAAGTCCGCCGTCGCGCGCGTTCGCGTCCGTCCTGGTCAAGGGCGCATCAGCGTTAACAATCGAGAATTCGAAGAATTCTTTCGCACCGCTCAGCTTCGCAATACCGTTCTCACCCCCCTCGTCGAGACCGAAATGCGCGAGACTGTAGACGTCGTCATCAACGTCTACGGCGGCGGAACAACTGGTCAGGCCGACGCCTGCAAGCTCGGAATTGCGCGCGCGCTCAAGGAATACGATCCTGAATGCGAGACGATTCTCCGCCAGAAAAACCTGCTCACGCGCGACGCTCGTAGAGTCGAGCGTAAAAAGTACGGTCGCCGCGGAGCGCGTCGCAGCCCTCAGTTCTCCAAGCGTTGATTTCATTCGCGCTCGTCAGAGTTCTGGCGCCTGCTCTTTATTGAAAACGAAAAACAGACCTTCTCGCCACGAGGGTCTGTTTTTTTATTCCCTGGACGATTCAATTTCAGGAACTCTCTTTTCTTTTTCCGCAATCTCTAGCGTCGACGCAAACGCCGTCTCGACGCGCTTGTTTTCTTTTACATTTTTGCAGCTTGACAGAATTATTCGAACCCTTTTGTCGAAATTTTAGCGCCTATGCTTTGAAGCGTTTGAAAAACCGCGCTCTATCGTATAGAATGAGGCTCCGTTAAGTTCGTCAGTCTACCAGGAACCCTCTGGTCGAACCCGAGGATTATGGAGTTGCTTTTATAATGCTTTATCCACGCAAAGGAACCCAAACGCTTCGGCGCGGGGCCGTCGACGGCTGCGCCTATTCGTTCATTGATAAAAATGGGGTTGATTATTTTAACGGAGTCGCGGTCCCGACCGTTACGGGCAACACGCGCGCTCAACTATTCTCAGCCTTTGAGAATCTTCAAGCCGCGCTCGAAGAACTCGATTTCGATTGCGTAGTCAAGCTCGAAGTCTTTTTGCGCAATATTGGCGATAAAGAGCTCGTTCGCGCCATTATGCAGAAAGTATGGGGCGAGAAGACCCTTATGCCGGCCACGACCTTCGTCGCGCAAGCGCCTTGCGACGATCAATACAACGTGACGCTCCTCGCGGTCGCCGTTAATTCTTCGAGTTCGTCTCCTAACTCCATGCCCATCAGCGTTTCCGAGTGCGGCGAACGCGCCTCGCTCTTGGAATACGACGGCGTTTCTATCGGCTTTTTCGGCGGCTTTACACCTGGTTGTTCACCCGTGGGCGCATACGAACGTTCCTTCGACGCATTCGCCAAGATGCGCTCTGAAGTCGAAGGCGCCGGCTTCTTGTTTCCGCAGGTTTTCCGAACCTGGCTGTATCAGGGTAATATTACCCTCGAGGAGGGGGAGACGCAGCGTTACAAGGAACTCAATCGCGCGCGTTCCGACTTCTTTTACGGAACGCGGTTCCTCGAAGAGCGACTTCCCAAAGGCGTCCAGTTTGGTCCTATTTATCCGGCGAGCACTGGGATTAGCGCCGACGACGTCGACGTCGCAATGGGTTGCCTCGCGATCAAGACGAACCGCGAGGACGTAGTTCTTGCCCCTCTCGAAAACCCAAATCAGACTCCCGCCTTTGACTACGCGGAGTTCTACAGCCCTAAGAGTCCGAAATTTTCACGCGCTATGGCCGTTAGTTTCAACGAACGCGCGTCCGTATTCGTTTCCGGAACGGCAAGCATCGTCGACCAGAAGACGGTCCACATTGGCGACGTCGCCGCTCAAACGCATCAGACTCTTGACAACATCGAGGCGCTCATTTCCGGCGAAAACATCGCAAAGTATGGAATTCCAGGATTTGACGCGACGCTTGCCGATCTTGCCGTTGCGCGCGTTTACGTCAAGCTCCTAGGCGATTATCCCGCAGTTCGCGAAATCTGCGAGAAACGCCTTCCCGACGTCCCGCTCGTCTACACCTATGCCGGCGTCTGCCGCGACGACCTCCTGGTTGAAATCGAAGGCGTCGCCTCCTGCAAACAAGTTTAATAGCGCTGCTGTTTTCCCAAAAGGACGCGTCGACAAAACCTACGTCGACGCTTTTTTAACGCGCATCGCTCCTCTTATAAAAGGCGTGTAATGATGAAATTTAACGACGATAAAATTGAAAATTTCTATCATAAAATATCCGCCTTCATCCCTTCGGAACGACTCTATACGAACGAGCTTTGGACGCTCGCGTGGGGCGCCGACGCGGGATTCTACCGTGAGATTCCCCAGATCGTCGTCTTCCCTCTGACGGAAGAGGAGGTCTCCAGGATTCTCCAAGCGGCCGACGAGTTAGGGGTCGCGCTGACATTCCGCGCGAGCGGCACGAGCCTTTCCGGTCAGGCCTCCACGAACTCCGTCCTTGTCGTCGTGGGGTTGAATTGGGAGCGCTACGAGGTTCTTGACGGCGGCAAACGGATCAGGCTCCAGCCCGGCGTCATGGGTGGTCGCGTCAACGAAATTCTCGCGAAGTACGGTTATAAATTCCCGCCGGATCCCGCCTCGATCAACTCTGCGCGTATTGGCGGAATCGTTGCGAACAACGCCTCCGGCATGAACTGCGGCGTCCATGCCAACAGCGAACGCGTCATGACCTCGGCGCGACTTATCTTTACTGACGGAACAATCCTCGACGTTGGCGACGAACGCTCGCGAGAGGACTTCGCAAAGAAAAAACCTGATTTTATCAGGCGCCTGCTGGAAATTCGCGACGAAGTCCGATCTGATCCGGAACTCGTTGAACTGATCAAGCGAAAGTATCTCATTAAGAACGTTACGGGTCTCAATCTCCGCCCCCTCGTCTACTACGACGATCCTTTCACGCTCATTTCGCGCCTTATCGTCGGATCGGAAGGGACCTTGGCGTTCCTCTCAGAAGTCACAACGACGACGGAAAAATTGCCGAAACGCCGCGCAAGCGCGATGATCTACGCCAATACGCTCTTCGACGCGTGCCGCGCCGTTCTCTTGCTCAAAAAAACTCCCGTCATAAGCGCAGAAGTTCTTGACCGTCTCGCTCTTAAATCGGTTCAGGACGACGAAGGCGTTCCAGATTTCGTCAAAAATCTCGGGCCCGAAGCGTGCTCCGTTCTCCTGGAGACGACGGGCGATACGGAAGAAGAGCTCCAGTCGCACATCGACCTTATCAAAGCCGCTCTTGGCGATTTTCCGCTCCTCTATCCCGTCGAATTTACAGAAGATCCCAAAGTCTACGGCGCATGGTGGGCGATGCGTTCGGGAGTCTTCCCCAAAGTCGGAGGTCAGCGCGAAGTCGGCTCGACATGCCTCATCGAAGACGTTGCGTTCCCACTCGACGTACTCCCTGAAGCGACGGCGGAGCTGCAAAAGCTCATTAGTAAGTACGGTTACGAGGACGGGGTTATTTACGGTCACGCGCTTGAGGGAAATTTCCACTTCGTTCTCAATCAGAGATTTGACTCCGACGCGGAGGTCCAGCGATATAACGACCTCATGCTTGAGGTCGTTTCGCTCGTAGTCGACAAATATCATGGATCGCTCAAAGCGGAACACGGGACAGGGCGCAACATGGCGCCCTTTGTCGAGCGCGAATGGGGCTCAAAAGCGTTCGCTGTCATGAAGAAGCTCAAGACGCTCTTCGACCCAAACAACATTCTCAACCCGGGCGTCATCTTCAACTCCGATCCCGAGTGCCACCTCAAGGATTTCAAGCCGCTTCCCGAAACGCATCCTCTCGTCGACAAGTGTATTGAGTGCGGCTTCTGCGAGCCGAATTGTCTTTCCTGCGGTCTGGCGCTTTCGTCGCGTCAACGCGTCGTGGTTCGCCGCGAAATATCCCGACTGCGCAGAGACGGTTCTGACCCCGCCCGCCTCGAGAGGCTCCTGAAGGCCTACAAAAAACCGGGGATCGTCATGTGCGCCGGCGACGGTCTCTGTTCGACCTCCTGTCCGATGGAAATCGACGTTGGCGATCTCACTCACGTTCTGCGCGAAGAAGCGATCCCAGAAGGCGGCGTCGCGATGAAGATTGGCGTTTTTTGCGGCGACCACCTAAAAAGCGTCAAATCAGGTCTGCGACCCATCCTCGGGTTGGCGCGCTTTGGTCGTTCCATTCTTGGCGCCAAGGGAACGACGCTCGCCGGAAAAGCGCTCCATAAAATCGGTTTGCCTCTATGGACGCCCGCGCTTCCAGGACCATACAAACTCTCGCCAAGTAAGACGCCGCACGCCGAATTCATTCCTCTTTCTGCGCTCACGGACGCGCGAGTCCCCGAAGCGTCGGAGGAAGCGCGCGGTAAACTGGACGCGCATGACGTGAACCGCGTCGTCTATTTCCCAAGTTGCATCAATCAGACGATGGGCTCGAGCGGTTCGGAAGAACCTTTGATCGAGACAACGGTTCGTCTTTTGGAAAAGGCTGGCTTTACGGTCGTCTTCCCGCCAGACTACGAAAACCTTTGTTGCGGTACAATTTGGGAAAGTAAGGGAATGCCCGACGTCGCCGACCGCAAGACGAAGGAGCTCGAAGATTCGCTCTGGGCGGCGTCGAACGGCGGCGAATACCCGATCCTCTGCGATCAGTCGCCGTGCCTATATCGTATGCGCGCTAAGATCACGAAAATGAAGCTTTACGAACCGGTCGAATTCATCGAAACGTTCCTGGTCAACAAGCTCGATTTCCACCCGAGCGATGAACGAATCGCGGTTCACTCCACCTGCTCTTCCCGCAAGCTTAACTTGACCGAGTCGCTCGTTCGTCTCGCGAATCGGTGCTCGTCAAACGTCTTGCTGCCAGAAGAAGTCGGATGTTGCGGATTCGCCGGGGACAAAGGCTTCACGCATCCGGAGATAAACGCATACGCGTTGCGCAAACTCAAGCCTCAGATCGACGAAAGTCGCGCCGTTGCAGGCTACTCCACGAGCCGAACCTGCGAAATTGGACTCACGAACAACAGCGGGGTTCCGTACATGTCGATTATCCACCTTGTCGATCAATCGACGACCGCGAAAAAATAGCCCCTTCCGCGCCGGCAAACCTCGTTGACGATCGACTGCTGTTTTCTTCGTCAGTCTCAACCCGCGCGTCTATCGTTAATCCACAGCTGGCGTTATTTGGATAGCGCCGCACCCTCCCCTTTGTCATCTGTTGTCATGAGGAGTATCAATGAAAAAGAAGTCTTTCCTTGCCTGCTTGGCGGCTGCTCTACTCCTGATCTTCGCCGCGCCCCTCTTTGCTCAGACGACGACGCCGAAATATGCGTCTAAGCCCGGCGAAACCTACTTCGACTTTGGCGACGAACCGATTCGCTATATAGAAAACGACCGCGTCAAAGTCGGCTTTAATCTCGCGATCGGCGGCGCCATCGTCTATCTCGAAGATAAAAAGAACGACTCTCGCAATATGATCAACAGCTTCGACTGGGGTCGTCAGATTCAGCTCTCCTTCTATTCTGGGCCCGCTCCCTTCATCGGCCCGAATGGCGAGAAGCCTTCGGACTCCTGGGCAGGACTCGGCTGGAATCCCATTCAGGCTGGCGACTGCGGAGGCTACGGTTCGCGCGTCCTGGAATTTGAGATCGTTGGCGACGATCAGGCGTTCGTCAGGACTCGCCCTATGCTCTGGCCGCACAGCGGGCTCCTCGCAGAATGCGTCTTTGAATGTCGTTATCGACTGACGGATAACGGTTTTGAGCTCTCGGCGACGATAATCAACGACCGTTCCGACAAGACGCAATATCTCGCGCGCAGCCAGGAGACGCCAGCGCTCTACACAAACGCCCCGTGGTATAAACTCGTAACGTACCTTGGCGACAAACCGTTCCAGAACGAGCCCGTAACGACGGTCGTCGACAAGGGCGACGGCAACGGCTGGCCATGGACCGTCTTCTACTGTCCCGAACGCTGGTCTGCGCTCCTCGATGAAAATGATTACGGTGTTGGCGTTTATCAGCCTGCCTCCGTCAGGGTAACCGCCGGTTACGCGGGCTCCGATGAAAGCAAGGGGCAGGATCTTGGAGCAAAGGAGAGCCCGACAGGCTATATCGCGCCGCTGGAAAGTATGATCCTTGACTGGGACGTTCAATACTCATACAGGACGACCTTTATCGTCGGATCGCTCGACGAAATCCGCCAGACTGCATACGCACTCGCGAAAGAAGAGGTCCCGGCGCTTCCCGAATGGGATTTCAAAACGGACCGTCAGAATTGGACTTACGAAAACACAACGGACGATGGATGGGATCTTCGCGGCAAGGGGTTGACCTTCAACTTGTTACCGAACGCCAACGCCGTTGCAAAATCGGCGGAAACCTTCTGGCAGGCGGAAGATTCAAATAGACTCGAAATTGAGGGAAGCTTTGTCGGCGACGCTTCCAACCCGATCGACATGATCACCGTCGCGTTCACGCCCGTCTCGCCGGCGGATTCGCAGTGGTATCTCCAGTGGTCTGAAGGTCAGAAAGACGCGACGCAAGACCGCGCCGCCAAGGAAAAGGAGTTCCCACGCCTGCAGGAAGTCTACGTGAACGCGCACGTTGAGCGGTCCTCCGACGGCGCCGAGTGGAGCGTTCATATCGATCTCTCGAAAGTCGAAGGATATGAGGGGGCGATGCGTCAGATTAGGCTGATCTTTCCGCCATTCGACGGAAAGATCAATCTCAGAAAAGTCGGAATCTATGAGACTGTTCTCTGAAGAAGGTGACCAATCGTAGCGATTGGCCTCCGGCGTCGCGCGTCTTCATTCTCGCGCGACGCTTTTCTTTTTCCTGGACGCGTCGAAGCTTGCGTTAGTTGCCGCCGCGACTTTAAAATGGTATACTCTTAACGGTTAAAGGAACGCGTTCGAATATCGCGTTGCGGTAAACGTATCCCGTGGTTAGCCATCTTCAGCAGTATTATACGAGTCGTCCGTTGCGACGCCATTTGGAGAAACTTTATGAAAAAAAACATCCGAACCGTTTGCTTTGCTCTTGTCGCCATTTGCGCCGCGCTCCTGACTTCGAGCGGCGTTCATGCAGAAAACGTCGGCTCTTACGACGTCGTCGTTTATGGAGGCAATAGCGCGGCGATCACAACTGCCGTCCAGGTTGTCAAAATGGACAAAACTGTCGTCGTGGTCTCTCCTGATCTGCATCTCGGCGGTCTCACGAGCGGTGGACTCGGCGCGACGGACTCCGGCAACCGCACCGTCATCGGCGGACTCTCTCGCGAATTCTATCATCGACTATGGGAATATTATCAGGACGAGGCTGCATGGACTTTACAGCCCATGCCCAAAGAAAAGGGAATCCCCGGTCAAGGCGGACGCGGAATTGACAATGATACGAAAACAATGTGGGTTTTCGAGCCGAGCGTCGCTGAGAAAATCTTTGAGAATTTCGTCGCCGAATACGAAATTCCCGTCTATAAATCTGAGTTTCTCGATCGCGAAAACGGTGTGGTAAAAGAAGGCGCCGCGATCAAGTCGATCACAACGCTCTCAGGCAAGACTTTTGAGGGTAAAATCTTTGTCGACGCCACTTACGAGGGAGATCTCATGGCGGCGGCGGGCGTGACCTTCGTAACCGGTCGAGAAGCTAACTCGGAATATGGCGAAACGCTTAATGGCGTTCAGGTTGGAAACGCAACCAAGCACCAGTTTGAAGGCTTCGTCGATCCATATATCGAACGCGGCAAGCCTGAGAGCGGACGCCTCCCCTTTGTCCACGAGAAGATCAACGCCGACGACGGCGAAGCGGACGATCAAATTCAAGCCTATTGTCTCCGCATGTGCCTCACCAACGACGAGCGCAACATGACGAAGATCGAGAAGCCCGAAAATTATAATGAGCTTGATTACGAACTCCTACTCCGTTCGATCGAAGCCGGTCAAAAAGAGTTCATGTCATTCTCGCCGATGCCCAACTACAAGACCGACTCGAACAACAACAAGGCGGTCTCCACGGACTATATCGGCGGTAACTACGACTATCCCAATGGAAGTTACGAGGAACGCGAAAAGATTTACGAAGCGCATCGAAATTGGCAGCAGGGACTTCTCTGGACCCTCCAGCACAACAAGCGCGTTCCTGAAAATATCCGCAACCAATTCCTCAAATGGGGGCTCGCTAAAGACGAGTTCGTCGACAACGGCAACTGGCCCAAACAATTGTACATTCGCGAAGCGCGACGCATGAAGAGCGATTTCGTCGTTTCAGAACGTCATCTCCGTTACCTTGACGATACGCCGCGCCCCATCGGAATGGGCTCGTACAACATGGACTCGCACAACATCCAACGGTACGTCGCGATTGACGAACAGGGTCGCGCGACCGTCCGCAATGAAGGCGACGTTCAAGTCAATCCCGGCGGTCCCTACCCGATCGATTACGGCGCGATTCTGCCCCCCAAAGCGGAAAGCAACAACCTGCTCGTCCCCGTTTGCGTCAGCTGCACCCACATTGCTTTCGGTTCGATCCGAATGGAGCCCGTCTTCATGATCCTCGGCCAGAGCGCGGCGACTGCCGCGTGCCTCTCGCTCGACAACAACGTCGCGCCTCAGGATCTCGACTACAAAACGCTGCGCGAACAGCTCCTGAAGGACGGTCAGATCCTCGAATATGATTCGGGCGCACGCGTTCGTTCTGCCAGGCTTCCGGGCGTCATTATCGACAACCGAGCGGCAACGGTTAAAGGAGAGTGGCTCACAACGACCGCTATCCCGAAGTATGTCGATTCCGACTATCTCCATGACGATAACGCAAATAAGGACGGCAAGTCAGTTCTCTTTGAATTCAAAGATCTGAAACCTGGTCTTTACGATTGCCGCATCGCCTACTCGGCGCACTCTAATCGTGCGACTAACGTTCCCGTTAATGTCAAGACTTCACTCATGCTTGCCGAAGCGACCGTCAATGAGAAGGTCGCGCCTACGATCGACGAACTTTTTACTTCGATCGGTAAGATTCGCGTCGGCGACGACGGTACAGCGAGCGTCGAAATCTTTGCCAAAGGAACGAACGGATACGTTGTCGTTGACGCCGTTCAGATGCTCCCCGTCGCTGAGTGACGGTCAAACCGCGCAAGACGGCGTCGCGCGTTGCGACGCCGTCGCTTCTTTTTCACCGCCATATCTTTTCAGATTGTGGAGCGCGTCATGTCTTTTTCAAAATTCGTAACAAGCTTAATTGGTCGGCGTTGTGTTCTCTTCTTTTTAGCGCTCCTCATGGGCGTTTGTATTCCGCATCAGACTGCCTTCGCGTCAGCCCCCAACGCTAAAACGTACGCCGTTGAAACGCGCGAGGGAGTCCCCTTCTTTACGATCGACTCCGTTCCAACTCGGGCTCGGATCTTCTTTGGAATCTCAAACAACGAACCGATTGTGATAACCCCGGAGTACGCCCATTACGAATACGAGTTCGTCGCGCTCAACGACGCGCAGGGAATGGGTACGCTCCATTTTAGATTCGGTCCCGCGCTCGGCGAAATCAATCTCGATAACATCTCCGTCGTCGATAAAGAGACGGGCGCTAACCTCGCTAAAACTTACGACTTCGAGGACGATAAAGACTACTCGGAACATTGGCAGACGTGGCATGAAGTCTTTGAAGATCAACGCATCGCCTCTGTTATGCCCGCTGACGGCGCAGGAACCGCCGGGTCGCGAGGGTTGCAGATCAAAATTCTGCATGCGCCCGAAGGAAAATCGCCTGACTTCCATCTCTTCCACGATAAAACGCTTGATTTTGTTCAAGGCAGAACGTACGTTGTCAGTTTCGACGCGCGTGCTTCTGCGCTGCGGCGAACCCGCGTTTCATGCTATCGACCGGCCTCGCCGTTGTTTATTCCTATCGGACACTGCGGTAAAAACGTTCTTGAAAGTCAGGTCCGACTCGCAGCAACAGCCGGCGTTAACTTTGTTTCTTTCCCCTATCCTGGAATTTGGCCGGACGCCAATGGCGCTCTCGACTTCGATAAATCTGACGAGTTCTGCGACCTTATCCTTGAGGCCAATCCCAACGCAATTCTTATTCCCAGAATAAGCCTCAGACCGACCTTGGAATGGCTCAATCAGTATCCCGAAGCGCGCGAGATATGGCGCGACGCCGGCGCCGACAGCGACGGACAGGGATGGGATTGGCCGACCCTCAATTCAGAAATATACTGCAAAACCGCCAACGAAACGCTCGCGTCCATCGTAAAACATCTTGAAGAAAGGTACGGCGATTCGATCGCGGGTTATCATCCATGCGGACAAAACACGTCGGAATGGTTCACGCCGAACACGTGGAGCGCCGGAAGCGCGGGATTTGCGGAAGTCGATCGTCTCGCGTTTCAAAAATGGCTCAAAAGGAAGTACGGCGACGTCGTAAGTCTGCGTCAGGTTTGGAATGATCCGGAGATTACCTTCGAGACCGCCGACGTCCCCTCTGTTGAAGAGCGCAACGACTCGCAGGCGTCCCCCTATCTTAAACCGGGTCGACTCCTCGATTTCAACGAATTCTGGCAAACTGGCGCGACCAACGTCATTTGCGAACTCGCAAGAACGGTCAAACGGGAAACGCAGGGTAAAAAACTCGCGTTCTTCTTCTACGGATATTCTTACGAATTCGCAAGCGTCGCCAAAGGACCGGCGGCAAGCGGTCACTACGCGCTGCGAGAGCTCCTGGACTGCCCGGACGTCGACGTCATATGTTCGCCCATCTCCTACTCCGAGCGTGCGCTGGGAGGCGGTTGCTCCTGCATGCTTAACGCCGAAAGCGTGACGGCCGCCGGAAAAATCTACCTTTATGAGGACGATTGCCGAACGTACATCGCCCACGCGCTTGGCGAACGACTTTCGAGCGTCGAGACTCCGGAGGATTCCGTCAATATTGTTTTGCGTAACTCTTCGGAGACCGCCGAACGCAACTTCGCGACCTGGCTCATGGACTTAGGCGCAGGGGGCTGGTATGATTCGCCGGAAATCTGGAACGCCGTCGCCAAACTCGCGCCGATGGATCAGTATTTCCTCGATCATCCAACTCCATATCATCCGGAGATTGGCGTCTTCCTGAGCGAACGCTCTATGCTCAAGATCACGTCGGGTAAATATACCGGTACGCCTGTCGCCGCCGCGCGAGCGCAGTTCAACCGCGTCGGAGCGCCCTATGCGCAGTATGATCTGGCGGACCTTGTCTCCGGCGTCGCCCCTATTCTCAAACTTACGGTCATTTTGAACGCCGACGCGCTTGACGCGGATGAACTTGACGCGCTCGAACGTCTCGAAAAAAGCGGCAAAACAACGATCGCTCGCTACGCGCTCGTAGGCCCCACGACCGCAGAGTTGCGCAAGCTCGCTCAAGAAGCCGGCGTCTGGCTCTACACGGAGCGCGCATGCAACGTCTGGGCCAACGGTCCCTTTGTTACGCTCCACGCGCCCGAAGACGGCGAATATCGATTCCACGCTCCAAAAGACGTCGCGTCGATCGTCGATTTTATCGCCGGGGAAACGGTTGCAGAGGGTCCCGATTGCGTGTTCAAGTTGAAGACCGGCGACACGAAAGTCCTCCAATTGATCAGATAACCGATCCTTGTTGGTCGATATCGACGCGAGCGTGAACGTCCGGCTCGAACACGACCAATAACCGTCACGTCAAAGAATCCAATATCGCTCCCCTTCCTTTAAGGGTCAGTCCTATGAAAAGCCGACGTTTTCTTTACCTCGCCGCGGCGATCGTAACTGCGTTACTGTGCGCGTTCCACGACGGCGCCGACGCGCGTTCTCCACAAAATGAATATCGCGACGCCGTCGTCCAGGATTGGGCTCGTCAGGAGCGTGAACATGGACGAGAAATCGCGTCCTTGGAAGCGCTCAGCGCGCTCGTCGAACGAGCAACGAACGCCGTAGAATATATCGACGGCGAGGATTGGATCGACGACGACGCTTTCGACGTGTTTCAGAAGGAGCTCGAGCGCGTACGCGAGTTTGTCAATAGCGGTCCCGAAGCGTACGAGGGCGACGAACCTATTATTAAGGAGTGTCTCGCCCAATATCTGAGTCTCAGGAGCAAGTTGCGCGAGATACTTGTCAGTAATCCTGAAGTATCCGGACAGCCGATCGTCTTTCTTAAGCAAAAACGCTTTACATGGCAGATGCTCCACGAGTTCCTTTCGTACTTTTACGATCAAACCGGCATGCATGGCGGCGGCGTCTATATTTTGAAGGAGCCCGGGCGTTCCTTCGCAACAGAATCCGTAACCGACGGTCTTTTCCCGCGCGGCGTCTTCCAGACGCTCTCCCTTTCCTACGACGCAGAGACGATTTACTTCTCTTTCGCCGACTTATCCAAGACGCAGGCGGAGAACCAGCCAGAAACAAATATCGGCGAGCTCATGGCGCGACCTTACGTGGATGATTTCGCTTCCAATTACATGAAAGACTCGCGCAATAAGTTCCACCTCTACAAAATGACTCTCGCCGACCGCAAAGTCGAACGACTCACCGACAGTTGCGAAGACGACTTCGATCCGGTCGAAGCGCCGGACGGTTCGTTGATCTTCATATCGACTAGACGCGGCGGTTTCGGGCGTTGTCATGGTCACTACGAACCGCTCAACGTCTACACATTGCACCGTCTTAACGCGGACGGCGCCGTAACCTGCCTCTCCTGGCATGAGACGAACGAGTGGCAGCCGACCTTTCTCCCTGACGGTCGCCTGCTCTATACGCGTTGGGATTATGTCGACCGCAACGCGGCGCGGCACCATGGGCTCTGGACCACGAATCCTGACGGGACAAACGCCGCGATCTACTTTGGAAACTATACCTTCGACGTCAACGCGTGCTATCAAGCGAAAGCGGTTCCGAATTCAAACAAGATCATGTTCATTGGCGGCGCTCACCATCTCGACGTCGGCGGCTCCATTTTACTCTTTGACCCTTCTAAGATGCGCTACGATCCGGAAACGGGACAGGACGACCTCGCTTCGATTGAAGAACTGACGCCCGATATTCCACTGCCGGAAGTACCCGACGATGAATGGCGTGTCTGCGATCAATATTATTTCAGCCCCTACCCCCTCTCGGAAGACGCGTGGATAACCTCCTACAGTCACGACCCGCTTGGAGGATATCTCGGGAATACTCAGGAATGCGGGAAGCTTGGAATTTATTACGGCGATCGCTTCGGCAACCTGGAACTCCTTTATAGGAACGACGAAAACGATGAATCCTGCCTCTATCCACTCCCCCTCGTGGAACGCGAAAAGCCCGCGATGATTCCGTCCGTCGTTGATAATAACGCAGAAAAAACCGGAACCTTCGTTCTCTCCAATGTTTATGAAAGCCTTATGGAGTTCCCGAAGGATCGCAAAATCAAGGAACTGCGGATAGTTCAGGTGCTTCCGAAGGGACCGGACTATCTCTCGAATCTGCCCCTTGTCGGTCGTCAGAACGCCGCTAATGCGCGAATGTTGCTCGGAACGGTTCCAGTCGAGGAAGACGGCAGCGCGCATTTCAAGGCGCCCGCCGAAGTTCCCCTCTATTTCCAGGCGGTCGACGAAGAGGGACGCGCCGTCCAGTCGATGCGCAGTATCGCGTACCTGCAACCTGGCGAAAATCGAGGTTGCGTCGGTTGCCACGAACAGGCGCAGACAACGCTGACTAATAATCCTGACAATCGGAGTCTCGCTTCCCTGCGCGAACCGTCGGAAATCACGCCAGGTCCCGATGACACGAAGCCTTTCTCCTATCCGCGATTCGTCCAACCGATCCTCGACGCGCGGTGCGTAAAATGCCACGATGGCTCCGACGACGCGCCCGAGCCCAGCCTTGCCGGCGAAGTTCAGGAGCCCTTCACGCAGAGCTACGAGAACCTCATGCAGTACGTCCGATGGTACGAATGGGGCGATGCGAATTTCCGCGAAATCGTCACTTTCCCGGGCGAATGCGGCGCGGACATCTCGCCATTGACGAAAATCATCGTTGACGAAAACCACGCCGATATCGGTCTTACAGACGACGAATACCGCAGGCTCGTCCTTTGGTGCGACTTAAACGTACCCTTCTACGGCATTTATGATCAGTTCGAACAGGAAAAACAGCTCAAGGGTGAAAAGATCGACGAGCCGGCGCTACAATAACGGAGGTCGACGGTCTATCGTCCGAAAAGAAGGACGGCGATTCCAAATCCAAAGCTCTGGAATCGCCGTCCTTTTGTGATCTGATCGCGCCTTTCGTTATTCTCCGCGGATCTCCTGTCGGTACTTTGACGGAGAGATCCCTACTCGACGACGGAAGGTCTGCAAAAAATAGCTCGTCGCACTGAAGCCTATCGTCTCGGCGACGCGATCCATCGACGCGTCCGTCTCGCGAAGCATTTGTTTCGCGCGCTCAATTCGAGCAATTTGAAGCTCTTCGAGCATCGTTTTTCCATGATATTTGCGGAATTTAACCTCAAGTTGGCGCCGCGAGATAGGGATGGCGCGCGCAATGCGCTCAACGGTAAGGGTTTCGAGTCGACTGGTATGAATGAGACGCAGCGCTTCGGCGACGTCTTCATCTTCCACAAAGATGACGTCCGTCGATCGACGTTCTACGACGTTGACCGGCTCGACGTAAATTTGGCGCTGAGGCGGCTCTTCGCCCTTCATCATGAGGTCAAGCGTCTTCGCCGCGAGATACCCGCCCTTCTCCGCGTTGAGCGCGACGCTCGTGAGGGGTGGCGAACACAGCTCGCAAAGAAGTTCGTCCGCGTCGCCCCCTATCACCACGACCTGCTCCGGCGACGGGATTCCTTCCGCTTCGCACGCCGCGAGAAGCTCGCGACCGCGCTGGTCGTTACATGCCAAGACGCCGACCGGCTTGCGCAACGACTTGAGCCATTCGCGCATATATAATTTCTCTTTTTCCCACCGAATCAAACGCCCAAGGCGCAACGGCGGACTGTAAACGGACGTCTCGTAGCCCGCTGCTTTGACCTCGGCGCAAAAAACTTCTTCACGCTTGACTGACCATGGTTTAGAAGGATAGCCCACATATGCAAATTGCGTCAGTTTCTTTTCCAGCAGGTATTTCGCCGCCATTCGAGACGCGCCGACGGAATCGCTGATAAGCTCTACGCAAAATCGCTTCTTCTCTGGGGGACAGTTGATTTCCGCAATGGGGTAATCGAGAAAAATGATCGGCAGTCCCATTTCTACGAGAGTCGTCGCCGCCTCTGAGTTGGGGGCGCGCGCTATGATACCGTCGATGCGCCAATCGCTCATTGGCGGCGTCGCCTGTTGCAAATCGCCAGGCGTCAGCATGAAACTCCAAGGTCCGTGCAAACGCGAGTACCGCGCAACTCCGTGCAATACGCCACGACCATAACTGCGCGACGTTTCAATAAGAAGAGCAACTCGAGGCGGACGATATGTCATGGCGCACCATATATCAGTTCATTAACAAACGTTTTTGTAAATGCAGGCTCCGTTATAACGACTTCTAACCTCGCATTATACCGCAAATATCCTTCTGAAGTTAATTTTTGGTTTCTATATTACCCCCAATCCTTCGCGTTGGTATCCCGGCCGTCAGTTCAGGAGCGCTGTCTCGGAGTTCAATCGGCCTACTCTCTCAGCTTAATCTGCGCCATGACGCGACCCTTATTGCGCCGGAGATTTCTAGGGAAAGCGTTAACGCGCAAGTACAGCGTTCCAGAAACCTCGGGCTCTATCTGGATGGACGTAGAAGAAAATTCAAATCCCGTATTCCATGGATAGAGAGCGTTGTAAAAATCATAACGCGACTCGACCGACGCCGGCGTCTGTCGAGCCTTCAACGCCAATTCGGAGAGCGCAGCTTGTGAAAAACCGCTGGCATTTTCGGTCCCTTCGATACCAAAGCGAGTATGTCGCGAAGATTTAAAGACGTCGAAACGAAGAATAGGGTCGTCGTCGCTATCCTCGCCTGAATCAAGGCGATAAACTTCGTCAAACGTCGCTTCACCGGGGTCAGGCGCCACGACGGCGCAAAGACGACCCGCCGGGACGCCGTTAATATATTCGACCGTTGCGCCCGTCCCCTCGAAGGGAAAGGAACGTTTGGCCTCTTCGAGGTAGAAATTGAAGCGACCGCCGACCGTCAGCCTGTATGTTTTGCCCGACTCAAGGCGAACTGGCGTCGCCTGCCACCCTTTCGTCGCGTCAACGGCAACGACGACGCCCTTGATAAGTTCGGCATCTGATGGGAATTCTCCATTGTTTGAAGGATACTTGATCGCCGTCTCGGCAAAATCATAGGAATAATCGAGCGAACTCAGGAAATCCGCCCAATCATATTCAAGCTCGGCCCATCGCGAGCCAATCGCGTCGACAAAGAGCCGATTGGGTTTTTCCGCTACCATCCAATATGGCAATACTTCCGCGACGTCTTTATATTTCGGGGAGTTATGAAGAAACATAACAAACGCCCAGCTCCACGCATAGGTCGACGTCTGCCTGTAATGGCGCGGTTCAAAGTTCAAAATATCAAGGATCGTCGGCGTGCGATTCGTTTTGAGAATACCCTGGAGTTGAGACAGCCGTCCGAACCCGGGATACCCCGACGCGGAAACTGGAATCTGAGCGAGCTCGAGTCCTTTTCTTCGATCCCAGTTATGAAGCGCAATATATTCAGCGGCGCCTTCAGAGAACCAACGCGGCTGCAGATCGCCAAAGTACGAATGCATGAAGGTATGGACAAGTTCATGAATGAGTAGAAATCGATTGTAATACTCAACTTTCTGATCTTTGGCGTAGATCCTATTGCGATCTGAATATCCGTACAGGAATTGAGCATTCCCTTCTAACGCGCGAAAACGAACAAACGCGTCGACGTCGCGCATGAGGAACGCCTCGACCTTCCAGTCTGAGAAGGCTGCCGGATCGGCGTGGAAAAATTCGCAAAGCTGCGGAATAGCAGCTTCGAGAACCTCGGGTAGCTCGTCGACCGAGGAACTTGAAGGAAGATCGGTATAGAGGACGACGCGTCGGGAATCAAGGCGACGAATGTTGTCGAGTTTACCCTGAGCAAAATTGAGCTCTGGATACTCCGGCCAGCGTTCGCGTCGTTCGCGCGCAAAGTCGAGAACGAACTGTCGCAAGCCTTGAGTCTTATCAGGATCAAGCCAATTCTGCGCGTCGCGCGCCTGCTCGAAAAGTTCAAGCCGTTCCTCTTCCGCCGGGGGAAGTCCATCCGAATCTACCTGCCGGACCCTTCGAGTCGCTGCGTTACCCGTCGTCGTTCTGCCTTGCGTCGCGAGATCCGTATTCGCGGCGGCCTTCACACTGATTCGCGACGTCGGAGGCTCCGCGCCGATAAGATCTTCGGAAAAACCAAACGCAACCGCTGTCAGAACAACGCCAGGTAGAAATGTCAGAAAACGCGCGAAAAAGGGCCTCTCGCTCATGTGGAATCTTTCCTTTCAGAGTTCGAAGGATAAGTTTCAGACCTTACAGACTTTCGACGGTCGTTCGCGTCGTCCACGTCCGGACGACGCGAACCAGGACGCCGAAGTCGTAACGCGCGTTATTTCTCCATATGGACAAACGCGCCGCCGATAGCCCACGCGATCTGCGTCGGCTCGTCGCTCGCAAGCTTGAGCTCGCCCGTCTCCTGATCAATCGCGTAGACGTATATCGTTCCAGATTTCTTATTGCTCACGATGAGGAACCGACCCGAAGGATCGATCGTAGCAAACCGCGGATAACTGCCGAACGTGGAGATACGTTGTATAAGTGGGAAATCTGGGTTTTCGACGCCGGAGCAAACTTGTTCAGCGTCGAACGCCACGATCGAGTTCTGACCGCGATTCGTCGCGTAAACAACATGCTTGCCATTCGGAAGCGTCACGCCGTCGATCGCAGCCGTCTTGTTGCCGTAAGTATAGGTCACGCCGTCGACAAGCGATTCTTCGTCGGTAAGCTTCTCGCGGTACTTTTCTTCAAGCGTCGACCAGGTTCCTAGGCGTTCGCCCGTACCCTTCTCGAAATCGACGCGGAACGCTGAAACCGTCGAGTCAAGCTCGTTAATCGAGAAAACGAGGAGCTTGCCGTCCTCAGAGTGCGTGAAGGAGAGATGGCGAGGACCGGCTCCGGGCTGCGTTGCAAGGTAAGGAACCGTCGGGTCTTCCGTAAGCGCGCCGGTCTCTTCGTCAAGACGCGCGATATAGATTCGGTCCGACCCCAGGTCGCTCATAATGACGCGCCAGATACCGTCGGTCTCGACGAAATAAGACGAATGTCCGTAGGGGTGATTCTGACGACGCTTGATCGGTCCTGAACCGTCGCGGCGATATTTTGCCGTCACTTCGCCGATCGATCCATCTTCTTCAAGCTTGAGGACGGAGAAATCGCCGCTTGAATAGTTCGCTGCATTCAAGAACTTCGCGTCTGGACAAACGCTCGTATGGCAAACGCCGTCTCCCGTCGTCGGTTTGCTGTTAAGGAACGTCAGGTCGCCGGTCTTTGGATCGACCTTGCACGCGCACGCGTTCGACCAACCATCCGAACCGTCGACGCTCCCAACGAACCATAACCGATCTTGGTCGGGATTCGACGCCAGATAGCCCGAAGACGCCGCTTTAAGCGCGAGACGCACGTCGGTAATTGCGCCCGTCTCCGTGTCGAATTTTCCAACGTAAATTCCTTCCGAACGTGGAATTCCCCGCTCCTTCTGCTCCTCGGTCGTCTGACCCGTCGAGGTCCCGAAATAAATCCAATATTCCTCGGCAAACGCGGAAGCGCTCAAGAGAAATGCGATGAGAGTTACGGACAAAACAGCTGTTGCGTTGATAAAGAGCGATCTCATATCAAACTCCTTTTAAGTTTCAATTTTCCGGTCAATCGGCTCTATGATCTACGGAAATGATACCGGCGCGGCGCGATAAAATCAAGACGTCGAGCTCGTTCGTCTCCTATCGTCGACGCGCATATGCTCGAGACGTCCTAACCGTCAGTTAGATCGACGAGGCCGCGTCGATCGATCTTTTACCGCGGATTAACCGGAATTTAATAGAACGTTGCGAGCTCAGCTTTCCTATGGAATTGATGTGTCTTGAATCGGAAAATCGAGCGGCGCGCCGCCGCTTCGCTCTATCCTCGTCCATTAAATACGATCGTTGAAATTCGAAATTCCACCCGTTATAATAACGCAGGGCCGAGGGTCCTTGCTTCAGGAAACGCGCTGAAGCGCGTCTTATCTTAGCGCACACCACTTACACGAGCAGGTGTTCCCATGAAATCTAAAATGAACCGTCGAGCTTTCTTAGGCGCCGCTGCGGCTGCGTCTTTAACTCCTCAACTCATCGCCGACGCTGCTCGCGCCGACGAGCAGTCTCCCCAAATCGCAGGATTCGACCTGACCTCTACGGATTACGATCCGCAGCAGGAATGGCGTCCCTACACGGATCGAAAGCTCCGCGTCGGGCTCGTCGGGTACGGCCTCTGCCAGTTCTCCGCTGAATTCTATTTTCAAAACCATCCAAACGTCGAAGTCGTCGCCGTCTCCGATCTCTTTCCAGATCGTTGCAACGCGCTCGCAAAACGCGTTAAGTGTGAGAAAACCTACCCTTCCCTTGAGGAGATGGTCAAGGACGACTCCATCGAGGCGATCTTCGTCGCAACGGACGCGCCCTCTCATCCGCGACACTGTATCCTCTGTCTCGAACATGGCAAGCATGTCTGTCACGCCGTTCCAGTGCACTACGGTCAGCCGGAAGAGGGCGAACAGCTACTCGAATGTGTTAAGAAAAACCGCGGCCTGAAATACGCGATGTTTGAAACCTCTGTGTTCCATGACGACCTCTACGCCATGGAAAAGATCTACAAAGCGGGCGGCTTCGGGCGGCTCATCTATACGGAAGGCGAATATCATCACACCTCCCCGCCAAACTCGCCTTCGCTCGATTCCTATGGAAAATGGCGCGGCTCTGGGTCGCCCCTGTGGTACCCAACTCATGCAAGCGCGTATTACGTCGGCGTTACCCATAAACGTTTTCTCGACGTCTGCGCAAGAGGCATTAACTCATTTGAGAAAAGAAAGCCAAACCAGATCGGCAACACGTTTGTCGCCGAAGTCGCGTTGCTTAATACGGAAGAGGGCGGCGTGGCGCGCATGATGTGCAGCACGTCGTATGGAACCTACCTTGAAAGCGGTCGAGTCCGCGGAGAAATCGGAGGCTTCGATTCAACCTATCTTCCGCTAGCGCAAGGATATACGGGCATGCCGGAAGGACAGGAGATCGTTAACAAGTTAGGAAATTCCATTCTCAAGCCGGCGCTGCCTCCGGGAGTCGAACCAGGAGGTCATGGTGGTTCCCACGGATATCTCTGTTGTGATTTCGTCGACGCCGTTCTCAAAGATCAGGAGCCGCGCGTTGGCATTATCGACGCGCTTAATATGACGACGCTCGGATACTACGCGCACCTCTCCGCCGCAAAGGACGGCGAAGTCCTAAAGCTTCCAGAATATACTCTCTGACCACTGTCAGTTTGGCGCAACGCCGAGCTACCGGAAAAATCTAACAAAAGAGAAGAATGATTCGCGGCGTCTCTCCGCGCTTAAAGCCGGGGAGACGCCCAAGGTATTCACTCGGACGCAACAGTTTTTTATTATCATTTTCTGTAAAACAGACTGTCAGTCCGCCGGGATTTCAATGGAAGCAAAGACCGGCCGGTGATCGGAAGTTATCGAATCGTCGACGACAAACGTTTCAAGGACGTTGATCCTCTCGACGTTCCTCGCAAAAATATAATCGATCTGTACCTTGGGGCCGTCCGCGGGGAAAGTCGGCGCGTCGGGGCTGATTTGCGTCCAGGTCTTTTGAAGCGTTTTGATTTCGAGCGAATTTGGCTCCGCGTTGAGGTCGCCGACGAAGACGATGGGCTTGTCCCGGCGCTTATCCGCTTCCGCGTTGACGATCTCGATCGCAGCAAGACGCAAATCAGCCTTGAGCGGAAAGTGCGTGTTAAAGAAATAGTAGCGCTCGAATTCGCAGATTTCGAGGACGCGACGGTGCGCGGATCCCTTGATGAAAGCGCGCGTCGTCGCAAGAGGTTCTTCTTTCGAAAGAACGCCAATTCCGTAGGCGCCTCCCTCAAGCTCCGTCTTGGACACAAAGGTCGGCGTCAGCGCGGTTAATTTTGCAATTTCCCCAAGCTGATCGACGTCTTTACCGCTGCGGCCCGTTCTATTATCGACTTCCTGGAGTCCCGCGACGTCCGGGGCGTACTCCTTAATGACCGCCGCCGTGCGTTCCAAATGCGCCTGACTCGGATCGGAATATGATCCGCCGGGGCCGCGACCAATCTGAATATTAAAAGTCAGGATCTGAAGCCGCAGCGCCTCCTTTTCCCGTGTCTCGGCCAGAACGTCTGAGCGCCCCGCGGCGAGTCCGCAAAGTCCGACAATCGCGCCTTTTAAAGCGTCGCGTCTCTTCATCATCTCTCCTTAACTCCTAATACGTTATGCATTAAAGCCGCGCGAACGAAGTCCCCTGCCCGACTCTAAAGATCGCAATTGCGGCGTTTCATTTGCTGCCTCGAAGTTGTCGGAGTTGTCTTGCAGGGCGTCGGAACGACAACGCAACGACAACGTTAAGAGAATTGTAAAATCAGGTTGAAACGCGTCAAGGAATCGAACGCGCCCTCCTGATCCTTTTATTTTACCTGACCCGTTCATCCGCTCTATACAGAAGCAGACGTAAGATTAAATCATATCTTTCCGAATAATGGATAGAGCGTCGTAAAGAGAAACTCCGATTCCAGAAAAAAGGTTCTCCCACTGCGCGAATTAGGCAAGCAACGTTGGAGTAAATGCCTCTATGCCAGACACGGATGTAATTAAGGCGTTAGGTAATGAAAAAGATAGCATATTTTACCCCTCTACTTTGTTTAGTGACTTTTGGAGTCCCCGCGGCATGGACCGCCGACCTTGACTCCAACGACGATTCCTCGTCCTTGCCCGTCGTTGCAAGCGTTATGGATTCTTACGAGGAGGAAGCCGCCCCAGAGCCTGTCGACCCCTTGGAATACACGCCGACGGATGCGAACGCAGAGCTCATAAGCGAGAGCGCCGCCGACTCTAGCGTCGCCGACTCTATGGAATACGCAACGCCTGAAGTGAACGAACGGTTCTTCAGCGGAAGCATCGTCGGCTCCTGGTCGGACGGCCTCGCTAATACGTCCGGTCCCAATTGGAAGATGAATCAGGCGTGGTTGACCTTCCAGAGACCGACGAAAACTGGTCAACAGCTCGACGTCGGCTACCGTATCGACGCATTATTCGGCACGAATAACGGTCAGTGCTACGGCGACGGGGGTTTCGACGGTAAATGGGGCGTCAGCGGCGACGGTTACGCCGCGTCCCTCTATCAAGCGTACGGCGAACTGAGCGTCGGCAACATTACTGGGAAATTCGGAAAATTCGAAACGCTCCTTGGATACGAAAGCCTCGACTCAGCCGTCAACGCCGCCACAGTGGGGACGTTAACGCACACCTACATGTATGAGGCGGAACCCTTGACACACTCGGGCGCGCTCTTCACGTGGGCGCCAACCGATAGGTTCGACGTCAGCTTCGGAGTCGCCGCAGGCGCAGATAACAGCTTCTCGAACTACTACGGCGACACGGGTTTTCTCTTCGGAGCGTCCTTCAAACTTGACGAAAACGTCTCCGTCTCTTACGCGGCCGAGCTCAATCAGGTTCACAGCATCGTCGGCGCTGATCGCACCGCACAGAGCTTTGGATATTACGCTCTTGGCGGCGACTCCATCGGCGACCAAGACGAATATCTCCAGATGATCGCGCTCGAACTTTGTCTTACGGACAAGCTCGACTACGCGTTCGTCACGAATTACGGCACGATGCAGGATCGAGCGACCAATACGGATCGCTACAGCCAATACGGTTTCGCAAACTACCTTACCTACGACCTCTCTGATCAGCTCGTCGGAGCGCTACGTTACGAATATTATGAAGACAAGCTTGAAACGAAGGTCGCTAAGGGAAAACGCCACGACCTTACCTTCTCCGTGGTCTACAAACCGAGCGAGCATTTCTTCGTCTTGCCTGAAATTCGCTACGACTGGGTCGACGTGGCGGGCAAAAAGGACGACGGCACAACAGGCGCGGTTGCCGTGGGATTCCTCTTCTAAGCTTAGGAAATCCAACTTTTCACAAAAAAACGGTCTTGAAGAACCACTCTCTTCAAGACCGTTTTTATTACGCCAAGGGCGCCTTAGAACGTCATTCGATCTCGTAGACCTTTATATCGTCAAACGTCGCTACGGCGTCGTCAGACTCCGCGCTTGCCGAAAGTAAGACGACGAGGAAACTCGCGCCTTCGGGAACCGTCGCGACGCCCGTCGCTTCGACGCGCCCCGACGCGTCTGGCGCGCCCTGCTCCGGGCGGCCAATCCTTATGTCTTGCTGTTCAGAAACCCATCGGTGCGAACTATCCTGCCAACGCGCTATTAACGATCCAACGACGTCTCCTTCAACTCCTATCTTGCCAGAAATCAGGTATTTCTTACCTGGTTTAACTTCGCAGGGTTGAATATAGCACGCGTTCAAATCGCCTTTGATCGCAGCGACGCCGTCGACTTCAAGGAATTGGCCGTGCGAATCCTCGCGTCGCCAGGTCCCCCAATTGGCGAATGCGTTCACGTCCGTCTTATCCTTGAAGCGTCCGTTGACAATCAGATTTTTGGCGCCCGACGATTCCAGCCTTTCTTTGATCGACGCGTACGCGCCCTGGGGATCGGAAAGCTCAAAGATAAGCGCCGTCAGGCCTGGCAGAGCCTCTTCCCAGGATTCCCACTCGCCTCCGTTCGGCGGCGCCCACCATCTTTTTTTCTCGCCGTAGACCCAGACGTATTCCTCAGCCGCGTCAAACGCCGCCGTCAAATTAGCGCGCAGACGATCGAACCGCGTTTCGCCCGTCCTTGGTCCGCGATAATAGATCGAACCCTCGGGATTGGAATACATGTCGAGGTAGAATCCGAATCCTGAAGTCGTTTGCAGGCGGTATTTAGCTCTGTTCTCGGGGCTGACAAGCGCCATAGCGGGACCGTTGACAGAAATCGCCTCCAAGGAGGCGCGCATGTATTCCAACGCGCCGTCCATGTAATATCCCGACTCGCATCCCTCGACAAATCGCGTTTCGCTCGACGCTTCGTCAAGGAGTCCGTCGATAAAGGAAGGCAAAAGTCCGTAATAGGAACCGCGCAAGACGTCTTCCGGACGTTCCGCGCGTCCCGCCGCATAGTTGACCGAATTCATCCACAGACAGAGAATCGTCACGTCCGGGTACTCGTCAACGATCGCCTTACAGAACTGCGCTCCCCGCTTTCGCGCGAGCGCGCGCGTCTCGTTGAAGCTTAGCGAGGACTTCGAATCCCAGCGAAAGAGCGTCGCGCCGTAGGACTCAAAGTCAAAGCATATTCCTCCGCGAGTCTCGCGAGCGACGTACGCGCAAATTCCAACTTTCTCGCTCACCGCCGACCATGCGTCGTCGTCCGTCCAGTCAAATCCCGCCGGATGAAAATTCACGCGAATAAAGTTCTCGCGGTATCGTTGAAAGTCGCAAGCATTCAGGTCGTCGACGCAACTTTGGAAATCCTCGCGATTCCACCGCTCGGGCGTAAAGAGCGACTGGCTTGAACAAAGTTGGCCGGCGTCATTTCTGGCGGTCAGATCGTAGACCACGCCGTCGAACGGAGCGTTCGACTCCATCTCGCGATAATGTTCGCGGAGATAATCGGTTGTGGGGATATCCCATCCGAGCTCGATCAATTTTTTCCTTGGCGCCCCGGAAGGATCGGCGCCAAAAGCGACGACGCTAAAAAACGCGCACGCGGCCAGAAAAATCGTCGTAACGAATCGTCCTTTCATCTTATTCATGCTCCTTCTCTTTGACGTCAATTTGTTTTAATCTTATTCAGGAGATTGATTAGCATGCGCTCGGCAATAGGGCTCGGAAGACTTTCCTGGATAAGCCATGTCGAGAGCAGGATTTTACCTTGCCCAAGCTTCCATTCCGCCATGGAGAGTCCCGAATCGTAGCCCATTTGCGTACTGAAAGCGCCCGCGATCGCGACGTCCGGTTCTGGTTCCTGAAGTTTAAAGGTCACGACCGGGATGAGATCGCGATAGAAAACGTAGTCGAGGACGCCGCCGCATTCGAGCCCGTCGAACGCGGAGTCGCGCCGCGCCCAATCGTCCTTATGATAGAGCCAGTCCGGCATGACGTTGAATACGCCCTTGTTGTCAAATGGGAGCCAATGGGTCGCGTCGGTTTCGTTCGCGAAGACGTTCGACGACAGGAAGAGAACGCCTACGCCGCTGCGAACGGCGTCATAGAGACGCTGGAATTCGGCGTCGCCGCGACGATTGCTCTCCCGCCCGACGATCAGACGATCGCCCGGCTGCAATTCCACCGCCGAGCCGTCTGGCTGCGTAAAGGGCGCCGCCGGAATATCAAGCTGCTGGAGCTTGCCGAGTAAATCGGGGTCGTCGCCCCAGACAAAAATTCGTCCGTCGCCGACGCTCGGGAACTTACGACGATCAAAGACGTAGAACCGCTCGACGCCGCCCGACGTCGCGCCGCCGCTCAAAAGTTCCGCGTAAAATTTACATTCTCCATCGGAGCAGTCTGCGTCGACGACAAACTCCTCGTTTAGCGCGGGCATAACCATCGGCGTTTCCTCGCCCTCCGCCGGCTCGGCGATGGTGATCGTCGTCGTCTTGTCAAAGAGGCGCTCGTTGTTCGGACCAAAAGCGACGAGACGCACAGGATAGACGCCAGGTTTGAGAACGTCCTCGTTTACGAGAACCGATTCGACGCGGACCTTCTGACCGGCGTAAACCTGGACTGGCTCGACGAAATTGCAGAATCGCAGCGGCGCGAAGACGTCCGCCATCGCGTCGACCGCGCCAGGCTTGAGCTCGCGGAAGAGCGTCGTAAGGCCTTCGCCGGAGATCCCTTGATCGTTAGTTCCCGTCACGCTGTGAGAGATAACGTTGGCGTTAGCGCGTATCGCGTTGATCCCAATGCGTCGCTGTTCCGCCATGAGGGAGATTGCCTGACGGAAGAAATCCTCCTGATTCGCGAACGTATCGTCGAGACTCCAGCGTTTCCAGTCGGCGTCGAAATTGTCGTATCGCCAGCGATAATGCTTCGCATCGGCAGCGTCGGTTCCGTCATACTGTTCGAAAAGACGCATAAGGCGCCAAAGACTGACGGCGCTTCCAATTCCATACTCTGAGAGGAAGACTGGCAACGAGTCCTGAGAATGAGTTCGAAGCTCGTTGATGATCGCGGCGGTATGCGGAACCTTTTTGTAAGGATGGGTATCTGCAAGAATATTTTCCCATTCGAGCGATCCAGGATTGGAGATTCGTCCGATCGGTCCCGCCAGCAGCTGCGGTTGACCGACGTCAAAAAGCGTAAACGAGTCGATTTGCGGCTCCGAATCGGCGGGCAGCCATCCGTAGCTCCAGACCCCGTTCGGGTTGCGTTCCCATGAGAAATCTCTGCTCGCGTCGTACTCGACTCCGTCGCTCGCCGTCAATGTCATCTGAACCGCGACGGAATCGCCATATCCTGAACCGTCGCCGACGCCAACGATCGCGTAGAGGCTTTCGCCCTGCTCAAAAGATAAGAGCGCCGGGTCGATTTTCTCGACTTCAATTTCTTTGCCGTACCCATTGAGATTGAGTCCGCCCTGCCAGAGCGCTCGCACAGAACCGTCGGCAGTCTCCTTAACCAGACGAAGATCGACCGTCGCGGCGCCGTCTTTTGCGATATCTTTGAAACTCGCCTGGAGGGCGTAGTCGCCGGCCTTGGGAGCGGTCCATTTCAGAGCGCTGAACTCATGGTCGACGTCGCCTGGATGCAAAGCAAAGACGCCGGCAGGCCAGAGGGCGCCGCTAAACTCAAGATCCTCGCTCTTTTCATTCTTAACCGCGGCGGGCATGATCGCATAGGCGCCTTTTCGCCACGTCGCATAATCGGCGACGCAAATCTCCTCTGAGGACAATGCGTCGAAACTGCCGCTATTGAGAAAGATAAGACGCGTCGGGTCAAGCTCGCGCGCTTTCGGAAGGTAGTTGGCGGCCTGTAGAATGAAGGGAGATTCGTACGTCTCGTTGAGGAGCCCCCACGCGACGACGCTAGGATGATTGCGGTCGCGTCTAATCATCGCGCTCGTCTGCTCGTCCCAACGCACCGGACGTTCCGGACAGTCTGCGTAATGCCAGCCAGCGAGACATTCGTCATACACCATAAAACCGATCCGGTCGCACAGATCGAGCTGAAATCGACGCGGCATGCCGGCGATGTAGCGGATCATGTTGAAGCCCATCGTCTTACTGATGAGGATGTCTTTGCGGTAAAGATCAGGGTCCAACGGAATGCGGTGCGTAATCGGCGAATCGCTGCCGGAATGGGAGCATTTGACGTAGATGCGTTTGCCGTTGAGACGAAAATACCCGTTTTCAAAACGGAAATCGCGGAATCCGCAAGTCGCGCTACGGAGCTCAAAACATGCTCCGGCGGAATCGTCAAGTCGCGCCGTTACGGAATACAGGTTTGGATCGTTAAGGTCCCAGAGTTTGAAATCAGGAACGACGAGCGCCGATGCGATTATTGAGTTCCCCGGCGCGATGGAAACGTCGTTCGACGTCCAGGGGGTCGCTTCGCCGCCGTCAAGAGACGTCGCATAAAGCGTCAGGGAAGCGTTGAAGAACTGATTCGTCGTATTGTCGACGGTCGCGCGAACGTCGATCCGACCGGTCTGCCAGTCGGGGATCAGATGAAGATCGACGATACGAATCGCGGGCGCGCAGACAAGTTCGACGGAATCGACGAGTCCTCCCGAAGCGTAACCGCTGCCGGGTACGATCGTATTCGTATTATTGCAACTTGGAATATTGGCAAGCGAGATTCCGTCGATCGGCTCGTCCGCGGCATTAAGGACGCGAACGGTGAGACGGTTCGTTTCGCCGACGGGCCGAAGCGCGTCGGTCGCGTCAAGTTCGAACATCTCTTCGCCGCCCTCATGCGCGCCAAGAGGAACGCCGTTGAGCCAGACGTCGGCGCGATATTCCGCCTGCCAGAAACGAAGAAGCATACGACCGTCGGCGTTAGGGTTCTCAGGCGTTATGAACGTGCGCTCATACCAGACAACTCCGTGATATTCTCGGAAGACCGTTTGCAGAGTACCGGGTACGGCGATTTCAGACGTCTGGGTAAGAGTATTCTGAAACCACGATTCCGTCCGGCCGACATTGTCGGGGTCCTGACATATCCGCCATACCCCGTCAAGCGTGACCGTTACGGAATGTCCGCGTACTGGCGCCGGCGCCGTGAGACATAACATTAACATGAAAAGAAATATTCTTCGAATCATCACACAGCCCTCCCAACAAGAGCGCTTAAGAAAAAAATAGAAACAACTCACCGATTGTACACTTAAGGCAAACCAAAGTAAAGAATTTCTGAAATCTGGGAATATTTAAATTGAAACTCTGAAAAATATTGAGTTCACGCATGTTGGCGCGCTCGGGATTTAATACCGTTTCTTTTAAAACGTCCGTTCCGAAATTGTTGCAATAGCGTTTTGTTTCTGATATCATTTTTGGTACTTTCAAGAAGGGAGTCGACACGAATTGCAATTTTACCAAGGAGAGAATGATGGCCGAACGCACAGGAAAAACAAATCGACGTAACTTCATGGCGGCTAGCGCCACGACGCTCGGCATCGGGCTCGCTGCGCTACAGACTGACTCGAGCCGCGCGCAGATTCTTGGAGCTAACGACAAGGCGAGACTCGCGTTTATTGGGGTCGCAAATCGCGGCGGACAGTTGCTCTCATCATTTATGAAGTCGCCCGACGCCTCGATTGCGGCGTTGTGCGACGTCGATTCGAAGACTCTCGGATTGGCCGCGGAACGTTATGAGGTCGCGGCGGAAAATCAGACGACGGATTTTCGTCGACTATATGAGCGCGACGACGTCGACGGAATCGTGCTCGCGACGCCAGATCACTGGCATGCGTACATGACGATCGAAGGATGCAAAGCGGGCAAGGACGTCTACTGCGAAAAACCCCTCGCGACCTCGATCGCCGAGGGTCGTCTCATGGTTCAGGCAGCCCGAAAATACGACCGCGTCGTTCAGGTCGGAATTCACCGCCGCAGCGCGCCGCTCTATCAACACATCTTCGACGAAATCGGGTTGGAGAATAAAGTCGGACGCGTAGTCGTCGCGCGAACTTCGCACTGCTCCAATATGTATCCCGCAGGGATGGGCAAGGCGAAGCCGACGACTCCGCCGGCGAATCTCGACTGGGAGCTCTGGCTTGGACCGCGCCCAGAACGAGACTACCAGGAAAACATCACGCCGTACAAATTCCGTTGGTGGGGCGAATACTGCTCGCAGATCGCCAACCAAGGCGTCCATTTCTTCGATTTGATTCGCTGGGCGCTCGACGAGAAGGCGCCCTGCTCCGTCTGCGCGATGGGCGGCAAATTCGCCGTCGACGACGACCGTACCATTCCCGACACGATGGCGGTGTGCTTCGAATTCGCCTCCGGACGCCTGGTAACCTTCAATCATTTTGAGACGAGCGGCAACCCGATCATGGCGACCGACGAAAATTACAGGCCTCTCGGCTTCGTAGAATATCGTGGAACGCAGGGAACCTGCTACGTATATGACAACCGCTACCTGATCATGCCGGAGAAGCCGGGACAGTTCCAAGAGAAGAAGCCGCGCGCCGAAGAGGAAATTTATACGCTCGGAGGCAGCTCGCAACAGAATCTCGACGCAACCGCGCTCCACGCGCAGAACTTCATCGACTGCATGCGCTCTAGAAAACGACCGAACACCGACGTCGAAGAAGCGCACCTGAGCACGGCGATGAGCCACATCGCCAATATCTCGCTCGCCATGCAACAGCGAATTGAATGGGACGCTGAAAAAGAACGAATCACGAATATCGAAGAGGCGAACGAGCTCCTGGGAGTCGAATATCGCGCTCCGTGGAAACTCGAGATCTGACGTCAAAACCTTCTCGCTCGACTTTTATGCAAAAACGCCGGAAACGCGTCATGGTTTCCGGCGTTTTTTCATTCGCAACTCAATCACGAATCATTTTTTGGCGTTCTTAGCCTTGGCAATCTTAGCCCAAGTGTCGCGCAATGAGACCGTTCGGTTGAAGACGGGCTTCTGAGGCGTCGACGTCTTGTCTAGCGTGAAATACCCGAGGCGCTCAAACTGGTATTTTTCGCCAGGCTTCGCGTCGGCCAGAGACGGCTCAAGTTTCGCGGATTCAATGATCTTGAGCGAATCAGGATTGATGTAATCCTTGAAATCGCAGGCGTTGTTCGGATCGTCCGGATTCTCGACGAGGAAGAGCCGGTCATAGAGTCTGACCTGCGCTTCGTGAGCGGTGTTCGCGTCGACCCAGTGGATCGTTCCACGAACTCTGCGGCCGTCGGCGCTCTGACCGCCTCGAGTCTCGGGGTCGTAATCGCAGTGCACCTCGATCACGTTTCCGTCGGCGTCCTTGACGCAGTTCTTGCACGTAACGAAATACGCGTATCGCAGACGAACCTCGCTGCCGGGAGTGAGTCGATAGTACTTCTTCGGCGCGTCTTCCATGAAGTCTTCGCGTTCGATGTAAAGCGTCTTGGAAAAGGGGACCTCGCGCGTTCCGTCCGCTTCGTTCTCTGGATTGTTGATCGCAACAAGCTTTTCCGTCTTTCCTTCCGGATAATTGTCAATCACAAGCTTGATGGGATCGAGAACAGCCATTCGTCGCTGCGCTGTCTTGTTCAGATCTTCCCGAATGCTGTTTTCCAGAACAGTCGCGTCGATCGTGCTGTTGAATTTCGCAATTCCAATCGTCTTGCAGAAGATGCGTAACGATTCAGGAGTATAGCCTCGTCGCCGCAGGCCGCAGATCGTCGGCATGCGAGGATCGTCCCACCCGTCAACGTAATTATTCTTGACGAGTTCAAGAAGCTTACGCTTACTCATAACGGTGTAGGTCAGATTAAGCCGCGCAAATTCAATCTGTTGCGGACGATAGACGTCTAGCTCTTCGAGGAACCAGTCGTACAAAGGACGGTGCTGTTCAAATTCAAGCGTGCAGAGCGAGTGCGTGATCCTTTCGATCGAGTCCTCTAGCCCGTGCGCCCAGTCGTACATAGGATAGATATGCCACTTGTTGCCCTGACGATGATGCGGATCGCTAAGAACGCGGTACATGACGGGGTCGCGCATGTTGAAATTCGGGGACGACATATCGATTTTGGCGCGAAGCGTACGAGAGCCGTCGGGGAACTCGCCGTTGCGCATGCGACGGAAGAGGTCAAGGTTCTCTTCGACGGAACGATCGCGCCATGGGCTCGGGGTCCCAGGCTTGGACAGCGTACCTCGCGTCTCTCGAACTTCCTCGGGGGTTAGGTCGCAGACATACGCCTTACCCTTCTTAATGAGGTCGACCGCATAGTCGTACATCTGTTCGAAATAATCGGACGCAAAGTAAAGACGATCGCCCCAGTCGGCGCCGAGCCATTTGACGTCTTCCATGATCGACTCAACGTATTCGATTTCCTCTTTCGTCGGGTTCGTATCGTCGAAACGAAGATTGAAGAGTCCGCCAAATTTCTGCGCCATGTCGTAGCTAAGAAGGATCGCTTTCGCGTGACCAATGTGGAGATATCCATTCGGCTCGGGTGGAAAACGCGTATGGACGCGACCGCCGTAGCGACCCGTCTTGTTGTCGTCAATGATAATTTGTTCGATAAAATGAAGCGAACGCGCGGGCTTTTCTTCCGGCATAGATTCTTTATTGTTGACGTCTGAAGTCGACATTGATCATCCTGTTCTAGGGAAAAGATTGTTTTAATGATAGGCTGTCTAAAGTTTAACGAGCGTCGATCCGTCGACGTAGCTCAGCAATAAAGGCGGGAGTCGTGCCGCAACATCCGCCGATAAATTTCGCGCCTTCTTCGGCCAGCGCCATCGCGCCGTCGGCAAACGCTTCAGGAGTCTGCGAATAGACCGTTTGCCCGTCGATCGTCTCAGGAAGTCCGGCGTTGCCCTTCATCCAGATCGGTATGTTGGGCGCCGCTTCGCGCATCCTCTTGCAAATCTCATGGAAACCCTCAATTCCTCGACCGCAGTTTGAACCGACGACGTCCGCGCCCGCCTCGAGGGACGCCTGGACGTAGGCTTCCGGCGTCGCGCCCATCATGGTGCGATCCTTTTTACGTCCAGAATCAAAAACGGCCGAAACAACGACGATGAGGTCGAGCGACTTCGCCGCCTTCGCCGCAAGGGAGGCTTCCTTCGGATCGCTTGAGGTCTCTACGACAACGCCGTCAACCCCGCCCTCTTTAAGAGCGGTTATCTGCTGGAGATATCCGTCGTAGATCTCCTGCTCCGAAACCTCGCCAAGCATAAGCATTATGCCCGTGGGACCGACCGACGCAAAGACCGCGACGTCGCGATCGCTTGACGACGCCGCTTCGACGGAAAGCTCCGCCCCGCGACGATTGATTTCTTCGACCTTATCCGCAAGACCATGCTTCTCTAAAACGAAGCGACTGGAACCGAACGTATTCGTCAGAATGACGTCAGCGCCCGCGGCTACGTACGACTTCGCAACCTCCAGAACCATCTGGGGCGCGTCAAGATTGCATTGATCTGGATGTTTGCCCGGGGGGAGTCCATGTTTCTGAAATTCAGTGCCCCAGCCTCCGTCAGTCAAAACAAAGTTCTTCGACAGAAGCTTCTTCAAAATCGTATTCGCCATCCGAGTTTCCTTCGTACTCTTATCATTGCGCTAATGCACGCAACACTAGATTATACGGCGCTTGGACAAAAACAAAGAGGGACTCCCGTAAAAGAAGCCCCTCTGTTCTGAGAGATCAAACGTTGAATAACGTCAATAGAGGACGCTGCCCGGCGCGAAGCCTCCTGATGTATTCTGAGGGGTGTAGATTACGTTGGAATAAGGGTCGGAGTCCGCTGCGGGGGCGTTGTTCGCGGGCGCGCTGGGATCGTAATTGAAAGCGACGTTCGTCGGCGGCTCTGCGACAGGCTGAGCTTGAGTCGGCTGCTGGGCCTGAGTCGTCGAGCTCACCTGCGCGATTGGATAACTGCCGTTAGACCCGGGCTGAACGCTCGGATATTGCGCGGGCGCTGGGTTCGACGTCGGCGCCGCCGGATACTGAGTGTTCGCGGCGAAAGAGGCGTTATTTGAGGAATCGTAGAGCGACGTATCAGCGGTGTTTGGGGACATGTAAGGCTGATTTTGGGGCACGTAAGGCTGAGAAGCGGCGGCGACCGACGCGTCAGGGGTAAGATTCGCGACCGTGTCGGCGAGGCTGCCTGTCGACGGCTGCCGCGACGCGTAACTTTGAGCGCCAGACGTATCGTATGAAGAAGTCGCGGGTTGAGTCTGATAATTCTGAGCGTAGCTCGGCGCGCGGAAATCTTCATCGGGAGAACTTTCCAACCTCGCGTCGGAGGCCGCAATAGCGTCCTCCTCCGACTCTCCGTATCGACCCTTTTGCGCGAGAGACGTTTTATCATTCTTAGGAATGGAGTCGTCGACCGTGTAGTTTTCCGGCGGCGGCGTGATATCGTCTATCCCGGCGAGATCGTCGAGCTCGGACGGCGCTTCTGCGTCAGAAGCTTTAGGAGCGCGAGAAAATGGATTGCTAAACTTCCAGCCCGACTGACAACCCGTTGCGCTGACAACAGCCAACGCCGCGACGGAGACCGCCAAAACGGCACAAACCTTATTCATCGTGAAAATCCTTTCGACTTCCATGTCTTCCGCGCGATTTCGTTCGCGTATACATGCGAAGCTCCCGACGCTCCCTTCGCGCAGGCGCTCTTGCTGGGAGCCAGGAACCGCCGCCCCGTGGCTCGCGGACGGTCAACGTACCAATTCTTCCGCAGACCTCCTGTCTGCGCCGCTAAATATAACGGTTATATTGGTTGTATCGTCGACATAGAGTAAAAAATTAGTTAAAATATCGCTTTTTAGAAGAATTAACCAATTTTTTTAATCATATCGCGCAACCCGACGCGCTCTCGCTCAAAGCGATAAAGTCGCCTAAGCTTATGTTCAACGCCGGAGCTGCTGCGAGAATAGATAAATTTTAACGGCGTTGCAAGGGCAGTTGGAATCGATCCTACCGGTAAAATAAAATATCACGATAACAGCTTCAACTTAAGAAAAACCGCCTTGAATAAATTTAGCAATTTTTCCATTTATTATAAAGATAACGCTTTAAAGAACGATATATAACCTTGAGCGCCCGAGAAGTTTTCCGGCGTTCTTGTCAAGAGACGCTCCGTATGCGAGGCGCTAATCTGATATTTTCGTCTCCGGGATCGTTTTCGCGGCCCCGCTGCGTTCAACGGGGCGGTCTCCTACAAAGATTGGCAGTCATATGACGTCACAGAATAAAACGCTCAGCATGGCCGGCTTTACATCCGGCGTCGTTTCGATGGGAAGAGGGATCTCGCGGCATGTCGCGTTCGCGGGCAACCTTGCCCTGTTCGGACTGTCGACGCTTTTCTGGCTCGTCGTCAAAGGACCGAGACGCGAACCGCTGACGCGCGCGTTCCTCACAGTCGGCGTGTTGAGTCTTCCCGTCGTTATGCTCACGGGCGTCTTCATTGGAATGGTGCTCGCCGTTCAGTGCTACCCTCAGTTTAAGGTCATTGGAATGGAGACGCGCATCGGCGCGGCGATCAACCTGTCGCTCGTCAAAGAGCTTGGACCCGTCCTCGCGGCGACAATGCTCGCGGGTCGAGTCGGCAGCGCGATTGCGGCGGAACTTGGCACGATGAGGGTCACGGAACAAATCGACGCGCTATCGAGCATGGGCGTCAACCCGATCCACTATCTTGTCACGCCGCGTTTCCTCGCGAGTCTCATTCTTATACCAGGCCTGACGCTCTTCGCCGACCTCATGGGAGTCATCGGCGGCGCGTTCTTCAGCATCAAATTGCTCAACGTCGACTGGAGCTATTACTGGGAATATTCCCGTCAAGCAGTCACCATGTTCGACGTGTTCGCGGGGATGTTCAAATCAATATTTTTCGGCGGGGCGATCGCGCTGATCTGCTGTCACCAGGGCTTCAATTGCGGCGCGGGCGCAGAAGGAGTCGGTAAAGCGGCGACGAGCTCATTCGTCCTCTCTTTCGTCTCCATCCTTTTTCTCGACCTGCTCCTTGACGTTCTCATCGACCAATTCCAGACGCTTGTCCTTGGAGGAGCCCCCGGCTCGGTTGTGTAACGCTTAAGGTTCGTCAGTAAAAGTCAAAGCACAAGAAAGGTCGATCAATGAGTCAACAGGAGAAGACGCCGGACAAAAAATCTGCGCAGCGCTCGATTGAAGGCTCTGTCTATGTCGCCGAGGACGGAACGAAAAAGATCCTCAGAAAACGTCCCCCGTTGCTCCAGATCGAAAAGATGAGCGTCATTTTTGGCGATAACCAGGTTCTGCGCGATATCTCGCTCAAAATCCGCTCGGGCGAGACCGTTGCTATCATTGGTGAAAGCGGGTGCGGCAAGACGGTGCTCCTCAAAACGATGATGGGACTCATTGCGCCGACGTCGGGTCAAGTTCTTTTTAAAGGTCACGACCTCGGGACGCTCTCCGACAAAGAAATAACAGCGGTGCGCTCTCACTACGGATTTGTTTTTCAGATGGCGGCGCTTTTCGACAGTATGACGATCGGGGAAAACGTCGCGTTTCCGCTACGACAGCATCGCAAGGAAATGCACCCGTCGGATATTATGGCGCGCGTTGAATATCTCCTCGAAGAAGTTGGTCTCAATCCTCGCGCCGTGATGAATAAAATGCCGGGCGAACTTTCTGGAGGCATGCGCAAGCGCGTCGGTATTGCGCGTGCGCTCGCAATGGAGCCAGAAATCATGCTCTACGACGAACCAACGACAGGACTTGACCCAATCATGAGCGACGTCGTCAATGAGCTCATGATCAGAGCGCGAGAGCGTCACCGCGTCTCGGGCGTCCTGGTAACGCACGATATGAAATCGGCGATCAAGGTCGCGAACCGGCTCATCATGCTCTACCCCCACTCAATGCTTGGGCCAGACGAACCGCAAATCATCTTCGACGGAAACGCGCAAGAAATATGGCGCTGCCAGGACCAGCGCGTCTCGCAATTCATTCGCGGCGAGGCGGGCGATAGAATTCGGGATATGAACGGAAGATCTTGAGAAAAAGTCCGAATTTTCACTAAAATCGTTATAATCGTTAAATTTTAACCTCTCACGGACGATATGAAGAGTAATGACGCCCATCTTGGGCGCGTTATACTTAATAATGGCGGACCGAGCCTTCGCTTGAGTCCTGGGAGGATACGATATGACGAGTCGAAGAATGGAATTTTTCATCGGAATGATGGTCATTGGGATCATCGCCGGCGTCTTCGTAATGACGATCCTCTTTGGATCGGAGCGCGGTTTCTTCGTAGGAAGTCGAAGCGGTCAGCGTATGACAATCGTTTTCCAGAAGGGCGGCGGCATCAGTCAGAATTCCCTCGTCCTCAAAAACGGCATCAAGATCGGGCGAGTCTACTCGGTTGAGCTCGTCGACGACGTCGATCGTTCTGAAGTTCACGTCTCCTTCGAGCTTGAGCCCAATATGAAAATCTACTCGAACGAGTACGCCAAGATCAACCGCACGCTCCTCGGCGACGCCTCCATTGAGTTCGTCGACGACCCGGAGTATGTCGGCGAAGTTTTCGAGATCGGCGCAGACGACGTCATACCCGGTCGAAACACCGGCGACATCATGGGCACGGTTAGCAATATTGAAGGGGATCTCGCTCAGGCGCTGCAAAATATCAACAAAGCAAGCGAGGGCGTCTCGCTCTTCATGCAGAATATCAACCAGATTTTCGGCGACGACATTGAGGTCCAGCTTAAAAAGGAACGCCTCCAGGGTGTTTTCACTGATCTTGCCGGCGCGCTCCAGTCAATCGAACAGCTTGCGGATAACCTGAACCTCGTCGTCTCGGATGAAGAGATTGTCGAGAATATCCGCAGGTCGACGAGCGAAGCGCCAAAGCTTCTTGAACAGGTCAACAACCTGACGAGCGGAGCGCAGGACTTCATGGATAGCGCGCGCGACATCGGCGCGGAAGTTCGCACAACGCTCTCGCGCGCTCAAACGACCTTCGATCTCGTCGACAAGAACCTTGACAACGTCTCCGTCTTCACGACTTCGCTCGCAGAAAACGGGCCTGAGATTATGTCCGCGCTTAATGAAAGCTCCGTTGAACTCCGAACGACGTTTGCAAATATTCACGACACGGTTGGCAATATCTCCAACCTTGCCGCCACGCTGAACGAAAAACTCAACGATCCGAACTCCGCGCTTGGACTCCTGGGCGACGAAGAGACCTCCGAGTCGATTCGACAGATCATTAAGAATGCGGAAGGAATCAGCAGAAAGCTTTACCCGATCTTGGACGACGCGCGCGTCTTCACGAACAAGATCGCGCATCGCCCGAGCTCGCTCGTGTGGGACAGGACGACCTCCAAGGGCGTCAACGTCGAACATAAGTTCGGACTCCAACCCCTCAGTCCCAAGGGCGGACTCTCCTCTCCGCTCTATCGCCAGTCTGCCGCGGGTTCCAAAATTCACGAACGTTCCTACTACGAGCCCGCCGCAAATACGGCCTATATGGACAGCGCAACGCGAAGCGCATACGAGAGCTCCGTCGAAGAACTCAATTATGTTCGCAATCAGAACGAATACATCCGCAGCCTTGGCGCCGAGTCCAACGCAACGCTCCTGCCGACCGTTTCGACAAATGGAAAGCGGCAATGCTTTGGAGCGTTGCGCCAGAGCTGCGCCGAACGAAGAGAACGCGTCCGCTGGTCGCTCGCGTCCTTCTGGAATTCGCTAACCGGCAAGAACAAAAACGACGTTGAGATCGTTGAAGTTCAGCCGCTCGAACCGAGCTACGCCGCTTTCGTAAACTACGATCAGTACAACGATGGCGCCGCCGTTGTCGGACAAACCGTCTACAATGCGTTCGGAAACTGCGAGATCATCCCGAACTACGACCAGTATGACGCGTCGAGCTGCGCAGCGCCGCAACTCTCCGAATGCGGCGTCCCCACAACGACCGATTGCGCCTCGCCTGACGGCTGCGACGTCTCCGCCTTCCCCGCCTCTGGTTACACGACCGGTTTCGGATACAATCCGAACGAGACTTACTCCGGCGGCTACACGCGCCCGAACAATAAGGACGAACGCGTCGGGCAAACGAGCGATCGCGAAATGGAACCCGACACGCTCGGTCCCTATATCCCGAACGCCGCCGCGACCGACGACGTCAAGCTTGAAGTCATTGAAGAGCTACCGCCGTCGATCAACCGAGTCGCAACCCCCGAGGAAATAAGGGACTCCCTTGAAGACGACGGGTTGCCGATTGAATTTGCTCCCCCGACCATATGATTGCGTCTGACCAGGAGAACTCCCCCATGGAAACGAAGAAAAACGAAAAAGTTGTTGTAATCGGCAGCGGCCCCGCCGCTTGGACCGCTGCGATTTACGCCGCGCGCGCCGCGCTCGAACCGCTCCTATTTGAAGGCGCGCTCACGATTGAGAACCAGAACGCGGGACGACTGCCGATGGGGCAGCTCGCTACGACGAGCTACGTCGAAAATTACCCGGGCTTCCCACAGGGCAATATGAGCGGTTATCTTCGGTCCGCGCTCGCTGAAGAACGCGTCTATGCAATTCCAGAGGAAGCGCTCAAAGACGAGGAAACTCGAGGCGTGTCAGGCCCCGCTCTTATGGAGCTCATGCGTCAACAGGCTGAAAACTTCGGAACGCGAGTCGTTTCAGATGACGTCGTGAAGGTCGATTTTACCAAACGCCCCTTTACGTTGTACGACTCTGACGGCGGCGAAACGCTTGCCGAAACGGCGATCGTCGCGACGGGCGCCTCTGCTCGATGGCTCGGACTACCGTCGGAAGAGCGATTCAAGAACAACGGAGTGAGCGGGTGCGCGGTCTGCGACGGAGCGTTGCCGAGGTTCTACGATCGTCCGATTGTGGTCGTCGGCGGCGGCGATTCGGCGGTCGAGGACGCGCTCTACCTGACGAAATTCGCGAGCGAGGTGATGATCGTGCATCGACGCGACGAGCTCCGCGCGTCGAAAATTCTCGCTCAACGCGCCTTTGAGAACCCTAAAATCAAGCTGCTGTGGAACCGCGTCCTCGAAGAAGTTCTTGGCGACGACGCGTCGGGGGTTACGGGCGCTCGGCTCGCAAGCGTTCTCCCGAACGGCGGTTCGCCTCTCGAAGTTGAAGCCGCTGGCGTCTTTATTGCTATTGGTAGAAATCCAAACGTCGAATTCCTCAACGGAGCGCTGGAGCTTGACGATAACGGATATGTGAAGCGAACGGTTCCTTTCCAGACGCACACAAGCGTTCCCGGAGTTTTTGCAGCCGGCGACGTCACGGATTCGAGATATCGTCAAGGCGTGGCAGCGGCGGGCGCCGGCGCCTGCGCTGCGCTCGACGCAGAAAAATTCCTGGTAGAACAGGGCGTCTGAATCGCCAAGGTTGCACCGCTAATCTAGCGATGCAACCTTATTATTTTATTGACAATATACATAAAACAACTAGAATACCTATCGAGGTTTCGGATAAGTCTGGACCGAGACTGGTCCGCTTTTGTTTGGGTTACGTTGAGACAATAATCTTGACGAAGTCCTTGCGCTCGTGTTTTAAGGATCAAACGCGCTGTTAAGAGTCTCCCCATGAGAAAATACTATTACGTTTGCCCAAGATGCGGTCGCCAATGGGTTCGGTATATTCCTCGCTCCAATATGCACTGTCGCTTTTGCAGCGAAGTCTGGAAAACGAAAGGAAGACGTGGCACTCGGTCGCGTTTTTCGTGGTTCGCTACCCTATTGTGGCTCTTTTGGATCGCCGTCATTGTGCTTATCGTTTACAAATATAAGGCGATATCCCAATTTGCTTCCAATACAAAGGAGGAGGAAAAGAGAGTCCAGAGGGAAGTAAAAGCCAATCCGAAAGTCCCTCCGATCAAATTCAAATCGCCTAAGGAAATCGAAGCAGAAAAAGCGTCTGAGTTGAACGAAAAGTCGGCAACGAAGACGTCGTCCAGTCCTGTTAAAGTCGAAAGTCCGCAAAACGGGGAAGACGCTCTCGGTTTGTCCATAACAAATTAACGGCGAAGCATGCTCCCGCGCGTGGAGATGATCCTCGTCTATTTGCTTGATTCTCAACGTAGAAAAATAAAAGGGCGCGACGACAGTTGCGCCCTTTTATTTTGGTTACGCGTGATTATAAAGATCGTCTTTGAGTCTGCTGAATCTCATCTTTCTTCTCTTTTAGTCAACAAGGGCTTCTTCGCAAGCGGCGTACTGGGAAGCCGCTCCTCCGAATAGTAAGGCGACGGCGCGCCTTCATCGCGCCGCCCCGACATAATCGTCACACTTGATATATTTAGAATCTCCCAGCTATTTCTCCAAAGTCGACCGCGCAGCTTTCTCTTGATTTTCTAGATTATCAAAGTATACATTATAGGAAAGATAGGATGTTTTTTACTTGATTCCGAGAAAAGACGTTGTTCGCGAAAAATCACGCAGTCGGAGGAAAAAGAGCGATGAAAACCTTCTGCAGCAGAACGCTGCGCCGCGCTGGATTAGCGTTCTCAATCGCAATGGCGTTGACGGCGTCGAACGTTTTCGCAACGGGAAACGATATGTCGGGCTCATGCCTTAACGACGTAGGGCGCGGAGCGGCGATTTGGGGAACCTCAAGCGAGGTTACAACTTATTCAGAACCATACTTCGCTCATAAAACGCCTGAAATCTATCGCATTCCAATGACGTCGGAGCAGGCGTCCCAAGCGCCGGAAACGCCATCGGGATACCAAGGTTATATGGGCAACGCGATGGAACGCCTTACCGAGTCCGGCACGATCTTCGGAACGGATGGAAGGCTCTATGAATACACGTACGTTCGCGGGGTCGAGCCGCGTCGCATCATCCAGACGCGCCGCGTACAAAAAAGAACGGGAGCCTGGGTTGACGAGCAGGTTGAACGCGTTGAATGGCGGCCCGTGCTCATTCGCGTCTTGCGTCCGGCGGGCTCTAATCTAAAACTTGAAGAACGCGACGCTGCGCTCAAGGCGGCGAGCGCTAACTCCCCTGCCGTAGGACCGGCGCCTTGCGAACCAATGGGCGCCGCGGAGCCTCAAACCTTTGCCGATTCTAACGCCCCCGCGTCCGGCGCCAATTCCGCGACGCAGGGGACCGCGGAGGAAGCGACGCCGCCAGTCGAGGGCTTGTCGACAGTCCTCGCGTCGAGAAAGGAAGAGGCAAGCGTCCGACTCTCGACTCCTTCCTCGACCGTCGGTCCCAGGACAGCGAAACCGGTTCTCGTTCTTGAGGAGAGCGTCCGAAAAGCGCCGCCTCAAAACGCGCCTTCGACGGCAGAACAGAATTTAAACGCCACACAACGACAGGCAATCAATCGGAACCAAAACCGATAGAATAACTGACGTCGATTTTCATAAAAAGATAGAAAATCGACGTTTTTCATTAAACTTTCTCAGAATAACGCGGCAAATGACCGTTAGAAACGACAGTCTGATCTTTTTCCTAGAAGCGCCCAGTTCTTTTCACATTTTTAGGCAACTTTCTAAACTTTCTGAGCGCTAGGACGATAATGAAAGTAATGACCATTAAAACGGTTGTTACTTCTTTAACCTGCGGCTGACGAGCCGGACGCTCGTCGACCAGGGTCTCCAGGAAATCGTGAGTTCGGTTTAAGCTGCTCTTAAAACCGTTAGGGCGCTACGTATAGGCGTTGAGGTCGTCGGACGAGTTTCCGCTCGTCCGAGATAGCGGCGCGCGCACAGTACTTACGTCGATTTAACAAGAACTCTGATAATCTTGGAGACTTGGACGCCGCTATAATTCAAGGAGGAATTCATGGTCGCAACTCAGTCTGATCCGGAGAAGGTTGCTCGTATTTGGCAGGACTTTATTGAGGATCGGTCGAATCAAAAGCTACGTAACGCCCTCATCGAGCAATATCTTCCGCTCGTACGTTACCACGCCGAACGCGTCTGGTCGCGCCTACCCGACGAGGTGGAAGTCGACGACCTGAATTCATCCGGCGTCTTTGGACTTATGGACGCCATCGACGCGTTCGACCCCTCGCGCGGCGTCAAGTTTGAAACGTATTGCGTTCCACGCGTACGCGGCGCTATGCTCGACGAACTGCGCAATACCGACTGGGTCCCGCGGTTGGTGCGTTCTCGCGCCAGAAAGCTTGCCGAGGCGAACAAGGAGCTCTCGAGCAGGTACGGACGTCTGCCGACAGAACCAGAGCTCGCGGAATATCTCCAGATCGATAGATCGGAGCTCGAACGCATTATGAACGACGCGAACGCAATCAACGTCGTAAGTCTTAATAAGAAATGGTTTGCAACCGACGGTTCGAAGGACGTTAGCGAGATTGACCTCATCGCGGATAAGCATAGCGAAGATCCGACAAGTCGATTACAGAAATCTGACGTCATTCGGATGGTCACGCGAGGTCTCAACCGCAACGAACGCATGATCATTATCCTCTATTATTATGAGGAAATGACGATGAAGGAAGTCGGCGCAGCGCTTGATCTCAGCGAAAGCCGCGTAAGCCAGATGCACAGCGCAATCGTTGCAAGATTACAGAAACAACTGAAAAAACGACGTATGGAATTTGTATCCTAACGCAATCATATCGACGAATTCATTTCATAAAGGCGCGAAACTCCCCACCTAAGGCGTTCGCGCTTTTTTTATGCACTGCGGTCTCCTGGAACGGTTCCTCTCGAGCGGCGCCTTTTGTCCTACTCTCGATCGGGTATAATGCCTCGGAACGAGCGAGCTCGTTTGTCATCGACACGCCGCGAAAGCTTATTCTGGAGACCAATTAAAATGTTCAGACACGTTTTCTCCCGCAGCGCCCGATCCATTGTAGAGTTCACCCTTCTCGTTTTGGCGTTTGTAACGCCGGTCGCCGGTCAGGACTATCTTTCTCAAGGCTCTGGCTCCGACCCATTCGGCGCGTTTTCAGGCCCGAATTTCGGCGTAACGCCCGCAGACTCGTTCCCCGGAGCCTTCACCACTGACTCCGGTCCGACCCTCGCCGCCTCGGGCGCCGTGACGCGAGGTCAAGAAGGAACGCTCCCCGAAAACCTTGACGAATCCTGGCATGAAGAAGGTAAAACGCTCGTCGGATTCGTTTCGATCCAACTCGACTCCAAGAAAGATTGGCACATCTATTCGCCGACGCAGGGCCCCGGCGGACTGCCTACAAAATTTAAGAACGTCGTCCTCTCCGGATCGAAGGAAGACGCGACGTTAACCGTTGGGGAATTTCGACTCGCCAGTCCAATTGAAATCGCACGCGACGCCGACGGCCAGATCCTCGAAGAGCTCTATGGAATCTCTGACTGGGTCGCGCCGATCTACGTCGACGGAGAAGTTGACCCCGAGACGGTCGACCTTAGCGACGTTTCGGCAGACGGCGACATCTCAGCCCTTGCGTGCAACACCAGCCTAGACGGCCTCTGTGTCCCGCAAAATATCTCTTTCAGCGTTTCTTACAAGGAGGTCGACCTGGCCGACTCGCTCGCCTTCATTGCGGAGAACGCTGAAAACGTACAGGCCGCAAGCGACGTGATCTCCGAGCAGGGTCAAGCCGACGACGCCTTCGGAACGTCGAATAAACGTCTAGGAGTCGTTCCGCTACTCGTAATCGCATTCCTTGGCGGAATGATTTTGAATATAACGCCATGCGTGCTCCCTGTGATAGGACTTAAGATACTTTCGTTCTTTGATCAGGCGGGTCGCAATCGCGCAAGCGCCTTTATGTTGAACGTCTGGTACACGGTCGGCGTCTTGATCATTTTTGCCGCGCTCGCGTTTGCCAGCGTCGGACTGAGCTTCCTCTTCACGCAGGCGCTCTTCCAGATCTTTATGAGCGCGATCGTATTCGTCATGGCGATCAGCCTCATGGGAGTCTGGGAACTTCAGGCGCCTAGTTTTCTAGGAGGCGAACGCTCCACGAAACTGTCGTCGCAGGAAGGCCCTCTCGGCGCGGTCTTTAAGGGCGTCATAACGACGCTCCTCGCTATTCCGTGCGGAGCGCCGCTCCTGAGCCCCGCCCTCGACTGGGCGAGCGCCGCGTCGCGTCAGGGACAGACGTCTCTGGTCGTGGTTGTCTACCTCATGATCGGACTGGGCATGGCCTCGCCATTCTTGATTGCCGGCGCGTTCCCCGAACTCGTGAAATTCTTCCCGAAGCCGGGTGAATGGATGGATACGTTCCGCAAAACGATGGGCTACTTCTTGCTCATCGCGGTCTTGTGGATCATATACTCCGCGCCGATCGAATACCATCTCCCGACCCTGGCGCTCCTCTTCGCGCTATGGTTCGCATGCTGGAATATAGGGCGAAACCAATATGAGGTTGAAGCGCCAAGGAAGAAAATCGTCGGATGGCTACAATCGCTGATCGTCATAGCGCTCGTGACGGTCTTCTCCTTCAATTTTGCTGGCAATCCGATCAAAATGACGCTGCAAAACGCGGCCGTCGCTAAGACGACCCGCTGGGCGATCCGCGCAGACCGCGACGGAAGACTTGAACAGCAGCAGTGGGCGCTCTTCAGTCGAGAGACGCTTGATCGAGAACTTGCCGCTGGTCGCGCCGTTGTCGTCGACTTCACCGCAGACTGGTGTATGAACTGCAAGGTCCTTGCGAAAACGGTCCTGCACACGCGCGAACTCGAAGAAGTCTTCGAAGCGAAGAACATCGCCACTCTGATGGCCGACTGGACAAATCAGGACGCGCAGACCCCAGACGTCCTCGAGATCAATGAACTCCTCGACGCTCACGGGGCGCGGCAGGTTCCGACGCTCATGATCTTCCGACCTGAAAACCCGGATAATCCTGTCGTTCTGCGCGGACTTTACACAAAGTCGATGCTCCTGAAGGTTCTCGAATCAATTAAATGAGATCTTCGGCATGCAACCGCGCGTAAATAATCGCGCGTATATATAAAAGAGGACGCCCTTCTATGTCAACTAATCTGGAAACGATTGAAGAACTCCGCTGGAAAAAATTCCCCGTCTTAAATGATGGGTTCGTATGTCTCGTCGACGCGATGGGTTCGGATGAGGCGATCGTCCAAGCGGCGCGCGTAAGCTACGGCAAAGGCTCGAAACGAGTCTCTGACGACCAAACGCTTATCCGCTATCTCATGCGTCATCGACATACGTCGCCCTTTGAGATGGCGGAGATCAAGCTGCTTGTTCGCGTCCCGATGGACACATGGCGACAGTGGATTCGACATAGAACGGCGTCCGTGAATGAATATTCGACTCGTTATTCCATCGCGATCGAATCCGCGCAGACGACGGAATCGGACGAATGGCGACTCCAGGCGACGAGCAATCGTCAGGGGAGCGCCGGACGACTCGATTCCTCCGAAGGCGCGGCGCTCACGGAGGCGGAACGCGCGTTTCAAACCTCGGCGAGAGACCTTTACCAACAGCGCATCGAAATGGGAATCGCACGGGAACAGGCGCGTAAAGATCTGCCCCTTTCGACCTACACGGAGGCGTATTGGAAGTGCGACCTCCATAACCTGTTTCACTTTCTTGCCCTGAGAATGGAGAAACACGCCCAACTCGAAATTCGCCAATATGCGACGGTCATTGGGGAAGAGATCGTTCGTCCTCTCTTCCCCTGCTCATGGCAGGCGTTCCTCGACTATCAGCTCGGCGCCATGACGCTTTCGCAACTTGAACAGGAAACGATCGCGAGACTTGCCGCTGCAAACGAGCTCCCCGCGACCGTTGAACAGTTCATGCAGTCGTGCGATCCGTCGTGGCAGGGACTTGCAAGATGCAGAGAACGCGACGAAGCTCTTGAAAAACTCGTCAAAATGGGTCTCGTCGTGAAATGAAATCATGCGTCCCCATGGAAACGCCGTTCACTCGTTTAAGGAGAATAACGCTATGGCCAGAAAAAGATTCGTCGTTGCGCTCGCTTGTTTCGGCGCCCTTGGTTTGGCGTCAGGCGACCGCGTTTCAATCTTTGCTCAAGATAGCGAAGAGCCGAACGCCCCGGCCGTACTCTCCATAGACGAAGACGAGCCGCTGGAAAATCAAGCGTTCTCCGAAAAAGCCGACGTCGTCGAAGAGATCCCTCCGACGGCGCTCCGAAAGGCGCCCCCTCTTCCGAAAGAAGTTGAAGAAAATCTTGGAGCCAGCGCGCCGAACGTGATTGTCGAGCCCTTCTCCGACGACGAAATGAGAGCGCTTTCGAATCAGCCGCTCTTCAAGGAATTCACGCACATTATCGACGAAACTTCCCCATTACCCGACGACGTCGACGTCCAGTCACTGGGGGTTCCCGGCGCCGAGCTTATGCTGCCCCCAGGAACTCCGGGCTCCTTTTTCACAACCCCGCGCACTGCGCCTGGCGAGCTCAATTTGCACCAGGAACAGCTCCTGGACGAAACTCTCGCCATCGCCGATATTGACCTCGAGAGCTACGAGTTCACCCCGACGCAAATACTGGCGCTCGAATCGATTGACGCGGAAATCGGACGACTCTGGCCCCTCTGGATAGACGCGGAAATCAATCGCAACGTCGTCGGACGACGAGAAAGAGATTGGAGACTAACCGACTCGTCTCGGTTCACGACCAACGCCGCCAAAACGATTGACGTTCCCGGTTCGGACTGGGCGCTCGCGCTCGACGAGCCGTTCTGGTTTCAGGTCGTCGATCTAACGACCAACGAAAACTACTTTACAAAAGCCGGCGACTTCGAAACGCTCGAGACGCCGGGATTCGTCGCGCTCATTCGCGGCGGCAGACTCTACTCGCTCGTTACCGAGGAAGGACGCGTCAGACCGACGGGGCGCGCCATGCGCGTTAAGATCCGCAAAAATGGAAGAATCCAGGGCGTCGACGCTTCCGGAAACGTCGTAACTGACGTCAATCTTGGAGAGATCCCTCTCTTCATGTTCCAGAATCCAGCGCGACTCGAATCGGGAGACGGAGTCTTCTTCACGCCGACCCCGGGTTCCGGCGGCCCGCAACGCGTCAATCTTACGCTAGGAACAAAGATCGGAGTCATGCAGCATCGTCTCGCGTTGTCAAATGGCGACCCGGAAGAGATTCTCGCAAGAATCTGCGTCCTCTGCAAAACGAAAGCGCGTCTCTTTGAGCTTATTACGCATACGTCGGCGTCCGAAGCGGTCGTTCAAAGTGAAGAAGCGATTATAATTCCGAGTGGAACGGACGCGGTCCTTTCTGGCGCCGAGCTTAGCCCCATTCCTGAAACGACGACAATTCCCAACGATGAGCGCGTCCAGTCGTCGCAGGAAGCGCAGTCGCCCTCTGAAACATGGAGCGAGGGTGAAATCTTTACGCTCCCAGACGACGAATCCTTCGACCTTATTCTCCCCGATATCGGACAATAAAAAAGCGACGCGTTCCTTGACGGTTCGCGCCGCTCGTTACGACTGGCGGATGAATTTCAGTCTTCTCGATAAAGTCGCAGGTGCGAGGCGCACGTCTCGAAACAAGCGCCGGGCGCGACGACGACGCCTTCATGAAGTTGCGGTGTCTCGGCGACTGTTTCCTTGCATTTACTCGTTGCGCGCGACGCTTCGCGGCGCTCGGGAACGACTCTCAAGTGAGAAGGAAATTTTAGAACGGCAACGCGTTCCTCGTCAAGAATTTCGCTATCACGGTTGCGATCTCGCGCGGCGACAAGCGCGATGAGCGCAAGCGCAAGATCGGCGGTCCCTGTCAGATCGCCATCCATGAGACGTTTCGCCAGCAACGTTCGGACAGACGCCATCCCTTCTTCTATCTCGTTTTGAATATTGTTCACAGCGTCGTTCCCCACCTTCCATGCTCTAAAAACGCGACGCTTCCACGCGACGCACGCTCGAGAATAAAAAAATATGCTCCTTCATACAAGGGGGAATTTTTCTGGAGGATTGAGTAAAATATAGAGTGAGAAAGGGCTCGCGAGGTTTTATTAACTTTTTGGCTCTGAAATTCCGTTAGTACGATTGCGGCGACGACCGTTATGCAAGCAGACGCAACCGCGAGTTACGCGACGAAGCGCCATTCGATAGGAGAATCTGGAGAAGAAAGATGAGACGACGGAAATATGCGGAGACGCTTTGTTGCCTCCTCGCGGCGGTTTTCGTCATGGCGTCGACGCCATGCGGCGCGGCTCAAACGCGCGTCGTCATGAAGGACGGACGACTCTATATCGGATCGATCTTTCCGACCAAGAGCGTCGTCGAAACGTCGGAGAAAACCGTAGAACGCGATTCCTCGCCGGTTCAGTCTGAGAAAATCCTCGCGATCGACGATCAGCTCCGTCGTATCTACGTCCCCAAAAACAACGTCGCCAACCTGATTCTCGACGACTCAAGCTCTGCGCTCGAAGTCTTTAAGATTCAGCAACGCGTCTCCACCAATCCGATGAAGCGCATTGCCTCGCTCGGATCGTGGCGCGCTGTTGACGACTTCGATCGCTTCGGGCGGCGGACAATCATCGCGGGCGGAATCCCGATCGTCCAGGGGATCACTGAAATCGCGCCGACCTATATCCGCGTGCAGGGACTCACGCACACGATTGATATGCGTCTTTCCCCATATGTCGTCCCACGCGAAACGCTCACCGCGCTCATCAAAAATCAAATCGACGCCACGTCCCTTGAAGATCGCCTGCGCATCTACCAGTTCTACGTCCAGGCGGCGCTCTACGAACAGGCGGCTGAGGAACTCCAGGAGATCGTCGACGAGTTTCAGGAAGAGGATGAAAATGGCGCACGGCTCGACGTTGCGCTGAGACTCATCAAGCAGATGGCGGCTGATCGACTCATCAATGAATTGGAGTTACGGCGCGCCGCTGGTCAACATAAAAAGGTTCGCGAGCTCCTCGAGTCCTTTGAGATCGACCGAGTTTCTCCTGAAAAAATACAGGCGATTCGACGAATGCGACGCGAATATGAAGCGGAAGACGCCAAACGCGCCCATATCCTTGGACGCCTCCGCGAACTTGTCGAACAGGTTCAGGACGAAGAGCTCAAGAAGGCCGCCAATTCAATCGTGGTTGAAATCGAACGCGAACTCAACGACAACACGTTGGAGCGATTCGCCGCCTTTGAACAGGCGGAGATCGACCAGTCGCGGACCGAAGAAGAACGGCTTGCGATTGGTCTGAGCTCCTGGCTCGTCGGCAACGTCGGCGCAGACTCGCGTCTTGAGGTCGCCGTCTCGCTCTGGCGCGTTCGACAGCTCTCGCGGCGTTATCTCCTCGAAAAAAGACCGCCGCAACGCCAGCAACTTTGGGATCAGATCCGCTCGGAAGAAGCGTCCTCTCCAAGAGAGATGAGCCTGATTCTTGCGACGATGAAACCGCCAAAGAGTCCGCCGCGCTCCGAGAGGGAAACTCCAAGCCAATATGAGATCACCGTCCCCTCTTTCCAGGACGGCAAGCTCTTTACCTACATGGTTCAGCTGCCGCCGGAATACGATCCGAATCGGAAATATCCGACGATTGTATCCCTCCACGGAGAGCGGTCCGGACCGGCGCAACAGCTCAACTGGTGGTGCGGTCCGTGGATCGAGAAGGAAGACGCTCAAGGTCGTAAAATTTACGAGCGTTTCGGCCAGGCGTCGCGCTACGGGTACATTGTGATCGCGCCGAAATGGTCGGACGGTTCGCAAACCTACGATTTCTCTGTCATCGCATGCGCCACGACCCTCTACTGCCTTCGCGACGCGATGCGAACCTTCTCCATTGATTCTGATCGCGTCTTCCTTGCGGGCTTCCGGTCGGGCGCCGACGCGGCGTGGGATATCGCGATGGGGCGTCCCGATCTTTGGGCCGGACTCATACCTATCTGCGGCGAAGCGAAGTACATGACCGCGTTGCTCCGACGCAACGCAGAGTATCTCCCTGTCTACGGAATCGGCGGCGAACTCGACGGCGGCAAGCTCGTCGCAAGTCGCGCGACGCTCGACTGGGGCATGGATCTCTCGAGCCCCTTCGACATGACGTACGTCCTTTTCAAAGGACGAGGCGCGGAAACTTTCCCAGAAGAAACGATACGAATCTTTGAATGGGCGTCGACCAGAACGCGACAATTCTTTTCCCGAGACGAACGCGTCGTCTACTCGGTTCGTCCTTGGGACAACTTCTTCTGGAACGCAGAACTCTTCGAGTTCAGAGACACAACAATGCTCGACCCATTGTTTGCAGGAAATATTGCCCCAAGTTACCATCCCGCCAAAACAGAGTTCTTTAGGATCGTTAACAACAGCGTAAAGATCCGCTCGAGCGCTAATCGCAGCGTCGTCTTCCTGTCCCCTGAAATCGTCGACTTTGACGCCAGAATCGAGGTTATCTTCAACGGTAGAAAACTGACCCCTCAGAACGGTCGCGTCCCGCCGAGCGCGCGCGTTATGCTCGAAGACGCAAGAACGCGCTGCGACCGCCAGCGTCCGTTCTGGGCCTCGCTCAATTCCAAATTGCCGGGCCAGTATAACGAGTGGGATCCCGACGGGGATCAGCCGTAAGAACGCGTGGCATATTGCCTAGGGACGGTCGCGATGAAGCGTCAACGCCGCGCGCCGAGATAGAATGCCGCGAGAGAGAGATCCTCCGGTTGCGTAATCTTGATATTGCTGCGGAGTCCTTCCGCGAGAACGACCGAAACCCCCAGCCTGGAAACGAGTTCCGCGTCGTCGGTTGGGACTGAATCGTCTGGACGCTCGCGATAGGCGCGAACGAGGACGTCCCGTGAAAAAACCTGCGGCGTCTGCGCTTCCCACAGCTTTTCACGAGAGACGGGCGCTTCAATCGTTTCGAGATCGTCGACCGTCCGAGCGCGCTTAAAGGAGCTCGTCGCGCGAACCGCTAAGATCGCAGCGCTCGTCTTCAATGCCGCTGCGAAAACCGCGTCAAGCTCGCGCTCGGTAACGCAAGGACGCGCCGCGTCGTGAACAGCGACGTATTTCGCGTCGTCTCCCATCGCCTCAAGCGCGTTCCAAACGGATAGATACCGCTCCGCGCCGCCCGGGACAAGTTCAACGCGATTTCGCGCCAGCTCCTCCTCGAATTCGCGCGCCACGACGTCTAAATCCTCCGGCGAAACGACGAGCTGAATCGAACCGACGTCCCCGCGCGCTCGGAAAAGTTCCGCGCTGTATTCCCAGACAGCCTTGCCTGCTAACCGAACGAACGGCTTCTTGCAAAGCGTCTCCGAACTCGAATCGTCGCTAAGAAAGCGCTTACTCTTGCCAGCCGCGACGATGATCGCGCCAAATTGTGACGTCATCTTTCCACCTGCTTCTCTTCTTCATAGCGCACGACGGCGCCAGTTGCCGACAACTTTATCTTATGGAAAATTCTGATCCTGGAAAGCGTTGGAGACGCCAGGATCGAGAAATACGGAACGTCTAAAACGTAACCAATCGGCATGCAATTCCCTCTTAGCCTCCTTGTTGACTTTGAATTTTTCAATTCATATAATCGACCGGAAAGGAGGACCTTACCATGTCTCGAACTTTATCCTTGACCTTCGCAATTCCTGCAATTGTTGGGTTTGCGTCGGCGCTCGGCGTTTTGTCTTCGAACGCGCTCTACGCCCAGAAGCCCGCCGAAATCCCGTCTCGCGTGATCGCCTCGGAAACAATTGAAAACATTCCAACCTACCCCTTTGGACTCGCCGATAAGAACGCGATCTTCTATACCGGTCGCGTCTATCAGGGCGCGCAGGGTCGGGTCTATCCCTACGCGATGCGCGATATTCTCAGCGACGCGAAGGAAGACGCCCCTTACCGCATCCTTTCCCTCGAAAACGAATATGTGAAACTCGGAATCTCGCCCGATCTTGGCGGACGTATTTTCCGCGCGACCGACAAAACGGACGATTATGAATTCTTCTATCGTCAACATGTCGTGAAGCCCGCGCTCATCGGCATGCTCGGCGCGTGGATCTCCGGCGGCGTCGAATGGAATATTCCGCACCACCACCGCGCGTCGACATTCATGCCCGTCGACTGGTCTATCGCGGAAAACGAAGACGGTTCCAAAACGGTTTTCGTCGGTGAAACGGAATTCCGGCATCGAATGATGTGGAACGTCGCGACGAAGCTCTATCCCGGAAAATCGCTTGTCGAAGCGGAAGTGACCGTCGAGAACCGCTCGCCCTACATCCAGTCGATGCTCAGCTGGGCGAACGTTTCCGTTCACTGCAACGAACAGTATCAGGTTATTTTCCCGCCGACGGTTCAGTTTGGGACGGGCCACTCCAAGACGTCCTTTAACGAATGGCCGATCGACAACGGCGTCGATATCAGCTGGTGGAAGAATCACACGGAATACTCTCGTTCCGTCTTCGCCTGGGATTTCGACGCGGACTTTCTCGCCGGCTATGACTTCGGCAAGGACGCCGGCACGGTTCACGTCGGCAACGTCCACGTCGTCGCCGGTAAGAAATTCTTCCTCTGGGGCAACCATGAACGCGCGCAAGTCTGGGATAACGCCCTTACGGACGAGGACGGGTCCTACCTCGAACTCATGGTCGGCGGCTGGTCTGACAATCAGCCCGACTACAGCTGGATCGGCCCCGGAGAAACCAGACGTTACAAGCATTACTGGTTCCCCGTGTCCAAGATTAAGCATATCAAAAATGCGAACCTGAACGGCGCGGTCAATTTGGAAAAGCTTAATGCGAAAGAAATCTTCGTTGGATACTGCCCCACCGAACGCGTCGACGGCGCGCAAATGACACTCTATATCGACGGCGAACCCATCTGGAACAAGAGAGTCGACGTCGCCCCCGGCGCCCCCTGCGTAGAGACAATTACGCTCGATCAAACCCTTGAGGAGGAAGAGCTTCGTCTTGTCGTAACGGACGCCAAGGATCACGAGCTCATTTCCTTCGCAACCGTCAAGCTTGAGAAAGAAGAGCCTCCCACTCCCGTCAGCCCCTTCGGTTCCCCTGAAGATTATAAGACGGTCGAGGAGCTTTACCTCGCGGGCATGAGGCTCGAACAATTCCATAACGGTCAGCGCGACCCGATGGAATTCTACAGTGAAGCTCTCAAGCGCGACCCGGGCGATAGCCGCGTGAACACCGCCGTTGGAATCAGACTGCTGCGCGACGGTAAATGGGCGGAAGGCGCTGAATATCTTGAACGCGCTCTCGAACGACTTGAAAAGAACTATACGCGCGTCCGCGAAGGCGAGCCCCATTACTACCTTGGTCTTGCCTACCGTCATATGGGACGTGAGAAAGAGGCGGAAGACCAGTATTGGAAAGCGTCGTGGACGACCGGATATCAGGCGGCGGCGTTTTACCAGCTTGCGGAACTTGCCGCCAAACGCGGCGCTTATCTTGAAGCGCTCGAACTCGTCGACAGGTCGCTGACGGCGAACGCCGACGCTCCAAAAGCGCTAACCTTCAAAGCGTGGGCGATTCGCCGCGTACTGCAGGAGCGCCAAAAAGACCCCGACGCGCTCTCGAACTATATCGGCGGCAACCGCGTCTTCCTGACCGACGAGCTCTCCTTTGCTCGCGCCGCTGAAATTCTAGATTCCGTCGTCAAGCGCAATCCTCTTGATTACGCCGCTGCGATCGAAAAAAGCATGGCGCCTGACGGCGACCTTGCCAAAACCTTCGCTGCGATCGAAGACGGCAGAGGTATGCTCGACCCGCGGCTCGATTCGGCAGTCATTCGCCAGCAGGAACTTCTCGAGACCGTCGTGGATTATCTCAACCGCGGCGCATACGACGACGCTCGCGCGCTCCTTGAGACCGCGATCGCCTATGGCGCGCCTTTCGACTCGATCTCCACCATCAGGTACTATCTCGGCTGGACGATCCTCCTCGAATCCGGAAACGAAGACGACGCGTCGAAAGCCTTCGCCGACGCGTCGGAGCTGTCCAACGAGTACGTCTTCCCCTTCCGACCGGAAGAACTCGAGATGTACGAAGCGGTTATTGATCGCAACAAGGACGACGCGCAAGCTCTTTATGAGTACGGCGACCTCCTCTACTTCCAGAACAACCTGCAAAGGGGCGCCGAACTATGGCGACGCTCCGCGCAGGCGCGACCTGAATTCGGGCGTGTCTGGCGTAATCTTGGATTTGCCGCCGGCCAGAACAATAGCTATGACGAAGCGCTAGACTATTATCGTCAGGCGCTCAAGGGCGACCCGTCCGACCCGCGCTTTATTTACGAATACGACCAGCTTGCCGCTAAAAATGGCGTCCCCGCTCAGGAACGATTGGCAACGCTCCTGCAATATCGCGACGCGGTCTTCCAGTACGACGACTGCGTCGCTCGACTCGTCGAACTCTTCAACGAGACCGGCGATTACGACGCGGCGATCGAAACGCTGACCAACCGTCATTTCCATGTCTGGGAAGGCGGACGCGACGTGCATTCGCTCTTCGTCGACGCGAGAACGTTGCGCGCTCTTAAGCGCCTCGACGAGGGCGACTACTCCGGCGCGCTCGAAGATTGCCAGGCCGCTGGAACCTGGCCCGCTAACTTCGAAGCCGCGCCCCCGCTCGGCGGCGGTAAAAACGCTAAGCTCGCGTACCTTACTGCGCTCGTCTACGAGAAACAGGGCGAAACTCAAGCGGCAAAGGACGCCTTCGCGCTCTGCGCCGACCCAAGAAACGCACCCAATACGATCCGATCTGAACAGACCTTCTACCGGATCCTTGCGCTAAGGAAACTCGGCGAGACAGAGGAAGCCGCCAGTCTTGAAAAACGATTCAAGACCGCGGTCGCAGAGGAAGCACTCAAAACGCCTGCAATTGATGAATTCTCGAAGTTTGGCGAAGAAGGCTCCGCAGCTGAACGCGCCGCGAATTCCTACTTCCATCAGGGACTCGTCGCAAAATTGGCCGGTGACGACCAAGGAGCGTCCGACGCGTTCGACGCCGCCGTCAAACTCAATCCGAGCTTGATCTGGGCCTCGAAACTCCGTGATCTCAAGTAGTTCTTTAGCCGGGCCTCCGGACGCCTTGTCGCAAGGCGTCCGGATTTTATTTCCTCCTTGACGAACAAAAAGAACGACTCTTCATTTGCCAGCACAAAGCCTGACGACAAGCAGGCCAATAAAAAAGGGGACGCTCCAGCTGGAGCGTCCCCTTTTACTTCATAGAGACGATCTGTCAGGTTCCGCGGCGGTTGCCGTACCATTCCAATTGCATTCTCGGACAATACCGATATCCGCGCCGGGCGGCAAAGGGCCTGATCCAATCTTCCCTTGCATGCATTTCCGAGACTTCCGTCGCCATCGGCATGAGGTAGACGCGTTCCGCTTTGACCTCCCCAAGCGACTCAAGATATTCCTCGACGTCGAGAAGATCTTCAGGAACGTCGACGACGAACTTAAGTTGATAGGGGTACTCCGCCATAAGCTTGCGGACAACCTCAGGACGCTGCCGGTTGGTCTCATGCATCGAGACGTCAGAATCCTTGGCGCCCCATGGAGAAGAATTCGCAAGCTTCGGGCTGATCGACATCAGGTCGCAAGTTACAGGCAGCTCTAAAGTTCCAGCCGTCTCGATAGTAATCTTGAGACCATGTTCCGACAGGATGCGCGAAAGAGGAATGAGCTCCGCCGAGAGCATCGGTTCGCCGCCAGTAAGAACCGCATGACGCGTACCATGCTGAACGACGCGGTTGACGACCTCTTCGACTGTGAGCGTCTCCCCTTCCTCGCATTGCCACGACGCGTACGTCGTGTCGCAAAACCAGCAGCGGAGATTGCAACCGATCAGTCGCACAAAGGTCGAATCGACTCCCGTCCACATCCCTTCGCCCTGCTTCGAGCGAAATATTTCAGCAATGCGCATGACCTCGTCCTTGTATGCGCGTCGTCGCGCTCCTTCCCTCCTGAAGTGGATTGCGCTGCGAACGCTACGGTTCGCGTGTCAGCGCAACCCACATGACTCCTGCGCCACATTTCTGAGTCTGGGCCCGTCGTCGGCGGCTTTCACTTGCAAGGATCTTGAGGCTTCTGAGCTTCTTCCCACTCCTGACGCGCGAGACCCGCCGCGCCAATGTAGCCCGCCGAATTCCCATGCGTTGCAAATCCAATCCGCAAGCGTTCGGCGAGATGTTGGAAGATGCGACAGCGCGTTTCCTCATCGACCGTCTTAAGGAAGAGACGGCCCGTCTTAGCCTCAGCGCCGCCAAAGGTCATTGCGCCGCCGATGAGGATACAGGACGGGTCGATCGTATGGATGAGCGAGACCATTCCGTACGCGAGATAACGCGCGGTCTCTTTCACAATGCGAACCGCGATCTCATCGTCATTCTCCGCCTCTTCAAAGACCATTTTCGGGACTTCATCGTCTCGTTTGCGATTATGAACGCGTTCCGCGAGGCTCGTCTTGAAGCCCGCTTCAACGTATTCGATCGTACGACTCGCTACGCCCGTCGCGCTCGCATACGCTTCAAGGTGACCGCGCTGACCGCATTTGCACCAACGCGCGTTCTCAGACGTGTCGATCAAAACGTGACCAGACTCGCCCCCGTGGCTGTGCGCTCCGTTCCAAACGTGACCATTGAGGACAATACCGCATCCGACTCCCGTACCAAGCGTCAGAAGAATCAAACCTTCCTCGCCTTTACCCTCGCCGACCCAATACTCGGCGAAGCCCGCCGCGGGCCCATCGTGCGCAAAAGTCACGGGGAATCCGCTGTATTCGGCAAGCTTATCGCGGATCGGGAAAAAATCCCAACCCGTTAGGTTCGACGGACGAATGAGTTTGCCGCTCGGAAGATCGAGCGTCCCGGGGGAACCAAGACCGACTCGCGCGATATTCTCAGGCTTAAGACCCGCCTTCTCAATCGCTTCATGAACTTTCTGCGCCATGCGACGCGTCGCGTCGTCCGCGCCGCGTTCAACATACGTCGGGGTCGACAAGTAGGCGAGAGTCTCGCCCGCGTCGTTCAAGACGCCTACTTTGATGTTCGTACCGCCGAGATCGATTCCAACAAAATTCCTGTTTGATTCCTGAGACATAAACAACGCTCCATGACGTCCGCAAAAAAATCCAATATCGTAAGCGCGCGAAACGCTGTGAGTCGACGTCAGCGCCCTGGTCGTCAGCAGAATGACGTCCCCGCGACAAACGTCCCGGAGATATTATAGTAGTTTGGGATGAGACTGCAAACACTTTGGTTTTTTTTCTCTTGTATTTTCGATTCTACGTAAAATCGCCGCAATAATATCTAAAAGACGACGAGGTTTTGAGACATGATCTCTTGCGGCTACTAAAACGCAAATTTGCTAGCAGAATTCATCGATCTTAACGACTCTTACGCCGTTGTTTCGCCTTGTCCGTTGAATTACGCGCCGCGCCCCGATAGAATAACTGTACGTGTCGATTATAGCGAGTTCGCGTCGTTGCTTCTGCAAGGGTATTCGTTTGGCAATCAACAATCATAGTGGGAAAAGAGCCGTTGTTGGCGCAGTACGCGCTGCTTCATCCTTCTTTGAACTTGCTTTCGAAGCCGTCTGGCCAGATCGTTGCCTCGTCTGCGAAGCCTCGCTCATTGGAAAGCGAGGCCCCGTCTTCCGATGGGAACCTCCGATCGACGCGCTCCTTTGCGATCAATGTAAAAATCAGCTCGTTTCGCCCGCAAACGCCTTCTGCAAACGTTGCGCCGTCGCACTCCCCTCGAACGCCGGCGTCTCCAGGTGCGGTAAATGCGCCGACGCCGATTGGTATTATTCCGAAGTTCGACCGCTCCACGAGTACTCTGGACTTGCCAGAAGCGTCGTGCTGGCGCTCAAACGAACGAGCAACCGCGCGCTCGTTGAGACGATCGCAAGGCTTTATTTCAGCGCACGCGAACGAGAGCTCCGCGCCTTCGCGCCAGACTGCGTTGTCGCCGTACCAATGTATTGGCAGAGGAAATACTTCCTTCGTCATGGCGTCAACGCGCCTGACAAACTCGCGAAAAGACTTGCTAAATCGCTGCGCGTTCCCTGTATGTCGCGGTACCTCAGGAGAACGCGCGCGACCGCCTCGCAAACCTCGCTCGGATGGTCCGAACGCGCGACAAACGTCCGCGGCGCTTTTGCCGCCAAACCGCGCGTCTTTGTCGGTAAAAGAGTCTTGCTCGTCGACGACGCCTTCACGACCGGCGCGACGGCGAACGAAATTTCACGCATACTCCTCGACGCCGGCGCCATCGTCGTGTGCGTCGCCGTCCTGACGCGCGCAAGCGTCGCTCTTGCTCCACGTTCCTGAGGCGCCTGAACGGTCCTCAAAACAATCTTAGTATGAACTCCGCTGCTTCGCGAGTTTCGCGACGCGGCGCCTCGATTTTCCTCACAGAAAGGACACAATGCATCTCAAAAATCTTAAAACGCTCGTCTGCGTAGCGGTCGCCCTTTGCGCCGCTCTCGCAGCCTCCGTGACTTCTGCCGCTGAAGCGCTTCGCGCTCCATGCGTGCCACTTATTGCTCAAGACCCCTACTTCAGCGTCTGGTCGAATACCGATCATCTCGCCGATTCGTTCCCCGTCCACTGGACGGGCAATATCAACGCGCTCACATGCTTTGTCCGAGTCGACGGCAAGACGATGCGCGTCATGGGCGATCCGGTCGAATTTGCCGACGACGTTCGCGCGATGCGTCAGACGGATCTCACGGTCCTGCCAACGAATACGATTTACACGTTCAACGAAGCCGGCGTCGAGCTGACGCTGACCTTCACGAACCCGAACCTTCCCGACGACCTCATGGTACTGTCGCGACCCGCGACCTACCTTACCTGGTCCGTCAAGTCTGTCGACGGCAGCAATCACGAGGTCAAAATCTATTTCGACGCGACCGCCGAGCTCTGTGTCAACGTGACCGAGCAGACTGTTGTTGCGCAGCGGGAAGCAACGGAGAATCTTGACGTGCTGCGCATGGGCACGGACACGCAGGAAGTCCTCGCCAAATCAGGGGACAACATTCGCATTGACTGGGGCTACTTCTACGCCGCCGTTGAAAAAGGAACCGCGAACTCTGCGATCGCCGGCGCCGACGACGCTCGCAGCGTCTTCATCAGTCATGGCGATCTTCCCAAAGCGGACGACGACAACTTTCCGAGGCCCGCCCGAGAAAACTGGCCCGTCGCTGCCTTTACTTTCGACTGCGGGATCGTGAAAGCGGACCCCGTCGTCAAGAGAATCATCCTTGCCTACGACGACGAATACTGTCTTACTTTCCTCGGCGAACAGCTGAGACCTTATTGGCGTAAAGACGGCGAAAATGCGCACGGTATGCTCGAACTCGCCCATGCCGAGTATTCCGATATCATGAACCGTTGCGAGCAATTCGACGCCGAGCTCATGGCGCGCGCGACAGAGGCGGGCGGCGAAAAATACGCTTCCCTTTGCGCGATCGTCTATCCCGAAACGATTGCGGCGCATAAGCTTACTATTCTCCCAAATGGTAAGGTCGCGTTCATCTCGAAGGAAAACTTCAGCAACGGGTGCGCCGCGACGGTTGACCTCATCTATCCGACGAGTCCCCTCTTTGCGGTCCTCAGCCCCGAACTCTTGAAAGCGACGATGGTAACGCCGATGGAATACGTCGCCTCAGGACGCTGGCCCTGGCCTTATGCCCCGCATGACGTGGGACAGTATCCCCTTCTTAACGGTCAACGCTACGGAGGCGGTGAAGAGTCCGAAGAGAATCAGATGCCGATCGAAGAAACCGCCAACATGGTGATCCTCTTCGACGTCGTCGCGCGTCTAGACGGAAACGTCGACTTCGCCGCTCAGTATGACGAAATACTCAAACAATGGGCGGAATACCTTCTCGACAAGGGACTCGATCCTGAGAACCAGCTCTGCACCGACGACTTTTCCGGCCACCTCGCGCACAACGCGAACCTTTCCGTAAAAGCGATCGTTGCGATCGCCTGCTACGCCGATCTCTGCGAACGCGCCGGTAAAGAAGAAGACGCGAAACGATTCCGCGATAGCGCCGAAGAATTCGTGCAGGAATGGCTCAAGCTCGCCGACGACGGAGATCATTATAGACTTGCGTTTGACAAGCCGGGTACATGGAGCATGAAATATAACCTTGTATGGGATCGAATTCTCGACCTCAACCTCTTCCCGAAGGAAGTGGCGGAAAAAGAACTCGCGTTCTACAAGACGGTTATGAACGAATATGGCCTGCCCCTCGACAACCGCGCCGACTTCACCAAGCTTGACTGGCAAGTATGGGTCGCAACACTCGCTGACAACCAGGACGACTTCGATCATTTCATGGCGCCAATCTACCGATTCGTCGACGAGACGACGCCGCGCGTACCCCTCACCGACTGGTACTTCACCAGCACGGCGAAACAACGCGGATTCCAGGCGCGATCCGTCGTCGGCGGAGTCTACATCAAAATGATGGAAAAACGCTAATAGCGTCGCATCCCTCGTCAAAGTCAATAAAATCGGAAAAACTGTAGAATTCTAGCTCAGCTAATATTGATTCTGGCGTCAAGTCTGCTAGAATGTTCGCAGTGATGGAAGCGCGCGCCATTTTTGGAAAAGGTTCCGGAATGGCGCGCGAGTGTTGGAATTTTACAGAAAGAAAATTACGATGCAAAAAGAATACTACGTCGACGGCGTTGGCCAGATTCACTTCGCTGGCAACATGGTTCGCTTCGACCTTGTCACTCTCCAGCCAGGCGCTGACGGTCAGGCCCCGACTCCGGAACCTGCGTTTCGCGTAATTATGCCGCCGCAAGGTTTCCTTGGCGCCTTCAACAGCATGCAGCAGCTTATCGACAAGCTTGTCGCCGCCGGCGTGCTTCGCAAAAACGAAAATGAAAACGCGACGTGACTAAAATTCAAGACAAACTCTCTCGACGCCACTCTGTGCAAGCGTGAGACAATAACTAAACCAGCCCCTGAATCGTCGTTGACGTTCAGAGGCTGTTTTTTTAAGTCGAAAGGCAGCGCGCAGCGTAGTCTTAAGTAACGTCGCCGGCGCGATTTCCGACGCCACAATCAATTATCTGCGTCGATTCAATTTCCTCGGGTCTATCTTCGGCGCTTCGCGACTAAGAGCGGGCTTCTGCGGCTCTTTTTCGGCGTCCGGCTCTGCGCCCTGTTCAGATTGCTCTTCGGAGTCGGACGCGACAGACTTCTTCTCTGTTTTCGTAGAGGGCGCAGGCGCCTTTTTAACTGCAATGCGGTAGCTGTCCTCCCATATCCACCCCTTCGGGGTCCACCCGTCTGTAATAATAAGTCCGCGACCAATAATCGCTGCAAAGGCAAAAATCAGATAAATTAAGAACGCTTTGCCAAAGTTGCAGTCGAAGAAGATCAGCGCGCCAAAGGAGCCGACCGCCGCGATCGGAACGAGATACAGGCACGCGAAGAGTCCTGCTCCGCCGAGAAAGTAGACAAATCCTTCAAATACGAGCCATGAACACGCAAATACCAACGCCGCATAAAGGGAACGACGACGACGTTCGTATGCGTCGCTGAACATGACGTCGTCGAGATCGTTGTCGTCGCGCGTGAGCATGTACCCAACATCAGCGATCGGAAATGCGATCACAAACGCCAAAATCGTACCGCCGATTAATGACGCCCAGCCGTTATGAATGAGCCCGATCAGATAGGAAAGCAAAAAGAAGACAGCGACGCCGAGGAAACCAAGGAACACTTGCTTGCCCGTGAACGTAAAACGTTCCTGCAAGATTGGCCGGGCGTCGTGGCCCGCCATATTCTTAAGCGTCTTCTTGCCGTCCGTAATATGATCCGGCGCGTGAACGATCACCGTCTCTTTTGGAATCTCGATGATGTGACCGCACTTCGGGCACGGACCTTTCTTGCCCGCAAACCGATCGTCTACCTCGAAGGACGTCATGCATCCCGCGCATATAACACGAATCGCCATATATCTTCTCTCGCTCGTATTCTTGTGCTCTTCTACAGCGTCGAACTCAAGGTCTGACTCCTGGTCCGACAGCGCTTCATTCTAGCGCGCAACTGCAAATAATGCAAGATTTTCTTAGCTCGCACGCGCCCCTTCAACGAAAGAAATACAAGAAATACGACCCGCCGCAAGACTTCCGCTATCGCCATAGACGTCGCGATAGGGCCAATCTTGCGCGGGCCGATTTCTATTCTTCAAATTCTTGATAAAAACGGAACGGCACGACGTTCGGAAGGAGTCGGCCAAGTCCGCCTTTACGCTTCCTCGATCGATCCTGAAGGACAGCTGTCCATCGCCTCGGCGGCGCTATCCTGCGCATCGGCGGGAACCTCTCCTTCAATAGCGACGGCTAGGCCGTCGTCTCCCATAGAGAAGACCTCGGGACAAATTTCTGCGCATAGACCGCAACCGATACAACTTTCGTTTACAACGTATTTCTTAGCCATCGTCATTCACTTTCTTTATTCGAGCGTCAGCAACAACGCCATCTTGAATCGTTTAGTCGCTTTAACGGAATGGAGTCCCGCCTTAGCGAAGTGGAAATTCTCGCCAGCCTTGATAGGATGGTCCTTGCCTTCATATCCAATCACGGCCTCGCCGTCTAGCGCAAAGACGATCGCTTCGCCTGGCGCCGCGTGTTCTGAAAGACTGGTTCCTTCATCAAAGGACATGACGACAAACTTCATGGAGTCGTTATGCGCCACGTCTTTATTGACGATCTTATTCTCCACATAGGGCACAAGATCCGCGAGCTTAAAAACTTCGCCCGCTTTGACCGATTCATTCATTATATCGTTCCTTCTAATGGATATTTCTGTATAAACCGTTCCTTGAGAAGTACGCATCCCCATTGGGACGTCCGTCAACGTGACGATACTCTCGCCGTCGCTCAGCGATTTGGAGAACCCATCCGTCCCATAGACCTCTAATCTACCCTCCGCTATGATCAGCAGTTTATAGTAGGGATGGATCTCAGCGCTGACGTCCGTATTCCTCGCGAGAGAGAAAATGACGACGTCATTCTTGCCGCTGTAGATAGCCTTGGAGGTTGTGCAACCGGGAATCGGCTGATTGTCCTTCGCAATGGAGAATACTTCTCCGACCTTTTCTCTTATCACTGATTCCGCACCCTTCTATAATATCGCCGTCGCAGACTCGTAGATTTTCAAAAAGAATCGTCCAACGTAGTCGCGAAACTGCGAGCGTCGCAACGTTATCTTAAGGGTCACGCGCCAATTAAGGTCTTAAGGTCCTCGTCGACCGTAGTTATGCCGGCGATACTAAATTTTTCCACCAGGATCTTTGCCACGTTCGGCGAAAGGAACGCCGGAAGCGTCGGTCCCAGATGGATATTCTTTACGCCAAGGTACAACAGCGACAGCAGGACGATAACCGCCTTCTGTTCGTACCAAGCGATATTAAAGGCGAGCGGTAGATCGTTGACGTCCTCAAGACCAAAGATTTCTTTCAGCTTGAGCGCGATGAGCGCCAAGGAGTAGGAATCATTGCACTGACCGGCGTCCAACACTCTGGGAATACCGCCAATTTCGCCGAGGTCCAGTTTGTTGTATCTGTATTTCGCGCAGCCCGCCGTCAGAATGACGACGTCCTTCGGGAGCTTCTTGGCAAACTCTGCGTAATACTCTCGGCTTTTCATGCGCCCGTCGCAACCTGCCATGACCACAAACTTGCGAATAGCGCCCGATTTGACGGCCTCGACCACCTTATCTGCCAACGCAAAGACCTGCTCATGGGCAAACCCGCCGACGATGGATCCGGTCTCGATCTCGGTGGGCGCCGGGAGATTCTTAGCCTGCTCAATAATCGGCGAGAAGTCCTTGAAACCGTCGCTATTTGCGTCAATGTGTCTGATCCCGGGATACCCGCTCGCTCCTGTCGTCCAAAGACGATCCTGATAGCTCTCACGCGGCGGAACAATACAGTTGGTGGTCATGAGGATGGGACCGTTGAACGCCTCAAACTCTTCCTTCTGCTTCCACCAGGCGTTGCCATAGTTGCCGGCAAAGTGCGGATATTTCTTAAAGGCTGGGTAGTAGTGCGCCGGCAGCATCTCAGAGTGGGTATAGACGTCCACTCCGGCGTCTGACGTCTGCTCTAGCAACATTTCCAAATCGCGAAGATCATGACCAGAAATCAGAACGGCAGGGTTCTTCCGAACGCCGACGTCGACGGTGGTAACCTCCGGGTTGCCGTAGGCTTCGGTGTTGGCCTTATCAAGGAGCGCCATGCCTTCGACGCCAAACTTGCCGGTTTCCAAAGTAATCGACAAGAGGTCGTCCGCCGTAAGGCTGTCGTCTTGAACCTGAGTCAATGTCCGTTGGATAAAGGCGTCGATTTCTTCGTTCTCTTGTTTCAGAACATTAGCGTGTTTGGTATAGGCCGCCAATCCTTTGAGTCCATAAATAATCAACTCGCGCAGACTACGGACGTCTTCATCTTCTGTTGCAAGGACGCCCACTGTCGCCGCTTTAGCGTCAAATTCGTCAGGCGTACCATGCCAAAGCGCCGCTTCCGTAAGATTGTCATTCTTCTCCAGACGCGCGAGCTCCTGTTCCTTTACCGCGAGCGTCTTTTCGATTCGGCGGAGGATCGCTTCCCGGTCAAAATTCGCATTCGTGATGGTCGTAAAAAGATTCGTCGTCACCAAGTGGTTAATTTCTTTGTCAACCTCTTTACCCTCCGAGCGGAGCGCCGTAGCGACCGCGGAAAGACCTTTCGTCGCATAGACAAGCAGATCCTGCGCCGCCGCGACCTCCGGCTTCTTACCGCAGACGCCAGAGATCGTGCAGCCCTTACATCCGGCTGTCTCCTGACACTGATAACAAAACATTTTCTTCTCCATAACGAATCTCTGCTCCATGACGAAATACTTAAAGCTGTCATTTTGCCTGCGCAAGGCGAATAGCGAATCTGGCGCAACGCCGTATCTCGATAATTTTATCAATACAAAGCAAGAGGGTCAAGAGTTCTCTACGCCGCGTCGACTTATCGATTATTTTCTCGACCACCCCCTGTCGACAAGAAGGTAATTCCTCTGGACGTCGCGTCATATTTTTTCTAGAATCCTGTCGCCCTTACTGGGCGGACGTTGTCTCGTGTTTTAGAAAAGGAGCCCATGATGTTGTCATTTACCATCAAGCGCGCGTCGCGAATCGTCAAGTCATCCCTGGCAATATGCGCGGTCGTCGGTCTTTTTTCGCTTGACTCTCCCAATTCCTATTCGCAGACGAGCGTCCCTCGAACAAACGCGTCTGCGCAGAACGGCAACGCCCAAAACACGTCCGCGCGCGCTGCGCAAAGCGCAGGGCGGAACGCGCCCCAACGTCCGGTCGCCGCTCCTCAAACGCAAGCGATTCCGCAAGCGAACGACGCCGACCGCGACGCCGATTCCGTGCGTCTCACGGCAGAAGAGGAAACGCTGTACAAGGACGCCCTGGTCCTCTTTAACCAGCAGAACTTTGCCGGATCCCTCGAGAAGTTGCGCGAGCTCTACGCGAGCAACCCCGCTTCGCGTCCTCCGCGACTCATTGTCGCACGATGGTTCGCACAGTTGAATAACCCGCAGGCAGTTAGACTTTCCCTCGAACAGGCGACGACGGAGACTCCCGACGACCCCGAGGCGTATTATTCCCTTGCAGAAATCGCGATCCGCGAAGGTTCGTTCACCGCGGCGGAACTACTAACGCAACGAGGCGATCTGGCGCTCGCGAAATATAACGCTAATCCGACGCGGCAGAGGAACTTAACTCGCGCTTCGAACCTCGTCAAGCTCGCCTATTCTAACGCTCGCCAGAAATGGAACGATTCGCTGCGCGCGATAACGGAGCTTATCAGACTTGATGGAGAAACGGCGGAGCTCGACCGCGCATACGCGCGCGTCCTTTTCCAGCTCAACGAGGACGAAAAGGCGCGCCAGGCGTTACAACGCGCCGAAAAGCTCGACGCTGACGGACTGCCCGCCGACGCGGCGATGGCGCAGTTATACGCAATGCGCGGCGACAAAGAGAATGCGAAAGCAAGCCTTGACGCGGCGCTGAGCGCAAACCCAAAATCGACGAAAGTCCTGCTCCTTTCAATCTCGAACGCGCTCGGCGAAAACGACCTCAATTCAGCATGGAATCTCGTCCGGCGGCTCTATCAAGAAGAAAAGAGCGCGGAAGTTCTCAAGACCTACGGAAAAGTCGCGCTCTTCCGTTCCGACTTCAGGAACGCCGAGATCGCGTTCCAGGAAGCGGTACGCCAGAATCCGCTTGACACGGACGCGTCCGGAGGACTCGCGCTAGCGCTCTGCGAGCAAGGCGATGAGGAAAAATGTAAGCGCGCGCTTCAGTATGCGGCGAGCAACGTCCAGAAACAGTCAAACAATCGCGATTTCCTTGCGACGCTCGGATGGACGCTCTATAAGGCGGGCCAGGTCGACGAAGCGGTTAAAGTCCTACAACAATCGATCGCCGACGGTCAGATCAACGCCGCGTCGGCATACTATTTCGCGGTCATTCTCAATGAAAAAGGACAGGACGACGTCGCAAAACAGTTGCTAACCGCCGCGCTTTCCACCACTCCGCCATTCGCTAAGCGCACCGACGCGCAAAAGCTCCTCGCGCAGATTGAAGCGCAGCAGTCGCAACCAACTCGTCAGCAGCCGTAAACGTGCGGCGGTGAACGCAATCTTCTGCGCAATGAGCGTCGATCACTGAAAGTTTGCCGTCGACTGTCAAAGGAGCGCGCAGCCGCTCCGACCCGCCCCTTTGGCGACGATTGACGAATCGTCGCCGCGCGGCGTCAGAGTATCACATTGACGTCGTTGCCACGGGCAAGAAAAGGTCCGCTGGCGCTCGACCAATAACTCGCTATTTATCTTTAACTCGCAACAACGATCGATTAATCTTACGGACGGCAAAGCGCCAAACGCTGAGGCCGTCCGTTTTTATTTCTCAAGCTCGGGTTCAAGAAATCTGGAACGTCGCCTCGAAGAGGCGTGAGCCCTCGCCTCCGTTGAACAAAGAAAAATGAACGTTGGAACGCTGTCGAATGCAAAGGGCGCTTCAACGAGTTCGCGTCTTTTCGAAGTAAGTTTTGAAACTTACGAATTGAAACTGTTCGTAGAAATGAACCGCTCGATTAATACGGTTGCGGTCGCGTTCTGAGAGACGACGAGACAGCGCGGCGGTGTTCTCGATTTGCAACGTCTTGGAAAAGATCGTCTTACCCTTGGGATATAGTTCAGTCATGATTTTTTCGGGAAACCTCGATTCTTCCATGAATTTGCGGTTCGTTTCGAGGCGCGCCAAGGGCGTGACGACGCCGGGATTCATGTAGACGTTGAACTTCCCCATCGCTTCAACGAAGCGGAAATAGATATCGGCGATCTGTTCGTCGTCAAATGGGACAGTCTGAATGCGATAGTCAATCCATTTGCTTTGGAAAAAATACTCGTTCTCTTTCTGCGATATGGTAAAGGTCGGTTCGGTCATAAACGCCGTAAACCCGTCGTTTTTATCGCGCAGGATATCCTTGATGCGTTCGATAAAGCGGTCGAGTTCTGACTCGTCGATCACAGACCGTATACGTCGGATTGGGTCGATGAGTATAAACTTCTGGGCGCGAAAGGAATAGACGACGATCTCGCCGTTGTCGCCGATAAAATCAAAGGCCAGATCTCCGTAGAAGACGGTCGACGAGGAATATTTCGTCTCGCGTTCATGACGGATAAAGCGCGCGGTATTGTCAACGCGGAATTTAATCTCGGAGGCGCTAAGAAGGTCGTTGAATGGTTCCAGGGCGGCGGCGTCTTCCACAAATTCAAACTCAGGCCTCTCGCTTGACGCGCGAGACTCAAAGTCAGCTGAAAGACCGCGGTCCGTAGCGAGCGTAGATACAAGGAGAGCCGTCAAGAGAACAAGAAACAACCGGCGTCTTTTAAGATTCGACGCAGTTCTATCGCGATAAAAAGGCGTCATTGTCAAGCAGGAATCCTTTCCTATGTCTGAATAGCCGCGACGACGACAGGTGGAATCCGAACCGTCGGACGAGCCGATTGGTTCACAAACCTCACGCAGGGCGACGCGTCTTTACAGGCGCGTCGCAAAATGATCAAACCCTGCGAGACGTTGTTGTCGCGATCGACCGCTTATTTCGGCGAAAGCGTGCAGATAATACGCCTCCCCATAAGTTTTGGAGGCGTCTCTATTTTAGCGACGTCCTCAACCCTAGAGAGGAAAGTATCCATGAGTTTTTCGCCTTCTCCAATATGGGCGTTCTCACGACCTCGGAACACGATCGAAAGAACGACCTTGTCCTTATTCTTAACAAGGAACTCCCGGCATTTGCTCACCTTAACATCGACGTCCGCGGCGCCGATCTTAGGACGGAGACGAAGCTCTTTAACCTGAGGCTGACTCGTCTGCTGCTTGGCGTTGCGCTTCCGCTGCTGATACTTGTACTTACCATAGTCCATGATGCGGCAGACAGGCGGTTTAGCTCGGGGCGCAACTTCCACGAGATCGAGATCGACCTCGCGCGCTCTTCTAAGTGCGTCTTGCGGAGACATAACGCCGAGCTGCTCGCCCTGCTCCGAGATGACAAGAATTTCTGGAACTCGGATCATTTCGTTGACGCGCTGTTTGTTCGCGCCGGAACGGCCCGGGCGTGGGCCTCTGAAGTCCATTCTGCGAAAACCCATGTAAGTAAAAAACACCTTTCCGAATGAGGGTTATATGGAGGGACAGCGCCTCGGCGGCCCCGCCGCCGCAACATGGCGCCAAGGGTCGCGAAGAGCTGGGGCGATCGAAAGACACGCCGCCTTTATTTTAGCGCCCATGAGGCAACGCGACAAGAGCTTAGACCAAAACGTAAAAAAAATTATAGTTCCAGCATTCTCTCCGGCGTCATAGGCGGTAAATCGTCAAATTCGTTGCCGAAATTATCCAAATCAGGTATCTCGTCGAGTTCAAGTTCTTCATAATCGGAGAATCCGCCTGACTCGTCCATTTCAGAGTCGAACGCCTCGCTCGATTGCATAACAATATCGGGCGCAGTTTTCTGGAAATCGTCCTCGAAATCGGCAAGGTAATCTTCGGAATTCTCGTCGATCATCTCCTTGAAATTCGGAAAACGGTCGATTTCCCCGTCATGTTGCGTCACTAGGAGTCGCAAAACAAGAACCGTCTGTTCAAAATCGTCGCCTCCTTCGTTGAAAAAGTAGCGACCGAGCGCGTTCGTGTTCGTGTCGCTCGCGCCAACAACGAGAAACTGACCGGGCCGCAACGCCTGGGAAAAGCGCAACGAGTCAAAGGATTTCGTAGGCTGCTCCTGCGTCTTGACAAGCTGACCGTGACGATATCGCGTCACGGGCCTGGGCGCCCCGTAACGAAGGTAAGGCGAAAGATCAAACAAGACCGAACCGTCGGGGGACTGTTCAATAGCGACGCTAAAGACGGGTGAAACATCCGAATAAGTCTTCCCTTCGAGCGCGCCGCTATCGTTCTTTCCAAGAATCGGGACCGACGGAATAACGTCGGTTCGCGCGACAATCGTGCTCTTCATACCGGAGCGCAGCGAGACGGGCTTGGAATAGGCGATCGGCGCGAGCGCCGATTCAACGCGAGAAAAGTCGACCTGTTCTTCGAGCGAGGTGCGAAGTTCGCGGCCCTTAAGCGCAAGGAGCTTCGAGAGAGATTCGGGCGTCGACGCGCCGAGAATTCCAACGCGAAACCCCTGCTCATTCAGCGCGCGTCGTGTCTCAGGCTCAATGACGAGCTCGTCGACGTCCTTCCAAAGATCGCGAACGAGGTCCCGTTCATTGTAGGGAACGTGGGCGATGAGCACGTCGAAAACGACCGCGTCGGGCGCGAGACTGAGTCTCTGGAGCGTCTTGCGCTCCGGACCGACGGCAGGAGGCGGCGCTTCGTTCCTAAAGGTCAAGCTTTCGCAGGACGCAAGCGCGCACACAAAGAACGCCAAAATAAACCTCGCGACCGATGAAAACCTGAACATAATGAACGGCGCCGTCTCTGTTTCAGACGTGATAAAGAGCTGAATACAACCTCGCCGCGTCAACGCAACGCGGCTCATTCTGAAAATAGCCATTTTTCACCGTCAAGTCAACGGCGATATTAAATCGCGCGTCATGGAGTGGCAACGACAGAGAACGCGAGGATACCGCGCGCGAGATTGACGCCGAAAACGGCGTATATACAATGCTGTCTTAGCTGGTCCGCTCAAAACGTCGATTTCTTTGCTCGATAATGAAAACGAGGTGAAACGAAATGGCTGTTAATCGTCGCGATTTTTTAAAGTTCATGGCCGGCGCCGGTTTGTTTGCGTCCTCGTCCACTCTTGATCTGACCGCATACCCAAGGGCGATCGCCGACGAGGCGATTGATAGCCTCAAAGTCGTCAAACACACGATCAAGATCGGCGCGACGCAACCCTTTACGGCGATCCACATCTCCGACACGCACCTGACTTTTGCCGGCGATTGTGAAACTGATCATAAACGACAGGTCGCGCATGACCGCGCGCGATATTTCGGCGAGACGGAGATCCAATTACGCGCGGCGGTCGACTACGCGAAACAACGTAACGCGATTCTCCTGCACACCGGAGACATGATCGATTTCACCAGTGAAAAGAATTTCGAGTTCCTCTCTTCTTTCTATGCGGAAGAAGGAACGCCGGAGCATATCGTTTCCGCCGGCAACCATGAGTTCAGCCACTGTCCGGGGGAATCTATAGACGACGAGCCGTATAAGCTCTTGAGCTTCGATCGAGTCCAGATGGCGTTCCCCAACGACCTGCGATTCTATTCCCGCGTCGTTAACGGCGTGAACTTCGTCGCGTTTGACGACGTGTATTATGACGTCGCCGACAATATTATCGAGCTCTTCAAGAAAGAGATCGAAAAGGGACTACCCATCGTCACGTTATGCCATGTCCCCTTCTATTCGCCGGAACTCGCCCACTTTATGTTAGACGAGCGCAAGGAAAGTAGCTCCTACGCGATGGGCGCGCCCGATAGGATCGATCCCGCGACGGGCGAACCCTTTAAGAACGCGGCGACGTTCCTCGATTGGATTAAGACGGAGCCGCTCTTCAAAGCGCATCTCAGCGGACATCTTCATGTGAATCACGTCTCTCAGTTCTCAGAATCGGCAACCCAGTATGTTGTCGGCGGTCACTACAAGGGCGACGTCTTTGAATTCCACTTTGAATAACGACGCCATGACCTCCACGTCCCCCACTGCTTTCCGTCCCGCCGCGCCGCTGGAGAATCTTCGGCGCCGAGCGACGCTCTGCCGACTCCTGCGCGCTTATTTCGATTCTCGCGGCTTTATCGAAGTGGCGACGCCGACCCTTTCGCGCGACGTCATCGTCGACCGTTTCGTCGAAGCGATTGAAGTCGTCGTTCCCCGATGCTGGCAGGAGCCGGACGACCATGCGTCTCAACGGTTTCCTGATCCTGAGACGGCGCGCGACAAAGCGTCGACTTTTTACCTGCAAACGTCCCCCGAATTTGCGATGAAGCGGCTCGTCGCCGCCGGAATGACCGCGATCTACCAGCTTGCTCCTGCGTTCCGCCGCGGCGACCGCGGCGAGCGTCACAATGTCGAGTTCACGATGCTCGAATGGTATCGAGCGGGAGACGGCTATCGCGATGGGAGAGCGTTACTCGCTGATCTTGTGGAAAACGTCGCGCGAGATTTTTACGCGAAAACTGACGTCGAAGCGCCGCCGTGGTCGCATCACCGGACCGTCGAACGTCCCTTTGCTGACGTCTTCGGCGACGCAACGGGACTCGATCCGCACGTCTGCACGATCGCCGAGCTACGTCGTTTCGCGGACAATCGCGCTATCCCCTACCCCGAATCTTACGCTCAGCCCGACTCGCCAGCCACTCGCGACGACTGGCTGGATCTCATATTCTCTGAGGCGGTTCAGCCGAACCTTGGATTCGACGCGCCCGTGACTCTCTACGACTACCCGGCGACGCAGTCGCAACTTGCGCAAACTTCATTCGTCGACGAACGCGAGGTCGCGCGCCGCTTCGAGCTCTTCATCTCTGGACTCGAGCTTGCCAACGGATACGACGAGCTCCTTGATCCGAAGATTTTACGAGACAGAATCGCCGTCGTCTCAGAAGAACGCGCATGCGACGGTTCGCCCGCGTTGCCGCGCGAGTCGCGTTTACTCGCCGCAATGGACGCCTCGTTGCCTCCCTGCTCCGGTTGCGCGCTGGGCGTCGATCGGCTCCTCTGCGCGCTCCTTGGCACGACGCAAATTGACGACGTTATCGCGTTCCCCATCGAGTTCGCCTGAATCAACTCACTACCATAGAAACGCCATGACTCCCCCTATTCCTCCGTATGAACCGTACCCGAACGACCCCATACCCCAGGGCGGCGACGAAACTTTGGAGCTGCGCCAGTATGAGCCGGCAGAGCTCGCGGACGAAATCCTTCTCGCGTCCGTCAACGGAGTCGGTCCCCTTACTGCGGAACGATTGCTGGAGCGATTTGGGTCGGCGAGCGGCGTTCTGCGCGCTTCGATCGGCGAACTCATGCAGGTTGAGAGGGTCGGCAGAAACCTTGCTGAAAAGATCGTCAACGCGTCGCAAGAGGTCGACGCCCTTGCGATTGTTCGATTCTGCGAAGAAAATGGTATCGTCGTCCTTACGCCGCGCGATTCGCGTTACCCTTCAAGACTTCGCGAGATAGAGAAACCCCCGAGACTCCTCTACGTTCGCGGCGAGATCAGGCCTGAGGACCGCCGCGCTATTTCGATCGTTGGAACGCGCTCTGCAACGCCATACGGCTTGGAGCAAACCGCGCGACTGGCGTGCGGACTCGTCGAAGCCGGCTTTACAATTATCAGCGGACTCGCGCTTGGAATCGACGGATGCGCGCATCGAACTGCGCTAGACGCTAAGGGACGCACCCTTGCGGTCCTTGGCGGCGGCGTCGCAAGAATATACCCTCGCGAACATGAGGATCTCGCAGCGCGCGTCATGAACTCGGGCGCGCTCATAAGCGAGTATCATCCGCTCACGACGCCCCTTGCGGGCAACTTTCCGGCGCGCAATCGCATCGTCAGCGGCCTATCGATTGGAACCCTTGTGGTCGAATCGGGTAAAAAGGGAGGATCGATGATCACAGCGCTGTTAGCTGCGGAACAGAATCGCGATCTCTACGCAGTCCCGGGCCCTGTTACGAGCCCCGCTTCACAGGGATGCCACGATCTCATCCGCGACGGCGCCATTCTTGTTGAAACCGTCGACGATATCCTCAACTCGCTCCCGAGCTATGAACGACAGCGCGAACCGAGCATCCTGCAGGACGAACTCGACCGGTTCGCGCAAGGGACAGTCGGCATAACAGAAAGCTCCGTCGCGTCGATCGCGCGTCCTCCAAAGGCGCCCAATCCGAAGACGAAGAGCGCAACAAAGCAATCCAAAGAAAGTTTGTTATCCGAAGCCGACCCTGCAAAGGACCAGCGCGCCCCAATCGAGGCCGCTGCGACCAATCCGCCTGTCGAACGCGCGCCGTTACCGCCGTTAACCGATCTTGAACGTACAATCGTCGAACTGGTCGGCGACGCGGTTCTGTCGGTCGACGAACTGATTCGCACGCTCAAACTCCCCGCGTCGCGTGTTCTTGGAACGATTACGGCGCTCGAATTCAAACAAGTCCTTCGACGCTGTGCCGGCAACGCAGTAACGCGGAAATAACGCGTCGTGTTGCCGCTCCTGTAACTATGAATACAAAAGCAATTTTCGCGGTTCTTGGTTTCGTCGCGCTCCTTCTTGGCGTCTGTATGCTCGGGTGCACCGTTTGGGGGCTGCCTTGCTTCAAGGGCGGCCCCGAGGAAGCCAGAGGTTGCGCTGCATTGTTCTATAGCGCAATCATCTGTTTTGTCGTCGGCGTGGTCTTCTTTGTTCTGGGACGAGGCTACCATACGGAGCGTCTGTACCTTCGAGACGCGTTTGCATGCGTGTCGCTGTGCTGGTTCCTGGCAATCATTCTTGGAGCAATTCCGTATCTTTTAGCGCATGTCGAACGTTCCGAGGGAGTCCCCTTCACCGTATGCGACGCGATCTTTGAATCGTCCTCGGGATTAACGACGACGGGCGGAACCGTCTTTGGGGACCTCGAAACTCCGGAGACCTTGCCCCGAACAATTCTTTTCTGGCGCTGCTTGACGCACTTTCTAGGCGGACTCGGAGTCGTGTGCCTCTTTGTCGTCTTCCTCGGCAAAGGCGCGAGCGGCAAGGCGGTTTTGAAGGTCGAGCACATCTTCTCGGGGCATCTTCCCTTTACCAAAATGCGTTCGCTAGCGCTTTCGCTGGGCGCGATCTACTTGACAATCTGCGCCGCATGCTTCTTCTGGTATCTCGTCTGTGGAACCTCGGTTTACGACGCGATCTCCCACGCCTTCTCTATCGTGGCGCTCGGCGGCTTTGGCACGCACAACGACAGTGTTGGGTTCTTTGAGAGCCAGCCGGGAGTCAGGTATATCGCCCTCGAATACGGCACGATCTTTTTCACGATCGTCGCCGGAATGAACTACTGGCTCCTCTACTGGGCGGCGCGAGGCTCGTTCGGTAAACTCTTCCGCGACGGAGAATGGCGACTCTACATCCTAACCTTTGTCGTTGTCTCGCTCTTGACCGCAGGTCTCGGGCTCGCGCAGGGAAGTTTTGTTGTGGAGAATCAAACTGAAGCGTCCCAAGCTAGCGCCGCTGTTGAGTCGTCCCCTCACGTCGGAATCCTGAGCGCTCCGGAGAATGACGACGTAGCGAACACGCAGACAATATCTGAGTCGGCTCCTTACCATGACGAAGTAACCGTTTGCAAGAGCTATGAGGAAGTCCTCCGCAAAACCTGTTTCCATACGGCGTCCCTTATGACTGGCGAGGGATTCTCGACCGCGCGTTTCGAATGTTGGAGCGGAGCGGCGATACTCCTCTTTGCCCTCGTTATGTTTATGGGAGCATGCTCCGGCACTCCCACGGGAGGAATCAAGGTCAGCCGTGCGCTGCTGATCTTGCGCGCGCTGCGAAGAGAACCTGAAAAGAGATTTCGACCTAACGTAGTCAAATCAACGAAAGCCGGATCGTTAAACGTTGACGTCGAAACGGAGGACAGCGCGTTGCGATACGCCGTCTTTTTCGCGGCGCTTATTATCGTCACGGCGTTTGTCGTATGCGCAATTGAATCGAACGGGCTTTGGAGCGCCAACGCGCAACCGCAAACTGTCAAGCTCTATGACGTCCTAGGAGCCTCGCTTGCAATGTTCGCCAATACGGGACTTGCACTTGGCGTGTTCGGTTCGACTGGAAATTTAGGAGATCTCACTGGCATAAGCAAGTTGATCTTCAGCTGGGCAATGGTCGTCGGTCGACTCGAAATCTGGTGCGTGCTCGCGCTTCTGACAAGAAAATTCTGGAGCAACCGATAATCGCTCCTCTGTCACGCGCATATGGAAGACGTAGATTGAAAAACGGTCGCGTTTTTTCTCTAAACGCGACCGTTTTTATTTCTACTCAATTACTGATGGATGATTACTGATCGGCTCGTCGCGGCGTTTTGGTCGCGGTCGTACCAGCTTTGAATGCGGGAAGCGCCGCCTTGGCGCTCGATTCCATCAAATTAAAGACGCAGAATCCTTGCGCGCCATGTTCTCTCGCAATTTTCGCCTGCAAGACAACTTCTTCAGGACTCATCGAGATTCCGGTCGCCGTCATGCCGATTCCCGGATAAATCGGACATTTACCCTTTGTGTAAGGAAGCTGACGATCGACGTAATTTGCAAAGACGCCCGGATCGCTCGTGTAATTCATTGGACAGATGAAATCGAGCCAGCCCTTATCGACCCAAAGCGCCCAATCCTGCCCAATCGAGTCCTTGACGCCGGGGTATCCGGCAAAGACAGCGGCGGAGATTTGAATTTCGGGTCGTCGCGCGCGCAACGATTCGGAAACCTCGCGAACGAGCGCTGTAATCTGATCGCAACGCCACTGCTTCCACGCGTCGCCGACGTCGGAATCTTCCCTTACCAGCGCCACAAAATCGCCGCTGAGCGTCTGGCCCGTCGCTTCTTTGTACGCGTTACCGAACCGTTCCTGGCAGCCGTCGCAGAAACACGAGTTGTTGTCGGGGAATCGAATATAGTCGAAGTGGACCCCGTCGACGTCGTAGTTAAAAGCAACCTCTTCGAGCGCCGCTCTTTGAAGCTCGCGGTTTCTTGGATCCGACGGACAGAGCCACGGTCTTTCCTCGCCCGCGGAGGTTCGTTGCAGACGCCCTTCGGAGCTCATCTGATCAAGAAATTCCTTCGACGAATTCGACGCGTTAAAACATACCATCCACGCGTGAACCTCGACTCCGTACTTTTTACCCGCCGCGACCGCCTGCTCGATCTGATCTCCGTAACGCTCGACAAGAGGCGCGATCGGCAAAACTTTGCTGTTGTAATACGCCGAGCCGCCCCACAGAAGGTTGGGTATCACCCCATTAAACCCGGCGTCTGACAGCGCTTCCATCGTCCGATCCCAGTCGCCGTGCCAAATGCCGCAACCAGAATGTTCCCACCAGAGTCGTCCTTCGTTCGGACGCGACGGCTGACTTGAAACAAACTGCTGGACGAGTTTTTCTTTGATCTCAGTGAGATCGGAATTAAAATCGTTCAAGAGAACCGGATCGGTGATATCGGAATCGGCGCTGAGGAAATCCGCAGCCTGCGCGAGGGTGCGATTCTTCGCGCGAAGTTCCTTCTGAAAAAAATTCAACGTCGCCGTACGCGCTTCATTGCGATCCGCGTCGGGCTCAAGTCCTACCGAGAAAGCGTCGACCCACTTCTGATGCGCAGCGATTCGCGCGCTCTCGGGCGCAACGGCGAACCCGATCGCTGAGAGAAGCGCTCTCTTCGAGTCAAAGCCGTCCGACATGAGGACGTGCGAACAGTACATGCCGTACGGGGAAATCACAAGCGCCGGATACTCTGTCGCGCTTTCGTCTTTCAACTGCCACGTAGCGAGAACATGCGCTTTCTTATCGCCAGTGATCGGCGAGATCCGATTCGCCTCAAAGGATTCGTCGACCTCAACGTCGTAAAAATTCCACGAATTCTGCCAGATGATGGGCGGCATTGAGAATCCGCGCGGCTCCATCTCGGCGGCAAGTTTGGGATCGACGCTCATTCCACGAAATTCAAGCCCCTCCGCGCGACAACTCACAAACCCTTTCGAGTTGATTCCAAGCTTGTTGAGGAGTGTCGCCGGCGCGTTATAGCAGAGGAAGAGGAACCCGCCGTTGTCGACATACTGGGAGAGCGCGTCGAGCGTTTCGTCAGAAAATTGACCGCCGATCGCGAGCAGAATCGCTTTGTAATTTGCCAGGTTTTCGGGAGTTACAGCGCTGACGTCGAGCCGTTCGCAAGGAAGACCGCAACGCGCGAAGAGTCCGGCGGTCGAACCAATATAGCTGAGATCCGACCCTTCGTACCCGTCGAGAACGGCGAAGTTGCAACGGAGCGCTTTGAAGCTTTTGAAGGTCACGGTCCCGTCGACGTCGCCGCCGCGCCAAATCGCGAATCGAACCGTGTCAATTTTATCGAGTGCGTCGGGAGCGCCCTCGGTACGAGCGCCCTTCATACTAAACATGACGGCGACGCGTCCAGTCGAGGAAAGCGTCGGATTGCCTGTAAGGTTGTACCATCCATTCCCGCTGTGGAAATAGAGCGTGATCGAACCGACGGCGGCGGGATTGTCGACTTCGGCGATCAGCTCAAAGGTGAAATAATTCGTGCAGTCCACCGTAAACGGAAGATCGAGATAACCGCGATCCGCGTTCGGTTGCGACTTGAATGGCAACTCCGCCGTATTCTTGACCGCGCTAAAGTCGATTAGCTCCACTGCGTCGGCGCCGTAGAAACTATCGAAAAAGTCTTCGGAAAGAAAGAGCTCGCGAGCGCTCTCTTCAGTGTAGCCTCCGTCGTCGGCGACGCTGATTCCGGCATAAAAGCAAGAAACCAGCGCAATGCAGACGGCCAACGCGATCAATCGTAATCGTTTTGTCATAATCGTCTCCTCAATGAAAGCCCCAGAAAGATCATTTCCGCAGAAACTCGGAACTGCAATATATTCTACCAGAAGTAGCGACAGTTTTCGCGACGACGTCAATTCAGCGAATTCGGTTTCGCCGAATCGTCGTCTTCTCGGAATCGCGCCTCGTTAATGACTGACGTCTGAAAATTCAAAAGTCCGAACCGCGTATGACCTCGGTTCGGACTTTTGATTAACAGGTTTCAATCGTCGCGCTTATGCGATTTACTCCTGAGCCGCGACTTGCTGCGCCTCGGCGTCTTCGAACGCGATGCGACGTTCGCGGTCTTTACGGAAGGTTGTGAAGGCGGCAAATCCTACGCAGATCGCGCCAACAACCCATGCGAACCCCAGCGCGATGAAGGCGTAACGATAGCCCGCTTCCATCCCGAATTTTTCGACAAACGCGCCGACCATCTGAGCGGACCAGGCGCCAATGATGAAAGCGAAAAAGATCATGAACCCTACGGTCGTCGAACGGTATTTGGCGGGAACCGTCTCGAAAACAGACGCGTGAGTATTACACTCATAGAATCCGCGGCAGACGCCCATGAAGAAGAAGAGCGCGAAAACCGCGTTGACCGAATTGACGACGCCAATGAGCGCGATCGCGGGGACCCCGAGAGCCATCGCAATAAACTGCTGCTTAGGACGATATGTCGGATTGCGCCTTGCGAGCCTGTCGGAAATCCAACCTCCCAAATAGATACAACCAAACGCGGCAATGTGATGCCAAAACATGCCGTTCCATCCCGCAGACTGTTCCGTAAGTTGGAATTTCTCTTGCAAAAACTTCGGCACAACGTTGAGATACGCGTTGTTCACAAATACAATCGCCGTAAAACCGACTGTCAGCAGCAATGCCGAGGGGTTGCGGAAAATGACATGAAGAAACTCGCGGACGGAAGGTTTCTCCTGTGTTTCTGGTTCGTCAATCTTAACGTCGCCTGAAAAAACGACTTTAGAAGGGTCCATGAGCCGGAAGATCAGCAGAACCCCCACGAGCAAGCTCGCGCCCCCGTAAACCCAAAAGGATCCGCGCCAGCCATACCGGTTGGAGAGCCACGCGGCGAGGAAACCGCTTACGATGACGCTCATATAAACCGCCGTCTGATGCACGGAAAGCGCAATGGAGCGCGTCTCCTTATGATACGACGCGATCAAGCTCGTCGACGCCGGTCCGTAAAACGCCTCTGCAACGACCAGCGCGACGCTGTTGAAAAGAATCATTCCAACGAGGCCGGTCACGCAACCGGTGAGGATTGTAGCGATACTCCAGCAAAAGAGGCATCCGATGAGCAATTTTTTCTTGTTGAAACGGTCGCCAACGTACCCCGCAAAGGGAACGATCAACGCCATCAACGTGAACATGACCGTTCGCGTCGAGTAAAGCTGGGAGTCGGTAAAATGAAGGTCGCTCTGAATTGAGGTTGAAACGACCCCATAGATCGCACGATCCGCCTGATGAAAGAAATACGCAAGAAAGAGGAGCCCCAACAATTCCCATCGATAACTGGGCGCGATAGTTTTCAGAGGCTTTGAGGGTTTAGACGCCATAACAGGTCCCTTCGTCGGCGCGCTGCGCGTCGAGCGTTGTTAACTTTATTGAAAGTATTCGCGCAGAATCGTCGCGGCAGTTTCCGGCGCCACGGGATTAATGTCGATTCCGACGCCATACTCGTAGCCCGCCTTTTTAACGAGACTCGGCATGATAGAGAATCGCGGTCGGAAGACGCGCGCGGCGACTTCAAATTCCTGCGAAACGCGGAAGGGCGCGTTCGTCATGACGACGTTATAATCAACGGGATGTAAGTTGCTTGAAACGTTGCGCTTATAGACGCTCTGAAGCGCGACGATCGCGTCGCGCGCCATAAGAGCGCAGGAGTCAAGCGTCGCATAGTCGTAATCTTCAAACGCGCCGTCGAATTTGGGGCATATCTCCATCTGCATTGGAAAACGACTCGCGTAAGGACAATACAGAACGAAATGGTCGTTTGTCGTGATAATGCGTTTGCCGACCTCGAGTTCCGCTTTGAGAAGAGCGGCCCAAAATGAATCGATTTCCCCGGCTTTCTTACGATTCTCCTCATATCGCGCGACGCGTTCAAGTTGCAAGGTAATCGCGTCGGGAGTCGAGATACTCGCGACAAGCTGGCCATGCGTGTGGCGCTGCGACGCGCCCGCGTTGACTCCGACGTTCTTAAAGAGAAACGCGTACTCAAAGCGCGCGCTGGCTCGGAGCGCGCGTAAACGTTCCTGGAAAAGCCGGAACGCAAGACAAATTTCCAGAGGAGTCATCTCTCCCCAGCCGCGAATATGTCGACTCGCGTCCACGATGACCTCATGCTGACCGATCGCCTGAATTGACTGAAAAAAACGCTTCGAAGCAGGAAGCTCTGCGTCGCAAAAACGACGACGAGCCCTTTTAAATGGAAGAGGCTGGACGTATCGCTCAGGAACTCGGAACGCTGGATATCGATTCTCGAGAGCGCGAGCAAACCAACGTCGCGTCGATGGTTCCGAGTCGGATTCCAGCGATAGGATTTCATAATCGTCGAGAGAGAGACCGTCGGAATCGGGTTCGCGCAAGACGACTTCGGCAACGGAGGGCGTGGTTTGACATTCGTTCCCTGGACAAAAGGCGCAGTCGCTCAGCGGGTCGCCGTTATCGGTCGACGGCGCTTCAACGATCCGCGCGACGACATTCGAGGGTCGCGCGCTACGACCTTCCGCGACGATGATCCAATGTCCCGTAAGAGGATCAAAGCGAAATTCGGAATAGCTGTCGAGAGCTTCGCTGAACATAAAATCGGATTCTTCAGGTTCCAACACAACCTCCGAATGGCAATGCGCCAGGCGCGTCGCATGCTGAAAAAGCGCTCTTGCCTGACCGTGACGTCCGGCAAGAGCGAACGTTGTCGAGATTCCGTCGGGAATCTCGTGTAAAAAGCGTTATCAGGTTTTCAAACTCAACGCGTAACGGTGTGATAAACCTGACCGATACCGGGTACAAAGACCTTGAAACGACCGTTTTCGTCGGGCATATTCCACGGCTCGCCGTCCCAGTCGTAAGAACTCGGGCGATAGGACATATCGGACTTGAGGAGTTCGTCCCAGGTAAGCTTCTTACCAGAATAGCAAGCTTCGCGCGCCATGATCCCCATCATCGTCGCTTTCGCCATGTAGTCGCCGTTGTTGATCGTGTCAATGTCGCCGCGAATCGACTTGTAAAGCTCGACGTGCTCGAGCGTGTACATGTCAGAATTCACGCGCTCCTGCTCGTAGACGACATTGCCGTCGAGGTCCGTAATGCGACCGCGACCGAGAATCGACGCAAAGCCTTTCGTACCGGCGAAGTAAGCCTGGTTTTCGCCCCAGCACCCGTCCTGCTGACGGCAGTAGGAGTAGAAGGTCGTTCCGTTGGGATATTCGAAGACAGCCGCCATCGAGTCGTAGATGTCGCCGTACTGAGGCTGTTCTGTGCGCTGCATGCGCGCGCCAAGGCCGTAGCAGGTCGCCGGCGGAACGTCGCCCATCGCCCAAAGCCCCTTGTCGAGCGTATGGACATGCTGTTCGATATTAAAGTCGCCAGAAAGCCACGCGTAGTTGTACCAGTTGCGAACCTGCGCCATCATCTCCGTATCGCCCTCAAGACGCGGACGAGTCCAGAGCTTGCTCGTCAAATAGGTGAGACGCGCAGAGGTAATATCGCCGATCGCGCCATCGCAAACGCGCTGCATAATGTCCTTGACGTTGAGGTCATAACGCCAGCAGAGTCCCGAGACGAACGTGAGTCCCTTCTCTTTTGCGATTTCCGTTGATTCCATAACGGATCTGATACCGAGCATGTCAGTCGCGGCAGGCTTTTCACAGAAGACATGCTTGCCCTTTTCAACGGCGTAGGCAAGGGAACGATGTCGGAAACCGGGCGCTTCGCAGAGAAGGACAAGGTCGGAAGCCTCGACGACCGACTTGTAACCGTCGAGTCCGGCGAAGATACGGTCTTCAACGTCGATTCGATCTTCGAACGCGGCTTTGAGTCCTTCAGCGGCGCTCTCGGCGTTCGGCTGGAACGCGTCGGCGACCGCGACAATTTTCGAATTCGGATCGGCGTTAAGCGTGTTAGCCGCCGCGCCGCGTCCACGACCGCCGCAACCGATAAGGCCTACTTTAATAACGTTGTCTTCGGCCGCATGAACGCGTGGCGCGCTAACGGCAGATAACGCGGCGACGCCAACGGCAGACGTCTTGAGAAAATTACGTCGGGAAATACTCATAGCGATACTCCAAATATCCAAATTAACAGCATGGTTCACCCCGCTGCACGAACGCGCGGGGACCCCTTGAGACATTCTCCAATCTTGAAGAACCCAAAGGAATCACGCGAGGCGCGACAACGCATCTCGCGAAATATACGTTATCAGCGCGTTACGCTGTGGTAGACTTTGCCAAGGCCGGGGATCTGAACTTTAATACGCCCCTTATCGTCCGTAACGTCGACAGGGACGCCATTTTCAGTATATTCGCTCGGCGCGTACGATTTGTCAGAATTAAGCGCGTCCTCCCAGTTCATCTTCGCGCCGGTATAACACGCTTCGCGCGCCATGACGCCCATCATCGTCGCTTTAGACATGTAGTCGCCGTTATTGATCGTGTCGATCTCGCCGCGTACAGACTTATAAAGCTCCTGATGTTCAAGGAGATACATATCGGACGGGACATTCTCACGTTCGTAGACGACGTTGCCGTCGAGATCCGTGATGATCCCGCGACCAAGGACCGAGGAGACGTACCCCTTCGTTCCGGCAAAGCGCGCGTTATTCTCGCCCCAACAGTCGTTCTGTTGGCGGCAACATGAATAGAGAGTCGTTCCGTTGGGATACTCGAAAACAGCCGCCATCGAGTCGTAGATATTACCGTACTCAGGCTGTTCAACGCGTTGCATTCGACCGCCAAGACCATAACAGGTCGCCGGCGGGACGTCGCGCATCGCCCAGAGCGCTTTATCGAGAGTGTGAACGTGCTGCTCGACGTTGAAATCGCCTGATAGCCACGTATAGTTGTACCAGTTGCGTACCTGCGCCATGAGCTCCGTGTCCTCTTCAGCACGCGGACGCGTCCAGAGCTTGCCGACCATAAAGGTCAGTCTCGCGGAGGTAATATCGCCGATCGCGCCGTCGAGAACGCGTTCCATGATATCTCTGACGTTAAGGTCGTAACGCCAGCAGAGACCGGAAACGAGCGTGAGCCCCTTTTCTTTCGCGATCCTGGAAGACTCCATCACGGAGCGAATTGAGGGCGCGTCGACGCCGACGGGCTTCTCGCAAAAGACATGTTTACCCTGCTCGACGGCATAGCGCAACGAACGATATCGGAACCCCGGCGCTTCGCACAGAAGAACGAGGTCGCAGCAGTCGACAACGTTTTTGTATGCGTCGAGTCCGGCAAAAATGCGGCCGTCGACGTCGATACGATCTTCAAACTGCGTCTTAAGGCCTTCGACGGCGCCCTGCGCTTTAGGCATGAACGCGTCGGCAACGGCGTAAAGCTTCGTATTCGCGTCCGCTGTAAGAGTATTGACAGCGGCCCCGCGACCACGACCTCCGCAACCGATAAGCCCGACCTTAATCTCATTGCGTTCCCCAGCGTGAACCGGCGCGAACGCCAGTCCCGTAACAAGGGTTCCCGCGATCGTCGTGGACTTCAAAAATACCCGTCGTTTCTGGGCGACGCTCATGAGATCGACCTCCTGCTTCTGTGAACTTTATGCGTCAGGTCACCGGATAGACCCTTTTAGGGTTAGATTCTATCGGCGCCAAAATGTGTTTTCAAGCGCTAACGGGGGCATTTTGGAAAAATACGCAGATCTCAGCTTTCAGGAGTCTTGGTCTTAGGATAGCGAGCGCCAAAGGTCGTCCTCTTCAAACGCGCCGTCGAATCGGAGTATATCTCCATCTGCCTCGGAAAACGACTTGCGTAAAGACAATACAGTACGAAATGATCGTTTGTCGCGGCGCCGACTCGGAGTCGCATTCCAGCGCAAAGATTTCATAATCATCGAGAGAGAGACCGTCGGAGTCTGGATCGCGCAAGACGACTTCGGCGACGGTCGGCGTTGGATGACATTCGTTCCCCGGACAAAGGCGCAGTCGCTCAGCCGCTCGCCCTTATCGGACCACGGCGCTTCAAGAGTCAGCGTTTCAACGTTCGAGGGTTGCGCGCAAAAAAAGCTCTTGCCCGACCGTGACGTCCGGCAAGAGCGAACGTTATCGAGATTCCGTCGGAATCTCGCGTAAAAAGCGTTATCAGGTTTTCAAACTCAACGCGTAACGGTGTGATAAACCTGACCGATACCCGGCACAAAGACCTTGAAACGATCGTTTTCGTCAGGCATATTCCACGGAACTCCGTCCCAGTCGTAAGAACTCGGGCGATAAGACATATCAGACTTGAGGAGGTCATCCCAGGTGATCTTCTGGCCGGTATAGCATGCTTCGCGCGCCATGATCCCCATCATCGTCGCCTTCGTCATGTAGTCGCCGTTGTTGATCGTGTCGATCTCGCCGCGTATTGACTTATAAAGCTCCTGATGTTCAAAGATATACATATCAGACGAGACGTCCTTGCTCTCGTAGACGACATTGCCGTCGAGATCCATGATGCGACCGCCCCAGAGAATCGACGCAAAGCCTTTTGTACCGGCGAAGTGAGCCTGGGTCTCGTTCCAGCAACCGTCCTGCTGACGGCAGTAGGAATACAAGGTCGTGCCGTTAGGATATTCGAAAACAGACGCCATTGAGTCGTAAATGTCGCCGTACTGAGGCTGTTCAGTGCGCTGCATGCGCGCGCCAAGGCCGTAGCAGGTCGCCGGCGGCACGTTACCCATCGCCCAGAGTCCCTTGTCAAGCGTGTGCACGTGCTGTTCAACGTTAAAATCGCCAGAAAGCCACGCGTAATTATACCAGTTGCGGACCTGCGCCATCATCTCCGTATCGCCCTCAAGACGCGGACGAGTCCAGAGCTTGCCAATCATGTAGTTCAGTCTCGCGGAGGTAATATCGCCGATCGCGCCGTCAAGAACGCGCTGCATAATGTCCCTGACGTTGAGGTCATAACGCCAGCAGAGCCCCGAGACGAGCGTAAGACCCTTTTCTTTCGCAATCTCCGTTGATTCCATAACGGATTTAATACCGAGCATATCGGTCGCGATAGGCTTTTCGCAGAAGACATGCTTGCCCTTTTCAACGGCGTAGGCAAGCGAGCGATACCGGAAAGCGGGGGGCTCGCAGAGAAGGACCACGTCGGAAGCGTCAACAACAGCCTTGTAAGCGTCGAGTCCGGCAAAGATGCGGTCTTCGACGGCAACCCGATCTTCGAAGACAGCTTTGAGACCTTCGACGGCGCTCTGAGCGCTCGGCATGAATGCGTCGGCGACGGCGACAATCTTCGAATTCGGGTCGGCGTTAAGCGTATTAGCCGCCGCTCCGCGACCACGACCGCCGCAACCGATAAGGCCTACTTTAATGACGTTGTCTTCGGCCGCATGGACGCGAGGAGCTCCAGCGGCGGACAGCGCGGCGACGCCCACGGCGGACGTCTTGAGAAAATTACGTCTGGAAATACTCATAGCGATCCTCCAAATGTCTAAAATAACCTCATGGTTTATCCCGCTGCGAGGACGGCGGGGACGCCTTGAGACGTTCTCCAATCTTGAAGAACCCAAAAGGAATCAAGCGAGGCGCAACGACGCGTCTCGCGAATATGGTTGTCAGCGCGTTACGCTGTTGTAGACTTTGACAAGGCTGGGGATCTGAATCGTAATACCTCTCTATATCGTCCGGGACGTCGACGGGAACGCCGTTTTTAGTATATTCGTGCGCTCGTAGACAACATTGCCGTCGAGATCCGTTATGACCACGCGATCAAGAACCGAGGCGTCGCACACCTTCGTTCCAGCAAAGCGCGCGTTATTCTCACGCCAAACAATCGTTCTGTTGGCGGTAAAATGAAGAGAGCGTCGCTTCTGGGCGACGCTCATGAGATCGACCTTCTGCTTCTGTGAACTTTATGCGTCAGGTCAACGGATAGCCCCCTCTGAAGCTAGATTCTATCGGCGTCAAAACGCGTTTTCAAGCGCTGACGGGGGCATTTTGGAAAAACACACCGATCTCAGCTTTGAGGAGCCTTTGTCTTCGGATATCGTTTCAAAATCGAAACGACCTCGTCTCGAAGCGCCAGATTCGTTGCCATTCCATCGCCTCCTTCGATCGTTTCATCGCCGTTCCAGCTACAGAACGCGCCCCCCGCCTCGCGGAAAATCGTCAGCATCGGCGAGGCGTCCCAAATCTCGAAGAAGGGGTCGATCATAATTTCGGCGCGACCCGTAGCAACGAGGTAGTATCCATAGGCGTCGCCCCAAGTGCGCGTGAGTCGACATTTGTTCTCAAGCTCGTCGTATGCGCCCTCGCGACCAACCTGATCAAAATCTCGACGGTCTGTCGTAAGGAAGAGAGCGTCTTCGAGCTTATCGACCTTCGAGACGCGCGCGGGCCGTGTTTTCGCTTCGTCGTTGAAGATTTCCCATGCGCCGGCCCCAACGCCTCCCCAGACGCCGCGTCCGAGCGCGGGTATCCAGATCACGCCGATTTCAGGACGCGCTTTCCCGTCCGAGTCCAACCGCTGGACGCCGACGAGGTTTGAATAAATGGGAACGCCGTGGATAAAAGATTTGGTGCCGTCGATCGGGTCGAAAATCCACTGCCATCCAGAGGTCCCCGGCTTGTCGTCGTGCTCTTCGCCGAGAATGGCGTCGTCTGGAAACGACTCCTCGACGAGTTTTCGTCCGAGCTCCTCGGCGCCACGGTCCGCCGCAGTCACGGGGGTCCCGTCCTGCTTGCGTTCGACGTCAATGTCACGGTCGAAATATTGAAGCGTAAAGTCGCCCATAGCGCGTGCGAGGCGAATTGCAAATTCACATCGATCTTTCATGAAAATCCCTTTCTAAAAAAAGTGTATACAAGTCCATTCTACTTTTTGTACGGGAGAGTAAAAGGGCTGGAGATTTGCGGCAAGAACTTGATATTGAATTACGAGCGGAGTACAATCGCGGACGAAGGGGACCGATATCATTTGTCGGCGACGGATTGTCCCGCGTCGTCGAGCGACCATCCCCGAACTCCCTGACGTCTGCGAGGAAAGATATGTCTAGCAAGTCCGTTTCGCGTCGTAAATTTATGACGTGCGCCGCTACGGCGAGCGCCGCCTTCGCGTCTATCGCCAACCCCCTTACATCCCTCTCCGCCGCACAGAAGATTCCAGGCTTCGACGAAACCGACACGAACGTCGATCCGAACGCGGCGTGGGAACCCTTTACCGACCGCAAGCTTCGAATGGGGATCGTCGGATTTGGGCTGTGCCAGTTTGGCGCGCAGTTCGGATTACAGGATCACCCAAACGTCGAAGTGGTCGCGGTAAGCGATCTCTTTCCAGATCGTTGCGCCGGGCTCGCCAAAGCGTGCCGATGTGAAAAAACCTACCCCTCCCTTGAGGAAATGATCAAAGACGACTCGATTGAAGCGATCTTTATCGCGACCGACGCTCCCTCCCACGCGGATCATGTAATCAAGTCGCTCAAGGTCGGCAAGCACGTCGCGTCGGCGGTTCCGGCCGTCTTTGGCAACGTCGAAGACGCATATCGCCTTTATGAAACGGTCAAGGAGACAGGGCTTTTCTACGGAATGTTCGAGACAAGCGCTTTCCACGACGACGTATTCCAAGCGCGCCGAATCTACAAGGCGGGCGGGTTTGGACAAATGGTCTACACGGAAGGGGAATATTACCACTATGGGGTCGGAACGCTCGACGGGTATAAGAACTGGCGGCGCGGACTGCCGCCGCAGTGGTATCCGACGCACTCGAACGCCTATTACACGTGCGTGACGGGCGGGTCCTTCACGAAGGTTTCGTGCGTGGGGCACAGAAGTAAGCTAGAGGAATACCAGAAAGACGCGAATCCTTTCGACAATCCGTTCGGTACGGAAATCGCGCTCTTTACGACGTCTGAAGGCGGTTCGGCGCGTATGGCTGTGAGCTGGGATACGGCGGGCTGGGGCGGCGAGACGGGTCGAATGCGCGGCGAAATCGGCGCGTTCAACGGCTCCTACGAAGGACTCGACGACGCGGCGCGTAACATCGTCGCGGGACTTGGCGATTTGCGTAAGCCGCAGCTACCGCCGGGAGTTGACCCGGGAGGTCACGGCGGTTCGCACGGATACCTCGGCTCGAACTTCGTGGAGTCGGTCCTTAAAGGGCGTCATCCTTTGGTGAATGTCGCGATCGCGCTCAATACGACGGTCGCTGGGATCGTCGCGCATGAATCGGCGCTGCGCGACGGCGAGGCGCTCGATATACCGCAGTTCGAAATGTGGTAAGTCGCCGAATAAGGGTCAAATGACGTCTCGAAAAGAAGAAGAAAAATAAAGGGGGACGACTTCGCGTTAAGTCGTCCCCCTTTTTCATTCTTGTATATCGCCGCTCAGTCGTTGAACATTTTAAGGATATTATACTGAAGCGTTACGCAGGCGGACGCGAGAAGGGGTTGTCGCGCGATATCGAAGCTGGAGCCGTCAAAATGAGTCGCGACGCCTCCCGCCTCCAGGGCAATGCAGACGCCGGCGGCAACGTCCCAGGGATGGGCGCAACAGCAACTCATCGCGTCGAAACGTCCGCAAGCGACGTAGGCAAGATTGAGCGCGGTTGAGCCGGATCGTCGGATCGACTGGCAGACGGATGCGCTACGTTGAAATACCGCGTAGTCGTGAGTGTTGAACGAAGTTCGAGAAGAAAAAGCTCCAAAGGCGACAAGCGACTGAGCCGGTTCCGTTTCCCCCGACGTCGTAATCCGCTCTCCATTAAGGAAGGCGCCCTGCCCCTTTTCCGCAGTAAAGAGCTCGCAGTTGATCGGGTTGTAAATCACGCCGCAAAGGACGTCGTTTCCCCTCGCAAGAGCAATAGAGGTACAGAAGAAGGGGACGCCATGAACGAAGTTGGTTGTTCCGTCGAGAGGGTCGATAATCCAGGTATAGGGTTTATCCTCGGGCGCGCCGCTTCCGCACTGAGACTCATGGAGCATTTGGTCGGACGGAACAACGCTTTCAAGCTCTTCGCCGAAGGACGGCGTAGCGCCTTGAGATTCTTCGCCTAAGAAACAATGATCGGGGAAGGCGTTCAGGAGGGTCTCTTCAATTTTTCGTTGCGCCATGACGTCCGTTTCGGTCACGAGATCCGCGGGCCCCTTCTCGCGCGTAAGGACACGTCCGAGCTTTTCTTTCAACAACGCGCCCACTTCCTGCGCCGCTTTGACGGCAACGTCTAAGTATTCCGACATTTTTTACTTCTTATCTTGTCACGCCACCGTGGCGACGCTTTATTTGAATTTATGCCATTCGGCGACGGCAAGTTCGTCGCAACGTTCGTTTTCAGGATGCCCAGCGTGTCCCTTGATCCATTCGAATTCGACGTCGTGGCGCGCGATGAGCTCGTCAAGTTGCTGCCAAAGATCAAGGTTTTTCACCTCAGCCCAGCGTCCCTTTTCTTTGCGACGCCAACCGTTGGCTTTCCATGTTTTGACCCATTTCGAGAGTCCGTTGAGCACATAGGAGCTATCGCTCACAAGCAGAAGCGAAGTCGGACGTTTAAGCGCGGAGAGCCCCTCGACGACCGCTTGAAGCTCCATGCGATTGTTCGTAGTCTCCCTCTCGCCGCCGGAGCGCTCCATTCTTTTGCCGGAAGGCGTATGAAAAAGAACGAACGCCCAGCCGCCGGGGCCGGGATTGCCGCTGCACGCTCCGTCCGTATAAAGAATCGTTTCCTGGTCTGTACTCATTGGTCTATCGGTTAAATAAGGGCGCCGACGCTCACGCGACAACGACGTTTATGCGAGCCGACGCGAGTCCCATTCTACAGCCGACGCTCGTTTCAACAAGGCGGAGGTTGCGCCGCGCGTTCGACAATATTGGCATATGTCGGGAGAGTCAATTGAAAGAGACGTCGTTCTCAGGATCGAATGGCCCTTGGAAATTCTGACGACCGCCGCCCATACCAGCGCCCATGCCCATACCCCCGCGTCCTCTGCCGAGGCCGGGGCCACGGGGGCCGACTGGCGCGTTGGGACCGCCTGGCCTCAAACCCTGGCGTCCGCCTTCGCGAGGGGGTAGATATAGGCTCGGCGAGTCGTTGCGTCGCTGGATAATCTCTCGGGTTTTAGCGGCAAGAATGTCCGTCATTCGGTCGTTGGGGCGATAGTAGCTAAGTTCCGAAAGGGTCGCGATGGCAGCGTCAAAATCCCCGCGTTCTGCGGCGACCCAAGCGGCGCCGGCGAGGGGAAATGGATCAAAATCAACGCCGGAAGACGCCGTCGAGGCAAGCTCGCTGAAAATTTTGTCAGCGGAATCGACGTCCTTTTCCTCAACGTATGCGTAAGCGAGCTGCCGTTTCGCGCGCAAAACCCAGTATTCTTCTTCAGGGAAATACTCGATCACGCTCCTCCATGCGTCGACGGCGCCAGTTTGGAGCGCAAAGACAAACTGCTCTTCAACTGTGTTGAAACGTTGGATCGAAAGAGGAGGTTCAGGGGGGACGGTCGCAAGACGCTTGTTGATCGCGGTAAGCGCGCCGCCGCCGATGAGAAACGCAATAAGCGTTGCAACAGTCGTCAGGAGGATTTTCCGGGAAGTCCAATACCGAACTTTCGATTTCTCCAGGAAGTCGAGCTGAGTTAGGTTAGTTTGCCATTCCTGAGATTTTGCAGCGGCGTTAATCGTATGCTCGAACTTCTGACGCTCGCTTTCGTTATAGAAAAACGCCGAGGAGACGCCGCCAAGGGAAGATCCAACCTCCGTTTCCGCAAAGAGCTCTCCCCCCTTTTCGTCTGCGCTTGCGACGACGTCGCTTGACGAAAGCGTCGAGCGTCTGCGAAGGTACGCGCGTTTGGCGTTCCCAAGCTCGCTGAGAAGAGCGTCGGGCGTCGCAGGTCGATCGTCGGGCTTCTTTGCGAGCATTCGTTCGATAAGATTCGCAAGCTCCTCGGGCACGTCTGGCCGCAATTCGCGAATCGGACGCGGCTTTTCGTTAAGGTGCATAAGAACGACCGCAAGAGGCGAGGCGCCGCTAAAGAGCGCTTCCCCAGTGAGCATCTGGAACGCGGTCACGCCAAGAGAGTAAATGTCGCTTCGCGAGTCGAGTTTCTCACCTCGCGCCTGTTCGGGGCTCATGTATAAGGGCGTCCCGAGCGTAACGCCCGTCTTGTTCATCGAGGCGTCGATCCAGGTCGCGCCGTTCGCTTCGATCGGTCTTGCAAGTCCAAAATCAACGACGTGAATAACGCCCGACGGATCGAGAATAATGTTCTCAGGCTTGACGTCGCTATGCACAAGATTGAAATCGGACGCGCATTTCAACGCCTGCGCCACCTGCTCCATCACGGAAAAAATCTGTTCGATTGTAATCGGACCGGTGCGTCGCAAATATTGCGACAAACTCATGCCTGCAACGTATTCCTGCTCGATATAATAGTAAACCTTGGCATTCGCAAGTCTTCTCTTTTTGGAGAACCAGAAATACCTGGAGGCCTCGACGTCAACGAGCTTATCGACGTCGTAGATGCGCGCAACGTTAGGATGTTCAAGCTTCGCGGCGGCGCGCGCTTCACGGAAAAAGCGCTTGACATACGTCTCGTCGCTAGCGAGAGAATCTTTCAATATTTTGAGCGCGACCTTACGACCGAGAGAAATTCGTTTCGCAAGAAAGACGTCGGAAGTTGCGCCGCCGCCGAGTCTTTGGATAAATTCGTAATCACCCAGCGTCCTGCCGCATAGTTCGAGGCGGTCGTCCTGATCGCCGGACGTTGGTCTCTTTGTCATTTTGTTGCTTCTCCTGAAAGCGTTGCAAGACGTAGGAATCCCATGCGCATGGGGACGCCGCGCAGCACGTTGAACGAACTTGCAACGCCATCGGAACTTCAAACGAATGAACGACGCGTTCAGAATGTCAGTTTAGCGAGTCCGTCCTTGGAAACGAAATATTTTTCCACGCCAAGTTCATGACACCAGATCCGGACGTCGCACGTCTTGAAGGGTCCGGAACCGTCGCCCGCGCCGCTATCGTTACGCCAAAGCCAATCCGGAGTCGGCCAAAGCGTCACGGACGGCCTGACGACTTCATAGAACGACCGACGAACGCCCTGCTGACCATGGTGCGCCATCTGGCAAACGTCGACGCTGAGTTTCTCGCCCTGCGCTTCCAGGAGACGGTCGCCCCCCTCGTAGCCAAGATCGCCAAGAATCAGAATCGATTTGCCGCCGACGTCAAGGCGAAACGTGATGGTAGCGTTGTTGATCGCATTCACATGAATTTCCGGGTCGAAATCGTTGAGGCATTCCATTCTGAGGGGCCCATACTCAAAGATTTGATCCGGCGCAAGTTTTTTGAAGCCCGAAAAGTTGTGAATCGCGTCGTAGAAGACGGCGGTTCCATCCTTGCTGCCAGGTTCATATTCGTCGAGCCACGCCTTTTCTGGGAAGTTGCAGTACAGCGCCGTAATATCAAGTTCCTTCGGCATATTTTCAAGGATTTCGGCGATCGCGCCGCAGTGATCAATATGCGCGTGAGTGAGGAACCACGCGTCGACTCTGCCGCCGCATTCCTTTTGAACGAGATCGACGAGATAAGGCGCGTCTTCCTTCCAGCCCCCGTCGAAGACGATCGTCTGACCATTCTCCATACGCATAACGTAGCCCATCATTTGAGGACCTGGCTGCTGGTTCGGAAGTTGCCAGAGTATCATCTTCGGCGCGTCTGGATCGGCGGCGAAGTTGGCGGTCATCGTCGCGTCGGCGGGATCATAGGCTACGGCGGCGAGCGCTGAACCGCCGGCTTTCAGCGCAAGCGGAGCGGCAAAAAGGGAAAGTAAAAAATTTCGGCGATCCATGCTTGATCTCCTTGTCGTACAGAAGCGAGGCGGACGGAGTCGTTCGATCAACGACTCCCATATTATACCAGATAGCGGCTTCGCGTTAAAGCTGGACCGATCCCCGAGCCGGGTTACGCCAAATCGCGCCAGACAGGAAACGGCTCTCCCAGAGCCGCGGTTAAGGCGCACATGAGCGCTGATTCACGCTCCGTGACGACTCCGTCGTAAAGAACGCATCGCCAGCACGCTGCGAGAATCGGTTTTTTGAGTTGCGGTACGGCGAGCGCGAGCCTCTCAAGAGAATTGAAGAACCCCTGGAGCGTGTATTGTCGCGATTTTAACGTCTCGGCCGATGCGTGAAAGACGTCGAGCGCCTCGCGAAAAGCCTTTTCTGCAGTCTCTTGGTCCCTGTTCCCTTCATAGGCGAGCGCGAGCGCCACAATGCGAAAGCTCTCGTCGATCGAAGTAAATCGCGCATACCTTGGCTTTCGTTCCTTTTTAAGTTTGAAATAAACGTCAAGGTCGCGCAAAAGAGATTGCTGAAGCGCAAATTCGAAGAAATCCATTCGATCGTCGGACGCGATAAGCGCGTTGACGAGCTTGCGAAATTTCCGATACTCCTTCCGAGTTTCATTCCTGAGCGCCGGCGCAGTCTCCTGAAGAAGCGTAAGGCAATTAGGGGGAGGAATCGACTTCATGACGGAATAAATGCGATTGAGCGCCGGCATGATCTCGGAGGATTCCTTTTTTTCCAGGAGCTCGCGCTGTCGCTCGCGCGCCGGCGCGGCGGCATTGATCAGGAAGCAATAGACAGCGGCGCGCGCGGCAATCGGAGTCGCGACGACGTTCGCAAAATTATCGGGAAGAGGCGCCAAAAGACTCGGAGCGATCTTCAGTTTGGGTCTATTGATCTCATGTTGCGCGCGAAGACGCTTTTCTGCATTCTCGCGTTCCCGCTTTTTCCGTGCAAAGACCTCCGAAAGGGACGGATCCTTCGATTTTGACGGCGCTTGGCGTCTCTTAGGGGCGCCGTCTACAGAAGGAGGAGGCGGAAGGGCGCCGGTGTAGCCGGCGGAATAAGGTTCGCCTTCGATATCCCAGCTCACATAGCCGACGGAATCGGGGAACGTGCCGTCGAAAGTCGGCTCGAGCGCCTTAATGCGCTTAACGAGGCTCGGGTGCGTTTGAAGAAGTTTTTCGGTTCGAGATACCGAACCGAAGAAGAGGTGCGCAAGTTGTGCGGACGAAGGCGAATCGATCTCTGATCCGACGCCTCTGCATCCGATTTTCTTAAGCGCGCTTGCAAGACCTTCCGGGTTGAGCGTGTACTGGACGGCGGACGCGTCGGCGAGGAGTTCGCGTTGACGACAGATCGCCGCTCGGATCAGACGTCCTGCAAAATGACCGAGACTTCCGAGAGCAATGAGAAACCCGCCGAGCATGAGATAAACAAACGAGCCGCCTCCCCACCATCGGAGCCAAGCGTAGCTTAAATCGTCTGCTTCATCCTGTGGATTGCCGGCGAGCCAATACCCGAAATCGGAAATCCATTCAAGACCGCCGAGAACCGCGAGCGTACGCATATTAACGCCGACGTCGCGGTTGACGATATGGCTAAACTCGTGCGCGACAACGCACTGAAGTTCGTCGCGCGTCAGCCGGTCAAGCGCGCCTTGCGTGACGCATATGCCCGCGCGCTCAGGCCCGAGCCCGACCGCGCACGCGTTGATTCCACGAACGTTGTCAAGGATAAAGACGCGCGGCATAGGGATACCCGACGAAAGCGCGATTTCTTCGACGACGTTGTACAAACGACGGTCGCGCATGTTCAGAGCGCCCTTCTTAACGCGTCGACCGCCGATCGAGAGCACGATACCTTTGACGCCGCCCTTGCGCAATTTGAAAAGCCGGACGAGGTATCCGCAAAGAATCGTGCCGCCTACGGCGGTAACGTTAATGACGAACAGTTTTAAATTACTTCGAATCAGCAAGTAATAAAGAAAAATAAAAAAGTTCCGATTGGACGCCTCAAAGAGCTCAGAAAAAGATTCGTTCACCGCAAGATAGTACAGCGACGCAATAATGGCGTGAAAGGTAAAAATAACTCCAAAGATCGCAAGGATCATGAGAAACATAAGCCGCATGGAATAGGAGCGAGCTTTGTCCTGTCTTTCAAAGACGTTCATCTCAGATCACCTCAGGCAGAAAGCTATTAGCTATTTTACCCAATCTCGCCAGATCGGCGCCGGAACGCCCAACGCCGCGGTGACGGCGCTAAGAATCGCCGCTTCTCGCTCCGTGACCAATCCGTCGTAAAGAACGCATTGCCAGCACGCTTCGACGACCTTCTTTTTGAGTTGCGGCGCGAGCCCTGCAAGCTGGTTGAGAGACTTCGTAAATGACCCGAGCGTGTAGCTGCGTTCCGCTGGCAGCTCTCGCGAAAGCTCAACGACGTCGCAGCCCGCCTTGAACGCCTTTTGAGCGTCGCCAACGGTTTCTTCCCCTTCGTGCGCGAGGCAAGCAAGTGTGGTTAGCAGACTCTCCTCAACCTGCGCAAGGTTTGAATACCTGATCTTTCGCGGTTTGGCGAGGCGGAAGAAAACGTCGAGCTCGTAAAGCGCAACGATCTGTAACGTGTACTCAAAGAGGTCGAGTCGTCCGTCGGCGGCGCAAAATTCGACGACCGTTTTGCGAAACGCTTGGTACTCCTCGAGGGACAGTTCCTTAAGAAGAGGCGTCGCCACGCGCGCGATCAGGAGCCTCGTCGTTGCAGGGAGCGACTCGACGAGCGTCCGTGTTTTATCGAACCGCTCAAGAACCGCGCTTGTCTCCGATTTCTGCGCGAACGCCACCTGGCCTTCGCGAACGCGAGGATCGGAGCTAAGTAAAATTGAATAGAAAGCGGCTTTGGCGCCGTCCGTGTCGACTAGGATCTCGTCAAGCTCGGACGGGACCGGTTCGAGGAGGCTCGGCGCAATTTTGAGCGCGCCCCCCGACGACTGCTGCGCCGACTGCGCCCAGTCTCCGTAAAGCGCCGCGGCGGAAACGCCAAGTACCGCGCCGAGACCGCCAATTCTGGGCTTGGCGCCCTGCGCGGTCTTGTCGCTCGCGTCTGCGGTCGCGTTGGAAGACGCAACGGAATCACCCGTTTCGGGCTTCTCCTCTTCTTCGTCGAAGCTCTTGACACGCTCTAGCTTTTCAGGGAAGACGCCGTCGAAGGTCGGCTCGATCGCGCGGATGCGAGAGACCAAATCAGGGTGCGTTCGATAGAGCGCACGGAAGACCCCGAACGAAAAGACGGGCGCAAAGAACATGTGCGAGGTCTGTTCCGCGCCCGACGAGGCGATCGACGACCCGACGTTCTTGCACCCGATCTTTTTGAGCGTCCCTGAAATTCCCAGCGGGTTGCGTGTGAACTGAACGGCAGACGCGTCGGCGAGATATTCGCGCTGCCGCGAAATCGCCGCGCGAATAATATTGCCAAAAAAGAGGCCCATGCTGCCGATGAGGAGGATGACAAACGCACAAAGGATTAACGCTATTCTCCCCCCGTTCTCTTTACTATCGCCGCCTCCACCCCGCGCGGCAGCGACCATCGTGTAGTACGCGACGACGGCGATGAGCTCAATTCCAAAGAGAATTCCGATAAGGCGAAAATTGAGCCGAACGTCGCCGTTAAGGATATGACTGAATTCGTGAGCGACGAGTCCCTGGAGCTCGTCGCGATTGAGCAGTTCAAGCGCGCCGCGCGTTACGCAGACCGCCGCGTCGTCGGGACTGGTCCCGATAGCGCACGCGTTGATGCTCGATTCATGCTGAAGAATAAAGACGCGCGGCACGGGGACGCCTGACGCGATCGCAATCTCCTCGACGACGTTATAGAGCCGACGATCAAGGGGCTTGGTAGAGCCGCGCCGAAGCGCCGTCGCGCCAATCGAAGCGGCGACGCCGTCGACGCCGGTCGATTTGAGCTCATTAAAGCGATACCACGAGGCGCCAAGAATCATCCCGCCGACAATGAGAAGGTCGATAAGGGCCAGGTCCGGATCGAAAAACACGCTCCGAAAGGACGGAGTTCCAGGCAAGATCGGCTCGTCGCTATACCCCAAAGAGTCGTCAAACTGCTCGTCGTCGCCGTACGGAGAGACGCTCTCGTATTGCTCAACGGAGAACGTTCTATAGCCGGGGTCATCAGATACAAGGTAAACAATGCTCACGACGACGAAATGAATTAGAAGAAAGGTTAAAACGACGGCTGTCGCAAAGAGAAGCGTAAGACGCATAGAAAGGGAACGCGCCTTGTCCTGACTTTCAAAAAAATTCATCTGACGCCTTCCGACAGGGAAAACTCATGCGCAAAACAATTACGGAGGCGCGACGTCGCGAAAGACGGCATGACGCCTTGGCGACGTCGGCGCGTGACAATGACGGTTAGAAGGAGACCTTAGGCGCCTCGCGTTCGACAGAATCGGCGATCTCGAAGAACGCCGCCGGTTGGAAGTTGAAGAACGTCGCGATGATGTTCGTTGGGAAGACCTCGCGCTTCGTGTTGTACGCCATAACGCAGTCGTTGAAATTCTGACGCGCAAAGCCGACCTTATTTTCCGTCGAAGTGAGCTCTTCTTGCAGCGCGAGCATATTCTGATTCGCCTTGAGATCAGGATAGGATTCCGAGACCGCCAGGAGCCGCCCCAGCGCGCCCTGCAACGCGCCTTCCGCCGCGCCGAGCTTGTTCATGACGCCGACGTCGCCAGGATTCATGCCCGCGTTCTTGTTCGCGGTAAGCGCAGCGCCGCGCGCCCTGATGACCGCTTCGAGCGTTTCCGACTCATGCTGAAGGTATCGCTTGGCGGTTTCGACAAGATTGGGGATAAGGTCGTAACGACGCTTAAGTTGAACGTCGATCTGGGCGTACGAGTTCTTGTAGCGATTACGAAGCTTGACAAGCGCGTTGTAGGCGCGAACGCACCAAACCACTACGACGACGCCGACGACGACAAACATAAAGATGACAGGGCTAAGCATAGGTTTTCCTTATGTAAAAGGTCTTCCAGGTTTTACGGACTACTGCGACTGAAAATATGCGGAATCCGACCTCTCCGAGATTGTACTTTTTTATATGCTGAAACGCAAGCGCCCGGATAGTTCCGCACTTGACGAAATACGCGGTCGCTTTACCATAAGCTCCGACGTCGGCGCTCGCAAGTTCGAGCGCGACGTCGACATTTTGAGGACGCAGGCGGTCCCGCCTTTCCTGAAAACATGTCGCAAGTTCAGGCAAAACACGCGACATAGGAATCGTCGGGACATAACAGGGAATCCGGTGCGAAACCGGAACGGTCCTCGCCGCTGTGTGCGACGGAGCGTCTCGCGACGCTCAAGCCTTTACCATTAACGCCATTGACGACGCTATCGCGTCGTTGAGAAGGCGGTAACGTGCGTCGCAAGTCAGAAGACCTTCCTGCGTCTTTCGAGCTGTTCGGACAGCTCGTTCGTTGAAGCGCGCCGCGATGGACGAGCGTTTCAATTGGGGTCGAAACCCCTTTGCCTCAGAAAGTCGTTCCGTTTCTCTCAACTTTTGTATGAGGAGAACGTGATTCGATGACGTCTTTTCAAAATTTCCACATTGCCGGACGCAAATGGAGGTCCGGTTTTACTCTCGTAGAGCTGCTGGTTGTCATTGCGATTATCGGAATTCTGATCGGCCTGCTTCTCCCAGCGGTTCAGGCGGCGCGCGAAGCCGCCCGAAGAATGCAATGCGCCAACAATCTGAAACAGTTCGGGCTGGCGACGCACAATTATCTTAGCGTTTTCAACGAACAGTTCCCACCGATGGCGAATGCCGAGACCTGCTCCACCGACGCCTTCTCGATTCAGGCGCGCCTGTTTCGCTACATGGAGGCCAGCCAGATCGCCGATTTGATCGATTATTCGTCGCCTGTATATAACGCTGTGGGACGCGGTAACAACGTCGTTCACTACACGTATACGGACGCGCTCAAAACGAAGGCGCCCTTCCTCGCTTGCCCTAGCGACCCTTATGCCGGCTCCCTTGTGCAATCGAACATGCAAATCTACGCAGACGCGTCGGAATCCGAGACGATCGACCTTAGGGCCTACCCGTCGAGCTATTGCGTCTGTACAGGCTCTGACGTCGCGCGAATCGGGCTCAAAGCGCCAGACGGGATCCCGACTCTTAAGTCCAACGGACTATTCTATTATGGGTGCAACAGCACGCTCGCGTCGTGCGTCGACGGAACGTCGAACACGCTCATGATGGCGGAATCTACGATCGGGTTAGGCGCAGACCAGGAACTTTCAGGAACTCTCGAGGAGATCAGAAAGGGAAACCTTCTCAACAGAGTGATCATGCAAAGCGTTCCTAAAACGCTTTTTCTTGAAGAGACGCCAGCGGCGGTCCTGGCGGTTCAAGAAGGACTTGCGGAGCCAAAGTGGCAGCTCGACCGTTGCGGCAACTGGCTTTCCGGGGTGCCCGCCTACACGACGTTCGGAACGTTCCTGCCGCCAAACTTTACCGGCGCGTCGTGCAACTGGATGAACTACGGTTTCTACGGAGCGCGCAGCTATCATCCCAGTGGCGTCAACACGCTCACTGCAGACGGAAGCGTGCATTTCATCTCCAGTTCAATTGACGTTGACGTTTGGCATGCAATGGCGACAATCGCGGGAGGCGAGACTGTCTCCTTCTAACGTCAAGAAAAAGTTTCCCCGATCCCCGTTGAGAACTCCGATTCAAGACGGGGATTTTTTTTGTAATTATCACAGACTAAATTGGAGTGAACGTATAAGAAAACTTCCAAGACTTCTTAAATTTTTTTCTTTTTCAGCGGAACCTTTCGCCTTCTTCGGTGTTTAGTCTTAATAGAGCAAACGGTTCTCCTGACAACAAAACGACGTACCGCGGAATGTCGATGCGTTGTTGCAGGAACTCCCCCTTTCTTCTGAAACGCCGAACGGCGTTAACAGATTTTTTTAGAAAAAAAGGAACATAATATGAAAAAAACTATCACTTTCGCAATAGCGTTCATCTCGGCGCTTGCTTTTGTGCAGTTCGCCAACGCGCAAGGTCCGGTCAATCGTCCGACGCCCCCCGGCGGCTGCTTCATGACGGCGCTCAACGAAGACGGACGCATCGATCTCGCCAAGCTGCCTCCGCAAATGCCGCAGGAACGAAAGGACGCCATCAAGGCGTTCGACAAGGATGGCGACGGGTTCCTGTCCCCTGAAGAATTTAACGCCATGCCGCGCCCACGATACCAGTTCTGGAGCGGCCAAAAGCCTGATTTCATCAACGACGACGGAGCCTTCAACGTTGAGAAGGCGATCGAGGCGATCAAAGCCGCTGATAAGAACGGCGACGGAACCATCGACGCAGAGGAGATGAGAGCCGCCGCTTCGCAGCGCCCGTACCCGCCTCGCTATGTCGCGTGGTCTCTCGGCGCTGGCCCGGGACAGTGTCCCTTCTGGCAGGGCCAAGGCCAGGGTCTCGGTCGAGGTTACGGCCAGGGCATGGGACCCGGTCAGGGTTATGGTCGGGGTTACGGCCAGGGCATGGGACCCGGTCAGGGATACGGTCGAGGTTATGGCCAGGGCCCGGGACTCGGTCAGGGTTACGGTCGCCAGGGTAATTGGCAAGGCCAAGGTCAGGTTCCCGGTCGCGGACAGGGTATGGGCCAAGGTCAGCGTCCTCGTGACGGACGTGGTCGAGGTCTGTGATAAAACGATCTACGCGAGCTTCAATGCAAACTAGAACGTAGGCTTCCCTGAAATTGCGCGTTTGAGAAGACGCCTCTTGTGGACGAAAGTCCCTCGAGGCGTCTTTTTTTTCCCTTATCAGGCGTCGTCCTCTTCTTCCTTTTTTGGATCCCAATCTTTGGGAATGAAGCTCAGCTGCTTCGTTGCGTAAATCGCCAAAGGCGTGAGGATTCGTTGCCACGCTTGATTGTGCGGGGACCAGCGGAATCCACGGTCGCGCAGCTCGGCGCGAATCTCATTGGACGGCGCCTCCTTAAAGAAAATCTGCAACCTGTTCTCGCTTTTATTCGCCCTCACGACGCCGCCGTCAAATTTCCAGCCGCCTCCGTATTCTACGCGTCTCTGGCGTTCAATCGCCTTGACGCGCCGGTCGATTCGATGAATTTCCGCCAAGCTTTTAGGTAAATTGAAAAACTGACAACGCTCGTCTCCGTCGTCGTTGATCTCGTCGGCAAGGGGGCCGTCATAGCCGCTCCACGATCCTTTGCTGCGGCGATATCGATTGGCGGCTTTCATGTCCTCGTGACGTTGTTTGAGTCTTTCGAGTTTCTCTTTGAGCATTGCGAGCGCTTTCTCATCCTCCGCAGATATTCCGTCTAGTCCGACGCTCTGAAGCGCTTTCATCAGCTCTGTTATCTTTTCATGTTCGCGGAGTAACTCGCCTGTTCTACGCACTTTCTGCGCGTGTTTTTCACGAGGAAGATTATCTGGCCCCGAGACAATAACAGACGGACACGACGCCGCGTTGCGATGATATCGATCGTACCAGGACGCAAGTCGTCGTTCATACGCGTCGAGGATCTGGTCGATCTTTTCGTGAAATCGTTTCTTAACTTTTTCCTTTTGACGTCTCGCAATCTCACGCGCCGAGTCCACGGCGGACCGATATTCCCGCGTCGCGCTTCCCGGTTTGTATTCGCGGAACGAATTCGCTTTCTGGGCCGCGCGAGCAAGTTCTTCATCGATTGGATAGTATCCGTCCGACCCTCGTGTCGCGTCGCCAGACTCTTCGTCCGCTTCAAGGTTGTCGTCGATTCGAGTCGGCGCAGTCTCCGGTTCGCGCGTTGACGACGCCGTAGGCGCGCGAGTTGGTTCCGGCGACGGTCGCGACGACTGGGAATCTCCACGAGACTCTGGAGTCGCAGGGCTCGATTTGAGAAGACGATCGCGCAAAACGTCGATCATCTGGTCGCAGATGGTTCGGACTTCCTCGGATTCGGTAAAACCGTAGTCGTCGAGCGCCGTCGTATATTCGCTGAGAAGAAACGCGAAGTTCTTGTCAGACGCAATCGCGTCGATAATGCGATTTTTTTTCGATTCGTAATCGTCGTCGTCAGACGTCACAGCGGCGAGATTGAGCGCGTAATTCTTAAGCCGATTCGCTTTACCGTCGTTTCGATCTTCGAGAAGGCGCCGCTCGATATTGTCGCGGCGCTTTTTGGGAGAAGAACGATTCCATTCCCTGTCAAACGTCTCGTAAGCGTAGTCGCGGAACATCTCGCGATCAGAAACGCGTCCGTCAATCTGACGAAGAAATCGACGTATGTTCTTCCACTCTTTTTCGCGATCTTCTCGAGTCGATTGGGGGGCGTCCGAAGCGCTCGCCCCCTCAAAAAGCGCGATGACGCGGTCCATTTCATCCGCGAGATAGAAATCAAGGTCAGAAGGTTCCAAGGTACGAAGGTAGAAACTTATCCCTTCAAGTCGCCTGAACCTATCTTCCGGATCGAGTGTATCCGCTGCAAGCGGCGCGCCGTCTGTGGTTTCTGCATTTGTCATCGCATACGACCGTGATGAGATTAATAAGCGTTGTCAGGCGCCGAACAACGCTCGACGCGAACCGTATGTCAGTAAGTTTATTCTCGAGAAGCGCCAAGGTCAAGCGTTGCGACGAGGGTCGCCTTCTCTTAGATAAGCAAACGTAATCATTATAGAAGACGGACAAACTCCGCGTTCCCAACTTACGCGAAGTCTGTCCGTCTTCCACTGATCTTATCCGAACGATTCGGATAAGCGAAGGCAAGGCGTCGAGAAAATAGCGAGGCGTTCGAAGAGAACCCGCGCCCGCTCATCGACAGGCCGTTCGTTATATCGCGCGATTACTGGACTTTGCAGATGAATCGCACGACTCCGAATTCCTTCGGATAAAGGGGCTCCGTGATTTCCCAACGGAGAATGAGCGAGCCTTTTTCATTGAGATCGGCGAGGAAATCCGCCTCGACGGAGGATTGGGCCGTGCCGTCGACGTAGCGCAAACGCGCCGATAGGTTGTCTAGAATCGTTACGTTGCCGATCGGTTGGTCGCCGATATTTTCAAATCGGAGCGTGAATTCAACGAATTCGCCCGGTTTCGCGGCCTCTTTGTTCGCGATCTTGATAACGCGGAGCTTCGAAGTCTTTGTGTCGTCTTTGATCTGATAGACCGTCGCGGCGCCGTCGATATAGGCGTTCGAGAAGGCGTTGACGAGCTCCGTCGAGACGGCGACGCTCTGTTCGCCGCTCCAGCCCTGCGCGGCGATCGCGCCGTCAAGCATAAGGCTCGCGTCCGCCGAACTCAAATTGTCGACCGATTCAGACGTAAGCATCGCGCCGAGGCGAATCTGCGCGTCAGCTTCCATGGCGCCGAGGAGTCCGGTCGACATGGTCACGCCAACCGTCGTTTCCGCCCCTTGCGGCTGGAGAACGCTGTTAGCGCCGAGCGCCTTCATTTCATTCGAACGAACGTCGACGCCTTGAATCCTGTCCCCTTCAATCGCGCCTTCGTGGACGTTGGCTATTTCAATGGCTTCTCGATAATCGCCTTCGATCGGTCCAACGACCTGACGAACGGCGCCAAAACGAGGGCTATAGAGAAACAGGCGGTTGGAAGGTTCTGTCAAAATACGACCGTCGATCGTATCGAAGTGAGCGACCGAATCTTCCGTGTCGAGATTGTCGACCGACCAGTCTTCACGGGAGATAACGGGCGCAGCCGCGTCGCCGCCGCTCAAGACGTATTCGTCATAATGGCTGCGAGACTGCGTTGAGTCGGCTGATCCAGGGGACTTGTTGATCGGACGATGAACGTCCTCATAAGGTTTAGCAATCGTCGGGTCAACCAGAAGAGGCAGTTTGCGACCGCCAAGACGGTTCGGCGCGACTGGAGCGGCGCTTTCAGCGGCCATGGCGCCGGGAGAAACCGTCTTAACGGTGACGTTATCGGCGGTGACGTTAACGGCAGGTTCTTCTGGCGTCGGAACGACTGACGCTTCGGACGTTTCCTGAGCGCTTTCATCTATCTCGCTCGATTCGTCTTGGGGCTCGTCGGCAAAGACGTCGTCCGCAAAAACGTCGGCGAAAGGATCCTCTTCATCAGGCTCCTGGCCTAACACAACCCATTCGCTCGCGTCAAAAAGATCGACCGACGCGCTGATATTGTCCGTTGGATAAATCGAGGGCGAAGGCGTCGGGTAGATGGAAGGCGTCGAGGCCGCAGGCTGCGCGGAAGGCTGCTCCGTCGTTGGAACAACGGGCTGAGTAGCCGCCGGATACTGAGCTTGAGGTTGAGACATAGAGGGCGCCTGAGCGACAAACTGCGCGCTAGGCTGATTATGCGAAGCGACGGGCGGCGTTTGGGCGCCGTAAGATGGGTAAACGCCTTGCGAAGAGTCGACAAAATTGGACTGCGGCGCGGATACTGGCGACGCGGCGTAAGGCTGCTCGAGAGGCGCCGAAGTCGGAGCATAATCGTTGACGCTCGTTGGGGCGGGGGGCGGCGCGGGTACGTTTGAAGAAACGGGATAACTCTGTTGCGATTGGATCGACGAGGAGTAATGCGGCGCAACGGGACTGGTCATGGGAAGAGACGCGCTGGGAGAAGACGTTGGCGCCGGTCGACCCATCGCGCGCATCTCGGCCATCTTCCGCTGCGACGATTCAAAGCGGATCTCTTCAAGCGTCTTAGCTCCGGGCGGCATGCTCTGCCAGTGTTTAGGCAATGTTACCGAGCCGCCGTGCTTGTAAACAGAGGCGAAACCGTTTTTGCTATCTTCTTTCCAGTCCCCAGAGTAGACGTCGCGATAATACGCTTCTTCTTCTGGGGTTTTAGGTTCATACCGAGAGTAAGGATTACTTTCTTTCGCATTGCCGACATATCCCGAGCTAGCAGACTGACAGGAAACAAAGGCAAGCGGCCAGATCATCATCAGAGCGATCGCAACGGAAGGTCTGACGCGAGAAGTCAATAAAGCGTTGGGAGACTTCATTCTTGCGTCCTTTCATTGGCGACGCGTCGCCGCGTCCTAAAAAACGGATTGCGACTAAAGTCGCAACATATCCAGTTATATAACAAGCTCCACACGGGCGCTATCGGTGTTATCGTCCGGATAGGTCAATCACTTAACGAAATTGCGAAAAAACCGCAAAATCGTTAAATATTAACATCTAAAAGTTAGCCAAAGAGAGTCGCAAAAATTGAAAAAAACGACTGAATCGAAAGCGAGGCCTCGGCAACGTGCGAGCTCGGTAGCAGACCGAGGTAGCCGACGCCCATGTAAATAAATCTCGACGCGACGAGCAAAAGAAAGACTCCGAGAATGCGGTTGATCGTCACGAGCCACTTAACATTGAAGAAACGTCTGCACCTTGAGACGACAAGCGCAATCGAAAGGTTGGTCGCGCATATCATGACAAAGAACGTCATTAAGAAAGTTGCGGCGACGCCAAGACCGAAGGCCTTGTTGTAGTGGTTAATCTGGATGGCGTTGATCGTAAAGGAGAAAATCCAAAGATTCGGATTGAGGAAATTCGTGAGCCAGATTGTCGGAAAGGAGAGGCGAGATTTGGTTTGAAATTCAAAATCGCTGCCGGTCGTCTTAAATTGAGACCAGGCAATTCGACACAACATCGCCGCTCCGCAGATCGCGATCGCAGCAAGAAACGCGAGAGGCGCCTGCGAAACAAAAAAAATCGCGATCACCAGCGCGAAGGGGTCGGTAAGGGGTGGAACAACCGCCGCGCGCCAACTCGAACGCATTCCATGCGACAACGATTCGGAAATAATCACCGTCTGCAACGGACCGGGCGAAACGGCCCCCTGGAAGCCAAAGAGCGCTCCATAGGTAATCGCGGAAAGATAACCGGCAGTCAACGCGTCCATTGCACTCCTCGCTTCCTATTCTCTTCTACGTCGAAACCATTCCAGGAAATTATAGCGTGCCCCGGATAAAAGTAAGGGGGATTGACGTCGACGATCCTCTATTCTTTCCCTCCTTGCGAAGCGTTCTTTCAAGCCAGCCCCTCGACGGCGTAACCTCCGCAACGTCTCGTTGGCTATCGTCTAACGTTTCAGAAGAAAAATGGAAGATTCGAGAGCGTGGAGCCAGCGTCGGGCGAAGTCGATAGGAAACCGAGGTAGCCCGCTCCCATGTAAAGAAATCGGAATGCGACAAGCAGGAGAAACACGCTGAGAATCCGGTTGATCGCGACGCGCCATTTCACGTTGACAGCATGCCTGTTTCGAGAAATGATAAACGCAATCGTAAGGTTGGTCGCGCACATCACGACAAGGAACGTCGTAAAGTAGAGCGCGGCGACGCCCAGACCGAAGTTCTTGTTGTAGTGGTTAATCTGGATGGCGTTAATCGTAAAGGAGAAAATCCAAAGGTTCGGATTGAAGATATTCGTGAACCAGATTGTCATGAAGGAGAGGCGAGGTCTGGTTTGAAATCCAAAATCTTTATCCGTTGTTGTTAATTCGGACCAGGCAATTCTACACAATATCGCGGCGCCAAAGATTGCGATCGCAGCAAGAAACGCGTCGGACGCTCGTGAAACAAAAAAAATCGCGACGGCCAGCGCGACCGGATCGGAGACGGTCGGAACAATCGCCGCGCGCCAACTCGAACGCATTCCATGCGACAACGATTCGGAAATAATCAACGTCTGCAAAGGACCGGGAGAAATAGAGTCCTGAAAGCCAAAGAGAACGCCATAAGCAATCGCCGACAAAGAACCTACGGCCAACGCGTCCATTTCACCCTCGCTTTCTCTTCTACGCCGGATCCATTCCCTCGATTATAGCGCGCCGCCAATAAAAGTAATGGGGTAGACGGCCCCCTCCTATGCGCTCGTTCTTTTAGCGCGTTCTTTACACTCGACTCTCTCAACGGTATAATATCCAAGGGGAACGTCCCGTCTCTTTGACCGTCGCTATTATTTCCTGGAGAATGCGCCATGCGTAAATCACTCAAACTCTCTTTGATCACGCCATTTGTCGCCCTTGCGCTCCTGACCCTTTTAACGAGCGCCGCGCTCGCTAACGACGTCTGGACGCTGCCTTTGGACCCGCCAAGCTGGTCCCGGGCTCCCGACGCTCTAACCGTCACGACCGTTGCCGACGATGAAAACGACGGTCAGTCGGCGACGCGAATTGTCCACAACGGCGACCGCGACTGGGCGGTCCGCATGCCTCAACGAATCGACGTCGCGCCCGGCGAAATCTTTGTTATAAGATACCGCGGCAAAAACGTCGGCGAACGCGCGATCCGTCCGAGCGTCACGCTCTACGACGACCAGGGCGAAGCGCTGGCGTGGACCTTTGGCGGTCAGGATGAGAGTCCCTTCGGAGAATGGCGAGAGAGCGAGACGAAGTTCGTCGTGCCTTACCGAACCGCCGTGATCGAACCGCGCATTGTCGGATCAGGTTCGACCGACGCGACCGTCGCGAGATTTGAAATTGAACGCGTCGGCGCGCTTCCCCTCTCTTCCGTCGAGAGAACGGTCAATATAAACAACCAGTATCTTGAAGTTGACTTCGACTTGGGAGACGCGTCCTTCAGCGTCCTGGACCGTCGAACCGGCGTCAGACGCGAACAGCTCGCGTCGACCACCTCTCCATTCGTTCTCAACGCGACGAGCGACGCTTACAGCGTTGATTTCGAACTCTTTGACGCGCAGAATTTTCTTCCATTCCATGCGACCGTTGCGCTTGAAAAAAATGCGCCTGAGATCCTCATTACCCTCAAAGCGGATCATAGCGCAGAACAGTCCGCTCCTATCTCCTATCCCTACCCCTTCGCGTCTCGAACAACCGACCGCGTTATCCTCCCTATGAACCAAGGGATCTCCTTCCCGACGACGGATAACCCGCCGAGTATCGGCAGCATGTACACTTATGGCGGACACGGGCTTTGCATGGCGTTCTGGGGCTTCGCTGCCGACACGATCGACGCGGACCAAAGCGACGGGTACATGGGAATTGTCGAGACGCCCGACGATTCGGGCATTCTCGTGCAACCCCGCGACGTCGCGTCCGGCGAACAGAATGAAAATGCCGACGCACAGGCGCTCGCCATTTCTCAGACCTGGCAAGGCGCCATGAAAAAATTCGGCTACGATAAGAAGTTGCGCCTTATATTCTTCGACCAAGGCGGCTACGTCGCGATGTGCAAGCGATATCGCCAATACGCCGATGAAATCGGACTGCTCGTAACCTTCGACGAAAAAATCCAACGCAATCCAGAACTCGCCGAGGGGATCGACCTGCTTGTCGGCGCCGCGGATATATGGAGCTGGAACGGCGATAAGCTCCAAACCGTCGACAAACTCCGAGAGATGGGCTTCGATCGCATCCTCTGGAGCAGCGGCGGCTCTCCTGAACAAATTAAAGCGATGAACGCAATGGACGGGGTCCTGACCTCCAAGTATGACATTTATCAGGACATTATGGACCCCGCAAGGTACCCGGAACTTCCGGGAATCCACGACGGATGGATCCCCGAAGCGTGGCCCGACGACCTCGCGTGGGACTCCCCCGATGGACACTGGACTCGCGGATGGGCCGTCGATCCGAAGGAAAAAGGCAAACCGCGCATTCCGTGCGGCGTCCTCTGCTCCCTGAAAGCGGTCCCCTATGCTGAAAAACGACTCTCCAAGCTTCTCGAAACGACTCCGTACCGCGCCCAGTTCCTCGATACGACCGTCGCCTCGCCATGGAGAGAATGCTGGAATCCGGATCATCCGATGACGCGAACTCAGTGTAAAATCGCGAGAATGGAACTTCTAGGGCTCCTTGGCGAACGCTTTAATCTCGTGTGCGGAAGCGAGACGGGAATCGACGCGTCGGTTCCATACTGCGATTACTACGAGGGAATGATGAGCCTGGGCCCCTATCGTTGCCCCGAGTCGGGACGCTACATCGATCGTATCTGGGACGAGGTCCCCGAAGTCGTTGAAAAATACCAACTTGGCGAAACGTATCGGCTCCCCCTCTTCGAGCTTGTCTATCATGGCTGCGTCGTCTCCTATTGGTACTGGGGCGACCACAATGTGAAGTTTCCGTCCATGTGGTGGAAGCGCGACCTTTTCAACGCGCTTTATGGAACGCCGCCGATGTACTGTTTCACCCAGGATTTCCTGGACGCCAATCGGGACCGATTTGTCGAAAGCTACAAGATTGCGGCGCCCGTTTCGCGGCTCACGGGTCGCGTTGAAATGACTGATCACCAGTTTTTGACCGAAGATCGAAGAGTTCAGAAGACAAGCTTCGCCAACGGCGTCTCCGTTGTCGTCAACTTCGGCGACAAGGAGTATCGCAGCGCGGACGGATCGGTTGTCGTGCCGGCGCAGTCCTCTGAGATATTCGGAGCCGAAGAATAACGCAAATGTGTTTCTAAAAATTTAGAATAACGTGGGTTGTTTAATTACAACATGTTGTCAACATTTACTCAATGACGTGGCTCCCTCCGGAGATACAATCCGGAGGGTTTCGTGGCAATGGGTTGGCAGAACGCGTTTCGTCAAAACTCAAACTTTGCTTTAGTGAAACCGTAATCGAGGCATCGGTAGAAATATCGGACGGCGATCGAGGAATAGGGCGACCATTTCGCGGCTCGTTTCTTGATCGCCGCTGGAGATACGTCTGTCGTATCGTAGAGCCATTTGAAGACCGTGCGAAAACACCGGTCGTGCATGGCAAGTACGTCCTGACGATCGAGGACGAAGATTAGGTACATCGACGCAGTCCAGGCGCCTATGCCGCGAAAGGAGCAGAGTTTCTTTGTCGCGGCTTCGTCGTCAAGGCTTCGGAGCTCCTCGAAGTTCAGCTCGCCAAACCTGATCGCGTCGTTCAGCGCGCGGATATAAGAGATTTTCGGACGCGATAATCCAACGCGGCGCAAATCTTCATTCGTAAGCTCGTCGATCGCTTCAAGTGTGATCCTTCCTTCGCACCATTGCTCGAGCCGGCCGCCTATCTTTCTCGTCGCCTGGCTTGAGATCATCTGCCCGACTATCTGCCAGATAAGAAATTCGTATTCATCTTCGTAGACGCTGTATTCAATCGCGCCGACCATCGAAATCGCCTTGCCGAGTCGTTTGTCTTGGGCGCATAAATGCCGTATCGCCGGCGAGTCGCCGTCCAACCAGACTTTTCTTACTTTCCTTTCTTTCAACATATCATCCTCGTTTCAGGCCGATTCCAGACGCTTATGCCGCACGAATCGATCGATATCCGAGCGTATCCAACAACGGAGAATGCAGTGCGCGTCGGCGACGGTCGCGTCAAGGCGAACCTCTGTCAACGACAATATACAATTCGTTCAAATTTCCGTCAAGCGGCGCAGAATCTATGGGGCAAAGCGAAAGAACAAGGTATTAGGACTATCCGAAAAATCTCGGCGAAAATTTTAACGATTGTGTTTGTTTTGACGATAACAAGACCTGAGGCTCTTTCCGCGCGGCGAGCGGTTCGGCGCGAAGAGGCAACCTATCATGAGGCGTCAGGACGATGGCAGATCGTAAAGAACACGACAGAAACGGAAAGGCGGGTAATCCCGACGCCAAGGTCCCGTTGTCGTCCTATCTGCGATGCGATTCGCGAGACGAAGCGAGCGACGGCTGGCAAGTCTTCTCTTCTGACGACGAGACTCCTACCGCGCGCACTCCGAATCTTTCTGTCCTCAGACAGATCAAAAACTTTCTCAACGATAACGACGCAGAAACAAAAACGGAAACTTCCTCAGGAGATGATCTGAAAACTTTTCGCGTCGACTATCCCTATTACGACTCCGAACCCAAATCAGAGAAAGATTCCAGCGATCCGGTCAAGTTTGAGCCGATCTCGCCTCCCGAGCCAACAAACGTCGAGCAGAAACGACCGGAGACGCGGCGACCCGACGCTGAATTGACGCTCGACGCAGAAAAAGTGACGCTCGACGCGTTGGACTTGGAAGAAGACGACGTCGAAACTTCAATGCTTCCCGATGATTCCATCTCGCAAGTTGCAGCGTCGCCAGAACGCGACGAAATCGTCGCGGCGCCTCGATGCAGCGAAGATCCTTCCAAGGAAGATTCACAACCGCTCGAATCTGAAAGCGTCGAACTAATTGAAACCGATTCTATCGAGGCCGATGCGGTCGAAGAAATTCGTCAGGATTCAGTTCCTGGCGCGAGCCCGCCCTCCTCCTTCGTCTTTGACGCCAAGGAGTTCGTCGGAACAGCTTTCCAGAGCCGCGCGCAAACTGAGGACGCCACGACGCCCGACGAAGCTCCGACCCCCGAACTACCGCCAGAGCCGACGCGCAGCGCGTTGGACGAAGAAGCGAGCGTCGACGAAACGCCCGACGATTCGAGCGACGCCGTCCAGGCGGAAGCGCCCCGCTCGACGACGGTCCAACGCGAGCCCCTCGCGATCGTCGAAGCGCCGCGCCATGAACCGCCTGCGTCCGCCCGCCGAGCCATGCGGCGCCGACTGCCCATCTTTCGTCGATTCGTTGAGCTCACAAAAAATCGCGCAAAAGAAACAATTGTGAAACCGGCGACGTCCGTCGAAGACGCAAACGACGTCCCCGAATGCCGCGACGACGCAATTGAGCCCATCACGACTGTTGAAGTTGTCGTCCCGCCGTGCTACAATCTCGAAGGTCTAGACGGTTCGTTGGAATCGATCGTCATTGGAGGCGGCGAGAACGTACCGTACTGAGCTCATTTCCTTAACTCCGCGGCGCCACGCGTCGCGATGATCGGGTCGTTATGTTAGCTGTCGCGATCGCGCTCATTATCGCGCCCTTTATCCTGAGTTGGGCTACCTGTCTCTTGATCAAACGATTCGGCCCCGCCGTGGGGCTCATTGACAAGCCCGGGCGCCGCAAAATTCACGCGTCGCCGATTCCCACCGGAGGAGGACTGGGCGTCTGGGTCGGCGTCGTCTTGCCTTTCATCGCTCTTACGCTTGTCGCTTTGGGATACGCCGCGCCAGAGACAAGTTCCGAGACGGGGACGGCGTGGGGCTTCTCGCTCGCGTTCTGCCCGGAAATTCTGACAAGGCATATCGGCGGCATTGCGGCGCGGTTACCGCAACTCTGGTCGTTACTGGGACTCGGCACGATTCTCGTGATCCTCGGAACGTTAGACGATCGTTTTTCGCTCCCATGGCAGTTACGCCTTGCCGTTGAGTTTGTCGTCGCGATCGTCGCGGTCGCCTGCGGATGGCGCGCAACCTTCTTTCTCGACCTCCCGATCATTACGGCGACTCTAAGCGTCTTCTGGATCGTCGGACTGATCAACTCTTTCAACATGCTCGATAATATGGACGCGTTGTCAGGCGGCGTCGCGACGATCTGCTCCCTCTTCCTCGCGGCAGTCGCGTTCTTCTTCGCCCCGAACCCTGAATCTGGCGAACCTCAACTTTTCCTCGCGGCCTTCCTCTTGCTCTTTGCGAGCTCAATCTGCGGATTTCTCAGGCTCAACAAGCCGCCGGCGAAGATCTTCATGGGGGACGGCGGCGCGTATTTTATCGGCTTTTTACTCGCAACAACGACGCTTTCGATTACGTTCGTCGGCGAAACCGCTCCAAAAAGCGCGATCTTCGTGCCTGTTGTGATCCTGGCGCTGCCCCTCTACGACACTATCAGCGTCGTAACGGTACGGTTGCATAACCGCGCAAGTCCCTTTGTCGGCGATAAGAACCATTATTCGCACCGGCTTGTCGCGCTGGGACTCTCGCGGCGCCAAGCGGTCGCGACGGTTTACCTCACAACGACGATCTGCGCGCTAGGCTCCTTCTTCCTCTATCAGGCGAATTTTATCACGGCGATCGCAGTCTTCGTGCAGACGGGACTTATTTTGACGCTGGTTGCAATTTTAGAATTCACAGCGCGTAAGAAAATCCGGGAAGACGAAACAGCGCTCGCGAGATACGCCGAAAACGCTGAGCGTGTTAAACTCGAAAACACGAGCTTGACAGACTCTGAGAATAGTCAAAATGAGCAGAATAAGTAAAATGAAAGCGTCCAAGAGCTACGCTAGATTTGGCTATACTCTATCGGCGCCCCCTTGTCTCAGAGAAGAGATGCGTTACAATTTGTAGGATATCGTTCATAAAAAACGACGCGAAGGACAGAGCTCGTCCAACGCGCCGTGAACGCATCGCGGGCGGATCGCCATTTCGGCGTTTTGCGTCCGTCGTTTGTAACGCCGAACGTCAGGTCGATCACGCGACCGCGTTAGTTTTGGAGTAGTACTATGACCATCGATAAAAGCTTAAAAGTTAGAAAGGGCGTCTCTCGTTCGAGAAACGTCCTGACGAGAGTCGAAAGAATTGAGAAGCTCCGTTCCCAGGACCGCTGGGAAGATGGAAATTCTCCCTTTAACCTTCCTAAAGTCCGCGTCCATAAGGTCGTTCTAAAGAAGAAGAAGAAGGCGCAGGCTTCAGACGAGGCTCCGGCGGAAGCCGAATGAGGCGCCGCTCTTCATTCACGAAGTATAAAGGGTCGTACGCTCCGGAACGTACGACCCTTTTTTATTTCTCACCTTTCTCGGCCGACGCGTCCAGTAACGGCTTTAACTTAGCTTCAAGTTTATCAGCGTTCGATTTTTTGAGTTCGCATTCCCATATCCGGATCACGAGGTAGCCGAGCCCCGTCAGGTGTTCCGTCGCCTCGCGATCGCGCAGCTGGTTACGCTCTCTTTTAATTCGCCAGTATTCGGCGTTATCTTTCGGAGTCACATTGCGACATTCGTGACCGTGCCAAAAACATCCGTCGACAAAAACGACGATGCGATATTTCGGAAAAACGAAGTCTGGTCGACCAAAAAGCTTAACCTTACGTCGCCATCCGATAATCTTACGCCTCTTAAATTCGGCAATGAGCTTCAACTCTGTCGATTTGTTGCGATCCGATCGCACCTTACTCATGATCTTCGAACGCTTTGCCGCGCTAAAGACGTCGAATTTCTTCTGCGAATCGCCGCCCTTGGGGACCGGGGGAAGCTTGGGAAGCGGCGTTCTTTTCTTAGCCATCTTTACGACCTCGGCGCGCCGTGAAAACAAGGGGCAGAAAACGCTCCAGCGCGCGCTCAATGAGGTCGACAGACGCCGCGGCGCCCGTCAGCCGACGAAGTTGAGCATAGGATACCGCTATCTTGAAATCGTCTGGAAAACCCTGGAGTCTCAGAAGCTCACGAGGAGTAAACCTTCGTTCGCCATTAACAAGAAGGTAGTTGTAACTTGCGCCCGCCCGAAGCGCGCAACTGTAGGGATACGACGTAACGTGTCCCGACTTGTTCTCGTGCCATACAGACGGATAATAGCGCGATTTATGCATCTCTTTACGGCTCCTGACGATATTCGGCGACGCGTAATATTTCTTAGGAACCTCATTTTCAGGCTCTAGAATATCGGCAAGCGTCCGACCGTCCTTCACTTTTCTTGGCCACTCCATCTCGAAGGGCTCCGTTGAGCCGACCAGAACGACGCGCTCGCGTTTCTGAGGCAGCCCGCAATCAAGCGCGTTGAGGACGCGCCAGTCCACGTTATACTCAAGCTCGTCTTGCAAAACGCGGAGAATGACGCGGAAAGTGCGACTAGAGTCATGCGTCGTCAACTGTCGAACATTCTCCAAGATGAACGCACGTGGTCGTTTGTCGCGGAGAATCCGCGCAATCTGTAAGAAAAGCGAATCTTTCAACTCGTCTTCGAACCCGCTGCGCGTACCGATAATCGAATAGGTTTGGAAGGGGAACCCCGCGAGGAGCAGGTCGAAATCAGGTATCTGCTCCGAGGGCAGGCGCGTGACGTCGCCAAACGGAACGTCGCCAAAGTTTGCCGCGTAGCTCTGCTGCGCATAGGGGTCGACGTCGCACGCTAGAATGCACTCTTCGTCGCGATTCATGCGCGCCAAGACGCGAGTAACGGCGTATCGGAACCCGCCGATTCCGCAAAAGAGATCGAAATAGCGGACCGGACGTCCCAACGTTGGATCATCGAGTCCCTTTGGAGACGCGGCGAGCCCCTCCTCCTTGGCCGTTTTGGAACTATACGACGAAATTGTCATATTCTTGGAAGGAGAACCGACGTGAGTTTTTTCACCGTCGACGCGGCGACTCGATTCGTGAAAGAGCGGATTGTCGTCGTCTGGGACTGAAAGTTCTTCGAGCGCAACGCGAGGTTCGTACTCCGCGACGCGCATGTCGGGCTCAGGCGCCGCGGACTCGGCGCGCGACGACTTGTCCCCTTGCGGTTCCTCGGGAACTTGCGAAGTTTCCCTCTCGTCAGAATCGGACGTCGTAGAAACGTCGCGCTCCTCGAGCGGCGTCGCCGGCGGTTCAGACGCCGACGGCGCTGGCTTAGAAACGTCGAAGAGCTCCTCGACAGTCGAGCCGAGCGCTTTGGCAATTCTTATCGCAGCGCCGACGTCGGCGATGCATTTCCCCGACTCCAAAGCGCGGAGAAATCGAACGGAGACCTCCGCGCTCAACGCAAGTTCCTCTAAAGAGAGGCGCCGTTTCTTTCGAAATTCTTGAACGCGATTGATCATGACGATTCCTTGTTGACTAAGCCGCCTCGAGATTGCCGAGACGTTCCTGTCAGCGCTTTTTATATTTTTCCTATACCCCCTATATTATACGCGATTCGCTTCCAATTTCGACTCCAGGCGTTGAAAGTTTTTCAGATCCCGGAGATCACTGCGTTATTTTCACCTAGCCCTGATTCATTTTCTCCATTTTGATGAGATTTTTCAATTGCAGGATCAGCGGCTGCGCTTCCTGGCGCAGCGTCGGTAGCCAACACCGTACGCCGCGCGCTTCGCAGCTCCTCATAATGGCAAGCGCGCGCTTGGCAAGGGGCAGCGCCTCCGCGTACTGGTTTCGGCGCTGCTTCGTCTTCGCTTCAAGGAGCAGTATTTCGGCAAAGACAGGTCGAAATTGGAATAATCCCCAACTAAAGAGGGGAACGCACATCTCTTTCGCCTGCTCTAAGACAGCTTCGGCGCGGGATAGCTCGCGGGTCGTACCGAGTTGAAGGCGCGCGTTCACTTCGATCGCAAGCATGTTGAGAAACGCCATGTAATGGAAAAAGGAGTCGTCTCGGTCGAACTGTCCCATATAACGCTGATCAGTAATCGAATATTTCCGACGCATAGCGGAGGACGCGGCGATCGCGGCTTTCAGCTGATTCTGACGCAACGCGAAAATTCCCCAGTAATAGAGGCACTGGAATTCACAAAAACTCCTCTTGCCAAAGATTTTGCGTACGCGTTTGAGAATTGCCGCGACGTTGCGTTGAACTTCGTCAAAGTCCCCGCCGTTTGCTAAATATTGACCGCATGCCAACATGAGCTCCGTCGTAAAATGATAGGTAACGACTGCGAGGGCTTCGTCTGGAACTGTCGATTTCCTCAACAAGAGACTCTTCAGGGAGTCGACCAGTCCCTGGCGCGACGTCTTATTGACGAAAAAATAGTTCCATTCAGGCGTCGCTTTAAGTGTCGCCATGAATTCAGAGAGGGGCGCGACAACGCTCGCAGGCGTCTGGACTCCATCGACAAAATCTTCTCGGCCCTTCATGTGGAGAAGATCTGAATAAACTCTTTTATACGCGTCGATTTCATAAATATCACGTTGTTCCTTTGACACGCGTTGAAGTAACAGACGCGCGCGGTCAAGGAAAAGGTCGCGAAAACGATTTCTCTCCGTAGTGATCCGGTATTGATCATAAAAGGAAATAATTTGCATCGACTTGAGAAAGTCTTCGGAAGGAACGACGTGATCCTCAATATCAATGAGGCGCGCCAAAAGCTCGTCCGTTTTACGATAGAGTCGATTCGCCTCGTAGAAGCACCGTCGTTCCCCGTCGAAATAGGCGGCGGCATATGAAAACGCGATCCAAGCCGCGGCCGTTAGGCTCTGAGCGCGCACGTCGTTGGCGAAACGTTCAGGAATAAGCTGATCGGGATTCGCGTCGCAATATTGTTGAAAGCTTTTTTCAAACGTTCGAAAAATCTTCCGTGCGCATTTGTTATCGTCAGGATCGTCTTGCTCGAAGAAATAACCCAGCCTACTCGCCGCCTCGATAAAACAATCAAAATTGAAATTGCCGTCCTTCAGGGGTTCCGCAAAAGCGAAGATGGCGTCGCGTAGACGCTCTTTTTTCTCCTCATCCTTCTCTTCCTGAGCGGCTATAAACCCCAAACGCAGGTATTCGCGCCCTACAATTGAACTTGGCACGTACTTGAGCGAATTTATATCAAGGCGTTTAAAAACCTTGACGTTCTCTTGCAACAGCTCCTTGGCCAAAGTCAGATCGTCTGACTTAAGCGCGGCGTCCGAAACAAAGTCGGCAAAGAGGATCATGGCGTCGTCAGAGAACGGCTCCTTTTGAATCTCCGCGGCCACCGCGGCGCGTTCTTCTTTGACCAATCTTCGCGCTTCGTCCTTTCGACCGCGCGCGAAGAGGAATCCATAACAACAACAGAGGAACGCGAACCGGTAACCTAACTTATCATAATCGAGACTGGCAACCTTGCGCCAACAGAAGAGTCCAATCTTCATCGACTCTTCAATAAGCGCAGCCACTTCGTCGTTGACGCCGCCAAAATCCTGGAATGTGATCGAGTTGCTACCGCTTTCACTCCCTTGGGCGCTTTTTGCAGAAGCCTCAGGGTCGGAAAGCCACAATAAAACGTCGCCTGCAAGATTCAATTTGTGAAAAACGTCCGTTGCGCCGGGGAGAAAATACTCGACGTCCTTGCCAGGAAAAACGTTTTCCAGCAAAATCTTTCGAAATAACGAGGAGATCGCGGAAAGGACGTTCCAGAAGTCCTCTTCATCGTCCGAATCGAGAGGCTCGGTTTCCTCCGTCGAATCGTCGCGCTCGTTCTCCTTAATTTCGAGCGTCTTGTCAAAAGAAAATGGAAATGTCTTATCTATCTTCGTTGCGGTTCTCGCAAGGTTGAAGATCACGAGTGCCACCTCGGAGAGGAGAAGCCATTTTTCGCCATATTTCCGACACAGCGATTCCATGGCGCCAAGGACCCAGACCCAAGGACGAATATTGTACGTCACGTTGGACGTCTTGTTACTATAGAATAGCCCCGCGATCCACTGGAGCTCACGCCATGCCTCGAGATCCAACGGTTGCGCGCTAAGTTTCTCGCGTTCGAACTTCGCGCGCTGTTCTCGAATTTTACCATAGGTCAGTCCGCGCATGATTTTTGTATCGTCGCGGAGTCCTGGCGGCATTGAGCCTTCTTCGCCCCTCTCGTCGACGTCGCCAGGCGACGACCCTCGAGAAAGATAACGTTCAAACCCGGAGCGCCATTGAGACTTGAGGAGGAACTGAACGCGAATGAGCCGAATTTTGAGAAGCGTTTCGCCGAGCGTGTTCAGCGCCTTGCCGGCGCTCTCTTCCTGCCCTGCCGATAGGTTGTCGCGCCAACCTTTTTTAAGGAAATCAGAGCGCAAATGTTGAAGATATTTCAGCCAGAACGCAGCTAAACGAACCGATAGAACCTGTTCGCCCGCCTCCCTCGCAAGATAGAGCGTCACGAACGCCAAATCCGGCGCCATAGGAATAAGAAACCAATCCCCCGACTCGATTTCCATCATAAAAAATCGACATGCCGTGACAATCGCGTCGCGCGCGGCGCGCCAATTTTTGACGCGGCTCTGAAGACAAGCGTAACGAATTAAAAAGTTAAGGTAGAACTCCTTATCAGACGGCAAATTGCGAACAGAATAAACGTCGGTCTCATGAAAAATTGAGTTGATCTGGTCGAAATCTTTAAGAGCTTTCTTTAAATCGTGTTCCACCAGAAAGCTTCGGCAGCCGCGGTGATATATCGCTCGCGCATGAACAAGTCGACGACGCGCCGCCTGTCGAAAATCGTCCGCTTTCAGATTCGATTCAATCGCCTCAACCGCCTCGCGCAACAGGGCGTCCGACTCGTCCAAACGTTGCTTTTGAGCGTTGATACCGCTCATATCCAATACAAATTCAGAATAGGCGGGCGCAAGTTCCCAACGTTCGAAAGGCGTCAGGCTTCGGTAGAATTTCGCGAGAGCGGTCTGAAGCCTTTTGGCGCCGCTCCAATCCGCTCGCGTCGTCACAAAAAGATAGAGAATAGTAAAGACCCGAAGGACCATGAATTTCGAGTCGATTTTGTGATATTGCGTCGCCGCCGCGATACAGCGAAGCGAGTCGAGCAAATCGCGACGCATCGACGACAGGCGCCGGCGTTCGAACGACATGGCGGCACGGTCGCGTAAAACGAACGACAACAGCGCGAGGGAAGCGCAGCGATACGGAAGGGGTAACTTATCTTTCAGACCTTTCACAAGGATCGATTTCGCGCGATCGAGAAACGCAAACATGCCGTCGAAATCGCCAAGTCGATAACAGACGTCAGCTTGCATCCGAAGCAAACTCCCCATCGGGGCAAAATTTGAGACGGGATCAGCGGCGTAAAGACGTTCGCCTAACGAGATCGCCTTCTGCGTCGTTTCGAACGCTTCCTTGTAACGTTTCACCGAAAGAAGCATGAAACCGAGCTGGCTCAGAACAACGACTTGCTGCTCAATATGAGCGTTCTCCGAGCTTAACGTATTAAAGATTAGGGCCGCTTTGCGATATGCGGCGATCGCTTTATCGACGTCCCCCGTCATGCCGTACGCTTCCGCTTCCGACGCAAGAATGCTCCCAAGATGGAAGGAACGCCTATCGGTTTCGATAAAATCTGACGACGCTTCGAAATATTTCCGCGCTGTCTGGAACGACGCAAGCGCCGTCGCGCTCCCGCCCGACGCAAGGAGGAATTGACCGTGGAGCAACCAGGCTCGCGCGAGGATTAAACGCGATTCGTCAGAATCTTCGCGCTGATTCCAGTCGCGCGCTCGGCGCAACGCGTCGGTGATGAGATTCAAGGGCGGCGCTACGTTCATACGCATATAGAGGAAAGCACGGTATAACGCGATATAACATCCTATGTTTTCGCGATCGTATATGGGAACTGTCTCGGACTCGTCAAGGAGCTCCTGCGCTTCGTCGAGCTTAGCGAAAAGCTCTTTCACGTCGCGTACGTCGCTCGTTGCGGAATAATCGAGAAGCAACCGTATAAGGTCTAAGCGACAGGATTCGTCGCCTTTTTTAAGTCGGGCTCGGAAACGCGCTATCTTTTCTAGAATCGACAGGGAGTCGTCATGCAGGACGTCGTCGTTCGATTCGAAGAAGTCATAAACGTCCTCCTCTTCCGCGCGAGGATCGTATCGTTGGGCGCTTGAACTTTCACGCTTCCCAAAAAGAAATCTGATCGTTTTCACGTCCTCGTTCTGTTCGGACTCAAACGGTTCCCGCCGCTCGTCGTCGGACTTGTCGTCTTCTTTGACATTTTTCGGCGTCGCGGAGGGCGCCCAGCGGAGAGGCTCTCCCTGGTCGCTCCCCGATCCCTTCTGTATTTTATTTCTCGCGGCAAGGCGTCGTTGAATGTCGAAAAGAATCGCTTCGGCGTCGGAAACGAGCTTTTCTTCGGAAGAATCGCCTCCTGCCTTCACTTCTTCGTCCTCTTCATCGTCATCGGCGTCGCCATTCTGCAGCGTCGTCCCAAAGGCGAAAAAAACGAGACCGACAAGAAGGGCACAGAAGTTCAAGTTCCAGCCAAACAATGTCAGATCAATTGTTTCAAACATCTATAATGACCCTTCTTCAGGGAGCGAGTCGAGTCGTTCACCGAACTTCCGCGTCCGCAAGTTCGGCTGCTTTGATAGCCAATCCGTCGGCGCTCAACGCGCGCAGACGTTTCAAAAAGTTTTCCTGCTCCGTCGTCCACACAAGGGGCGTTCCCTGGCACAAGGACGACTCGTCCCAACCGTGCGCCGACGCCGTCGCCCGAAACAAAGCGTCGAGGAGTTCCCCGAGCCCGGAGCCGTTGCGCGCACTCACCAGAATTGTCTCGCCAAGCTCCGAATCATGCCAGTCTTTCGCCCACGTCTCCGGAGGAAGATCGGTCTTATTGAGCGTCTTAAGAATCTCAGGTAATTCCCGACCCGCATCCTCAGGAAAGGAGCGTTGAAAAATGGGCTCCTGTTCCAGACGTGAAATCGTCGGATCATAGACGCAAATCACTGCGTCGGCGCGCCGAACGAGCGACGTCGCAAGCGAAATGCCCGCGCGTTCGAGGCTATCCGAAGTCTCGCGAAGCCCTGCGGAGTCGACGAGCTCGTAATTCCAACCTTTGTACGTAAAAGGCGCGCTGACAAGGTCGCGCGTCGTACCAATCACGGGCGAAGCGACGGCGCGCTCATAGCCCAAAATCGCGTTGAGCAAGCTACTTTTGCCGACGTTTGGCGCGCCGGTCAGCGCGACGACAAAGGACGCCGCGAGATACCGACCAAGGGTTCGATTCAAAACAACGTCGATCGCGGCAACGAGCTCGTCCTTACGCCAGACGGCGCTCGCCTTTTGGAAATCGGCGAACCATCGTCGCCAAGCCTCGCGTTGATCGCAGGCAAGCTTCGCCGTTTCCTCGGTCGTCGTCTGGGTGAGCAGCTCGTCCGCCGGGTCGAGAAAAAGCGTTTGAACTGGCGACGAAAAACGGTCGGCGCCGGACCTCGTTTTTTCGCGCGAAACGAGACGTTCCCATTCGCCGCCGGAGACGACGCGCGCGCCATGTCGCCGAAAACAGTCGATAATCCGCGCGGTCACCAGGTCGCCGCCGTGACAATTGAGTTCAAAGGCGTTGCGCGCTCGGCGCCGCAGAATGACTTCGTCCGCGGTTTCGCGGCGCTCGTCAAAGTAAAAGAGACCGAAAAACTGGCGATCGAAGCGTGCTTCGTCGAAAAAATTTGACGCGGCGCCGTCTGCGCGCGTCAAGCGTGAACGCAAGATGCGCCAGCCCCCTTCCCCGACAACTCCTACGACGCTCACGGCGGCGCGTCCCGACGGCGTAAGCCTTGCGACCGTCGTCGAAGGAGCGCTCAGCGGCTCCGCGCGATCCTGCCTGATCAGGTTCGGTTTCGTCAAGAATCGCCCTCCTGCTCGGCGGCTTTTTCAGAGGCGGAGGCGGCGCTAGACGCGGAGGTCGTCGAGCTCGTAGCGCGTTGCGACGCGGCGTTTTGCGCGTCGAAGATCGGCGCACCCTTACCGTCCTTGAGAATTTTACGGAGCTTACGAGGCGCGGTTCCTTTAAGGTTGAGCGCGCAGGAATCGAAGGGCGTACCGTCGACGCTGCGACGCAGCATGATATAGATTGCGTTACAATAAACGACGGCGGCGGCGTACGGATACGCAACTGGAATTTGCGCGATCAGTCGTCCCCAAAAACTGGACCAACTGTTTGCAGCGACGTCGAAGCATGTAACGTAACATTCGCACGCAAGGTAAGATACTGAATAAACAATAAAAGTTCCGACGATGATCAAGAGCTGCGCGACCGCTATATAAAGGAGCCAAATGAGCGTGCGCTGAATCAGATAGGAAACGCTTCTCGAGATGGCGTCGAATCCGTCGCAATTTTCGGCCGCAATGGCGGAGAGCCCCAGTGGAACGGCGACAATGAGGAGAATGAGGATAAATTCCGTCAGGACGAAGAACGCGCCCACAAAAGGAGCGAGGAACAGTCCTACCCATACGGCCCATCGGGCGACATACCAAACTACAAAAAGCGCAAGCAAGACGCAGAGGGGCGCCACGCAGGTCAGAAGCGCCGCCGGCAAACGTTTTAATGCAAAGCGCATGGACGCGAAGGTCGATGAACGAGAAGTCGTCGTCAATCGAACCACAGCGGTGCGGGAAATTGCAAGCGCCAGCCATAATCCAACAACAAACGTCGCCAGATAGAGCGCCAATGTCGCCTTATTGCTTGAATTTGTTTCCGCAAAATTCCGCGCGCGGTTCGAGGGGTTCCACGTCGCAAACCTCCAGAGGTCGCGCACGGGCGCAGTTCCATTGGAAAGAGATTCAAAGAACGCACGATCCGACACATATCGCAGCGATCCCAAAGAGTCGTCGGTAGGATTCAGATTGACAATACCCGCGCTCGACTGCGCGTTCTCCACGTCTTTTATCCAAACAAGGGGCAGAACTGTCAGCGCCGCAAGCAAAAGGAGAAAGGTCGGCTTGAAGGTCGCGGAAAAGGCGCGGAAAAAGAGCGTCATAGGGATGAGCTCTAGCCAGTCGACCCTGCGAATCGTGCCAGCGTCAATGTCGTAGGTTTTTGCCATCGACCAATCTCCTGTCTTCGTTCTCAATGTATACGCGCAACTTGTCTATTCTATTTCCACCAGAGAACCAGACAAGTTAAAGGACGCCGTCCAGGACGATTATAGGAGAAACGCCCGAATTTCCAACTATGAAAGCCTATTCTGCCAATAGTTAGCCCCAAAAGGAAAACAGTTACCTTGGCTTCATGAGCGCTCAGGATGCTCATCGTCCGTTATCGGATGGAACTCTTCGGCGTTCACGCGTTCGATTTTGTCGAGATCATAGACGGGCAAACCGTACTCCTCGCAAAACCAGCGCTTCGCGTCAATCTGCTGGCAACGCTGCGAGCAGAACGGCATGACGACGCCGGGATCCTCTTCGGAAAAGTTCTTCTTACATATGGAACAGCGCATAATACAGCCGCTTGTCGCGGGAAAATAAAAAGGCTCCGACAAGTTCCCGACCATGGAACGCTCGTCGGAGCAATGAAAATGAATCAATGGAGAGGCGCATCTCGGAGCGGAACTAGTCAATGAAGAGATTTTACGCTTCTAATCGGCGCCGTAAACCCGTCCCCCATTAAAAGAGTCGCGTTAACGCGGCGAACGGACATCGACGTTAGACTCAGAATGAACCCGAGTGCGCTGCGACGATAGCGCCGCATAATCTCGCGCTTCTCACAAATCGCCGCATCATGCCCTTGTTGCGTCGCGCAACGGCGTCTGAGGCGCTCATATGAACCTAAAGGGCGGTCACTCCTCAGGATTCGTCTCCTCGTTCCCCTCCGATTTGGGCGCGGCGATAACGACTTGCGACGCTCGGATCACGCGATCGTGAAGCTTGAAGCCCGCTTTAACTTCGACGATCACCGTATTGACGGGATATTCGTCGGATGGTAGCGCCGCGACCGACTCATGGACGCTCGGATCAAAAGGCTTATGCAGCGCGTCGATTTTTTCGATTCCGTTCTGTCGGAAGATCTTCAGAAACTCGTCGGCAACTATTTTAACGCCGTCGAGGACGGCTTCGCCATTGTGTTCGGGATCGTCGATGCTCAGCGCGAGCGTTAAGTTGTCCCAGACGGGGAGGATCGCGCGCGCAAGATCGACGGACGCGTACTTGCGCTCCTCAGCATGCAGACGTTTGGTCCGCTCTCGGAAATTCTGAAGTTCAGCCAACGCGCGCAAACCGCGATCCTTCGCTTCTTCAAGTTCTTTCTTGAGCGTCTCGTACTCGGCGCGAGTGATCGTGACCGCGTCGTCGTCTGACTCGGCTGAATCGGCGCAGGCGGCCGTAACGTCGTCGGCAAGATCCTGAACTTCGTCCATGGTCTTGTCGAATTCGTGCAGGTCGTCGTGTGTATCAGGTTTCATCGTTTACGAACCCTCGTCTCGCAACGAGGTCCTCCGTTTATATTCGCGACGTCATATTCGGTAGGAACAGAACGTCGATAGGGTTCTGGTTTAATCTACTATTTTAAAGAAGGGAGGATCAGGCCGATTCCTTGCCGGATAAATTATTCGCTTCTTCCACGTTGGCTTCCTTCTTATCGGGGAAGAAGTCGGAAACGAATTTCTTGAGCCTCGAACCAAAGGAACGGCGTTCAGGCAGGACAGAATCCCCTTCATATTCCGCAAGCTGTCGGAGAATCTTTTCATGTTCCGGCTTAACCTTGGTCGGAACCTCGATGAAGAGATAAATACAGAGATCGCCCGCGGCGTTCCGACGCGGCGTCGGCATGCCGCGCCCCTTGAGGCGTATCATGCTCCCGTTCTGCGTCCCCGACGGAACCTTGATCATTTCGATCCCGTCGAGCGTCGGAACCTCGATTTCCGCGCCAAGCGCCGCTTGCGCGTATCCGATCGGAATCTGACAGATCAAATTCTGACCTTCGCGCTGGAAAAGAGGATGCTTCCTGATCTGAATGAGGACGTAGCAATCCCCTGGAGGACCCCCGTTAGGGCTCTGATCCCCTTCCCCTTGCAGTCTCAGACGAACGCCGCTGTCGACGCCCGCCGGAACACGAATCTCGTGCGTTACCTCGCGTGCCACGAGTCCGGAACCGCGGCAATCAACGCATGGATCTACAATCACGACGCCGCGACCGCGGCATTTCGGACAGGTTGTCTGGATAGAGAAGACGCCCGTCGACTGCTGAATACGCCCGCGTCCGCCGCAATATTTACAAACCTCGGGCTTCGTGCCGGGCTTAGCGCCCGAGCCGTCGCAGGTCTGGCAAACCTCGCGGCGACGGTATCGAATTTCTTTCTCGACGCCTCGCGCCGCCTCATGAAGATCAAGCGTCATCCCGCAACGCACGTCGGCGCCCTGGCGCCCCCTGGCGCCCCCGCGACTGCCGCCGCCGAATATGTTGAAAATCGCATCGCCGAAGACGTCGCCAAAGGCGCCGAATATATCGCTGACGTCCTGAAAACCGCCGATTCCGCCGTTGCGATCGAGGCCCGCGCGTCCATAGCGATCATAGATATCTCGTTTCTCTGGATCGCCAAGAACTTCAAACGCTTCCGCACAGAGCTTAAATTGCGCAACCGCTTCTTCATCGCCAGGGTTGCGGTCGGGATGATATTTGAGCGCGGCTTTACGATACGCCGATTTGATCTCTTCCTGCGAAGCAGAACGGTCTAATCCTAGTAGTTCGTAATAATCGACTTCTTCAGCCATCATCTTTGCTTTCGCTAGTCGGCGCGCGGCCGACTGTCATGTCGCCGCAGACAGCGAGGTCGGCAGTCGACGAAAATCCAAAACGAAGGCGCCGGTCTGCGCCGGCGCGACAAGCCAATCTGCATGGCGCAATGCGCCGCAGAGGCTATAGGACGCACGCGCCGCTTTCGCGACGCGAGCGTCTACGGCGCCGGATTCGCACGTTGCTGCGCGATCCGGCGCGACTAAAGCTCGTCGAAGTCTCAACGACTTCAACGCGAAGGACGAGCGAGCGACCGTCTTACGCGGTCGCGCCGCAAGGAAGATCAACGAACGGCTTCGGCGTCTTCCTTGTCCTTTTTGACGTCCGTCACGAGCGTTTCCGTCGTGAGCATCAGGCCCGCAACGCTTGCCGCGTGCGACAATGCAGCGCGAACAACGAGCAACGGGTCGATGATCCCGGCCTCGTACATATCGACGTATTCGCCGGTCGCAGCGTCGTAGCCGGCAGCGCCTTCCTTCGAGGCGACTTCGTCGACGACCACGTCGCCGTCGGCGCCGCTGTTATCAACGATCTGCTTAAGAGGCGCGGAGAGCGCGCGACAGAGAATATCAACGCCGATCTTCTCGTCGCCGCGAACGTTCGCACGAATCTTTTCGACCGCTTCGCGGCAACGCAGGAGCGCGACGCCGCCGCCGGGAAGAATGCCCTCGAGAGCCGCGGCACGAGTCGCGTGCAGCGCGTCGTCGACGCGGTCTTTCTTCTGCTTCATCTCGGCTTCGGAGTGAGCGCCAACCTCGACGATCGCAACGCCGCCGCTGAGCTTCGCGAGACGTTCCTGGAACTTCTCACGATCGTAATCGCTTTCGCTCTCGGCGATCATACGACGGAGCAAATCGGTACGAGACTGGATATCGGCTTTCTTACCGCCGCCGTCGATGATCGTCGTGGTATCCTTATCGATATCAATCCGCTTCGCTTGACCGAGCTGGTCGAGCTCAACGTTCTCAAGCTTAATGCCGAGATCTTCGCTGATGACCTCGCCGCCGGTGAGGATCGAAATATCCTGGAGCATCGCCTTGCGACGATCGCCGAAACCAGGCGCCTTAACCGCCGCGACGTTGAGCGTGCCGCGAAGCTTATTGACAACGAGCATCGTGAGAACTTCGGTATCAATATCTTCCGCAACGATGAGGAGCGGCTTGGCCGTGTGCGCGATTTTCTCGAGCAACGGAATGAGTTCTCGGATATTCGAGATCTTCTTCTCATGCAGGAGAATATAGGCGTCCTCGAGGGAGCACTGCATCGTCGTCATATTGTTGATGAAGTACGGAGAGAGGTAGCCCTTATCGAACTGCATACCTTCGACGACTTCGTACGAGGTTTCGGCAGTCTTACCCTCTTCGACCGTGATGACGCCGTCGTTTCCGACCGCTTCCATCGCGTCGGCGAGCAGGTTGCCAATCTCGCGATCATTGTTCGCGCTGATGGCGCCAACGTTGGCGATCTCTGCTTTCGTCGTAACCGCCTTCGCCATCTCCTGAAGCTTGCCAATCGCGGCGTCCGTAGCCTTGTCGATTCCGCGTCGGATCGCCATCGGATTGCTGCCGGCGGTCACGTTGCGGAGTCCCTCGCGGTAGATCTCGCGAGCGAGGACCGTCGCCGTCGTCGTACCGTCGCCAACGACGTCGTTCGTCTTAGAGGCAACTTCGTTGACGAGTTTGGCGCCCATGTTCTCGAACGGGTCCTCCAGGTCGACCTCTTTACTTACTGTCACGCCGTCCTTGGTAACTTTTGGACCGCCGTAAGCTTTGCTAAGAATAACGTTACGACCGGTAGGACCAAGTGTGACGGCAACGACGTCGGCGAGTTGATTGACGCCGCTAAGCATCTTGCGTCGCGCCGCGTCGTCAAAGATCAGTTGCTTTGCCATAAAAAAAATCCTTATAACTTCTGGTCAGAAGTCCTGGCGCGCGTCGGCGCCAGGACGCTTCGATGTGATTGAAAGGCTAAGAGCGTCGATGCGGAAATCACTCGGTCTTAACGACTTTCGCGAGGACGTCGCTTTCACGGAGAATCTTGAGCTGCTCGCCGTCGACCTCGACGTCGGAGCCGGAATACTTTCCGTAAATGACTTCGTCGTCGATCGCAACGGTCATTTCGGCGCGGTTACCGCTGTCAAGGAGACGACCGGCGCCAACGGCGACAACGACGCCGCGCTGCGGCTTCTCTTTCGCGCTGTCGGGAAGAAGAATCCCACCGGCAGTTTTCTCTTCCGCCTCAAGCGGCTTAACGACAATACGATCTTCCAGAGGTTTGAGGTTCAGATTTTTTTTAACGGACATTGTAAAATCCTTTCAATATTGTGAATTTTCATTTTATTTCTGGAGCGCTTGCGCAAACGCCGCACAGCCGCGTTTGCGCTCTGGTTGAAGCGGATATTTTATCAGTAACCGCCCATGCCGCCCATGCCACCCATACCGCTTGGGTCTGGCATAGCAGGCTTTTCTTCAGTCGGGATTTCCGTCAGGAGGCAAGAGGTCGTGAGGAGCAGTCCCGCGACGCTCGCGGCGTTCTGCAACGCAACGCGGACGACCTTCGTCGGATCGATGACGCCCGCCTCGACAAGATCGCAGTAGGAATCTTTGTCGGCGTCGTAACCGTCGTTCTGACCTTCCATTTTACGAACATGATTAACGACAATAGAACCTTCGACGCCCGCGTTTTTGGCAATTTCGCGGATAGGCGCGGTAAGGGCGCGCTTAACGATCTGGACGCCGTAAACCTCGTCGCCGACAGCGCCTTTGACTTCCGTCAGCGTGTCCGCAGCGCGCAGAAGCGCTACGCCGCCGCCAGGTACGATGCCTTCTTCGAGCGCCGCTTTCGTCGCGGCCTGAGCGTCCTCGTAGAGATACTTGCGTTCCTTAAGCTCCGTTTCCGTCGCCGCGCCAACGTTGATGCGCGCGACGCCGCCGGCGAGCTTCGCCAAGCGTTCTTCGAGCTTCTCCTTATCGTAGGAGCTCGTCGTCGTTTCAATTTCCGCACGGATTTGTGCAACGCGCGCGTCGACGTCTTCCTTCGCTCCGCCGCCGCCGATTATCGTGGTGGAGTCGCCGGTAACAACAATCTTCTTCGCGCGGCCAAGATCCTTGAGCTGGACCGCGTCGAGCTGGACGCCGAGATCCTTGTAAACCGCCGTCGCGCCGGTGAGCGTCGCGATATCGCCAAGCATCGCCTTACGACGATCGCCGTAGCCCGGCGCTTTCACAGCGCAGACCTGAAGAACGCCGCGGAGCTTGTTGACGACGAGAGTCGCGAGCGCTTCGCCTTCGACGTCTTCAGCGACGACAAAGAGCGGGCGGCTCTGCTTGCTGATCGACTCGAGAAGAGGAACGAGAGCCTTCGCGGTAGAAATTTTCTCTTCAAAGACGAGAACGAGCGCGTCTTCAAGCTCAACTTTCTGGTCGTCGACATTCGTGACGAAGTGCGGAGAAAGATAACCGCGATCAAACTGCATGCCTTCCACGACGTCGACGTACGTCTCGAAGGACTTGCCTTCGTCAACCGTGATCACGCCGTTTTTGCCGACCTTAATAAACGCGTCGGCAAGAATTTGACCGATCGCCGGGTCGTTGTTACCCGCGATCGTCGCGACCTGCGCAATTTCCTTGCGACTCTTTTCGTTGATGGGAGTCGAAAGCTTATTGACATATTCGCAGACGACGTCCGCCGCCTTCTGAATTCCGCGCGACAACGCCATCGGATCAGCGCCCGCCGCCGTCATCTTAAGCCCTTCAAGATAAATCGCTTCGGCAAGGACCGTCGCGGTCGTCGTACCGTCGCCCGCTGCCTGATTCGTCTTCGAGGCCGCCTGTTTAACAAGCGCCGCGCCCAGGTTCTCCTCTGGATCTTCAAGGGCGACGTCTTCAGCGACAGTTACTCCGTCCTTCGTGACCTTTGGCGCGCCCCACCCTTTGTCCAAAACAACGTTTCGACCGCGGGGACCCAATGTGCATTTTACAGCACGAGCCAATTTCTTGACGCCTTCGGCAACAGGATTGCGAGCAGCGTCGTCAAACGACATTTTCTTTGCCACTGCGGAATACTCCTTAATCTAAATCTAAATAGTTTGAATCGACGTCGGAGACTTGTCCTTACGAAAGGCTGACGCCAACGCGAACAACCAAACGAATCGTCGACGCGCGTCTGACTCGACGCGCCAAAGACTCCAAAGTCTGTTTATTTTTTAATACGACCGTCGACGCGCCTGGGGCAAAATCCAGATCGGCGTTGACCGGACGCCACCAATTAAAGCATAACGGGCGCCAAACATTCTTTTTGGAAAATTTTTAACGCTTAAAATTTCGGTTTCAGTTTATCAAAGGAAATTATCAGTTTTAAAACGCGTAAAAAGAAATAAAAAGCGTAAAACAGGCGTCCTTGGCGCTCGCGGAACGCTATCTCTGCGCCGCGGCGTCAAATTGGCAGTTGACAGAGCAAGACGCCGAACGCGTTGCTAACCCTGTGAAAGTGTCTTAGCGACAAAAACGTCTTCTATTTGGCGACGCCCAGCGTTCAGCGCGCGCGCCGACGACGCAACCTGGCGCGCTGTCGACTCGTCGGGACACAAGGCAAAAAAGGCGGAGCCGCTGCCCGTCATTTGCGCCGCAAGCACGCCGGGAAGCGCCGACAACGTCGATTTCCAAAACGCGACGCCCTTCCAAAACTCAGCTGCAACGTCTTCAAGACGGTTGAAAAGAAGCTTTGAGATAAACGTTGCAAAGTCGTCGCCTCGGTATGATTGAATTGCGCGCAGCGCGTCGTCAATAGAACGCGTCGTCATATGAGCCGTCGAGGAATAACGCCGATAAACCTCTGCGGTCGAAAAGCCAATCTGCGGCTTGACAACGACGGTCCAAAGCTCAGGAAGCGCGAACGGTTCAATCAACTCGCCACGTCCGCGACCGACAGACGCCCCTTCTTCGAGGAAGAGCGGAACGTCGCTGCCAACTCGGCTCGCAAGCTCGCTGAGTTTCTCTTTAGAAAAAAGATTTCCGTTCAACTTTTCCAGGATGAGGAGCATAGCCGCGGCGTCGCTTGAACCGCCGCCAAGTCCCGCTTGGGATGAAATCTTCTTATAAATCTTAACGTCTAAGCCGACTTCTCTGCTACACGAATGGTTTTTGCGCAACTCTTCCATATAGACACGGAACGCTTTTATGACAGTATTAGATTCGTCAGTTGGAATATCATTTCTGAAATTCCCCGATTCGTCGTAACACTCTAGCGTTATCTCCGCGACGCCCGACTCGACGACGCGACATTCGAGCCGGTCGTAAATCGAGATCGGAGTCGCGAGCGTCGCGATTTCGTGGTAGCCGTCGGGCCGTTTGCCCAAGATTTCAAAGAACAGGTTGAGCTTGGCGGGCGCCCAAACGCGGTAGAACGAGCCTTGCTCTGAAACTTCAATTTTCATTTTGCCAGTAGAACCGCCGCTTAATCTGGAATTTCTATTTATCGCTATATATTATTTATATAACACGGCAATTATTTGTCGCTCTTCCATGCCGAAGCGAAGAGCGCGCATGCGGTCTAGACGCTGATTAAACCGCGGACGAACCGCAAATATCTTCGCTATCGTCAACCGTCTCGGAGACTCCAACGCAACTGGCCGCACGCGGCGTTGACGCCGTCGCCTTTCCTAAAGCGAACTTTAACCTGAATCCCAGAATTCTCAAGCGCGGAGACAAAGCGTTGCACCGCCGCGTTCGGAGGCGTCTTGAAGGAAAACTCGGGCGCTGGATTGTATGGTATGACGTTAACGATCGCCGTCTTATTGCGCAGAAGGCGCGCAAGCTCAAGCGCGTTGTCAACCGACGAGTTAATGCCGTCGAGGAGGATATACTCATAGGTTATGCGACGACCGGTCGCTTGAAAAAAGTAATCCGCCGCCGCGAGAACCTCGGCGATCGGATGAACGCGGTTCTGAGGCATAATCTGATCGCGGATACGGTCGTTCGGAGCGTGCAGCGAAACCGCAAGCTTGTAGGGAACTTTCGCGTCGGCAAGTCGACGGATACCCGAGGGACGACCGACCGTTGAAATCGTAACGCGACGATTACCAAGATCGAATCCGTCGGGGGAAGTCGCGATCTCGAGCGCGGGCAGGAGCGCGTCAAGGTTGAGCGTAGGCTCGCCGATCCCCATGACGACAATATGCGTGAGTCGTTCGCCCTTTGGCAGGAGCGCGTTAAGTCTCAAAATTTCTTCGACGATCTCGCTCGTCGTCAAATTACGCACGAACCCTCCGAGCCCGCTCGCGCAGAACGCGCACCCCATCGCGCATCCGACCTGCACGCTCAAGCATGCGGTTCGGTGATCGCGATCGTCGCGCAAGAGCACGCACTCGACGCGGCGACCGTCGCGCCATTCGATCAGAAGCTTTTCAGAGCCGTCGTCGGAGATCGACTTGGCGACAAGCCGTCCTTCGAAGGCGGAATCAGGCGCGTCGCAGTCGTCGGGCTCCATCTCAACGCGAGAGTCGTTGCGAATAAGGAGGGGATTAGGACTGGGCGCGTCCGTTTCAGGTCGCGCGAAGAGAGAGGCAAGGAGCGAACGCGTCTCTTTAGAGAGGTCGGTCATCTGGGAAAAACGCGACGTCTTGCGAGAAAAGAGCCAGCGTCGAACCTGATCGACGCGATAACCAGGCAGTCCAAGCTCTTGAAAGAGTTCGGTCAGTTCTTTTTTGGAATAAGAGAGCAAAGGTCGATATTGTCGTTTGTCTTCCAACTCTGTGGCCTCGAAGTAAGATGGCGTCCGCATTTCTGCGACTCAACGAGTTATAGGCGATGAATGATTTCGCGACCGGCGCTCGCGCGGCGCGCCGACGGCTATTCGGCGCCGCGGTCTGCATCGCGCGATTCGTCCTGCGGATTCGTCCGCAATATTCTGAGACGTCGACGCAAGCGCCGGCGTGTCGTCTTCGTTGTCGCCGGCGTCGCGGAGTCGTCAAGGGGCGCCGGCTCGTCAAGCGTCTCTGGCGCTTCCCCTCCGCGGCGGTATTTCCGGCACGCGTCGATCTCTTCGCGAACCCAGTCGACGGCGCCGGCATTCTTGAGAAGTCGCGCCATCGCGTCGACATGCATACCGAAATCGCTCGTTTTATCGCGCGCGACGCGCCGCGGACGACCAAAGATCGGCCAGGCGCAGAATCCGGCGATCATCGCCAGAATGGCGAAATGCCATATGAAGATCGTAAAGGGAGTCGCATGAGCGAGTGAAAAGCGTCCGTCCGGTTTCTTACGCACGTAGCGTTCCTGGTCGGATTTCTTAACGTATTGGAAATTACTGGACATGGCGAAGGCGATCTTCTGATCCAGGTTGAATTCCTCGACAAGCCGCGCGGCGATTTTGCGGTTCGTCTCGTCAGTTAATCCGAAGTTCGATAGGAAGGACGTCGAATTCACGAGCAAAACCTCGCCGCTCTCGACTCGACGACGGCAAACAATCGGCACGCCGTCGTGCGAGAGGAGCGTTTCCGTACCTTCGCCGGGCTCAAGTCGAACGCGTTCGCGGAACGGAGCGCTCTTCGGCAGTCGCGAAGTCCAGCTCGGGTCGCCGTCAAACTCCTTCTCCTCGTAGAGATCGACCTTCGTTACGTCAATATAGTACTGACGAAACCAGAAATCAGACTGATACGGAAAAGTTTCCGGAGCCCAATCAGCGCCAAAATCGACGCCGTTCAACCAGGCGTCTCTATCGTCGAAAAATATCGAGTTGACCCTGTCGGAATAGATATCAGTGACGGACTTTGGCTCTTCTTGGAGATACGTCGCAAGGATCGCGTAAAGCCTGCCAAGTCGCTCCGCTTCGTTTTCTCCGAAATCATCCTCCAAATCGCTGAAATCAAAATCAGACTCTCGGAGCCTCTGATCATTCTTAAGATTCTCTAGAAAATCTCGCAGCGCCGACAGGAGCTCGGCGGCGTCGTTCGCGTCTTTAATCGCTTGCCTGATCTCCGTCGAAAACGCCTCGATGCCAGCGTCTCCACGATAGCCTGTCACCTTGTATCCTAGCTTGCGAATCTTGTTAAATTCCGTCAACAATTCGGAAGCAGAAACTGAACCTCCCACCGTCGAAACAAAACGATTGAGTGTTTGCGCGCGCGTCTTGCGAGCGTTCAGTTCATTCTTTCTATTTGCAACAAATTTTTTAGGAGGAGTCCGATATTCGTTCCCCGGCAACGCCTTAAGTGGGAAAAACGCCGCCCATCCGTCGGCAAGGCGAGATTTACATTCTTCAATGTACTTGCTTTTTTCAGGTTCCTGGTAATTTTTCTCAACCTGCGCGAGCGCGGCGCGCCAATATTCCCATTCGCTATTCTGATCGTTCAGAACGACGATGAACTTACGACCGGGCTTTTCTCCGAGCCATTTGGCGATCTCCTCGGGGGCATTGGATTCACTCACGCCATAGTAGCGTTGCACGGTGGACGCGCTGTAAAATTTCCAGTTTGAATCGGGAAGGCAAAACTTGGTCCAGTCGTCCGTGTTACTAGACGCATATCGATTGAGCATCGATCGCCATGCGTCAACGCGCGCCTGCGCCGCCTTCTCACGGTCATCGGCACAATCGGCGCCATCGGAGCCTTCTTTAGACGAATCCACCTCGACGTTCGCCGCGCGCCACCCAAAGAACTCAGACGCGACGGACAACTTGCTATCCGTCGGAGCCGTCAGAATCCAGCTGCCTTCTCCGTATCGGTCGCCAGTGTAAAACCAGACGATCGTTTCGTAATCGTCGAGCGCGCCTCCCTGCATGCCGAAGATCGTGACGTAGTCGACGCCAACGGACGCCTGAGATTTGCAATAGCGGTAAAACGTGTCGACGCCATTAAGCCCTTTATTTGAGTTATATTCCGCGTTAAAAGCATACTGGTCGCGCCAATACTCTTTGCAGCCGGCAAGGGGGAAAAGACAGGAAAGCGCGACGAGCAAGAGAAGCGACGACGATTTGGGACCGCTCCATTTCTGACGCTCGGCGCGAAGGCGAGCTTCCTCGCGCTCTTGCTCGAGTCGCAACTTGAGCTCGTCCTCTTCGCGCATCATTTGCGCGAAGGACTCGCGCTGATTCCAGACCTTGTCGAAATCGCTCCGCGAGATGGAACGACCGCCAAAGTAGACGCGTTCAAATTCAATCATAACGCTGCGATAGAGTTCGCGTAATTGCGGCTTGTCCTCGAGTTCGCGCCAATATTCAAGGTTGGTCTTCCCTTTATCGAGGAAGACGACGTCGCGTTTATCCATTTCCACGAGAATCCAGCTGAAATAGAAAACGAGCGCGGAACGCAAATCGCCGCGCGCAAGCGCCTCTTCCGCCGCGCGGTCGAGATCGTCGTAGCGAACGCGCGCCTCCTCGGCAAGCGTTTCGATACGACGCTGGCGACGGCGAAGTTCTTCCGCTTTAAACCGTTGCCGAGCGCCTCTCTTGAGAAATTCTCTGATCCCATACCACAAGAGCAGACAAACGATGATCGTGAGCGCCGCGACCGACGCCCATAGGGTCAAAACCTTCCACCACACTCGCTGATCCGCCGAGTCCTCCTCCTTCTCTTGGAGCGCCGGTGAAATTTCGACCTTCGTGTCGCGGGGTCGGTCAGGTAAGAAGACGACCGATTTCGATTTCGAGGAATACCAGGGGTAACCGCCCGACTTCGTCGCGCGGTCGAAGTTTTTTTCAACGGGGTCAGATTCGACTTTGGAGACGGAAGAATCGGCCGCGCTACATGGAATCGCGCAAAAGACGAGAACGAGGAGAAGAAGGAGCGTAACGGCGAGGGAAACGCTGGTCAAATGGCGACGCGGTCGCGTCGACGCGACGTCAGTTTTCATGAGTCGTCTCCTTATCCTCCTCCGCGTTGACGACGTCAGGCGCAGGAGTCGCGTTGGACGCGTTAAGGTCAGAATCAAGCGTAAGAGGACCAAGCGTTCTGAGACGTCGGCGAGCGCGACCGTGCGCGCCTCCGTCCGTCGCGTCAGCGAGCGAAACGCCAAGCCTGACGAGCTCCGTCTTGAAGGTTAAATCGACGTCCCAGCCTTCGCAGGAAATACGGTAATTAATGTAATTACAGAAGTTATAGACGACGTTGAAGAGTCGGCACGCCATAAGGAACGTTGGGAAGACGAATATCGTCGAAATGAACCACGACAAAACTCTGTCGCCCATGATCGTTGAAATAAAAAAGTAGCTTATGACACAACCGAAAACGACGCCGGCTAAAATATAGAATTCCGTGCCGATGAACGCGGAAAACGCCTCCGTTCCGACGTCGGCGGAATTAATATTTTTGACGCGTCGCCTCGTCGAGAGACGTCCGGCGCGGCCAAAGAACGGATGACGCTCTAACAGGATCGTTTCAGGATAGAACGAACGGAATCGGATAACCCTCGTAAACACGAGGTAATAGAATAGCTGGAAAAGCCTCTGCCGCCATTCTCTAAAGACGCGTTTAACTGGAATTTTCTCGTCTCCGGAAAAGAGCCAAATTCCAAGATATTCCGTTACGAGCGACCCTACGAACTGTACTTCAAGCGTAATGGTAAGCCATACCCAGAACGCAAGGGAAACAAAACTCCAAAAGTAGTGGGAAAAATGGAAGACCGCGTCATATTGGGAGCCGCTCCAGAAGGACAAGCCAAAGGCTTCGAACAGAAAGAACCAGAAGACGTAATTAAGAATGAGCGTGGGAAGCGCCAATACCATAAAGTAGAGCGCCGCCGGTTTGAATTCGCTGCAAACGACGCGCGTCGCAAGGTCCCGCACTTCATTGAGCGTACGCTTCCGGATGACGATCTTCGGGCGCTTCCAGTTCTGCAAAGGGTCGTCTTGAGGTTTCACAGACGCTTCCTCTCATTTGTTACATCTCGGATCATGGTCAACGCATACAATACCAACGCGTTATGGTCGCAGCAGAACGTCTATTGCGACGCGATCAACCGTCGGAGATCGCGGTCGTCGTCCCAACGCTTTTAATTTCGGTGCGGCTTACTCCGACGTCCGCAGAGTTTTGCCAGAAGGCGCGCGCCGCCTCGACAAAGCCGACGTCCCTATATCGACGCAGGATCGACAATCCGCCAAGCGCGACGAAGTACACGAGCAACACGACGATCGAAAGCCAGAAAATCATTCGTTTAATCATCAACGCATTGAGCCAGGTTCCGTCGAGCCAGGTCATTGGATTCGGCGATATAAACGCTTCGATGCACGCCGCGATGGAGAAGAGCGCGAACCCGACAAAGATCGCCGGCGAAGCCTTGATCGCCGCGCGGCGCAATGATTCGACGCGCGTGTAACCGCGCGTCATGACGAGTCCGAAGCCCAAGCGCATCCCCGCCGCCGCTGAAAGAACAATCGCCGTGAGTTCAAAGGGCCCGTGCGCCGTCGTAAATTCCGTGAAACGCGCCGCGACGTCCGGACTACACTGGGGGCCAAGCATATATCCATATACAACGCCGAGCCAAATCGCGTTAAGCGCCAGAATCAAGAACCCAGGAATCGCGCCGAGAATCCCGAACGCAAAACATTTTAGCCCGATCCCGGCGTTATTCCGTAAATAAAATGACGCCATAGGGAGCCGTTCGAAAAAGTTGGATGAAAAATCACGACTATACATATCGTTGAGCTGTGCGATCACGCCGGGTCCAAGCAGGTCACTCGCAAAGCTGGCGTCGTGCTTCGCAAGGTATCCGCCTACCAGGAAACATCCCCAGAATGCGACGAGCGCGATCCAGAAGGCGACGTCGGTCAGGATCCAACGTGGCGCGTCGAAAAAGATAATCGCTGAAAGCGATCGCGAGCGGCCGCCTTTCTGACGGTACAGCGTATTGTGCGCTAAAGCGACGAGTTCGTTAAGGCGCGCGACGGTCGGAGGAGGAAGATTGTATGATTCCGCAAGCGCAAGATCGCTACAGACCGCGCGATACAGGCTCGCAAAACGCGCTATTTCATCTGGCGACGCACGGAGCCCAAGAACGGGACGGCGCAGCTTGCGCGAAAGTTCTTCAAGCTCACGCCAGTCTGGTTCGCGACTCACGATTAGTTCGGCGACTGTCATAAGAAGATCCTTTCACGCGGTGAGACGCCCGGAAAACCTCGCGACGATACGCGAGCGCTAACGACGCAAACAACGAAGATTATAGACTCGGTTCACTTGCCTTTTGACCGCGCCGACGGTATACTGTCATTTTACTTCCCATGCGTGGAAATTCAACTTGTAAGCGCAAAACGCGCCCTCATGTTTCGTGGAAACTGGAGTTTTAATATGCAGCCAAAAAAGTCCGACGTCGCCGACATTGAACAGAATCTTAAGCGCATCCTTGAGTCCCCCTGCTATCGCCTTGCGGAGGAGGACCTCGATTTTCTCAAAAGCGATTATGGGCGCGAATCGCGCGTCCTTGCGGAGTACACCAAGGTCGAGCGCGCGCTTGAAGACGCTCGCGTCGTCTCGACCGTCATTGTTTTCGGCAGCGCGCGAATCAAGTCGCCGAAAGAAGCGGAAGCTATGCTCAAGCGCGCTGAGCAGGAACTCGCCGACTCTCCGAATGAACAGGCAAAGATTGCCGCGCACGCCCAGGCAAAAACGGCGGTCGAATTCAGCAAATATTACCAATCGGCGCGCGAATTCACCGAGCTCGTCGCGCATAAAAATAACGTTTTCAACGAAGAGATCAACAAACGCGGTGAAATTCGCGTTTCACGAGATCGGCACTTCGTGATCTGCACCGGCGGCGGTCCAGGCGTCATGGAGGCTGCTAACCGAGGCGCATACGACGTCGGAGAAGCGTCGGTTGGACTCAATATTAAGCTGCCCTTCGAGCAGGCTCCTAACCCGTTCATCTCCTCGGACCTCTGTTTTAACTTTCATTACTTCTCGATTCGCAAGCACCACTTCCTGCTGCGCGCCAAGGCGCTCGCATGCTTCCCCGGCGGCTTTGGAACATTTGACGAGCTCTTCGAAACGCTTACGCTCTGCCAGACGGGTAAGATGCAGAAGCTGCCGATCATACTCTTCGGCAAAGACTTCTGGGACAAAGTCGTTAACTTCCAGTATCTCGTCGACGTCGGCATGATCTGCCCGAAAGATCTGGAGCTCTTCCACTACGCCGAAACCGCGGAAGAGGGTTGGAAGATTATTGAAGACTTTTACAAAGACGCAGAGAAGAACGCCTGATCTCTGACGCCGCGCTACCTTCACAAGTTGGCGGCTCCGAATATAATACATGTCGCGCGTCGAGATTGTTCGGCGCGTTCGCGAACCGAGCGATCGTCGCGCGACGCGCGTTCCTTTGTCGTTCCCGGCGGCGTTTATTAACGCACGCATTTATAGCAAAGCGCCAAAAAATGAAAAATCACTCGATTTTACTCCGACTTTCCAGCGCGATCTTCTTCTTTATCCTCAGCTCGCCTATTCTGCTCGCGGCGGAAGACGCGGCAGAGGGCGATCCCGTCTGGGTCCTCAGCTACGCGGCGTTCATCTTCTTCGCCGCCGCGGTCGTTATGATAGGGCTCTTTTTCTCGAAACGCAAAGAAACAAGCCTGGATATTGCAGAACAGAAGACGGCGACCAAGCTCCGCGCGGAGCGCGCCGCAGAGCGTCGCAAGGAAAAGCGCCGCGAACGCATGGCTGCCGCCAGAGCTCGTCGTTAATTTTCAAAGCGCCAGCTCAGCGCTCACTAAAACGCGAGAATCGCCGCGTCCAGACTCGGCGATTCTCGCGTTCTCTACATTGTCAGACGAGGCGTCGCGGAAGGTACGCAGAATAGGCGTCCTTCAAGCTCTGCAAGAGCCTCGATCGCGGAGAGTTAAGAATAACCCAAGGGCTGCGCCCGCGAACTATCCGCTGTTCGCTAGAATGGATTGTAGGTGAAATGGACGCATGCGAGGAAACTCACATTAGAAAGACGTCGCCCGGCGCCGCAGGATTAAAGCATCGAGACGCCCAGGAAATGCTGGGGACGGCGCAGGGTTTTCTCGCGTTCTTTATCTGGGGACTCTTCCCCCTCTACTTCGTGCTGCTGCGCGACGTGCCGCCGCTCGTAACGCTCGCCTTCCGCGCCGTCTTTACCACCGTGCTGGTCGCCCCTATGCTTCTGGCGCTGAAGCGCGGTCCGGCGATCATCCGCGCGCTGCGCAATCCGTGGTACGTCGTCGGGCTTTTTATTACCATGGCGACGACGGCGGCGAGTTGGGGATTCTTTATCTGGCTTGTCGCGCTCAACAAGACGACCTACGCGAGTCTCGGCAATTACGCATGCCCTCTCGTAACGGTTGCGTTCGCCGCCGTTGTCTTTCGCGAACGGCTTTCGAGGCTACAGCTCGTCGCGATTGTCCTTGCGGCGATCGCCGTCTTCGTCTTCGCGCTCGGAGTCGGACGATTCCCGTGGGAAAGCGTCGTTATCGCGTTCGTCTTCGCCATATACTCTGTTTTGCGCAAAAAGATGGACGTCGATTCCACAACGGCGCTGAGCGTCGAAACGCTCTTTGCGCTTCCGATCGGAATCGCCTACATTCTCTACGAAGCGTTTGCCGGTCCAATCCTTCCCGACTGGGCGACCACACCGAAAACGCTCATGCTCCTCGTCGGCGCCGGCGCGATCACGGCTGTTCCGATCCTGCTCTTCGGCGCCGCTGCGCAGCGCGCTCGACGACGACGTTGGCAATCCTCAACTATCTCACGCCAACGGGCCAGTTTCTCTGCGGCGTTTTATTTCTACACGAAGAAACGACGCTTTATCAGCGTCTGAGTTATCCGCTCGTGTGGCTCGCGCTCGCGTTCTTCACGATCGATCTGTTCCGTCGCGACAAGGAATCGCAAGAGACTCATGAACAAGAAAAGGCGGTCCGCGAAGCCTGACTGACCGCCCTACGCTCTTCGCGTTTTATTCAAGATTCTTCGTCGGAACTGCTTCTTCATTGATAACGCGAAGGAGTTTTTTAGGATCGATCTCTATTGGCTCGATGATTGTCTCCGGCACGTTGTACGACTTGTAGCGCAGACGATTATGCTCGGGGTTTTTCTGCGGGAGCACGAAGGGTTTCGTCGCATTTCCGTCTTCGTCGACATGAGCCAAATAGAGACGCGTATATAGTCCGTCCTCGCGACGCGAACTAAAGACAAGCCATCGCCCGGACGACGACCAGCTGTGATAGCTGTCGGAGTTGTCGCTATTCACTTCGTCCCACGCTCGCGCTTCGCCCGATTCAAGATTAAGGAGATACAAATCGGCTTCTGGCCGCCAGATCGGAAAGGTTCCGCTTTCTGCAAGCGTATAGGCCAGGAACTTCCCGTCAGGCGAGATTCGTGGGAAGAGCGCCGAACGTCCGTCCGCCGCGGCGTCGACGACGACCTCTTCCTCGCCAAAGGTTCGAGTCGCTTCGTCGAAACTTCTTTTGCAAATGTTATATCGTAGTTCCGTAGCGCGTTTGACCATTTCTTCGAGGCGCTCTTCAGGAGGCGACCGCGGCGTGTTAGGAATGAGATGCGCGCTGCTGTAATAGAGCGTATTACCGTCGGGGGACCAGTATGGGAATGTCTCGAACTTGTCGTTCGTCTGCTCAATCAATTTGAGTTCATTCTTGGCCGCGTCAAATAGAACGAGGTCGGAGAACGAGTCAAAAACTTCGATCTTCTGCGACGAGAGGGAGTGAAAAAGCTGGCGCGTGAAATTCGCGGAGAACGCTACGAGATCGCCTGTTGAACGCCACGAAGGATAGGTGCAGTTGACTCCGATCGCCTCAACGTTGCCTGACGCTTTCATCGCTTCCTTGCCGCTCACGATAATCGTTCCGCCCTGCTTCGGGACGTCGGTGCGGCGATAGTGGAAAAGAAACTTATCCGTTTTGTGATCCTGAAAGGAATGGCAGTTAGCGCACGGCGACGTGGCAGTGCTGCGATTGTCATAGAAAAGCTGTTCGTCGTAACTTTCGACGCAACGTTGCGCGAGTCCGATGCGATGCCCGTAATCATAACCGGGCTCTATAAGGCGATATGCGAGATATGGGTCGACAGGGTCGTCGGAAATCTTGTTCTCGAACGTCTTATATTTAAACCATTGGCCGCCTTTTTTAACGTAGACGTCGACGCCGAGTTTATCGCCTCGGTTCGCCTGGAGCAGCGCGCGCCATTCTTTCTCGGGAAAGACCGCCTTTTTTCCTGCGACCGAAAGAGCGCCGCCCTTCCCGCCGGTCAGGGTGACAACGTAAGTTTCAGCCTCTTCATCGACCATAAAATTGGCAGGCGCGATGTTCGGAGGAAACGTCGTGCCGACGTAGTCGGGGTAGATCGCCGGAAGCGCGTCAAGCGCCTCGAAATTTTCGGGTACGCGCGCGTTCGACGAGCAACCGAGCGGCGCGAGGAACAACGCAGCAAGGAACGCGGTCAAGACAAATTTGCAGGTTTCGTTGGTATTCATGAAGGCCTGTTCTCCGAACGTCATTTCTTCAGGAAAGAACGCGACGCTATCAATACTGATTGAAGACCGAATCGTCGCAGGCGTAACCCCAGTAGAGACCTTGACAAGTAGCGCGCAGCGTCTCTTGAACGGGGATAGAATTGATGTTGCCCACGCCTTGCGAGGCGTTAATATAATCCACGAACTGCGTGAACAGTCCGATCGTTTCAGGTGAGAATTTGTAATCGCATTTCTGCCAATCCTCGCCTCCGTATTTCCAGAAACGCCAGGTCGCATAACCCTGTTCAAACGCTTTCGGCGCGCCTCCGTTCGGATATTTCTCCTCCAGGATGGGTTCAATTTTTTCAAGGAAAGCGTCGCTCTTTCGCTGCATGAGAAGCGAGATCAGGATGATATCCTGTCGTTCCGGGGTCGTTTCGTCAAATTCTTCTTCCTTCACGACCTGATACAGGAAGACCAGGTTCGGATAGCCGGAGGTTGTCGTGTAGTCCTCTACGGGGCGCAGAGCGCGCATCCGCTCGACCACCGCGGCGACTTTATCGACGTCCTCAGGAGCGACGTCGTATCGCTTCGCAGCCTCCGCGACGCTCGTGGCGAGGGGGCGTTCCGAGCGCCGACGTGCGAGCTCTTCTCCATACGCTTCGTCGTCGTGCGAGTCGCGAACGCCTTCGTAAAAGTTCGGCGCTTCGAGGTACGCCAGGCGAACGTTCGCCCAGTCGCGATAGAAGAGCGTCTGCGATAGCGTCGAGAGATAACGCCGCGCGAGCTTCTCCTCGCCCGTGATGAGCGAGGCGATCGCGAGCGTCCGAATCGACGAAATCGAACGGTTTTCAGCTGCGATCAGGTTATTCATCGCGATTCGAGCCGCAATGTTCGGCTGACCCCAATAGCAGTAAAGGAGCTCGCACAGGACGCGATCGGCGGTCCGTTCGATCTGGCGATTCGCGAAAAACAGCTCAACCTTCGCCTTGTTGTAAAGGTTGCCCTTGACCGCCGAACCATAGTCGAATCCGCTGATCGAAAGCGTCGTGAGGCCCGCGATTGGACGGTCAAACACCGACTCCGTAAGACGGCCCGTGTAGAAGAGCGCCACGTTGCGGAACTGGACTTCCGGACTGATAGGAAACGGATCGTTCGCTTCGACACGCAGCATTTCTTCCCAGTTCTCGTCGCCGAGCGCGCGCGCTTGCTTCAAAACGATAAAGTACGATTTGGTGTGGTAGGAACAGAGGAAGACGCACGCCATAAGCGCAATAAGGAGCTCCCAGTAGACCCGAGCGCGGCTGCGCTCCTTCTTAAGTGCGGCGATTGCGCGTTTTTCCTCGTCAGAAATTCCGGGGTCGTCCTTTTTATCCTTAGTATCTTTTTTATTTTTCCTGCTTTTTTTCGCAGCGATTCGAGCGTTCCGTCGTTCTTCCTGGCGTGCGGAACGCCGTGAAGGAGGCGCTCCCGGATCTCGTGGAGGCAGCGCGCGGCTCGCGAAAATAAGGAGCGCCGCGATCACTGGAACGGCGGTCGCGAGACCGTAACACAGTCGCGCCGTAATAGAATTTTTGTCGTATCGAATATCTTCCAGCAATCCACGATTAAAGACGTCGCTCGGTTTGATCGACAAATAAAATAAGAGCTGACGCCAGCAGAGTGGAACGACAAGCGCGGCGACGATCATAATGGCGGCGCAGACGAGCGACGCGTTGCGAACGCCGACGTCTTTTCGCGAAGCGACGGCCAGCCCAAGTTCCCATATGGCGCACAGAATCGTCGCCATGATTCCCCAGAATCCGAAGAACGGGTAGAGAAGGACAACGAACGCGACGCCAACCGCCCATCGCCAGCGTTTTGCCGCGAAGACTCGATAAAGCGCAAGGCAAAGAAGCGAAACGAGTAATGCGAGCGATTCAGCGAAGACCATCGGCTGTTCATACGGAATGAAAACGTAGTACGCATGCCAGGTCGTCGAGACGGCGATAAGCGCCGCGGGTAAAAAAGTCAGCAACTGCGCGACGCCTTTAAAACCGGTCAGTCGCACTAAAAGAACCTGTCCCAAACTCGCGAGCGCCGCGAAAATGAGACCGCCGACAAGGGGCAGGTAGAAGAATTGCATGAGGAACGAGGTCGCGTAGCAAAGCAGCCCCTCAGGTACTTGCAGCCAACGCGCCAGGAATCCCGGATCGTAGAGGAAAAGCGAATTTTCCTGAACGGCGAAAAGATAATCGCCGTAACGAACGCCCCAGAAATACCACAGGAACAGGAAGAAGACGAGGGACGCGAGCGCTTCCGATGTAAAAAATCTTCGACGACGTTCAAGCGGCGCGCTGGATTGAGGTTCCTGCATCACGAGGTCGCTCCATAGGACCGCCGAATCGCGTTCGCCTCCCTTTTGGTCGGCAAAACAAAACGCCGAGCGATCATTCCTTGAAAAGACGACAAAAAAACATTATAGTGTCAGTTATTGCAGAGACGCTTCGAGCGTTCGACGGTCCCTAACGAGACCTAAACGAGGTCGGCGCGTCCGGAATTATTCTACCGTAGATTGTAGTAAAAGACAAGCGCGCGGGAGTAGTCCTTCGAAACTGCGCCGACGTCGTTGGAGTTGCATTGATGGACCATAAGATAAGCCCTAAGATTGGATTTCAAGCGCCCTATGGCGCGCGCCTTCTCGACGAGGGGACGCTCTTCTCTTTTACAAGTCGCAACGCCACCGGCGCAAGGCTGCTCCTCTATGATTCCCCTGACGATCGCGATCCGTCCTTAGTCGTCGATTTCGATGAAGCGCGCAATCGCGTCGGCGACGTCTGGCAGCTTTTTGTACCAGGCGTTCGCGCGGGCACTCTTTATCACTTTCAGGTCGACGGCCCCTACGACCCACGTAACGGGCATCGATTTGATAGTAGCGCGTTACTCATCGACCCATATGCTGGCGCGCTTTCCGGCGACTTCCTGCCAAAGATAGACGGCGTCTGCCATCCGCCTAAGTGCGTTGTCATCGACCACGAATTCGACTGGGGCGACGCGCCAAGCATTCGTCGCAATTTCGCCGACGAGGTCATTTACGAACTCCATGTTCGCGGCTTTACGCAATCCCCGACGAGCGGAGTCTCCAAACCGGGAACCTATCTGGGACTCATCGAGAAGATTCCCTATCTCAAATCGCTCGGGGTCACGGCGGTCGAACTCATGCCGGTTCATGAATTTCCGCGCAACTCCACCGATGGAACGATCCCGAAGCGACCTAATTACTGGGGTTACGACCCGATCGCGTTCTATGCGCCGCATAGGGGATACGCCTGGGATCAGACGCCGGGCGCGCAGGTTCGCGAATTCAAGGAAATGGTCAAAGCGCTCCACTGCGCCGGAATCGAGGTCTATCTCGACGTCGTCTTCAACCATACCGCCGAGGGGAACGAGCATGGCGAGACTTTCTCCTTCAAGGGACTCGAAAATTGCTACTCCTATCTACTTACCCACGACGGATATTACGTTAATTTCACGGGCTGCGGCAATACGATCAACGGAAACCATCCGTGGATGCGCACGCTCATTATCAACTGTCTGCGTTCATGGGTTAGCAATTATCACATCGACGGATTCCGATTCGACCTCGCGTCGATTTTGAGCCGCGACCGCAGAGGGAATCTAGTGCGTAATACTCCGGTCCTCGAGCGCATTGCCGAGGATCCGATACTCTCTCAGACCAAGATCATTGCGGAAGCGTGGGACGCGGCGGGCGCATATCAGCTCGGAAGCTTCGGCGCGGGCCGCTGGGCGGAATGGAACGGCAAATACCGCGACGACGTCAGAGCGTTCTGGCGAGGCGACGAGGGCAAGCTAGGAGTCTTTGCAACGCGGTTGTGCGGCTCGAGCGACCTCTACCGCAAGCTCGACCAAAATCCGTCGAACAGCGTTAATTTCATCACGGCGCACGACGGCTTTACGATGAACGATCTCGTCACTTACAACCATAAGCACAACTACGCGAACGGCGAAGGGAATCGCGACGGCGATAACAACAACCTTAGCTATAACTACGGCGTCGAGGGCGAAACGAAAGACGAACGCGTCAATGAGCTGCGATCGCGTCAGGTTCGCAACTTCTTCTGCTCGCTGATGCTCAGCCGCGGCGTGCCGATGATCGTCGCGGGAGACGAAGGACGACGTACGCAAAAAGGCAACAACAACGCATACTGTCAGGACTCGCCGATTTCCTGGTTAGACTGGGATCGTCTCCGAGCTCACGACGATCTGCGCCGATTCGTCGCCGCGCTAATCAAGTTCCGTCGTCATGAAGCCTCTTTGCGACGACGCGATTTTTTCACCGGTCAGCCGCAATTTCCCGGCGGACTCCCCGACGTTTCATGGTTCGATCGCGCCGGCGGGTCCGTTAACTGGAACGATCCGAACGTCAAATCGCTCGTATCCCTTATTTGCGCGCTCGATCCCCTTAAGGATCCTCGCTTCGCGCAAGAGATCGCCGAGGCGCGCGCGCTCGTCTCGCTCTCCTTCCCTTTCGACGCAACGATCGAAGCGGCGCCAGAAGCGCGGTTCCACATCCTCGCCATGTTTAACGCGTCTCATAAGCCGCAAATGTTCTATTTCCCCGCTGTCGCGAAGCTGGAACGTTTCGTCTGGCGAGCCTTTGTCGACACGGCGGCGCCCTCGCCCAGCGACATTTACCCGAACTACGACGGCCCCGCCCCCGACGTCCACAGCCCCCTCTATTTCCCCGAACGCTCGATGCGCGTCTATCTCGCCGAACGCGAGTAATCGGCGCAAGGCGACCGGCGCTTAGACGAGACGTAACGACGACCACCCTGCAACATGACCCGCTACATTGCTATGAATCGTTTGAAATTCCCTATCGGCGCCGCGCTCCTTTTGCTCCTCGCGGTCGTCTCGTCAACCTACGCTCAACGACCAGCCGACGACTGGACCGCGCTCCTGGAGCGACGCGACGGATGGCTTGGCGCCGACGGAATCTTTTCAGTCGATCTTAATCTCGACGTCAGAACGGGACGCCGCGCTAACAACATGAAGGACGCGACGCTCCTCATCTTCAGCGACACCGTTTGCGGCGCAACGCGCGACGACGGACGGGAATACGACGGATACTCGATCGTCAACCATTCCTTCGGACTCCTCTCGGAAGACGCGCCGCGCACGGACTCGGTCGAATTCTTCTGGCGCCGTCCCGGTTCGGAGACGCCGCCGGGCGAACGACCTGAAAACATCGTTGAAGGGCGCTATTGGCTTCAGGACGGACTCCGTTACGGAGACGAAATCAGGCTTTCGGCAATTCTCGTCGGAGAGGGATGGAAGCCAAAACGGATAGACGCGCTCTCCTTCCCCTATGATCCGACGACGCAACGTCCCGATTTCTCACGTCCAAAGCTCGACAAGAACGCGCCCCTGTCCCTTGAAACGAAGAACGATCTAGTCGTTATGGGCCCTGCTATCTGCGACGACGCGGAGGACGGTTTCCTCTACATTTACGGTTACGTCGACAGGCTCCGCGAATTCAGCCGTAAGGACGCGGTTGTCGCGCGCGTTCCTCGCGACAAGCTCGACGATTACGAGGAATGGCGCTTCTACGACGGTCAGAACTGGCAGGTCGGGCTCGAGACGACGCTCAAACCAGACGCGCCCGTTGCTCGAGGGGTATCCGCTGAATTCTCAGTCTCGCGGATCCCGAAAGGAAAAGCGTCGGGAAAATGGCTACTTGTCTATACTCCGGGAACGATCTCAAATAAGGTTGCGTTTCGCATCGGCGAGACGCCCGTCGGTCCCTTTGGCGCGGAGCATGTTTTCTGGCGCTCCAAAGTTCCCAACGAGATTAGAGGCGTCCAGTGCTACAACGCGAAGGCCCACCCCGCGCTTAGCGACGATAACGGAACGCTCGTCTCCTATAACGTGAACCGCCTCGGTTCGCTTCCGAGAAGGCCCGCGGAATATCGACCTCGCTTTGTCTGGCTTGACTGGGAAACGATCGACGAAGCGTTCCTTAAAGACGCGAGACGCGAGCCGGATCGACCTTGACCCCGATTCGTCAAAACGTCATGCTCGCGCTAAGACGTCGCAGGATGCGACGCTTCGCGTGGAAACGCGTCATACGCTGCGCAAGCGCGAGGGAACGAATTGACAATGTCAGGGAAGAACGACTGCAAACTTGGCCGCGCGGCGATTATCTGTCGGTTGGCGCGATGGGCTCTTTGTTGCGCTCTTATAGCGCCCTTTTTCGGAACCGGCTGCTCGTCGCGGTACGCTCAGCATCTCGATTCTGTGCGTCGTGATTTTTACGACGCCGGCGACGTCTCTCGCGCCAAAGAAAATCTTGAAAAACGTCAAAAGTTCGCCTCGAGGAAGGAGCGTGATACGCTCGAACTCGACAGCGCAAGCCTCGACCTTTACTCCGGCAACCTCGTCGAAGCGAAGCGCAAGCTCGTCGAGGTCCGCGACCGCTTCGACGAGCTCGAACGTCAGACGGCCCAAAAGACTGGCGAAAGCCTGCTCCAATATTGGACCGACGACAATATGGTCTCCTATGAGGGCGAAGACTATGAAAAGGTCATGATACGCGTCTATCTTGCGATTGCGGATCTACTTGACGAGGGCCATGATTGTAAGGCGTACGCGAGCTAGATCGCCGCGCTTCAAGATGAAATTGTCCGCAAAGGCGCAATCGACAACCCAAGAAAGAAGGGCGAAAAGATCAACCCGAAAACGATCTACCCTCGCGTTCCAATCGGTCCTTATATCGAAGGGCTGATCTGGGAAGAAACGTATCTTGACGCAGGAGAGGCGGCGCGGCGCTATCAGCAGGTTTTGCAGTGGCGGCCGCAGTTCAAACAGGGTCGAGAGGATCTCCTCCGCGCGCAGACAAGCGTGCATTCCCAGCCTGGAAACGGACGCCTTTACGTCTTTGCGTTCGTCGGACGAGGTCCGCGCAAAGAGCAGGTCAACGCAGAGGTTACGCAGTTCGCGCTCCTCGTCGCCGACCAGATTTTCTCAGCAACCAACAAATACTCCGTCCCCCCGACGATTGCGCCCGTCCCCATTTTCGCGCTCGTCGTGGAAAGGGCGCGTATTGCAAGCGTAGGCCTCGAGGTCGACGGCGCTTCTGCGGGCACGACCGAGACGCTCGCGGACGTCAACGAAATGGCGCTCAAACAATATGAAGCGACGAAAGACGCCCTCATCGCGCGCGCCGTTGTGAGACGCATTGTCAAGAAGGGGACGATTTACGCCGCGAAGGAAGCGGGTCGCGTTAACTCATGGGTTGGACTTGCCGCAGACGTAGGCGGCGTCGTGTGGGAAGCGACCGAGACCGCCGACACGAGATGTTGGGGGCTGCTGCCCGCGGAAATTCAGGTCCTGAGCCTGGAGCTTCCCGTCGGCGAACATGAACTTGTCTTTTATCCGACAGACCGCAGCGGGGCTCGCATCGGCGCGTCGCTGACCAAAACGGTCAAGATCGACGCGAATCGCAACGTTTACACGCTCGTGAATTACCCCGGTCGCGATCCGATCGGCGACGTCGTCTCCTCTGACGATCGCCGATGAATTGCGGGCGCTATGAGACGAAAAAGCGCGCCCCAAATGATAGCGTATGTTTTAAAGAATAACTTATTAGAATGGAGATAAAAGAGGGCTATGGCTGTAAAAAAATCAGAATTGTATTCCCTATTATGGGATGCTTGTAATAAATTAAGAGGTGGAGTAGAACCTTCAAGGTATAAAGATTATGTGCTTGTATTGTTATTCTTCAAGTATGTATCAGACCGATATAAAGGGCAACGTTTTGCTGAATTTACAGTAAATGAAGGTGCCTCATTTGATGACTTGATTGCTGCAAAAGGTAAGCCGGATGTTGGCGAAAGAGTAGATGTAATTCTTCAAAAGTTTCTAGAAGATAATAAGCTAGTAGGTGCGCTTCCTGATGTAAGCTTTAATAATCCGGATGAACTAGGTTCTGGTAAAGAACTAGTTGATAAAGTTTCTGGTCTTATTGCTATTTTCCAAAATCCTGCGATCGACTTTAAAAGCAACAGAGCTAGTGGCGATGACATCATTGGAGATGCATATGAATACTTTATGATGAAATTCGCTCAAGAGTCTGGTAAGAGTAAGGGACAGTTTTATACACCTAGTGAGGTATCACGTATTATTGCTAGACTTATTGGTATTGGCGATATTAAACAAGAGACAGGAAAGAAATGGACTCTCCATGATCCTGCGGCGGGTAGTGGATCTTTACTTATTCGTGCAGCAGATGAAGCGCCGACTGATGATAATGGCGATTCCATAGTCACAATATTTGGACAAGAAAAATATCCTGATACTGCTGGTTTAGCAAAGATGAACTTCATCTTACATAACAAAGGTACAGGTGAAATTAAAAGCGGAAATACATTAGCCAATCCACAATATACTGATGATTTTGGTGGACTTAGAAAATTCGATTTTATTGTCATGAATCCACCATTTTCTGATAAAGACTGGACTGATGGAATTAAACCATCTGAAGACAAATATAAGCGGTTTGATGGTTATGGCATTCCACCAGAAAAGAATGGTGACTACGCTTGGTTTCTACATGTTCTAAAAGCATTGGATAGCAATGGTAAGGCAGGGATTATTCTGCCACACGGTGTTCTCTTTAGAGGAAACTCAGAAGAAACCATTAGAAAAGCTGTTCTTGAGAAACGATATATCAAGGGTATAGTTGGGCTACCGGCAAACTTATTTTATGGTACAGGAATCCCAGCTAGTATCATCATAATCGATAAAGAAAACGCTGATAAACGTGAAGGTATCTTTATGATTGATGCGAGCGATGGGTTTAAGAAAGATGGAAATAAGAACCGTCTTCGTGAACAGGATATTGAGAAAATTGTGCAAACCTTTATTCACCAAGAAAAGGTTGAGGGGTACTCTCGCTTTATTACCTATAAGGAGATTTTAGAAGAGAACGAAGGAAACCTTAATGTGCCTCGTTATATCCAAAAAATAGATGACACATTACCTCAAAACATTGCATCTCATCTTAAGGGTGGTATTCCAGAAGTCGATATTAACTCTTTAGAGAGACTCTGGAAAATATCGCCACAGTTAAGAGAAGAGATATTCACTTGTGTCGATGAAGAACATAATGTCTATAATCTTGCTATAAAACCAAATGAAATTGAAACAGTCATTTCTGAAGATGAAAATATAAAGGTTGAAAAGGAAACTGAATACGGTTCTCTATTCGAGACGTGGAAAAATAAAGTAAAAGATTCATTACTCAATATTAATACAGATACAAATCCAAAAGAATTAATTCGAAGCTTGGGTATTGAAATTTTGAGAGATTTTGAATCGGCAAAACTTCTAGACAATTACGATGTGTACGACTTCTTGCTTAACTATTGGAATGAGAAAATGCAAGATGATGTATATGTAATAAAAGCGAGCGGATATGAAGCGGGACGTGAGATTGAATATGTATACGCTCAAAAGAAAGCTAAAGATGAAAATGGAGAAGAAATAAAAGTCGATGATACTTCAAAAATGAAGTCTTTTGAAGGTGCTTTAATTTCGAGAGACATTATTGAACAGGAGTATTTTGAAACTGAGTTAATGGCTCTTAATGAGCTAATCGAAAAATCTGCATTGCTTGAATCTGAACTGGATGAAATGAGAGAAGAAGAATCAGGTGACGAAGGTTTGCTTGTAAATGCTTTGAATGAAAAAGGTGACGGTATACCTAAAGCAAATCTGAATAAACAGATAAAAGAACTTGAAAGTAAAAAGACTTCTGAAGTGATAGATGACATTACGAAACTTATTGAATTATTTGATGCAGGCAGTACTTCAGAGATGGAGAAAATCGTCAAAGCCAATAGTAAGCTGAAGACATATGAGCTTAGAAATAAGAACGGTTCATTTGGAAAGGCTAAGCTTAAAAATGCATTAAAAGAAGCAAATGACAATGCAATAATGCCTGAAACATATGTTGAAGAATATAATGCTCTTCTTTCTTACCAAGCTAAGTTAACTGAAAAAGAAGAAGCTGATAAAGCGATTAAAGAAGCTCAAAAAGAACTGGATGATTTAGTACTTGCTAAATATGGAGAACTAACAATTGATGAAGTAAAGTATTTACTCTTTGATAAAAAGTGGATGGCAAGACTTGAAAGCGACATTATTGATGCGATTGACCAGGTGCTGAATTCTCTTGCCTCTAAAGTTGTCTTAATTGCCAAACGCTATGAGCACACTTTAGGAGAGATTGAAGAGAAGACAGCTCAGTCAAAAGCTAAGGTGAAGTCCGCTTTAGAAAGGATGGGATACACATGGTAACTTATCCTGCTGATTGGAAAGTAATTGGCTATGTTCAAATATGTGGAACACTCTAAAGAGTACTTTCAATATGGAAATAGCGAGTTATTTCAGGTTGAGATATATTATTCTGAGGAAGGTAAATATATTGATCGATGGAAACAGAATTAAGTCAAATCATGATTAAGAACAAGGTGATTTATTAGTGATCTAAGTATGTGCTTTGCAAACCAATGTAGCTCGTTGGTAAAGTTGTATTTAATGATGGAATGATAATTTTATGCTTTGATAATATAGAATTTACTGAGATAGAGGCTTTTGTATCATTATTATCTTCAATAAATTAAGGTAAATTTAGAAATCTGATCACTACGAGGGATCACAGATATTAATCCAAAATGTATAAGAAGTATAATATTTCTACCATCTCTCCAGAACAACAAGCTATCGCTTCAGTATTATCAGATTTTGACGAGCATATCGACAACCTAACTGAACTAATCGAAAAGAAAAAAGCAATCCGTGACGGGGCTTTAGAGGACTTAGTCAGTGGTAGGACAAGGCTTGATGGGTTTAATGGTGAGTGGGAAGAAAAGATATTAAAGATTTAGCGTGATATCAACGGGTTAACATATAGTCCGATAACATAAGACTGGTAAGTAAGTAATTAGGTATGTCTAATGTACATAATCGATAGATTGCTGTTGAAGATACGTATGTCGTAATAGGACATGCGATATTTCTCAAATATAACAAAAGGTGATATTAATGTATCTGTGTCAGACAATGGAATGATTCTTTATTGGGAAAGTGCATATGCAAGTTCAGATAGATGCAATCTGGTGCATTATGTCAACTTCAGTTGTAAAACATGATGCTCTAGATTTTTTCTATTATTTTACTAAAATCAGATGTTAGAAATTTGTTAAGCAAATTTCTAGGTGCCACAATTAATCATGTAACTAAAACGACTTGAAAAGAGTATTAAATATCCCAGTAGATATGAAGGAACAACAAGCCATCGCTTCAGTTCTGACAGCAATGGATGAAGAAATAGAATCTCTCAAAATAGAAAAAGAAAAAATGATACAAATCAAAGAAGGTGCAATGGACGACCTCTTAACAGGCCGTGTGCGTCTTAAAGTATGAGGAGGTAAAGGCTATGTCTGTTGATTTAGAAAGAAAATTGCAAAACAAGGTCCTTCACTGGTTAATAGATAAAGAGGAAGACGGTGGTCTTGGTTATACGTATCTCGGAAATCTAGAGGATCAGAATAACAAACCTATCAGAGAAGATTTGCTGAAGAAGAATCTTGAAAAACGTGGTTATACGAAAGACCAGATTTCCAAAGCTGTAACTGAGCTTGTTTCAAAAGCGAGCAATCAAGTGGATAGCCTTTACCAAATCAATAAAGAGGTCTATTCCCTACTTCGCTATGGCAAGCAAGGTGTTAAAGACGAGAATAAAAATCGTCAAACAGTCCATTATATCGACTGGAACAATGTCGAAGAACAATGATTTTTATGCTGCTGAGGAAGTAAGTGTTCTCTGCTTTAATCAAATAGAGAGAAAACGCCCTGATGTGGTGCTGTATATAAACGGCATCGCTCTTGGCATATTTGAGTTAAAGCGTTCATGTGTGAGTATTGGTGAGGGAATTCGTCAGAATCTCACAAACCAAAAAAAAGAGTATATTCAGAACTTCTTTAGTACTACGCAGTTTCTCTTTGCCGGTAATGAAGCAGAAGGGCTGAAGTATGGAACAATCGAAACTCCTGAGAAGTATTACCTGAACTGGAAGGAAGATATTAAAGCTACGGACGAACTTTCTGTGACTATTAAAGGTATTCAATCTAGGGACAGAAATAAGCTGAGAGATGGTGTAATTTCTCTTTGTCATAAAGAGAGGTTTCTTTCACTAATCCACGACTTTATTATTTTTGATGCTGGAGTGAAAAAAGTCGCAAGGCATAATCAGTATTTTGCTAATATTGCAGCTAGGAAAAAGATTCTCGCAGGCGAAGGTGGCATAATCTGGAACACACAAGGTTCAGGTAAATCCTTAATTATGGTTTGGCTTACAAAGTGGATTATTGAGAATGTAGCAGATAGCAGAGTGGTAATCATCACCGACCGAGATGAGCTTGATGACCAAATTGAAAGCCTGTTTATTGATGTAAATGAAAAAGTACGAAGAACAAAAAGCAGTGCTGATTTAAGAGAGATTCTGAATAAAAATGATGATTCTATTATCTGCTCTTTGATTCATAAATACGGACATGGCGCGTCGCTGACCAAAACGGTCAAGATCGACGCGAATCGCAACGTTTACACGCTCGTGAATTACCCCGGTCGCGATCCGATCGGCGACGTCGTCTCCTCTGACGATCGCCGATGAATTGCGGGCGCTATGAGACGAAAAAGCGCGCCCCAAATGATAGCGTATGTTTTAAAGAATAACTTATTAGAATGGAGATAAAAGAGGGCTATGGCTGTAAAAAAATCAGAATTGTATTCCCTATTATGGGATGCTTGTAATAAATTAAGAGGTGGAGTAGAACCTTCAAGGTATAAAGATTATGTGCTTGTATTGTTATTCTTCAAGTATGTATCAGACCGATATAAAGGGCAACGTTTTGCTGAATTTACAGTAAATGAAGGTGCCTCATTTGATGACTTGATTGCTGCAAAAGGTAAGCCGGATGTTGGCGAAAGAGTAGATGTAATTCTTCAAAAGTTTCTAGAAGATAATAAGCTAGTAGGTGCGCTTCCTGATGTAAGCTTTAATAATCCGGATGAACTAGGTTCTGGTAAAGAACTAGTTGATAAAGTTTCTGGTCTTATTGCTATTTTCCAAAATCCTGCGATCGACTTTAAAAGCAACAGAGCTAGTGGCGATGACATCATTGGAGATGCATATGAATACTTTATGATGAAATTCGCTCAAGAGTCTGGTAAGAGTAAGGGACAGTTTTATACACCTAGTGAGGTATCACGTATTATTGCTAGACTTATTGGTATTGGCGATATTAAACAAGAGACAGGAAAGAAATGGACTCTCCATGATCCTGCGGCGGGTAGTGGATCTTTACTTATTCGTGCAGCAGATGAAGCGCCGACTGATGATAATGGCGATTCCATAGTCACAATATTTGGACAAGAAAAATATCCTGATACTGCTGGTTTAGCAAAGATGAACTTCATCTTACATAACAAAGGTACAGGTGAAATTAAAAGCGGAAATACATTAGCCAATCCACAATATACTGATGATTTTGGTGGACTTAGAAAATTCGATTTTATTGTCATGAATCCACCATTTTCTGATAAAGACTGGACTGATGGAATTAAACCATCTGAAGACAAATATAAGCGGTTTGATGGTTATGGCATTCCACCAGAAAAGAATGGTGACTACGCTTGGTTTCTACATGTTCTAAAAGCATTGGATAGCAATGGTAAGGCAGGGATTATTCTGCCACACGGTGTTCTCTTTAGAGGAAACTCAGAAGAAACCATTAGAAAAGCTGTTCTTGAGAAACGATATATCAAGGGTATAGTTGGGCTACCGGCAAACTTATTTTATGGTACAGGAATCCCAGCTAGTATCATCATAATCGATAAAGAAAACGCTGATAAACGTGAAGGTATCTTTATGATTGATGCGAGCGATGGGTTTAAGAAAGATGGAAATAAGAACCGTCTTCGTGAACAGGATATTGAGAAAATTGTGCAAACCTTTATTCACCAAGAAAAGGTTGAGGGGTACTCTCGCTTTATTACCTATAAGGAGATTTTAGAAGAGAACGAAGGAAACCTTAATGTGCCTCGTTATATCCAAAAAATAGATGACACATTACCTCAAAACATTGCATCTCATCTTAAGGGTGGTATTCCAGAAGTCGATATTAACTCTTTAGAGAGACTCTGGAAAATATCGCCACAGTTAAGAGAAGAGATATTCACTTGTGTCGATGAAGAACATAATGTCTATAATCTTGCTATAAAACCAAATGAAATTGAAACAGTCATTTCTGAAGATGAAAATATAAAGGTTGAAAAGGAAACTGAATACGGTTCTCTATTCGAGACGTGGAAAAATAAAGTAAAAGATTCATTACTCAATATTAATACAGATACAAATCCAAAAGAATTAATTCGAAGCTTGGGTATTGAAATTTTGAGAGATTTTGAGTCGGCAAAACTTCTAGACAATTACGATGTGTACGACTTCTTGCTTAACTATTGGAATGAGAAAATGCAAGATGATGTATATGTAATAAAAGCGAGCGGATATGATGCGGGACGTGAGATTGAATATGTATACGCTCAAAAGAAAGCTAAAGATGAAAATGGAGAAGAAATAAAAGTCGATGATACTTCAAAAATGAAGTCTTTTGAAGGTGCTTTAATTTCGAGAGACATTATTGAACAGGAGTATTTTGAAACTGAGTTAATGGCTCTTAATGAGCTAATCGAAAAATCTGCATTGCTTGAATCTGAACTGGATGAAATGAGAGAAGAAGAATCAGGTGACGAAGGTTTGCTTATAAATGCTTTGAATGAAAAAGGTGACGGTATACCTAAAGCAAATCTGAATAAACAGATAAAAGAACTTGAAAGTAAAAAGACTTCTGAAGTAATAGATGACATTACAAAACTTATTGAATTATTTGATGCAGGCAGTACTTCAGAAATGGAAAAAATCGTCAAAGCCAATAGTGAGCTGAAGACATATGAGCTTAGAAATAAGAACGGTTCATTTGGAAAGGCTAAGCTTAAAAATGCATTAAAAGAAGCAAATGACAATGCAATAATGCCTGAAACATATGTCGAGGAATATAATGCTCTTCTTTCTTACCAAGCTAAGTTAACTGAAAAAGAAGAAGCTGATAAAGCGATTAAAGAAGCTCAAAAAGAACTAGATGATTTAGTACTTGCTAAATATGGAGAACTAACAATTGATGAAGTAAAGCATTTACTCTTTGACAAAAAGTGGATGGCAAGACTCGAAAATGACATTATTGATGCGATTGACCAGGTGCTGAATTCTCTTGCCTCTAAAGTTGTCTTAATTGCCAAACGCTATGAGCACACTTTAGGTGAAATTGAAGAGAAGACAGCTCAGTCAAAAGCCAAGGTGAAGTCCGCTTTAGAAAGGATGGGATACACATGGTAACTTATCCTACTGATTGGGAAAAAGTTCAATTAGCAAATAATGGTAAAGGTGATCAGGTGGAACACCATACTTCAAAAGAGGAAATTAAAAGGCGAAATTCCGTTGTTAAGTATTCAGGAATAACTAATTCAAACGGAAAGTATTTATAAAACGGAAAAGTATAACGAATTAGGATTAAATTCATCAGCTGATGGATTGTCCCTGCTAACTTTACTTAGCGACTGTATGCTTCTGTTGGCAAAGTAGCAATTTTAAAGAAAGATATTGCTACATCTCAAGCCTGTCATAAATGAATTGTCCGCTTAGGAACTAGGATTTTGTATATTATTATTTAAAAAATTGACAGAGATAATTTATGGAATCCTCAGATATCTACGGGGACTCAAGATAATTTAATCGAAAAATAATACGTAATTAGAAATATTTATCCCTCTCTTCCAGAACAACAAGCTATCGCTTCAGTACTATCAGATTTTGACGAGCATATCGATAACCTAACTAAACTAATCGAAAAGAAAAAAGCAATCCGTGACGGGGCTTTAGAGGACTTAGTCAGTGGTAGGACAAGGCTTGATGGGTTTAATGGTGAGTGGATCGAATCAACAATTGAAGATTCTACAAAAGAAATCATTCAGGAGGTACCCTTCTACTAGGTAGACAAATACTGGGGTGGGTAATTACGTGGCTTGCTTCTACAGAAATACATCAATAAATAATTACTAGAGCAACATAAATATCACAAATATGGCTTGAACAATTCTCGCTAATATGGCACCAAAAGATTCGGTATTATCGCACTAGCTGGACAAGGAAAGACCATGGGACAGCAGCATTTCTAGCGTATCCAATGGCATTAAACCAATCTTTAGCTGCATTAATTGCAGCAGATGAAACGATCCAAGTTCTTATATTATCTATTGAAAATATGTATCTTGAATTAAGAGAATTTCATCAGTGACGATGGACGTGGTGGATTGCAATAAAACTTTAATAAAAGATATAAATATACGACTTCCGAGAGATATCAAAGAACAACAAGCCATCGCTCAGTTCTGACAGCAATGGATGAAGAAATAGAATCTCTCAAAATAGAAAAAGAAAAAATGATACAAATTAAAGAAGGTGCAATGGACGACCTCTTAACAGGCCGTGTGCGTCTTAAAGTATGAGGAGGTAAAGGCTATGTCTGTTGATTTAGAAAGAAAATTGCAAAACAAGGTCCTTCACTGGTTAATAGATAAAGAGGAAGACGGAGGTCTAGGTTATACGTATCTCGGAAATCTAGAGGATCAGAATAACAAACCTATCAGAGAAGATTTGCTGAAGAAGAATCTTGAAAAACGTGGTTATACGAAAGACCAGATTTCCAAAGCTGTAACTGAGCTTGTTTCAAAAGCGAGCAATCAAGTGGATAGCCTTTACCAAATCAATAAAGAGGTCTATTCCCTACTTCGCTATGGCAAGCAAGGTGTTAAAGACGAGAATAAAAATCGTCAAACAGTCCATTATATCGACTGGAACAATGTCGAAAACAATGATTTTTATGCTGCTGAGGAAGTAAGTGTTCTCTGCTTTAATCAAATAGAGAGAAAACGCCCTGATGTGGTGCTGTATATAAACGGCATCGCTCTTGGCATATTTGAGTTAAAGCGTTCATGTGTGAGTATTGGTGAGGGAATTCGTCAGAATCTCACAAACCAAAAAAAAGAGTATATTCAGAACTTCTTTAGTACTACGCAGTTTCTCTTTGCCGGTAATGAAGCTGAAGGGCTGAAGTATGGAACAATCGAAACTCCTGAGAAGTATTACCTGAACTGGAAGGAAGATATTAAAGCTACGGACGAACTTTCTGTGACTATTAAAGGTATTCAATCTAGAGACAGAAATAAGCTGAGAGATGGTGTAATTTCTCTTTGTCATAAAGAGAGGTTTCTTTCACTAATCCACGACTTTATTATTTTTGATGCAGGAGTGAAAAAAGTCGCAAGGCATAATCAGTATTTTGCTAATATTGCAGCTAGGAAAAAGATTCTCGCAGGCGAAGGCGGCATAATCTGGAACACACAAGGTTCAGGTAAATCCTTAATTATGGTTTGGCTTACAAAGTGGATTATTGAGAACGTAGCAGATAGCCGAGTGGTAATCATCACCGACCGAGATGAGCTTGATGACCAAATTGAAAGCCTGTTTATTGATGTAAATGAAAAAGTACGAAGAACAAAAAGCAGTGCTGATTTAAGAGAGATTCTGAATAAAAATGATGATTCTATTATCTGCTCTTTGATTCATAAATACGGACATAATGCAGGTAAACAATCCGACGTGGATCAATATCGTAAAGAATTGATAAAAGACCTCCCTGCTGACTTTAAAGCAAAAGGAAATATTATAGCTTTTATTGATGAGTGCCATCGTACTAACTCGGGAAAATTGCATGAGGCTGTTAAAGTACTGATGCCTGAAGCGTTACTTATTGGTTTTACAGGTACTCCACTGCTTAAAAAAGATAAAGCGACCAGTCTTGAGACTTTTGGACCTTACATCCATACGTATAAATTTGATGAAGGTGTTCAAGATGGTGTTGTTCTTGATTTGCGTTATGAAGCAAGAGATGTTGACCAAGACTTATCTAGTAAGGACAAGGTCGATTTATGGTTTGATAATAAAACTTTAGGTCTTACAGATAGAGCAAAAATACAGCTGAAACAAAGTTGGACATCAATCAACAAATTATATAGTTCAAAACAAAGACTTGAGAAAATAGCTAGCGATATCATTTTCGATATGAACTTAAAACCTCGTCTAAAAAATGAGCGTGGTACTGCCATGCTTGTGGCCAACAGTATATATGAGGCTTGCAGATACTGGGATATTTTTACTAGCAACGGCTTTAACAAGTGTGCTGTTGTAACTTCCTTTGAGCCTTCAACCGCGAGTGTTAGAACAGCTACGAGTGATTTAAGTCAAGAGGGCGAAGAAGAATATAAGAAGTCTATTTATGAGCGTATGCTTAAGGGCAAAAAATTGTCTGAATTTGAGAAGGAAGTAAAAGAGCAGTTCAAAAAAGAACCTGCTAAGATGAAACTTCTTATCGTGGTAGATAAACTTTTAACAGGATTTGATGCCCCTACTGCGACATATTTGTATATTGATAAATCTATGAGGGATCATGACCTTTTCCAGGCTATCTGCCGAGTTAATAGACCAGATGGCGAAGATAAGGACTATGGCTATATCGTAGATTACATGGACTTGTTTCGTAATGTTCAGCTTGCGGTGGCAGATTATACTACGGAAGCTTTCGATAGCTTTGATAAGGAAGACGTTGAGGGGCTTATCAAGAATCGTTATGACGAAGCTAAATCTGAGATGGTGGGTGCAATTGCATCGCTGAAAGATCTGTTAGAAAATGTAAATGATCCTAAGGAAGATACGGATTATATTGAGTATTTTTGTGGTGAAAACAGTGAAGATGATGAAAACACTGGGCGCAGAGATATTTTGTATACTCTTACATCCTCTCTAACACGCTCTTTTGCTAACTGCAGTGATAAACTTGTGAGTGATTATGGCTATTCAGAGGGGCAAGTTAGCAGGCTAAGGAGTGATATTTCAAGCTATAACAAAATAAAAGAAATGGTTAAACTAGCAAGCTGTGATTATATCGATTTAAAACCATATGAGGCTGATATGCGATATGTCCTTGATACTTACATACGTGCAGAAGATTCTACAGTTGTAAGTGAACTCGGGAATATGTCGTTGGTGGAATTGTTACTTGAAAACACTTCAACAACACCAATAGATGCCCTGGTACAAGGTCTTCCAGGTAATGAAAATGCTAAAGCAGAAATCATCGAAAATAACTTGCAGCATGAAATTGTAAAGAAGATGTCATCTAACCAAGTTTATTATGGTAAGTTATCAGAAATGCTCCAAGTACTAATCGACCAGAGACGGATAGAGGCTATGAGTTACGAGGAATATTTACGGCAAGTTGTTGAGTTGGCCCAAGCGATTTTGCACCCTGAAGACAGCTTGGATTATCCTGATACCGTTAAGACTAGTGAAGCTAGAAGAGCTTTCTTTGATTATTTTAATAAAGACGAGACTTTAGCAGTAAATATTGATAGTGCTGTCCATAGTGCATTACGTCCTGATTGGAAAAGGAATTTTCAAAAACAACAAAACATAAGGTCTGCTATATATGAAAATTTATTGGTATATGGCTATGACGAAGATGAAGCAACGCAAGAAACTGCTGCGGTCTTCGAAATAGCTGAAAGGCAGGCAGAATATGATGTGTAATGAAGAAATAATTGGTGGGTTGCCAATAGAAATTATTAAAAAGAAAAACCTTAAAAATCTATATATCAGGGTAAATCCACCAGAAGGTAGTGTGACAGTTAGTACTCCTAGCGATTATCCTGATAAAGAGATAAGGCTCTTTGTATTAAAGAAAATGCCAGAAATCACTAAGGTAAGGGACAGGATGCTATCACAGGCACGTCAAACAGAGAGAGAATATGTTTCAGGAGAATCCCATTTCCTGTGGGGAAAGCCATATCGGCTACAAGTTGTCTATGAAGGAAACAAATACGAAATTTCAAAACTACCAAACAAGATAATATTGACTGCTCCCGAAAGATCAACTAAAGAATCAAGGGAGAGGGCATTCAATGAATGGTACAGAGAAGAACTTAAACGAGTGTTGGATGGGGTTGTTTCAAGGTGTGAAACAAAAACAAACCTCCATGCTAATGAGTACAAAATAAAGAATATGAAAACTAAGTGGGGTACATGCAATATTGATAAAAAAAGAATATGGATTAATCTACAGCTAGCCAAGAAACCAATAGAATGTCTTGAATATGTTGTTATCCATGAACTGGTACACTTGTTAGAAAAGAATCACACCCATAGATTCAATTCACTTGTGGAGGAGTTCTACCCTACCTGGAAAGAGGCAAGAAAGTTATTGTCAGAGTTGCCTTTGGATCATATTGAAAAAGGAAAACAGGTAGATTATGAAGAGGAAGATAACTCCAAGTGATGTATTCGATATCAATAAAAAATCAGGTGCTCTAATTCTTGGAAAGAATCGCCTTGATGACTATGCTACAAAATTTCTGACTAAATACTGTAAACAGGCATTGGTTGAACCGATGCCTCTTCCGGTTGATGACATTCTTAAGGATATGGGGCTTACTGTTCAAGAAGTTTATTTATCAAGCGACCTAGATGTTTTTGGATGTTGTTTACTTTTGGATGCAGATGTTGATATATATGACAGGGAAACAGGTAAATATTTATCAACTTCCTTCAGTGCTGGAACAGTATTAATTGACCCTTCGTCCGAGTCTTTATATGGTGAAGGCTCGAAAAGAAATACGCTCATTCATGAAGCACTACACTGGGAAAAAGATAAGACATAAGCGATTTATGGGCTACACCAAAGATGAAGATGAAAATTTAATCATTGTTCCCGAAGAAGCTGAGTTTATCAAACGCATCTACCGAGAACACCTTGAAGGTCAGAGTCTAGTGGGCATTGGTCGAGCCCTTGAAAAGGATGGTATTTTAACAGCAGCGGGAAAACCAAGATGGCGACCAGAATCAGTTAAGAAAATACTTCAAAAGGAAAAATACATCGGAGATGCCCTTCTGCAAAAGACTGTCACAGTAGATTTTCTGACCAAGAAACGAGTGAAAAATGAAGGGCATGTTCCCCAATATTATGTTGAAAATAGCCATGAGGCGATTATTCCTAAAGAGTTATTTTTGCAGGTGCAGGAAGAGATTCATCGAAGAAGCAATATCTACACAGGAGAAGGCAAGAACAAACGAATTTATAGTAGTAAATACGCTTTAAGTGCCATTACCTTCTGTGGAGATTGTGGCGATATTTATAGGAGAACCTATTGGAATATTCATGGCAGAAAAGAATTTGTCTGGCGATGTGTGACTAGAATCGAGCAAGGTCCTGAGGTCTGTAAGAACCGAACCGTAAAAGAAGATGAACTCTATGATGCTGTAATGACTGCAATTAATAAACTGCTTGCAGGTGGCAACAATATGATAAAAACACTGGAAGAAAATATTCATGCCGTGATTGGAGAAACCACAGAATACCAAATATCAGAGATTAACAACTTTCTGGAGGAAAAGCAAAAAGAACTTATCAAGTTGGCTAATAAGGGTCAAGATTATGAACATCTAGCAGATGAGATTGACGAGCTGAGAGACAAGCGACAGACCCTTTTAGTAGAAGATGCCTCTCTCAGTGGTGAGAATGAACGAATCAATGAGTTGATTGAATTTATCCGCAAGAACAAATTCCGTACCTTAGAGTACGATGATAAGCTTGTAAGGAAGATAATCCAAAGCGTTACAGTCTATGAAGAACACTTCGTCATATCCTTTAAATCTGGTATTGAAATTGAAATATGAAAACCAGAAGTAAATAGCCCATGACTCTACAGTAGAGTTGTGGGTTTTCTTTTGCTTGCTGATTATAATAACATTTTAATAACTATTGTATTTATCAACCAAATGGTTTATAATGTTCTTAGCGTAAACTTGGAGGTGCTGTATGACTACGGCAGAAATGATTAAAGAACTGTGTGAGCAAATGAATATAAGCGTTTCTGAACTTGCTAGACGTATTGGCCAGACTCCACAGAATTTCAATAAAAAATTACAACGAGAAACAGTAACCTTGGATGAGTTGAAGACCATCGCTGATGTGTTAGGAGTCAAGTTTGTGCAGGTATTTATTTTACCCGATGGAGATGAAATAAAAATATCTAACAAATAAAAGGACGCGCTTGTATTTCATCGTCGTCAGAGCGACCATTCCTCACTCGAAGGAAGCGGCGGAGGTATCCTCGTCCTCAGGCGCGGTCGCCTCTTCCTGAGGCTCCGTCTCTTCAGGCTCGTCGGCCTTCTTTTCGGAATCGGCGCTCTCTTCTTTTTCTAGCTTCTCTTTCAGGAAAGCGTCGTTGGGAATCTTGGACGCGAAGGAATCGAGATATTCCGCAAGGAGTTCCGCCTCGACCTCGGTACCGGCCCATGGCGGCATATCGAACCTGATATAGTTCAGTTGCAGCGCGAAATTTTTAAGCTCGTCGACGCTGCGACCGGCGACGCGAGGACCGAGCGCCGAAACGCCAAACTCCGCCGCGTGACAACTGTTGCAATGATACATGAAGACCATGCGCCCCAACTCGAGACGATCTCGGCGCTTGACCTGCAGTAACTCCTCGTTTCCTCGAGCGATCGGACCATTGACGTCGAGATCGAGATCGGAGGGACGCAAGCGAGTCGTCGATTCTGCTTCTTCGTCAGGCTTATCCTCGGCGACTTCGACGTCGAGGAACGAGTCTTCATTTTCGTTTTCGTTTGCGTCCTCGTCTTCCGGAACAGGCGCAAAATCGTCGGGGATCTCCGTTGGCCGGGGCGTCTCCGTTGGCTGAAGCGTTTCCGTTGGCCGTGACGCCTCGACGTTCGCGGCGTCCTGCACGAGTTGCGTTCCGACGGATTGCAACGGCTGAGTTTGATCGAGCTGCCGCTGGGGAGTCCCGTAGTCGAACGCCGAGACTTCCCGTTCCGCTTCAGGTTGAGCGACAGACTGGACGCCGCTCAAACGCTGAGTCCCGGCGCTAAGACTCGGGGACTGCGCGGGGTCTGGAGCGATATTTACCGAATATCCGCCTTGAGCCCCGGAGGGCGCGTTGAGGGACGCAGGGGGCGGCTGGGAATGGGACTGTAACAACGACGGAGGCTGTTGATTCGCGCCCATGGTCCGTAATGAGTTCGTGTTAGGGTCTGAGGAGACCGGAACAAAGCCGGACTGACCGCCGCGTAGCTGCTGAGCGACGGTCTGGGAGAAATAGCCGAGGGCAACGCGTTGATCCGCAACCTGACCGGAAAGTTCGCTCTCAAGGCCCTCTTCAGACTCGGACGGGGGCGCGGCGTCCTCGTCCTCCGGCGCCGAATCGTCGGTCGTCGCAGAGTCCTCCTCCGAAGACGACTCAGGGACGAGAGGCGGTTCAAGATGAATCGATTCTGCGCCGAGATATCTCTGCGCAGAAATCTTAAGGTCGGGATAGTCTTCCTGGAGCGCGTCGAGCGCGTAGGTCGTCCAGGTTCCCTTGTAAAGGAGACCGGTCTGCCGCGCATCGGCGACGTCGGCGGGACTGAGCTGGTTGCGATAGACGACGCGATCGACGCCGTATGGTCGCCGCGCGGCGACGTCAATAATCTCGGCGGCAACAAACCCGAAAAACGCAAGGATCAGCAGCGCGGCGCCCTGCCCTGCCCCGACGTCGCGCGGTCGCGAACATGGTCCGATGACAAGGAGGATAAAAATGGCGATCAGAAACGCGACAAAAAACGCGATGCACAGAAACGCAGAGGAGGACGCTTGAAGCGTCAGTCGACTCGTTTCCGCAAGGAAGAAACGACGTCCTGCAAAACCGGCGATCAGCATGACGAGCCCGAGAAAGGCGGGAAGGCGCATGCGTCTAACGACCTGCTCGCGCAGATCGAAATCCTTTTCGCTACCAGCGGCGTGGAAGATGAACCAGAGCGCGCCAACGAGGAGCGCGGCGCCCGTCTTCGCGACCGTCTGCGGCAAGAACTGAACGTTCAGGAGCGCGTGAAATAAATCTCTCGACGATTCCCCGTCGTCCAGAAAGCTGGTTGAATTCAGAGCAAAAGACAAAATCGAGATCGTTGTCACGAACGCCAACCACGCGGAAAACGCGAAGAGCCAGCCGAGCCTTCGACTCGCGCGCGGACTGAGCCGATCCCAGGAATAATAGAACGCCAAGACGGCGAAGAGAGCAAGGAGAGTCAGCGACCACACGATCGCCCAGGCAAAGACAAAAATGTTGACCGTCGCATGCGTCGCAAGAGGCGCGGTCATTCCGGCGACGATCCAGCGTCCGAACGCCAAAATAAGCCCGAGCGGAATCGTTAACGTGATAAAGAAATGCGCGTTTCTCTTGAGATAGACGCGATATTTCGAATCGCCGGCGCGCACCGCGCGACCATTTTCTAGCGCGAGCAGAAGCCCGCCGCCAACAGCGTAATAGACGACAAAGGCGCAGACGACCGCAATTATCGACTGAAGAGTCGACGAGGTCAACACGGGTACGTCAAGCCAGGGATAATACATCGCGTCCTCCTTGCGCGAGCCGCGCGCAGCGCCGTCATGAACGACGCAACGACCGGCGTTCGTAATTCATTAAGCGGCTCGCGACGGCCAGTAGAGAGCTGTTGACGCGCCGCCGCAACCGATTCGGCGTTTGTCAGGCGCAAAAAAGGCGCGCAACCAAAAGGGATACGCGCCGTACGTCGACCCTCGCGAGCCTCTAGCCTAACTCGACGTCGCAGCGCTAGACTAGAGGCAAAGATGAGTTGCAGAAACGTCGGCGTCGAGCCTCTCAACGCCGACAACTGGCTGCCACGCGCTAGCTCAACGCGTCAAGTTCTTTCAAAATGACGGCGAGAGTGTCGAGCGTCGTCTTGATCTGCTCGAACGAATGCATCGATGTAAGGAAGAATCGGATCCGCGCCTGGCTCTCTTCGACCGCTGGACGAAGAATCGGATGCGCGTTGATTCCACGTAAAAAGAGCTGATGCGACGCGGCAAGCGTCTTAATCGAGCGACCGATAATCACCGGAACGACGCCGGTATCGTTGGCGAGTCCGACGTTCATGCCGTGCTCTTGAGCGAGCTTCCTAAAATACGCGCTATTCTGGCGGAGCTTTTCAGCGCGTTCCGGCTCGTCTTGCAGGACGCGTAACGCAGCGAGCGCCGCCCCGGCCTGAGCCGGCGGCATCCCGACGCTGAACATAAAGGCCGGCGCCGTGTACTTGAGGTATTCCACAAGTTCCTTACGACCAGAAATGTAGCCGCCGCAACTCGCAAACGTCTTACTTAGGGTGCACATCCAGATATCGACGTCCTTGCGGTCGATGTTGAAATGCTCCCCGATCCCGCGACCCGTCTTACCGAGTACGCCGATCGAATGCGCTTCGTCGACCATCAGCAACGTCTTATACTTGTTGCGGACGTTGATGAACTCCGGAAGATCAGGATAATCCCCGTCCATGCTGTAGACGCCCTCGAGCACAACCAAGACGCGTCGATATTTTGTGCGCTGGTCCGAAAGAATCTTATCGAGCGCCTGCCAGTCCCCGTGCGGGAAAGGTCGACGACGCGCGCCTGAGAGGATGCAGCCCTGGACAATGGAGTTATGCGCGAGCGAGTCGTGCAGAATGAGGTCTTCTGAGCCCATCAGGTGTCCGATGACGCTCTCGTTCGTTTGGTGACCGCTCACGAGGACAATGGTGTCCTCCGTCCCCAGGAAGTTCGTGATCTCGTTCTCGAGCTCGCGATGAAGCGGAATCTCGCCCGCGACGATTCGACTTGCGCCCGCCGTCGTGCCATATTGCGCGACCGCATCTTGAGCCGCCTTCGTCACGCGCGGATCGCCAGACGTTCCAATGTAGTTGTACGTAGAGAAGTTAATGTAATCCTTGCCGCCGATTCGGATCGTATCGCCCGCCGTTCCTTCATGCGGTTCGAAGAAATGGTTCATGCCAAGGCTCTTGGCCATCTCGAACCGCTGATGGGTCTCCACATATTCTGGGAACTTTGCAAAATCGTAGCAGGTCTCGTCGATCTCATAGCGCTTTGTTCCCACCGCGCGACCGTGACCGACGGCGAGATACTTGTGAACGCCGTCGACAAGCTCGCGGGCCGTCGCAAGGTGCGGAAGAACGTCTTCTGGAAACTGGCCGCCAAACCGGTCTTCGATCGCCGCGAGAATCTCCATCCGTTCGAGCGAATCGAGCCCAAGGGACGGAATGTCCGTATCAAGCGTGAGATTACGAGCGCGCTCTTTAGCGACGCGGTAAACCTCCTCAAGAACGACGCGAACCGTCTCTTCGTAGGAAAAAGTGAGCCCAGCTGCCGGAATCGGCGCCTTAGGCGCGCTCTCTGGCCTGCTCTCGACCGGCTTCTTTTCGACGACGGTAAAGATGGTGGAGAAGTCCTCTTTCGCCTGCTTCAGAGCGGCGTTCTTCTCGTCGACCGCCGAACCCTCTGCCGACGCGTAGAGGGGGTTGTCTTCATCGAGGTAACCGGTCGTTTTCTGCGCGCTTTCAGCCGCGGCGGCAAGTGCCTCGTCCTCAACGCTCCATTTCGCAACCGCCTTGAGCTCGTTAGCGATGAAATACTCTCGGCACGCATGACGCTGAACCTTGCCGCTCGACGTCTTCGGAAGGGAACCCTTCCTGATCAGGACGATCGCGCTGATCGGAAGCTCGTGCTCAAGCGCAATGCGTTTACGGATCTCGCTGAAAATCGGAGGCGCGTCCTGTTCAGGTTGGAATTTCCGCTCGACTTCCTGAACGAGGACGAGTTTTTCGTCATTCTCCTCTCCGATGAGAAACGCGCCGCCGCTATTCTGCACGAGGAGCGGCGAGACGCGCTGCGCCGTGAGCTCGATATCCTGCGGATAAACGTTGACGCCACGGATAATCATGACGTCCTTGATACGTCCGGTGACGAAGAGTTCGCCATTTTCCATGAACCCGAGGTCCCCGGTGCGCAGGAACGGACCTTCGTCGGGCTTGTCGGCGAGGCGTGCGTGGAAATTCTGTTTCGTCTCTTCTTCGTTCCGCCAGTATCCTAGCGCGACGCTCGGACTCGCGGTCCAAATCTCGCCGACGTGGCCGTCGGGGCATTCGCGGAGCGTTTCCGTATCGACAATCACGATTCGCTGACCGAAGATCATACGACCGCTCGAGACGATCCGTCGCGCGCGAGGCGAATCGGGCATGACTTCGACGGCGCGACCGGCGCCAAGCGCGTCGGAGTCGACCGTGCGAATCACCGGCGGTTTATCGCGCAGACCGCCAGAAACGATAAGGGTGCCTTCGGCGAGCCCGAAACACGGATAGAAAGATTCGTATTTAAAACCGTACGGCTCGAATTTAGCGGCGAAACGCTCGAGCGTCTCCGCCTGGACCGGCTCGGCGCCATTGAAAGCGACCTTCCAGGAACTGAGGTCGATTCCTTCGATCTTTTCTTCTTTGACCATTCTGACGCAGAGGTCGTAGGAAAAGTTTGGACCGCCGCTTGTCGTCGCGCGATATTTAGAAATCGCACGGAGCCATAGGTGCGGACGCGTCAGGAAGCTCAGGGGCGCCATCATGTAGATAGGACAGCCGCAGTAGACGGGCTGGATCACGCCGCCAATGAGCCCCATGTCGTGATAGCTCGGGAGCCAGTAGACGCCGATAGAGGACCGAGTATGCTCAAAACCGCGCTCAATGAGCATCGAGTTGTTCAGCATATTGCCATGCGAGAGCATGACGCCCTTCGGATTACCCGTCGAGCCGGAAGTATACTGGAGAAAAGCGATCTCGCTCTGCTCGACCTGGGGGTCGACCCAGTCGTCCTCGACGCCCTCGGGAATCGAGTTCGTCGGGAGCCATGGAATCTGCTGAAGAAGCGGCGTGTCGGCGATCGTGCCTTTGACTTGCTCGATGACCTCGGTCGTCGTGAGCGCCATGCTCGCTTCCGCATTCGCGGCGATCGATTGAATGCGCAGCATGGAGCGGTTCTTCGTCGGAGGATAGGCGGGAATCGCCGCCGCGCCCGCGTAAAGACAACCATAGAACCCGACGATGAATTCCAGACCAGGTCGATAGAGGAGCAGCGCGCGTCTGCCGCGCATATCGTTGCGCTGGAGCCACGCGGCGACTCGACGACACCGGCGATCCAATTCGGAAAAGGTCAGACTGGTTTCGGTTGCGCCGTTGTTCGTCAAGTAGGTGAAAACAACGTCGTCCGGCTGGTATTGCGCTCGATAGCGAACGAGATCAACCAAGCTGGCGCGACCTGCGTCAAACTGTAACGAATTGCTGGTAAGCACGAACCTCTCCAATGCAAAAAAATCAAAGCTTCAAGTCTAAAATCCGTCGGCTATCGCCGCGAGGCGGTCGCGCGAACGCCTAAACCTCGCAGGGCTCGTATTTTATCGAATCGGCAAGCGTTCCGAAGGATGAAAAACGAACGCGACGTCATCTTTTAATCGGCAAAACCCAAGTCAGAAAAAAAGTAAAAATGCACGATTCACGCGATTTCTGAGCTTGACCTCGCCGCTCTTTTGCGCCCCAATAAGAGACACGGCGTCGTTCTCATATGAGAACGGCGCCGATCAGTTTTAATGCAAAGCGTTAATTGTCAAGAACTTCGGCGCAACGCCCGATACTCGCAACGTTACTGTTCGTGCTTTGAACGCACATGCTGGAGTCTGTTGACCGCGTCAACGAGAGCGATGAGCGACGCTTCCAGGACGTCCGTAGAGGTTCCGTGACCGCGAAAATCAACGTTGGAATCCGCTTCCCTGACGCGCACGACGACCTCGCCCTGAGCGTCCGAACCGCCCGTAACGGCGTCGACCTTATATTCCACCAGCACCAGACGCAGTCCGACGATCTGCTGGACCGCGCAGAACATCGCATGGACCGGACCGTCGCCGTCGTCATAGTAGCCCGTGCGCTCGATCCCACCTTGCGACAGAACGGCCGTGAAGCTGCGCTCATCACGTGAAGAACCGGTCCGGAGCTCGTACGATACGTACTGCCAATCGGGGAGAAGTCCGTCCACACTGTGTTGCGGCGCCGTCTGACGCTCAACGATCGCCACAATATCAGCGTCAAAGATATCCTTCTTGAGATCGGCGAGGCGCTTGAAATCCTCAAACGTCGCGACGAGCTGCTCCTGAGTCAGGTCAAAGCCCAGCGACTTGACGCGGTCGGCGAGCGCCGCCTTACCGCTATGCTTACCGAGCACGAGGTCGTTCTTGACGAATCCGACGCTCTCGGGCGTCATGATCTCGTACGTCGAGCGTTCCTTTAGAACGCCGTCCTGGTGCACTCCCGACTCGTGCGCGAACGCGTTGCGACCGACGATCGCCTTATTGCGCGGCACCTTCAGGCCCGTGACTTTTGAAACGATTCGGCTCGTTGGAACGAGTCGCTGCGAAAGGATCCGCGTGTCGCAACGAAAGAGATCGCGACGCGTGCGCAGCGCCATAACAACTTCCTCGAGAGGACAGTTGCCCGCGCGCTCGCCAAGTCCGTTGACCGCGACTTCGATCTGACCCGCGCCCGCGGTGACCGCCGCAAGCGAATTAGCGACCGCCATTCCCAGGTCGTTGTGGCAGTGCGTACTCACCACCGCTTTGTCGATGTTCGGAACGCGATTCATCAGCGTCCTGATACGCTCAGCCATCTCCGGCGGAGTCGTGTACCCGACGGTGTCGGGAATATTAACCGTCGTCGCGCCCGCGTCGATCGCCGCCTCGACAACCTTGCACAGGAAGTCGATCTCGGTTCGACACGCGTCTTCGGGCGAAAATTCAACGTTGTCGCAATATCCCTTGGCGCGTTTGACGCCGGCGACGGCGCGCTCGATGACTTGCTCCTGGGTCATTCGGAGCTTGAAGGTGCGATGAATCGAGCTCGTCGCGAGGAAAACGTGGATGCGAGGATCTTCCGCTTCCTTGAGCGCGTCCCACGCCGCGTCGACGTCCGCGTCGATGCAACGCGCGAGACCGCAGACGGTCGCGCCCTTAACAAATCGCGCGATCGCTTGAACTGCTTCGAAGTCGCCCGGCGAGGCGATCGGGAACCCCGCTTCGATAACGTCAACGTTCATATCGACGAGCGCCTGCGCAACCTTGAGTTTCTCTTCCAGGTTCATGCTCGCGCCCGGAGACTGTTCGCCGTCGCGCAGCGTCGTGTCAAAGATCAGAATGTTGCGAATAGGCTCATTAACGTCATTATTAACGTCAGTATTGTTGTCGGCCATGATACATCCCTTGCTATATTACTTTCGTTATGTCCAGAAGTTACGTTGAGTCCGCCGTCGAACGCACGCGTCGTCTCGTTCGAGCTCGCGCGGTTCGAGGCCCTTTTTACGTCTGACCTTGAAGTCAGACCAGAACGCCGTCCTCTCGACGGCGCGCAAGGGCGAGCCAAGCGCGCGTCCCAAAAGTAAAATCGCAAATGATTCGTGTATCAGTACTTGAGAATTTCATGATTCGCCGACGACAAGCGTCGTTTCTCACTTTTCTTGCTTAGCAAGCTCGTCCAGGATGTATTGGATGGAGGATTCCATCGTCTGAAGTTGGGGGTAATCGGATTCTGGAATATCCAGTATGTAATGCTTACGAAGTCCGAGCACGACGTCGAGCATATCCATGCTGTCAAGATCAAGTTGATCGCGGAACGGCGCCGTGTCGTCAAGCGTGTCAAAGTCGAAGTCATCGCAGAGATCGGCCAAAATCTCAATAATTGTTTTTCTGACGTCGTCAGCACTGGTGACCATAGATTGACTCCTTTTGTCGTAATTCCTTCCGGCGCGACGTTTACAATCTTTGCCAATAAGGCGCGGCGTCGCCGCCGTTATTTTCTCAAGGGCTTCTCAGTCGCCCCTATATTTACCCACAATCGTTACTGCGTTAATTCCCAACATTCCGAACGAGTTGTTCAAAATCACGTTCACCGCCTCCGTCTCGCGCGGTTCATTGATCACGAGATTGCGGATCTCGCAATCGGGATCGAGACGGTCAACGTTGATCGTCGGATGCACGACTCCGTCGTCGAACGCGGGAAGGTTCCCCGCAAGTTCAAGAACGCCCGCCGCGCCCATTGCATGACCGATAAAACTCTTCGTGTTGTTGATATACGTTTTCTTTGAATCGGCGAACACTTCGCGGAGCGCTTGAATTTCAAGCGAGTCGCCCATAGGCGTCGCCGTCGCGTGAGTGTTAACGATATCGATCTCCTCCGGCCCGAGTTCCGCGCTCGTGAGCGCTTTGCGCATGCATTGAGCCTGGCGCTCCGCGTTAGGCAGGACAAAATCGGTCGCGTCGGAATTTATTCCGTAGCCGAGAAGTTCTCCATAGATCTTCGCGCCGCGCTTCTTCGCGTCGGAAAGACGCTCCAAAACATAGACGCACCCCCCTTCGGCGACGACGATTCCGTTGCGATCCAAGTCGAATGGACGCGACGCTTTTGTCGGATCGTCGTTCCTCGCGAGCGCGCTCTGAGCATTGAACGCCGCGAAGATCCCAAACGTATGGATGCTTTCGGAGACTCCTCCGGCAAACGCGAGGTCAACTTCTCCGAGCCGCAACTGTTGCGCGCCCTGGATGATTCCTGCGTTCCCTGCAGCGCACGCCGCGCCGATCGTATAATGAGGACCGGTAATTCCAAAACTCAGCGTGACTTCGCCCGCCGGGTTGTTCGCGACTGTACGAGGATTATGATGATGCGACCAGTACGAGCAGTTGTAATCATACTGCTTGATGTTATAGATTTCGTTTTCCGTCTCGACGTTCCCATGTTCCGTCACGCCGATATAGAGGCCGACGTTATCCTTTGGCACGTCGTCCCACGCGAGGCCTGAATCGGCAATCGCCTCGCCGACGCAGTAGACGGCAAGGCTCCCCGCGCGCGTGCCGCGGCGAATCTCGCGTCGCGAGCGGTATCGCGAAACGTCGCAGTCGCATATGCCCGCAAACGTCTTACCGAAGTAACGAATCTCATACGGAACGACCCCGCTTACGCCGCTTAGCAACGCGCGGCGAAATTCGGCCAGGTTGTTCCCGTTGGGAGCCGTCAGCCCCATGCCGGTGATTACAATACGTTCGGAATCGTCGCGTTTCGTCATTCTCTTACGTTATCTCGATGTACTTTGCTGATGGTTCGCCGCGTCGAAGCTCACTGCTCGAACTTCATCGCTTCTTCAAGCGTAATTGTTTTCTCATAGAGCGCTTTGCCAATAATGCACGCGTGCAATCCCGCCTCGGCAAGGTTGCGCACGTCGTCAATTTTCGCAACGCCCCCCGACGCCACGACCGGAATCGACGTCGCGCGCGCCATCGCCACGCATTCGGGGATGTTGGGACCGCGCATCATGCCGTCGGTCGCGACGTCCGTATAGACGAGCGCGGCAATCGGGAGTCCCTCGTAACGCTTTGCAAGGTCGACGGCGTGAGTCTCGCTCGTTTCAAGCCAACCGTCGGTCGCAACCATTCCTTCGCGCGCGTCGATCCCCAAGACAAGCTTATTGGGATACTTGAGGCACATTTCCTCGAACCATTCGGGCTTTTTAAGCGCGAGCGTGCCGACGACAAGTCTCGTAAGCCCAAGGTCCAGAAGCATTTTGATTGTCTCTTCGGAGCGGACGCCGCCGCCGAGCTCGCACTCGACCCCGTGAGGCGCTACCTTCTCGACGAGCTCGCGCACAGACTCAAAATTCGCCGTAGTCCCGTCTTTAGCGCCGTCAAGGTCGACGAGATGGAGTCGTTTCGCGCCCTTTTCGCGCCAATACTCCGCCATCGCGGCCGGGGAGGTCCCGTAGACCGTTTCCTGAACGTAATCGCCCTGGCGCAAACGCACGCACCGTCCGTGGCGAATATCGATCGCCGGCCAAATTAACATATCTCGCTCCTCAGGGACCGCCAAGGGGACGCAACCGTCTTTGCGTAAACGACAACGGACCCGTTCTTAACTATTGTCGCGGCTATTTTAGCGCTCTTTTCAAAATAGAAAAGAGATAAGCGGAAAATTAGAATGCGGGAAGGTCGCCAGAAATAACCAAATTGACCGAGAGCGCATTCTTTTAATATTGACAGAAATCGGCAACCCGCCGAAAATATCATGACGTCGACTTGGACGAGCCTCTCAAATAACCAATTCGCTGCGAAAAAGGAAACGTCTTCGCAGACGCGGCGATATAATAGTAAATCCAAATGATTAGTTTAAGTAGACAGGAAATAGTTCAGACCACCAGAAACGTTGTCGTTAAGGTCGGCACCAACGTTCTTACGACGCGCGACGGTCTCCTTAACCGCGAGAGAATCCGGAGACTCGTCGACGAACTCTGCGCTATTCGCAGCCTTGGGAAAACCGTAATCCTCGTGAGCTCCGGCGCCGTATCCGCCGGTATGGGGCGCCTGACCCTTGACGCGCGTCCGAAGTTCAACCCTCAACTTCAAGCGTGCGCCGCGATCGGGCAAAGCATGTTGATCCAAAATTACGAGGAAGAGTTCGCAAAACACGGAGTTCTCGCCGCGCAGGTGCTCCTCACGGCGGGCGACCTTCAAAATCGAACGCGATACATCAACGCGCGCAACGCTTTCAGCGCGATCTTAAAATATGGCGCGGTGCCGATCGTGAACGAGAACGACGCGGTAAGCTCTGCGGAACTGAGTCTCTCCTTTGGCGATAACGACCGACTCGCGTCGATTGTCGCGAACCTTTTCCAGGAACCGCTCGTCATCCTATTAACGGACGTCGACGGCCTCTACGACGGAGATCCGGCCCGGCCCAACTCCAAGATGGTTCGCGTCGTGAGCGATTGGACCCCGTCCTTGATGGATATGGTAGCCCAGAAAAAGTCGCAACGCAGCAAGGGCGGCATGACGAGTAAGCTTAAGGCGGCGCGAACGGTGACGAGCGCAGGTGGTTCGCTCATCATCGCCAACGGCGACGACCAAGAGATCCTTACAAAGATTTTCAATTGGGAAGAAGTTGGCACGATCTTCTATCCCAATCATCGTCTTTCGGCGCGCAAGAGATGGTTCCAGTGCGCTGAGCCAAGCGGAACGCTCGTTATTGACGACGGCGCCGTCGACGCGATCGTGCGCCGCGGCAAGAGTTTGCTGCCGATCGGCGTAGTGAAAACGCTTGGGATTTACCGCAAGGGCGACGTTGTGCAAATCGTCGACGCGCGAGATCGCGAGGTCGCGCGAGGACTGGTCAACTATTCGAGCGCGGAAGCAAAACTCATTTGTCGCAAACGCTCCGCCGAGCTCGCCAAGGCTCTTGACCGTACTCGCGATATTTACGAAGAAATTGTTCACCGCGACAATTTCCACCTTACCGTAAAGGGGTAGCGGCTGTCCTCAGCAGACCGGCGTCTGTTAAACGAAGGTCTGTCTCGTTCGTGGTTGTTTGTCAATGCGCCGTCGATTCTAGAGTCAACGGCGCGCTGTGAAGAAGAAGGAGATTACGTCATGAGATCAGTTATGCGCGCTTTTGTCGCAATCGATATTTTCTCAGGAATTCGCCAGATGACGCGAAAGGCGCTCAGACCCCTTCAAAGGGCGTTCCCTGACGTCAAATGGGTCGACGACGCCAATTTCCATATCACGCTCAAGTTTCTTGGCACGAACGTGCCGACGAGCGATATCCGCGATATCGTCAACGCGCTTGAACGCGCGTGCAAGGACGTCGAGCCCTTCGACCTGACGCTCGAAGGTTGCGGCGCTTTTCCTGACATGTCTAATCCTCGGACGCTCTGGATTGGCATAACGGACGGAACCGCGGAAGTGAGCGCCCTTGCTGAAAAAATCGAAGATGAACTCGAGAAGATCGGTTATCCCAGAGAAGGTCGCAAGTTTAGCCCTCATCTCACGATAGGACGCGCTCGAAAACGCGATCGCAACGTCGGAAGCATTAATCATGAAGAAGTCGCGACTCTTGCCGAAAAGCTCGGAAAGCTCGATCAGGTCTATTTCGGGACCAACTCCGTCGAGTCCATAACTCTCTATTGCAGCGAGCTCGACCGTCGAGGACCTAAATATGAACCTCTTGCGACGATTGACTTCGGCGGCGAGGACGTCCTCGACGTCCTGAAGACGCCAGCCAAGCCTGAACTCGAGCCGCTTCCGCCGCCCAAGAAAGTTAAGCTTGATCTCGACGCGCTCGACTCGGACCTCGACGACGAACTCCGCTCAATCTGCGGGGACGCCTTTGTCAACAAATCGAAACCGAAGAAGTAAGAGGACGGCGTTCAGCGGATAGTCGCAGACGCAACGCGTCGGCGTTCGTTAATCGACGAGTTTTGAGGCGAAGCCCTCCTGCGACGTCCGCTCAAGGCTGATCCGTAAGCCGTCCTTCTTCGTTCTCCGTCGTTACCGCTGCCCTTATTCCTGATACGCATGTTATTCTCGTTCTAACCGGTATTTTTTATCTAAATTCATTTTTCGGCAATTTTCTTCTAATTGTTTCTTTCCCCAAAGTCGATACGGTCAGTATGATATGACGCGTTTTTTACGTTCCGCGTCTTCCTTTAGATTATGCCACTCGTCTGGCGGGAGCTACCGAAAGATGAAAACGACATTTAACGAAACGAAGCTATTCGCGCTCGTTTTGCTTGGAACCGCCGCTATCATCGGGTGTTCGTCGTTTAAATCGCCTACAGCAGGTTACGTCAAACCGGGAGAGCTCTGCACTGACGTTTCGCAACTTCCCGATCCTAACGCTCCACCTCCGGCGCCCGATCAAACGGACCCGCTGCGCAAGCTCCAGAACCAGTATGGCGTGGGGGGAAGGCGCGACGAGTCGCCGGAACGTCTTCTTATGCAGGCGGACTCCTATTTTGAGCAAAAGCGGTACCACGATTCTGCGCGGCTTTACAAGAAATACCTCGCTATCGCCGATCTCTCAAACGCGTCGCCTGAATTACTCGGTCTAATTCACTATCGCATCGGATATGTCGCCAATAAAAAGACGTTCTATTCTGAAGCGAAGGACGAGTACATTCAGGCGTTGCAGTTCTCGCCATTAAGCGACGAATTCCTTTTCGCCTACGCGAAAGTCTGCTATGAAAGCCAAGATTATCAGACGGCGGATCAGCAGTTTACAATCCTTTTGCAACGCTCGCCAAATTATCCTGAAGCGCAACGATATTACGGATTAACTCTCCTAGAAGGCTCGAATCGCGCCTACGCGCTCCAGCCTCTTACAACGGCGCTCGGCGCGCTCGAGGCGTATACGCTCCTTACTGACAAATATTATGAGGTCGGCGAGCTGGAGCTTGCCGCGCAGATGGAAGCCCAAACGATCCAGATCGCCGCTCAAGAAGCCAAGCCGATCCCGAATTTCCCGCATAAAGAGCAGATGCTCGCCAACGCGCAGAACGCGACCTACGCCCAAGCTCTCAACAACGTGGGGACGGCGCAACACGCAAACGTCGGGGTCAACGCACCCTTACCTGCCGCGCCCGGCGCCCCGCAAACCGCTCCGGTCGCGCCACAGCAAACCATGCCTGTCGCGCAGCAACAAACCGCTCCGGTCGCGCCACAGCAAACCATGCCTGTCGCGCAGCAGCAAACCGCTCCGGTCGCGCTACAGCAAACCATGCCCGTTGCGCAGCAACAAATCGCTCCGGTGACGCCACAGCAAACCATGCCCGTTGCGCAGCAACAAATCGCTCCGGTGACGCCACAGCAAACCATGCCTGTTGCGCAGCAGTATACTCGTGAAGTCCCCGGCGGTCCTCAAACTGGAAACGCGACGGCTTCCAATCAAGTCGCCCCGCAGTCCGAGCAGCCGATTCAAGTCGCTATGGCTCCTGTGGAGACGACCGCGCCCGTCGCGCAGCCCCAACAGACCGCAGCGCCCCAAAACGTTGCGTCCGTTCCTGCGACCGCTGAGCCGACTCTCGCGCCAACCGTCCCTATGCCCGCGCCGCACGCTCCGATCACAGAATCAAATGCCGGCGGCGAGCTCGGACCGTCTGTGGCCGAGCCGCAGGCTCCGATCCGGTATTCAGAGGTTGCGCCCGTTGTAACTCCTCCTGAAACGCCGCCCGCGGTACAAGGGCCCGTCCTCGACCTCAATTCTGCCGCTGCGCAACAGCCGCTTCAGTCCTTGGGAAACGAACCAGTCCAGGGCCCCATGCCGAATTACGCGATCCCTAATTTCGACGACGAAGACGACTGGGACGACGCCGATTTCGCGACGTCCGGATACCCCTCCGAGTCGTACGCTCCGGCGCCCGATGTTCCGATTCAACCCTACGTTGAGCCAATGCGTCAACAGGTTCCGCAGTCCCAAGTCCCGCAGTATCAATTCGAGGGCTATAATCCGCAGTCCTTTGGCGAAGAGCCGCAATTCCAGCGCTATCAGCCGCAGGTTCAGGCGCCGTCTTTCTCGCACACGACTACGCCGGAGGAGGCTTTTAATCTCGCGCTCGTTCAACTCGACGCCCTTGAAGAGGTTGAACGCGCCGCCGACGACGCTAGAAAACTCGTTCGACATACAGCCGATCTGCTCGTAACGGCCGATCATGATTCCAAGTTCGAGTTCGTAGGATACGTCGCCAAGATCCCCGCGCGCTACGCCTCCGTTAGTCCAGACGTTCCAAAGTCCGTCGAGATACAGGCTCTTGCGTCTGACGAGCCCGAAGACGTCGAGGTCGTCCCCGAAGCAAGCGGAGTCGTCGCGACCGAATTGCCTCCCACTGTGGAGACGTCCTCGGAGCCTTCCAGCGAATCCGCTAAAACTCCGGCGCCATCGACGACGAACACTGGAAAAAAGAGGGCGCCGATCAAGGCGACCGTCCACATCGGGAACGGCAATCCCGGTCTTTTCGTCACAACGGCTGCCTCGCGCAATCAGCGGGACGTAACCCCGTTCCGACCCGGATCCATCGAAACCTCCGATGACGTCGACCAGAGTCGTCCCGACGAGATTGCCGTGCGCGTCACTCAGGGCGTTAAGCGCAGAGTGACGGCCGAGGACCTCGCTAACGCCGCTAAAAAACGCGAAGAACGATGGATTCAAGCCCAACGAGTCGCCGACGCGCTCTTTGAAGGTTATGATTTCATCGACCAGAATTCGCTCGCGTTCTATGAGCCCATCAAGGTCTATGATCCCGACGACTGGGACGACGCCGAGTTCGCAACGTCCGGTTATATGCCAGAGCCCATCGCTACCGGTGGGTTCGGAGACTACATGGTCCCCGAGTCCGCATACGTCGCGATGGACCCTGAATCTGTGCGTCCGGGAATCGCGGCCGCTCTTCCGCAATCGAGCGGAATTCCCAGTCCTCCGGACTATGCGCAATCGGCGCCAGTTGCGCCGCAGAATCAGCAGCAATACCAGCTCCCTGCCCAGACGCACGTTCCGCGTCAGGGTCAGGCCGGGCGAGCGCAGCTAAGCGCGGAGGAAAAACTTGAGGCGGCTCGGCGCGCGGGCGCTCAGGTCGTCGAGCTCTCGCCAGACGAGTATCGTCAGGCGGTGGCCAATGGGCTGAGACAGAATCCACGCTGATAGAAGCGGCCTTAGCTGCAAATTCTTGCGCGAACCGCCAGTGAGCTGTAAAATTATGGGAAGTTCGTCCCAGCGCTCCTGTGTGGTTCGTCTTATTTTCGGCCGCTGCGCTCATGGACGTCGAACGGCGCTCAATTCATATGCGAAACGCGTTGTCGCCCGCTCGCAGCGTTTCGCGTTTCGCATCTCTCATTGAACCGGAGACCCTTTCATAACGGTGGATATATGGGAAACTTTTACGACGAAACTGCGGCGCGACTCGATAAAGCGCTCGCGTATTGCAATGAAACGAAGGCGGTCGTCATCGGCGATAAAACGATCAACTCAACGGGCGACCTCTTTAAGAAGCTCTTCTCTAACGACAAGGCGATCATTGTCGCAGACAAAACGACCTTCGAGGTCGCCGGCAAAAGCGTCTCCGAGGCGCTCGCGAGCTCTGGAATCAAAGTCGATGAGCCCTTTATCTATGACGAAGAAGGCATGCATGCCGAGATGCGCCACGTCGACATGCTCAAACCAACGCTCGCGGCGACCGACGCTATCCCCGTCGCCGTGGGGTCGGGAACCGTGAACGACCTAGCTAAATATGCCGCGTCCCTCGTCAAACGTCCCTATATGGTCTGCGGTACCGCCGCCTCGATGGACGGATACGCCTCCTATGGCGCCTCGATCGAATACAACGAATGCAAGCAGACCTTCAGTTGCCCCGCTCCTTGCGGAATTCTGATCGATATGGACGTCGTCTGCGCGGCGCCCCTGAAGATGAACGCGGCGGGATTCGCTGACCTCATCGCAAAAATTCCGGCGGGCGCCGACTGGATCGTCGCCGACCTGCTAGGAACAGAACCAATCGACCATACCGCCTGGCGCATGGTCCACGATTCGCTTCGCGACTGGGTCGCCGACCCGGAGGGGGTCGCCACGGGCGACCGCAAAGCGCTTGCGTTCCTCACGGAAGGACTCATCATGAGCGGACTCGCGATGCAAAAGGCGAGGACGTCGCGCACGGCGTCCGGCGCGGAGCATCAGTTCAGCCATCTCTGGGACAACCAGGGGCATACGTACCAAGGCGAGGCTCCGTCGCACGGGTTCAAAGTTGGAATCGGCACGATCTCGACCTCGGCGCTTTATGAGCGGATCCTTGCAAACTGGTCGGAAGCGACTTTCGACGCCGCGATTGAACAAATCCCTGAGAAATTCCGCTCGTGGGAGGCAATCGAGCAAGAGCTTGAAGACCACTTCGGAACCTCAGGCCTCTCCGAGACGGTCCGGCGCGAATGTAAGAAAAAGTATGTCGAACCGACTGAACTCAAGCGTCGTCTTGCGCTCTTTCGCGATCATTGGAACGACCTCAAGCCGCAGCTCGCGGCTCAGCTCATGCCCGCGGCGGAAATCCAGCAGATCATCCATAAGGCCGGCGCCCCTTCGATCCCCGAGGAAATAGGAATCGAACGCGAACGCCTGCACAAGACGTACCGTCTCGCGCAACAGCTCCGATATCGCTATAACGTCCTCGATTGGGTCCTTGACCTCGGTCAATGGTCTGAAATGGTCGACGCGCTCTTCCTCCCAGGAGGTTTCTGGGCTGCGTGAGCGGCTCGCGACAGAGAGGTCGCGGAAAACGCGCGCGCGGTGAACGGAAGAAGGGCCCCTTCTCTGTTTTCTATAAGACGCGTTGAGAGATAAGTAGAGTTAAGCGTCGGATTGAAAACGCAACGCCGTTTTCGATCCGACGCTTTTTAAATAGCGGCGTCTCCGACAAAGAAAAATAAAAGAAACGTTGCGACAACGATTATCCGTCGTCTCCCGCAACGTTGTTTATCTTATCTGAAGAAAAAGGGACGGACCGACGCTGTCGCGTTGGTCCGTCCTTGGGCGGTCACCCTGATAAAAGCTCGCCGTAGCGATCAAGCAGGGGTCAAAGGCTTTATCACGGGTTAAGCTGGGAAATGTCGAGCGTCCTGCTGGTGAACTTGGTAGCGTACCAGATCGTTCCCTTGTCGTTCGGAGCCAGGGCCTTGGTCCAGACTTCGTGATTGACCGACTCGCTCACGACGCGAGTCGAACCGTCGACCATCGCGGCAACAACAACGCCGGGGTGCGAGGAGGACGGACGAGCCCAGTTCCAGTAGTTGAGGTTCTGTTCGCCGGTGTAGGCGTTGGCAATCTCATACCCGGTGACCAGGTCGCGATAGGTGTTGATTCTCAGCGGCAACGGCGCGACAACGCTTTCGATCAAACCGCGAGCGTCAACGGAAAGCTCGCCGCTTGGCTGATAAACGTAGCCCTGGTTGTAACCGTCATTGTCATAGTTATCGGGATCAAGCGCGTTTTCGCAGAAGCCAACCTGGAATTCCTCAGAGCTCCAGATCGTACCCGCCTGGAGGTTCTCAGAAAGGAGAACAGTGTTGGTGGTGCCGTCTTTAACGTCGTTCATCGAGAGCTTCGCGCCGCGATAAAGACCGTCCGTCGCCATACCATAGTTCTTGGTACGGTCATGCGTCACGTAGTAATCAACTCCGTCGGGCTGGTACGGATAACCGTCGACAGCGCCGCAGTTGATAACGTAGCTGTTCATGTTCGTATCGGGGGTCCCTGCGCTCTTGCAGAAGAACGTTTCAAGAGTCACGTCGCTTTCGCCAGGCACGTAGCCTTCGGTCTGAATGAGATCATAGATCTGCTGCTGCTCGACGAAGGGGAAGATCTGTGGGATCCAGCTGATCGTGATCGAGTTACCGCCGACCGCGTCGTACGTAACGCTGGTGCGCCACTGCGGGAACGAACCTTTAGTCTGCTCGCATTGGACGAGCGCGAGAGCAATGTTCCTCTGGTTGTTGATACACGTCGCGCGGCGCCCTTGTTCACGTGCGGACTGAACCGCGGGAAGCATGAGCCCCGCGAGCATGCCGATGATCGAGATCACAACCAGCAGTTCGATAAGGGTAAAACCTGCTTTGGACGTTTTTTTCATTTCTCTTTTCCTTTGCAGAACAGAGCAACGCAGAAACGACCGTCTTTTGGCGAATCGCAAACCTGCGCTACGGATGACCTTGCCCTTGGGTATTATGATTCCAAAATAATCCGCGTCGTTCGGCGCCAGAATGAACGGGCGCGCGTCATAAAACGACGCTCTTACAAATCAACGAGTCAAACAACTCGTTAGAATATCAGGATACACGACCGGGGCGCTTTTATCAAGCGTTCTCCACATTTTTTTTCCTTTTTTGGGGAGATTTACCGCCGATCTAGCGCGATGTTGCGCACAAACCGCGTTTCCGCACTCTGCGTATCCCGAGCCCTAAGGCTCACAGGGCGCGGTCACTCGTCCGCCGGCGTTTCCGCGACGGCAAAAGTAACGCGGATTGTCTTCATCGGTCTTGTTCCATCGTCTTTCAACCAGCTCTCGAGCGTCTCCGACTTCTCAAATGAAATCGATTCCCTCTCAAGCCAGTTCGCGATCTCGCGCCACTGCGCGGGCGTTACGCCTTGGAGCGCAAATTCGCGATCGTCTCCGAACTTCGAAAAGTCGACCCCGAGCGTTTTTCCACAAAACCGCTCAAATTCCGAAGTCTTCTTCTGAAGCGTTGAAACGTCGGCAAAGATAACCCTTTGCGTCAGTTTTGGAGCAACAGACTCTGTCGGATGATACTCCGGAGACGGAGTCAAGATGTGCACCGGGGGTCGAACCGGCGACGTGTCCGGCGCGTCTGCAATCCCTTGCGCCTTTTGGCCGTCCACCGCGACGGCTACCTCCGTCTCCACGCCGCCTACGCGACCTTTTACGCGCAGGCTATGGAGCGCCCCAACGGAAAGTATGGCGACTACCGAGATTGCGCATGCGGCTACCGCAACGGAAACGCCGCGGCGCCAACGCGCCTGATGTTGGTCCTGACGCGCTCTATCCGCAACGATCGGCTTAACGTCGTCCGCCGCAAATATGGCGCGCCAGGCGTCGCTCCTCATAAGCTCCGCCTGAAAGCGTTCGGCGAAACTTTCAGGAATTGGCGCTTTTAGAGAAGCGATACGTTCACGGAGCGTTAACGCCCACTCTTTCTGTTCGCGAAGAGTTGCGTCGATCTCCATCCGAGACTCGAGCGCAAGGCGTTCCGCCTCCGAAAGCTCGCCGTCGACATACGCGTCGACGAGCTCGTCCCAATTAAAGTTTTCCATGATAATCGACGTCCTCGATCGTTTTCCCGAAGCCTCGCGGCACGGGGCGTTCCGAGCGGTACATTGACTCGCTCGAGCTGCAGGGTAACGTCGATTTTATACCGTGTGCGCGTCAGACATTCAAGCCCGCGCGCTCAAGCTCTTCTCGCAAAGCCGCTCGAGCTCGGTGGAGACGGCTGCGAACCGTCCCGACCGGAATGTCGAGGATCTCTGCGATCTGCTCATAATTAGCCCCTTCAATCTCGCGAAGCGTCAGAGGAGCCCTATACTCCAGTGGAAGTTTCGCGAGCGCGGCGCGTATGAGTCGGACGTTGTCCGATCGCCTGGCGCGTTCATCAGGCTGCTCAACGTCGGACTCAAAGAAATCGCCGTACGACTCAATCGCCGAGTCGATCGACACGGCGTACTTGCGCCGGCGTAGCAAGCCAACAGCGCAATTGTACGCGATCCGGTAAAGCCAAGTATAAAATCGACTCGATCGCCGAAACCCACGCAGATGCGTTAACGCCTGAATAAACGCTTCCTGCGTAACGTCCATCGCGTCTTCAGGATTCCCTACGATCGGGAGCGCCAGGTTATAGACGCGATCCTGATACTTAAGAGCCAGTTTGCCAAAAGATTCAGCGTCTCCGGCAAGAGTTCTTTCGATCAATACTTCGTCGTCGTTCACCTTTTAGCTCCTTCGATCTTTTAAGACGAACAGTGCTCGGCAAAGTTCCAAACCGCGTGCTTTTTCTTTTCCCTATCTTTCCACCTCCCGCTGGAAAAAGAATCAATCTGGACTATTCCGCCGTCTTATACCTGTCGTTGACCGCGACTGAACGTTGACGTCGAATTTTTCCAAAGGCTCAAGAGCCATCAACGAAGGAGCGGAAAAATTACCTGACTGCAACAGCCACGATCAAGTGTTGCATTTTGAATCACTCTGATTCATCATTCACAAGGCGTCTAAAAATCATGCGCTTTTATCGCTCTTTCATGAAGCTTTCACGCCTGCTATACCACTCTTTTGCATTTCAGACGCCATTCATTAATTTTTTCAAATTAATCGCTGCGCCGCCAAAATTCGACGACTTCGAAAACTCAACTCGACGCGCTACGGCTTCGAGAATATCGGAGTTTTCTACGACTTTTTCGATGAAAATATTTTTTTCGCAAAAATAATGCCAACCGCGCGTATTCCTACGAGACGACTTGACCAAAATCGCCTAATTCGCTACCCTTGCTCGATTCAGACGCGTAATTCGTCTTTACGCGGGCGCGTCGCAACGCGCGGCGCTCGAAACCATCGGCTGTCCACTATCGCAGAGTCGCGTAACGCATGAAAAAAACAAGCGCCGATCTGACGCTTCGCCGTCGCAAGCGCGGCTTGACGTTTAGAAAACTCAAGTCGGCGCTTGGTTGGTCGCTCTTCTTCGGGCTCCTCGTCGTCGCGCTCGCCGCCCTGATCGTATGGCGGCGCGCCGACGTCGCTTTGGCGCGAGTTGTCGATCGCGTTCTTGCCGAACAATTCCCCGAACTCGAAGTCTCAAGCGGCTCTGCGCGTCTCGACGCCACTCGTGGTCTGCAACTCTATTCCGTCGAATGGCGTCGACCCGACTCGAACAAGTCTGCGGTGCCGCTCCTTCATGTCGACGAAATATATGTCGACTGTCCCCTCGAGGTGAACAAACTCCTCGCGGGCAAATACGAGCCTCGTCGCATCGTCATCTCTCATCCCGTCCTCACCGTCGGCGGCGGCCTCGCGCAGCTCCAAAACGACCTGGCGAAGCTCCTGCCCGCCGTACCGACCGACTGTGCCGCCTCTATGTCCGTCGAGATCAACGACGCGAGCATGAACTTTGGCGGAACCACAATCTCCGGAATTAACGCCCGCCTCGCACCCGCGGAAAACGATCTTGAGACGCTGCGCAACGCGACGAAGCCGCATACCGAATCCGACCTTGACGCGGAAGAAGACGTCGACTCCAACGGCGCCCCCGAACCTGCGAACGAACGTGTTCCCGTCGAGCCCGTCTCTTCCAACGTCGGTTTCGTAAGCTACCAACCCGTTGTCCTCGACGATCCTCAGAGGATTCTCTCAGCCGCCGCGCATACCGCCGCGCAAGACGTTTCTGAGCCGATCCCGCCTGAACTTGACGATCCTCGCGACTTGCCCAACGACTCGATCGTCGATCGCGCGGTCTGGAACGTTGAGATCACCGCGTCGAATCCCTTTGTCGAAAAGCTCGCCGCTTCAGGGAAAATCGCCAATTCTGCTTGGGAGATCGTCGGACGCGTCGAAAATCTCGATCTTGCTACGTTCTTGCCCCTCGTTCGAAGTCTTGCGCCCCAGAAGCTCAAGGCAATCGACGGAGTTCAGGGTAAAACTTCTTTTGACTTCAACATCGGCGACGACTCGGATTCAATCGCCTCCATCCGCACACGCGTCGACGGCGCGCTCGCCAACGCTGCGCTCTCCTCCTCTCTTCTGAAGTATCCTCTTTCAGAAATCTCTGCGGAATACTCGATCGCCAACGATCTCCTTGAATTCCGAAAAGTCATTGCATCCTGCGGTCAGACTTCGATCCGCGCCGCATTCCGACAAGCTGGCGTCTCTGGCGCCGAACGCTCCGCGACGATCCGCGCTCAGTTCGATAATCTACCCACTACCGACGCCTCGCTCGTTAAACTCGTCAAAGAGATTCAAAGCGCGTCCGCAACGCCTGCCGGAGCCCTTGACGATTTTCTCAATGTTATTGACGACTATCGTTTTTCAGGACATAGCAATTTCGACGTCACACTTGAAAAATCCGCCGCGACCAATGGCGAATGGGCGCCCAGGAATATCAGCGTCGAAGGTCAAAACATCGAATTTCTCTGCGTTAAATTCCCATATCGACTCGACGGTCTCGACGGTCGCGTGACGCTCGACGAGGAGGGAACGCTCTCGATCGCGCTTGAATCCAGGCCCGACGCGCCAACCGTTAAGGTTCAGGGTCGCTTCGTCAAATGCCTTTCCGACCCCTGCGGCCAAGTCGATATCGTTGTTGAAAATCGCGCCATCGATTCGCTCGTCTTCGACGCGATGGAGGAAGAAAGCAGAAAGACTCTCCGAGCGCTCCATCCCTCGGGCGCGGTCGACGCGCGCGTGAGAATCGCTTACGACCCCGATCGAATACCCATCGAAGATCGATTCCAGATCGAAGCCGACGTCACGCTCCGCGACGGCGCAATTCAATACGAATATTTTCCGATGCCGATCTCGTCGATTTCTGGTTCCATCTACATGAGGGACGGCGCGTGGGTTCTCTCGAACCTTTCGGGCAAGAGCGGGAGCGCGACCTTTGCAGCGTCGGGGTCCCTCGTTTCGGGCGCCGGCTACGCGGCGCTCGGACGCGCCTTTGCCGCAGCGAACGCCAACGCGTTGGAGAACAGATTGTCGAGGCCCGACGACGACGCGCTCGGGCTCGACCTCCTCGACGCCCCCTCACCTGCTCCGATCGAACACTTCACGACGATCCCCGCGGTCGCCGGCGCGCCCCTACCGGACGATGGGTGGCGATTTCTTCTCGCCTCGAGCGCTACGAAGTTTCCGCTCGGAGAGGAGTTCCGCGCAGCGCTCGTCCAGCAGAGCGCGCGCGAAAACCTCGAACGCCTTCGACTCGAGGGAAAAGCGGACATGCAGTTCCGCGTTGGATACCGAACCGACGAACAAAAACTCGCCGTCCTGCTCGACGCTCTTCCGATACCTGAGTCGACGTCTATCCACCCCGAGGGTTTCCCCTTCGCGCTCACGAACGTTGAAGGTAAGGTCTTCTGGCGCGAGGGCGCGCTCACGATCGAAGGATTCCGAGCACGTAACGGCAGCACGATTTATTCCGCCAATATTAGGAGCCAGGAGGTCGCCGACGTCGGACGCGTCGTCGACGTCTCCGATCTGAGAATCGATCAGCTCCAGATCGACCGAGATCTCCAGAGCGTTACCCAGAGCGGCTTCCTGGACGTCCTCAATTTCCTCCAGCCCAAAGGTTTTTTCAATGTCGACGGCGCGCTCCGGCTCATTAGAGGACTTGATAGAGACTCGCAATATCGGCTTGCATGGGATCTCCGATTCTTTGCGCAGCAAAACTCGCTGCGGCCCGGAGTCGAAATTGAAGGAATCTGCGGACGAGCGCGAACCTGGGGCGTTGCGGTAGAGAACGCTGCGCCCTTGGTTTACGGCGAGCTCGACGTCGACACGTTGTTCTGTAAAGACGCGCAGTTTACCAAACTCTGCGGCCCCTTCTATTACAACGGTTCCGACGTCTTCTGGGGACGGCGCGCGCCCGCGATTCGACGAACTCCCGTCTACGGCGACCCGTTTATCCGCGAGCGAGTCGATAGCGATCCCTTCTATCAGACGACGTCGCGCGCCAATTCCGGGCCCGTCCTTCGCGCTCAGCGTGCGGAGACGCCCCCGGGCTTCGTAAACGAACCGGGGATTGCAAACTCCTCTGGCGCCTCCTTTACGCAGAGCGCGCAAACGCCTTTCCAGACGGGGACCGATGTGAGCGTGCGACCCGTGCAGGCAAACGTCTTCGGCGGTCTGGCAATCTGCGACGGAATCTTCCTCGGCGGCGCCGCGCCTCAATATAGTTTGACGACCAGTCTTCAGAACGCAACGCTCGATGAGACAATCCGCGTCTTCTCCCCCGGCGCCAAACCTCTCAAGGGGCGCGTCGGCGTCCGCGCAACGCTCCAGGGCGAAGGCAGGAATATCGCCGCTCTCAAAGGCGAAGGCGCGGTAAACGTCCGAGAAGCGCAACTCTACGAGCTCCCTCAGATCGTTCGAATCTTGCAGATCCTCAGCGTCCAGGCGCCGAATGAGAACGCGTTCAGTTCATGCGACGTCGATTTTAAAGTGCTCGGAGACCACCTCGAGCTCTCACGCGTCCTCCTTGAAGGAGAGGCGCTCACCCTCTTCGGTAACGGGTGGCTCACCGTCCGCGCCCAGGAACGGCTCATTGACCTGACCCTTAGCGCGCGGCTTGGAATTTCCAAGACGCAGATCCCGGTCCTCTCCGACCTTCTCGGCGCAGCAAGCGACCAGGTCTCTCAGATTCGAGTCGAAGGGGATCTCGCGTCTCCCGTCATCCAGCAGGAGCGCCTCCCTGGACTCAAAAAAGCCTGGTGGAGCATCTTCCCCGAGCAGGAGCCCGCCCCGACCGACAAGGCGCCCGTCGAACGCAATCGCCCCTTCCGCGACGCCTGGCGAAAGATCACCGGCTCGGAAAGTTACGGCGAGAAATAACCGCTCCTCTTGCGCGTAATTTTGCAGACGCAACGCGCCGAACGCCCATGGGTCGTCTATCTCCGACGCCCTGCCGGTCGGCGTCCGCGATTCGACGTCTGCCGAGCGCACGAAGGAACGCACGAAATTTTTCGCCCTTGAATATTCCAGGTTGTCAAGTAGAATGGTTCGGAAGTTTTTACTCGTTTTGCGACATGCGACGGGGTCGTTCAACGGCGGCTCTTTGTTACGCGGCGATGATTTCGAAAGCCAAACGCTTTGACTCCGTCAAAAAAACGTTTTCGTTTGCAAAACGCAATTCAGCTGGGGAAACTAACGGATAATCGATCTTTTGGATGTCTGAACGCCGACGGTTAGCTTTCAGAACGCTTGCGCCTGACCGTCGTCGGTCGAGTTCCAAAAAAATCGACCCAAAATTCACGACCGCAGAGCGAGTTCTAAGGAAGCCCGACGATGCCGGAATCGAGAAAAAAAGCAAAACGACACTCTGGAATCACGAATTACTCTGAAGGCTCCTTCTATCGCAAGATACCGTGCAAACACTTTACTCTTGAAGGGTTTTCGCGCTCCCCTGTCATGACTTTCTGGCGCGTGCCCGAATACAAGCTCGGCTTTGATCTCGGTTGGCAACCGTGGGAATTCATGGGCTCTCCGCGATGGTTTGTCTCGCACGCGCACATGGATCATGTCCTCGCGCTCCCAGCTTACGTGGCGCGACGACGCATGATGCAGATGGAACCGCCGACGATCTATCTGCCCGAACAGAAGGTCAACGACGCGCGTCGTCTTCTCGCCGCATTCGCACGATTTGAACAAAGCGTGCTCCCCTGCGAATTCATCGGCGTACAACCTGGCGACGAGCTTGTCCTTTCTCGAGAACTCGTCGTCACCGTCCATAAAACCTGGCATTCGGTACCCTCCGTTGGATACATCGTCTGGGAACGCCGTAAAAAGCTCAAGCCGGAATATCTGGAGCTCTCCGGCGAAGAAATTCGCGATCTGAATCTCGCCGGCGTTGAAATATCTTACGAACAACGATTCCCGAGGATCGCGTACCTCGGCGACAGTTCGCCGCGCGGACTCGATGAAAACCCCGATATGTACCGCGCCGACGTCCTTATCGCAGAGATGACTCATGTTTCGCAAAGCCGGAATGAGCCGCTTCATCTGCCCGGCCACATGCGCCTTGAAGATTACGTCGAGCGTCGAGATAAATTCCAGAATAAAAAAATTGTCGCCTCGCACTTCAGCGTCCGATATTCCCAACGCGAAATCCAGTCGCGTGTGCGCGATAAACTCCCCGACATGCTCGACGACAGACTCGTCCTTGTTTAGGCCTGAGCGCTGCGAGGCGGCCTCGCGAATGGGAGCTTACGAATTCCTCTGACGCCATGATATTTCCCTTCGCGCGCCGTGCCTTAATATAGAATTAAATGAGTTGGTGAAATGAAGAAGAAAGCGCTCTTTGTTGTCATGTTCCTTGCGCTCGCAACGGTTCTACCGGCGTGCGGCGGCAAGAGGGATTTGAAGACAGAATCCGTGACCGGCACGGTCACCCTCGACGGCGCGCCGCTCGCGCAGTGCTCTGTCTTTTTCATACCTCAAGGCAAAGGCAATCAGACGGTCGCCATTACGAACGACATTGGAGAATATGATCTCAAGCCCCTTCGAAGCGCCGCTGACGACGACGGAATAATCCCCGGAACCTATAAGGTCTTTTTCTCACATGAGGTCGTGGTCTCACATGAAGAAACTAACGACGTAGGCGAAGTCCTCAAGGAAGCAGTCACCGAGGTCGATCTGCCTGAAAAGTATTTGACGTCAGATACTTCCGGCTTTATCGTCGACGTCGCTCCAGGTGAAAATACCTTCGATTTTAACCTCACGTCCGAGTAATATAGTTCGGCTCGCGTAGCGCTGCGCGTTTGCGGAGTCTTAGAGAACGTCATGCCGCCGCGTGCGGTAAGAACCCCCTCTCCTTCTGAATTCATGACGCTTGCTTTTTAAGGGCGTAACGCTGTAATATCAGACGCGACCGTTCGCTGCGGTCGCGTCTCTTTTTTGTTATCAACGTCGACGAGCCTGATTGAACGACTCGTCCCATTCACAATATGAGCAGAGAAAGGAAATTCGATGGGCGTCGTCAGAGAATGCAAACCGGTTTTACTCCTGATCGCCGGCTTTGGCGTCACGGAAGAAGCGTTAGCGTTGGGAAAAGCGCGCGCTGAAGAGGAATTCGGACCGATTGCTAAAGAAAGCCGGAGCTACCGCGTCGACAATTTCACTCATTATTACGAGAAAGAAATGGGGCCCGCGCTCACGAAACGATTTTGGGTCTTTGAGAATCTCGTCGACCCTAGCGAACTCCCCGACGTCAAACTGAAGACGAACGCCTGGGAAGAAGAAATTGGCGCCGACCTCGACGCCAAAGGCGCCGTCTCGACTTCGCGACCGCTCAATCTCGATCCGGGCTATATCGAGCTTGGAAAGCTTATCCTCGCCTCAACGAAGGACCACGCGCACCGGATCTATCTACGCGACGGGATCTTCGCCGAAACAACTCTCATGTATGCCCAAAAACGCTGGCAGGCCCTCCCATGGAGTTATCCTGATTATCAGGATCCCGAAAACCAGGAATTCTTCTCCGAATGTCGAGAATATCTTAAAGAACGGTACCGGGAAGAAGCATAGCGGTTTCTCCCGCCGCTAAAGTCGGTCGCCAATTGAAAGCGCGACGCCCCAGACCGCTTTCATTCCACGTCTGGGAGGACCTTGCGCAATTCTTCTGTGAGCGCTGCGATCGCGTCTTCTCGAGAACGATATTCTTCTCCGGAAAGCAACGCCGCGCCGGGTAGCCGTCGCCAATCGAGTCCCGCAAGCTTAAGGGTCGAACGCGACGAGTTGAGCGTCGAATAGCTCGGGTTGCGCGAAAACGTCTCGATGAGTCGCCGCATGACGGGCAGCTCGACGCGCCCAGGCTTCGACGAAAGCGTCGCCGGCATGGCGTCTTCCATCGCTTTTCCTCGCGATTCGAGCTTGCGAACGAGATCGATCCCGCGCGCCAGGAGCGCCTCGACGACGTCCTTATGCGCGCGCGTCGACAGTCTTTTACGCTTTTTATCATACTTCGAGTTGTACGCAAGTGCGCTGCCGCCGCCGAGGAGCCCGCCGATAAACGCGCCGATCGTCATGCCGGTTCCGAAGGACAACCCTGCGGTCGCGACGTCGGCGAGCGCGCCGATCGCCGCGCCCACGCCCGCGCCGACCGCGCCGCTCCTCTTAACTTCGCGGTTAAAAAGATCGTCCTTCGCATTGGAATCGTCCGAAACGACGAGCGTCTCACGATCGAGCATCCCGAATTTAAAGCCCCACGTTTCGAGGAGCGCCGCTTGCGCTTTATGCTCGCGTTGCAGAATAGTCTCGCGAAGCGTCCCTTCAAGTTCCTCGAGCCGCTCTTGCCAGTCGTCAAGCTCGACGTCCCCTTCCGTAAGCCGATACGCCGCGACGTCGAGGACCATCTCCGCGATGATGGCGCGAGAATCGTTGAGTCGACGACGTTCGCGCGCCTTACGTTCGCCAAGTTCCAGTCTCAAACCGCGTTGCGTCAACGGATCGCGCGCAACCGCCACGAGCTTCTCAAAAAGCAGAACTTCATTTTGGAATGACCGACAGTGCGCGTCGTAATGTTGCGCGAGAAAGAAACTGTTGCGCTGGAGCGTCGCGTCCCATTCCTCGCTGAAATTCTCTTGAAGGGGGCTCGAAGCCGACGATTCACCGCCGCCAACGTTGTTAAATGCGACAAGCGTAGGCTTGCCAATGTGTTGTAAAAGAACAAGCGTGTTCTTGAGGAGCGATTTATTGGGATCCTCCGCGATATTCGCGACGAAAATGACGACGTCGCAGCGTTCGATTTCTCGCCACGCTCGAAGATCGTGCCGGAAATCTTCGTCGTCCAGAGGGATGGCCCGCAGTATATCTGAAAGCCCGTATCTACCGTCTTGATCCTTGACCTCCGGCAGCTCTTGAACGAGCTCGACGATCTCGCTCGACGTTTGAAAACCCGGCGTGTCAATAAGCTGCAAAATCTCAACGATCCCGCGGTAGAAGACCTTCTGAATCTCCGCGCGAACCGTTGTGCCCGTGTACGCGTTGACGTGCCCGAATTCAGGATCGTTGGTAAGCGTCCTCAGAAGCGAAGTTTTACCCTCGTTCGTCGGTCCCACGACCGCGACGATCAACGGCTTCAACCCGCTTAACTGTTCGCTTGTTAAACTCATATAGACGTCTGCCTTTCGAACAATAACGCCGTCAGATCAACGGAACGTTTTCCAGCGCCTTGCGCGATAATGCGAACGCCGACGCGATCTCCGATTCGGAGTTCAGCGACGACTCTTCAAATGGAGTTAAGACGTTCGGGAGCGTCTCAATGATCGCGTCTTCGGACAATCCTTGAAGTTCGAGGGTCGCGGCCCACGTCGCCGCCGCTCGCGCGATCGTCGCCGCAATGCTTGCGCGGTCGCCTATTTCAACGCTCTCTGGCGCGTCGGTCGTCGCCGACGATTCGTCGGCGCGCTTGCCCGAGGCTTTCGAGAGGCAGCGACGCAACGCACTAGGCGCGAGCGCGCCCGCAACAGCTCCGGTCGCGCCCAACGCGCCAATCGTCGACAGGAGCGTCGTCGCGGAAACCGCGCCTCCCAAAAGGGGCGCAAACGCGACCGCGACCGGAACCGACATCCCGACCGACGCGGCGACGAGCGCGCACTTCGGATTGAGTTTCGACGCAAATTTGCGGAGACTGCCCGCCATGCCCATCGCCGCCGTCAACCGACTTTCAAAAAAATCTTGCGTCAGTCCCAGCTCTTTCGCGCGATTCGTCAAATTCTCCCCAATCTTCGAATTTGAGAGTCGCGACGCAAATTGCGCGCCAAGTTTCGCCGAGAACTCGCCGCGACCCGAATGCGCCGCCTTGCCAACCTCCTTGCTGTAGAGATTGAAGATCTCGCCGACAACCTTTGCGATTCGCAACTGCAACGTCTCGTCGTTCGCGATCAAATCCTTGGCGTCGAAAATCTCGCGACATTCCTTCAAAACAATCGCCGTCGCGCCGTCCCACTTCTTAAGATCGCGGGGCGTCCTACGGAGCTTTTCAATCTCGTCCGCGCCGCTCAGAAACCGCGAAAGGCGCACTCGAGGCTCCGGCAAATTCAATTCCGCGTCGTAATACTGAATCGCCTCGATACTCTTCCCCGACGCTTTCGCCATCGTTTCGATCGTCGACGTCCAGTCCTGAACGCGTTCCGCCGCTCCCTTGGGCGACGTCGCAAACTTAAGTCGCATTCGCTCGCCGCCGGAAAGGACGATAACGATCTTCGCAGCGTCAAGGGAAGGCGTAAGGACGTCGCGCATGAACCGAACAAAATGACGCGCCGGCGGGAGTCCAAAGTCGGTAAAAACCGCGCAAAGCTCGACGGCGTCGCCCTTCGTTTCAAGAAATTCTCGCAATGCTTTACGGGAATCAGGGGACGCGACGTCGTCAAAGAGCGCCAATTCGCGACGAGAGCCGAAAAGTTCACGAATGAGATCCGACTCAATCGTGACGTCGTAGCTCATCGCAAGCGCAAGCCCTTGCGACGCAGACGAATAAGCAAAGACGTTATCCGAGAGTCCGCAGACCGACGTAAGCGCGGCTGTCAAGCGACGCTCCTCGCGTTCCGCGCGCGAGACGACCTCCGATTCGGGCGACGACTCCACGCGCGGTTCATCGAGCGTGGGCGCAACGGTCGCTGATTCCGGAGGAGCGACCTCCGGCGCTGGGCTTGTTGCGCCGGCGGCTGGCTCGGGCGCAAATTCGGGTGGCGCGGAGTCCTTCGCGGGGGCGACGACGTGCGCTTCCGTCTCAATGCTTGGCGAAGGGTCGGCTACGGGAACCGGCGGCGCAGAGACTGGCGCCGGACTCCCTTCGATCGCGCGCGGCGGAGTCTCAGGCGCGCCGAGAGGTACGGGCTTGTCGGTCCGTTCGACTCGGTTCCAGATTGGAGCGGCGGGCGCAGCGATCGGCTCGTGTTCCTCAACGCGGTCGTCGGCATGCTCAGGCGCGAGAACGGCCTGAGTGGTGGTACAATATCCCTCCGCGCGATCGACAATATCGCGAAAATACGCTTCGGCTAAATCCGGCCGGAAATCCCGGAGCGCGCGGCGGTAGAGGAGGTAGTAAATTCCAACGAGCATGAGTCGCGGAATGAAACACCACACAAAGACGGTCGCCAGGAGAAAATAGGACCATTTTGCGCGCGTTCCTGCAGACATCGTCGCGACCTGATCGACTTTCGCATTGGGATCGATGGAGAAGTCGGTAAAGAGCGCCGCGACGTCGTCGTCGTTGGGAACGTCAAGTCCCAGAAGACTGATAGGCGCGCCGAGAATATCGACTCCCTGCTTCACTGCGCGCTCGTCCTCTAGCGAAGTATGCCAGCAGTAGTCGTAGCGGTTTCCCTGCATCCTTGCTACCAGTATCAGCAGGACGCAGAGGGAGCAGGAGGCCCAGAACGTATGCGAGAGCGCGCCGCCCCAGAAGGTCAGGACGCGCGGCCTGGAAAAGAGCGTGTCCCAAAAGAGCCCGTGCGCGCGCCTCTTTTCCTCCTTGAGACGAATGTCGTCGCTCGAAGGCTCCGCGACTTGCGAACCGGCGCGACGCGACCCGACGCTGTGGCCGCGCCATGCAAAACGTTCCGACGACTTACGCCCGAAAAAGGAGTAGCACGCCGGCACGACGCGACGCATCGTCCAGATGACGAGCGATCCTACGATGCTCGAGAGCGCTTGAACCGCCTTTTCAGACCACGAGATCGGACGCTCGCGCCCGAGAACGTGGCGGACGCAACTCATCAGCACAACAAGGCACGCCAAAATGAGCGAGAAGGTTAAAAAGAAGGCCTGCGTCGCCAGGAAGAACAAAAATGGGCCGGCGAGATTGACCTCGGACCCGAGGATCGTATCGACGCGCGCGAAGGGAAACACCAACGCGCCGAGCGCGATGACGAAGAAAGCGGCAACGTATTTGACGCGTTGAATTCGGGTCGTCCAGCGATCAAAAGGCGCGTCGAAGAGACTCAGAATCTTGGCGGCGCGATCGCGGAGATATGCGATCGGATCCGCGAGTCGTCCCTGAGCGTCTCGATCGACGAACGCGCGCTCAAGCTTTTCAACGTCGGGCTTGAGCGTCTCCTCGCACGCGCGCGACCACTGGATCATCACCCAATCCAAAGGTTGCGTTTTCGTCCTTTTTCTCGCTCGAATTTTCACCGGCTTTCCTTACTTCGCGACGCGCCCGCCGCCGACAAGATGACGCGTCGCTGCGGCGATTCTGAGCGCTAATTCCCACTGTGACGCTAGCGTCTCAATATACACGAAAACGTCCCTCTTTTCAAGGCTTGACGAATAAAAACTCACGGCGACAGACGAGGCGTTTGGCGCAAGATTGACTTTTCCATACCGTCGGATAAGATGAGCGAAGGTACTCGAAGAAACAACCCTCGATTTCTGGCAGGGAGTCCTTAAACTATGTCGAAGAAAGTTCTCATTATCTCCACGAGTCTCCGCGCTAACAGCAATTCAGACGCGCTCGCGCGTGAATTCGCACGCGGCGCCAAGGAGGCGGGAAATGAAGTCGAGGTCCTCTCTCTTCAAGGCAAAAATATTGCCTTCTGCCGTGGATGTCTGACTTGCGGAACCACGGGCGTGTGCGCGATTAAAGACGACGCAATCGAGATTGAGAAGAAAATACTCAACGTCGACGTCGTCGTGTGGGCGCCCCCAATCTATTACTACGAAATGTCCGGCCAGATGAAAACGCTCATTGACCGGCTCAATCCGATTTACAGTAAAAATTATCAGTTTCGCGACGTCTATCTCCTCACGACGGCGGCCGAAGACGCGACTTTCGTTCCGGAGCGCGCGATCGCAGGACTCGACGGATGGCAGGCATGTCTGCCAAAAACGAATTTCAAAGGCTCCCTCTTCTGCGGCGGCGTGAACAAACCAGGTGAAATTGCCGATTCGCCAAAGCTTAAGGCTGCGTACGAACTCGGCGCGAGCGTGTGAGGTGAACAATGGCAGACAATTTTACCCAGCGAGACAAAGGGCAATCCCTTCTAACGTTTCCTAGCGACTTTACGGTCATTGACCTTGAAACGACGGGCTTCGCTCCTACGACTGCCGATATCATCGAGGTCGCCTGCGTTAAGGTCCGCTCAGGAAAGGAAGTCGAACGATTCTCGACCCTCGTCCAGCCGGTGTGCGGCGCTATCGTGCCGAGTTTTATAACAGAGCTCACGGGGATCACGTCGGAGATGCCCGAGGAGGCGCCGTGCTTCGAGGAGATCGCCGAGGAGGTCTGGACGTTTCTGCGTGGCGAAACGCTCGTTGGGCACAATGTCAATTTCGACGTCAACTTTCTCTACGACGAGTTTCGAGCCTCCGGCTTCGGGCCCCTCAGGAATGATTTTGTCGATACGTGCCGGCTCGCGCGGCATATTCTACCCGAACTTTCACGCCGTCGGCTCGTCGATCTCTGTGAATTCTATGGAATTGAAACGGTTTATCACCGCGCGCTTGCCGACTGCGATTCGACGCGCCAGATCCTGGCGCGGCTCCACGAAACGGCGCTAGCGCGTTCTGTCGCCTTTCCACTATTCTGATAGCGTCGTCCGCGAATAGCGGATGATGCTCTTCTCTTTTCAACGCGACGAAACAAGGTACAATAGCTGCGCGTCGGTCGGCGGTTTGCAGCCGAGACGCACGAGTTGCGCGTTGCGAATTTTGTTAGAACCCCTCTTGGCGGAAGATTCCGCAGAAGTCCGCGCGCCCTTTAATCTGCCGAGTTTTCCGCAACCTTTCGTTCGACGCGCCGCGACGTTTCTCACTTGTAAGCGCGCGCAATCCGGAGAGTTTTAATGCTAGAAAATCCGACGTTTTTCAACTCCGAGGCGCCGCAGCCTCTTGCGGCAAGACTTCGTCCTCGGACGCTTGACGAGATCGTTGGCCAGCGGCGACTCCTCGGCAAAGACAAGATACTGCGCCGACTTGTCGAAAACGACGCGATCTCCTCGATGATATTTTGGGGGCCGCCCGGAGTAGGCAAGACGACGCTCGCCAACGTGATAGCCAACGCGACGAAATCGAAATTCATCAATTTTTCTGCCGTGACGAGCGGAATCAAGGAGATCCGCACCGTCATGCGGGAGGCGGAACACAACCGCGCGTACGGTCAGCGCACGATCCTCTTCGTTGATGAAATCCATCGGTTCAACAGGGCGCAGCAAGACGCGTTTCTCCCCTTCGTCGAAAAGGGCGCGATCATCCTCGTCGGCGCGACGACGGAGAATCCTTCCTTCGAGGTCAACGGCGCCCTGCTCTCAAGATGCAAGGTTTTCGTCCTCGAACCTCTCTCGGAAGACGAACTCGTCGAGCTCCTCGAACGCGCGCTCGCGTCCCCTAAAGGCTTCGGCGACATGAAAGTAAGCGTCGCGAACGACGTGCTGCGACTCGTCGCCGCCTTCTCCAACGGCGACGCGCGCGTTGCGCTCTCAACCCTCGAAATGGCGGTCCTCAACTCAGAATCTGACGAGTCGGGCGCCGTCGTCGTCTCGAAAGAAATGGTCGAGCAGTGCACGTCGCGCAAATCGCTCCTCTATGACAAGAGCGGCGAAGAACATTACAATTTGATCTCGGCGTTGCATAAATCGATGCGCAATTCCGACGCAGACGCGTCCCTCTATTGGCTCGCGAGGATGCTTGAGGCGGGAGAGGATCCGCTCTATGTCGCGCGCCGAGTCGTCCGATTCGCGAGCGAGGACGTCGGAATGGCAGACACGCGCGCGCTGCAACTGGCAATCGCGGCGTATCAGGGATGCCATTATCTCGGTATGCCCGAGTGCAACACGATCCTCGCGGAGGCGGTCGTTTACATGGCGCTCGCGCCGAAATCAAACGCCGTCTACGTCGGCTACGGCGAAGCGAAACGCGACGCGCTCTCGATGCTCGCTGAACCGGTCCCGCTTCATATCCGCAACGCCGTCACGAATCTTATGCGCGACGTGGGATACGGAAAGGGGTATCAATACGCGCACGACATGCCCGAAAAAATCGCGGATATGAGGTGCCTACCCGATTCGCTTCTGGGAAAACAATATTATCGCCCAACGACAGAAGGTTTCGAACGGAACTACGGGGAACGTTACTATCAAATCAGAAAATGGAAAGCCAACGTCGAGCACAGCTATGACGCAAAAGAAAGATCGCAAAAAAACGAGGAAGCAGGTCCAAAACGTACAAGCGTCGACGACCAATGAGATCGATTTCCTCACCAGCGAAGCGCTGTCGACAAAAACGATCGTAGAACGTGTGACCGCGGTCGGGGTGATGGGCAACGCGGCGCTCGTCGCGTTCAAACTCTTCGCCGGGTTCGTTGGAAATTCCAGCGCGATGGTTTCCGACGCGATTCACTCCCTTTCCGACGTCTTCGCAACGCTCGTCGCTTATCTCGGCGTGACCTTTTCCGCCGCGCCGAAGGATGAAAAACATCCCTACGGGCATGAACAGCTTGAAAACCTCGCCTCAATCGTCATTGGACTGACGCTCTTTGGCGCGGGCGCAATCCTCTGCTACAACGGGGTTATTAAGGTCGGGCGTTGCATCGCAGCGACAGGCTCCGAGGAATGCACGATCGAAATTCCGACGATGCTGCCCCTCGTCGCGGCGGGCGTTTCGATCCTACTCAAGGAAGCGATGTTCTGGTATACGATTTACTACGCGAACAGACTCGATTCTTCCGCGTTCCGCGCGGACGCGTGGCATCACCGCTCGGACGCGCTTTCATCGGTCGGGTCCCTTGCAGGAATCGCGGGCGCACGGATGGGATTTCCGATTCTCGACCCGATCGCGGCGATCGTTATCAGCTGTTTTATTCTCTACGTCGCGTTCACGATCCTCCGAGGCTCCGTGGCGCTAGCGGTCGACACGGCGTGCGACAATGCGTTTGAAAAGAAAGTGCGCGAGATCGTGCTAACACATCCCGGGGTGGAACATCTCGATCTGCTGCGCACAAGGAGATTTGGAAATCGCGTCTACGTCGAGGCGGAGATCGCCGTCGACGGGAACAAATCGCTCTTTGTCGCCCATCAAATCGCTCACGACGTGCACGACGACGTCGAGAAGGAACTCCCTGCCGTCAAGCATATCATGATCCACGTCAACCCCGCTCAATGCGACGACGACGCGAACGTCGACCGGTCGCACTCCGAACAATCCGCTAATGAATAGGCGGTCGTCTCAGCGATCTGCCAAAACTTTATGAGAGACGGCGACGCGGCGGAGAAAATCGGCGGGAACGCAAAGTAATGCGGCGATCCTTTTTGCCGCTTGAGCTCCTCGGAGAGGAGGATCTTTTCGAGCGTCTTTTCGCCCTCAATGACGCGAAGCGCTTCCACGCCGTATCTTGCGAGTTCTCTATCGAAAAGATCGAACGCGCTTTCAACTTTCTCGGACGCGGCGTCTTGATCAAGTTCTCCGTCGATTTGACGCTGGAGAGAGAAAAGAACGGAACCGTTTTCCTTGCAGAACTGAAAACGTCCGCCGCTCAGCTTTTTATTCACGAACGTCTTATACTTTTCAAATTCGCGCAGCCTGTACTCCGACGCCACGTCGATCTTCGCTGGAAGAATGACGCGAATTTCAAAATAGTCCTCAAAAAGACTGACGGAGTAATTCGCAAAGTCTTCGTCATGCGCGAAGAGCTTGTGATAAGTAAACACGCGGCCGAATGCGCGACCATCCGATTTATTAACGCGCTTGACGCCGCGCTGCTTTAACGTCCTTTCAACTGCGTTGACAATATTACCATAAACTTCTATATCCTTCATCTTAACTACATTTTTCATCTTATTCACTCCAACTTTTTCCAATATTTTCTACTCATTCCTACCAATTAACCCTCAACAACACAACACTAGGGCGTCACAACATACATACGTAACATATTCTTGACCACAAAAGCGTCCGCGCGCAAGATCACCACAACGCCAGACTAATGAACGCTGGCGCAGCGCGGCGGCGCGTAAACAGAAAACGACGCCGTCGATAGACGTCGTCGCCGCTTTGCTAGATTCTTCCTTGGAAAACGCGTTAACGCTTTGAGCGTCGGATATGAAAACACGACCAGACAAACGCTAGACGCGACGCCATTGACCGCCACTAACGGGAATTGCGCCGCTGGAGAGATCCCCCTGGACTAAATTTCCAAAAAAAACTATCCAGCATTGGTGAGATTCTATGCCCAATAGTTTTTCTGACAAGATGTTTTTTTATTTTTTTTAAAAACTTTATCTTTTATTCAGAAATTTCTAAGATAGAAGTCGCAGGTCGGCGCGCGACGCCAAATCTTCTTCGTAAAAGCTTTCCTTGCAACTTTCTGCGTCCATGGTCAAAACGCGCGCTTCGATACGTATAGCGCGCGCACGGAGTTGAGCACCGCCAGGATCATCACTCCGACGTCCGCAAAGATCGCCGCCCACATTCCGACGAGTCCGAGCGCTCCAAGCGCCAGACATAGAACCTTAACGCCGATCGTGAACCAGATATTCTCCATGACGATTCGCATGCATTTACGCGCGAGTCGGATCGCGACCGGGAGTTTGAGGGGATCGTCGTCCATCAACACGACGTCCGCCGCCTCGATCGCCGCCGCCGAGCCGATCGCTCCCATCGCGATTCCGACGTCCGCTCGCGTCAGGATGGGCGCGTCGTTCACTCCGTCGCCGACGAACGCGACCGATTCTTTGCGTGTTTTCTTCTCAGAAATGAGCGCCTCGACTCGCGTGACCTTATCTCCTGGCAGAAGCTCTGCGTCAAATTCGTCGATCGTCAGCTCCTCCGCGACCGTCTCCGCGACCCTGCGCGAATCGCCTGTGAGCATCACGATACGCTCGACGCCGCAACGACTCCGCAACAGGTCGATCGTTTTCTTCGCCTCAGGCTTGACGACGTCGGATACGACGACGTGCCCGAGATACTGACCGTCCGCCGCAACGTGGATGATCGCGCCGGTTTTATGACATTCTGGCGCCGCAATACCAATCTCCGCCATCATTTTTTCGTTGCCGACGCAGACCTGCTGACCGTTGACGACCGCCCTGACGCCGCGCCCAGGAAGTTCCTCGGCCTGCTCCACAGAGCAACCGTCCTTTTCAAGAAGGTACGCCGCCCTGAGCGCCGACGCGATCGGGTGCGTCGAATACCGCTCAACGTGCGCGGTCAAGTGCAACAGCTCCCTCTGATCAAATTCCTCCGGATGGACCGCCACGACCTCGAACACGCCGCGCGTGAGAGTCCCCGTCTTGTCAAAAACGACCGTTCGAACCTTCGCGAGCGCCTCGATATAGGGCGAACCCTTGATGAGCGCGCCTTTGCGCGAAGCGCCGCCAATTCCAGCAAAAAACGAAAGCGGAATGCTAATGACCAGCGCGCAGGGACAGCTGATCACAAGAAACGTGAGCGCACGATAAAGCCACGTACTCCACCCCGGGGTCGATCCGAGCGCCGCAAGGATGAGAGGCGGCGCGGTCGCAAGCGCGAGCGCCGCAAAGACGACAATGGGAGTATAGACGCGAGCAAACTTCGTGATGAAATCTTCAGAACGCGATTTCTTTGCGCCCGCGTCCTCGATGAGTTCGAGAATCCGCGACGCCGTTGATTCCCCAAAGGGTCGTGTCGTCCGAACGCGGAGGACTCCAATCAGATTGATTGCGCCCGACGAGACCTCGTCCCCTTCCCGAACCTTCTGCGGAAGGGACTCGCCCGTAAGCGCCGCGAGATTGAGCGTCGACTTTCCGTCCACGACGATCCCGTCGATCGGAATGCGTTCCCCCGGCTTAACGACGACGACGGAACCGACCTCGACCTCGTCTGGATCGACGCGTTCCATGTCGCCGTCGCGCGTTTCAAGATTCGCGTAGTCAGGACAGATATCCATGAGCTCGGAGATGCTGCGCCGACTCCTGCCGACGGCGTACGACTGGAACCATTCCCCGACCTGATAGAAGAGCATGACGGCGAGCGCTTCGTTGTAGTCGCCAGACCCGCTGAAGATCGCAAGAGCGAAGGCGCCGAAAGTCGCGATCGTCATGAGAAGGTTTTCGTCGAAGGGTCTTCGATACCACAAACCTCGAAACGCTTTGAAAAGCACGTCGTATCCGGCGATGAGATAGGGAACCAGAAACCCCAGGAGACGCGCCGTTCCCTTAAGCGGAATAAATTGCAACGCGATCATGCACGCCGCAGCGACGAGGATTCGCGCGAGATTCTTCTTAAGTTTTAACGTCATCCTGACCTCTTCTGAACCCGAAAAACAAACGGCGTTTCAATACGCAGCGCCGATTTCCACGCGAAAATCAACGCAACGCTTGCCGACGCTCAAAGAAAGACGTCGCAACTAGCTTCGACTTTCCTGCAGTTCCTGCGAACCTGTTTCATCACGGAATCGACGTCGACGTCGTCGGCAAATTCAACCTTCATTTTAAGGAAAATGAAGTTCACGCACGCGTCGACAACGCCCGGCGTCTTTTTTGCCGCCTCTTCCATTTTAAGCGCGCAGTTGGGGCAGTCGACCTCAATTTTGTAGCTTTTTTTCATCCTGGAATTTCCTGTTATCAGCTCTAACCAGTAAAAGATTAGGCAACTACTTAATCATCCAAGAAAGTTTATTACATATGGCGACCGGGTCAACGGGTTGCGGGATGTTTTTTTGGAATTACCTCCGATAACATACTCGCAAGGGGACTTCGCTAGCGCAATAATGATGAAAATTAAAAAATTTACTTCTCGTCCTTGAATGCAAACGCTAATTTCCGTAAACTGAAGGCCGGACGCGTTACAGTTAAGGAGGGCTTATGTCAAAAGAATTCAAACTTCCCCACGATCACAACAACGCGCTGAACGGACAGCGGATCTTCGAAACACTTCCGGACCTGGCGTCCATCGAGATCGTCGCCGACGCCATGAAACAACTCGGCGATCCGACGCGACTGCGAATCTTCTGGCTGCTATGCCACACGGAAGAGTGCGTCGTCAACATCGCGTCAATTATCGAAATGACGAGTCCCGCGGTCTCTCATCATCTCCGTCTCCTCAAGACAGCCGGTCTGATCGTCTCGCGCCGCGAGGGCAAAGAAATGTACTATAAGGCCGCCGATACCGACGTCGTCTCCGTACTGCACCGCTCGATGGAAGAAATCATGAGAATCAAATGCCCTCAATAACAAATGGCGGCGGCGACGCCTTTCAATTCATAACTGCGTCCGATAAAAAAGGGGCGTCCGATCCGTAAAGATCGGGCGCCCCTGTCTATTTACACGCCGCGCGGCGTCAGTTCAGATCCTCGCAAACAACGCGGAATCCAACGTTAAAGACGCGCTGCCACGACTCATACTCGCCGCGTACTCCCGCGCGCGCCCACTTCGGACGATCGCGCCACGAACCGCCGCGCGCGACCTTCTTCGCCTCGACGTCGCCGGAGTTGCGTCCGTCCGTTGCGTCGTAAGGGTACGGCTTATAATCGGACGACGTCCATTCGGCGACGTTGCCGAGCATATCGTGGAGTCCCCACGGGTTCGGCAAGTAACTTCCGACGTCAGTTGCGATCATATTGCCGTCGTCGACGGAATCGATCCTCGGAATGAACGCGCGCCACTCGGGCGGGTTCGAGATCGGTTGAGGATTGACGCCCTGAACGACGAATTTCTTCGTCTGTCTGTCAGAGAGGTTCTCGTATTTCCCGAAGTCGACGTCGAGGTCCCCGAACCACATTGGGGTCGAGGAGCCCGCGCGAGCCGCCCATTCCCATTCCGCTTCAGTGGGAAGACGGAATTTAAAGCCGGTCTTTTCCGAAAGCCATTTGCAGAAGTCAGTCGCTTCCTGCCAGCTGATGCGGATGACGGGCTGGTCCGGGAGATTCGCAGGATAGCCGGGTAAAACGTGGTCTTTCCACCACTGGTCGATATACCGACTGTTATGAGTCGAATCGAAGAGATTATAGATCGCGTTCGTCGTTTCGGTCGTCGCCATCCAGAAGGGCTTCTCGATCGTTACCGCCGTTCGTGGAAGTTCGTCGAGGAAGCCGTCCTCGTCCCCCATAACGAAGGAGCCCGACGGAATGCGAACAAGTTCGAACGAAAGGTCGTCAGTCAGCGAGACGCGCGCCTTCGTTTCTGTTTCGACCGTTATGCCAAAGGGCGCGTCGGTCTCCGCAGCGTCGTTCGCGGCAGCGCTTTCGACCTGCATCGCGCGCGCAGTCGACGCGTCGAAGGGCCAGTTCTCAACCTCAGGCGCCGAACGATCTGGTTCGGGAGTCTCCTCTGGCTCGACGAACTCGGGTCGTTCCGGACGACGTTCCCAATAATAAGCGTCCGATTCAAAGTTGAGATCGTTGTCCGCGTACAGCGATTTAAGCTCGACGTAGCGCGACGAAACAGGCTCAATCGGATTAGAATCGCGCGCTCTACCACCTTGGGCGATCTCTGACCACGTTCCAAAGAAGGGAACGTTGAGGTCGATCCAGCTGAAGAGGAGTTCCTGCGATTGTCGGTCAAGCTTCACGTTATAATGCCCCTTGCGCAGCATTTTAACGAGTTCGGACGTCGAAACGTGGTATTCCAACGGCTGGAGGACATGCACGTCGCTTTCAGGGCCCGGACGTCGGACGTACCGAGCAAGCGCGTGATAAGAGTTCGAGAAATTCCCAGGGCCGGGCGTTATGTCGGCAAAATTCGGGCGGTCAGGCTCTTCGCCGTCATGGCACCCGACGCAGTATTTGTCAAGAACCGGCTGCACCTCGGCGAGGAACGTAAAGGGACGCTCAGGACCGTTGAAAGGTTCAAGTTCCTGAGGCTGCTCATTCCGCGCAATCGTGGAGACGCTCGGAGAAACGTCGTTTTGCGTTTCATGGCAACCGATGCAGCTTTCGTTTTCGCCTGGCATTCCAACAAACCAGGAGCGCATGAGCTGCACCGCGGCGCCATCCTCGTCAAGCGGCTGGACGAAAACTGGGGTGTTCGCGGGAATCTTAAAGTTCGCGCTGCCGTCTTCGTTAACCGTCGCGTCGCCGAGGATGCGACGACCGTCCCAGCAGCTTTCGAGTCCAAACACGTCGTGACCGCCGATGCCGCGATAACCGTAGCTTACCGCGCAGACGCGCAGCTTCTTGACGGTCCCGCGCGGAACCTTCGGCAGGCCCTGACCAAAGTAAACGTCCGTAATGAAGACGTTCGCCGTCTTTTCGCCGGGAATCACGCGGTCAGTAAGCGTTTGAGGCTCTTCGCGCTCGATAAGCGCAAAGGGCTCGAGTAACTGATAATCTGGCTCCGTGCGAAGAAGCGTCATGTTGTCGTAGACGTCGACAAGGTAGATCCCCCACGGATCGCCTGGCGTCATCCTGCACGAGACAAGGATATGCTCGTCGTCGATCGGATACGGGAAGAGGAACTTCGGCCAGGAATTATCGACGAGCTGGTCGATCGTTACATTCTCAGGCGGATTGTCGCGACCCGGAATTCGCTGGACGACGCCTTGGGTTTCCTGGCGCCCTTTCGCTGGATCGAAGATCACGAGTTCACCCTCACGCGCAACCCCGTGGTGACCTGAAACGATCCCGACAAATTTCGACGACTGACCAGGGAACGCTTTGGCGTAAAACGTACTGTTCGGCCAATAGGATCCAGACCCGTAATGTTCGACCTGGTTCGTCCCGTCGGGGTTCATCGTAAAGACGTAACGCGAATAGTAGTGCGTAATGTCGACGTATTCCCAACGCAAGTACATAATGCGTCCGTTCGGGAGAATCGTCGGGTTCCAGTCCTGGTCCTGCTCGAAAGTCAGTTGTCGAACGGTTTTGCCGTCCGCTTCAAGGCGATAAATGTTACCAACCACGTCGCTTCCGCTGATGCACGGAACGCCCATCATCGAAGCGGAAGAGATGAAGATCGTCGAGCCGTCCGGGACATAGCAGCCTTCGACGTTGTTGACGTCGTCGCCCATCTCTGGCGTGACCTGGCGCAGCGACCCGTCTTCGAGGTCGCACTCGAAGATCTGCCACGTCTTCGCGTCTGAAAGGCACGTCACGAGGCAGCGATCCGCGTCCCAGTGCAGATTGATATCGCCGATGAAGGATTCGTTCGGGCCGCGCGCGACCGTCTCAAGGGGCGCGTCCAGATCTCGCATATTGAGGAGGACGAGCGAATCGTCGTATTTGCCCTTCCCGCGCGAAGCGTTGGAGATCCAGTTCGCCATCAACGCGGGATTCGTCGTCTTGCGAAGAAGAATCTTGTCGAATTCCGCGAGCGAGGGATGCGAGAGGAGAACTTCGCGCCGAAACGCGTCGTAGTCCTTAACAAGCTCAAGGTAGTCTTCTGTCGGCATTTCGGAGCTCGAGGCGAACTTCTCCTCGAACTCGTCGAAACGTTCCTCCCAGTCGACGTCGCCAAGTTCGTCGCCCCAATTATCGAGCGCCGCTTCGATCGCAAGCTCAAGCGAATCGCGGTGTTCAACAGAGTACGCAACGTCTGGTCCGAGCTTGCGAAGCTCGTTGCGGAGTTTGCGCGCTTTGATCTGCGCAAGCCATTGCTGACGCGCTTCTTCCGACTTAAAGAGCGTCGGATCGTTCGGATCGCCCAACGCCTGCAATTCGATCAACGAACCCCAGCTCGTCGCTTGAGAGTTCTCTTTGGCGGGCTCCCCGGCGCGCACCTTATAGGTCCGCCAGAACCGGAATTCGATCCAGTCGAACTCCTGATCAAAAAGGGGCCCTTCAGACTCAGAAGAGTACGAAGAAACAAACGCGCCTCCGTTGTTCCCCAAGACCTTATTTCCAGACGTGATCGTTGGTTCATCGGAGAATTTCGGCATGACGCCAGGGTTGCTCGCGTTATTCGCAAGGCGAATTTCAAAGTCTTGATTTCCACGCTCGTCGATGTTGCCCGAGAAGACGTTGAGCGTCATGATCTTGCACGGCTTGCCGAGGTAATATACAAGACGCGAAGGAGCGCCGTTGATCGCAACGCGCCCCGTCCCTCCATACTCGCCCCCCGTCCCGTCGACGAGGTATTGCGGAACCTCAACGCCTTCGCTAACAACGAGCTTCGTATCGTCAAACGCCAGAATGTTGATCTCATGGCTGTCCGCGATATATTCCGAGCATTCGGCGAAGGCCGAGCTATTGTGCCCCCAGCCTTGAAAAGAAGACTTGATGTCGTCGGCATGCGCGGAGCACGCCGACAGCGTCGCGAAAAACGTCAATATAACTGACGTCAATAAAAACTTTCTCATTCCTGGTTCCCTGGTTTATGTAGGACTAAGCGCGGCGCCGCAACGCCGCGACGTCTATCTGCGCTTCGCGTTGCGGATTCCGATCTTCGACTGGCGGAATCCGCAAGTTACGCATAGATTATACTCTTTATGAAGAAGGGTCGTTCGCAGCTCTCCGTCCGCTGTTAGTCAAAGAGGACGCCTTGCGTCGCGAGATACCCTTGAAGGTCGTCGATATCAAAATCGTTGAGAACGCCGTGAATTGTGTTCGTGAGCGGAATCGGACCATATTCGCGGCCAAGTTGCGTCGTCCACGTCGGGAGGTCGCCGACAAGCTTGACGGACGCAAAGGCGTCCGGCTCGGCGATCGCCGCAATGAGCGCGACCGTGCCGGCGTAACCCTCGGCGACGAGCGAAATTTCCTCGACCCCGCGCTCTTCACGATAGAAACGAACGAGCGCAAGAAGATCGTCGACCCTGAGTCCGACGTACGTCTTGCCAAGCAGGTATGCGAAGCAGTTCTCGGAACCGTCCGTACCAAACATTGAATGATTGTAATAGGTTCGTCCGACCTCCTGCGTGTCGCCGTAGCCGCGCAGCTCGACCGCCGCGACCTTTGCGTCCCCCGCGTTTGCGAAGACCGCGTTTGTCGCTTCGGATCCGCGCCCCTTGTCGCTGATCGCAAGGGTCATGGACTCAAACTTTTCATCCGCGCCGAAATTCTCGCGAGCGGTCAGCCAGATTGACGGATCCGTTCCAAAGACGCGTTCGACGCCGAAGTCCCCTTCTCTCGCCCCCACAACCTTGACGCTTGGCGCTTCCTCGTCCGAGCGAACGACGGCGCGAGCGCGAACGAGCGCGGCCGCCGCTTCGGGAGAAATATCGTTCCATTTAGCTTTACGCGCCGGCTCGAGCTCTTTTGCGAGGTCAAGGTTCAGATCGCGAGAGGTTCGAAGGTTCGGCAACGCCTGAATTCCGACGCCGTCCTTAACGGAATTGACCTCTTCCGTCGTGAGCGGCGGCTCATTGGTATCGGTGATCTCGTCGTTGAGGCCCATGAACCACAGACGCGCCCATCGAATCGTGCCGACCTGCGCGATATCCGCATATCCATGCTCGTCGTCTTTCTCGACGATCGAGAGCCGGTTCTGATAACCGAGTCGCGAGTAAATACGCGCCGCATAGCGATAGGATCGCCAGCCGTCTTCGATGAAGAAGAAGTCTCGCGTCGCGCCGCACATGAGAACTGGCATAGGCGCGCGCAGGAAGAGATAGTCCGCATGATCCATCCCGAACTTCAGCTGGCCCCAGATATTCTGCTCGCCGTCCTGCGGTCCAAGGTTATGCGAAAGATCGCCGAAGAAGCTACAGATATAGCACGAAGGCGCCGCGAGGGTCACGCGCTCGTCCAAGTTCATAATGTAGGACGTCTGCGTACCGCCGCCCGACGTGCCGCACACGCCGATCTTGTCTTTAATAATATCGTCGCGACTCTGGAGATAGTCGATGGCGCGCATCGCGTCCCAGACCTCGAACGTCGCCGTGTTGCGCCCCACGAGAATTGAGCCCGCCTGCACAAGGTTGTGCGCCGACGTCCCCACCAGATTCGGCGTTCCGTCTTCCTTCGTGTATTGGAATCGTTCGCCTTGATCGATCGGATCCATCACGAGCGCCGCAATTCCATTGACCGCCGCGAGGATTCCGATTCCCTGATAATTTTCATATTCCTTGCCGTTCGTCGAATGACCGCAAAGGACAAGCATCGCCGGATAAGGACCCGGATAGCGTTCTTCAAGGGGCAGCGTCATGAGCGCAGTGACGTAGACGCCAGGCTGGCTCTCGAATATGACGTTCTCATATCGGAACTTCTCTTTGACGCCCGAGCCGGTAATCTGAACGTTGAGGGGCGTGCGTTCCCACATCGGACCGAGCGCTTCACGGAACGCCTTAAGCCGCGCTTCCTGATAATTCTTGACGTCTTCGTCCGTCTTGACCTTTTCGTAGTCCTCGACCCATTGCTCTCCCGCCGCGTCAATTTCCGAACGGAGCGCCCTGCTCATCATACGCGTTGAGTCCTCAATGAGCCCGAGCTCCTCAATGAAAGTCGCCGACTCTTGGGGTTCGACAGATTCTTGAGCGTTTGACGTCTCGACGAGGCACGCCGCGGCGCAAAAGAACGCCGCGACCGCGCAAGACGAGATAATTGACCTAGAAATTCTGGCAAAACTGTTGAAATATAACATTATTTCCGTACTCCTCGCCTGCGCTTGTCGATAAAGAATGCGAAACGGCGCGTTGCGCTAAGTGCGCTCGTTCCAACACGCGCCGATTTTAGCCGATCTAATTTCCAATTGCAAGCGCCGAGAGAGATTCGATAAAAAGAGGGGGCTTGTTAAAATGGGTCGACAGTAGTAGGATGTCTAGGATTGGTCATGTTCGCCGCGCGGCGGAGCGCGGCGCGACGAAATTCGGAGAAGCGTACGCCCGCGCGGCGATACGTTGTCAGTGCGGGTTTACGAGCTCTTGAAAAACGCTCGTTCGCAGTTCGCGCGGGGTGTGTGAAATGAAAATTGTCTGCGTTGTCAGCGCAAGACCTAATTTTATGAAAATAGCGCCGATCCTAAAAGCGTTTGACGCGCTAGGATTCGCTAGAACGTTGCTTGTCCATACCGGACAGCATTATGACGACAGGATGAGCGGAGTTTTCTTCCGCGAACTTGGAATCCCTACGCCCGACGTGTGTCTCGGTTGCAACGGCTCCGGAATCTCTCAGACCGCGCGCATGATGAAAGAATTTGAGAAGGTCTGTCGCAGAGCGCGCCCCGACGGAGTCGTTGTCGTCGGCGACGTCAACGGAACGCTTGCAACCGCCTTTGTGGCGTCGCGGCTAGGGCTCCGCGTCGCGCACGTCGAAGCGGGATTGCGGTCCTTCGACAGAACGATGCCCGAGGAAATTAACCGAATCGTCGTCGACCAGATCTCCGACCTACTCTTCTGCACTGAGCGCGACGCGATCGCCAACCTTGAACGCGAGGGCATACCGAGGTCGCGCGTCAGCCTTGTCGGCAACGTCATGATCGACTCGTTGTTGCAGAATCTCGAGCGCGCGCAGCGCTCTACCATTCTCGAAAAACTCAGACTGAGGCCCCGCTCTTACGCCGTCGCGACGCTTCATCGTCCGGCGCTCGTCGACAACCGCGACGCGTTCGTTGAAATTCTTGACGCCTTCGACGTTATCCTGCAGGAAATCCCGATCGTCTGGCCGGTCCATCCGCGCACGCGAAAGAACGCCGTCGCGTTCGGACTCAACGAGCGACTCCGCTCGACCCCGAATCTCAGAACAATCGAACCGCTCGGATACCTCGAATTCCTTAAACTCAACGCCAACGCGAGATGCGTGCTCACCGATTCCGGCGGCCTTCAGGAGGAAACGACCGTCCTCCAGGTTCCGTGCATTACGATCCGCGAAAATACGGAACGACCCGTCACATGCAAAATTGGAACGAACCAACTCGCAGGAATTTCAAAAGAAGGAACCCTTGCGGCGTGGCGACGCGTCGCGCAAGGCGAGTATCGCGCGCGAGGAATTCCGGAACTCTGGGACGGACGCGCAGCGCTCCGCATCGCCAACGAAATTCGGTTATGCTGGAGTCCTGACGAGGAGCGCGTCCCGCAACGATGGAAACGCCAATGCGAAATGTTAAGCGATTGAGTATCCTGAGCGCGCCTGTCGACGTTCTAACCTTCGAAAGTGCGCTGGACTTGGCGTGCGAGCTTGCGCTCGATCATAAAGAGACGAGCTACATCGTCGCAGTTAACCCGGAAAAGATCATGACGGCGCGACAGGACAAGGTCGTCGCCGATTTTCTTCATAACGCCGATCTTGCTATTCCAGACGGAATCGGCGTTGTCGCCGCCGCAAAGATGCTCTACAACGAGCGACTTGAGCGCGTCGCAGGCGCAGATCTCATGCAGGCGATCTGCGAAGTCTCGGGTAAACGCGGAATCAAAATTTTTCTCTACGGTTCGCGCGAGGAAGTCAACGCCTCGGCGGCGAAAAAACTTCAGGAACGGCATCCCGATATCAACATTGTGGGACGTCAAAACGGCTATCTTCCCGAAAGTGAATTTGACGCGTTGATCGAGCGCATTAACGCCAGCGGCGCCGACGCGCTGTTTCTTGCGCTTGGAAGTCCGAAGCAGGAAAACTGGATGAACCGTTATGGGAAGTCCCTTAAAGTCGGCGTCTGCATGGGGATCGGCGGTACGCTCGACACGATCGCGGGCACGGTGAAGCGCGCGCCCCTTGCCTGGCAGAAATTGCGTCTTGAATGGCTCTATCGGCTCCTGCGTCAACCGTCGCGATTTTGGCGTCAGCGCAAGATATTTATTTTCGCGGCCTGGGTCGTGCTGCTCAAGCTGACCGGCTACCATCGGCGCCAACCAGGAACGTCCAAATGAAACAGCTCACGCAAAAGCTTTCCGACGGACGGCCCGCCGTCCATGAAACGCCCGTTCCGACGCTCGAACCGGGCCAGATACTTGTACAAAACTTCTACTCCGTCGTGAGTTCCGGAACGGAGGGCGCGACAGTGCGCTCCGCGCGCAAAAATATCGTCGCGAAAGCGATGGATCGACCGAAAGACGTACAAGCGGTTCTCGAGCTCTTCCGTCGACAGGGCGTCGTTCAGACCTACCGCGCGGTGATGAAAAAACTCGACGCATATTCCCCGATGGGCTACACGAGCGCGGGCAAGGCGATCGCCGTCGGCTCGAACGTTCGTGGGTTCGCGGTCGGCGATCTCGTCGCGTGCGCCGGCGTCGGGTATGCCTCCCACGCGGAAGTCGTCGCCGTGCCCGAAAATCTCTGCGTGAAACTCCATCCCGACGCGGATCTCCGCGCCGCCGCCTACAACGCCATCGGCGCGATCGCGCTTCAGGGTACGCGCCAGGCCGATCTGCGACTCGGAGAAACGTGCGTCGTGATCGGACTAGGGCTCGTCGGCATGCTCGTCTGCCAGCTCCTGAACGCGAGCGGCGTCGCGACCTTGGGAATCGACGTCGCCCCGAAGGCGGTCGAGAAAGCCAGAGCGCTAGGATTCAACGCGACGCTCCGCAGCGCGCACGACCTTGAAGAACGCGTCGAAGCCATGACGCGCGGCCTCGGCGTCGACGCGGTGATCATCGCGGCGGTAACTTCGAGTCGCGATCCGATCAACCTTGCGGGCAAACTTTCGCGGAGCAAGGGCCGAGTCGTCGTCCTTGGCGACGTGCCGACCGGGTTCGATCGAGGACCCGATTATTATCCTAAGGAACTCGAATTGAGAATGTCGCGTTCCTACGGACCGGGGCGCTACGACCTCAACTACGAAGAGAAAGGCGTCGACTATCCAGCAGACTACGTTCGCTGGACGGAAAACCGCAATATGCAGGCGTTCCAGGATCTTGCGCACAGCGGCAGGATCGACGTCAACGCGCTCACAACCCATACGTTCTCTCTGGACGACGCTCACAAGGCGTACGACATGATCCTCGAGCGTTCGGAGTATTTCCTTGGCGTCCTCATTGAATACGACGTCGCCAGAGACGCGAATAAAAAAGCGACGCGCGAACCGATCGTCGTCGCAACTAGACAAGAGAATCGCCGCGATGTGCGCGAACGCGTCGGATACGCCTTTATTGGCGCGGGAAGCTACGCTCAAGGCTCCTTGTTGCCAAATCTTCCGCGCAACTCGAGTTACGAACCCATCGCCGTCATGACGCGCGCGGGCGCAACGGCGCGACGCGTCGCGGAGAAATTCGGGTTCCGCGAATGCGTGTCCCGCTCGGAAGACGTCATGGCCAACCCTGAAGTCGACGCCGTCTTCATTGCGACGCGTCACAACCTTCATACGCCATACGTCCTCGAGGCGCTGCGCCATAACAAGAGCGTCTTCGTCGAAAAACCATTGTGCCTGACGCTAGAAGAGTACGTCGACATTCGAAAGAAATATGAGTCGAAGGGCCCATCGGCGCCGAAACTCATGGTCGGATTCAACCGTCGATTCGCGCCGCTGGCGGTTGAGCTCAAATCGCGGCTCGCCTCAAACGCGCCGATCGCGACAATCTACCGCGTTAACGCGGGCGCTATTCCCGCAGGTTCGTGGATTCAGGACCCGGAAATTGGGGGCGGACGCATCCTAGGCGAGGTTTGTCATTTCGTCGATTTCGCCGCCTGGCTCGCCGATTCAACGCCGTCCTCCGTCTATGCCGCCGCCATCCGCGACCCGAACTCTTTCAACGACACGTTGTCGATTCAGCTCAAACTCGAGAACGGCTCAATCGCAACGATCTGCTATTTCGCCAATGGCGCCAAGGCTGTCGCCAAAGAGCGCGTTGAGGTCTTCCAGGCGGGTCAGACCGGAATTCTTGACGATTTCCGCACACTACGATTCGTCCCTGGAAGCGGCAGGCGTTTCGTTAAAAAGACCGTCCAGAATAAAGGGCAAGCGGCGGAGCTCAAAGCGTTCCTCAACGCTGTCAAAAAAGACGAGCCCGCCCCGATCGCGCCAGAGGAAATCTTCAGCTCAACGCTCGCAACATTCGCTATCCTGGAGTCTCTCAAGACAGGAAAAGAAATACCCCTTACGTCGTTCGAATAGAGACGGCGGAATACGTCTGCGGAATCTGCAAGCGTATAACGCTGAAAAAGCCTCGCTTCGTCGAAGCGAGGCTTTTTTGCGCAAGGTTCAGCGCGACGACGCAACTAACGACGTCGCGCGGAGTTAAAGGATCATTCTTCTGGGAGATCGAGTTCTACCGTCTCCTCCACGGCGTCTTCCACCGGTTCTTCGATCAGCTCCTCTACCGGTTCCTCCACCAACTCGTCTAGCGAGTCGTCGACCGGTTCCTCAACCAACTCGTCTAGCGGGTCGTCAGCTGGTTCTTCGATCAACTCGTCTAGCGGATCGTCAGCCGGTTCTTCGATCAACTCGTCTAGCGGGTCGTCAGCCGGTTCTTCGATCAATTCGTCCAGCGGGTCGTCGGCCGGTTCCTCAACCAATTCGTCTAGCGGGTCGTCAGCCGGTTCTTCGACCAACTCGTCCAGCGGGTCATCGAACAGCTCGTCGATCAATTCGTCTGCCGGGTCGTCGAACGACTCTTCGATCAACTCGTCAACGGCCTCATTTGTTTTCTCGGCGTCGTCGCCAAAACCAAGCGCTTCTTCGATCGGCTTAAGGTCTGCGGAAAATCCCTCGATGAGCTGCTCAAAATCAGGAATATCGGTTGGAATCGCCGCCTCAACTCCCATGCTGGCGCGCGACGGCGGAAGCTTTGGTTCAGGCGCGTCGAGCTTCGTCCAGATGATGAGTCCCAGACCAACGACGAAGAAGAGGAACATCGCCGTAAGAATCTTGGTGACGCCCTTCGGCGCGCCCTTGAATTCGCGCCAGATAAAGACGCCCCAGATTGCGGACATGAGCGTCGCGCCCTGCCCCAGACCGTAGGCAATCGCCGCGGACGCGACGCCCGACGCGATGACGTTCAGCGTCATGCCGATCGCCCAAACGGCCCCGCCGATCCAGCCCCAGAAATGATCGCGCATGGCGCCGCTGAAATATGCGCCCTTCGGGACGGGCTCGCCAACGATCGGCTTACGCATCAGAATCGGCATGACAATGAACGTACTGATGAAAACGCCGAGCGCGAAGAGAACGTTCGCGGTATAGGGCGTGAGCTTGCCATTTTCAAGTCGAGCGCCGTCGACGCTGAGGTTCGCGAGCGTAACCTCAAACGTTTCGCCCGGCGCCGCGCCCGTCACGACCTGCGCAAGCGATTTCACGACGAAGAAATAGAAGAGCGACATCAGGACTCCGCAGAGCAGCGAAAGCGCAAGTCCTTTGCCGATCGCCTTTTTCGGCGCGGAGGGATCCGTGACCGCCTCGTCGCGCTTCTTATAAGAGAGCGCGCTCAAAATAATCGCGATCGCTACGAGTCCGACGCCAAGGAAGAGCAAAACGGGATTCCCCGACGCCGTGGGCGCCGCCAGGAAGTTCCAGATGACGCCCAAAACGAGCGCAAGTCCGATCCCGACCGGAAACGCGACCGACAACCCCGCGATATCGATCGCCGATACGAGCAGGATATTCGCAACGTTGAAGACGACGCCTCCGGCAAACGCCCAGAGCAGCGCGCTCGGCGCCGCCTGCGTGAAGTCCGTAATGAAGCCGCGACCGAGTTGAGACCCGCTCGAACCCATTGTGTACGCAAAAATAAGCGACGTTACAAGAACGCCGATCGTATAATCCCAATAGAAGAGCTCATAGCGCCACTTCTTACTCACGAGCTTCTGAGCGTTTGCCCAAGAGCCCCAGCAGAACATCGTGACGACGCAAAACACGACCGCCAGGATGTATGTCGGACATAAATACATAACTCGCTCCCGATAATTTCAAGTTGCGACGACGCGCATGGCGCTGCGCGTCGCATCTCACACGGCGCCGACGAAAGTCAAAATAGAGACGACGTTCGGCGTCGTTAAAAAATGAATGTCACTTAAGGGGCGTCGTTTTAAGCTCGCGACCGTCGAGGAATTCTTCCAATTCCCGCTTCGTAAAGACGCTCTGAGTCGCCGAACTGTGACGAACGCAACTCATTCCCTGCGCCGTCGCGCGCCGGACGCTCTCGTATGCGTCGCAACCGTTGAGCAGCGCCGCTACGAGTCCGGCGTCGAAAGCGTCTCCCGAACCTGTCCCGCCGACGAAATCTGTTCGGAAGATATCAGCGCGGAACTTCTCGTCCGCCGAGTAATAGATCGATCCCTTGTCTCCAAGCGTTATAATGCACGTCTTTGCGCCCGCGTCCGTGAACATCTTCGCCTGATCTACGGGGTCTTTCATACCCGAGATCGCGTATCCTTCGTCGTCGTTCGGCATGAAATAGTCGACGTACGGAAGCAGCGGTTCGAGCGCCGACCAGTATGGGCGGTCGCCGTGGAGGACGACGTCGAGGATCGTCTTGCCGCCGCGCTCTTGGAACGCTTTGAAATACTCGACCGTATCGGGGCTCTCGAGGCGCTCCAACATGAGATACCCGCCCAGATAGAGAACCTTTGCCTCGTCGGTCCACGCTTGAGGGACGTCCTCGACGGCGAGCTGCGAGTTGGCGCCAGGTACGCTCACAAAGCGTCGATCTTCGTTGCGAACGTTCACGATCATCGAACACCCGGGACATGAATTCTCGACGCGTCGCACGCCGGAAATATCGACGAGCGGATTCTCGAGAGAATCAAGGATAAAGTCGCTAAACGCGTCGTCGCCGACGCAACCGACGAGCCCTGTCGGAATCTCAAGTTTAGCGAGATTGATAGAAACGTTCGACGCGCAACCGCCGAGAGAGAGTTCGATACTCTCCGTATGGATCAACTCGCCGGGAACCGGAGCGTGATCGATTGGCGCGCAACCTACGTCGGCGAAAAGAATCCCGGCGGACAAACAGAGAATTTTCATATATTCGGGCTCCTGTTGTTACAACGATAAATTTCCCAGCCTGATGCGGACTGGTATGCGTATCGCTCCGATACGTTTAGAACGTCGGCGACGCGCTCAGACGATCCGCTCCGCCGCGTCGTAGCCGCTTTTGATGCACGCCGGGAGTCCGACGCCGTTAAGCGCGTTACCCGCGAGCTCGAGGGTCGGCTCTGCGTCGAGCGCCTTTCGAAGCTGCTCGCGCCAATCGAGGCGACCAAGGTAATATTGCGGCATCGAGTTTGGGAACCGAGCGACGTCGACCATGATGGGGGCGCCTTCGACGCCGAGGAGCTTGCGCGCCTCGGATTCGACGTGCGCAACAAGTTTCGACTCGGGCAGCGAAACCATTTCCGGCGCGCGAGCGCCGCCGACGAAAATACGCAGCAGCGTCGTGCCTTCAGGCGCGCGCGTCGGGTATTTATAGCTGCTGAAGGAGCCCGCAATGACCCCGGTTCCTTCCGACGTCGGAACGACAAACCCCATTCCTTTGACGGGTCGTCCGATCTGCTCGTCGCGGTACGCAAGGTGGACGATCGCAACGCCGGTATGATCAGTCTGACCGTAAATATTGGCGACTTCTGGCGCCGCGTCGGCGAGCGCGCGTGCGGCGGAGGTCGAATCGGTCGCAAAAATGACCGCGTCGAAGCGTTCGGTTTGTCCCTGGCCGTCAGTCGCAAGCCAACCGCCGTCTGCCGTCTTTTCGACGAACGCGACCGCGCGATTGAGCGCGATGCGCTCCCGACCAATCCGATCGGCGAGTCGCTCGGGAAGCGATTGCATCCCCGAGCTAAGCGTGATGAAGAAGGAATATCGCGCGCCGCTCTCCTCTTCGCGTTTGACGCGCTTGGCGGCGCGACGCGTTTTGGTCATCGCCCAGATGAGCGACCTGGATTTCTCTTCCATCTCGGCGAAGCGCGGCAGCGTCGCTTTGAGGCTTAGTTTCGCCGCGTCGCCGCCGTAGATCCCGCCTACGAGCGGCTCGATGATGCGATCAAACGCTTCTTTCCCCAACCGACGTTGCGCAAATGCGGCGAGGGATTCGTCCTCCGTCGACCGACGTCGCGGCAGGAAGAGTTCGAGCCCGCACCGCAATTTCCCAAGGGGAGACAGGAGGGGCGTCGTAATCATCGGATAGAGCTTCGTCGGCGCCATCGTCATGAACCCGTCGGGAAGCGCGTGGAGCCGACCTTTCCGTACAACGAGCGTCCGACGAAAACGGTTGTTCGTCGACTGAAGCTCGTCTTGGAACCCCAGCTCCTTACACAAATCAATCCCTTCGGGGACCGTCGTAATGAAGTTATCGACGCTCGTTTCGCAGAGAAACCCATCGACTATTCGCGTGCCGATGATCCCCCCGACGCGATCCGCGCGTTCCCAAACGCATACCTCGGCGCCTGGCGCTTTTTCGAGAAGGCGCTTCGCCGCCGACAATCCGGCGATCCCCGCGCCAAAGACCGCGATCCGCTGATTGGACCGCGGTTTTGATACTGTTTCCTTTGCCTCTTGCGTCATTTTCGTCCTTTCCGCGCATAGCGCGACCGGGCTGTCCTCTAATTCTAGCGACGGGAAAACGTCGCGTCAAGTTTTTACCGCGCTGCCGACGTGGTAAAGAATAAAAAACGCCCGAACCTCCCGAGGAAGGTTCGGACGTCGCATAACATGACGGTATCAGGGCCTTTGAACTCGTCTCAAAAACCCGCGTCGTTCTTGCGGCGACAGGCGCATCGACCAATCAAATGGACGCCTTCACTTGCGCGGCGTTTGTCAACCGAGCTTGACGAGTTCGTGCGTCTTCGCAGACTTGTAGATAGCGCAGAACAACTCGACGCTCTTGCGGCCCTCGTACCCGTCGATCAGGGGTTTGCGTCCCGACTCGATTGCGTCGAGAACGTCTTTGAACTGCATCGCAGGCGACATGTTCCAAATCTCGGTCGGGTCTGGAAGTGCGTCGTCCTCATCGGTCGGGCGGTTCTCTATCGCTTCAAGAATTTCAGCGTCTTCCGGCGCAGAATTCGCAAATTCCCATTCTACAATGTCATCGTCGTCGATTACGACGGAGGCATTGTCTTCTCCCTGGATCTTGAGTCGCATGAGAGGGGCGGAAGAGCTATGGTCCTTCATTCCCAGAAAACCGAGCACGCCGTTCTTGAAGCGCACCGCCACGACCACAGAGTCTTTCACTTCGATATTCTCGTCCGTGTCGATTCCGAGGAGCACGTTCAGTTCGGTGACGTCGCCCATGAACCAGAGGAACAGGTCGACGCAGTGAATCGTCTGGTTCATGAGTATGTCGCCATCGTCAACCTTCCACGTATCCCGCCATACGCTGCTGTCGTAGTATTGGTGCGTTCGTCTCCACTTCACCATGGCGGCCCCGTTAGTGAGCTCGCCAAAACGATTCGACTCGATCGCCTCCTTAATCTTACGATTCGAGTCGAGGAATCGATGCGGAAAAATCGTCGACAGCGTGACGCCCGACTTCTCGCATGCCTCGATGATCTCGTCGCAACGCTCCGTCGTCACCTCGAGCGGCCTCTCCACGATCACGTGCTTACCCGCTTCCGCGGCGGCGACGGCCGGTTCAAGGTGCGCGCCGCACGGAGTGCAAATCGTCACAATCTGAACCTCGGGGTCGGCGAGGAAATCATTCAGATCCGTGTAGGCCTTGCAGCCAAATTCCTGAGAAAATCTCTCCGCTGCAGCCGCAAGCTGGTCGTAGCACGCGACGAGCTCAGCGCCTATCTCGCGAATCGCGCGAGCGTGGACTTGAGAGATCATACCGCAACCGACGACGCCAAATTTCTTCACTTTCGTTTTCATTTCTGGATCTCCCTCTCTAGGCTTGTCCAAATATGCGCGCTGAACTCTATTCGCCAAACACGCTTAGTCGCGGGATTATATCACTGTGAACCGAAAAATGCAAGCAACGTATCTCTTTTATTGACGCCTGTTGCGTCCGACAATCCCGAGAACGCAACAGACGTAAAAATAGGACGACTGTCAAAACTCCTCTAATGAGTTACCCGCGAGCGCCAGCGTCTGTTCCGCGTCGAGCGCCGTGCGCAGCCGCTCGCGCCAATCGAGGCGACCAAGGTAATATTACGGCGTCGAGTTTGAAAATCGCGCGACGTCGACCATGATGGGGCGCCTTTGACGACAAGGAGCTTACGAGCCTCTGATTTAACGCGCGAAACAAGCTTTGGCTCGGGCAACGTCGCCATTTCCGGCGCGCGTGCGCCCCGACATGGAAAGAATAAAAAACGCCCGAACCTCCCGGGGAAGGTTCGGACGTCGCATAACATGACGGTATCAGGAGCTTTGAACTCGTCTCAAAAAACCGCGGCGTTCTCGCGGCGCCGGCGCGTTGAGCGCTCATACGGAGGACGTCGGCGTCGCGATCATGGTCGCGACGCCTTCACTTGCGCGGCGTTCGTCAACCGAGCTTGACGATACCGTGCGTCTTCACAGACTCGTAGATAGCGCAGAACAACTCGACGCTCTTGCGGCCCTCGTACCCGTCGATCAAGGGTTTGCGCCCCGTCTCGATTGCGTCGAGAACGTCTTTGAACTGCATTGCAGGCGACACTTTCCAAATCTCGGTCGGGTCTGGAAGGACGTCGTACTCCTCCGGGCGGTTCTCTATCGCTTCAAGAATTTCAGCGTCTTCCGGCGCAGAATTCGTAAATTCCCATTCCGCAATTTCATCGTCTTCGATCACGACGGAGCCATTGTCTCCCTTGATCTCGGCTCGCATGAGAGGGGAGGGAGTGGTCTGGACCGTCGGCGCCAGAAACCCGACCACGCCGTTCTCGAAGATCACCACAACGATCGCAGAGTCTTCCACTTCGATATTCTCGTTATTCTCGTTCGCGACGATTCCACTGAGCACGTTCACTTCGGTGACGTCGCCCATGAACCAGAGGAGCAGGTCGACGCTGTGAATCGTCTGGTTCATGAGTATGTCGCCATCGTCAACCTTCCACGTATCCCGCCATACGCTGCTGTCGTAGTATTCTTGCGTTCGCCTCCACTCCACCATGGCAGAGAAGGAAGCGAGCTCGCCAAAACGATTCGACTCGATCGTCTCCTTAATCTTGCGATTCGAGTCGAGGAATCGATGCGGAAAAATCGTCGACAGCGTGACGCCCGACTTCTCGCATGCCTCGATGATCTCGTCGCAACGCTCCGTCGTCACCTCAAGCGGCTTCTCCACGATCACGTGCTTACCCGCTTCCGCGGCGGCGACGGCCGGTTCAAGGTGCGCGCCGCACGGAGTGCAAATCGTCACGATCTGAACCTCGGGTCGGCGAGGAAATCCTTCAGATCCGCGTAGGCCTTGCAGCCAAATTCCTGAGAAAATCTCTCCGCTGCAGGCGCAAGCTGGTCGTAGCACGCGACGAGCTCAGCGCCTATCTCGCGAATCGCGCGAGCGTGGACTTGAGAGATCATACCGCAACCGATGACGCCAAATTTCTTCACTTTCGTTTCCATTTCAGGATCTCCCTCTCTAGGCTTGTCCAAATATGCGCGCTGAACTCCATTCGCCAAACACGCTTAGTCGCGGGATTATATCACTGTGAACCGAAAAATGCAAGCAACGTATCTTTTTTATTGACGCCTGTTGCGTCCGACAATCCCGAGAACGCAACAGACGTAAAAATAGGACGACTGTCAAAACTCCTCTAATGAGTTACCCGCGAGCGCCAGCGTCTGTTCCGCGTCGAGCGCCGTGCGCAGCCGCTCGCGCCAATCGAGGCGACCAAGGTAATATTACGGCGTCGAGTTTAAAAATCGCGCGACGTCGACCATGACGGGGCGCCTTTGCGCCGAAGAGCTTGCGAACCTCTGATTTGATGCGCGAAACAAGCTCTGGCTCAGGCAACGTCGCCATTTCCGGCGCGCGTGCGCCCCGACGTAGAAAGAATAAAAAACGCCCGAACCTCCCGAGAAAGGTTCGGACGTCGCATAACATGACGGTATCAGGAGCTTTGAACTCGTCTCAAAAAACCGCGGCGTTCTCGCGGCAATTGGCGCGTTGAATTGCGAAGCGCTCGTCAACCGAGCTTGACGACTTTACCCGTCTTCGCGGACTCGTAGACGGCGCAGATCGCCTCGACGCTCTTGCGACCCTCATATCCGTCGATCAGGGGTTTGCGCCCCTCCTCGATGGCGTCGAGGACGTCCTGGAACTGCGTTGCATGCGCCTTATGACCGATCGCGGCCGGATCAGCGGCGCCGCCGCCTGTCTCGGTCTGGCGACTCGCCATCGCTTCGCGAATTTTAGCGTCTTCCGGCGCCGATTCCGCAAAATCCCATTTCACAACGTCTTCTTCTTCGATCACGACGGAACCTTTGTTGCCCGAGATCTCGATTCGCTTGAGATAACCGGGAAACGCGGCGGTCGTCGCTTCGAGGACCCCGAGCGCGCCATTCTTGAAGCGCAACGCGGCGATCGCGACGTCTTCGACCTCGATATTCTCGTGCGCGACGAGTCCGGTGAGCGCGGTCACTTCAGCGACGTCGCCCATAAGCCACAGGAGCAGGTCGACGCTGTGAATCGCTTGGTTCATGAGCGCGCCGCCCCCGTCAAGCTTCCACGTGCCGCGCCAGACCCCGCTGTCGTAGTACTCTTGCGTTCGATACCACTTCACGATAGCGTCGCCGAGAGTAAGCTTGCCAAAACGCTCCGACTCGATCGCATGCTTGAGCTTGAGGCTCGAGTCGTGGAAGCGACTCGGGAAAATCGTCGAAAGCGTCACGCCCGCCTTCTCGCATGCATTGATAATCTCGTCGCAACGCTCCGTCGTCACCTCAAGCGGCTTCTCCACGATCACGTGCTTACCCGCTTCCGCGGCGGCGACGGCGGGTTCAAGGTGAGCGCCGCTCGGGGCGCAAATCGTCACGATCTGAACCTCAGGATCAGCGAGAAAATCTTTGAGATCGGCGTAAGCCTTGCAGCCAAATTCCTGAGAAAATCTCTCCGCTGCAATCGCGAGCTGGTCGTAGCACGCGACGAGCTCCGCGCCTATCTCGCGGATCGCGCGCGCGTGGAATCGAGAGATCATACCGCAACCGATGACGCCAAACTTTTTCACTTTCATTTTCAGGAATTCCCCTCTCTCGGCTTGTCCAAATATGCGCGCTGAACTCCGCTTGCCAGACGCGCTCAACTGCTGAGATTGTATCCCTATAAGCCGAAAATGCAAGCGACGTATCTCTTCTCTTTGACGCCTCTTGCGTCTGATAATCTCGAGAGCGCTACAAAGGCAAAAAACAGCACGACCGTTAAAATTCCTCTAATGAGCAGCCCACAGCAAGTCGATAGATGGTTAGGATAGTCTTCGAGCGTAATTGCGCGAACGCTTATCCATTTTAACATTTACGCTTTTATACGTGGAAAAACGGTCGATTTGAGCTTAACGCACCCTAGGGTACGAGAAGTCGTCATGATGAGAAAATCGAAGAAAAGAACGCTCGACAGAATGAAGTTCTTTCATTCTGCAACGATCTGTTGCGCGCTCGGGTTCTGCAGCGTCGTTGCTGCCGCGGACGGAATCGCGTCAGGAAGCGTGGAGAGCGGAGCGAGCGAACGTAGAATCGAAGCGATTCCGGAATCGCCGACGCGTCAGAGTCTCGCGGATATCCTTGGATTTGATCCGGTTACGGCGGGTTCGTCGGATAATACTTCGTCGACGACGGCCGAAAAAAAGGAGCTCGTCAATTCGGAACACACGACCGCTAAGGCGGAAGACGCGCTGGAACGCTATGAAGCGGCGCTCCTCGCGGACCGTCGGATCGCTTACGGAGTCCCGCGAAATATCGACGCGCCACGAGACGAACGTCAACTTTATCCGTCTGACGAATACGAGATCAAAGCGAATAATGGCGTCGATGCGGCGGTCAAAGAGAGCCCCATTGCGAGCGCGACAAATCAGACCGCAAACATTTCCGACGCCACGAACGTTACGGTTCCGATCGACGAGTCGACGGAGCACGGTCCCGCGAAGATCACGCGTCAATATGGCGCTCAGACGGCAAACGTCCCCTTCTCGACGCCGACAAGTTTTCAACCCCAACAGTTTTCTTCAAGCGCGTACGGCGGCGGCGCGGAACGTCGCGTTGAACCCCAAGGCGCGACGCTCGAACTCGACGACGTCGAACAATTCTCGCACGAGACCGAGACGCGCGTCCGCGACGAGGAAGACGCCGCGCTCGAAGAGGGCGCCTTTGAAGCCCCGCCCGAAGAAATCGACGATTCCGTCGCAACGCTGCTCGACGAATGTTACGCGGCGATCGACCCGTATACTTCCCTCTTTATCTATTATGAACCGACCTACGAATGGACCGAGTCGATCCTGGAGTACGTCGATTCCATCCTCAAATCTATAGAGGAGTCCCCTGAGCAGACGCGCGCGCTCATCGCAGAGCTCAAACGCAAGACGCAAGAGGCGGACGCCATCAAAAAGAAGCTCGAGGCAGCGGATAAAGCGGCGCGCGTCTCCCGCGACCCGTGGAACGGAGGCGAACAGCCGGAACTCTGCGCGCGATATACCCTTGAAGAGCGCCTGGCGCTCGTCGACACGTTTAAAAACGCGCTCGAACGTCGGGTATTCCTTTGGAACCACGCCGCCGATTACTTCGCGGCGCGCAATCGAAGAGCATTGCTGGAACCCCAAGACGTCTCGCGACAGGATATGGCGGTGTTGCTCCAGTCGACGATAAGCGTGAGAGAGTTCTTCGGCGATACGCCCAACGGTCGGAGCTGGCGCGCAAGTTTCGACGTCGACGCGCTCATCGCGGAACTCGAACAGGCTCTCGCGCTGCCCCCGGAAGACCCGGCGGTCGTCGCCGCGCGCGCCGTAAGAAAAACTCCAAACTCTGTCGGCTATCTGGGAAAACTCGCCCACGCAACGCAAGCGGCCCCGTACCTCGACAAGATGCTCGAGGAAGAGATCGCGCCTAAAACAGAGCTCGAACGCGAGCGCGCGAGGCGCGTCCAGTTCCTCCAAGACCGCATCAACGCCGTCGCGTATAAACTTGAGAAAACGCCGATGACGACGGCCCAGCGTCAGGTTTTCCAGCGTCCGGCGACAGCCGCGTGGTCGCAGCTCATCACGAGCGCGGCGGGCGACCAGATGAACGGCATGCCGCTCCTCGTCGCCTTTGAAAGGTACGAACGAATCGGCGGCGGCGATTCCGGACGCGCGCTCCAGCAGCTTGCGCTGAGAATGACGACCTCGCAATCGGAAGTTTGCCGTCTTTACGGACGCGCGATCGACGTCCTTTATGACAATCCGAACGTCAAAGCGTACGTCTCCGAAGCGCTGATTAATAGATTGCTGCCCATTCGCGACCCCGAATTTGAGGTCGTCCAGGAAACCGTGCTCAATAATCCCGTCGTTGGGCGACGACGCGTCGACACTCTCGTCTCAATCAAGCTCGTCCCCCACCCTGAACGACTCCTCATGTCGCTCGCGATCAACGGACGAATGCACGCGAATACGAGCAGCGCCGTCATGAGCGCGAGGCTCCATAACGAGAGTTACGCAAACTACGTCGGGAGTAAAACGCTTGAATGGCGCGATACGGGGATAGCCTACTCCCCCGCGGTCGTCAACGCGAGCTCGGCGGCGCGCCTCAACGCGATCGAGACGAACGTTGATTTCGTGCCAATCGTCGGCGATCTCGCGCGCGGGATTACGCGAAGTCAATATGAATCGCGTCAACACGCGATCGAGGCGGAGACGCGCGCAAAAGTCATTAACCAAGCTCAACAGCAATTCGACGCGGAAGCGAACGAACGCCTCGACGCGGTCAACGCGAAGATGCGCGCGGGCTTCTTCCAAAATCTGTCCAACTTGGGTCTCGCGCTAAGAACGCAACGTTCGCGCACGACCGACGATTGGCTCCTCGCTTCGTTGCGGTTCGGCTCCGATTACTCCCTTGGGTGTCAGACGACCGAGCCGCCGACCCTCGAGGGCGCCTTTGCCGACATAAAAGTTCACGAATCGTCGGTGAACTCGTTCCTCACCCAGCTCGACCTTGCCGGGCGTACCTTCACGCCGGATGAGGCGCGCGATTTCATCGCCGATCGCCTCAACAAACCGAAGATAAAAGAGATCGAAATCGAAGAATCGGAGCTCAGCTTTACTTTCACGGACGCGGATCCGGTGACGGTCAGGTTCTTCGAAGACCGCATTTGCCTGACATTGAGACTGGCAAACCTCACGCTCGGACAAAAGTCGTGGGACGACGTCGAGACGGAAATTATGTACCGACCGACTCAGACCCCCGACGGCAAGTTCACCTTCATGCGCGACGGAGTCATCGCGCTTTACGGACCGGCAAGCGTCATGGAACAGATTCCCATACGAACGGTCTTCTCGAAAATATTCCCAGCGCAAAAAGCGGTCGATATCAACGCCAACACCATGAGCAAAGACGAACGATTCGCAGGCCTTGCGTTCGGACTATGCCGCGTCTCGAGAGGCTGGTTCGCGATCTCCGTCATCAGGGATCCGCGATTTAGGCTAGAGCTTGACAAAACATATCTGTAATTCTGCAGGCGACGATCAGACGGCGCTGCAAACGTGGCGTCTCTGTAAGTTTCTGTGAGATTCGTGCATAATCGCGTCAAATGATAAATTTGGCGCGATTTTTCTTTACCTCGCCACGTTGACATTGACGCCAAGAATGAAAATTTATAATGTCACGCGCAAGCGCTAAGACGCCAATGATCTAACAAATGGGGAGACGATGAAAATGTCCCGCAAAATGGTCGAATTATTGAGAATTCCGATCACCTGGCTCTTCGGACTGTGGATATTCGTGCTCATACTCTTTGCTCGCCCGAGCCTGGAACACCTTTACTACGGCTGGCTTGAGGGAGTCATGATGGTCGTCGCATGTTGCGCGGCGGCGACTGGCGTCGTCGGACGACTGTGGGCGTCGGTCTACGTCGAAGGGTATAAGAACGCGGAGCTCATCGAGGTCGGGCCTTATTCCTTGTGCCGCAACCCGTTGTATTTCTTCAGCTTTATTGGGGCGGTTGGCGTCGGCTTCGCGACCGAGACGGTTACGATTCCTTTGGCGATTGCCGCGGCGTTCGGCGTTTACTACTATTTCGTCATCAAAGCGGAAGAAAAGAGACTATCGCAGCTCTTCGGGGCCAAATTTGAGGACTACAAAAAGCGCGTCCCCGCTTTCTTTCCGAGGCTCTTTAACAAAGTGGAGTCTCCTGAAAGCTGGAACGTCAATCCGCGCCTCTTCTTCCGACGTGGAGTCGACGCGGTTTGGTTCATCTTCTTCATCGGTTTTCTAGAACTGGTGGAAGCGCTCCATGAAGCCGGCGCGCTCCCCTATCTGTTCTCGCTCTATTGACGATGAAGCCGTCGATTACGGCTCGGAACAGAGGTTCACGAACGCCTCGCTAACGCGAACGCGTTGCGCTGCGTTCTGAAGAAAACACCTGTGACGTCCGGCCGGGTCCGGCGTAAAGATCGTGACGCCTTCGTCGTCGAAATCAACGACGCCGGGCTCGGAAAGCGAATAATAATTGCGCTCCTCCTCTGGTCGCAACACGAGGACGGAGGTCAGGTCCCAGGTCGGCCGACGATGATTAAAACCCTCTGGCGTCGCCTTGGCCGCCCAATATCCGAAGGAATCGTGGAGGATTTTGCTCCGCCCCTGGTAATCGCGCTTGAGATTGACGGGAACCATGCGTACGCGGTCGCCAATTTCGTAACCGGAGAACACAATAGGACCGGGCCACTCGCGAACGAGCTTCTGCGCCGCGGGAACGTTGTTGATAATATTCCATTCCTTATGGCTGGCGTACGTTGCGGCGCTCGGATCGACGGCAAACGCGCCGCCCATGACGGAAACGAGCCGGACCTTCCTTTCGGCAAGTTCGCGACCGGTAAGGGGCGAGACCTCGTCCCCCGGGGTCTCAAGAAGCGCCGAGAGATTGGAGCACCGCCCGACCTGGATAATCACGACGCTATGCTCCTCTGCGTCAGCGAGGAGCTCGCGGAGCAACGGAACCGCCTCGCGCCCTTCAAAGCCTTCTGGAATAGGATATTCCAGCTCGCCCGACGCGTCTCTCTGCGACGTGATCTCCGAAAGATAGTTATCGTCCTTCCGCCCTTCTCCGCGTCCGACGGGAATCGTCGGTCGACCGTAGCGCGCGTTAAAAGCGGCAACGTAGCCGCCGACGGCGGGATGGCTATCGGTCGTCGTGACGCCGAGAAGCTTGCAGACGCCGCGATCTTCGAAGACATGGAGGAGCGCGAGCGCGAACGCGTCGTCGATATCGCCGCCGATATCCGTGTCGAAAATCACGGGAATCGGCGCGTCGGCGGAATCGCGGACGTCGAGAAGATCCCCGTCGAACGCGAAGGAGACCGCGGTGAGCGTCGCTATAAACGCCGCAAAGAAACTCTGGAAAAGTATATTAGCCTTCATAACGATCTCTCTCTTTCTTTAAAGGTAATTTTATACCGCGTCCGGAGCTCAACGCTCCGATGCGTTGATTGTACCGCAGCCAGAGCGGAGATTGCAACTCGCCGCGCCGACGACGCGAAAATCGACGCCCAGCGACGGTTGTAGACGCCTCTGGCGCTGGTTGTCGAAATTTGACAGAGCGCTAAGATAGTGAGTCAGCCTTTATTTTCAATGGCGCGCTGCGCTCTGACGTTATCCAATCGCTCAAGAGGAAGGAAGAAATGAGCTATAAAAACGACGACTTGAACGACGGTCATCATCCTCAGGACGAACTTTTAAACCGCGTTGACGCCGTCGCTGCCGCGAGCGTCAAAACGGACGTTACGGCCGAGGCTGACGCCGCCCATGATCAGACGAGCGAGGACGCGCCCGACGACGCGCGCCCCTTCGAGATCAACGTCGCCGCGCGTATCAAGAACCTGCCTCCCTACCTCTTTGCCGAACTCAACGCGATTAAATACGCGAAACGTCGCGCGGGCGACGACGTCGTCGACCTGGGAATGGGCAGTCCTACCGATCCGCCCGATCCGCTCGTCATCGAACGACTCGGCGAGGCGATCAAGAACCCCAAAGTACACGCCTACGGCGCCGTACGAGGCATTACGAACCTCCGACGCGAAGTCGCAGCGCGATACTTGAAATATTACGGAGTCCGCCTCAATCCGGAAACGGAAGTCATGGCGACTCTCGGCTCGAAGGACGGACTCAGCCACTCGATTCTCGCGCTATGCGGACCGGGCGACCTGGCGATCGTGCCTTCCCCTTACTTCCCGCCGCACCTCTACGCCGTCATGCTCGCGGGCGGCGAAACCATCGCGCTCGACGTGCGAAACCCCGACAAGCTGCTCTCGGAAATCGCGTACGCGTGCGAACGCTTCCTGCCGCGCCCGAAACTCGCGATCGTGAACTTCCCCCATAATCCGACGGCGACCGTCGTCGACCGGCAATTTTACGTCGATCTTGTCCGGCTCGCAAAAAAATACGGCTTTATGATCCTGAGCGACCTCGCTTACGCCGACGTCGTCTTCGACGGTTACGAGACGCCAAGCTTACTTTCCGTCCCAGGCGCAATTGACGTCGGAATCGAAATGACGACCATGTCAAAGGCCTACAGCATGGCGGGATGGCGCATTGGATTCTGCTGCGGAAACTCGGAAATCGTCCGCGCGCTTGCCACGATTAAGACATACTACGATTACGGGGGCTTCAAGCCGCTGCAAATCGCCGCGATCGCCGCGCTGCGCGAGCTGGACTGCTACGTTGAAAAAATGGCAAAGATCTATGAACATCGACGCAACGTCCTCTGCGACGCGATCGAACGCATGGGATGGGAGGTCGAACGTCCAAAAGCCTCGATGTTTGTCTGGCAGAAGATTCCGGAACGGTACCTCAAAGACTGCAACACGTACGAATTCGCCATGAAACTCCTCAAGCACGCCAACGTTGTCGTGAGCCCGGGCTCGTCCTTCGGCCCCCTTGGCGAAGGCTATCTGCGACTCGCCGTCGTCGAAAAGGAAGAGCGACTACGGCAGGGGATCCGCCAGATTCAGCGTTACCTCAACGACTGACGGCAAACGACCCCATTCAGGCGGCGTCTCGCGGCTCCTCGCGAGGCGCCTTTTTAATGCGAACTTCTTGAAGGGCGTCCTTCTAATGAGAATCGCCAACGCCGCGTTTCGGCGCGTGTAACCCGACTAGAGGAGAAGACGATGGAAGACGTCGCAACGAAAGTGAAAGAACCGATCATTGCGATGACCATGGGGGACCCCGCGGGGGTCGGGCCCGAAATCATCGCGGGCGCATGGCGCGATTTTTTTGAACGCGAGCATACTGAGTCGGCGAACGCGTTTCCATTGCCGAAGACTCGCCCCTTCGTTTTTGGCAATCCCGACATGATTGCGCGCGGAGTCGCCGTCCACAAGCTCGACCTTCAGATCCGCGCGGTCGACGCGGCGGAACTCGCCGACGCCGCGCGCAACTACGCGGCGTTCGGCGGCCCCGACGCAATCCCCGTCGTACCATGCTGCGACGCGAGCGTCGCGCGCGTTGAGATCGGGAAAATCTCGCCCGAAGGGGGCGACGCGGCGTTTCGTTCCCTCAATCGCGCGATCGATCTCGCGCTCGAACATAAGGTCGACGCCATCGTGACGGCGCCGCTGCACAAGGAGTCCCTCAACCTCGCGGGCCACCGATACCCCGGTCACACGGAGATTCTCGCCGAGCGCTGCGGTACGAAGGATTTCGGAATGGCGCTCTATCTCGGACCATGCGCCGCGATCAAATCCCCGACGGGACTCGGGGTCGTTCACGTCACGCTGCACACGTCGATGCGCAAGGCGATCGACGCGATTACGGAAGAAGGAGTTTACGAGAAAATCGGACTCATGCGCCGCTTCATGAAAACGATCCTCCATCGCGAGCCGACGATCGGCGTTTGCGCGCTCAACTGCCACGCGGGGGACGGCGGTCTCTTCGGCGACGAGGAAATCAGGATCATCGCGCCTGCGGTGAAACGCGCGCAAGAGGAACGCGTCGACGTCGCCGGCCCCTACCCCGCCGACACGCTGCTCCTCGACGCAAAGAACGGCCTCTACGACGGAATCGTCGCCATGTATCACGATCAAGGGCACATCGCCGTGAAGGCGCTCGACATGTTCGCGGCAGTAAACGTCGCGCTGGGACTGCCGATCGTCAGAACGAGCGTCGCGCATGGAACGGCGTTCAACATCGCGGGCCAGGGAATCGCAACGACGAAAAGCCTGATCGAGGCGGTTCGAGTCGCCGCGCTCTTCGCCCAAAAGGGCGAAACGCCCTGACCGCGCCGTTCCCAGAACAACCGATTGGCGCAACAACGATAGAATAACGCCGACGCCAGGAAGAATTGCTATGGAAATTAACGCAAAAGACGCGGCGCTTAAAATTTTGAACTGGGCTCAACGCCAGGATTTCGAAGGAATTGACCCTTACGACGCGCTCAACTCGCCCCTTGCGGGTCCGCTGACCCTTGGAACGAAAATCGGGCGAATTGCGCTCACCCAAATCTTGCGGCGCTCTCCCGTCAATCTGCGCCCGCCGCTCCTCATCAAACGCGGACGCAACCCGAAAGCGCTCGCCCTCTTCCTTGAAGGCTGCGTGGCGCTCGATTCAGAGCGCTGCGCGGAGTCGAAAGAACTCCACGCGACCTCGGAACGACTCTTAACTCATCTCCTCGCTCTCCGTTCAAAGGGCGCTTCCGGATCAGCCTGGGGCTATAATTTTCCATGGCAGAATCGGTTCCAGCTGCTGCCAAGGTACACGCCCACCATCGTCAATACGTCCTTCGCCGGCCACGCGCTTCTCGATCTTCACGAGGAATATGGAAACGAGCGCGCTCTCGACCTCGCGCTCACGACGCCGAAGTTTATCCTCGAAGATCTCAACCGTCTCGACGACGGTGAAGACTCTTTCTGCTTCAGCTATACGCCGCTCGATCGCAACTTCGTGCACAACGCGAATCTGTTGGGCGCGAGTCTCCTGGCGCGTATCGCCGTCAGATACGACCGCTCCGAACTCTTAGATCCGGCGCTCTGCGCGTTAAGATATTCGGCGAGGCGCCAGCGCGACGACGGATCATGGTTCTACGCTGAACGCAAAGAGCAAAATTGGGTCGATTCGTTCCATACGGGCTTCAATCTCGAGGCGATCCGACGGGTACTCAACCTCGGTCTCATGCCAGAACTACGCTCCTGTTTCGAAAAAGGAGTGCGATTCTACGCAGAAAATTTCTTCCTTGAAGACGGAACGCCGAAATATTACGCCGATCGTCTTTATCTTGTCGATATCCACGCGCCTGCTGAAGCGATCTACTTCTTTTCGTCGGAAATCGGCTATGAGGAGCTCGCGAATCGCATCCTCAACTGGACCCTTGACAACATGTACGACCGCAATACGGGACTCTTTTACTTTCGTAAAAAGGGAGCGATCACCATAAAAACCCCGTACATGCGCTGGAGCGAAGCGTGGGCGTTCCGTGCGTTGGCGCGCTATTCGCAGGCGACGCCCAAACGCGCGCTTGAGAACGACGCCTGATCTATTCGCGCGCCGAGCGCCAGCGAGAAAATTAAAAACGCAACGCGGCGGAACGCGGAGGAGTCTCCGCAATTCGCGCCGCGTTGCGCTATATGTGGACGGCTCTTAAATCACAGTTCGGAGTCGAAGTAACTCGCAAACGCTTCGTCGAGGATTGACTCGGCGTCGCCGTCAACTTCCGATCCAGGCGCGAAGGTCAGCTCGTAGCGGCCCTCGACCTCCGTTCCGTCGTCGACGTCCGCGTAACCGATAATCCGGAACCCGTAACTTCTCGATTCATAGAGACCGTTGATTTCGAGGCTCGTTTCCGTGATGTTCTTGGCGTATTTATACCAGTTGCCGTCGACATGGGGCCGGCAGATCTGGACGCGGTAAACGCTCGCGCCCTCGATCGGACGCCACATCAGCGTTCCAACGCGAGTCTCGCTATTGTAGACCATTCTCGTCGGCGCGCCGTCGCTTTTGATCGTGAGACGCCCCATGGAGCCTTCCGATACGCCGTTTCCGACGGCGAAGACCGTGAGGTCGTAGAGATCGTCAGTCGGCGTGTAGCTCGGGAGCCCGCGCGCTTCTTCGATCTCAACATACTCGGTTCCGTCGAAGTAGGTCCAGACGAGTTCGGCGGAAGCAGAGTCTGCGCCGACGACCGACGCGACGATCGTATCGCCCGCGACGTAATTCGTCGCGCTCGCGGCGACGCCGACCGGCGCAAAGGTCGTTTCGCGGTACGGGCTCGCGATCGTGCCGCCAACTTCGCCATAGACGCGGAACGAATATTCGGATCCGACATAGAGACCGGCGACGTCGCAAGTCTCGTTGACGCAACCGTTGGCGTAATCTTCCCACGTTACGCCGCCGTCGCGGGAAATGCGTACCTTATAGGTCTCGTAAGCGTCGATCGCGTCCCACTTCAGGGTTCCAACGTTCGTCTCCGAATCGTAGACGACGTCGACCTTCGAAGCAAGCGTCGCGACGACCGCCTCGGAGTAAGAGCCTTCGGAGGCGCCGACTCCGACCGCAACGACGCGAATATCGCCAACGTCGCTCGTCGGCGTATATTCAAGTAGTCCAGCGGCTTCCTCGATCTCGACGTCCCCTTCCGAAGTGATCGTGTACCAACGTACGTCGACCTCGGCGTTCTCAGCGCCGTAGACGGTCGCCGTAATCGTATCGCCAACGTTGTAGACGACCGCATCGACGACGACGCGCGCGGGCGACAGCGCCTCGGACTCGTGGTATTCGGGCGTCCTTCCGCCGTCGGCGTCGACGCCATAGACGCGGAAGAGGTAGGAATATTCGCGAGGATACAGGTTGTTGACGGTCGCTTCCCGTTCTTCGAGTCCTCGTCGATAAACGGTCCAGGTTTCACCGTTGTCGCGAGAAATTTCGACGAGATAGCTCTCCGCGTCGCCGAGCGGCCGCCACTCCAGCTGCGCCTGTCGCGTCTCGGAGCTGTAGGTCACCTTGAGTTGCGGCGCGGCGCTCGCAACAAGAACAGTCGCGTTCGAACCTTCCGAAACGCCGACGCCCGTCGCGACGACCTTGATATCGTAGTCGTTGGTTGTCGAAACGTATTCGAGCATGCCAGCGGCTTCTTCAATCTCGACGTCGCCGCGGGAGGTAACGAAGTACCAGTTGACGTCGACCGTCGCCGATTCGGCGCCCTGAAGAGTCAGGGTAATCGTATCGCCAGCGTCGTAAACCGCACGATCGGCGACAACGTTGATCGGCGCGAAGGTCCTTTCGCGATATGCGCGGGTAATGCCGTTCTCCGTTTCGCCGTAAATGCGGAACGAATATTCGCGCCCGACCTGGATATGCTTGACGTCGCAGGTCAGATTCGCGCCGTTGGCGTAGTCGAGCCAAGTTTCGCCCCCGTCGCGCGAAATGCGAACCTTGTAGGTTTCGACGCCGTCGATCGCCTCCCAGCCGAGCGTTCCAACGAGCGCCGCGGAGTCGTAAACGACAGAGACGTCCGACGCGAGCGTCGCGATAACGGCGGTGGAATAGGAGCCCGCGGAAACGCCAATTCCGGTCGCGACGACGCGTAGATCGTATGCGTCGCTCTCCGGCGCGTATTCCGTAAGACCGGCCGCTTCTTCGATTTCAACGTCGCCCTCCTCCGTAATGGCGTACCAGCGGACGTCGAGTTCCGAGTTGGCCGTTCCGACGACGGTCAGCGAAATCGTATCCCCCGACTGGTAGACGTACTCGCCGGCGGTAATGCGCGCGGGCGCAAGTTCGGCGGATTCGTGATAAGTGGAGGTCACGGCGCCATTTTCGTCAACGGCATAGGCGCGGAAGAGGTAGGAAGTCCCCGGATAGACGCCATTGACGGTCGCTGCCGTATCGTTAAGACCGGTCCGGTATGTTAACCATGTCTCGCCGCCGTCGCGCGAAATCTTAACCAAGTAGGAATCCGCTTCGACGATCGGACGCCAGACCAACGCCGCCTTATTGGTGGTCGAGTCGTAGACGTACGTCATTTTTTCCGCACGACTTGGAATGATCCGCGTCGCGACCGCGCCTTCCGAAATGCCGGTTCCTCTCGCAACGACCTTAATATCGTAGGCGTCGTCGGTCGGCGTGAATTCGAACGCGCCCGCCGTCCCCTCGATCTCGACGTCGCCGGCGCCCGTAATGTAGTACCAGCTGATATCGGCGGCGGCTGATTCCGCGCCCTTGAGCGAGACGACGATATTCTCGCCGCTTAAGAACGATTCCGGCGCAGGGACTATATCGATCGGCGCAAAGGTCTTTGCTCGGTAGGCTTCCGTGAGACCGCTTTCCGTTTCGCCGTAGATGCGGAACGAAATCTCACGACCAGCCCAGAGACCGTTCACGTTGCACGTGAGATCAACGCAACCGTTCGCATAGTCGAACCAGGTCTCGCCTCCGTCGCGCGAAATGCGAACCTTGTAGGTTTCAATGTTGTCGATTGCGTTCCAAGTCAGGGTCGCGACGCGCGTCGTGGCGTCGTACGCAACTCCAACTTCAGAAGCGAGAGTCGCGACGAACTTTTCGGCGAAACTCCCTTCGGAAGCGTCAATTCCTGTCGCCACGACGCGGATATCGTAATCGTCGGTAGTCGGCGTATATTCGAGCAGTCCGGCGGTTCCTTCGATTTCAACGTCTCCGTCGGGCGTTACCGCATACCAGCGCGTCTCAACGGCTGCGTCCGCCGAACCGACGACGTTGACCGTAATCGTATCGCCGAGTCCGTAAACGACAGGCGCAACAGTAATCGTCGCGGGCGCAAAGAGCGTCTCGCGGTAGAAGCGTGTGAGCGTTCCGTCTTCTTGAACGCCATAAACGCGGAACAAATAGGAATTGCCATAATAAATTCCGTTAACGTCCGCTTCTGTTCCTTCGATATTCTGCGCGTAGACGCCCCAAGTCTCGCCGTTATCGTAGGAAACTCGCAGCTCATACTTTTCGGAGTCCCGGAGAGGATCCCAGTCGAGCGTCGCGGCATAGTTGGAGGAGTCGTATGCGAAGCGGATCGGCGTCTCGGTATATTCATAGGCGCCAAGGTCGACGAACCCGAGATCGATGCGCGGATTGCCGGCGAGGTCAACTTCCGTCGTCACGTACTCATTAACGCCGACGTCGCGCGCCTGGGAATCGGCGGCGAGCGAATAATCGCTATTTTCCGCGTCGAAGAAGAGGGGCAGTTCGGCGTCGTAGTCTATGACGTAGGCGTCCTCGTTCGTCCAACCGGTAAAGTTTGTTAGGACGGCGTAACCTTCGATCGGGCCCGCTAAGCCTCCGACGAAAACGTCGCCGCCAACGTTTGCCGCGACGATGCTGTTGTAAATAGCGGCATTATACGCGGCGCCGCTCGCGTCGGCGTTGAAGAAGAGCGCGCCTTGCGAGCGCTCCGACGTGTTGTTCGCGATCGTCGCGCCATTAAGAATGAGTTCCGAAGAATAAACGCAAATTGCGGAACCGTAGGTCTTCGAAACGTTGTCCGTAATCTCCGTGTCGACGACGCTGACGGTCATGCCTCCGCCGACGTAGATCGCGCCCCCGTGATATTCCGCCGTGTTGTTCGAGACGGTGCAGTGGAGAATCGAAACCGTCGATCCGGAATCGAGCCAAAGCGCGCCGCCATTCGATTCGGCGTGGCCGTTCAAAAGCGCGAGAGAATCGAGAGACAGGTTTTCGGCGGTCGATTTGAAGATTCGCGACGCGCCGCCCGCGTCGATCGTAATACCGCCAACCGTCGAGGCGTCGATCGCAACGGAGCTCTTAATTTCGATATATTCGCCGTTGAGTCTGATCGTACCCCCCGCAAGGCTCTCGTCAAACGTAATCGTGTCGCCGTCCTGGGCGTAGGCGACCGCTTCGCGCAGGGTCGTTAAGCCGTCGTTCGCGTTGACCGTGTCGGCAAGGGAAGTCACGACTGTAGAAGCATGCTCGACAACGTAAGGTACTCTCGCCGTCGAGCTGGAGCCTGTCGAATCGCCTGTGCCGGTCGCGACGACCACGACGTCCTTCCCTTCCGTCGGTTTAAAGGATAGGTCGTTGAACGCCTGCGTGATCTCGACGTTCTCGCCGTCGACGACGTAATACCAGTTAATATCGTACGTCGCGTTCTCGGCGCCGGCGACCTCGACGGTAATCGTTTCGCCAAACATGAAGGCGTCGTTCGAGCACGACATGCTGATCGGCGCGAAAGAAACTTGGCGTTCAGCGACAACGGCTCCTTCCGCGTCGAAGCCAATCGCCTGAAACGCGTAGGATTTGCCGACCGTTATGCCTGTGATCTCTTCGCTCGTTTCAACGAGGTCGGAAGAATACTCGAGCCAGGTTTCGCCGCCGTCGCGAGAAATTTGAACGGCGTAGCTCTCGGCGCCCTCAAAAGCGTCCCATGAAACCGTCGCAACGCGGGTCCCTTCGTCATAATCGGAAACGATAAACGTCGACGCGGAGGCCTCTTCGTCGACGTCCGACAGACCAAGATCAATCGGTTCGTCGACGACATTGCCGGCGTCCAAGAACATCGACGCTGCGGCCAGGCCGGCGGGAGCAACGGAAAGCATCTCGCGAGACTCGAGATTTTCAAGGCGCAGCATGCGCGAAGCAATAGAATTTCTGTTCTTTTTCATGACGTGTCCTTATCCTATAATAATATCGACTGCTTTTCTTAGGATGGGATACCCCTTCCCCGAGGCTGTTCTGCATCAGGAACTCCACCGAACGAAAGAGGAAACGTCTCTCCAAAGCTCCCTGAAGGCCCCTCGATATCTATTGCGCTTTATTGTCGTTAAACTGGTCGCCATAGTCAATAACCACGGACTAATCCCCCCGAATAATTCTGTAGAAGCCGATTTACGATCGCGATGACGCGTAGTGGAAATCGAGGTTGACGCCGGCCCCTTTTTTAGCTACTCTTCGCGCGTCAAGCGCTACGCATGAGACAAGAGAATAACACACGTAGACGCGGACGCCAACGCGAAACGATTTTACATAAAGGGCAAAATAATGGATTTCAACTTTTTCGAATGGATTCGAGAGGGAGTGAAACGCTCCGTGCTGCTGGGCGTTTCCGACGCCGTTGAGACGATGGGGACTCCTCATGATCCTGAAACCTCGCGCGATAAGATCATGACGTTCCTTCAGGACGAAACGGAGACTACGAAAGCGAAGCCAAAACGCGTTACGAGCTCAAAAACGACGCGTAAACTTGGACGCTCTATCAGCGAGATTCACCCCACTAGCTGATCGCCGCGCCATCTTAGACGCTACAAATTGTATCCGCGACGTCGTCGACTTGATGCGACGATTATCTGCGGATATTACAAATTTTTTAGAAACGTCGAGACAAAGATCTCGGCGTTTTTTTCTACTTGACAGAAAATGAAGCTGCTGTATTATTAACAGCAAACCTCTTGGTCTATAATTTACACGACTCTCTAACATCTAGCGAACTCCTAATTCGAAGGGCTCGCACTACAGGATTGGTTCAACTATGTCTCGCCGTTTTGGCAAATCGATATCAATGACTTCAGGCCCGATTCTACCGGGCTTGTTGGCAATGGCGATACCGCTTGCCCTCTCGAGCATCCTTCAGGCGCTCTTTTCGACGGCAGATTTTATAGTATTAGGGCGATATGCAAGCGAACACTCCCTTGCCGCTGTTGGTTCAACCGGCTCGCTCATTAATTTCATCGTCACGCTGTTCGTAGGGCTCTCGCTCGGCTCCAACGCGTTAGTCGCGCGGTTCATCGGCGCCGGAGATAACAGACGTATCCATACCGCCGTTCAATCCTCGATTGGGCTCGCGGTCATAAGCGGCGCAATTCTTACCGTTGTCGGTTTTGTCCTGGCGCGACCCGCTCTGCTATGGATGCAGTCTCCTCCGGAAACGCTCGATTTAGCGACCACATACGTCCAAGTTGTCAGCCTGGGGATGATACCCGCGATGGTTTACAACTTCGGGGCCGCGGTCCTGCGATCAAAGGGCGATACGGTGCGGCCGCTCTTCTATCTCACGGCGGCGGGCGTCATCAACGTCGTGCTCAACCTCGTCTTCGTCCTGATCTTCCGTATGGACGTCGGGGGCGTTGCGCTCGCGACGGCGATTTCCCAGTGCATTTCGGCGTATCTCGTCGTGAGAAGCCTGACGCGCGAATCGGGCGCGTTCCGTCTGGAACTGACCAAACTTTGGCCCGACCGCTCGGTCTCATGGGAGATACTCAAGATTGGGATCCCCGCTGGTTTTCAGGGCGTTGTCTTCTCGTTGTCGAACTTGATCATACAGTCTTCGATCAACGGATTCGGTCCGGCGGCCATGGCGGGTAGCGCGGCAGCGCAGAGTATTGAAGCGTTCGTGTGGTTCACGATGAACGCGTTCACTCAGAGCGCGATGACCTTCGTGAGTCAAAATTTCGGCGCAAAGAAATACAAACGTATCGACCGCATAGCGCTCCTGAGCTGCATCTGCGCAGCGGTTTCCGGCGCGCTCCTCGGCAACCTCGCTCACTATTATGGACCAACGCTCCTGGGCGTCTTCGATAAACGTCCCGAGGTCATTGAGGCGGGCATGATTCGCATGGCCTACGTCTGCGGATTCTATTGGCTCTGCGGACTGATGGACTGCATCTGCGGCTCAATCCGTGGGATCGGATATAACGCGACGCCGACGATCGTCTCGCTCCTCGGAGCGTGCGGGTCTCGCATTCTATGGGTTGCGACGATCTTCCAGCTCCCGGAATACCATACCGAGGCGGTCCTCTTCTTCTCGTATCCCGGTTCGTGGGCGCTGACGTTCCTCGTGCACCTCGCTTGCTACCTCTGGATGCGACGCGCGCTTTCCCAAAAAATCTCGCCTTCGAAGACCTCTCCGCGTATTGCCCCGCAGTCGCAGAGAAGGACCCTTTGATCCACAACGCAACGACGCCAGAAATTTGGCAGCGCGCGCATGACGGCGAACGACGCCTATAACAATGGTACAAAAGAAAGCCGGGTCGCGATCTTCATATGATCGCGGCCCGGCTTTTTTATTGACGGTTCAGCTAAGACGGACGCTTTGCGTTCAGACTTCTTCGTCGAAGTAATCGGCGAAGGCGTCCTCAAGGTTCGTCGCGAGCAGCGCGTCCGTCGCTTCCGGATCGTAGTACGAAACGACAAGATCCGACCCGCTGCCGGCCGCATAACCGGCTCCGATGACCTTAATGCGGACGTCGTAAGTCACGGTGGGACTCGGAGTATAAGAGAGGTAACCAGCGGCCTCCTCAATCTCGACGTCCCCGTTCTCCGTGATGTAGTACCACTTAGTCGTGAAGACCACGGGGGAGGCGCCTACGATCGTGACGTAGATCGTATCGCCAGATTGATAGAAATCGTTCGACCACGCGGAGATCGGCGCTATCACGTCCTGGTAAAAACCGACGACGGAGCCGTCTTCCCCGTAGCCGTAAACTCGAAACTCATAGCTACCGCCAGGATAAATGCCGTTCAGCGTGAACTCCGTATCCGTCAGATGCTGAGCGCGAGGAACGTCGGCCCAACCGAAGGTCCCATCCGGCAATCCCTTCCACCTGCGAATGCGATAACGCGTCGCGCCTTCGATTGCGTCCCACGAGATATCCGCCTTACGCGTCAACGCGTGGTAGTCCATCTCAAACGCGTTCAATTGCGGCTCAAAAATGACTTCCGAGCTCGAACCTGACGAAATACCGGTACCCGTCGCGACAACCTTAACCGTTCCAAGGTATGCCGTAGGCGTGTAGGAGAGAAGACCCGCCGCCTCCTCGATCTCCGTCTCGCCGTCCTTCGTTACAGAGTACCACTTAATGTCCGCGGACGAGTCCTCTGCGCCGAGCAACGTGACTTCCATCGGAGTATAGAAGGAATACTTCCCGATTGGGGTCGTAAAGCGGACCGCCGCAAAAGTTCCCTCGAGCGGCGCAACGTCGGTAAGAGGAACGCCGTTCTCAGATGCGCCGTAGACTCGGAGCGAGTACGAGTTGCCGACATAGAGTCCGTTGACCTGAAGACTCGTCGTGTCCGCGTCGAGCTTCTTGTAGGTAACCCACGACTCGCCGCCGTCGCGCGAAATCTTAACGTTGTACTTAACGACGTCAGGGTTCTCGATCGCGGCCCAGGAGACATTGTACGAGTCGACGCGTTCGGCGGCGGTAAAGGTGAGATCGGACGCGGTCTCTTCGGGATCGTCGTTCGTTGCGAGCAGCGCGTTCGACGCATCGTTCGGATCGTAGTACGAAACGACAAGATCCGACCCGCTGCCGGCCGCATAACCGGTTCCGATGACCTTAATGCGGACGTCGTAAGTCACGGTGGGATTCGGCCTATAAGAGAGCTGTCCAGCGGCCTCCTCAATCTCGACGTCCCCGTTATCCGTGATGTAGTACCACTCAGTCGTGTAGCTCGAGCCCACGACAGTGATGTAGATCGTATCGCCAGATTGATAGAAATCGTTCGACCACGCGTAGATCGGCGCTATCACGTCTTGGTAAAAACCAACGACGGGCCGTCTTCCCCGTAGCCGTAAACTCGAAACTCATAGCTGCCGCCAGGATAAATACCGTTCAGCGTGAACTCCGTGTCCGTCAGATGCTGAGCGCGAGGAACGTCGGCCCAACCGAAGGTCCCATCCGGCAATCCCTTCCATCTGCGAATGCGATAACGCGTCGCGCCTTCGATCGCGTCCCAAGAGATATCCGCCTTACGCGTCAACGCGTGGTAGTCCATCGCAAACGTACTCAATTGCGGCTCAAAAATGACTTCCGAGCTCGAACCTGACGAAATACCGGTACCCGTCGCGACAACCTTAATCGTTCCAAGGTTTTCCGTAGGCGTGTAGGAGAGAAGACCCGCCGCCTCCTCGATCTCAGTTTCGCCCTCCTCGGTGACGGAGTACCACTTAATGTCCGCCGTCGAGTCCTCCGCGCCCTTCAACGTAACTTGCATCGGATTATCGACGGTATACTTCCCGATTGGGGTCGTAAAGCGGACCGCCGCAAAGGTTCCTTCGAGCGGATCAACGTCGGTAAGAGGAACGCCGTTCTCAGATGCGCCGTAGACTCGGAGCGAGTACGAGTTGCCGACATAGAGACCATTGACCTGAAGACTCGTCGTGTCCGCGTCGAGCTTCTTGTAGGTAACCCAGGTCTCGCCGCCGTCGCGAGAAATCTTAACGTTGTACTTAACGACGTCGGGGTTCTCGATCGCGGCCCAGGAGACATTGTACGAGTCGACGCGTTCGGCGGCGGTAAAGGTGAGATCGGACGCGGTCTCTTCGAGATAGCCAAGCTCGACGACGGCGTCAGAAAAATCGTTCGGCGCTACCAGCGCGCTCACGGGCTCCGCTGCAACGACGGAGTCGAGGGGCGTCGCGGATAACATCCGGCGTTCTTCGAGGTTTTCGAGGCGAAGAAGACGTCTAGAGGCAGATTTGTTTGTGTTCGCTTTCATTTTCTCGATCTCCAGATAATGTGTCTAATGACGGTTCGACTTAAAAACTCGCAACAGACGGAAAAGTTGCGACACATGCAGGGGAGATATCCAACGCAAGACTTCAGACAAAGGATAACGTCAGGCGATAAATGCATGTTAAGGTCAGCCGCCAGAAAACCGCCGACGCACGCGCCGAACCGTCGACGAATGGCAAAACAAAAAAATGAGGTTTCTTACAATGACCTCAGCCGTCGAAGTCAGTTGTCGCATCCCATGCGAAGCCGAAACGTAAGAAATTCCTCCAGCAATTACCGCGCTTACCAACGCCCATACGCCGCAAAACTCAGTTGCGCTGTAATGGGGGAAGCCTCAGAGCGCATTCTACCTCCTCTGCTCTCTGAACAAAGTAAAAAACTAGAATTTTAGTATTAGGAACCCTTAAGCCAACCGTTATATCCTGTTTTTTTCGCTTTTTTTATAAGATTTTCAAATATTTTCTTCATCATTCTTTCTTCAACGTCTCTTTCTGAAGGAAATTCATATCCGTTTCATCTTGCGTCGACTCGTTTCTGTCAACGAAGCGAGAAAGACGATTGAATCTGCACACAACGATATAGCGCTCGACCGCCAGGTCCTCCCTTGATAAACGTAGAAAAGAAACCGGGTCGCGATCGTCAGAGGATCGCGACCCGGCTCATTTATTAAAGTCACCAATTCAGCAACGACTTACGTCTGCTCGCTCAGATCCCTTCGTCGAAGTAATCGACAAACGCGTCCTCAAGGAGCGCGCCGGAAGTATAATCGCCATACTCCCAGGCGCCAATGTCGACGCTACCGCCGTTGACGCGTGTATGACCCTCAACGTCAGAGGAACCGAGGTCGACGGGCACGTCAGTCGTACCAGAGTCGACGAGACTGATTGTCGCGTCTCGCTCATGGTTGCCTTGACATGCGGGGACGAGCGTATCTTGAATTTCGCCGGTTTCATAATCCAGGACGGTGGCAAGAACGCTTTCCTCGACGGTGTAGACCGTCGCCACGTTGCGTCGCTTAATCGCCCCATTTGAATTGTCGCTATCATAGCTGTGGGCAGCGACCTGACCTCTCGTCGCAACGAGGCCGTAAACCCAAATAGAAGTTCCGCGCTCAAGATAGATCCCGCGAGGAGCGCTGGGATCGGCGTTCTCGACCGCGACGACCGTGTTGTAAACCTCTACGTCGGCGCTCTCACTGCCGACATAGAGCCCGTAGCAGCCGTTATCGCCGTCGATAACGATCGTACAGTTGGCAATAGCGCCGCTGTTGTTCGCGTTGATCATAACGCCCGAGTTGTCCTTGAAGAACGAACTCACGATGCACAGGTTCGAGTGGTCGTCCGAGTAAACCACGCCGCCGTCGACGGCGCTGGCGTTGCCCGTAAAGACGCAAGCATACCCGTTAAGATTGCCGCCGTTCGTGACGGTAATCGCGCTGCCTTCCGGAGAACCGGCGTCGCCGCCCGTGAACTCCAGGCCCGAAACTTCAAGCGTGCAACCGTCGACGCTCAGCGCTCCGTGCCCTTCGGCGCCGTACGAGGAATCGATCGTCACCCTGGCGGCCGGATCGGCGGAAATGACGACGTCATAGGTCGTGATATCGATTGGGCTTTCAAGCTTCACCGTCGAAATATGTTCGGCAAAAGTAACCGCTTCGGGATTCAGACCGATGGCTCTGAGCTCCTGTTGATAAGCGATCGCCTCACGGAGCGAGGTCGCGCCGTCGTAAGGGTCGACGACGTCTTCGCTCGTGGTAACGATAAGGTTATTTTGCTCAAGTCCGTTCCAGAGCGATACGCCGTTCTGCGCGAGCGCGCGGACCCGAATCTTGAAATGCGCCTTGTCGGCGTCGGGCTGCGTCGCCGTAACAATGCCGTTCTCAACCGTATACGTAACGCGCGGGAGGTTGAGCCACACGGGATAGTCGCCGTCGGAATAATAATACTCGAACTGGTAGCCGGTAGCGTCGGAATACTCGTTGAAGAACAGCGCAATCGAGCCGTCTTCCGCGACCGTCTGCGTAAGAACGGGCAGATACTCGTCGGCGCTCGCAACGATCGTGTCGGCGTAGACGACCGTCTGACGCGTCGGATCCGCAGCGTCGGTCGCAACAAGCTTATAACGAACGCCGTTCGTGACGGCGTCGACCGTCAGGGACGCGGACGTCGCGCCCTCGATTTCAGTCCATGTCACGGCGTCTGAATTGTTGTCGAGCATGATCGAGGAACTCGCGTTCGTCGAACTGTACCACTGGTAGGTAACGTCCGTTTCCGGCGTCGTCGTCGCCGTAATCGTATAAACATAGTTTTGACGAGCGTCGAACGCGTCGTAATTGAGCTCGACTCCGATCGGGTCGTAGCTCAGGTCCATCTCGTCGAGAACGGCGTCGTTCGCGTCAAACGCGACGATCTTGAACTGGCCTTCCGCGCCCGCGTTCAACATGTTCACCGTATAAGAGACTTCGCCGTCTTTAATCGTCGCGTTACCCGACGTCACCGCGCCGTCGGAAACGGTGATATCGGCGGCGCGAGCCCAAACGCCATTCGAATTCAGCTTAAGGAAGCGGTACTTCGCAACGTCCGCGTTGTAGTTCCAGTTCACCGTTACGTTGCGGTTGAGCGTGTAGTACGGGTCAAAGCTATAGTCCTCGAGGGGTTCGATCTCTCGCGAGACGACAATCTCCGAAGAACTACCCGCCGAAGAACCGGTTCCGGTCACCATAACGCGGACGCCGCTAGCCGAGGAGGAGTCCGTCGTATAAGAGGTCAGACCAGAGGCTTCCGAAATCTCGACGTCGCCGTCAGCAGTAATGTAATACCACTTAATCGTGTAGCTCGCGTCATCAGAAGCCCTGATCGTTACGTCGATCGTATCGCCGTCCCAATATGAGGATGCGTCCGTCGTCGCGACGACCGGCGCGATGACGCTCTCGTGATAACCGAGAACCTCGCCGCCGCCGTAGCCGTAAACTCGGTACTGATAGCTCTTGCCGGCATAAAGTCCGTTGAGCGTGAAAGTTGTGTCGGTCAGACTCTGCGCGCGAGGAACGTCCGCCCAGCCGTAGGTCCCATTCGGCAACAGCCGATAGGCGCGGATACGATAGGTCGACGCGCCGTCGATCGCGTCCCAGGTGATCGTCGCCTGACGAGTCGGCGCCTGACGAGTCGGCGCGTTGTAATCGACGTCGAACTTGTTCACAAACTGTGCAAAGGTAATTTCGGAGCTCGAACCAGACGAAACGCCGGTACCAGTCGCCACAACTTTGATCGTTCCAAGTTCTTCCGCAGGAGTGTAGGAGAGAAGTCCCGCAGCTTCCGTGATCTCTGTTTCGCCGTCGTCAGTAACGGAGTACCACTTAATATCCGCGGACGAATTGTCGGCGCCATCCAACGTAATTTCAATCGGTTTACTAACTTTGTACGTCTCGGAAGTAGAGGCAAGGCGGACCGGCGCGAAGGTTCCCTCGAGCGGTTCGAATTCGGCAAGAGGAACGCCGTTTTCAGCGGCGCCGTAAACTCGAAGCGAGTACGACCGACCGACGTAAAGACCATTGACCTGGAGGGTCGTCGTATCGGCGTCAAGCTTTCTGTAGGTAATCCAGGTCTCTCCGCTGTCGCGGGAAATCTTAACGTTGTACTTAACGACGTCGGCGTCGTCGAACGCGTTCCAGGAGACGTTGTAGGAGTCAGAACGTTCGGCGGCGGTAAAGGCCAGGTCAGACGAGGTCTCTTCAAGTTCGCCAAGATTGACAATTTCGTCAGAAAAATCACTCGTAGCTACCAGTGCGCTCGCCGCTTCCACAGCGACGACGGAGTCCAAGGGAGTCGCGGACAGCATCTGGCGATCTTCGAGGTTTTCAAGGCGAAGAAGACGTTTGGCATTAGATTTGTAACCTGTACTTGTTTTCATTTTGTACTGATCCCAAAGTTAGAGGTCGTAACGGTAATGTTATTGAAGCTCGCAACAGACGGTCGCGAGCAAAGATTGTGGAAATACTACAACGTAAGGCTTTTAAGATAAGCGATTCCAGTTGTCGGTAACAGCAAGTTGAGGTCGCTGCCAGAAATCCGTCGCCCCCGACGTCAAACCGTCGACGAAAGGGCGCAGCATGGAATCTCTTATAACAAACGCAGGCAACGAAAAGGGTTGTAGCGCCACCCCGCTGCATTAAAACGTAAAAGGCCATTTTATCAACAGCCGCTACGGCGTTTGCCAGTCCCCAACGCGCTTCAACTCAGTTCCGCGATGAAGGGGAAAGCCTCGGAGCGGCTCTTACCTCATCTTCACTCTGGACGGAGTAAAAGCCCAATAATATTTTATCCGATCCCTGATGAAGTCAAGTGTTTTCCTCCTGTTTTCTTTGTTTTTATAAAAATTTCTGAACTTTTTTTGCTAAAACGTCGTTTTGGTAAAAAATTCTTACCAAACGCACCTTCACGCCTGGTCGCTCTTGAGCGCAATCTTTTCGTAAAATTGGCCTCTGAGGATCGACGCGACAACCAAAAAATCCCTCCCCAGATCGGAAAACTCTCGCGGACGCCCTCGGATCTTGCCGTCGATGAAGACCTCCGCTCGTTACATTTGTCATGACTGGCGAATTCAATGTTAGATAGATCTTCTCTATCCTCGCTGCGTGACGGAATTTGACGTCGACGCGAATCGCTCTTCCACAAACGAGACTTACGACGGCAGAGGAACCGCTCAACCGTCGTACTGGAGTAAACCGGGACGCGATCGCTTGCAAATCGCGCCCGGTTTCTTTAACCACGCGTCAACAAAGACTTGCGTCTTTTCGCTCAAAATTCGTTGTCGAAGTAATCGGCAAAGGCGTCGTCAAGGAGAGAGCTGGACGCGTAGTTACCATACTCCCAGGCGCCAATATCGATCCTGTTATTGACGCGACGATGGCCCGCGACGTCATAGGGGCCGACGTCCGTGAGTATGTCGACTGTACCCGTGTCGACAAGGTTGAGCGTCATATTCATGACGCCCAACCTGGCCGAGACGGTTCTGTTCTGAATTTCAAAGGTATCGTAATTGAGGACCCCGGCCAGAACATTTTCCACAACGGAGTAAATCTCGGAACCAGTAAGACTCCCGTTCGTTCTTCCGTCATAATTGCTGGCGCCAATCTGGCCTCTCGTTACGACAAGGTCATAAGCTTCGGCCGTGGCGCCGCTCGAGACAAAGACTCCGCGAGGCGCCGCGCCCGTCGCATTCTTGACCGCAACGATCGTGTTGAATATCTTCAGGTTCCTGCTGGTGGGACCGACGTAGATCCCGTAATCGCCTTTACTTCCGTCGATAACGAACGTGCAGTTAACAATCTTGCCTCGGCCGCTTGCGTTAACCATAACGCCGGTGTTGTCTTTGAAGCCCGAGCTCGTAAGCCTGATGTGGGAGAAAGTATCTTCAGAATAGACCACGCCGCCGCCTACAGAACTGGTGTTGCCCGTAAAGAGGCAAGAGTCCGACCTGAAGCTGCCGCCGTTCCGTATCGTCGCCATGCTGCCCTCTCCCGCGCCCGTAACCCCGCCGGTGAAGACCAGATTCCGGGTGTTGAGATCATATTCGTCGACCACAAAAGCGCCGTGGTCGCCGCCATACGAGGAATCGATCGTTATCTTGTCGTTCGTTCTGCCGGCAATAGTGACCTCGCCGACGGAGATAGTGATAGGGCTCTCAAGCTTCACCGTCGAAATATAATCGGCAAAGGTTATGGTACTGGGGTTGGAGACGTTAACTGGAAGCGTCTGACAGTAAGCGACCGCCTCACGGAGCGAGGTCGCGCCGTCGTAAGGGTCGACGACGTCTTCGCTCGTGGTAACGATAAGGTTATTTTGCTCAAGTCCGTTCCAGAGCGATACGCCGTTCTGCGCGAGCGCGCGGACCCGAATCTTGAAATGCGCCTTGTCGGCGTCCGGCTGCGTCGCCGTAACAACGCCGTTCCTCACCGTATACGTGACGTGCTGGAGGTTCAGCCACACGGGATAGTCGCCGTCGGTGTAGTAATACTCGAACTGGTAGCCGGTCGCGTTGGAGTACGCGTTGAACGAGAGCGCAATCGAACCGTCTGGCGCGACGGACTGATTGAGCCGCGGCAGATACTGGGATGCGCTTGCAATGATCGTGTCGGCGTAGACGACCGTCTGACGAGTCGGATCGGCAGCGTCGGTTGCGACGAGCTTGTAACGAACGCCATTTGTAACAGTACCTACCGTCAAGGACGCCGAAGTCGCGCCGGCGACGGGGGACCATGTCGCGGTATCGGAACGGTTGTCGAGCATGTACGAGGAACTCGCGTTCGTCGAACGATACCACTGGTAGGTAACGTCCGTCTCAGGAGTCGTCGTCGCCGTAATCGTATAGATATTGTTTTGACGAGCGTCGAACGCGTCGTACTTAAACTCGACGCCGATCGGGTCGTAGTTAAGTTCCATCTCGTCGAGAACGACGTCGTCCGCATCAAACGCGAGGATCTTGAACTGACCTTCCACGCCCGCGTTGACCATATTCACTTTATAGGAAACTTCGCCGTCTTGAATCGTTGCGTTACCAGACGTCACTGCGCCGTCGGAAACGGTGATATCGGCGGCGCGAGCCCAGACGCCATTCGAATTAAGCTTGAGGAAGCGGTACTTCGCGACGTCCTCATGGTAATTCCAGTTCGCCGTCACGTTGCGGTTAAGCGTGTAGTACGCGTCAAAGCTGTAGTCAGTGAGGTAGGTAATCTCTCGCGAGACGAAAATCTCTGACGCGCTACCCGCCGAGGAACCGGTTCCTGTCACTGTAATACGGACGCCGTGCGCCGAGGAGGAGTCCGGCGCATAAGAGGTCAGGCCAGACGCTTCCGCAATCTCGACGTCGCCGTCGTTCGTAACGTAGTACCACTTAATCGTATAGCTCGCGTCCTCCGAGGCACGGATCAACACGTCGATTGTGTCGCCAGTCTGATACGAGATCGTGTTCGCCGACGCGCTGACCGGCGCGATGACGCCTTCGTGATACCCAACAATCTCGCGGCCGTCGTACCCGTAAACGCGATACTGATAGCTTTTGCTCGCATAAAGGCCGTTAAGCGTGAAAGTGGCGTCGGTCAGACTCTGCGCACGCGGAACGTCCGCCCAACCGTAGGCGCCGTTCGGCAACTGCCGATAGGCGCGTATACGATAGGACGACGCGTCGTCGATCGCGTCCCAGGTGATCGTCGCCTGATGAGTCGACGCGTTGTAATCGACGTCGAACTTGTTCACAAACTGCGCAAAGGTAACTTCGGAGCTCGAACCCGACGAAACGCCGGTCCCCATCGCCACAACTTTGATCGTCCCAAGCTCTTCCGTCGGCGTGTAGGAAAGGAGCCCCGCCGCTTCCGAAATCTCAGTTTCACTGTCGTCGGAGACGGAGTACCACTTAATATCTGCGGACGAATTGTCGGCGCCCTCCAACGTAACTTCAATCGGCTGATTAACTTTGTACGTCTCGGAAGTAGAGGTAAGGCGGACCGGCGCGAAGGTTCCCTCGAGCGGTTCGAATTCGGCAAGAGGAACGCCGTTTTCAGCGGCGCCGTAAACTCGAAGCGAGTACGACCGACCGACGTAAAGACCATTGACCTGGAGCGTTGTCGTATCGGCGTCAAGCTTTTTGTAGGTAATCCAGGTCTCCCCGCCGTCGCGAGAAATCTTCACATTGTACTTAACGACGTCGGCGGCGTCGAAAGAGTCCCAAGAGACATTGTAGGAGTTAGGCCGTTCGACGGCGGCAAAGGTCAGGTCAGACGAGGTCTCTTCAAGGCGTCCAGGTTCACAACTTCGTCAGAAAAATCATTCGTTGCGATCAGCGCGCTCGTCGCTGCCGCAGCGGCGACGGAATCCAAGGGCGTCGCAGACAGCATCTGACGATCTTCAAGGTTTTCAAGGCGAAGAAGACGATTAGAATTAAACTTATCAGCTGTGGTCGTTCTCATTTTCTCAGATCCCATGGCAATGTATCTAAGCGACGTCGCCTCAACAGGCACGCAACGGAAGTTGCGCGCTGAAGCGTTTGAGACATTAAACGCAAGACTTCAGATAAGCGATTTCACTGGTAACAGCGAGTTAACGGCAACTACCAAGTCTCCGTCGACGAATACGCCGAACTGTCGACGAAAGAAAAAAGGGGACTCAAATAACGAACGACCCAAGCGACGAAACAGCGGGTAACGCCGCCCAGCAGCGTCAAAAAGCAAGGCCTCTTCCAGCAATTACCGCACCTACCTACCCCCAATACGCTACAGAACCGGTTCTGTCGTAAAGGAGGAAATCTCAGAGCGCCTTTATCCTGCTCTGCTCATAGAACGGAGCATGATAATCTTAATTCTTTCCCCCCTTCCAATGACGTCAAGCATTTAGAGCCGGTTTTCAACCTTTTTATAAAAATTTTCGAACATTTTGTTAAAATGCCCTCATTAACTACAGAAAATTCCGATGGCTCTGCAATCGGCAATCGAGTTTCCCCTCTTGTAGCGCATGCCTTAACTTATAAATCTAATGTTAGATAAACAGTTTTTTGATATGACTTATTCTGTGTCGAAGAGCGCCGAGGTCGCAGAAAACAACATGACATGTCGTGCGGAGATAAAGCGCCCTGATTCTTCAACGGCGCGTCGTCTTATATATTGGCAAGAGTTGCATTTGACAACCTTATAGAAGAAAACCGGGGCGCGTTCCTCTGAAAATCGCAATCCGTTCTCCTTTACCTACAGTTTAACAACGAGTTACATCTATTTAACGCCGACTTCTTCGTCGAAATAATCCACGAACGCGTCCTCAAGGAGCGCGGCGGAGGCGTCAATCATCGCGACGCCGAGCAGTTTCGAAAAGCAAGAAATTCCTCAAGTAATTACCGCGCTTGTCTGCTTCCGAAACGCCATATAACCTGGTTTCATTGTAAAGAGGGACGCCTTGAGGGGCATTATACCCACTCCCTGCGCAAGGTTAGAACACGAAGACTCATTCTACTACGCTCACAGGCCGTCAAGCGTCAAGACGACCTTTTTATTTTAGCACAAAAACTTTGGACGTTTTGTGATAAAAAAGTCAATCGTCACAATAAAATCACAAGGATAAATAAGATAAGCGCAAGTGGGTAAAGAAAATTGCCGGGGAAAACAGGGCGTTCTTCGGTCGCGGTCTCAACGGGAAGAGATTCGCGTAACTCCTTATAGAACCGAATCGTCTCGTCGCGAAGATCGAGAGGCGCAAGCCCTCGCAGGTCGATCGACGCCGCGCCAGTTGCGCGAGCGATCGCTTCTGGAGTCTCGAGACTGGCCGCAAGATCGGAGAGTTCACGAAGCGCTGCGCGTCGCGCGTGCGAATCGTCGGAGAAGAAGGCAAAGAGATCCCGAGAACCAGGCGCATCGGCAAGACGCGCTTCATCTAGCGCCGAGAGGTCGGCGGCGGCGACTCGTTTATCGGGATCCGTCAGGTAGTCAAGGGTTTGGAGGACGAAACTACGATAGACGGATTTGTCGGCGAGCGTCTGGAGACGCCAGAGCTCGTCGGTCGCCTGCCATAGACCGGCGTTCTTGCCGAGAGACGCCGCCAACAGGAGCGGCTCGGGCGACGCCCCTGCGGCGCCGACGCGCTCCGCAAGCAAAAGCGTCGCGCTGTGAGGACCGGGCTCAATCACTGGGAAAGCTCGCGTTAGATTCGGGAGGATCGCGCGCGATCCGTCGGCCGTGGCGTTCGACATAATAGAGGACGTCAACGTAGGATAGACCGTCTCTGACGCCGGAGCGAGCAGAATGCGCCACTCGTCGTCGGGGGCGTCGACAGGCGCGGCGGAGAGCATCGCGTCGCCGGGAAAAATTTGCGTCTCCGGAAACTCTTGCCAACGAGGGGTCTGAATCAGACGCTCGGGCCCAGCGAGCCACAGCGAAGTTGAAGAATCATCCTCCTCAAGAACGTCGCGGAGAGCGCCAAGCGTCCGCTGCCATTGATCGTGCGTGAGATCGCCGACGATCACGACGTCGAAGCGCGCAAGAGTTTCACGACTGAGCGCGTCGGGCGCAAGCGCGATCGGGTCGGACGACACGACTTCAAGATCGGCGGAAAGGAGCGTCGTTCTCAGCTCGACTGTCGGTTCCCGGCGGAGCGTCTCACGGAGGTAACGGTATTCGTAACGCGGCAGATCATCGACAAGCAGGACGCGCAGCGGCCCCATTGGACTCTTCCAATGAAAACTTACGGCGTTGTCCGCGGCGCAGGATTCCGTGAGTCGCGGAGCGCCGGACGCCTTCGGGAGCAAACTTTCAAGACGATAGGCGTCCGCGTCGGCTCGATCTACAACGACAAGCAGTCGTGCGAGGTCGTCGACGTCGTCCCGCCATTCGCGATTGAAGGAGAAGCGTCTGACGCCGTCTTCCTCCGGATCGGACGCGACTTCAATCGGTTCGGTCCACAAGCGCGTCGGCGCCGCGTCCTTATTCTGCCGCCAAAGTTCGACGACCGCGCCGCGTGGCGCTATAGAATCGGCAAGCTCGATCGTCGCGGAGAGGGACGCAGCGGTTCCGGGAGCGTCGGGTGCAACCGTTTTCAGGTCGACGATTCGCCAGTTAAAGGGTTGCGACGCCTCGCCGACGACCATCGGATAGACGCGGATCTTATTGTCAGACACCGTCGTTAGCTCCGGCTTGGCGATCCCATCCGTGATGAGAAAGACGGCGGACGGCGCAATCGGTTCATTCTGAGCCTGGTAGAACCCGCGAGGGATCGCGGGCGCCGTTAGTTCGTCGACGCGTCCGATCGGAGAGCGAGCGTCGCACGAAAATTCCGGCGCGCCTGAAAGATATCGGACGTGGCAGACGCGGTCGTCGAGATGAACGGCGGCTTCTTCGAGCGCGGCGGCGACCGTTTCGGAGACGGTGCGAACGTCGTACCGACGACCTTCAAGACGTCGCGTCATACTCGCGGAATCGTCGACGACGGCAAAAATCGCGGAGGGGCGCTCCAGCGTGACGGTTCGCGTCGGAGCAAGGAAGAGCGCCAAGAGCGCGGTCGCCAGAAGAATGCGAACGACGAGCTTGCGGCGCGCACGTACGCCGCCGTCGCGCGCGTCAAGGCGATAACGTCGCGCGATGAAAAAAAGAGCGAGTCCCCAAAGAAAAAAAGCGACGACGACCATTATCGGCGCGTGAGAAGTCGACGTCCCTGGAAACATAGCGCACCCTTCGACCAAGCGTGACTTTCGGCGACCAACCGGCGCCGAGCGAGGCGGCGACAAACGAGACGTCTGCCGTTGAAACTCCGACCCCGACGCCTTTCTTATCAAAACTTACCCGCCGACGGTCGTCATTATATTCTGCGCCCTGTACCCGTCAACGTTCGACAATCTTGCGCCGATCATTTAAATACTTGCGTTTCACTTGCATAGACGATAAAATGGGCGAAGGTTCGTCCCACGCGCGCAGATCTCAAACCTGCGAACCGTTCGCGCGACGATAACATAATAAACGCTTTGACCCTTGAGTCGACCTTTTCAAATAACAGGAGCGCGCCCATGACGTCACAGACAACCAACGCCCCTTTTCTTCGGCGGAGCCTTGCCCTGGCGACGATTTTAACTATTCTGGCGGCGTCAACCTGCGCCGTCACGTCGGCGTTTGCGCAGGGCGTCCATTCCCCCTACTCCGCCATGTCGGGCGAAACGCTCGGCGTCGAATATGGCGAAGACTCAGAGCGCTATTTCGGGCCCTCTGACTTTGTACTTGACGCCGAGGGAGAATACTTCTACGTCGTGGGCCTCGACAGTCGCGCGCTCGTTCGATTGCGCGTCGACGGCTCCGCGCCAGGCGAACGGATCGCGCTCGAATTCAAGCCGGTCAAACTCGCGTTCCTCCACGGTGAAACGGCGCTTGCGATCGTCGGCGGCGACGATCAAGGAAAGCTCGCAATCGTCGAGATCGCAGATAAGACGGAAGACGGACGCAAAATAAAGCCGATGCGTGTCGCAGACGTCGTCGCGGCGGGCCATAGCCCCACCGACGTCGTAACGCGCGCAACGGAAAACGCGTCCTTTATTTACGTCTGCAACTGCTTCGCAGGACTTATCACGGAATTTGACGCCGAAACGCTCGAAGTAACGCGGACCTGGGAAGCGGGTCGCGAACCCTTCGCGATGGAGATTACCCCGCAGCAGGACAAGCTCGTTATTGCCAATCGCATAACCGATATGGTCGCGAATCATAATTTCACCCACGCGAACGTGCGCATTATCGAGCTGGAGTCGGGCGAACTTTCCGTCGTCGAACTCTACAATGAGCACAATCTGCTCCACGACGTCGCGATCTCCGCCGACGGCCGATACGCCTTTATCTCCGCCGTCCAATGCTCCTTCACCTCGATCACGAGCCAGGTATCGGGCGGATGGATCTCGGAAAACTGCGTCCTATGCGTCGATACGGAAGCGAAGAAACTCGTCGAAATCTATTTTCTCGACGATCCCGCGCTCGGGTCGGGCAACCCTTGGGGCGTTGCGATCTCAGACGACGAAGAACGACTGATCGTGTCGATCGCTGGAACTGACGAAATCATATATCTGCCCCTCAAGCGCCTGATACAAAAGATCAACGATCGGCCCGAATGGGCGCGGCCCGGCTATGGCGCGTATTCATACTCCTCCTTTACCGACGGCGAAGTGCAGTTGCCCTTCCGCTTGCGCGTGAAGTTCGGATTTAAAGGGCTCCGACAGATCGTAACGCGTGGAGACGACGTCTACGTCCTCGCGGCTTACGACGACGTCATCTGCAAAGCAACCCTTAAGCTAGACCCCCCGTACAGTTATTTCCCAAACTCCTACGTGCGCCTTGAAAAGCCGCCCGTCACCCAGGAGGCGGCGCGCGAGGCGGGCGTCCTCGATCAAGAGGCAAACGGCGCGCCCATTGTTGTCGAGGAGCCCCTTGTCGACCGCGAAGACGAAGCGAGCGCCGCGCTATTCCAGAGCGTCGCCGACAACGAGGCGCTGACCGCGCCCCTTAAATTCGTACCCCTTACCACGAGCGAACCGCTCCGTGGCGTCCAAATTGAACGCGCTTTTGCCAGACTCGCGCCAAAGCCGCTCCTGACGATGCGTCGTCGTGGCGAAATTCTCTTCCACGACGCGACCGCATGCTTCGAACATTGGCTCAGTTGCGTGACCTGCCATCCGGACGCGAGAGCCGACGGATTTAACTGGGACCTCCTCAACGACGGAACCGGCAACCTCAAAAACACCAAGAGCATGCTCCTCACGCATGAAACGCCTCCGTCAATGATTACGGGCATTCGCGCCGACGGCGAAGAGGCGGTCCGCGCGGGCTTCGTCCATATCCTCTTCACCACGTATAAGGAAGACAACGCGCGCTGCGTCGACGAATACCTAAAGGCGCTCAAGCCCATGCCGAGTCCCTACCTTGTCGACGGCGAGCTCAGCGAGTCGGCGCAACGCGGGAAAGAGATATTCAACAGAGAGGAGGTCGGATGCGCGAGGTGTCACCCTGAGTCGAACTACTTCACCGACCAGAAACTGCATCGCGTCGGCTCTCAGGATCCGAACGACTTCTTCGACGCATTCGACACGCCGACCCTCATCGAGGTCTGGCGAACCGCTCCTTACCTCAACACGGGCGCGTACACGACGATCCGCGAGTTGCTTGAAGAAGGCAAGCATGGCGTCAGAAAGGGGGAGTTCGACGCGCTCTCCAAGCAGGAGCAGGACGATCTGATCGAGTACGTGCTCTCGCTTTGAGAACGCTCGGCGCTCAAAGGCTCGCGCGGCGCAACTTAAAGAAACTCAACGACGTACTGGAAGTGGTTCCACTTCTCCGGTTCAACGTAAGAGGCGTTTTCTGACTTGGCGGCGCCGTCGAGCATTTCAGCGAGCTTAACGAGTCGATCGAAGGTCTCGTCGTCCGAATTGATCGCGAAATCCTGATAGTCGCAGATGTAATTCCCGGCTTCGGTACGCATTTCGTTGCGATAGCTTTCCTCCTGAATCCGCCATCCAATCGTCTGGAGAAAGAAGTTGAGCTGATTCGCAAAGTCGCGACATTCGATAATCATACCGAGTTCATTGACCTGGAACGTGCGACGGTAAAAGATCACGCGCATGCGCGACTTACCCTTCGCCTCGGCAAGCAACGACTCAAGATCCTTCGCAGTGTTCTTTTTCTCCATACTGCCTTTCTCCAACTAAAAGGCGCGCGCCGACAGAACAGCGCGCGCCAAATGTCAACTGAGACGCGCCGGTTCAACGCTCTGAACCGGCGCAAAACATATTGTCTTAACCGTCGTCATTTCTCGCCGACAACGGTTACGTCTTTCGCGCGCTCCTCAGGCTCAACCTTCAGATTCTGCAACCGACCGTCGACAAACGCGCCCTGAACCGTCGTTCTACCTGGCGCCCAAAGTTTGAAATCGACGTCCCATTCCTTTGGCAGCGCGGGCGCAAGATAGATCGCGTCGCCGTCCGCCTGAAGGACGAGAGACTGAGCGGCGGTAACAAGAACGCCGCCATGATTCTGGTCGGGCGACCAGTCCCAGTTCGGCGCCCAGAAGGCGGGGAATCTCAGGTACGGGTCGAAGGTGCGACTTCGCTGGACGAGGCAATCCCGCGCCTCTTCCGCGGCGCCGAGGTACGAGCAGAAAAGATCGTCCTGAGCCCAGCCTGAGTGGTAACGACGAGTACGGAGCTCAAGCGCGTTGAGCGCGAGCTCGACGTCCGGCTTTTCGAAGGAGTATAGACGGAACGGGAAAACGGGATAGAGCTCAGGAGTCTCGAGGTTGCTGAGAAGTTCGTAGCGGTCGGCGGGCGCGAGCGCACGCTTCCCCGTCTCCTCGTCGACGCGCGTCGGAACCTCCGGCGTCTTCGCGAGAAGCGCGCGCCAGAATTCGCGATCCTCCGCTCTCGTCTTCTCTTCGGGAAGCGCGAGAAGGCGTCCTATGACGGCGCGGATACCCGCGATCTCAGGCGCTGGATTATCGCAATCCCACCATGTTTCAACGGCCTGCGCAGGATTCATCCAGAGCTTACCCGTCGCGGGGTCAACCTCGTAGAAGCTATCGAAGAAGCGCAGGACGGCGTTCGCCGTCGGAATCGCTTTCTCCTGAAGGAACGCGTCGTCGAGCGTATACTCGTAATATCGCATCGCAAGGAAAGCAAGTTCGAGACCCGTGACCCACTCGTATTTATGCCAGCGACTCGTCTGCAACTTGTCCTCGCGCTCATTCCAGGGCGTAAGGCCGTAGGTTTCAGGGAAAATAGCGCCCGTGAAGTAGATGCATTCTGGGAAGAATGCGCCGTCGGCGTCGAGGTATTTTTTCGTGCGGTATTCGCAGAGGGGTACAAGCGAGCAATAGAGGTCGAAAAAGGGCTTTTCGAATTCAAAATCGCCAGAGTTGAACATCGAGTAATAGGCGTGTCGGGTATTCTGATGCCAATAACCGGGTCCCCACCGGCGGTAGTCGTGGGAGGCGGGCTTGCCGGGCGTCGCGACGGTAAAGAGACCGCCGTTGTATTTGATCGGATGAGCGCCGCGTCCCTGGCAGGCGAAGAGAAAACGCTGGAGCGCGTAGGCGCGCGTCACGTCGAAGGTTTCTGCGGCGACCGCGGCGCGTTCCTCGGACGACGCGTTCGCGAGCGCCTGTTGATTCGGAGAGAAACGAACCCAGCTTCGTTCAGAGAGGTCGCGCCAATACTGGATCGTTTCCGCGCGGCGTTCGTCGACGGACGTCTTCGCGGCGTCGTCCGCAATCGCGATGATCTCGTCGAGCCATTCGTCGACCGTCGAAGTCTGCGCCGTGTGAACCGCGATCTCAAAGCGCCGCGTCTGCGAGGGTTTGCCGCGGACTGTCGACGCGTCGATAAACTCGCCGTCGTCGCAACTCAGAAGAACGCCGAATGTGCGGTTGACGTACGGGTCAGGCGGGTAGCCCGGGAACTCGTCGAGTCCCTGAGTCGCGGCGATCTCGTCGTAGAATTTGGTTTTGACGTTGCGATGGTAGCCCGCAACGCGGTTGGATTCGCGCAGTTGATCGGAAACCGCGTAAACGTCGGGCGCAACGACGACGCCTTCGTCAGAGCCCCACCAGAGGTCGCTCACCTCCGGAGACTCGAGCTTCATGCCGTCGCCGACGCGCCAAAAGCAGATTCGAGCGTTTGGCGCAAGCTCAAGATCGCCGTCGATCTCGAAGACGACGACAGGGCGATTCGTGTCGACCCACGCGTTGACGCGAGTCTCCTTCCCCTCTGGTCCGAAGACGACAGTGAGAACTCCCGTCTCGACGTCAAGCGTCTGGCGGAAGGGAGTCGCCAGTTCGCGATCGAGGCCGGCGAGTAAATCGATCTCGACCGATCCGACCTTCGCGAGCGCTCCGAACTCGTCCCAGGAATCGGCGCGAGCAAAGAGGAGCCGCGCTACGCCCGAGCCGTCAAACCACGCGTTGACGCAAACTTCGCCGTTGCCAAGGGGCATGGATCCGCCCCAATTTTCAGAGGGGGTCGTCCACTCCACGCGGTATGGCGACGCGTCGTCGGCCCCTTGGACCGTAGACCAGAACGCCCCGAACAGAACGAAGGAAAGCGTCATAACGCCCAAAACGCCGCGACGCCAGAACTTCCAAAATCTTGAATTTCGATTCAAACCAAACATTTCGAACCCCCTGTTTCTAACAGTCAAAACGCCCGTTAACCTTGGAAATTATACGGTTCTGACCGCGGTAAAGCAAGCGAATTCAAATGGAACGCGACGTTTTCTGACCGTTATCGCACAAGATTTCTGAGCGCTTATTATCCGAACTCGCATGCGGATATTTTCACGATCATGACCTCCGCTTTTCACAACGGACGCCGGCCCGCACGCCATACGAGACAAAAAAAGGAGGACGCTCCTGTCATTGGAAACGTCCTCCCATCGGGGAAACTGAAAAGCGGCTCGATTAGCCGATCATTGTCTCGGAAAGCTCAAGAACGCTCGCGGCGCTCGTTGCGCTCACCTTGGAAGACGCGCCGTAATCGCGCGCCTGGCCCGAAATGACGAAGAGCGTCGCAGCGATGCTGAAAATCGCGGCGAGCGCAAGGAAAAAGTCGAAAAGCTCGATCGGTTTCTTGCGGAGCCCTGAAAGCAACATGACGGGGATGAGCAACATGAGGAGCCCTAAGCCGTCCAGAACAATCAGGTACGTGACGCACGACGCGCCGGCAATCACAAACGCAGCGATGTTCGCGACGAGAAGGGCAAAGATCAGAACGCCGATCAGTACGAAAATCGGCATGGGCGATTCCGTATAATCGGACTTAGGTTTCTTTTCCTTCTCCTTCTTGACTTTGGCGGCTTTGGGCGCCTTCTCCTTCTTAGCTTTCGCGCCCTTTCCTTTCTTTCCCTTCTTACCTTTTTTGCCAGTCGGCTCTTCGGCGACGGCGCTTTCGACCGCGTCGGCCGCGTCGGTCAGGCCAAAAGGATCGTCGGCGGAAGGGTCGTCAAGGTTGGAGAAAGGGTCGGCGGCAGCGCTCTCGCTGCCCTCGGTAGTAAACGGATCTGCGAGCCCAGAACCGTCGTCATTTTCAAGCTCGGCGAGGAAATCGTCGTCGATATTAACATTATTTTCGTCTGGCACGGCAGTTTCTCCAAAGCGTCCAGCGCCGGCCTGTCATTGGCGGCGCATCCGTTAAATCAGGCGTTAAGCCTATAACTTCTACTTCGCAAGGCGTTAACGCAATCCCTCCTTCAGTATAAGTTCAATTAGTAAAAATTTCCAGAATATCTGCGGAAAATTTTGTTATTTTTCTTATTTTATCTATTCTCACTCAACGTCCAAACGTCCAAGCCGACGTTCGAGGTCAGGCGCGACGTTATTTCGCTGGATTCCACTTGAAGGAACGCGTCCCCTTCTGCTGGAGCGTCGCGACAAATTCCTCGTCGCCGACCTTAACGCGAATCGAACGCGGACGATCCGTATCGTTGAGCGTCACAAGGGAACGGCTGCCGTCCGGGTTAACGAACGCGCAGGCGTTCAAGCCGCGATCGGCGCCGTCGACTGTAAGTTGTACGCGTTTAGCGCCCGGCGATACGACCTTCGAGAAGTGCCCTATCTCGTAGAAATGCGAATATCGTTCGACGGAACTCCAGTCCTTCGTGGAGAGGTTCACCGCGCCGAAACATGACTGACACCCGCCGGGGCGGTTTGGCCCTTTCTTATCGTCGAGCATGAAGTTCCAGACGATAATTCCTTTGCAGTCGTAGTTCATGACCCCGATTCCGACCTCGCGCATGAACCACATGAGATCGCCGCCGAAGGAATACCCCCACTCCCCGATCGACTGCTCCGTAAACCACAGTCCTTTATCGGGCCGCGCGTCGCGAACGCGCTTCATTTCCTCCTTATTACCCCCGTAAGCGTGATACGCGGCGCCCGCGAGATATTGCGCGGCCTTTTCGTCCTCGTAGATATGCAGCGGGTACCCAAACTGGTCGCGACATTCCGGCTTGTTGGAATCATAGTTGAAGTTATGGTCGAACGCGATGATAAGCGCGTCGAGTTCGGCGGCGCGGAGCTTCGGACCAAGGACCTTAACGAACTCCTTTTGCTCCTGCCAGGTCATAAAAAGGGACGCGGAGTTGCCGCGATTAAGCGGTTCGTTCTGCATCGTGATCGCGTAGATTTCAATCCCCGCGTCGCGCATCGCTTCGATATAGCGAACGAAGTAGGTCGCGTAATCGTCGTAATACTTCGGGTTAAGCTGACCGCTCGTCCAGCTGAGATACGGTTTGAGGTCCCGAAGGTTGTCGACCTTCATCCATGGCGGACATGTCCACGGGGACGCGAGAATCTTGAGTTCAGGGTTGACGGCAAGAATCTCTTTGAGAACCGGTATCACATATTCTTCGTCCTCCGAAGAGAGGGCAAAGTTTTCGATCCCCGGCTCCTCGCAGAGGGAGAATTCGGAGAGTGAAAAATCTGAGCATCCGATAGAGACGCGAACAAAGCTGTAACCGAGCCCTTTCGTAGGCGAAAAGGTTTCCGTTATGAGCGCGCGACGCGCGTCCTCAGGCATTTGCATGAAGTTGAAGGACGTCGATCCGGTAATCGCGGCGCCGAAGCCGTCGACGATCTGAAAGGTCGTCGCAGGATCAAGCGTCAGTGTAACGTCGGCGCGCTGACCGGAGGTAAAGTCGATGAATTCCTTGCGAAAGAGCTTCGACTTATCTGCCGTCGTCTCGTAGGCGACGACCTTATCCGCCGGATTCTCAGATTCGTCGAGTCCGGCGACCGGCGACCAGGGATTGTCGGCCCGAGCGCTTCCAACGCTCAATAACGTCAATATCAGAGCCCAATGAAAAAATCTGCGCATCTCAACCTCGCTCAATAAAAACCTGTTTCGTCGTCAACCGCTTCTCTCGTCGAAGAGTCGCCGCGGTAAACTCTATTGTCTTCATTTGAACGAGAAAAAACAGACCCGATAGAATCATGGCCACGCAATGGGAGACGCCCTTAAGGTCAGTCGCTAATTTTATTCGCTCTCGCTAACCCTCTGACGGAGGCGTTCCGTTCGACTCCAGGTGGACTTGACGGAACCCGCCAAGACGACCGACATATCGGTGAGAGATCGTCAGTACGGTTCGACCAACAGTCGCCGTTCGAACGACGTCGACAATCTTCTCTTCCGTCGCGCTATCGAGGTTTGCGGCCATTTCATCGAGGAGCATGATCTCAGGCTGATACACGAGCGCGCGCGCGACGCCAAGAAGTTGCAGTTCCCCTTGAGAGAAATCGGCCAAGCTCATCGGAGTATCGAGTCCCAGCGGGAGACGTTTGACCTTTTCGATCAGGTCGCACTTTTCCAGAACGTCCCAGACCTGATCGACGCTGATTCTCGGGTCAAAGAGCGTTACCTGCTCGCCGACTGTTCCGTCGACGACGGCGAATTGTTGTTTCACGTAGCCGAAGATCTTACGACGTTCCTCTTCAGGGATCGCGACCGTCCGGCGACCGCCTATCGTAACGGCGCCTTTATCCGGTTCGTACAGCCCGAGGAGCAGCTTTAACAACGTGCTCTTTCCAACCCCCGTGCGACCCGTGATCACAACGTTTTCCCCGCGTTCGACGTCCAGATTGAAGCCGTCGAAGAGCGGCGGACCTTCCTGATATCCAAAGCGGAGATCCTTGATGGAAACGAGCGGATTCTTTGCGTCAGTCTCATGAACGCGCTCTGTCTCCTCTCCTGCTCGCACCGGCAGCTCTTCTTCGTTGAGAAATTCGTCGACGCGCCTGACGCCGGCGAGCGCGGACTGGATGTTCTGAATCTCCATGCCGAGGCTCTCGAGCGGTTCGAAGACCTTCGCGACGTACGCGATAATTGCGACCGCGCCGCCGACCGTCACGCCAAACAATTCCTGGACCGCGCCGCCAAGGGAGCTACAGATCATCAAGGTCGCGACGACGGCCGCGCTCGTGAGAACGACGATGGGCGAATAGATCGAATCGTAGAAATTAGACTCGTCGATTGCGCGGTAACTCGACTTGATGAAGCGGTCGTATTTCTGTTCCATAAAGCGTTCGCAGCGAAAGCCCCTGATCATGCGGATATTTCGGATCGTTTCAGGGAGATGCTGGTTGACTCTCGAGGTCGCCTCGCGGTTGCGGATTTGCGCGCGGCGCATCCTGCGCTGGAAAACCGCGGTCATCCAGAAGAGCGCCGGAGTCGCGACAAGCAGGATGAGCCCGAGTCCGCGGCTCTTATAAAAGACCATGATCAGGACCGATATTAACGCGAAGGAGTCCGCAAACATGCTGATGATTCCGCTCGTAAAGAGCGCGTCGAACGCGTCGACGTCATTAACGATACGCGAAACAATCCGCCCCGATTCGTTCATCGTGAAATATTGCGCCGGTAGCCGCGAGAATTTCTGGCTCATAACGCTGCGCGCCTCATGGGTAATCTTCTGCCCTATCACGGCGATCATCACGTTCTGGCCCGAGCGCAAGACGCCGACGGCCACCGCCGCGAGAAGATAAGTAAAGGAGAGCGCCAACGCGACGGCCTCGCCCTCCGAGAGTCGGTCGACGATCTCGCCAAGGATAAGGGGCGGAAGGAGCGCCGCCAGAACCGCGCCGAGGATCGCCGCAAAGGTCAGCGCGGCGCGCCCCTTGTTTTTACGGATAACCGTCGCGGCAATCTTCCAGATATTGCTTCGTCTCATGCGCGTCCCCCTTCCGGTTCTCCACCGGCGTCGGGCGTCTTAACCGACTGCTGGAGACGATAAAGACGCGCGTACTCGGGGTTCGTCATCATCTCTTGATGCGTTCCGCAAATTGCAGTTCCGTTCTGGATAAAGAGAACCTGATCCGTCATGGGGAAGAAATCAAGGCGATGCGAAAAAATGATCGTGATCCTGTTCGCAGAATCCGCCATAAGGTTTTTGAAGACAGTCCCTTCCGTCTTCCGGTCGAGCGCGGCAAAGGGGTCGTCGAGGACGAGAATCTTTCGGCTGTTCGCGAGACTTCTTGCGAGCGCAAGACGCGCCTGCTGCCCCCCCGAGAGCCGCGCCCCGGCGTCGCCGACGACCGTTTGCAGACCCAGCGGCGTTTGACGAACTTCCTCGTCCATACAGACCGCCTGCAACGCTCGTAACGCTTTCTCTTCCTGCTCGGCGACGTCATTCGGCCCCCTTTTACGCTCTTCAAGGAGTATGTTTTCCAAAATGTCGACGCTCAAAAGTTCCGGATTGTGCCCCATATAGACGACCAGCCCGGCGCGTTCGTCTTCCGTCAAATCCGACCACTGCCGTCCGTCGACGAGAACGTCGCCCTGATATTCGGCCTCGCCCGCGAAGATCTTGCCGATCGCGGATTTCCCGCTCGCCACTTCTCCGGTGACGCCGAGCGTCTCGCCGGGTTTCAATTCAAAATTAAGGTTGGAGACCACGGTCGGACGGCCCGGATAATTGACGCTTACGTCTTTGAACGCGAGCGTTCCGACCTCCCCGGGCGTCGCCGACGCGTCTTCCACGTAGTCGCGGAACATCGGCTGAATACGCCTCCACGAAGCTCTGGCCTTCTGGACGGAGTTGAAGAGATTCGCCGCCTTCGAGGACTTGAGCGCGAACCTTGTAAAGCACGCAAAGAAGGTTGTAAACGCGCCGACGTCCCAGACGGTCCAGCCGACGCCGAGCACGTTGCGACTCCCGAAGATGAAAATCATGATCGCGCCGCAGATGGCAATAGCAAAATAAATGGGCTGGAGCGCGCTCGTCCAGACGTTCGCGAGAACCGCGCTCCTTTCATACGCCCCCAGGGTCCCCTCGTATGAGGACTGGCGCTCCCTTTCGAGCCCGAAGACGCGCCATGTCATGGCGTTGCCCACCAGATCTAACGTCTTCTGATTCAGGACGTCGGCGTTGCGCTTATACCGCTCGTTATTGCGATAGACGACGCCCTTACAGCGTTCCGCCGCGACGTAAGCGATTGGGATAAAGACGCACGCCAGGAGCGCGAGCCGAGCGTCGTAAAAGCATAGGAGCGCCGCGTAGGCGACCATGACGACGCCAGTGTCGAAGACCTCGGTCGTCACTTTGCGCATTCCCTCGGCGCAGGCGTCCACGTCGCTGATCGCTCTGGTCATAACGGCGCCAAGACGGTGTGATTTGATCTCCTCCTTATCAGCGTGTACGAGACTGTTGTAAAGCATCGTTCGCATATGGAGGCTCGTGTTGTTCGCAAAACGCCGCGTGTAGAAACGTTTCACCGCGCGACAGCCCTGAACGACCGCGATGACGACGAGATACAGCGCCACAAGCGCAAACATATCCTCGACGGTCTTCCGCCCCTGAGAAACGTCGTAAAGACGCTGGACCATCCGCCCTTCGAAAAAGGGGCCGGCGGTCAGCCCGACGTTATAGATAATCCCGGTCGCGGCGACGAGCGCAAGATTCTTCTTCTCGATTTGAAAATAAGATTTCAGTTCTCCAGGACGTCTTACTTTCATTTTTTACTCGTTTCCCCCGAAGGCGCGACGCGAAATACTAACGGCTCGCTCTTCCCTTCATGATACCAAAAAGTTGAAGAAGAGTATAGCCTGACGCCGCTATAGGGGCAAACGAGTCTCCAAAAGAACGAAAGAAAAGCGCTTTCGGAAGTAGAAATTATTTTTCGATGGTCAAGCTTCCCTACCGCGCCGAGACGTCCCGAAAACGCCGCGAGATTACGAGCCGCCCCAAAGACTCGGGGACAAGAAAAAAGAACTCTCCCGGCGCTGGGAGAGTTCTAAACAAATCGGCGCGACTCGCTGTCACGGCTTCAAGCTCTCGTCGACGCTAAACGCTTCTTATCTTTCACAGCCGGAGTGAGGACGCGCATTTCGGCGCCTCGCGCTGGAATACGCAATCGACGAGGAGCGTTACTGTTGCTCTGCCGGCGCGTTATTCTTTGTCTCCGCCTCTACTTTTACGGCCTCAGCGCGTTTTTTAGCCGCTTCAATCCGCTGAAAAACGAGGAAAGAAACAAGGGACGCCGTTAGCATATACACGGCTAACCGAAAAACGAAGAGAAACGCTTGCAGCGACGTCAGCGGAATAAGAAACGGTTCGCCGTCTGCGCCAAAAACGTCTCTCGCCAAAGTTACGACGAAGGCGATTCCAAGAGCGACGGCGACGGCTCGTTTCTTGCTGTAAGATGATTTCATAACATAGTTCACAGCCCACGCCGCCAGGAAAACTACGAATAGAAGCCCAATAGCGTCCGGGAATGCAGTTCTCCCGTTGGCAAAAAGTATACAATATCCCATCATTATTCTCCGTTATCTAAATATGCGTTGTGAGGAAACGGGTCCAAGGCATATTCGACGCCTCAGGCAATGAACCAACGGATCATTGATCATAGTGGTTCCATCCCGACATATTCATACGGCGGCGTCTGGCGGACAAACGTCGCTCCTGTCTTGCATGAACGCCTCCCTCTCCCTACAAAAACAGTAGTGAGTTGGGGCGTCTATCTGTGTCCCATTGTAGTAACGATCAAATTTGGCGTCAACGCTCTGGGGTGGCGAATATAGAGGTCAGGGAGCTATGGTCGCAAAAACGTGAGGCATAACGTTAAAATCTTTTCTGACTTTTTATTCCACGAGCCTCTCTGCCGATTGTACGTTTAGGTTTGCTTCCGCTCTTCGGCGCCTTCACTCAGGCAGCTCGTTCAGTAATCTGAGGATGGGCGTCCCCTTCTCAATATTCTTCATTAGATTCGCGTAGGTCTCCTGGTCCTTCGTCAGGTCGTACACCTCTTCCATCTGCTTTAAAAATACGGAGTAGGACTTCCGAGTCAACGCCTTTAGCGCGCGAAGGTTGCCATCGGTGAGATACTGAAGGCCAGGATTAACGATCTTAGCGCAGTTATTCCTAAGGCGATACGCTGTCGTTACTTGGGAATACAAAGGTTCAGCTCCAGGCGCTTAGCGTTCGTATTCGGGATGGGAGCGCGCGTTCAAAATGGGAGATCTTTCATCTTACGAAGAAGCTCAATAACCTCCTTTGCGGTCTCCAAGTTCTGTTTCTTATCGTTGCCTCGGATAGCGGAATAGGTGAACGAACGCATAGGTTCGGTGGAGCCCGCTAAGTAGCGTTCGTATTCAACCTCAATGACCTCGACAAACTTTTCGAATGCAACGCGCGTTAGCGCGGCAGTCTTAGGACCGCGCAATTTATCAGTTATATACGTAGCGAAATGAAGCTTCGGATAAACGACTCGCGCGCAGTTATCTCTAATCGCGTACAATTCAAAAGTCTTAACGTCTAAGAATCCTTCTTCAGTCGTTCCAACAGGAAGCCACATGCCCATGATTTCAAAAGGTTCGCTCATTTCGGCGCGTTCTCTCAGGGCGCGACCTCTTAGAATCGCATTCTCTACGTCGTCAATGGAGAGACGATGATACGTAGAGAGAATATTGCAGAGAACAGGAAGGGCCTCCTCATTTTCCCCCACGGCATAATGACGACGAAGATACATCCACTCGACTTCCTCTTTGGGAAGCTTTGCATTAGCAGGATATAGCAGAAAATAGTTTGAGATGGCGCTTTCCCAGTCGCCCTCTAACTCCAACGCCGTTGCGCGCAGGAATAAAAGAAATCTAAACGACGCTCTACCTCCAGTAGTACCCCGGGCTCTCCAAAGAGGATATTCAGCATAAATCTTTGAAAGAGTTTCCTCAGCCTTTTCAACAGCTTCTGTGTAGTTCCCACTAAAGATTTCGCTCCAAGTCTCCTTCACGTATGCAAAAGGAATATTTACTTCCTCCACATTTAGCATATCATAATTTAGAAACTGGGAAATTTTATCTTGCCGTTTCGTTTGGTAAAACTCTCCGTCAAATAACGCCTTTTGATCAATCGTCCATATGCTCTCAGCAGGCGTCAACTTAATTTCTACATCTTGAGCCGATTCCGCTTCTTCCTCGTCAACGAGCGTTGGCGGTATAAACTCGTCGTCAGGAGTAACGCCAAAAGCAATCGTTGCGTTAAAGAGAAAAAGAGACAAAAGAACGATCAGCCCTTCCGCGAGAAAAATGGCAGTGGGTTGTACGAATTTTTTCATTAGAGTCGCCCTCCTCATCCTGTCTAAAGAATCTCAATGACGGTTTAAATGGACGTTGAATCGACTTAAGGCCCATTAAAGGTTCCCAGAATGATGCTTAGGAAGCTCTATGTCGCTATCCTCAACTTTTGCGAATCCACAGTACTAGAGCTATCCACCCCCCTGTATAAAAATTGTAGTCACGATTGAACCTCAAGTCAACATGACGGCCCCGTCAATTTTAAATTTCTGTTTCTTAATATCCACTCCTTCGACGTCGACCGCTACCACAGAGAGTACCCCAAGAGAGACGTTTTTTAAAAATATTTTTATTTTTTAGAAATTTTAGTTCGAGTCGCAAGGTAGGAGACAACTTAAAATCCTCGCGCAAGAAATAAAAAAACTCTCCCATTTCTGAGAGAGTTTTTTAAATAACCCGGCGAGACCTACTTTCGCGGTTTCACAACTATCATCGGCTCCAGACGCTTAGCATTCGTATTCGGGATGGGAACGCGCGTTTCCGTCTGGATATGATCGCCGGAAGTTCTCCCGAAAGCTCTTCAACTCTCGGAAGAATACAAAGATGTAATGCAAGAGTTAACGTAACTATACCGAATAATCGATAAACGCGATCAAACTTTCGTCCGTTAGTACCGGTTCGCTAAATATATCACTATCCTTACACGTCCGGCCTATCAACCTGGTCGTCTCCCAGGGGACTCTCGAAAATATTCTACGAAATCTTATCTTGGAGATGGCTTCGCGCTTAGATGCTTTCAGCGCTTATCCGATCGGTAGTTAGATACCCAGCCGTGCCAGTGGCCTGACAACTGGAACACCAGAGCTACCTACCTCTAAGTCCTTTCGTACTAAAGAGATACCTCCGCAAATTTCGTGCGCCCACAGCAGATAGGGACCGACCTGTCTCACGACGGTCTGAACCCAGCTCACGTACCGCTTTAATTGGCGAACAGCCAAACCCTTGGGAGCTTCTCCACCCCCAGGATGCGATGAGCCGACATCGAGGTGCCAAACCGCTCCGCCGCTGTGGACGCTCGGGAGCGATAAGCCTGTTATCCCCGGAGTACCTTTTATCTGATGAGCGATGGCCCTGCCATTCGGAACCACCGGATCACTATGCCCGACTTTCGTCTCTGCTCGACTTATAGGTCTCGCAGTCAAGCCGCCTTATACCATTACGCTCTAAGCCTGATTGCCAAACAGGCTGAGGCGACCTTTGGACTCCTCCGTTACTCTTTGGGAGGAGACCGCCCCAGTCAAACTGCCCGACTGAAAATGTCCGACGCCCAGATTCATGGGAATCGTCGTTAGAGCAAAAGTATGTTCAGGGTGGTATTTCAACGATGGCTCCACAACCGCTGGCGCGGTCGCTTCAACGCCTCCCACCTATGCTGCACAAAACAGACCTCTGACCAATTTCAGACTACAGTAAAGGTTCACGGGGTCTTTCCGTCTTACTGCGGGTACGTGGCGTCTTCACCACGACTACAATTTCACCGGGTCGCTGATCGAGACAGTGCAACAGTCATTACGCCTTTCATGCAGGTCGGAACTTACCCGACAAGGAACTTCGCTACCTTAGGACCCTCAAGGTTAGGGCCGCCGTTTACCGGAGCTTTGGTCGCAAGCTTCTCGAAAAAATTCGATAACAGGCTTCCTTGACTTACCGGCACCGGGCAGGCGTCAGACCGTATACTTCCACTTACGTGTTCGCACGGTCCTATGTTTTTGATAAACAGTTGCTGTTGCCGATTTACTGTGGCCATCCAAACGAATAATCTTAATGAATGGCGCCCCTTATTGCGAACGTACGGGGCCAATTTGCAGAGTTCCTTAACCAGCGTTATCCCGAGCGCCTTAGTATGCTCTACCCGCCTACCTGTGTCAGTTTTAGTACGGTTCGTATAACCTTAACCCGATCCAGCTTTTCGTGGACGTCAGTCGGACGATTTCTCCCGGAGGATCATGCTTGCGCAACGGGGATTTCCAACGCCCCGATCGTCGTTCAAACGCCGTCACTGTACGGAAAATTATACAAGCTGGGGAATGTTAACCCCAAATCCATCGTCTACGCCTCGCGGCCTCGACTAAGGTACCGGCTTACCCTGGGCGGATTTACCTTCCCCAGGAAACCTTAGGCTTGCGGCGGTCAGGATTCTCACCTGACTTATCGTTACTCATTCCGGCATAATCACTTGTATGGGCCTACAGGACTCCTTGCGGTATCCCTCGTGTCTCCCATACAACGCTCTCCTACCAATCTTGCGATTCCGCAACTTCGGCTAGGTACTTACTCCCGTTCATTATCGGCGCTCTAGCGCTCGACCAGTAAGCTGTTACGCACTTTTTAAATGGTGGCTGCTTCTAAGCCAACATCCTGGCTGTCTCTGCGCTAAAACTTCCTTAGTGACTAAGTACCTATCTGGGGCCTTAGTTGGCGATCTGGGTTGTTTCCCTCTCGACCGCGAAGCTTATCCCTCGCGGACTCACTCCTGAGATAGTTATTGCGGTATTCGGAGTTTGGTTAGAGAAGGTACCCGGGGATGGGCCCTTCTGCACTTCAGTGTCTCTACCCCCGCAATATAGTGGCTCAAGGCCAGCCCTAAAGCTGTTTCGAAGAGAACGAGCTATCTCCCAGTTTGATTAGACTTTCACTCCTCCCCACAAGTCATCCCCTCGGTTTTCAACCCAAGTGGGTTCGGTCCTCCACGCAGTATAACCCGCGCTTCAACCTGCTCATGGGTAGTTCACTGGGTTTCGCGTCTACCACCGACAACAAATTCGCCCTATTAAGACTCGGTTTCCCTACGGCTTCGTCCCGGAAGGACTTAACCACGCTGCCAACGGTAACTCGCCGGATCATTATCCAAAAGGCACGCCGTTGCGCATTAAAACGCGCTACGACTGCTTGTAAACGCATGGTTTCGGGTTCTTTCCCTCCCCTTAAAGGGGTGCTTTTCATCATTCGATCACTCTACTGTTCACTATCGGTCGTCGGAGAGTATTTAGCCTTGCGAGATGGACCTCGCGGATTCAGTCAAGGTTTCACGTGACTCGACCTACTCAGGATACACTCGGAACCACAATCTGATTTCGCGTACGGGACGTTCGCCCTCTATGGTACCGCCGTTCCAAACGGTTTCCGCTATCATATGCAGCTCGTGATGAATGTCCTACAACCCCAGTTCCAAAATGGATCTGGTTTAGGCTGTTCCGCTTTCGCTCGCCGCTACTGACGGAATCGATTTTTCTTTCTGTTCCTCTAGATACTGAGATGTTTCAGTTCTCCAGGTTGGCGACCTGAACCTATGGATTCAGTTCAGGACTGTTCAGGAATCTGCGGATCAGCGCTTGTTTAACAGCTACCCGCAGCTTATCGCAGTTTTCCACGCCCTTCAATGCCTTCCGACGCCAAGACGTCCCCCATGCGCTCTTCTTCGTTTGATCGCGTTAATCCATTATTCGCATATCGCTACGCTAATAATAAATCGTCGCTATCGAGACTTTTAAAAAAGCCCGAAGATGTAACGTTTATTTGAGTATTCTTGTCGCTCTATTATTTTGAACTCTATCAACGCGCCGACTCGCGTCGGTACGTCAATCGACAAAATTATAGTGTGTTATAAATACGCCACTCTTGCATTACCTTATTGTAAAATAGCTGTCAGGCTTGCGCCTGACGCCCTGAAATCAAGGGCCGCCGCCCAACGGCGGCAAGTAACAATATAACAGAACGCTCATCGACGTCAAGCGTAAATCCTATTATTTTCTTTTTTATCCTTCATTTCCGGTCCACTCTTGTTCCTCAAGAAACGGCGACTATACTTTAACTCGTTGTCTATTAAGCTTCTGTATGAAAAGGAGGGCGCTATGACAGAGATTAACGCAGGTACCAATACGGAAGTTCTCATTCTTAGAAACCCCCTATACTACAAAGTCGCCGCTCCGGCAGAGTTCGAGATTATGATAGAGGACGGAACATGGCTTCCCCTCGTCTTCGGCGTTGTTCGCGCCGTCGTCGAACAACATTTTTTCGAGCTATGCGAATTAGATTGGGATTACGTCCACGTCGAAGAAAAGATCCCAGAAGGGTTTGTGAGATATAAATCTTGCTTCAGTAAAAATCTCAACGCCGAACAAAGCGCGTTGGTTCAGACTGTCGCCGACGAAATCGAAGAGGCGATCGCGGCGGCGGCGCGACAAATGATCGAAGATAGGGAAAGCGGCGCCGATATTGAGGGTTGAGGCGATCGCGGAGCGCTTTGTCAATTGCTCTTCGGCGCCTCACGCTCGCCAAGTTCTAGATACGCGTTCGGCGTCGGGCCAACCCGCGCCGTCCGACGCCAGCCGCTCGTTGGTCGTCGCGTCTATTTCCTGCGATCCTTCAAGGTCCGTTAGAACCGTTGCATTCCGGAAAAGACGTCGTTATTCGTTTCCGGGAAGCGGAGCCCTTCGCGGCGTCCAACGCCCGAGGGATCGAGTCCGACCCGCTCTTCCGCGGCGCCAAGCTCGTACGCGTCGTCGACGCCGGGCTCGGGAGACAAACTCGCGACTTTCGCAGATCCTTGGCTCGTGAGCGCGTCGTAAGAGCCGGGCTCTAAGCCGGTAGAATGAAACTCTTCGCTAACGGTGAGATAATCGGAAGGGGCCGCGGCGACGTCCCCGGATTCTTCAACGGCATGCGTATCTTCCGCAGCGATATGAGGTTTGGCGACGAAGGTCTGAGAACTTTCAAGGGATCGCCATTTGGCAAAAGAGTTGATCCCGCCGGCGACAATGAAGAACGCAAGACAGCCCCTGACGCTCCAACTCCACCATTTCTTTCGATCTTGCGGCAACGCTATTTTGAGCTGGGCTTCGCTCTGTTTTTCGGATTTTCTACGAGGGGGCCTTGAGCTTCTGACGCACGTCGCCTCAACGTCGATGGCGTCGTTTCGAGCGCGAGGAGCATACGCGTTCTCGGCAAGACGCTCCTTCGGCGCAGAGCTCTTCTTGTTGCACGATTTCTTCGACGACCGAGGGAGCTCTTCTTCCCACGCGACGTAATAGAGGCGACGCCGACAATTTTTGGGCGCCGACGCGGGCGTGGGTAGTCGGTTATTCAGGACGTCGTAGCAGTCGGCGACTTCGGCAAGAATTTCAGGCGATTCGCAGCAGACGCGTTCATACTCGTCGCAGATCTCCGGCGAGTTAAGCTGGCAATCGAGATATTCGGCGACAATATTAGGGTCGGGAAAGGATTCGTCGGCAAAGACCTCGGGCGCTTTTTGCAACGGAACGGATTCCGTCTGACTAATTTTGCGAAAGAATTCGGCGCAACGCGCGTCGTTTCTCAGCTCGTTTTCAATCCTGGCGCGTTCTTGAGGATCGCCGTCCGAAGTCTGATTATTGCAGAAAAACGCACGAAGAGCTTGCCGCATGTCGTCCACCCTTTGCTGATAAACCAATCCTTAAACTTTCCAATCTGGAAAACTTTGCCGGATTATAGTCAAAAGGAGAACGAGGACGCAAGAGATCTTTTCAGGATACGGCGGCGCTCCGCGACCGTCAATCCCTCGGTCGGGACGCGACTTCAGGGATCGACTCGGCGCGAAGAGGCGTCGTCAGGCCCGATTTTTTCCTTTCCGCGGCGGCCTCTTTCTCAAGGAGCGCGTCGGTCCATCGCCGAATCTCGCGCTGAACTGGCTGGGACTGGTAAATCATCCAACAGCTGTTTTCGACGTCGAGCCAAATAGCGACGGACTCTTCGTTCCAAGAATCGGGCGCGACGGCGGCTTGCATCTCACTCGAGAGACTGAGCGCCTCTTCAAAAGTCTTGGGCGAATCGAGCGTCGAAAAACCGTGAATTTCGACCGTTTTGTACGCGTTCGCCTTATCGAGCGTCGTAATCAGAAGGAGTCTTTCGTCAAGTATGACGTACGTCAGTTGCAACGGCGCCAGGAGATCGGAGAGAATTTGCTCCAGCGGCGCCGAGGCGAACCTTGCGCCGGTAAGGGAATCGCGTCCGACCCCGACCGAGTTAAGAGCGGCGTCGTCCCAAAGGACGAGGAATTTGAATTTGTTTTCAAGCGTTTCGATCGCTTGCTGAAGAGAGACCGGCTTGAGTAAGTTGAAGGGAGTCCTTCTGGCAAGAGTCTCCCATCCGAGAGATTCAGGAATCAGCGTCTCGCCGACAATCTTGCTCCCGGAGTTGAGGCGGCGCAGAACGCGGAGTTGTTCCAACAGAGTTTCAACAAGTCTGCGCGAAAGGGAATCGTTCGCGACAACAAGCGTCGTTCCGTCGAGCGCTATCGTCCCCTTTCCTTCCTCGTCGTTCCAGCTCTGCGCGGGGGTCAGCGACGTTATGAATCGCACGAGCGCGTCGGGAGTAATTTTACCTGGCGCCTCGGGCGCTTCACCGGGCTCAATCTCGACAAGGAAAGGCGCGACGTCCTCGAGGAGATCGGCGACCTCGAAACGTTCTTCGACATAGTCGGAGAGGTCGCTTCTTTGCGGTTCGATAACGACGCGGTCCGACTCTTGTCGCACGTTCCACTTAAGCATTTCCGCCGCTTGGGCAAGCGCGTCCTTGACGTCGACGTCGTCGAGTTTCAGATCAAGTTTCATATTGAGCGAAGGACGGAGCAGCGCGAAGCGGTCAAGATCGATTTCGAAAGGAACGCCGGAGAATTCAGAGAGCAGTCTGAGCGCGGCGGCGGGTGATTCAGGAAAGACGATCGAACGAATGCGCAGCGCGAGTCGCTCGTCGACGTCGATTTCCCGGGGCTCGACCTTCAAGATCGGCAAAGAACTCTGCAACGAAACGTCGATCGTCGACGCAACGGCGCCGAGATCTTCTTCGGCGGTCGGGTCCTCTTCCTCGGGCTGATTCTTCTCTTCAAATTCAGCTTCGTCGAATTCGGTCGGAATCTCGTCCTCGTCGGGTTCCTCAATTTCCGTCTCTTCAAGCTCGAGGTCGTCTTCGACGATTTCCTCGTCGTCAGAGGCGTCGAAAGGATCGAGTCCTTCGTCCTCCCCGTCGATCGTAACGACGTCGTCTTCGGGCGCCAACGTCTCGTCGCCGGAAGGTTCAGCGTCGTCAGTATCAGTTTCGTCCTCGAAGTCCGCGCTCTCAGCGCCAGTATTTTCGAAAATATTGGCGTTGTCGCCGAAGCCAAATCCATCAACGTCGACGCCGCCGGAATCAAGAGAGAGGGCCTCCTCCTGAAATAAGGACGCGTGCTCGTCTTGTGCGTCGGGAACGTCGGGGTCGAGCGTCGCCTCTTCAGGCGCGTCAGGTTCACGAGCGATCTCTTCGTCGACGACTGACGTCCGAAGTTCGGCGTCAGGCTTATTGTCGGGGGTCGGACGATAAGTTCGAAGGATTCCGAAAAAGAGCGCCGCGCCGATCACGCACACCGCCCCGCTTGCGAAGAGAAAAAGCTTCGCGTTGAATTTCCGCACGGGCGATCCGAGATTGGCAAATTCCTCAGACGCGAGGACGTCTCTCTGCTCGCTCGGCGATTCGCGACGTTCCTGCGCTGCGCCAGGTTCTTCTTGTTGGCTCCGCTCACGGGCGTCGAGCGACGCCGCGTCCGGCTCCTGCTCTTTCGGCGAGTCTTGAGATTCGGCGTCCGCGGATTTGTCGTCTTCGACGACTTGTTCGGGGGGCGCTATCATCATCATGCCGCCGCATTTGGGGCACGCGACAATCTGACCGACAAGTTCGGGGTCCGTCACTTCAAAGAGCGTCTCGCAAGAGGGGCAGCTGACCTGAAAATTGTTTTCCTTCATTGTCGACGCTTCCTGAAAAGCAGGGCGTAAAACGCCGGGGTATAACGCAAGACGTCCCGATGAGTCGTTGAAACGCGTTCGGGCTCTTATTTATTGGATAATATTCGTAAAATAGGCGCACAACGCTCGACAAAGAGCCGCCTGCATGTATATTTTACTATCGACAGGCTGCCTTGTAAAATACGGTAAAAAAGAAAAGACGCGTCGAAACTTACCAGTTCCGAAACGCGCGCTCCGTTGCGGAGGTAAGAAAGGGTTAAAAATGAGTGAAGACGCGCTTCAGATTGACTGGATTGACGCGCGAAAAGACGACGTCGGGGCAAAGATTGACGCTTTGCGAAAAAAGCTCAGCCTTAAGGGCAATATCGTGAGCGAGGCGGGTAAACGCCGCACGATTGAAACCTTCGGCGCGCCTCTCACGCCGCAGGAAGTCGTTGAGAAAATTTGCAACGACGTCGCCGAAAAAGGACTTCCCGCGCTCCTCGATTATTCGGCGCGAATCGACCATGCCGCGCTCTCCGCCGACGAGCTGCGCGTCCCTCAGGCCGACCTCGATAAGGCGCTTGACGAGGTGGAGCCCGAGTTCCTGGAATCCGTCGATCGCGTCCGCGATAACGTCGCGACGTTCCAAGAAGCGATTCTCCTCAAATCGGTTCGAGTCGAGCGCGAAAACGGATGGCTCGGACAGCGTTATCTTCCCCTGCGACGCGTCGGAGTCTGCGTCCCGGGTGGCGCCGCCGCGTACCCCTCCTCGGTCTTGATGACCGTCGTGCCCGCGCAAGTCGCCGGCGTTGAGGAGATCGCCGTCATGGCGCCGCCGACTCCAAACGGTTCGTACAATAAATACTTGCTCGCGACGTGCGCGCGAGTCGGCGTTAACGAGGTCTACCGGATGGGCGGCGCGCAGGGCGTCGCCGCGTTTGCGTACGGAGTCGATGGAATTCCGCGCGTCGACAAGATTGTCGGACCGGGCAATATGTTCGTTGCGCTCGCCAAGAAAACGGTCTACGGAAACGTCGATATCGATTCGATCGCGGGGCCAAGCGAAGTGGTCGTGATCGTCGACGATTCAACGCGCGCAGACTTCGCCGCATATGATATCCTTGCGCAGGCTGAACACGCGCCGGGCTCAAGCATCCTTATAGGATGGGATGAAGCGACGCTCCGCAACGCGCTCAAAAAGATCGCCGAAACGCTCGACAAAATCGATCGCGGCGAGCTCGCGCGACAGGCGCTCGCAAACTTTGGCGCCGTTATCCTCGTAGAAAACCAGGACGACGCGTGTTATTGGACCAATCTCATCGCGCCGGAACACCTTCATATTTCCACGCGCAACGCCGAAGAACTTGCCGACAAGATTTCTTGCGCGGGCGCAATATTTCTTGGCAACTACACGCCCGTCGCGCTCGGCGACTATGCCGCCGGACCCTCGCACGTCCTCCCGACGAGCGGCTCGGCGCGATTTGCGAGCGGTCTTACCTGCAACTCCTTCCTCCGTAGCTCAAGTCTTCTTAGCTTTACGCAGGAAGGACTCGATCGCCTTGCGGACGACGTCGTTCGAATCGCGACAATCGAGGGGCTCACCGCGCATCGCGACAGCGTCGAGGTCCGTCGCTCGAACAGGTAATCGCGACCGAAACGATCCTTGCTTCACCTTCCCTTTATGAGGAAATTACGTCATGAAAAAGCGCAGTTTTACCACCTTATTCTTAGCTCTGGGGTTCGCCGTCGCAACGTTTGCGAGCGCTGCTCTTTACGCCAACGATCTTGTCGTGCCCAAAAATGAAAACGAGTCCTACGGGTACTCCGACTCTCCTCAGCAGCCGTGGAGCGAATATCGCGTTCACGATCCGAGCCGTCCTATCCCCAAGAAGCTCAACCCGACGCCTCCGACTTACTTCCAGCCCGCGCCCCCCGACGCGACCGTCCTCTTCGACGGGACGAATATCGACGCCTGGCGTCCCACCGAATGGAAGCTCGTGGACGGTACGATCGAATGCACCTCCGGCGCTTTCGCCACGAAAGAGAACTTCGGCGCCTTCCAACTCCACCTCGAATGGCTCTCCCCCGCGAATTTTGAGGGCGACTGGGGTAATCAAGGTAACAACGGCGTCGTGCTCCTCGGCGCCTACGAAATTCAGATCTTTGATTCCTTCAAAGTGAACAACTACCCCGACGGCGCCTGCGGCTCCGTCTATGGTCAGACTCCGCCCCTCGTCAACGCCTGCACGCCTGCGGGACACTGGCAAACCTACGATATTTTCTTTACGCCCGCGAAATTTGACGGCGACGAACTGATCGCTTCGCCGCGCGTGACCGTCGTCCAGAATGGAATCATGGTCCAGAACAACACGGAAATCTATGGTTCGACCAGTCATTTCAATCTCCCCGGCCCCAATCCGAAGGGCAAGGGTCCGATCGTCCTGAGCGGCCACGGATGTCCCGTCCGTTTCCGCAACATCTGGATTCGTTCCTTCGACTGAGCTAAAGAGCCTGTCTCCCAGAATCAACGAACAAAAAGCGCTGTTTCAGGTCAGAACGGCGCTTTTATCATTTACAGCGAAAGACGCGCCTCGAAATTGTCGCAAAGGCATTTGCGCAAGCCTGGCGACGCGAGACCTTTAAAGCAGAGGTATTCATGAGCTCCGACAAGACGCTCTCCGAAATTTCAGAGGGTCCCATCCCACGGCATGTCGCCATCGTCATGGACGGCAACGGCCGCTGGGCCCAACAACGAGGTCTCCCGAGACCCCTCGGGCACGCTAAAGGCGCTGAGATTCTCGAAGAAATCGTAAAAACGACAATTCGCCTCGGAATCAAAAGACTCACGCTCTACTGTTTCTCAAATGAGAATTGGAAACGTCCTCAGAGCGAACTCGAGGCGCTCATGGCGCTCCTTAAGAAGTACATGGTCGAGCAGCGTCCGAGGTTCATGGAAGAAGGGATCCGCGTGCGCGTTCTCGGTCGACGCGATCGGCTCCCGGACGACGCACTCCGCGAGATCGACGAGACGGTCAAACTCACCGAATCGAACGACGTCTTTACCCTCGCGCTTGCCATTAACTACGGAGCGCGTCAGGAGATCGTCGACGCGGTTCGCAACCTTGTCCGCGACCTTTCCGACCTGAAAAAAAGAGAAGCCGCGATGCGGCGCTCGAACGTTGATTCCGTCGAAAAACTCGTGACGGAAAATGCGATCGCCCAACGTCTCTACGATGGCGACGCGCCCGACCCCGATTTGTTTATCCGGACCGGCGGCGAACAGCGTTTGAGCAACTATTTGCTGTGGCAGCTGAGCTACGCGGAGCTCTGGTTCACCGACGTTCTTTGGCCCGATTTCACGCCCGAACTCTTCGAGGAAGCGATACGCGCGTTCCAGAGTCGTCACCGCCGTTTTGGAGGCCTCGACAAGGAGTCGCCTTCTCCCAAACCCCGATAGCCGCCGGACCGGTTCGTCAGCTTCCACGGCGTCGTTGCCCTACTCCCCTCGTTCGGTATAATAGGCGCTGTCGCGTCGACGCTTTTATAGGACACTCCTGAAATAACGGCGTCGGCTGACGCGGTCGACGCGCCGTTGCATGGAAATAAATCAATGAATATACGCGCTATCACATCTCTTTTGCTCCTCGCGACGCTAGCGTTCCTTGGATGTAAGCCCGACAACTCGAAGGAGCGCGCGCCCGTCGAAGAACGCGTTATCACAATCGCGCCGACTGATAAATCTATCGTCGTTTATTTTTCGCGCGCCGGCGAGCAGATGGACGTTGGATTTATTGTGGAAGGCAACACGTCGATCGTCGCTAGAAACATTGCGAACAAGGTTGGCGCCGACCTCTTCGAAGTCAAGCCCAAGGTCGATAAATACAACCTGAGCTACAGACAACTTTCAGACCTTGCCAAAAAAGAGCAGGATGTAAACGCCAGGCCCGAGTACCTCGAACCTGGTCCCGATCTATCGCAATATGACGTTATTTTCTTCGGAGCGCCCGTCTGGTGGAGCGATTGGCCGATGATCATGTATACCTTCTTCGAGGCCAACGAGCTCCAAGGTAAAAAACTTATCCCCTTCAGCACGCATGCGGGAGGCGCGCTGTCGGGCTTTGATCGCAAACTCTCGCGATACTATCCATACTGCGATATTCTCAGAGGGCACGGTTTTCTGGGCGAGACAGCGCAAAACAACCCCACATGGCTCGATAGGGAAATCAACGATTGGCTCAAAGTGATTGGTTTTGAAATCAAACCAGAAACGGAGAACGCCGCTGAATCGACCTCCGAAGAGCTCGACGTCGACGACTCCGTCGAGTCGCCGTCGCCTGACGCAGGAGCGAATTCTCAATGACAGTCATGCCGACGCCGTCCCAATTCAAATTGTCGCAACCTAAACGTTCACGCACGTTAAGAACGGTCGACCTGTTCGCAGGATGCGGCGGTCTTTCGTTGGGATTCCAGAACGAGGGCTTCGACGTCGTCGCCGCCTTCGATTCCTGGGACGCCGCCGCAAACTGCTATCGGCTCAATTTTAACCATCCGATTTTTCAGACGGATCTCTCCGACTTCGACCTCGCGCTCAAAGCGATTAAACCATTTCAGCCCGAGGTCGTCGTCGGCGGTCCCCCGTGTCAGGATTTTTCCCATGCGGGCAAACGAATTGAGGATGCGCGCGCCAATCTAACGAACAGCTTCGCCATGCTCGTCGCCGCGCTTCAACCGACGTGTTTCGTTATGGAGAACGTCGACCGCGCGCGCAAGAGCGCCACCTACGTCAAAGCGCGTAAAATCTTCAAAAAAGCGGGCTACGGTCTCACGGAAGTCGTGCTCGACGCGAGCCTTTGCGGGACCCCGCAGAAAAGAAGGCGGTTCATTTGCTTCGGCATGCTCGGTAAAAAAGACAAGTTCGCTTTGGAGCTCATTGAGAGTAATCTCGCGTCCAAACCGACGACTCTGCGCGAATACTTTGGAGACGCGCTCGATTTTGAATTCTACTACCGCCATCCCAGGAACTACTCGCGACGCGCCGTTTTCTCAATCGACGAGCCCGCGCCGACAATGCGCGGCGTGAATCGTCCGGTTCCCGACGGATACAAAGGGCATCCCAGCGACGCGTGCCCTGTCTCGAAATCGCTTCACGTTTTGACCTTCCGCGAACGTTCCCTGATCCAGACTTTCCCCGAGAATTTTCAGTGGGTCGGCAACAAGACGGAGATCGAACAGATGATCGGCAACGCCGTTCCGGTCAACCTTGCGCGTTTTGTCGCCCGTTGCGTAAAAGCGACGCTTGGAGAAAAGAGCGGCGATTAACGAGTCGTCGCCGCGTTACGACGGCGCCATTCCAAATCGATCAGCGCTTCGCCTCCGTCATCGCCGACCCTTGGCGTGAACGCGCGCGTCCCGCCGGACCTCGCGCTTTCTCGTTTTATACTTCACCCCCCAAGGATTGAACGCCATGATCTCCAAACGCGCTTGCCTCTCGTCCATTCTATTATTGTCACTCGTCGCGCTGTCGACGCGCCACGTCGACGCCGCCAAGCCCGAAATCGACTGCTCGTCGATCCGAGGAGTCTGTTACTTCTGCGAAGACGAAACCCAGGCTCGCCGCGAGCTCGGCTACGGTAAACGCGTCTTCCTCAACGCGACGCGCTTCTGGACCTCGCAAAGTCGGTATGAGCAAGAGGGCGACGCCTATATTCAGAGCATCGTCAAGTTCGTCCGCGTCTGCCATGAAAACGGCTACAAATGCATGCCGATCCTCTTCAACGGCAACATGCTCGCCCCCTCGACGATCGAGCCCGACGCCTACCCGAAAGCCGACGCGTTCGCCACGGCGCTCGTCAACGCGCTTAAAGACGAACCGGGGCTCCTCATGTTCGATATCATGAACGAACCTCTCTGCAGTCCGTACATATACCAATCTCCGAAGGAAGAGCGAGAGGCGCGTGAGGAAAAAATCTGGTCCTTCCTCCGCCGTGAGATTGAACTTGTTCAAAAGCTTGCGCCCGACTGCCTCGTGACCGTCGGCTACACGACGGCGTGGGAAATCGAAGAATCGACCGCCAAGATGTGCGACGTCCTCTCATTCCATGACTACAGCGACACGCGCGCAAAAATTGGCGCGAATTTCGAACTCGCTAAAGAGTGGGGACAAAGGCTTGGCAAGCAGGTCATGAACACGGAGACGGGCTGTCTTGCGCGCGCTAACCCTTACGAAATGGCGCTCCAATATTGCAATGAAAATAATATGGGTTGGTTCGTCTTTGAGCTCATGATCCATGGGCGTTGCATCGACGAACATGGCGTCTTTTACGCGGACGGCACGATCCGCGACGCCGGAACCATCGCGGCGATGTTCGGATGTTACCGCAACAGGGATCTCAAGACGATTGTCCCCACGAACCCGAACCGTGAAGGAAAAGTCGATCACGCGCTGACCCTTCTGCGCAACGCGCTCAAAGAATACACGAGCGACGCGTTCGATTATCGTCGAAGCGACAAAGGGGCGCTGCTGGACGCTTGCGAGGTGGCCGCCAACCTTCTTGAGGCTTGCGAGCTCGTCCCGATGAGCGAGCTGCCGACCGCGCATATCGAGGCGTTCCGCAACGATCCGAACGCCGATCTTTGGGAGATCAGAAAATTCGCCTACGCGCTCGCTAAACGACTCCAAGAGGTCGCGCAGATCTTCTGATAAACCTTTACGCGGCAGCGTTCCAATTGTCTTGAAATTCGAGCCGCAGCGGCGACGCCAGAAAGGAAAGGCAACGCGCGCGAACGACGCGTGCGGAAGAGAAAGGGCAAAAAAAAAGCTGCCGAACAATCGATTCTCCAACGAGAACCGCGCCAGGCAGGTTATTGAAGAAGTGAGAGTGTCGGGATTCGAACCCGAGACCTACGGATTAAAAGTCCGTTGCTCTACCGGCTGAGCTACACTCTCCCGCTTCAAGCTTATCAACTCAAAGACGCAGCTATTCTAGGTTCATTTCCGAAATCGTCTAGGGGAGATATTAAATTTTCCTTAAAAAATCCGACTCGTCCGCGCTCGGCGCCGACGTCGCGACTACTGAGGCGCGTCGTAATCGAATTCGCGCCAAACCATCGGACGACTATGACGAGACTCAATGCGGAGCACGACTTCGCCGTTGACGAAGATTCGGACCGTTCCGCTCGACTGGCTCACCGCGATCGCGACCGCGTTCGTCGTGCGACTCACGGCCGCGGCGGCCCAGTGGCGCGATCCTAACCCTTTGGAAAGCGTAATCATCGCGGTCGACGTGTCCAGAAGTCGGCACGACGCCGCGACGGTTCCGTCGAGTGAGATAACAAAAGCGCCGTCGAGCTGCGCGACCTCTTTGATACCCTCGCGAACGCGCGGATCAAAAAGATCGCGTTCTTTGACTTTATAGCCGCGAACCGGATCGAAGCCCGCCGGTTTGCTGTTGGCAAGCACGTTCCTCGTGTCGCCGACGACGAAGAGCGTCCCGATCGATTTTCCTTCCCGCCCTTCGCGTCCTATCTCAAGCGCGAGGTCGACGACCTTCTTGAGCGTCTTGAGCGGAACTTTTGTTTCAATTTTGCGGAGTTCCTTGCCCGTCAGACGTTCGAGATGCTCGCCGAGATTAATAACGCTTACGGAATCAAAGCTGCTAACGGAATCAAAGCCGCTGTAGACCGCGATGAGGCATGAGCCGGACGCGAAGTAATCGTCCGCGCAGGCTTCGAGGATCGAGTGAGTGATACGATCGTAGACCGGCGCGGCGTCCTCAAGTTCGAGGAGCACGGTCTTAATATCGTTCTCCTTCGCGCCTTCAAGAGCCTCGGCGTTCGTCGCCGCGGCGACAAAGTACGTATCGCCCAGGAATTTCTTCAAACGCTTCCAATCGATCGGAGCTTCGAAGAGCAGAAGCAGTCCGGACGCGTCGAGCCTTTCATTCATACTGACCGCCTCAGACAATATTTTCTGCAAATAATCCGTAAACTTGTATGGTTTCATAGCGACGCAACAACAATTATTCAGACGACGGGGACTGGAGAAAAAAAGTCGAAAGACTCCGCAACAACAGTATCCTACTGAATCCGCGCATTGTCAACTGAGTTTATTTTAAAAACCGGGACATTTATAACGAAAAACACAATCAAGTCGGACGTATTTCTTAAAGAGACGCCGGAATTCCGCTATGCTTCTCTATACGATTCCGGGTTGGCGGCGTTTCAAAAATCGAAAAACTGGTAAAATTGTTTGTGCTGACGCCGACGATTAGTTTGTTTAATCTTTATCTGTTGCAGTATAACCTTTTTTTAGAAAATTTATTTCTGGGTCTAGGAAATTCACATCGATGGCGTATACTATCTCCTTCTTGTTCGATTCGATTATCTGGCTTAATCGAGAAGCACGTTACTATTAGCTGTCCAGGATTATCCCCTTAGGAGAGGATCAATGGCGTCCGAATGTAATCCTTTTACTATTGCAAAAGCACGCATTGCTAAGGCGGCCGAAGTTCTCGAACTTGACGCCGCAACCACGGCCCTTCTGAGCGCTCCTCAGCGTGAAATTTGGGTCTCTCTTCCCGTCAAAATGGACGACGGCTCCACGAAAGTCTTCCAAGGCTTCCGCGTTCAATACAACATGGCTCGTGGCCCCGCAAAAGGCGGCATCCGTTGGTTCCCGACCGAGACAATCGACACGGTTAGAGCGCTCGCTTGCTGGATGACCTGGAAAACCGCCGTCGTCGACATTCCCCTTGGAGGCGCTAAGGGTGGCGTCGCCTGCGATCCTAAAACTCTCTCCGACTCCGAAAAAGAGCGTCTCGCGCGCGCTTATATCCGCGCGATCGCGCCTGTCCTCGGCGTCACCAAGGACGTGCCCGCGCCAGACGTCTACACCAACAGCCAGATCATGGCGTGGATGATGGACGAATACGAAAAGATCCGTCAGGAGTGTCATCCTGGCGTCATCACCGGCAAACCGATCGAGCTCGGTGGATCGGAAGGTCGGCTCGACGCGACGGCGCGCGGAGGCGTGTACTGCGTTCGCGAGTGCGCCAAGGCGCGCGGCGTCGACCTTAAGGGTAAAACGTGCTCGATTCAAGGCTTTGGCAATGCGGGTCAGTTCGCCGCCACGCTTTCCGAAGAAATCCTGGGAATGAAGGTTGTCGCGGCGACCGACTCGCAGACCGGCGCGTACAATCCTGACGGAATGGACGCCCAGGCGCTCGTCGATTATAAGAAGAAGAATGGAACGCTCGCGGGTTTCCCCGGCGCAAAACCGATCACGAACGACGAGCTCGTCGCGCTCGACGTCGACGTCTTCTTCCCCGCGGCGCTGGAGAACATGATCACCGAAAAGAACGCCGGGTCTGTTAAAGCGCGGATTATCTGCGAACTGGCCAATGGACCAACGACGCCTGAAGCCGACAAGATTCTCGACGCCAACGGCGTCTGCGTCATTCCGGACTACCTCGCGAACGCCGGCGGCGTGACCGTCTCCTACTTCGAGCAGTGCCAGGACGTCCAGAATTATTACTGGGAGCTTGACGAAGTCCAGGAACGCCTCGATAAGAAGATGACGCGCGCGTTCAAAGCAGTCTATGCGATGAGTGAGGAGCGGAAAATCAGCCTCCGCGACGCCGCTTACCTCGTCGCTATTAAGCGCGTCGCCCACGCCATGAAGCTACGTGGATGGTGCTGATCAGGCGTGTCGGAGATCAGCGACGCTCTTCGACTAAAATACCCGGGCGCAGTATGAAAGTTTGACGCGTTCATACTGCGCCCTTCCTTTTTCTGTTGGATTTCAAGCGCGTCTCAATATAATTAATTGCATTGTCCCCTGCGTTGAGCTCCTTGACCTGCACGTGCGGTCGCCACTTTTTTACAAAAAATAAGAGAAACGAGTCGCCGTCAGTCCGTTTTCGGTCAGAAAAGGCGCTCGCGAGGACTACGGTTGCAATATTCGTAAGCGCGGCGTCCCTCGAGTCATTGAAGGGAGAACGACGACCGCAAATTTCGAGATGGAAATATGGGCTACTGGAAAGATAAAATCGTATTGGTCACCGGCGGTTCAAATGGATTCGGGCGCGTTATCGCGGAAACGTTCGGAGCGGCGGGCGCCAAGCTCGCGATCGTAGGACTTGAATCGAACGACGTCGCCGAGACCGCCGAAGAAATGCGCGCCGACGGCCTCGAGGTTATGCCCTTGGTCGCCGACGTTACGAAACCGGAGGACGCACAGCGACTCGTCGACGAAACGATCGATCGCTACGGCGCCCTGGACGCGCTCGTCAACGCGGCCGGAAGAACGCATCGCGGCTTCCTGATGAAGACGCCCCTCGACGAGTTTGAATCGCTCTGGCGCCTCAATGTTATGGGGACGATCGCGTGCACTCAGGCGGCGTATCCTCACCTTATCAAGCGCAAGGGTCACGTCGTCAATATCGGTTCGCTTGCCGCAAAATCTGCGGCTCGATGGGTCGGCGGCTATCCCGTTACGAAACACGCCGTCGCGGCGTTCTCGCAACAGCTGCGTCTCGAATCGAAGCCTGACGGACTCCACGTGCTCCTCGTCTGCCCTGGCCCCGTCAAAAGGAAGAATCCCCGACTCTACGCGCTCAAAGAAGCGGAGGGGATTCCCGAATCGGCGCTCATGCCCGGCGGCGGCGTCAAGGTCGGGAAGCTTGATCCACAGAGGCTTGCGCGTAAAATTCTGAAATATTGCGAAAAAGGACGACCCGAACTCGTTGCGCCCGCGAAAGCGCGACTACTCTTCTCCATCTCCCAACTCTGCCCCAGACTCGGCGATTGGATCGTTCTGAAGTCGACCTGACGACGTCTCGCCGCGAAGAAATCAATCGACGCGGCTTTTGATCTTCGACAAGAAATAAAAAAACCTGCCGACAGGCAGGCTGAGAACGCCCCGATAAAGACTAGAAATTAGGGCCCAGCGGTTAGCAGTATCTTGCTCTACCAACTGGGCCGTCAGGGCGTTGCGCTTTACAACGTGAAATAGAATTTTAAGCGCCCCAACAAGGACTCGAACCTTGGACCCAGCGGTTAACAGCCGCTTGCTCTACCAACTGAGCTATCAGGGCGTCGCGCTTTACAACGCGAAATAGAATTTTAAGCGCCCCAACAAGGACTCGAACCTTGGACCCAGCGGTTAACAGCCGCTTGCTCTACCAACTGAGCTATCAGGGCGTCGCGCGAAGTCCATCGACTGCGCACTAGCACTCATATTACCACAGAGGCGCGACAAGGCAAGGGGACCTTTCTAATTTTCCCCTAAATTCTGACCTCGCTAGAGCGCCTTTTCTGGAGTTTTCTCGCGCGCAATTAAAGGTTTTGGCCCCAGTTCGCGGGGAACTTTTTTCCATAAGTCTTCCAACGATTGTGAAGCCACCAGTATTGGTCGGGCGCAAGTCTCACCTGTTCTTCGAGTTTAGAGACATGCCATTGCGTGATCTGCTGGATCGTCTTAATATTCTCGGGCAACTCGCGAGGGTCGAGCTTATCGACCATCCGTATGCTGAAATTCAACGGCTCGGAGTCGCGCCGAAGCGCATAGCATACGAATATCGGCGCGTCAAATTGGACGCTCATGAGCGCCATCGCCTTGTAAGCGGACGCGGGTCGTCCGAAAAACTTGACCCAAGCGCCCTTGCGACCCGCCGACTGGTCCGCAAGAAACGCCATGATACCCTTGTTGCTAAGAACGTCGAGAATTTCTTCGTAGCCCGTGTTTTTATCGATAATAAACTGCCCCGTCTTGCCGCGAAATTCGCTGATGAATCGATCAAGATAGGGGTTGTCCAGCTTACGCGCGACGGAAAACGTCGGGTATCCGAGGAGGCCAAGGAGAAAGCCGCCGATCTCAAAGTTGCCAAAATGAGCGGTAATCAAAATGATCGGTCGATCTTCCTGCAACGATTTAAAAAGGTCGCGAACATTTTCGATCGTCACATGACGGAACCAGTTTAATTCATGGAGCGCGCGCTGCGCGTGAGCGACCTCCGCGACCATGAGAAAAAGATGCCGCCACATATCGTTAGCGAGGCGCTTGCGTTCCTTCTTCGTCTTCTCGGGAAAAGCATGCCGAAGATTTTCGTCGACGAGTTTGCCCCGGATCCTCAAGACGTCGCAGAATAGGAACGCCAAAATCTCAGAACAACGGCGACATACGCCAAGCGGAACGCATTGAACGACGCATATAACCACACGCACAATCACGTATATAACGTAGTCTAAAAGGTTCCGCAGTCTCTTTTTCATCTCTGACTCGATACGCGCGATACAAATGGCGGTAAGAACGCCTTCCTTTGCGTATCTTAACGATTCTGAAGAATCAGACAAGAGGCGATTTCTCTGGATTAGGGCAAACTTTCAACCCCTTGTAGAAAAAAAGCGCGCCGAAATCTTTCCGACGCGCCAAGCTTGCAATTATCTAGAACGAGTCAGGACTCAGACCGATAAGAGCCGTGTCCGCCGGGATGACGGCCATGAAAACCGCCGCCATGTCCGCCCTTTGACCGCGCTTCGCTGACGCGAAGAGTACGACGATCGAGCTCCTGTTCATTCAAGCCTTCGATCGCCTGCTGCGCCTCTTCGTCATTGGGCATAACGACGAAGCCGAACCCCTTCGAACGATTCGTTACACGGTCAACGACAACCGAGGCCGATTCGACGGCGCCGTAACTTTCAAACGCGGCGCGGAGCCCCTCGCCGGTCGTGCTGTACGACAAATTACCGACATAGATCTTCATGAGAAGCCTTCTTTCTTCGCTCAATGCGCTCTAGAAAAAAAGGACCGAGAGCGTCCCTTTTCTCTTTTTTAAGCTGATATGAGGCGAGTTAAAAACGAGGAACGCCGTCGAAGATAAGGTCCATCGCCCATACTGCGACGGCGTTCCAAGATTGTTGTCCTCAAAGAGAAAAGCGACATGGCGATAGAATGAAGAAGAGGCTCGCGCATCGAAACGCGCGTTCCTGAACGTAATCTCGACAAAACGCATTCCCAGCGAGTTATGACGTAACGACACAGCGTCGTAAGTCATCCAAAATAAGAGTGGAGGCGGCGGGAATTGAACCCGCGTCCCGCGACGTCTCTACGGGAACGTCTACGCGTGTAGTCGATTCTTTAGCGTTTAATCCCTTTGAACCCTTATCGACGACGGTTTCGCAAGGACGATCCGGAAGCAAAATTTAGCCCGTCGCGTGTCCGGCGCGACGACAGACGATCCGAATTTAACGACCGAATATTTCATCTCTTCGGAAAAGAATCATATCCGGGACTGCCTATGATCAGGCAGCCAATGCCATTTGGTTATTGGCAATTAAAATTTTAATCGGCTTTTAACGAGGCCCACCGATCAACCTCGACGCGCAATTCACGCTTCGCTCGCCCAGTCGAACCCAGTTCGCCCCCAGCGCGCTCTTACACGGTATTATAGTGTATAAAACGCGCTCGGCAAGTATTTCGACAAACTTCCCAAAGAAATCAGGAAAATTCGGTAACACAAGACTTAGGCCTATATCCGGAATCATTCGGCGAGGAGCGTCGTTTCACTTTTAATTTTCGGCGAAACAAAGATCAACGTCTGACGACCCGCCATCTCCACGTCCAGAATGGACTCCGGCGCGTTGACCGTTACGATACGCCCCGAATGCGGATCGAGCGTCGTCCATTCGCTCGATTCAAACTCCGCGTCGACGCCCGAGAGTTTTAGCGAACCCTGAAGGGGCGTGAGAGCGGCGTTCGTCACGACAAAGATTAATCTTCCGTCGCGTACAAAAGCGCCTTCGATCGCGTTAGGATAGGCCGGACTCGGAACAAGACGAGGGCCCGCAAAATCGCCGAGCTCGCGCGCAACCTCTTCCCATGTCGCGAGCGGGTTTTCTTCGGAAACGCGATATTCGCGGAAATCGGGATCCGCCCAATCGTAATCGATCTTTTCAGACCAGCGCGGAAAGATCACGCCGCTGTAACGTCCCCTGAGACGCGCCGCTTCCACCTTGTTCTTCGGGTTTTTCGTCAGGCTGTCGAGCGTCTTACGGTCGACGACGCAGAACGATGTTTGAACCCGACAGAGTCCCGCGCCCAGCACGTCGAAGGAGTCCTTAATCTGCCGCGCCTTTTCCGACTGCGTTTGAGGCGTGTATTTCTCAGCGACGGGAATGAATTCTTCCTGCATCTCCTCGATCGGATAGTACAGCAGAATGGGCCGCACCGGCGTCGCGTCATTAAGGACGGCGTTGAGGCGCCCGACAAATCGACAATAATTGCGGTGGGTCTCTTCATTGCGGTACGGTGCGCCCCCGATACCGTAATAAAGGGTGAAATCAGTGACGCCAAAAGCGGCCTGCCAACCGGCGGCGGCTTCCATCGTCGCAAGGTCGACCGCTTGACGGTCGCCGGAGGTCAACTGCGAGAAGTCGCTGACCTCTGTCATGACGCGACGCTGACCGATGAATTCCGCGGCGGAACAGGGAAACGCGGCCGCTTGCCAGGCGCCGTAAAAATATGCGCCGGGGTCCGAGTTGAGCATGTCGAGACCGGGAAGATCAAACGCTTTGAGATTGTCGATCTTGTTCCCGTCGAGGGGGACGTGCATGATGATATTTTCTTCGTACAGCGTGTGTCCCGACGCAAGGGGGCCGTTCGGATCTTCGCGGCAGAAATCTTGAATCGGCTGATAATACCGTTCGCGGTTGAGCTCGCCGAGGAGCGTCCAGAATTGACGGCGAACCTTTTTGTCCGCGTCAGTATATCCGGAGAAAAGAGAGCCGAGGTTCGAATGGAGATCTTCTCCATATTTTTCCCGATACTTATCTCCAACGTCGTCGTACCATGAAACGACGGGCAGGCATTTTTTGTCCGGATCGAGAGGATCGGCGATAGGCGTTCGCACGCGGATATCTTCCTGAATTTCACCAAGATTCGCCGCCATCATCGACGGTTCGTCGGTAAAGAACGCTTCGACGCTCTCATAAAGCTCTTTGCCGAGCGCTTCGCGATAACGTCGATGCGTGACGTCGATAAACGCCTTGGTCGCCTCTGGATTGAGGGGGTTCGGATACCGCCGCGCTCGCGCAACGTTGTTGCTTGAATGAGTGAATTCATAGCAGTCGCGAACGTAAAACGGGGGATCGCGATCGGGGTCAAAGGCAAGTTCAAGGGCGCGAAGATCAGGATCCTTCTCCAAAACAACGCCGCCTGCCGACAGGCTTGGGTAGCCGTCTTCGTCGTAAATCCAGACGCGCATACCCGCGTCTTTGAGATTCCTCACGCCTTTAACGAAGCGGTCCCAGTTTTCGTCCTGGCGAACGTACCCTTCTCCGCCGACATTAACGACGAGCCCTCCGAGTCCGCAGTCGTCGCGGAAATATTCGACGATCTTCGGATCGGTAAGGTCTTGACCGTGGACGATTTGCAGAGGTCGCCATACGCGAGGAGGCGCGGCGAAGTCGGCAAGCCAACGATCGGATAGAAACGCGCCGCCATTCGCGTCGTATTCAAGCTTTTGCGCAACGGGTGCGCTCTCGTCGGAGCCGGCGACAACGACCCTGGACTCCTGTGCGAAACTCGCCGACGCCAGGCACAACGCGCCAAAAAGCGCAACGGAAAAGAGAGGAAAAGTTTTCATTGGTCGTTCCCTGCTGTTCTGGTAAACGCAACGCGGGGCGCGTTTCAAAGCCGCCGCGGCGCCGCGCTTGCGAAATGTTGCTTTCCTAATCGAATCGCCGCCGTTCAACGCCGCCCTTAACGGAAAAGATAGCCCGCATACCCGACGACGCGTTCGCGATCGCCGCTCGCTTCGGCGCTCGTCGTGTGACCGACGCGCAGCGCCTCGGAAAATTCGCCGCGCTTCTTAAGCGTCGAAAGCACGAAGTACGCCGGCATAATCCCGCACATCGAGATGCGCCGTCCGACCACGACGCGCAACAGTTCGTCAGGATTCGTCGTTTCAAGCGCGTCGAGCGCAAGAGCGTCGATTTTCTGCGTCGACTCCTCGTCGGCAAAGTGATTCATATCGCTTGAAACGAGCAGAAGCGGTTTGGGACGTCCGGCCGTCTCGCGCTCGCTTAGAAACGCGGCAAATCGGTCGGTCAACGAATCAAGTTCGTCCTGCATCGCATGCCCAACGACGATTCCGACCACCTTTGCGTTCGGGAAAAATCGCGCTAAAAGGGGTAGCTGAACCTCGATTGAATGTTCCGAACGGTGTGCGGTCGCGTCAAGCTTGAAGTCGGGAATCGCGTTAACAAGATCGTCGACAAACTCCAAATCGTTCGGGATTTCACCGCCGATATAGTCCCAAGAGCCATAGGGCATAACTGCCAAATTCGCGCCTTCGCGACGATGCTTAGGCGCGAAGACGACAATCGTCTCGGACGGTTCGATTTGATTGAGCGTTTGCGCTGCGAGACGCGCGGAATAGACCCAGCCGGCGTGCGGAACCATCGCGCCGGGGAAACGTGACTTTTCAGCCGCCGCGCCGATCTCTTTCTCAATGGCGTCGAGCGCGGATTTCTGTTCCGCCGCGGAGCCGGGATAGAATATTCCGGCGACCGCCGGCGGTCTCGCCTGCGTCCGGAGTTTGGACGTCGAAGGGTCCGGTCTGGCCGTCGCAGGCGCGTTGAGCTTGAAGGCGTCCTGATTGAGGCTGAAGGACGGTCGCGAAGAATTGTCGCGGGAATTATGCGAGTCTTTGACAAGCTTCTCAAGCTCTGGATTCTTATAGATATTCCAGACAAACGGCTTCTTGAAAGAGACTCCTTCAAACGCGAAAAGATCGACGTTGGAGTCTCGCCATGAACCGCGCGGAAGGCCCGCTTTATCGCAGAGACCGTCGAGGAATTCATCGGGGGTCCAGCCGAGCTCGACCGGCACGCTCGGCAACAGGAGTCCGCGCCTGCCGCGACCGACGATTTGCAGACCGTCGCGGCCAATTTTAAAGGCGTCGCGGCGTGCTTCGCCTGTCTCCTCAATCAAGCGCAACGAGCCGAGCGCCCAAATTTCCAGCTCAAGATCGCTGAATTCGTCCGCGGAAACGGGAGGAAATCGCGGATCGCGCAACGCCGCGGTGACGGCGGAGGCGTCGAGCGCCTCGCCGAGTTGGATACCGTCGCTCATGTAGCCCATGCAGGAACGGAGTCGACCTCGCTTCTTAAAGCTGACAAAGGCGCCCAAAACAGACAGGGTCCCAATTTCCCCCAACGCCTCGATCTTAGACTGCGAAGTCGACGCAACCGCTGCGCCGACGCGGTCGCGCGCCCAATAGAAAAGACGCTCCATGACGTCTGGTGAAAATTCCGGTTTAGGCGCCGGAGACGCGTTGAATTTCGAAGATTCGCTCATGGTCTCTTTCTTTCTTTGCAAAAAAAAGCGGAAACGACGCCTTTCGTCAATCCGCGTCTTCACTGGATAAATATATCAGCCTGAGACCTAAAAGTCGAGAAAGGACGGCGTTTCCCCAAAAAAATCTTTGATCTCGCTGAAATGAGACGGAGAAAACGGATCGGAAAGCAACTCCAATCGAGGAACGCTGGAATCCGAAAAGAAAAAGCCGCCGAAGAACGGTATGATCGCGTGGAAATCGGATCCCGCAACGAAACTTGCATTCCGCGGGTGACAACATTTTAGAATCCGAAACGATCTATCGCGTTCTACGGCGGCTATCGCCTATCGCAGAGCTGATATTGTCGCGCTAACGCCGTCATGGCGTCCCATGCGGCGCCATCGCGCCAACAAAACGTCGTCATTGCTTTATGAACGACGCTTGCTCTCGAGGGTCAATGCCATTCTAGCAGACGGTCAGCGCCACGCAAGGTTGTGAAAAAATTTTCTCTCGATTCGAGCTTACGGACACGCTGAGTCGCCGACTACCGATAGGACGACGACCGGAAAAATAGCGCTAACGCATTCTCTCCGATCGCGCCGCTGATTGTAACCAAGCCTCCTGACCCCGTCAAACAAAATTTTCAAACAATTTGGCATTTTCCATATAAAAGTTGCAATTCCCCCCGGAAAAAGCGGGGCTTTCGTCAAGATAAAATATTGTCGCGTCCCCCTCCCAATTACTTAAAAATGGAGCCCAACGCCACGAAAACGAGTTGGACGTTTCTTTTCAGGGGATTCGGACGTCGAAATTTCAGAAAACGTCGGCCGCGCCAAACCTGGACTTTCTCTGCAATGGCTCCTCAACGGGCGTTTGAGCCAGGACGCCAGGAAGCATAGGGGCCTGCCTACCCCCCTTGCCAACTCTCCGCTCGGACAACGTCAATAGACGGCGATGCGCACACCGTGTAAATGCGAAAGCCTGATCCATCTTAAAAACACGTTCTTCAAATTATGAAAACGCTTCAATTGCAAAACTCGTCCGCCTCGACGCAGCGCCCTGAAAAATAACGGCGACGATAAATTCAGCCCCTTGAATAAATCGACTCTTCATGGATAATTGAGAAATTGTGTGCAAGCCAAGTCGCTTGGAGTGTGAGGGACGCTGTGTCTCTCTATGGCGAGCGACGTCACTTTTCCGTTAAAGGAATCAATACGCATGGCGGATTTGTTAACGTTATCGGTTGAGCGCCGGGACACAGTAGGTAAGCGTCGGAATCGTCGTCTTCGAGAAAGCGGCAAGACGCCTGCTGTTCTCTACGGGCATAAGAAGGAAGTCGTGACGCTTTCCGTCTCGACCTCTGATATCGAAGGCGCTCTTCGACACGGTCATCGTTTTGTCAAGCTCGACGGCGCCGTTGCCGACCGCGCTCTCATTAAGGACCTCCAGTGGGACCCCTGGGGCGAAACGCTCCTACATGTCGACTTCGAACGCGTCGCGGCTGACGAGCGCGTCCAGCTCTCCGTTCCGATTGTTCTGCGCGGCGAGGCCAAAGGCGTCAAAGACGGCGGAGTCGTCAAGCAGACGCTCTATAGAATGGAGATTGAAACGGACCCCGCAAGCGCGCCCGAGAATATCGTCGTTATCATCAACGACCTGGGCTTCGACGAGCAAATCCTTGTCTCCGACATTCCCGCCCCTGAAGGCGTTAAGTTCATCGATGAACCGGAGACTCTTATCGTTGAGTGCTCCGAGCAGATCATCATCGAAGACCTCGAAGAAGAGTCCGAAGTTGCTGAAGGCGCTGAGCCTGAGGTTATCGGTGAAAAGACCGACGAAGACGAAGAAGAGGCAGAAGAGTGAACTTCGAGTTGATCTCGAACGTTCCACGCGCATAAACTCGTGCGCATAAAATTCGATCAATTTTTTCGGATCCCTATCATGTTAAAGACGCTTTTAAATTGGAGAAACGCCTTTAACAGAAAGCCGAAAACAAGAATGAAGCCGGATAAAATCATTGCCGGCCTGGGTAACCCCGGTCGGCAATACCGCGATACGCGTCACAACATCGGCTATATGGTGCTCGCGGAGCTTGCTAAACGCCACGCGTTTGACAAGCCTCGTCGTCAGTTCAACGCCGAAATCTGCGACGCGCGGATCGGGGGGAAAAATATTCTTCTCCTCTCTCCGACGACGTTCATGAATCTCAGCGGAAACTCCGTTACAGAAGCGATAAGGTTCTTCAAGCTCAATCCTGCAACCGACCTCGTCGTCGCGTGCGACGATCTCGACCTCCCGGCGGCGCAGTTGCGCTTCCGAGAGAGCGGCGGCGCCGGCGGTCAGAAAGGGCTTAAAGATATCGTCGCCAAGCTTGGAACGCAAAATTTTGCGCGACTCCGCGTCGGAATTGGGCGTCCCTCCTCGCCCGACCAGGTCGTCAACTACGTGTTGTCGCCCTTTCGGAAGGATGAACGCCTTGAAATCGACGTCGCGATTCGAGAAGCCGCCGACGCGTTGCAACTTTGGGTTGAGCGCGGCGCTCAAGAGGTCATGAACAAATACAACGTCGCTGGAAAGTCCCCTTCCAAGGGTAAAAAGGGAACGCGCGACTGACTGTCTTTGCAGCGTTTTATCCGTTTCATTACGGCGCATTGCTCGAAATCTTCGAGCGATGATCGCCGACTCGTTCAGGGCCGTAGAAAGCGAGCTAGCTTCTCGCAGCAGCGGTTCTTTATCATCGAAACTAACCTCGTCTGATTCGACGGGAACGGTCCTTAAACCGTAATACCTTTAGGAGCAAAACCTTGAAGAGAGAGAACTTTTACGAAGGCTTGTTCATCCTGAATTCCGAGTCCTATTCCCGCAATTCGGGAGAAGTCTCCGGCGCAATCGCAGAGACCATTGAAGCTGTTGGCGGTAATGTTCGCGTCTCGCGTCTCTGGGAAGAGCGCAGACTCGCTTACCCCATTAAAAATCATCGTCGCGGAGTCTATTGGCTGACCTACTTCCGCCTTGCAACCGACCAGATGGAGGAACTCAATCGTCGGTTCCGCTTGAATAATGACGTCATTCGATTCTTGCTCACGAAGATCGACGATCGCCTCGAGGAAGCGCTCGTTTCGCACGCGCTCGAAGGCCCCAAGAAGCCCGAAGACGCTGAGCCTGAGTCTGGCAAGTCGCAGAAAGACGACGATAGCAAGAAGGACAAGAAAACGGAAGATAACAAGGAAGAAAAGCAGGAAGACGCGGAAGACGGAACCAAATGAGTTTCATGTCGTAGCATGTTGATTTTGTTCGATTTCGAACGCCAGCGGCTACTTGCGCGTCGTCATGTCGCTCCGTAAAGCTACGTCGAGTCGATACACGATCGAGCCCAACCTTAAATTCAGAAAGGCGAAGTCATGGCTGATTTCAACAGAGTAGTTTTGGTCGGCAACCTCACGCGAGACCCCGAAGTTCGCGTCTTGCCAAGCGGATCGATTGTCGCTGACGTCGGCCTTGCGGTCAACGAACGTCGCAAAGATCAGAGCGGTAATTGGATCGAAGAACCGAATTTCTTCGACGTCACCGTCTGGAACCGTAGCGCCGAGGTTGTACGCGACTATACCAAGAAAGGCAGTCCGCTTCTCGTCGAAGGGCGACTGAAACAAGAAACCTGGGAACAGGACGGTCAAAAGCGTTCGAAGGTGAAGGTCGTCGCGGACCGCATCGTGTTGCTCGGAGGTCGCGGCGACAGCGGCTCGTCGGGCGGTTACGATTCTTATCGTTCCAACTCATATCGATCGCAGCCGCCTCAGACGCCCCCGAGGCCCAGCCAGAACAACGACCCTTACAGTCAGGAAGGCGCCGACGAAATTCCCTTCTGAGCTGGCATGCGTCCAATACGAACAAAACGCAACTAGACTAAAAGAATTCCCATAGAGTATATTTAGGTAACACGATGGAAGTCAAGAATAGACAAGCACGTAACGCTTATCGTAATGGTAAACGCCTGCCCAAGGGGCCCAACGGCGGAATCCAGCTTATCCTCATCCAGTCCGTGGACGCTCTTGGCAAGCAGGGCGAAGTCGTCGAAGTCAAGCCCGGTTACGCGCGCAACTACCTGATTCCTCAGGGCCTTGCAACCTATGCCACCGAGCACCACAAGCGTATGATTGAAAAGCATAAGGCTCAGCTCGCCGAAATGCAGCGACAGAAGCTCGCCAAGCTTCATCAGCTCGCCGACGCGATCGCCAACACGATCGTCTCGATCGAAGCGAACGCGAACGCCGACGGTCACCTTTACGGTTCGATCGGCGCTGAAGAGATCGTCCATGCGCTTAAGAACGAGGACATTTCGATCTCGGTCGACCAGGTTCGTCTCGACGGTCCTCTCAAGGAACTCGCGCAGTATTCCGTTCGCATCTACCTTGGTCACGAAATTGAGACTTCGCTCAAAGTTTGGGTCGTTCCTCAGACTAGCGAAGAATAATTTTTCACGCCAAGCGCTCCCGCTCTCTGTAGGAGTGCGCGGCGTCTATCTCATTTTAAAACGCCAGTTTACCGCACGTAAACTGGCGTTTTTTATTGGAACAACCTCGTCGTCCTTGGAGACGAAAAGCGCTATCGGGGCTTTTATACGTTTTGGAGGATATCGACGCCGTCAAAGAAGTTCCGGAATTTCTGAACGTGCTGACGTTCTTCAAGTTTGCGACTCTCAGATTCTTCGAATTCGATCGTTGCAAATCCATTGTATTCGAGGTCGTCGAGGATCTGGCGAATGGCGAGCCAGTCGTTGGAACCGAGTCCGACGGGCACGAACTTGCCGCCGTTGGGAAGCGTATGGTCGACGAGAAAATCTTTGAAGTGCAGTTTGACGACGATCCCCTTCCCTAACGCGCGCAACCACGTCTCAGTCGGCGCGTATTTGACGTAATTTCCGAGATCAAAATAGGATCCAACCCATGGCGAGTCGAAAGAGCGAATAAAGGCGCTCAGGAGTTCCGGGTCGCACCAGAGATTGTTCCAAACGTTCTCAAGTCCGATTTTCACCCCCTCGTAAGCCGCGACGTCCAGGACGGTTGGAAGATATTTTTGCGCGGCGAACGTCGCCTGGTTCTGGGCGGCGATATAGTCGGCGAAAGGCGCGGGATCGCCATCGCAGATCTGCGTGACCTCGAGAGTCTCGGGGTCAAATTGTACGTCAAATTTCCAGGGGTCAAGCTTTGGCGCGGGTGCAGAGCCCGGAACGACCAGAACCGTCGACGCGCCGTAAGCGCCGGCGACCGCAAGCCCATGACGGAGATTCTTGAGATCCTCCTCGACATGCTCCGGACTATTGAGTCGAGCGCCGCGCATAACTGAGTGAATTTTAATTCCATTAGCCTCGCAGACGCGTCGCGCTTCACGCGCCTCGGCGAGCGTAACGTCGTTCGCGCGAGTTTCAACGCCGTCATAGCCCGCCGCTGCGAGCGCCTCGATCTCTTTTGGTTCGATTTTGCCGACGATCGTCGCGCAATGGAGCGTCGTCTTGTATTTTTTCGGCGTGTTCGCGCCGTTATCCGCTATATTGATCATATCATTCGACTCGTAGAAAATCGTTGTCCAGCGTACAGGGCAAAAAGAAACACGAAGAAACAACGTTCAAGAGCTGGTTCCTTCGTGTTTCAAATCGTTATTAGCAGCGAGTTTAAGAATCTTGGACTGCGTCAAACGCCTTCCAGGATATCCTTGCCGTCAAAGAAATTGCTGAAGATCGTCGCGTGCTCTTCGAGCGAATATCCGCCGCTTTCGAGGGTCACGAAGCCGTCGTAACCAATTTCGTCGATGACCTTACGAACGGACTTCCAATCAATCGAGCCTTTCCCGATCGGTACGAAATCGCCGCCCGAGGGCTTCGTTTTATCGATGAGGAAATCCTTGATATGGAGTTTGCAGATCGTGCCTTTCAGGGCGCGCAGCCAGTCTTCGGCAGGCGCGTACTTGGTGTGGTTGCCGAGGTCAAAGTATGTCTTGACCCAGACGTTGTCGAACGCTTTGACGAACGCCGCAAAGAATTCGGGCGTGCACCAGAGGCCGTTCCAGACGTTCTCAAGTCCGATCGTCACGCCTTCGTACGCCGCGACGGGCAGCGTCTGTCCGACGTACTTGAAGGACGCCTCCGTCGCCGCGTTCTGCGCCTCGATATACTCGGCGTACGGCTCGTTGTCGCCTTCGCAGACGCTCTTAACCATGCACGTGTCGGGATCAAAATCGATTTTGAGATCCCAAGGATCGGGGGCATGGCCGCCGATTTTGCACGGGACCAGGAGCACGGTCGACGCGCCATAGGCGGCGGCGGCGCGCAGCGCGCGCTCTATCGACTTAACGTCCGCGGCAGCCCGCTCGGGCCCGAGGTTGACGTCGGTCCAAGCGCGCATGACGGAATGGATTTTGATTCCGTTCGCTTCACAAATCTTTCGCGCTTCCGCCGCCTGGGAGGGCTCGACGTCCCACGCGGTGATCTCGACGCCTTCGTAGCCGAGCTTCGCGAGATTTTCGACCGTGCCCGCGTCGATTCCGCCGACGATCGTCGCCGAGTGGAGCTTCGTCGTAAAAGGACTCGCATCTTCTGCGCCGAAGAGAACGTTGTTAGAGAAATTGGTGGAAAGCGCGGCGCCGCCGACGGCCAGCACACTCGCACGCATGAAATCACGTCGCGTAAAAACTTGTTTCATTTTTCTTCCTTTCATAAAACACGCGTCACGCAGTCGACGGCGCGTCGTCTTTGAGCGTAGTTCTCGCGCGTCGCGTTTTACAATACGCCGTCGCTCAACGCTAGTTGCGTTGAATTATAATGAGATCAACAAGTGGACGCAAGCTTTTGAAGGAAAACAATCGCGGCGGCGCCGCATGCAGAGTCGTCGTCCGACAAATTTTACCTGTAATCGACGTCGCCGATCACGGGCAATTCGTCGATTGATTTGAGATTAAAAAGCTTGAGAAACCGCTCCGTCGTACGATAGACGGAAATTCTTTTCTTGCCGGCAGTTTGTTGTTTTTCAACAGTGACGAGATTACGTCGGACAAGCTGAGAAAGCGCGCCCGCAGCATTGCCGCGAACCTTGATAATTTCATCAAAAGAGATCGGTTGTCGATATGCGACGATCGCAAGCGCTTCAATCGCGGTTTGAGACATCTTAAATTCTTTCGTCTTGCCGGCAAAACGCTCGACGACGTCGTCGAACGAATCGAGAAGAGCGAGTCGGAACCCTTCCCCGTCGCGAATGATACGGTAGGGCGCGTCGGTACGAATATAACGTTCATTAAGATCGGCGAGGATTTCAATCGCCTCCATTTCGGATACGTTGCGAATGAGCTCGCAGGCGCGTTTAAGAGGGAGCGGTTTATTTTCGCGATCACCGACGAAGAGCATTGCTTCGAGAATACTTTCGGGTCGCACGACGGCGCGGTAAAAAGAGCTCTTGTTATTTGAAGAGGCGCTCTTTTTAGATCGGCGATCGGGACTGTCGTCCGTCGAGCGGGGCGCTTCGTATTTGGAGCCCGCCTCGTAGAGGAAATCCGCGTCGTTTTGCATAATGACGGAGTCGAGCGCCTCGCGACGCTCAAACTCAAGCTCGCGCTGGATCCGGTCGGCGTCGGAAATATCCTCGGCGGTCTCCGATTCCTCTTCTTCATCGTCGTCAGCCTCAAAGACAGAACGCAGTCCTTCGGCAAACGCAGCCCCGTACTTCTCGTAATCGTTTTGCGAAGAGCCGAAAAAGAAGCTCTTCGAGAAAAAATCGTCTTCCTCTTCGACTTCTTCGACACGTTTGGCGTCGTCTGTCTGAGCGACGATCTGCGGATTAAGTTCTTCCGTCTTTTTATCTTGTGATCTATCTTCTTCGCTCATAACCGATCCTTTCTGCTAGGCGTCTTCAGAATCTGCGCCTGACGCATCATAGAAAATTACAGGATGCAACGCAAGAGCTGGAGGCAAAAGCGTCCCGTCTTGCAAGGACGCGTCCTTCGAGAGTTGGAGATAAATTCAAAAGAAGGGACGGAGCCGAAAATCCAGCCTAAAACAAAAAACGACGCGAAAGAAAATCGCGTCGTTTTCAGAATAGCTCGCCCTTTGCTCGGGTCGTTTCGTAGTGGCTGAAACTGGACTTGAACCTGTGACCTACGGCTTATGAAGCCGTCGCTCTAACCGACTGAGCTATTCAGCCATCGTCATGCGCGCGCAGGCGCGCCCACAACGAGTGTATAGTATCACAGGCCGACCTTTTGTAAAGGGACCTTCTAGAAAAATCGCCGATATTCGAGGCGGTCAAACTCGCTCTTTTATCTGCACGGCGGTCTGGCCGCGATAGAGGCCGGGCTTGACGCGAAAAACGACGTCGCCGTCGACGATTGCGTCAAAAAGTTTGTCGGAAGGCGCGTCCGTCGTAAGGAAATCGCCCGGTTTAAGCGCACGCCACGCCTCTTCCGTCGTCGAGCCCGTCGCGACCCTAACGATCATCGTCTTGCGCTCGTCGGGAGAACTTGCCTGTTCGAAATCGGGGAGCGGAATCGACTCTAAGTCGAGCGCCGGACAACGGACCGCGGAAGAATCAGATCTCGCGGCGGAGAAGACAAGCGTCCATGGAAAGACGCGCCCCTTTAACTCAAAGGCGCGACGTTCCCAATAGAGCGTCTCGTCGCCAAGGTAAGCGACGCTCTTTTGAAGATTTTGGCCCGTATATTTCGTCTGCCAGTCGGGCTCGCGCGTTCCGTCGGCGACCGCCTGATCGAACCAGTCCGGACGGAGGGTCCCCAGCCTGGGCGCTTCGCCTGCCAGGACTTCAAGCTCGACGTCGGTAAGCTCGGGCGTTCTTCTGGCGGATTCGGTAAACTCGCGCCATAATGCGTCGTCGGAACATAGACTTTCGACGTCGAGACCAAGGAACGCGTCGAACAAAAACAAAACCGTCGTCAGCGGCGCGAGGAACAGGAAACCGTCGTCCAGTTCATGACGAAAGCAGAATGTCTGCAACGCGCCGAGTTCCATATTTGGTCCTTCGGCGCGCCATTCGTCCGCCAGACTCTGGCAGTCTCCCTTTTTCGCGCCGACGAAGAAGGACTTAACGTTCGACGTTCCCGTCAACGTCTCGGCGGCTTGGGAAAAGAGCGCAGAATGCCCCGAGAAACGCACCCTATCCGCTGCGATCGGGACAGAATATCCTCCAACTGGACGCAACCCGACCGAGTCGGTTTGTTCCGCGGAATGCCCGTTGTTATGCGCTTTGGAAAAAGGAACCAAAGGATATCTCGCTCTCGAAAAAACGTGTGATGAACGCTTCAACCTGCGCGGACGCCGCGCCATTTTCATCATAATTTAATCCGCGGCGCGCGGCAAGGTCGTTTTGGTTAGGCTGAAAAGCGCCTCAAAGCGCCTAACGTCAGCGTGCGACAATCGGCGCGCCGTACCCTTAACGATATACGTCCTTTACAGACCGACTGCTTGACTTGAAAGAGTCGAATAATTATCATCATGCGGAGAGGCGCGACGCCGCTTGCGTCTTCTTGCCTCTCTTCAGTCGACCGGTGGAAATGCGGCGCGACATGTCCGATCATATATTATTTGGGAGAAAGTGATGAAATTCGGTCTAAACCTTAAAGTCAGGCTTGGCGCGTGTCTCTTGTTCATGACCGCGCTTTGCTCCCTGCCTTTGTCGAGCGCAAGCGTTCCCGCGTTCGGAGCGGACGCCCCTGAAACGGCGAGCGAGTCGACTAAAATCGTTGCGACGGTTACAGTTAATAGTCTCGAGGAAGCATGGAACGGCGCTGAAAAGATCGCCGACGCCATGCAGTACAAGGAACTCTTGACGGGCCTTCGCGGACTCGTGCGCACGCAATATGAGTCGATGATTGACAATTCCCAGCCGATAGGCGCCGTTGTTGCGATTGACGGCGACTCCGTAGCGCCTTTCGTTTTTATTCCACTGAAAGATATGTCCGCGCCTCCCGATCTTAGTAAGGAACCGTTCAAGACGCTTAATGCTCACGGCGTCAAATACTTCGTCGACGAGGACGTGCTATTCATAACCCCGCCCGAACTCAACAAATTTGTCTCCTCAGTTCCTAAGGAATCCTACCTTCCAGCGCCGTCCGCCGAAGGCGTCGATACGATCGTGAAGGCGACTCTCAACATAGACGAGGTACCGGGCGAGTTGTTCGAAGCCGGCGCCTCGGCTTTGCGGCAGGTATTCGCCGAACTTGTGGAGGAAGGCGAAATCTTCGACCTTCAGAGCGTCGATAACGCGCTCGCGAAATATTCCGAACTCGTCGACTCAATCCAACAGCTACAGTGGATCCTCTACGTCGATCCCGATTCCAAGCTTGTTGCGGAAATTACCATAACGGTCGACCCAGAAAGCGCCCTCGCGCCAGTCTCCAAGCCGGAGCCGACCAGGTGGAACGCGATCGCTGAAACGCCCAGCGCGATCTTTGCTTCCGCCGAAGCTGGCGCCAACCCGACCGATTTCGTTCAAGACGTGTCAGAAGTCTATTTTCGTGCGATTCACGACAATCTCCTAAACGCGTTCGACGTCGAGTTTGACAACCACGAAGTTTACGAGGCCGCTGAAGAAATTCTCGGTCACATTGAAAAAGCGCTCGTTGCGGAATTTCAATCGACTCAATATGACTCGGGCTTCGCGGTTACCTCCGAACCGTTCTCAGTCGCGGTTGCGTCAATCTGCGCTGCGCCCGACGAACTTCAGAAGGCCGCCGACGCGCTCGTCAGACGTCTCTGTGACGCCGACTCCCTGTTCGAAGACATGTTCGAAATGGAAGAAGTTGAGGATTACAAGGTCACGAGCTTTAAATTGAATTTTGACGACTTGTTTGACGAAGACGACTTCGAAGATGGCGCCCCTCTTTCCTTCAAAGGTCAGACCTTTGTCCTCAAATGCGGCTTTTCCTCCGACGCGCTTGTCGTCATCGCAACCTTTGACGAGGCCTACGCGGAAGAGGAATTCAAGCGCATCGTCCAGAACTCTAAGGACTTGTCCCCCTCGAAGCCCGAAGCGACCTTCGACGTCGCCCAATTCGCCGTTCTCGTTCGGAAGCTCCTCGCCTCCTATAGCGACGTTAATCCGGTGGCTCTTGAAGCGGTCGACGTGATGGCCAATGCGAAAGACGCTAAAATCGTTCTCACAGACAAATCCGAAGGGAATGTCCATAGAGCCTCTGTAACGTTTAACCGCGGATTCTTCGAGGCCTATGGCGAAGTTACAAGACTCATGATGATTTTAGGCAGAGGCAACAACGACGAGGGCGTAGATCTCGACGAACTCTTCAAAGATGAATAATAATCGCCGTCCTTTGACCTCAAACCAATAAAAAAGGCGTTTAGTTCTCGGACTAAACGCCTTTTCTATTTAAGCTCGGTCCCAAAGATTAAAAGAGACGCCTGAGATCACTTAACAGGATCGCGAACGACGGCGCCAACGTCAAAGGTCGCGTCGGCGTTACCCTTTTCGACTGTAATCTCAAGGTCGGCGGAAGATCGTTTTGGTCAGGCTGAAAAGCGCCTCAAAGCGCCTAACGTCAGCGTGCGACAATCGGCGCGCCGCACCCTTAACGATATACGTCCTTTACAGACCGACTGCTTGACTTGAAAACCTCAATAATTATCATCGATATTATCAATCGATCGTAAGGAGGCGCGACGCCCCTTGCGTCTTCTTGCCTCTCTTCTGTCGACCGGCGGAAACGCGGCGCGACATGTCCGATCATTTATTACCTTGGGAGAAACTGATGAAATTCGGTCTAAACCTTAAAACCAGGCTTGGCGCGTGTCTCTTGTTCATGACAGCGCTTTGCGCCCTGCCTTTGTCGAGCGCAAGCGTTACCGTGTTCGGAGCGGACGCCCCTGAAACGGCGAGCGAATCGCCTAAAATCATCGCGTCGGTTATAGTTAATAGTCTCGAGGAAGCGTGGAACGGCAGCGAAAGGATCGCCGACGCCATGCAATACAAGGAACTCTTGACGGGCCTTCGCGGACTCGTACGCATTCAATTCGAATCGTACATTGACCTTTCCAAGCCAATAGGCGCCGTCATTGCGGTCGACGGCGACGACGTGGCGCCCTTCATTTTTTTCTCACTGACAGAATTGTCCTCGCCTCCCGATCTTAAGAAGGAGCCGTTCAGGACGCTTAATGAAAAAGAGCTCAATTACCTCCTCGACGAAGACAACCTCCTACTCATAACCCCGTCCAAATTTAACGAAGTTGTCTCCTCATTTCCTAAGGAATCCTGCCTCCCAGCGCCGTCCGCCGAAGGCTACGATACAATCGTGACAGCTACCATCAACGTTGACGCGTTGCCGGAGGAGCTTATCGAATCTGTCGCCGCCGTTTTGCGCCAGCAGTTCGCAGAGCTTGTGGAAGACGACGAAATCATTGACCTTCAGAGCATCGATGAGGCGCTTGAGAAATATTCCGAGCTCGTCGACGCCGTCGAACAGTTGCAGTGGCGCCTCTACGTCGACCCCGACGCCAATCTTGTTTCAGAAGGTACCATAACGGTCGATCCAGAAAGCTCTCTTGCTCCAAGCTCCGAGCCTGCGCTAACCAGGTGGAACGCGATCGCCGAAACGCCCGACGCGATCTTTGCCTCTGCCGGGGCGGGCGCTAACCCGGACGAACTCGCGGTCGACGTTTCTGAAAACGTGCGCACTGCGATTCACGAAAACCTCCTGGAAGCGCTCTACGTCGAGATCGACGATATCGAAACTTTTGAGCTCGTTGAAGAAATTCTGGGCTACATTGAAGAAGCGCTCGTGGCGGAAATGAAATCGACTCAATACGACTCGGGGTTTGCGATCACATCCGAGCCGTTCTCCATCGTCGTTGCGTCAATCTGCGCTGCGCCCGAAGAATTCCAGAAGGCCTCCGACGCGATCGTCAATCGCATCCGTGAAGTGAACCCGGAGCTCGCCGACGCGTTCGATACGGAGGAAGTCGAGGATTACAAGGTCACAAACTTAAAACTCAATCTGGACGAAATCTTGGGAGCTGACGAACTCGACGACGACTTCGAAGACGTCTATCCTCCTCTCATCAAAGGCCAGAACTTCATCCTCAAATACGGCCTGTCCTCCGACGCGCTCCTCTTCATCATAACCTTTGACGAGGACTATGCGGACAAGGAGTTCAAGCGCATCGTCCAGAACTCTAAGGACTTAGCCCCTCAGAAGTCTGAAGCGACCTTCAACGTCTCTCAACTCGCCGTCGGCGTGCGGAATCTCATCGCCTCCTACAGCGACGTTAATCCGCTCGCGGTCGAAACGTTCGACATTATCGCCAATGCGAAAAACGTAAAAATCGTCTTCTCTAAAGGCGTCGAAGACAATGTCTATAAGTCCAGAGCGACGGCCCAACGAGAACTCTTCGAGGCTCTCGGCGACGTCATTAGACTCAATCTGGCTTTGGGCGGCGGCAACGACGACGAAGGCGAAGATCTCGACGATCTCTTCAATGAATGATTGCCCTTCTTTGACCTCAAACCAATAAAAAGAGGCGTTTAGTTCCCGGACTAAACGCCTCTTCTATTTAATTCGGCTCAAAAGATTACGGTAGACGCCTGAGATCACTTAACGGGATCGCGAACGGCGGCGCCAACGTCAAAGGTCGCGTCGGCGTTACCCTTTTCAATCGTAATCTCAAGGTCGGTCGTCTCAAAAGACATATACTTCGCGTCGACGACGTTAAAGTCGGTCCCCATGGACCCGCTCTCGCCATATTCTTCCGCTTCGGAATCGCCTTCCGTCACGAGTTTGGAGACGCGAACCTTCGCCGTCCCGAGCTGCGCGCCGGCATAGCCGTAGGTCTTCATGACGGCGACGCCCGTCTCGTCGGTCGCGCCGCTCGTGGTGTACTTGACCGGGGTCGTATATTCGAGTTCAACGGTCGCGCCTGCGAGAGGCTCGCCCTCCTGCGTGATCGTGATACGGGAAGGCGTCATGTCGTCCGGCAAGTCGGCAGGTCGAGACTTATCTTTACAACCAAAGCTCGCGAGAGCGATCAACGCGCATACGGCAAAAGCGCAGTACTTATTCATTTTTCCTCTTTCCTGGGCTCAAGAGCGCCGAATTTTTCGCGCGAATTCCCAACGAGCCCTTTCAAATTAAACTCTAAAAAGGCGCGGTTCAACGTCGTTCGTCTTACCGCGCCTTCGCAAAACTCATGACGTCGTCGGACTGACGCTGCGGTCAGTCAAGCGACCGGCATTGCGTATAAACCGATTCTGACAATGGGTCAGAGGGCGACGGTCTCGCCTCCGTTCGGAGAGCCAAGAGCGCCCCAGACGCCCATCGGGCTCGCGCCTTTGAGGTTGATACCGGTCGGGATATCGGCAAGGCCGTTCGTGTCGATCGTGTCGGAGATGAACCGAACAGAACCGTCAAGCATCCCGACGTTGACGCCGCCGCTGTGATAGCTCGTCGGGGGAATAAGCACAACCTGTCCCTGCTCGCGATTGTACTTGAAGCAGGACGGCGAGTTAGGAGGCATGACCGTGGTGAACGCGGAGAGCGTCGGAAGACGGTCAAGGTAGTTCCCCATACGCGGATGCTCGACGATCGGCGCGGCGTAACCGTTAGGATCGGTGGTGGATTTCTGGTTCATGCAGAGGCTCGGACGAGAAACCCAGCTTCCAAGGTCAAAACCAGCATAGAAGCAAACGGAACCCCTGATCCGATCGTTGCTATATTCGCCGGCCGCAACTTCGGAGCAGACAATCGTGTTGCTCGTGCCGTCGGTCGCGAAGGCAAGGTTCTTGCGATCGAAGAAGAAGAAGAGGGAGCGGTGCGTGCAGTCGCCCGTGCTAGGAGTCTGAGGGATGCGACGACGTCCGCCGGCGCCGTCGGATTGCGTCGTATACTGGCTGTCGTTGACGTTGTCAAGTCGCGCGACGGTGTCCGCCATGCAGTAGGCGATATTCGTCGGTCGTCCGCTGTGGTTGTGAGCGCCGCCAAGGAGCACAAGCGCGCCTCGGTGAGGATCGGAAGGACAAAGGAAGGATTCAACCTTCGTGGTACGCGCTTCCCAACCCCCGTCGTTGGCGTCAGCCTGAGCGGAAGGCTTCCAGGGCGCAGTGATAGACTCGATGCTGTCGACAGCCTGCTTGAGAGCGGCCTGTTCAAAGTAAGGGAGAAGCTGATAGTGAACGCCAAAACGGTCAGATTTGACGCCGGCGCCGAACGCGCCTTGAGATGGGAGATAATCGTTAACGTCGTGGTGATTATGCATCGCCAGGACGAACTGCTTCATGTTGTTGGTGCACTGCATGCGGCGCGCAGCCTCGCGTGCCGCCTGAACGGCTGGCAGAAGGAGGCCAATCAGGATGCCGATGATCGCAATAACGACCAGCAACTCGACGAGCGTGAAACCGCTCTTGTGGGCTCTAGTACTCATGGCGCAAAATCCTTAATGATGGATGGTCAATAGCTACGTCCGACGTCACAAGCTTGTGATTGCGGAAAGAGCAGTTTCTTCCGCGCTTGTCCTCTTCTCAAAGAGGCGCAGTCATACATAGACCGCAAAAAGTTGACGTTTGGACGTTATTTTTATACACGCACAGAGAGGTCTCTGCCAAACTGTACGGTTTCGCATACAACATCAAAGGTTTATGGCGCCAGACGACGCCGTCGAGTCCACGTCCCGTAAAATGCTTCAGACACGCTAAAAGCCATGATCGTTTGACATGGCGCGCTCCCGAACACGAATTTCACGAGACGTCGGGACAGGACGCTAAAGCGGCGAATTGAGTCGGTAAAAACGCCTATGGTCGCCAAACCTATCTATTGTCAAAGTGTATCAGACAAGATGGAAGTTACAATGGGGGGGGGGAAAAGCGCCGATTCGAGAAAAAACATGATTCTCCTACGCCGACTGTCTCTAAACTACGCTGGCTTAAGGTCAAAAAGAAAAAGACAAAAATAAAACAGTCGGGGATAAATTAAACAAAAATGGACAAAATTGTAATATGCTAAGACAACTGGAGTTGTTTTCATGAAAACGTCGTCGCACGAACAGCCGCACTTTTTAACAACGCTGAAAAAGAAACGAACTCTACCGACGTTTTAAAAAAATAAACCGCGAGCATGTCGCGGTTTATTTTTAACTTAAATTATAGTTCTCTTCGTCATGAGAGAGAAAACTTGTCCTGCGACTGTCGGAAAAACTCCGGGGTCAGCTCGCCGGTAAAGGTTTTCAGCGCGGGGCCCGTCATGAAAACGCTGTTGTCGTCGCGAACCCACTCGATTTCGAGGTCGCCGCCCAGAAGATGGACGAGAACCTTCTGTTGCGTTCGTCCGGTAAGCGCGCACGCGACGCCAACGGCGCACGCGCCGGTCCCGCAGGCAAGCGTTTCGCCCGTCCCGCGTTCCCAAACGCGCATCCGAACCTCCGTCGGAGAAATAAGCTCGACAAAATGAACGTTCGTCCTATTGGGGAAATTCTTAACCGAACGCTCAATTTTGGGACCGCATTTGAGCGTCAGCGCGTCGGTAATTTCGTCGACAAAGATAACGACGTGCGGATTACCCATCGAGACGCAGGTCATCGGCGCTTTCATGAACGCCGCGCATTCGGGCGAGTCGGCGCCCAACTCGGAAGAAAAATCGAGCCCAAGGGACGAGACGGGGAGGTCGCGGACGGGATCCGTCGCGCCGGAAGGAGAGCGAAGCGTCGTCGGAATCTGTTCGGGAACGAGGATCGGCGCGCCCATATCGACGCGAACGCGCGTCACGGAATCTCCTTTGTATTCGCAATTAAGCGTGTGAACGCCCGACCCCGAGGCAATCTTGAGCTGCGAAGGACGAGTCGAACTGCGTTCGGCGACGTACTTCGCAACGCAACGAATCGCGTTGCCGCACATTTCGCTCTCCGAACCGTCCGCGTTAAACATGCGCATCTGCGCGTCCGCGACGTCGGAGGGGCATATCAAGACGAGACCGTCGCTGCCGACGCCAAAATGGCGGTTTGAGACCATCGGCGCGAGTTCCTCCGGGGGAATCGGAAGCTTTTCACGCGCAAGGTCGATGTAAACGTAGTCGTTGCCAGCGCCGTGCATCTTGGTAAATTGCATTGATATCCTCCTCTGATTCTTCGCTTCTCAACGCGTCTGAAACAGCGCCGTCGTCATCGCTCATAGGCTTGTAAAACGAGCCGTACACGCCGGTGGATTCTACGCATGCGGCGTCCGTTTGTCAAGCGCCGACTCGTGCCGCAAACGCCGTCCATCCATCTTGTCGTATGAAAAACGACGAACCACTTTCCCAGATTTTACAGCGTTTTCTTGAAGAGAATCAAAGTTCGACGCGCATGGAGGAGTCGATCGCCAAGCTAAAGGGTCGCTGATCGGTCGTCGTAAACAGACGGGTTCCTTCTCCTTCGATTTGCGACGTTTATAAGGGACAAAGCGCGAAAGGAACGGCGAGCGCTCTATCGTTGCGCCCACCATGCGGTTATATACACGGCGCGATTCGCCGATTTCGGTCCTATCAACGCTTCATTGACGTGCGTCGACCATCGATTGCGCGTTCAAATTTGTTCGACGTCCAACCTCCGCTTTCACATCCGATGAAGCCCGTCCATCAGAAAAAGCGCTTGTTAAATCATGACGCCGGGGTTAGAATATCGAGAGCGCGTCGGGCTCCGGCGCGCGTTCATCTCAACCCCGCCGATGGTAATCGTCATGAGTAAAGCAAAAGCGACCTCGTCTGTTCAAAAAGACATTCGAAATATTGGCGTTATCGCGCATATCGACGCTGGCAAAACGACCATAACTGAGAAGATGCTCTTTTATTCCAAGTTTGTTCACAAGGTTGGAATGGTAGACGCCGGAACGACGGTCACCGACTACGACCCTGAAGAGCGCGAGCGAGGCATTACGATCAACGCCGCCTGCGTAACCTTCGAATGGAACGATCACACGATCAACCTCATCGACACGCCGGGTCACGTCGATTTTACGGCGGAAGTCGAACGTTCGTTGCGCATTCTCGACGGCGGCGTCGTCGTCGTCAGCGCTCGCGAGGGCGTCGAGGCGCAGAGTGAGACGGTATGGCGTCAGGCGGACAAATACCATGTTCCGAGAATCGCCTTTATCAACAAGATGGATCGCGAGGGCGCCGATTTCCACGCCGTCGTCGAGGATATTGAGAAGCGTCTCAACGCGAAACCGATCGTCGTAACGATCCCGATCGGCGCCGGTCCCCCTCGTCTACCCGACGCGTTCCGAGGGGTCGTCGACCTCATCGAGATGAAGCAGCTCGTTTTCGATCCCGAAACTCAGGGGCGAGAATATACCGTCAATGAGATAGAAGAAGGCATGCTCGAGCAGGCGGAGCTTTATCGCGAAAAACTCCTCGACGATCTTTCGATCTTCAGCGACGAGCTTACCGAACGGCTCCTCTCCGGCGAGGAAATTACGCCCGAGATGATTCGAAAAGTGCTGCGCGCCGCAACGATCGCCGATATGTGCGCGCCGGTCTTCTGCGGCTCGGCGCTCGACGGTCTGGGAGTCCAGCCCGTCATGGACGGCGTATGCTATTATTTGCCCGCTCCGGACGACCTCCCGCCCATCGAGGGAACCGATCCTGCCGATCCCGACAAGATAGAAAGGCGCGCGCTCGACGTCAAAGAGCCCTTCTGCGGACTTATCTTCAAGATCGTGACGCATCCTCATGGCGACATGTTCTTCATGCGCGTCTACTCTGGCAAACTGAAAGCGAACTCACGCGTTTTGAATCCACGCGAAGAGGAAAAAGAGAACGTGCCGCAGCTCTGGCGAATTCAGGCCGACCACAACACGCTCGTCGATTCCGTCTCAGCGGGCGAAATCTGCGGAATCATTGGCTTGCGTCACAGCGTCACGGGAGACACGCTCTGCGATCCCAAACACCCGATCCTTTTGGAATCGATCACATTCCCGCAAACAGTCGTTTCCATGTCGATCGAGCCGGAATCCTCGGACGAAGACAAAAAACTCAAGCAAGTTCTCGAGTCGATGCGGCGTCAGGACCCCACCTTCCAGACGTCGGTCAACAAGGACACGGGCCAGACGATCGTCTCGGGTATGGGAGAATTGCATCTTGAAATTGTCAAGCACCGACTTCTGCGCGAATACAAGCTCAAGGTCCGCATCCGCGAACCGCGCGTAAGCTATCGTGAAACTCTTCAGGGTCCGTCAGAAGTGATCGGCGGCGGAGAACGGACTCTAGGAGGAGTTCTACATTTCGCCGAAATCCAACTTCATTCCGAACCGATTGAAGATTCCAACGAAACGATCATTGCGATTGAATCGGACGACGAACTCTTCAAACCGGAATGGCGCGCGATCGTGAAGGACGCGCTTAAGGAAGAAACACTCGGCGGCGGAGTTCTGGGATTCCCCGTCGTAGGGGTCAAGCTCGTCGTTACGGGCGGAACCTTCGACGAATTGTCGACCGACGAGCCCGCGCTACGATACGCAGCGAGCGACGCGTGGCGCAGAGCGCTCGAGGCGAGCAAGATTACGCTTCTTGAACCGATCATGCGGCAAGAGATTCTGACCCCCGACGAATACGTCGGCGACGTGGTCGGAGATATTAACCAGCGTCGTGGAGTCGTCGTCCAGACGCAGAACCGCGGGAAGTCCACTCTCGTCAAAGCGGAGACGCCACTTTCGCACCTCTTCGGATATTCCTCCGCGCTCTTGAGCCTGACTAAGGGACGCGCGAGCTGCTCCATGGAACTTGCGAAATATGGGCCCGCCCCTGACGAAGTTGTCAAAAGCTTCATGCTCGAATAGACTCCATAACCAGTCCTAACCCTGCCGCCGCGCACGAGGTTCCAACTCCTGCGCGGCGTTTTTTTATCCTCGCGTCGCTTGATTTGCTCAGACGACGACAATATAACTAACAGCGTGGGCTGGCGCGTTCACTCGACGAGGTCAATCCACGCCAATGTTTCTGTCGCGGCTCGCCGACGGTTCACGAAACATTCGACGCGACGCGCTTGAAAACTGTTCGCCATTTACAAGGCAATCGCCCGTCAGTCTACCGCTTTCAGCTCTCGTGCGATTGACCCAAGATCACTAACGCAGGATAACGCAATGGAGACTTCATTTCAACGATCGGCGACGCCCGAAGAAAAAGCGGACGATTTCATCGCCAACGAAACGCAATTTCACCTTGGCGTTTTGACGACAGAACAGTCGCACCCCAAGACGCGAACGCTCTCGCAGACGCTCGCGCGCGACGTTCCAGCCGGAATGCTGCAACTCTATTCCGTCGACGACGATATCCCCCCCGTCCTGAAAAAAACGCTCGCTTCCCAGGAATACAAAAAGCTCGAAGAAACGATCTACAAGTCCCTCGCCGCAGGCGGACGTATCAGCTTTAGCGGCTGCGGCGCGACGGGTCGGCTCTCGATACTCCTCGACGCGGCCAACAAAAAATTCTGCCGCACCAGCGCGGCGGCGCTCCCGAGTCGCGCCGAATTCTTCCAAAAACTCGCCTCGCAAACCAACGCGATCATGACCGGCGGAGACTTCGCGCTCATCAGGTCGGTCGAAAGCTTTGAAGACTTCATTTCATTCGGATATCGCCAGTATCAGGAAGCGGGAATCGGCCCCAACGACGCGCTCTGCGCGATCAGCGAAGGGGGCGAAACGTCCTCCGTCATCGGAACGATCCACGCCGCGCTCGACGCCGGAATTCCCGCCTTCTTCCTCTTCAATAACCCGTCGGATCTCATGGCGTCGCGCGTCGAACGTTCGCGCAAGGTTATCGAGGACCCGCGCGTCACCGTCGTCAACCTCACGACGGGCCCGATGGCGATCGCCGGCTCGACGAGAATGCAGGCGACGACGATCGAGATGCTCGTCGCGGGCTTCGCTTTTGAAACCGCGCTCTCAAAGCTCCTGCAAGAGAAGCTCGACGCCAAGGAGCTCGACGCGATTAACTTCAAGCCTCGAACGCCGGAAGAAAAAGCGGCCGAATTCGAAGCGATGCTCCAGGAGATTCGCTCGGAAGAGAACGTTGCGACCGCCGCCGACTATGTCGATTTTGAATGCGAACTCTATAAACGAGGCGGACGCGTCACGTATTTCTCGCGCGATTATTCCCTCGATATCTTTACGGACACAACCGAACGTTCCCCAACCTTCAAAATTCCTCCCTTCCGTTCCCTTGACGAACTGGACGCGCCCGCGCCATGGGCGCTCGTCAAAGACCCGTTGCGCAACGCGAAAGACGCGTGGATTTGGCTCCTTGGCGGAATCGAGCCGCGCTGCCTCGAGTGGACCCCCCACGACTACCGCTCCATGGGCGGAACTGCCGCTCAGATTAACGATCCGCCAAAAATTGGACGACAGACTGTCTATCGCTTCCCGATCGGAAACGAGGAGGACGCTTCTCGATATGAGAACGTTCCCAACGCAGCCGTCGCCGTCCTCGCCGATGGTGAAACGGCGCTCTGGGGCGCGCAAGGAACCGACTGGTTCGACGCTTACGATAACTGCGCTAAGCCGTATGAGCAAAAGGTCGCGTTTCTCATTAACAACACCCTGACGAGCGAGTCGAAGCCCGCCGATCCGAACTTCGGCAAAATCTTCGCGTTCAATGTCGCTCTTCCGGCGACCCCGTTGGATATCTTTGTCCACATTGCGCTCAAGCTTACGCTCAACAACATCTCGACGGCGACAATGGGTAAGTTCGGACGTCTTAACGGAAACTGGATGGCGCACGTCGATGCGACGAACAAAAAGCTCATTGACCGTAGCGTCCGCCTGATTTCCGAAATCGGCGAAGTTGATTATCGAACGGCGTGCATTGCGCTCTTCGAGGCGCTCGAAGAAATGGAGACGTGGCCTCTTGAAAAGAAAAAGACCGTTTCCCCCGCAGCGTATGCCGTTGAAGTTCTTCAAAAGAAGAACAAAAACGAGTAACGAACCGAATCTGCTGTAAACGTCAGCGCCACTGGGCGAGTCGAACGCCATTCGACTCGCCCTTTTATTTTAGGACCGCGTTGGAAGAGCGCCTTTTTCCATCGTTACAACCTGCGCTTTGCGAAGGAGAGTCAGCGACGCCGCGAACCTGCTCGAACCCCGCACTCTTCTCTTCCAGTCCTGTAAGGTTTATGATAGAATGCGGGGACAGCTGCGGGACGTCGGCGCGGAACCGACGTCGGCGTTTTATTTTAATTGCAACGAGGCAAGCTTGGCATGACGTCTGAACCTTCTTCGAGCGTCGACGCTTCAGTTCCCCTGGAATCTTCGCGTCTTCTTTTCTCGATCCTGATCCCCGTCTACAATGAACAAGGGTATCTCGCGCGCGTCGTGGAAAACGTCCTGGCCGCGCCGCTGCCCGACGGTCTCGACCGCGAGATTGTCCTCGTCGACGACTGCTCGACCGACCGCACGCCCGAAGTGATTCGCGAGCTTGTTGAAAAATATCCTGAGAAGATCCGCGCGTTTCGTCAGCCGCGCAACCGAGGCAAAGGCGCCGCGATCCGACGCGCCATTCAAGAGATGAAAGGCGATTACGCGATCATTCAGGACGCCGACCTGGAATATAACCCTCAGGAATATCCGCTCATTCTCGCGCCCCTTCTCGACGGTCGCGCCGACGTCGTTTATGGCTCCCGATTCGCCTCCCGCGAAACGCGCAAGATACTCCAATATCACCATAAGCTTGGCAACCTTTTCCTCACTCGCCTCTCCAATTTCATGACCGGGCTCGACCTGACCGATATGGAGACCTGCTACAAGGCGTTCCGAGGCGACGCGCTCAAGTCGATCCCGTTGCGTTCCAATCGCTTTGGTATTGAGCCCGAGATCACCGCCAAGATCGCTCGGCGCGGATGGACCGTTTACGAGGTCCCGATCAGCTACAACGGTCGACGATACTCCGAGGGCAAAAAGATCGGATGGAAAGACGGCGTGAGCGCCATCTGCGTCATTCTAAAATACTGGTTTTACGACGACAGCTTCTACGACGCCGATTCGGAATCGTCGCAACGCTTCGAATATTCAAGAAATTTCCTCAAGACATTCGTCAAGCGCGCGACGCCCTACCTCGGCTCAAAAACGATGGAAGTCGAGGCCGGTTTGGGAACGCTTTCCAGATACCTTCCCCAAAAAGAAAGACTGACCCTAACGGAGAGCGACGACCGAAAATTGAAATTCCTGCGCGGTTCCTACGACGGAAATTCTGTCGTCGACGTGGAGAAACTCGATCTCTTCGAAGGGGAAACATCGCTCAAAGAATCTGATAAAGAAAGCTTCGATTCTATTCTCTGCCTCAATAGAGGGACCGAACTCCCTCTCAATAATCCGGACGCGCTCGCCGAGCTACGGCAATACCTCAAACCCGACGGTCGTCTGATTTTTACGGCGCTCGCCGACGCGAGACCTTGCCGCCTATGCCGGCGCCAACGCGTTATCGAGACATCGCTGACCTTCAAGCCCCAAGAGCTCGTTCAACTCGCCGAAGACGCGGGCTACGTCGTCGAGAAAATCGAACCGTTCGCGTCTGTCCAGCGCTTTTTCCGCAAGCGCAACCCGAACAAAGCTCCGTCGCTCCTATGCTTTAAGCTCTTTGATCTCCTTGTTTCGAGAACGTCCTGTCTCGACAAAATCCTGCAACCTGTCCGGTACCTCGTCGTTGCGACCCCGAGAGGTAAAGACAGCAAAACCAACAAAAACGAAAGATAGACCAAATTTCTGCCAAGTCGCCCGGAATCAAGTTCGGCGAACTAAGCTCCCATTCCCAAAAGCTACAAGGACCGCTCAAGCGCGTTATTCAATAAAGTAATAACGACAGTGGGGACAAATCTTGTAACCTGGATCTATTTCCCAGCTGCACTGGGGGCAGACCTTCCTTGTACTCTTGAGGGGGGGGAGCCCGGGGTCGGGGGGTAACGAACCTTCGCGACCCGGCATATTGCCAACCATGGCGTCATACGCCGCTACTTCCTTGCGCAAGGCCTGACCAACGCCGAGAATACGCATAATAGAAGAATCCGTAGGAAACTGACTCGGCGTCTTTTCTTCGGGAATAATTACTTCCGCTCCGCAAGCGGGGCACTTCCCGATAGTGCCGGCTCTCTTTTCGCTAGCCCGTAGTCGATGGCCGTTTTGACACGTTACTACGATACTCATAGCAAACTCCTTCCGACGCTATAACGTCTGTTAAAGCTGCCGTAACGCGCGGTCCTGACACTGCGGAGACCCCGTGCGTTAATGACGAGTGAACAAAGCGGTCGCGCGCCGCTCGTGGCAATCTCGTCAAATCGCGTTCAAAGGCGACCTGCTGATGATTGCAGCGCTCAGTATAACCGAAGGCTGCGCGTTATCATGATAACGTTATCACAATAACTACCGGCGTCCCCTTGACGCGACATTCTCTTCTATAAGCCTATTCTATTCTACTTGCTGAAAAAATGAAAGTTAAGATTAACCGTCAAAAAAATCAATCTTTTTTCGAAAATCCTGGCTTTTACCATTTTACCCCCTTGCATTTCGCAGAACGACGTTCCTTTCTTAAAAGAACTCAGCGCTCCTAAACGACTAAATAAACACGTTTTTCGAAATGGCGAGGCGACGAAGTTTCACAGAAGTTTATTTGACGTGAATTCCGAAAAAATTATACTATAGGGCTGTTGGGAAATCGCTTCCCTGCCCTATCAACGCCGCACGCATCGACGCCAAGGGAGATAAAATTGACCGTTCCTGCAAATTTCTCGATCGAAGTTATCCGCACGCGTCCCTCTTCTCGACGCGTTCGCGCCGCGCTCTTTGATTTTGACGGCACGCTAAGCCTGATTCGCGAGGGGTGGCAAAACGTTATGGTCCCCTATTTCTGCGAAGTTCTCGCGGAAGTCGCGGACCCTGACGTCGAATCCGCCGACGATATCGAACGAATCACGCGCGATTACGTCGACAAGATCACCGGCAAGCAAACGATCTACCAATGCATTCGTCTCGCCGAGGAGGTCAAAGCGCGAGGCGGTTCGCCTCTCGACCCGCTCCTTTACAAAAAGGAATATCTGCGGCGACTCCAGAATCGAATTCAAAGTCGAATCGAACTCCTCGAAAGCGGCGACGCCAATCCCGACGATCTCGTCGTTCCCGGTGGCCGCGAATTCCTTCAGATCCTGCGCGACGCGGGAATAAAGCTTTACCTTGCAAGCGGCACCGACGAGTGTTACGTCAAGCAGGAAGTTGAGCTCCTTAAGCTTACGGAATATTTTGACGGCGGAGTTTACGGCGCTCAGGACGACTACAAAACATTTTCCAAAGCGATGGTCATCGACCGGCTCATTAAATCGAACAAGATCGACGGCGGAGAATTTATCGGATTCGGCGACGGTTACGTCGAGATCGAAAATGTTTGCGAAGTCGGAGGATACGCCGTCGGCGTCGCGACGAACGAAGCCAATCCTGGCGGCGGAGTCGACGCGTGGAAACGCGAGCGACTCCTCGAGGCTGGCGCAAGCGCGATCGTTCCGGACTTCAGCGAACCGCAGAAGCTCTTCGAATTCATTGTCAATCCACCCCAGAAATGAAGGGCGCAGAAACGCATTGCTTCGGAGTGAGCGGCGCCGACGACGGTAGGCTCGTCGTTTCCGAGCAACTTCCCATCGGCTTGAAATGCCTTTTTTATCGTCGTATCGTTCGTTCTCCTCTGGCACAACGCCAAGCAACAGACTCTGGCGCAGGAGAATCTTCAAGCGTGTTCCACTCCAACTTGGTTGAACCGCCCGTCGATACGCAGGATCCAAGTTACGCCTCACCTGCATATTGTGACTAAAATTTAAATATAAAAGGAAACCAAGCATGTTCTGGACTGCTCTGTTTTTCATCTCGTTATTCATATTTTTGCTATGCCTTGCAGTTTCGCGTGAGAATAAGCACAACTCTTCTTACGCAGCGCAAATCCGTAAGTTGACTAAGGGAAAGAACCGTGAGCAGAAAAAAGTAATTATGTATTTTTGCAAGAAAGGCTGTCTGACTAACACCATTTCTGATAAAGAATATCTGGACATGGTTTACCATAATAGAGATTCGATGAACTTCAAACAAAGAGCGCTTAGCAAGATTGATCTCGATGAGGATAAGCTTAACGAAATCCCTCCGGTAATGTTCGAAGGTTTTTACTTTGATGGTAAATTTGCAAAACAGAACTCTCATGGAAAATGGGTAAGTTCCGCATATCAGGTTTCCTGGATGTTCTTCAGCTCAACCCAGATATATCTCTACAGCTGTACTTTTAACATGGACGAAGACAAGAACAGTGAGTTTACTGCCGAATTCTTTTTCAAAGACGTCACGTCGTTCTCAACCAGTACCCAATTTGTCACAGCACATGGCATTGGTAAAGAGGCATTCGAGATTGCATCACAGCAGTTTAAACTGGTCGTTCCCGGGGATCAGATCTTTATGGTCATGGGTAACATGGATGAAGCTAACGACATCATCATGGGCTTGAAGCATAAATTGCGTGAAAAGAAACTATAATGCTACAAACCGGAGGTATTGCTAAATAGAATCTAATACAAATCAGTTTTCATTTACATGCGCGTTAGTGCTTGGTGCTTTTCTTTATTTGAGGATGGGAGTTGACAACAAGTGGAAGAAAAGCAAATACCTCGTTACATTGACGACCCTGTAATAAATCGCCTTACTGCGCCCGAAAATAAACTATATCGGCCTAAGATAAACTTCGTGAAGGCAACTGTCATAAGTATCGGAACGATTGTTTGTACGGCTGGAATCTCGCTTCCTTTGGCCGAACTATTAAGAAGAGCGGGATTGTTTGGATTTGAAAGCAAGAGCCTGTTACAAGCATTTTTCTGTACTTACTGTAGAGCGCAGCTTCTGGCGCTCATGGCGTCTTTGAAGTATATAATGATATGGTTTATCAGGGTGTATCAGCGATATGCAAAAGCGGAGACTCGATTGAGATGCTGTTATACGCCAAGTTGCTCAGAATACGCTATTCTGGCGCTGAGAAAATATGGAGCGCTGATTGGTGGATTTAAAACTGTTAGACGCTTGCTAAGATGCGGACCGCCCGGAGGCATTGATTACCCGTAAGATAGGAAGACTTCAATCAATCTCAAAGTAATGTGTTAGAATAGAGACGATTAAGTTTACATCTCCACCCCAGAAATGAAGGGCGCAGAAACGATGTGCAACGAAGAACTCGCCCAGGCCGCGATTGATTTTGACGCGATCGCTCAAAAGCTTCAACGCGCGACAGATTTTGAACGCAACGGCAAGCGGCCCGTTGTTGCGGTGATCGGGGATTACTGCCTCGACAAATATCTCTACCTCTATCCCTCCCTCGACGAAGCGTCCGTGGAGACGGGCAAGACCGCCTTTCAAGTCCGAGCGACGCGGTTATTTGCGGGCGTCGGCGGCACGATCGCGAACAATCTTTGCGCGTTGGGCGCGGAAACGCATTGCTTCGGAGTGATCGGCAACGACGGCGAAGGCTTCGACCTAACCAACGCGCTTCGAAAGATCGGCGCAAACGTCGACGGGCTCGTCGTCTCCGACAAGGTTCTTACCAGCGCGTACATGAAACCGATGCGACCGGATCCCGAAACCAACCCTGAACGCGTCGACGACGACGGCTCGCCCCTACCCAGGCCCGGCGAAGGCGCCTGGGTCGAAGGTCATCGTCTCGATATCCGCAACCCGACGCCGATCGCCTCCGAGCTTGTGGACGAACTCCAAAAGCGGTTCCTCGAGAAGGTTGCAACCTTCGACGCCGTCGTCGTTTCGGACCAATTTCCCATCGGTTCTGAAGCGCTCTTTTCCCCCGCGTTTCGATCCTTCCTCTCCGAGGTCGCGCTCGCCAATCCGCGCGTGTTTTTCCTATGCGATTCACGTTTCTTCATCGATTCCTACCGCAATATGCTCGTTAAATGCAACGCGAGCGAGGCGCTTGACGCCTGCGACTCTGCGCTCGACGGCAAGCTCCGGCGCGAAACGACCCTCGACCGCGATTCCGACGCCGATCTAGACGCGATCCTCCGCGCCGGCCGGCGAATCGCCCAACGCAATCGTCGGCCCGTCCTCGTCACGCGCGGCGCCGTCGGTTCCCTTCTCTTCCTAACCGAGTCGGACGCGCCGAGCGCGCGCGTTCAGGCGATCGCGATCCCCTCCAACCCTGTCGAACCGCCAATCGACGTCTGCGGAGCGGGCGACGCTTCAAACGCAGGACTCGCGTTTGCTCGATCGCTCGGACTGAGTTTGCCCGACGCGGCGTACCTCGCAAACGTCGTCTCCTCGATCACGATCAAACGGATCGGCGAGACGGGGACAGCGTCGGTCCCTGAAATCCTAGAAATTTTGCAAAATAAATAACAACGTTCCTGCCAATAACGGAAAGACGATCGTTAATCGTCCGACGTCAAAAAGGGGTAACCAATGACTAGACGCCTCAATCGCGACAAACTCGCTATTCTTCCGTTGTCCCAACGCGTCAATAAACTTGATATTAAACGCGACGTGATCGATCCCGCGACATGGAAAGTCGAGCTCTCCGACGAAGCTTGGCAGGACGTGGAAAAGACCGCCAACGAGCTTCGTCGCGCACGCGAGCTCGGCGCCGCGCGAATCCTGACCTACGGCGCGCATGCCATTAAAAACGGACTCGGCCCCGTCCTTGCCGAACTCGTCGAAAAAGGCTGGATCACGCGACTCACAACGAACGGCGCGGGCGTTATTCACGACTGGGAATTCGCATTCCAAGGGTATTCCGGCGAGGACGTTCGTCGTTATACGGACGAAGGACAGTTCGGAATCTGGGAAGAAACAGGGATGAATATTAACCTCGCGATTGTCGTGGGCGCGTATCGAGGACTCGGTTACGGCGAGTCGGTCGGCGAATTCATCCTCAACGACGGCTTGGAAATTCCAAGCGACGAGGAACTCAAATACGCAATGTTCGCCGGCGCCGATTGCGCCAACTTCCCGCCTTATCCGCAACCCATTCTCGACGACGACGATCGCTCGCAGGCGGAAACGCTTGATCGCGCGAGCGCAGCCGCCGACCTGTTGCGCGCTAAACGTCGCTTCGCGCTCCCCGACGGCCTCTATTCTGTCCCTCATCCGACTCGTGAATTTTCCGTCGCCTATCGCGCGCGCCGCGCCAACGTGCCATTCTCATGTTGCCCGATGATCGGTTGCGACATTATTTACGCGCACCCCGCCAATCGATGTTCCGCGATAGGTCGCGGCGCAGAACGCGATTTCCTCGCGTTCGCGCATTCGGTATCGCAGCTTGAAGGAGGCGTCTACATGTCGGTGGGCTCGGCGGTCCTTTCGCCGATGATCTTTGAAAAATCGCTCTCGATGGCGCGCAACCTCGCGCGTCAAAAGAATGAAAAGATCGAAGACTTCTCCATTCATGTCGTCGATCTCGCCGAAGCGTCATGGGATTGGCAGAAGGACGGCGAGCCGCCGATGGATAATCCCGCCTATTACCTGCGGTATTGCAAGACGTTCAGTCGTATGGGCGGACGAATGGACTACTGTCGCGCCGATAACCGTTCTTGGTTCGTCGCGCTTCTCAACAACCTCGAAGGGAATCCAGCGTAAAATATTAGAAACAATTCTTTGGCGCGACGCGTTTGTTGCAATCGACGCCGTAGCGTTATATACTTATCGCAGGTTGGCGTCTCTGGCGTCGATATTCAGCGCTCTAAGCTCCGTTGCGACATAACAATCATTGTCGACGCGCGCTTCGCGTCTTACCATACACCCCTTGTGGAGTATTACTATGTTGCTTAATCGCCGTCAATTCCTTAAAGCGTCGGCTCTTTCCGCCGCTGCGCTTGGCGCCTCGAGCGTCGTTTCTCCTTCCATCCTTCGCGCCAGAAACGCGAACTCCAAACTTAACGTCGCCGTCGTTGGAATCGCTGGCCGCGGCGCGGGCAATATCTCTGAGATACTCCGCGACTCGGGCGACCTGGTCCAGATCGCCGCGCTATGCGACGTCGACGAAAACAATCTCGCCTCTCAGGGCGCAAACTTCCCATCCGCGAAACGTTTCTACGACTATCGCGCGATGTTTGACGAAGCAAAATCCCTTGACGCCGTGCTCGTGAGCACGCCGGACCACACCCACTCCGTCGTCTCGATGGCGGCGATGAAAAGAGGACTCCCATGCTTCTGCGAAAAGCCGCTTGCGCACGACGTCGGTGAAATTCGCGATATGCAGAAAATCGCGAAAGAAAAGAATCTCGCGACTCAGATGGGAACCGTTATTCACGCCACGTCCAACTACCGACGCGTCGTCGAGATCATTCAGTCGGGCGCGATCGGCGAAGTGACCGAAGTCCACGTCTGGTGCGCTAAGGGCTGGGGCGGCTACGAAGAACCGTCGAACGAAAAATTTGAGATCCCGAAAAACCTGCACTGGGACGAATGGCTTGGGCCCGCGCAGTGGCGCGAATACAACCCCTGCTACCTGCCCGCCAGGTGGCGAGGATACTGGCCCTTCGGCACCGGCACATTCGGCGATATGGCGTGCCATCTCATGGACCTCCCCTTCTGGGCGCTCGATCTCCAATATCCTAAAACGATCCATGCGACCTGCCCGACCGAAGTCAGCGAGATATGCTGTCCTCTCGACGTCACATGCAAATATGAATTCGAGCATAATGGTAAAACGTTGCCTCTCACATGGTACGATGGCGCCGCGCGTCCGCCGATCATTAAGGAACGCAACCTTGAGAACCTCTCTATGGGCGTGATTTTCGCCGGCGAAGAGGGCGTTCTGGAAGCCGACTACGGCACGATCCGCCTCTATCCACTGGACAAGTTCGAGAATTACGAACGTCCCGCCGAAACGATTCCGCCCTCGCCGGGCCATCACCGCGAATGGGTCGATTCGATCATCAACGGCGGCAAGACGCAGGCGCTCTGCAACTTCGAATACTCCGGTCGCCTCGCGGAAGCGGTCCAGCTCGGCGCCGTATCCCTGCGCGCCGGCAAGATCAAGCTCGAATGGGACGCGGAGAAGATGGAAGTTACCAACGACAAGGGCGCGAACGCCTTCATTCGCACCGAACACCGCGAAGGCTGGGACGTCTGAGTCCTTAGCGACCAAACGAGCAAACAAAAAGGACGGGTTCCTTCCGGCGGACCCGTCCTTTTTTATTTTGGACAATAAAAAAACCGCGCTCGTACGCTTGCGGCGACTTCGAGCGCGGTTTGCCTATCAGTATTTTTTAGGAATTGATCACTCAGCAGAATTCTGAGCGGCTTCCTTCGCAGCGCGACGAGCGGCGGCGGCCTTCTTGCCCCGCTTCATCTTCTTAACTGTCTTAGTCTCGTCGGCGGCTCGCTCTACACGACGCTGCTCAAGTCGGGTCGCCTTACCAACGCGATCGCGGAGATAATAAAGCTTCGCGCGACGAACGACGGAAGAACGAACGACCTCGATCTTAGCAATGCGAGGACTGTGGACCGGGAACTTGCGCTCGACGCCTTGACCTGAGACGATGCGACGAACGACGAACATTTCGCTTGAACCAGCGCCGCTTCGTGCAATGACGTCGCCGTTAAAAATCTGGATACGTTCTTTATTGCCTTCAAGAATCTTGCAGTGAACGTTCACACGGTCGCCGATGGAAAACTTAGAAACCTTGTCTTTCATGGCGCGTGAGCTTACAAGACGAATGAGTTCTTGACTCATGGGATTATTCCTTACATCAGTTAGTTATCGATTTAAGGAGCGCGTTAAGAACTTCCGACATAACGAATCGGACTAAAAAGAAGATCAAACCGAGCGTCAGCTCCAGTTCAGATCAACCCGTCTCCTTAGCGCGGAAAACGTCGAGGTCGCCGTAGGTCTTTTTCTTTGCGCATGGACGCCGACCGTACAGAACTCGTCAATCTTCCTGCAACTCGTCGTCGAAAAGATCAGGACGACGAGCGAATGTTTTTCTTCTGCGATTGACTTCTCGCCACTTGTCGATGAGACCATGGTCGCCGCTAAGGAGTATCTCCGGAACGCTAAGACCACGATATTCTCGAGGTCGCGTGTACTGGTCTTCTTCTAAAAGGCGATTGCCGGAGGAGAAGGAATCGACGATCGCCGAATCTTCGTCTCCCAAAACGCCGGGAATCAAACGCATGACAGAATCAATAATGACCTCAGCCGCTACTTCTCCGCCATTCAAAACGTAGTCGCCGATTGAGATCTCATCAGGCTGGAGAATGTCGACGACGCGCTGGTCAAAGCCTTCGTAACGACCGCAGAGGATCAAGAGGCGTTCTTCGCCGGCGAGTTCCTCGACGACGCGTTGCGTCAACAGTCGCCCCTGAGGCGTCGTCATAACGACTCGACCAGGTCGGTCGCCGTATGACTGAACCTCTTCGACGCAAGGTACGACTCTGTCAACCTTCAGCACCATACCGGGACCGCCCCCAAAGGGACGATCGTCCATCGTGCTGTGTTTATCTCGCGCCCAATTTCGCATATCGTAAAGATTGACTTCAAGCAATCCTCTATCGATCGCGTCTCTCAAAAGGCTTTCAGAGAGATATCCTTCAAAAATGGCAGGAAAGAGCGTGAGTATATCGAACCGCATCAAACTAAACAACCGCGGGGGTCGCGATTAACATATATTTGATAATCGCCGCCAACGTTGAGACTAGCTCATTCAGCGTCGGAAGCGTTGTCGGCGGCTGCCTCGTCGGCAGTGGCGTCGACGTCGGAAGCCTTATCAGCGGCCTTATCTGCGTCGGAAGCTTCGGCTTCGGACTTTTCAGCAGCAGGAGCTTCGGCGTCGGACTTTTCAGCCACGGGCGCTTCGGCGTCAGAAGTCTTGTCAGAGGTCTTTTTGGCCGCGGGCGCTTTAGCGGCTGGAGTTTCAGCGACAACTGGAACGTCGGGTCGACGACGACGTGCGGCAAGACGTTCGAGCGCAGCCTTCTGCTCTTCGAGGTTCGTGCCGTTGGTACCGTACTTTTTGATCAGGACGGCGACCTTATCGCTCGGCTGTGCGCCGACGCCGAGCCAATAATCGATGCGATCGCTCTTGAGCGACGCGCGCGCGTCCTTTTCAGGAACGAGCGGATCATAGAAGCCAAGCTCTTCAATAACGCGACCGTCGCGTGGACGACGAATGTCGACGGCGACGATGCGGAAAAACGGTCGATGTTTACGACCGAACTTCTTCATTCTTATTCGTACTGACATGTGTAAATCCCTAAAAACAGTGTTGGTTTCCAATCCTGCAGATCGGAGCTGAAATTCAACCCGGACGCCTCCGCTCCGGTCGAGCGACTTGTTCGACCGCGTCCGCCGGCGCAAACGTCAAGGTTCGGCGCTTAAAACGCATCTGACGGCGTTTTCCGATCGTATGCGCGACGCTCGCGCGGAGCGCGTATTCCGTATCTTCTGAGTATTGTTTCTATTTCTTCTTGCGCTTTTTGTCGCGTCGAATCTTTTCACGGCGCTTGCGCTCCGCCTCGCGTTCTTTCGGCGTAAGCCGCTTACCAGTCGAACGTTTCTTCGCAGGCCCCATCTGCGCGAAGGGGTTCTGGACCTGACGAATCATATCGCTCATCATTTTCATCCGGCCGCCGGCGCTCGACGATGAAAATCCTTTGACCATCGTCGAGGTCTTTTTGTGCATCTCAAGGAGTTCGTTCACGCTCCTCACGTCAACGCCCGCGCCAGCGGCGATACGCTTCTTACGACGCGAATCGATGATCTCGGGACGACGGCGTTCCTCGGGAGTCATCGAGTCAATCACGCCGCCAATTTTGCTCAACTCTTGGTCGGGGTCGACGTCGAGTTCGCCCATAATGCTGCTGATACGACCCATGCCCGGGATAAAGCTCATCAGCTTGCTCATGGAGCCGAGACGCGAGGCCTGCGTCATCTGTCGGCGGAAGTCGTCGAGCGTAAAGACGCCCTTCTCAAGTTGCTCCTGCTGACGCGCAAGTTCTTCTTCATCGAACTTTGACTGAACCTGCTCGATGAGCGTCATCATGTCGCCCATGCCGAGCATCCGGCTCGCCATCCGATCCGGATGGAACGCTTCGAGCGCGTCGAGCGTCTCGCCGACGCCGATGAACTTGATCGGGACGCCGGTGATCGCTTTAACGGAGAGCGCCGCGCCTCCGCGCGCGTCGCCGTCGAGTTTGGTGAGGATGACTCCGTCGAGCTCAAGCGCGTCGTTAAACGCCTTCGCGCTGTTGACCGCGTCCTGACCCGTCATCGCGTCGACGACGAAGTAAACCTGGTCTGGCTGAACCTTGCGATCGATCTCGTCGAGCTGCTTCATCAGCTCGTCGTCTATATGGAGACGACCCGCCGTGTCAAGAATCACGACGTCGACTTCTTTGGCCTTCGCTTCTTTGAGCGCGCGACGACATACGTCGACGGGGTCCTTCGATTCGCGATCGACGAAAACAGGAACGCTAAGCTGACCGCCTAAAATCTCAAGCTGGTCGATAGCGGCGGGACGCTGAAGGTCTGCCGCGACGAACATCGGCTTGCGCCCCGACTGCAGAAGCATCTTGCCGAGCTTACCGCTTGTCGTCGTTTTACCAGAACCCTGCAGTCCGCAGAGCATGATCGTCGTGAAAGGCTTTTTCGCGGGAATCGTGGAGTCGACGGGCCCCATGAGCGCGATAAGCTCTTCGTTAACGATCTGAAGGATCTGCTGGGTAGGATTGAGCGCGCGAGAGACCTCGGTTCCGAGAAACTTCTCTTCGACATTTTTGACAAAATCGTTCGCAACGTCGACGCTCGCGTCGGCCTCCAGGAGCGCTTTACGCACCAGCTCAAGACCTTCGCGAACGTTCGTTTCCGTAAGACGACCGCGTCCGGTCATCGAACGAAATGCGTTGGAAAGTTGAGTTGTCAGCGATTCAAACATGTTTCAAACTCGTCTTAAAAACGTTCCTGGCTCGCAGTCCACACGCCCCATTACATAAAAAAAACGCCTCCCGTCTCGTCGTTTCAGTTCCTTGCGGAACTAGCGCGACCAGTAGACAGAAAGACCCCTTGCGGTTGTAGCATTCTACCGTCAAAATGGATTACCGCAAGGTCCGACGTGCAGAAATTACAGCATATTGTCAATTCTCTCTTTTTAAAGCCCCTCTTCATGCTCCATGGCTCGAAACTAAGAAATCTTAAGGGGCCTCGACGTCGTTGAATTTGATTTTTTCATGCTCTCAGTCACTATTATTAGCCGCGTTTTTCAAAATATAATATTTAAAAAATAACGTCCGGTTTTCTACCATTTTTTATTGACTTTGTTACACTCAATAATTATACTATTTTTTATCGGGGGTGTGTATCGAATCCTGTTATAAAGCTCGTCTGCGTCGTGGACGTAGCTCCGTCGCTCTTTACATTACACCCCCATATATAGCAAAGGAGTTTATTATGAGTAAGTCTTTTCGTAGGAATCGAGCTTTCACCTTGGTCGAGCTCCTGGTTGTCATCGCTATTATCGGGATTTTGATTGGGCTACTTCTTCCTGCTGTCCAGGCGGCGCGCGAAGCCGCTAGACGAATGCAATGCAGCAACAACCTCAAGCAACTCGCGCTTGCAGTACACAACATGCATGACGTCGAAGGACACTTCCCCTCCCTCGCCTACCAGAAGGGATACGACACGAAGGGCTTCAGCTGGCGCATCAGTTGGGGACCGATGCTCTTCCCTTACGTTGAACAGACGGCTCGTTATAATCTCGTCGTCGACTCCGGAATCGAACCCTATGTCACCACGGCGAAAGCTACCGTAGACGGGGTAGAATACGACAACCCGTACGCCTACGTCATCGACACGTTCCTGTGCCCGTCCGAAGTCGTCACCGACCCGATCGACGGCGTTATCGCGCCGACAAGTTATCGCATCAATCTCGGCGACGAAACCTTCAACAACACCGTGAGTTATACCAGAGACATTCTTAATCGCGGCGTGGCCTCCCGAGGCGATCAAGTGACGATCAAGATGTCGTCGATTATCGACGGTACGAGCAATACGGGTCTTTTTGCGGAATCCACGATTGCGACCAGCATGGACGCCGAAATCAAGACGCTCCGAGGCGGAATCGCTCAGACAACCGCCGACGTCTACCGCATGCCGATCTCCCTCGTTGAAGAATGCCGTGGGTATCGCGACGGCGCCAATCTGAAGACCTCCTTCCCGAGTTCTCGTCGCGGTGCGCGCATCGGCGACGCTTATGGCCCCGTCTTCACCGGAGTTCACTGGATTCTGCCCCCGAACTCCCCAACCTGCTCCTACAACAACTACGAATTTACCTTCAACGCCGCGTCGAGTTATCACTCCGGCGGTTGTCAGGTCGCCATGTGCGACGGTTCGGTTCGCTTCGTCTCTGATACGATCGACTGCAAGCGCAGCGACTACAACGACCTGCCTACCGATACCTTGACCGTCGGCAACAGCGGCGAGTCCTATTTTGGAGTCTGGGGCGCGCTCGGCACTCGTAACGGCAGCGAGACGACCTCGTCTCTCTGACGCCGATTTTGCAACGCGAACGCGCTTGGTCTTCAGCCCTCTTTTGTACGCTCGAAGGAGGGCTCGAACGACGTGATTCTTATCCCTTATCCTTACGGAGGTTTCAAAAACTATGCGTTATATTAAAGCGCTCCCCCTTCTTGCGCTAACGCTCATGCTGTGCGTCGGATGCGGTCCGAAAAAGCCTGACGGCATTCCAAGTCTCTATCCAACGACTATTAAGGTAGTCAAGAGCGGCTCGCCTGTCGCCGACGCGAACGTTATTCTCGTGCCCGCATCAGGCACAACGTCGGGAAGCTGGTCTGTCGCCGGTGTAACAGACTCGTCCGGAGTCGCGACTATTGAAACCTCGCAGGGCGACTGGAAAGCGCCAGGCGCGCCCGAGGGAGAGTACCAGTATTACATAACAAAGCTCGCTAAGATCGAGGAACCTGAACCGCCCGCTGATATGGATAGCGACGAAGAAGCTAAAGAAGCATACTATGCGGAGCGACTTAAGAGACTCGAGGCCGCTAGTACGGAGATTCCGAAAGCGCTCAACTCGACGAGCACGAGCGACCTGAGCGTCACTGTTGCTGCCGGTTCTGGCGGAACCGCGGAAGTCGACGTCGACGAATACGCTGAGTAAGCGTCGCGTCATTCCGACAAGTTGAAGCCTATCTTCAAGAAATAGAAGAGGAGCCGCGTTAAACCGGCTCCTCTTTTTTTGTTCAAAAGGATTCCGCAGCGTAGAAGAGCACGTTCGTCGCAAGGTAGAAAGCGCTCGTTTGCGTGAGCCCTTCGCAGTTAGCCGCCATATTATTTTCGAGCGCGCAGCTCACGTCGAATGGCGAGAAGAGCAGAATCCAGCGCTCGTCGCGTTTGATTCCTTTGAGAATCGGCGGGGAATTGATCGTTTCCGTTGTCGATCTGCCCTCTCTGTCGAGTTTTTGAAGACGATATTGCAGCGTAGCAATCTTGAATCCCCCGTAGGCGCCAGTAAAAAGCGGGTCGTCGGCCGGCACGTCGACGAGCTGTTCGCCGGGTAAAACGGCGGCGAGCTCGTCCTGGAGCGAACTTTGAAACGCGGGCGACGCGCAGACGGCGTTGACAAAAAGAAAACCGCCGCGCTCAAAGTAGAGGCGAAGTCGTTCGCGTTCTTCTTCATTGAAGGAAAAGGCGTTGCGACCGTGCATAAAAAGCGTCGGATAATCGAAGACGTCGTCATTCTTGAGGGACGTTCGCGGCACGTACAGCTGAACCGGAATTCCCAGCCGGGACCGGATCGTCTTCATGAGATTCGGGATGGCGCGAGGCGCGCATGAGGATCCGCCGTACTCTAAAATTCCAGCGAAAAGGCTGTTTCTTACCTCTTTGTGTTTCTCAAGTTCCTCTCCGACGTCGGCGGCGATCTCGTCTTTAAACTTCATCTGACGGTTCGTCGCGTACGCGCAGATATTGACGCCGAGGATAAACGCCGCCTCCTGTTCTTCAAGAGCGCGAGCGGACGGCGGGTTCGTCGCGACGAATCCGCGCGGCCGTTTCGTCGCCGCTTCCCATAAGCAGGAAAGAGAGGGTCGATCGTCGAAAACGCTCGGCGCCTGTCCGTCGGGGCCGCGCTGCGGTCTATACGCGGGCGCGAACACGACGCTCGTCCGGCATCCAAAATCAATTCCCAGGAGCGGTCGCACGTATTCGACGGGCATAGGCTTCTCAGCCGACCAAATCGGGTGATTCGGTTCAAGGAGCGTCAATTCGCCGCCCCCGTCCTCCGCCAGAACTTCGCGCATGAGTTGACGAAAACCTTTTTCAAAGGAGACGTCGCCGTCGAGCGCCTCGGCGAAAATAAAACCGCCCTGTTCCAGATATCCGCGCAGATTCTGGACGAGCGTTTTCTTTTCATCAGGATTCTCGGGGATCGGGTCAGAAACGCCGCTGATCGCAAGGATCGGAGTTTGAAGAAGATCGTCGAGCGTCGCCTTCCGCGAATCGATCGTCTGCCAGACCATTCGCTGATCCCATTCTTTTTCGACGCGTTCCGTTAAATGAGCGAGATCGTTCGGATGTTCGTTCCACTGATTCTCCTCTCCGTACTTCAACTTCGATATAAGCGTCGGCCAGCGTCCTTTCGAAAGAAAGAGAAGCGCGAAGGACGTCGTCACGCAACTGTTGTTGGCGAAGTCTTTTTGCGCATTCCAGAACTCGGAGAGAACCCCTTTGCGACGCAGCAGCGTCTCAGCGCCCTCGCGATACCAGTCGCTCTGTCCGACGAAACGATTCGCCGTGAGACGCCCGACGCGTTCGAGACCGTAAAGATAGTAATAAAAATACGAGTCGCTCCCCGCCGCGCGACCAGGATTCGTATTGACGCTAAAATGCTTTCCAAGCCAATTGAGTCCCCGAGAAATCCGAAGAGCGATCTCGTCTTCGACTTCCTCGCAGCAATGCGCGCGGTCTCCCTCGAGCCGCGCGCGCGCCGCTTCGCGAACGCCGGAGCAAATCGCGAGCGAGGCAATCCCCGCGCACGTCATGCTCCCCGTGCCGTAGCCGCTAGGAAAGCCTTCCGCGTTAAGGGTAGAGGAACGATATCCCCATGAACCGTCGTCGTTCTGCATCCGCAGCCAGTAGTTCTCCGCGTTGTTCCAGACGTCGTCGTCAATCCTAAATCCTGCAAGTTCTGCCTCAAAGAGCGCGAGAATTGCAAATTGCGAGTTCGAGTTATCGGCGCGTTCCGATTCCTGGCGATTACCGACGTAAGACCATCCTCCAAAATGATCGTTGCGCGTTTTCATCTGACGCGCAACGAGCCACGCGAGGTTCGATTCGATCTCAGCGCGATATTCGACGGGATCGGCAATGCAAAAGACCATCGTCTGGAGAGAAATCGGATAGGTTTGATTCTGATCGAGCGCAGAAAATCCGCGAAGATACTCGAGCGCGGCCGCGAGCGTCGGATCGTTCTTATCCAGCCCGGCGTTCAAAAGCGCGAGAGCGCAGAGCGCGGTCGTGCCCGGCTCATAGCCCGGGTATTCCTGCCAGGAGCCCTTGTTGGTCTGGCGTTTCTGAAGGTAGGAGACGGCGCCGTCGATCGCCGCGCGAACCGCTTCCGCAGAAAGAGATTCCCTGCCCGACGTCGCCGCGCTCACGTCGTTCGCGTCTTCCTCGGGCTCAAGATCGTCGGCGTAAAAGTCAGACGTTTCAACGGCCGCGGTCGAAGATCCGCGCGGAACGAGGGTCGTGCGCTGGGCGCTCGCAGGAAGAACCGGCAAAAGAAACGCCAGCGTTAAGATCATGAGAAGTGCGACGCGACGAACTCGTCGTCTTAAAGTTTCATCAAAGCGTTCTTTCGTCATACAGTTCCAGTCCTCGCGGCGCGGCGCCTCAGTTAATCGGTCAGGGACGGAGTCTGCTCGAACCGCGTTCGGCGCCGCCCTGTCTCACCGACGATCATGATAAAGAGTACCGGCAAAAAAACGAAAGCGCAAGAGAAAAAGTTAAAAAAGAAGAGGCTGGAATAAGCAGACGGCGCAAGTCCACAACCTCGTGAAAGACACAAGCCCGAATGCCGTCAGGGGCGTTCGGGCTCGAATCTTTTGCGAACTCTCGATTTTATTCTCTCTCGATTTTATAGAGCGCGATCTTTCGATCGAGCGTGCTCCGTTCGATCCCAAGCGTTCTGGCGGATTGGCTCTTGTTCCAAGCATAATGCTTCAGGGTCTGACGAATGAGCCCCTCTTCCATCTCTTTGATCGAGATCGGCTCAAAATGATTGGGGTCGCTAGGAACGCCGGAGGCGGCGGTTTGGACGGGCTCTTTCGGCGTCGCGTCGGGCGCCGGCTCGCCGAGCGCCGACGTTAAAAGGTCGGCCTTATTGATCGTAGGCGGATTGCCAACGAGAACGGCGCGTTCAACAGTATTCTTGAGTTCGCGGACGTTGCCGGGCCACCGATAGGCGTTGAGCGTCGCGCGCGCCTCGGGCGAAAATCCGCTGTACCGCCGACCCGTCTCCTGGGAAAACTTATCCAGGAAAAAATCGGTGAGGAGATCGATATCTCCTTCGCGTTCTCGCAGAGGCGGCACGGTAATCTCCAAGACGCGGAGCCTGAAGTAAAGGTCTTGTCGGAACCGGCCCGCCTTAACCTCTTCTTCAAGGTCGCGGTTCGTTGCCGCGACGACGCGAACGTCGACGGAGATCGGCTTCGTGCCGCCGACGCGTTCAAAGGTTGAGTTCTCGAGAACGCGCAGGAACATCGCCTGAAGAGCAGGATTCATCTCTGCGATTTCGTCGAGAAAGATCGTACCGCCGTCGGCGGCTTCAAATTTGCCGATCTTCGTTTCAACAGCGCCGGTAAAGGCCCCCTTCTCATGTCCAAAAAGCTCGCTGGTGAGCAAACTTTCAGAGAAAGCGGCGCAGTTTAAACAAACCATCGGACCGAGGCGACGGCTACTGCGTTCGTGCGTCGCGCGCGCAACGAGCTCTTTTCCGACCCCGCTTTCACCGCGAATAAGAACGGTCGATTTGACTTTCGCGGCGCGTTCGACGCTCTTCTCGACTTCAAGCATCGCCGGAGACGCGCCGATCATGAAGGAACTCTCGCCGATGAGGCCGCGAAGACGTCGATTCTCTGTCCGCTCGTTATCAAGATAGGCGGTAAGCTCGTCCTGGCGATAGAAGATGTCGGGCACGCTTCGAGAGGAGGTCGTGCCAACGTCGAACGCCAGATCGCCGTAATCGCGCTGCGCTTCGACGAGGAGCGTCTCGCGCCCGATCCTGATACGCGATCCGACGAAAATCTCGACCTGTCCGTTGACCGGCGTACCGTCGACAGCCGTGCCGTTGCGGCTGTTGAGGTCCGTCAGGATCCATTTCTCTCCCTGCCGCTCGATCGTCGCGTGGAAGCGACTGCATCGTTCGTCATTAAGGACGACGGCGTTTTCAATCGCGCGTCCGATCGTCGTCGCGCGATCGGAACGGAGAAAAAAGGCGACCCTAGGCGCGCCGTTGCGAAAACAGACGAGTTCAAGATTCTGCGTCATTGACATGAATCCGTGTTGAGGAGTCTTTCTCCAAATAAGTCAGTAAATCAGTCGAAAAAAATGTCAACAAAATTCTTTTTGACGTCGTCGCCGATTCCTCTCGAGAGTTCCGAGAGATTCGAAGCGGTATGGATCGGATTAAGGATCCAGTTCGAAAAATCGTAGGCGGAGAACAGATGCGGCGGAATACTTTCCAGTCGTTTGTACGCGTCGCCATTGAGGTCCGCGAGCGAGACGCTTTGCGAATTATACCTGGCAGGATCAAACTCGTAGTCCCGCCACTGTTCCGAACGATTGGCTCGGCGACGCCAGAACGAGGCGAGGTCGAGCGTGATGAGTCCGTCGAGGAGCCACTGGTTCTCGAAGAGCGCAAGATCGACGAGCGCGGGAGACGTTACGAACGCGAGCGACTGGTTATCCAAGGAAATAATCGAATTCGTTCCTCTGACTTCAAACCGCGGAAGTCTTCGCGTCGTCCCGTTGCGTTGAACCGTTCCCATTCCGGCGCCATCGTCCGGCCGACTCTCGTCGTTTCCCTGGCCGATAAGGCGCGTGAAATCGAGCGCCTCCGAGTCGACGCGGACAAGGCATGAACGTCCTACGACGGCGACGTGATCGAGGTCAAGCGTAAAGCGCAACTCCGAATCGGAAGTCGAAACGTCGCTCTCGGAATAGTGAAGAAAAGGCCCCGAGATGTTAAAGCCGCTATTCCTGGCTTCGTACCGTCCGCCAGGTTTAACGACGTTGAAGAGCGTCGCTTCGCCGCGCGCGAGGACCCCGTCGAGCTGCACGTTAAAGACGTTGAGGTTCTCAGGAACGCGCTCCGATTGGCCTGAATCGAAGACGGGATCGAGAATCGAATCGTCGGAAGCGCGGAAAAAGGCGACGTTCGAGTGCAACGGCGCCGTGAAGGAACTGCCCGTCATATTGCAGACCGTTACGATCGATTCTCGAATCGAGAGTTCCGACGCGCCGAGCGCCTCGAAGACGGACCATTCGGACGCAACGATCTCTTGCGCGGGAACGGTAAAGTCGATATTGACGCCTTCGAGCACGAGCCTGGAGGCGTCGAGGAGGAACATTCGCTGGCCCCAGCCGCCGTCGGAACTCTCCGAAAGTTTGAAAACAAGGGTCGGACGATACCCGTCGGCGGCGCGAATTTCAACGTCCCTATCGACCAGCGAGATCGGCGCGACCTCCATCGAGTCTTCAAACTTGAGCTCGACGAGCGTCGGCGCGCCGGTTTCGTCGGCAGGATCGTTCAGCGCAGCTTGCAACGTGGCGTAAGTATTCGGCTCCTCGCCGCGGCCGTCGACGATGCGCAACGTTTCGGCGACGAACGTCGACGGACTGGAATCCGCCGCGGTTCCTAAAAGCGAGTACGCGGAGAAGGAATGCGAGGATCCGTCGGCCCCCCCGCCGAGCGTCGTTTCCACAACGTTTGCGACAAAGGAGAGTTGGGCGTCGTTGTCGGCGGAATCGGGTAACGCGGAGATCGCAGCGACGTTCCATCCGAACGCGACGCGATTATCCGACGCGACGGAATGGGAGTCGGAGAGGTACTCTCTTAACTCCTCGCGCGGTTCGTCCGTCAAGAGGGCGGGCGTCTTTTCAAGCGTCGAGCCATAGCTCGTCGCATAGAGAAAATCAGTTCCTTCCGATTCGAACCAGCGACCGGCATTTGCCAGCGTTGCCGCCGTTCCGCCGTTGGTCGCTCCGTTCGACGTCTCGGGGCTCTGCGTCGTCGGATTCGAAGTCGCGCCGCCGGCGCCGGAACTGTTTGCATCGTTATCAGCGGACGCAACCTGATTCCCCTGCGGCGTAGGATTCGACGCCGCAATGGGCGGCTCGACGACGGGCAGCGTCAGATCGTCGACCGTTCCGAGCAGGTACATGACGGCGACGATCGCGACAAATCCGAGGAGAACCACGATCGCCGGAATCGCTCGCGGCGGAATCGTCGTCGAAGATTTCAAAGAAGAGCTCGCCTCGGCGTATCCGCGTTCGGAGATGTTGAGCCCGAGCATGTCGACGACCTGAAGAAGATCGCTGATGAGAAGATCGGGCGTCTGATACCGATCGTCCGGATTCTTCTGCATCATCTTCTTGAGGATGGCGGCGATTTCCGCAGGAATCGACGGATTCAATCCACGCACGTCGGGCGCTTCGTCGCCCTGGTGCTGGAGAAGCTTCTGCAACACGGTGCCGTTTGGAAAGGGAGGCGAACCGGTCAGGATATAGTAGAAGGTGCATCCGAGGGAATAGACGTCGCTTCTCACGTCGGCGAGTCTCGGATCTTTCGCCTGCTCCGGCGAAATATAGTCGAACGTGCCAAGGGTCACGCCGCTCTCAGTAAGTTCGTCGCCGCTGTCGGGCCGCAGGAGTCGCGCGAGCCCCATGTCGATGAGCTTAACTCGCTTCTGAGGCGTCACGAGGATATTCGACGGCTTGACGTCGCGGTGCGTCACTCCGTGCGACATCGCGTGCGAGAGCGCCATCGCGGTCTGGAGAACGTAGTCGATCGCGTCGTTGAGCGTCAACGCCCCGTGGTTCCGAACGTAGTCCCGAAGATTGACTCCCTCGACGTATTCAAAGGCTATGAAGGGAATTCCGGCATAATTCCCAAAGAGGTAGACCTGCGCGATGTTTTCATGGTTCAGCCGCGCTGACGATTTCGCCTCGTTGAGGAATCGCGCGACAACCGTTTCGTCGGCGGCGCGTTTCTTTGGCAGCACCTTAATCGCAACCGCGCGTTCAAGGTCGCAGTCGAACGCCTCGTAAACGCGTCCCATTCCGCCGCCGCCGATATACCGCACGACGCGAAATTGTCCGAACATTTCGCCGACCGTAAGGCCGTCGTCTGGCGGCGCGGGCAGTCGGGGCTTACTCAACGCGACCGTCTTCGTCTGCGAACTCGGCGAGAGCATCGTCGGTTCATCAGACGGAACGCTTTCGTCCGCGTCCCCTTCGCCGAGATCGATCGTCGGATGAACGTCCATCTCAATCGTTGTGGACTGGCGCCCGGCGCCGTCGTCGAACGTTGGAGCTTCCGGCTCGTTTTGAGCGTCGGAATCAACGTCCGCATTTGCGCTTTCATCGTCCGACTCGTCGACAACGGGAATCGAAATCGACGTGTCGTCGCGTTCGCGCGGCGCCAGAAATTCCGACGAGGGCTGCTCGTCGCGCTCTGGAAATTCCGCGTCTCGATTTTCCCCATGAGGGTCGATAATAGACGACATAATGGCCCCGCAATCGTTTGAATACGAACGACGCTTCCCACGTCGACGCCAATGTGAAACAGACTCCCGTCGATGCAACGGACGCGCCAACGGGAGCATGATTTAAGCGCGGTCGCGCAGGAGAGGCGACCGGCGCGCCATTAGAACATAAAGCGATTGAAAATGTTCTCAATAAGCTCCTGACGACCGCTCGTGCACGGATCGGCCTCGCCCTTCTCGATCATGTAATCGTAGAGGGACTTGAAGTCGTGCTTACCCGCTTCGATCTCGGCGCCAATTCCCGAATCCCAGGACGCGTAGCGTTCCTTGAGCATTCGCTCGAGGACGCCGTCCTCACGAATCGCGACCGCGTTGCGCAAACCCTTGGCAAACGCGTCCATTCCTCCGACGTGAGCGTAGAAGAGATCGATCGGCTCGAAGCTCTCGCGACGAACTTTCGCGTCGAAGTTGAAACCGCCCGTCGTGAAGCCGCCGTACTTGAGAAGAATGAGCGCCATCTTCGTCGTTTCGTAGACGTTCGTCGGGAACTGGTCCGTGTCCCATCCGAGGAGCATGTCGCCCGTATTCGCGTCGACCGAACCGAGGAAGCCCTGGCTGCCGGCGACTTCCATCTCGTGCTCGACGTTGTGGCCCGCGAGCGTCGCGTGGTTCGTCTCAATGTTCATCTTGACGTCGTTCTCGAGACCGTAGGCGCGCAGGAAGTTAATGCACGTAGCGACGTCGAAGTCATACTGGTGCTTCGTCGGCTCCTTCGGTTTCGGTTCAAAGTAGAACTGCCCTTTGAAACCGATCTCTTTTGCATAATCGACCGCCATGTGCATGAATGCGGCGAGATGGTCGAGTTCACGCTTCATGTCGGTGTTCCACAGGCACTGATAGCCTTCGCGACCGCCCCAGAAGGTGTACCCGGCGGCGTCAAGCTCCTTCGAAACCTCAAGCGCCTTCTTAACCTGAGCGGCGGCGTAAGCGAACGTCGTCGCGTTGCAGCTCGTCGCCGCGCCGTGCATAAAGCGGGGATTCGTGAAGAGATTCGCGGTGCCCCAGAGCATCTTAATGCCGGTGCGCTCAGATTCTTCCTTGAAGACCTTCACGACCGCGTCGAGATTCTTGCACGTCTCGGCGAAAGTTTTGCCTTCAGGCGCGACGTCGCGGTCATGGAAAGCATAGAAATCCAAGCCTGCCTTTTCAAGGAATTCAAAGAACGCGCGAACACGATTCTGAGCGTTCTCGACTGAATTCGAACCGTCGTCCCAGGGACGCGACATTGTGCTGACGCCAAAGGGGTCCGACCCATCCATACACATCGTGTGCCAGAAGGCGCAGCTGAAGCGGAGATGGTCTCTCATCTTCTTCCCGGCGATAACTTCGTCAGGGTTGTAATAGCGGAAAGCGAGCGGATTCTTGGAGTCGGGTCCTTCGTATTGGACTTTGGAAATTTCCGGAAAAGCGACCATAAATTGTTCCCCCAGTGATATGCGTCGACAGATCGTCGACGCCGTCAGGTATGTATATAAAGTTTGAATGCGTTGCCTCGCGGAAAACCGGCGCGCACGCTTCGAGCGACGCGTACCGTCCGTCTCTCCATGTCGATTATGGAAACCGTAGGTCGAAAGTCCGAAATTCGCGAAACAACGCGCCCCTCAGTATATCAGATTTCAGGGTAAAAAGAAAGAACGACATGGTCAAAATTGAAAAAAGGAGGCGCCACGGGTCTAAGATCAACGGGGAGGAACGTTCGAATAAATCTGGGATGCAAAATTTCGCAAGCTTTAACGCGTCGACTCTTCGTCAATCGCCGCCTCGGAAGCGCCTCGGCGCTTGAAGCGGACCGTAAATAACGGTTCGAAAACTATCCGCGCTCTCTTCGCTCAACTGGAGATCTCCAGACAAAAAAAGCCGTTCGGCGCAGAAACGTCGAACGGCCAAAAGAAGTCGTCGTCGAGCTCAGATGACGCCCTTTTCTTTGAGGAAAGCGATAACCTGGTCCGCAAGCTCATCCGCGGAAAGCGTTGACGCGTCGAGGGTGAGTTCAGGTTTGACGGGCGCCTCGTAGGGATCGTCGATACCGGTAAAGCCCTTGATTTCGCCGGCGCGAGCCTTCTTATAGAGTCCCTTCGGGTCGCGCTGCTCGCAGACTTCAAGGGGAGTCGCGACGTGGACTTCGTAGAAATCGTTCGGGTTCAGCGCGCGGACGGCGTCGCGGTCGGAACGGTAAGGGCTGATAAACGCGGTGATCGCGATCGTTCCAGATTCCACGAAAAGACGCGCGACGGCGCCGACGCGGCGAATATTCTCTTCGCGATCGGCGGCGGAGAATCCAAGTCCAAAACGCTTGGCAAATTCTTCAGAGTGCGTTTCAGCGAGAATCTTCGGCGAGGCGTTCAGACCATGACGAACATTGTCGCCGTCAAGAACGAAACTACGCTTGCCAAGCTCGTGAAGCTTATGGTCGACAACGTTGGCGATCGTGCTTTTACCACTGGCGCTCAGACCGGTGAACCAAAGAATGCAACCTTTGGTCCCATTGAGTTTTTCTTTCTCTTCGCGAGAAACGGCGTGTTCGTGCCAATAAACTTCAACTTCTGACATTGTAACTCCTCAACGGTTTAAACTGAGACGTTTCGGATAGAAACGCGTTGTACGAATCGGCCTCGCGCGCGAGGACGTTAAGAGCGTCGGACATTGATCTCATGATCGTCCAGACGGAGAATTATTCTGTTCGTTCACTGCATGAACGGTTATCGGGCTTGTGAGCTGCGGCGCACGCCTGTTGTTTTGCCAGCGCTTTCTCTTCCGCGGCCGCGCGACGCGAATAGACAGGCAAAATATTCCAGACGTCGTCGAAGGAACCGTCGCGAACGCGGCGCCATGCGACTCGCGCGACGCTCGAAGCCTCAGGGTCCCATCCTTCCTGCGGAACGAGCTTAGCCGTCGGATACGTCTCTGCGAGTTTTTTAACGCGGCGAAGCGCCGGCCCAGCAAAGAGAACGTCCTTCATTTTAAACGTTCTGATCGAATCGGCGTCGCGTTCGGACACCCCTGCAAGGGCCCGCCGGAGCTCCTCTCGAGCGTCGTCGTCGAGCGCGTCGACAAAAAGGGCGGACTCATCGACGGCGAGCCATTTCTTCAGGGAGACGATGCGAAAGCGTTCGTCGAGGGGCGTCGCGGTCGCACGCGTTCCGGCGGCGTCGTGCGCAAGGAAGTAGTTGCGGATCGCCGCGTCGCCGCGCTGCGCGTCGACGCCCGCCGAGACAACGCAGGGTTCCGTTAATTTCAACAACTCGGGCCGCTCAAGAGAACAGGCGATCGCGTCAAGCGTATCGACGCCAACGATTTGCGCGTTAACCGCCCACGCAAACATTTTGGCGGTCGCCACGCCTACGCGCAGTCCGGTGAAGGACCCCGGTCCGACCGTAACGGCGACGACGTCGACGGAATTTGGCGCCCAGTCGCGATCATTCAAAACCGCGCGAAGAGCCGGCGCGAGCGACTGCGCGCTGCGCGCGCGAGGGTCAAGGGGCCGCGTCTCGACGACCTCGCCGTCCTCGCAGAGCGCGACGCTGCCCGTAACGTCGGTCGTTTCAATCGCCAGCAATCTCGAAATCTTTTCCATCTTCCATTCTTTTCTGAACGCTCGGTAACCTCTGCAGCGTCGCAACGCCGACGCAACGGAGGAAAAGCGACTCTTAAGTATACACTTGATATCGCGTTCAGACAGGGGGACCGCGCGCGCCAAGAAAATGGACGGGTTCTAAAATATTGATATTGCGCCGGAGTTCATCAGTCGTTACACTCCCCGACAAACAAGTCGTTTCTAACCGAGAGAGGCGTTATCTCGGAGAATCGACGTCTGTACAGCACGCACGCTGCGCTCGCGCGCCGCCGAGAAAAAATCATGTCCAAAGAAACGTTGAAACATAGCCGTCGAAATTCGATCGGCGCCCTTTGCGGCGCGGTCGGATTGGCGGCTTGTTGCGTTTTAGGCGGCGGATTTGCCGGCGACGGCGCTATTTCGCGCGGCGCCCTTCTCTATGGTCAGGAACAGGCAGAAAACGCGCCTGAGCTCGATCCAATCGTCTATTTCTCGATGCCGATTGGAATTGATTCCGCGCCGATCTTGGCGAGTCCGTCGCACGAAAGCTACAAAACGGGAACTCTCCCGAGGGGCGACGAAGTCGAAATCTATTTCCGCAACGCCGACGGATTCTGCGCGATCCGTCCGCCCCAGGGAAGCTTCTCATGGATTAATGCTAAGTTTGTCGACGAGGCGAATCCTTCGACCGGAATTGTTCGTTCCGCTTCACAGAAGGCTGTTCCGTCTCGCGTAGGCGGTCCGTCTCCCGCGAGCAGTTCAATCGTGCAGGTTGGGCTCAAGGACGGACAAAAGATCAAGCTTTATGGACAGAAGACCCTTGAAGACGGTTCCGCCTGGTATCAGATCGCGCCGCCTCGCGGCGAGTTTCGCTGGATCCACGAATCAAGTCTCGTCCCGACGGGCGCAATCGCTCACTTGCCCTCGAAATTGACAAGTCGGACGGAATATTACGAGCATTTTAACGAGCTCCGCGACGGGAACTCGGAGTCTTCTAAGGAGCTCCGCGGACTCGCCGGCGCGCCGATCCAAGGCCTTGATTTCCACGACCACGCGCGGCCCGAAAATCTGGCCGATCTGAACGCGACTGCGAGCGCCTACGACCAACAGACGTTCCAAAGAAAACTCGCGCGCCTTAGAACTGACGCGTCCTTGACGTTTCAGAAAAGCGCGCCGACAAACGACGAGCTCAGTTCGCTCCAAGCGCGCGCTGAAGATCTTTTCGACCACGCGCCGAGCGACGACGAGCGACGCGTCGTGCAAACGATCTTCGACGCGGTCGCAAAAACGCAGATCCGTATGCAAAATGGCGGCTCAAGGTCCAATTACCCGACGCTACCGCCCAACGTCATGGTCGCGAACAATCCGTACGCGGACGCCCGATATATGGAAGGCGTTCCGCCGCAGGCGCGATTCGCGCAAGGGCAGCTCTACGCTCCGGAAATCCAGAACAACCAGTATCTCGCTGACGACCCGTATCTTACGGATATGGTCTTCGACGAACAGGGACAGGTTATCGAAGGACTGCGAGTTGTCGACGGCCAGATCGTCGGGACTCCGACGACAATCGACGGTCAATACGTCATGGGCGCGACGATCGTAGACGACGGGTCGGAACGCGGGTCGAAACAGCGACTCGGCTTTGCGTTCTCAAGCTCGAATAATCCGTTCCGTCGCTCGACCAAGAACGCAGACGGAACCGGCTCGAAGTCTCGAATTTCGCGCATGGAATCGAGTCTCACTCATCTGCCGGGCTTTGCGCGAAATCCAGGCCCGACCCCGATCGTTCCCCCGCAAAATTACACGTTCGCCCCGAACGGCAAGGCGGCGAAATCGAGCGTCAGTTCCAAGCTGACGCCGGGGCCGCTGCGAAGCGAGCTTGCGCAAAGGAACGACCAACCGTCTCCAACGCAACAGGGCGCGCTCGTCTTCCAGGATCCTCGAGTCGCCGTCGACGCGCGGCAAACGAATTCAACGAAGGCGACCGCCGCCCCACAGACAAACTGGCAGGCCGTAACGAACGAAACGCAGACTCCCGAACAATCGACGATTCTTCCGACCTCCGCCGAAGAATCGCAAGATGAATCGTCCAGAATTCGCCCTGCGAGCGCCTTTGCGCCTATCGTCTCGCGTTCCTTCGACGTCGCCGACTTCTCAGGGACGCTCGTCGAACTCTCGGCCGTCGCCGACGGCGCGCCGAGATACGCGCTGCTCAGCAAAGAGGACGACGCCTTCAACGTCGTCGCTTACCTTGACCCCGGCAAGAACGTTTCGTTCGACAAATTCGTCGGTCAGAAGGTTGTCGTTAAGGGCGCCGCCGGTTCGGTGACCGTCGACGGCAAGACGCGCAGACATATCGTCGTCAGTTCGCTCTATCTTCACAAGTAGTTCGCGCGTGTTCGATATCTTTTGACGCGCTTAGTTTAAAGAAAGCTCAAGGCTCCATCGGCAGCCTGTAGGAAAAGTCTTAGCGTCCTCGCACAGGAGTCGCGCGCCCAGTTTGTCTGCGAGTCGTCTCGCTCTCGAGAGTCCGACGCCGAGTCCTCTACCCGCCTGTCTTCCGGAATAAAAGGGCGAGAACGCCAAAGCGCGCGATTCAGGAGTGATTCCCGCGCCGTCGTCTTCGATTCCAAAGATCAGTCTAGGCTCGGCGGATTCGTCAAGGGTCGCGAAAAGCCGGACAGAACCGATTGGAGTCTCGTCGCCGCCGCCGGCGAGTCGTCGCTCAAGCGCCTTAAAGCGCAACGCGTCGGCCGCATTCTTGCCGAACGAATCGAGAATCGTTGCGAGCGCAGCTTCGTCGCTCGTGAAGGAACAATCCTTCAAGCTTTCCGACGCTTCGATAAAAAAGGCGATATTGACGGCCTCGCGCCGATTCTTCTCGCGCTCCGTCCATTCGTCGAAGAATTTCAGCGCCGAAATTTCGCAGAAATCAAGTTCAGGGGGTCGCGCAAAGGCGCGGACCGACACGATCATCTCGTATGCGAGGCGCGTCTGCTCGATTATCGACGTCAGAGAATGACGCCTGTCGGGGTGAGTCTCGTCATGGAGAAGCATCTGCGCATGACCGCGGATAACGGCAAGAGGATTGTTCAGTTCATGCCCGACGCCGGCCGCAAACTCCGCCATGGCGTCAAAGAGACGTTTTTCAAACGCAGCGTCGAACGAATCAGATTTTTCTTCGGCTGAATCGGGAAACTCTTTATTTTCCATATTTTATCTGTTTCAACGCAGGTTCAGACAAAAAAAACGCCGTCTGGCGTTCCGGGGCGACGCATAAGTTCGTCAAAAGCGGATGAAAAGGCGCGGTTACAGTCGAACCGCGCTTCTCCGGCTAGTTAATCGTCTTGGGAAACGTTGAACGCTCAGCTTATCGAGCAGAACCCCCGAGGCGAGGTTCGACGTCGAGCTGGTGACAGACTCGCTCGATGAGCTTATCCGTATCGAAAGGCTTCGCCAGAAATTCGTTGGCGCCAGCCTTGATGAGCTCGTCAACTTTGTCTTCTTCAACCTGACCTGAAACGCAGATAATCTTGACCGTCTTAAGCGACTTGTCGTTGTGAACGAGCACGCAAACGTCGCGGCCATTGATGTCGGGCAGCATGACGTCGAGGATAATGAGGTCGGGTCGATATTCGCGAACGAGCATGCCCGCGACGAAACCATTGTTGGCGGACTTCGTTTCAAAACGCCCGTCCGCCTGGAGCGCCCTGGCGATAATGTCGACGAGTTCAGCGTTGTCGTCGACAATAAGAACCTTACGCTTACCGCTGTCGAGCGCGTCGGTTGGAATCTTATTTTCCTTCATGAACGTAAGAAGAGATTCGCGCGGAATGCGTCGGAATCGGCTTCCGGGAACATGGAAGCCCTTAAGCGCGCCAGAGTCAAAACAGCGAATAATCGTTTGCTGACTGACCTTACAAATCTTCGCCGCCTCGCCCGTTGTGAATACTGTCTTAAACGCCATACGTGTGCTCCCAACCGAATATGATATAATCTCGACGAAGCCGGTTTCCGTCGTACGCGCCGCTCCGTCTCGTTCCGATAGAACGCCGAAGGCCGCGCTGAAAATAATGGAATTCAGGACAAGGGATCGCGCCTTAGCGCAAAAAAGATTCGCGCGGTCGCTGCAACCGACAAATCTTCCCTTGTTTATCTGAATTACTAGTCAAGCCGATTATATCGATTTTAACGTCATAGTCAATATCAAAATATTTTTCCGTTCTCTTTATAGCTCAATGGGTTACCATCGAGCAACTATTTTAAACCCAAAAAATTTGTAAAAATAGTTAGACCTGGAAAGCGGCTAAACAAGGACAATTCTGATTTGACGAGTCAAAATAAACAAGTTCGAATAATGACCGCGCGTTACTCATGAAAAGCTTTAACTTAACGTAATAAGAATTGCCTTCCTGAAACTCTAATATAACGCATCCTGCATACTCGACCTTCCTTGCCTTACCGCCGCAATTCTAAACCGAGCGACGTCAAAAAGCAAGGGAAAAGGGGGCGAAAAGTTGTATTTTGCCAAAAGCGCCGATGATAACGCCATGCTGGAATTCAGGAATTGCAAAATTTAAGGAGTCGAGCGCCACAATATTTTAACCCCAAGAGCGCCGAGCGCGCGGCGTTCGCGAATTACGACGCGTCACGCTCAATACGCGCATAATAAAAACGCTCAGGATTTGACGACGGAGTCCTCTCAATTGCATTTTTCTCAAAAAGCGCTACATTATTTCTACGCGCAACAGGCGTTTTCGAGGCGTCTCAAACGTTATTTCGCCCCGCATCCAGGCGCGTACGCTCTTAACCAATCGAAGGAAAATCGATATGACACAGCGCAAAAACCTCGTTGTCGCCCAGAGCGGCGGACCGACATGCGTTATCAACAGCAGTCTCCGCGGCGTGATTGACGCGTCGCGCGAATTTGACAATATCGGAACGGTCTACGGCGCCTGCCATGGTATCGAAGGCGTTCTGAAGGAAGAGCTCCTCGATCTCACCGCGCAGCCGGAAGAGGAAATCGCGCTGTTGCGCTACACTCCCGTCGCCGGCGCCATCGGGACATGTCGTTATAAGCTCAAGTCCTGGCAAGAAGAAGACTTCGAACGCGTCGTCGAAGTCTTCAAAGCGCATAACGTTGGCTACTTCCTCTATAATGGCGGCAACGACTCGATGGACACCGCCAATAAAATCGCGATCTTGGCCGCCAAACATGGCCTCGAGCTCCAGGCGGTCGGCGTCCCGAAGACGATCGACAACGATATCGGCGACGCTGAGTTCAAACTCATCGACCACACGCCGGGCTACGCGTCCACCGCTAAATACTGGACGCATATGGTCCAATACGCGAACGAAGAAAATAAGGGCTCTTGCCCGGCGGATCCGGTTCTTGTCCTCCAGGCGATGGGGCGCAAAATTGGATTTATCCCCGCCGCAGCGCGGATGGCGGACCCGAAACGCGAGAATCCGATCCTCATTTACCTTGCGGAATCACCCTGCTCCCTCGAACAGCTCGCGGAACAAGTCAACGAAACGCTCAAGCAGGCGGGTCGCTGCGTCGTCGTGGTAAGCGAAGGATTTAACGTCGGCGACATCGGCGCCGTCAAAGATTCCTTCGGTCACACGCAATTTGGCGCAAGCAAGAGCACCGTTGGACAGACGGTCGTCAACTACCTCAACTCCGTAGGACTCGCGGCTCGCGGCGCCGCGCGAGGCAACATCCCCGGAACGGACCAGCGCCATTCGATGGGCTACGCCTCGCCCGTCGACCTCGACGAAGCCTATCGCCTCGGTCAAAAAGCGGTCGAGCTCGCCGCGACGAACCAGGGCGGATACATGTCCACGATTCTGCGCGAACCGGGAATCATCTACAACGTTCGCTACGACAAGGCGCCACTCTCCGAGGTCGCCAACAGCGAACGAACCTTCCCGGCGGAATGGATTCTTCCTAGCGGCAACGACGTCTCCGACGAATTCCTGCGCTACCTTAAGCCGCTTATTGGCGCAGACATGCTCACGCTTCCGATGCTCAACGGTCGTCAGCGTCTCACGCAATTTGAGCCGATCTACGCCGACAAGGTCATGCCCCAATACGTTCCGCAGGCCGATCGCCAGGAAGCGCCAAAATAACGTTCTCTAGCACAGTTTCATAAAAACGCACGCCGCCGCTACGACCTCGATCGAAGCGGCGGCGTTTCTATTTATTATTCTCTGCCGACGTTACGTCATGTTTTTTTGAAATTCCACTTGTCCTTTCGGTCGTTATTTTGTACCCTGCCTCCGTCCACGCATCTTAGGTTGCGGTTTTGGCGGCACGGACGCCGTCGAAAAGCGCCAGCGCCGCGTAGAAACGCGATGATTTAAAAAGAGATAGGCGAAGACGTTGTTTTAACAGACGCAATGCGTCTTAAACAAAGGTTCGACAAGAATGCTTTTTTCAGCAGACAACAGGCTCGTTGGAGACGTCCAGGTTGGCCGTAACGCGAGCTTCAAGACGACAGGAAGTCGCTTTTTCATGGGGAAATTCGAGCATTGCGCGCTCGCATCGACCATTTCTGTCGTCACGGTTCTACTATGCGTCCTTGCCATGACTGCAGAAAACGCCTTTGCTCAAACCTCGAAAGTCCTTTCGCCTGAGGAGGCGACCGGAACTTCTCTTCGCGATTTCGACGCGATTCGCACGCTGAGCAAAGATTATCTTGACAATCCCGACGGCGGCGACATTCCCCTCGACGAGGACGACCTATGGCTGCCAGATATGGCGCTTGCGAGAAAACCCGAAGGATCGTCCGTCAATACGGGTCCTCGAGTCATCACCTACGAGAACGGTCGTACGAAGACGCAACCCCTCGCGCCCGCCGCGAACCAGAGCCAGAAGAATCGCGTCGCCGCAACGGCGTCTCCGATTCGTCAAACCGGTCATGCCGAACCGAATCGAAAGGATCAGTCCTCTCGCGTTGCGCCCTCGGGCGTTGCAACCGCGCGCTACGACGCGCCCGCTCAGACCCTGAATCCGATCAGGCAGACCGCCGGCTTTGCCGATTATCAACTCGGCGAAGGGTATATCGAGCCGAATCAAAGCGCTCAAGGCTTTGCCGGCTACCAGGTCGCCGAACCTACCGACGTCCCGACGCACGACGCTGTGAATATTCCCGCAAACTCCGCGGAGACCGCCGTCGTCGACCTTCCAGACGCGTTCCCTTCGGCAACCCCCGTCTTGGGTAACGAGCGCTCGGTCGCGAATCCGACAATCGACGTCAACGCGTCCGCCCAAACCGCTCCCGCTGCCCAGCAACCCTTCTTCGAATCTATCGCGCCCGCGAGCCCGCCCCTCTACGCGTCGACCCCCTACGTCAACTCCGGCCTCGACGAACTCCTTTCCAATACGGCGACGGATCCGATCGGAGACGATCCTTCCGCCTCGAACGCGATTCTTGGCGAATTCCCGACCGTCGACGCGCCGTCGCTCACTGAGCCGGACGACATGGCTTTCGACGCGCCTTTCCCCGAAACTCCAAATCTTTCCGCATTCCTTGAAACGCCCGACGTTGAAGCGTCCGCAACCGCCGCTCCGTACCCTGTCGCGCTCAGCGCGACCGCGACGTACGAGAGTGGCGTCGACCTGAACGCGCCGGTTCTCGTCGCCGAGCGTCCCCAGGAAAACGTTATCGCCGACGCCAACGGCGAACCGTACAAACCGATCGATCTCTTCGTCGAGCCGGAAGAAGACCACGTCGTCCTCAATGGCGAGGACGAGCCGTTCCGCGAATCGTACCGCGTGACGCCGCGTCCGGTTCAGAAAGAGGCGATTCCCCAGCGCGAAGAAGAACTCTGGGATCTCGAAACAGAGCCCCTTTCCGAGGCGGAGCTCAAAGAACTTACCGTCGCCGATATTCGCATTTCCGGTCTCGAAATGACCGCGCAGCAGTTTAACAAGATCATCAAAACGCGCATCGGCGCCAAGTTCAGCCAGCAGCGTCTTGAGGAAGATAAACGCGCGCTCCTGCAGACAAAACAATTTGTCGACGTCGTCGTCTCGACCTCGCGCACCCCCGATAGGCCGGACGAGATCATCGTCAACTTCGATCTGACGCCGCGGCGGATGATGCGTTACATCAAAGTCGTCGGGAACCGTAAAATCTCCAAGCACGACATCCTCGAAGAACTCGCGTTGCGACCCGGCGAATCGCGGATGGATCCCTACGAAGTCGAAAACGGACGTCTCCGTATCATCGAATTCTACAAGAGTAAAGACTACGCCGAACCGTACGTCGAAATTCTTCGCGGAGACCGTCCCGAGGACGTTGGCGTCGTCTACCTCATCGACGAAGGAGTCAAGCAGCGAGTTCTTCGTACGAAATTCACGGGCAACTCGATCGTGAGCAGCGCGCGTCTGAACAGCTTGATCTCGGTCAAGCCCGGCGTCTTCTACTTCATCGGCGGAACCTTTACGCGCGATCGACTCGACGCAGACGTTGAAAAACTGTTGGCATATTACCGTCACCTCGGATATTTCGACGCGCGCATCGACCGCGAATATGAAGAGAGCAAATGGTTCGGAGTCCTAGGGAAAGACAACTCCTGGGTCTCCGTGCGATACATTATCGACGAAGGTCCTCGTTACAAGATTAGAAACTTCCACTTCAACGGAAACCGCGTTGTTTCGGATGAAGAATTGGAGAAACAGCTCAAAGTGAAGCGCGGCTCATACTATCGTTTTGACGAAATTGAAGCCGACCGTATCGCGTTGCGCTACAAGTATCAGGATCTCGGATACGTCCGCGCCGACATCACCCCGAACCAGATCTTCACGGACGAGGTTGGCGTTATCGACATTCGTTACGACATTGAAGAAGACCACCGATATCGCGTTCGCGACGTCATTGTCGATTACGTTGGCTCCGAGTCCCGAACGATGACGTCCGTCGTGCTCAATATGATCGACATTACCCCCGGCGAGCTCCTGAACGGCAAGAAGATCCGAATGAGCGAGAACACCTTGCGTCAATCTGGATATTTCAACGACAAGCCTTCTGAAGGACAGCTCCCGGAGATCGCCGTCATTCCCGACGAAACGAAAAGCTACCGACTCGACGAGACCGGACGCGCGGAAGTCGTTCGCGATTCCTCGGAAGAGAAGGACTCGCAAAGGGTCGGCGATCGACCGTCGGAAACGACTCGCGGTCAGAGCCCTGACAGCCAGACGTCGGTTTATAGGGACCAGAATCTCCGCAGCGCCGCGCCGCGCGCTCAAAACGCCCCTGCGGCGCCCAACTACGCCGCCTCCTACGTTCCCTACGAGGAAGCGAAAGAGCGCGCGCAGTCTCGTACGCAATTGAAAAACGCGTCCGGCGCCAGGACGAGCTACCTCTCCTACGGCCCGAGCGACGCGAGCTCGGCGACCGCGCCGCCCCAAAAGAGCAACGTCGCGCCCCCGCAACGAGTTGTGCGGAATGGATCGCTCGTGCGCGCCCAGACGCGCCAGGTTCCCAGCGGCTTCTCTTCGACGACGACGCAGGCGCCGACCGTCTCGACCGGCGGCTACCAGCCGTACGACGCCTCGAAGAAAGGTTCCCAGTTCACCGACGATCTCGACTATGCGAACGGCGAATCGGCGAATCTCCTCAACGCCCCGGAGAACTACGATCAGTACGGCGCCTACTCGGGCTCTACAAGCTCCTACGCGAGCGGCGTCGATTCCGCGCCCGGATTCTCCGACGGAGTTTACGGGTCGATTGGAAAAGATATCCTTGACCCCGTCACTCCCGACACAGACGAAATCTACGACGGCGACGTCCTCGTCAAGGTCCAGGAAGGGCGCACAGGAATGTTCCAGGCGTCGATCGGCGTGAACTCGGACTACGGACTCGTTGGAAACGTCAGCTTCACGGAACGCAACTTCAATCTGTTCCGTCCGCCGACCGACCTCTTCACCCTGGACGGTTGGAAGGACGCGTTCCGAGGCGGCGGTCAGATCTTCAGCCTCCAGGCGAGCCCCGGTACGAACGTTCAGAGCTACCGCGTCTCATGGGACGTCCCCTACGTCTTCAATACGAAGAACCTCTTCGGCGTGACGGGCCTCTACGGCGAACATTCCTTCGACGAATGGTTTGAATCACGGTACGGCGGCGAGGTCCGCGTCGGTCGTCAATGGACTCCGCGCTTCAGCACAACGCTCAACGGCGGTATTTACAACGTTAGAATTAAGGACCCCGCCGTCGGATTCGTGCCGGACCTCAACGAGGCCGTCGGAACGAATAGAATGTACACGGTCGGGCTCACCGCCGCGTACGATACGCGCAACCATCCGTATTCCCCTTCGGCGGGCTACTTCCTCAAGGGGACCGGCGAAGTCGGACTCGGAGACTACAACTTCCCGCGCGTCACGCTCGACGGTCGTTACTACAAGACGGTTCATAAGCGCGTCGACGGCACCGGACGCTGGGTCCTCGGACTCTCGAGCCATTTCGGATGGACCGGCGACGACACTCCGATCTATGAACGCTACTACGGCGGCGGTTCGCAGAATCTCCGCGGATTCGCATACCGCGAGGTCACCCCGCGTTTCCAGACGACGAACTTCGGCGTCGGCGGCAACTTTGAGTTCTATAACACCGTTGAATTCTTCGTCCCCGTCTCCGGCGGCGACGAATTCCAGGTCGCATTCTTCGTCGACTCGGGCGTGGTCGCCGAAAGCCTCAAGAAGTGGGGCCGATACCGCGTCGCGCCGGGATTCGGACTGAGATTCCAGATCCCGATGCTTGGCCCCGCCCCGCTCGCGCTCGACTTCGCGTTCCCTGTAAGCGAGGATCCGAACGACGTCAACGAAGTCTTCACCTTCAATGTCAGCGGGTCGAGATGATCTGCTTCTCCCCAAAAAGAAAAGGCGAATCCTTTCGAGGATCCGCCTTTTTTTATCTTACCTTCCGACAAAACGCGCCGTCAGACCATGGGAAGGAATTGGCTCAGAATCAACACGACGACCCAGCCGCAGCAGCCTAACAGGCCCGTGCCGACGGTCCAGGTCTTAAGGCAGTCGATTTCAGCGATTCCGGACGACCTTGAGAAAATGCAGAAGCCGCTATCGTTCATCCAGCTCGCAACGGAGGATCCGACGCCGATTGCCGCGCCAAGATATCCGAGGCTGCATCCGAGCGTCTCGCTCGTGAACTCCATCGACGCAAAAATCGACGCCGACGTGATCATCGCCGTTGTACTCGAACCCTGCGCCGTCTTGAGGAGCGCCGTCGAAAGGAAGGCGAGCGTCAGCGCCGTTGCGCCCGAAAGACCGCCCATCGCGCTGAAGAGCTCTTGGATTCGTTCCCCGATTCCCGACGCGCGAAGCGTCGCCCCGTACGCGCCGCCCGCCGCCGTGATAAGTATAATCGTACCCGCGTTGGAAACCGCCGCGTTCAGCATGCGTTCGAGTCCCGATCGCGCGACGGGCCGCGCCTTCGAAAAGAGCGTCGTCAGGCAAGCGATGAGCGCAGCGATCCCGAGCGCGACGTTCGGATCGCCGAGGAAGAAGAGCGTCTGAAGCCAACCAGGAATCGGCGCGACGGACTCGGAGGCGGCAAAGAGCGTCTTGAGGACCGACGCGCCCGCTATGAAGATCACCGGTAGCACGATCGGCGCAAGGGAGACGGAAAGGGGCGGAAGCGTCGCCTCATCGAGCGCGTTCGACGCGCGCGCCATCTCGCTCGGCGTCTCAATATTGTCGAGTTCCAGCGCGCTCGGATCGATCTTCGGATTCGGCAGACGCCGATTGAGGAACCACGCAATTAAGAGCGTGACCGGGAAAAGGCAAACGCCGACGGCAAGCCCGATGCAAAGGGACGTCGCAAGGGGGACCCCAAGCGTCTCCGCGACGGCGATCGGACCTGGCGTCGGAGGAATCACCGTGTGCGAGATCGTCGCGCCAAGCCCAACGCAGAGTAGATACAGAACGTAATTCTTCTTGACGGAGCGATAAATCGATTTAGCAAGGGGTAGGAGTAGATAGAAGGTCGCGTCATAGAAGACGGGAATCGACAGAACGAACGCGCCCCCCGCGAGCGCCGCGGGAACTCGCTTCTCTCCAAAGAATCGCCGACAGGCGAGTATGATTCGGTCGGAAGAGCCGTTATCCGCCATGCATTTGCCGATCGTCGTTCCAAAAACGATCAGGAGTCCGATATTGCCGGCAGTTGTCCCGAACGCCTGGCTGACTTTCGTTACGACGTTGGCGGCGTTGACCGCTTCTCCCTGCGCGAGCGCGCTCCAGAAGCTGACCGTTAGTCCGCCGAGGAGCAGCGCAAAGAACGCTCCCGTGCGCAACCATACGATCGAGCCCACCACGACGACCAAGCTTACCAGGAGCATGAGCGTCGGATCCTGAAAAAAACTGACCATCGGGCGACTCCCGACGCGTTTGCGTCTCAAAAAATTTGTTAATCAATCTTTGGCGCAACGTTACGGCGCCCTTCGTTCTTTAAGTTTTCCGGCTCGTCGCGAAAGCGAATCGCCGCGACCCTACCCCTCGGAATTGTCAGGTCGACGTCAAACGCGCGGAGGCGCGCAAAACGTTTGTTGAGTTCAAAAAATTCGCAGGGAAACTCGTCCCCGTTGCCGAGCCAGAGATGGTCGCGCGCGCGACGCGTTCGACGAACCTCCGCGCAAAGAGCCGCCGCGTCCTCCCGAGCGCCATGCAGCTTGAGCAGAATCGCGACGCCCGGCGCGCGTTCGCGACGTTCTCGCGTACCGGCGACACGGTCTTCCGATTCGATATATTCTCCGTCGACGCGTGTGACGCGCCCCACGGGCGTTATCCCGCTCCAGGGCGACGAATCGTCGCCAATCGAACCTGTCGCGAGCCAATCCATATCAAGGTCGGGCAGCGCGTCCTCGTCGGCCCCGAGCGCGCAGGACGCGACAATAAGGAACGCCGCCCCCATTCTCCAGACCATTTGACGCGTTTTCATCATAGTTTTCCGCAGGTTAAAGCGCGCGCGGCGTGCAACCCCCCGACGCCGCTCTTCTAAATATAGAATCGCAACCCGACCGCGTCAAGAAACGGCGACGATATTTCAAAAAATCGCACTTATCCGCCGCACGCGCAAGAAAGTTGGTATACTTATGATATTGAGACGTCGACGTCTATGACGCGCGTTGCGCGACGTTGCGCTTTCGGTTCTCCGACTCAGGAAAGAAAAAGGTCAACTCATGAACGAATTTGATAAAAACTCCGCAGTTCCGCCGTCTCAGCCTGAACAATCGACGAACGCCGGCGAAGAAGGGAGCGCCGATTCTGGCACGACGGCGCACGGTTCCTCCGCCTTCTCCGCGCAACATGTCATGCAAGAGACGATTCCCGCCGAAACGCAGCGACGCTTTGCGGAAATCTACGCCTCCGTTCAGCGCGAGCTTTCCAAAGTCTTCGTCGGTCAGCCGGAACTCATGCTCGGGGCGCTTGTCGCGCTCTTCTCGGGGGGCCACGTGCTCGTCGAAAGCGTCCCGGGACTCGGTAAAACGCTCTTTGCCTCCGCTCTCGGACGCGCTCTCGGTTGCGAATTTGGACGTATTCAGTTCACACCAGACCTGATGCCTTCCGACGTTGTCGGCGCCCCGATCTTCAACGTGAAGACGCAGGAATTTCGATTCCGACCCGGCCCCGTCTTCAGTCAGGTCCTTCTTGCCGATGAAATCAACCGCGCGCCCGCCAAGACCCACGCCGCGCTCCTTGAAGCGATGCAGGAAGGCGCCGCGACCGTCGACGGTGAAACTCACGCGCTTCCTTCCCCCTTCTTCGTCATTGCGACGCAAAACCCGATCGAATCGGAGGGTACCTATCGTCTCCCGGAAGCGCAAATCGACCGCTTCATGTTCAAAATTGTCGCGAACTATCCTTCAGAAGAAGAGGAGCTCAAAATCCTCGCCGAGCATGGTAAAAACGTCAACTTCAAGGAAAAGCTTGCCGACGTTCAGCCGGTCCTGAGCGCGGAAGAAATCGTCAAACTCCGCAAGATCGTCAACGACGTTTACATCGCGCCTCAACTCTTCGATTATATCAACAAGATTGCGCGCGCAACGCGACATTTTCCGCGTCTCGCGTTCGGCGCCTCGACTCGCGCCGGACTCGCGCTCACTCAAGGAGCGCGAACCCTCGCCATCTTCCAGGGACGCGCCTTCGCGACCCCCGACGACGTTGCGAGAATCGTGCTGCCCACGTTGCGCCATCGCGTCGTGATGTCGCCGGAAGCCGAAATTGAAGGACGCGACGTCGACGAAATTCTTACCTCGCTCGTCCGCTCGATCGACGTTCCAAGAATCTAGTCGCCGAATCCGCGTTTCTTTCCCCTTTGCGCCCCTGCGCGCTGAATATTCTCATACCCTCTTCGACCGACGGCCAGGCGCGCGAATCGAATCGACAAGCGCTTGAATTGGAAAAACCGCCCCAATCTTTCGTTGGAGCGGTTTTTTTATTGGACCGGCGAGAAATAAAAAAACGCAGGCTCGCCGAAACGAACCTGCGTTTGTCAGTTATTAGAGAATAACAACGTCAACGCGAGACTCACGCCCAATACTTGATGTAGAGGAGGATTGTCACCACCACCACGACGATACCGCAGATCTTGGCGCCCTTGGAATCCTTAAGGAACGCTTCCCATCTTTCGGCGGTCATGCTGTGCTTGCGGTTGTACTCAAGTAGCTCGCGCTGCTCGTCAGAGACGCCTTCGGCGGCGAGCGCGGTTTCGATTTCGGCCTGAAGCTCGGCGTCGGTGGGGTACGCGGGCACTGGCTGCACGAACGCGGTCTTACGCGGCGTGACGAGGCTCATGACGTAAGCGAGGACGACGAGGATGCCGAAAACCGCCGCCATTCGGTTGAGGAAGTCAAGCTCCGGAACGAATTTAGCGAGCAGGAAGTAGAGGACCGGGCATCCGACGAGCGCGACAACGCCGTAGTAATTCGGCGCCTTCTTCATCCAGAAACCGACGACAAACGCGGCGAAGATACCGGGCGAAATATAACCCTGGAATTCCTGAATCGCCTTGAAAACGCCCCCGTACTTCGGATCGGCCCAAATCGGAGCGACCAGACAGCCGATGAGCACGAAGGCAACGACGGCGAGACGACCGACAAGGACGAGCTTCGCCTGACGTTTCTGACCTTCGACTTTCTTCGGGAGCAGGTATTCGTCATAGATATCCATCGTGAAAATGGTCGAAGCGGCGTTGAGCATCGCGGCGACCGAACTGATGATCGCGCCGAGGAGCGCCGCGAGCATAAAGCCCTTGAAACCGCCCTTCGGAATGACTTTACCCATCAGGAGCGGGAAAGCTTCGTCGGTGTCGTAACCGCTGATCATAACGTCTTTATCGCCAAACTTGACCTTTTCCGGCGCCATTTTCTTAAGCTGAGTGAGAGCGAGGAAATACTTGTCTTCGATCTCCATGCCTTCACGGTCGACTGACTGAATGATTTTCTCAGCGTCGAAGCCGAGCGCCTGCGCGTCGTACTCGAACATCGCTCGTGCGCTCTCAGGCGCGTAGGAAACGTAACTGCGATTGAAGTGGAAAAGAGGTTTCGATAGATCCGGCTCGCCTTGCGACGCCTCTTCGAAACGCGCAAGTTCCGAAGCGGATTGAGCGAGCGCCGATTTATTCATGTCGTTATGAAACAGGTTGAACGCGATCATACCTGGGAAAATCACGATGAACGGGATCAAAAGCTTCATGAACGCGGCGAAAACAAGACCTTTCTGACCTTCGCCAAGGCTCTTGGAACCAAGGGTACGCTGGATGATGTACTGGTTGAGACCCCAGTAATAGAGGTTCGGGATCCAGATCCCGATGATGAGCGCCGTCACGGGAATAACGAGGTCCCAAGACGGAAGGTTCATGCGCAGCTTCGACGCGTTGAGCATGTTAAATCGCCCCCACGCGTCCGCTGGCAATCCTTGAACGGCGGTCGCAAACTCCTCTGAGGTACTGTCCGGTACAATACTCGAGACGAGCAGATCAGGGTCGGCGATCTTCAGGCGCTGCATCGAGAAGTAAAGAACGATACAGCCTGCGACGATCAGCGCGGAACCCTGAAGGAGGTCCGCCCACGCGCACGCTTTGAGACCGCCCGCGAAAATATACATCGCGGCGAAAATACCAATCAGCCAGCAGAAGAATTGGAGATTAAGGGTAATCTCGTTAATTCCTATGAAGCTGAGATTGATATTCTTAAGGGTCATTCCTTCGAAGAAGACCGAGTAGGCCTTTGCGCCGGCGTACGTAACAACGGTGATATTAACGGCGACGAGCATGATCATCATGAAGATCGACATGACGGTGCGCGCGCTGCGGTTATACCGCGTCTCAAGGTACTGAGGAATCGTGTAGATTCCGGCTTTAAGGAACTTCGGCAAGAAGAAGAACGCGACGATGACAAGGGAAACCGCCGCGATCCATTCGTAGCTTGCAACGGCAAGTCCGATATAGTCGGCGCCCTGACCGGACATCCCGACGAATTGTTCCGCAGAGATATTTGCCGCGATAAGTGAGAATCCGATCAGCCACCATTTGAGTCCGCGACCGGCAAGGAAGTACGATTCGCTGTCGCGGCCAGAATTGATGCTCATGCCAAACGCGACAAAAACGACGACGGCAAGGAACAGGAAGAAGACAACGACGTCCGCCGTTCCCATTTCTACCGCGGCAAAAAGGAGATTAGTCATAGATAGTCCGCTACGTTTGTGATTTTAAAATGATTGCGTCAACGCGCTCCGCCGGCGTCAAGACGCGGCGTCGCGCGCGAAAATAAGGTCTGTCATTTGCTAAGGTGGAGGAAGCACCCGCGTTTGTTTCCGACAAGAATGTCGGGCGTACCGTCGCCGTTGATATCTTGCGCGACAACTTGCGTGCCGACCCCGGACTCATCGTCGATGATATGCGGAATGAAGGAAACAGCGCCGTCGTCGCCGCGCTTCGTCTCCCACCACATCAAAATGGCGGGGGCGTTCGGGTCGACGTCGCCCTGGGAACCATGCGCCCACCAGCGTTTGCCAGTGACAACGTCGACGACTCCGTCGCCGTTGACGTCAGCGAGCGCAAAGGAGTGGAGTTGGCTAACCTTCGGGAAGAAATCGTCGCTCGGTTCGGTGGGGATTAACCAGATCGGATCAAAGCTGATTTCGCCGTCGGCGGAACGCTTCTGAATCCAGCAAACGAGTCCGTAGAGATGGCAGTGCCATGCGGTCCAGACGTCGTTGAGGCCGTCGCCGTTAAAGTCCGCGACGATGATATTGGAAGCGGCGTCGGCAAACTTAAATTCGTGGAATTTCCAAGAAACGTCGGTCGGATCCTCAGGCTGTTCCCACCAACCGTCCATTTCCAGGAGATCGACGCGGCCGTCGCCGTTGATATCGCCGTAGCCGTTGCCATGGAAATAGCGCTGATATTTGGGATCTTCATTGGAAACCGCGATGAAATCCCAGGGACCGTCGGCTTTCGGCTTCGCGTAACCGTACCAGTTGTTGCGGTTGAAGATGAGTTCGTTGGCGCCGTCGCCGTCGACGTCGGCCCAAGCTTGAGACTCGTTGCCGAGCTCAATCGTCGATTCATGCTCCGGCCAGAAGCCCTCTTCACCTTTCGGATTTTCGTACCAGAAACCGTCCGTGCCAGGATGAGGACAGATAATAATATCGGTCCAGCCGTCGCCATTAATGTCGTCGGCGAAGTTCACAAAGGAGTTCGAGTACTGTTCGGGATCGTAATCCTCGCCCTCCATAAACTGATGACGCGTCTTAAAATCGGGACCTTCATACCAGAAATGTCCGCAGACAACGTCCATCACGCCGTCGTTATTGAAATCCCCGAAAGCGGCGCCCTCGCTGTGAAATTTCGTCGAAATGACAATCTTCTGCCATTCGGGTTCTGTTTTCTGATTTGGCTCGACGCCAAGCGTCATTGAGATGGCGCTGAGAGTCAGAGCGACAACGCTCGTTCGTAAAATCGCCTTCAACATAATGGGCTCCATATTATCATAACGAAATTCCTGCGCCGACGGCGGCAGGCGCTCCCCCTTTCGGCGCAGGACAACCCGGCGTCGACTGAGAAACGAAATAACCCGCCGGATATTAAAACAGAGACGCGGCGCCGTTTCAAGAGTTTACGCCACAAAGTGTCGGAATATTGGTATAAACGGGTCGTGTTGAATCGATATTCGAACCGCGAGGTTCTAAAATCAGTAGAGAATGGCGCCGCTACTCTCGCGAGCGATCTGCTCGATGCGCTCGTTGGCAAGTCTGCGGATGTTCTGACACGCGGGGTCATTCGCGAACGCTTGGCCCGTCTCATCTAAGATCGCGAGCGCAGCGTCGTATTTACCCTGGAGAATCGACGTCTCCGCAAGCCTCGCGCGATAGAGCGGTTCGCCCGGATCGTAGCGCGCGGCAACTTCATACGCCGCCTCCGCGTCCGCATAGAGCCCGAGTCCTATATAGGCGTGTCCTTTACCGGCAAAGACGGCGGCGGGCTCATGATTCGTCGGATAGAGTCGCTCAAGATACTGCCAGGTCGCGAGTCCAGAGTCGTAGTCTTCAAGGTCGTTTTGCAACGTTGCGATCTGCAGCAGCAAATCGCGGTCGTCGACAGAGAAATGTGCGGCGCGCTGGAAATCGAGAAGCGCTTCTTCCTTTGCCCCGAGCTCGCGATTCGCCTTGCCGCGTAACTCCCAGCCCGCGACGCTCTTAGGCGAAAGATCGACAACCTTATTCGCCCAAACGAGCGCCTCTTCAGGATCATCGAGTTCGAGAGACTTCTCGCCAAGCGTTCGATACAAAGACGTTTCCGCGTCGACCGCGCCGTGCTTACCCGCCGCCCCGCGAAGAACCTGCATCGCTTCGAGCCGCTTGCCGCGCAGCCAAAGCGTCTCGCCATAGTAGCGGTTTGTTTCGACGTCGCAGTCGTTGAGCTTCAGCGCCTCTTGAAATTTCGCTTCAGCGACGTCGAGGTCGCCGCGTTCAAACGCCACGATCCCTTCCCGACGGAGCGGAAGACTTGCAGACGCTTTACTCGTCATGCGATAAAAAGGAACGTTGCGGCACCCGGCAAGCATAGCGCTCCCCACAAGAAGGAGCGCCGCCGTCCGCAAAAACGCGCGCGAAAATCTATTTCCGACACGACTCGTCATTCCTCGTTCCCAACGTCCCGGTTCATAGCGGACAGCTAAGAGTTTGCACGCGTCATTCGTCGGCTCGCTTCGAGCTCCAACGACCGGCGGATGGAGCGCTCGCAGGTACGCTGACGACGAGTCGGCAGGCTGTCCGTTTCACTCTGACCAACAGACCCCGTCAACAGGAGGCGGGATTTAACGCGATGGACGTCCTTAGGATATCTTTTTTGCACGTTTCTGCATAGAGCAAAAAGAGAGCGGCCGCGCCAAAGGAACGTAGCGACGCGTCACGCGGCGTCGCTGTGAAAGAGCGCTTTAGCGGTACGCAGAAGCCAAAGAATGACGCCGAGCATTATGAGCCCGATACCGCCGACGATCAGGAGCAGAACAGGGTCGTTAAACCATTCGGCGAGCGCCTCGTTGATCTCAAGGCGATAAATCATATAGACGACCGCCGCAAGGGAAAGAAAGGGACCGTACGGTATCTGACGCTCAACGTTGGAAAAGCGACGCGCGAAGCCAAAAAGAAGCCCAAAGAAAGGGGCGAGAAAGAAGACGACAAGCGCGCCTTGCCAGCCGACGAAGGTCCCGATCATCCCGGAAAGAATCACGTCGCCAAAGCCCATCGCTTCGACGCCGAGCGTCGCGCCCCCGATAAGGCGCACGGACCAGATCAAAACCATCCCGACGAACATTCCGATAAAGGAGTAGACAAGGTAGTCCAAAGAGCTCGCTTCCATCGCGTACGGACGCGCCGTGGGATCGAGGCCGCCGGACGATCGAACCCAGAATCCTATCGCAAGGATTCCAAGAAGCCATATGAGCGCAACCCTCGGGGTCGACGGCGATCGCAACAATCGTCGATAAAAGATCGCGAACGCTCTTCTCAGCCCGAGTTTTGCGTAAAACCTTCGATCGAGAAGCGCAAAGGACCAAAAAGTCCAGATGAAAGCGCACAAGCCAAAGACGAAGCGGCTCGTTTTGTGATGTGGGAAATCATTAACAAGATCGGTTATGCCGTCGCTCGAAGCGATCTTTATTCCCACGGCGAATTCAATCGACGGCGTCCACGCGTCGTCGGCAATCCTGTAAAACGTCGGGGTCAGAAAGACAGCGCCGACGACAACGGCGGCGATAAGTCCAAAGATCGCGCCCGAAAGGGTGATGGCGTCAGGAATGATATAATCGTCGAGGTCGATGAACGAGGCGCAGAGAAGGAACCAATAAAAAGCGAGCTCAACGACGAGGTGAATCGCGGCGCTCGACGCGTTAAGGTCGCTCAGTAGCGCGTTGCAACGCCAAGCTGCCAGGAGCGCAAAAAGGAGCTCCGCCAGACACGGACGGATCCAGAAATACTTTGATTCCCAGCCGGGAATCGCGGCGGTCCTCTCGCGACGAGAGGTCGCGGCGATTCGCGCCAGGACGAACCACCCGACAATCGGAACCTGGGTCGACCAGACGCGTCGAGGCGCAGCGTCGACGAGTTCCTTAGGAAAGCGACGCCACGGAGAACGATAGCGACGAGTCCAGCCCAGGACGTCGACGCAATAATTTGCAAACGCCGCCGCGCACGCTCCCAGGCAGAATGCGACTGGGAGCGAAACGCAGCGTGAACTTAATGCAAGGAGCAACGCGTTCATAACGATTCCGAAGCGGATCGCGTTAAGTGAAGAATCACTTGAAGGACAGAGTCGCGACGACCGAAACGTGGTCGCTCGCATAACGTCCGTCGGAATGCTTCACGGGGTTGATCTTGAACTTCTCGACGTCGACCTTGTCGTTGACAAAAACGTAGTCGATCACGACGCCATTTTCGGCGGGAACGCGGCCCCAACCGTGGAACGTGTAGGGCTGCGCGATATCGCGTTCTTTGGCGACCACGTTCGCATCGACAAGACCCGGGATATCGCCGTGACCGCTTGTTACGGTCGCATACGCTTCGGAATCCTTGGTCACGTTAAAGTCGCCCGTGACGAACAGAGGCAGTTTGCCATGTTCCGTGAGCTCCCACGCGCGCTCCATCAGGAGCTCCGCGCCCTTTTTACGCGCGATCGTTCCCACATGATCAAGGTGCGTGTTGCAGAAGACGAACTCATGATCGGACTTCTTACAGCGGAATTTGGTCCAGGTCACCGTGCGATTGCACGCGGCGTCCCAGCCGCGACCAGGCTTTTCGGGCGTCTGGCTGAGCCAGAAGGTCCCGGAATCGAGGAGCTCGAGCGCGTCTTCCTTGTAGAAAATCGCCATGACTTCGCCCGCCTCTTTGCCGTCGTCGCGACCAATCCCGACCCACTTGTAGCCTTCAAGAGATTCGTCGAGATATTCCATCTGGAACCAAAGCGCTTCCTGAACGCCGAGGAGGAGAGGATCGTCCTCTTTAATGACGTCAATGAGCGTTTCCTTGCGGTTCTCCCAGACGTTGTCGCCGTCGGCGCCTGTGCCGAGCCGGATGTTGAAGGACATGACTTTGAACTGATCGGCGACGGGCTCGTCGGCCTTCACATTCGAATGCATCGCGACGACAAAGCCAAGCGCCAACGCGAGCATAACCGGAAACTTAAAAATTTTCATAATGACCTTTCTGAAAATAACGTGCGCCCGGACTTCAGACCCTCAAAAAATCGTCCGTCAGGAGCGCGGCGTCGCGCGTCGCGACATAGGTTGACGAACGCAGCCAATCACTTCGAGCCGCGGGTTTTTTCAAGGATCGGACGAATCGCCGCTTCAAGCGCGTTCGCTTGACGGTACATCCCCAAATCGTTGGGATGTGAACCGTCGACGGTTCCGTCGTCATCAAGGTCCTCGCCGAGGAGATTATCTGCCGAAAGGTAATAGAGCTCGTCGTACTCTTCGCAGAGCGTATCAAACGCGCGTCTGATCGCCTCATGGTTGCGCTGATTATGGTCAAAACTTCCGGGCTTGATCCAGGAATTAGAATACCACCGGTCTTCAACGACGAGAATCGGAACGTCGGGTCGAAGTTCGCGGAGCTTCTTGACGAATGGAACCATCCGTTCGTCCGTCAACTCTGCGTTCATATTAGGACCGGCGTCGAGGACGTAAATCTCCGCGTCGAGCTCGCCCAGGAGCTCGGCGATCGCGAGCTCCATCTTCGCGCTGCCGGAGAAGCCAAGGTTAATGACCGGAATATCAAGTCGGCGACCGAGCATCGCGGTATACGCGTTGCCAGGACGCGACGCGCAGCCGCCATGGGCGATCGATGTGCCGTAATAGACGATAGGTTTGTCGGGCCGCGGCGAAAGCGGCGTGAACTCGGAACCTTCCGGAACGCCGATCGACAGCGCATCAATCCCATTGTAGAGAGGAAGATACGCCATGTACTCGCGTTCTTTTTTCTCAATGCCTGCAAGCCAGACCTTTTCGTCTTCACGCTGCGTCGGCTGCGTGATCCCGACCCAGCGCCAAGCGCCGGTCTCTTCGTCAAACGCGTAAAGGTCGAGCCCTGAAACGCCCGTCGCCGGCATATGCGACATCGCGACGTTTGAATTGAGCAACGTATAACGAACTCTGATTTGATCCGTATTGGCGCGGAATCGCACAACTTCGCCCGCCGAATGCTGCGACAGGTTCCAGACGGAGCGCGTCACGAGTTCCTGAGCGCGCGCGGGGAAACGTGCAAAATAACGGTCGACGTCGGTCCAGCCTTTATTTTCGACGGGCCACTGCGTCGCGTCATACCAAAGGAAGCCGCTTTCAACGGTCGGTTCGACGTCGACGGGCTCCTGGGCGCGCAAAGACGCGCTGAAAGAGAGAACGACAACGGCGGCAAGGAAGAGCGTCAAGAGACGATAGATCTGTTTCATAGCAGCGCCTTAATAAAGGGGGGGTTACATTCTTTCGACCGTCTGGATTCCAAGGAGTCGGAGTCCTAGCGCGATCGTTCGAGCGGTCAGATCGCAAAGGAGAAGACGATTCGCGCGTATCGCGTCGTCGCTCGCTTTGAGAACGGGACATTTCTCGAAGAAGGAGGAATATTTATTCGCAAGCTCGTAGAGATACGCTGTGAGGTAGTTTGGTCGATAATCGCGAACGACGTTTTCGAGCGCGCCTTGGAAGCATGTGAGCTCGAACGCAAGCGCGCGTTCCTCGGGCTCAGTAAGGGTCAGCGTTCTCTCGCCGTCGGCGAACTCTTGGCGAAGCGCGTCGACGTCGACCGAGCCCTTCGTAAAGATCGAACGAACCCGTGCGTACGCGTACTGCATATACGTCGCCGTATTGCCGTTCATCGCGAGCATCTTATCGAAGCTGAAGACATAATCGCTGTCGCGGTTCTGGGAAAGGTCGGCGTAAACGAGCGCGCCGATTCCGACGCGGCGCGCCGTCTCGCGCATCTCCTCTTCAGGGAAGCGTTCTTCTGGCGCTTTCGCGTCGTTATTGGCCTTGACGATGGCGTATGCGCGGCTTTCCGCTTCGTCGAGGAGCGATCGGAGCCCCACGGCGTCGCCGGCGCGCGTCTTGAACGGCTTGCCGTCGTCGCCCAAAACGGTTCCGAACGCGACGTGGCGGAGCTCGACGTTCTCCATACCGAGGTACTTCGCCGCCGCAAAAAGCTGTTCGAAATGCCGGGATTGACGGAAATCAGTAACATAAAGTATCGCGTCCGGATGGAACGTATCGCGACGGTATTCCAGCGTTGCAAGGTCCGTCGTCGCGTAAAGGTAACCGCCGTCGCTCTTCTGGATGAGCATCGGGATCTCCTCGTCGGGGAAGAAGATTCCGACCGCGCCTTCTGTTTCGCGCGCGACGCCTTCCGATTTAAGGCGTTCCACGAGGGGACCGAGTTGGTCGTGGTAAAAGCTTTCGCCGAGCGCGACGTCGAATTTAACGTCGAGTCGTTCGTAAATCTTGTCGACCTCCGCGAGACATTGCGGGATAATCTTCCGCCAGAGCGCGAGGTTCGCCTCGTCGCCGTGATGGTGCTTCGACGTTTCGGCAAGGACTTCCTGACCGATATTCTCTCGACCTTCGGCAAGCTTGGCGAGCTCGGGATCGCTTTCGATCGAGTCGATTTTGCTCGTAACGGAATCGAGTTTTTCCTTCGCCGAGTCGAGCGCCTTCGCAAGACGTTCGCGTTTTTTCTTCTCCTTCTTAACGACGTCCTTTGCCGCGCCCTGCTCTTGAGCGTCGGCGCAGATCTTAGTCTGCTCGTCGAGCGCCTTTTGCGCGGCCTCCGCCTGGGCGGAAAGCTCGGGAACGCTCTCCTTCGCCGCGTAATAATCGACGAGCTGGCGCGTCACGCGATAGAGGCGCGCGAGCTCGTCAACCGGAGACGCCTCGTAGGCGTTGGAATCGAGAAAATTCCGGTACCCATAAAAGATCATTCCGAATTGCGTTCCCCAGTCTCCGAGGTGATTGTCGGAAACGACGTCGGCGCCGAGGAATCGCAGGACGCGCGCCAGGGAATTGCCGATCATCGTGGAGCGAATGTGTCCCACATGGAGCGGCTTCGCGACGTTCGGCGCCGAGTAATCAAGGACGTACTTGCGCGGGTTCGTCGCGCGTTCGACGCCTAATCGCTCGTCGTCCGCCTCTTTCTGAACGAGTTCAGCGATCTTCTCCGTCTTGACGCGAAGGTTGATGAAGCCTGGACCGGCAATCTCCGGCTTTTCAAAAAACTCTTCATCTTCAAAATGCTCGACGATCGCAGCGGCGACTTCGCGCGGCGACTTCTTGAGGCGCTTCCCGAGCGGCATCGCGAAATTAGCCTGAAAATCGCCAAATTTTGGGTCCTGAGTTGGTCCGATCAGACCGAGATACTCGTCCGGCTCGACGCCGAGCGCCGTCAGCGCTTTAGAAAAATGGTCGGCGGCGATCTTAATAAAATTCATCGTTCTGAATCTCCCTACTCATTCCTCCGACTCGGCGGAGTCGCTATCCTCAGCGTCGTTTGTCGTTTCCGCGTCCGCGTCGCTTTCGTCGGTCAGCGGAATATCTTTGCCCGCGCCCCAAAGGTCTTCCAGCGCGTAATACTCGCGCGTCGAGGGTTCGAAGAGATGCACGACCACGTCCCCGTAATCAAGAACGACCCAACGACTCTCCTGATATCCAGAGACGCTTCGGCATTTGTCGCCAAGTTTTTTTTCAAAGAGTTCGGAGATATCGTCGCTCAAAGAGTGGAGCTGACGGCGACTCTGACCGGTCGCGATAACAAAGAAGTCAAACGCCTGCGTAATCTCGCGAAGATCAAGAATCTTTACGTCCTCGCCTTTGTCGTCAATGATGAGACGCGCCGCCATTCGCGCGCGTTCAAGGGAACTCGGAAAGTTCTTCTCTTGTTGTGATTCGCTCACTGCCATTTTTTCCTTTGATAAATAATGAGTCATGTATCGTAGGAGGACAAACGCGCCCTCCTATGGCGCTCTGCGCATGGGCTGTGCCAGACGTACAACGTTTGGGGGTGATTATATATCCTTAGAAAACGTTTTTCAAGGGCGCGGAACGCGACGTATAGGCGGAGATTACCGACAAGAAATAAAAAACCGTCGACGCGATAACGCCGACGGTTTTCATGAAGCGAGGTTGACGGGACTCGAACCCGCAACCACCGGATCGACAGTCCGGTACTCTAACCAATTGAGCTACAACCCCACTCTATCTCTGCGCCGTAAAGCGCGCGATAGAAACGCTCCTGTGTAACAACGAGGTTGACGGGACTCGAACCCGCAACCACCGGATCGACAGTCCGGTACTCTAACCAATTGAGCTACAACCCCTCGTTGAGCAAGCGTCGCGAACGACCTCACCCAATCCACGGAACGAATTCTAATCTGCTTCACGCCTTTGCCAAGGGGGTATTCTGAAAAATATGCATTTTTCATTTCGACGCCTTCCGAAATTCATCTCGACGAGCAACAATTATTTCAACATAATGCCGCCGTAGCAAGATTAACGGAGCGTTCAATCGCTCCCACGCCCTTGGGAACGCCATGTCGGAACAGGAACAGGAACGTACGGAACAGGCGACGCCAAAGAAGCGTCTTGACGAGCGCAAAAAAGGCAACGTTGCGCTCAGCCAGGACGTCGCCGCCGCGGCCTCGCTCCTCGTCGCGACGAGCGTGATCCTGTCGACCGCGAAGTCGAGCGCGACGAGCGCCGCTGATTCGATGCGGTCCGCGTTCGCCGACGGGTTCATCCTCCAGTCGGAGTCTTTGAATCTCGCCGCAGAATTCTCGAACGTGATCTTCTTTGTCCTCCAAAAGCTCGGAGGCCTCTTTCTCATGATCGTTCTAACCGTCGTAGCGACGACCCTTTTGCAGACGAGACTTCTCTTCCTGCCGAAAAAAGCGATCCCCAATTTCACACGACTGAATCCTGCCAGAAATCTCAAGCGTCTTTTTTCAGCGGCGTCCCTTACGCGCGCGCTCAGCGGCCTCTTGATGGCGACGCTCATCGCGATGGCGATTAAACGCGACCTGCCGACGCTCGCAAGCCTCCCTTTCGGCGCGCCAGTTGAGATCGTTCTCTTTTTCTTCAAGTTCGTCTCGAGAGTCGCGTATCAGTTCTGCGCGCTCGCGATCTTCATTGCCGTCGCCGATTACGGCTACAGACGCTGGAAATACGAGCGCGACATTAGAATGACCCGACAGGAACTCCTCGACGAGATCAGAGAAGAGTCGGGCTCGCCGCAGGCTAAGGGAAGGCGCCGAGAGACAAGAAGCGCGATCATGAACAGCGTCGGCGCGATCACCGACGCTCAGCCGCCGCGCCCCGTATCCTCTTTCAGACGTCAGCGCGACGAACGGAAGAAGCCGGATAAAGATTAAAGCGCAACATGAGCGCCGCTTAAGGGCCGTCGAGCGCGATTGCGCCGACGCTTATCGCGACGCGCCGCCTTCCATCACGAGGCTGCAAAGCGTTCCTTCGTCGAGACGCGTTTCAATCACGCCCCCGTTCTTCACGTCGCTCGCCTTGCGTAATATCTTACCGGTATCAAGATTTCGAGTGATCGAATAACCGCGAGCGAGAACGGCGAGAGGGCTCATCGCCTCCAGTCGACCGACCGCCTCGCGGAACCGCGATTCATGGCGATCTCGCGACGCCTCGATTCCCCTAACAAGTCGCGACTCCATCTGCGACAGAATCTCTATCTTACGGTCCCAGATAACCTTAGAGGGGTCCTTGAAGACGGGACGTTCCGAAAGTTCGCTAAGACGATTGAGAGCGTTCTCAAGGTTGCGCTCGACGACGTTTCGTATCCTTTGAGACCAGTCGTCGATATCGAGATAAAAATCTGCGTTGACTGTCGCGATGGTATGCGCCGCCGCCGTCGGCGTCAGCGTATGCACGTCTGCGGCGAGGTCGCAGAGCGACGTGTCGATCTCGTGACCGATTCCCGAAACGACAGGGACTTCGGAATCGGCGACCGCACGGACCGACGGCTCCTCGTTAAATTCCCAAAGATCCTCGACGCTCCCGCCCCCGCGAATGAGCGCGATCGCGTCGAGCTCGAGCGCCGTCGCGTTCTCATTGAGCGCTCGCAACGCCGCCGCTATCTCGCGCGCAGCGCCAACGCCTTGGACTCGAGTCGGCGCAAGAACGACGCCGATACCCTTATCGAGCGACAACGTGTTGATAAAATCGCGCAGCGCCGCGCCCGTCCGAGACGTGACGACGCCAACGTTTCGAATGAAATAGGGCAACGGTTTCTTGCGTTCGGGGGCAAAGAGCCCTTCTTTTTCAAATTTGAGCTGGAGTTCGCGGAGACGCTTTTCCCACATCCCGACTCCAACCGGCTCCATCCTGTTCGTAATGAAATTGTACTTGCCGCCGCGCGCGTAGACTTCAAGGCGACCGTAGCACACGACCCTCATACCGTTTTCCGGCGTAAAGGGCAACTTGCTCAGCGCGGTCCGCCAAATGATACCAGGAATCTGAGAAGACTCGTCTTTGAGCGTGAAATAACCGTGACCTTTCGTCGTCGAAAATCCAGAAATTTCGCCGACGACGCATAATGAACGAAAGGAGGGCTCGAGAAGTCCCTTAATCTGTTGCGTAAGCTCGTCGACCGTCATCGGTTCGGGCGCCGATTTTTCGAACTCGTTAAATCTGCGAAAGCTCGTCAAATTCCCATTATAATCGCCGCCGTTTCTCGAGTACATTGCAACCTTTCTGCCGTCAATCATCAACGGATAGTCAGCGTTGGATGGATAGTCTTTTGCGGATAGGCCAAGTTGGGCGTTACGCGTCCCGCAGGCGCCGCGGGGTTCGCGCGTTATCCGCGCGTCAGAACGCTATCGGAGCAAACGCGTCGAACGGGTCGGCGTCTGGGTCGACGACGCGTACGGTCAGCCGCTCGACGCAAGTCGCCGGTTTTTCAGCGTTGAGATCGCTCACCTCCAGTTCCAGGAGGTACACGCCGGGCTCAAGGTCTTCCGGAAGCGGAACCGAAACGTTAAGCACGACGTCGCGGAGCTTCGTCTCGGAAAGATTGTTGCAACGCTGCGTTTCGAAGGGAGTCTCCGGCGTCCCGTCCGCGCGCAGGAGCCGCCAGCGACATTCAACGTCGATGGAGAACCCCTTATCCGTATCGCGGCTCGTCGCATAATCGAGCTCGGCATACGCATAGAGCGGTTCGCCCGCCTCGTAAGGATCAACGCGCTCGTCAAAAATCCCGTAGCACGCGGGCGCCTCGACGAGGAGCGACTTACGAATTTGGAGCTGGCATAGCCCCGCGAGGGAGTCAAGTCCGGAACGGAGTCGCTCGGCGACGAACGTCGGATCGATTTCTTCAAGCTGGTTCTGCAAAAGCGTCTCGAGTCCGCGACATTCTTTTTCCCAGAAGGTTCTCAACGGGTCGGACTCGTCCTGAATCTCATGAATCGCGCGATCGTATTCGCCGATGACGAGGTACAGGAGTCGCAGTCGCGCGTCGCAGATCCGCACGTCGTCGCCGCGTCGTTTGTGTTCCTCGCGCTCCTTCAGCAGCGAGCTTATCGCGCTCTTAATCTGCTCGATCCACGCGATCTCCTCCTGCGTAAGGGGCGCCGCGACGGCGTGTTCCGATTGGCGCGCGACAAGCGATTCTGGCGCCGATTCGCTCAGCGCGGACGCCTGGCTGTCAAGCGTTTCGTCAGTCTTGACGCTCTCCATTATCGCATTGGCAAGATCGGACGCAATCCCACCCCCCGCAACCGTCGAGTTCGAAAAGACGTCGTTTGAAGGAAAAGAGGATCGATCTTGCAGTTCTGCATATCTGGCGCTCGCAATCGCCCCGTCGACAATGCTATCGAGATCGTCTTCCAGGTCGCCCCCCTCGCCGTTCGGTTCGGCGTACGCGTCGAAAGCGTGGGATTCAGAAGGCGTCTCGAGCATCGACGCGTCCTGTTGCGCCAGTAAAGAGTCCTGATTCAAAACAGAAATATCGCCCGATTCGCGAACAGTTTCGGGGACCGTGCGAGGCGGTTCGGGACGCCCCGTAAGCGCGTCGACATAATCGTCGACCGTCGCGTCTGCAACGCGTTCCGGCGCAGAGAGGACCGAAGGGGGCGACGGTGCGGAATCTGGTTCGAACCAGTCGTAGGTCCTGCGGCTGCCAAGCGTGTCGCGGAAGGATTCGTCGACGTCGTCTCGGGCGCTCTGGTCGCTGGAATATCGTGCGACGACGGCTTCAACGACGGGCGCCGTCTCTTCACTCCAGCCAAAGAGGGATTCGGGGTCCGCTTTAACATAACGTTTGGCTTCAAGCGCGGGTCGACGCGCGGCGAAGGAAGCCGGCGCGATCCCGGAATCCTGACGCGGAACAGCCGATGAGATCGGTCTTGTTATCCCTCGACCGTTGGAACGGATGACGCCCGACGTCTGCGAGATCGTTCTACCGGCGCTCGGCGCGACCGGCGAGAGAGCGGCGCCCCCGTCGCGTCCCTCGCGTCTGTCGAGATAGCCTCGACGGTTGTTCGCCGGCGACTCAGGAAGCTCGTCGTTCGGAACGCGCTCTTGACGCTCGATTCTCGGAGGCGCGTAGGAGCTGGAACGGTAACTGCTGGACTCTTCCGCCTCGATCTCTTCTATTTCTGGCTCTCTAAGCGCGGCGGCGCGACGACTCGCGCGCGGTTCCGTCGTATCGCGCGAAGCGGCGTCCCCATACGCGTAACTGTCGATCCGTGCGACGGCGCGACGATCGACGGGAACGCTGCCGGACGAATAATATGCCTCAATCATCGGCATCGGCGGTAGGAAATCGCGCTGATCATAGCTCTCGACGACGAGTCCGGCGCGATTCCAAGGTTTGACGTCCGGCGTCTTTTTCGGCAGAAGACGTCCGTTAAATAATCCAGCGCCGCCGCTTTTAGGCGTCGAGGAGTTCGACGATTTCGGGACAGCCGGCTCACGACGACCGCCGATCAGATTTTCTTCTTCGTTTGCCGGAGCCCTTTGCGTCGGAAAAAGCTTGCCTAAGAGTCCGGTCGGCTCCTGCTTTTCGCGTTTGACGACGGTCTCTTCAGCGACGTTCTGGCGGCGCGCCTGCTCGGCGCGTTCGCGTGCAAGCGCGTTGAGACGCTCCTGCTCAAGGCGTCGGTTCTCTTCGGAAAGCCGCAATTCTTCCGCAGGTTGAACCGGCTTCTTATTTTTAGTCGACATGAAAGGAAGACGGAAGGAATCCCTCATCCTTTCGGTCCACGACTTTTGTTCCGCAACTCCTTCGTCCGCCGCGACCTCGCGCACGGCGCCGCGCGTCGTGTACGCGTCCGCATTCAAATCGGAACGCGCCGTTCGCGTCTCGCGAACTTCGTACGTTCGCGGCGACCGGACTTCGTCGGCGGCGTCCACCATCCGCGCGCGATCCCAATCTGCCGTCGCGTCGCTCCCATCGAGATAGCGACCGTCGTTCCCGTAGTCCTTCCTGGAGAAAAAATGGCAACCGCCGCCGGCGCTGAGGATAGAGAGCAGAAGGACGGCGCTCGCGAGAAGAACGACGCCTTTTCGAAAAGACGCGCTCTTCGCGACCGCATGGTCGTTGCGTTCAACAATTCGATCTTGTGCTTGTGTTCGTTTCATTAGACGCCAGCTCTTTTGGGTCGTTACGCCGACCGCTGTAAGCGGAAATCGCTTCCTTGCGATTCCATTATCTTCGTAACCTTGCCGCAAACGCTCCTTCAAGCGTCAAGACGGCGGCGTTCCGATGGAAAAGGCGCGCACGCCGAATTTACGATTTCTTATTTTTCTTATCGTAAATACGATCGAGCCATTCGCAGGTCCGACGCAAACCTTCCTCAAGAGGAATGGGCGCGTACCCAAGTTCCTTCTTGGCCTTATCGCATGAATATTTCCAATCGACAAGAAACGTCTTGACCCAGCCTGGGGTGATCCTCGGGTAGACTCCCGTCAATCCGGCCCATACCTTTAAAAAATGCCCGACGAGCAGCGGCATGCATTTATACAAGGGGAGCTTAAATCGCTTCTTGCCGTCGATCTGGTCGATCAGACGGTAGAGCTCCAACAACGATGCGTTGTCGCCGCCCAAAATGTAGCGTTCGCCAATCCGACCCTTTTCCATCGCGAGGCAGTGTCCTCGCGCGACGTCTTCCACGTAGCCGTAGTTGCCGTAATTGACCCCGTAATTGATGAGGAACGGCGCCAACCCACGCCGATAGTCTCGAATGAGGGCCGCCATCGCGTTCCCCTCCGAAAGCTGACCCGGCCCGTAAACGCGCGTCGGATTGACGATAACGATGGGCGCGCCCTTTTTCGCCGCTTGGAGAGCGACCTTCTCGCCTTCCGTCTTCGATTCTTCATACTCGGTGTAGTATGTATCCGTGATGCGTTCAAGCGTTTCGTCGCATAGGTCGCCCTTAGGAGTCGGCCCGAAGGTTACGATCGTCGACGTCGCGACGATCCGTTCGACCTCAAGCTTCTTCGCCGCGTTGAGCACGTTCTGAAGTCCGTCGACGTTCACCTTAAAGAACACCTCGGGATTGCGCGAATAGTTCCGAGCGTAGCCCGCCAGCGCGAAGACGTACTTGCACCCCTTCATTCCGCGGACAATCGAGTCCGGATCGTTCACGTCGCCGGCGACATGTTTGAAATTCGGATGCTCCCAGAGCTCCTTCGGAGATCCTTCAAAGCCCGGCGGAATCGTCGGCTTCGAGCGGCTCATGCCGCGAACGCGCCAACCGTTTGCCAATAACTGCCGCGTGAGCGTCGAACCGATAAAGCCCGTCGCTCCCGTGATAAATATGGTTGCCGATCGATCGAGTGACAACGCAACACCTCTTTTTTATTAAAGGAAAACGACTTGTCGTCGTTATGACTCAATTTTGCCCAGACGTCAGGCGTGAGTTTTCGTCTTCCAAATCTTGCGTCGAATTCGAGCCGCTCAACCCTGATTTTTCTCGATCGAGCTTCTCGACAACCTGACAACTGTAGTCCATATAACTTGCGAACCCGAAGGCGCCAGGAACGGACTTCTTGAAGGTCAGCTCCGTTCGTAACGTCTGTCCGAGTTCTCTATCGAAGAGCGTTCGACCCGTAAAAAGTCGTTCCGCCAGCGCGCCCTCGACGACCGGATCGTCGACGATCGACACGAGGGTCGTCTTAAAGGTGATCGTCGCGTATTTGTCGTCGATCTGATCGAGTCGGAAGCGTTCGACGATTCGACACGCACGCGGTAGATCGTCGCTACCCTTGAGGTAGAGCGTATAGGGGATCGTCCAGACGTCCCCCACGGCAATTTCCTCGTCCGGGAACGGGACCATCACGTTCGAATCGCCTTCGCGCCCATGATATTCGGCGACGAGGCGCTTCTTGTCCGACATCACCCCGTGCACGTCAATCCCAAATGTTTCGAGCACGACCCCGATCGCTTTTTCCGTGCCAAAAGACGCAATTTCTTTTGGAACGACGACATCGCGATCGCTGTCGTAGTCGATCGGATCTTTGCCTTCCTCGCGCTGCTGGAGAACCATCTTATCGATCCAGTGATGCGCCATGATCCTGCCGTCAGGAAGCGCGTCCTGAAACTCCCATCGACGCCATGTTGTCGACGAAGTCTCGATAAGCCGCTCGACGCCCCCGTAGGAAACGCGTTTGCGCACCAGGTGCACGACGTTCCACGCGAGGTCCGAGTTCGGAGTAAACTTGTATTCCAACCTATATTTCGGCGCGTCGGCCGTCTCCGCCGAACGCTCTGAAAGCGTCGGCGCGATGAGGGTGCGGTCGTCTGAATATTTCCGTTTCGTCTCGTCGTCGACGAGGGACATGTCGATCCCGCCAGAGTCAGATTCGGTCCCACCTCCTGCAACGCCCTCCTCACCGTCTTCGTCGGAGAAGACGCCGACAAATTGAGAGGTTGTCTGGCGCAACGCCGACGCGGCGTCGCTGAGAGCGTCGACGTCGTCGGACGACTGAGATTCCTGGGGAGTTTGGGTCGCGTCGGTCTTTTCCGCGCCCTCCTGACGTTCGACGGCGGAAATGTCGCGCGGAGTCGTCGGCGTGCGATCCCCGCACCCCGCCGACGCTGGGACAATAACCGCCAATAACAGCGTCAAACTTGTCGCGATTGAACGTCTCTTCATAATGCTCCTGCGCTCCGTGCGTAATTTTCGACTCGCTGAATGAATACAAGTCGCCGTCGCAGAGAATAAACATTAGGGACGCAACCGTCCAGATCAAAAATTTTCTTCCAAAGCGCGCGCTCGCCCCAAAACCCTTCCAACTCTCTCCTACTTTTCAACGCGTCCGCGAGCGTTAGAAGGGTCGCGTTTCACGAGCGACGCTCCGGAAAATTCCACTCCCGGGCGCTGGACAAATATTAGAGTAGGCTATAATGCGGTGGAGGGGAGGCGTCAAAATTATATAGCGCGAGTTACAGTTATTGTCCTTACGGCAGATTACCCAAATTTTCCCCTCTCAAAACCCCCGCTCGCGTTCCGTCTCCTTTTTCATGTATGAGAATCGAACTTGTCAGACATATGAACGCCGGTTTTCCCGAACAAGGCGCGGCCAGGGGGACGACGCTCTACTTTGTTCGGAGAACTCTGGTTTCGCAATCCTTCATGAAAAAAATCGAATGGCTCAGGCTCGTAAACGAGGGTCTGACGTTCGCGATCATTCTATGCATTTTTGGAGAACGTTTCACAACGACAAACAATTTTTCTCCTACGCTTGAAAAAATAATTGGGGAGAATTATTAGCTCTGGCGTTAGTTTTGCATAGGACTTGCTCGGACGAGCAGCGCCTGCGCGCCGCTCTCAGCATCGCAATTGGATGATTCAGGGATACTGAGAATTACATGGCATACGAACGATATACAGCGCGAGCCAAAAACGTGTTGAAAAACGCTTTTCACGAGGCTCAGCTTTTCAATCACGAATACGTTGGAACGGAACATATCCTCCTTGGGATCATCAAGGACGATTTTTGCGTTGCCGCGCGTATTCTAAAAGACGCGGGAGTCGAATACAAGAAGGCGCGAATTGAGGTCGAAAAACTCGTGCCTCCTGGAGCTGATACGATAACTAGCGGAAGAATCCCGCACTCTCCCGATACGAAACGAGCGCTCACTCGCACCGCCGAACAGGCCTCGAACCTGGAAATTTCGTACATCGGAACGGAGCACATTCTCCTCGGACTCATTGCGGACGCCAGCTGCACGGCCAGTCAGGTCCTCCTGAACCTCGGGATCAACCTTGACGCGCTCCGCGATAAGATCCTTGAGGTCATCGGCAACAACGGTAACGACTCCCTTGACGGACTCGCCGGTCGGTCTTCCGAAGGTGAAAAACGTTCCTTCGACGGTTCTCTCGGAGAATCCTCGTCGAGCGATTCTTCCTCCGGCGACCGCCCGCAAGCTCCGCGCAAGACGAAAACGCCCGCGCTTGACAGCTTCGGGCGCGACCTCACCGAACTTGCGCGAAGAGGGCTCCTCGACCCCGTCGTCGGACGCGAAATTGAAATCGAACGCACGATGGAAATCCTCGGACGACGCATTAAGAACAACCCGGTGCTCCTCGGCGAAGCGGGCGTCGGTAAGACGGCGATCGCCGAAGGACTTGCGCAGCGAATCGTCAACGGCGAGGCGCCGGAGATCCTTTTGAATCGCCGAATCGTCGCGCTCGACCTGACGATGATGGTCGCTGGAACAAAATACCGCGGTCAGTTCGAAGAGCGCATCAAAGCGTTATTGAATGAAGTCAAACGCGCTAAAAACGTTATCCTCTTTGTCGACGAACTCCACTCGCTCGTCGGCGCGGGCAGCGCGGAAGGCGCCAACGACGCCTCCAATATCCTTAAGCCGAGTCTCTCGCGAGGCGAGTTACAGCTCCTCGGCGCGACAACCTTCGACGAATATCGAAAGTTCATCGAAAAGGATCACGCTCTTGAACGTCGTTTCATGCCCGTCAAGGTCAACCCGCCGACGCCCTCGGAAACGATTGAAATCCTCAAAGGACTCCGTCCTTGCTATCAGGATTTCCATCGCGTCAGGATTACCGACGACGCGCTGAGAGCGGCGGTCGATCTCTCGGATCGGTACATCACCAACCGCAGTTTTCCCGACAAAGCAATCGACGTGATCGACGAGGCGGGCTCTCGTGTGAGACTCCTCTCCAGCACGCGTCCGCCCGACCTTGCCGAAGTTAACCGCAAGATCAAGGAAAACGTTAAATTCAAAGATCAGGCCGTCAGCAGCCAGGAATTTGAAAAAGCCGCGACCTACCGCGATCAGATCGATAAACTCAACGAACGGAAGCACGAGCTCCTCAGGGAGTGGCGCGACAAGCAACGCGAGACGCGCGGCGTCGTTGACCGCGCGGTCGTCTCCGAAGTCGTTTCAAGGCTCTCGGGCGTGCCTATCACGCACCTCACCATCGAGGATTCGAAACGTCTCCTCAATATGGAGAACGAACTTCACAAGCGCGTCGTAAGCCAGAACGAGGCCGTCACGGCGATCGCGAAGGCGATCCGTCGTTCTCGAAGCGGCATTCAGGACCCCAAACGTCCGATTGCCTCATTCATCTTCGCCGGGCCAACTGGCGTCGGAAAGACCTTGCTCGCCAAGACGCTCGCCGAGTTCATGTTTGGCGACGAAAACGCCGTCATCCAGATCGACATGAGCGAATACATGGAGAGTTTCAACGTCAGCCGGATGGTCGGATCGCCGCCAGGCTACACCGGTCACGACGAGGGCGGACAGCTCACCGAACAGGTGCGGCGTCGACCCTACTCCGTCGTCCTCTTCGACGAACTCGAAAAGGCGCACCACGACGTTTACAACATCCTCCTTCAGGTCCTTGAAGAAGGACGCCTTACCGACAGCTTGGGACGCATGATCGATTTCCGTAACACGATCATCATCATGACGACCAACGTTGGCGCCGCCGCAATTAAGAACGAGACTTCCTTCGGGTTCCGTGAGCCCAGCGGGGACGACACGTATGAGAGTATGAAGACGCGCGTTAACGAGGAAATCGAGCGCACGTTCCGACCCGAGTTCCTCAATCGTTTCAACGATATTATCGTTTTCCGTCACCTTACGAAGGAAAACCTCACCGCGGTCGTCGATATCGAGCTCAATAAGCTCCGTGATCGACTCGTCGATAAAGACCTGTGCCTCCTCATCTCCGACGAAGCCAAAAGCTACGTTGTCAAGCAAGGCACGAATCTCGACTTCGGCGCGCGACCCCTTAGCCGCGCGCTCGAAACCCACCTCGAAGATCCGCTGTCGCAAAATATGCTCCAAGGGGTCCTGGACGGACACAACGTCGTTAGCATCACCCTTGAAACGACGGAAAAGCCGGCCGAAAAGGAAGGCGACGAACCTAAGAAGGAGCAGAAGCTTATCTTCACGCCCAAAGATTACGCCGACCTACCGGAAGACGTCCTCGAGGGCGAGCAGATCAAGAAGTACCGCGAGGCCATCGAAGAGCGCGAGAAACTTCGCAACAGCCATTCTGACGAAGAAGAAGACGCTTCCGAAGCGGAGCCTATTGAAAGCGGATCTCAAACTTTGTTGAGCTGATTTGGCGTCTCTTTGGCGCGTCGGCTATTCCGGCATAGTCAAGGGGGAGCGCTCGCCGCGTTCCCCCTTTTTTTGTAGACGCCGGAGCACGCGCGTGGAAAAGGAAACTTTCTACAACTTCAGGCCCCCCCTATAAATGTCGCTTCTCGAACTCCTTACGCCAACCGCTTGCATCATCGGCTTTACCGCCGCGTTCCTCATTGGAATTGCGAAGACGGGAACGCCGGGCGTTGGACTCTTCGCCTCGCTGCTGATGCTCTTTGCGTTTCGCGGACATGAAATGTTCGCGTCTGGCGCCGTCGTGCCGCTGCTTGTTATCGGAGACCTCGCTGCCGTCCATTTCTATCGGAAAGACTGCGACCTACAGCTCCTAAAACGCCTATGTCCCCCCGTCGCTATTGGGCTATTGATCGGTACGGCGGCGATCTGTTATATGCGCAACGATCAGTTCAAACTCGTCGTGGGGATCCTCGCGTCGTCGATCCTGCTCTTCGAGTTTATTCGATCATGGATGGGATGGACCAAAGTCGCAACGAACAAACCCTTCCGATGGGGGTGCGGGATCCTCGCGGGCGCCACGACGATCCTTGGAAACGCCGCCGGCGCCGTCTCAGCGGCTTATTTCTCGTCCCAGGGACTCGACAAAAAACGGTTCATGGGCACCAACGCCGTCTTCTTCTTTCTGGTAAACGTCTCGAAAATCCCCCTCATGCTTGCTGCGACGCAAATCAAGCTGCGCATGGGCTTTGAAGAAGACGCCGCTCAGGTTATGAACGGATCGACCTTCCTGCTCACGGCGATTTTCCTGGCGCCCGTTATACTCGGAAGTTATTGTGGTCGAAGAATTTACAAAGCTATACCCGCCAAAGTTTTCGTTCCCTTTATCCTCTCCCTTAACTTTATAACTGCGGTCTACATTGTCGTCACATCGCTCGTATGACGCATGCAGACGAAAAACGCAACATAACATGTTGCCGACGAACAAAAGAAAATTACAATACCCGAAAGAGAGGTTTTCTCGATATGTTAAAAGCGCTCCTTTTTGATTTCGACGGCACGATCGCCGACACGCTGCCCGTTTGCATCAACGCGTTCAAAGCGACCGTCGAACCCGTTTTAGGGCGTAAACTCACGCTCGACGACGTGCGTTACTACTTCGGACCGGCCGAGGAAGGAATCTTTAAAAATCACTTCCCCGATCGATATGACGAACTCTGTCAAACCTACTTTGATCATTACAAGCGGTTACAGAGCGAGGTTCCCAACACGGTCCCGGGTATCATGGAGCTCATACGCGACGTCAAAGACGCGGGGGTCCGCGTCGCTCTCATCACCGCCAAGGGACCGGGCTCTTGCAAGATTTCACTCGATTTTTATGGGATCGCCGACGAATTTGAAGAGATTCGCGTCGGAGGCCCCGACGGAAGAGTCAAGGACGTCGCCATTCCCGAAGTCCTGGACAAAATGGGAATTGAGAAAGACGAATCCGTCTACGTCGGCGATTCATACAGAGACGTCGTTTGCGCGCGTCGCGCCGGCGTCGCATGCTGGGCCGCCGCGTGGCTGGAGACCGCCGAACTGGATAGAATCCATAAAAATTCGCCTGAAAAAATATTCCATACCGTCGACGAAATGCGCCGCGAACTTGAGAAGGAAGGCGTGCTGAAATGAATAAGCCGCGTAGAGTTACGAGAAAAGTCAAGGTCGGATCCCTCTATATCGGCGGCGACGCTCCGGTCGTCCTTCAGACGATGGCGGCGACTAAAACGCTCGACTATGAAGCGACCGCCGCGTCCGTCGCGAAGCTCGCGCGCGCCGGCGCCGGAATTGTCCGCGTCGCCTGCGACAATAACGCCGAAGCCGAGGCGCTCGCGGAAATTCGACGAAGAGTTGACGCCAATCTCTCCGTCGATCTTCAGGAAAACTTCCGACTCGCGGAAAAAGTCGCGCCATACGTCGATAAGATACGATACAACCCGGGCCATCTCCACTGGCGCGACCCGGAACTCTCGTGGGAAAAGAAGGTCGAGTACCTCGTCGAAGTTGCCAAAGCTCACGATTGCGCGCTGCGCGTGGGCGTGAATTCCGGGAGTCTCGACCCCGAGAAACTCCGTGAATATCGGGAAAAACTCCAGCATAACGACGCGGATCCCTCCCCCGACGCCGACGACGCAAGCCTCTTCGATCCCCCGATTCGAAGCGCGCTCGAACACGTCGATTTTCTTGACTCTCTCGGCTTTGAACGCTACGTGGTTTCTATTAAAGACTCCGCCCCCGAGACCGTGCTCCTTCTGAATCGGCGCTTCGCTGCGCTCCGTCCCCTCGTTCCGCTCCACCTCGGAGTGACGGAAGCGGGCGCGCCGCCTCGAGGGATCCTCAAGACGCGAACGGCGCTCGAACCGCTCCTCGCCGACGGCGTCGGCGAAACGCTCCGCGTCTCGCTCACCGTCGTCGCCGACGAGAAGGAGCGCGAGATCGACGCCGGAAAGCTGATACTCGAGAACGTCGCGAAAGGAATCGTCGCGTCGACCGACGAATTGAAGAAAAGCGCGCTCAATATTGTAAGTTGTCCCGGATGCTCGCGCGCGCAAAGCGACCGCTTCGTTAAGCTGGCGACGGAAGTTGAAAAAGCGACCGAATTTGCACGGGAATATCCATTAACGATCGCCGTCATGGGATGCCGCGTCAATGGTCCCGGTGAGACGGACGACGCCGATATCGGGTTGTGGTGCGGCGGCGAGCGCGTTAATATAAAGAACGGCGGGACTCCCGTAGGAGCTTTTTCTTACGAAGAGGCCGTTGAAAAAACGGTCGCGCTCCTCAAAGAAAAAATCGACGCGTTGAAAAAATAACAGTCCTCGCTCCTGCTTGCGTCGAACGGATAGCCTAGAACGAGGACGCCGTAACATAGAATCGAAAGAGATAAGATGCAACGCCGAGCTTTCCTTCGTCTCCTTGCCGCTATCAGCGTGCTCGCCCTGGCGCCGATTCAACTAGCCGCCGCCCAAGACGCGAGTTCTCCCATCCCCTCCGCTCAGGATTACCAGCGCCAGAGTCGGCAATTCCGCGGACTGTGGGTCTCCACCGTCTTCAATATCGACTATCCGTCGAAAAAAGGCCTAACCGCCGAGGAGCTTGCGCGGGAAGCCGACGCGATCCTCGATCGCGCCGTCGAGCTCAAGTTTAACGCAATCTTTTTACAGGTGCGTCCGATGGGCGACGCCTTCTATCCGTCGAAGCTCTACCCCTGGTCGGGGTACCTTTCTGGAGAACAGGGCGTCGCGCCCGACAAGAATTTCGACGTCCTTGGATACTGGGTCGACGCCGCGCATAAACGCGGATTGCAGCTCCACGCGTGGATCAACCCGTACCGCGTGACGGTCGGGAAACTAGAGCTTGAGGACCTTGCGCCGGATAATCCCGCAAGGCAACGTCCCAACTGGACTTTCAAGCATGGCGACCGATATTATCTTGATCCCGGTATTCCCGCCGCACGCAAACATGTTGTCAACGGAATCGTTGAAATTGTCAGGAATTACGACGTCGACGGCGTTCATATCGACGACTACTTCTATCCGGAACGTAAAATCGAGGCAGACGTCCAAACGTGGAAAAAGTACGGACGTGGAATCGACGATATCGAAGACTGGCGCCGCGACAACGTCAACCTCTTTATTGCGGACGCGAACCGCGCGATCCACCGAGCGCGCCAGGACGTCGTCTGGAGCGTCAGCCCCGCCGGAATCTGGGCTAACAAAAGCTCGCATCCCCTTGGAAGCGATACGCGCGGAAATCAGTGTTATTTCAACCTTTACGCCGACGTTCGAAAGTGGATCAAGGAAGAGACGATCGACGTCGTCGTGCCCCAGATCTATTGGCATATCGGCTTCGACATTGCCGACTTCGCCACCCTGACGCAATGGTGGTCCGACATCGTCGCCGACACAAACGTGAAACTCTACGTCGGAGTCGCGGCGTATCGACTCGATCCGAACTCCAAAACAGCGGCCTGGGCCGATCTCAAAGAACTCGATCGTCAGCTCGATTACATGGCGACCGTTCCAGAGGTCGACGGTCAGGTCTTCTTTACCGAACACAACTTCCGACCGGGGCTGCCCGCCTACGAGGCGATCCGACGCTACGCGCAGGAACACAACTGGCAAGGCGTCGACGAACCTGAAGAATGACGACGAACCTTCGTCTCCCTCGCAAATGACCGCCGCGTTCCTTTCGAGAAACGCGGCGGTTCTTTATTCGACTCGAAGAAGAGACCCCCTCGCCTCTTGCCCCTTCGTGGAATCATTTCTGACCGTTGAGTCTATTCTATCCACCCCTCCGGCCCACATATTTCTACAGCGAATACTCGCGTTTCCGCAGCGCTTGGGGCCTGAAAAGCAGGTCAAGGTAAGAAATAAAAATAATACCTTGACTAAAAAATGTGGAATTCCTACAATCCGCTAGTTTGACATTCCGCGTCGCTTGACGCGGCGACGTAGGTAGGCAAAACCGTCGGGCTCAATCCGGCGCGAGGAAGGACACATATCAATATGACGCTCACGATGAACAGCAGTATAGCGCTCGCTATTAATTCGGTTCCCATGTTTAATTTAACGCGGCAGCTCAGCGGGATCGCCGACGAAATCAACGAAGCGCTGCAGAACGTCACCGCAACCGGTCAGTTCGTTCTGGGCCCTGAAGTCAGCAGATTAGAGGACAATATCGCCGCGTACTCGCGCACGAAACACGCTATCGGCTGCGCCTCGGGAAGCGACGCGCTTCTTCTCTCCCTCATGGCGATCCAAGCCGGAAAGGGGGATGAAATCATCACCCCGTCCTTCACCTTCTTTTCAACGGGAAGCTGCGTCCCACGCGTCGGCGCCGACCTCGTCTTCGCGGATATCGACCCCGTCACGTTCAACCTTGATCCGGAATCGGTCAAAGCCAAGCTTACCGAAAAAACGAAAGCGATCATCGTCGTCCATCTCTTCGGCCAGGCCGCGGATATGCCCGCGTTCCAAAAAATTGCGAAAGATTACGAAACGAAATACGGTCGCAAGCTCTACATCATCGAGGACTCCGCTCAGGCAATCGGCGCTGAATACGCCGGAATTCAGGTCGGCAACTGGGGCGACGCCTCATGCCTGAGCTTCTATCCGACCAAAAACCTCGGCGGCGCGGGCGACGGCGGAATGGTCGTCTGCAACTCCGACGAAATCGCCGAACGCATCAGACTCTTGCGCGGACATGGAATGCCGCGACGATATTACCATTCCGAGATCGGCGTCAATAGCCGACTCGACTCCTACCAGGCTGCCGTTCTCAACGTCAAGCTCCCGCGCCTCGACGCATGGACTCAGATGCGCATCGAGAACGCCGAACGCTATGAGCTGCTTTTCGCTGAAGCCGGACTCCAGGACGCGATCGTCACCCCAGAGAAAGTCGGCGACCGCCGCCACGTATGGAATCAGTACTGCATCCGTGTGACCGGCGGCAGACGCGACGCGCTCCGCAGCTTCCTAAGGGAAAGGAATATTGGATCGGACATCTACTATCCCTTCGGACTGCACGAGCAGGAATGCCTCAGCTACCTCGGCTATAAGCCGGAAGATCTTCCCGAGACCTACAGGGCTTCGCGCGAAGTCCTCGCGCTCCCGATCTTCCCCGAACTCACGCCCGACGAACAGTACTGCGTCGTCGACGCGATTCGAGAATTCATGAGCTGACCCTCTCCCCTTTGCAAACGCCTTGACTTCCGATCTCAGTCCTCCTGCGGTCGGAAGTCTTTTTTTCTCACGGCGCCTCGGTCTCCTTTCTCCTGCCGGCGCTTCTCCAATCTCTCATATTTTTGACACTATCGTTATTTTTCTCTCAAGCCTTATATTCATTAGCCGATTAAAAGAGTAAGGGACTGTGCGTCTTTGAGGATCCGATGGCCGGCGTCCCGAATCAAGGATGATTTGTAAGGAGTTAATCGCTATGTCGACGTCAAAATACCAGAAAGAGCTGCGTAACAATACTGCGTTCGCCTCTGGGGAGGCTTCGCGCTTAGTCGATTCTCTCCCCAATATGGCGGAATGGTTTACGGAAGACGCTGCGGCGACTGAAAGAGCGTTGCCGCGCGTCGTCGGGACGCTCCCTGATCTCGGGTTCACGCGCGCTGAACCGACGCCGAAGCGCGGTAGATTCACTAAAATTCTCAGACCATTTGGAAAAGCGATCGTCCTCGCGCTCGTCTTCGGACTAGGAATCGCGTCGAGCTCGTTGCGACCTGAATCGGACGCCAACCGCCTCGCCGACGATGAAACGACCGAAGCGTCTTATCCCTTTGTCGACAACATGATCCCGGAGCCGGACGACTGGTCCGACCTCGATCCGATTCCGTCGCACTCCTACTCCTTTGAAGGTTTCGGCTACGAACCGGACGAGGATAATTCGGTCCTGAGTTTCTATGACGACGCTTTCTATTCCAACGCCGACGAAGTCGCGTCGTTGACGCCAAACGTCCACGAACCGTCGAACGAAGTCGCCGCGCAGCAGTCGTTTTTCTATCCCGAACCGCGCGTCGAGGCGGACTTCGCGCCGCAATACGCCGAGGTCGCGCAGCAGCAGCCTCTCGGCGCCGACGACGCTCCAACCGCCTACCCGAGCGCGCCGGAATACGAGAGCGTCGATCACGTCGCCGAGGTCTCGCAACCTGTCTCGCAACCTGTTTCGGAAGGCTTCGCTGGATTTCAGGGCTATGAATTCCAGGCCTCGACTCCCACAGACGCGTACTCACAAAATTACGACGAATACGATCGGGCGCCGCCCGCGCCAACGCAAACGGCCCTCGCCGACCATAATCGCTTCCTCGCAAGCGACGTTCCCCAACATAACGGCTTTAACGAAAGCGCTGTTTTTAACGACCAGGTAACAAATCCGAACCCGGAGTTTTCGACAAACAACGCCGACTTCACAGCCTTTTCGCAAAGAAACGGTTACAATAGTAACGAGAGCTTTGAGGAGGGACAGCCTGTTCAGACGTCCTTCGCGCAGGGTGGCGAACCGAGCGCGCGCGACGCCTCGAACTCGCAGTTCATGGGCTTCGATTCGTCGCTATATGCGAACGACTCGCGCGGCGACTCTTTCCCCTCTGCCGATTTTAGCGCCCCGCAGGGCGGCGAATATGTCGCGCAGAACTTTGACGAACCCGACGCCGGCGCGCCGACCGAATCGCAGCGCCCTGATCGGTTCATTCGCTGGTGATCGAGCGCGTTCGCTTCGAGTTGTTATTCCTTCCTGAGTTCTCTGAAAGGCTGCGTCTTTAAGCTATCGCGCCATAGGATACGTCGGCGCGCGGCGTCCCTGCGAGGATTCCGCGTTTCCTAACGAGGACAGGAAGGACGAAGATGAGACAAAACGATACGGCTTCTTTATGCGTTCTGGTCTTTTTTCTAGGGTATCTCGCGCTCGCCGCCAACATCGTGCTGCGAGGAGACGACAATAGCCAAGACAATCTCCGAGTTAAAGAGCCCCCGATGATCGCCAAAAGCGTCGTCCTTGAGCTCCCATCGCAGGAAAACAACCCTCGCAACAGCGAGGGGGATTTCATTCGGCTCAACACGGGCGAAATTCTCTACGTTTACACTCATTACTACGGCGACTCCGGCGACGACCATGCGTCGGCGCGCCTCATGAGCCGCGTCTCGCGCAATCACGGCCAGACCTGGTCCGATAAGGACGAACTCGTACTCGAAAACGAGGGGCAGATGAACGTCATGTCCGTCTCCCTTCTGAGACTGCGCGACCAATCGATCGCGCTCTTCTACCTCGTGAAGGAAAATCCCGGCGATTGCCGACCCTATCTGCGTTATTCCTACGACGAAGGCAAAACGTGGACCCAGCGCATCGAGACGATTCATTCACCCTCTTACAACGTCGTGAACAACTCGCGCGTCGTGCTCCTCTCCGACGGTCGACTTCTCATACCGGTCGCGCGTCATGCCTATCGCGGCGGCGACCTCTATAGCTATGAAAGCCGCGCGTCCGTCTTCTGTCTCATCTCAGACGACGGCGGACGTCATTGGCGTCAGAGCGAGGAAACGCCGAACGCCAACGGAATCATGTACCAGGAGCCTGGCGTCGTCGAACTCGCCGACGGACGAATCCTTATGACGATCCGCAACGCCAGCGGACGGCAATATTACGCGTACTCTAGCGATCGAGGCGAAACCTGGACCGACTCGAGTCCGTCGCCCCTGATCTCGCCGGTTTCGCCGGCGGCGATCAAACGTGAACCGAACGGCGACCGTCTTATCGCCGTTTGGAACGAATCGCCAGACGCGCGCCATCCTCTCACGATCGCGTTCCTTTCGCCCGACGGTTCGAAGATCCTCGCTAAAAAAACGCTCGACCGCTCCGAAGACGGAACCCGCGCCTTCTGCTACCCCGCGATCTTCTTTACCGACCCCAATACCGCGCTTATCGGATATTGCAGCGGTCGTGCGCCTTGGGGGCTCAACGCGGCGCGCGTCTCCCGCGTTCGTCTCGCCGACCTGGGGCTCCCCGTGACTGAAACAGATCGCTTCGATACGGAAGAAATGCGTTCGTTCATTCGCTGACCTTGCGTTTAGCTTCATTCTGAAAGACCGCCGCCGGACTGGCAAAGTCTCGGTGGCGCCGTCCATTGCCTCTTGACGCTTTACCCAGGAGAACTGCCGTGCGTTCGCAACACACTGGAAACCTTGTTACCCGGCGAAACTTTATCGCTCGATCATTTCTGGGGGCGACCGTTCTATGTCTCCCCGCGGGACTTTTTAAAGAATTTGAAGCGCGCGCCGACGAGGCAAAGAACGACGTCGTACTACGGTTCTCCGCTCTAAGCGACGTCCATTTCAAGACCTCGCCCAATACTGCGGAAGTCGACCGGTTCCGACGCTCCATGAGCTTTATGTACGATTACTCCGCCGAGCAGAAATATCAGAACTTCGACGCGATGCTCGTCGCGGGCGACCTCACCGATTACGGGGCCGACGAAGAGCTGCTCCTCTTTAAAAAAGTCATGGACGAAGGAATAAAACCCGGGACGGAAACTATCCTGTGCATGGGCAACCATGAATTCATCTCGGGCGCCAAGAAACGCTGGGAGGAAATTTTCGAACGCGACTCCAACAAGGTCTACAAGATCAACGGCTTTACGTTCGTCGCGCTCTCGCCGGAACGCGGAACAAGCAGAGACGGCGATTTTCTCTACGCGTTCGATTGGTACAAAAAAGCGCTCGACGAAGCCGTCGCCGATTCGCCTGACAAACCGATCTTTACCTGCCAGCATTACCATGTGACGCCGACCGTCTATGGCAGTCGAGGCGAAGACAATTGGGGAACAAAAGACCTCTTTGAAACCCTGCAGCGTTATCCGCGCGTCGTCAATTTTTCCGGTCATTCGCACTACCCCATTAATGATCCGCGATCAGCATGGCAGGGTCAATTTACCGCGTTTGGAACCGGGACGCTCAGCTACTTTGAGATGGGCTCCGAAGGCGGTCGCTATGAAAAATTCCCTGATGGATACCGCAGAGCGGCGCAGATGTTCGTCGTCGAGGTTCGAAAAGATAACAGCGTCGCGCTCAAGCCGTACGACCTTATCACGGATTCCTTCTTTGACGTCGTCTATTACGTCGCTCAACCTGGCGACGTCGATTCGTACCTCTACACCGACGAGCGCATCGTCAAGAACGCGCGGCCCGTCTGGCCCGATGACGCCAAAGTCACTTGCGGACTTCTTGAAGACGAGGGATATGCGCGCCTGACCTTTCCGCAGGCGACCTGTCCCGACGTCGTCCACAGCTACCGCGTCGATCTGCAATTTAAGGAAGAAGAATGGGAGGACGCGGCGCCCCTTCATTTCTGGTCGGAATATTACTTCAACGACCAGCCGAAGACGATGACGATTGATCTCGATTCGCTCCCCGCCGACACGACCTATCGCGCAAAAATCGTCGCGCTCAACCCGTGGTTCTCCGAGAGCGAAAAAGCGCTCGAAATTGAGTTCACAACCCCTTCCGACCCGTACGCGCCCCTCGATAAGGACGCGCCGGCGCCCGGCGCCAATATGCTCGACGTCGCGTTCGTCGACGGCAAGCCCGTCAATCTGGCGAAAAACGCTCGCAAGGTTCAGAAAGAGATCGAGACGTTTGGCGCACCGAAAATCGCCGAGGACGCCGCGCTCGCCGGCGCCATGGCAGCAACCTTCAACGGAGTCGACGAATACCTCAAAATCAAGTTCAATTCCCGAGACTACGGAAAGATGAGGAGAGCGACGTTCGCGGCGACGTTCCGCGTCGACGAATTCCCGAACGCCGCTTGCAACGTCTTCGCGTGCACTGAGGGTCGCGGGGTCGCCTTCGAAATTAACGGCAGAAAAAAAGAACTCGAATTCTGGGCCTCGATCAACGGCAAATATCAGATCATTTCCGCGCCTCTCGAGTCGGGGCAATTCGTCAACGCGTTCGCGTCCTACGACGGCCAAGTCCTGAGACTCTACATCGACGGAAAGGAGGTCGCCTCCCGGGAAATCACGGGCGTCCTGACCTATCCGTCCGACAGCGTCGTTCAAGCGTTCTGCGTCGGAAGCGATATCGCCTCCGGTGGCGTCGGAAACAATTTCTTCAAGGGCGCCGTCGCGCGCGCAAGGGTCTTCTCCTGGCCGCTCTCGCCGGAACAGATCGCTAATCTGTCGAAATAACGCCGCCGACGTCGCAACTAAAAAGCGCGGTCGCCAACGTTGACGACCGCGCCGTTTTTTTATCAAAGAAACTCTTTCTATTCGCGTCGACTCTCGAGCTTGAAGCGTTTAGCGGAAACCTCGGCGATAAGCTCGTCGCTATGCGTCGCAAAGACGAGCGTTTTACCCGCCGCGTGAAGCGTCTTGAAGAGGTTGACGACAAGTTCCTTGCCCGCCTCGTCGAGGCTCGCGAGAGGTTCGTCCGCGACGAGCGCGTCAGGATTGAGCGCGAGAACGGCGGCAAACGCGACGCGACGCTTCTCGCCCCCGGAAAGCGAGTAAGGAGCGCGCTGGCGAAGGCGCGTTATGTCCAGGAGTTCGAGGCAGTCGTTGACGCGTTCAAGCGCTTCTTCTTCAGTTAAGTTCAACTGACGCGGTCCGAAAGCGATCTCGTCCTCGACGCTCCCGCAAAAAAGCTGCGCGTCCGCATTTTGGAAAACGAAGCCGACGCGACGATGAAAAGTCTTCGCAAACTGCGTCTTCGCGAGCGCCTTGCGCGTGATACGTTCGCCGTCAAATCGATAGACGCCGCTCGTCGGAAAAATCAAACCGTTGAGGAGTCGCAGCAACGTTGTTTTACCGCTCCCGTTCGCGCCGACGATCGCGACTGACTCGCCTCGAGGAATCTGGAGCGTGACGTCGGCGAGCGCGTTAACTTTGCCGTCGTAAGAGTAGGATACGTTTTTCAGGTCAAACATCGTCTTGCGTACTCAAACCAGATAAAAAGAGCGACGATCGCGATTAATATTAAAATTCCAAGAATGTCGGCTCGTCGGAACGGAGCGCGATATCGGCGATAAACCCCGGAAAAACATCGGCATGTCATTGCGTCGAACTGTTCCTGCGCCGCGTCCTGGGCGCGCAGAAAGAGCGCTCCAACGATCCCGCCGAGGGTCCGCGCGCGACGACGCTCGCGTCCAACGGATCGCAACGTCGCCGCCTCGACCGTCTCCACGACGCTTTCGCCAAAGACGACGACATATTTCAACGTGAGGTCGAAGATAAAGACGAGCGAGTCGGGCGCGCCAAACGTTTTGAACGCGCAGGTAAAACGATTCCAGTTCATCGACTGGATCAGGAAAGACAGCGTCAACGTCGTAATGAACGTCTTGGTCGAAACGACGACGAAGGCGCGAGTCTGGCCCCAAAACAGTGCGGGCGCAAGGATCACCAGCGACATGAGGAACGCCTGAAGGGGCAGCGCCAACGTTCTAGCGATCGACCGCGCGTCAAGGGTCGCGAGGAGAACGAGCGCCGCGACCCCGATCACCTCCACAAACACAAAGTTTTGCGAGGCGGAGACAAGCAGAATTGTTACGAAAGTGAGCGCCAACCGCATCGGCGGCGAGAAGGCGGGCCCCCTCGGAGGCGCCGGGACGCGCCGGAGGCTCTTGAGCAAACGCGCGAGAGCGGCGCCGCTTTTGCGCAAAAAAGCGCCGCCCCTCTTCGGCGGAAGATGCTCCTCTTCACGGAGCATCCACTCGGGCGTTCGAAGTTCCGCCATTATTCTTGCGCCGGCGCTTTAGTCGGCGCGAGAAGCGTCGCGAGTTTGAAAAGAACGACGCACAGCGCGACGCCCGCGATCGCCGACAGGACATAGCTGAGCCATTCGGGCGCGCCGGGCGCCGAATAATCGGGAATAAACCCTTGCCACTGGAACCCGTCGATCATCGCCTGAGGCGTATAGCCGAGCTCTTCGCCATTCGTGGTAACGGCGGCGATATCTTCGGCGCCCCACTCGCCCCACGCGTCTCCCTGAGCGAGGAGCCCGAGCGGAGTGAGCGCAATAAGGACCGCAAGCGCAAGATAGAGCGCGCCGAATTTCGGGCGCGGTTTCGAATCGGCGTCAGTCGAATCGTCGTCAGTCTCGCCGTCGCCCGGCTGCGCGAAGAACGCGGCGTTTGTCGCAAAGCTCGGCGCCGTCTTACAAATGAACGCGTAAACGCCGACGGAGAAGATAATCTCTGCGAGCCCAAAGATCGTCAAATGCCCGATCGCCATCGCGGGCAGCGCGACGGAAAGCGGGTACGGACAATAGAGCGCCTGTCCTTCCGGCGTGTGGAAAAGAAGGGGCTGAATTCCAAACTGAAAGCCCGTCGCAAGCGCCGCAAGGTTGATACCAACGTAGGCCGCGAGCCCCACCGCGAAAAGATCTTTGGCGCTGCCCGTCTCAAAGCGAAGGAGCTTACGCAGCGCCGCGTAAACGTAGTAACCCGCAAAGGGCATGATAATCGCTATATTGAGGGCGTTTGCGCCAAAGGCAAGGATTCCGCCGTCGCCAAAGAGGAATGCCTGAATCGCCAACGCGATCGTGAGCGACAGGCACGCCGCATGAGGCCCGAGCAGGATGGCGAGCAGCGCGCCGCCAACCGCGTGACCCGTCGTCCCGCCGGGAAGCGGAACGTTGAACATCATGGCAAGAAAAGAAAGCGCCGCCGCGACCCCTAGCGTCGAAAATCGTTCGCGCGGAAAATCGCGAGCGACCTTGCGAATCGAAGAGACCCAGACTGGCGCCGCCGCGATCGTAAGAACCGCGCACGACGACGCGCTCAAATAGTTGTCAGGAATATGCATAGAACAGCTCCGGCGTTACAGGATCCGTGGTGAAAAAACGCTCTAAAATTACGGTAAACGTTTGGGTAAGTATACCTGTCAACGTCTCAGCGTCAACCGGCGCGAGCGCGACGCGCGCAGCGCCGAACCGGTTTAGATCGCCCTCGGTTAACCCTTTTCATAGGACAGGGTTCGAGCTCGCGAATTCCTCTAATAAAGGGACGAGTAATTCTCGCTCGTCCCCCTGACGGCGCAAACGGGGTATTGTCCGACAGGGTAAATTCGGATATAAAGGGCTATTTGGACGCTATGTTGGCGTCGCGCATTATAGTCGCGCACTAAGAATACGGATTGTCCGCTGGGAAAAATATGAAGCGAATCTTAACGATCCAAGACGTCTCCGGCGTCGGAAAATGCTCGCTAACCGTCGCTTTGCCGATCATTTCGGCGGCGCAAATTGAGACGTGCGTTTTACCGACCGCCGTGTTGTCGACGCATACGCAATTTAAACATTACACCTTTGCCGACCTCACCGACCAGATCGCGCCAATCGCCGAAACATGGGTTAAGGAAGGTATTGCCTTCGACGCGATCTATACGGGCTATCTTGGCTCGTATCAACAGATGGAACTCATCGAAGATCTTATCGAAAAATTCCGAACTCCTGAGAATTTCGTCTTCGTTGATCCGGTCCTGGGCGACGCCGGCGAGCTTTATGCGCGCTTCGACCAGGCGTTCGCCGACCGTATGGCGCTCTTTGCCGCGAAAGCGGACGTCGTCACGCCCAATCTGACGGAAGCCTCCGCTATGCTCCGCGTTCCGTACGTCGAGTCCGGCTACGACGAAGCGTATGTCCACGAGACGCTCCGCAAGCTCTGCGCGCTAGGGCCCAACGTCGCCGTCGTCAAGGGAATCGACTACGGATATGGCGACCTCGGAGTCGTCGGGTACGACAAACGTTCCGATCAATTCTTCTCTTACTTCCACGAACGGATACCCGGTCAGTATCACGGGACGGGCGACATTTTTGCAAGCGCCGCCGTCGCCGCGATCACACAGAATAGACCGTACCCTGAAGCGTTTCAGATCGCCGCTGACTTCACCGTCGACTCGATCCGTAGAACAATCGCTAATCCTGACGCGCGCACTTACGGGGTCGACTTCGAAAGCGCCCTACCCGACTTCGTTGCGAAGTTCGCGCAAAACCGTTCATAACATTATTAAGCTCGATCAAAATGAAATCGCATCATCTAAAAAAACGCTCGATATTCTTTATGCTTTCCAATTTTTTAGCGGCGACGCTCGCAACCGCCGGCGTCTTGATTGACCAAACGTCCGCTCAGGAACCGCAGCGTCCTCAGGCGAGGAAATGCGATCAAGTGGACGATTATTTCGGGACGAAGATCGCCGACCCCTATCGCTGGATGGAGACGGAAAAAACGCCCGAACTCCAGAAATGGATCGAAGAAGAAAACGTCTATACTCAAAGCGTTCTCGATCAGATTCCCTTCCGCGAGGAACTCCGTAAGGAGATCTCCGAACGCTACGATTACCCAAGACGGAGCGCCCCGAGCAAACGCGGCGACCGCTACTTCTATTCAACGAACACGGGCCTTCAAAACCAGTCCGTCCTCTATTATCAGACCGAGCTCGGCGGCGAAGAGACGCTCCTTCTCGACCCGAACACGCTTTCGGACGACGGAACGGTCGCGCTCTCTAACGTGCAAATCTCCAAGAATGGGAAATACGCTGCGTTTGCCATCTCGACGAGCGGTTCCGATTGGCGGGATATTTTCGTCATCGACATTGAGACGGGCGAGCGTCTCCCCGATTTGATCGAGTGGGCGAAATTCACCAATATCGCGTGGTTCGGCGACGGGTTCTTCTACAGCTGCTACGACGCGCCGAAAGAAGGCGAAGAATTCACCGCTAAGAACGAGAACCAGAAGATTTACTATCATCGCGTCGGCGAGCCGCAGGAAAATGACCTCCTTGTCTTCACCGACGCCGAGGCCACGTCGCGAAACTGCTCCGCCGTCGTCGACGACGATGAAGAATGGCTCTTCATCTATCAGACGGAGTCAACCTACGGCGCGAGAGTTCTCTTCTCGCCCCTGACCGACGACTCCAAACTCGACGCGCTGCAATTCGAGACCCTCTACCCGGCCTTCGACTCGGAAAGTGGAATCGTCGCCGTCAAAGACGGTCAGTTCTATGTCCTGACCGACCTCGACGCGTCGAATTGCCGGCTCGTTAAAGTCGATCCGGAAAACCCGGAACCCGAGAACTGGCAGGACGTCCTTCCCGAAACGGACACGCTTCTCACAAGCGTCGTCGCGATCGGCGACCGGCTCCTCGTCAAGTATCTCAAGGACGCCGCGCACGAATGCTTTTTCTATTCCTATGACGGCGAGAAACTCGGCGAGTTGGAGCTCCCAGGACTCGGCGTCGTCGGTATAACGGGCAAAAAGGACAATCCGGAATTCTTCTACACCTTTACCTCTTTCGTCAACCCGTCTTCGATTTATCGTTACGACCTTGCGACGAACGAATCCGCCCCCTGGTGGAGCCCTGAAGTCGCCTTTAACCCTGACGATTACGAGACCGTGCGCGAATGGTATACGAGCAAAGACGGAACGAAGGCGCCGATCTTCATCACCTATAAAAAAGGAATGAAGAAAGACGGCTCCAATTCGACGGTCCTCTACGGTTACGGCGGATTCAATATTAACATGACTCCCTCCTTCAAGCCGACGCGCATTCCGTACCTTGATCGCGGCGGCGTCTATGCGGTCGCGATCCTTCGCGGCGGTGGGGAATACGGAGAAAAATGGTACAAGGCGGGTACGAAACTCCAGAAGCAGAACGTCTTCGACGACTTCATCTCTGCTGCGGAATACCTGATCAAAGAGGGTTACGCATCCAGCGAAACGCTTGCGATCACCGGCGGATCGAACGGCGGTCTCCTTGTCGGCGCCGCGCTCACGCAGCGTCCCGATCTCTTCGCAGCCGCTGTGCCGCGCGTCGGAGTCCTCGATATGCTGCGATACCACCGGTTCACGATCGGCTGGGCGTGGGCGACGGACTACGGAACGAGCGAAGAAAGCGAGGAAATGTTCAAGTACCTCCTCGGATATTCGCCCCTTCATAACGTCAAAGAGGGCGTCAAATATCCTCCGACCATGATCACGACCTCCGACCACGACGACCGCGTCGTGCCGGCTCACTCCATGAAATTCGCCGCCACGATGCAGGAACTCGCCGATCCGTCGAGCGTCGTTATTATTCGAATCGAATCGAAGGCGGGTCACGGCGCCGGCAAACCGACCGCTAAGATTGTCGAGGAAGCCGCCGACGCCACCGCCTTCATCCTGTACTACACGCAACAGCAGAAATGACGCGCTGAGCGCCGCCCTTACAAAATAAACGCCGCGACCGAATCGCTTCGATCGCGGCGTTTTCTTTTACGCGACGCGTCACGCGCTCCGACGAAGGAGGTATCGAGTCGCAAGCTCGCGAAGTTTTCTGCGTTCGTCGCGCGTGAGACCAAACGTGATAACAACGGGGAAATAGAGCGCCGCCGAAAGCGTTCCAAGCGCCACGATCGACAGGTAATTCGGCGCGCCCCATGTCAGAATCAGATACGCCGGGAGCGCCGCCGCGGCGACGCCAATGAGCGTCGCGCGAAACTGACGACGCCAATAGACGCTTCGGCGTTCGCCGACGAGGCGGCAGGTCGCGTTCGGAAGCCAGAGAAAATAAATCGCAAAGCCGGGTACGACCGTTCCAAGCGCGACCCCCAGAAGTCCGAGCCCCATCTTAAGGAAGACGACGCTCAAAACAATGTTCAGAACCCCGTGGAGAATCGCGGCGACCGCGAGAACTTGATGACGCGCTACGCCCTGTAACAGCCGCGAGTTCACCTCGGCGCTCCCGCGATAGAGCCCCTGCGCCGCCATACTCGCGATGAGCGCGGGAAACGCGACGAGATATTCCGCCCCAATCCAGCGTTCAATAAAGAAGCGTCCTAGGAAAAGAATCCCCATCGCGCCGAAAATCGTCAGGTAAATCGACGCGCGCGTGATCGTCGCGCGGGACGCGTAAAACTTGGGCGAAAAGGGCGCGACGTCGGCGCGGCCAACCGCTCGACGAAGGAGTCCTCTGACGCCCAAACCTTGCGTCGGAGTCTCACGGTCGAATTCGTCTTCCGTCGTCTCATGCGCCGCGAGATGCGCGAACCAGTTCGTCTCCCATGACGACCCTTCCGTCAAAAACGAATTGAAATAACTCGTAAGGACGATCACGACAAGGTTATATTTCGTCACGTCCTCCATCGACGCGAGCGCCGCGATAATAATGAGATCGCTGCGCGTCACCGCGATCTCGCCCGCCTGCGCCAGAAATGCGAAGACGCCGTAGCTAAAAAGGGTACGCACGCGCTTCGCTCGGAACGATTTGATCGAGAAATGAAAGCGCGGCACGACCTTGCGCGTCAGAATCATATAGGCGACGAGCTGCAATCCCGTGATGATGCAGTTTGCGGCAAGGATCGCGAGCACTCTTCCCCCTAGCGCCAGAACCGCAAAGTTGGTGAATCCGATCACGATCCGCGTTACGAGAGACGTTGCGCCCGTGTATTCCTGGCGCATTGCGCCCTTGATCACTCCGCAGTATCCGTCGGAAATCTTAGAAATCGCAAAGGACGTCCCGGCAAAGAAGAGCGCCGCCGCGAGCAATCCCGTCTCATCGAACGCGTCCCCGAGAAGTTTCGTCGCAAAGAACGCGAGGCACGCTAAGAGAAAGATGAGCGTTGCAATTCCGCTGAAGAGAATGATCGCCGTCGAGCCGATCTCATTCGTGCCGTCCCAATCGTCGTTTGTATAATATTTGGTTATATAACGGCTCGTCGTGGTCGTCAGCCCGAAATCCAGGAGTCCGCACCATCCGGCGAAGAGGGACGAAAGCGCAAAGACTCCGAACGCTTTATCCCCCACGACGGAGAGCATGTACGGGGTAAGAAAAAGCCCGAACGCAATGCGGACGACGAGAGACCCGCATGACAATCCCGCGCCCTGCAGGAGTCGAGCGATAGGCTTCTTCATCTTCGTATGGGAACTCCAGAAACGCGCCGAGCCGGGTCATTCACCGAGCTCGGCGCTCAAACTCAACGGTCAGGGCGCGTATTCGCGGCAGGGTTCGACGTCAAGAAGCGGCCAGACCAGCTCGCCGCGCATCTGCGCCTCTTCATCCTGGAACGCGCCAAGCCTCAACGCGTTTGCGTCGAGCCAGAGGATGAACTTATGGCGATCTTCGTCGGAAACGGCGTCGCGATGCGCCTCGTCAAAGAGAATGCTCCCGAGCTTCGCTTCCGACGCCCCGACGCGACCAGGACGCGACCGCGATCCGCCGTGCGTTCCGGTCGTCGTAAGGCCGCCGCGCATCGAACCGCTGTAGTAATAGACGTAGGGGCGCAAATCCTCATAGTCCATCGACTTCGGTTCAACGTTCTTTTCGACGTGGCACGGCAGACAACTCGTTTCTACGACCGGCTTGATCAGGCGGTAGAAGTTGATCGGTTCGACGGGACCGCATTCAGGCTCTAGTATCGACGCGGGCCGTCTGAACGCAAGGGGTTGCGCGGATTCAGGCACATTCGCTACGTTTTCGGCTGTCTGTTCATGACATCCGAGGCACATGAGATTTTCGCCAGGATGCACAAACGCGACGGCGCGCATCGTTTGAACCGCCATGTTGTTTTCGTCGAGAGCCTGGAAGAGGAGCTGTTTGCCGTAAGGCGCCTCGAAATATGCGCTTCCATCCTCTTCGACGGGGACGGTTCCCAACGGAATCCGCGGCGTATTCTCCGTCGCGTAACCGATAAAGGGCGTATCCATCCACGGATTAGATTTAGGAATGACCTGCAGGACGCGCAGACGCTTGATCGGGCGATCTTCCGGGAACGGTCGATCGTGGATATTGACGTTCACGACGCCAATCGTCGCCGTCTTATCGAGATCGGCGCAATCCTCGCCCTGCGCCGTCTGCTGCGCAACGATCGGCGGGACGGGCCGCGCGCGCATAGGAATCGGCTCGGAGAGTCGCAGACGAGGATCGTAGCCGATCGGCAGCAGCTCGCGTTCGCAAATAAGCTCCTCGTTTCCAAAACAATCGAGCAGGACAAGATCTTCCCAGCTGTTGCATAAGTAAAGATCTTCGCTCAGAGGAAACGGCGCGCCGTATCGATACTGACTTCGGTCTACCATTTCCGACTCGGGGAACGGTTCGTAGGGAGTGATCCGGCGTATCTGACTCATGTGGTTGTCGTTATGTTCCCACAAATCGAGCATACAAAGGGAACCAAAGGCTTCGCCATGGTGCGGCGCCGCCGTGAAAATATATTTGTGCGAATTCGGAATCGGTCGGAATTGCATCTGCGTCATCGGCAGCCCCGAGGGCGCGTCCTCGCAGTCTCCGAACCGATGATCGCCATGTTCGCAGTCCTCGAAGGTATCCCATGGATAGGGGTAATTCCCCTGAGGGGAACGAGGATTGCGGCCGTCGGGCGCGCAGGTCCAGAAGGTCGATCCGAGGCAGTTCTCACGGTCGGTATAATCCCACCGCGTGTAGACTAACGCGCCGTTGTTGTCGACGGTCGGTCGCCATTCGCTCGTCTCGAAAAAACTGATCGGGTAAATATCGGAGCCGTCGTTCTTCATCGAATGCATGACGGCGGTCGTCACGCGCAGCGACGCGCTTTCGCTAAAGCAGCGGATGAAGCCGCCGCGACGTTCCGAGCAGAAGACGAGCCTTCCCGACGGAAGCTCGCAGACGTCGAAATCGTTGTAGGAACCGTCCGTAAGTTGCTCAATTTCGTCGCTGTCAATGCGCGTCTTAAAAATCTTCCACGTCGTATCGGGAGTCCATATCCAACGATGTTCCTGCGAATTATTCCAGGAGAAGTAGATCGTCTTGCCGTCGTAGCTTAACTCCGGCTTATAGAAGGACCCGCCCGAAAGACTGCGGCCCGCAAGCCGGTCGTGAAGTTTGGTCGCGACAACTTTCTTATCGCCGATGAGATCCTCGATTTGCGGATTCTTGCTTTTCCAGTCGGCGATCGAGAAGATCCCGCCGCCGCGAATCGTATTGAACCCGTAGATCTGGGTCGACATATGACCGCCGATTCGGTCGGTATTGAACATGTTGGTCAAGCGCGATCCGGAGTAACACGCTCTCGCAAGGAACATGATCTTATCGAGGTCCTCGGTCTCTTCCTGCGAGAACATCACGAGTCGTCTGAACGCGCAGGCGACGAAATAATCGGCGATCGTCTTATCGCGGTCGGCGAAATACGCGTCCTTCTCCGCTTCCTTCGCGACGAGCGCCTCGAACGCGTCGAAGCTTTTTTCGAGCGCCGCAAAGGAATCGTCTTCTACGAAGGTTCCGGAATCGAGGAGCGCGCGAACACGACGCAGAACGACCTGGACCGGAACTTTCTCGCGGTCGGGATAGACGAGCGCGTTTTCGTCGAAAACTTGATCCGCCGCGCCCCTGGGTAGCGCTCGTTCGCCGCTCAGTTCTTTTTCAAGCTCCAGATAACGTTCGCCCCACGCGTCGAAGACTCCCTTTCTGAAATCGCCGGCGCTAAAAGGCGCGTCTGGCAGCTCCGCAACTCGCGCGTCGAAAAGCGCGACGTCGACGGCCTGAATCGGGATATTCTTCGGAGGCTTCTCGCCCGGTTTAACTTCGATCTCCAGTCCGCCGGTTGGGAAAAGATGATCGAGCGCCGCGCTCGTCGACGTCTCGATTTGACCGCCAAGTTTCTGCGCAAGCGATCCTTCGACTTCGACCGTCGTGACGCCTTCAAATCGCGTTAAGCCGAGCTCTTCAAAGGATTTGACGGATAGCACGTCGTTCGGGTCGCGAGGCGCTTGCAAATATTTCGGGACGTCGGCGAAGCGTTCGACTTTAAGAGCGGCCTGCTGCGGAACGGTCGCGAGAAGAGCGTCGTCCAACGCCTGGCGATTCCCTATCTGTTCGGCGCCCTTTTCGAAATCAAAGTGACACAGGAAGATCGTCGAATCGTCCGATTTCAGCGGCGCCGTTGGAATCTTATCCTGCGAGAACTCCAGCGCGCCCTTCGTTATCCGCACTTCGTCGATAACGCCGTTGCAGTAAAGGCCTCCTTCGACGAGAGATCCGATGGCAAAGAGCGCGTCGGCGGGGGGCTCTGACGTCTCAAGCGCCAGCTCGCCCCTGCCCGAGAGACGACCGTCGACGTAGAGACGCGCCTCCGTCTCGTCCATAACGAGCCCGAGATAATGCGCCTTGCCGTCGACAAGATTTACGTCCGCCATAACCGTCTGTTCCTTCTTGTTGCCCGGAACATACAGCGAGACTCTGCCCGAACCTGCGAACGTGTACAGCTCCCAATGTCGCGGGGAACTCTTCGGCTCGTTCGCCAGAAAGATCTGGTACGTATCGGCGGAATTAACGCGCGCCCAAAGCTCGACCGTAAAGGGACGCTCGACGAACGCCTGATCGCTCGGAAAAACAAACGAATTGCGAATCGGCGCAATCGCCGTCTTCATTTCAGACGTAAAGGAATCGACAATCAAACCCTCCGCGAACAAGTCGGGCACGTCGACGGCGCTGTCGACGGGACTCACGCGGTTGCCAGTCGGCGGCAGTTGCGCGAGCGCGAATCCGCCATAGGCGGCGACGCAAAGCGCAACTCCGACCAAAATGAGAACTCGATCCGTAGGAACAACGCTTTTCATGCTAGGTTCCTCCGTTATTTTAGGGGTGAAATATCTAGTGAATCGATTGAAAGTTCCGCCTCGTTGACGATGGAAATCGCGCGTTCTTCGCGTTCGCGCGATGCAAAAGTCGCAGTTCGTACGCCGTTCACGCAAAGGTCGACGACGACGTCCGTTGCAAAGCAATCGAGCTCAAGTCTGCCGGAGCTAAGATCGACGCGTTGGAGCGCCACGTCGTTGAGATAGACGGCGCGTTCCGAAAAGGAGACGCGAATCGTTCGTTCCGGGGCGTAGTTTATCGTAAAATCGCGCATGAGATCGAGACGAGACGGATCGTAGGAAAGTTTCGCGACCAGACGGAAATTCTGCGGCGTCGGGATCTCCTGAAGGTCCGCGTCGGAAAGTTCCTTACCGCTGAAGACGGGCGGGAGCGTCTCCGGGCACATCTCCGGCACGAATTTTTCCCCGAGCGTTCCGTCCTCGAAGCGGACGAGTTCGTGGAAGACGGCGGCGCCGCCGAACCCGCGCTCGCGAGTCCAACCGCAAATGATTCGTCGGTCGGGCCCAAAGGGCGCAGTCTTCGGAACGTTGATCATCCCGGTCATGAGCACATTCGGCGTGTCCGGAACTTCCCACGGTCCCAACGGATTCTTCGACTTCTTGTAATAACCGTTGAGATGATTCGCGACGACGTAATAATCGTCGCCCCACTGGAACCAGTCGGGACATTCGGGCTCGCCCCACATGTGCGTATAGACCGGGTCGAGGAGCGTCCAGGTCTTAAGGTCGTCCGAGACGGCGTGAGCCCAGCATCCTTTGCCGCGATAACTCGTCGTCGCGTACATATGGAAGCGTCCGTCGTCGGGGTTCAGGAAGACGACCGGATCGCGCGTGCTCGCGGCGTAACCCTCAGGGAGCAGGAAGAGGGGCTGCGGCTGCTGTTTTTCAAAGTGGACGCCGTCTGAACTCTTGGCCATGCAGAGGAGTCCGAAGACGTTTCTCTTCTCGCCGTCGGGCGTCGTGAATTCGACCGCGCGGTTGGCGTAGAAGGCGTAGTAAGTCCCCTCATGGTAAAAGACGGAACCGGTGCAGATCGAGCCCTCGTTCTGATCGTCGATCGCGATGACGAACGGCTGATGACGCCAATTCTTAAGATCCGTCGAGGTCGCCTGAATCCACTGATGCGCGCCTAACCCGTTCTTGGCCCCGTGGCGTTTCTTATCAAGGAGATACATGAAATGGAAAACCCCGTCGGCGTAGAAGGGCATGCAGTCGCCGACGCCGTAAGCGCCAGGCGGGGTCCAATATTGGAGATTTTCGGGAACGGCGCGTTCGGTGCGTTCGCGTCGATCAGCCTTGTCGCCGCCAGAAAGCGCGATGATTTCGTCGTCCGAAAGCGCGCGGTCCCAAACGGCGAGGTAATCGATTTCGCCCTCAAAACCGGCCCTCGGCGTAGCGTCGGGCGCGTCGGAGTCATACTGCGCGCCGATCGTAAAGGGAACGACGGCCGTGCGAAGATCGCCGAGCATAAAATCCTCATCGTAGCAACGACCGTCGACAAAGAACTCCATCTTCGCGCCGTCAAGACGACAATAGACGTCGCGCCATGCGTTCGTTGCGGCGTCGGGATCGAGCATATCGCCGCGCAAGGCGATCGTTTGGAGGAACCCGTTGTTTCCCGTCGTTCCAATTTCCGCGCCGAACGCGTCGCCAAGACAATAGATATTAAACGCGAGCCGTTCGTGACCCCCGTGCCGCGACATGATAGGCGCGTTCTTCCAGGCGTCGGGCGCGGGCCTGAGACGCAATCCAAAAGAGATCGTTCGGCTCGGCAGCTCGTCGAGCGCGGCGTTGATCTTCTCGGAGACGGTCGCGTAACCGCCCTTGGCGATCTTCGCGACATAGCCGTCGCCGCCGCGCAGAAGGGACTCGGCGCGCTCCGCGTCGTCGAGTTTGACGCCCGACTCAAAACCTGGCGCCGCGACGACGTCCGGATCCTCCGGAGAACTAAAGTCAAGGAAGACGCTGGCGGATTGCAAAATCTCACGGGGGTCGTCTTCGGCGCGGAGAACGCCGCCAACGAGAGTAAACGCGCCAATGAGCGCGGCGCAGAGGATGCGTTTCATGACTTGAACTCCTTGAAACTTTAAACGGAATGGCAAAAATTATCTTCAACGCTCGACAAAACTCTTGAGATCGACGGGCTTCGAGACTCCTTCTCGCGTCGGTTCGATCGGCGGAATCGATCCGTCGGGCGCAAATTCAAAGCGGTCGAGACAGGTTTCGCGCCCCCACGAGCCGGGGAGCTGCGGCTGGATGATGCGATGGTAGAAAATGTAGTTCTCGCCATTCGGCAAAAACAGGAACGAGTGGTGGCCGGGCCCAAGAATTTTCTTTTCCGGACGCTTTGAAAGGATCACGGGATCCTTATCTGGACTCACAAAAGGACCGAGAGGCGAATCAGAGGTCGCAACCCAAACCTGATAATTCGGGTCGCGCGTGTGGTTCTTCGACCAAGTCAGATAATATCGGTCATTTCGGTAGAAGACGAAGGTTCCTTCGAAAAAGTTCGGCGGCGTAATATCCATGATCGTATCGCGTTTGAGCGACGTCATATCCTCGGAAAGCTCGGCGACGCAAAGATAGGAATTCCCCCAATAGAAGTAATCCTTGCCCGAAATCGGATCATGGAACGCGAAAGGATCGATCTCCACGCCGTTGCGGCCCTGCGGACGAAGGTCGTGTCCGACAATTTCTCCGATGTCGGTAAAAGGACCCGCCGGATCCTCCCCGACGGCGACCCCGATCTTCTCGTTCGCACAGTAGTAAAAGTAGTATTTGTATTCGTTCTCGCCTACTTTTTTCTCAATAATCGCGGGCGCCCAGAATTTTTGATTTTCCCAATGGATATTTTTTGCCGGCAGCACGAACCCTTCTCGCTTCCATTCGACGAGATCGGCGCTCGACCATGCCTGGAACCCGCCCCCCGTCGTCGGATAGACGTAGGCTCGTCCCGTCTTATGTGAAAAAAGAACCTCGGGATCGGCGCTCACGCCCGGGATGATCGGGTTATGCTCCTTGAGTTCATCTTCCGCGAACGCGTTCGGAATCGACGCGTTTAACGCAACGCCGAGGGACGCAAACGCGCAGCTACGGATAAAATGGCGCCGAGTCGTAAACGCCGATGAAAAAATTTTGTCGTTTTTCTCTGACATGAGCGGTCGATCCTTTCATTCTCAAATTCCAAGGACGCGCCCTCGCTGCGACGAAGACGCGCGCAAGCGCTTGAATTATACGCGCGTTGAAGCGTCAGATCAAGCAAAACGCAACGACGGGTTAAGACGCGGTTTTTTTAACATGGGACCGAGATTTTTGATTTTATATGAAAATTTTCATGCTCTTTCTTGCAACTTGCTAAATATATGCTACATTCATTTGAACCTGAGGTACAATTCGAGGAAAAAGAAATGAGAATAGAACAAAAGAACCTCATTCGGGAATTCCGCGGGCTTTGCCGTCAGGTTGGTTTTAAAGTTACCACTCCAAGGCTTGTTATTTATCGTTACTTGAAAGATAATAAGGAACATCCTGGAGTCGACAGGGTCTGGGAGGCGGTCAGGAAGGACCTTCCTACGATCTCGCGCGAGAGTGTTTACCGCATCCTCAACGACTTCGCTTCACAGGGAATTATTTCGATCCTGGATCGCGCTGACGTCGTCGCACGATACGACGCTAACACGAAGCGCCATGATCATTTTTACTGTGAGAAGTGCGGTCGGTTCTTCGACTTTGAAATCAAGGAACTACCGATGCTCGTCGACGCGAAGGTTCGTTCGCTCGGGAAAATTGAGCGCGCGGAAGTCAGAGTTCGCGGAATTTGCAACGAGTGTCTCGCTAAAGAAAAAAACGTCAAGATGAAGACAATTCATTGAATGTTGTGAACGTTTCCTTTCTTTGAGACACGCGAGACGCGAAGGCGTCGCAAACGCGAGAGAGGAGCCGCCATGCCTAGGGACAAGAAATATATTTGCAAGATCTGCGGTTATGTTTTCATAGGCTTCGCCCCTCCCGACAAATGCCCTGACTGCGGCGTGTCAGCGCCTGAGTTTGAGGAACTAACAGATTAGCGCTCATCGCAACGGTAATGAAATTTCTGTCTGCAAGGTCTGCGGTTGCGTTCGCGAAGGCGGAACTCGTTCCGTGCGCCGCGTGGCGCGACGTACGCGCCGCTAAATTTTGAAAAAAATTTTTAAGGACTTAAGAACCATGTCTACGAAAAAAAAGTTCATCTGCACGGTCTGCGGTTACGTTTGCGAAGGCGACGCTCCTCCCGAAATCTGCCCTGAGTGCGGCGTCCCCGCCTCTGAATTCGAGGAAGTGACCGACTGAGCCGATTCGCAACCCGAAGCGTGAAGGCCTCCCTGGAATAGCCGCGGCGTACAAACGCGCTATCCTTCGTACAAGCCAATAAACGACGTTCCGAGCGGACGTCGAATCAACTTCCGCTCCACAGACTGGCCGAGCCAATTTTTGCTCGACCAGTCCAGGAGCAGAGCACAACAATCTGGGTCTCCGTCGTCGAAACGCTTGAAAGCGCTGCGCTGTCAGAGTCGACAACCGCGGTTCGTTCGTAAGACGACGCCCCTTAATTTTATCCGTCAGGAGAAATTACCATGTCAAATCCTCGTAACGGTGAGCGTAAGGGCTTTACTCCTCTCGCGCTTATTGCTGTTATCGCCATAGCCGCTCTTCTCGTCGGGTTGATCCCCGCCGTCCAGGCCGCTCGCAATTCCGCGCGTCAGCCTGCGACCACCCTTGCTCCTCAGAGCTTCTCGACGCAGGACTACGCTCCTCAGAGCGTCCCCGCCGTTGAGACCGCTGAAGAGTACCTTGTTCAGGTCGTTACGGACCAGGACGGAGTTACGAAGACGCTGTGGATCTGCTCGGTCTGCGGTTATATCCATGAAGGCGACGCTCCGCCGAGACGCTGCCCTCAGTGCGGCGCTCCCGCCTCGAAATTTAGCCTACTGGAAGGCGAGCCTGATGAAGACGCTACCGCCGCTCCTGGCGCTGCAGCAACCGACGCTGGTTCCGGAACGACTCCCGCGACGTCCGCCTCCGCTACAACCGCTGGCGCCCTGATCGACGACTCGATCTACGCGACCGTTCACCAGCTTCGCGACGGCCAGGTCGAAGACCAGGAAGTTCTTGAGGGTCTCTACTCCTTCTTCACCGCCGAATGCACCGAAGTTGGAATGTACCTCGCGATGAGTCGTCAGGCTGAGCGCCAAGGCTATCCAGAAGTCGCCGACGCCTTCAAGCGCTACGCGCTCGAGGAAGCGGAACACGCCGCTAAATTCGCGGAACTCATTGGCGATCTCCTCGATGAGGATACGATGACGAACCTCGTTAAGCGCGCCAAGGCGGAAGAGGTTGCATGCTCTGCAAGGTTCGATATCGCCGTCCGCGCGAAAGAACTTGGTTACGACGCGATCCACGACACGGTTCATGAAATCGCCAAAGACGAAGCGCGCCACGGCGCCGGCTTCCTCGGGCTCCTCAAGCGCCATTTCGGCAAATGAGCCGGCTCTCTAAGACTTAACGTCTGAATCGTTAAAGAACCCAATCTACCGCTACGGAGATTGGGTTCTTTTTTACTAATACCCCCCTTCGCAACCTTGATCGACGCCGTCGCCGTCGCTTTACAAGATTGGCGTTTGCATTAGAATACTTGGACTTTATCAATGATATCCCTGTTCCTGAAGGACGAAGTATGAGCGTTCATTTTGACGTTGTCAAAGAAATGACATGGCGCGGTCTGATTAGTCAGACGACGGATGAAAAAATCGACGAATTCTTGGCGACTCCTCGCGTCGTCTATAACGGTTTCGATCCGACCGCTGATTCACTGCACGTCGGACACCTCGTGGCGATCATGAATCTCCGGCGTTTCCAGCGCGCGGGCCACAAGCCGATCGCGCTTGTCGGCGGCGCGACGGGAATGATCGGCGACCCGAGCGGCCGGAGTTCAGAACGCAACCTCCAGACGCTCGAACAGATTGAGCACAACGTTGAATGCATCCAGAAGCAGCTCGCGCGATTTATCGATTTCGACGACAAGAGCCAGGGCGCGCTACTCGTCAACAACCACGACTGGCTCAAAAACTACGGCTATCTTGAATTCCTTCGCGACGTCGGCAAGCTCTTCCAGGTCAACGTCATGATGGCCAAGGATTCCGTTAAGAGCCGCCTCGACTCTGACGGCGGTCTGAGCTATACGGAATTTAGCTACATGCTGCTCCAATCCGTCGACTTCGTGCATCTCTACGAAAATTACAACTGCGAAGTCCAGATCGGCGGAAGCGACCAGTGGGGCAACATCACCGCCGGTATCGACCTTGCGCGCAGAACGACCGGCGTGCAACTCTATGGCCTCACGAGCAAACTTCTCCTCAAGAGCGACGGTCAAAAGATGGGTAAATCGGCCTCGGGCGCGCTGTGGCTCGACGCGGAAAAGACAAGCCCCTACCACTTCTATCAATATTGGATCAACGTCGACGACGACGATATTGAAAACGCGTTCAAATTCTTCACAGATCTCGGCGAAGAAGAGGCGCGCGCGTTAATCGCCGAACACCGCGACAATCTCGGTCAACGCGTCCTCCAAAAGCAGGTCGCTAAAGAGCTCACGACGCTCACGCACGGCGAAGAAGGAATCAACGCGGCGCTCCGTGCGACGAATATCTTCTTTGGCGCCGAGATCGAAGCGCTCACCGACGCCGAGCTCGTCTCGATCTTCGCCGACGTGCCGAGCAAAGAACTCAGCCGCGAACAGCTCGATCATTCTGAAATATCCCTCCTCGACGCATTCGTCCTCACCGGCCTCGCCCAGACGAAGAGCGCCGCGAGACGCACGGTCCAGCAGGGCGGCGCCTATATCAACAACCGGCAGTGCAAGGACGTCGAGCGAAACCTTGGCGTCGACGATCTTGCGAGCGAAACGGTCGTCGTGTTGCGCAGCGGTAAAAAACGCTACGCGATCCTCCGCTTCGTCTGAAAAACGAACGCTTCTGCCCAACAAAAAAGGCTCGTCTCTAACGCAAGAGACGAGCCTTTTTTCATGCGAGCGCAAACGCCGGCGTCACAGCTTTGTATAACGAAGGAGGATTGTCGAACCCTTTTCCTCCAGAAGAATCATCACATTCTTGAGTTCGACGCCGTTGAACTCTCCCGACTTCTCGAAGTCGTAGCCGTCGCGTTTAAACCCCACGCTATATCGCGCGCGCGGATCGATTCCGCGAAGCTCAAGTTCGATTCCGACATACGGCGAGTCTGTCTGACGGAACAGGTAGACGAGCCCGGAGTTCAGGTCGGGTCGATCGAGCTGCCACGCCGCAATGGAGGAAGTTCCCTTCTTCACCTCGGTGAGCGGATAGAAGTCGCCGTACCAATATTTGCTGTTCTCCTTCGCTTCGGCGAGCGCCGCGCGAGCGAGCGGCTCGTTAAAGTTGTCGTCGAGGAAATTGAACTGCATGATCGCGCCGGGATTAGCGCCGCTCCTGAAAACGTAGGGACTCGGGTCCCACGCCGCGCAGGAGAAGAGGGGCAGATACTGCGTGAGTCCAAGCGTTTGATTCTGATCCCACTCAGGATGACCCGGCCAGCAGCATGTATCGGAACGCCAGAGGGGAACCGCGCGACTGATCGTCTCAAGGTCAATGCGTCGACCGCCGGAGGCGCAGTTGTCGATCCATAGGCCCGGGTTCTCGTCGCGAATTCGATCCCACATTTCGTAAAGGCCCTCGACATGACGGATTTCCGTCATCCCGACGCGATTCGGCTCGTCCGCCGCGCGCCAGAAGGGCAACGGTTCGATATTGAAGTCGGTGCGGAAAACGTCGATCTTAAATTCCTTAATGCGACGCAGCATTAAGTCGACGAGAAACTCGCGCGCTTCAGGGTCGCCAAGTTTGTAGAGACCGCCCTCCTCGCCCCCGTAAACGTACTCGGCGTGTTGCGTCGCGATTTCTGTCCCGGCCGCGACGCGTTCCGGCTCGAACCACAGGACGAACTTGAGCCCCATCTCCTTAAGAGCGTCGCCGAGTTCTTCGACGCCATTGGGAAAATTTGCAAGGTCGGAGAACCAGTTGCCGACGCCATTCGGAAACCCGACCGGGAACCACGCCGCGTCAAACCAATAGCAGGTCCCGCCAATCTTCTTCACAAGCTTCGCGCTCTCAATCTGGGCGGGCGCTTTCTCCCAATTTGGACGCTTGCGGTAATATCGGTCGAAGCATTGACCCAGAAATTCGAGCTGGACCGGCGAACCCTCGATCTTCGGAACGTATTCGAACATGAGGAGTCGACGGAAGAGCGCTTGCGACGAGAGTCGGTCCCCGCGCCAAGGCATGAGAAGAACGCGCGGCGACCGGAAAGACTCGTTCGGATAAAGAATCGTCGAGATCTTTTCCATCCCGGCGCGAACGGTTGCGAGCGACCTAGGGTCGTCAACGTTTTCAAAGGACGCGTTCCACTGACCGGTCCATCCGAGCGCGACGAAGAACCCCTCCGACGTCTCGGAATCCGCGCGTCGACGCGACATGACGTTCCAAAATGGAAAAGCGCCGTTGGACGATCGTCCGCCTTGCGGCGCGAAGGATTCCACGGCGCCTGGCGAGATATCCCGTATCGTGGGCAACCACGAATTTTCGTCGCAAGAGTCGCCGGTGAGCGTGTGTACGGCAAGATCGGTTCGCTCGAACCCGTAGTAAAAACCAGCGTCGAGCGCCTGAACGTCCTCGATGAGCCCGGAGTCGCCGGTTCCGCCGTTTGTAAAGCGCAAGACCCAGTCGACGGCGGCAAACTTCTCAAAGCGCCGCACTTCGGCGGAAACGGTCAGCTTCGTTTCAGGATCGGTCCAAGAAAAGACGTCGTTAAGGTCGTCGACGCGTTTCGCCTCAAAAGTCCACGATTTCAGGAATTCCCGCGAAGAAACGCCGTTGTACTTGAAGGAGAATGGAACTTCGGGTTCAAATCTTGCAACGACGGCGTCGTCGACGAGATTGTAGAACCTACCCTTGGGGGTCTCCGCTACTGGAACGAGCCAGTTTCCCTGGTCGCAGGTGGGTCCGTCGTCCGCGTCGTCGACAACGAGCGTGAATTCGTCGACGGCCGGCTCGAAGGTTACGTCGACTTCCACGGGCTCATCGTTTAAGCGGAGGACGTCGGAGCTCCAGAGCGTTTGGCCCTGCGACTCGACGTGGAAGCGGACGGAGCCGCCGCCGGCGTTTTCGGCGATCCCCGCGAACGCGTGGAATTTCGAGATCTTTTCAGGGAAAAGAACGCGCAGTCTAGAGAAGGAGTGTGTTCCGAGCCCCCTGACAAAGGAAACGCCGCGCGCGAATTCAAAGTTGCGGCCGATGCACGTCTCATTGAAACGCAGTCGGCTATAATCCTGACGTTCAACGTCGATGAGACAGGAACCGGGCGTCGCAACGAGCTCGGGCTTCTCGCCTGCAAACGCGCAGCGGACCCAATTGGCGGTCGCGTCGATAGCGCCCTGCGACGGCATAAGGGCGTCGTCGACAAGGACGGGCGGAACGCGAACAAACGCGTCGTCCGCAAGGGACGCAGTCGGAACGCAGCAGAGCGTCGCAAGGAGAAGCGGGAGAGAATAAAAAAACGTTTTCATGAACGGTACTCCTTGTGTAGAAGGGTAAGAAAAAAGAAAGCTTCCGCCGGCCGCACTTTGAACCCGACCGACGGAAGCGTACCATTCAAACGCTCAGAAAACCGCGAAAATCACTTCGCCTCATTCTTGCAGGTTTCATAGCAGTCGAACGCCTGATCGACGGTCGCGTTATTATGAACGATTTCGCGAAGCGCGTGGAGCATTCCGACCGGGCACTCCGCCTGGAAAACGTTGCGTCCCATATCGACGCCCGCCGCGCCCTGATCGATCGCGTTTTTCGCGAGCTGGAGCGCGTCGCGTTCAGGAAGCTTCTTGCCGCCCGCGATAACGATCGGGACCGGGCACGCGTTGGCGACCTGCTCGAACTTCTCGTCGCAATAATAAGTCTTGACGACGTTGGCGCCATTTTCGGCGCAAACGCGCGTCGCGAGCCCGAGGTAACGAGCGTCTCGCGTCAGGTTCTTACCAACCGCGGTGACGCCAAGGGTCGGGATCCCATAGCGCGAGCCGAGGTCGACCGTCCTTGTCAGGTTGCGAATCGTGGAGCCCTCGTGATCAGGATCGCCGATCGCCACCATAATGGCAAGGAGCGCAACGTTGAGGCGAACCGCCTCTTCGATATCGATGAGCGTCTCGTCGTTGAGGCTCGTAAGAATCGTCGTACCGCCGTCGGCGCGGAAGGCGACCGGCTTGTTCGCCGTCGGTGGAACGACGGAGCGAAGGATACCGCGAGTGCACATGATGCAGTCGGCGTGTTCAATCAGCGGGTTGATCGTGAGATCAATGCGTTCCAACCCCGAGGTCGGGCCCATGATAAAACCATGGTCGAACGCGAGCATAACGGTGCGTCCAGACTCCTTGTTGAAGACCTGAGACAGGCGAGACTTAATGCCGTAGCACATGTTCTCGCTGCCCTTGAGAAAGAATTGATCCTGCTTTTGAGGGACGCCAATTCCAAAATCTTTCGCGTCGATATTGCCTTCGTTATCAGCCATTATTTATTGTTCCTGCATTAAAAATTTGAAGCGTCCTCGACGCACGCGCGCCGGGGACTAGATTCCATAAATAGTTCGCGGTTAAGCGTTTGCAACCGCGTCGGCAAAAGCCTGAAAGACGAGCGCGAGGCTCGTCGCGCCCGCGTCCTGCGAACCGCGACTGCGTTCGCCGAGATTTCGAGCGCGACCAAACTTCGCGACGTAATCCTTCGTTTTTTCGGCGCCTTCTTTCGCGGCGACCGCCGACGCGTTAAAGACGTCTGCAAGCGTCGCGTCTGGATTCGACGCAACGCAGGACGCCATCGCTTCGACCGCCGGAATCATCGCGTCCATCATCGTCTTATCGCCGACGCGCGCGTCCGTCATCGTCTTCATCATGTCGAGCCCGGACTCATACATCTTGGCGGTTGCGGCCGGATCGAGCGAATCGGAAGTCGCGCCCGAGCTCAGACCCATATAGAAGGAGCCGTTGAGCGAGCTTGTCGAGCCGCCGGTCGCCGACATGATCTCCATCGCAATATTCGAGAGCGCGTCGGAGAGCGTGGCGGGCGCCTCGGAGGCTTTGACCGCCGCTTGGAGCGTCGACTCGATCGCGGCGCCATGGTCGCCGTCCCCGGTCGCTGCGTCGAGCGCGTTGAGCTCGTCCAAATGTTCGGTCACGAGCGCAAGCGCGCCCTGGAACGCGTTATGAAGAAGTTCTTTCGTGAAAACGTTCGTCATCGTAAATTCATCGTTGCCAATTCTACCGTGTTAAGAGCGCTCGCGTCCGCCGGTTCTCCGACATGCGTCGATCAGACGAACGCGAGCGCGTGCAAGCGCGTCTCAGCGAACGACCCAGTAGGGCGCGTCGCTAGGAGCGTTGAACATCTCAAGGGTCTCGTCGTCGAAGACTCCAACGATCATCTGGAAGCCGGCGGCCTCCTGGACGGTGAGGAGCTCGTCGCACATGCTCGCGGCGATCTCGAGCCCGGCGTCTTGCACAACGGCGTAGGCTTTACGGAAGACGACGAACATTTCCATAAGCGTCGTCGCGCCGCTGCCATTAATGATGAGGCAGATCTTCTCGCCGCTCTGCGCTTTAATCGCATTAAGGAGCTTTTTCGTCATCGTTTCCGCGACCTTGTCGGCGCTCTGCATGAGCTCGGGACCATTGCCGCCCCCTTCGCCATGCTGACCCATCCCAATTTCCATCTGGTCGTCGGCGAGCGCGCCGATTTCCTGGCCCGCCTGAGGATGCGTCGCGACCTTAAGCGTCACGGCAAGGGTCGCCATACGCTCGTTGAAGCGTTCGCCGATCGCGAGGATTTCGTCGACGCCGAGTCCCTTTTCCGCCGCAGCGCCGAGAATCTTGATGAGGGGCACGCACCCGCCGAGGCCGCGACGTTCTGAACGAGGAGCATCCGCGCCTGGCGCGATATCTTCCGCCGTCACAATCTTCGAAACTTTGATACCTTCTTTTTCGGCCATCATCAGCGCCATCGAGGCGTTGCGCTGATCCCCTTCATGATTGAGGACGACGAGGATAATGCCCGCATAGTCCTTGAACATACGCAACGCTTCGACGACCTTCGGAGCGCCGGGCGCCGCGAAAATATCGCCGACGACGGAAGCGTCAAGCATGCCTTCGCCAACAAATCCGCTGAGCGCGGGCTCATGGCCGGCGCCGCCAAGCGTGACGATCGCAACCTTATCCTTCGATTTAGGAGCCGCACGAACGACGATCTTTTCTGAAACAAGCTTGATCTTGGTGGGATAGCAAAGCGCGTAACCCTCCAGAAGTTCGTTCGTAACGCGCTGCGGATCGTTCATAAATTTCTTCATTACCATCGCGATAGTTCCTCATAAAAAATGCGGCGAAGGCTCGCTCAGCGCCAACGTCGCGGCGATGAGCGAAAAAAATAAACCCATTCAAGTATAACAGAGTCTGAGGCAAAAATAAACACCTCGTTCTGTAAAACGCAACAATCTCAGTTCAGCGAGGCGCAAGACGCCAGACGCGAACTCCGAATGGTTCGAATTTATTGACGACCGCTCCGTTGACAATACGCGCCTGCGGACGTTCCTTTTCTTCGAAAAGAGTCGTCGGTCTCTCCGAATAGGGAGTCGGAAAATCAAAGCGTGCGACGATTTCTTCCGGAGACGCGTTAACCGCGATGAGATAGCCGTTCCGCTCAAAAGTTTTGAAAAGACAGACGACCGTCGGCTCGCCAAACTTGTTGACTTCCGGACCGGACATAACTCTTACTCGCGGCTGCGCCTCGGGTTCCGTCGGCTGCAACAGGATTGGCGAGAGTTCTCCGATTTCCGTCGCGATCGTCGAGATATTCTTCCATCGTTCGGGCGTCGACGTGACTCCGTAGTTGAACTGCTCCTTTTCAGGCTCGACGGTTCCGCCGTACGTGTACCACGTTATTCCATTCGCGCCCGATGCGATCGCCGCATAGCTCATGGCGCGAAGCTCTTGGTAGGTCGGAAATCGCCGCCAGCCGCTCCAACCTTGGAAATACTGAATAATCGGCCAGACCGCCTTGGGACCGTCGTCCGCTTCAAGCGCGTCGCGCTGCGCGCGTTTCACGTCGCGAATCGCCTGCGCGACGCAGTCGTCATCCGCCTCCCCTTCCTTCCCGAAGACCGGATAGATTTCCGGCATAAACACGTCCGTTCCGGCGACGTAAGGGCGGTAGTTCGAGACGTGACTCAACGCGGCAATCGGATCCGCCTGCGTCGTGACGCGCGTCGGATCGACCGCCTTTACCGAGAAGAAATAGTCGTCGAGTTCCTCCGGCGTCATGAAATTGGAGGTGTCGTCGCCGAGATACCACGCCAGAATGGCAGGCGAAAATCGTTCGACCTCAACGAATCGCTCGTCGGGAAACCGCGCGACGCTCCAGAGCTTGATTCCGTATTTCTCCGCCGCCTTCAAAAACCGATCTTCGCGCGCCATGGAATAGGAATGCGCGAAGTTAAATCCAGCCTCTTTGAGCCCTCGAAACGCCTCGTCTATGTCATTGTTATTGAACTCGCGCTCCATAACGCCGTAGATTCCGATCGGGAAGAAGGGTTCGCCGTCGATAAGCGTCATACCGTCCTCGCGCAACGTCACGACTGGCGTCGCGGTAGGCTCGCCAACAAGAAAATACCGCGTCGAGTCGACCCTGTTGCCATAGACGTCCGACGACGTGACGACGACCTTGTGAAGGCCGGGGGAATAGTTCGTGCTACCCTGCTCCTCAAACGCGAGCGGAAGAGCGCCGGGCTTAACTTGCGCGAATCGGTCGGTCGCGTCTTCGCCGTCGATCAGAACCTCAACCGAGTTCGGCGCCACCCACGACGCGTCCTCGATCATAAAGGCGACGCGTCCGCGAGGATCGGGATTCGGCGTCGCGCGGTCGCCGACAAGTCTCGCGCGAGGCGCTTTGAAGTCGCCCTCGGAGGTCCACCGCGTCGCGACGGAATCGCCGACCTTAACTCTTGTGAGCGTCGGCGAATTGGCGCCGTCCGGGATCAACGTTATGCGATATCGGAAGAATGGCGCGTCGATCGAAGTTGAAACGCTTCCTGAATTGCCAACGAACCGCAGTTGCACATTCGTCTTCTCGAACTCTCCGGGCGCCCCATCGAACTCCTCGGCGACGTAAAAATCAATCGACGACTCCGTTTTGCGGCTCCCTTCAAAGTGCGCCGTAAAATTCGCGGGTCCGCGACATATTCCGGAAAGGAACTCGCCGGAATCGTTGTAAGGTCGCTTAGGATCGACGATCTCCAGCACGAGATCAGAAACGGCAACGAATTCGCCCGGATCGATATTGGGCACGTCAAAACCGATTCGAATCGAAAAACCTGCCGCGTCGGGCGTTCGCCCCTCGAGTCGAATCTCGGCGGGCGACGGGTCGCTGTGGAAGAGAAACGGAATCGATTCAATCGGCTCGCCCCATCCGTCGAACCATGTCAGAGCGCCGCGCCAGACGGGGCCGTCGTTCCCGCTCCCTCGACAACTCTTGGACGAGCGCGTTTTCATTCGTAGGATAAAGTCGCGGTCGCGCGCCCACGGCTCAAGGGGCGTCACGTCAGTCGCGACGCTCCACGCGGTGTCGCGCGTTTCCAACTCGCCCTTGCCAATCGGTTTAAAGCGCCAGACGACGAGCTCGGGCGACTCGGGGTCGCCTTCGCCAAAGGAGAGCTCAAGCTTTTGACGATAATTCTTAATATCGCCCCATGCTTCCGATCTGCTGAAATCGCCTCGAAAGATCGGAAATCCCGACCTGGCGACGCGAACGCCTTCTGACGAGAAATCGACGTTCCGCGCCTCGTAGGTCGCGCTTGGTTCCTTCGCAACGCCTGGTAGGCCGGGAAAAAGCACGATCGTCGCAGTACAAAGGGCCGCGACAAGAAAACTTATTGTCTTGTTCATCGATAGGCGCTCCGCTCGAGTTCTGACGCTACCTCCGAGCGCAGGATCTTGCGCCGCGCTCGCTTAGAGGGATTATACCAGCGGGAGGAATCGGATACAAATTGCGCGGAGTCAAGAAATAAAAAAGGAAGAGCCCACGAAAGGACTCTTCCTAAGAATGAAGTTGGCATAAGACGCCTCAGGCGTCGCCGAGTCACTCCGCTTCGGCTTTCACGCCAGGAAGTTTAAAGGCAAAGGGCTTATTCACGACTTTGCGAGTGACGGCGTCGCAACGAAGACACTGCGTGCAGACGCGAACGGTCTTCGAGGTTCCGTTGTCCGTCGTAATGCGAATCCTCTGGAGATTCGGCTTGAAGGTGCGACGAGTAATGCCGGTAACCTTCGTACCAACGCCCTTCAAACGTTTCGCGCGACCGCGAGTCTGAACGCGATTACCACGAAGCTGACCTTTGCCGCAAATTTCACAAACACAGGACATGGCTATTTCCTCAAGTATATATCTCAAACGGGCGCATGCGCGCTTAATATATATATATTACGCCGACGCGAATACGCGTTCACAAGACGCCGCGCGAACTCTACCGAGGGGAACAACGCGCCGCGCTCATCATTCGCGCGCGCCTTCAGCCTCTAAAAAGTTATACAGCGACAACAACGTCAACAGAGCTTTGTCATCGCAATCATGAAACGCGGTCGGTTGATTATAAGCCCTTCCCCAGCGCCATCAAGGGCGTCTTTTTAAAATTTTCCCTATCCTAGCCCAACGACGTCATTTTTTAAGAGGCGTCTCGACCGCGTCGACGCCTCGTCGCGATCAATGTAAACACAATACGCCGGAATAATTTTGTTCCGTATTTTCATAACGATATAAGGCGAGAAGCGACGTCATAGATAAAAACAAAATCATTTCTTTAAGTAGCGTCGCTTTTATTTTATAACGACTTATGACTTGATAGTAATCGTCGCGGCTCGAATTTAAACATGACGATTGCTTTTCGCACAGTATGGTGTAAAATTTCGGGATTATAATTTCATGTGTTATTTTTAACATTGGAGATTATAATATGATCAAGCGACAGCGATTGTTTCTGCAATCATTTGATTTTTGAAATAATTCGCGTCAAATATATACAGTTCAGTTGACAGCGTTTTGAACGTTTGCTTCTAAAGAGCAGGCTTCTAGAAACGCAATCTTGTCGATTCCGTTCATTCTTCAACTTCGTCCCAAGGTGAAGAGCTTCAACGCAACAAGCTGTTGCGGCGCGTTAGGCGCGTAATTTTGTAGCATACCCTTTTGACGCGTGTCGACGCGTCCGTTAGACAAATAAAGGAGCCGAGATATGAATCGACGTCTGAAATACCTCCGTCAGGTTCTGAAACCTGGCGGTATGACGCAAGCGGAATTTGCGAAACGACTGGGCTTAAGCTCTGCCTCAAGCGTTTCAATCTGGGAAGCTGGTAATCCGATACCTCTCCGACGCCTCTATCAGATTTGCCAAACTTTCCATGTCCGCCCTCAATGGCTTTTTGCCGACGAAGGGCCCATGTTTGAAGACCCCGCGTGTTCACGCGCTAAAACCCCGAAACGCAAACGTATCAGCCGGTTCGTCGAAGATCTGTCGGAAGAAGAGCTCTCGTATCTCTCCATCGCTATGAATCTGAAAATGACGCAGTTTCCTCCGGAATCTACCGACTCAAAGCCAAAGACGCCAAAGGTTTATACCCGGATGAAAGACGTTTACGTCGGGAACGAGCCGGAAAAAAGTTAAATCCTTGCGACGCGAAGCTATAGGATTCAACGCAATCGAGAAAAGATCGATCGCAGACGCTCATGTCGCAGCGCCGTGAAAGAAGACTGTCGCTTCGAAACTTCCGTTCCGTAAAACATCCTAAAAACTACGACGTCACTCCAAGCGTGCGCGTCGTGGGGGCGTTGTGCGCACGGTCAAAAGCTCTCTTCATGAGAACGCTCTTCGACGCCGTTGGTTATCCTATCTTAATAAAGCTCCAGGCGTCGCTAGCGATTCATGCGAGTCGTACTTCTTCTCATGCGTCAATAACTACCAATTATATCGCTCGTTAGGCTCCATAAAGAGCTCTATCTATTCTCCTTGGCGCTAGAGTTCCGTAAGCGTCCAATAACCCTGTAGATCACGACGGATAAAACAGGAATAAAATATTAAATAATTAGCGCTTGACGGTCTTCCACTTGCTGATAGAATGTTCCGGAATGGTCCGTCGCAAGCACGCGACGGTTTTTTTTACTCTACGTTCTTCATTCTTGGAGATTTTCTCATGTCCAATCCCGGTAACGCCGGACGCAAGGGGTTTACCCTTGTTGAGCTTTTGGTGGTCATCGCCATTATTGGTATTCTTATCGGATTACTGCTGCCGGCAGTTCAGGCTGCTCGTGAAGCGGCGCGCCGCATGCAGTGCACGAATAACCTTAAGCAGTGGGGTCTCGGGATCCAGAACTATCACGACGTCCAAGGCGCCTTCCCCGCCGCGCAGAGCTGGTGCGTCGGAGGCGGCGTAAGCACGTACAACTGGAGCGCGACCTTCAAGATCTTCCCCTATCTCGAACAGGGCGCGCGATATACCGCTATTTTCGAGCGTCGCCCGTGGGTCTGGGAAGGTAACTCGATTGACGAAATGAAGGGCCCGATCTCGTCGATCCTCTGCCCTTCCGACGGCAACTCGTCCTCTCCTGCTCTTAATGACGGCGGACGCACCAATTACGTCGCATGCACCGGCGACGCGATCGACGCCAACCAGCTCCGCGACGACGAAGTCGGCGGCGATCATTGGAAGATCTCTCAGCGCGGAGTCTTTACGCCTGGTATGTGGAAGAAAATGTCCGCCGTGACCGACGGTACGAGCAACACGATCGCAGCGAGCGAAACCGTCACCAACCCGCAAACTTCTAACGGCTACCTGGGTATCCGCGGCGGAGTCTTTCCCGTCCGTCCTTGGTCCGCTTCCTCCTGCATGACCGACGCGCGCGATCCGAATAACCCGACTCAAATGCCTCAGGGTTGCGATGGCAGCTGGCGCGGTCACTGGTTCGGCGACGGTCGTCCGGTAAACGGTATGTTCTGCACCGTCCTGCCTCCGAACGGACCGAGTTGTTCTAACGGCCGTGGCGACGACGTCTGGGCTATCGTTTCCGCGAGCAGCAACCACTCTGGCGGCGTCAACGCGGTCTTCGTCGACGGCTCCGTCCGATTCATCTCTGAGACGATCGAAACGAATATCACCGGTCAGGATAACCGCGACGACGGCAATGAGCCTGTCGCCGGTCCCGTTAGCGGCGCGAGCCCCTACGGCGTCTGGGGCGCTCTCGGCACCCCGTCCGGCGGTGAAACGACTGCCGGTCTTTGATTCAGCGTCTAGATTCAGAGGAGAAAACCATGCGTAACGTTGCGCTCCGCGCTCTTTTGCTTATTGCTCTCGTCGCCGTCGTTGGATGCGGCGGTCAGAAAAAGCCCGCCGATCTTCCGGAACTCTATCCTTGCAAGATCACCGTTATTCAGGACGGCAAGCCTCTCGAAGGCGCCTCCGTCATACTGAATGATCCTTCCGGTTCCAGCCGCTTTGTTATGGGCTCCATCACCGACGCTAAGGGCGTCGCCACCCTCAAAACGGACGGTAAATACGCCGGAGTTCCTGAAGGAAAGTACAAGGTCCTTATCTCGAAGGCGTTCATCCCGGAATCTGATCCAAACGACGTCCCGCCGGAAGACCCCGAAGCGAGGAAGGAATATGATAAGAGGATGGCGGAGCTCAACGCTCAGCAGGCGGATACGGTTGAACTGCAGTATAAGCGTCCGATGACGACCCCGCTCGAAATCGAGGTCACCTCCGCGGGCGCCGAACTCACCGCCGACGTTGGCGAGAAGGTCAATATCCTCTTCTCGGAAACGATGAGTCAACATTGAGCGCCCGGAGCGCGCGGAACGACGTCTTCGGCGATTGCCGTCGATGCGTTCTGTAGTTCTTTCACTGCGTCATAAAAAACAGACGATCTGAGAAAAACTTCTCAGATCGTCTGTCGCTTTCTTGTGGCGAGACTTTGTTCCGACGTCGATTTCCTAACCGTCTGTCCTCCTAAACAGTTTATCTCTTACGTCGCAAAGCAGCCGAAAACTCCGCGCGGGCAGTCGACAGCAATATTTAATCGGATCAAAGAACAGCAGGCGACCGGAATATTTAATCAAATCAAAGAACTTGGCTACGATCAACAGCGTCAGATTGATCAAATAGAACGGAATGGTAATATCACTGAAAAAGAGGAGGAAGTCGACGTGGCGTAGATAATGCCAATAGTTCCGAACAAACAAATACGCCTGCAACGGCAAAAGACGGTAAACCGCGTCGGCAACAACTCCTTCGGCAGGATCCCAGGCGCAGAACCCGACGACAAACAAGACGCCTCCCAGAAAGCATACGTAACGCTGACGTCCATGCCAGAAGGCAATATAACCTAGCAGACAAAATCGGCAGCCGAGAAGAAAAAAGAGCGTGAAAATCCCCAGCACGCAGCAGTCGGTATAGAATTTCCACGTTGGAAAGCACATGACCAAAAACTGGGTGACGGCGGCAAGGAGAAAGATAAAAACCGCCAAAGCCACAAATAATGTGATCAGAAATATCAGATGACCTTTCAGCCATTCGCCCCGAATACTTGAGGAAAAGGACATAAGGGGCGTAAAGTCCCATCCCATTCTTTCCAGCCGGCTATCGTGCTGATCAGAAGAACTCATGTCCCTTCCTTCCAAATAATCTTAGATCAACGGATTTGACGCGCGTGACAGCGCAAGCGCGACGCCTGCGCTGTCACGGCAACCATTGCGACGACGTATGACGCTATGGCAGGAGCTCAAGACGCCCGATCTTGTACCGACGCTGACCGTCGGAGTCGGGCAGCGGGAGCTCGTAGACCGGCGTTCCGTCGCGCTCGCCGACGCTGATATACAGGTCGTAAACGCCGGGCTTCGTCGTCGGCGCGACATGACCAATCCTGAACCGCGCCGTTCGCTCGACCTTCGGCGCCTCGCCCGGCGCGCCGACCTCGAGATCGCGAACGTCGAAGGATTCGTCGGAGAGTACCGAGACAATTCCTCCCTTCTCGTCCTTGAGCGTCAGCGCGACAAACCCGCCCTTATAGCACGGCGCGACCCCGAGATTCTGCAACGTCCATTCGACGTCGAAGAAGGAGTCGATCGCGACCGATTTCGGGTAGACGACGCGCGACGGCAGAAGCCGGTATCCCAGACGCATGTTGATCTCATGGAGCGTGTCGCCGAGCTGCTCGCGCTCTTCTTGCGGGAACCAGTGAATCGACATGTACGACGCGTGATACGCCTCCACTGATTCGACGAGCTTGTCGTTATCCCAGCATTGGCGTTCGATCGACGGCTTCATGTGCTCATGTTCGAGAATCACGGGCATGGTCGGCCAGAATTTCTGCGCCATTTCGTCGTGATACCATGAGTCGTCGCCTCCAGCGACGAGAATGCTGTCGTCGCGGAGCGACACGCCCTGCTCGAACGCGTAATCGGTCTCTGGAAACGGACCTTCGCGTTTCGAAGGCCCCGCAACGTCGTCGCTTATGCACAGCTGCACGTTCGGGAAATACTTCTTGTGCAGGTTAATGTGCGTCTTAACGACCTCAAAGGTCCGCTCAGAGTCCATTCTTGAAGCGCCGTAACGACTCCAGAGTCCGAGCGTCGAGTGTCCTTCGCCCCACATTCCGTAGGTCCCCACGTCGATGAACGCGACGTGAGGATTATTGCCGTAACGCTTACCGGCCGCTTCGAGGAAGTTCGACAATTTTTCGAGATAGATCGGATCGTCGAAGACGGGATCGACGCTGACGCCGTCCTCGCTGATCCCTTCGCCCCACGTATAGCGTTCGCCTTTGGCGCCCGCGTCGAAGACCCACTTCGGAGTCGCATACTCCATCCAGTTCTCCGACGTCGTAAAACGGAACGCGATCTGCTTGCCGGCGGCGATCCAGCGTTGCGCCGGGGTATCGACGATCGCCCAGTTAAAGACGCCCTCCTCCGGCTCAAGATAAGCCCAAGGCAGGCGCAGATAGACGACGGAACACCCTTCGAACCAGTCGAGGGAATCCGACGGTTCGAGATTGCTGCCGTAGTTCGTCGGCACGTTAGAATAGAAGTGGCATGTCCAGCCCATATAAGGGTTAATGAGCGCTCGACCATCGTCCGAGAGCTCGACGACAACGCGGTCTGACTCCGCGTCCAGCGCGAAAACCGCGCCGGTTCGCGGCGCAAGAAGCGCCGCGAACGCAGCGAGGAACGCGCAAATCACAAAGCCTTTGAGCTTCATTTGTTGCGCTCCTTCAGGTTATTTAACGACAATTTCGTACCAAATGGTCTTGTACTCGGGCCCAATCGTAACGACGGCGCCGGCGGCGGAGCCTGCAACGTCAAGTTGCGCGCTGCGCGCTCCAGCGTTGTCGAGCGCGTAGACCACCACGTTGTTCGCGTTGAGTCCTGCAAGCGTCATCGTCGCGGGGATCCCTTCGCAGAGAACCGGCGCTACTCCGTTCGAGCCGCCGAAATGGCCCGCCGTCGTGATCGCGTTACCGCTCGTCTCCTTATAAACTGAGTCCGTATTGCGCATATCGCCGGTCGCCGTGAGGAGATAAGAGCCGGCGGAGAGTTTGCCGTCCTTCGCGTCCGTATCCGCAAGCTTCTTCGCCTTGACGAGCGAAATCGTCGCCCAGTTGTGCATCGTTTCACCGACGTCGAGCGTTATTCCGTCAAATGCGCACGGAGCGGTCGTAAAGCCGCTGAAGATCTTAGTACGCGCCGTATCGACGACGAAGTAGCCCTGACCTTCCTGACTCCAGTTCCATTTGACTTCGCCAAACTCGTTAACGATCTCCTTCTTGTCAGGGTTGCCAAGCTCGGCGGGAAGATCGGACCAGCCTTCGATCGGCTTAGCGTTCGCGAGCGCTTCGTTCTTGCCAACCTTGAGGTCGGTAAGCTCGACGCCCGAAAAGACCGCAAGCGAGAGCGCCGGATCGAGATTCATGCCCCTCGCGAGGGATCGGTGATAATCGTGCAAGAGTCCCGTCATCACGTCGATTTCCTCAGCTTCGGTAAGCGTTGGCGCATAGACGAATTGGCCCGGTCCGGCTTTGACGTCGCCGCGAACGAAAGCGCCGTAGCACGCCGGAAGGTGCGCGATCTTAACGGGTTGAGTGCACATGTCGAAGAAGGGCGTCGCGACTTCGCGCTCGTAATCGTCGTTATGCGACCAGGCGAACTGGAAAGTCGCGGACCAGTCCTGGAACGCGGCGACCGCGGCGAGCATGACGTTCCCCTCCGCGCACCAGGTGTTCGGGAACGGATGGTCGTATTCGCTGCACGTAAAGGGTTTCCCAACGACGCGGAGCGCCGAAAGGTTCGCAAGCGTACCCGTATTCGGACTGTTCGCCAGGCATGTGTTCCTCACGTACCAGTCGTTGCCGTCCCACTGTCGGCGCGGGAACGTCGGGTGATTCCAGTACGCGTGAATGTCGCAGTAATCAAGTCTGCCCTGGTTGTACCAGAATCCGTATTGAAGTTGAGTGCCCGTCGTAAGCGACTTGACGCCAAGTCCTTTGACGTAGGAATACATCTCCTGCCAGTAGTCGTTCTCGATATCGTGGAGGAATAGTGTGAAATCGGCGAGCGCCTCCGCGGTCGACAGACGCGAGCTTCCCCTCCCCTTGAGGACCGGAATCTCGCCTTTTTCAAGGGTGAGCGACGGGTCGAACCCAAGATCGCCCCCTTCGCGGAACGAGACGTCGGCGAGCTCAAACGCGTCGCCTTCGCTGAACCCGTTGAACGTAAGTCGTATTGAATCGTCGGTCACGGGCGACGTGAAGGAGAGTTTGACGTCCTTCCACTGCGTGTCGACGTCGATCGTATCCGCGAGTCCGGTGTTTTCCCACGGGTCGTGATTCTCTTTAACGCTCACTCCGAGCGAATTTTTCTTATCCGCGCGGACTTTGAACGCGACCTGATACGGTTTACCCGATTCGAGGCTGAGGCCTACGTAATGGAACTGCGGTCGCCAATCGACTTCTCCAAGTTGGGCGACCTCAAAGCGCAGCGCAGACGTCTTGAGGCCTGATTCCTCAGGGGGCAGAACGCGGTAGGAGACCTCGCATTTTGCGTCCGTCTCGAGATTCCAGTTTCGATCGGCGTTGAACTTGAAGCCGTCGTCAAAGACTCCATATTGGGCAAGCTCGGCGCCGAGCGGATAACTCTTGCAATTCCACGCGTCGCGGAGCTTGGCGGTCGATTGATATTTCTTCAGAAGCCAGTCGTTCCAAAGCTGTTTGAAGTCGCCGGCATAGGGTTCCGGCAGCGTGTCCAGCTCGCCCCACGACCAGCTTGCGACGACTGAATTCTCGTTGTTGATCTCGACGACCGCCACGCAAGGATCGTCGACGTAAGACATGCCCGTATAAGGGTTGACGTGCGTGAGCAAATCCTTCGCGTACTTCTTCTGCAACTCGATCATCCTGCGATCGAAGTTATCGACGCCCTTATTTTGCGTCGGCAGCTGGTTCGCGTTTTCAAATCCGTCGATCTCGCGGAACGCGCGCGAAACGTGCAGGTTGATATTAACGTAGATACCCTTTTTCTTGAAGCAGCTGATAAGATAGTCAAGCTTGTCGAGCTGGTCGGGGTCGATTTCGGTCGTTCCTTTCGCGAAATTCTTGCCCCAGATATCATGCGCGTCCATATGATGGAGTCTCACGACGCCGATTCCGAAGCGCGACAGCGTGTCGGCGAGCCGTTCCGCCTTTTCATGGCTGCAAAAGCTCCCAGCAAAACATGTGTTCGTCCCCAGCAGTCGCATCTTCCCCGATTTTGTCCAGAATTCGCCATTCTTTGCGACGATGTGCCCGTCGGCGCCCGCCGCGTCGAGGGACACGCCGTCCCAAGTTCGGACGTTCGTGATGTTCTCGGGCGCGCCCTTTTCAATAACGAAGGGAAACATAGTGTCGGCGGCGAACGTCGCAGACGCAGCGCCAAGCGCGACGACAAGAGATGACGCAATAAGCGTCGTCAATAATCGTTTGATTTGCATGATATCACCTCTCAGTCCAGGAAAAAAGAGAGCGCGCGAAACGACTGCGCTCCAGCGGTAGGCATTATATCGGCGCGAGATAGGAAAATCAAACGCGCCGTCTCCTACAGCGTCAACGACATTCTCCTGACGCCGCGCCTCTAAAAACGGGTAAAAGCCAAAAAAGCTTCGAGAGCTGGACGCAACTTGTCCACTCTGAAAATATTTTTTCTTGTTAGAATCAGCGACTCTCTATTCTCCCCATTTTCGCAATCTTAACGTCGCTGAATTACGCGCCGCTCGGGGAATCCCGGGCTCAGAGGGAACAAACGCCGGCTCGCCTCGTCGACACGGCGAGCGACGTTAGAGCAGGCGCTCGTCCTGGAAAATACCGGCGCTAAGGAAATTTCGTACATTTATCAATTGACCCGCGTTTTCCGGGTAGCTAGAATGACCGACGTTGTAGAACGCGCGGCGAAACGCGGCGCAGAGAACGGAGACGCCTATGAAAACAAGGATTATCGGACTGATCGATTGCGACAGTTTTTACGCGTCGTGCGAAAAGGTCTTCCGTCCGGACTGGATGCGACGACCCGTCGTCGTGCTGTCGAATAACGACGGATGCGTCGTGTCGCGGTCCCCGGAGGCCAAGGCGCTTAAAATTCCGATGGGGGAGCCGTATTTCCGACTCAAGGGCTTTGCCCAGGCGCGCGGCGTTATCGTGCGCTCCGCAAATTATGAGCTCTACGGCGATATGAGCCGACGCGTCATGCAGACTCTCGAAGAGTGGACTCCCAACGTCGACGTCTATTCGATCGACGAATCCTTTCTCGACCTCTCGGGCAGGTTCCTCGATCATACGGGCCGTTATCCCGGGGAGGCGCCAGAAAGCCTTGAAAAGAAAGAGCCGGAGGATATTTTCGCGATCCGTCGCCGAACGGAATCATGGCCCGAGGGACCGGCGCTCGGCGAGATTCCGGCGCAGACGAGCGCGGAGCTCGAAAAACTCGCGCAGGAGATCGTAGCGACGGTGTATCAATGGACGGGCATTCCGGTCTCGCTAGGGCTCGGACCGACCCGAACGCTGGCAAAAGCGGCGAGCCGACTCGCGAAGGACGAATATACTCGCACGGGCAAGAAATACGCGCTTCTCTTCGACAAGGAGACGCGAATCGCGGCGCTCAAGAGACTGCCGATCGAGGAAGTCTGGGGCGTCGGACGACGACTGAAGAACGTCTTCCAGAAATCAGGGCTCAAGACGGCGTACGACCTCGCTCGATGCAATCCGAACCTCATCCGCGAGTCCTTCACCATCGTGCAGGAACGGACCGTACGCGAGTTGCGCGGAGAATTTCTATACGACGCGGCGGCGAGTCCGACGCCGCACCAATCAATGCAGATATCGCGTTCCTTCGGCGAAAAAATCGAGGAGCTTGAGGAGCTCGAAAAACCGATCTCGACCTTCGCGGCGAATCTCGCCGCCAAACTGCGCCGGCATAAGCTCGTCGCCAGCGGAATTTACGTGCATGTCTCCACGAGCCGATTCGCGAAGCCGGAAGCGTATCGTCGCACCGGTCTCGCGTCAAACTTCGCGCGGCCGACGAACCTCACGCCGGAGATCCTGTCGACCGCGCTAAAACTATTGCGGCGAACGTACGCGCCGGGATACGAGTACAAGCGCGCCGGAATCGTCGCGCTCGACCTTGTCGAGGAAGCGAACGCCGCGAGCCGCCAATATTTATTCGAGCCGAATCCCGAGTTCACGCCGGAACGTCGCGAGCGCGACGCCCGACTCTCCGCGGCGCTCGACGCGCTCAACACTCGTTTCGGCAAGAACGCCGTCTTCTTCGCCTCTGAAGGCGTCGAACGACCCTGGCGCCCCAACTCGGAGTTCATCTCACCGTGCTACACCACCGACTGGAACGCCCTGCCGACCGCGCGATAACCGCGCGATCGGCGACGACACGCGTCAGAATGGGAACGCTTGAGGGGCTCTATCGGACGCGGCCGAAGGGTCGTAGATCGCGAATGGGCGGTCGCTCGGACGTCTCGTCCTCCGACGAACTATCGACGAACTGTATCGTCGCAACGACAGCAGGGACGGGATAATTCCTGAGCGGATCGTCGAGCACGAGGACCCAGTCTATCAGCTCGCCGATTGAGGGTGGCACGAAGGTCTGCTTACCAAGATTCTCGACCGTTCCAGCCTGGAGACACCATCCCCCGCGAGGATTAAACCAGTAGACGTTAAGCTTCTTCGAGTTGATCAGACTCGTATTGACGGTAACGGGTCGTTCTTCCGGAACGTAGATAAATGCGTAGGTCCCTTCGACGTCGCGCGCCGCGCAGTAATGGCGCGTGCCGGTCGTGCTGGCGAATCGGTCGTCGAAGATGAGCATTGGGTCGGGAATGCGCGTTTCCTGAGGACGCGATTCCATGAGGAATTTGCCATACTGCATATGAGCCGCGCCCGGCGCCTCGAGCGCCTCCTGCCATGTGCAGAGCGGTCCGTTGACAGGCGCGCGTCCTTCGACCTCCGAGTCGTAGAACTGCCAGATCGAGTGGTGACCGTACGTAAAGCCCGCCGCGCCGTTGAGCGCGTCCCAGTAGAACGCATGGCGAACGTCGATCGCGAGCGAGTAACCGTTTCTCTTCACGTCGAAGCTCACCGGATGACCTTCGTAGATTGGCTCGCCGTCGACGACCGGTTTAATAGGCTTGCGCTCGTAGTCGCGCGCCGTCCCTTCGTACGACGCGTAGACGTTGTTGTGGCCGTTCTGACGCATGTTAAAGTCGAGCCAGTCCGCGTCGTGGAAATACTCCGACGAACCGCCGCCTCCGGTCGGGTGGAACGTGATGAGGTGCGTCCCTCCGTCGCCGCGGCGGATCCCTTTCGCGAGCGCCTCGATCGTCGCGCGCTCCCGGTCCGTATCGATCGCGCGATCGCCGCCGAGAATCCAGACGAGCTTCTTGTCCTTATACCGTTTGCCGAGCCATTCGCCATATTGGCCGGCGTTCTCAGGGGTCAAAATTCCCCCTTTCTCTTTCCACCACGAGCCCCAAGTCGGCAGAAATCCAATATACATTCCGCGCTTATTCGCCTCGTCGACAACAAAATCGACGTAATCCCAGTAATCGTTGTCGGGACCGTTTTTAACCGCCGGCGTAGGCGTCTTGGGGTCGACAAAGGGTAGGAATCCGTAACGATTGGGAACGTCGAGTCCGCTAAATTCCGCGACCGCGACCGCCTGAATTACGTTGAACCCAAGCTTGGCGCGAGAGTCAAGATAACGCCGCGCTTCCTCCTTCGTCGTCCGGTGGAAGAGCTCCCACGCCGTGTCGCCGAGCCAGAAGAAATATTCGCCGTCCTCCGTGACGAGATAACGCCTGTTGTCGCTCACCTTGAGGTTTCTGAGCGGCTTCGCCTTGACGGGCGCGTCCTCTGGTTTCGAGACCCCGGCCCGCGCGAGAACGTCTTGGATCCCGGGAAGATTATCGCGCGGCGTCTGAAGCTCCAAGTCCTCGAGTCCGGGCTTCGCGTCAGGATCGTCGATATACTTCTTTCTGATCGCTGCGCTGAGCTCCGTGATTTCCCTTTGGGCGTCGATTCGGTCGTTAAGGGGCGTTAACTTAGTTAAATCAAGTCCCGTCGCTATCATACTCGAATGAACGGAGTCGACTTTCGCCAGGCGCTGAAGTTTCGCCAGCGAGGGATTGTTGATAAGCGCGCGCTGATAGTTCGGCTCTTTGGCGAGTTCCGCAACGGCGTCCGCCGTCTTCTGATCGAGTTCGTTTGCAAATTTTTCTTTCGCCGCCTCGAACGCTTCGCGACCTTGTTGCGAGCCCCCGGCACGCACGAGCGCTTCTCGGCTCCCGAGGGGATTATCGCGCGGCGTCTGAAGCTTCAAGTCCCCGAGTCCGAGCTTCGCGTCAGGATCGTCGACATACTTCTTTTTGATCGCTGCGCTGAGCTCCATGATTTCCCTTTTGGCGTCGAATTGGTCGTTAAGGGGCGTTAACTTAGTTAAATCAAGTCCCGTCTCTAACATACTCGAATGAACGGAGCCGACTTTCGCCATGCGCTGAAGTTTCGCCCACGAGGGATTGTCGATAAGCGCGCGCTGATAGTTCGACTCTTTGGCGAGTTCCGCAACGGCGTCCGCCATCTTCTGGTCGAGTTCCTTCGCAAATTTTTCTTTCGCCGCCTCAAACGCTTTGCGACTTTGTTGCGGCGCGGCCGACTCGTCGGCGCCAAAAACCTGCGCAGAAGAAAGAAGCGCCGCCGTCATCAGGAATAGTAAAATCAGCGGAGTCTGAGATATTCGTTTCATGTGCGTCGTCTCCTTCATGTTGCGAGAGAGAAGAATCGTTATTCCGCGCAGTCGCGCGTCGACGCGTCTTTGGATCTCTTTTTAGATTCAAGAGTCGCAGGGAATCGCAACTGGCGCCGATAACTCACGTCCATTAACCCTGCGCTAAATGAAGAGCGATAGTAAAACGCGAGACGCTTGTGAAAAATCGCTCGTCGCAAAGCCCGGTGGTCAACGGCGAGAGTCGGGAACGTAGCCAGCGTCAGTATAACGATTCAAAAACGAAAAAACAAGAAACGGCCTATGAACGTCTCGGAAAATCTTGACGAGATCAACGCTCAGGCGCCAAAGAAGAGAGTTCAGAAAAGAGTTCGACGCGAATCGTAACGTTTTCAGAAATTTCAGCATAAAAAAGAAAAACTCCCGCGCCAAGCGACTTGGGAGTTTTTTTATATCGTGAAACGCGACAGAATCAGAGTCGCCAGTAGACGTAGCCCGCCTTTTCATATTCGTCGCGATCAAAGACGCCCTTGATATCGAGGAACGCTTTCTGGCCTTCGCCGAAGAAGGAATCGACGTCCTTCATCGTCAAGGACTTGAATTCCTTGTGCGCGACCGCAAGAATCACCGCGTCCATATTCTTAACCTCGTCCATACCGACAAACTCAACGTCGTAAAGACGCTTCGCCTCGTTCGCGTCCGCCACGGGGTCCGTAAGGTACGGCTCGATCCCATATTCGCGGAGTTCATTGACGATATCGAAAATCTTGCTGTTGCGCGTATCGGGGCAGTCTTCCTTGAAGGTAAAGCCGAGGATCGCGACGCGCGCGTTCTTAACGCGCTTTTCCGTCTCGATGAGCGATTTGATGCAGTTCTCCGCAACGTACTTGCCCATCCCGTCGTTCACCATACGCCCCGAGAGAATGATCTGGCTGTGATAGCCGAGCCCTTCGGCGCGGTAGGTTAAGTAGTATGGGTCGACGCCAATGCAGTGTCCGCCAACAAGACCCGGATAGAAGTTGAGGAAGTTCCACTTGGTTCTCGCGGCTTCGAGAACCGACTTCGTGTCGATTCCCATGCGGTTAAAGATCATCGACAGTTCGTTCATGAACGCGATGTTAATGTCGCGCTGGCTATTCTCAATCACCTTGGAAGCTTCCGCGACCTTGATCGACGGCGCGCGATGAACGCCGGCGTCAATGACGAGCTCGTACGTCTTCGCGACGCAGTCGAGCGTCTCCTCGTCCATCCCCGAAACGACTTTGACGATCGTCTCAAGTCGGTGAACCTTGTCGCCGGGGTTGATTCGCTCGGGTGAATACCCGACCTTGAAATCGACGCCGCACTTAAGCCCCGACTCTTTTTCGAGGATCGGAACGCAGACTTCCTCCGTCACGCCCGGATAAACGGTCGACTCGAAGACGACGACGCTACCCTTCGTGATTTGTTGACCAAGAATCTTACTCGCGCTCTCGACGGGATTCAAGTTGGGAGTGTGGTCGTCGTAGATCGGCGTCGGAACGGCGACGACGAAGAACTTCGCGCGACGGAGATCGGAGGGATCGGAGGTGAACTCAACCGAGCAAGCTTTGATGGCGTCGTCTCCAACTTCGTTCGTCGGGTCGACGCCTGATTTGTAAAGCGCAATTTTTTCCGCGTTGAGGTCATAGCCAATCACGTTGAGCTTTTTCGAAAACGCTACGGCAATCGGCATGCCGACATATCCCAAACCAATCAGGGCGAGGGATTCTTTTTTGCTGACAAGGTCTTCGTAAAGAGTCATCATTATTACCTCAAAATCTATGTATTTCCGCAATCGCCGCGCTTTATCGTTGCTAAAGAGAATCCGACGCGCTGTTACTCGAAGGAGAAGGCGCCAACGAACAGAGGCGCGCAACGCGACGAACCTCTCGTCGATTCGTCCACGCTATCTTATCGCAAAGAGGCGTTCGGTCAAGGCGGCAAGCGCTCATAGCGGTAGGGATTTAAGCGAGATGAAGAGCGGTCGAATTCGCGAATCAGCCGGCGCGACGTCGAGCCGCGAGCCGATCCTTGATCTTGCCGGGTAAGCTGATGATCGCTTTGTATTCCGCACAGAAGACGACAATGAGCTGACTGAAGCAAAGAAGCCAGGAAATCGATCCCATGCCCATCGTCTGGACGATGATCTGCGTCGAATAAAGCGCTATGAGCAGGAGGATCGGCGCAACCTTATACTCCAGCTTGACGAATCGACGCTGAGTGTCGAAGACCAGGACGGCGACCATAAGAATAAAGCCGCACATCGTGCCAATCGCGACGCCGAGCGGCCCCCAGACGATATTGAACCAGTACGCAAGACTTACGCCGACAATCGCGCCGACGAGCGTTGAAACCATGATCATCGCGTTCTGCTTAAACGCGTTGTAAAACGTTCCGAAAAAGCATGCAAAGCAGTAGAGGAGTCCGCTCGTAAAAAGGATCGGCAGCAGGAATCCGATCTGTCGGAATTCCTTCTTAAGCATAAGGTCGGCGATAAAGGGGCACAGCGCAACGACGATGGTCGCGCAGCTAAAGACGTAATAGAAGAAGAAGCGGAAGACGCTCGAAAAGAATTGGTCGCGCGTATCGCTATGGACCTCTTTGGCGGTCGAAAATTGCCACGCCTGCTGGAAAATCGTCGCCGCCATACTGATAACGGCTGGTAATTTACTCGCCGCGATAAAGCAGCCCGCGAGATCTTCGCCGCCGCGGAAAAGAATGATATACCGCCCCGACATATTCACGAACCACCAGATGACCGCGTTGAACATCATCGGAATACTGTAGACGATCAACGCGCGGAGCATCTCCTTGTCGATCGCGCGAGGATGGAGATACCGATAGAGGCGCGAGGCGAAGAAATAGTACGCCGACGTCGTATAGTTCGCGATCACCAGCGAGAGGAGATAGCCGGTGACGCCCATCTTCATAAAGCCGATGAGAATGATATTGGAAATCGAGAGCGTAAAGACGTCGACCGGACCGCCCATCGCGAAGCGTTTCGAAGAGCCGAACCCTCGCGTTACGTTGCCGAACATCCACTTGAGCGCTTCGCCAAGGAGCAGGATACAGAAGAACCCTACGTACTGGACCGGACAGAAGCTGTTCCATAACAGCGCGCCGGATATGATGACGACCTGGCCGCAGAGCGCGACGAAAAGGCCGGTCGACAGGAGCTTCCGGCGGTCGACGTTGTCCGCCGCGTAGCGAAAGACGCCGCTCGCGACGCTCAACGTAGCGATCGGCGACATGAGCTGTGAAAAGTTAAAAACGAGCTCCGCGCTACCATATTCGCCCGTCGTAAGGTACGTCGTGTAGAACGGCAGCATCACGAACTGGATCAGTCGCGCCAGGAGGCTGCCAAATGCAAAGACTCCAATGTCGATGACAAGTCGTACTGTTCTGCCGTATTTTGCCGAAGCCATCTCTTTACGTTCTCAAAGTGATTCTGTTAACGACAACATTGAATGCGCAACGCGTCGTTTCGTAGGCTCTCGCCGCCAAGGCGGCGAGAGGGGAGCTTGCGGCGCCGCCGACAACTTTTCGCAAGCTATAGACGTCGTTCGCTCGCCGCCAAATTAGAGTTGCGGCTTAACGTTCGTGCCGTCAGGAAGGTATTCCCGAATCGGTTTGGCGGGACAGCCCGCGACAACCATATAGGGCGGCACGTCCTTTGTCACGACCGCGCCGGCGGCGACGCATCCGCCTTCGCCCACCGTAACGCCGGGCATGATAATCGCGCCGAGCCCGATCGAACAGTTGTTGCCGAGCGTGACCTTCTGCACGATATGGGGCACGTCGTAATAGCGCATGCCATGTTTGAAACCGGAAAGGTCGCGCTTGTGGGTAAGAATCTGGACGTTGGGGCTGATGAGAACGTCGTCGCCGATCTCGATGGCTTCCGGGTGAGCGTCGAAGTAGACGCCCTGACCGATAAAGACATTTTTCCCGACCTTGACGCCGCACCACCGCAACGCCATCGGAGCGATTTTTTTAGAAATTGCGGGCAGGAGAGTCCAATACCGGATGAAATGGTTCATGATATACATGTTCCTGAGCGATCTGAGTCTACCCATCGCGTTTCTCCCTCACAATCATAGCGCCCTTTCGAGCGCATTCTGGACAAAATAATGAAACATAATTGTATAGCAGACCCGGGACTCGACAAGCCCGGAACGCTGCAACTTTGCGCGACGTCCGCCCTAAGGGACGCCTTCAGACGCCCGAAAAGCGTTAAAAAAAGAGCCGGGACTTTTTGAGTCTCGGCTCTTGGCGTTTTGGGAGCGCGAAGTCAAACGCTCATTCGGGCTTAAACTTCGTTCGGAGATATTCAAGGATCGCCTTGGCGGAACGTCGTCCGGCGCGCATCGCAAGGACGACGTTTTCGGGGCCCGTCACGGCGTCGCCGCCGGCGTAGACGCCGGTTCGGCTTGACAAGCCGTCTTCATTGTAGATAACGATGCGGTTGCGGGAGTCCGTCTCAAGTCCGCGCGTCGCTTCGGCGATATTAGGGTCGACGCCCGTCCCGAGCGCCATGACGACCGCGTCGCACTCAAGCTCGAAGTTTGAGCCCGCGATCGGGGAAGGCGTGCGTCTTCCCGATTCGTCCGGTTCGCCGAGCTCCATTCTAACGAGCTCGAGGGCGCGAACCTTACCCTCGTCGTCTTTCAGGACGGCGACGGGATTCGTCTGGAGATTAAAGACGATCCCCTCTTCTTTCGCATAGGTAATCTCTTCGAATCTCGCGGGCAGCTCCTCCTCGCCGCGACGATAGACGACCTGAACGCGCGCGCCAAATCGAACCGCCGTTCGCGCGACGTCCATCGCGACGTTGCCGCCGCCAACGACAACGACGCGCTGGCCGGCAACCTGCTTCGTAAGAGAGTCGCATTCGGGGGAGTGTTCGCGAAGAGACGTTAAGAGGAATTTATCGGAGGTATAGACTCCCTCCGCGTCTTCGCCTGGAATACCCATATATTTCGGGGACCACGCGCCGACCCCGAGAAAGACCGCTTCGTAACCTAATCTGAAGAGTTCGTCGATCGTATGTTCCCGACCGATCGGGCAGTCGGTCACAATTTGAACGCCGACTCGCTCAACGTTGCGGACCTCGTACGCGACGACGTCCCTCGGAAGTCGATATTCGGGAATGCCGTAACGCAGGACGCCTCCCGCCTCGGGGCGCGCTTCGAAGATCGTAACGTTGCAGCCCGCGAGCGCGAGCTCATAGGCGCACGCGAGCCCCGCGGGCCCCGCGCCGACGACAGCAACCTTGCGTCCGTTTTTACGCGCCGTTTCGAACGCGTCGAACCCTTCCGCCGCCGCTGTATCGGCGACGAAGCGTTCGAGCATTCCGATCGCGACCGGTTCTCCTCTGATCCCGCGGATACACTTCCCTTCGCACTGCTGCGGCTGGTCGCAGACGCGACCGCAGACGCCAGGCAGGTTTGTGCGCTCCGCAAGCTGGAGATACGCGGCCTTGACGTCGCCTTTCTTAAGTTCCGCAATGAATTCGGGGATATTGTTCCTGTTGGGGCAACCGTCTTTGCAGAGAGGCTTTTTACAGCCGAGGCATCGCGACGCCTCAAGCATCGCTTCTTCCATGTTATACCCCTGCCGAACCTCGTCAAAGTTTCGAGCTCTGACGGACGGGTCCTGCTCATGAACAGGAACCTTCTTCGTCGGGTCAATAGCCATTAACTAACCGCCTCCGCAAAATGTAAGACGCTCGCAGCCGCTTCCCAGGCGGCGAGCTCGACGACGCTAGTCCGAGCGACCTCGCGTCCTGAAAATGAAAGTCGAAGCCGCGTCGCGACATTGAGAAGAGCGTCTTCGCGCTCACTCACTGAACCTGTCAACCTGCGCGAATCTCCACATTCGAGCTCGCGTCCGACAGCTGTGATTCTATCAATACACGCCGGGCAACGCAAGAGCAAAATTGAGAGCCCAGGCAAAGTGCGTCGCGTCTCAATTTTTCGTAAAAACTCGCGCCGACGGCCCTATCAGCATAGTATGCGATTCAACAATTTTGATGATTAACGCGTCGCCGCGGACCCGCCGCGACGCGAAATTCCTTATGAAAAAGACGCCCCCCAGCGCCATGTCTGAGAGGCGTCCTGTCTAAAATTTGCGCAAAGAGCGCGTCAAACTTCGATCACTTCTTGAAGTTGAACGCGTCCTTGCCCGAGTAGACGGCGCTGTCGCCGAGAATCTCCTCGATACGGAGGAGCTGATTGTACTTCGCGACGCGCTCGGAACGAGACGGCGCGCCCGTCTTGATCTGGCCCGTGTTCAGAGCGACGGCGAGATCAGCGATCGTCGTGTCTTCCGTTTCGCCGGAACGGTGAGAAATGACCGCGGTGTAACCGGCTTTGTGCGCCATCTTGATCGCGTCGAGCGTCTCGGAGAGCGTGCCAATCTGGTTGAGCTTGATAAGAATCGAGTTGCCGACGCCATTCGAGATTCCACGGCAGAGGCGTTCGGTGTTCGTGACGAAGAGGTCGTCGCCGACGAGCTGAACTTTGCAGCCGAGCTTCTCGGTCATGCGCTTCCAGCCTTCCCAGTCTTCTTCGTCAAGGCCGTCTTCGATCGAGTAGATCGGGTACTTGTCGACGAGGCTTTCCCAGTGCGCGATGAGTTCGTCGGCGGTGAAGCTCTTGCCGGACTTCGGCTGGAGATAATGGCCGGCGCCCTTCTCCTTGTCTTTCCACTCGGAGGCCGCGGCGTCGAGCGCGAGGACGATATCCTTGCCAGGCTCGTAACCGGCGTTGCGGATCGCCTTAAGGATGTGCTCGATCGTATCTTCGTCGGACTTAAGGTTCGGAGCGAAACCGCCTTCGTCGCCGACCGCCGTCGTCTGACCTTCTTCCGTCAGGAGCTTCTGAAGAGCGTGGAAGACTTCCGTGCACCAACGGAGACCTTCGGAGAAGGAGGAGGCGCCCGCGGGCATGATCATGAATTCCTGCGTGTCGACGGAGTTGCTCGCGTGAGCGCCGCCGTTGAGAATGTTCATCATGGGGACCGGAAGCTCAACGGCGCTGACGCCGCCGATGAAGCGGTAAAGCGGGATCTCGAGGGACGCGGCGACCGCCTTCGCAGCGGCGAGCGAAACGGCGAGCATCGCGTTCGCGCCAAGCTTGGATTTGTCCTTCGTGCCGTCGAGGTCGATCATCGCCTTGTCGATCGCGTACGTGTCGGAGGCGTCCATATCGATAAGAGCCGGAGCAATCTTCTCATTGATGTTGGCGACCGCCTTGGTGACGCCCTTGCCGCCGAACTTGCTCTTATCGCCGTCGCGAAGTTCAAGAGCTTCGAATTCGCCGGTGGAAGCGCCGGACGGAGCCGCTGCGCGACCTACAGAACCGTCGGCAAGCGTGACTTCGGCTTCGACGGTCGGATTGCCGCGAGAGTCGATGATTTCGCGTCCGTAGACCTTAACAATCTGAAGATAATCGTTCATTATGGATTCTCCTTGATGGAATCGTGTAACTATCTGACTGACTCATGAGCCGGTTCACAAAGCCGGACGCTCCTTGTCAAATGTGTCAGGGTATTGTTTTTCACGCCTGCGCGCCTCGTCTCGCAACGCCGCGCGACATATCCCTATGAGTATACCCTCGGAGCCCTTAGCGTCAAGGCGCCGCGCGACGACTCGCGAACGCGTCTTATGAACTTGGCGATAAGCGTCTTGCGGCGCCTTCACGAGCGCTTTTCAAACGCGGTTTCGCCGGTCGGTCGTCTACCGTTGCGCGTATAGGTCGCCGCGGAGCGCCGATTCTTGGTGAAACGCTTTCTTCGCGCGGCGCGCCATCCACGCGGCGCGGAGCGTTCCGAAAAAATTACCAGGCGTCGGACCTCTGCGAGTCAATGTGTGCACGGCCGCGTCAAGCTGACGTTTGCTCGTGTAGTATTCAAATGCGACCGGATCGTAGAGCGCGCGCTCGCGATTTGCAGCGCGCAGTCGTTCCGCCCACGCGTTGATCTCGGCGACGGATCGCGCCGCCTTACCATGCGAAAATTGGACGTGCAACGTCTTTTCTTCCTCCGTCGGCGTTACGCCGAGCGCTTCAAGCGCTTTGAGAAGAACCTTCGTTCTGAAGGCAATCTGGCGGTCCGTCTTCGCCGTTGAAATCTGAACGTCGCTGATGCGGTACTTCATGAGTTCCTCGGGCAGCACGTAGATCTTGCGGCGGCGTCCTATCCGAGTCCAAAGTTCAAAATCCTGCGCGATCCGAAAATCTTCGTCGTAGTAGAAACCGTCCCGTGTAAAGATTTCGCGCCGGAACATGACGCTCGGGTGCAGAATTCCCTGACATCCGTAGAGGAGGCGCCCTTGAATCTGCCACGGTTGATTCTCGTAGCGACGCGGCGCGGTCAGTTGACCGTCCTTGAGGAGCAGCCATTCTGTTCCAAGAACGGAGACGTCGTCGTTGCGTTCGAGAAATTCGACCTGTCGTTCCAAGCGCGTCGGCATACTGATATCGTCGGAGTCCATGCGTGCGATATAGCGTCCCGTCGCCTGACGAATCGCGGAATTAAGATTCTTCGTAAGTCCGCGATTCTCGGTATTTTCGATCAACCGGATGCGCGAGTCGCGCGCGGCGTAGTCACGGAGAATCGACGACGTGTCCGCGTTGGACCCATCGTTAACAACGATGAATTCTAAATCTCGCCAGGTCTGGTTGGAAATCGACTCGATCGATTCGCGTAGATACGCCTCGGGCGTGTTGTACACGCTCATCACGACAGAAACGAGCTCTTTCATCTCTCCTCAAAGGTAGTTCGTAGTGCGGCTATTTGCGCTATCGCAGGTTAAAGCGTCTGCGAATGGCGCGTCTCATTTTTCTTGGAAAGAAAATAAAGCACAAAAAATTGCAGACAGAACGTTTGCAGCAGCGCTTAATCCGATACCATAGCCCCTGCATCGGAAGCTGACCATAGGGCGTGAGCGCCGTGTAATCGTAGAGGATATCAAGATGCGGACATCGATGACGGGAACCCATATAGTGCAGCAGCCGCGTCTGTCCCTCGACGTAGTCGCGCGGATGAACGTTCCATCCCTCGGGCAGCTCCATGAATCCGTTGCGATGAGCGTAGACGTTGAGGACGTCCTGATCGGGGAAATCGATATTGTCTTTGATCTCGACGGCAATCGGCAGGAGTTTTTCGGTAATCTTATCCTCGCGCCACTTGCGCAGATTCATGACCAGAACGCCGGAATTAAAATATGGGAAATCTTCAGGGAGTCCGATCGCTCGGCGGTGCGACAGACGCATATTGTGATCAGGAGCCGCCGCGACGAAGTAGTCGTTGAGCGGAAGATTCCAGAGTTCGCGCAAGCTTGCAAGAACAACGACGTCGACGTCCATATAGACGATCTTGTCGAGATCCTCGGGCAAGAAGGACGAGGCGAAGAGTCGGTGATTGACGACAAGCGGAAAGGTCGAAATATCGTCGCAGAGATATTGGGCATATTCTTCCAAGTCGGGCTGATAATAGATCGCCTCGAAGCTTCGGATCTTCTTAAGTTCCTTGATCGCCGCACGATCCGACTTCTCGAGCCCCGCGTCGACGATATGGAATCGCAACTCATCGTCGGGCGCGGCGTTTTTAAGGATCGAAGCGATCGTCGTCGCAAGAAACGCGCTGTAATTCGCGTCGGAAACAAGCATGACGTCGATAGGTCCGCGGACGGTAACTTCCTGGGCTTCTGTCATAGTCGAGCTCTTTCGGTTAAGGATGCAAGCGCCGGCGTCGGCGAAGGTTGGCGCCGACTCGCTACTCCTCCATGATGAATATGGGTTCGTTGCACAAGGGATAAACGTCGCGCCAGGCGCGCGTCGTCAGAATTCCTCTGGTTCGACCTCTTCGAAATCTGGTTCGTCGAAATCGTCTTTGAAGGGGTCTTTAAGCTGCCGCTCGACGAGTTCCTTGAGTTCGAGCGCAGCGGCGCGTTTGGGGAAGTTCGCCTTCTGAGAGAGAGCGAGCTCGAGCAGGTTCTCCGAGAGCTCCGGATTGCCGCGAACGTTCGCGATCTCGGCAAGGTAATAAGCGACGGTCGCCGACATAGATCCAGAATCAAAGAGAGGCTGAAAAATGGAATCCGCCTCACGCGTATTCCCGGAAAGGAAGAGGCACCAACCGTAGGTGGTCGCGGCTTCCAGAGAGTCGGGTCGCTCGCGATAATTTCGCGCCGCGATGGCGCGCGCCTGGGAGAGTTTCTCCTTATTCCCCTGATCGAGGAGCGCAAGCGCAAGACCATTGGACGCTTCAAAGCTCGAGGGATCGACGATCGTCGCGTTGCGGAAAAATTTCTCGGCGGCGACGTAGTTATTCGCGTAGAGCGCGAGCCAGCCCAGGAGGAGCCATCTGTCGAGGTTGCGCACGTCGTTTTCTTCCTCGAATTTGCGCGCGATCTGGAGCGCGTCCTCGATTTTGAACCAGCGTAAATAGAGTCTCGCAAGCTGCGCAAGTTCAGATTTCGTCGCGTCTTCGATCTCTTCAGTTTTCGTTTCGAGTCGCGCCGTCGCCTCGTCGACCATATCGTCGCGGTCGAGCGCGGAGAGGACCTGCAACCACCCGGACCAGAGATTGGAATTGCGTTTCGCCGCTTCGTCAAACGCGCTTTCGGCAGCGTCGTAATCCTTCTTTTTGAGCGCGAGATAACCGAGATTCCAGTAATACTGGGGATTCTCGGGGTTGAGCGCGATCACTTGTCTCGTCAGTTCGGCGGCCGCGTCGTAACGACCGCGCTTTTCCGCGAGAATCGCGCGCGTCGCGAGCGCCTCTTCTTTAAAATACTTGACGCGCTCCGTCGAGTCGGGATGAAGTTCCAAATATTCGTCGATCAATCGCTCGGCGCGTTCGACGAGGAGCTCCGTTTCAAGAAAACGACCTTCCTGCGCGTCGACTCCAGCGAGTTGCAAGAACGCCTCGGGGTCCGACGGATAGTCCTCGGCGGACTGTTCGAGACTACGCCGCATTTCGAGAAAACGACCCATGCGAGAATGGAGCGCCGCGATCAGGACGCCGGGCGGATCGGAGTCCGGATTCTCGTCGTAGACCTCCTTGAAGAGCGCGTACGCCTCGTCCTCGTCGCCATCGAAATAGGCGTCGATCGCCTTGAGCGTCAAGGGATTCGCTTGCGCTTCAAGCTCGGCAAGTTCCGGATCGTCGTCCGCGGAGGTCGTCGCCGACGCTCGCGCCCCTTTATCAGAGCCAGTCGTTCCATCAGAAGCTGGTTCGGAGGAGGTTGCCGGCGTTGTGGGCGCGTCGTCGGACGTTTCAAGCTGCGGCAACTTGAGATCAACGCGCTGAGCGTCCTCCTGGGAGAACGCGAAGCCGACGCTTAGCGAAGCGAGGGAAAGCGCGGAAATAAGAAAGAAAGCGACAGATCGGCGCGACATAGCGGACGTCTCCGAAAATAAAAGGGTTACTGGTTCAGGCGTACGTTCTTCTCAAGTCGCTCGCGAATCGCGGCGGCGACCGCCGAATCTCCGAGTCGCTCGCAAGACGAAGCGCACTTAAGGAAAGCGTCGCGGGACGTCTCGCGGTCGCTCGAACAAGAGGCGATCATGAAATATTGACGCGCCTCGGAATCGTCGCCGAGCGCGCTTTCGCCGAGCCCTATAAGGTAGGCGGGACCAGGCTTGCAGGCATTCGGCATGAGTTCGAGAGTTCGTCGCCAACGATCGACGGTCCTCCGATCGGGCGATTGAAGAACTTCAAGGCGCCAGTTCTGCGCGAGCGCGAGTAGCGAAAGGACGCGACACGCCTCCGTAACGTCGGGCGCCGCGCCCTCGGGCGGCTCGAGCGCACAAAGATCATTGATCGCCGAAATCGCGTCGACGCGACGTTCCGCCGACTGCAACAGAATCGAGGCGGCAAGGAGCCTCGCAGCTGGATTCGGGACGCCAGAGGGGTTCTCGTCCTTATCGAGCCATTCGGCGGCGGCGTCTTCCGCGCGGCGTTTCGACTCAGGGTCGGCGTGCGCGGAACGCTGGTTGCGCCAGCGCAGAGGAATCGACGAAAGGAACGCCGGGTACGGGTCGATCCGACACAGGATGAAGAATTCGACCGCGGCGTCGTCCGAGAGTCCAAGCGCCAGGAGCGTTTCGACGATCTTAGCGGTCGCCCACTCCTTTTCGATGCGCCGGTCGGAGTTGGCGCGAGCCTCTCTGAAGAGCGCGAGCGCGAGCCGAAACTGCGAATCAAGCGCGGCGCGCACCCCTGACTCAAACGCGTCGACCGCAAGCGCGAAGGTCTCCGAGACGCTCAGATCGACCCTCTCGATCTGCGACAACTCAACGCGAAGTTCCTGACCGTCGACGACAATACGCGCGCCGTCGGAATAGGACAAACGTTGCAAAACGCCCTCGAGCCGGGTTCCGTCCTTAAGGACGACCGCGTCGACACGAGGAGCGTCGGGGCTCGATCGACGTGGAGCGATCTTCCCAGTCGCGTTTTCGACGAATTCAGAAACGTCCGGGTCAACTTGCGGCTGCTGAGAGAAGCGATTCGCGCGAGCGGCGAAGGGGTCGATGAGGTTAGGCGGCTCGGAAGGGCGCGCTTTGTCGTTGGGCGCCGCAACTTGCGTCTGAGCGTCGACCTGAGGGACGACCGCAAGCGCGAGGAGCGCCGTTGCGAGAACGCGAAAAGTCAGATTCAGCATGGCGTCGCTCCTTTCGTCAGGGTTCGGGGATGCGCGCGACGACACGCGCGGGCGCGCCGTCCGCGCCGCGGATCGGAAGCGGATAACAGGACAGCTCGAAACGCTTGGCGTCGTCGAGGACAACTGGCGCGGAGTTTTCAGGTCTGGAGTATTGCGGAAGGGATTCGAGATTGACGAGTCCTTCAAGGATCAGGATCGGAGGACGGCGTCCCAGGAGGATTCGGTGACATTCGGAATCGGCGTGGAGCTCGATTTCGTCGAAGGGGCGAGGGCGATTTTCCGACGTCTCCGGGGCGCTCAAAGCGCTCGCGAGCGCCGGGTCCGGAACGCGTTCCGGCAGGAATTCGCCGAGCTCCGGATCGAATTTTTCGCGGACGTCCGAGACTTCCGGCGCCTCGTGCGCGCTGAGCTGAGCGACGAGGGACGGCGTCTCGAGTCCGAGAATCCGAAGGGTCGGATAGTCGGCGAGCCAGTCGCAAAGCTCGGGGGAAAGCGAAGGAAAATCGCAGTAATATTCGTTGTCGCCAAAAGCGACGGACCATCCGGTACGGAAGACGACGATGGGAACAACGTCGAAGATCGGCTCGAAGGGCTCGAGGTCGTCGACGGAGAGCGCGGCGGGTCGCGACGCGTCGAGGCGGTCGCGATATCGACTCGAGTCGGGCCCGACGAGAGGAGCAAGATCGAGGCAGGCGGCGGCGCCGTCGAAAAAGTCGATGGGAAACGAGTCGAGGGTCTCGCCGTCGACGAACGCGTGAAAGGGCGCGTCAAGGTGCGTGCCAAGATGCGAACCAACGACGTACCGCGTACCGCGATATCCGTCTGTCTCGTGCTCCGCAAAGGGACGCGATTCAAAAAGGGGATCCCCTGGATAGACGGGAATCCCCTTATAAATCGGCTGCGAAAGGTCGAGAAGTTTCATCGGCGAGTCTGTAGTCGGCTGTCGGCTTGCGGCGTTAGTCGGTCAGGAGCTCCGCCAGGTAATGAATCTGCATTTCCTTCAGGTCGGGCTCGCGGCGGAGCATTCCGCCGAAGTGCATCGCGCAACTCATATCTGTCGTCGCGAGATGACGAACGCCCTGCTCGTAGACCTTCCGGATATTGTCGACCTTCTTGCGCCCCATCGCGATCGACGTACCCGGCGCCTTGACGCTGAACGTGCCGCCGAACCCGCAACATTCCTCGGCGTTAGGTAGCTCAACGTATTCGAGCCCCTTGATATTGTCGAGAAGCGTCTGGACGGCGGCGGCAATTCCAATCTCGCGACGACCGTGACATCCGATATGGAGCGAGACCTTATGGGGAAAACTCGCGCCCAAATCGGTTTTATGCAACACGTTTACAAGGAATTCATGAAATTCGTAGACGCGCGCGCCCGTCTCCGCCTCAGGCGAGTCGGGCAGGCATTCTTTGAAGAAGACGCGGCACATTGCGGCGCATGACGCCGACGGCGTCACGATCCACCGGTAATCCTTGAAAACCTTGTGGAATTTCTTGATAACCTTAGCCGCGTCCTTCCAGTATCCAGAATTGAACGCCGGCTGACCGCAACATGTCTGTCCTTCAGGGTAAGCGACGGGAATATTGAGCTTTTCCAGGATCTTGACGACCGCGATTCCCGCTTCCGGAAAGAACTGGTCAATAAAGCACGGAATGAAGAGCGCGACCTCTTCGCCGCGATATTCCGGGAAGTCCCAATGGGGTACGTTGCGCTCCAACGCGTCGATCATTATCAGATTCTCCCAACTTCGAACTAGTCTTGAGCCTTCGCGTTGATTTCTTTGTCGGCGACGTCGGTTCGGTACCACGCGCCTTCCCAACTGATCTTCTCCGCGGCCTCGTATGCCTTGCGTTTCGCGTCAGCGACCGTGTCGCCTAGCGCGACGACGTTGAGCACGCGTCCGCCGTTCGTCCTGACGACTCCGTTGGCGTCAAGTTTCGTGCCGGCGTGGAAGACCTTAACGTCCGGCGTCTTCTCGGCTTCCTCGATTCCGGAGATCGGGAAACCCTTCTCGTAATCCCCCGGATACCCCTTGCTCGCCATCACGACGCACACGGCGGGTCGCTTATCCCAAACGAGCGGCTCAAGCGTCGCGAGGTTTTCATCAATCGTCGCCTGCATGACCGTGTAGAGGTCCGTTTTCAATCGGAGAAGGAGCGGCTGGCATTCCGGGTCGCCAAATCGCGCGTTGTATTCGAGGACGCGCGGCCCTTGCGGGGTCATCATGAGCCCGGCGTAGAGAACGCCTTTGAATTTCGTATCCATGCGATTGAGGGTAAAGACCGTCGGGACGAGGATCCGCTCCTCGATCCATCGCATCTTGCGTTCGTCGACGAGAGAGACTGGACAAAACGCGCCCATGCCGCCAGTATTGGGGCCCTTATCTCCGTCGTAAGCGGGTTTATGGTCCTGCGCGGGCTGGAGCACCATGAGCGTGCGACCGTCGGTAATGGCGAGCACGCTCGCTTCCTGGCCGACGAGTCGTTCCTCGATGAGGAATCGCGATCCGGCGTCGCCAAAGGCTCGGTCGACGGCGATCTGACGGACCGCTTCAATCGCCTCGTCCTTCGTATCGCAAACGAAGACGCCCTTGCCCGAGGCGAGTCCTTCGGCTTTAACGACGTAGCCGTCCTGATCGCTTGCACGGATGTAATCGTACGCGTCTGAAGAGTTATCGAACGTCTGGCTGCGCGCGGTCGGCACGAGAGCGCGATTGAGGACTTCCTTACAAAAAATCTTGCTGCCTTCGAGCTGAGCGGCTTTTTTGCTCGGACCAAAGGCGCGGAGTCCCTCGGCGGTGAACGCGTCGACCAGGCCCTCCGTAAGAGGCCTTTCCGGCCCGACGATCGTGAGACCGATCTTGTTATCCTTAGCGAACTTGATCAGAGCTGGAAAATCTCCTTGATCGATCGGGACGTTTTCCGCCTCGACTGCGGTGCCGGCGTTACCTGGCGCAACGTAAACCTTCCCGACGTTGGGACTTTGACTCAGTTTCCAAGCAATCGCATGTTCGCGCCCGCCGTTGCCTACTACCAGAACGTTCATTTCTTCTCTCAGATTCTAATGGGTGAAACCGCCAAAAACGAAATTTTTTCCAACTCCGAAACTTACGGAACTCGATTATTGTATCCCTTTTTCGTCTTTTGAACAGACGCAGGCAGAGACGCTCGATTTATCGGTTGCGCAAACGGTTACCTACGACAGCGCCATGGTTTGTCGACGGATTCATCCGCGTGACGCCGCCGACAGATTCCATCATAGGATTCCGACAGATTTTAAGAATGAGTCGACCGCTTCCTGACCGCCAAGGTAAGGAACGACCTTCTCCCAGTTCAGCCAGCACCAGTATCCGATTGTACACGGTCCGATGATAAAGAGCCAGTACGCGAAAAAATGGAGTCGGCCTTCGCGCAGCATCTTCATGAGACACGCAAGGGAGAGCCATCCTACGAGAAAGCTCACAACCGCTCCGCCAAGATAGACGGCGAAGAACGGATCCGACAGGATTTTTTCAGAAAACGTTTCGCCGGTCGCCGCTTTGAAAAGCTTGACGAGCTCGAGAAGCGCGCCGCCCCCAATAACGGGAATCGATAGCAAGAAGGAGAATTTCGCGGCCCATTCGCGCTCGCAGTTCAGCCCGACCGCCGTTGAAATCGTCGAACCGCTCCTCGAGAGTCCCGGCAACGCGGCAACTCCCTGAGATATTCCGATGAGAATTGCATCGAACCACGTCGTCGTTTCCGCCGTTTTCCGGAGCTCGGGCTCATAACCCTCGTCCTCGGCCTCCAACGCGGCGATCTTCTCATAATAAATCTGATGTTCCGACAATTGGCAACGACTCCGAAGGATCGTCATGAGCAAGATTCCGGTTCCGATAAAGAGGAATCCAGTGAGCAGCAGGTTCTCTTCCAGTTCAGGAAAGAATTTCAAAATGATGAACGCAATGATCGCCGTCGGTATCGACCCGACGATCACGAGGAATATCACGCGCGGTCGATGAAAGCACGCTTCGATGATCTCGTCTGAAAAATAGACAATCACGGACATGAGAGTGCCCGCATGAAGCAGGATCGAAAGCGTCAAGGTTTCCGGAAGTTCAAAGAACTTTCCGAGCAGGAGCAGGTGTCCCGAGGAACTGATTGGTAGAAACTCGGCGACTCCCTGCACAACCGCCATGATCAGCACATAGAATATTGTCGTCAGCTCAACCATTTATCGTCTCTCTATCGCTAGACTGCGCCCAGCGGATCTTCGAAGTCGTCATCGCTCGTCGCGCGCGAGGCGCGTTGAACGTTTTGTCCGAAACGCTGCGTTAAATCGCAATCTATCGTACGTAACAAAAAAGGCCCCGTCTGGAAAACGGGTCCTTTTCTCCAGCGACCCGAACTCGGTCGCGCAACGGCGCCGTTACAGATTCGGCGTTCGTTTGCGGAAATAGCGGTCGACGGAATCGTCGACGTCGTCGCTTACGGCGTCGCCTGTTCCTCTGATGACGCCGGGAGATTTACTTCCCGAGACGGTTTCGGAGGATTTAAAGGCGGGCGCAGTCGGTTCATTCGAAACAACGACAGAATAAGGTTCGGAGTCCGTCGGCGTTTGCGCATTGCGAACGACCTGGTCGGTATCCTTGTAATCCATGCGTACGAGGAAGTCGGCGAGGCGCATCTGGCGGACGCCGTTAGCTCTCGCGTCGGCAAGGAATTTCGTCTCCGCGTCGAGGATCGCCTGTCGCTGTTCGTCGCTGAGCGTAAGGTCCGATGCGATCTGTGAGGAGAGAGGCAAATTCGGCACGATCACACGGTTGACCCTAGGCGAAAGTTCGCCGTGAATCCTACCAAGATCGTCGATGTAGGCGGCGACCTTAAACCCGTTCGATTCAACAAGGTTAATGAGCTCGTTGAGATCGCTGTAGCCGTCGCCGTTCACGTCAAGACGGCAACACAGGGCGTACTGGTCGATTTCGCCGGATCGCCACAAGGAGGTGTAGACAATGTCGCCGGGCTGAATCGGATCGGTCGGAATATCGTCAACGATCTTCGCTTCAGAGGCATGAGCTTCCATAATGCGTACGATCTGGACGCTACCCTTGCTTGTGACGCCGCCTTCTTCAAAGTATTCCGGCGGATAGACGGAAAGAGTCATAAGGGGTCGGACCCCGTCGTCTGACCCGACGTCGAGTCGCACCGTTTTTCCGACCTGGTCCGCGTAGACGACATAACCGTCGGCGCGTTGGAAGTCCGGTCTGGAAAGCTCGTCGATACGGCTGCTTAGATCAACATTGATATCGGCGTAGCGGTTAGCGGCTTCGCGGTTCTCGGCGGTCTCTTTCTGAGCGGCGAGCACGGCGTTGCGCGCTTCATAACTCACGTCGTCGAAGCTCTTGGTCTGGTCGACGAAATCGCTCGTGAGCCTATTGTAGTTATCGCGAGCGGTCTGGAGCGCGGTCGCCTGCGCGGTCTGCGCGGCGTCGACATTCGCGATAAAGGTCGTCTGCTGCGTCTGCGCCTGCACGACGGAGGCGTTCGCATTCTGGATCTGCGCGTCGCGGTCGGCGGAGAGAGTCGCGATCTGCGCGTCGAGCGCGGCAACGTTCTTCTTAAGGTCGGCGACGGCGCTTCTGTACGTCCCGACAAGCAGCCCTTGGTCGCCGAGCGCAGCGTTGATATCGTCGGTCATCACCGCGAGGATTTCAGAACATTCGAGATCGGGTGCGAACCCGACCTTGTCCTTAACCGCGGCGAGTTGACCGGCGAGCGTGTAGTTGTCGTTCTGAACGTTTTGGAGTTCAGACTGAGCGGTTGCGAGCTCCGCCTTCTGCTCGCCAAGTCCCTTGAATCCGAAGTATGTTCCAACCGCCAACCCTAGCGTCAGAATCACAAAGATGATAAGGCTGATGACCTCGCCTTGATTTTTCATAGGAAGCTCCTTAAGCTAAAGCGTTTTCACGCGGAAGACGGATCAGTTGGCTTTCGGATCTCGTTTACGGAAATAGAAGTCGCTGACCTTCCCGGAGGAGACGGGCGCGGTCTCCGCATCCTTCTCGTAGGTCGGAGCGATAATGCCCGGCGAGACAGGCGCCTTATCCGGGTCGAGCTCGTACTTAGGCGCGATCGTACCGATGGAAGTTTCGGGGAGCAGAACGCCGCTGTCGAGAAGGTCGACGCCGTGACGATCACGGTAACGAGTGATCTTAGCGGTTTCTTTGTACCCGATCGATTTGAGGAAATCGGTGAGGAAGATCTCTGGAACTCCTGCGTCTTTTGCGGAATCGAGGAACGCCTGGTCACGACGCTGGAGATCCGCGCGTTGCGCCTCGTCTCGAGAGGAGTCGTGCGCGAGGACGTCGGTGATATGCTTATCGGCGCGAACGATGCGGAAAACGTCGGACGTGATCTCGCCGTTCACTTCGCCGTCGTCGTCAATATAGGCGACGACTTCCGCGCCGGACGACTGAATGATGTTAATGATCTGGTCGAGGTCGCTGAGCCCGTCGCCGTCGATATCAAGCCCATAGTCGAGCGCATACTTTACGACCTTGCCCGGGCGCCATAGCGGGGTATAGGCGAGATCGCCGGGCTGAATCGGATTAGACATCTCGTCTTCGAGAATCTTCGCTTCGCTGAGGTGGGGGCCAATGGAACGAACGACTCGGACGCTTCCTTTGGCGACGTCTTTGCTCATGTCGAGCGCGTCCGCCTGATAGATATTGAACGTCGTGAGGGGTCGGAGCCCGTCCTTTTCGCCGACGTTGAGACGAACGATCTTGAGAACCTGGTCGGCGTAGACGACGGCCGCGTCGGGGCGTGTAAAGTCGTAACTGGCAAGCGCGTCGACTTCTTCGCTGAGTTCCTTATTAATTTCCTCGAACTTGTCGGCGGCCTCTTTATAGTCTGCGGTTTCCTGCTTGGCGACCTGAATTTCCTGGGCGGTTCGCGCCTTGAGATCGTTAAGCTCGGCGTTCTGCTCGTTAAAGCTGTCCTGGAGCTTTTTCTGACTGTCGTTGGTATTCGCGAGGTTCGCGGAATGTTCGTCGCCGATCTCGGACTCCATGGAGGAGAACACGTTGAGCTGGCTCGCGGTCATTTCGCTGTGGATCGTCGCGAGATTTTCAGCGACCGCCTGCTGCGCTTGATAGCTCTTAAGCTCCTCAGTCTTGCGTTGCAGGTTATCAGAGAGTCGCGTGACGACGGTGCGGTAGGAGGCGTTGTCCTCGACGGCGCCGAGCGCTTCGGTCACGTCCGTCTCGATCGCTTCGATGAGCTGGGTCGGGTCTTCGACCGCTTCATAGCCGAGCTTATCCTGGATCTGTTTGAGGTCGTTCTTCATCGACGAATTGAGAGACTGCGCTTCAGAAGTCGCTTTTTTCGCGGACGCGACTTGCATCTTCTTCTCCGACGTCCCCTTGGCGCCGATATAGGTCGTCACGCCCAGAATCAGCGACAAAGCCATGAAGACGATCAGGGAAATGGTTACGCCCGTATTTTTCATGGATCAGTTTCTCCTTCAGCCGACGTTCGACGCCGACTCACGACTCGCGCTCGACGCGCGGTATCTCTGACGTATCCAGACTCGACGCACGGATATCACGCCGAATGCGATTGACGCCGGCCAAGCGGTTCTCGTCGCGTTCGCGGCGCTCCCAGAGCGCGGCGCCAAAGCGCGTCAAAATTGCTCTGGACTCGAAGCGCAACGCGCGCCAAAACAATGACGCCGCTATTTCACTTAAAGATAAATTTTATTCTCACCCCTAGATGACGTCAACGAATTTCAGGCTCTTTTGAGAAATTTCACAAAAGTCACGACGGCTTTTTCCCCGTAATTTCATATTATTTGGCATAAGCGACGTCGCCGACGCCAGAGGAGTCGACGACGTGGTCAAGCGCGTCGCGAGCGCTTAAAACTCAAACTTTGTCCGGAGGTCCGGAACGTCAAGTTTCATGGACGCGAGTTTTTCCAGGTCGCCTTTGCGCCACTTTTTAGGCGCGTGAACTTCGCAGATAACGTAGAGGTCCCCGTCTGCCCCTTTACCCGTTCTTACCCCAAAGCCTTTGACGCGGAGCTTCGTTCCGGTCGTCGCGCCGGATGGAATCTTGACCGCCGCCGTCCCGTAGGGAGTCGGAACGTCAATCGAACCGCCGTTCGCAGCTTCCGGTATCGTAATCGGCAACTTCACATAGAGGTCCTTCCCTTCTCGCGTGTAGAAGGGGTGCGGCGCAACCTTGATCGTGATAATCATGTCGCCCTTCGGACCGCCGTTGATTCCATCCTTGCCGACTCCTCGCAGTCGAACCTTCTGGCCCGTCTCGATACCCGCGCGGATGCTCACGTCCATCGTGGTCGTTTTACCAGTATCGGGGTCGCGCGCGGTTACGGGGACTTTGCCGCCGATTACGGCAATCTGGAATGGGATCTCGATCGAAGCGACGACGTCGTCGCCCTTTTGCGGGGCGGTCTGCCGGCGACCTCGTTTCGTGAAGTTACGGAAGATGTTCTCGCTAAACCCTCCTCCTCCGCCGCCGCCGCCGCCGCCGACGCCGAAAGCGCGGAGAATGTCGTCCATATTGACATTGCTGCTGCCGCCGGTACTCGTCCAAGAGAATCCGCCGCCGCCGGGGCCTCCGAAGCCGCCGAATCCCCCGGCCCCCCCCGCGCCAAACTGTCGGTAATTTTCGCCAAAACGGTCGTATTGACGGCGCTTCTCGGGATCCTTAAGCGTTTCAAAAGCCTCCTGGACCTCTTGAAACTTCTTCTTAGACTCTTCCGCATTATCCGGGTTGAGATCTGGGTGATATTTTCGCGCCAGCTCACGGTATGCCTTTTGGATATCGTCTTGCGACGCCGTCTTCGGTATACCTAAAATATTATAATAATCTTGTGCCATCTCTGTCCGCGCCAGCGTCTTCACTCAACGTGAACGCTCGACGTCTTCTTTCCTTCAATCACAGTAGCTCCCGACGACCGGCAGCGAGAGTTATGAACGCGAATCTCTGGAACTCCAGAGTCAAATGTTTGCTTCCAACCTCAGAACTTCATGGGAACGCCGGTCGGCGCGGCCTACGCGCTCGACGCGCAGATCGCCAGACGTCAGCGACCGCATCCCTCGCAGCCGGCGCCGGGTGGAAATCTCGGATTGTCGACGGAGAACCCCTTCGCGGTCTCCGTATCGATGAAGTCGATCTTTGTTCCGTCGAGGAAAAGCGCAAATTTCTTTTCTGTGACGAGCGGCACGCCGTCGGAGATATATTTAACGTCGATCTCGGGGTCGAATTTCTGGTCGAATCCGAGAGAATATTGCATACCGCTGCACCCGCCGCCGACGATGATCGTTCGGAGAAGCGTCTTTTCCGACAGTTTTTGCGCTTCCATGATCTTCTTAACTTCTTCCGCCGCGCGCTTTGTTAAAGTTACGCCCATGTCTCCGTTGCCTCTCTTCCAGTTTTTCGGTTAATCCCAGTGACCGCCACAGTTATGCGATCAACGGCATGAGAGCTCTCGTCTGGGTCTTGCGCCTCGTTGCCGGGAGCTGTCCTTTACATTTAATGAATTATACGCGACACGCCTTGCCGGTAAAGTCCAAAAGGGGGCCGAACCCTTAGGAAGTAATGCAAAATCAACGCCATTAACGCGTTTTTTTCGGAACGCCGCGCCTGCGACTCGTACGGCGCCCTCTTGACGCGCCAACACCGCAAAGTTAAGATTACCCGGAGGTTGTCGGCGCGCCCTTTAGATAGGGGGTTGGTCGTTATACGTCAACGGCGCGCAACGCTCGCGACTGATCGACGCGTCGGCTGCCGACGTCCAAACGCCGCTTGACTCGACTGTTGCGCGCTAACAACGAAAGAAGAATATGGGAACCGATCAAAACGACAAACTCAACGCCCCGCCCCTTTCTCGCGAAGAAATCGCGCTCGAGTATCTTGATCGGCTCCAATACGCCCCCTATCCTTTCCAGGAGCAGGCGATCGAGGCGTGGTTCACCTCCGACGAGGGCGTGCTCGTCTGCGCGCCGACAGGGATGGGTAAGACGCTCATCGCCGAGGCCGCGCTCTACGAGGCGCTCAGGACGGGCAAGCGCGCGTACTACACCACCCCTCTTATCGCGCTCACCGAACAGAAGTTCGCCGAAATGCAGGACGCGGCGGAACGTTGGGGCTTCAGTCGTTTCGACGTCGGGCTCGTCACCGGCAATCGCCGGGAAAACGTTGACGCGAAGATCCTCGTCGTCGTTGCAGAAATTCTCTTTAACCGGCTCCTCTCCTCCGACGCGTTTGAGGCTTTTGCGCAAAAAAACGAATCGACCGCGCGACCCGAGGCCTCCGAGACCGACAAGTCTGACGCTCCCAAGATCCGCGCCGCCGATCTTCTCGCCAAAAAATCCGTCGTCGTCTCCGCAGACGATCTCAATAAATCAGAAAAACCGCGATTCGAAGAGAAGGCGGAGTCGGCTCCGGCTATCCCTGTCGTCCCGATGGTCCCCGAGGACTTCGAAGAAGAGGACGACTTCGATCCGAGCGAATCCTATTTCTCATTCGACGACGTTTCCGCCGTCGTTATGGACGAATTCCACCAATTTTCCGACCCTGAGCGCGGGGTCGTCTGGGAGTTTACGCTCGGACTGCTGCCTCCGAACGTCCGCACGTTGCTCATCTCCGCGACGGTCGGGAACGCGCAGGAATTCGTCGGATGGCTCCGTCGAACGTCGGGCCGCAATCTTCAGCTTGTTTCTTCCGACGAGCGCAAAGTGCCCCTCGTCTACGTCTGGGTCGACGATAAGCTCCTGCCCGAGCAGCTCGAAGAGATGTGCAAAGGTTCTGAGGATGAACGTTATACGCCGGCGCTCGTCTTCTGCTTTAATCGCGACGAATGCTGGAGCGTCGCCGAGATAGTCAAAGGGCGCGGCGTCATCGACGACGAAAGAAAGAAACTCATCTCCGAGGAACTCGAACAGTACGATATGCGCCGCGGCGCCGGGCCGAAACTGCGACAGCTGTTGTTGCGAGGGGTCGGAGTGCACCATGCCGGCGTTCTGCCAAAATATCGGCGCATTGTCGAGTCGCTCTTTCAGCAAAAACTCCTATCCTTCTGCATCTGCACGGAAACGCTTGCGGCGGGAATCAACCTCCCCGCGCGATCCGTGGTACTGCCGACGCTCGTCAAGGGACCGGCCGATAACAAGAGGCTCGTCGGCTCGAGTTCGGCGCATCAGATTTTCGGGCGCGCGGGTCGTCCGCAATATGACTCGACGGGCTATGTTTTTGCGATGGCGCCGGAAGACGACGTCAAGATCGCGCGAGCGCGCCGCGAATACGACGAGATTCCCGACGACGTCAAGGATCCAAAGATGCGCGCGCTCAAGAAGAAGCTCAAGAAGAAGATCCCGACGCGTCGTCAGAACATGCAATATTGGAACGAGACTCAATTCGAGCAGTTACGCGACGCTCGACCGAGCGCGCTTGCAAGTCGCGGCCCCCTTCCCTGGCGGATGCTCGCGCACATGATCGAAAGCAACTCCGACGTTCGCCCGATCCGCACGCTCGTGACGAACCGACTCGTCGGCCAAAAAAAGCGCGAACTCATGCTCCGATCCCTCGACCGATCGCTGCTGACGCTCTGGCGCGGCGGCTTCGTTCGCCTCGCGCCTAATCCCGTCAACTATGGGATCCCCGACTCCCCCGCCGCGCAAAAGGCGCTCGACGAGCGTCGAACGGAACTGAAGGAGAAGGAACGTCGTCAACGCCCATTCGGCGCCGGCCTCTTCGACGACTCGGCGCTCGACGAAACGTTCCCGAACGACGAATTCGAAGATTCGGCGTACGCCGCGGCGCTCAAATCGCTCGATTTCGAGCCGACCGAGTTCCCGACGGGCTTCGACGATCTGGCGACCGAGACTGACGACGACGCCGATAGCGACGCTGACGCCTCGAAGTCCGACCCGGACAAGAAATTCGATATCACGCAATTCTCGCCCGAGATCCGCGACCAGATCGCCTCAAGCTATCAGGCGGCGCGCGCCTACCCGACCCCCAAGATCAAGACGCTGACCTACCTTCGGAGCGTCAATCCGATCTACGGCGCGTTTCTCCTTGAACAGCTTGGACAGGCGGATCGTGAAGAGCGGTTGCAGGCGTTTGAAAGCCTGCTGGAAACGCCCGGCACGGTGGCGCGTCACATTCGCGTCCCTCGCCAGCGCGATTTGCCGCGCGGTAAGCTCGCGACCGAACGTCTCGATCAGGAGCTTCTCACGCGCGGCCTAGCGACCCTCGAGGAGCTCGTCGAGCCGACGGAAGAAGAGGAAGAGCGGATGCGTGAGGAACGTCGGCATTTCGGCGGCGCCTTCGAAGAACGCGTCTACACGCTGACCTTTGCGGACAAGCTCCTGCGGCTCTTCGACGACGAATATCCGGGCGTGAGCCTCAGGGTCACGCCAGTCTGGGCGGCGGGAGATCTCCTCCTCGATTATAAGGGCGATTTCGATAAGTATATCACCTCGCAACACTTACAAAAACAGGAGGGTTGCATCTTCCGACATCTGCTGCGTCTGATCCTCTTCATCGAGGAATTCATCCCCCTCGAACCAGTCGACGGCGACGTCCGCGAATGGCGCAACGATCTCAGCGAAATCGAAGAACAACTCATCCAGACCTGCCGCAACGTCGATCCGACGAGCGTCGAAGAAACTCTTCGCGCAAGTCGTCGTGCAAACCTTTGACGTTGCGAGTCAGACCAGGTCGCGCGAAATGTCTTTATACGGTTACAATCAACAACGCTAAAAGGATAAAACAGCATGAAACGTTGGACTATCATAGCGGCGCTCGTTGCGTTGATCGCGACGACTTCGGCGTACGCAGACGAAGGCATGTGGCTTTTCAGCAATCCGCCGATCAAGCAGATGAAGGAAAAATACGACGTCGACGTCTCGCCCGAACTTCTGGAACATCTTCAGAAATCATGCCTTAAGTTTGCCAATTCGGGGAGCGCGTCCTTCGTCTCCTCCGACGGCCTGATCATGACGAACCATCACGTCGGTCTCTCGACGGTCGCGAGTCTCTCAACGAAGGAAAACAACCTCGTCGACAAGGGGTTCTACGCGGAGAATTACGAGGACGAGCTCAAGTGCCCCGGCCTCAAGCTCATCGCGCTCCAGGAGATCGTCGACGTCACCGACGCGGTCGAAGAGGCGACCAAAGACTGCGCCACGCCTGAAGAGGCGGAGAAGGTTCGCGCGGACGCGATCAAAAAAATCGAAGCGGACGCCAAGGACGCGAAAGGACTTCGTTGCGACGTCGTCTCCATGTACCAGGGCGGACAGTACCACATGTACTGCTATAAGGAGTTCACGGATCTTCGGCTCGTCTTCACGCCCGAGGAAGGCGTCGGATTCTTCGGCGGCGACCCCGATAACTTTGAGTATCCACGTTACAACCTCGACGTCACCTTCTTCCGCGCCTATGAGGACGACAAACCGTATCGTCCGGAACATTTCCTCAAATGGAGCGACAATGGCGCCGCGGACGGCGAGTTCGTACTGATCGCCGGTCATCCCGCGCGCACGAACCGCTTCAATACGGTCGCTGATCTTCAATTCCAGCGCGACGTCTATTACCCGCACATGATGAACAAATATCGTCGCCGCGAGGTTCTCTATCAGGCCTTCAGCTCTTACAACGACGAGAACAAGCGCCGCGTCGCCACCGACCTTTTCCGAATTCAGAACTCGCGTAAGAATCGCGGCGGCATTCTCCTCGGACTCCAGACTCCGGCGCTCATGCAGAAGAAGATCGACGCGGAGAACGAACTTCGCCAACTCGCTACAGAACGCGGCGTCGTCGACCTCTCCGGCGGCGATCCGTGGGACAATATCGCCAACGCGATCAACGTCTGGTCTACCTATTACGTCGCGTACGACCTCTTTGAAGGGAACGAAGCGGCGAAATGTCCGGTCATGGATCGAGCGCGCGCGATCGTTCGTTACGCCGTCGAGACCGCGAAACCTGACGCGGACCGCAACGCCTCCTACAAGGACGCGCAGCTCGCCGAACGCCAGAAGGAACTTGCGGAGCCTCTCCGACGCAACGACCCCGACGTTGAAGCGCTCAAGCTCGGCGATAATCTTTCGATGCTCTACGAGCTCAGCCAACCGGTTGAAGGAGGCCGTGCGCTCGGCGCCGTCGTTGTCCCTCAATCAACGTTTGACGCAATCTACGACGGCAAGTCGTCCGTCGCTCGCGCTGCGGAAATCGCGTATCTGACGAAGCTTGGCGACCCCGAGGTCCAGAAAGCGCTGATCGACGGCGGACTCGACGCGGTCGAAGCGTCCGACGATCCGGCGATTAAACTCGCGCTCGCGATGGAACCGATCTCCGGCGACCTGCGCGACCTCTATACTCAGAAGGTTGCCGAGCCGTTGCGTCAGGCATATTCGAAGATCGCCAAAGCGCGATTCGAAGTCTACGGCGACTCGGTCTACCCCGACGCGACCTTTACGTTGCGCCTCACCTACGGACGAGTCGGCGGCTACACGGAAGACGACGGAACGGTTCAGCCGTTCGAGACGTATATTAAGGGCGCGCTCGAACATGCTCGCGAGCACAATTTCGTCGAGCCGTTCAATCTCGCGCAGTCGTGGATCGACGCGGAAAAGGAAGGTCGCGCGCCCCTCGACGCGCCGATCAACTTCGTCACAAACCAGGATATCATCGGCGGCAACTCGGGTAGTCCTTGCGTTAATGCGAAGGGCGAAGTCGTCGGACTCGTCTTCGACGGCAATATCCAGTCGCTCGTCCTGAACTTCATCTTCGACGAAGAACAGGCGCGCGCCGTACTCGTTCATTCGACCGGGATCCGCGAAGCGATCCGCTCCATCTACGGCGCGACCAAGCTTGCCGACGAACTCGGTCGCTGATCTTGCGGAGGCCAGTATATTAACAACCGCGGCTGTTTAGCGTCGGTCGCTGGTCGCCGACGCAACAACTGCAAAAGAGGTTGACGATGCGTCATAAAACGCCATACGTCGTATTTGGCACGAGTAATAGAAACAAGGCGCTCGAGGCGTCGCAGATCGTGGCGGCCTCGGGGGTGACGTTCATCACGTTAGCGGACGTTCCGAATCCGATTGACGTCGTCGAAGACGGCGCAACGTTTGGCGAAAACGCGCGTAAAAAGGCGATTGAGCAGGCGTTGCATTTGCATGAATGGACGCTTGCGGAAGACTCGGGGATATGCGTCGACTATCTCGACGGCGCGCCGGGCGTCCATTCCGCGCGGTACGCGGGCGAAGAGAATCGCAGCGATAAGCGCAACAATGAGAAACTTCTCGCCGACCTTGAAGGCGTTCCTCTTGAGAAACGCGGCGCCCATTATGAGTGCCATATGGTTCTCTGCGACCCGAACGGCGAAATCGTTTTTGAGACGCAGGAACATTGCCGCGGTCGGATTCTCTTTGAAGAACATGGAGAAAACGGCTTCGGCTACGATCCCCTCTTCGAGGTCGTTGAATATCACCAAACCTTCGGCGACCTCGCTCCGATCCTCAAAAGCGTGATAAGTCACCGAGCGCGCGCGACGCGCAAGCTGACCTCGGTCCTCTGCGCGCTTGTTGCGCAAGGACGACTCGCGGCCAAGTGACGCGCGTCCGAGTCGACGCGCTCGGCGTCGAGCCGTTCATTCGGCAGGAACAGATTACAAAGGAATCTCCAAAATGACAGACAAGCATCTAAGCGACTATTGTCTTGCCGTGGCGAAGCGCGCCAAGCGCGCGTCATACGAGCTCGCGACGGTCTCGAGCGCGACGAAGAACGCGTGGCTCGAACTCACGGCGAAGCGATTGTCGGAACGCGCGCCGGAAATACTTAAGGCGAATGAAGCGGACCTTGCGGCGGCGCGCGAAGCGGGACTCTCCGCAGCGATGATCGACAGACTGACGCTCACGGAGAAGACGCTCGCGAGCATGGCGCAGGCGTTGCGGGAAATAGCGGCGTTCCGCGATCCGATCGGGTCGATCGCGAGTTCGTCGTTCCGGCCCGACGGGTTCGAAGTGCGCAAGGTGCGAACTCCGATCGGGGTCGTCTTCTTTATTTACGAGTCGCGCCCGACCGTTACGACGGACGCGGCGGCGATCTGCGTTAAGAGCGGCAACGTGGCAATTCTCCGCGGAGGGAAAGAGGCGATTCATTCGAACCTCGCGCTCGGAAAAATTCTAAAGGAATGCGCCGCCGAAACAGGACTCCCTGAAGACGCGGTTCAGCTCCTCGACACGACGGATCGCGACGCGGTCGACGAATTCTTGCATCGTCCGGAGTATGTCGACGTCGTGATTCCGCGTGGAGGATATTCGCTCGTCAAGCGCGTGTCGACCGAAGCGAGAATGCCGGTCATTAAGCATTTTGCGGGCAACTGCCACGTCTATATCGATAAGAGCGCCGATCTGGCGATTGCAGAGAAAGTTCTTGTTAACTCCAAGCTTCAGCGACTCGGCACGTGCAACACGGCTGAATCGCTTGTCGTGCACTCGGAGATCGCGAAGGACGCGCTTCCCGTCCTTCTCGGAGCGCTCGCAAAGGGCGGCTGCAAGATTTATGGCGACGAAGCGACCCTCGCGCTTGCAGGGCCCGACGTCGGCGTATTTCGCGCGACGGAAGAAGATTACGATATGGAATATCTCGCCGCTAAAATCTCCGTCAAGGTCGTCGACTCGCTCCAACAGGCGATCGAATTCATCAACGAGCATAGCTCCGGTCACACCGAAGCGATCGTGACTCGCGACCTCGAGGCCGCGCGCGCCTTCGCCGCCGGTATCGATTCCGCAGCTGTGATCATTAACGCGAGCACTCGGCTCCACGACGGCGGTCAGTTCGGACTCGGCGCCGAAATCGGCATTAGCACCGACAAATTCCACGTCCGAGGTCCTTGCGGGGTCGACGAACTGACAAGCTACAAGTACGTAGTCGTCGGAGACGGCAATATCCGTGAATAACGGCGAGCCGCTCGATCTTCGATTAAAGCGCGACTCGTCGCGCGCGACGCGCTTTAATCGAGGAAGTCGCCCTGCCGCAGCAGTTTCGGCACATATTCCTCCGTCATGTAGCTCACGCTCCGGCTGATGAGGGATTCCACTTCAAGTTTGAAGCCGTTTTTGAGCATGTGGTTGATTTCACGGCGCCAGTCTTTCTTGTTCGCAAACCACGGGTACGCCGCAATCTGTTTAGCGCGTCGACGGTCCACGTCGCTCAACGATATCTTAACGCCTTCAGAAAGTCCGCAACGCTCAAAATCGCGACTGCGCATCCCAATGAACTTCGCCGCCGGAGTCGCCATACGCTCCGATTCGTACGCCAGGTTAATTGAGCCCTGCTTGATGACCGAATAGATATAGTATCCCCACGGGTCGTTATCGAGGAGGCAGTAGATCGGGAGTCCAAGCTCCAGATTGAGACGGTTGAGAAGCCGGCGCACCCCCCTCGGAGGCTGACCGTTCCCGTGCGTCAGAATGCAGTTGTGCTTCTTCCAGAATTTATCTTCGTTAAAGCGTTGCCACACGGTGTTTTTCTCGACGTGGAGCACAAATTTCGCTTTGCATTTTTTGAATTGGATGACGGACGGTTCGACGATCGAAGGAATCGCGTAGCCTCCGGAACCCATGCGCGAGCAATCGATCTCGTCGCCAGAATCGACGATCGTGATATTCCCGACCATATCGCCGCGTTTATCCGCGAAGAGATGGAGCTCCTCGCGCAACGCTGAGAGGAGCACCTCGCAGTCTTCGACGACGGGGTCGCTTTCACTCTGATCGTGAAAGGTCGGCTCCTTCGAACCGCGAACGTCGTGCTTGAGCATATAGTACAGACCTCGGATGCTCGTCGTCTTGCCCATCTCAATGAGACGTTTCGCGCCTGACGCGACGAGCGCCGTCTGCATAAAGCTCTTTGCCTGCGAAAGGTTGAAGAGCTCGCGGCTCGTCGTCTTATCGCCCATCTGGAGCACGCGTTTCTCTTGATTGAACGAAACGTTGCCAAGGGACCGCATTGGAATCTCCAGTACGGGCTCCTCGTCCTGATCGATACGCGACGTGATAGAGGACGCGAGCTCGTGAATCTTGGCAAGAGTCTGCTCGTCCTCCTTCGTAAGCGCGACCTGTTCCTCTGCGCTTCTCGACGCTTTGCGAGATTTCGCCATTATTTACACCCCATATGCTATTCGGGCCGTGACGCCCATTTTTACGCTCTATTTTATCGCAACGCGCCGAAGCGCCCAGCGCCGATAAAAAAGGCAGAGCGGCGTTTCAACTCCGCTCTGCCCTTGATAATCATTGTCGGCAGCGTCGGCCGTCGGCTTTAACCAGCGGTCGTGATCTCGCAACGAGGATTGATCTTCTTGAACTCCTCCCACTTAGCGCTAACTTCGGGGGAAGAATCGCCAAACGCCGTGCCCTTGACATAGATCCTGCGAAGGTTCTTGAGGTTGGCGAGCTTCATGAAGCCGTCGATGGTGAAGCCGGCGTTCTCGCGCAGGTCGATCGTTGTAAGCGTATCGATCTTGGCGAGCTCTTCGAGCGCGGCGTCGCTGACATTGCCGGCCGCGCGGATCGTGATCGATTCAAGCCCCTTCATATTGGCGGCGATCGATTTGGCGACTTCGTCCGTGACGGGCACGGAGAAGAAACTAAGGGAGGTCATGCCGCTCCAGCCTGGCGCGGAAACGAGCGTGTTGATCGTATCCGAGGTAATATCAAGCTCGGAAAGCTCGACCGTCTTGAGGGTCGTCATATCCTTAAGGGGGAGGACTCCTTCGTCAGAGGCGCTCAGGTCGCGGAGCTCAAGGCGCTCGACCTTAAGGTTCGCAAGTTCTTTGACCCCGTCGTTCGTAAAGCTATTGCAACGGAAGATGCGCAATCCTTCAAGAGACGGATATTGCGCAAAGGTCGGCGCGCAGTCGTTGTCGATCAGGCAGTCCTGGAATTCGACGAATTTCAGATTCGGCGCGCCAGCGAGATGTTCGACTCCCGTGTTCGTTATACCGAATCGGAAGAAGACCTCTTCAAGCTGCTCCATGCGCGCAAGATATTTTGCCGAGGAGTCGGAGATATCGGGGCATCCTCGGAAGTCGACGCTCGTGATCGTCGTGGATTTCGAGATCCTGATAACGCCGCTGTTCGTAAAGCTGTTGTAGTACGCGCCGAGTTTCTTGAGCTTCGGGTAAGTCGCCACGATCGCGAGGTCGCTGTTTTCAAGCTGGAGGTTGCGGCGAATATCAAGAGTTTCCAGCTCCGGGAAGGTCGCGAAGAGCTCGATCGTCTCGGTCGTAATCATCGAGTTCTGGACGCGGATATTCTTGAGCTTTTTGAGATCCTTGAACTGCGCGAAGAGCTCGTCGGTCACGTTTTCGCCAACGCACGCGAAGGACTCAAGATCGGCGAGACGCCCGAAGAGCTTCATATCCTCGAGATTGAGATCCTGAGATTCGACGACGATTCCAATAATGGCGCCATTTTTCGCTTTCTTTACGGATCCGCGAAGCTCGTCAACTCGCGCTTCCGCCGCTTTGATATCTTCGGCGGAGGCAAGAGGCGGGTCGAGCTTCGGCGCGGCCGCCGCCTGGTACCTGGCGCGCTGAGTCGCGTCATACTGACGCGCGAGCATTCTGGTTGCCTTATCGACCGTTGTCGACTCGCCCGTTACGAGCGTCTGATCGGAGGTATCCTCGGCCGCCGGCGAAAACTCGTCCGGATGGTAATAGAGGAACGAGCCCGACTTAGACGCGTTACTGTCGTTGCATCCGCCTGAAAGAATCGCAGCGCCGGCGACAAGAACCGCGCACGCCGTTAAGGTCAACTTTTTCATCTGGTCATAACTCCTGGCTTTTTAGTCTCTTGTGGTTCGGCGTCCGTTGGTCGACGTTAACGCCGGCTGGCGCGTCGGCGACCAATAGCAGGCGGCTTATCGTAAGCGTTGTTTTTACCAATCGGTTACGTTACGCTTGAGCCGTCGGCGTTCAGGCTCGCTCATCATCCCCGGACCGCCGACCATTCCGTCGGCGCCGCGACCGATATCGCGTGATTATATCAAATCGAACCGTAAAGGAAAGAGTTTGTTTTTGAACAAGCTTTGTATTTTCTCTATCTTGAATCGAATTTTTCAAATAAACCGGTTGTGCCGGCCAAAAAACGTAGTTCCGGACGCGGTCAGGGGTCAATTTCTTCCATTTGTCGCTCGCTCGCGACTTCTCCGGAGGTCATCGCGACGCGGCGTCGATTCGTTCTCGGAGAGTCGCTTCGTCGAGTTCCGTCATGAGGAATTTCTTTCGACTTGCGAGCTCGCCAGAGATGAGCGAGATCTGCGATTTTCGAAGCTTCAACGCTTTCGCAAGATAATCCACAATCGCCTTGTTCGCTTTGCCTTTCTCCGCAACCTGCGTCACGCAGACCTTCAGCGCTCCGTCCTGAGCGCCGCGGAGCTCGTTTCGACGCGCGCCAGGTTGCGCTCTGACTGGTAATATCACGCCCTCGGCGCTCGTCTCCAACTCAATGGAACGCGATACGTCGGAACTCTTCTCGTTTCTTTGACCTTTATTCTGACCGTTACTCATTAAAACGCCTGCCGCTCGTCGCGGCGGCTCGCGACGAGCGCGAGCGGTTAATTATCATCGTTACGACGCTCGACTCCAAGCGCCCCTTTTATCCAACGGAAGTCCTTTCAACTCAGTGGAAGTTAGATATTATGAACTTTTGTGAAGTCGCCGAGTCGACGTTTCTCGATAGCGGACGCGCGTCGCCGCAAAATTTTTGCGTCAAAAAACTCAAAGTCGCTTGCAATTACCTATTGACTGCAATATACTCTATAACGTTAGAGGCGTGCGGCGCGTACCCGACGTCGGCGAACGTTCGTCAGTATACCTGTTCGATCGTATGCCGTCAACATGCGCGGCGCGCGTTGTTTAATCGAGCGCGTTGCGGTCGCGCGGTTCATTATCTTCGAACGTCGCGGCAACGCCAAGGCCGACGGCGACGTCGGCGTAACTCTCAGGATAAGGTCGGTTTGACTGACAGGAGCATTAGATGCAAAGAAGAGACGTTTTAAAAGCGTTCGTTGGCGGGATCGCCGGCGCCGGTTTCATGAACCTTGCGAGCGGAACCGCTAGCGCCAGTACCGCTTCGACGTCGGTCGGATCCAACCCCATTGTCGAGGAAAGCGTAATGAAAAAATACGACAACGACTATTTCTATAAGGACGGCGTCCTGCAGGAAGACAAGGCGTTTGACGCCTACTATGAAATGTTCGCCGAGATGAATTATTCTCTCGCCGACTCGCTGCATTCCAACAAGGAATTCTGGGTCACGGACTTCGGACTTGGCGACTTCGTGAACGTCGGCATGGGCGGAATCTTCTTCTTCAACGACAAGGAATACCGTTATTTCGGGCACGACATCTATCTGTTGCCCGGTCAGATGATCGCGGAACATCGCCATGAGGCGGCCGAAGGTCTTCCGGCGAAGCACGAAGCGTGGCAGGTTCGCCATGGCAGCATCTTCAACTTCTCCGAAGGCGGCGAAAAGACGCCCCATGCGCTCTCGCTGATCGCCCAGAGCCAGCTCGACGCTAACGCGGTTAACTGCTATAACTTCAAGTTCATGCGCGTCGGCGAACAGGACCGTCTCGGTCGCATCGGCGCTCCGCACTTCATGATCGGCGGATCCGAAGGCGCCGTTGTCACGGAATACGCCTGCTATCACAGCATGGACGGACTCAAGTTCTCCAATCCTAAGGCTCGACCGTGATTGTCGTCCCTTGCGGATGAATCGTTAACGCGGCGCTTGTTTTCAAACGCCGCGTTCCTTTTGTGGCAACCGTCGTCGGCGCCGCGCGGCGTCGACGACGCGACGCCTCTTCGCGGATACCGCGCCCACGTCAAGACGCTATAGGATATTTTACGATGACGAAGCCTGGTCTTAAATACAGTCACACCGGGATCCCGACCGATAGCCCCGAGGGTCTCTCCATCTATCTCGAAGAATTCAAAATCTACATTAACGACTTCAACGAGAGCCCTTACGCCGTCGAGTGGCTCTACTTCGAAAAAGACAGCCCTTTTCCAGAAATTCTCAAAACGAAGGCCCATGTCGCCTATGAATGCGACGACATTGAAGAAGCCATGAAGGCCGGAACCGTTCTCGTGCCGCCCTTCGACGCCGGTCCAGGTCTCAAGTGCGCCTTCATCGAAGTCGACGGTCACGGGGTCGAACTCATGCAGCGCAGCTAACATTGTGCGGTAGAGGGACGTCGCCATGAGGCCGGCAGGAGGTTTTGTCGTTCCCTGCGAAATGCGAGTCGCGGCAAACTCGCAACGGCGGCGTCTCCGATTTCTCCAATCCCAAATTTTTGTCCGCATTGTGCCTGCGCCGTCCTTAGCGACGGCGCGCATATCGGAACGCTGGAGGAGATCTTATGCCAATAGAACCCGGTCTCCGATTCAGTCACATCGGGATCCCAACCGATTGCTCCGATATGGTCTGGATCTATCTTAAAGAGTTCAGAGCGCGCATCAGCGACTTCAGGGAAAGCCCTTACGCCGCCGAATGGCTCTACTTCCACGACGACAGCTCGGTCCCCGAAGATATCCAGGAACAGGCGCATGTCGCCTACGAATGCGACGACCTCGAAGAGGCGCTTAAGGACAAGTACGTCCTCATGCCCCCCTTCGAACCGTTTCCCGGGTTCCGGTGCGCCTTTCTCAAGTCCGCCGGGGTCGTCGTCGAGCTCATACAACGCGTCGAGCCGCCCGCTAACGGCTGACGACGACGTTGTCGATGAGGCGCGTCGAACCGATCCTGACCGCGAGCAGCACGACGACGTTGCCGGTGATGCGCTCGAGAGGCGCGAGAGAGTTCGGGTCGCCGATGTGCATGTAGTCGATCGTTGCGTCTTTGGCGGTCTCGATAATCGCGCGCATCGCGTCGTAAACAACGGCGGATTCGCGTTCGCCCCCCTCGATGAGCTCTTTCGCTTTTTCTAACGCCTTATGGAGCGTCAGCGCCTGCTGGCGTTCGTCGTCCGTCATGTAGCCGTTGCGCGAACTCATTGCGAGGCCGTCGCGCTCTCGGATAATCGGACGCATATCGATCTCGATAGGGACGTTAAGGTCGCGAACCATTTTCTTAACGACCTGAACCTGCTGGTAGTCTTTCTGACCGAAATACGCAATGTCTGCGCGCGTAATGTTGAAGAGCTTAAGGACGACGAGGCAGACTCCGTCGAAATGCGTCGGGCGGAATTTGCCCTCAAGGAGCTGCGATACCCCACCGACGCGCACAGTCGCGTCGAACCCTTCAGGGTACATCGCCTGCGGCGACGGCGCAAAGATAAAATCGGTTCCAATCTGGGACAGGAGCGTAATATCTGCGTCGAGCGTTCGCGGATATTGATCGAAATCCTCGTTCGGAGCAAACTGCGTCGGGTTGACGAAGTCGGAGACGATCGAAACGTCGCATTCATTCTTCGCGGCGATCGCAAGGCTCAGATGTCCGAGATGCAACGCCCCCATCGTTGGGACGAGTCCCACCGTTTTACCCTCGCGACGGAGCTTGTCGACGCGGCGGCTCATCTCGGCGGGATCGGTGATAAGAAATGGTTTAAGTTCTTCTTGAGAAGCCATGCTTAAACTCCAGATTTGATTGAGCAGGTCTATCCTTATACGGCGCACGTTCTTCAAGGCGCCGTTTCGCAGGCGGTCGCCGACGCGCCGCGCTTGCGGATTATCTTTTCGTTCGAACGGTCGTTGCGGCTCGCGTCAGTCGCCGAAATCCAGCATGTTGGCGCTGACGCCAATATGCTGGAGTCCCAGGGCGGTGAGTCGTCGACCTCGCGGGGTCCGCACTAGAAGCTCGGTGCGGAGGAGATAGGGCTCGACTTCGTCTTCGATCGTATCGGCGAGGACCGCCATCGTGTGCGCGACGGCCTCGACGCCGACGGGGCCGCCCTGAAAGACGCGCCAGATCGTTTCGAGATATTTGCGGTCTTGGCGATCGAGTCCTCTTTCGTCGACGCCTTGCATTTTGAGAGCGGCTCGCGCGACGTCGCAGGTCACGACTTCGAAGCCCTTCGCGTCGGCGTAATCGCGGACCCAGCGCAGCCGGTTGTTCGCGAGCCTCGGAGTGCCGCGGCTGCGTTTGGCGATCTCCAACGCGGCGGCGTCTTCAATATTGGTGTGGAGCTTACGCGCGCTGCGCTTAACGATTTCCGCGAGCTCCTCGTCGCTGTAGAAATCGAGGTGCTCGCGCATCTGGAATCGGTCGCGGAGGGGCGCGGAAACGAGTCCGGTGCGCGTCGTCGCGCCGATGAGCGTAAAGGGCTTAAGGGGGATATTGAGCGTGCGCGCGTTGACGCCCTCGCCCATCGCGACGTCGATTCGAAAATCTTCCATCGCCGGGTAGAGAAATTCCTCGACCGTCTTCTGCATACGGTGGATTTCGTCGATAAAGAGGACGGAGCCCTCCTGCGCGTTGGTGAGATAGGGGACGACGTCCTTTGGCGCGCGCATCGTCGCGCCGTTGGCGATCTGGAATTCGACGCCAAGTTCGCGCGGAATGCACGTCGCAAAGGTTGTCTTGCCAAGGCCCGGCGGTCCGTCGAAGAGAATGTGTCCGAGCGTCTCGCCGCGCTTCTGCGCCGCACGAACCGCGATCATGACGCGCTCAAAGACGTCGCGCTGTCCCACGATCTCGTCGATCCGCGTCGGACGCAACGCCCAATCCTCTTCCCTCGACTCGGTAGAGAACGAGTCGACGAAGTCCGAGTTTGGCAGATCGTCGTTCTGGTAATCGTCTCCGGAATCGCCGGTCATTACGATCGGTTTTCTCACCATTGGGATCTCTTATTGTTCATAAAGCGACGGTCGAATCAACGCGCCGTCCTTTCATAGCGGCGGTAACGACGTTGGACGAGGTCGCTGACCGCATTATCGATTATTAACGTAGATTAACTGAATTAGTTCGGAGGAATCCTTGAATTTCTTCTTACTATTCACGACGGCGGCGTCGATCATCCGACGCGCTTCCGCCTCGCCGTGACCAAGCGATAGGAGCGCCTCGAACGTTTCCGTGATGACGTCGGACGACTGGATTCCGTCGCTCGCAGCAAGCTCGTCGTCGCCCGGTCGCGGAACCATCAGCGCAAACTTTGACATCTTGCGACGCAGCTTCGCGACGATGCGCTCCGCGGTCGCCGGCCCGATTCCCGGGAGCTGCGAGAGCGCTTTAACGTCCTGTTCTTCGATCGCCGACGCGATCTCGCGAACTGGTCGCACCATCGCGCGGAGCGCTTTCTTCCGTCCCAGGCCGTCGACGCTGCAGAAAACCTCAAAGAACTCCCGTTCGACTTCAGTGAGGAACCCGAGCAACCTCGGGGTCAACTTTCCCTGCGCAGGGTTGCCTTCTATATATTCGATCGTATAGAGAGAGATCTCCTTCTGAAGCTCGTTTTGGAGCCGCCTGCGCGTAAACTCGGGAATAAGAGCCTCGTGTTGAAACGGAGGACACTCAATAATCGCTCGTTCAGTATAAAGCGCGACAAGCTTGCCCGTCATCTTAACAATCATTTTCTTCACCCTTGTAGACCGGCGTCGGTTCGCAGTCGGCGGTTCGCCAACGTCCTCGGTCGCAGGCGCGAACGCCGGCGGAACACTTGACAATTCGACTGCGACCGAAATTTAGCCGACGGTCGGCGCGACGTCCGCTAATCGCCGACCCAATGGAATTCAGAGTCCGAACGCGGTCAGAGAAAGTTGGAGTCGTTCGGTCAGCGCGGGGTCGAGTTCTGTCATAGGCAGTCGGAGCTCGCCTGAATCCCGACCGAGAAGTTGCATCGCTTTCTTGACGGGTATCGGGTTGGTGGCGAGGGAGAGCATGTCGCGGCAGAGCGGGAAGATTCGATAATGGATTTTGCGAGCCTCTTCGACGTCGCCGCGATTCATGGCGGCGCAAAGCGCGGCAAGCTCTTTAGGCGCGAAGTTGCCGACGACGGAAACGACGCCCTTCGCGCCGAGAGACATAAAGGGAAGCGTGAGACTGTCGTCCCCTGAAAGGACCGTTAGGTCGGTCGCCGCAATGATTTTCGAAGCGCCGTCCATCGAACCGGACGCTTCCTTAACCATCGTTATATTCCTGATGTTCGCGAGTCGGATGACCGTCTCCGGATCGATCGCGCGTCCGGTGCGACCCGGAACGTTGTAGACGCAGATCCCTATATCGACCGCCTCGGCAATCGCCTTGAAATGCTGATAAAGCCCTTCCTGCGTCGGCTTATTGTAATAGGGCGTAATGACGAGCGCGGCGTCGGCGCCGACCGATTCCGCGTAGCGCGTGAGCGACAGCGCCTCTTCCGTGTTGTTGGAGCCCGTCCCGGCGAGAACTTTCACGCGTCCGTTGGCGAACTCGACGACTTTGCGAATAACCTCGTGCTGCTCTTCGTGCGTGAGGGTCGGCGATTCGCCCGTCGTGCCCGTCGGCGCCAAGACAGAGACGCCGCCCTCGATGAGAAACTCCACTTGTTCCTGCAACGTGTCAAAATCGATCTTGCCGTTCTTAAAGGGCGTGATCATCGCAACAGTCAATCCGGCGAATTCTTCGGCGCGAGTTTTCATTTCCATCTCCCCAACCTGATCTTAAGCGTATAGCGGTATAGCAAAATAAATGGCCGAGCGCTTATCGGCGGTCCTGCAAGCTCGACGCTCGCGGACGTAAACATTTCACAAAGGACCGCCGGGCGACGCCTGCGACTGGCGCTCGGCGCCTTCGCGCGACGCGACTCGACTCGAACCGTCTCAGGATCGAGCGCCGCGTCGTTGAGCGCCGTCTGACACGCTGTATTATACCCCCGATTTCCGCGATAACAACGTCCGAAGTCAAAGGACGACGTCGACTCGGAACGTCGAGAACGCGCTGGAGGACTGCGGCAGGCGCGCAAGGCGAAACGTCAATATCCGCCGCTCAACGAGCGTTAAAAGGGACGCAATTCAAGCAAAAAAAAAGACTCGGCGCATCACGTCGAGTCTCTGATACCGAACCCCGGGATCGAACCGGGACGCCCTTATCGGGCAATGGATTTTGAATCCATCGCGTCTGCCAATTCCGCCAGTCCGGCAAATCAACGCGAAGAACCGCGCCAACGGGTGGATTTTACCTTTCCTGACCATTTACGCAAGCGGTCGGCAAATTTTTTTTTGGGAACTTGACGACGTCGGCGTTCCCGCGGCCGTTAGGGGACGTCTTTGTCGATTCGTTTATCGGCGATCTTGACGCGCGATCGAGCCGCTTCCTGCGCGGCAATTCAGCGCGCGACGCCGACCCGACGCGATACCGACCTTGCTTCAGAGGCGCAGATTCGCTAGATTGGAATCGTCGGCGCGCCTTGCACTGGGAGTCCTTTTGACTGCCGGCCGCGCCCATTCTAAGGAACAGGAACTTATCATGTCTTCGTTTGAGATTTCCGATTTTTCACCTAAAGAAGCGCCGAGTGCGTCGCGCGTCTGCACGGCGACCGGCGCTTGTTTTCAGCCGGGCGAGAAAGTTCGGTCGGTCCTCTACGCGGAAGACGGCGAAATCAAACGCGACGACCTCTGCGCCAAAGCGTGGCGCGACTATGAGAAGCCCGAATCTGCCGTCGCATGGTGGTCATGGCGCGTCGGCGCGCCCGAAGAAAAACGCGCGCGACCTACGACGAACGACTTCCTCGTCGCGCTCTTCGAATCCCTTGTCTTCAAACCAGATCAAGCGGACCTGCGTTACGTTCTCGCATTGTTGCTCGTTCGCCGCCGCGTCTTCCGGTTTGAATTCGAAAACAACGCCCAAAAATCCTCGCAAAAGGAGCAGGACTCCATTTTCGTCTATTCTTCTCGCAACGACGCGTGCTACGCGACGCCCGTCGTCGATATCGACGAATCGAAGATCGCGGACGTTCAATCTCGTCTTGTCGCGATCCTCGATTCGCCTCCGGAAGAGTTCTCAAACGCCGACGACGTCGTCGCTAAAGCCGCGGCGGCCGCCGCAGCGGCGCTCGAGAACGCCGACGAAGAGCTCGACGCAGCGCCTCAAGGGACGTCGTCGGCTAAGCGTCGAAACCGCGCTTGCGCCGATTGAAAAAATCTGCTACAGTCACCTCAGACGTATATTATTAGCGTCTGAGTTTCCGCCCTCATCGTCGTTTTCTACGGAGGAAAACGCGGCGGCGGCTCGGACGGCGCTCGGCCTTTTAAGCGTCGAGCGCGCAAGGAAGCCGTCGAAAGTTGTTCGGAACTATGTCAACGTCAGAAAGCAACCGATCTGTTCGTCTCTGCGGAATGCGCGCCGAGTCCGCGAGCGCTACGACCCGATTCCAGACGCTGGCGACCGCGTTTCTCGCGTTGACCTCGCTATGGGTTACGTTCGTCGCGTCGGGTTGTCAGACGACAAAAAAAGCGAATTTACCAAAAGTCGTCGCCGAAGACGCCACGACCGGCGAGCTCTGCGACGCGATCAACGCGAACAGCGCCAAAATCCAGTCGATTTACGCGACCAACGCTTCGATCGGGGTCCAGAATCAACCCGGCTGGGCAAACTGTCGACTTCTCTTTGACCGCCCCAACAAGCTCCGACTCGTCGGAACGGCAAGTCTCATGGGACGCGTCGTCGACTGCGGCTGCGACGGCGAACAATTCTGGTTCTGGAGCTCCTTTCAGAACCCCGACGAACTCTATTATTGCAAAATCGACGAATATCAAGGCAGCGCGCTCTCCGACTTGATCCCAGTCGATCCGACCTGGTTCCCGGAAGCGTTTGGAATCGTTGAAATCCAAGAAGACGACGTCGAAGACCGAACGACGACCTCTGACGGCCAGATCCTCTTAACCGTCAAACGCACGCGCAACGACGGCGTCTATCGCAAACGCATCTACGTTGAGCCGCAAACGGCGGCGATTGAACGCCAGGACGTCCAGGATCCTAATGGCGACGCGATCATTTCCGTCATCGTTCGCGAGCAGCAGTATCTGAGCGAACCTGGCGTCGTCCTCCCCAAGAAGCTTGAGATTCGTTGCGAAACGACGAACGATACGCTCCTCGTCGACGTCGGCGCGCCGACGCTCAACGATCCCTCCAAATTTGACGACTCCGTCTTTAAGCGTCCTACCGATATCAAAGCGACCGCCGTCGATATCGGCGTCGGAGCGACGCAGGCGCAGACGACCGCCGCTCCGGCGACGACTTTCCAAAGCGTGCGAACCGACCAATCGGCGCAATCGTCGTCGACGTCGCCGACGTCGAACGTCGTTCCGCCGGCGAACGCCTCTCCCGCCTCGACGCAGCCGTCTTCTGATTCTGGCGCCGAGACGCCGGCCTTCTCTTCGAACAACCCGGGTCTCGTTCCCTTCCCCTCCTCCGTCGCGTCTCAGCCGCCGCCCCCCAGAAACGACGCGTCTTCCGTGACGATCGAGCCGACGAGGATCACCTCCACGCCCTCCCCGTACGCCGTCGTCCCAGAAGGCGGACCGCAAGTACTCCCTTCGAGCGACTCCCCGTTCGCTCAGCGCATTCTCAACCCTCAAGAGCTTCAGAACGCTCAGTCCGCGATCGTCGGCGTCCCGCCGCAGACGAATCAGAACGTCGCGGAACGCTACAGTCCCCAAACGGACTCGATCGAGCTCGGCCGAACCGCTTCAAACCCGAACTACGCTCCTCAAGCGCCGGCGCAGCGGCGTCTTGAAGAGTCTGACGCCGACATGCAGTTCCAGCCCTACTGGCAATCGCAACCGGTCGCCAACACGGGCGCGATCTCCGCCGTCGGCGCGGATGACGCCGCGCAGTTCCAGCCAAGTCTGGCGGCCGACGCGCAAGCGCCGCAACAAGGAGCGTCCCAGACCTTCTCGACGACGCCTCCCGTGACTCTCGAGGATCCGCCGGCCCCAGCCGCCCCCGAGAACCTCCCTCTCGACGACGAGTTCCCCACTCTTTTGCCCTTCTAGCGTCTTGGCGCGAGGTTAACGCGTCGGTCGGCAGTTTTCTCAATAAAAGTCTTCCTCTCGTTGAAGCGGAACAGAAAGGACTATATAATGACAACTGGCGTCGCGACGCGTCCGCCGGTCGCTTTCGATATCACACTGCGTTTCAACTCGCCATTGGCAAACGACGGTCGACGCGCTACGCTATATTGAGGCAGCCGCCGTCATCTAACCGGCGCTCGTCGCGAGGTCGCAGACGTCGATAGTCATGAGGAGAAATATCGTAATGGAACCGATTCCTGAAATTAGCCCCGCGAAGCGCGCGAGGCTACAAAAATGCTTTGAATACGGCAACCAGAAGATGTCGATCGGCGACCACGACTACGCGACCGAAATGTTTGCCCAATGCGTCGTCGGCGACCCGGCAAACCTTCTATATATGAATTCTTTTATCGCCAATCTGCGCGTTAAGTTCGGAAATCATAAAAAGAAGTCCGCCTTTGGATTCCTCAAAAAAGCCGCGAAAGTTGCGCCGCTAGGGAAAGGAAAAGACCTCGAAACGACTATTAAGGAAGGGGTCGAAAAACTCCGACGCAACCCTTGGGACGCACACACCTTCGTCGCGATGGGGATGGCGTGTCTCGAGGCGAATTTCGACGAAGCGGGCCTCGCGTACCTCAAGCACGCCGTCGAAAGCGCGCCTGACGACGTGGATATCAACCGGACCGCCGCTCGGGAACTCGGGGCGCGAGCCCAATACGAAAACGCGATCCACTGCTGGGACCGCGTCCTCAAGCTCAATCCTGACGACACGGAGGCGGGCAGGATGATCAACGACCTCATGCTTGAGCGCACGATCAACCGCGTCCAGGAAGCTCCTCGCGGCGCTAAGGAAGACGAACATGACGAGCACAACAAGCTTTCCTTCGAAGACCAGATTGAAAAGAGGCTCCGTAAAGACCCGAAGGATCGCGACGCTTACTCCGAGCTGATCGACTACTTCTTCCAGAAAGGTCGATATCGTCGCGCGGAGGACTCCGTGAAGCGCGCGCTCAAGCAGTTCCCCGACGACCAGATCTTCACTCCTCAGCTCCTTGAAATTCAGCGTAACCGCGCCGCCGATGAAAAGAAAAAAATCGCGGAACAATATAAGAAGGCGCCCTCCGAAGCGCTCAAGGCGAGATATATCGAGCAGAAGAAGCTCTACGACCAGAAGACCCTTGAATTTCTTCAGTATCGCCTTAAGCTTTCCCCGAACGAAACGCAGCTCCATTGGGAGCTTGGGTCGTTCCTCATGACTCACGGACGCGTGAAGGAAGCGATCGCCGAGTTGCAGAAAGCGAAAGTCGATTCAGCGCTTGCGGGCCAGTGCCTCCTTGCGCTCGGGCAGTGTTTCCAGCACATCAAACAGTATCCCCTCGCGATGCTGCATTACGAGCAGGCGATCGAGAAACTCGATAAGAACAGCGAAGAAATAAAGAAAGCGCTCTACCTTGGAGCGCGTCTCGCGCTTGGTCTCAACAAGATTTCAGAGGCGAGCGATTTCGCGAACAGGCTCGCCGCGATAGATTTTTCCTATAAAGACGTGGGGGACCTACTAGACAAGATTGCCAAAAAGGCGCATAATTGACCTCACGTAATTATACGTCGCGCGTTAGCGCCCGACTCGCTCTCGTCGGGAGCGGCGCGACGCGGTTTTTTTTACGGAAACGCAGTCGGATTCGCCTTGTACGGCTCAACGAACGCGTCGGTCGATTTCACCCATCATTCGTCCGCGCGCGAGCGCCCGATTCGTTTTTAGAAGATTCTTCAGTACTCCACTTAACGCAATATCAAGATGCCAAACACACTTAGCGCTAAAAAAAGACTGCGACAGAACGAAGTTCGACGCCTCCGCAACAGAGCGTCGCGTTCTGTTGCTCGCAACCGTATCAAAACTCTCATTAAGACGCTTGAAGCGGGCGACGTTGCCGCCGCTGAAGCGCAGTTCCCCCAAGTCTGTAGCGCGCTTGATCGCGCCGCTGCTCGTGGACTGTGGCACAAGAACAACACGGCGCGCAAGAAGTCGCGCCTGGCGAAGCTCATCGTCAAGGTCAAGGCGGAACAGGCCGCATCCTGACCTGGCAAGCTTTGAACACGCCGGAACGTCGACGCGTGAGTCGCTCGCCGAAGGGTTGGTTTGTCCTTTCTTTTCAACTCTTCTGGATCGACGCCGCTCCGCGTCGGTGTGAAGCCGTCGTTCCGCAGTCTCCTCTGCGTCAAACGGCGGCTTTTTCTTTTGACGAGGAACGTCGGCGCTTCGACGCGCCTCGTTCGCTCGTTTTTTTACGCGTCGGCCTTCGCGGCGAGCTCGTTCGCGCCGCGAAGGATTCGACGTCGATTCCCCCTGCAATCTCGTCCGATCTGACGATCGACGAAGAGGAACGCTCGACGCAATGAAAGTCCCGCTTTCACAGCTCGCCGCCCTGGTCGGCGGCGACGTTGTCGGCGACGCTGACGCTATGATCGAAAAGTCAGCGCCGCTTCATACCGCCGACGAACATTCGATTACTTTTGCTGAAAAACCAGAAAAATTAGACTGGAACCTTGCGACGCGCGCGCGCGCCGTCGTTCTTCCTAAAGGACGCAACGCCGGGGTGCCCGAGAGTTTCGCACAGCTCCTTGTCGACGATCCGAAAGCCGCTTTCGAGGCGATCGCCGCCTTCTTTCATCCGCACGTGGAGACGATCGCTAAGGGCGTCTCTGACAAGGCGTACGTCGCCCCGACCGCAAAGCTCGGACGCGACGTCTCGATTGGTCCCTTCGCAACGATTGGCGATAACGTCTCGCTTGGCGACGGCGTGAAGATCTACCCCGGCGTCGTCCTGATGGCGAACGTCGTCGTCGGCGCCAACACGACGATATTCCCGAACGCGGTCGTCTACGAAAATTGCCGGATAGGCGCAGACTGTATTCTTCACGCAAATTGCGTCCTCGGCGCCTATGGATTCGGCTACGATTCCTCCTCGGGCGAGCATCTCCTCACGTCGCAGTACGGCTCGGTCGTCGTCGGCGACAACGTTGAAATCGGCGCCTGCGCGACGATTGACCGCGCCTCCTACGACGCGACTTATATCGGCGACGGCACAAAGATCGACAACCACGTCATGATCGCGCATAACTGTAAAATTGGCAACCGCAACATGTTATGCGCAAGCTCCGGGGTCGCGGGAAGCGTCGCGACCGGAGATTACGTCGTCATGGCGGGTCGCGTAGGGGTCCGCGACCACATTACGATCGGAACTGGGGCGGTCCTCGGCGCGATGGCGGGCGTTATGAGCAGCGTCCCCGACAACGCCAAGATCGTCGGCATTCCGGCGACCCCCGAGAAGGAGCAGATGCGCAAGCAGGTCGCGCTCTCGAGGCTTCCTGACACGCAAAAGGAAGTGCGCGCGCTCCGAAAAGAAATGACTGCGCTCCAAGCGCGACTCGACGCGCTTGCGCCAACCGACCGTCAGTAATGGTTTGCGGCCGCGACGCGTCTCGACCTTGCGCCACGACGCGTTTCACGCCGCGTATTCTCGATTGGAGACGCCTTGCATCACGGCGACACGACAGCGCCACCGCGCTCCGAAGAGCTCGATCTTTCGAAGATCAAGCGGATAGGACTTATTGCCGGCTGGGGCCGTTTCCCCATCGTTCTTGCGGAGACGCTCAAGGCGGCCGGACGAGAAGTCGTATGCCTTGGCGTCCCCGACCACGCCGATCCGTGCCTCAAAGATATTTGCGACGTCTTCCGTTACATGGGGCTCGGGAAATTCGGCAAAGCGACCAATTTCTTTCACCGACATGGCGTTCGCCACGCCACCATGGCGGGTAAATTCCATAAGATTCGACTTTACGACCCCGGCTTTCTCTGGCGACAGGCGCCCGATTTCTACACGATCCGTTTTTTCGCCACCCATTTCCTTTTCCGTCGCAGCGACTGCAAGGACGATTCGCTTCTCATGACGGTCGTTCGCGCATTCGAAAATCGCGGCGTCACCATGGCCGCCGGCGTCGACTTTGCACCGGAGCTACTCGTGGAACGACAATTATTTACAAAACGCGCCCCCACGCCCGCGCAATGGCAGGACATTCTCTTCGGCTGGAAAATTGCACGAGAGATGGGGCGACTCGACATTGGACAAAGCGTCTACATTAAGAACCGCGCGGTCCTGGCGGTCGAGGCGATTGAAGGGACCGACGAGGCGATCAAACGCGCCGGAACCCTCTGTAAGAGCGGTAAATTCGTCATCGTCAAGGTTGCCAAACCATTCCAGGACATGCGCTTTGACGTCCCGACCGTGGGACCGCGCACCATCAGGATCATGGCGGAAGCGGGCGCCCAGGTGCTCGCGATCGAAGCCAAAAAGACAATCTTTCTCGACCCTGAAGAGGCGATTAAGATCGCCGACGCTCACAAGATATCGATCGTCGCGCTCATCGAAGACGACCTCAATCTCCCTGCCAACGTGCTCGCGAGCGGTCAGTGGGCAGGCGCGTAACGCGACGCTCCCCTTACCCGTTTTGGCCGTTGCGTCGGGGCAGCGACTCGCGCGCGGTCGGTTCACCATCCTTTTTCATCGGCGCGTAGCCAGGATTTGGCGCCAGAACGCCGTCCGGTTGCTCGACGAAGTCGACGCGCCGACCCTTTCGATAGAGGCGTTCTATGAAATCTAATCCTATCGTTGCATTTCTCGTCGTTATCGCTTTTCTTACCTCGGCGGCGGCCGACGCGTTTGAAGTCGTGAATCTCTGGCCCGACACGCCCCCGGGCGACAAGGCGGAACAGTATCAAGATTCGGGCGGCGAATGGTATACTCCGCGCCTCGAATTCTGGCGTCCGGAAAATCAGAAGACCGACGCGTGCATTATCATTTGTTGCGGCGGAGCGTACAACGGAGTCGCCTATGAAATCGAGGGCGTCATGCCGCGCGATTTCTTTACGGAAAATGGGATCGCCGTGTGCATGCTCTGGTATCGCACCCCTCGTCGGCCCGGCGTTGCAAAGCATTTCGCGCCATGGCAAGACGTCCAGCGCGCGATTCGCATCGTACGTTCCAACGCGGAGGAATGGGGTATCGATCCGAACAAGATCGGGGTCATGGGCTTCTCGGCGGGCGGCCACCTCACGCTCATGGCCGCGACCTCGAGCATGACAAAGACGTACGAGCCGGTCGACGAGCGCGACGATCTTCCCTGCAACGTGAACTTTGCGATACCCGTCTATCCCGCCTATGTCCTTGACGACGGAGTCGACGGCGAAAATACCGAACAAGGTAACGACGCGCAGATCGTTGAGGACTTCGCGTTCGACGCGCAGACGCCGCCGATGTGCTTCATCCACGGCGACGGCGACGGATATTCTGCAATGGCGTCGGTCATGTGCTACCGTCAGCTTCGCAAGATGGGCATTCCCGGCGAGCTCCATATATATGCATACGTGAATCACGCGTTCTTCAACTGCGGCCCCGACGCGCCGATCCGCAAGTATCCCCAGCGCGTTTACGAATGGCTCCAGACCCTTGAAATCATCGAAGCGCCCGAGGCTGCGAAAGTTCAGCGTTAGCGTGGAAGGAACCGGTATTTGCGGTCATACGCCGCAGACGCTCGGCGCGCCTTTATGTGCGCCGTCTGCGTAAAATCGCTAATTTACGAACGTTTTTAGGAAGTGTTCGACGCAACAGTTGATTCTCTACAGTCTCTCGCGTATACTTGTTCTGTTGAGACGTCGTCTGAGCGTCCTGGATTCGCGTCGTTCCATCGACCGGCTCGTACGACTTGATGATTTATAAATCTTTGACAGTTATACTCCTCGGGGGTCACAAATGAAAAAGGTTCGCACCCAATTAAGCCGTCGCGCGTTTTTGACGACCTCGGCGACGGGCGTTATCGCCGCTCCGCTTCTCATGTCTGGTCGCGTCTTCGGATTCGACGGCGGAGTCGCGCCGAGTAATAAGATTCGCTTGTTCCATATCGGTATGGGCAATCGTGGCAACGAACTTCTCGGCGGTTTTCTCGGCAACCCTAATTACCATGTCGTAGGCGTTTCCGACTGCTATCAAGCTCACCTTGACCGCGCGGCCGACCGCGTCAACGAACGCTATGGCAATAGCGACGCGGTTAAGCTCTCGCATTATGAAGACGCGCTCATCCGCGACGATTTCGACGCGGTCGTCTGCGCATGCCCCGACCACTGGCACACGAAGGTCTCCGTTGAGGCCTGCCAGGCGGGTAAGGACGTCTACTGCGAAAAACCGCTGACCCTCACGCTCCAGGAATCGCGACTCATCGTTAAGGCGGCGCGTAAGTACAACCGCGTCTGCACGAGCGGAAGCCAGCGCGTTATGGAGGACTACGGGTACATGGCGCCGATTATCCAGAGCGGCGCGATCGGCGAGGTCAAAGAAGTTTACGCCGGACTCGGCAATCCTCCGATTCACTGCTATCTTCCGGAACAGCCGATCCCCGAGGGGTTCGACTGGGATCGCTGGCAGGGTCAGGCGCCGATCGCTCCGTACAACAGCGAACGATGCTCCGGCAACTACGGCGGCGGATGGCGACACTTTACGGAATACGGCAACGGCTTCCTCGCCGACTGGGGCGCCCACAAGTTTGGCGGCGCCATGTATATTCTCGGCGTCGACGATGAAGAGCCGGTCGAGCTCACCCCGCCGGGTTACGAAGGTCAGGAATACGCCTGCGCGACATTCAAGAACGGCGTCAAAATGTACCACGCCTGGAACGGTCCGCACGACATTACCTTCGTCGGCACGGAAGGCGAGTTCCGTCATTCTGGCGATCGTCGCATGGCGGCGAAGATTCGTCCTCTCCACGCGGTCGAGCTGCGACGTTATGCCGGCGGCGCGACGTCGATCGCCGACGATTTCGCGTTCTGCGTCCGCAATCGCGTTCGTCCTTTCCAGGACTTCGTCTACGGCGCGTGCACCGCGTCCCTCTGTCAGCTCCTCGCGATCGTTCACAAGCTCAATCGCAAGCTGATCTGGGACGCCGAAAACTGTCGTTTTGTCGACGACGAAGAAGCGACGCGTCATGTCGCGCGTCCGCAGCGTTATCCGTACGTCATTCCTGAAGTCTGACGTTCAGTCCCGATGTTTAACCAAGAACGAAGCGCATCTTCAGATTCGCTCTGAACTCGCGCATGAGATATTAGAGGAAACCAATGAAAGCTAACTGGAAAACGATCGGGCTGTGCCTCGCTGCAACGCTCGCGCTCTTTGTTTATTCGGCGCCGATCTTCGCTCAGGACGCCGCCGCGCAATTCGCCCAGTGGGCGCCGAAAATGACGCCAGAAGACTGGACCAACGGCGACCAGATTAATGAGATGAAGGACGCCCAGCAGGGCTGGATGAACTACTGCCTCCAGAACGTCGACGATCGCGACGCGACGCTTACGATTATGCTCGACGCGCTCAACGAGGATTATCCCGTCGCCACGAAGGGATGGCTGCTCCATATCCTCGGCTGGACCGGCAACGACTCCTGCGTCGACGGGATCGCCGCGTTCCTTGACAGCGACGACGCTACTCTCTTTGACGAATCGGCGCGCGCGCTCGCGGAGATCGCCTCTGATAAAGCGATCGACGCGCTGAAAGCGGCGCAGGCCGCGTCCGACACGCCCGAAAAGTTCGGACCCTACATTGACGCTCGCGACGTCGACGTCTCGATTGGAATCGAGTCTGAATTCCCGATGGCGCTCCCCTACGTTTCTGAAGCGGATTACGACGCGTACATGGAGAAGTACGATTCGCTTTCCGACGACGACAAAGCGCGCGCGCTCGCGTCGCTTCGCGTTCGCCAGGATAAGAAATACGTTCAGCTTGCCGCCGACGCCGCTGAAAGCGACAATCGCGAGCTCCAGCTCGCCGGCGTCGTCGCGCTTGAAAAGATCGCGTCCGCCAAGGAATGCGACGTTCTTTATCAGCAGCTTCCGAAATTCGATCGCCGCATCGTTGAGACGGCGCTGATGAACGTTCCGGGCAAGGAATTTGACGCCGTCGTCGTCGAGGCGCTCAAGACGGAAAAGGACGGCGCGAACCTCGCGTCCCTCGCCAAGGTCGTCGCTGCGCGTAATATTCCCGGCGAAGTCGCGACCCTGCTGACGCTTGCGAATCAGGACGACAGTCCCGCGCGCGTCGAGCTTCTCGCCGCTGCGGAACAAATCGCGACGAAAGAGAATATCGCTGATTTTGTTAACGCGTACCTCGCTATGAGACGCGGTGGCGAACGCGACCGCGTCGAGCAGATCATCTCGCGCCTCTGCGAAGGCGACGCGACGCCCGTCGTGCAGATGATGAACAACCAGAACGGTCCTCAGATCTTCCTGCTCCTGGGTCGCATCGGGGGCGACGCCGCGCTCGAAACGATCGAGAAGGGACTCGCCACGAACAATCCGCAGATGATCGCGCTCTCCGTTCGCGCGCTGAGCAACTGGCCTAACGCCGTCGTCTGGGAAAAGCTCCTTGAGGTCGCTAAGAACACGAGCTATCCTGATTCGATCCGCCTTCAGGCGCTCCGCGCGTTCATCCGCGTCATCTCGCTGCCGGACGACAGGGACGGCATTGACATGTCCGACGAGGAGAAGCTCGCCAACCTGAAGACGGCGTTTGAACTCGCCACGCGCGACGAAGAACGCAACTTCGTCCTCGAACGCGTCGGTTCGGTCCGCATCCCCGACTCCGCTCGCTACGCGCTTGAGTATACGGACGTTCCGGAACTCTCCGACAGAGCGCTCAACGCGATCCTTGATCTTGCGCACCAGGACTTCCTCCGCAAGCAGGATCCGGACCTCTTCCGCGAGGCGCTCGGCGTCGTTATCGAAAAGGGTAACGAAGGTCAGGTTGACCGCGCTAAGGGATATTTGAGCAATATTCGCTGAACGCTGAACGCGTCTCAGTAGAAACAAGACCGGCGCTCGCGGGCAATCTGCGAGCGCCGGTTTTTTATCGCCGCGTCATTGGCGCGCGCGGCGACGAAGTTCGGTCGAGGAGACGTCGTCGATCGGCTCGTCGACAAATTCGCAGATCGCCGCGAGCGCGTCGGGGATCGCGGCGCGGAGCTCGTCAAAGGACTCGACGCGATCGTCGATTTTGCGGTTATAGACGAGGAGTTTCGTTTCGAGCTCGGCGAGGCGCGCGACGACCGCGTCGCGTTCCGCGACCGACCCGCGCTCATATTTCGGGTCCGCGAGGCGCAAGATCGTATCGGCGCCGAGTATAAAGTTCGAGCGGGGCATGAGCTCCGCCTTTTCGATAAACCTCGGCGCGTTCGAGACCCAGACGCTCGCGTTCGGAACCGCCGCGTCGAGCGCGTTGACGCGACGAAGGATTTCCAGCGCGTCGAGGGGCGGCTTGTCGACGTTGCGCGCCGACAGTTCGAATTCCGTCGTGACGCCGGTCCGTTGCGCCGAGAAGGTCGCCATTTCGACGTGTCCGCGGTGCGGAGGATTGAAGGAGCCCGGGAATATCGTATGACGCGCGTCGTCGGTCTCGCGCGGCGCCGCGGCGAGGTTAGCGAGCGCGTCGCCGGGCGCGCCGTCGAGCGCGATCCTTTCATGATTCGAGAGGAGCGCGACGTCGAGCTTGCCGCCTCGCCAGCGCAGGGCGCGAATCGTCGGCAACGCGTCGGCGACGGGACCGTAGAGGAAATCGGCGCTCGCGGAATCGAGGAGCGTCCATGAAATCGTCGAGGAATCGCCAGGCTTCGAGGGCGAATCGGAGAGAATCGGGAGCGCCGCGGTCTTTTCGCGCCACGGGGCGTCGTCGCGGTTTGACAGTTTCTCAGCGGCGAAGGAGGCGGTCGAGAGGATGAAGTCGGCGGCGAGTCGTTCTTCCTCGCTGCGGTCGCGCGCGTTTTTCTCCAGCATGAGCGTCGCTGAAAAGACGCCCTTTCGCGCGACGACGGCGCAGTGGACGCGGTGCGGACCCTTCTTAGGGCGCTCGGAAACGAGAGACGCGGTCGCGCCGATTCCCAGGAGCGCGTCCTGATCGCTCGCCGGCTCGAGCGCGCGAGCGCGCGCGAAAGCGGAGGACGCGACGAGACGCGCGGTGACTTCGGAGCAGTAGCTTTCGGGCGGTTGGCCTAGAAACGCGTCGGTAGCGGCGGGGGAATATGGTACGCGCGCTTCGATAAGGGAGCCGGACGCGCCGGGAACCAAGAGATAATCGGAGATAAAGGTCGCGCCGCCGCCGGTGATCGACACAACAAATTTCAGCAACGACGCGCGGAATTTCAGAATCGCTTGCCTATTCATAACGAAACCTGAGGGAATAGCGCGGCGTAGACCAACAATTTCGGCCGTCGCGCTCAGGTCGACTCGGCTGCGCTATTCCGTGAAGTAGACGGACGAGCCGACGGGCAGGAGCACGTCGAGCTGTGAAATATGAAGGTTGCTGAAGACGAAGCCGCCATTTTCGGGCACGTCGACGCCGATGAGCTCAGGACGATTGGTCCCCTGGAGGCCGTAACCGCCGTTAAGGCCAATCCAGCACGCTCCGAGCGGGTTATCGAGGGACCCGCCTTCGATGACGATTTCCGCGCCGGTGAGATCGACCGCTTTACATTCGGGGTTCTCGATCTTGCGTTGGACGACGAATTCGCCGCGGAGCCCCGACGCCTGCTGCGGAACGCCGCATCGGAATCGACCGGCGTAAAGGTTGTTAAAGTTCAGGAGGAGTTCTTTGCGCGAGGCGGAAACTTCGGCGGTCACCGGTCCCCGGATGACCTTCAGGGACGTTCCCGGGGGCAACGGCGCGTCGACGTTCGTCTGGAGACCGTTGATCGCGGCGAGCGTTTCTGGGGTGACCTGGCATTCGCGCGCGATCGACGCGAGCGTCTCGCCCGGGCGCGTTTCACGCATCGGCTCGAGAATCGCGCGTTGAGGGTTATAGAAGACCTCGAACGCGAGTCGGTCGAGCGCGCTGTTAATGCGCGCGACGACGCCCGGCTGGTTGTTCTGCAAATAGACGCGACGGAGCGTGTTGAGCGTCAGGAAGACTTCCCGCGCCTGGTCGGCCGACTGGATATTTTCGGCGGAACGCATCGCCGCCTCAAGGGAGCCCGCCGCGTCCCCTTGCGAGAGGAGCGCGGAACAGGAAACGTTCGTCGGATCGAGGCAGTCCGCCTGGGGCTGGATCTGATTAGCGAGCGGCTGCGGGGGCTGCAACGTTTGCGGCTGAGTCTGAGGCTGCGGTTGAGTCTGAGGCGCGGCGGCGACTTGCGGCTGCTCAAAGACCGGCTCGCGTTGGGGTTGCGGCGCGAGATTCTCGTCCGTCGTCGAGACGGGCGGCTCGGGCGGCGCGATCGTCGGCGATTCAAGAATCGAGGGGGCCGAGTCGTCGGCGACCGTCGGCATGGGCGCGACAAGGTCGGACGTCGAGTCGACGTCGGAGGTTACGGTCGGGTCGAACTGACGATCGAGAGGTTGAGCGAAGCCGTCGTCTGGACTCGTCGCCGCGGTCGTCGGGCTCGACGTTAAGACGTCGTCAAAGGGCGCGTCTGCGTCAGGATAGGGGCTCGACGTCGCGAAATCGTTCGCCTCGGAATTGAGGAGCGCTTCGGACGCGCTAAAAGAGCTCTCGAGGTCGGTCGAGGGGGTTGGAACCGGCGCGTCGAGAGAATATTCAGCGTCGATTGGTCGCGGAGCGTCGAAGTGCGAATCGTTAAAGATATCGTCGGAGCCGCTGGCGATCGGTTCGTCGGTCGCGATTCCAACGAAGGGCTGAGCGACGGCGGAATCAACGCGCGCGTCGGCGAGTTGCGACGTCGCGTCTCTGAGATCGGCGCGCGGCAGCGCGTTATTCGCGTTACCAGCGGCGCTGAACCATTCCGCGTTGGCGCGTTGAGAGGCGCCGATACGCACTGACGTGCGCTGAGAGTCGTTAGAAGCGAGCTGCGGAGCGTCGAGGGCGTTTTCGTAGACCTCGCCGGGGTTCGGCAGCGCGACGCCGGCGTCGTCCTCAGACTTAGGGTTACGATATTTCGCGGGCGCGATTCCGAAGTCGGCGAGCTTAGCTCTGGCCGGCGCAAGGCCTTTGGGGAAAGACTCCCACGATTTGTCTGGAACGAAGGATAAGGCGCCCGCGGCTGCTAGCGCGATCATAGAAAGCCAGGCGATTCCCTTCAACATACTTTCCATTTCGCTACGTCCTCCTGACGCGCCGCATCCTCTTGCGATCAAACGCCTATCATCAATTCATCGTCGCCGCTAAAGTCGGGCGTCGCGCGACGTCGGGATCCATCCATCCGGATCGCAGAAACGGCAAACAAACCTTCGCGCCGTTTCGCAAAACTGCTCTTGAAACGACGCGACTTGTCTGGAGCGTAGACAATAAATTAGAAAAGATACAGATCAAAATCCGGCTAATTATCAATTTTTCAGAAAATTATCGCGCGCCGGGTCGCGTCCGACGTCGCCGCTCGGAAGAAACGCCTGGACGGTCGTTCTCGAACGGCGACGCGGCGACTAAAAGTTAATTACTTGAGTTCGTCGAGGGTATCCTGCGGATTTTGCTCGGCGTTCACGTTGTCGGCGGCGCGCACGATGACGCCGTCGGGCCCGATCACGTAGGTCGTTCGGACGACGCCCATCGACGTCTTGCCGAAGACTTTCTTTTCCTGCCAGACGTCGTACGCCTTGATCGTCTCGAGATCGGGGTCGGAGAGGAGCGTGAAAGGCAGCGAATACTTCATCTCAAAGTTTTTGTGCGACTGGACGGAGTCTTTGCTCACGCCGACGACGACGGCGCCCTTCTCCGTGAAGTGCGGGAGAAGCTCGCCGAAGGAGCACGCCTGCTTCGTGCAGCCCGGCGTGTCGTCCTTGGGGTAGAAGTAGAGGATGAGGGTGCGGCCTTTATAGTCTGCAAGAGTGTGCATGTCGCCATTTTGATCGGCCAGCGAGAAATCAGGCGCTTTAGTTCCGGGACTAAGCATTTCGTTTTCCTTTCATATAACGGAAGAGCGCAACCTGCGCGTTGCGCGTCAGTTAAGCGAGGTCTTCCAAAGTGGGATCACATTAATGACGGGCTCTTCGTAGGGGTGGACTTCTTTGATCGCGCGGAGCGTCTCGTCGAGTTTCTCCGCGCGGCAGGCGACTTCGACCTTCAACTCCGGTTCTTCGCTGATCTCGCCGCGTTCGCCGAGATAGGGACTCGAGCCCTCGAGGGGCCGCCAGGTCCCGATAACGCGACTATACGAGAGGCAGCTGTCGTAGCGCCCGATATGGCCCGCCCCAACGCGCTGCAACGCGCGTTGCAGCGCGCGAAAATGCGTCTCTGGGACGAAGATTTCAAGTTTGAAAACGCGAAATTCCATCGAACGGTCCTCTTCTCATGAAGGCGCGCGTCAATCCTGCACGAGGTCGACGAGCGTCGCTCCCGCGTACTCCGCGAGCGCGCGCGGCTCGACGATCATCATGAGGCCGCGCATACCGGCGTTCACATAGATTTCGTCGAAAAGAAGGGCGGTCTCGTCGATAAGGGTCGGAAATTGCTTCTTCATACCGATCGGGGAGCATCCCCCTCGCACGTAGCCGGTCAGGTCGCGGAGCGTCTTCATCGGAATGAGGTCGCACTTCTTGTCGCCGAACGCCTTCGCGACTTTCTTGAGATCGAGCTCGTCGCACACGGGCAGGCAGCATACGAGGTATCCGTTCTTCTCGCCCTTCAGGACGAGGGTCTTGAAGACGCATGCAGGGTCGACCTTCATATGTTCCGCGATATCGGCGCCCGAGAGGTCCTCTTCGTCGACCTCGTACTCGAACGTTCTGAAAGAGACGCCGGCGGTTTCCAGCAGTCTTGTTGCGTTCGTTTTCGTCGGATGACGTTCATGACGGGACACGTTCGCGCTCCTTTCGCAATCTTTGACGTCGTTGCGCCGGCCCTTTCGTCGTTCATTCTACTTCCCGCGCAACGAAGAGTCAACTAATAAAAGGCGCGCGCTTTATTCATATTGGCTATTGCGCGGCGCTCTTAACGGACGTATAATGCGGAATCGTTTGTCGATCGGGGCGAAACTCGACGTTCGAGTTCTACGCCGATCGTCTCTCGTCCGTCTGTGCGCGACACGCGTTGTCGTCGATAAGCCATTATAATACAAAAGGAAAGTTATGACGTCCCCGAACGAGCTGCCGCCTCTTACCGAACTTACGCCTCTGCCCGAGATTCTCGAACGCAACGCGCTTCTCTACGGGTCCGACGTCAGCCTCGTCGAGCTTTCCCCTGAAACGGAAAACGCTCGCCTTGTTACGTGGAAAGATTTTGAGCTCATCGAGCCGCCGAGCAACCCAGTCGGGCTGCGTCGTTCGACGACGTGGAAGAAGTTCAACGAGCTCGCGAACCGCTTTGCGAATCTCCTGCTCAGCCGCGGTCTCAAGAAGGGGGACAAGGTTGCGATCCTGCTCCTCAACTGTCTCGAATGGCTCCCGATTTACTTTGGCGCGCTGAAGGCGGGCGCGGTCGCGGTTCCCCTCAATTTCCGCTACGCCGCGGACGAAATCAAATACTGCCTCGAGCTTTCCGAGGCGAGTTACCTTGTCTTTGGCTCGGAATTCATCGGACGACTCGAGTCGATCTGCGACGAACTCACGAACGTGAAGTCGCTCTTCTTCGTCGGCGAAAACTGCCCCACCTTCGCGGAGCCCCTTCATAATCTCACGCTTTACACGTCGAACGAGACGCCCGAGGTCGAGATTTCGCCCGACGACGACGCGGCGATCTACTTCTCCTCCGGCACGACGGGCTTTCCGAAGGCGATCCTCCATCCTCACCGCAATCTGACCGCCGCCGCCTTTACGGAGCAACATCATCATTCCCAGACGCGCGAGGACGTCTTCCTGTGCATTCCGCCCCTCTACCATACGGGCGCGAAGATGCACTGGTTCGGCAGCTTGCTCGTCGGCGGCAAGGCGGTGCTCCTGCGCGGTATCAAGCCGCCGACGATCCTCCACGCAGTCTCCGAAGAACGCTGCACGATCGTCTGGCTCCTCGTACCTTGGGCGCAGGATATTCTTGACGCGATCGAGTCGAAGCAGGTCAACCTGGACGACTACGTCCTATCGCAGTGGCGCCTCATGCACATCGGCGCGCAGCCGGTTCCGCCGAGCCTTATCAAACGCTGGAAGAAATATTTCCCGCTCCACGAGTACGACACGAACTACGGTCTGAGCGAATCGACCGGACCGGGCTGCGTGCACCTGGGGGTCGGCAACATTCACAAGGTCGGCGCGATCGGCAAGCCCGGCTATCGCTGGCAGGTCCGAATCGTCGACGAAGATCACAAGACGGTTGAGCGCGGCGAAGTCGGGGAACTCGCCGTCTCAGGACCCGGCGTCATGCGCGAATATTACCGCGACCCTGAGGCGACCAAAAAGACCCTCGTCGACGGATGGCTCTACACCGGCGACATGGCGTGCGAAGACGAAGAGGGCTTCATCTTCCTCGTCGACCGCAAGAAGGACGTCATTATCATGGGCGGCGAGAACCTCTATCCGGTTCAGATCGAGGACTTCATTCGCGGCCACGATGACGTCAAGGACGTCGCGGTGATCGGCCTTCCCGACGCGCGACTCGGCGAGATCGCCGCCGCGATCGTCGAGCTCAAGCCGGGTCGTCAAACGACGGAAGAAGAACTCGCCGAGTTCTGCCTCGGACTGCCCCGATACAAGCGTCCGAAGAAGTTCATCTTCGCCGACGTTCCGCGCAATCCGACCGGCAAGATCGAGAAGCCGAAGCTCCGCGATAAATACTGCGGCAAGAATCTCGTGGTCGCGCAGATCGAACGCTAAAGCCGATTCTGAATATGACGGACGCGTTTTGGGGGATATTTTTTAAAAGATTGTTATCGCGCCTTGACGCTTTATCTTTCTCTTATAGAATACCCCCTGTCTCGCGGCGCTTAGCGACGCGCAAACGCTTACGACGGTGGAAGTAGCTCAGCTGGTTAGAGCGTCGGATTGTGGCTCCGAAGGTCGGGGGTTCGAATCCCCTCTTTCACCCTTAACCGAAAGGTCTCCCCCTTTCGGTTTTTTTATTTCTTGCGCCGGCGCTCTCGCGACGCGCCTTTTTCCCTTTGACGCCCTCTAGAATTTGCGCCATAATGGTCCCGCGCGCGACGATTTTCATGGCGACGCATGCGCTCTTCGGAACTGTTGTTTATCGCCAAAAGGACGGAAAATGAGTATCGAAAAGACCGACGCGATCGTTCTCAGGACGGTTGATTTTTCGGAATCAAGTCTCGTCCTGACCCTTTATACGCGCGATTTCGGCAAAGTTCGAGGGCTCGCGAAGGGCGCGCGAAGGCTGAAAAATCCCTTTGAAACTTCTCTTGACTTCCTCGCCTCGATTAAGCTAACATTCATTCGTAAGAACACCGATGCGCTCGACCTTTGTACGGAGTCGAAACTTGCGCGACGCTTTAGGCCAAACGAGCGTAATCTTCGAGGACTGTACGCCGCGTACTACGTCGCGGAGCTCCTCGACCATATGACGGAGGATTACGACCCCGATCCGGGGCTCTTCAGGCTCGCCGATCTGACGCTTGAATCGCTCGAAACGCGCGGCCGCGTCGGGTCGCTCGTCTTCGCGTTTGAGGCGGGGCTCCTTGACTTATTCGGGGTCTTCCCCTCGACGAGACGCTGCGTCGAGTGCGGAGAACCGTTGCCCCTCGACCGCGTCTTGAACCTCGAGCGTCCGATTTGGTTCGAGAACGACATGGGGGGCGTCGTCTGCAGGAACTGCCTCGCGCGGAACCGTACGCCGGGGCTCGTTCCAACGACGATCGGAGCGTTCAAAGCGCTCGAAGAATCGCGCCGCGCCGCCGAAAAACTGATCCTTTATACGGCGAGCTTTGAGCGGAATCTTGCGCGTCAGTACGCGCGCGCGAAGGACGAATCCGCCGTCGCGATCGACGAGATTACACGGAACGCGGCGGTCGTTCGCGACGCGATCGAGCGCGAGACCTTCGCCAAGCTCGAGGCGTTCGACGCGAAGTCGAAGGACGCGCTCCGAACGCTCTTGAATCGTTATTTTGCGCGGATCACGCAACGCAACTCGCGAACGCGCGGCTACCTCGGGTACGCGACGCGCGGCGAACCCTTCCCTAGACTCGGCGACCTCGTGAAGGCGCTCGAGGATGAGTCGCGACGGTCGCGATCATGGGGGATACGGAACGCGGAATCACGCGAGCGTCGTACGACGCGTCAAGCTGGCGCCCAACCTTTGGTCGCCAACCAGTCAGCCGACGGGGTCGGCGTGCCATCCAGGACTTCTCAATGAGAAAATTGTCAGAACATCAAGTCTCCGCGACGTTCTTCGCGCTCCTCTCGAGCGCGTTCATCGCGTCCGGTCTTCTCCTCTACGTTGAACCCGCTTCGTGCGCGCCGCAGTCTCTCGACGACGCGAACGCGGTCATTCGAGGACAGGCGCCGGCGGACGATTTTCCGACCCTCGGCGACGATTTCCCAACGATCGGCGCCGATTTTCCGCTCGTCGATCTCGGGGGCCCCGACGCGCCGCCCGCGGAAAGCGAGCTCTCCGATTTCGCGCGATCCGGCGCAACGGTTGCGGAACCTTCGGGCGCCGTCGAGCCTTCCAACGCCACGGACGACCCGTTCCTGCGCGAACCTAAGCGCCAATCGCTCGCCGACGTCGAGGAGAAGGAGCGCGCGCTCGACGACAAATATCAGTCCTGGCTCCAACAGCAGAAGCGCAAGACTCGCGAGAACTCGAAGACGCCTCGCTATCTCCGTCCGATCGAGCATTCCGCGCTCGACGACGAAAACGGCCCCTTCGCGCGCGAACAGCTCGAGGAGGACGGCGACTCCGACTCGATCTACATGCGTCGCGTGACCGCCGACGTCTTCTCCATGATGCAGGATAACGAGCTGTCGAATCGCGAGCTCGAAGAGTGGGAGAAGGAGACGGAGCCGCCGATCGACTGGTCGAAATACGCGCTCTCTCTCGACCGGATCCGCAACTGGTTCGGGATGGGACCCGACGAAGAGGCGGCGCTCGAATATATGCGTCGCGCGTGCCTGAAGCATAAGGAATACGAGGAGACGGGCAATCGCGTGACTCTCCGCGAAGCGGCGATCTACTATGAGCGCGCGGCGGAACGCTGGCCCGGTCCGGCGCTGCGACCGAAAGAGTCCGCCAAGATTCCTTTCAAAGCGCCGAAGAGCGGCACGCTCATCGAGGAAGACGGTCTCTTCTTCGCGGGAGAATGCTGGTTCTTCTGCAAGGACTATACTCGCGCCGTTTCATGCTTCCGCGCGCTCGTCTCGACCTACACGAGCACGATCTACAAGGAGACCGCGATGAAGCGGCTCTTCTACATTGGCAATTACTGGATGGCCTGCTCCGAAGGCGAGGAGAAGGACCCCGAGGAAAAGGGCCGACCCTCCTTCCGATCCTTCGCGGCCGGCCAGAAGGCGTACGAGACGATCTTCCTCAACGACGCTTCCGACTCGGGGCTCGCGCCCGCCGCGCTCTTTGCGCTCGCGAACGCCTATATGCGACGCGGCCAGCAACAGGGCGACGGATCCTACTGCAGCGCCGCCGAGTATTACCGCCAGCTTTACGAATTCTATCCTGGCTGCAAGTACGCTGAAGACGCGTGTCGGCTCAGGATGATCGCGCTGCACCGATCCTATCAGGGCGTCTATTATGACTCCGGCCCCCTCGACGAAGCGCGCCAGCTTGCCGAAACGATCCTCAAGAGCGGTCGCGGCAACATGGACGTCGTCTACGAAGAGCTTGAATCGATCAAGGAGGAGCAGGCGAAGCGTCTCTACGCGCTTGGACAGTATTACGAGCGCCGCGGGAACTACGCGTCGGCGCGAAGCTATTACAACCGTCTCGTCAAAGAGCATCCTAACGCGGACTACGCGACCCTTGCGGCGCAGTCTTACCAGGAGATTCGTTCGAAGCCCGCGGAAGCGGACCAGCTTTCCTGGATCCGCCCCATAGCGCCCTTCCTGCCGGAGCCCTCCAAGGAGTACTTTGAAGAGGCGCCCGACGAGAATCTTATCGAGATCGCGCGTCGCGATTCCCGACTTAACGCGATCGGCGAGAAAGACTACTCGACCGCGGAAGCGTTTGGTCGCGACGACTTTGCGACGGAAAACGCGCGCGCGGACGACAGTCGCACGCTCCGCTAACGCGTCGACGCCATGTTTGAGGACCACCTCGCAAACCTATGACTTCCCTCGACCATCTTAAGACGTTTTGTTCCCTTCGCGCGACGCGCGTCGACGCTCTCGTAGCGTTCGCGTGCGTCGCCGCGGCGGTCCTGACGACCGCGGGATGCTGCCTCCAAGGTTATCATATCGGATCGGAAGGTCTCTATAACCCTAATATTAAGACGGTTTACGTGCAGATGGTTGAAGCGGACACGTACCGCACGGGTTTCGGGGAACGCCTTACGGAAGCGGTCTGCAAGAAGATCACGGAGCAGACGCCCTATCAGATCGGGCGCGCCGGGACCGCCGACTCGCTCCTCGCGATTAGGCTCGCCTCCGAACGCCAGTCCGTCGTCGCCTACAACCGGTACGACGACACGCGCGAGAAGAACGTCCAGCTCGTCGCGACCGCGGTATGGAAGGACCTCCACAACAACGAAATCGTCGGTCAGATCACTTTGCCGCCCGTGAGTATGGAGGACGGCGTCGTCGTCGACTCCCAAGCCTATCTCGTCCCCGAAATGGGCCAGTCTTCCGCGACCGCGCAGCAGGTGGCGATCGACAGGCTTGCGGAGCAGATCGTCGGGCTCATGGAAGCGCCCTGGTAGTCGACGCCGACGCGGAAAACGCCGACCGCCGCTATTTCTCTTCGACTCTTTCTTTTAGCTCGTTGCGCAAGAAATCGCCCTCTTTTTCTCTCGGCGAAAGATATCCGCGCGTTTCCAAAAAAGAGCGTTTCTTGTTTGATTTGGCCTAACTCTGTCGTTATAATGGGCGTTAGTCGTTCATTCCCGTCCTTTGAGGCTGCAACGGAGAGGTCGTCAGATGAAGCGTCGACGTTATTTTACGTGGATTTTCCTATGCGCCGCGATCGTGTCGCTGCGCGTTTTAACGGGCTTCGCGGTCGCGCAGGAAGCTCTTCATTTCGACTTTGAGACGGGCGACCTCGAGGGGTGGCAAATCGTTCAGGGCGAAAACACGAAACCGATCGGGTCCCGCGAACTCGAATTTCATGGTAATCCCGGCCCTTATCAAAAGAGCGGGAAATATTATCTCACCACCCTTGAGTCCTCCGCGAACGACGCGCCGACCGACGACACGCTTTGCATTATCGAGTCGCCGGTCTTCAAGCTTTCGGGCAACGCGCTGACCTTTCTCGTCGGGGGCGCCGGGCGTCGCGAAAACGTTCGCGTCGAGCTCGCGCTCGTCAAGGAGGACGGCGATATCGAGCCGGTCCTCGTCGCGCGCGGAGAGGACAATCAGGGGCTACGGAAAGTCGAATGGGACGTCTCCGAATATCAGGGCGAACTTGGCGTGATCCGCGTCGTCGACCTGGAGACGGGGAGCTGGGCGCACATCAGGTGCGACTCCTTCTCGATTCCCGGTACCCGCGACGCACAGGGCGACGCGCTCCGACGCGAATTCTTAGAGCGAATCGAACGCGAGCGTGAAGAGCGCGAAGCGGCGCTCCGGGACGCCGCGCTCGAAGCGCTCCCCGACGCGGTTCTCTACGTTAAACGCCGTCAGTATCCCCTCGATCACCACAACACGGCGACGATTTTTCAGCGCGGCGAGATCAACGAAGGGAGTTTCACCGGCGGATCGTCCCTCGTCGTCTGGTTCCCCGGCGACGACACGACGAAAACGCTCCTCGAGGTCCCCGAGGGCGTCGTGCGCGACCCCGCCCTTTCCTTTGACGCGACGAAAATAATCTTCTCCGTGCGTCGTTCTCGCGAAGACGACTACCACATCGCGGAAATCGACCTCGACTACGACCGCCCGACGATCACGCTGCCCCCCGAGATGGCGGTCGAGGATCTCCGTGCGATCGACGGTTTCCGGCAGCTCACCTTCGTCAAGGGCGCGAGCGATATCGATCCGATCTATCTTCCGTCGGGCGAAATCGTCTTTGCCTCGACCCGCGAGCCGAAATACTGCATGTGCAACCGCCACATCATGTGCAATCTCCACAAGATGAACGCGGACGGATCGAATATCGAGCAAATCGGCAAGAGCACGCTCTTCGAAGGTCATCCGGCGCTCCTCTCGGACGGTCGCATCATCTACGACCGTTGGGAGTACGTCGACCGCAACTTCGGCGACGCGCAGGGAGTCTGGGTCGCGAACCCGGACGGATCCAAGCATGAAATCTACTGGGGCAACAACACGGCTTCTCCGGGCGGGGTCGTCGACGCGCGGCCGCTACCCTACGATAACTCTCAATTCGTGTGCGTTCTCACGTCGTGCCACGATCGCCCTTGGGGCGCGATCGCGCTCATCGACCGGCGCCTCGGCGTCGACGGCAAAACCCCCGTCCTCCAGACCTGGCCCCCCGAGACGATCGACTGGGTCTCCGACGAGCCCGCGAGCGACCCGTTCCTCGAGGCGGTCCGCTACGATACCTTCATGGCGACCCCGCGGAAATACGAAGACCCCTTCCCCCTCGAGGACGACTTTATCCTCGCGTCGGGTCAGACGGGCCAGGGCGAAGAGATGGGGATCTACGTCCTCGACCCCGACGGCGGCGCGACCCTCGTCCACGCCGACGCGCCGGGGTGCTTCGACCCTCAGCCGATTCTGCCGACCGATCCGCCGCAGATCGTCGCCGACCGCGTGAACCTCGACGATCCGAACGGGTACTTCTACGTCTCGAACGTCTACGAAGGATTCGGGATGGAGAAGGTCGAGCCGGGCTCGGTGAAATATCTTCGGGTCGTCGAATCGCCCGAAAAACGATTCTGGACTCATCCGGACTGGCAGGGGAGCGGGACGCAGGCGCCGGGGATGGCGTGGGACGATTTCAATAACAAACGGATCCTCGGAACCGTCCCCGTCGCGTCTGACGGAAGCGTTTCCTTCGCGGTACCCGCCGAGAAGTTCGTCTATTTCCAGCTCCTCGACGAGAACGAGATGCTCGTGCAGTCGATGCGCAGCGGGATTATGGTCAGGCCGGGCGAAACGAACGCGTGCGTCGGATGCCATGAAAGCCGCGTCGACGCGCCCCTCTCCGGAACGTTAGCGGCCTCCGCGGAAGCGGGCGCGCCGGAGACCCTTGAGCCGTGGCTCGGCAAAGAACCGCGATTCTTCAGCTATTACGAAGAAGTCCAGCCCGTCTTCGACAAATATTGCGTCGAATGCCACGAATTCGGCAAGCGCGCGGGCCGGAAGCTCGTCCTCTCGGGGGACCGCAACCTCGTGTTCAACACGTCCTACTGGCAGATTCGCTCGAAGAATTATGTGCGCGTCCCGGGCGCGGGCCCTCACAACACCTTTCCGGCGTACGAATGGGGCAGTACTCGTAGCAAGCTCGCCGAGATCTTCCTCGAGGGCCACGAGGACCCGGAGATCGACGCGCAGCGCAAAGAACTCGGCCTTTACGTCGACAAGACGACCGATCCGGAAGCGTTCAAGCGCGTCATAACCTGGATCGATATCAACGCGCCCTACTATCCGACGTACGCGTCCGCGTATCGCGACAACGCGTTTGGTCGTTCGCCGCTCACGTACGCGGAAATGGAGACCCTCGAGGCGTTCACCGGCATGAGGGGCCTTGAGCTCGCGGCGGGGACGCTCCTCGATCGTCCGGAAATGAGCCCCTGCCTCAACCGCTGGGGCGCCGCGGAGGCGCTCAACAGCCCCGAGTACCATGAGGCGGTCGCGATCATCGCCAAGGGTCGTGAAAGACTCTTGCGGCAGGGTCGCGGCGAAGAGTCTGATTTCCAGCCCGTCGCGGAGATCGAAATCGAACAGCAGCGTCGTTACGAATATTTCGAGCGCCGCGCCGCCTTGACGCGCGACGCGATCAAAGAGGGCCGACGTCTCAACGACCTTGAGCTCGACGCGCTCCTGGCGCCGAACTCGACGACGTCAGAGCGATAACTTCAAACGCATAGAGCATGGGAGGCGATTCTTGAAATGAAAAACGATTATTTTCGCATCTTTTCAGTTGTTATCGCGACGATTGTCGCGTTAGCGGCGTCGGCGACGGCGTTCGCTGCCAACCCGGTAACGGTCCTCACGCCGATCGGAATCGATTCGCTGGAGGGTTTCGCCGCGATTGAGCCCGAGGCCGGCCCAATGGCCTACGAAGACGGTTACGAAGAGGTCGAGGACAGGGTCTATCAGTGCGTCGTCGACGAGACAGGCGAGGACCGCCAGGGCGTCAGGTTCTCCTACCGCCTCGATCAGACGGAGCCGATTCCGATCCTCGCGACCTGTCAAGCGAAGGGCGAAGGGATCGCCGGGTCGCCCGATTCTTCCTATTCGCTCTATCTTGACATTGAATATGTCGACGGAACGTTCCTCTATGGTCAGACGTACCCCTTCCCCGTCGGCGATTCCGAATGGACGCGCGGCCAGGTCGTGGTCCTGCCGGAGAAACCGATTAAGAGGGTCGCGGCGTACGGCCTCCTGCGCTACCACTCCGGCGTTGCGAGTTTCAAGGATTTTGCGCTCTACGAGCTCAAGAGCGTCGGCGGAGCGACGTGCTTCGACCGCGTCCCATGCCTCGCAACGGACATGGAGCTCCCGAGCGTCCCGCGGATGATCTATCGCGACCGCGCGGACGAAGGGGCCCCCTTCCGTGCCGCGACGACTCCGAGCCCGATGGCGAGCGTCAACTTCGGCAAGGTCGCCGTTCTCAAGAATACGCGGCGCCTCAATTCCGGGACCGAGGAGCTCGTCTTCACCCTTCGTCGCATGACGAACGAGGACGTCGTCTTCACCTTCTATTACGCCTATCCTATTCCCGCTCCGCGCGAGGGCGCCGAGTGGGTCTGGTTTAACGATCCGCGAAACTTCAGACCGATTGGCGCCGGCGAGCACAGCGCGACGAACAGATTTCCGTCGATCGGATCGGGCGCGCTCTCGCGGTATCCCTTCGGGGTCGTCGCGGAATCGATCGAGCGCAACGGGAACCAGACGTGGGGCGCCGCATTTGGAATAGGGATTAATCCCGACTTTCCCGCCTTCTTCCGGATCGCCGCCAACGGCGCGACGAACGAGCTTTACGTCGCCTACGACCTCGCGCTGACCGCCGAAAAGCCCGAAGTGGAGCTCAGGATCGTACCGCTATGCTGGAACCTTCGCACGCTCGGCTCGAGCGAGTTGACGACGATGAGTTTCGTCAATTATGGGACGAAGCTCGACTCGAACACGCCCTTTGGTTCGACTCCCTTCCGCGCCGGATTCGACGTCTGGCGCCAGGCGTTCCCCGAGGCGTTCAAGGTTCGCGCGCTCCGACAGGGCGCATGGATGGCCTTCGCGAAAATTTCGGAGGTCCCCGACTGGCAGGATTTCGGATTCGTCTTTAAGGAGGGCGATAACGAGGTCTCCTTCGACGACGAGAACGGGTTAACGACCTTCCGCTACACCGAGCCGATGACATGGTGGCAGCCCGTTCCGCGGGAAGAGGGCGTTGCGACGACCGCCGACGGCGCGCTCCAACTCGTTCAGGAGCTCGCTCAAGACTTTAAGCGGGACGATTCGTCGTCGCCGGGGGGCGCCGCGGCCTACGCGAGCGCGCTCCTCACGACAGGGATGCGCGACATGCACGGCGCTTTCTCGGGCCTCGTTCAGAACGCGCCCTGGTGCGACGGAGTCGTATGGAGCCTGAACGACGCGCCGGGGCTCGTCGAACTCGCGAAGGCCGGTAAGCTCTCGAGCGCGGAGAATGAGGGAATCGAGCCCCTCGCGAGCTTCGAGATCAAGTGGAACGAACGAATAGCGAACCGTCTTTACGGCCCGCTGCGCCTTCCGGGACTCCTCCCGAAGACGCGCGCCGCGCTCCTCGAAGCGCAGGCGTCGGAAGGGCTCGACGGCGAGTACGTCGATTCGAGCGAAGGCTACGTGACCGCGGAGCTCGACTACAACCGCGCGTTCTTCGCCGCGATGGAGACGCCGCTGACATTCTCCGCAATGACGCGTCAACCGGCGATTTTCCGCGGCCTCGTCGCGTACGAGTACGTTCGCAAGATTTCGGAGGACGTCCATGCGCGCGGAAAGTTGTCGATGGCGAACTCGACGCCCGGCTCGCTCTTCTGGCTCGCGCCGCAACTCGACGTTCTTGGAACCGAGACGAACTGGAACGGCGGAGGAACATGGTCCGGCGCCGGCCAATGGGCGCCTATGTCGGATTCCGAACTCATGTACCGACGCATGATGACCTGCGGCAAACCCTACTGTTTCCTCATGAACACGGACTTCTCGCAGTTCTCGAAGGAATGCACGGAGCTCTACATGAAGCGCGCGCTCGCGTACGGAATGTTCCCATCCTTCTTCAGCGCGAACGCGTCGACGGATCACTATTTCCAGAATCCTGAGCTCTTCGAACGGGACCGGCCGCTCTTTAAGAAATATTTCCCGATCATCAAGAAGGTCGCGGAATCCGGCTGGGAGCCCGAGCCGTGCGCAAGCTCCGACGAACCCGAGGTTTACGTCGAGCGCTTCGGCGCGCTCCCCTTCGCGTCGGTCGCGTCGAACCCGTTGCGCGCTAATCCACGGATCGTCTACCTGACGGTCTTTAACGACTCCGACGCGGCGAAGGATTTTTCGATCTCTCTCGCCCCAGAATTCGTCCAGATCGTCCGCGAGACGAACGCGACGATCACCGAGCTTCTCGCCGGCGAGAAGGTCGAGCTGGAAAGCGGCGCGTTCATCAGGGGCGCGCTTGAAGCGGAGGACGTCAAGGTCTACGAGTTCAAGCTGCTACCCTGAACTCACTTGTTTCGACGCATCGTCGACGTATAATCTCACGTCAAGGGCGGCGCTGCGCCGCGCCGCGTCGCCCTTGGGCGTGCGTCGACACGACGCTTTACGATTACGGAGAAAAAATGTCGCTATCTATCGTCGTTCCGGTCTATAATGAGGAAGAGAGTCTTAAAATTCTCTACAAAGAAATCTCCGAGGTGATCGCGTCGATCGACGTCGATCTCGAACTGATCTTTATCGACGACGGCTCGACGGACGCGAGCTGGTCGATCATCGCGGACCTTGCGCGCGAGGACGCGCGAGTGCGCGGGATAAGGTTCCGCCGCAACTTTGGGAAAGCGGCGGCGCTCGACGTCGGGCTCCACGCGGCGACGAACCCGATCGTCATGACGATGGACGCGGACCTTCAGGACGATCCTCGTGAAATCCCCGATTTCCTGAGGCTCGTCGACGAAGGCTACGACTGCGTCAGCGGCTGGAAGAAGACGCGCCACGACCCGTGGCACAAGGTCATTCCGAGCCGTATCTTCAACAAGATGGTGAGTTCCCTCACCGGCGTGAAGCTCCACGACCACAACTGCGGCATGAAGATCTATCGGCGCGAAATTTTTGACGAGATTCGCCTTTACGGGGAGCTCCACCGCTTCATTCCGTCCCTTGTCGCCGCGAGGGGATGGAAGGTCGGCGAGAAGGTCGTGCATCACCGCGCTCGCAAGTTCGGTCATTCGAAGTACGGGTTCAACCGTTTCATCAAGGGCTTTCTTGACTTGCTCTCCGTGAAGTTCGTGACCCAGTATGGGACGCGTCCCCAGCATTTTCTTGGAACGGTCGGGATATGCTCCTTCGCCGTAGGGTCGCTCACGCTCCTATGGCTCGCGTTCCGATGGACCCTCGCGAGGCTACCCCTCGTCGGTACCGGAGCGTATACTCTTTCGGGTCGACCCGCCGTCGTCTATTCCGCCGCGCTGATGCTCTTTGGAGCCCAGCTCCTATCGATTGGCTTCATCGCCGAACTCATCGTGCACCAGCATCACCGTGTGAGCCGCGAGTATTCGATCAAAGAGAGGACCGACCCGCCGGAAGAATCGAACGCCGACGCCGAGCGCCGACAATCCTGACGCCTAACGTCCCTTCCTCCCAAATTCCTCGATTACCCAACGCCCTCGGAGGCAGTCCTCATGAACGTTTTTGATTTACGCGACAGTATCGTCAACGACTATTCAAGCTTTATCCGCGGTTTTATTAATATCCGGGACCGAAAGATTGTCGAGAAGGTCGACGGTTATCTTAACAGCGGCGCTCTTTGGCCGCAGCCGATTCTTCAGCTCAACCCGACCTACGCTTCCGGCAAATCAGTCGAAGAACTTGTCGACGAGAAACTCCTCCACCCGGGGTGCGAGGCGATCTTCCGCGCAAACAAGACCGAAGAGGGCGGCGGCGATCCGATGCGCCTCTACATGCACCAGACGGAGGCGATTCGGGCGGCGCGACGCGGCGAAAGCTACGCCCTAACGACCGGAACGGGAAGCGGTAAGAGCCTCGGGTACATCGTTCCGATCGTCGATTATGTCCTGCGCGTCGGCTCCGGCAATGGGATCCAGGCGATCATCGTCTACCCGATGAACGCGCTTGCGAATAGCCAGCTCGGGGAGCTCGACAAGTTCTTCATCGACATGAAGGATAACCCGCCCGTCACGTACCGGCGTTACACGGGCCAGGACAGCGCCGACTTCCGCCAGAAGATTCTCGAGAACCCGCCCGATATCCTGCTCACGAACTACGTCATGCTCGAACTCATACTGACGCGATTGGAGGAAAGGAAGCTCATTCGCGGCATGCAGGGGCTCAGGTTCCTCGTCCTCGACGAGCTTCACACCTATCGGGGTCGCCAGGGCGCCGACGTCGCGATGCTCACGCGCCGCGTTCGCGAAGCGAGCCAGAGCGACGACCTCATCTGCGTCGGAGCGTCGGCGACGCTCGATTCAGGCTCGTCGCTCCTGGAGGGGCGCAAAAACGTCGCGAATCTCGCGAGCAGGATCTTTGGCGCTCACTTCAAGCCCGAGAATATCATCGACGAGACGCTCTCGCCCGAAACGCAGGAGCGCGACTTCACCGGCGACAATCTCCGCAAGCTCCGCGAGGAACTCGAACCCTTCTTCGAATGCGACGACCTCGAAGGGATACGCGCGCGGCTGCGCGAAAAGAACGGCGGCAAAGACCTCTATGAGATCTTGAAGGAAAGCCTCTTCTTCTCATGGCTCGAAAGGGCGTTCGGGATCGAGCGCGAGGGCGAGACCGGAAAATATATCCGACGGTCCCCGCGACCGATCGACGGCAAGAATGGCGGCGCGCTCGAGCTCCAGGCGCTCGTCGGCGAGATCGACGACGCGGTTCAAGTCGCTCAGTGCGCGAAAGCGATCAAGAGCGCGTTCCTCCTCGGCTACGAGACGCAGAAGCCGGATTCGAAGCGCCGATTCTTCTCATTCCGGCTCCACCAGTTCATCAGTCGCGCGGACTGCGTCTACGCGACGGCGGAACTCGGCGAAGACCGCGAAATCTTTATGCGCAAGCAGCGCACGAGCCCCGGCAGCGAGGGCGCGAAGATACTCTTCCCACTCGTCTTCTGCCGATCCTGCGGTCACGAATTCTACAGCGTGACGCGATACTCCTCCGACGAAGGGGACGTCCTCTTCGAGCCGCGCGAGCCTTACGACACGGACGTTCTCGACGAGGTTGAGAAGGACGACGTCGGGTATCTTTACGTCAACGCTGAGAAGCCTTGGCCCGACGAACCCGACGTCGACGAGCTGCCCGAAATGTGGAAGAAGGTCGACGATAACGGCGTTGCGTCCATCAACCGCTCGAAGCCCCTTCCCGAGAATTACCGCGTGAACCCTAAGGGCGAAGAGGTTGAAGCGTCGGAACCGGGCGTCAAGGCGTCCTTTGTGCACTCCCCCTTCCGATTCTGCCCGTGGTGCCACGTTTCCTTTGAGCCGAAGACTACGCAGAATCTGAAGAGCGACTTTTCGAATCTCGGCGGACTCGCGTCGGAAGGACGAACCACCGCGACGACGACCCTTGCGCTCTCGGCGGTCCGACACGTCTCCAAGATGGAAGAACTGCCCCCCGAAGGGCGCAAAGTTCTGAGCTTTACGGACAACCGTCAGGACGCGTCCTTCCAGGCCGGCCATCTGAACGATTTCGTCCACGTCGCGGCGCTCCGCGGCGCGCTCTGTCACACGCTCAAAGAGGCGGGCAAAGAGGGACTCAACGATGATAAGGTCGCCGAAGAGGTCGTCAAACGCCTTAACCTCGATTATGAGGAATATGCCCGTAACCCCAAAACGAAGAAGGGCACAACGCCAGACGCCACCCGTAACGCGTTAATAAACGTCACGGGCTATCGAATCCACCGCGACCTGAAACGAGGATGGCGACTGGTGATACCGAACCTCGAGCAGACGGCGCTCGTCAACTTCGAATATGCCGGCCTCGACGACCTTGCGGAGGACAAAGAAGAATGGTACGGCGCGATGCGGCTCATGTCGCCGGAGAAGCGCAAAGAAATACTACTCGTCTTCCTGGACATGCTTCGACGCGAGCTCGCGATCAACTATGAATGGCTTCAGTATTCGAACCAAGAGTCCCTCCGTCGCGATAGCGTCAGGTATCTGCTACCCCCCTGGGGATTCAACGACACGACGACCGTAGACGATATGCAGCACGCGAAAGTTCTCTATCTGCGTCCTCGGGACAAGAAGACGAGAATAGGGGAACTCGAAACGGAGCTCAACATTACGGGGGGAACCTTGTTCGGTTCGTACATTCGTCGCGAACTCGTCGACGTCACCCCAGATCGCACTAAGGTTGAGCATCGGGAAGAAGTCATCGCCAATATCGTCGACGCGTGCGTGCATCACGGTCTTCTCCTTGGTCAAGCAGGGAATCAAGACGACAACGGTTATCAGCTGAATACTGCGTCGCTCATCTGGAAGCCGGGGGATGGTAAGACGCGTCGTCGCGACCAGATTCGCCAGCCCGACGCGTCCATCGAAGGGGAAGCGATAAACGAATATTTCAAGGAATATTATTCGAGCCTCGCCCTGGAGATGAAGGATATGTATGCGCGCGAACATACGGCGCAGATCTCCTATGAAGAGCGCGAGGAGCGCGAACAGATGTTTCGCGACGGAACGCTCAGGATACTCTTCTGTTCCCCGACGATGGAGCTCGGGGTCGATATCTCGGAACTCAACGTCGTGCATATGCGCAACATTCCTCCGACGCCCGCGAATTACGCGCAGCGCAGCGGACGCGCCGGACGGAAAGGACAGCCCGCGCTCGTGCTCACCTACGCGACCTCGGAACAGCAGCACGACCGGTACTTCTTCCAACGTCCCGAGCTCATGGTCTGCGGCGCCGTCAAGCCGCCGCAGATCGATCTAACGAACGAGACGCTCATTCGCGCGCACCTCCACTCGATCTGGATGACGGAAGCGTCGAAAGCGAACATGCTGGTTCTCGGAGGGTCCCTTAACAAAGTCATGGATACCGACGACTCCGAGAATAAAATGCGTCCGGATTGCCCTGTTTATCAGCGCGTCCTCGACGTCCTCGACGATGAAGGCCTTCAGAAAGCGGCGTACCGCAGCGCCCAATCGGTTCTGAAATCGATCGAAGGCGAACTCAAGGAAACGAGTTGGTACGACGACGAATGGGTCAAGAATGTCTTTAGGGGAATCCGCGACAGTTTTGAAAGCGCCTGCAAGCGATGGCGCCAAGCCTATCAGGATGCGAAGTGTCAGCGCGAGTCCCAGAGCGGAGCAATGGCTAATAAAGAAATAAATTTCAAACGAAACACGATCGAATGGTCCCTCCGCAATAGCGCTGAAAGACAACTTTCGCTCCTCCTGAACACGGGCAGCGGCGCGAACAGCGATTTCTACCCCTATCGTTATTTCGCGAGCGAGCAGTTCCTACCCGGCTATAACTTTCCGGCGCTACCCGTCACGGCGTTTCTTGAGACAAGGGGGCGTGATCGTGAGGAAAAGACCGGGGATTACCTTTCGCGGCCGCGATTCCTCGCGATCAGTGAATTTGGGCCGAAAGCGATCGTCTATCACAATGGCGAGCGATACGTCGTCAAGCGAGCGTCGATGTCGGCGTCGCCGAACGAGCAGGACGGCGGCTACGCCTTTGAAAGCGCAAAGGTATGCGCGAAGTGCGGGTATTTCCATGAAATCAAGGGCATGTCGAACCCGGACGTCTGCGAAAATTGCGGAGAGTATCTTACCGATACCATGGCGAATCTCTTCAAGATTAACAATGTGACCGCGACGCTGCACAACAGGATTACTTGCAACGAGGACAAGCGGATGCGTTTCAGCTACGCCGTTCGTCCGGCATTCCGATTCGCGACGCGCGGCGATCAAAAATCCTCGGTCGTCGCGAAGATCTTCGTACCAGGCGACGACGGCAAAGAAATGGAATGGGGCGCGATCGAATATGGCGACGCCGCGTCGATCTACTTCGTCAACAACGGTCTTCGTCGCAACAAGCAGCAGGACGGATTCCTCCTCGATCCTTTGACGGGCAGCTGGCGCTCTAAAAACAGTGAAGACGACCCTGACGGGAAAGTCGACAAACTTGCCCAACGCGTGAAGTGCGTCTACGCGCGTCCCTACGTTAAGGACGTGAAGAACAGTCTTCTCCTTAGCCCCGACGCGTCGAACGTCGATCTCTCGCTGGAGCAGACTGCGTCGTTGCAGGCGGCGTTATGTCGCGCGATTCAGCTCGTCTTCAGCGTCGAAGATAGAGAGCTCGCGGCGTTCCCGCTGCCGGACGAAGACGAACGCGATGGAATCCTCTTCTACGAGGCCTCGGAAGGGGGCGCGGGCGTCCTCAAAAACGTCTTCAAGGAAGGGACGTTCCGCGAGACGATTCGTGAAGCGCTCAAGCTCTGCCATTTCGACCCCGACACGCGCGAGGATCTCGGGCATGCCGAGCACACGTCCGAAATCTGCGACTCTGCATGCTACGACTGCCTCTTGAACTATTCGAACCAGCACGATCATCCGATTCTCGATCGCCATTCGATTCGCGACGTTCTCTTTGCGCTCCTCGACGCGCGACTCGAGGTCTCCTCGGGCCCCGATCATCTCGAAACGCTAATGAAGAAGCTCAAGGCGAAGAAAGGCTCGGATTTCGAGGTACGTTGGCTCCGCTTTATCAACGAGCGAGAACTTCGCCTCCCCTCCGACGCGCAATATGAAGTCAAGATAGGAGATAGCGTTACGAAACCTGACTTCGCCTATCTCCAAAATCAAATGAAGGTCGCGATCTATATCGACGGCAAGCCCCATGAATACGACGACGTCCAGGATACGGACGAGCGTCAGACTCGCGCGCTCAGGAAGCGCGGATGGCAGGTCGTGCGCTTCGGGAACGATCCCAGCAAGTGGGAAGAGGTCCTCGAGGCGAACAAAAGCGTCTTCTACTTCGAGTAGTCTCCTTCCCCTTCCCATCAAGCGTCCGCGGCGACGCGTCGCCGCACAACCAACAAGAAACGGAAATCCCTTCGATGCAGCCCACATTCGCTCCAGGTTCACTTGTCAACGCGCGGAATCGCGACTGGATTGTTTTACCCGGCTCAACCGCCGAATTTCTTCTCGTGAAGCCCCTTGAAGGCTCCGACGACGAGACCGCCGGGATCCTCACGCGCCTTGAGCCCGTGAGCCCCGCGACCTTCGAGCTCCCGACCCTCAACGACGACGGCGATTTCCGGTCGGGACGGATGCTACGCGACGCGTTCCGCCTCGGCGCGCGAAACTGCCCCGGACCCTTCCGGTGCTTCGGGCAGATCAACGTCGAGCCGCGCCCCTACCAGATCGTGCCCCTCATGCTCGCGCTCAAGCAGGATCCGATCAGGCTCCTCATCGCGGACGACGTCGGGGTCGGCAAGACGATCGAGTCCGCGCTCATCGTGCGAGAGATGCTCGACCGCGGAGAATGCGAACGATTCTGCATACTATGTCCCCCCTGCCTCGCGGAACAGTGGGAATACGAGCTCTATGATAAGTTCCATATCGACGCGACGCTGGTCCTCCCGAACACGATCAAGGCGCTCGAACGTCGCCTGGCGCCGAGCGAATCGGTCTTCGAAGCGTTTAAATACACGATCGCGTCGATCGACTTCGTCAAGTCGAGTCGTTACAGCGCAGATTTCTTGCGCGCCGCGCCCGAGCTCGTCGTCATCGACGAAGCGCACTCCGTCGCGACGGACCCGCAGAATACGCGTCAGCTACGCTACCAGCTCGCCGCAAAACTCTGCGAAGACCCCGACCGAAACGTGATACTCGTGACGGCGACGCCGCACACGGGTAAGCAGGCGGCGTTCAGGTCGCTGCTCGGACTCCTCGACCAGAAATTCCTCGACGAAGAACGCTTTCCAGACGACCTCAGCGGCGACGATAACATAGGGAAGCGCCGCGAGCTCGCGAGGTACTTCGTGCAGCGTCGACGCGGCGACGTCCTGAAATTCATGGGCGAAGACACCGTCTTCCCCAAGGTCGTCGAAAGGAACGTCGAATGGCCCCTCTCGACCGAATATCGGGAGCTTTTCAACGAGGCGTTTAAACTCGCGGGCGTCATGACGGACAAGGAGAGTAAGGAGGACGAGCGAACGCAAAGGATTCGACATTGGTCGGCGCTCTCGCTCCTGCGCGCGCTCTCGTCGAGCCCTGCGGCGGCGGCGGCGACGCTCGAACGTCGTTCCCAGCTCACGCGTCAAGAGACGGAAGACGGCGAAATCGAAGACGACCGGACGATCGAAGAGATCGACAGCCTCGGGCGCCAGTTCGTGCTCGACACGGACGCGCACGACGCGAACGTGAGCTCCGACGTCGTCCTCGGCGCCGACTGCGAACAGAAGAAATCGCCCCTCGACAGGAAGTTGAAGGACACGACGTCGAAAATGGCGGCGATCGCCAAGAAGCTCTGCGATGAGAAGAAGGACGAGAAGCTTCGAATGCTCGTCCAGCAGATTCGCGCGCTCGACAGGGATAACTATTCCCCGATCGTCTTCTGCCGCTTCATCGAGACGGCGCAGTATCTCGGGAAAGAGCTCGCGGCGGCTCTCCCGGGCTTCAACGTCGAGTTCGTCACCGGACAGCTGCCCCCCGAGGAGCGCGAGCGGCGCGTCGAGACGCTCGGAATGCAGGAAAGGCCGGTCCTCGTGTGCACCGACTGCCTCTCGGAGGGCGTGAACCTTCAGGACGCGTTCAACGCGGTCGTGCACTATGACCTGAGCTGGAACCCGACGCGTCATGAGCAGCGCGAAGGTCGCGTGAACCGCTTCGGGCAGCGTTCGCCGGAAGTACGAACCGTCTCCTTCAGCGGGAAGGACAACGTGATCGACCGTCGAGTCGTCGACGTGCTCCTCAAGAAACACAAAAAGATTAAGAATTCGCTCGGAATCTCGATTCCGATTCCTGCCGATTCGAGCGCTCTTTTCAGCGCGATTCTCAGTTCCGCGCTCGCGGAATGGAAGGCGTCGGCGCGCGAGGACACGCCGATGCTACCCGGCTTAGAGAGCTACAAGAGGGACGCGCAAGCGGAGCTCGAGCGCATCGAAAAGGAATGGGAGTCCGAGGCTCAGCGCGCGGAGAAGCAGAGCCAGACCTTCTTTGCGCATCGAGCGCTCTCGGGGGACGTGAAGAATCTCGGCGAAGTACTCAAGGAGGCGAGAGCCGCGATTGGGATCGACGCGAACGAGCTCCGCGAGTTCGTCGTCGACGTCCTTCGTCGCGCGGGCGCGCATGTCAGCGAGCTTGACGGCGACGTCTACGATATCGATCTTACGAACGCGCCGGAGGAACTCGTCGACGCCGTAAACGCCGACAGCGACGAGATCTACGACGAATGGCGGTGCGTTTTCGGGCCCGCCGCGAAGGACGACGCGGAGCCTTTCACGCGCACGCATCCCTTCGTGCAGGGGCTCGCGAGCCTCGTCGTGAACAGCGCGCTCGATCCGGAAGCGGAGAAGGACGAACGCCTTGCGAGCCGGTTCGGAGTCGCGAGGATCGACGGAATCGAGTTCAACACGACGCTTGTCCTCCTGAGGTTCCGGTTCAGTCTCAAAGCGAAGCTCCGCAGCGGCGATATAAAAGAGACGCTCGTCGAGGATTCGCAGATCGTCGGGTTCGCCGAGACAGACGACGACGAACCCCGATGGCTCGAGGATAAGGAAATCGAGGAAATCATCAGTCGCAAGCCCTCGGGCAACATCAGCGACGACCTGAAGCGCGAGGTCTTTGAGGAGGCGGACGCACAAGCGCGCTCGATGGGATGGAAGTTCGAGGAGTACGCTCGGGAGCGCGCCGAGGCGCTCAAGACGGCGCACGAAGAAGTTCGCCAGGCGGTGAAAACCGCGCGAAACATCGAAGTCGAACCGAAAAAACCGGTCGACGTCGTCGGCCTCTACGTCTGTCTTCCCTGACCCACGTCGCTTATGCGCGCGTTCCGCGCAGAAAGGTTCTTATGGCTCGTCCACGTAAAACCGCCGATCTCACGCGCAAGCGCGCGTCGTCGAGCGCGCCGCGTCGACGCCGCGGCAAGGACTCGTCCCTCGAGTTCCGGAACGTTCGCGTCGAAGGAGGGCTCCTCTCGAACGAGATGCTCGCGAAGATCGCCGCGAACGCCCCGACCGTGCCTGGGCTACGACCCCAGGATTACTCCGACCGCCCTAACGCGCGCCTCAACGAGCTCGCGACGAACGCATGGACCGAGCTGAAAGATTATTGGCAGGATTTTCAGGAACGGCGCCGGGAACTTCCCGACGACGATTTCGGCGTGACCCTCACGCGATCAAAATGGCTGCTACCCCTCTTCAAGAAGCTCGAAATGTATCCCGATTACATTCACGGGGGCGTAGAAATCGACGGCCATGAGTACCTTATCACGCACAAAGTCGCGGAGCCCGTCGCGCTCTATCTCGATAGCTTCCGGCAGGACCTTGAAAAGAAGGATCCGCGCAACCCGTCGAATAGCCGGATGACGCCCCACTCGCTCATGCAGGAGTTTCTGAACCAGAGCGAGCCGTACGTCTGGGGCGTCGTCACGAACGGTTTAAAGTTCCGCTTTCTGCGCGACAACGCGTCCTTTACGCGCGCCGCGTTCGTCGAATTTGATCTCGAAACGATCATGGAGACGGACGACTACGGAAACTTCTACCTCTTCTATCTCCTCGCGCACCGCTCGCGGTTTGCCAAACGGACCCTGGCGGAGGAACTCGCGGAAGAGTCGGGCGCGCTCTCGGAGGAGGAAGCGGCGCAACTCGATTCCGGCTGCTGGCTCGAAAAATGGCACAATCAGGTCCAGACGGACGGCGTTCGCGCGCTCGACGGCCTCTACGACGGCGTCGCCGCCGCGATCAACTACCTCGGCGCGGGGTTCCTCGCATGCCGGTCGAACGAGGAGCTCCGCGAAGCGCTCGCGACCGGTCGCGACGCTCGGGGGAATAAATACGACTCCCAGGATTATTACCATGAGCTCCTGCGCGTCGTCTACAGGATTATCTTCCTCCTGATGGCGGAGGATCGCGGGCTCCTCTTCGATAAGGCTAGGAACCAGGACGGCGAGGCGGCGGCGAATTTCGAGCGGTATATGCGATACTACTCGATATCGCGGATCCGGGAACTTTCGCGCAAGATTCGCGGGACGCGTCACGTCGACCTTTGGCGACAGCTCAGTTTGGTCTTCCGATGTTTCAACGAAGGGAAACCGGAGCTCGGGGTCCCGCAGCTCGACTCGGCGCTCTTCAGCGAGAGCTTCACGCCGATCTTGCAGCGCTGCACGCTTGAAAATATCGATCTCCTCGCGGCGGTCCGGGAATTGACGCACACGCGGAAGAATAACGTCCGGCAACGCGTCGATTACCGTAACCTCGGCGCGGAAGAGATCGGGAGCGTCTACGAGCTCCTCCTCGAGCAGCGGCCCGAGGTCGACACGCGCTCGCGGCGACGCTCTGGCAGCTTTTACCTCCAGACGACGGCGGGTAACGAGCGGAAGACGACGGGAAGCTATTACACGCCGACGTCCCTTGTGAACTCGCTCATCGAGACGGCGCTTGAACCGACGCTCAAGGAGACCCTCGAGGGCGCCAACGACGTCGCGGAACGGGAGCGCCGGCTCCTCGGGATGAAGGTCTGCGACCCCGCGTGCGGGAGCGGCCATTTCCTCGTCGGGGCGGCGCGACGCCTCGGGAAGCGCCTCGCGAATATCCGCACCGGCGACTCCGAACTCTCGGAGCCGACCCCCGCCGAGCTCCGCGAAGCGATCCGCGACGTCGTTGCGAACTGCATTTACGGGGTCGACCTGAACGAGATGGCCGTCGAGCTGTGCAAATTCTCGCTATGGCTCGAAACGATGGAGCCGGGGAAAGCGCTCATGTTCCTCGATCACCGGATCCGGTGCGGAAACTCCCTCGTCGGCGCGACGCAGCGCCAGCTCGACGGAATCGACAAAGGCAACCCGAGCGACGTCGTTCCCGACGGCGCCTTCACGCCCCTCGAGGGGGACGACAAGGAGGTCTGCCGGGAACTTAAGAAGCGCAACCGGGACGCGGCGAAGGGCCAGCACTGGTTCTTCGGAGTCGACGGAAGGGTCGACGTCAAAGGGTGGCAAGCGCCAGCCTCCGCCCCCGACTTCTCCGCGCTCCCGAACGACGACGCCGACGACTACCAAAAGCGCAGCGCGCGCTACAGCGAATACCGCGCGTCGGAAGAATTTCTGCGTGAAAAAACGCTCCGCGACCTCTTCTGCGGCGCCTTCCTCCTTGAAAAAACAAAAGCGACCGTCGAATACTGCGTGACGAACGACGTCGTCGTGAGAGCAAAGATAGACCCGGAAACACTCGACCCAACCCTTCTGGAGCGCAACCGGCAGGTCGCTGAGGAATATGACGCCTTCCACTGGGATATCGAATTCCCCGAAGTCTTCGGAGCCGGTTCCAAGCGCGGATTCGACGTTGTGCTGGGTAACCCCCCGTGGGAACGCGTGAAGCTTCAGGATAAGGAGTGGTTCGCGCAACGCGCCCCGGAAATCGCCAACGCGCGGAATAGGGCGACGCGCGTCCGGATGATTAAAAACCTTGCGGAAACAAATCCTGAACTCTTGGACGACTATCGTCACGCGCTGCGTCGCTCGCAGACGCTTAGCTCCTTTCCGCGCTATTCAGGTCGGTTCCCCTTCTGCGGAGCTGGCGACGTCAACACGTACGCGCTCTTCGCGGAGCTGGACCGGAATCTCGCTGCGCCGACGGGTCGCGCCGGATTCATCGTTCCGAGCGGAATCGCAATGGACAACACAACGCGGTTCTTCTTTCAGGATCTCGTTCAGAAAAACGCCATCTTTACCCTTTACGATTTTGAAAACAGAAAGGGGCTCTTCCCTGCCGTCGACAGCCGCGTGAAATTCACGCTTCTTACGACTCGCGGCGAGAAAGTAGCAACACGTACTAAGCCCCGAATGGCGTTCTTTAACCTCTCTACGTCCGATATCGACGAGGAAGGACGCGCTTTCACGCTGACAGGCGACGACTTCGCGCTGCTCAACCCGAACACACTGACCTGTCCCGTCTTTCGCGGCGTCAAAGATTTGGAACTCTCGAAAGCTGCCTATCGCCGCGTCCCCGTCCTTCTCCGCGAAAAGAACGAACGGCAGGAAGAAGCCAATCCGTGGGACGTCTCCTTCCTCCGCATGTTCGATATGGCAAACGACTCTCATCTTTTCTATACGCGGGACGAGCTTGAAAAACTTGGCAGCTCTCTGAACGGCAACCGTTTCCTGACTCCTGACAAAACCGAATTCTGGCCGCTCTTCGAAGCAAAAATGACGCATCATTATAATCACCGTTTCGGAGATTATAGCGATTTACCCGAGGGGTCGAAATCGACGCAGCTCCCCGACGTTCCCGTAGAAAGATACCTGAATCCGAATTACACCACTATGCCGAGATACTGGGTTCGAGACGAGGAAGTATTAAAGCGGATACCGAATTCTTCCGCCAAATTTTTAACGGGCTGGAGACGTATTGCAGGAAGCACAAATGAGAGGACTGTGATCGCCACGATGACGCCGATTGTCGGATTCGGAGACACTGAGTCACTGATTCTTTTTAAAGGAGAGCGCGGCTGGCCAAGAGCTTGGCTATGCAATCTGCGCCGATTTAACAAGCTATATCCACGATTACCTCGTAAGAAACAAAATTGGCGGAACGCATCTGTCACTTTTTATCGTCAAACAAATCCCAACCCTCCCCCCATCAACCTATTCCTCCCCATGTCCCTTCTCACCTGATATGACGGTCGCGGATTATATCAAGCCGCGCGTTCTGGAGCTTGCGTATACGGCGTGGGATATGCAAGGATTCGCGGAAAGCGTCGGTTACGAGGGGGAACCGTTCCGTTGGGACGACGAGCGGCGCTTTATCCTTCGATGCGAGCTTGACGCGCTCTTCTTCGGGCTCTATTTCGGGTTCGGCGAATGGCGCGAGGCGACGGAACATCCGGAGTCCGAGGAGGAATTCGCGGCGCTCACGGATCTCTTCCCGACGCCGATCGACGCGCTCGATTACGTGATGGGGACGTTCCCGATCGTGCGTCGCAAAGAGCTTGAGGACGAGCTTAAGATGCGCGTCGCGCAGGAATTTCTTAAAAAACGCGGACTCGAGCTCGGGGAGTTCTTCCCTTCCCACGCTCTTATCCGCGCTATCTATAGCGATATGTCGCAACGCGCGTCTGCATAGTCGACGCCTTTCGCGCGCACGCGGCGCGGCGCGGCGCGCGAGAATTATCTTCAACTGAGTCTGTATCTATCCCGCTTCTTCTATCTTCTCTATCCTTACTATTCCCTCGATATTGCGGCGCCATTTCAAAAAATCCTCGAAAAAAATTTACAGGAAATCAGATTAAGACTCAACTGGCCAAAAAGAAATGTCCGATACTAGGCGCACAGCCGTAAGCAGAATTGAATGGATTAACAGTCTGCTTCACCCCAATTGGATGATTCAAATAACAAGAGGTGGGTAAGGACCATGTCTCGAAGCATCAAACTGATTCTCGCAGGACTCTGCATAGTTCTTGCGACAGCGTCAACCGCTTCTGCCCAGGTTTCGCAGATGCGCTTGTTTTCACCCTTCCCGGACGGCCAGTTCGGCGGAGGCCCCTACGAGCACCAAGGTTTGTACGGAAGCATCGGCGCAGGTATCGTCAGTCTCTCCCAGCCGTCAGACCAAGTGGTCGGTAGCACGAAGGGAGGTACGCAATACGTCACGAACGTCATTCCGAACACGACCTCGAACGCGACCTCGACGACCTTTACTTACGCCCTGGTCGCCAACCAGATGACGACCGCTCAATTCCACGCCGACTGGGAGACCGCGACAGAATTCGTCATCGGTAACCAAATCGGTCACCACGGGTGGGAGTTCAAAGGAACCGTCGTCTCGCCCCAACGCGTCGACTACGACGGAATCTATGGCGGGATCGTCATCGAAGACCCGGCCGTCGTCAACGTCAACAACTATAATATCAGCGGCGCGAACGGAAACTACTATGTCTGGACCGGTAGCAGTTACCAGCTCCTCGACCCTCAGGGCGCAGGGAGCGTGAACCAGATCGGTCGCCTGTGGATGATTGTTGGACTTGACACCGTGGGGTCCTCCGACACAATCTACAACAGTAACACGAACGCCGGAAGTTCGACGGGCGTCGGCGCCAACCGCTACGCTTTCGTACCGATGCCGATCTCCTACGATACCTTCCACCTTATGTCGAAGGTGAATACCTGGAGCGTCGAAGCGATGTATTCATACCGCTTCCATCCCTTCCGAAGAGGTATGCTTGAAGCGCTCGCCGGCGTGCGTTATACCGAGTTCGACGGAACCTTCAACTTCTTTGGTCACGCGAGCACGAAGAACGAATCGAGCTACAGCATCACTGAAGTGAGTATCCTTAATACGAACACGCAGGGCCAGGGCGACAACCAGCAGACCCAGACCTCGCAAGCGTACGGGACCTACGACTACAACACGGCGGCGAGCCGCGGCGCGGACCTCGGATATTCGGACTGGAACTTCCAGGCGGATAACCACATCATCGGTCCTCAGGTCGGAGCGCGATACGTGATCACCGACAACCGCTGGCGCTTCACGGCCGAAGGTAAGTATTTCGCGGGCTTCAACCGTCAGAACATCTACGGTCACGGCACCCTCGGCCTCAAGGCGATGTCCGACTCCGCGTCGACCGGCGACGGCAATAATAACCAGAACCAGGGCGGTCAGAACCAGAACCAGAACCAGACTGGCGCAGGTTCCAACACGAGCGAGACGGGCGGTATCCAGACCTACACCCCGATCGGAACCGTCGCCAACGCGTTCAACTACTCGCGTCACTACGACCAGTACACGAACGGCGTCGAGGGTAAACTCGAAGCGACCTGGAACTGGACCGAAGCGATCGGATTCAAAGTCGGATACCAGATGCTCTACATGGATAGCATCGCGCGCGCCACGGCGGTCAACGACTACCGCATCAACGAAGACGGCTCGATCTTCGGCGTCAAGAAGAATAAGAAGGAACGCAACTTCGATACCTTCGTCCATGGCGTCATGTTCACCGTCCTCGTCAACCGTTGATCGTTGCTCCGAGTAGTTGGCCGCGGAGCCTACCCCTCTGCGGTCGACTGTCCGAAACTTCCCGAGGTCGTTCCCGAAAGCTACGCTTGAAAGAACGACGGCGGATCGCGGGAAGCAGGTCGAGACTACTCGACCCCTAAGGATCCGCAACCTCAAAATCCTCTTTTGAGTCATCCGACGCAAGGGGTGGAAAGTCTTCCAACTTAAGGCTGGCATGGAGCGCGGCTGGGAAGACGGTTCGCCCCTGCGTTATTTTTCCGCTCAAAAGCAGTTGAAGTCAATAAAAAGGTCTGTCGCCAAAGCGTCGCGCCGACGAACGACGCGCCACTTTCTCGACATAAGCGACCTCAACATAACGTCCATGACGGGTATTCAGTCCGTCCTCAAGGGCGGTCTGAAAAAAAGGCTTAAAAGAGCGCGACGAATCTTCGTCCGCTCTTTTTTTTTCAGCGCCGGCTCAACCGGCGACGACAAGAGGGTCTCCCCGAATCGAGGGGCGGCCCTCTTTTTTTATACGCGCCCGGTCCCTCGTCGCGCTCCGACCTTAAGGTCCGTCGTCGCGCCGCGCGTTTCTCGCGGCGCAGGACGCCGCGCCTTGCGCGCAACGTTCGCCCCGGGGTTCTTACGGCCCCCGCGTCGCGCGCGCCTCCGAAACGATTGAGGCGCGGCGTAAAGGGTACAAAAAAAGGGCGCGTTTCCCAGCGGCGGGAAACGCGCCCTTCTTATTATCTTCTATCCGTCTTTCTTTCAGACGCCCTTGAGCGCCTCCGAAACGATCCCCTGCGCTTCCGCGACGATCTGCTGGAGATGCTCTTCGCTCTTAAAGGATTCGCCGTAGATCTTATACGCCATCTCGGTGCCCGAGGGACGCGCGGTGAACCATCCGTTTTCCGCGACGACCTTGAGACCTCCGATCTCGGCGTCGTTACCGGGCGCGCGTGTGAGCTTCGCGACGATCTTCTCGCCCGCGAGCGTCTCCGACTTCACGCGCTCCGGCGTGAGACTCTTAAGCGCGTCCTTTTCCGCGAGGGTCGCGGGCGCTTCAACGCGGATATAATACGCTTTTCCGAACCGACGCGTCTGTTCCTCGTAGAGGACGCCCGGGTCCTTGCCCGTCTTCGCGAGAATTTCGGCGGCGAGAAGGTTCAGGATGAGGCCGTCCTTATCGGTCGTCCAGACGGTTCCGTCGAATCGCAGGAAACTCGCGCCCGCGCTCTCTTCGCCGCCAAAGCACAGCTCGCCGTTAAATAGGCCGGGTACGAACCATTTGAATCCGACGGGAGTCTCGACGAGCTTTCGGCCAAGGGACGCGACGACGCGGTCGATAATCGCGCTCGAAACGAGCGTCTTACCGATCCCGACCGACTTGCCCCACTCCGGGCGATTCTCGATGAGATACTCGACGACGACCGCAAGATAATGGTTCGGGTTCATGAGGCCCGCGCTCCGCGTCACGATACCGTGTCGGTCCGAGTCGGGGTCGTTCGCGAACGCGATATCGAAATGGTCCCGCAGTTCAACGAGCTTCTTCATCGCGTAGGGACTCGAGCAGTCCATCCGAATCTTCCCGTCATGGTCGATCGACATGAAGGAAAAGGTCGGATCGACCTTATCGTTCACGACCGTGATATCGAGCCCGTACTTCTCAGCGATCGGCTTCCAGTACCCGACGGCGGCGCCGCCGAGGGGGTCGACGCCGATACGTACTTTGGCGCGTCGAATCGCTTCGAAGTCGACGACGTTCTCAAGGTCGTCGACGTAGCCCTGGACGTAATCGATCTGGGAGGTCGTCGGAGCGTCGATCGCGCGCTCGAAATCGACAAACTTGACGCGTTCGTTCCCCTCTTCAAGGTAGCTGTTCGCGCGTTCTTCGATCCAGTTTGTCGCGTCGAGTTCCGCGCCGCCTCCGTTCGTCGAGTTGAACTTGATCCCCCCGTCTTCAGGAGGGTTGTGCGACGGCGTGATAATGAGTCCGTCCGAATAATTGGCGCCCTTTTCGCGGTTCGCGGCGAGTATCGCGCGCGAGACGGCGGGCGTAGGCGTGTACCCGTTGTCCTGCTGGATGCGCGTCGCGACGCCATTGGCGGCGAGCACCCCCAGCGCGGTCTTCTGAGCGACGTCGGATAGAGCGTGGGTATCCTTCCCGAGCCATATGCATTCGGGGGGTCCTTGCGGCGATTTTTCACGTCGCCAGTCGACGATCGCCTGGACGATCGCCTTCACATGGTCTTCATTAAAGGCTCCGGCCTCCGCTTTACCGCGATGTCCTCCGGTCCCGAATCGCACGCGCTCTTCGGGGACCTTCGGGTCCGGCTTCCTGTCAAAGTATTCGCGCTTGAGCGCGTCGACGTCGATTAAATCTGAAGGTTGAACCGGTTGTCCGGCACGAGGCGAGAGCATTTCAGGCGCCTTTCTGCTCGAGTAAGGGAATTCAGAGGAGACGTCGACCGTTCTCCGCTATGGACGACCGTCGTTACGGAAGTCGCTCTTCCCGATATTGAAAATGAAACGCTTTATCGAGTTCCTCGCCGAGGTCGAAAAGATTGTCGAAATCCTCGCGGGAATCCTCGTCCGACTGCGTTAGCAGTCCGAATTCTACCAAATTATAGACGGCGTCGCCGATATCCTCGGTTTTGCGGAGCCCTAGCTGCGCGAGCGTCATCTTCGCAAGGTAACCGTAGCGCGCGACCGCAAAATGGACCGCGGCCCAGCACAGTTCCTTCGGGGAAACGTGTCCGCTGCGCGAGCCCCAAAACTCGCCGTCGGTCAGGCGGATGGAGGGGGGCTGCTCGGTCTCCTCTTCCGTCGTGATATTCGCGTAAACCATGGCGTTCTGAATAAAGAGGTATGTCGATAGTGAAAACCGCGGTTCCGCTTCCAGAATTTCAGCCCATAGCTCGGATACTCTATTTGTCATTCGTCGTCCCTCCCTTCAGGAATTGGCGACACGTTTGCGTCAAACTTAATATCGTCTTAGGATCAGTTGCGATTGTTGTTGAGTACAATCGTCGGGCTCGAAGGCTTCCGCGTCGTGTAATCGTAGCGCGCGAAGATCATACGACCCGCGCTCGTCTGCAAGACGCTCGTCACGACGACGACGACGCGTGCGGCGATGTGGTCGCGACCCTGTTCAACGACGACCATCGTGCCGTCCTCGAGGTACGCGATCCCCTGTCCCTGTTCTTCCCCAGATTTCACGATGTCGACTTCGAAGCGTTCTCCGGGCAGGAATACGGGCCGCATCGCGTTCGCGAGGTCGTTCAGGTTAATAACCGTGACGCCCTGGAGCTTCGCGACCTTGTTCAGGTTGTAGTCGTTCGTGACGAGCTTACCCGAAAGGCGCTTCGCGAGCGCGACGAGCTTGAGGTCGACCGGCTGATTCGCGAACTCTTCAAGGTCCGTGTCGTCGATCTGAAGGTCGACGCCCTGCATATTCTGCAACCGGTTGAGGATATCGAGGCCCCTTCGACCGCGAGTACGACGACTCCGATCGGGACTGTCCGCGATATGTTGGAGCTCGATGATCGCAAATCGCGGCATGATGAGGGGACAGTCGATAATTTTCGTATCCATGACGTCGGCGATCCGACCGTCGATAACGACGCTCGTGTCGAGTATCAACGGTTTCACGCCCTTGACGTTACGCTGGAATTCAACGTACGGAATGATGAACCTAAAATCATTGCGCGTTTGTAATATAAAGCTCACGCCGACGTATGAAAAGACGATAAGTAAACATGCCGTGACAAGCTGCCGAAGCGAATCCTGGCGCGCCGCCGCTTCCCCGAGCTGGTCGGAAAAGAAGGGTTCGAGCGCAAGCTGCATGAGGTAGGTCGTCACGAGCCCAATAAGTAGTCCGAAATAGACGGATGAAATCCATTCAATTTTCTTCTTCGGAAACGCCATATCAGCAAGAATGACGCCAACCGCTCCTAGCACGAGAAGAAAAAAGATCGCCAAGCCCGCGCCGCTCGAGCCCGTGATCCCTGCGCGGACGATCGAGACCCCGACGCCGCTCATGGCAAGTATAAATATGCAGCGAATGATTAATAATAACATCTTCTTCCTCATCTCAGTTTGGTCAGGAGAGGATCGGCGCGTCTTCATACGCGCGCGACCTATATAATCTGCCATTATAGCGCCGCGATGAAAACGGAACAGTCCCGAAGCCGGCCGTCGTCGCGCGCTTTTTGGCGATAAGATTGCTATAACCCCAACCTCTTGCATGTCGGCGCTTGCGCCGGTAGTCGGATGAACTATAATGTCGGGGATTTAGTGGGCGGCGCCGGCGCAGCGCCTTGAAATCGCCGCTCAAGGGAAAGCAGTCGCGTATCTCCCTCGATAATATTTTCGGCGCGCGGCCCCTTTTTTACAGAAGCAAACGCTACGCGTCGTCAAGGAGTTTTCATGACGTCTAGAAGATTTTTTACAAGCGAAGCGGTCGGAATGGGTCATCCCGATAAACTCTCGGACCGCATCTCGGACAGCATTCTCGACGCGTGCCTTGCGCAAGACGCGAATAGTCGCGTCGCGTGCGAGACGCTCGTCGCGACCGGAATGGCGGTCGTCGCGGGCGAAATCACCACGAAAGCGCAGATCGATTACCAGGAAATCGTTCGCGGCGCGATCCGACGCGTCGGGTATACCGACGTCGCTTACGGAATCGACGCGGATTCATGCGCCGTGCTCCTCACGCTCGACAAGCAGAGTCCGGATATCGCGCTTGGAGTCGACGCGAACGGCTCGAAGGACGTCGGCGCCGGCGACCAGGGTTTCATGTTCGGATACGCTTGCAACCAGACGCCCGAGTTCATGCCCCTCCCGATCGCGCTCGCGCATCGCATCACGAGTCGTCTCGCCGACCTCCGCTTCAAGAAAGCGGTCCCCTGGCTCCGCCCCGACACGAAGAGCCAGGTCACGCTCGAATATGAGGGCGACAAACCGGTTCGCGTCGATTCCGTCGTCGTCTCGACCCAGCATTCCCCCGACGTCGGTCAGGGGACGATTCGAGAATGGATTCTCGAGAACGCGATTCTACCCTGCCTTCCCGAGAATTTCGTCGACGACAAGATCAAATACTACGTGAACCCGACGGGTAAGTTCGTCGTCGGCGGTCCCCATGGGGACGCGGGTCTCACGGGCCGTAAGATCATCGTCGACACGTACGGAGGCTGGGCTCGCCACGGAGGCGGCGCGTTCTCCGGTAAGGACCCGACGAAGGTCGACCGCAGCGCCGCGTATATGGCGCGGTATATCGCGAAGAACGTCGTCGCGGCGGGCCTATCGGAGACCTGCGAGATTCAGCTCGCCTACGCGATCGGAATCGCGGAGCCCCTGAGCGTCCTCGTCGACCTCGGTTCGACGGGTCGCGTCGACGAGAAAAAAGTCTCCGAAGCGATTAGAGACCTCTTCCCACTCTCTCCGCGAGGATTGATCGAGGCGCTCGAACTGCGTCGTCCGATCTACGAGATCACCTCCTTCGGGGGCCACTTCGGACGCACCGGCGCCGATTACGGGTGGGAAAAGAACGTCGGAATTTCCGCCGATAATTACTTCACGTGGGAACGAACCGATAAAGCGGAAGAACTCAAAAAGCTCCTCTAAAAAATAACGACGCTAGCTTGACGTCAATATTAGCGTTCGATAAACTTATATACGTGATAGTCCGGCAACGAGCGTCGCGTCTGGCTTTGACGCTTCTTCCCGGGTAATGTTGTTTGGGCCGTCCTCTATGGCGGTCCGCATTGCGCGCTGCGTTCGACGTCGAACGCGCGGCGCCTATTGAAAGGGATATCACATGAAAATGACTCGTAAGGACTTCCTGAAGACCGTCGCGCTCGGCGGACTGACCACAACCCTCTGCGCGGCGGATCAGATCGCCGTTCTCGCTCAGGAAGGCGCTGCAGGCGGCAAGAGCGTCGACTTCGTCGCGCTCCTCGGCGGTGAGCCCGAGGAAATGTTCACTAAGGGTATCGACGCGATCGGCGGCATGACCCGATTCGTCTCACGCGGCGACAAGGTCGTCATCAAGCCGAACATCGGTTGGGACACGAGCCCTGAACTTGCCGGCAATACGAACCCCGATCTCGTCGTCTCGCTCATCAACGCTTGCAAAGACTGCGGCGCGAAAGAGATCGTCGTCTTCGACCACACCTGCGACGAATGGCGCCGATGCTATCGCTCCTCCGGAATTGAAGAAGCCGCGAAGAAGGCGGGCGCCGTCGTGATGCCGGGGAACGATGAAAAATACTATCGACCCTACAAGCTTCCGAACGCCGTCGTCCTCAAGGACGTGCTCATTCACCAGGCGATTCTCGACTGCGACAAGTGGTTCAACGTCCCGATTCTTAAGAATCACGGCGGCGCGCGCATGACGATCGCGATGAAGAACCTCCTCGGGATCGTGTGGGACCGCCGCGCGGTTCACCAGGCCGGTCTCGACCAGGGTATCGCCGACCTTTGCACGATCGATAAGCCGGCGTGCCTCAACATCGTCGACGCGTACCGCATCATGAAGACGAACGGTCCTCGCGGTCGTAACGAAGACGACGTCGAACTCGTCAAGGCGCTCTTCATGTCGACCGACCCGGTCGCCGTCGACACGGCTTCGACGCAGTTCTTCTCGCAGTTCACGGACATGAAACTTGAGGACGTCAAGTATCTGCCGATGGGCGAAGAGATGAATATCGGCTCGATGTCGCTCGACGGACTCAATCCTCAGCGGATCCGCATCTGATCTGGAACGTTGAACCGCCGATTTTCGCGATTCGGCGGCGTATCCGTTACGAAGCGCCGGACGTTCCTTTCGCGAACGTCCGGCGATTCTTTATAATATCGCTCGCCGGCGCTCGCGCCTCTCTGCGTCAAGAAACCAACCGATATGTGCTACCGATTTCTTCGCGTTCTGCGAATCCTCATCGCCGTCTTTGTGCTCACGGCGACCGTGCTCTTCTTCGTCGACCTTAGCGGCTACACGCTTGAGCTTCCTACCCGGGTCGCGAAACTCATCTGGAAAGAAAATGCGGAAGCTCACGTCGATCAGCTCGCGTTCCTGAACTGGATCTCCGCGATTCCGAAAATCCAGTTCATCCCGGCGCTCCTCGCCGGAAGCTGGATCGCCTTCGCGGTCCTCTTCATCGCGACGCGCACCTTCGGACGCGTCTACTGCTCCATTATCTGTCCCCTGGGGATCCTCCAGGACGTTTTCTCCTTTTTCGGTCGCCACGTCGTTCGCTTCTTCTCGCGCGTCCCGCTCCCCAAGACGGCCACGAAAGCCGCCGAAGGCGCGAAGAAGCCCGCGAAACCGATCAAACGCCGGCGACCGCCCCTCCGAAACTATAAATATATGGAGAACCCGCGAGCGGTCCGCAACGCGTTCCTCATCCTCGCGCTCGCCTCGACCTTCATTGGCGGCGCCTACTTCGCGCTCCTGGAACCCTACAGCATTTTTGGTCGCATTTCGGTCAACGTCTTCAAGCCGATCGTGACGGTTGCGAACAACGCGCTCTTCAAATTTTACGAAGCGCGCGACGTCTACGACAAGTTCTACTACGTCACGCTCCGTCCGGAGAGTATCGGCGCGCTGGTCACGGGCGTTGTCTCCTTCTTCGTCGTCCTGATCTTCGCGGGCGGCTGGGGACGACTCTACTGCAACTCGGTGTGCCCCGTCGGAACGATTCTCGGCGCGCTCGCGTGCCGGTCGCGCCTCGGGACGCAAATCGATAAGGAAAAATGCATCAAGTGCGGTATGTGCGCGAAACGATGCAAAAGCTCCTGCATCGATACGAAGAATATGACGGTCGACGCGACGCGCTGCGTCGTCTGCTTCGACTGCTTCTCCGCGTGCAAGGTGGACGCGCTCTTCTACGGTCCGCGGCGTCGCGCGCCGATGACCGACGAGGACGCGAAGAAAGAGGTCGCTGAGCAGGAACAAAAAGAGCGTCTTGAAGCGGAAAAGGCGACCGTTCTTCGCGAACTTGAAGGTTTCGACCGCGGTAAGCGCGACTTCATCGCGCTCTCGCTCGCCGCGACGACCGCCGCGATCACGAGCGTCGCGCTCGGCGACGATCCGAGTTCCTCCGCCGCGTCGAACGACGCCCCGATACCGCTCCCCGCCGACCCCGAGAAGCCGGACGATTACGGCCTCACGCCCTATAAGCGTCAGCGCACGAGCGTCCCGCCTGGCGCCAAGTCGCGCCACAATTTTGAACGCCGATGCGTCGGATGCCACCTCTGCGTCACGCACTGCCCTCAGCACGTGATCAAGCCTTGCGGGCTCGAAAATGGTCTCAAGGGCTTCATGCAGCCGCGCCTTGACTTCACGCACGGATTCTGCAACTACGACTGCACGATTTGCGGCGAAGTATGCCCCACCCGCGCGATTAAGCCCCTCGAGCTGGAGAAGAAGCGCCGCGTTCAGACGGGCCAGGTCGTCTTTATCCTCGAGAACTGCATCGTTTACGCGCAAGAGACAAGCTGCGGAGCGTGCTCCGAACACTGTCCGACCCAGGCGCTGCGCATGGTCCCCTATAAGGGAACGCTCACGATTCCTGAGCCCGACCTCGAGCTATGCGTCGGCTGCGGCGGCTGCGAGTTCATCTGCCCCGCGCGACCATTCCGCGCCGTCTATATCGAAGGTCTCGACGTCCACGGCAAAGCGCGAGAGATTGAACGTATCGACGCCGAGCCGGTCGACCTTGACGATATCGATTTCGGATTCTAAGAGAGATTCGGCGATCCGAACGATACATAGGGCCTTTTCCGATGGAAAGGGCCCTTTTTTTGTAGATAGGGCGCTATTTTACGGAGAAATTTTCGCCGCTCTTGTCCTCGTCGCGAACGGAGAATTTACCGCGATAGTCCGGAAAGGCGGTGACGCAACGCAGCTCGTTGTCGACGAGGTCCGCCACGACGCGGATCGGCACTCCGTAACGCTCCTCGACGCAGTAATACCGGTCGGGCGCCGTTCCGTCGGCGGAGATCGGGCCGGGGTCCTCCTGGCGGCGCCACTGCGCGTTCGGGTCCGCGAGAACGTCGGAGACCTCGAACATGAAGCGGTCGTTCGTCCAGAACGCCGGAATCTGCGTCTTGCCGAACTTCGCCGCGTCAGGGTTCGCGTGGCCCCCGGACCAACCGCTGACGGTCGTCGCGATCACCGGTTCGTTGAAGAGCGTCGACTCGACGGCGCGCACGACCGGCTCGCCCTCGAGAATATGGCGCGTTCGTTCCGAATCGACAAGGTTCACGCCGGTGCGCTCCGCGTTGAGCGCAAGCTGCTCCCGAAGGTACGAATAGCGCGCGTAACGCTGAGAAAGGCTGCTCGCAACGGAGATCGAGGCTCGTGTGGCGCGTTGGACGCGATATTTCCCGATCGGCTCGCGCCAGGGTCGACGTTCGACGACATGAATACTCGCCAATTTTCCTTTGGAATCCAAGACGCGTATAATCGAACCCATAGGCCCCTCCCCTTCTCTCTTGTTCCTGAATCGTGCCAACGTTGCGAATCAACGGTTGCACATTCCGCGCCAATTTTTCTCCAAGAATATAAAAAGACGCGCGTTCTTGAGAAAAACGCGCGTCTTCTACGGGTTCGTCCTATTGTGCGGCGCCCTTCGTCAGACTCGCCCGAGACCGACGAGCCGACGGACCTTGTCGTAAGTCTCTTCCGCGATCGGTCGTACGAATTCTCGTCCGCGGTCGAGCGTCTCGTCGACGATCCCCGACTGCATGACCTCCTTGAAGCGACTCTGGAACTCCATGAGTTTCGTCACGACGACTTCCGCGACTTCCTTCTTGAGGTCGCCGTATCGCGCGTCGGCGAATCGTTCCTCCGCCTCCTGAATCGTGACGTCGGCGAAGCACGCGTAGATCGTGAGGAGATTGGAGACGCCCGGCTTCTTCTCTTCGTCGAAGTAGACCTTCGTGTCGGAGTCGGTGACGGCGCTCATGATCTTTTTGCGGATCGACTTTTCAGGGTCGGAGAGGAAGATGGAGCCCTTCGGATTCTCCGCGCTCTTACTCATCTTCTTCTCAGGATGGAGCAGGTCCCTTATCTTCGCGCCGACCTTCGGAATGAGGGGCTCGGGCACGACGAACGTTTCGCCATATTTCGAGTTGAATCGCTGCGCGAGGTTGCGGCATAATTCCACATGCTGCTTCTGGTCGATTCCGGTCGGCACGTAATCGGCGTTATAGAGGAGGATATCCGCCGCCATGAGTACGGGATAAGTGAAGAGTCCGCATCCGATTTCCCTCTTACCCGTCGTTTTCGCCTTAAACTGGGTCATCCTTGAGAGTTCGCCGATGTAGGCCTGACATTCGAGGATCCACGAGAGATTGGCGTGCTCCGGAATTTCAGACTGGATGTAAATATGATTCGTTTCAGGGGAAACGCCGCACGCGATGTACATTCCTACAATTTCACGCACGCGCCGATGGAGCGTCTCCGCGTCCTGCGGAACCGTTATCGAGTGCATATCCGGTACAAAAAGGAACGTTTCATATTCCTTTTCATAGTTGATAACCTGTCTGATACTACCGACGTAATTGCCAATGGTCAGCTCGCCGCTCGGCTGAAGACCCGTTAATAATCTCTTACTCATTAGAATTGCCTCAAATTGATGACTCCGGGGCTCATAAGCCCCTCGCGGTCGAATCATTATACGCGTTTTACGCACCTTTTCCAGCGCCGGGCAGAGCGTCGAATTCCCATATTCTGAACGCGCTTTAGCTACTGGACGCGCGGATTAAAGATTGGTAGAATTAAACGGACGTCGAAATCGCCCTCGCGAGTCGATTTTGGCGCGACGTCGTCTCTGCTCGCGCGTCGCGATCGAGGGCGTCTCGTGCGCGTTGAAGCGCGACGAATTATACAAAAACGCATACTTATAAATGGAAGTGCACTATGGAATTCCACGAACTGATCCAGTCCCTTAAGAGCGACAGCGGCGGCAAAATTGTTATGGTTGTCTCCGACGGTATCGGCGGTCTCCCGCTCGAGCCGGGCGGCCCCACCGAACTTGAAGCGGCGAACACCCCGAACCTCGACGCGCTCGCCGCGAAAGGCGTGAGCGGCATGTCCACCCCCATCCTGCCAGGGATTACGCCCGGCAGCGGCCCCGGCCACCTCGGGATGTTCGGGTACGATCCTCTCGTTTACCAGATCGGTCGAGGAGTTCTCGAAGCGGCAGGCATTGCCTTTCCGATCACCCCTCAGGACGTTTGCGTCCGCTGCAACTTCTGCACCGTCGACGATCAGGGGCTCATCACGGACCGTCGAGCGGGCCGTATCCCGACAGAAGAGAGCACGAAAGTCGTTGAACTCCTGAAGGCGGTGAAGATCCCTGGCGTCGAAGTCTTCGTCGAGCCGGTCAAAGAGCACCGTTTCGTCGTGGTTTTCCGCGGCGAAGGGCTCGGCGGCGACGTTTTGGACACCGATCCGCAGCGCACCGGCGCCGCGCCCCTTGACCCCGTCGCCAAGGACCCCGCGAGCGAAAAAACAGCACAAATCGCGAAGGAATTCTTCAACCAGGCTTGCGCGATCCTCAAGGATCAGCCTAAAGCGAACTGCCTCACGATGCGCGGTTTCGCGACGAAGCCGAACCTTCCGAGCTACGAAGAGTTCTACGGCCTGAAAGCCGCCGCGATCGCGGTCTACCCGATGTACAAGGGCCTCGCGAGCCTCGCGGGCATGGACCTCGTCGGCAACCCCACGAACCTTGACGAAGAAGTCGAAGTCCTCAAGGAGAATTGGGATAAGTACGACTTCTTCTTCCTCCACTGGAAGTACACGGACAGCCGCGGCGAAGACGGCGATTTCGAAGCGAAACGCAAGATGGTCGAAGAGCTCGACCGCGTCCTGCCCGGTATCACCGGTCTCCTCGGCGAGAAGGACTGCATCGTCGTCACGGGCGACCACAGCACTCCGGCGAAGATGGCTTCGCACTCCTTCCATCCGGTCCCGACCCTGATCTATTCCAAGATCTGTCGGACCGACTCGTGCCAGAAGTTTGGCGAGACCGAAGCGAATAACTTCGGCGGCCTTGGCCACTTCCGAGCGCTCTACCTCATGCCGCTCGCGATGGCGCACGCCGATCGCCTCGGTAAGTTCGGAGCGTAACCCCCCCCATAAGACGCCGGCGCGTCGCATGGGACGCGTCCGGCGCGCTACCCCGAAAGGGACTGCAATGAACCGCTCGCAATGTCTAATACTGGCCCTCAGCGCCGCGCTATGCCTCGTTGGCGCACCCCAAACCGAAGGCGTCGCCGCAGCCGGACGACGTTATCTCAACCCCTAACGCCGCGTCGCAGATCGACGACGCCATCGAAGCCCCTGAAGTCGCGCCGGACGACTTCGAGATCGACGCGGAGCCCGGCGATGCGACCGCGTTTGACAACGCTGGGGAAGAAATCAATTTTGGACCCGGCGTACCGTGCGTGCCAACCGTAGCCGACGTCCCGCTGGAATTCCTGACGCCCGCGGAAGACTTTGAGATCGACGCGGAGCCCGGAGAAGTCACGGCCATTAAAGCGCTGGAGGATTTCGAAGAGTTTCGCGCTGCGCATCAGATCTCCGTCGTTCAGTATGTTGACGACGAGAGCCCCGCAAGCCTCACCCTCGAAACGAAATTCCCCCTCATAGCGGGCTACTTTGAGAAGGACGAGATTGGGTTCGCGCGGGTCGATCTCGACGAAAACCCCGATATTAGGTCTGCGTTCTACCCAGGTCCATTACCCTGTACCGTCGTCTTCTACCGTAACCCGGCCAATTTCGGCGGTTTCTTGGCGCGGCCCATCTTCGCACACCGGGTCCTTGGCGTCCATCCACAGGAGATCATGGACGTTATTCAGGACGTCGTCGATGATCCCGTAGCCGCAATGAACCCCGCGCCGAAATCCCCGACGTCCGAGGAGATCGCCATGATCCTCGCGCAGTCCGGCGGAGCCAAGCGCATTATTACGCAGGAAGAGATCGACGAGTTACGCAAACGGCATCAGATCTCCGTCCACACAGTCCCTTACAACGCACCGGAATTCCTGTCGGCCACGTACGGCTTCAAGATCAACGCGAAGCCAGGCAAAGTCACGCTCCTTAAAACGCAGGATGATTTAAACGAGTTTACCGATGCGCATGATATCACCGTCGTCGAGTTTCTCGACCCCCGACGTCCCGAAAGCCGCGTTCTCGAAACAAATTTCCCCCTCTTAGCGGGTTACTTTGAGAAGGACGGGATCGCGTTCGCGCGGGTCGACGATCTCGACGTGGACGCGGAATGACGGACGTCGCGAAACCGAATTAGCGACTCGATAGATCGCGCCGTAGCGCCGCACTCCGGCGCTTCCAGAACTCTCGCCCCCTGCGAGAGTTCTGGAAGCGAACCGCGTTACGACGCGCAAGTTCGCGAAGAAGACAAATATTCCGAGCGACGAGGAATTTTACGACCTGGAACCGCCGGTCGCCTCGTCAAGTTCGGCGCACATACCCAAAAGTCGTCGACGCGTCGCAGCGACGCGCGCCGACGCATCCACCTGAAAGGAGCTGTTATGAACCGCACGAAACTATTCTTCTTGCTGGTCCTCGGCGTCACGGCGCTATGCGTCTTCGCTTGCCGACGATCTGAAGACCCCAGCAAACCGGCGAAGCGGGCGTCCAACTCCGTCAATTACTCCGCCGCGCAGCCCGGCGACGTCGTCATGCTCGAATCGGCGGAGGCGTTCGAGGATTTCATCGAGAACGCTGAAATCGCCGTCGTCAAGTTCGGCGCCGAATGGTGCCGACCCTGCCAGCAGCTTGACCCTGAACTCGATAAAATCGCGGGCCATTTCGCCGCGTCGAGCGCTTCCTTCGCGCGCGTCGACGTCGACGCGCTCCCCGAGCTCGCACAATCCCTCGCCGTTGGACCAATTCCCGATACGCGTATCTTCTACGACGGTCGTCAATACCTCCAGACGCTTGGCAACCGTCCGCAAGTCATTGCGAACGCGGTTGAAAGTCTCCGTCAAGAAGTGGCCGAGCCCGCCGTCGTCGACGATCCTGTCGAGGCGCTCGCCGAGGCGACGAGTTCCGAAGACGAGATCGTCTTTGACGAGAACTTCCCGATCGACCCCGACGCGGTCCTTGGTTTCCCGACCTCCGACGGCTTCACGCTTGACGTCGAGCCCGGCGAAATCTCGGTCGTTGAAACGCAGGACGATCTCGCCGATCTTCTCCAGGCGAACGATTTCGTCGTCGTCAAGTTCGGCGCCGTCTGGTGCCCCCCGTGCCGCGCGCTCGAAGCGAAACTCCCGCTCCTGGCGGGCTACTTTGAGGAAGACGGCGTCGCGTTCGCCATGATCGACACCGACGACAGCCCCGATCTTGCGATCGACTACGGCGTCGGACCGATCCCCGACGTCCGAATCTTCTACCAGGGTAAGGTCGTCGGCCAAGTCGTCGGCAACTATCCTCAGGAGATCATGGACGCGATCCAAGAGGTCGTCGACGACCCTAGCGCCGCCATCGCGATCGTCCCCCACGAGCCGTTCGACGACGATGACGCCGACGTCGAAGAGGACCTCGACGAGGAAGGCGACGTCGATGAAGACGACGCCTTTGACGCCGACGATCTCGATTTCGAAGACGACGCCTCTGACGCGGACGATCTCGATTTCGGAGACGACGACGCGTCTGACGCGGACGAACTCGACTTCGGAGACGACGACGTCGGTTTTGACGCGTACGAACTCGAAGAGATCGCGGAATGACGGACGGCGAGAAACCGAGCTATCGGCTCGACAGGTCGCGTCGCCTGAAGCTTGAGAACGAGTTTCGGCGCGTCTATCGGTTTCGCGTTCGCGTCTCGAGCGGCGCGCTCGCCGTATGCTGCGCGCCGACCGCGCCCGACCGACCCGCGCGACTGGGAATCTCCGTCTCCAAAAGGGTCGTCAAGAAGGCGTTCTTGCGCAATCGTTGGAAACGACTGATCAGGGAAGCGTTTCGTCTTCAGTTTTACGACTTTCCGCAAGGGTTCGACTTCATCGCGATTCCGCGTCGTCAAGACCCTTTTCCGAGCTATTCGGAGGTCGCGACGGAGTTCCTCTCCCTTGCGCGCCGCGCCGCGCGTAAAGCGACGGACGTTTCGAACCGTCGCGCGTCGCGCGCGCCCGAAACGGACGGCGAACGCTCATGAACGACGCACTCGATCATTCGAACTGTTCCCGGCGCGTCCTCGCGCGCCTTGCGAGAGTTCTGGAAGCGCCGCGGCGACTCCTGCTCAACGCGCTTATCGCCTCCGCGAGGTTCTATCAGGTCGCCGTGAGTCCGATGCTCGGACCCCATTGTCGCTACACGCCGACGTGCAGCCAATATTGCATCCTTGCTCTTCGCAAGCATGGGATCATTCTCGGACTTCTCAAGACGTTCTGGCGAATTCTCCGTTGCCATCCCTTCAGCAAAGGAGGCTACGATCCCCCTTGACGCCGCGCGCGGCGGCAGTCGTCCAACCGTCCGTCGTCCTCGCGACTTGCGGACGAGTCAGGCCTAACAATGAAAATGAAGTTTAATTGCTCGAATTGCGGAGCGCCCTTGACCGCCGACTCCGCAACGGCGCATCGGCGCGTTCGTTGTCCTAAATGCAAGGGCGAGATCGTCATCCCCGATTTGCTCGGCGCCGTCCTTTCCGATCCGAACGATAGCTCTTCCTTCGCGATCGACGCGCCCACTTCCCAGGATTCGACGATCGTCGAACAGCCTTTCGACGTTAACGGCGTCGACGACTTCGAGCTCGTCGCGGACGTTCCGGGTCGCTTCGAGCCGCCCGCGCCGGACCCCGACGATCCGATGCTCCGCCTCTTCCCCGATTTCATCCCGAACCCGTTCCAGATCTCCTACCCCCTCGACGAGACGGTCGACGAAGACGACCTGGAGGATGAGGAACAGGACTTTGTCGACTCGAAGATGCCAAGCGTCGACGAACTTATTTCCGGACAGCCGGAAGGGGAAACCGATCTATGAAAAAATGCGTTGTTTTACTTTCAGGCGGACTCGATTCGTCGACCGTCTGCGCGCTCGCGACTTCGAAAGGGCGCGAAGTCCACGCGCTCACGATCAACTACCGCCAACGCAACGTCTGGGAGCTCCACGCCGCCGAGGCGGTCGCGCGCGCCAATGAGGTCGCGGAACACCTGATCTTTCCAATCGACCTTTCCCTCTTCGGGGGCAGCTCGCTCACCGACCGCGACGTCGAACTCGATCGAGACGCGTCCCTCGAGGAGATCGGCAAGAAGATCCCCTCCTCCTATGTCCCCGCGCGCAACACGATTTTCCTTTCCCTCGCGCTCGCCTTCGCCGAAACACGCGGCGCTGAGGAGATCTGGATCGGCGTCAACGAGCTCGATTACAGCGGCTACCCCGATTGCCGCGGCGAATATCTCGAAGCCTTCCGCCATATGGCGACGCTCGCGACGAAGTCGGGCGTCGAAGGAACCGACCTTAGAATCGAGGCGCCGCTCCTCCGTCTCACGAAGGCGGAGATCATCGAGCTCGGCGCGTCCCTGGGGGTCGACTATTCCCTGACGCGAACGTGCTACGACCTCGACGCGGAGGGTCGCGCGTGCGGTCGCTGCGAAGCGTGCCGGCTGCGCAAAAAAGGCTTCGAAGAGGCGAACGTCCCCGATCCGACGCCCTATCGATAACCTCCGGCGCTCTACGCGTCGGTCAACGACGATTATTTTTGTACAAAAATTACAACGATAAGGAAATCAAAGATGAATGAAGTGATTAAAGCGATGAAAGAACGCCGGAGCGTTCGTAAATTCAGCTCGAAAGTCCCTGAAAAAGAGCTGATCGACCAGGTCATCGAGGCGGGAATCTACGCCGCGAGCGGTCGCGGCAAGCAGTCGCCGATCGTCGTCGCTATCACGAACAAGGAGTTCCTCAAGAAGCTCTCGGAGGATAACTGCAAAATCGGAGGCTGGGAGAAAGGTTTCGATCCCTTTTACGGGGCGCCGGTCGTTCTCCTTGTCCTCGCCGACAAAAGCTGCGCCACCGCCGTCTACGACGGCAGCCTCGTTATGGGCAACCTCATGCTCGCGGCGCATTCTCTCGGGCTCGGGTCATGCTGGATCCACCGCGCGCGCGAGGAATTTGAGACGCCCGAATACCAGTCGTTCCTAAAGGACCTCGGCGTCGAAGGGGACTATATCGGAATTGGACACTGCGCGCTCGGTTACTCCGACGAGCCCGCGAAGCCCGCGCCTGAGCGTAAGGCGAACAGGGTCTTTTACTTCAACTGAGAAAGGGTCGAATAGTCGGAGCGTGAAACTGTCGACTCGTCGAGTCCCCGGAGGGTGGCGTTATGAATCCAGAGAATGATCATTCGCAGCAGGACGTCGCAGACTCTCGAGATAAGTTTCTAGCCTGCAAAGACGCCGCGGAATCGGGCGACGTCGACGCGATGTACCGGCTCGGACTATGCCTTAAACACGGCGACGGGGTCGAGCAGGATCCGCAGCAGGCGGTCCGCATGTTTCGACGCGCAGCGAACGCGGGAGTACCCGAAGCGTTCCTTGAACTAGGACGACGTTACGCCGACGGGAACGGCGTCAAGCAAGATTTCACGAAGGCGGCGAGATTTCTTGAACGCGCCGCCGAGGAAGGGATACCGCGCGCGCTCGTCGAACTCGGGCGCCGCTACGCCGACGGGGACGGAGTCGAGAAAGACGTCGAGAAAGCGATCGAATACTTCGAACGCGCCGATGAAGAAGGGGTCCCCGACGGCGTCTATCGCCTCGGGGTCATCTTTGAGAAAGGAGACGACGTCGAGCCCGATTGCGCGCGAGCGGCGAAGTATTTCGAGCGCGCCGCCGAAGAGGGGAACGCCGACGCCGCGCTACGACTCGGCGATCTCTACGCCGACGGTGACGGAGTCGAGCAGAACGACGAGCTCGCTTTCGAATGGTTTCAGCGCGCGGCGGACGCGGAGAATCAGGGAGCGTTCCTGCGTCTCGGCGACGCGTTTTACCATGGCCGCGGGGTCGCGCAAGATCGCCAGAAGGCGGTTCAGCATTACAAACGCGCTTCCGACGCGGGCGATCCGGTCGCGACGTACCGGCTCGCGCTTTGCGTTCTCAACGGCGAGGGGATCAAGCGGAACTTTACGCGCGCGGCGGAGCTCTTCAAGAGCGCCGCGGAGGCGGGGATACCCGAAGCCATGGGGCGCTATGGGCGGTTCCTCAAAGACGGTCGCGGCGTGAGACGCAACGCCGAAGAGGCGGTTCGGTGGTTCCAGCGCGCCGCCGACTTGAACGTTGCCGACGCGCTCCACGCGCTGGGGGAATGTTATGCGGAGGGCCAAGGGGTCGAACGCGATTCGGCGACGGCCTTTGAATTCTTCGAACGCGCCGCGGCGACGGGCCACGTTCCAGCGATCTTCAGCGTTGGGATCTGCCTGAGAGACGGGTTTGGAGTCGAACGCAACGCGCAAGAGGCGGTCGAACGTTTCCAGCGTGCCGCCGATGAAAACTATCCGCCCGCGCTCTTCGCGCTAGGAGACTGCTACTACGGCGGAATCGGGGTGGAACGCGACGTCGAAAAGGGCTTGCAACTCCTGCGTCAGTCGGCGGAGCTTGGGGACGCCGAGGCGATCAGGACGCTCGAACGGCGTCGACGCGACGCCGCGGGTCCAGGGCCAGGTCCGGGTCCGGGGCCGCAGGGCCCGTTTTTCAGATAAAGGGCGCCGCTACGGTACGAGATCAGAGTCGACGCCCGCGTGGATAACGGTACGCGGCGTTCCGACGCGCCAGGCGAGTTCATTCATCATGCGTCTTTCAAGATCGTCGTCGCGGCCGACGGGGATCCACCCCTTTGATTTCGCGCGTTCCCCGACCGGCGACGAGAGCTGCGAGACGTCGTCGCGGAATTTCAGATTGTAGCCAACGCTTGCGCCCATCGGGCGCGGCATGTCCTCAATTTCATCGAAGACCGAGAGATAAACGAAGAACCCTTCCCCTTCCGGCACGACGCGGACGACGGCGCTCGAACGCACCGTCTGGAAGGTCGCGAACCATCGATTGGCGCCCTCCGCGCGGTTCTGGCGCCAGGGTTCCTGAACGCCGCCCATAATCGACGGCTTTGTTTCGAGGCGACCCTCGGTCCGATAGAGGTACCGCCGACCGGTCGAGTCGTAGCGCTCGTAGGTTCGCATCGGCTGCTCGACGTCGATGATGAAATAGTTGTCGACGACGTCGACGATCGCATCCCACAGCGCGTCGGCGTCCTGCGTTTCGACGAAGAGCGGATTAGGCTGGTCCGGCTCGTAGGCGCCGACCGCGACGGCGTTACCCCCCGGCGCGACGCCTGAGGCGCACCCGACGCACGCCGCGACGCATAGCGCGATCGCGGCCGCCGCGACGCAAAACGCGACGCGCGACGCTCTTGCGTTCGTCGCGGAAGCGCGACGCCAAGCTTGCTCGTTTCTCATATCCGGAACCTTACGAAAAAAAAACTGCCGACGCCCCACCGTGGCGAAATCCGCTTAAAAACGCAAGAGAGATTTTCTTATTCCGGCGTCCTCTTATCGAAAAAAAAAGGGGCGTCCCCTTCGCGGGGACGCCCCAATCGACGCGCGGCGAGAGCATGAGCCGCGTCGTCGTCAATCCAAGACCACGGGCAGCTCGAGCGCGCGGCCGTCACGTATCACGTTGATGATCACGGTTTCGCCCGGCTCGTGCTCTTCGACAGCCGTGATGAACTCTTCGCCGGTCTTAATCGGCTGACCGTCGACCCCTACGATGAGGTCGAATCCTCCCTCGGGCCGAACCTGACGCTGCGCCTGGTATCGGAACCCGTCCCGTTCTCTGATCGAGATGACGATTTTTCCACCGCGCAGACCCGCGACGTCGGCGGCGCCCCCTTCGTCGATGAGCGTCGGGATGAGCCCGTTATCCGTCTCCGTCACTTGCACGACGCCCGCGTCCCCGCGAACGATCTCGCCCTTCTCCAGGAGTACGGTTGCGATCCTGTGAATCGTGTTGACCGGTATCGCGAACCCGACGCCGGAGTTTTCGCCGACGTGGCTCGCGATCGCCGTGTTCATGCCGATCATGCGCCCTTTCGTGTCAAAGAGCGCGCCCCCCGAGTTGCCGGGGTTGATCGCCGCGTCGATCTGGATGACGCCCTTAATCTGACGGAACTGCTGGGGACTCGAGATCGAGCGGTTCAGGTTCGAGATAATCCCTTTCGTCATCGTTCGTTCGAGACCGAAGGGGTTGCCGATCGCGTAGACGGTCTGTCCTACGAGGAGTTCTGAGGAGTCCCCGAACTCGACGGGAAAGAGCTCGTCCTGAGGCGCGTCGACCTTAACGATCGCCACGTCGGTATTCGGGTCGACGCCGATCGTTTTCGCTTCGTACGTTTCGCCGTTAAAGAGGGTGACGGAGATCTTCGAGGTATCGCGAACGACGTGGAAGTTTGTCAGGATCACGCCCTGCTTGTTAAGGACGACGCCGCTGCCGCACCCTTCGGAGATCTCCTGCGTGAAGAAGTGACGGCGCGTCTCGAGGGTCGAGACGTTCACGATGCTCTTATTGCGGCCCGCGTAGAGCTGGACGGCGACGCGCTCTTCGGGCATGAGTTCGGCGAGTCGCGCCGAGACGTCGTTCTGAGCGGCCTGTTGCGCGACGACGCGGTCGGTCGTCGAGGTCGGTCGAATCGCGGCGTCGCTCTGGAGCGGCGGGATATCGCCGCGGCCGACGGCGTTCGAGGACGCGTTCGATGGCCCGAACTGGAAAAGACTCTGACCGTAAAGCGCCGCGCTCGCGCTCAGGATCGCGACGACGATCAGGGAACTCAAAAGCGTTAAAAAACGGAATGGCTTCGTTGCGGTTTTCATATTCGCCTCACCCTGTTGAGTCGCGTCGAACGCGGTTGCGAACGCCGCGCGACGCGTCTAAGTGTCAGATTTTCAGATTTTGTCATGATTTTGCCAACGCGACGAAGTCGTCGAGCGACAAAATATGTATGTGCAAGAACGTTGCCACAGAACGCTTAAACTTGCGATTTTTTTAATTTTTGCACGCGAATCGTAAAAACGCGGTCGAAACGCGCCCCTCAAAATTATATCAGAACTCTTCTAATTGCTCTTTGCGCAAATCTGCTATAATCGAAATGGCGTCATGCAGACGGCAACGTCGACGCGACGACGATCGAGGGGCGCTCGAATAAGGGGCGCCAGGAAACGCTTGCCTTGACGATTCGAAAAGTTATACTTTGAGTATCGGAACTTCGGGCGATCGCGAACGTAACGTTCGCGCGGTTAACGGAACGAGACGCGCACCGCTGGCGGCGCGTCGATGCTTGGAAAGGAGCTATTATCGTGAAACTTGACGATTTGACTCGCGAGCCGGCAACATGGCTCAGAAAGGCCGGTCCGGACTCCGACGTTGTAATTTCTTCTCAAATCCAGCTCATCCGCAATCTTGCGGGCTACAGTTTTTGCGGCAGGGCGACCGATCTTGATCTTGAAAGCGTTAAGAAGACGGTTCGCCAGGCTACGGAAGAACTCTTTCCGGTCGAGGAAACGACATGGTTTGACGTCGCCGATTTTGGCGAAGAAGATTTCCAGATCCTCCGCGAACGCCATTTGATCAACCAGGATTTCGTCGACTCGCGCAATCCTCGTGCGCTCTTCCTCAAGAACAACGAAGAATTCAGCGTGAGCGTCAACGCGGTCGACCACCTTCTCTTCCAGGAGATGTCCGGCGGCTTTGCGCTCGACGAGCTATGGAACGCCGTCAACGTCATCGACGACACATTCGAGTCGGCGCTCGTTTACGCGTTCGACGAGAAGTACGGGTACCTTTCAGCGAACCTTTCCGACGTTGGCACCGGCCTTCACGCAAGCGTCGTGCTCCATCTTCCGGCGCTGATGGAGACGAAGGAAATTTCGAAGACGTTCGAGAGCCTCAAGCAGCTCAACTGCGCCATGTCCAGCGTCTGCGGGACCTGTTCTCTTCCCGTCGACCGGATCAAGCGTCTGAGCGGCGACTTCTTCCAGGTCAGCACTCGTCGGACCCTTGGGCTCTCGGAAGAGCGTATCATCGAACTCTTTTCGTGCATCATCCGCGGCGTCGTGAACTACGAGCGTAAGGCGCGACAAACCGTGATGGAACGGAACAAAGAAGGGCTCCTCGATCGATGCTCTCGTTCCCTGGGGCTCTTGCAGACGGCGCGCATGACCTCGATGGAAGAAGCGTCCCGACTCTTGTCCTCGCTACGCCTTGGCGCAGAAATGGGGATCCTCGACGAATCGACGCGCACCATCATCGACGAAGCGCTCGTCGGCGTCCAGCCGGCGCATATCGTTCGAATCGTCGACGCGAACGCGCTCGATCTTGAGGAAGAGGCGACGTTCCGCGCCCAGTATCTCCGTTCGAAGTTTGAGAACGTCGCGCTCCCGCAAGGCTGAAAGTCCTCGCATAAACGCTTGTGATTTAGAGAGTTACGACGGTCGGCGTTGCGAACGTCGGCTGCAAAAAAACAGACCTCGCCGCAGCGCGCTCGAAAGCGTGCCGCAGCCAGGTCGTTTTATATAGCGACGCGAATCGACGCGACGCTTTATAGAGCTAGAAGGAGAGGAACTTGAGCCTAAGCCCCGCTCGTTTCGCGAGCGTTTCCAAGCAGAGTTTGAAATACAGGGGTCGCCGACTCGCCTCGTAACGCATCGCATAGCGATATGCCGCGACGAGGATCTTCGGCGGTAACGTTCCGGCCTTAGCCTTCTTGACCACGTCTTCGACGTAGGCGGCCTGCTCTCGCGTCGTGACTCTCAGCTCGAGTTTGAGCCGTTCCGAGTCGAGTACGGATGGAGCGGAGGCCCCGTAGGCGGTCCGGAATCCTTCCAGCGCGCCGACGACGACCAACGCCGCCGCCCGCGCCATGAAAGCGCGTCTCCCTATTCTTCTCATTTCTGCGTCCTTGCTCTGTTGTATCGTCTAGTCCGCTCTGCGCGCGCTGGATAAATGCGCGTCGCACAACGCGACTTCCTGGACAAAACGCCGATGATTCGACAATCTGGACATAAGTTACAGCCGTTCCGTCCCCGTTAAGTTCCGGTATCCGAGATCGTTTCCTTCAAAGCGTCTTTTCAGGATTTCTTTCACGATTGCTTATCTGCATAAAGCAAATAACCGCCATAATTATCGACAAAGCGCCGGCGCGACTTAACTTTAAATCCAAAAAATCCCGCGCCGAGCCCACGGCGTAAAAAAAGCGCGCCGACGCGTAAAATGCGAACCGACGCGAAGCGTTCGCGTCGGCGCGTTACCCCGTCTCGGGGAGGAAGGTTGGGATCACGACGCCGCGTTTTGGCGCGACTTCGCCGAGCGACTGCGCGACGTGCGTCTCCGTATTACGCGCCCCGAGCGCGTACATCGCCATCCGTAGCTCGACGGAGTCGGTCGGAATGAGGAAGATCGGGGACCACTTTCCTCGATGGCGATTGAGTTCCTGTCGGATGAGCGCCGCGGCCTGCTCGTCGGTATGCGTTGCGCCCGGCCCGACCATCGCGACGCCCGGATCGTTGACGGAACACATGACGCCGCGTATTTCTCCCGATGCGTCGTCGACGAGGACGCTCACGCCCCATATTCCCTCGTGATTCTCGATGAAAAAGAGATAATCTTTCGAGCGATCGATTCCGTAGATCGAAAGTTCAAGGTTGACGATCTCGTCGAGGTCGTCGAGGGTCGCGTCGCGGATCGTGGTCCCCTCGGGCGGGTCCACGTCGTAGCCTTCCTCGGGGACCTTGACAGTCATATCCTGGAACATGACGCGCGGGACGAAGCCGGCGCGGTTGTAGAGCGAGAAGGAATCGAGGTTCATCGCGGAGGAGACGAGCCTGAGCGGCTGATTGCGTCGTTTCGCGACCCCGACGACGTAGTCGAGGAGCCTCTTAGCGATCTTCTGGCCGAAATAATCGGGCGCGACGTTCATGATGCCGAGCGCAACATGCGTGGGGCGCGGATGAAAGAAGCATACGCCCGCGAGGCGACCGTTCGACGCGTCTTCCGCGACGACGCAGCAGTTCGGGTCGAGCGCGTCGTAGACGCGTGCGTAGACGGAGGATTCGACCGTCGACGGCACGAGCTCTTCTATCCCAAAATGTTCGCCATACCACACGTTAAGCGAATCGCGAATGACAACCGCGACCTCCTCCGTATCGCTTTCCTTCTTAAGACGAATGATGACGTTCGAAGGCATTCAGCTCCTCCTGTAAAAGACTTCTTTCTGTTGAACCGACGCACGCGCGGCAGCGCGTCATCCTACGACATGGAACGCCCATAGCCCAAAGGCGACGGGCGCGGCGAGCAGCAATGAATCGAAGATATCGAGGAACCCTCCGAATCCCGGGACATGGTCGCCCGAATCTTTGCGTCCGACGTCGCGCTTAACGAGGGACTCCGCCAAGTCGCCGAGCGCCCCCGCGCAGCCGACCGCGAGCCCGTAGATCACGATCCCCAGCCACGTCGTGCGCGATTCCACGCTCGTGACGAGCGGGAAGATGAGTTCCATCGAGAGCCACGACGCGAAGACGGCGAAGGCCATCCCTCCAATCGCGCCTTCGATCGTCTTACCGGGACTGAGCTTCGGCGCCATCTTATGCCGTCCTATCAGTCTTCCGACGGTGTAGGCGCCGACGTCGCACATCTTCGTGATGAGCGCCATCGAGAAGACGGCGAAGATTCCATAGGCGATGCGCAGCACGACCATGAAGGACCCGAGGAGCCCGATGTAGACAATCGCGAAGATCGCGCCCGAAAGGTTGATGAGGTGTCCGCCCGGGATTTCAAAGCGTAGCATCTCGCCGACGAAGGCGATGAGGACTCCGAACGCGATCGCCATAAGGACGTGCACGCACGCGAAAGCGGCGGTCTTCCATTCCTGGCCGTCGGAGAAACCGTCGGGCTTCGAGAGAACGACGGTCTCGTACGCGTGGCTACCCTGCTTCGAGGGGTCGACGCCTTCCGAGATCGCGGCGTTGCGTTCGTTGGTTCGCATCCGCGCGGCGTCGAGCGCCTTTTCCGCCGTGTCGAGCGCGCGGCGCGCTGTGACGACCGCTCGCGACGCCTCGCCGAGCGCCGCCTCGTCTTCATGACGTCCTCCGTCGAACTCAAAATTTGTAAAATTCGAGGTCTCGCTCTGGAGCGCGTCGACGACCTTGCTTTCGAGATTCGCGATATAGGGCATCGAGTTATAGCATGCGAACCAGCTCAGCACGATCGTCCCGAAGACGCCTGCGTAAATCGTGGTTCGGCGCGGATAAACGCCGCCCGCGTTGAGGAGCGCCAGGATCTCTTTGCATAAGAAGAAGACGCATATCAAGAAGAAGGGCATGAGGACGATACCCGGCGCGGGCGCAATCGCGTCTAGCCAGCATAGCAGGACAATGAACACGACCAGCGGAATGCCGACGATTAACCGCCATCGTAACATGGACGTCTCCCTATCTTTCCGCGCCCTCCCGGCGCACGACGTTCAAATAATCTTGAGCGCAACAAGCGCGACGAGCTGCGATTCTTCAATTTTTCGCACGCTAATCGCCCCATTGCTACGCCTCCGCTTCCGCGAGGTTATTATACGTTGCTACAAAGCGCTTTTCAATCATTTACGCGAAATTTTGAGAGGGTCCTTTAAAAGGAGCCGGCCTCTCTTTCTATTCATTATGTATATTTAACAAAAATAGACAATTTAGATAAGATAGGGGTTGAAGAAATCGCGCCTTTGACTATAATAATTTGCAAAGTCGGCGGTTAGTGTTCTGATTGCAGAAACGACGACGCGCTTGTCGGACCGGCCGACATGATCGTCGCGGCGACGCGACTCTCGTCGGAGGTAGAAAATGGACGTCCATTCCCTTGATGGCCTTAAGTTTAAGGAACTTGCCGCGCTTGCCAAATCTCTCGGTATGACGCGCTATAGTTCGCTGAGAAAAGCCGAGCTCGTCGAGGCGATCGAGCGCGAATACGCCAGTCGCGAGGTCCCATTTGCGCCCGCCCCAGCGCCTACGATCAAAGCGCGCTCCGCGAAACGCGCCGCGCCGACCTCCGACGCGAGCGGAACCGCGAAAAAACGATCAAGCGCGCCAGACTCCGGCGACGAGGAATCCTCGAGTTCGAGCGCCGACGCCTCGAAAGCGGCGCGCGCGCGCCAGAAACGTTCGGCGAGTCGTCGGCGCGCAAGCTCCGAGAAAGCCGGCGTTCGAACGCGGCGGACTCGTTCGGGAACGACGGCGGCGAGCCGGCGTTCGCGACGCAGCAGGATCAAGCCGCTCCCCCTCGCGAGCGACTCCGATACCCAGAGCGATTTCCTGAGACTCGGCGTATGTAACCCCTTCTGGATCTGGGCTCAGTGGTATATTTCTGAAAATAATATGAACCGCGTCCATTCGGCGATGGGCGCCTACTGGCACACTGCCACGCAGGTCCTGCGCGTCTTCCGAGTCGATCGCGAGCCTCAAATCTCGACGATTCGCCGCGCCTTCCTTAAGGACGTGCCGGTCAAGATCGACATTCGCGCATGGTACGTCCCGATCGACAATCCGCCAAGTTCCTACATGTTCGAACTCGGTTACAAGACCCGCAGCGGCGAGTTCTTCACGCTCGCGTCGAGTAACATTGTCGACACGCCCCCTCGTCTCATGCACGACACGCCGATGGGGGGCGGCTTTGGCATGTTCGAGCCTGGCGCCGTGCTGCCGCAGGCCGGCGCCTATGCGACGCGCGGCTACGGCCAGGGCGGTCGGCGACCCTACGCATCGAATTTACCCCTTAATCAATCGGCGTGCGTCTTTGGGCTCCCGGGCCCCGTATCGCTCGCGGTCGACATGGAGATCGTGATCAAGGGTCGCGTCTCGTCGGGCGCGTCGGTTCGGATTCGCGACGAGCAGATTCCTACTCGCGCGGACGGGTCCTTCTCGGTGCGCCTCAACCTTCCGGAACGTCGTCATGTTTTCCCCGTCGTCGCGACGAGCCTCGACGAATCGGAATCGCAGACGATCGTCCTCTCGGTCGACCGCAATACGAAGGTTCTCGACACGGTTTATAAGGAAGACGAGGAATAGTTTTTTTGTCGTCGCGGCGGCGTTGAACAGTGGAAATATTTAATCGTGTGGACGAACTTCCGTCGCATATTCGCGGCGGAGTTCTGTCGATTGGCAAATTCGACGGCCTGCATCTCGGTCACGCGCGGATTATCTCGAGCGCGCGCGCGACGGCGCGTCGACGCGGCGCGATGGTCGTCGTCTTTACGTTCCATCCCTCTCCGATGGCGATTCTCCAACCCGAGAGCGCCCCGGCGCCGATTACGGACCCTGATACGAAGCGCGCGCTCCTCGAACGCTCGGGCGTCGACGCGCTTATCGAATTTCCAACGACGCGCGAATTCTTAAGTCTTACGGCGGAGGAGTTTTTCTCAGAGATCGTCGTCGAGCGTCTCGGCGCCGTCGCGATCACGGAGGGCGCAAGTTTCGCCTTCGGACGCGACCGGGTCGGGCCGGGCTCAGGGCTCGAGGAACTCGCGGCGCGGTTCGGAGTCGAACTCGACGTCGCGCAAGCGGTCAGGGTCGGAGAAACGGTCGTCTCGAGCAGCGCGATTCGCAACGCGTTAGCGCGCGGCGACGTCGAATGCGCCTCAAAACTTTTAGGGCGGCGCTACGCGATCTCAGGCGTCGTCGAGCATGGCGACGCGCGCGGACAAACTCTGGGATATCCGACGGCGAACGTCGCGGACCCCGGCGTCTTTCTGCCAAGAGAGGGTATCTACGCGGCGCGCGCGCGAATGGAAAATGGCGAAATACGCGCCGCCGCCGTGAATCTTGGGGGCAACCCGACCTTTGGAGTCGCTGAAAGAAAAATCGAAGCGCATCTACTCGACTATCGCGGCGACCTTTACGGCGTCCGCCTTGAGCTGGAATTCTGCGCGAGACTCCGCGACGTCGTCCAGTTCTCCTCGAAAGAAGCGCTCCTTGCGCAAATGGCGCGCGACGTCGACGACGTGCGACGACTCGTGCGATAGAAAGCCTGATCACGCTCGACGCGCTCTTGCGTCGAGCGTTTTTTTATGCCCGGCCGGCTCGCTAGCCCGCCTTGCGCTGCATGAGGACGTCGTTGATCTGTTCGAGCGTCTCGCGCATCTGCTGACAATTTCCAGACGAAGCGGCGTCGAGTTGCGTCTGCACGATCCGCGAGACCGTACTCGAACGGTTCATACCCCATTCTCGCGCGCGATCGTCGACCTGACCGAGGAGCTCGACAGAGATCGTGAAAGATACTTTTTCGTAATTGTCCTTCCTTCGGGGACGACCAATCTTACATTTTTTAGAACCAATACGGATAGTATTGTTACTCATGACGCCTGCCTTTGCAAAATAAACGGAGCGCGGAACGAGTCGCCGCGCTAACGACGCTGAAAACGCGCGAGCGACGCTATTCAAAGATGTTGAGAAACGATCTCCGAGATACGCTTGATCGCGTTTTCCAGCTCAAGAGGGCTTTCGAGCCGCTTGCTGTCGATCTCTGCGGCAAGAATCCGCGTGACGGTGCGCGAGCGATTCACGCCCCACCGTCGAGCGAGATCGTCGACTTTATTGATCAGTTCGGACGAGATCGTCACGGAGACGCAGGTGTATTCCTCCTCGCGGCGCGGTCGACCCGGTCGACGCTTAACTCGTTTTCCTGAGGCCCCTTCTGTCTTGGCGTTCGTTTTCATAACATCCTTCCCTGGTAATTTGCAAGGCGACCCTTGCTCGCGAAAAAGAACGCGTCGTCGTCAACGTCCTGCCAACCCTCGACGCGCTGCAAGGGACACTCTACCAAATTTTCCGGAGCGTGGCAAACCCGATTTTTCTGAATAATGCTCGCTCTCGCTCTATCTTATTTAAACCGAATTGTTAAATCAATCTGTTTTTAACGATTTTTCGGAAAATATTAGTTAAATCGGCTGGATAATCTCTTCAACGCCTCGACCCGACCCTCAGATTCTCTCTCGCGACGCCTCGATGCGCGGTCGGCGACGACGACCCATTTAGGAATATCGACCGCCGCCTCGGCGATAATCCCGCGCATGGGACCGGCGAACGCGTCGGTCAAAGGATTCGCGACGCGCGTGCGGCGCGCGGACGCGTTAGCAGGGAGATTTTATGATGAAACAAAAACTTGGGGGAGCGTTCGCGACGGCGATCCTGTGCCTCGGCGCTCTTTCGGCGGCGACGGGGGAAGAAGTCGCGGAGGCGGGACGATATCGGTCGCCCTACGTGACCGCGTCGGGCGCCAACGCGGAGGCGATCGAACGAGAATGCGACGCGATCGTCGAACGCCTCACGCGACGATACGGAGCGCCCGCGAGGTGGAGAAACTTCCGCGTAAGGATCGAGCCGCGGCGCGACGGTCCGGTCGCGGGCTACACGCGTTACGTCCCGCCGAACGTCGTCGAGGTCGTCTCCTATCGGAGCCTTGAAGAATCGCGCGGAGGGGTCCTCGACCATGAGATGACGCACGCCTTCTTCTTCTACCTCGTCGGCTCGAATTTCGATCTCATGATGAACGAGGGCGTCGCGCAGAATTCGGAATATCGGACTCGCGCCGAGCTCAGAGAAATCGTATGGCGCCGGTATCTCAACGGCGAATTCCGGCCTCTCGCGACCCTTTACGGTCGCAACGAATACGACTCCGCGCTCCTCATCTACACGGAGGGATTCAGCGTCGTCGATTTCCTCATCGGACGCGGAGGATCGATGTGGTTCGCCGCCTTCACGCAATATCTCGCGCGGGAAGCGACGAGTATCGACGACGCGCTCCGCGCATTCTACGGCTACGAATCCCTCGAAGCCTTCGAGGAAGACTGGCTCGAATTCATCCGCTGCGGACAGTCCCGCGCGACCCTGCGGAGTCTTTAGCGCATCAACAGAAAGGAAAGCATATGACACGCACAGAGATAAGAAATCGTCGATTTTCAGCGGCGACGTTTGCGTTCGCGGCGGCGCTGCTCCTCTGCGTTTCGCCGCAGGACGGCGGGAGCGCTCTTTTCGCCGCGAATAGCGGGACCGAAACGATCCTCGTCTATCCGGCGTCGGCGACCTCGAAGGTCCCCGAAACGATCCAGGTTCCCGCGAGTCTACCCTCCGGCGCCGCGGCGCTCGGGGGTCGGGCGTCGGCGGTTCGGCCCGTCCAGGAAAATGGCGAACTCGATCCCGAAACGCCCCTCGGGCAGGTCCGGTCGGTCCTCTCGACGCTCGGGGAGCTCCGCGATCGTCAGCTGGTGAATGGTCGCGCGCTCAACGAGGCGGTCGCGAAGATCGAGTCGACGATCGGCGTTCGCGCCGACGAGCTCGCGGAGACGCTTAACCTGAACGCGCTGCGCCTCGCGTCCCTCGAAGCGGCGATCGTCGGGCCCTCGAAGGGGCTCGGAACGACCGGTCGACGCCCGAGTCGCGAACCGACGGTCGAGGTCCGGCCCGGCGGCGCGGCGACGCCGATTCGGCCTGCAGCGCCCTACCTTCCTCTCGGTCGAATCCTCGCGTTCGCCGGCGCGGCGATCGTCCTCTGGGAACTTTCGCGACGCCGCGCGGTCGCGAACTTTGAGCGCAACTCCGCGCGCGCTCGAAACGACTCGATCGACGAGACGCGACGAGGATTCTAGGATGGCGACGCTCTTTTTTAACAACACGGCGGATTCAGGCTCGGGCTCCCTTCGCGCGGCGCTCGCGGCCGCCGAGTCGGGCGACGCGATCATGCCCGATCCGACCGTCTTCGCGCGCGGCGAAAGGCCCGTCGTGAACCTCTCGTCGATGCTCCTCCTCAAGGAGTCGGCGACGCTCCTCGCGGACGCAACGCGGCCTCGAGTCTCCAGCGCGGATGGAATCGCGCTCTTCGCAAGGGACGGCGAATCCCTCGTCGTCGAGGGATGGGAGTTCGTTGGACGCGTGATGGCCTATCATACGGAATCGAACTTTTCGCGGTGTCTTTTCGCGGGCAACGCGGAATTGGCGATGGCGATCCAAGGTAAAGCGGAGACCTCGATCACGCTCGAAGATTGCGTCGTGACCGGCGCGCGACGCGGAGGGATCTACGCGTCGGGCGCCGATTCGACGCTCAAGCTCGTCCGGACGACGGTCGCGGGCAATTTCCAGCCGGTCGAGATCGGAACCCAGACGGAGTATACCGCGGTCGATTCGATCGTCGATCCGGTCCCTTCGGAGGCGGGGTTCGCCGCGCCGCCCCCCGACGAATTTCCGGACGACGGAAGCGCGCTCTCGTGGGAGGAGTGGAACCTCGCGCCCCTCCCCGATTCGCCCTTCGCGTCGGGCGCGACGACCGCCGAGGGACGCTGCGATTTCCTCGGCGTACCGCGCGGAAGGGTTGTCGACGGCGAGACGCTCTACGCCGCCGGCGCTCTCGAAGTTATCGAGGCGGACTACTGGTTCACGGGCGTCGGCGGGTCCTTCCTCGACGCGGCCAACTGGCGAACAACGCGCGCGGGCTCAGCGACGCCGGAAACGATCGAACCGGGCGTCTTCTTCATCGACGAGAACGCGAGATGGTCCGACGCGCCCCCGGAAGGCTCGACGTTGATCATCGCCGGACGCGTCGCGACGACCCTCGGCGCGAACGCGGCGCTCGACGCGATCACGATCGGCGACGACGCCGCGATGATCTTCGAGGGCCGGGACCGAATCGTGAGCGTCGCGGACGGCTCAAAGATTATCCTCGGGCCGCGCGCTAACTTCGTCGCCGCGCCGGGGAGCTCGGGGTACCTCGCGGTCGCGGGGAACGCCGAACTCTCGAACGCGCTCTTCGACGGAATCGTCGTCGCGGGCTACGGCGCGAACCTGACAAGCTTCGAGGTCGCGACGATTCGACCGCGGACCGCGCTCTTCGAATGGACCGCGACGAACCCGAACGCGACGATTCGGCTCGAAGGGCGAACGCCGGAAGGCTGGACGGAGCTCGCGCCGGCGCTCGACGCGGCGGAGACCGGTTTCGAAGCGACGGTTGGAAGCGGACGCGCAACCTTTCGCGCGTTCGACGGCGAGAAGTTCCTCTACGACGACGCGTGGAGCTTCTCGGGCGTCCAGTTGAGCGTCGTCGCGACCGCGGCGCCCGCGGAACGCGCAGGAAAAGCATGGGAGGCGATCACAACGATGGCAAAAACTTCAGACCCCGTAATGGTCGGCCAGGGAATTACGATCCTGGCGCGAATTTACGACGCTTTCGACGTCGACGCGCCGCTACTATCCAACGGCTCGAATATCGAGAGCGTCGCCTATTCATGCCGCTACGTTTCGAACGGAATCTTCGACGAGACGCTCGAGCCGGTCCCGGGCCACGAGGAGGTCGACGCGGGAACCGACTGCGTCCTCGAGGCGCTCCAGACGTGCGACGCGTGGACCGTCGACGACGTCGGATATTCCTTCGCGTTGACCCCCAACGTTCGCGACGCGCCCCTCTTCGACAGACCGGGGCGGTATCAGATCAAGGTCGTCGTAAGACTCGTCGACGGGAACCCGGCGACCTTCTACGTGCCCGTCGACGTCATGGAAACGTCGACGACGGCGCTCTTCGAATGAAACGCGGCGGCATGACGCAATGAATAGATAAGAGACAAGGAGAAATGAGGATGAGTATTTACGACGACTACAATTCGCGCGAAGAGCTCCTCGGAGCGTTGGAATCGGCGATCACGAAACGCGAGGACGGGAAATGGCGACTCGCGGACGACGAACGAGAAGCGTTGACGAAACGCTGCGAGACATTCTCGAGGAACGCGGCGCAATACCAACGTCGCGGCGAGGAGCTTGAATCGCAACTCGCGCGCGCCGAACGCGAACGCGCGACCGCCGTCGCCGAGCTCGAGAGACTCCGCGGCGTCGGGACCGACGGAAACGACCTCAACGCCGCGCTCCGGCGCTACGCGGAACAGGCGAGCGCGTCGGAGAGCAAAGCGGCGGCGCTCGAGGCGGAGCTCGCGCCGCTGCGTGAAGAAAACGCGCGATACAAGGAACGCGAGACGCGGCGAACGATCGAAGCGCAGCTCGTCGACGAGGCGCGGAAACTCGACTGCTGCGAGTCCGCGCTCCGCGACGTCAAGCGACTCGCGCCGATCTTCAAGCTCGACGAGGCCGGGGTCGCGGTCGCGGAGGACGCGCGACGCGTCGCGGAGGTCCTGCGCGACGAAATCGCGCTATCGCCCCACTGGCTCAGTCGTTCCCGGGGCTCCGGCGCGTCGCCGGGCGCGGAACGGGACGCCTACGGCGCGAGCGAGCGATTCCAGGACGCGATGAGACGCGGGGACTTCGCCGACGTCATCAGGTACGCCCCGCGAGGATAACGCGACGACGCGAGAAAGGAGAAGACCGCTATGTTTGACGTCAACGAATTTATGAACGCGCCGATCTACGACGAGACGACGATCGTCCGGCGCGGGACCGAAGAGTTCAGGATCAGGCGCCTCAACGGCGCGGAAAGGCTCCGCTTCAACGACCTTGAGGCGCGCTACGATCGGGTCCGCTACGCGCTCGGACGAGGGCTCCTCTCCGGCGCGGAGCCGCGACCGATCGGCGACGAGAACGCCGCGAGAATGATCGAACGTTACGGCGCGCTCGCGGAGGCGCTCTTCAGCGATATCTTCGAGTTCACCGAACGCTCCCTCGAGAAGGAGCTCGAAATCTGGGACGAGGCGCAAAAAAACTCCTCAAGGGCGCGGGACTCGGATACCCGGGGCTCCTGCGCCGATTCTGCCGACGCTACGGCCTGAATCCGCGCGGCGTCAACGCGGCGCCGACGCGACGCGAGCTCATCGAGGACGCCGCCTACGTCGAGTGGGAGTCCCGCGGTCGAGCGCCGGTCGAGAGGACCGAAGCGCTCCTCGCGGCGATATGGCGCCTTCTAGGACTCCTCGCGGCGAATCGCGGAATCGATATGGCGGAAGAGGCGCGCATCGCGTGCGAACCGGAGCTGATTCGCCCGAAACCGCCGACGAGCCTCGACGAAGCGGAACGTCGGCGACGCGAAGACGACGAAACGAGAAAAGCGTTCGCGCCATTCCTCAGGAGACTCCTACGGCGCGGCGCGTCAACGCCGGCGATAGCGACAAGGGATAAGGAGGGCTAAGAAGGATGAAGCGCGAATTTACGGGCCCGACGACGGGTCGGCTCGCCGTCGAGCGCTTGGAAACGCGGTGGTCGCGCGCGATTAAGAACGCGATGTCGACCCCGAGGAGGCGCGAACGACCCTCGGCGCCATTTCCCGCCGCAGCGCAAAGCGCGACGCTCTCGGGCGCAACCGCCGCCGGTCCTCCAAAGCGACCGCGTCGAGCGAAACGCGCGGCGAAGCGCAGAGACGACCCGACGCGACGTCGACGCTCGAGGGGCGTTCAACGCGCAATGCGGTTTTCAGAACGTCGCGAGGTTCCGCGGCGAAGCTCGAGGGGCGTTCAACGCGCAACGCGGTTTCCAGAACGTCGCGGGGTTCCGCGGCGAAGCCCGAGCGGCGTTCAACGCGCAATGCGGTTTTCAGAACGTCGCGGGGTTCCGCGGCGAAGCCCGAGCGGCGTTCAACGCGCGACGCGGTTTCCAGAACGTCGCGGGGCGCCGCGGCGGTGCCCGAGCGCCGGCGGCGCGGAGCGATTCGTGACGCCGACGCGCGAAGGGACGCGGCGACGAGGCTTCAAGCCCCTTGCGCCCCTCGCGGCGCGACGCGAGCCCGGTCCGTCGCCGCGGCGCGAGACGTCGCGGCGACGCCCTTCGGCGCGCTTAGCGGAACCGGCGCGGCGGCGATTCTCCGGCGCGACGCGGATCGCGATGCCCGAGGGACGCCCCGAATTGGCGCCGCGCCGACGCTCGGGCCCCGCGCGCGTCGGAGCGAGCGTCGCGGAACGTTCGCGCAGGGCGCCGTCGCGCGGCTATGAGCGGACCGCGCGTTTTCGCGAAGCGTCGATCCTGCGCGCCCGGGCGCCCTCGAAGGGGTTCGGCGCGCCCTTTCGGCGTCTCGCGCGCGCGACGGCGCGTAAGAGCGCTCGGAGCGTAAGCGCGACGGGACGCGCGGCGCAACTTCCCGGCGGCGCCAAGGCGACGGAACGCCAAGGCGCAACGACGAACGCCCGAGGGGTCGCGCAAGACGCGGAGAGGCGCTTTGAGACGCGCGGCGTTTCACGGACCCTCGTCGCGTCCCCGGGGCGCGCTTGGAACGCAAGGAAACGCGCTTCGCAACGCCCAAGCTCCTCGACGGGGAGCGCCCGGCCTTTCCGGTCGGGCGCAACCTGGCGACGGGACGCCGTTGCGCGCTCAAGGGTCGGCGCGAGCGCGCCGAGCTGCCCCGCTCCGAGCGTGCGAACCGCGCAGAGGATCGCGACGACGACGGAATCCCGAGGCGCCGGGCCGCGAGAATTCGTCGCGCGCCCCTTCGGCGCCGGCGCGAGGAGCGCGCGTCAACGCTTCACGGCGCGCCGGGAAAGCGCGGCGCGATCTCCAGCGCTCAGCGGCGCTCGCGGCGGCGCGGCGAGACGCGGCGCGAACCGCGCGCTCCCCTACCCCGGCCTCGAGAGCGTCGTCGAGCGCGCGAGCGCGCGACGACAGGAACGACGGGTCGAGAGTCGCGGCGAATCGGCGCGCGCGGCGCCCGAAAGAACGCGCGACGCCCTTGGGGTCGAGCGGTTCCCGGAGAGCGTCGGGTTCGAGGGGAACGCCCGACCGGCGGAGCTCGCGAGGATCGAAAAACTCCTGAAAGAATCGAGAGACGCGCTCCTCTCGATCGCGAAAGAAGCGTCCGGCGATCTGACGCTCGTGAGCGAATGAAGCGCGCAAGAGAAAGGGAACGAAATGGGATGGAAATTACTGAGGCGTCATGAGCGTCGCGGTCGCGTTGCGGAGAATTACGAGAAGGAAATCGCGGAGCTCTACGAGCTCGATTCGGCGAATGATTTCAACGCCTTTCTCGTTTCCTTCAAGCGCAAAGGGGGCATGCTCATCGAGCGCCGCGGCGGACTCGCCTTCTACTTCACGATCGACGAGGTCGAGCTCGAACGCCGGCCCCCGACCGCGTCGGGCAAGCTTCAGGTGATCGCGACGATCTCGTTATCGCTGCTAAGGCAGAGCGAGAACCTCGACCCCCCGTGGGCGCTCGCGCCATCCTCATTCCGCGTCTCGACCCGCTCGACGGAGGAAACGACCTCGAACTTCTACCCCGGGACCGGCGACCTCCTCTATCCTCACGGGCTCTTCACGGCGGCGCCCCTTTGCAACACGGCTGGCGCGCGTATCCCGGCGCGAACGACGCGAGGACTCACGACGATTGAATTCGCCTACAACGTCCCGGTCGACGCCTTTGACTCGCGACTCTTCTGGGCCGCGCAGGGCAAGACTAATCTCTCGACGGTAAGGGTCTGCGGCATGACCTTTCCTCCGCGAACGCTGCGCCTTGAATCCTTCAACGCGCGCTTTGAAACGGAAAAGGCGGAAACGACGAACGAGCTCGGCGAAACGACGACGATCATCTGGAAATATTATCGCGTCGAAATTGGGCTACTCGCGAATCCGCGTTCCTTCGACCAGCTTTACGCGAACTCGGGGGTCAGTCTCCGCCGAGGAACGACCCTCGCGAGGATATGGCGATGGACGAGCGACGGCGCCGCGCGATACGGAACCTACCGGGAATATCTCGATTCCGGCGCCCGCGACGGCGAGCCCGTCTCGGAAAGCGTCGCGCTCGACGCGACGGGCACTCTCGTCGCTCCGATCGCAACATGGCGCGTAGGGTCGCCCTTCGAACCGGTCGAATTCGCCGCGCTAAGGCTACCGACCGAAGGGCCGGAACATTAATTAAAGTAAAGAGCTTCTGTTCGCGCGGCGATAAGGAGAAGAGTTATGAAACGACTGAAAGTCACGCGCGAGGCGGCGCGTGAAATTGCGCGTCAGGGCGCCGAACCCGGCGAAAGCGCGTTATACGAAGCCCCCGAAGCGCTACCCCCCTGGAACCCGAGCGACGACGTAAGGTTCTGCCGGCTCCAATCCTCCTGGGCGCGCAACGCTGCGGGGATATGGACGGCGACCGCCTGCTTCGCGAATTCGGAAACCCGACGCGTCGACACGAGCTTCCTCTTTCCAGTATACTGCCCCACGACCGGCGACCGGCCCGACGGAGAGGAAAGAAGATGGTATTTCTACGCCATATGGCGCGGAAGATGGGAGTCGCTCCAACATCAGACCTTCAAACGAATCTACGTTGGAGGCGAGTATATCGCCGTTGGACCCTACGATTCGAGTAAAAAAGGGTACCCGATCGATAACAACGGCGTTAGGCGCGTCAAGATTCCAGGAGATAGTTACATTGACACCAAAACCCTCTACCTGAACCCTCTGCATTTTCGGTGGGCGAACTCATCCCTCGATATCGTTGATAAGCGTGAAGTCTCTCTTCGAGTCCGTCGGCAAACTGTCGTCACTGGAATTGTCGACGGCAAACCCGTCACCAAATCGATCCTCGTCATCGGCGACGCATGACCCCCAAAACGGCGTGCGGCGCCGTTTTTCTTTTGGACGACCCTTTTTCTAAAGGTCAAGCCAAAGGCGAACAAATCGAATATACGAGCATTGATTTCGGTTAATTTCGGTTAATTTCGATTAATTTTGGTCTATTTCGGTCTATTTCGGTTAATTTTCGTTAACAAGGGGCTAGAATACGACCGTGACGTGCGAAATAGGCTAAAAAAGGAAATTCCTTTGGTTTTTTGTTAAAACAGATTTTTCTACGCCGTCGCATTTTCACAGCTCATCGGGGGGGAAAGGAGAATATGCTCGGCAAGGATAAATCACGGCTGCGCGAGGCGAGTCCATACACCGCAAACATAACGCGCGAGGGGCTACTCGCCTATGAAATGCGTACGACCGCGGAGCTTGTCTGCGCCGGGCTAAGTCAACTAGAGATTAAAGAGCGCGTCTTCAAGGAGAATCTTTACCAATATCCGACGGAGAAAAAGCTACGCAGTATAGCGAACGTCTGTCTTCATAGAATCGACGCGATAAACTCCGAGCCCCTCGTCGAGGCGCTCGCGACGCAGACGGGGAACGTCGTTCGACAGATCTCTCTTTACGCCATGATGCGATATGAGCGGATCGTCTGGGATTTCATGATCACCGTCGTCGGCGCCAAATACCGAACTTTTGACTTTTCTTTCAGAGCCGCGGACGCGCGAGCCTTCATGACGGGGCTGCAGGAGCAGGACGACTGGGTCGCATCCTGGGCTGACTCCACGATTGTGAGGGTTCGTCAAGTTCTCGTGACGAATCTCGTCAGAACTGGCTATATCGACCGGCACAATTCCACGCGTCTCAACCCTATCATAATCGACCCGACGCTGGAAAAGGCGATCCGTGTCGCGGGCCTTGAGGTCGCGCTGCCCGCTTTTAACTGTATCTACTGAGGAGCGACCGCGCATGAACGATTTGAAACAAAGGCTCGACGAGCTGCGAAGCGTCATCCAGGAACGAGATTTCCTGGAGGGTAAAGGAATCTTGAACGAGGTGAATATCAGAATCTTCTGCTACGATCCTCAAGAAGAATTGACCGTTCGCCACTTCGTCGAACGCCTACTAAGGGACGAAACGCTCCAGTGCAGGCCGGTCGAATTCAACCTCTATCGCGTCCTCCTCTCTATCTGTGAAAGCAGGAATCTCCTCGACAAACTCCCAGCGCTTGAGGAGGACGAGGGGTCGCGTTCTCTTCGCGAGATGCTCCAGCGAGTTGCGAGCAACAAGAGATTCGTCGAGAAGATGCGCGAAACGCCCCTCGAGACCGGCGACGTCGTTTTCATCACGGGGGTCGGCGAGGCGTTTCCCTTCATTCGTGTTCACGCGCTACTCGAGGAAATGCAGCTCTATTTCTCGGAATTACCCGTTGTCGTTATGTATCCGGGCGTCTACGACGGACGCTCGCTGAAGCTCTTTGACAAACTCGCGCCCAACCCGTATTACCGCGCGTTTAACCTTTTGTAAGAAAGTGCGTCATGAAAATCCAATCGATGTTCAAGGACGACATTAACCGCAGAATCGACGGAGTCGTCAAGGTCGCTCAGGACGATGAAGCGGTCGTCGAGACCGAAGTGAAAGAATACGTCGTCACGAAAGAACTCAAGAAACGCTTCGACGAATTTTTTGAAGTCTACGCGAATTCCTTCGAGAGGCCGAACGCCGATATCGGAGTCTGGATCTCGGGGTTCTTCGGCAGCGGAAAATCGCATTTCCTGAAAATGCTCGCCTATCTCCTCGAAAACAGAGAGATCAACGGCGTTAAGACGTCGACCGCTTCCGCGAAAAATTTGACGACCCCGCGATGTTCATGACGATCGATCGCGCAACGCAGGTCAAGACGGAAGTCATCCTCTTCAATATCGGTTCCGTGAGCCAGCCCACTGTGGACGACCAGGCCTTGACGCGCGCTTTCGTCAGAACGTTCTACGAGCATTTTGGATACTACGGCGAGGATCCGAGGGTCGCAAAGCTTGAAAAGTATGTCGACACGAGGGGCAAGGCGGAAGAATTCAGGCGTCTCTTCGAGGCCAGGACGAAAAGTTCCTGGAAGCTCGAACGAGAAACGATCTCCGTTCACAAAACCCTTATCGCCGAGTTGTTGAACGAACTCTTCGGACTCGACAAAGAGGACGCGCTCGCGTGGATCAACGAAGAATCGAAGTCGAATATCTCTGTCTCTTCTTTTGTCGATGAAGTCAAGGATTACGTCGAGCGGCAACCTGAGGACTTCAGACTCCTCTTCATGGTCGACGAGGTTGGTCAGTACGCGGGCAAAGACACGCAAAAGCTCCTCAGGCTCAGAACATTGTCGAGGATTTCGGACGAGAGTGTCCCGGAAAAGTCTGGGTTGTCTGCACGGGTCAGGAGGCAATCGAGGAGGTCGTCAAAGACGTTGAGAAGCGCGAGGAAGAGTTATCGCGAATTCAGGCGCGATTCCCCACCCGGCTGTCCCTCTCCTCCTCCTCCGTCGACGAAGTGATTCAGAAGCGCCTTCTTGAGAAGACCGACGACGCGAAAAAGCGCCTCGAGGACGTCTACAACGACAACGACGCCGTCCTCAGCAACCTCCTGGCCTTCACCGACGCCGGCGCGAGTATCAAGGGATTTTCAGGGCCCGAGCAATTCGCGCGATGTTTCCCATTCCCGCCCTACCAGTTTCCGCTCCTGCAGGAGGTTTTCGTCCAAATCCGAATCCACACGCCCACCGGTTCGAAGTTCTCCAGCGGCGAGCGGTCGATGCTTCCGGATTCCAGGACGCTGCGAAGAAGATACAGGCACGCGACGAATACGCGCTAGCGCCATTCTACCTCTTCTACCAGACCGTCGGGAGCTCCCTCGACTCGGAGGTCGTCAAAGCGGTCAACAATTGCGCGAAGGCGGCGAACGCCGGTAACGGAATCGAGCTACAGGACGTCAACGTTCTTAAGCTCCTCTACCTCATACGCTATGTAGGGGACGTCAAGGCGACGCTCAACAACCTCGTTATTCTCAGCGCCGATAACATCCAGCTCGACGTCGCCGCAGCGCGCGACGCGATGCAGGCGTCCCTCGACAGACTCCTGGAGCAGGGGTTTATCAGTTTCGACGGACAGATTTACCAATTCCTGACCGATCAAGAGCAAGACGTCCAGCGTGAAATCAAAAAGACGGCGATTCCGGCGTCCGAAGTCGTCGCCAAAATCTCGACAGTCGTCTTTGAAGAAGTCTACTCCGCCAAGAACTTCCGCTACGAGAATTTCAACTTCCCCTTCGTGCGCATGGTCGACCGCCAGATCTACGGCCCAACGAGGGGAGAAATAACGCTTCAGATCCTTACCATTGCCGAGCCTGCCGAAGAGAAGGACGAGATGACGCTCCGGAAAAATTCTGCGGAAAGAGCGATCGTCGTACTCAATGGCGACGACTATTTCATGCTCTTCGAACAAGCGCGCAAAATCGAGAAGTATCTCCAGACTCGCGCTGACGGACAGGACGCCAAACTGACGAGGGAAATTATTCTCGCCTGTCAGCAACAGCGCGGGAAATATGATAGCGACGCGCGCAGCGATCTCCTGAAGGCGATCGAGAACGCGCAATTTTACGTCAACGGCGAGAGCGTCGAGTTTGGGGGGCAGGCGGAAAGCAAGCTCGAACAGGCGATGAAACGGCTCGTCGAGAGCGTCTATCGCGACCTCAAGCTCGTTGGGGCGCCCGTCGAGGGCCCGGAAGAAATTGGCAGGCTCTTCCGCGGCGACGCGAAGTCGCTCAAAAAGTTTGCCGCGAACGCCGACGCCGCCGACGAAATCGAAAAATTTCTCGTGATGCAGGACGCGCAAAACCGCCTCGTCCCCGTCGCCGACGTCCAGGATTACTTTCAGAGAAAACCCTTCGGTTGGCGCGATATCGACGTCGCCGCGCTCCTTGCGTGGATGTTCCACGACCAGCGTATCACCCTGAAGCGCCGGGGCGAGCCAGTTCCGCGCGAATTCGCCAAGCCCGAGGATATCCTGCGCGGCAGATCGGAGACCGGATCGACGGCCGTCGCCATTCGCAAGCTCGCGCCCCAGGAGAAAATCCGAAAAGCCCAGAACGTGCTCCGAGAGCTCTTCGGCGACATGGATATCCCGGAGGACGAGGACAGACTCGTCGAGTACGCCGTCGGCAAGTTTCAGAAAGAGCAGAGAGATTGCGCGGTCCTCCGCGCGCAATACGCCAGGCGCAAGTACCCGGGTCGCGCCAAGGTCGAAGAAGCGAGCAGGCTGACAGAAAATATCCTGAACGCCAGCAAGGACAATATCGCGCTCATTGAAATCCTGATCAAGGAGGAGGAGGCGCTCCTCTCGGCGAAGGTCGCGCTCGGGCGAGTCGAAGGATTCTTCAAAAATCAGGCGCACTTCTTCGACCGCGCTAGAAACTACGCCAGCGCGCTCCAGCACGATAAGGGCTGCCTCTCTGTCGACCCCGACGCCTCGGAGGCGCTCGAGGAGATTGAGCGGATCGTCGCGATTCCCGACGACGGGGAGTTCGACTATTCCCAGATTCCGAACCTCAATAATCTGATGGGGCGCGTCCGGCGCGTCCACGACGGCATGCTCGACGCGCGGCGCGAAAAACTCGGCGCCCTTGTGAAAGAGAGCCTGCAAAAGCTCGACGAGATGGCGAGCGGCAGCGCGGCGGCCAGGAAAATCTTCGAAGAAGCGCAGCGATGGTTCCGCCAAAAGGAGAGCGAGGCTAAATCGTGTCAAGCGATCACGCTCCTCGACGGAATAACGACTCAGGCGCGCGACTATGACGCCAGAGCGCGCGAAAAGATCCGCTTTGCCCCCAGCGACCCGGAACCTCCCGAGCGCGGCGAAACGCCCGCGGCTATGCCGTCGGCGCCGCGTAAACCGAAGGTCGCGTCCTTCCCAAGACTCGAAATCTTCGCCTCCAAAACCTTCCGGACGGAAACGGAGATCGACGAGTACTTCGAGCATATCGCCGAGGCCATGAAGAACGCGCTTAAAACATGCGATGAAATAGAGTTGCGATAGCGACCGCGACCGGTTCCGCTGGAAGAAGAACAATGGACAAGAACTCAATCAAGAGCTACGCCGTCTGGGCGCGAAAAAAGCTCATCGACGGCGTCGCCACGCGCGCGGCGTTCTATGGAATAACGGCGAAGGAAATCAAATCAGGCCCCGACGAAGAGATCGTCGAAGGGCGTGTCCTTTCCGACCGAGAGATGAAGATGCGTCGCGCGCTCATCCGCGACGTCGAAGAGAAAGACTTCGAACAGGTCGTCGAAGAGACCGCCTACCGGTGGTTTAACCGCTTCTCCGCGCTCCGCTTCATGGAGGTCAACGGTCGGCTCCCTTCCCGCGTTCGCGTCTTCACGAACGACCGCGGCGAGTTCCGCCCCCAGATTCTCGCCGACGCGTTCCGCCTCGAACTCCCCGGCCTCGACAGAGACCTTGTCTACCGATTTGAACGCGAAGGGAAACGCGAGGAACTCTACCGATACCTCCTTGCGCTCCAGTGCAACGCGCTCAGCCCTGTCCTGCCTTGCATCTTCGAGAAGCTTGACGATTACGCCGAACTCCTTCTCCCCAATAATCTTCTCAGTAAAGACGGCGTCCTAGACAGGCTCGTCTCGGATATTCCTGCGGAAGACTGGACAGATCAGGTGCAGATCATCGGCTGGCTCTATCAGTATTACAATACGGAGCTACGAGAAAAAGTCACCGCCGGCCTAAAGAAGAATGTCAAAGTTTCCAAGGAGATGCTCCCCGCCGCCACGCAGTTCTTTACGCCCGATTGGATCGTCCGCTATATGGTCGAGAACAGCCTCGGGCGATTCTGGCTCGACGATTCTTCAAACGAGAAACTCAAGGGGAAATGGGAATATTACCTCGACGAGCCAGAACAGGCCCCTGAAGTTCAGGAGCGGCTCGATGAACTCCGCAAGGAATACGCGACGGTTGATCCCCAGGAAATCCGCGTTCTCGACCCGTGCATGGGCTCCGGACACGTCCTCTGCGTCTTCTTCGACATACTCATGCAGATCTACGCTGAACGCGGGTATACAACGGAAGACGCGGCGGCATTGATCGTCGAAAAGAATATCTGGGGACTCGATATCGACGAACGCGCTTCCCAGCTCGCCTGCTTCGCCGTCATGATGAAGGCGCTCCAGTACGACCGTCAGTTTCTCGACCGGAAAATACGCCCGCGAGTCTACGCGATTCACGAGACGGACTCCTTCAAGAACCAGTACGAACCTTTTCGAAACTCTGCGAAGTTCAAGCTTCTTTCCAGTGAAAACCAGGAAACTCTTGACTACCTGATGGAAGTTTTTGTGAACGCCAAGGAAACAGGTTCTCTTATCAGGCTTGAAAAACATGATTACAAGGGGCTCAAAGAAGCGTGGGCGCTCGCCACAGCGCAAACCCCAGAATTCTGGTCGGAGACCTTCGAACGAGAAATTCCACATCTGATTGACCAGGCAATCGCTCTTTTCCAGAAATACCATGTCGTCGCCACCAACCCGCCGTATTTGGGCGCAAGCAACATGAACAAGCGTTTGTCTGAATTTGTCAAAAAAGCTTACCCGGACTCCAAAAGCGATCTGTGCACTGCGTTTATCGAACGCTGCGGCCAGATGTCAAAAACTAACAGCTACCGAGCAATGATCACGCAGCAAGGATGGATGTTTCTGTCGGGTTTTGAAAAGCTGCGCAGTAAAGTCCTCTCCGAAGAAATCGTCAATATGGCGCACCTTGGCGCGAATGCCTTTGACGAAATTGCTGGCGAAGTCGTGCAGACAACCTCTTTCATCGATCGAAAGAACCGTGTTGACGGCTATAAGAGCGTTTATTGTCGCCTAATCGAACCAAAAAACGAACAAGGCAAGGAAGACATGTTCCTTGCCGAAGAAAATCGCCATATAGTCGACCAAGAAAACTTTTCCAAAATCCCTGGAGCGCCGGTGGCATATTGGGCTGGGAACGCTTTACTGCGTACATTCGATAATCCGCTCATCGGAGACATCAGCGTGCCAACTAGAGGTCTGTCAACTGGGAATAACGACCTTTATGTCCGCTTTTGGTTTGAAGTTTCTAGCAACAACGTTGGGTTTGGACTAGATAGAATTTCTGCAAAAGCGTCGGGACTCAAGTGGTTTCCCTATAATAAGGGCGGAAGCTACAGGAAATGGTATGGCAACAGAGAGTACGTCGTCGACTGGTTTGACGACGGAAAGGAAATACGAAATTATCGCGGTCCCGACGGGGGACGTATTAAATCACGTCTTTTCAAACTGGAATACGGATTTAGAAAACATTTAACTTGGAGCTATGTAGGTACAGGCGACATCTCCTTCAGGGCGTTTGAGCATGGTTTTTTGTTCGATGGAGCAGGCGTCGCCGCCTTTGTGCCAGAGGATCATTTTCTCTTTGCGCTAGGCTATCTCAACACAAAGATCGTTAACAAGTTATCCAAAATCATCAATCCAACGATAAACTTCCCTTCCGGCGATTTCGCGAAGCTCCCCTACGTCGTCGCCCGCAAGTCCGAGGTCGAACCCCTATCCGCCGACTGCATCGAACTTTCCCGCGCCGACTGGGATTCGAGCGAAATCAGCTGGGATTTCCAGCGTCACCCGCTGACCGTCGGCGACGAGCCGCTTCTTGCCGCGCGGTATGAACGATGGAAGGCCGAATGCGAGGAGCGATTCGAACGCCTCAAGGCGAACGAGGAAGAAATCAACCGCATCTTCATCGATATCTACGGGCTGCAAGACGAGATGACGCCAGAGGTCGCGACAAGGACGTCACCGTTCGTCGCGTCTTCGATACGAAGGAGGACGTTCCAGAATCGATGCAAGGGAGCGCGTACGTCAATCTCCTGCGCGACGAGGTTGCATCCCTCATTTCGTACGCCGTCGGGTGCATTTTTGGGCGGTATTCCCTCGACGAGCCCGGACTCGCCTACGCCGGGGGCGAATGGGACTCTGGGAAATACCAGAAATTCAAGCCGGACCGGGACAATATCGTTCCGATCGGCGACGAAGAGTATTTCGGGGACGATATCGTCGCGCGGTTCGTCGAGTTCATTGAGGTCGTCTATGGTCAGGAGACGCTCGAGGAGAATTTGGAGTTCATCGCGAACGCGCTCGGGGGTCGAGGGTCGGCAAGGGAAATCATCCGACGATATTTCCTCAAGGATTTTTATCGCGACCACCTCAAAACCTACCGGAAACGACCGATCTACTGGCTCTTCGATAGCGGTAAGAAGAACGGGTTCAAAGCGCTCGTCTATGTCCATCGGTATCAGCCCGACCTCCTTGCGCGGATCCGAACCGACTACGTTCATAACCAGCAGCGTCGCTATCTCGCCGCGATTGAGCGCCTTGAAGATCTTGAAGCGAAAGCGACCGGCGCCGAACGCGTCCGAATCGGCAAACGCCTCGCCGCGCTCAGGGAACAGGCGACCGAAATCAAAGGCTTTGAAGAGAAGGTCCACCATCTCGCCGACCAGATGATCGCAATTGACCTTGACGCAGGGGTCAAGCGTAACTACGCTCTCTTCAGGGGCGTCGTCGCAACACTTTGATATCTCGCGGCCTACGTCCGTCGAATGAAATAAGGAAAATCGAAGGACGAAGGAACGTTCGAAGATGGACAAGACCGCGATCAAGAGCTACGCCGTCTGGGCGCGGCGAAAGCTCCTTGACGGCGTCGCCACGCGCGCGGCGCTCTATGGAATAACGGCGAAGAAAATCAAACCCGGTCCCGACGAAGAAATCGTCGAGGGCCGCGTCCTTTCGGACCGGGAGATGAAGATGCGTCGCGCGCTCATCCGCGACGTCGAAGAAAAAGGCTTCGAGCAGGTCGTCGAGGAGACTGCGTACCGGTGGTTTAACCGCTTCTCCGCGCTCCGCTTCATGGAAGTCAACGGCAGCCTCCCTTCACGCGTTCGCGTCTTCACGAACGACCGCGGCGAGTTCCGCCCCCAAATTCTCGCAGAAGCTTACCGCCTTGAACTCCCCGGGCTCGACAGAAATCTTGTCTTCAAACTAGAAGGCGAAGGGAAACGCGAAGAGCTCTACCGGTACCTCCTTGCGCTCCAGTGCAACGCGCTCAGCCCCGTCCTACCCTGCCTCTTCGAGAAGCTCGACGATTACGCAGAAATCCTCCTCCCCAATAACCTTCTCAGCACAGGGGGAATTCTCGACAGACTCGTCTTGGAGATTCCCGAGGAAGATTGGACCAATCAGGTCGAGATTATCGGCTGGCTCTATCAGTATTATATTACGGAGCTTAAAGAGAAGATCGCCGCCGACCTTAAGAAGAATATCAAAATCTCCAAGGAGATGATTCCCGCCGCCACGCAACTCTTCACGCCCGACTGGATCGTTCACTACATGGTGGAGAACAGCCTTGGGCGATTCTGGCTTAGCGACTCTTCGAACGACGCGCTTCGAGCAAAATGGAAGTACTATCTCGACGCGCCCAAACAGCCCCAAGAGGTTCAGTCGCGCCTCGATGAGCTCCGAAGAGAGTACGCAACGGTTGCGCCTGAGGATATTCGCGTCATCGACCCATGCATGGGCTCTGGGCACGTCCTCTGCGCCTTTTTCGACATGCTCATAAAATTCTACGAAGAGCACGGGTATACGACGGAGGACGCAGTCGCGAAGATCGTCGACAAGAATATCTGGGGGCTCGATATCGACGAGCGCGCCTCCCAGCTCGCCTGCTTCGCCGTCATGATGAAAGCGATGGAGTACGTTCCTCGGTTCCTCGACTGAAAGATGCGACCCCATGTCTATGCGATTCACGAAACGGACGCCCTCAAGGACGAGTACGAATTTTTCTGTGACTCTCCGAAATTCAGGTACCTTTCTAAAGAACATCAGGAAACCCTCGACTACCTGATGGGCGCCTTTGAGGACGCTAAGGAAACGGGCTCCCTTATTGAGCTGGAAAAACGGGACTACGAAGGTCTCAAAAAAGCGTGGACTCTCGTTTCTTCGAAAACCCCTGAATTCTGGTCGGCAACCATCGAACGGGAAATTCCGTATCTGATTAATCAAGCGATTGTCCTTTCTCAAAAGTACCACGCTGTCGTTACAAACCCCTAATACCCTTGACAACATCTTTACCTTGCCAAGATAAACAGACACAAACTGCGTTTGTTCAAAAAATACCCCACCGAACTGAATGATGTTAATCATCAAAATCGGTGGGATTGTTAATTTACACTAAATGACTGAATTTATATTTTTCAAAAACCTATGCAAAAAGATTTCTTTAACTAATTTCAATTTTCACATTTTCTCTTTCTCGTTTCCTCTTTTGTTGGTTTAGGAGGAGGCAAAAAAATATCATTAAGTGAGTGAGAGTTTTGAAATGTTACAATGAAAAGAGCCGACCGCTGAAAATCAACTTTTGTTGTTTCAGTGTGTCGGCTTAATGTTTTAGTGCATTTCAAATTTTTAATGTCAAGGGCGAAGTTCATTTTACCCTTTACAGAAAAAAAGTGAATGAAACTTTTTCTAAAGCAAATGTAATTTGCGTAAATTCATCTCGGCAGGGCAGAGATGTTGTTGAAGGGTTTTAGGGAAATTTCCCTAACAAGGTTGTTTAGGCAGAATGTCAAAACAACGCATTGAAGTACAATTCTGGACGAAAATGCCTTGCTTGCCGAGAGGAAATAAAAGTAATTCTGCAATATGCCATAAATAAGGTAATTGCAACTTTATGTTGCAAAAATATATGTTGATGTGTAAAATAGTAAAGAAGTAATTAGAACATACAAATCCGCATTAAGGAGGAATAGCATTGCTGTTTATGAGTATGATTTTTTCCTTATCTGAATCTGAAAAAGATTTAATTGAGAGAATTTATATAGATTACAAGAACTTAATGTATTATGTAGCTTATGAACTTTTACAGAATCCGCAAAAAGCAGAAGATGCTGTTCACGATTCTTTTGTGAAAATCATAGGCAAGAAAAATAAATTAAATGAATTATTATGTCCCCAAATCAAGTCCTTATGTGTTATAGTGTGTAGGAACACAGCATTAAATATGTTAAGGGACGAAAGGAAGTTTTTTGATGTTACCGAAGAATTTATAGAAGAAATCCCCCATAGCCAATTTAGAAGATATAGTAGAAAATCAAATTGAGGAAGATGCAATAGTTAAGAAAATATTAAGTCTCCCAACAACATACAGAGATGTTTTGTACCTGTACTATGAGTTTGAGTATAAAGTCAAAGAAGGCTCTCGCCCTCAAGGCACTCTGAAAAAATACGTTTGATGATTTCTGCTTCTTCTGGAACAATAACCATTTCGCCATCTACATTGATATAGCCATAAGGTGGAGTACCAACATAACTGCCGTTTTGAAATCTCTTTTGAATAGACCATGTTGAATTTTGTGAAATGGATGCAGACTCTTCTGCAGCAAATCCTGAAAGAATAGAAAGCATGAGTTCACTTTCCATATCACCCGTGTTTAGATTCTCTTTTTCAAACCTTAGAATCATGTTTCGCATCGTTTGGTTAAGTGCTGAGAACCGCATAAAGTGGGGCTTCGTAGGAATCCAATTGTGTATTGTTCGGTTTCGTTTTGGGGTTTAAAGAAGATTAAAACACCGGATAAACACCAAATATTGCGCCACTTGTACAGTTTTCAAAAATAAATGTGCTGCAAGGAAAATATCAGCCTTGCAGCACACTCGTAATCGCCTAGTGTACCCGATTTGCGTACACTTTTTTTATTAGGCTCTGTCAAGAAACGGTGTTGAAATTAAAAAGTGGCCGCCAGGAGGTTACCTTTGGTTTGTCAAAATATTAAACATCAACTTAAAAGGCGTCTTCCGATAGTCATACTCACTTTATGCTCATCCCAGACAGTATCCCTAATTCAGTAATAAAATCATCATGAGCTTGAGCAAATTCCTTGAGACATTTTTCACCGTCTGAAGTTCTATGGTCTATTTTGGCATACTTAATATATAAGGCTCTTTGTCGCTGGTCATATTTATCAATAATTTTAGATACTTCACTTTTGGTTGCCTGATTCCGTAAAAGCGAATATACTACTTTCGCCTCATTTACACTTAAATGATTTGCTCCACCCCAGTTATCTTTTTTGTCTCTTTGCACTCCATCATTTTCCCATCCACAAATAGGGCAAATATCATGGTCATAAGAAAACTCAAAATAATATTCTTCACAAACAGGACAAATTGTATCTTTACTTTCCATAACTTCTTCACCACCTAAATAAACACTTGGCTTGTCATATTCTTCAATATTGTTAAATAGAGCTTTTTTTAAGATTTTCCTTTCCCTTTTCCCAAATATTCATTTTTAAATCACCCCGTCCAAAGCATCGCTGATGGCACTTGCCACCTTCTCGACTGTTGAACTGTAGACATGGGCGTATATGTCCTCTGTGGTCTTGGTGTTGGAATGCCCCTTAATGCTTCGGATTCAAATTATATTCGCCCTATGCTATTCATCAAACATAAAGATAACAAGTCAATTAAAAAATTAGTGAATACCAATAACACAGAAATATCTAAGGTAAATGTAGAAAGATTTGATGGCGAAAATAAAACTTTGCTTAAATATGAATCGGCACTTGCTTTAAACACTATAGATAAAATTGTTTCCAGGAATGGCAGTAAATTTAACGGTACAAAAGAATACGAAATACACACTAACGGCAAAGTTTATTATTATGACAGTGAAACAGGACTTATAGGCAATGATAAAACAGCGTATATTGAGGGAAAACAGAAAGAATATTTTGACAGAATAATCGACAGAGGTTTTCGTGATCCCAACTTCGTCCCGCCAACAACAGTATTGCTACCATCCATTTCGAGCTAAAACAAGTTTTAAAACGCATAATATAAAATCAGTTGCGCAATAAAACTTAAACGGAATTGTAGAGAATTTTGTAACAGACAGTCACTGCCTTGTTGATAAACAGTTAATGCCAAATCCGTCATAAAAGCAAAGGCAAAACCACTTTTAAATCTAATAGAATTTACCAAAAAGATTCCCTTCTTCAGATAATCTGAGGCAGGGAATCTTTAAATTTAAGGTGTGGAAAAAACATTTGTAAAAATTCTATAAAAAGCATGTTGTAAGACACAGCAACTGAATATGGAAAAGTTGCTTTTCTATATTCACAGGTATAATATTGGTAATCCATAGGAATTTTACATATCAGTTACAAATCCGATTTTTTTTATAGTTTTTAGCACAATGAAAAAATCAAACTTTCCGACAAGTTGTCGGAAAGCAGAAGAAAGATAGTTCCATAATAGTCAAGCCACCGATATTTAAACTTATCGGCGGCTTCTGTTTAATCGTCCAAAGACTTATATTCGGTTACATTTTTTAGATATGTTTTTGGATCTCCGTTTAAGATGAGATCTGCATATTCATACGAGAAATTATAAAGTAGATAATCAAGTTCTGACCGTTCATACATATTATCTGCAAATTCATCTTCAACCACATTGGTATCAATTGCAAGTATTGTCCCATCTGCAAATTTTAACTCCACACAGCAGTTGTCAATATTGTATTCGCAAGATATAAGATAATTCATAAAGTTTACCTCCAATCACAGCTCAAAATAATGCTAAAATAGAAAAAGGCGATACACGGTTAGTAAAACCAAGTATCGCCAATCTTTTGTCGCACCCTGTACGGCAGCTCCCCTATGTCAGTATTCGTTAAATACTGTTTTATCGGAAGCTACCTTGCGAGACGGCTTTTTTTACGCACAAAGGACCGCGACCAACGCGATCGAGCGCTCAATACTCCATTTCTTCGGGCGAGAGGAACTCAAGGGGCGACGGCGCCTTCTTCCTCGGCTTCTCCGGCGGCTCCTTCGCGTAACCCCGCCCCCGACCCTTCGTCTGCAGGAAGAACTGAATGAGGCGCGCGTTTCCGTTCCTGATCTCTTCGAACGCCTTCCCCTCGACGAAATCGAGCGCGCGTTCGTCGATGAGCGTAACCTGGCGCGCAAACTCGGGATCCTCGCGGCGCCATTCGAGATATTCGTCGTAGGAGACCTCGGCGCGCTTGCACGCAAAGAGCGCGATTCCCAGCGCTTCGCGGAGCGCCTCGAGGAGCGCGCTTTGCCGTTCCGCGACCGTCCGGTCGTCCTTCTCAGGCGTCTCGGGCGCCTCCGCGGGCGCGGCGCCCTTCTTGCGCTTCGCCGCGGTCGTCCTCTTCTTCGCCGATGGACTCGACGAAGTTTTACGCGTCGTCTTCGCCATCCTCTCTCCTTTCCGAGCTCAGTCGCTCTTCTGCTCTTCGTTGTCCTCGTAAGAGGGCAGCACTCCGGGCGCGGCCTTCTCCAGAAACGCGTACGCGCTGCGGTCCGAAAGCGTGTTCGTCTCGCGGTTCGTCCTGAGAAGTTCGACGACCGAATCGAGCCGAACCTCGGCGCCGAGGTACGAGACGTCCGCGGTGTACGCGATCCGTCGCCGCGTCTCGTCGAGGGACGCGCCCGACCAGAGGGACGCGAAACAGAGCTGCTCTTCGATCGCGCGCGCGCCGGTCCTGTCGATCGCCGCGATCGACGCCGAGCCGGTCGTCGTGCGGATCCTCAACGATTCGCTCGACGAGTTGGCGCCCGAGCGCTCCACGAGATCGCGAATCGAGGTGTACCGGAGCGTGTCGCGGAGCTCCGATTTCGCGTTCCGGAGCTCCGCGAGGCCCGCCCCCGACGTCTCGAGAATCGAAACGGTGACGGGAACCGCGCCGGCGCTCCTCGGCCAGACGACGCCGCCGAGCCGAACGTTCTTCGATTCCCGCGTCGCGTTGCAGACCGCGAGCGTCGGCGTCGCGTGGAAATAGAGACCCATCTTGTACCAGCTGTCGACGACGTAATTCTCGACCGCGAGGCGCGCGAGGTCGAGGTAAGGGGGCCGCGACCATTCCGCGATCCCGAGTCGCTCCACGTTGCAGACCGTCAGCGGCACGAAGGGGATCGTCGCGCCCTTGAAGCTCGGGTAGACGACCGATTCGCCGCTCGGACGATCGAGGTCGAACGCGCGCCACTGCGCGTCCGCGTCGGGCCCGACAAACCGCGCGGTGTAATACCGTCCCCGACCGTCGAGCGCGACGAGTCGCCGACGCGTCTCGCGCCGCCACTCCTTCGTGCGCGCGTCGAAGAGCCGCGTCGATTCGTCGAGGAGCGCCCAGCGCAGCGCGGTAAAGGGCGATTCCGCGTGATCGTCGACCTCGCCGTCGAGAATCTTGCGCGGAGAATACTCCACGATCTGGAACGCGGGCCGTAGACCGTCGGGGTCCGTCGCGACGTCGAGGAGCATTCCGTAGCGTCCAAAGAGGATCTGCGCAAAGTTCAAACGCGCCTTCAGGCCCGGGAGACCGTCGTTATAACGGTTCCCCCAGTCCTTGAGTTCGAGGACCTCGGGCGCGCTCTCGGCGTCGTCGGCGATCCCGAATCGCGCCTGAGCAGGGTTGCGCTGCATGAGCCCGACGACGTCGTCGACGACCGGTCGGAAAAAATTCTCAAAGGACGCGACCTTGCGGCGGAACGCATACCGCGATTCCTCAAAGGGGACCGCGCCCGAACGAAGCTCGTCCCGCTCAAGGGAGTGACGAGGAAGGTACTCCTCCGCGTTCGGACCATTCTTGATGCGCTCCGCGCCGAAATAACAGTCTTCGACATATTCCCATAATGGGGCGTGCAATTCGTATTCGCTCTCCATCCTCTCTCCTTTGCTCTGAACTTGCCAAAAAAAAAGCAGCCGGCTCCTCGGAACGGAGACGGCTGCCGGCGCGTTCATTCAGCGCGCTTACTCAACCGGAAACGAAGCCGGTACGAGCCGACGCGGCGCGATCCCCATCGCGCGGAACGCTTCGAGGAGCCGCCGCTCAAGATCTCTCGAGCCGCTCCATCGGAAGACTTCGCGCATCGGCGCGTCGGCGCGCGAGTGGGTCGCGATAAAGGTCGGGAACGCGACGACGCGGTCGGCGCGACAACGCGCGTCACCCGACGCGTCTTCGGGATGCACGAACTCGATAGGATAGCGCTTCGCCAACCTTTCGACGATCGGTCGCGCAATGTCGCAGGCGCCGCAAACGCCCGGCGTGCGGAACGTATAGACGGTCACTTGACCGCGCGCGCTCTCCGGCGTCGCCCCATGAACGACGCTCGCGAGCGCCACAAACGCCGCGACGATGAGCGCCGCGACGCCGATTCTCAGAATTTTCAGATTCTGCATCTGTAAACCTCCGTTGCTTAGGATGATTCGCGCGTTGATACGCGTCGCGCGAAAACGCGTTAACGAATTTTATATTCAAAGGAGACGACCGCTCGGCCAAAGGACCCGCCCTTCGCCGCCTTGCCGCGATGACGCTGCCGGCGACCGCTCGGATAAACGTGCTTCCTGCGCCACCGCGGCGAGCGTACGAGTCGCCGGATGAAGAAGGGGACGCCGCAGACGATCTCGAGCGTCGCGCCGCGACGACGTTCCAGGTCTCCGAGCGCGTCGAGGAACGCGCCGCCGATCCCGAGCCCCTGAAGCTCCGGCCGGACGACGAGCCGATGCACTCGGCGTCGACCGCGGCGACCCTCGCACTGCAAAATCGCGGCGAACGCGACCGCCGTCCCCGCCGCGACCGGACCCGCGTCGCTCGTAAGGATCGCGGCGTACCGGCGCGACGCGGCGTTGAGCGTCCCGCTTAAATAGTGAAAGTCTTTAAAATCGCGCCATAACGCCCTCGAGCATCCTCTGATCGCGAAGGTCGTTTCAGGGCGCCGAAGACGCCCTCGCGCGAGAAGCCCGGAGTCCATATCGAGGATCCAGTCGGGCTCAAGCCATTCGGCGACGTCGTCGTGGCAGGTCGCCGCGACGAGTCGCCGCGCCTCAAAGACGCCCCTGTCGAGCGCGCGCCTTGTCGCCGCCGCCGCCGATTTCGCCGTCGGACGATCGAGCGCGCTCGTGAACTCGTCGACGACCGCGATCGGACCCGGCGCCTCGAGGAGCGTCCGCGCAAGTTGACACCGAAAACGCTCGCCCGCGCTCAGCGCCGAAAAACGTTGGAGCTGGCGAACCGGCGATCCGAACCCTACCGCCGCGAGCGCCGATTCGAGCCGGTCGAAATCGCAGTCCGCGAATTCGTCGACGACCGCGCCGTCGCCCCATCGACGCGCCGACGACGCGTCCGTCTCGCCGCCGTAGAGCGTCTTCAAGACGGAAGACTTTCCCGACCCCGACGCGCCGACAATGAGCCCGACGCGCCAGTCTTCCTCGAGCCCCGGGGGCTCCTCGAAGACGATCTCGCGCTCAAGACTCGCGCGCCTTCCGTCGTCGAGGCGACTCGCGACGCGCGCGGCGCGGTAACTCGTCGAGAGCTCCGTTCGGTACCTGATTTTCATGCGATCCCCTTCCCAGCGCTCTTGACGCGTCAAAGATTGCAGACCCGAACGCGGTAGCCTTCCTCGACGAGACGTTCGTAAAGCGCGCGCTGGTCCTCTTCGTCGTCGCATTTCACGACGAGCTCGAAGGCGCTCGGCGGCGCGTCCTCCGAATCGTCGATCGGCGGCGCCGGCGCTTCCTCAAGGAAATCGGGCGGATCGAAGGAGACGTCGAATGCGCTAAAATCGTACTCGAACCCCGCGAGCTCCGCTTCGAGCGCGGGATAATCCCACTCTGATTTCTCGTGGAGCTTGTTGTCGAGGAGCCGGTAAGCTCGAATTGCGTCGGGTGACAGGTCGTCCGCCAGGACGCAGGGAACGGTTGTCAACCCTAGCAATTTCGACGCCTCATAGCGTGTATGGCCGCAAACGATGACGCCAGTAGCGTCTACGACAAGCGGCTGACGAAACCCGAAGCGACGAATTGACTCCGCAACCCCCTCGATCGCCGCCTCGTTCCGACGTGGATTGCCGCGATATGGCGCAATCTCCTCAAGCTTTTTCTCAATAACGTTCATTTTTCATTCACCTTTCTCTCTATGTACGCACTTTGAGCCTCGGCGTCGCGCTTAAAGCGCCAAAGGCGTCGACGTAATCCCGCCGTCGAGGGAATCGAAGGTCCCAAGTCTCCCGACGAGGCTCCTCGCCGCTTCGCAGACGAACGCCTCGGCGCGCGCGCGGTCGAAGGTCGCGGAGATCCCGCCGACGCTCGCGCGCGTCACTCCGAGCGCGGCGAGCGTTTCCGTCGCCCCGTCGTGGTACTCGAGGGTCCAGAGCGCCTGCTCGCAGATCGCCGCGACGATTCGCGGACGCCATACGACGTCGCCGTTCTCCTTCACGCGCCATGCGTCCTCCGAGACTTCGCAGGCCGCGTCGAGCGCCATCGCCGCCTGAGCGAGCGCGCGCCTCTTGTCGTCCGCCGTCGCGCTCTGCCAGGCGTCGGCGCGTAGCCGCGCGCCAAAATACGCCTCCGCGTCCTCGAGCGTCGCGCTAAGTTCAGGGGTGAGCGCCATCGTCGCCTCCCTTCTCGCGGTCCTTCGCCGCGTCCTGACGCGCCTCGAAACGGCGAATCAACTCGCCGATCGGACGTTCCTCCGGCAGCGACCAGATCTTCATCTCGCCGTCGCAAAAGTAGAGCACATATCGCGAGCGCAGATCGCGCGCGTTGCGCGACGACTCGCGGCGAATCGCTTTGATCATCCGAGCGCCTCCGCCGAACTCATGAGCCCCGAGACGCGGCAGAGCGACTGTCGCGCGTTCTTGAACTCCGCCGTGTATTCCCCGATGACGATCGCGCGTCGTCCGTCGACGCCCGGCTGGGACGCGGGCTCGGTGTGCAGCGCGCGTCCGGCGAGGGGTACGAGCGCGAACCCGCGCGTGTCGCAAACCCAGACGTCCGTGTCAGGAATCGAGGGCTCCACGATCGTCTTCAACGTCGCGCCCCCCGCCGACGTAATAAACGTGTCGACGAATCGGCCCGCGACCCGAGAATTCTGGTCGACCTGGACCTGCGCTTCCATGAACTTCGCGATCACCTGCGCCTGGCCCGCGCCGCAGATGATCGCGTCCGGCACGCATCCCGCGTCGAGAACGTCCTGCGCCGCGCGGTTGAGAATCTCCATCGACAACGGGGTCGACGAGTCCGCGACGCGCCCAAGGCCGCCCTCCTGCGTCCCAAAATCGTAGAGACCGCCCATCGCGCCCGGCGACGACGCCCCGCGACGCGTCCTGACCCCGAAGACGAGCGCCGCGTTAAGACGACGTATGATCGCGTCCGTCGCATACTGAAGCTGCGTCGCGATCGTGTTCTCCATCCCCGCCTGGCTCACCGCCTGCGCGGTCCCTGTGAGCGCGACGTCGCCGCGAAAGATCTGCGTGAAATTCGAAGCCGATTGAGACTGCATAAAGAAATCTTCACCCGACGCCGAGCCTTCCTGAATCGGTCTTGAATCAAAGACGAGGGTCCCCGCGTCCGGCGCGAGGAATCCGGGGTCCGACTCCGTCGTTCGCTCGCACGCGACGCTCGTCCCCGACGCGCTCGTAACGCGCAGCGCGCCATGGTCGCCAAGAATGTGGCAAAGGTCCCCTTCTTGCCACCCGATCGCGTCCGCGACCGTGAAGGTCACGACGCCGCCCGATTCCGCGATACTCGTGTAACTCTTCGTTTTCGGCGCCTCGACGCCCTCGAGCCACCGATGCTCCGTCCCCGTCGCGGAATCGGCGCCAGTCCGCGTTGGGAACAACCGCACGAACCGCGGACTCTGCGCCGCGCGCCATGAAAGAACGTCCGAAAGATCAATACGAACGTTCAAAAGATCAATCGACGATACGCTCATAGAAATATCTCCTCCAATGCTTCGAGCCGACTTCCGACGACTCGCTTCGTTGCGAATATCCCTCGACGCGGAAGAAACAGCTCTCCGACGTCGCGTTAGATTCGCTCAACGCGGAAAATTTATTCCATTTTTCAGCGCCGAGACATAAAAACCCTCCGCGACGCGATATTAGAACGTCGGGCGTTCCGGCGCGCGAGCGCAAATTCGAAGATATAAAAGCACGAAGGAGAAAAGGATGCGCAGTATTTTTTCAGGGAAACGGGGGTACGTTCACGCGTTAATCGACGCGTTCGGCGAAGGGGCGACGATCCGCCGCGCCGCCGGTTCGCGATGGAAGGACCCGGCGGGCTACACGGAAGAAGAGGCGCGGTTCGCGCGCTCCTCGGACCTCGGCCGCGAGGGCCCCGCGAGAATCGTCGGAGGGTTCGCAACGCCCCGTGAACCGACGCTCTTCCGACGCCGCGAGGAACGCCTCGAGGGCGTCCTGTCCCCTATCGGGCTCAAAAACGCGCCGAGAGCCGCGCTCGACAGGCTCGTCCTCGACGGCAAGGAATACCGAATCGAGGGGGTCGAAGAACTGCGGGTCGCGAATCGGGTCGTCGCCTACCGCCTCGAGTGCGTTCGCGCGTAACGGGAGACGCCAAGATGCGAAGAGAACGAATTCTGGAATATCTTTACGCCGCGCTCGTCGCGTCGGGCGCCGCAGACCGCGACGCGCCGGTCGTCGGACCCAACGAGATCGGAGATTTCGCCGACGTGGAGCTCTTCTTTCAGATCGGCGCGACGGAACGCGGCGTCGAGCGCGAAACGGAACGAACCGTCGTCCTGCGATGCGACGGCGCGATCGTCGTTAACGCGCGGCTCGGCGACGGGGTCGAAGAACTCGACGCGGTCGTCGAACGAATCGAGCGATTCTTCGCGCCAAACGCGCCAGGAGCTAAGGGATTCTCAACGTCTCGCGCGAAAAATGTCGCAAGGCCCGACGCGCGCGCCGCGAAGGGAGAAGCGCGGAAACTCGGATACGTGACGCGCGTAAGGCGCGGATCCCCTGAAATCGTCGACGGACGATGCAAGACGACCGTCCATATCGAATTTGAAATCTATGAGGAGGAATGACCTATGGCAGGAAAAAATCTTTGGAAAGAGGACGGCGTCGTCCGGAAAAACTCGCTGCTCCGCGCAAAGCTCACGCTCTCCGCGAAGAGCTCCGCGAGCGCCGCCGAGGCCGTCGTCGGAGATTATTACGAGTTCAACTGTAAATCGAAGACCGTACCAGCGTGCTCCCCCGCGCCCGTCTGGACCGACGTCACGGATAACCCCGACGAGCCGGTCGGGTACGCGTACGCGGGCAAGCCGGAACAGCTCGAGACGATCGCGCTCGTTACGCGAACCCCGCTGCCGCTCGTCTACGAAGCGCTCCTGGAGCACCAGAAGTCGGGCGACGTCTTTACCCTTACCTACACGTACGACGACCCTCATGAGACGGAAGTCTACACGATTTCCGTTTCGAAATGCCAGATCGTCGACGTCGCCCCGAGCGCAGGCGGCAACGACTCGGGCTCCGAAACGCGGATACGCGTCCTCCCAGAAGGCGGCGCGAGCGAGAATATGCCGACCGTCGCCGCCGAGATAAGATCAACGACGAGCCCGTGATACGAACGTCGTCGCAACGTCCCCTGGACGCTGCGACGACGTTTTTTTTGCAAAAAAAAAACGCCGCGCGGAAGCCCGTGCGGCGTGGAAAAACCAACCTGAGCGCGTTAAGCGTCCTGCGGCGGCCAGTTGATCGTCATCAAGTCGACGTATTGAGGGTTCGACGCAATTTCAGGGTTCGGCCCGACGAACGCCGCGGCCGCCGTCTTATCGCCCCTGAGCCGCCACATGAACCACGCGGTCGCATATCCGTCCGCCGCGTAGAGCATCTCGACGTGATTCGCGCCTTTGCGACGCGCGATCGTCGTGCTCGTCTTTATCTTCTCGAAAAATGTCTTGAGTCCGTCGAGCGTCACAACGTCTTTCCGCGCGCCCGCGAGTATCAGCATCGGGATGCGCGTCTTGCTCGGATCATACGGAATATGGAGCGCGATCGCCCACTCTTCCTGGGTCGGCGAGATGCACACGGCGGTCGAATATTTCCCGAAATGCTCGTGGCGATGACGTTCGCTCTGCTGCGCCGCGTTGAACGTCGCGACTCCGCCCTGGGAATGGCCGATGAGCCCCACTCGCTCCGAGTCGACCTTGCCGTAAAAGACGCTCCCTTCGCGTCGATCCTCTTCGAGGAGGAAGTTTAAGGAACGGTCGACCGACTCGCCGCTGTAAGACTTGGAGTCCTCGTTCCCGATGACAATAAATCCCCAGGACGCGAGATGGCGGTAGATCTGAGCGCACTTGCGCGCCGGAAATCCGACCCCGTTCGCCACGACGACGACCGGCCAACGTTCCGAACGAGTCGTCAACGCCGTCGGGTAGTAAACTTCGTAGACCTTCCAGACCTCGGGAGTCGGATACGCGGCGTCGCTCACCTCGTAAGGACCGTCCGCAAGATAGCGCGCCTCGATCGGACCGCCCGTCGTCACTGTCGACTTGTAGTCCTCCGGCACCTCTAGATTACGAATCGATTTCTCGAAGATCTTGAAAGCCGCGTCATATACTTCCATAAGAACGTTCCATATTACGGCGCGTCGCCCTTCTTTCTGAATCGTCAGTCCTCGCGCCGACGGACCGACATGGACGATCGCGCGTCACGCACGCGCGAACCGTCTCGTTTTGAGCGCGAACTCGGCGGATATTATATCCCGCCTTTACTTTCCGTCAAAGGATCCATGCGCCGCGTCGTCGAAGATCCGCGAACGCGCCTCTGCCTTTTTCACATAAGAGATAAATCAACACGATATTGTGTCTATAATTTAACGTCGCATCAAGTCCGGCGAGGCGTCGTCGAGCGCGTTTTTTCTATCTTTCAAGCCGCTCTACCCCGACGTTCGGCGCCGACGGAGAATAGCGACTTCGAGCGCGCGGAAAAAGAAGGGCGCCCCGACCCCCAGTGGGAAGCCGAGGCGCCGCTATTCCGCGAGTTTCGCTTAATCACGTCGCGTTGAGAAAAACCGAAACGTTAGCCTTCGCTTTTGCAGCAGCCTTCTTTCGAGTCGCATCCGCACGCGCAACGCCAGAGACCATGGAGGTTGCAGTAGGCGTAAGCGCAGACAAAGCTCTCGCCGTCGACGAGCGCAAACTCAGCGCAAGGCTTGTCGTTAGGCTTGAGGCATTTGCGCTGCGTACCCGTCGTCGTCTTAATCAGGATCCACTCGATATAGTGCTCTTCCGTCATCGGATGCTCGACCTCGCCGACGCGAACGGTCACGCATTTGCCGTCAACCGACGCAACGGGAACGTGCTTCTCTTCCGACGCGTCGACTTCGCCAGCCTTGATCGGGACGATCGTGCAACTCGCGTCCGCGGAGCATTTTTTCTGCGAACCGCAGCATGAAAGGGCTTCGAAAATCCGGTTGCCTTCTGCGCTTTTATAGAATTTCATAACGTTTTTTTCTCCTTACAGTTATAGTATTGGAAGCTACAAGTATCTTGGAGCTACGAGAGTGGTCTCGCCGGCAAGCGAAAACGCGGCTTAACCTCGTCTTCAACTTGTAGCGAAACGATCCTCGAGTGTTTACAGACAAAACAGACGCCGTCGACGTCGAGCTCGCCGCCATAACGCGCTCCACAGTTAAGACACATACGCGTCAGTTCGGCAGAGGGTCGCCCCGCCCAAAAAAGCTTCGTCGAGATCCCTCGACGACGAAATGTTCCAAGGGTCATCGAAGGATCGTCTGAAAGCGTCGCGAACTTCTCAACCTCGCCGATAAACGTCGTTTCGTTGGGATGATCGAACATCTGGGTAACTAAGACTGAGAGATAGGAATTCGTGCTCTCCGTAATGTAATAGACGCCGTTCGCCGCGCGAACCATGCCGTCGTAACCGGCAAATTTATCTATCCTGACGCCAGACTGATAGCCGAAGCGCTGAAAGAGACGAGGAGCCGCCCCCATGCCAATCGTCGAGAGATTGAACCTCAAGGAACTAAAAATCATCTCGTTCGTAAGATTGTCCTTGCTTACGGTGGCGCTGACGATCAAACGCTCAGGGTCAGGGTTCTCCCACTTAACTGCATTGACAATGCAACCGTTGTCACGCTCTTCATTGCGCGTTGTCAGAACAAAGAGTTCTCCCGACAGCGCCGGGATTGTACCGGAGTCCACTTCATCAACCTCCCGGGTTTTGTGAATCTGGTCCCTCGCCGAAAGCCGGAGCTTCCGGACCGACGACTCAGATCGTCGACGCAAGGTTAGATTTCCAAATCTCTCGCGCGAAGAAGCATTAAGATGACCATGAATGACTACTAAATGGCCATAAAAACCTAAAATGGCCATAAAAGCTATATTAAATGACCATAAAAACCTATTAAATGAAGGACTGTTAATTGACTATTAAATATTATGCAAAAAGAGACTGATTATTGCCACATTTCGTCCGTTTTCGGAACAATTGTAGGAACAATTGTAAATAAAAGCGGGAAAAACGCAAGAGAAGATCAAAGGGTGAAGGTTAAAAAAGGGAAAGTTTCGGCTCTATTTTCTGTCGCGACGACGCCCGAAATCGAATGAGCGTCCTCTAAGCGAAATTATTTAGGGGGGCCGACTTGTACAAAATCAGGTTACGACTTAGAATGGGGGTCGCAGTCGGTCCTCTGGTCGCCCCGACTTGCCTCTCTTGCGGCGAAGCGCGACCGCGCGACGATCTGGACGTCGCACGCGTCGGAATTAAAGGAACGACCGTCCAACCGGACAGGCCATGAGGACAGCGTCACTTTGAGTGGGAACGCCGATCGCGTCAACTATGCGTCGCGATTAGCCTTCCGCATTTGTATAAGGAGTCTAAAGATATGAGATCTATCCTCGTCTGTCGGGAAACCGACCCTCGCGAAACACGCGTGGCGCTCGTGCCCGACGACGTCAAAATGCTCTGCAGCTTGGGTTATGCGCCGACGGTCGTCGCGGGCGCCGGAGTGAAAGCCGGTTTCGACGACGACGCCTACGAAAAAGCCGGAGCCAAGATCGTACAGAAGGAAGAAGACGGTTACGACGCCGATATCGTCCTTCGAATTCTCAAGCCCCAAAACGCTCAGGGCCTCAAGAGCGGCGCTCTGCATATGTCCTATCTCGACCCTTTCAACGAGAAGGAACTCCTGCGCGACTTTGCTGAAAAACAAATTCAGGCGATCTCACTAGAAATGATTCCGCGTACGACGCTCGCGCAAAAAATGGACGTCCAGTCCTCGCAGACGTCGCTCGCGGGCTACGTCGCCGTCGTCAACGCCGCTGCGAGACTGCCGAAAATCCTACCGATGATGGTTACGCCGTCGGGTACGATCAGCCCCGCGCGAGTCTTCGTCATCGGAGTCGGCGTCGCGGGCCTTCAGGCGATTGCGACCGCCAAGCGTCTCGGCGCACGCGTCGACGCGTTCGACACGCGACCGATCGTCGAAGACCAGGTTAAATCGCTAGGCGCCTCCTTCCTGAAAATTGACCTCGGAGAGATGGGCCAGACCGATCAGGGATACGCGAAAGAGCTCACGCCCGAGCAGATCGAGAAGCAGCGTGAAGCGCAGGCTAAAGTCTGCGAACGCGCCAACATCGTCATCACGACGGCCAAGGTCTTCGGTCGCAAAGCGCCGAGGCTCATCGACAACGACGTCCTCGACCGCATGCAGGCCGGCTCCGTCGTCGTCGACATGGCCGTCTCGACCGGCGGAAACGTCGAAGGCTCGAAGCTCTATGAAGAGCTCGTCAGAGACAACGGCGTCATCATTATGTCGGGAGACTTCCTTGAACGTCAGGTCCCCTTCGACGCGTCGAAAATGCTCTCTGGAAACTTCACGGCGTTCCTGACCCACTTCTTCGACAAAGAAGCGAAGGAACTCAAAGTCAATCTCGAAGACGATATCATGCGCGGCTGTCTGCTAACGCAGGGCGGCAAGATTATCCACGAACGCTTTAAGGAGGACTGATATGGCAACTGGTGAAATCCTGCTGCTCGTGTTTGTGTTCGTTATTTCAGGCTTTCTGGGCGTGGAACTCATCTCCAAAGTTCCCTCGCAGCTCCATACGCCCCTGATGTCTGGAACGAACGCAATCTCCGGTATTACCATCGTCGGCGCCATCGCCGCGACGGCCGTCGCGCTTCACACCGAAGGTTTGCTCAGCAATATCCTCGGTTTCGCCGCGATCGTCTTTGCGACGATTAACGTCGTCGGAGGATATATGGTAACCGACAGAATGCTTGGAATGTTCAAGAAAAAGGGGGACGATAAGAAATGAATTGGGCAGATTTCAGCGTCGTCCTCACGATGATTCTGTATATGGTCGCGGCGGTCTTCTTTATCCGCGGCATTAAACTTCTAGGAAGAGCGGAAACCGCGCGTAAAGGAAACTGTTACTCCTCGCTCGGTATGCTCATCGCGATCGTCTCCGTCTTCCTGGAGAAAAAGGTTACCGACACCTTCGCGGCGCCGCCCGCGCAAAACGCGTATGTCTGGGCGCTCGTCGCTATCGTCATCGGTTCCGCGATCGGCGCCGTATGGTCGAAGAAGGTCAAGATGACTGGGATGCCCGAACTCGTTGCGCTATTCAACGGCTTCGGAGGCCTCAGCTCGCTACTCGTCGCGCTCACCCAGTATCTCACCGACAAGAACGTCAACGTCTTCTCGGCGGTAACGCTCGGCCTGACCATCACGATCGGCGCGTTCGCCTTCACGGGCTCCGTCGTCGCATGGGGTAAGCTCTCGGGCAAGATGTTCAACAAGAACCTTTCGTTCGCCGGTAAGAACGCATTCAACGGCGTCCTGGCGTCCGCAGGTCTCGTCGGAGTCGTCATTTACGCGATCGGCGTCGCCGCCAATCACGCGCCCGTTACCTCTGCGGTCGGAGTCCTCCTCGCGACGATCACCTACCTGGTCCTCGGCGTCACCTTGGTCGCCCCGATCGGCGGCGGAGATATGCCCGTCATCATCTCGCTCCTCGTCGCCTTCTCAGGTCTCGCGGCGGCGTTCGCGGGTCTCGCGCTCGGCAACTCCGTCCTCGTCGTCTCCGGATGTCTGGTCGGAACCTCGGGCCTCATCCTGACGCTCATCATGTGCAAGGCGATGAACCGTAAGCTTTACGCGCTCCTCTTCCACAGCTTCGGCGGACCTTCCGGCAAGCATGACGGCGGACCCGCGAAAGAGCCGACGGCGATGTCCGTTGAAGACGCCTACTTCGTCCTCGAAGCGGCGAACTCCGTCGTCTTCGTACCAGGTTACGGAATGGCGGTCGCGCAGGCTCAGCACGCGGTCAAGGAACTCGCCGACAAGCTCGAAGAGAACGGCGCGGAAGTCAACTTCGCGATCCACCCGGTCGCGGGTCGTATGCCGGGCCACATGAACGTCCTCCTCGCGGAAGTGAACGTGCCTTACGAACAGCTCAAGACCTCCGACGAGATGAATCCGCACATGCCGAACGTCGACGTCGCGATCGTCATCGGCGCGAACGACGTCGTCAACCCGTCGGCGCTCACCGACGAGCATTCGCCCCTCTACGGCATGCCGATCGTCAACGCGTTCGAAGCGCGTCACGTCTTCGTACTGAAACGCGGTCAGGGCAAAGGTTTCTCGGGAATCGAGAACCCGCTCTTCACCAACGACAACACGAACATGATCTACGGCGACGCGAAGCACACGATCTCTGCGCTCGCCGCCGAGTTCGACGAAGACTGACGCAACGTCAGAATCATTGCATCAAAGGAAAGCGATCGAATCCTCGGGCGCTTTTCTTTTGACGACTTAACAGATTGTAGCGCCCGAACTTCGACCCCTTTCCAGATCGAAAAAGGCGCGTATACTCAAGGAGCCCGTTTTGGGCCGACGTCGCTGCGACTAACGTCGGGACAGCGCGTCGCCAGGAATATTCAGCCGGAGCTTAAAAATGAGTGACCTTATACTTTATCATGGCGGAAGAAGCGAACCCACGCTCAACGAGGTTCCCGCCGACCAAATTGAAGAACGTATGAAGCGCGCCGCAAACCTTGTCAAGGTACCGGTTAGCGCCGCCGATCTTTCAACGGTCGGTCGATGGGGCGACGGCGCGCTCACGCCCCTCGAAGGCCCCATGGATTCCGAGACCTTCAATCGCGTCCTCGACGAAGCCGCGATTGAATACAACGGCAAGAAATACGCCTGGACCATCCCCCTTTCGCTCCCGACGACCGAAGAAATCGCGAAATCGCTCAAGCCGGGGCAGGAAGTCGCGCTCGTCGACGACGAACAAAATATCGTCGCGACCCTCGAGCTCAACGACGTCTTCCCATGGGACAAAGAGCGATACCTCAAGGAAGTCTATCTCACCGACCGCGTCGACCACCCTGGCGCCGATATGGCGCTCGTCCACGACAAAGACAAGACCTACCTCCTCGGCGGCAAGATCAGCGTCTTCCCGCAGAAGAAGAACCCCGACTTCGGAAAGTATGTCCTGTCGCCGAAAGAGACTCGCGCGCTCGTTGCAAAACGTGGATGGGAACGCGTCGTCGCATTCCAGACGCGCAACCCGCTCCACCGCGCGCATGAATACGCGCTCGTCTACGGGCTCGAGAAACTCCTCAAGGAAGGCCTGAACGCCGGCGCGTGCCTCAACCCGCTCGTCGGCGAGACGAAGAACGACGACGTGAACGCCGCGATCCGCATGCAGACTTACGAAAAGCTCGTCGAAGATCGCGCGCTCGGTGAAGGCGACTCCGACGTCGAACTCTGGAAAAAGCTCGGAGAAGAAGTCCCCGACCGCGTCATTCTCGTGGGACTCGATATCAAAATGTTCTACGGCGGACCGAAAGAAGCGGTGATGCACGCGATCTATCGCCAGAACTTCGGCTTCACCGATATTATCATCGGCCGCAAGCACGCGGACGCGCCCTATCATGACGGGACCCCGATCTGGGGCGACTTCGACGCGCAGCAAATCTTCGATTCCCTCGGCGGAGAGCTCCTTGAGAACCCCCTCAAGGTCGGGTTCGCCGCCTATTACGAATCGATCGGACGCGTCGACCTCATGGAGAACCATCCGGACGAGAAGCCCGTCTTCATCTCCGGAAAAGCGGTCCGCGCCACGCTTCAGAAGGGCGAAAGCGTCGACCCGCGCGTCATGCGCCCCTCGACCTCCGCTATTCTCGCCGCCGCAATGAAGCAAGACTGAACGAAGTCCGTCGGCGTCAAGTTAAGAAACGCGCGCTTTTCATCGGTGAACCGGTAGAAAACCGCGCGTTTTTTTAACGCGAGAACCTTTGAAGGAACGCTTGCGTCGCCGACGCGCTAAGGAGAGATCATGAAATACGAACGCGTTTGCATCGACGCCATAGAGTGTTCGTTGCCGAGGGAAATCGTGACCTCCGACGAACTTGAATCGCGCCTCGCGCCTCTCTACGACCGGCTCAGGCTCCCCTATGGCCGAATCGAACTCATGACCGGCGTGATAGAACGAGGACTCTGGCCCCGTGGCGCGTTACCCGGCGACCAGAGCGTCGTCACCGCCGAAAAAGCGATCAGAACGTCGGGAGTCCCGCGCGAAAAAATCGGCGCCTTCATTCACGCCTCCGTATGTCGAGACTACCAAGAGCCCGCGACCGCATGCGACGTGCACCGACGACTCGGACTCTCCGGAAACTGCGCCGTCTACGACGTGAGCAACGCGTGTCTGGGATTGCTCACCGGCGCGCTCCAGATCGCGAATATGATCGAGCTCGGCCAAATCGAGGCGGGAATCGTCGTCGGCACGGAAACGAGTCGCGCGCTCATGGAGACGACGATCGACGAACTCAACGCCGACGAATCGCTCACGCGTAAGTCGATCAAGGGCGCGTTCGCGTCCCTTACGATAGGCTCCGGCAGCGCGGCGCTCCTCCTCACGAGCGAGAAACTCAGTCGGACCGGCAACCGGCTCCTCGGCGCGATCGTTCAGTCGAACACGGAGGGAAGCGCGCTCTGCCGCAGCCAGATCGACGTCACCGCCGGCGGCCGCGCCTCGGGCCAAACGATGGTCACGGACTCTGAAAAGCTCCTCCACGCCGGCGTCGAACTCGCCGCCGACGCTTTCAAACGATTTGAGCCCGAGCTGGGATGGGCCGACGACGACTTCGACGACTTCTTCTGTCATCAAGTCGGGCGCGCGCACCAGGAGCTCCTCTTCAAGACCCTGAAAATCGACGTGCGCAAAAACTTCGCGACCCTCCCCTATCTCGGGAACACGGGCGCCGTCGCGCTCCCGACCGCCGCGGCGATCGGAATCGAATCGGGCTTCGCAAAGCCGGGCGATAAAATCGGACTCTTCGGGATCGGGTCGGGCGTCAACGTCGTTCTCGCTGCGCTCGAATGGCAAACGACGCTCCCATCAAGCGACCCGACGCCCGAGGAAACTCTACGAAGGTTCAGCGAGCTCAATGAGGAACGCTGAGAAGACCTCCCGTCACTTCCCCGCAGCGCGCGCGACGACGCTCAATCAGATATAATGGCGCATATGGACAGCATATTTGACCATTGCATGCGATAACGGACGCGCCGCGCTGGCGCGCTGTCCGCCAGCCGCGCGCGCTTGAAGAAAAGGATCCGCCATGATTGACGCGCCCCGCTACGCCGTCCCGCCCTCTCGTCTGATCGCCAACGAGGCGACTCCTCCGGGCTCCAAGAGTATAACCAACCGCGCGGCGCTCATCGCGGCGCTCGCCGACGGTCCTTCCGAGCTAACGGGCACGCTCGACGCGGAGGACACACGCATCATGCTCGACGCGCTCAAAGCGCTCGGGTTCGACGTTGCGTTCGACCCGAGTTCTGGCGTCGCGAAGATCGTCGGCCGAGGGGGAATCTTTCCGAACAAAAACGCGGAGATCTACGTCGCCAATAGCGGCACGTCGGCTCGTTTTCTCACGGCGGCGCTCGCCTTTGCGCGCGAAGGGGAATATCGAATCGACGGGACCCCGCGCATGCGCGAACGACCGATCGGAGATCTCCTCGACGCGCTCCAATCCCTCGGCGTCGACGTCGTCTCTGACCGCGATAACGGCTGTCCGCCGCTGACGCTACGTGGTCGCGATATCTCATCGGACCCAAAATTTCCCAACCGCATCGCCATTGCGGCGGACGTCTCCAGCCAGTTTCTCAGCGGACTCCTCATGGCGACGCCTCTGTTGGAGCGCGACTTGGAAATCGAGGTCGACGGTCCCTTTGCGTCGCAACCCTACGTAGCGATGACGCTGGACGTTATGCGCGCCTTCGGCGTCGACGCCAGGTCTGACGACGCGTTTCGACTCTTCGACGGGTTTACGAACGGAAAATATAAGGGACGACGTTACGCAATCGAGCCGGACGCGTCGGCGGCGAGCTATTTCTTCGCGCTACCGGCGCTCCTTGGCGGCGCGATGACGATCAAAGGGCTGTCGCGCAACGCGTTGCAGGGGGACGTCGAATTCGCGGCGATCCTCGAAAGGATGGGATGCGTCGCCACCTGGCGCGACGACTCCATCACCGTCGAACGTCCGCGACGCGCCGACGGTTCGCTCGCGCCCCTCCATGGGATCGACGTCGATATGAACGCATGCAGCGACCTCGTGCAAACGCTGTCGATCGTCGCGCTCTTTGCCGAATCCCCTACGACGATTCGCAACGTCGCTAATATCCGAGTCAAGGAGACCGACCGACTCAGCGCGGTGACCCAGGAGCTTCGCAAGCTCGGCGCGAACGTCCATGAAAATCCCGACGGGCTCGTGATCACTCCCGGCTCCGCGCTTCATGGCGCCTCGATCGAGACCTACAACGATCACCGCATGGCTATGAGCTTTGCGCTCGCGGGGTTGAAGATCCCCGGAGTCGTCATCGAAAACCCAGGCTGCGTCGTGAAAACATATCCCAATTATTTTGAGGACCTCGCCAAAGCGACTGCGCCGATCGAGTCGTAGAAAATTTCTCGCAAGCGCCGAACCCCTAAGGCCGCGGTCTTCGAAAAAAAAGGATTTCGAGCGAGTCAAGTTCGCTCGAAATCCGTCGCAGTCGGCGCCGATGAAGAAAAACGGCGATACTATTTCGAGTCGTCAATCGCGTCAAACGCCTTTTCATACGCTTCGAACGTCTTCTGATCGAAGCAGACCATAACGACGCGTTCGACGCACGTCTCGGGGCGCCCGGTAAAATATTCGACGAACGTCTTGGCGACGATCGCCGCGGCGCGGTCAAGGGGAAAGCGATAAACTCCGGTAGAGATCGACGGGAACGCGACCGAGCGGCATTTGTTTTCGTCCGCGAGCCGCAGCGAGTTATAGTACGAATTACGCAGAAGCTCGTCGCACTGCGCCTCTTTGCTTTTCGCCCAGACCGGACCTGGCGTGTGGATTACATAGCGCGCCGGAAGATTAAAGCCCGGGGTGATCTTCGCTTCACCAGTCTCGCACCCTCCAAGCTTGCGACAATACTCGAGCAGTTCGGGGCCCGCCGCGCGGTGAATGGCGCCGTCGACCCCGCCCCCGCCAAGGAGCGAAACGTTGGCCGCGTTGACGATCGCGTCCGTCGTTGACTTCGTGATATCGCCCTGCTCGACGTCGAGCTCTGTCTTGCCAATTTTTTTCATAACCGCCTCCTGCGCTAGAAGTTATAGTCTAGCGTAATATTCTTCCGTCTTTGACTTGAGCGCCGCGATCGCCTCGTCGAGAGGCAGATGCAACGTCGCGCCAGCGGCTTTCTTATGTCCGCCGCCTGAAAATTCCCGCGCAAGTTGCGAGCAATCGAGCGCGCAACGACTCCGAAAGCTCACCTTAACGCTCCCGTCCTTCTGTTCAACCGCAATGATCGAAACCTCGGTTCCCGCGACCGACAGCGGTTCGTTCACCAGGTCCTCGCTATCGGCGGAGATGGCGCCCGCTTGCGCGAAATCTTTTTGCGTCAAAACCATGAAGGCGCCGCGCTCTCCCAAGAATCGCTCGCAGTTCGACGCCGCCGCGCCCAGGAGCTTAAATCGTCCGAAGGAATACTGTTCATTCGTCAGACGGTAAACTTCGTCGACCTTAACGCCGGCGCTCGTCAGCGCGGCCGCGCGTTCGAACGTTCCGGAGTTCGTCGACGCAAAGCGGAACATGCCCGTGTCCGTCGCAATCGCGACGTAAAGGGGGAACGCAATATCGTACGATAATTCTACTCCCAGCGCCTGAATCGCCTCGAAGACGAGGCTGCCCGTCGAATCCGCTTTCGAGTCGACGCAACGAACGTCGCCGTAATCCCCAGCGCCTTCATGATGGTCGATCACGGCGATTGAATTGGGAAAATTCTTGACAATCGCCGCCGCGTCGGGACCAAGTTGCATGAAAACGGCAAGATCAACCGAAATAAACGCGTCGGCGGTCTCGACGAAGCGTCTCTCGTCGGCGGTAAAATTCGCTATCTGGCGAATCTCGTTGTTGGGATCGAGAAAATGCAACGCGGGTGGAACTTCGAAACTATTGATCGCCAGAACGTTTTTGCCGAGCTTCTCGAGCGCGCGCTTCAACGCAAGACAACTGCCGATCGTATCGCCGTCGGGCCTGACATGTCCGCAAACGACGACGTTCTTCGCCGACGTCGCAAGCTCCACAAATGGCGCCCAATCGACGTCGCTCCACTGTTTCCGCGCTTTCACATCGCCCATAACGTTCCCCTCCCTCACAAGAACGACCATACGTTGAATCAATCGTAAAAATGCGGGACCATTATAACAGGCGCGCGAAATATGGTCAACGTGCGGCGGAAGGGGCGAAGCGCGGCATAACGCATAAAAAGACGACCGCGCCCGACGCAGACGCGCGGACGCGGTCTTGATGATCGCCTGCAACGGCGGAGTCGGTCATTCGACGACCCAGCGCAGGATACCGCCGGAAAGACCTTCCTGAAGTTGTACTTCAATCCTGATTTTCTTCGTCGTAATCTCGTCGAAGTTCACGACAATGTCCCTGTCCATATCGACGCTGTACTCGTCGGCAGTTGCGACGTCGACCCATTGGTCGGTCTCTTCGTCGAACCATGTGAGTTTCCACGACTGAGGAACGGCGCATCCGCCGTTGATCGAACGGTCGTCGAACCAGTAAACGGTCGATTTCGAGAGCTTCTTCGCCTCCGGAAATTCATACTCAAACCATTCGGCGGTACCTTTATGATCCCACCACGTGGCGCGGGGAACCTGAGTGTCCGCAGAACTTGCGGGCGTCGCCGACTGTTCGATCGCGTCGAGCGTCGAATACTGATCGCCCTCAAAGGAACCGCTAAAATCGGCGAAGTTTTCATCGAATTCCGGAGCAGAGTCGTTCAAATCTTGCTCGTGGAGTTGTTGATACAGGACCGGTTCGTTCTCGCTATCAGTCCACCTGCTTCCTGTAAGAGGACAGTCGGCGGTCGAACCAAGACCCGCCTGGCGAACCCAGACGCTCATGCGACCCGCGGCGCGGTTGTCCCAAACGCAGTAAGGAACGGCGGTCAGCGTGCGGCCCCAATAATCCTTGCAGAGAATAACGGGAACAGAGCGCGAGGCGGCGTTCCTTGTCTCTTCGTTCGTCGACTCGTCCTGAATGAAGTTTTCACGCATCTCGACTTTGAATTCCGGGTCCTTTGCAAGAACAATACGATCAACGCGGACGTCAGGATTGTCGATCTGCTCGAAACAGTAGACAAGAGGACCACGCTGGAGCGCGACGCGACCTTCGTTCGCCTCAACGTTCGGATTCGCGATCATGCGAACAACGTCGAACGTATAGAAACCTGAGATTTCTCTCCTAACCTCGGTGATCTTTTTCGTTGAGTAAAGGTCCGCGGCACGCCCGCCAGTACGGAGCCATTCTGGAAACCGGTGTTTAAGAAAGAACGGGGTGGGCGCCGCGTCTTTGTCCTTCATACGAATAGTCGTAGTGAATTTGTACTGTCCATCGTAGGGATAATCAGTCTCCTGCTCAATGTCGACATACTTATCGGCAAGTTCAATCGTCGCTTTGCTCCGGCCGTACATATTGACGACGATCGTATCTTCGCCTGCGTTGCCAGATTCCCCTACCGCGTAGAAGTAGCCAGGCATTGACGGCAACGCACGAGTCACGTTCGAAGGACAGCACGCGCAACCGAAGAAGGGTTCGCGATGATGATTCCCACGCGATTCGAGAGGGTTGACGTAAAAGTATTTGTCGCCGTTAAGGCTGTAGCCGGCCATAAAGCCGTTGTACGCGGCGCGTTCCATATAGTCGGCATAAGCCGCTTCGCCGGTCGCAAGGTTCATACGGTGAGTCCAGAAAACCATTCCGATCGCGGCGCACGTTTCGCAGTAGGCTTCTCTGTTGGGGAGTTTGAAGTTCTCTTCAAAGCCTTCGTTCGAACGCGACGAGCCAATTCCGCCCGTGATGTACATCTTATTGCGCGTCAGATTCGTAAAGATACGACGCATCGCGTTCATGAGCTCTTCGTCCTGGTAATAACCGGCGACGTCGGTCGCGCCGCAATAAAGGTACATCGCGCGAACCGCATGGCCGACGATTTCAGTCTGCTCACGAACAGGCATATGATCCTGGCAATATTCGCCATAGAGACCCTTTTCGCGTCCCTCCGCGACTCCGCGGACGTCGATGAAGAATTTCGCTTCGTCGAGATATTTGCGATCGCCGGTAAGCTGGTACATCTTCACGAGCGCAAGCTCGATCTCTTCATGACCCGGGACGTTCTTGAGTTGGCCCTCGTTGGGTCCGTAACGCTCGCAGATGAGATCGAGGAGCTTGCGGTTGACCTTAACAAACCGATCGTCGCCCGTCGCAAGCTGATACGCGACGGCGGCCTCGGTCATATGCCCGGCGCAGTAGAGCTCGTGCATGACGGCAAGGTCGGTCCACCGTTCGTCCTGATGACCGATGGTATAGTACGTCATCAGATAACCGTCAGGCTGCTGCGCTTTTGCGATGTAGTCGATCCATTCGTCGGCCTTCTTCTGGAGCTCTGGATCAGGGTGCGCGGCAAGGGAATACGCAAAGCCCTCAATGATCTTATAGACGTCGGAGTCGTCGAAGAAAATTCCAGAGAAATCGCCCGTTTCAAGACCGCCCGCGATCTTGAAATTCTTAATGCGGTTTGTTAACTCCTCGCACCATTTGATATTGTGCGGGATAGAGACCACGCGGTTCGCCTCGATGCGCGGCGCCCAGAAATTATCTTGCAGCTCGACGTCGGTAAAGGGAACCTCGCGGAACGCACGCTTCGGAACGTCCTGAGCGAACGCGCCGAGCGTCAATGACGAAACAATCGCCGCAGCGATGAACGTCAGGGACAAATGAAATTTCATAGTCGTCCTTTCTATAGTTAAAGTTATGCGACGTACTTCAACGTCGGCGACCATGGAACGCATGGCCTCGTAATGGTCTAAAATGCGTAGTATGCGTGCGTCGTTTCACAAGCGCGATAGCGCTCGTCGTCAGGATAGCGACGTTCGTTGTTCTTCCAAACGTCTCGTCCCAGTCGACTCGAATGGTCCGAAGACCAAGCTGACCCTCATGCTTTCGTCGTCCGCCGTGAGGAAATAAACCTTATATCGAGCGCCCCCGTCGACTACCTTGACGACAACGTGACCGCCCATCTCGCACATATATTGACGCCAGGGTTTACCCTGGAACATTTCTGCGTTTTCTGGGTGAGGATCAGTTGGGCAAAGAAGTCTTGGGCCCGAATAGAGCTGCTGGTCGCACATGATCTTCGAGGTCTTGTCGTTCACGTGACCTCGCCACCAGCAACAGGTGACATAAACCCGGCTTTGCACGGCTTTTACGAACGACGCGCGCATCGCGTCCGACGACGCGTGGTGATTGGTCTTGCATACGTCGACTGGTCCGACGACGCGCCCGACCTGCCCCTCGTAATCGACGTCTTTTCCGTCGTCGTCATAGAGCGTCCCCGCGACGTCGCCGCCCGTATAGAAGCGGAACCCGCCGTATTGCATCACGATCGCAATCGACCTTGTGTTTTCGTTCTGATTCTTCGTCTTATTCTCTGGATAGCGTTCGAAATAATCGACGTTTTCCGCCCCTTCGCCACCCCAGCATACGCCGTTAGCGCAGATGTTGCGGACGCAAAAATCGTATTTTTCCGGCGCGTTGACGAGTTTGATCTGGTCAAGCGCGCCGACCTCGAACTTCTCGCGCTTCATACCGTGTTGAGATTCCGCGTAATCCCAGAATTTAACGAGGTTCTTGCGCTCTCCCGGCGCCCATTTCGTCGGCCGCGAATAATCAGGATAGCCGCGGTCAAACGCGGTCCCGAAATCGTAATATTCGCCAACCTCCGCAATCCCGCTGATCTGGTAATCCTTGTCTCCTTCGAGCCCCTTTTTGCCCGCCCCTTCGTTCGCCTGCCCGATATGGTCGCCATGGAAGTGAGAAGCCATAACGTAGTCGATCTTCTTGAGATCCGGACGCAGGCGCTCGATATACCGCGCAACCCATTCGCCGCAATGGCGAGATTCGTCTGGCTTTGCCGCGCACGCCGCAGAGTCGGTTCCATACGGGTTCCACGACGTTTTGCTGAAATTCTTCGAGCTCCGCTCCCCCGTGTCAAGCAGCATCGTCGTACCGTCCGGGTAGATGTGGAAACAGTTCTCGGTTCGTCCAGTGTGGATGAAATGAAGGTCAAGCTCGCCTTCCTTCCACCCGACGTACGGCTTGCCGATCTCATGGTCCGGATCGACGATCGCGTTAGGATCATTCGAGTCAGGGTCGGCGGGACTTGTCTTCGTATCTCCATAACTAGCGGAATCAACGAGTGTTATCGCGCCAATCGCCGCGACGCCGCGCGCGCTCTTTTCTAAAAATTCACGTCTGTTGACCGACATGTCGCTTTCCTATCGACGGAGGTTTATCTTGTAGAAACGTAGAAACAATTCGAACGAGAAGCGCGCGAAATCGTCGTTGAGGCGACCTCGCGCGTTCTCGATTTAAGAGTCTGAACGTCACGCGCCGGCGCGTTTTGTCCCGGTCGCGTCGAAGGGACCGAAGACAAGCTCGACGTTCATGCTTTCGTCCGTGGCGGTCAGGTAATAGACCTTATACTTCGCGCCGCCGTCGTAGACTTTGACCACGACGTGACCGCCGCGTTCCACGAGGCGGTTGCGCCACGATTTGCCTTGCATCATCTCGGCGTTGCCGGGGTGCACCGCGGTCGGACACATGATTCTAGGACCGGGATATCCGGTCGCAGAATCGTCGCACATATTCGACGCCGTGTTGTCCTGGAGATGCCATCTGTCCCAGACGCAAACGACGAAAACGCGCGGCGAGACCGCGTTGACAAACCCTGACGTCATCGAGTCCTTGTAGGAATGATGATTCGCCTTGCAGACGTCGACCGGACCAGCCGCGCGTCCTACCAAAGCGTCGTAACCAAGGTCTTGACCGTCGTTATCGCGAATCGTTCCCGCGAGGTCGCCGCCGGTCCAGAAGCGGAACCCACCATATTGCAGGACGCACCCGATCGAACGCGAGTTCTCGTCTTTGTTCGTATCCTTATTTTTCGGATATTTCTCAAAGAAATCGATATTGCCCTTCTCTTCGCCGTCCCAAAGGACGCCGTTAGCGCAGACGTTGCGGATATGGAAATCGTACTTTTCCGGCGCGTTGACGAGCTTGATCTGGTCGAGCGCGCCAACCTCGAATTTTTCGCGCTTGAGTCCGAGGTTCGATTCCGCATAATCCCAGAATTTAACGAGATTCTCACGTTCCGAGGGCGCCCATGTCGTCGGTCGAGAATAATCAGGATACCCGCGATCGAACGCCGTTCCAAAACGATAGAACTCGCCGACATGCGAAATACCGCTGATCTGGTAATCCTTATCCCCTTCGAGACCTTTCATCCCTACGCCGCAACGATGGTCGCCGACGTGATCAGAATGGAAGTGCGACGCCATGACATAGTCGATCTGCTCCAAATCTGGCTTAACGCGCGAGATATAGCGCGCGATCCATTCGCCCGGACGTTTCGACTCGTTCGGAAGAATCGCGACCCCGTCCTTATAATTCGCCGCGTCCCGGTCGCCGGCGTCAAGGAGCATGGTCGTGCCGTCCGGGAAGATGTAAAACGCATTTTCACCGACGCCGGTGTGGATGAAGTTCAGGTCGAGCTCCCCTTCCTTCCATCCGACGTACGGCTTGCCGATCTCATGGTCGGGGTCCACGATCGCGTTAGGATCGTTCGGATCGTTCGGGTCAGGTGCAACGGGCGACGCTGCCGCCGACGATTCAAAGGACGGAGCGCCCGTCAAGCCTTTAAGACCTAAAACCAGACCGACGCTCGAAGCGGCGCCGAGGAATTCACGACGATTGGTCCTCATTGTAATCTCCTTTAATCCGTTAACCTAAAAGTCATGGTCTTAGTTACCGCCTGCGACGGCGGAGTTGGTCATTCGACGACCCAGCGTAGGATACCGCCGGAAAGACCTTCCTGAAGTTGCGCTTCAATCCTGATTTTCTTCGTCGTAATCTCGTCGAAGTTCACGACAATATCTTTGTCCATATCGACGCTGTACTCGTCGGCAGTTGCGACGTCGACCCATTGGTCGGTCTCTTCGTCGAACCATGTGAGCTTCCACGACTGAGGAACGGCGCATCCGCCGTTGATCGAACGGTCGTCGAACCAGTAAAGGGTCGATTTCGAGAGCTTCCTCGCCTCCGGAAATTCATACTCAAACCATTCGGCGGTACCTTTGTGCCCCCACCACGTTGCGCGCGGAACGTCAGTATCCGCAGAACTCGCGGGCGTCGCCGACTGATGGAGCGCGTCGAGCGTCGAATTCTGGTCGCCCTCAAAGGAACCGCTAAAATCGGCGAAGTTTTCATCGAAATCCGGAACGGAGTCGTCCAAAAGATTCGTGGTGAGCCGTTTATAAAGAATCGGATCGCCCGCGAAGTCGGTCCATTTGAGGTTCGCAACAGGACTGTTGGGGCCCGACGCGAGACCCGCCTGACGAACCCAGACGCTCATGCGACCCGCGGCGCGGTTGTCCCAGACGCAGTAAGGAACGGCGGTCAGCGTGCGGCCTCGATAATCCTTGCACCGAATAACGGCAAAGCGACGCGAGTCGTCGTACTTCGTCTCTTCGTTCGTAGACTCGTCCTGGATGAAGGGCGAGGGCCACTCGACTTCAAATTCCGGATCCTTCGCAAGAATAATGCGATCAACACGAACGTCGGGGTTGTCGATCTGCTCGAAACAGTAGACAAGAGGACCGCGCTGGAGCGCAACGCGACCTTCGTTCGCCTCAACGTTCGGATTCGCGATCATGCGAACAACGTCAAGAGGAAAATTATGGACGTGCATGCCGTGAACGTCCGACGCCTTTTCCATCGTGTAGCCTTTATCCTGGTCGCCTTGAAAACGTTGCCAGTCCAACAGCCAGCCAGGGATGCGCATTTTGAGAAAGAACGGGGTTGGTTCGGCGTCTGGATCCTTCATACGAATCGTCGTTCCAAAATAGACCGAATTGTCGTAGGGATAGTTGGTCGACTGACCAATGTCGACATACTTATCGGCAAGCTCAATCGTCGCTTTGTTACTTCCGTACATATTGACGACGATCGTATCTTCGCCCTCGTCCCCCGACGCCTCGACCGCGTAGAAGTAACCAGGCATAGACGGCAGCGCGCGAGTCACGTTCGAAGGACAGCACGCGCAACCGAAGAAGGGCTCTCGATGATGATCTCCCCGCGATTCGAGCGGATTGACGTAAAAGTATTTGTCGCCATTAAGATTATATCCAGCCGCAAAGCCGTTGTATGCAGCGAGTTCCATGTAGTCGGCAAAAATCGCTTCGCCGGTCGCAAGGTTCATACGGTGAGCCCAGAAAAGGAATCCGATCGCGGCGCACGTTTCGCAGTAGGCCTCGTCGTTGGGGAGCTTGAAGTTCTCTTCAAAACCTTCGTTCGAACGCGACGAGCCAATTCCACCCGTGATGTACATCTTATTGCGCGTCAGATTCGTAAAGATACGACGCATCGCGTTCATGAGCTCTTCGTCCTGGTAATAACCGGCGACGTCGGTCGCGCCGCAATAAAGGTACATCGCGCGAACCGCATGGCCGACGATTTCAGTCTGCTCACGAACGGGCTGAAGATCCTGACAATATTCCCCGAAGAGACCTTTTTCACGCCCCTCGGCGACTCCGCGGGTATCGATGAAGAATTTCGCTTCCTCAAGATATTTGCGATCGCCGGTAAGCTCGTACATCTTCACGAGCGCAAGCTCGATTTCCTCGTGGCCCGCGACGTTCTTGAGCTGGCCTTCGTTGGGTCCGTATCGCTCGCAGATAAGGTCGAGGAGCTTGCGATTGACCTTAACGAACCGATCGTCGCCTGTCGCGCGCTGATACGCGACGGCCGCTTCGGCCATGTGCCCGGCGCAGTAGAGCTCGTGCATCGCGCCAAGATCCGTCCACCGTTCGTCCTGATGACCGATGGTAAAGTACGTCATCAGATAACCGTCGGGCTGCTGCGCTTTTGCGATGTAGTCGATCCACTCGTCAGCCTTCTTCTGAAGCTCCGGATCAGGGTGCGCGGCGAGGGAATACGCAAAGCCCTCGATGATCTTATAGACGTCGGAGTCGTCGAAATAGATTCCAGAGAAATCGCCCGTTTCAAGACCGGCCGCGATCTTGAAATTCCTGATGCGGCCCGTGAGATCCTCGCACCATTTGATATTGTGCGGGATAGAAACGAGGCGATTCGCCCTGATGCGCGGCGCCCAGAATCTATCTCGCAGCTTGACGTCGGTAAAGGGAACCTCGCGGAACGCACGCTTCGGAACGTCCTGAGCGAACGCGCCGAGCGTAAATAACGAAACAATCGCCGCAGCGATGAACGTCAGGGACAAATGAAATTTCATAGTCGTCCTTCCTAAAGTTATAGCTCCGCGCCGGCGGCCGAAGTCGGCGCCAAAGAATTCACGACGACTTGCAGGCGTCTCCATCTCTTCGGTCAGTAAAAACAAACCGGACGCGCCGGTCTGATTCTAGCAGACGACGCGCCCGGTTTCAATAATCAGCGTTAAATTCCTTAACTCGTTTTTCCATCAACGAACTTCGCAATTCGGAATCTTTCGCATTCAGCGTTTCGGTTACTTACCGCCTAATTCGTAGAGCGTTTTTATTCGCTCAGGCAGCGTTCGAGAACGCGCCTCTTCGGGTGAAATCTCGGGCCGATAGTCCGGACGATCTTGAAACTTCGCATGGAGTCTCCCGAAATACGAAGGATGGTAGTACGCGTTGACGTCGAGCCAATTTGCGATCCAAATGAGCTCCGACTCCGTTAGTTCGATTCCCGCGTCCTGATGCTTCGCAATGAGCTCTTCGAGCGCCCTATTCGCGCCCTCGGGGGCGTCCTTGAGCGACGTTTCGCCGAAGAGCCAGGCGCCAAGAGGACTCGAAAGCGCGCCGGTCTGCCAGGCTGGCACATACTCGATCCCCGCGCTCGCCGCGTCTTCGTTCCGCGGAGTCCTGCCGCCAAGCGTTTGCTTCTCCGTTTCGCCAAGGCGCACGAGATTCCAATATGAAACGGAGAAATTCCCCTGAGGAGCGCCTCGGAGATCAGGCGCGGACGCCTCCTCGCCGCCGTCGTGGCATTGGACGCAATGTTTGTCCCAAATCGGTTGAATTTGGCGATCATAATCGAAGGCAATCTCAGCGGTTGCGGCGTTGGGCTGCGGCTGAAGTTCGCTAGGAGCGCGCATCATGGCAAGGGGAGTCGACGGATTGGCGACTGTCGGAGCGTCCCGTTGCGTTTCGTGACACCCGACGCACGCGCGCGTTTCGCCCGGTCGGTAATTCACGTAGGTGCGCTCCGTTTGAATCGCGCGGAATCGCTCGTCGAGCGCCTGGAAGTAGATCGCGCGATCGGCGGGAACGTAGAAGCAAGCGCTCCCGTCCTCTTCAACCGGCGCGCCCCCAAGCTGGACCTTAACGCTCAGCGCCCCGTGCGCCACCGCGCTGTGCGTGTGCGTCGTGCCTTCGTGATCGTCGCCCCAGCTCTTACGCGCCGACCAGGAACGCGGAATCTGCTCAAGAACGCGAATATATTTGACCGTTCCTCGTTCGACGTCCTCCATGCCCGCGTAAACATTCGTAATGGCGCAAATCGCGCGATCCTGCGACGCGAGCTCATCGTCGAGCGCGCTCGCCCGAACCGGCGGAACGTCGCGCTCCATGATTGGAACAGCGTGCCAGCACGACGAGCTCTCGTCGGACAAAAGGGGCGTCTCCGAGCCGTTTTCATCCAGCAATACAAGATCGTAGGCCGTCCAATCGGACCACCCTAGTCCAGCCTCCTTCCGAGACGCGATGAAGAGCTCCTCGGAGATCGGGTACGGGTCTTTAAAAAGACGACCGGGGACGCCCGTGAGATCAAATTCATATTCCCCGGTTTCTTCATTCAGGAAGTGGAAACCGTTGTGGTGATAGGTTCGAACGTCGTTGGTGATATATTTCATCGTCTCGATAGACCGAGCGTCTTCCTTAGCGTCGATCACGATCACGGTACCGAACGCGTTGTTGGGACAACAGTGCGAGGCGCCGAGGAATACGATCTTATTCGAGGAATAGGGGATCGGTCGCGGATACATCATCGATTCTGGGAACGAGATGTTGTCTCCGTAAACTTCGGCGGCGCCGGAGCCGTCGGGGTTGATCGCCCAGAGCGCTTTCGCATTGCCGGCGGCTTTGTCAACATATTCCCAGCGATGATAGATAATCCTTCCGTCAGGCAAAACCGCGGGGGACTGCTCGTTAAGCGCGCTGAAGGTCAGCGGTTGGCAGTTGCCGCCGTCCGCGTCCATACGGTACAGATTCGTAACGGTAAAGCCGTCGGACGAATCGCACAGAACGCTAAACTGTGGACGCGTTGAAATGAACGCGATTCCGCCGTCCGGGAGATAGCACGGGTGCATATCGTCGGTTCCATGCATATAATTTCCGCGACGATATTTCGCGTGAAGCTCCTTTTCCTCGGGGACGGGGAACGTAAGACGTTTCAGTCCCGTACCGTCGAGATTCGCCTCATAGATGCTGTACCCTTCCTCGACAGAAGCGCGGAAATCGAAAACTATTTTATCCGCGTCGTAGGACAGGTCGAAACGTTGGATCATGCCGCCTTTTAACTCGTCGAAGAGCAGATCGCGCGTCTCGCCGGTCTTGAGGTCAAGGATGCAAAATCCCGCGCCCGGGAGCCAGTCGCAGTTGACATGGTCGGTGTACACATGGTTCGAATTATATGTGTAATGGCGCAAAAAGATAAGTTCTTCGACCCCTTCTTCGAGGAGCTTTTCCGCGCCCTCTCGACTGAACGTAAAGGTCGAGTCCTTAGACGCGGGGATCAGCTGCGCTTTGACGCTCGCATCGACGTGACTGTATTCTTCCGTCGAAGGATATTCGACAGGTTTGTCGAGGACGTGGAAGACGACCGAGCCGCGCTGAGCGTGGGAGTCGAGTCCAACGCTCGCCTTGAAGCGTTGATACGACCCGTCGAGCTTGAAATGCAGGAGCGACGGGGCATGGGCCCAGAAGCCTCGTTCATAGACGTTTTTACCAATACGCAACGTCTCGCCCATGTGGTTTTTACCGACAAGCAGCGTCCCCCATCCCGTCTTGGAGTCCTCGGGAGTTATGGTTGTCAGGTCAACTTCCGCTCCATTCTCGTCAATCAGAACCGGGTTCGCCCAAATCGCCTGGTCAAAATCGTAGGAATCCCCGCCGTAGTCAACGTAGAGATAGAGGTCTTGCGCGCCGTCGAGTTCTACGGTCAACTCCTGCGCGGGCGTCCCAACGCGAATGAGCTTCGATTTAACTGGTTCAAACCCCCAGGCGGACTGACTCGGCGCTGCGTTCAGAAGCGCAAGCGTCGCCGTCGCGACAAAAAATGTTATCCAACGATTCATCTTGATCCTCGTTTTTTCGGGCGAACGCCGCGCGTTTACCTACGCGCTTCGTCGCCGAGTCCGTCAAATTGTGTTAGCGCAACGCGCTCTTCATCGCCATGGTATCAGGAAGAAACCTTGAATTAAAGCCCCCGATATCACGCTAGCAAAGTCTTCAAGTAAAGAGAAAGCCGCGCCGTCCGCGACTCTTGAATTTTCATAGAAATTCGTTAACCTTTAGGAGAGAAGCCGCGAGCAGAAAGGGCGCGGTAAATCATAGGAGACGTTGAACATGAGCTGGCAAGGCGTTTTTGGCGCGGACGAAATCGCGGCGCAGTTTGCGCGCGCCGACTGTCGCGGGCGACTTGGAGGAAGTTTTCTCTTTGTCGGACCGCAGGGAGTCGGTAAGCGAGTCTTTGCGTTCGCGCTCGCCAAGACCCTTCTCTGCCATCGGCAATTCGATCCGAAAGAAAAGCGACGAGCCGAACGAAACGTTCCCGACGCGTCTTCCGAAGAGCTCCTCAAGGGGTTCCGTTACTGCGGCGAATGCGAGAGCTGCAAGGAATTCAAGCTCGACGTCATGAGCCCCAACGCCGTTGTCCCGACGCATCCGGACTTCCACTATGTCTTTAAGACAGAAGACCAGTCGTCGTTACCCCTCGAAGCGCTCGTCGGGTCGAAAGACGAACGGATGCGCGCCGGCCTGTGCTATGTGCTCAACCAGACGCCCTTTCTGGGCGGACGTCGCGTCGCCGTGATCGACGACGCCGATTACTTCAATCTTGAGGGCGCCAACGCGCTCCTCAAGACGCTTGAGGAACCGCCTCCCAATACGATCATTATTCTTTTGGGGACAAGCGCGTCAAAGCAACTTCCAACGATCAGATCGCGATGCCAGACGTTCCGGTTTCAGCCGCTCCCCGACGACGCCGTTGCGGAGATTCTCCTCGCGCAGAAAAAGGTGGGATCTCCGGAAGAGGCCGACGCCGTCGCGCGCAACTCCGGCGGTTCCATGGCGGAGGCCTATCGCGCGCTCAATTCCGACTTCTCCCAGTTCCTGCATACGATGTTGACGGAACTGACAAGGGGTCAAATCGAGGCGGTAACGCTCGCGAACAAGGTCTGCGAATATGTTGACAAGGAGTCCAAAGAAGCGCGAGTGCGTCGTCCGAGGCTCCAGGACGTCCTCAACGCCGTCGTTACTTTCTACCGCGCGCTCTATCGAACCCTCGCCGCCGGAGGCGTTCAGGGGACAAACGAACCGGGCTTTGTAGCAGTCGCGCCCTTCGTTCGACGCGCCATACAATCGAACAAGCCGACCCCCGAATTCGCGCTCGACTGCGAAGTACGAACGCTCGACGCGCTCGATCAGATTGACCGTAACGCAAATCTTCCCTTTATCATCGAGGCGTGGCTCTATGATCTCGCTGCGCTGAACCGCGCGCTGAGTTAAACGACGCGCCCGCAAAATAAAAAAAACGTCAATTCCAAACGGCTGTCGGAATCGACGTTTTTTTATCTTCGTCAGGGTTGGGTTACGGAATCGCGGCGGCGGCGCCGACGACGGCGCCTGCTTCGATGAGAGCGCCGCGCAACGAGATAGGAATCGGTTCAAGCATGCTCGGCGCGCAGTTGCCCGGTCGATAGTAGCCAAGATCGTAGATGCACTGATTCGGCGGATCGACGCCCATGAGGTACGGCAAGCACGGGATCGTCAGGAAGAACCGCACGCGCGAGAGCGCCGGCTGAAGCAACGGATGGCAATAGTGTCCGTAGCGTTCGAGCTGAACGTCCTCGAAGTAGAGCGGTTTATAGCACAGCGAGGAAGCCTTCCACGTAAAGGTGATCGGCGTCGGCGCCTTGCGCTGGAACGTTTCGTCCGGGAGCGGACAGTTCTCGGGCACGTTCTGAGTCGGGATCATGACCTTATAAGGCACGTCCAGAATCGACGGCATGTCGCGCGGGTCGGGACAGACGTCGTCGAATTTTCCGTCTGTCGCAAGGAGATTTCCGCTGAAACCTTGGGCGCTCGACGCGGAGGACGGAGCGGCGGTGTACTGGGCCTGTGAGATGGGTTGAGCGGCGGAACGCGACGCCGTTGAAGCGTCGCGCTGGACAACGCCGACAGAACGAATATTGGGACTCTGAGCGTCCCGTTGCGATTCACGGTGTTCTGCGGTGACAACGCCCTTCTTCTGAGCGGCAGGCGCCTGGTTGTCGTCCGCAAGAATGTTAAGCAAACGCGCGTCGTTGAACTGGGCTTTCTTCGAGGACGACTGCGCGAAAACGGCGCTCGAGAAGGGCGTCGCAACGCAAAGGGAGAAAACGAACGTCCGCGCGATAAGCCGGGCTCGTCCGCCAAGACGACGAAATGTCATGGAAACGCCTCCTGCTGAGGTTAAGGGCCTTTTCATCCGTGAAAAGGCGCGACCTGCAACGTTCTCGTAGGAAATCGTCGCGAAGTCTGGGTATAAAAAGGTTGCTTAAAATCAAACGCGAATGCGCGGCGCGCGTATCGACGCCGCGCGATGGATGTAAGACCGTCGACGTCGTAAAGGACCGTCGACGCATACGCCAAGGTCAGCTTACAAAACCGCTTGGGGAATAGTTCGGAGCCTCTTTTGATATCATAATATCGTGCGGGTGATTCTCACGAATCGTCGAATAGGAGACGCGAATAAACTTGGCTTTCTGACGGAGCTCCGCGATGGTATTCGCACCGCAATATCCCATCCCCGCTTTAACGCCCCCGCAGATCTGATAGACGAACCCCGAAAGCTCGCCGCGGTAAGGAACGAGTCCTTCGACGCCTTCCGGCACGAGTTTGCTAGCCGTCTTACCGCCCTGGAAATATCGGTCGCTCGAACCGAGCACCATCGCGCCGAGGGACCCCATGCCGCGGTACATCTTGAATCGGCGTCCCTGCGACAGCACGTCGTCGCCCGGCGATTCGTCGAAGCCCGCGAAAAGACTACCCAACATCACGGAATGAGCGCCCGCCGCGAGCGCTTTGACGACGTCTCCGGAGAACCGGATTCCGCCGTCGGCGACAACTTTGACGTCGGTGCCGTCGACGGCCTTAGCCGCGCGCGAAACCGCCGTGAGCTGGGGAACGCCGACTCCGGAAACAACGCGCGTCGTGCAGATCGAGCCGGGGCCAATTCCCACCTTCACCGCGTCCGCGCCCGCGTCCATCAACGCTCTCGCGCCGTCGTACGTCGCAACATTGCCCGCCACCACGTCGATGTCGAAACGAGATTTGATCTTCTTGACCATCTCGACGACATTCTTGGCATGTCCGTGCGCGCTGTCGACAACGAGAAAATCGACGCTCTCTTCGACAAGGCTTTCGACGCGTCTTTCGTCCATTTCGGTCACGCCGACCGACGCGCCGACTCGCAGGCGTCCAAGCTCGTCGCGGCAAGCCTCGGAATACTTGCGGAACATCTCGACGTCGCGCATCGTGACGAGTCCCTGAAGTTTGTCGTTCTCGTCGACAATGAGGAGCTTTTCGACTTTCTTCTCGTTGAGAAGCTTCTGCGCTTCTTCGAGCGAAACGTCGCCCTTATACGTGACAAGATCGCGACTCGTCATGACGTCGGTCACCGGCGTCTCCGGATCTTGGACAAACTGGAGGTCGCGACGCGTCACGATACCCGCGAGCGTTCCGTCTTCCTCAAGGACCGGCACGCCGCTGATGTCGTGCTCCTCCATCATTGCCTTCACGTCCTTGACGAGCGCGCAACGCGTTACGGTCGCGGGGTTGCGAATGACGCCGTTCGCGGAGCGCTTAACCTGACGAACCTGTTCCGTCTGATCCTCGATCGACATGTTCTTGTGAATAACGCCGACCCCGCCCTGGCGCGCGAGCGCGATCGCCATCTTGCTCTCGGTCACCGTATCCATCGGCGCGCTGACAAGAGGAATGTTAAGCGCGATGCTCTTCGTCAACTGCGTCTGGATATTCACGTTCGCCGGAACAACTTCGCTATACTGCGGCTCGAGTAGGACGTCGTCGTAAGTTACCCCTGTTACTTTCAAGTCGTCTGAATTCAGCATGTCTCGCTCCTTACTTGCGTTGTGAACGCAGCGCTCGCGTCAGATTTGCGGCGAAGAACACGTCGCGCTGCGCCCTGAACCTGGCGTCGCGGCAACCGGAAAACGCCGTCTCGGTCGTACGACGGAGTTGGTTCGAAAATCTGGCGTCATTATTCCTGTAATTCTATCTCCTCTCCTGTTTTATGCAAGGAGCGACAAAGGAATTTTGCGTGCGTTAACTCTCAGTAATGAGCGCGACGGCGATTCTGCGCGCAACTACCGTGAGGTACGTCGAGACCGCGCTTTGAAAGGAAAATTCGCGCAACAACTGGTAGTCGTTGTAACGAAACGCTCTGAAAATCGCCTCGCACAACTCCGTCTTTTCTTTGTCGTCGACGCGTTTCCCGCATCGCGAAGCCGTATGCTCGACAACGTGGATCGTCAAATCCATAAAGCGATCGACGAAATCCTCCCACGCGTAACGTTCATGATTCAGACACGCGCGAATAACGGAATAATCAAATTCAAGGAACGACATTTTCTCTCTCAAATTCTAGCGTAGCGGGTCGTTAAGGAGACGACGGCGGCGCCGCCGAGCTCGGTTACCAACGGTATTTCAGACCCGCCGATCCGCCCGGATTGCGAGTGTATTTGTTAAGAATATAATCGCCGCGAACGAACAAGTTGAGCGCAGGTATCGGCGTCCATTCACCGCCGAGTCCCATGAGCGCCCAGTCGCGTCCAAGGCTGTTGCCGTAAATATCGAAGCCGGAAGACGTCGGCAGTCCGACGAAGGCTGCGTGCGTCTCGCCATGCATATCGTCAAGGAACTCATGCACATATGCGCCGTTCAACACGAGACGCACCTGTTGATCGCCAGGATACATATCGAGCGCAAGGCGCGCGCCGACCTGACCGCGAAGGCTGTGACAATTTCTTCCGTTGACCCTCAGGCGATACGCCCAGTCGGAATCACCCTCCTCGGTGAACTTTTCACGGTCAAAATAGTTGTATTCAATTTGCGCGTAAGGCGAGAACGTCACGGGCTGCATCCTGAAGTTCATGCCTCGTTCGAAGGACGCGCCCGCGTTCCATGCGTCGTGCTTCGAGAAAAGCGTCCGCGCTTCGTCGAGAACCGCGGAGACGCGCTTCGTCTTGTAGCGGCCGTATCCCCCGTGAAACGTCGCGATGTTGTATACGTTTTCATCGCCGAACTGGTGATACAGACCGATCTCATGATCATTTGTCTCAAGCTCGCCGATTGTTGATAAGTTGTCGATCTTGCTGTTCTGGTACCCGTAATAGATTCCAAAGCGGCAATCGCAGGATCCGAATAAATCGAGGCCGGCGAGGACTCCGTACTGCTCGCCGTCGTAACTTGAATACATCTTGTTCGTGCGCGCGTCGAGCGAGGATCCAAACGCTTCCGCCCATGCGGAATAGATCAGCGTGCCGGGGTCGCCATATTGCGCCGTCTGACCGCGCATCGTCGCAAGGGAGGAAAATTCGCGAACGCCAAAGCTGTTCGGGTCGCCGTATCCGCCAATATATTCGCCGTTGTAAATCCCGGTCGGAGGCTGCCCAGGGGTCGGAACAACGCCCGGCGAGTAGGAATTCGTATCAGAATTGTAATAGAGGGGACCGTCGAAATATCCGTTCGACGCGCTTCCATAGTTGATCGGATAATTCGCGCGATTCTGAGGCTGCGTCCTGATACCACCGGCGTCGTAATCCTGCGGCGCGACGGAGCTGGCCATGCTTTCTGAATAGGCGACAAGCGAATTGTTCCGAAGCGTGTTGAAGAGCGCCTGCTGCATCATCATTTGGTTCATATAGGAGAACCCGATCGTCGACGCATGGAGTTCTCCCGTCATGCGACTCATGTCGAGCGAACCCATATTGTTTTCGAGCTCGGCGAGTAGCTCATACTCGTCGGCGTTATACCTCCCAGACGCGATGAGACGATCGAGCGAACGAGCGACTTGATTCTGGTTCCCGGCGGGCGCCGTGTCGGTAAATTTCTCCGCTTCCTCAAGCTTGACCACGATTGAGTTGGACGTCAAATTCGACGTGTCGACCACATAGTTCTTCCCGAGAATATTGTCTTTAACCGTGATTTTCGACGGATCGTACGTCGTCTGACCGACGTCGCCCGTCGAAAAGAGCGTCAGCGTCTCCGGCGCCTCGTTCCCCAGAAGAACCGACTCTATATCGAAGGTCGCCTCGCCAACGTGAATGTATGTGTTGTACGTCGAGGCGACGAAATTCGTGTGAGACTCCTCTCCGACGTAGAAATTGACCGTCGAACCGTCGTTGGCCGCAAAGACGACGTCCCCCGACTTGCCGCCAAGCGTAATCGTATCGAAGCTCTGGATATCGAGCGTCGCGTCCTTGCCAAGCGCGATCGTGTTGACCGACATGTCGACGTCGCTAACGTCCGCCGTTCCCTTCGTAACCCTCAGGACGCCCGAGGCGACGTCGATATCGCCCATGTTGAGCGTCGTGTAACCCGACGGCAGGCCCGACGATCCGTTCGTCATAATTTCCAGAGTTCCGCCGCCCGACTTCGTCAGGCCCGTACGGTCGTTTATATCAAATCCGTTCTCGACCGTAAGTTTTTGTCCGTCGCCGACATAAAGATTCGCGAAGTCCATCTCCGGTTTGATCGACGAGTATCCCGTCTCCAACCGACCGATCCTCGTTTCGCGTTCAATCGTCGTACCGTCCGGAGCAAGCTGCTGCGGAATAGAAAAAGTCGCGCCGTTATTGAGGATCAGCGCCCCGCTACTACCCTCGTTCGTCGTAGAATACGCGCCTAACGGATTCGTGGCGCCGGAGTTGAGAACTAATTCGTTGTCGTCAAGAACCTTGATCGTACCCGTCCAAGAGGGACTGTTGGTCGAAATTGTCCACGATTGTTCCTTCGTAACGCCGTTGCCAAGTACGAGTTTCGCGCCGTCTGTTCGCGACAGCAGCACGGGTCGCAACGTTTGGCCGTCGATAAGCGTAAGCGTGTAGTCGTCGTTAAAGACAATCGAGGTAATGTTTTCGTCGATCGAATTCTTCGATTGCGACGAATCGATCACAAGCTGCGACGGAGGCGACTGCGCGACCGTCGCGCCCGGCGTCAAGGCAAGGAGCGCCAACGCAAAGGATCCGACGCCGAGAATACGCCTGAGAACGCGTCTAAAGTCCGCGCGACAAGAACGCTCGCGCGCTGTTCCGCCTCGTTCTGAATATCCGTCTGATCCAATATATCTACGCATGACGCTTCACAATCCTTTGTTAAAACGCGCTATATGTCGCGTGTTGCGCATGTCTCGACGCGTCCTCCTGACGCATTTCGATGGTGAAAAACACTCCTGTTATCCGAACAGTCCGAGTATTTTTCATCCCCGACGCGAGCAGTATTCCAATTCTAAGCGATTCAGTAAAGAGCTTTTTTACATTTTCACAAAATTCCACTGGATTTTGCTAAAGTTTTTCGAATGGAAAACAAAAAAGACAAATGATACGTCAGTAAGATGGAGGAGACAGATAAGAAGGGGCGCGTGTTATACTAAAAAATATCCTATTCGTCTTAAAATAATCAATTCAGACGGTTGAAATACGCGCGCGCGCAACATATGATGGACTCTTTAACAATATGGTCGCCGTTCTCGGCGACGCCAAAGACAAGGGAATGACTCTATGAATTCCACCGATTCTAAATACGATTTCGCGTTAGTCAAAGAAATGCTCGAGACGCCCGATCTCGTCGCCAACTTTGATTTCCAACAGTGCAAGAAAATTGCCGACATGGTCCGCAAGACGGGTCGTATCTTCCTCACGGGCGAGGGTTCGAGCCGTATCTTCCCGGCCAAGAGCTTTATATACGACGTCCTCCGATATGGGCTCGCGGTCAGCGTCGCGACCGACGGCAGCTTCCAGGCGAGCGAATACGATCTCTCGAACTGGGTCGTCTGCGGAGCCTCCAACAGCGGTCAGACAAAAGAGATCATCGCCCTTCTCAAGACGCTCAAAGACAATGGCCACAAGTATCTCGCCGGCGTCACCTCGAACGCCGGAACCAAGATCTTTGACGTCACTGACGAAACGATCCTCCTCTCATGCGGTAAAGAAAATGCGGTCGCCGCGACGAAAAGCGTCGTCGAACAGGCGCTCGTCTACCGCGCGATCTTCGCCGATCTCACGCAGTGTCCCTATGCGAGCGACGGCAAGAAGGCCGGCGAGGAAATGCGCCAGATTTTGGAGGCGGAATACGACGCGGAGATCGTCAAAAAACTCGCCGACGCGCCCTTCCTTTATTTCGCCGGCCGCAATAACGGCGTTGGCGAGGAGCTCACGCTAAAAACGAACGAGATCACGCGCAAGAAGTGCGATTTCCTCGAGGGCACCTATCTCCTCCATGGAGTCGAAGAAGTCATGCGCGAGGGCGAAACGTGCGTGCTCATCGAACCCTTCGAAAGCGAATGCGCGAAGATCAAGGAACTCATCGCGGACCGCGCGGGCGTCAACGTGATCGCGATCGCCACGAAGGACACGATCTTCCCGACGATCAAGATTCCTGAAAATCCTGCCTTCTGCCAGTTCTACCAGCTCATGGCGGGCTGGAACCTTCTGGTTCACACGGGTATTGCGCTCGGCGTCAACCTCGACAAGCCTGCGCGCGCGCGCAAGATCGGCAACGTCTTCGAAGACTGACGACGCTCGGTCCTATCAGGAACTTTTACGCCCGGCCGCGATCGCAAGCGCGGCCGGGACTCTTTTAGACGACTTTTGTTAGGAGACCTGACAAAAAATTAGAAAGGTTTGTTTTCTCACTCGTCATGCGAAGCGACGAGCGGCGTTATCGATGATGTTTTTCAAGTAAAAGGGCCAATATGACTTCTACCGTTGCTTTTGATCGAAGAACCGACGAAGGTCTGATTTCATCTTCCAACCCCGCCGATATTTTCCCCAACTGGAAGGGAGAGGAAGAACGTTGGCTCTTTCTCGCGGCCCATGACGACGACGTCGTCGTGGGCGCGGGCCTCACCTTCATCGCGGCGTTGCAATGCGGCGTCAAGACGTTCGCGGGCGTTGTAACCAACGGCAAGATGGGATACTGCTCGCCGGAAGAGCGCGATACAATCGTCGCGATTCGCCATGACGAGTGCGTCAACTCCTTCTCCGAGATGGGGCTCCCGAAGGAAAATCTTTACTTCCTTGGCCACGACGACGGTTCGCTCCATCTTCAAGCGGGTCGCCGATTTGCGACGGGAGCGCCCGGCGAAGGTCCGGAGATCGCAGGCGGCGTCGGCGTGACGAATTCGCTCGTATGGCTCATGCGCAAGACGCGACCGAACCGTCTTTTCGTGCCGACGATCACGGATATTCATCCGGATCATCAGTTCACCAACTCCGAAGCGATGATAAGTATTTTCCATGCGCAGGGCTCGATCTGGCCCGAGTTGGGAGAGCCGATTCCAGAAATTCCCGCGCTCTACGAATTCGCCTGCTACAGCAACTTCAAAACCCCGCCCCAGCTTCGCGTGAGAGTCTCCGAGGACCTCTTCGAACGCAAAATCAACGGAATCCGCCAGTACAAGAGTCAAAAACAGATCGACGTCACGGTCAACATCCAACGAGAAATCGGGGCGGTGGAATTCATCCGCGAACTGGAATTCGATATATTTGTTCCGCAACGTTGCCAAGAACTCTTCGAGCGCGCTGCGGCGCAAAGTAAGGAGAATGCGCAGTGACGCTGGAAAAGAAAGTCTGCTATCTCGGAGACGGCGACGCGACCCGCGCCGCCGCCTATCTCTGCGCTATCCTGACCAATAAGAACGTCCCTTTTGATCGCGTCGACAGCGCCAAGAGTCCTGCAAACGACTTCCAGGAACGTCAATACGCGCTCTACGTTGTGAGCGATTATCCCGCGTCGCGTTTTAGACCCGGCGATATGGAGCATATTGTAGACTCCGTACGCAAGGGGTCTGGATTGCTTATGTTAGGCGGCTGGGAAAGCTATTACGGACGACTCGGCGAATATCATCGCTCGCCCCTGAAAGAAATTCTTCCCGTCGTCATGGCGGACCGCGACGACCGCAGAAACGACTCGTCGCCCGTACTGCTGCGCCCCGCCGTCGAGCGACACCCGATCCTCGACGACTTGCCCTGGCACGAAGCGCCCGGCGTCGGCGGTTTCAATCGCTTCGAAGCCAGACCCGGCGCGCAGGTCCTGCTGCAGGGCGTTCGAACGAAAACGACTTGGCGCCAACCGGTCGCCGACGTCGGTTCGAAACTCGATTCCTCCGACGTCGCGATTGAACTCCTCGAAGCGGTTCCATTTCTTGTTGTCGACGACGTGGACGCCGGACGCGTCGCCGCCTTTGCCTCGGACGTCGCGCCGCACTGGATCGGCGGAATGGTCGACTGGGGAACCCCGCGCATTCTCCAAACGCTCCCCTCCTCGCTCGGAGACGGACTCTTCGTTGAAATCGGAAGTTTCTACGCCAGGTTCTTCGAAAATCTCGTCCGCTGGACCGGACGACTGTAATGTGAACGAATCGCCGATAGCGTACCGACGGTTGACTGATGAATAACGTTCTGCTAATTCTTCAGTCTCCGTCGAAGCGAAACCGTCGCCTTTGAGTTCGTCGATATAGAGAATCTCTACGCGACCGACGAACGTCTCGATTTTCTCGGCCCGGCGCTAGAAAGTCGCCGAAATACGTCAAACTCTTCTGAATTCTCGCTTCGAAGTCATACAAATTAAGGAGAACAAGGTCACGTTCGCAAGCGAGACTCCTCCTCTTTTCGCGTCGGGGCGTCATGCGCAAAAGCCGCGCAACGCGTATCCCTACGAAGGATCGGGCCCCCGTAAACGAGCGCGAACCGCCTGCGGTTCATTCTTGTCCGATTTCAGACCTCCGATATAATGGGGTCGAAATTTACAGCGTCATAAAGTATCAGCGACTTCGACCAACTCTGCCGCAGCCCCGATAAGACGCAGAACCTCGCAACGAATTCTGTTATGTTAGCACATCGCAACCCTGAATTTTTTGAGACGCGATCGATCGGCAAACTGCTCATGCAGTTCTCGATACCCGCGATCGTCGCCACGCTCGTCTCGTCGACGTATAATCTCGTCGCCAGGGTCTTCGTTGCGAAACGATTCGGAACCGACGGCGTCGCCGCCGTAACGGTTTCCTATCCTGTCATCGTGATCTTCCTCGCGGTCGCCATGACCATCGGGGTTGGCTCGACGATTCTTGTCTCGATCCACCTCGGAGAACGCGATAACGACAAAGCGGAGGAAACGATCGGACATGCGCTCTTTCTCGCAGTCGTATCCGCCGCTATCTTTATCTTCTTCGGACAGATCTACCTCGAACCGATTCTGCGATTCGTCGGCGCGTCCGAAAAGATTATGCCCCTCGCTAAATCCTACCTCTCGATTGTGATATGGGGGGTGCTCTTTCAGCATATTGCCTACGGAGTCAACAATTTCATTCGAGTGGAAGGTCATCCCCGCATGGCGATGATCTCGATGTTTATCTCCGCGCTCGCGAACGGGATACTTGATTACGTTTTTCTCTTCGTGTTCCGAACCGGTATCTGGGGCGCCGGGCTCGCCCACCTCATCGCCGCCGCAATTGCGGCCGCGTGGGTCAGCGGACTCTACCTGACGAATCAAACCGTCTTGAAATGGAGATTGAAATACTTCCGATTCAACTGGAGCCTAACGAAAAAGATCGCGATTTGCGGCGCCGTACCCTTTGTAACTCAAGCGTGTTCCGCTATTTTACAGACAATATCGAACAACCTCATGGGACATTACGGAACGCTCTACGGCCAAAAGATGGGGTATTCCTTTGACGGGGGCGACCTGGCGATTGGGATCATGGGCGCGGCGATCGCGATCGCCAATATGTTCCTTATGCCTTTCTTCGGCCTTGGACAGGGAGTTCAGTCGATCGTCGGGTACAATACGGGCGCAAAGCGTCCCGACCGCGTCCTCCAGACGATTCAGTCGGCGCTTAAAATATCGGTCTATTCGAGTTTGATCATCTGGGCGTTCATTATGATCAAGCCGGAATGGCTCATGAACTTCTTCCTCAAAGCGGACGAGATCGGGTTCGCGGAAAAACAGGCGCTTGGGAACTTTGCGATTCGTTGCATCATGCTCGTTTTCCCACTCGTTGGGGTTAACATGCTTGCGAGCGGATATTTCCAAGCTCAGGGACAGCCGATCCTGGCCGTCATGATGACCCTCCTTCGACAGCTGGTCTTCCTGCTGCCGATCATGCTCTTCGCAACGTGGTTCCTGCAACTGTACTGCCAGAAAGGACTCAACGGAGTCTGGTTTTCGTTCCCGATCGCCGACGTGCTCTCATGGGGCGTCGCCGTCATATTCCTGGCTGTTGATTTCAAGCATAAACGCAAGCTGATTGCCGCTATGCCGCCGCGCAACGCCGGCGACGAAGCGGCAGAATCTGCCCAATCAGTCAAAAGCGCCGAGCGCGCCGAACCGCAAACGAAGCCCGAAACGACGTGAAATCAATCCCCCATAAAACCCTTGTTATGACCGGCGCTTCCGGAGGCGTGGGCCGCGCGATCCTCGACACGTTGCGCGGCGACGACGTCGCGCTCTATCTTGTCGCCAACAACGGCGCCGACGCCTTGCGGCGCAATCTCGCCGATTCCCAGTCTCCAACTCTCCGCGACGCGAAAGTCCTTCGCGCGGATCTTTCGCAAATCGGCGCGGCGCAAACGCTCGCCGACGCGCTCCTTCAAACGCTCCGAGAAGATCAGAAACGCACGAACCCGCGCGTCGACGCGCTCGTCTGCGCCGCGGGAATCGACCTGATGACCCCGCAAAGCAAAGAACTTACGTTCGACGCAAGACTCGCTCGAGCATGGCAGATCGACCTCGCCTCCGTCGCGACCCTCGCAAGAGCTTTCGGCGACGTCATGCGAGCCTTTCGTCAAACTGGCGACGCGCAAGAGGATTACGATCCGTCGATGATATTCTTCAGCTGGGACGGGGTCGAGCACGGCATGAAGGGCGATTCCGCGCAAATTTACGCCGCGTGCAAAGGAGCGGTCGCCGCGTTTGCAAGGTCTCTCGCGCACTCGCTCGCGCCTGACGTGCGCGTCAATACAATCGCGCCAGGTTGGATTCAAACAACGTGGGGGAAGATTGCGTCGGAGGACTCTCTAACACGCTACGCCGCCCAATCGTTGCTCCAACGTTGGGGCGATCCGATGGAGATCGCGCGAGTCGTACGCTTCCTTCTCTCTAGCGACGCCGCCTACGTCAACGCGCAGACTATCCCGGTCAACGGCGGCTTCTTAGGACGCGAATTGTAGTCGTACATGACGTCAAGCGTACTATTGTAATCCAAGATGAAGCTTGGACGACAACACAAAACGCCACGGCTCCTCGAAAACGAGGAGCCGTGGCGTTTTGCTAAAGGGCGTTCCGACGCGACGTCCGCGCGTCATTGCGAGACGATTGGTTGCGGTGGAAACAGGTATTCGTCATTCATTGTCGTCGCAGACGCGTTAGAAAAATAGTACGGGGACGCGTTGAATTGCGACGGCGTATGGAACGACTGCGGCGGAATCTGATTTCCGTTCGCGCCGCCCGTCGTCGAACCCTGTTGCACGGAACCTTCGGCGTCGGAATAGCGGTTGTTCAAGGGCGACGATCCGGGACTCGACGCCTGCGGATAGGCGTTATTGGGCCATATCGCCGCGCCCGAGCGCGCGCTTGAGTCGTACGCTTCCACGTCGCGCGGCATATAGATCGGTTCGCCGAAATCGTTCGCCGTCATGCTCGTGTTCGCAAACGTCTGGCCAATCTGCGCGTTCTGATCAACCTGCGTCCATCCCTGCGACTCCATATTACCGCCATGCCAAAGAGCCTGCTGCATCTCGGGGAGAGGCGTCGTCGTCAGGTTGCCGTTGGAGTCCATATAGAACATTCGACCTTCCATGAGCGCCGGATTCTCTTGGAACGCCGTCATTTCACGCTCCTTATTGTACCTAAGGCGTTCTTCGTACGCTTTGCGTTCTCGTTCGATGCGCTCCGCTTCAAGTTGATAAAGGGAAGGACGATGCTCTGCTGGACGAACATAGGTTGGTTCTTTCACTCTTGACGGCGGCGTAAAGATCGACCGGTTGCGCGAGGTCGACGGCTCCGTCCGCGCACGCGAAGACTGAAAAAGCACCGAGAATCCGCGAGTAAAGAGAGGATTGATCTGAAACTCGGTCGGATTGGTCGGCGGCGGAATATAGGGACGCGTCCTCGGCGGCGCCGAACGTTCCTGCGAACGTTCGACCGTTGAAACGAGCCTGTCGCCGCGCCTGGGGCTCTTGAGAGCGCTCGCTGACTCAACGTCGGGATCCTCGACTTCGTCGGACGCTTCGTCCCTTTCAGAAACGGTATTGCGAACGAGTTTGGTATCGTCGTCAGAACCGCTTCCTTTAGTCGAGCCAGCCGTTTCATCGGAGTCTGAATCGTCGTCGGGGTCCGTAAAGGGGACCGGCGTCTTGACGGGCCCAAGCGCGGAGCGAACGTCGGGCCGATTAACGTCGAGCGCCTCCGTCGTGACGTCCCGCCAGGCGTTGCCTTGCGCGTCGCGAGCAACGGAGCGAACGTAAAAAGGCTTCATTTCGTCGGCGGTCGCGGTCCAGGAATATCCGTCTTGCGTAACGTCAAGGTCTTCCCCGACGATCGTCCACGGACCGGTCGGCGACGGCCCCCGCTCGATATTGAGCGACCTGACGTCGACGTCGTATTGCGCGTCAAGGTCGACCGGCCTGAACCACCGAACGGTGATCATGAGGCTTCCGGTGCCCTTACCGACGGCAAAAGAGAGGTTGCGGAATTTTCCCGGCCAAGGAGTTGTCGTCGCATTCGCGGCGGCGCTCGGGGGCGCCGTCGCGTCGAGCAGCGGCTCTTCGTCGGCATAGGACGCGTTGTCGATGAGCAGCTCGTCGTCGTTGAACCCGAAGGACGGCGGCTCAAGCGCGTCAAGCTCGGTCAAACTGTCAGAATCGGCGCTCTGCTCAAGGAGCGGGAGCGCGAACTCGTCCAAATCGTCGGCGAGCGCGAAGGAATCCGCGGAATCGTCGAAAGAAGCCGCGCTCTGGGTAAAGGAGAGCGAGCGCGTTGAACTGAAAGATCGCTTGCCCGACTTGAAGCTCGTCATGAGCGCAAACCAGTATTCCCCAACCTTGGGCGCCTCGAAGAAAAATTCTTTCTCCTTCGCGTCGGCGAGTACGGTCGCGTACGAATACCAAGTCGTTCCTTGATCAGGCGAGCACAGGAGATCAATCGACGCAATCCCTTTCGCGTTCGCGCCGGGTGGGAACACGAATGGGAATCGGTAATCCCCCGCTTCGACAACGACCGCTCGCGAAGAAGGAGCCGGCAGGCTGACCTCCTCGATTGAGTTCTCGTCGAACGCGCCCGGAACGTACGCCCCGCTAGAATCGGAAAAACTTTGCAGCGCGTTGTTGCCAATACCCGACGCGTTATTTATAATATCTAAAGCGGGGAGTTCCGAGTTAAACTCGGTCGCGGCGACGCCAAGCAACGCAGCGCCGACGACAGCGGCTCGCGCAAACTTCGAGACGCGCTTGCAAACGCTTCGTTTGTGTGACGATCGATGTTTCATGAACGGCGCCTCCCGGCGATAAAAGAACTCCTTGACGCGCACCGACGGGAACAATCCCCGCGCGTGACGCGTCTATATAACGTCCTGTATCAAATCGACCACTTTTGGGACTGAATTTTACCTTTTTAAATAAAGTTCCGTTTGAATAAAACGCGTAATCTGCGTAAGGTCGCTTTGTCGCAAGGAGCATACCGACAACGCGATGTTTTTACAAACTAACGGATTTCCGGGGAGACCTGCGGTCTGCGAGAGTCTACCGTGCCGCAGACGCCTGATCGCTCGACGATCACCGTTTGCGAATCGTTAATCGCCGCATATTTCGGCGACGCCAATCGACGTCCTCTGCTCCATCCTAAAGCGCAGAACGCCTGTCCTTCTTTCCTTCTACGGCGGCGAAACTATGGATCATCTGCCTGAGTTGATTCTCGCGTTAATGGCGCTTGCGATCTTTATTGCCGTCGCCTGGTATATCATCGGCAAGATTCGCAAGGCGGGAAACGAGATAAAATCCCCGAGCGCGCAGGAATTGCTCGCGCGATTCGGACAGATGTACGACGCCGGCGAGCTTTCAACTGAAGAATTTCGCGCTATTAAGCTGACCTTCGCATCGACGTTCGCAGAATCTTCAAGTTCGTCCGATAGCGACAAGGATACGGAACAAGCTCGACGAGAGGCGCGCCTTCGAGAGCTGTTGCATTCTGAACGCCGGTAAAACCCTTTTAAACGTTAAATGACAAGAGAAGAAAGAGGTAAAACAGATAAATCAGGCATGATTTTCTAGACAAAACAAAGACCGCGCTTATTCATATTTTAGAGGAAGCAACGAAAGAGCGAGCCGCCATAGAATTTTTTGAGAAACGTTCATGGAACGGTCGATTCCCTTGAAACGCGTTGCTCGAGATCGGTTGGAACGCTGATTTCGACAGCGCTAGAAGGTGGTTGTCGCCAGACGCGGAAAAAGAAAGAAAAGATTTTCTTTTTTTGCCAAATACGGCGCAATCTCGGCGTATTAACATGAACGACGCGACTGTTGCGCAAGGATGCAGAATTATGACCGGGCGCGCCGTCGCAATGCGACGCGCGTTTGACGGAGGCTTCAAATGATCGACGAACACGGCGAATCCATGATCGAAAACGGCGCCCAGTATGGCGGCGAACATAGCGAACGTGGGAACGACGAGCAGCGCAAAAACGCATGTTGCTCCTTCTGCCGCAAGCATTATCGCGAAGTCGGACCGCTCGTTGAAGGGCCTGGCGACGTCTATATTTGCGGAGAATGCGTCGGCTTATGCGAAAAAATTCTCGCACAGGAGCGTCGCCGTAGACTCAGTCGGGGTAAATTCCTGGGACGCGTTCCGTCGCCGCGCGAGCTTCTCGACAGGTTAAACGAATACGTCGTCGGCCAGGACCGCGCTAAGAAGACGCTCTCCGTGGCCGTCCATAATCATTATAAGCGCATTAACGCCCTATCGGGCAGCTCTCTATCTGATCCCGACGACGTCGAGCTTGGCAAGTCGAACGTCCTGCTCCTGGGCCCGACGGGTTCAGGTAAAACGCTCCTGGCGCAAACGCTCGCCAGGACCCTTGACGTCCCCTTCGCTATCGGCGACGCAACGACGCTCACTGAGGCGGGCTACGTCGGAGAAGACGTCGAGAACCTGATCTTGAAGCTCCTCCGAGCGGCCGATTTCGACGTCGAACTTGCGCAACGCGGCATTATCTATATCGATGAGATCGACAAGATCGGCAAGACAAGTCAGAACGTGTCGATTACCCGCGACGTCTCCGGAGAAGGCGTCCAGCAGGCGCTCCTCAAATTGCTCGAAGGGACGGTCGCAAACGTCCCGCCCCAAGGCGGTCGCAAGCATCCTGAACAGCAATATATCCAGGTCGACACGTCTAATATTCTTTTTATTTGCGGCGGATCTTTCGTCGGACTCGACAAGATCGTGGAGCAGCGATTGGGTAAGCGTCGCATCGGATTCGCGTCGGAAGGAACTCAGAGCGAAGTTTTTCAACGCGACAGCGCTCGCGTCGCCGCGGGATTCGGCAATTTAACGACGGGAACGCCCCTCGACGCGGCAACGGCGGACGACCTCTATGAATTCGGCCTGATTCCCGAACTCGTCGGACGCCTGCCTGTCGTCGCGGCGCTCGCTCCCCTCTCGGAAGACGCCCTTTGCCGCGTGTTGCTTGAACCGAAAAACTCGCTCGTCAAGCAGTATCAGAAGCTTTTCTCGATGGAAAACGCCGAACTCGAATTTTCCGACGAGGCGTTGCGCGCCATCGCGGCGACCGCGCTCGAACGTCGCGTCGGCGCACGCGGCCTGCGCTCGATTATCGAAGAGCTGATGCTCGAACCGATGTTCTCGCTGCCAGACGTCGGAGTCGGTAAGCGATATTACATCACGAAAGAGATGGTTGAAGGGAAAACTCCCGTCGTGCCGACGTCGATTACTTCGACGCGGAAATCTGCGTGACCGCCAATTTTGTCATGACGCCGAGCGCCCGAGATTGCTTGCATTCGGTTCAGTTTTCGCTAGAATGAGCTGCCGTTGGGCGTCGCTCCAGATTTGAACGCGTTGCGATTTTCGACGCCCTTGTTCGAGACGAAAAAACAAAGGAGGAGTTTTCCATGAAAATTGTATTCGCCGCCGACCCCTTTGCGATCGGACTGGGTAAAGCAATCGTTGCACACCTTGAAAAGAACGGACACGAAGTTATTGACTTCGGCGCCTCGGATTCCAATCCAGACGTTCCATACTACGAGAGCTGCGTTAAGGCTTGCGAAGCGTTGCAGCGCGGCGAAGGCGAACGCGGTATTCTCCTTTGCGGCACCGGTATGGGCATGAATGTGATCGCGAACCGCTTCCAGGGCGTGCGCGCGGCCGTTGTTGAATCTATTTTTGCGGCACGGATGAGCCGCGCGATCAACGACGCGAACGTGCTCTGCATGGGCGCGATGATCTGGGGCGAATGGATGGCTTGCGAAGCGGTCGACGTCTTCCTCAAGACGCAACTTGGCGACGGGCTCGACGACATCAAGGAATTCCTGCAAGAGGCCGCCCAGACGGTCGAAAAGATCAACCCGTGACCCTTTAAAATTCGCGTTCGTCGATAGCGTGCAAACTTTGAGTAGAGCGCGTACGACGACAAGATAACCGCGCGTCGGAGTTCATTACGACGCGCGGTTTTTTTATCTCTTTAGCCGGAGTTTTTCCGCAATTTTCTGATAATTTAGAACTCTGTACAAGCGTCGCAAGACGTCGCGCCGTTGTTAAAATTTTGCTTAAGACTTCGACGTTTTTTATCGATAAATAGACTACGCGCGACCGCGCCGCAGACCATGCGCAAGGTATTTAACGCTCGTCGACGAAGGCGTATCGCTGTGGTCGCGCGACAGGTTGGCGCACAAAAAACGCGTGGCGCGCGTACGCTAACGCAAGTTGAGTCGAGGATGGATCGAAGACCGGTATGAACAGGAAAAAGATATTGAGCGCGGCGGCGCTTGCGGCATGTCTATTCTTTGGTTGCTTCTCTCTTCTGGGGGAACGCGACCTCACGCACGAATCACTTCGCGCTGACACGACCTCTGGAGCTGAAGAATCGACCGGACGCGTCGCGTTTCTCACGAATTACGACGAAGCGCTGGCCCTTGCGCGGCGCGAAAACAAACCGCTTCTTCTGTTCTTCATGGCGAATAGATGTCGCTACAGCCGTCAGATGGAGCGCAACGCCTTCGTCGACCCGGAAGTCGAGCGGATGGCGGAATCCTTCGTCTGCATTGAAATTGACGTGAACGCGCCCGAAAACGAACGCGTGTGCGCCGCGTTTGGCGTCGACGCGACTCCGACGGTTCAATTCGTCACGGCCTACGGCGCTCCGCTCCAACGCGTTACGCGTCTCCAATCTGGCGACGAGCTCTGCGCGCAGATGCAAATCGCGCTCACCTCCGTGGCATGGCGTTCCGCTCACACAACGGAAGAAAAACTCCTTGAACGTATGTAAGCTTGACAGATCGCCCTACAAAGAAAAAGCCGGACTCGTCGTCCGGCTTTTTTTTCGACCGCTCTCATGAATTTTATTCTACAACCGCAAAAGAGACGTCCGTAAATCCTGTTTGTGCGCATAGAACAAGAATCGGTTCGATCGCCCCGTAAGGAACGTCGCGATTCGCGCGGATACGAACGGACGTCTCGCGCGTCGCGCGCGCTTTTTCACGCACAAGACGCTCGCGGAGTTCGTCGAGATCAACGCGTTTGACGCCAAGGTACATGGCGTCGGCGCTCGCGACGTTGATGATCAGTTTGCCCTTATCGTTCTCTTCAATCGGCTCGCCGGACGCTTCTCTCGGCAACGCGAGCTCCATCGATACCTCGTCGCGAATCATCTGATTCGACATAACAAAGAAGACAATGAGCAGAAACGTAACGTCGATAAGCGGCGTTATGTTGAATCGCAACGATTTAGGCTTTTCTATCCGAGTCATGCGCATTTTTACGCCTCCGCCAATAATACGTTGTCAATCCGGAACGCCGGCGCGCCAACCCTCAAAGCGCTTATTATAATAATCCAGAAATCGGTTCTCTTCAATCGCACGACGCGCGCCCGAGACTAACCGCTGGTAATAAGTGAGGTTGTGTATCGACAGCAGAATCGGTCCGAGCATTTCGCCCGACGCAAAAAGATGACGAATATACGCTCTGCTCCTGCGACACGCCGGACATGGGCAATCCTCTTCTAGAGGTCGCGGATCGCGCTCAAATCGCGCGTTCCTCAGTCTCATCGGACCGTAATTCGTGAACGCCATCGCGTTGCGACCATTACGCGTCGGCATAACGCAATCGAACATGTCGACCCCGCGCTTAATGCCCTCGAGAATATCCTCAGGACGTCCAACGCCCATGAGATACCGCGGCTTAGCCTCTGGCATAACTGGAACGACCGCGTCGAGGCAGTCGTACATCTCATGCGGCGCTTCGCCGACGCTCAGACCCCCGATCGCATAGCCGGGTAAGTCAAGCGCGGCAAGCTCTTCCGCGCAGCGACGACGCAGATCGTGCTCCAACCCACCCTGGACGATTCCAAAGAGCGCCTGATCTTCCCGCTTATGCGCTACCTGACAGCGTTTAGCCCAGCGTAGCGTACGCTCCATAGCGTCCTCGATCGCATGACGCTCGTTCGGCAGCGCGATCACATGATCGAACGCCATAATGATATCAGCGCCGAGCGACTCCTGGATCGCGATCGAGCTTTCAGGGGTAAGAGCAATCTCACGACCGTCTATATGCGATCGAAAGACGGCGCCATCTTCGGTGATTTTAGTAAGTCTGGCAAGAGAAAAAAGCTGAAATCCGCCGCTGTCGGTGAGCATCGGTTTCCGCCAGCCGGAAAATTGATGGAGTCCGCCAAGTTCGCGTACGATCTCAGCGCCGGGGCGGAGCATAAGATGATAGGTGTTGCCGAGCACGACCTGCGCGCCCGTCTCCTCAAGGAGCCCGACCTCCACTCCCTTGACCGAACCTCGGGTGCCCACGGGCATAAAGGTCGGGAGCTCGACGCGCCCATGCGGAGTCTCAAAGGAACCGCGTCTCGCGGACGTGTCGGCGTCTTGACAATGCAAGCGATACTGGAAGAGAGGCATAAAGTATATTCGCAAAAAGCGTGCGGCTCGTCTCAAACGCGACGAGCCGCTGTCTTTTGTCAATAAGGATCTCCGAAGGAGCCGCTAGGAACGCGAATAAATTCGCGACGACGCTTAACGCTGGTCCACTGGCGGGTCGCCCTTGAGATGAAGACCTCGTTCGGCGAGCTTGTCGCGAACTTCCTTGAGGCTCGTAACGCCAAAGTTTTTGGTTTCAAGGAGCGTTTCCGCAGTACGCGAGATAAGGTCGCGAAGCGTTTGGATTCCCAGTCGGCGCATGCACTTTTTCGCGCGAACGGAAAGACCCATATCCTCGACGGGCGTCTCGAGCTGCGACTGCTTTTCCGGAGAGAGATGCGAGAGATCGGCCAAGTCGCCGCCGCGCTTGTCGGGCGACAGCATTCCAAGCTGAAGGCCCATCTCGTTAAGACGCTCTTCGATCTCACGGAGGCTCGTCTCGCCAAAGTTCCTGCAGGCAAGGAGGTCCTGCTCGGTGAGCTTGCATAGGTCGCCGACCGTCTTGACCTCAAGCTGCTCAAGGCAGTTGCGCGGACGTTCCGAAAGACTCATGTCGAAGACAGACTGGCTGTACTTGACCTTGAGCGCACGTTCACGCAAGATCTCTTCTTCGTCGTAATGCATCTCAAGGGACGCTTCGACGTCCTTGAGGTAAAGACGCGCCTTCTCATTCGTGGGATAGGCGCTCAGAACGCGCTGAAGGCATTGCTGCGCCGAAGTGTAATCCTCTCTGTCCTCATAAAGGATGGCGAGGTTGATAAGCGTCCCGACGTCGGCGGGGAAACGTTTAGCGGCGACCTGGTAATAGCCGAGCGCTTCGTCGTCGTTGCCGCGTCGTTCATTTTCGAGCGCGAGCCCAAAGAGAGCGCCCGGATGTTTGGGATCAACGGCGACGGCGCGTTCGTAGAGCGCGATCGCTTCATTGACGTCGCCGCATTCGTAGACGGTTGCGCCGCGCTGATAAAGGTATTCGGCGGTCTGTTCAACGGCGCCGGAAAGACTATTGAGTTCGTTGAGGCTTTCTTCGATCTTTTCTGCTTTGCGGTAGACTTCGGCGCGCCCGAGAACGCAGTCGTCAGAATTGTATCCTGCGGTCTGAGCGGTGTTGTACGCCTGGATCGCTTCGTCGTATTCGCCGCGCGCTGAATGAAGTTTGGCAAAATAGTATTGTACGAGCGCGCCGCCGTCGCCCTTCTTAAGCGAAGCGTAGGCCGCGTCGTAATTGCCAATGAGGAACATGCAGACGCCAAGCTTAACGCGAGCGGCGGGACTGAGTTCGTCGTCGCTCTTCGTTTTGAGTTCGTTAATCGCTTCCTTGAGCTCGTCTAGAGGCCTTGCGCCCTCGCTAATGCTCTCGCGCAACTGGTCGATTTCACGAGGTCCGAAAACGGCGCCGGTTGAAACCAATTGCTTAATATCGAAGTCAGCGTTGTTCGTCATAACGACTCTCTCTCCTAAAAGTAAACGCTCCCGCAACGAGGCAGACCGCGCGCTCGGACAGCGAAGCCAGATAAACGCGTCCCGGGCGGAATCAACGCGCGCGTCGAAACTGGCTATCCGACAGAATAGCCTTCTAATCATAACAGAGAAAAAAGCTTCTTCAAGAGGTTCCGTGTCGGCGAACGTCTATTTACTTGAATATTTTAATGCAATTGCGCGACGCCTGGCGTCCTTCCGGACGCTGCGTCGCGCAAAATCTTTCTTAGAACTCAAAGGAACCTGATCGCGCCGACTTTTGTTACGCGCAAGTACGCCGCTAAAAATCGCGGCGTTCGGTCAGTTACGATTAAGCGCCATAAGAAGTCGGAGGATATAGAAAAAGAGCGTCACTATGGACGTGAAAAGCGAAATCGTGAGAATGATATCGTGACTTTCATCCGCGTCAAGGAGCATCGTGGAGGTTCCGTAAAGGATATAACCGCATGCAAATAAAATCAACGCGACGCTAAACCACGTCCCAAGCACAAAATTGAAAATCAGCGAGGCGACGATCAACATCAACGCCGCGATACCGACGAAGAAGAGTCCCGTGCGAAGGAAGGAGAAGTCCGTTCGCGTGAAGAAGACGGCCGCGGAGAGCGCTATAAAGAGCGACGCCGCCAGCCCGATCGCCTGCCAGATGATAGTCGTCCCGAAAAACATCGCCGCTATCGCGAGAATGGGGAGCAAAATCGCCGACTCGAGCAGTATGTAGAACGCTAGCAACCCATACTGAGCGCCTCGAGACGGATTCTTCGACAGGACGACGTTCCCGACGATGGGTCCGACGATGCAAAGCGAGATAAGCACGATAGAGGCGAGGGCTACGTTGGCCGAGAAATATGCGACCACCGTTTCGGCGCCGACGAGCGCAAAGACTGCGAATTCAATGAGCGCAAGCGCGATCACAGAAAGCGTAAGCTTCGTATAAACGCTCGCAACAAGACGACCGGTCGCCTCGGCGGAGGACATGCCGCGCGAGACTTGACCGTCTGACATGTAGTAATCTTTCTCGTAATCCATGGAAATTCTCCTCTACACGGAGTCTGACGGAAACTAAAGGCAAACTTGCGCGCAAGGCGCGACCGACGTCAGAGCCCCGTCTCCCTTTCAAGCTTGTTGACGAGTTCAATGCGGTCCTTGTGACGTATCCCTTCGGGCTCGTCGCCGTCAAAATCAGTCGTGAGCCAGCATGTGACAATATCGACGATCGACGTAAAACCTAGGAAGTCGCTAGAAAGGCATAAAATATTCGCGTCGTTATGACGACGACTGAGCTCGGCGGAAACTACGTTGCTGCAGCAAGCGGCGCGGATCCCCTTGAACTTGTTCGCCACAATGCACATGCCAATCCCGGTGTTGCATACGAGAATTCCACGCTCGGCTCTTCCGTCGACGACCGCTTCCGCCACGGCTGCGGCTACGTCGGGGTAACCGTCGCATGTCTCGCCGCCATCGGGAAGCTCAACCTTGAATTCGTCTGGAACAAGGCTGTATTTAAGCGGCTCGACGCGAGGAGGGGTGTGGCTCAGATCAGGCGTGTCAATCGCATATGGGGCGCATTCAATGAGAAAGGCGCCAGGTTTCGCTTCGTGCGGCTCGTCTTTCAAAAAATACGAGTTAAATTTACAGTTCTTTTGAACCAAGCGTTCCTTGACGAGACGCCTCACGCATGCCGCGCCGCGACGGTCGGCTCCAAGAGCTATGATCATGATTTCGTTCCTGTTTGTTCCGCAGACCGTTCCGAGACCGCGACAACATTTACAACGCCGTCGGATTCGAGACCGACAAACTTACAACGCGCTCCGACGAAGGACCGACGAGCGCCGCTTGTCATCCGGTCAGAGCCTTCGTCATTCTATCTTTCAAGGCGACTTTGTCAACGACGGACGACGTCTAAGGATTCGAGTCATTGGGCTCGCTGAACGCGTTGGGAAGGAACCACCGCGCTTTGTAGAATCGCGCGCCGTCGAGTTGGCCGACCCGCGTCTTGTTGACGTCCCCGAAGTAGACCGAGTCGGACCACCAGTTTTCTTCTGCGCGCAGCATCAGAGTCGAGCCGTCGGGAGCAAGGGAAATGCTCTTAACGTTATCGGTCTCCGAAATTGTCGTAAAGACGCGTTTAACGGGGTCAAAGACGTTGATTCCATCGCCGGTTGTCATGAGCGCGTCGTAGCCTGGCGCGGGATAAAGGTCGTGTCCGCCGCTCTGCGTTCCTACGAGCTCATGACGGAAGATCTCTCGGAGCTCAGGCGCGTCCTTCGTACCGACGTACTCGAATCCCAAGAGCTCGTTCCCGCCGAGAGCCCAGAGGGTCGCTCGCTTCGCGTCCCAGACGACGCCGTGCGCGTCGACGAGTTCATATTTCTTGTAGACCGGCGTCACTTCGACCTCGTCGCGATCCGCTGCGTCCGTCGCAACGACGAAGAGCGCCAGGAAATTGCCCGTGCTCGACGCGGTGACGACGTTTCCGTCGGGTAGCAGCGCGATCGAGTGAGTATTGCCGTCCGGTCGCCCCAAAAAGAGAAGTTTCTTATCCTTCAGCCGAATCATCGCGGCGCCGCCGCCCGACGCGTTCACGAGAACCGCGGAGTCACCGAGAGCCGGCTTGCATTCGTCGATGAAATTGAACCAAGCCGCTTGCGCCTCAGGAAGCGCGACGCCGGGGTCCCATTCCCAAAGGACCGACTCCGGATCGTTCCAATCGGCGTCCGATTTAAAAATCATAACCTTGCGACCGCGCTGCTCGCACGCGACGACCTTCTCCGGAATCGTCGCGGGGATCTCCCACTCCGCGTTAATGCGAGCGTTAAGGAGCGCGACAAGCTCGTCGGCGCTCTTCTCTTCGCCGAACGAACGCCCGCTTAAAGCGACCGCGAAAAGAAGGGACGCGAACGTTAAAACAACAATGCGCGACGCGAACGTCGCAATCGAATTTCGCTTTCTCATTTCTCTTCCTTACCTCTCGGATTTCGACGCGAGCGAGCGCGCCGCTAGCAGCTGGCATTTTACCACGTCGCGGTTCCCCCTTCAATCGGGAATCCCTTGCGCCGAACGCTTTTTTTTGCTACGGTGGAATCGCCGCGACGTCGACGGAACGACGCCGCGCTCATCTAGATCGAAGGAGCGCCGAGAACGTCATGAATAAGAGACGTATCGCATACTCGTACTCGCGCCGCACGCGCAGCAAAGAAGAGAGACTTGAGGACGGCCAGGATTCATTTCTTGACGTCGTTTCCAATCTTGTCGGCGTGCTTATTATCCTGATCATGGTCGCTGGCGCGCGCGTTCGCAACGCGGCGGAAGCAGTCGCGGACCCAACTCTCGCGCAGGCCATGGCGACGGCGTCGGACGACCTAAAGACGCCCGAAGAACGTCAAGCGGAAGAAGAATACGTCGCGGCGGTCGACGAGCTCGAGAAGCTTTCGAACGAGGTGCAAGCGCTTCAGCGAGCGATGTCGGAGACAAGCGCGCGCGCTCAGGCGTTGGAGCGTCAGGCTGACGCCGCGGAGCTCGAATACCGGCGACTCATACAACTCTCGGCGGAGCTCGACGCGGCATTTGAAGGGGAATCCCTTAGAAGATCGGCGGAGGAAAAGGAGAAGTTTGACCTCCAAAGCGCGATTTTCGACAAAGAAAAGCGCGCCGACGATCTGCGCCGCGAAAAGGAGGCGCTCGTCGCCGCGCGACCTCAAGCGACCGTTCTGGAAAACATTCCGACGCCCGTCTCGCAGCGCGTCGCCGAAGGACATGAAGGGTTCTTCTGTCTCAAGCGCGGCCGAATTTCCCACGTGCCTATCAATGAGTTTCAGGAACGCGTCATGCTCAAATACAAGAATTTTCGCGGAGACATGACGCCGCGTGATATGGAAGAAAAGATCGGCCCCGTCGACAACTATGTCTTCCAGTACAACTTACGACTCTCCACGCAACGTACCGGCGACGGAATAAGTTACTATTTCGAGTTCCAATATGGCGAATGCATCCCTGCAAACGACATGATCGGCGAGCCGGTCGACGAAGCGCTTGCCAATCGCAATTCCGTCTTCCGCAATCGGTTGCTGAAGTATCTTCGCGACGATACGACGATCACGATCTTTGTCTACCCCGATTCCTACGGTTACCTCAACGACGTCAAAAAATTCCTCTTCTCCCTTGGATACATGACCGCGTTTCGCCCCCTCCCCGACGGCGCCCCGATCGCCCTGTCGCCGCACGGAACCGCATCGTCGACCTACTGAATCCTAAAGCCTGAACGTCGCTCCGACTCGCATCGGGCGCAAGTCGTTATTTCATGCGCGTAATGCGGCGACGATCTATTAATACACTACGATTCGCGACGACGAATCGTCACGGTCGTCGCTGCCGTCTTTTCTGCAAGTCCGACCTAAGATAACAAAATATTTTAAAATAACGAAATCCACAATTAAAATCTTGTTGACCTCTCTGTAAGAATAATCTAGAATACACCTAGAGACGTGAGTTTGGCGCCAGGGCGCCGCAACTCTTACTCCGATCCTCGCTAACTTATTAGCGGTATGATAGGCGTATTTAACGCGTGCTTATCGGACTTTATAATTGTTGGAATTTGTTATATGGAGTTTTGTTATGAAACGATCCTCTTCACGTTATGCCTTCACGCTTGTTGAGCTGCTGGTCGTCATCGCCATCATCGGCATTTTGATCGGGCTCCTCCTGCCCGCCGTCCAGGCGGCGCGCGAGGCGGCTCGACGAATGCAATGCACGAACCACCTCAAGCAGTGGAGCCTCGGCGTTCACAACTATATCGACATTAATAACGATCGTCTGCCTCTCGGCGCCACGATGGGAGACTCGATGGGCTATGTAGGCATCGACAAGCGTTGCACGTGGGTTCCCAGAATGTATCCGTTCATCGAACAGGAAGCGCTCGCAAGCCGCTACGACTTTTCCAAACACTTCTATCAGTACCCGAACAACCAGGAAGGCGCAAACGCCAACCGCGATCCGATTGCCTGTCAAAGCGTCAAGTTCCCGATACTCTATTGCCCGAGCGATAAGGTCAATAACGAGATCGGTAGACAAGAAACTTACGGTCGCGCTCGCGGAAACTACGTCGGTTGCTACGGCTATCGCGCCTACTACCATGCCGACGAGGTTCCGGAACATCACCAGGCGCTCTACACGAAGTTTGACGGCGCGTGCTTCTATCTGAGTAAGTTCGTCACGCTCTCGAACGTGGTCGACGGCACCTCCAACACGCTTCTCTTCTCTGAAGTCCTCACGGTCGACGCCACGTCCGACTCCGACAAGCGCGGCGACATTTACAACGACGAGCGCATGAGCTCCGGTTTCTCCACCTACCTCACGCCGAACTCCACGACCCCCGACGCTATGTACGCCGGCACCTGCCCCGATATCACCACGTCGATTGGCGGCTCCGATCCGAAGCGTCCATGCGTTGAGTTCCAGAACTGCGAATACTCTGCCGCGCGCAGTCGTCACGCCGGCGGCGTGAACGCAGCCATGGCCGACGGCTCCGTTCGCTTCTTCTCCGATACGATCTCCGCTGAAACTTGGAAAGCGCTAGGCTCCACTCGGGGCGGCGAAACGATCGCAGATCTCTGATCCTAACATGAAATACGCAACTTGAACCGGTCCGCGCGACCGGTTCAAAGCTTGCGAAAAGTTTATCGGCGGCAAACGTCTGATCTCCGCGTTTTGCCGTCCTTTGTGAAAACGCTCACCTGCCTAAGGTTATGTCAATGAAAAAGAAGACTTTCTTCGCGCTTGCGATTCTATGCCTGTGCTCCGTCGTTGTCGTCGGCTGCAACAAGGGCCCTAAAAAGGTTCCGATTACCGGTTCCGTCAAGGTTGGCGACGAGGTCGTCGAGTCTGGCCACATCAAGTTTGATCCCGTCGACGGTCAGGGGCCAAGCGACGGCGCTACTATTACTGACGGAACTTTCTCCACAAGCGTCACGACCGGAGAAAAGAAGGTCACGGTCTACGGTACCAAAGTTGTAGGAACTTTTGAACCTGATCCGGTTCTCAACCCGGGCGTCACGGCCAACAAGTATGAGGATTATCCGCCGCAGACCTTCGCCGAAGAAAAAACTGTCACGATCGAAAAGAAGAATCAGGTCGTCGATATTCAATATGCCGGCGAAGAAGAGTGACTCGCCCTTGGCGAACCATGATCTAATTCGGCGTTCTGAACCATGAGTTCGGCAAGCGTCGATTGACGACAATCGGTTAGTCGCACGCGTCAGAGAACCGACGAGTCTCCATGACTCGTTATCAACCGTGAAGCGAACGATCCCCTCTTCCCTTCCGTCTGTCATTGGCGCCGCGTTTTGACTTTCAATCCAAACGTCCAGACTCCTCTCCGCGAGAGTCTGGACGTTTGTTTTATTTTGCGAGCGCGTCTCGTTTTCCAAACAAAGAAAATCGATTAACCTTGCGCAAAGCGGACGCCGATGTATGATAAAACCGTTCATGCGGCATACGCGTTCCGCCGTTCTAAAGCTTTGTTCGATAGAAGGAAAGAAGAATATGCTTCGAGTTTATAATACGCTAACGCGGACCAAGGAAGAGTTTAAGCCCGTTACGCCTGGCAAGGTCGGCATGTATCTCTGCGGTCCCACCGTCTATAAGCCGAGCCATATTGGTCACATGGTCGGACCGACGATCTTCGACACGATCAAACGCTATCTTTCCTACTCCGGCTATGACGTCACATGGGTCGTCAACATAACGGACGTCGACGACAAGCTCATCGCGGAATCGCAGACGCGCGGAATACCTATGAGCGCCATAGCCGACGAAATGACCGACGATTACAAGAACAACCTTACGGCGATGGGAATCGACACAATCGACGTTTTCCCGAAAGCGACCGAATATATCGATAAGATCATCGATTTCATCTCGACGCTCGTCGACAAGAGTTGCGCTTACGTCTCCGACGGGGACGTCTACTTTGACGTCGAAAAATTCCCAGGCTACGGCAAGCTCAGCAACCGAACGCTTGAACAGATGATCGGCGAAGGGGGCGAGACCGCGGACCGCAAACACTCAACTTTCGATTTCGCGCTCTGGAAGTCCGCGAAGCCGGGCGAACCCTCATGGGATTCGCCATGGGGTAAAGGACGACCCGGCTGGCACATCGAATGCAGCGTCATGAGCGGCGCGATCCTCGGCGAGACCTTTGATATCCACGGCGGCGGACTTGATCTACAGTTCCCGCACCATGAGAACGAGATCGCCCAGAGCGAGGCGCGGTACGGCAAGCCGATGGCTAAATACTGGTTCCACAACGGACTCATGCAGGCCTCGAACCAGGTCGGCAAAGTCGGCGGACGAACGACCCGCGACGTCGCCGAAGCGAAGGCGGGCGATCTCGCGTCGCAGGAATCGGGCAAGATCAGCAAATCCAAGGGCGCGTCGGCGTTCAGCGAGCTCCTCGCGAAGTTCCAGCCCGAGAATATCCGATTCTTCCTCCTGTCGACGCATTATCGCCGCCCAATCGACTACAGCGAAGAGCGTCTCGCCGAAGTCGGAAAGGCAATGGAGGCGTTCTACCGCTATTTCAAGCGTTTCGAAGAGGTTACGCAGAAATCCTTCTACGAGCTCGACGCCCCGAAGACGCGCGCTGAAGGAGACGCCTTCGAGAACGCGGCTACGGTCAGCGACGAATTCCAAGATTTTGCAGAGCAGATTAAGGCGCTCCGCGCTAGATACCTTAGCTCGATGGACGACGACTTCAATACGGGCGGCGCCGTCGCAGTCTACTACGATTTTCTCCGCGCGCTCAACAAGTTTATTGAGAGCGCCGAGCTTGAAACGAAAACCGGCCCCGAAACTGACGCCGCGCGCGACGCGCTCGTCGCTGCAACGACGGTCCTCAGGGAGCTGACGCTTCCGCTGGGGCTCTTCCGCGAGCCGGTCGCCGACGCGGAGTCGCAAGACGATTCGCTCGTCGAGCCGCTCATGGAACTGCTCATTGATCTGCGCCGCGCCGCCAAGAAAAATAAAGACTTTGCAACCGCCGACTCGATCCGCGACCGCCTCAAGGAAATCGGCGTCGCGCTTGAAGACCGACCCGGCGGCGTCTGCGTCTGGACGCGCGAATGAACGTCATACTATCGTCAGGTTGACGGGTCGTCAGCCGACGCTCGATAAAAAAAGAACGCCGACTCTTTCTACGAGTCGGCGTTCTTTTTTAGTATCTTCGACGAATCGAATTCGTCATTCGATCGGTCGTTCGTGAATCGCCTTGATCAACTGCGGGATGACCTCGTTGAGGTCGCCGACGATTCCGTAGTGCGCGACCGAAAAGATCGGCGCGGTTGGATCGTCGTTGATCGCGATGATCTTCGCCGAATCTTTCATCCCGGTGAGGTGCTGAATCGCGCCGCTAATGCCGACGGCGATATAGAGCGCCGGTCGAATCGTCGTGCCAGTCTGTCCTACGAGATACTCGGCGCCGATATACCCGCAGTTAACCGCCGCGCGGCTTGCCGCGACTGCGCCGCCGACTGCGTCCGCAAGGTCGCGGACGAGCTGGAAATTTTCCTTGCTGCCGACTCCTGCGCCGCCAGAAACGACGATGCGAGCGCTTCGGAGATCGACCCTCTTCTTCTCGACAAATCGTTCGAGGACCTCGACGCGAAACATGCTCGGGTCGAACGCAATCTTTTCCTCGATGATCTCGCCCGAACGCGATTCATCAGCCTCTTGTTTCGGAAAGACGCCTTCGCGAACGGTCGCCATCTGCGGCCACTGCTCGGGGTTCACAATCGTCGCAACGATGTTGCCGCCAAACGCCGGACGAATCTGATAGAGCAAGTTCTTATACTCCGTATTCGTCCTCTTGTCGGCGACGTCGCCGATTTCGAGTTCAACGCAGTCTGCCGTGAGTCCGGAGAGCGTCGCGGAAGCAACGCGCGGACCGAAATCTCGCCCGACGGGAGTCGCGCCGTAAAGCACGATCTGCGGAGAGTATTTATTAATGAGCGTCTCGACGGCGAACGCGTAAGGCGAGCTCGTAAAGGTTTTAAGAGCGGGATCTTCGACGAGATAGACGCGATCGACGCCATGAGCAAAGAGCGTTGTGGCAAGTCCGGAGACCTGATAGCCGAGCAAGACGGCGCCAACCTTAACGCCGAGCCTATCGGCGAGCGAGCGCGCCTTGCCGCATAATTCAAGCGCTACGTCGTGAAGTTTTCCATCCTGCTGCTCGGCGAAGACCCAAACTTCGCCCTGGGGATTCTTGCTAGTCATTGAATATATTCCTGAGTCTTTATCTTTCATCAAACCAGACGTTACGTCGCTCAACCCAGGGCGTGATCCCTGACAAGCTCGGCGACGAGCTCGCTAATGCCCTCCGCCGTCGGCTCGATCGATTTATGAACCTCTTTTTTAAGGACGACCGACTCGACCCTATGCACCTTCGTCGGGGAGCCCGCGAGTCCGCAACGCGCCGGCTCAGCCTCGATATCGGCGAGAGACCACTGCTCAAGGCGATCTTCCGGTTTGAGCGTCTCAGGGTCGGCGCCCTCCGCCGGCGCGCGCTTGTACTTGTTGCGCATGATCTTGATCGCCGACTGCGGACGCGGCTCGTTCGCGTCTTTAACGACCGTCACGAGCGCCGGAAGCGTCACGCGAACCGTCTCCCAGCCGTCGCCGATAGAGCGTTTTAGGGTCGCTTTGCCATCCTTAACGTCGATGATCTCGAGGAGATAACTGACCTGCGGAAGCCCGAGTTTTTCGGCGCACTGAGGACCGGTCTGCGCGGTATCGCCGTCGATCGCCTGACGACCGCAGAAGACGAAATCAAACTGTCCCGCCTTTTTGACCGCCTGGGAAAGAATATAGCTCGTTGCAAGCGTATCGCTTCCGGCCGCGCCGCGGTCTGTTATGAGAATCGCGCGGTCCGCGCCGCGATAGAGGCAGTCGCGCAGGACGTCCGCCGCCTTAGGAGGACCCATCGACACAACCGTCACGGAACCGCCAAAGCGGTCTTTAACCTCAAGCGCCGCTTCGAGCGCTGAAAGATCTTCCGGATTAAAAATCGCCGGGAGCGCGGAACGCTTGATCGTTCCGTTAGGATTCATCGCGTCGCCGGTAATTCTGGCAGTGTCGGGCACTTGTTTGACCAACACGATCGAGTTATAAGAGGACACCAAAATCTCCTTCTTGAAATACAGTGCGCGCAGCGCTGCGGATCAACGCCGGTTGATCCGCTCCATTCATTAGTATTTTATGCGTCAAAACCAAGACGAGGTTCATGGACGCCTGGTCGTCGTCCTTTGCGGAGTCTGTCCAGCGGCTCCAGTCGCGGTTGTTTGACGAGGCGCGGAACCGGTCGTCGCGCCGGTGGTCGTCGTCCTTTGCGGAGTTTGCCCAGCGGTTCCGGTCGCGGTCGTTTGCGAAGCGTCGGAGCTCGAAGCAGAGGGAATGCCCGTCCTGGTGAAAACGCTCTGGAGCGTCGCGACGAGCGATTCCATCGTGATGTCGGCGGACGCAACCTTGCCGTCGCCGCCGATGAGGATCATCGTCGGAATTTCGCCGATTCCGTAGTAGGCCGCAAGCGAGGTCTGTTTCGCGTCGACGGTAGCGCGGTCGGAAAGCATGATCCACGGCAACTCGTGCGTCTGGAGGTACTGCTCCATGTCCTCAAGCTTCGGATCGAGGTTGTAGCTCACGATCTCAAAGCCTTGCGAGTGGTACCTCGAATAGAGCTCCATGAGCTGTTTGTGGTTTTCATGGCACTGACCCGCCCAGGAAGCCCAGAAGTCGACGAGAACGACGCGGCCCTTAACAAGAGTCTGATCCAAGGGTTTGCCGTCGGCGTCGCAACCCTTCCATTCAAACGTGTTTCCGGTGAGCTCAGAGAATCGAATCGTCCCCTCGAGCATGACAAGAGCGTTCCGCGACTCCACCGTTCCAGCGTCGGCGAGCGTCTTGCGAATCGGCGCCCAAATCTGCGCGGGAAGCTTGGGATCGTCCAAGTCCTCTGCAATGACGGCGACTGGGAAGACCAGATCGACGCACATATCCGAGGTTTCAGGATGCGCCTTAACGAACGCGTTAACCTCGTTCATCGCGGCGGCAAGTTCCCTCGCGGTACCCTGACGTTCGGCGATATCGGCGACGACCGCCTGAAGGTAGACGCCGGTAAACGCAAGGGTCGCGTTGCGGCCGTCCTCAAGGCTCTGGACGCGGCTGTTCCTCGCAAGCGAGGCAGCGTACTGCTTGAGACGCGGCAGCGCGGAAGGATCAATCGACGCCTGATAGCACAAGACCTGGCCCTTAAGGGAAATCGCTTCGATGAAATGCGCGTCGTCAGGATTGAGACTCAAAATACGATCCGCGATCTTGCCGACCGTCAGCAGCATCGTCGAGACCCATTGAGTGTACTCTTGTTCCGTTTCAAACGCGACTTCGGTCGACAGCAACGAGGCAGCCTGCTCCACAAGCTCTTCGGGAGTCGACTGGGGCGAGATGATGAATTCGCTACCGTCCGATTTCTTGACGGGCGCTCTCGTAGCATCCGCGGTCGCGGCGCCGGCGGACGTCGCCGGCGCGGGCGTCTGGACGGCGCCGGGAGCGTCTTGCGCAGCGCCTTGAACAGGACGCGTAACGCCTGGCGTCGCCGGCTGCGGCGCTGTTTCCGCAACGATGGGCGCGGGATTCGCGGGCGCAGGGGCAGGCGCATTCGCGCCCAAGCGAGAGCCAATTCGCGGACCGGAGTTGGGTCGAGCGCCAGGGCGTAAGAGTTGCGCGAACGCAACGGGCGTAGTTGCAAGCATAATCGCCGTCGTCAAGACAGCCAAAAACTTATTTGCAGTCTTCATATCGATCTCATTCGTTCCTGTTCGATGGGTGGAAGAACGCGTTCATGGCAAGACCCAACGTCGGCGAGCGCCAGAATCGCATCTCAAGCGTAACAAATTTTTCGCAACCATGAAACAGGAAAAACCGTCCGTTCACTTGAGAAAGAGACGACTCTCCGTCGCAGCGCCGCTCAGACGGTAAAGATCGCGATCTCTGCCGGGGGATAGGAACGTCTTTTGCGCTCCGGAATTTCCACTTCAAGAAGATCGAAGTCGAAGCGATCGTCCGCCTCAATCACAAAGGTCGAACCTTTTGGAGCGCGCTCGCGCAAAGCGCGCAGGAGTCCAAGAGTCTCCTCCTCCCGGTCAACCCAGAAATCGTAAGGAGGAGAGCAAAAAACGAGCCAGGGGACGTCTGTCGGGAGCACGATGCGCGAGGTTGTCTCAATCGGAGACAGCTTGACCGGCGCCTCGCCGTCAACAGCGAGTCGTCTGCTCCAGAAGTAGACGTCGGTCGTCATTAATTCGATTTTTTTAGCGACGCCGGGGACTTTTTCGTCGAGCGTTGCGATGTTGCGGCGCGCAACGCGCGCGGTCGGGAAGTGCGCCTCGATCATCATCGCCGATTCGGCGCCGCGGCTAATCGCTTCAAGCGCAAGAGCGCCCGTCCCCGCAAATAAATCGACGACATAGCGACCTTTCGGCGTCTCGCCGAGAAGATTAAAGATCGCCTCGCGAACGCGCGCCTTCATAGGACGCACGCGTCGATCGCCGCTATACTCGAGCTTCGATCCGCGCAGGAAGCCGCCGATAATCCGGAGACCGACGGCGTCGCCGCGCAGGCCAGGCTCGCTACCGACGTTTTTATTGCGCTTCGACCGCTCACGCAGTTCCGGCTCTTCCTTCATTTTGCGGCCACGACGCTTACCCTTGCCGCCCTGTGGTCCTTCGTCTACCTGTTCAATCCACCGTTCGTCGCCCTTCTTACGCATCGCGGCGCGCCGGCGCGCTTTGAAATTCTCAGAGCCTTTATTCCAGAGGTCGGCGTCAGGGCCGCCCTGGGCGTCGTAGACGACAGGATCGCGTTGCGGTTTCGGCGCGCCCAAACGCTCATAGATCTCCTTACTCGAAAGATAGGGAGTGATCGTAATGTCGCCGTCGCCCTCGTAGAGCTTATCGAGCTCCTCGGACGTCTCTTGCGATTTATGTTTCTTCACAGTTCTTCCCTGAATTGTCTGAGTTCGGAAAAAGTCGACTTGAAACGGAATCTTACGGTCGGTATAATGACCGAGCGGCGACGCGTTCGCCCCAACGCAGTCGAGCTCGTCAAACCAACGAGCGCAGCGTCATTTTACACGAAAATTTCCGGCGCGCCAGACGCTTTAAGGGCGGTCATGGAAAAAACTTCCGTCCACGCGACGTCGGCGCTTTTGCAACAAGGGTTCGAAATGAAAAAAATCTTCCTCTTCGTCGCGCTTGCGTGCGCGGCGCTCTTCGTCTCCGACGCTCGCGCTCAGGACGCGACGGCAACTGCTGAAGACGGCGCTCAGGCAGCCGCCGTCAACCGCGACGACACGACCGAGTATAACGCGTTTGCCGACGAAATGGTTCAATATAAATCGGCGCTCAAAAGACTCCGAAGTCTGAAAGAGGCCTATCAGACGGCGTCGGCGGAAGAAAAAGACGAGATTATCGCTGAATTCACGCCCCTTGTCGAAGCGACGACCGAGCAGCAGAAGCAGCTCGTGCCCCTTGCGATCGCCGCCTACCAGTCGGTCGACGGTCAGAATGCCGAGCTCCGCGCGTTTCTATGCTCGATGCTCAACTGGCTTGTCGTCAGTCGTGAAAATTACGAAGAGGCCTACGATATCGCCAAGGTCGTCTTCGACTACCCGTTGCCGGACCGAAATGGCGACGTTCTCTACGGTTACGCCGCCTTTGCCGCGTTTGCTACCATGAACCTCGACGACGCAAGAGCATGGTATGAAATTGCCAAGGAAAGGAACGTTATAAGCCTCTGCGATCCTCAAGGCGAGATAGGGATCCAGCATTACCTGGAAAATGTCCTTCCCGATTATGAGGAGCTGTGGGCGAAGGAGAAAGCGATCCGTGAAAAGGAAGAAGCCGCCGATAACCTTCCACGCGTCGTACTCCACACCACCAAGGGCGATATCACGCTCGAACTTTTCAAAAACGAAGCGCCGATCGCCGTCAATAACTTCCTGTCCCTCGTCAAGTCTGGATTCTACACCGACGTGCCGTTCCACCGCGTCCTGCCCTTCTTCATGGCGCAGGGCGGCGACCCGACCGGCACCGGCGCCGGCGGTCCCGGGTATTACATCAAGTGCGAATGCTTCGCCCCGAACGCGCGCAATCACTTCCGCGGCTCCATTGCCATGGCGCATGCCGGTCGCAACTCGGGCGGCTCTCAGTTCTTCCTCGATTTCGTCCCCGCTTATTTCCTCAACCAGAAACACACCGTCTTTGGTCGCATCATTGATGGAATGAGCGTTCTTTCCGATATTCAGCGTATTGATCCTGAAAAGGAAACGGACGCGACGCCCGATAAGATTGTCAGCGCCGAGATTCTTCGCGGCGAGCCTGAAGAGTTTGAAAAACTTCCCGCCACGCGCTGAGCCTGACGCGCTTCTCCTTGACGCGGCGCGGCGCTCGGGCGCATGCGCCGCGTTTTTATAACGACGACGCCCCTATTCCGCAGGAATGGAATGCAGAAGAATCGATACGAAGTCGCCTTCGAGCGTTACCTGCGTTCGATACGGCGTCCTTATCTCTCAAACCGTCAGGAGCGGAGATTCCTGCTACCCGACGGTTTGACCCTAAAAAACTTCGACGATATCATCCAACGCCGACCTGGCGACAACTGGATCGTCGACGTTAAGGGACGTCGGTTTCCAAGCGGACGAACTTCGAAACGATACTGGAAAAATTGGACGACCCGCGACGACCTCTTCGCTATGTTGCGATGGGAGGAGATTCTCAACGCTGGCGGGTGCCAATATCGCGACCGCTCGGCGTTCGTCTTTGCTTATCTCGTCGTTGGAAATCGACTGCCGCTCCCAGAAAAGCGGCTATTCCATGACGGAGGCGAGCGCTTCGCCTTCTTTATTGTGCCCGTGAAAACCTATCTCTCCGAAGCGAGACTCATATCGCCGCGCTGGCAGACCTACGAAATGCCCGCCGCGAGATTCAGAAAACTCGCCGTACCCCTCGACGAGTTCTTTGACGACGCCGGAACGGCGAACGTCAACTCCCCTAACGATCATCTCTCTCTCGATCTGGTATGACCGCGATCCGGCTCGCGTTTGCCTATAAACGTCGGGCTTTTTTTATACGTTAATTCTGCGGCGCTTTTATCTCATAGAAACTTCGCCGTTATGCTTTCCTTCGACGCGCAGAGATCCTCGAGCGTACCCGACGCCACGACGCGACCGCCGGCGTCGCCGCCTCCGGGCCCCATATCGACGATATAATCTGCGTTTCTAATCATATCGAGGTCATGCTCGATCACGACGACCGTCGCGCCCTTTTCCACGAGTCCCTGCAACACGCCGAGCAACGACTGAACGTCGAGCGGATGGAGCCCTATCGTCGGCTCGTCGAAAACAAAGACGCTCCCCGACTGACCGCGCCCCATCTCGCTTGCAAGTTTGAGACGTTGCGCCTCGCCGCCTGAAAGCTCCGGCGTCGCCTCGCCAAGCGTCAGGTAACCGAGTCCCAGATCCGATAATACTTTCAGACGCTTTGCTACCGACTTAAGATCCGAACAGAATTCGAGCGCGCGATTCACGTCCATGGCCATAATTTCAGGGAGAGAACGCGCTTCTCCGTCTTGGCGAACTCGACGAATACCGTACGCGACGCGCGAATATCGCGAACCGCGACATTCCGGGCACGGGGCGGCGACGTCGGGGAGAAACTGCACGTCGAGACTCACGGTTCCCGTCCCGTCGCAGACCGGACACCGCAAACTGCCCGTATTGTATGAAAACGCGCGCGCCTTGAGCCCCGTGTCGAACGCGTCGGGGGTCTTGGCGAAAACCTTGCGCAACTCGTCGTGGACGTCCGCATAGGTGGCGACCGTTGAGCGAATATTGACGCCGATCGGGGTCGCGTCGATTAGCTTGATCTGGCGGATTCCTTCGCACTCAACGTTCCTGACATGCCTCGGAGCCTTCTTGCCAGCGAGCGCCGCCTGCAACGCCGGGACCAGACTTTCAAGAATCAGCGTCGTCTTGCCCGACCCTGAAACGCCCGACACGACGGTGACGCGACCTTTGGGAATCTCGACCTTAAGGGGCTTCACCGTATGGATGGAGTCTGTCTCCAGCGTGATTTTTCCAAATTTAAAGAGCTCGGACTTCGCGGCGCGACCGCGAACTTCTACTCTGGCGGCGCCGGAAAAAAAGGGCCCGATCTTAGAGTCAGGGTTCTTTTCAAGGTCCTCGATCGTCCCCTGCGCGACGACGCGGCCCCCCTTCTCGCCCGCTCCCGGTCCGAGTTCGATCGCCCAATCCGCCTCTCGGAGGATCTGCAAGTCGTGGTCGACGAGAATCACCGAGTTTCCGTCGCCTACGAGATCATGCATCACGCCGTTGAGCCCGACAATATTCGAAGGATGCAATCCGATCGACGGTTCGTCGAGCACGTAGAGGGAGCCCGTCGAACGATTCCGCACCGCGCGCGCAAGCTCGACGCGTTGCCGCTCGCCCGTCGAAAGCGTCCCCGAGGCGCGATCGAGCGTTAAATAGGAGAGTCCCAACTCGATAAGGCGCCGCGACGCCGTCTCGAAAAACTCGCAAATACTTTCCGCCAGAGGCCTCATTTCCTCGGGCGCAGAAGCGGGGACGCCTCGAACCCATTCGGTCGACTCACCAAGCGTCATTTGACAGACCTGATCAAGGGAGAGCCCGCGAACCTTCGGAGCGCGAGCTTTCTCTGAAAGGCGCGTTCCATGGCAATCGGGACATTCCGAGAGTTTCAGGAATTTTTCGACGCGCTTCATCCCCTTTTCATCTTTGACCTTCGCAAGCGCGTTCTCAACCGTATAGGTTGCATTGAAGTAGGTGAAGTCGAGCTCGCCCGCTTCGTTGCTATTCTTCGACTTATAGAGAATGCGTTTCTTGACCGCAGGACCGTGGAGCACGATATCCTTCTCTTTAGGCGAAAGAGTTCTATAAGGCACGTCGGTTCGAACGCCCATCGCGCGGCATACGTCGGTCATAAGGGACCACATAAGCGAATTCCACGGCGCGACCGCTCCCTCGTCGATCGTCAGCGATTCGTCGGGTATGAGCGTCGATTCGTCGACCGTTCGCGCGATCCCCGTTCCGCTGCACGTCGCGCAAGCGCCTTGCGAGTTGAACGCGAGCTCTTCCGCGCCGGGGCCATAGAATCGCGCGCCGCACTCCGAGCATACCAATTCCTGCTCCGCCGCGACCTTAAGCGTCGGCGCGAGATAGTGGCCGTTAGGGCAACGATGACTGCCGAGCCGTGAGAAGATGAGTCGTAAGCTGTTGAGCAACTCCGAGCTTGTTCCGAACGTGCTGCGAATCCCTGGAACGCCCGGACGCTGTCGAAGCGCAAGAGCGGCGGGCACATAGAACACCTCGTCGACAACGGCGCGCGCCGCCTGCGTCATACGTCGACGCGTATAGGTCGATACCGACTCGAGATAACGCCTTGACCCTTCAGCGTAGAGAACCCCAAGCGCAAGGGAAGATTTACCCGACCCGGAGACGCCGACGATTCCAACGATCTTATGCAGTGGGATATCGACGTCGATATTCTTGAGATTGTGCACTCTGGCGCCGCGAACGACGATATGTTGCGGCTGATGAGAAAATTCGGTCATGACGTTCCACTCAATCTAGAGTTCTCTAGCGCGTCGTTCAACTTTGGAGCGAAGTTTCCGTAAATTATCTTTCCTTTATTAGAAACGTCTAGTCGCGTATTCAAGGGATTCGCACAACGTCGGCGGCGACGCCGCGACCGATTTAGAAAACAGACGCTATTTTTTACGCGACTCTAAACCCTCAAAGAGAGTCTTCGCCCCTTCGCGACGGAGGCGATAAAAAAGGTTCGAGCCCCAAAAGTTGAAGCTCGAACCTTTATGCATTATGACGTCAAAGACGACTCAGTTATCCGCGATCGTTTCGCCGCCGTCGGCGGTCGACATAGCGCGCCAGATCTCAAGGTCGATCGTGTTGCTCACGAAGCGAACGGAGCCGTCCATCATCGACGCGTTAACGCCGCCCGAGTGGTCGCTGCGCGCCGGGAAGGTCGCGCTGTACCACCGGTTGTACCCGTGACAATACATGGGCGGACGGAATTCCTGAGGATCCCATGGCGCGCGACCATAGTCGACGGAGTAAGTCGAGTTCGGAGCAAGGAAGGTCGTGAAGCCCGCGCCGTTGCTGTACATCACCGTACCGTAGTTGCCTTGGTAGGCGTCGCGCTTGTTGATCTGGAGCTCGGACATGCACAGCGTGTTGGAAGTGCCGTCGGTGCAAAGCGACATGTTGACCGCTTCGTTGTATCGGAAGGGCGCGCGACGAGCTTTGTAGGAACCGCGACCGTCCCAGTTATTGACGTCTTCGTTGCCGTAGTTCGAGTTGCCGAGGTTCACGAAGTAGCAGGTACGACGGATGCACCAATCATGGTTGCCTTCTTCCGCGATGATTTCAGGCTGCGTCGGACACTGGTGTGCCGGAATCAACGCTCTACGGTATTCATAGCCAATTCCAGCTCCGAGCTGCTTTTTGAAGTCCAGGCCTTCGTACAGCGCCATCTGTTCGATGTAAGGAAGCGTACGAGCATGCCATGACAGCGTGTCCGTCTGCTCGTCGTTACCGTCGACGCCGATCTGAACGGCAATCGGAAATTTCGTCATGTTGGAGTCGGCGTACATCTGGCACGCAAGCGTAAGCTGCTTGAGATTATTCGTGCATTGCATACGCCGCGCCGCTTCACGCGCAGCTTGGACGGCCGGGAGAAGCAGGCCGATCAAGATACCGATAATCGCGATCACAACGAGAAGCTCTACGAGTGTGAAACCGCGACGATCCGATGAGTTAATTCTGGTCATAATAACAACCCCCTGTAAGCAAATGTCGGCGTTGGGCCGACCGCTCGGGCTATAACAAATGGAAAATAAAATAGACGCCGCGTTCACTGAATCGGCTTCCGCGAACGCGGCTGGACTCGATTACTCGGAGCCGTCTGAAACAAGATCAAAGGCGACCGTGTTCTTACCCGGGTTAACCGTACATTTAAGCTCCGATTGCTGGTTATACCGTGAGGGAATGATCTCTTCGTAACGTTCGAAGACGCCGTGGGCCTTTTCATCGGCGGTCTGTTCGTCTTCCGTAATCGTTATGGTTTGCTGTGAACGAATACTAACGACCATGTCGCCCGCGGAAGTGCGAATCTTGAAAGCGCCGTTGACGATTTCACCGCCTGTCGCCGTACCCGGCTGCCCCGCCATCGGCCCTATGTCGATGTGGCCGCTTTCAAGAGGCTGACCGTCGAGAGTTACCGTTCCGGAAAGCTCGTTAAGACCGTCAGACTTTTTGCAACCAACAAAGGAGGCAACGCATGCGAGGGCGCAACAAAGGAGAATGAGTTTAATATTTTTCATAGAATACACTCGACTTCGTTTCAGTACAGGCAAACAGGCAGGCGTCGCATCCACGGCGCCTCAGAGACTCGACCTGCACCAAAACAGGCCGAAATGGGTCTCCGCCCGAGTTTGTTTTACTAAATTTCCACACTTCCGTCAAGGCGCGACGACCGTAAGATTCGCCTTTTCTCGAATATCGCTCCCAATATAGAGGACTGTGCGTGAAATGACGGCGCCGCAGGCGAATAAAAAGACGAGGCCGCAATCTGCCTGCGGCCCCGATTACCAAAACGGCTAGATTGCGCGTCGAAGGGGCGATCCGTCAGTGAACGTCCTCTATTCGTTCTCCGACAACTTGTCGATCGCTTTGCGAACGCGTTCGAGCGTCAATTCCTTGCCGATAACGGCGGCGACGTCGGTGCCGCCGCCTGGAGTCGCTTGCTGGCCGGAAAGGGCGATTCCCAAGGGATAGAGAAGCCATCCACCCTTGACGTCGAGCTCCTTAATGAGGGGCGCGCAAGCGTTATAGACCCCCTCGCGCGTCCAATCCTCGTTCGCTTCAAGCGCCGGAAGCAACGCTTTGAGCGCGGTAAGAGACGTCGATTCGTCCGTCTTGAACTTCTTATTGCGATAGAATGCGAGATCGTAATCCTCGGGCATGTTGTCGATGAACATAACGCGCTCAGGAAGATCGCTGAGAATTTCGCAGCGCGGCTTGAGGTTCTTACAGAGCAGCTGAAGATCGATCGGAGTCTTGACGACGGACTCGACCCACGGTCGCGCAAGCTCCGTGAAGTCTTCGTCCGTCATGCGATTGATATACCCGGCGTTGATCGCGCGGAGCTTTTTAATATCGAAGATCGCCGGCGCCTTGTTGATCCACGTGGGATTCCACGCCTTGATCATTTCATCGTGAGAAAAAACTTCCTGATCGTCTTTAGGGCCCCAGCCGAGGAGCAGCAGGTAATTGATAATCGCGGCGCTGAGGTAACCCTGCTTAACGAGGTCCTGATAGCTCGCGTCGCCGCTGCGCTTCGAGAGCTTGTTGTGAGCGTCCCTCATCACGGGCGGACAGTGAATATAGACCGGTTTTTCCCAACCGAACGCGTCGTAAAGGAGATTGTACTTCGGTGTGCTGGAAAGATACTCGTTGCCGCGAACGACGTGGGTGATACCCATGAGATGGTCGTCGACGACGTTCGCAAAATTGTACGTCGGCATTCCGTCGCTCTTGATAAGGATCTGATCCTCAATCTCCGACGCGTCGACCTCGATGTGTCCGTAGATCAGGTCGTCAAAAGACGCCGAGCCCTCCGTCGGGGCCTTTTGGCGAATGACGTGAGGTTCGTTCGCGGCGAGCCGGCGTTCAACCTCCTCTTGGGGCAGATCGCGACAATGGCCGTCGTAGCGTCCAACGCTCTCGCCGGCGGCAATCTGCTCCTTATGGAGCTTTTCGATCCGTTCCGGAGTGCAGAAACAGCAATACGCTTTACCCTTTTTGACGAGCTCGAGCGCGTAATCCTTGAAGAGCCCCATCCGTTCGCTCTGGACGTACGGTCCGTAATCTCCGCCGACGTCGGGGCCTTCGTCCCAGTTCAAGCCGCATTCTTTGAGCGTATCGTAGATCATTTCGGTCGCGCCTTCAACGAAGCGCGCCTGATCCGTATCCTCGATGCGCAAAATAAAGACCCCGTCCTCATGTCGCGCCGTCAGATAAGCGTACAGCGCGGTACGCAGGTTGCCGACATGCATATAACCGGTAGGACTGGGTGCGAAACGAGTGCGAACCTGAGCCATATTTTTCTCCAATTTAACGCCGCTGAAAAACGTTGCGACGACGCGCCGCTAGAACCGAGTTCAAAAACGGCGACGTCCCGTCCAACGTATTAGTGGATAGAGGAAGTTCGCAAGAGCAGCGCGGTCATTACCCCGTGCGAAACAACGAATGATAGTTGGAATCACGGACCGCCGATAGCCGCGCGCCGCGCGTTTTCTTGGCGGCGATATATTCCGCGTTCCAATAAAAAAGCTCCCAGACGCGCGCCTGAGAGCCTCGAAGAACATCCCCGGCTGGACTCGAACCAGCGACCTACGGTTTAGGAAACCGTCGCTCTATCCATCTGAGCTACGGGGACAACCGCGCGCAATCCTTATTAGCCTCGATAGCCGTTCGGATTTTTGCGCTGCCAATTATAGGAGTCGCGACACATTTCGTCAAGTCCAAGGGTCGCTTTCCAACCGAGCTCTTTATAGGCGAGCGTCGAGTCGGAATAGAAGGCGGCAATATCGCCTGGACGCCGATCCGTTATGACGTAAGGAATCTCGACGCCATTGACGCGCTCGAACGCGCCGACAACCTCCAGAACGCTGCAACCGACGCCCATTCCCAGATTATAGGCCTTCACGCCTTTGGCAAGATGTTGGAACGCCGCTACGTGCCCTTTCGCAAGATCGACCACGTGGATAAAATCGCGAACGCCGGTCCCATCCGGAGTCGGATAATCGTTTCCAAAGACGTTAAGACGCGGCCGACGACCGACCGCAACCTGACAAATGTACGGCATGAGATTGTTCGGCTCGCCCTCGGGATCTTCGCCGATCTCGCCGCTCGGATGAGCGCCTACCGGATTAAAATAGCGGAGGAGCGAGACGCACAAATTCTCGTCCGTTCCGGCGAAGTCGCTGAGAATTTGCTCGATCATAAACTTCGTCCACGCGTAAGGGCTTGTGCAACGACCCGTCGGCGACGTCTCAAAGAAGGGGATGGACTCCGGAATACCGTAAACCGTCGCGGAAGAACTAAAGACGATCTTCATGACGCCATATTCCTTCATCAGTTCGCAAAGGACAAGCGCCGAATCAATATTGTTGCGGTAATATTTGATCGGTTCCGCTACCGATTCCCCAACCGCTTTGTAGCCCGCGAAATGGACGATCGCGTCTATTTGATGCTCTTCAAAAATCTTGCGCGTCGCCGCCTTGTCGCAGACGTCCGCTTCATAGAGCGCGATCTGCTTCCCGGTAAGCTTCTCGACTCGCTCGAGCGACTTGGGAGAGCTGTTGCTGAAATTATCGACCACAACGACGTCGACTCCGGAATTGAGAAATTCCAACGCCGTGTGCGACCCGATGAAACCGGCTCCGCCGGTCAGAAGAACCTTCGACATTTCGAACCTTCCTGATGCTAACGCGTTGTAAGAATATAAATCGCCGTTGTTTCATGCGAGCCCGACGTGAATTATAATACGCGGACGTTCAGCGTCAAGTAAAAAACTTCGCGGCGCTTCGCGCGACTAACCGCGTCATTTTACAATCTGACATTTTACAATCTGACATTCTCTTGTATGCTATACTTGATTGTTTTTCGTCGTTTCTCATACGCTACATAGGACCTCGCATGAAATTCCTTTTCGCCTCCGACTCGTTTAAGGGCTCGCTTACGAGCGAAGAGACGAGCGCTCTCCTCGCACGAGCGGCGCGCGTCGTCTTTCCTGGCGTCAAATGCGAGTCCGTTGTCGTCGCAGACGGAGGCGAAGGAACCGCCGGAGCGATCGTCGCGGCGACTCGCGGAGTATTCCAAGAGGTCGACTCTTGCGACCCCCTCATGACCCCAATTCTCGCGCGATACGGCGTATGCCCCGACGGACGAGTCGTCATCGAGGCCGCCGCGAACTCCGGATTGACCTTACTAGCGCCCGAACGTCGCGATCCTCTTGAAACGACGACCTTCGGAACCGGCGAGCTCATTCGCGACGCGCTCGAGCGTGGACGCCGCGAGATCGCGCTCGCGATTGGCGGAACCGCGACAAACGACGGCGGAATGGGATGCGCGCGAGCGCTCGGGGCGCGATTCCTCGACGCTCAGGGACGCGAACTTCAAGGACGCGGTCGCGATCTGGAACGAGTCGCTCATATCGACCTTTCCGAGCTCGATCGGCGTCTTGACGACGCGCGTTTGACCGTCATGAGCGACGTAACCAACCCGCTGTGCGGCGAAAAGGGCGCGTCCCCTGAAGTCGTCGAACGACTAGAGCGCGGGATGATCAACTATCGCGACGTCATTCGACGCGTTTTCCGCGTCGACCCGGACGCGATTCCCGGCGCCGGTGCGGCGGGCGGTCTCGGAACGTGCGCGTCCGTATTCCTCGGCGCCAAAATGCAATCTGGAATCGACGCGGTTCTTGATTGGATCGACTTTGACGCGCGACTTCGCAACGTTGATCTCGTCGTTACGGGCGAAGGTCAAACCGATCGACAGAGCAGGTATGGCAAGGTCGTCCAGGGCGTCGCGCGGCGCGCGCAACGCGCCGGAGTCCCCGTGATAGCGCTCTCCGGCGCTCTCGGCTCTGGCGCCGAAACGCTCTTCGACGACGGACTTGACGCGCTCGCGACGACCGTTGACGCGCCAATGTCCCTTGAGACCGCGATGCAACGCGCTGAGGAGCTCTACTATTTCGGCGCGGAAAGAATGTTTCGACTCGTCCGCGTAGGGATGACGCTCGCACGGAAAAGCTAAAAAACTTACCGCGTCACCCAATCTCGCATAAAATTCCCCAATAGGTTAACTTACATGACGTCGTTTTCCACCCTCGGAGCGCTAACGGGCTTAGCGATCGGGATCCTGCTGATCATTTTAAAATCGCCGCCCTTCTATGGATTAATAGTCGGCGCGATTTTAGGCGGATTACTCGGCGGCGGCAGTCTCGCCGCAACCATTGCCGCAATGACGGAGGGAACGCAGAGCATGGCTTCGCCTATCCTGCTGATCCTGACGTCGGGGGCGCTCGTCGGAGCGGTGATTAAGACGGGCGCGACGGACAAAATCGCGGATACAATCGTCCGAACTTTTGGGACAAGTCACGCGTTGTCGGCAATCGCGATTGCGACGACGTTTATATGCGTTGCAGGAGTCTTCGTCGATATCGCGTTCATCGCGGTCGCGCCGGTTGCGCTCGCGGTCGGACGCAAGACGAATCTCAATAAAGAAAGCGTACTCATGGCGATGCTCGGCGGCGGAAAGGCGGGCAACCTGATCTCGCCCAACCCGAGCACTATTGCGGCGGCAGAGGCCTTTGACGTCGAACTCACGTCGCTCATAATTAAGAGTTTCATACCGGCGCTCGCAGCGTTGATAGTCACGATCTTTTTCGCCTATCTGCTTTCGCTTAAGAAAAGCGGCCAGGTCATCAGAAGCTCCGACCTTGAAGGAATGGCCGATCGACTCCCCACTTTTCTCCAGTCGATCGCGGGCCCAGTGGTCACGATCGGGCTCCTTGCGTCGCGGCCTCTTTTCGGATGGCAAATTGATCCGATCATCGCGTTGCCCGTCGGCGGGCTCGTCTGTATCTTCGCCACCGGTCGCTGGCGCGATATCATTGAGATTACGAGCTTTGGACTCAAGAAAGTCTCAAAGGTCGCCATTCTTTTCGTCGGAACGGGAGCGGTCGCGGGGATCGTGAAGGCGTCCGCGTTTCAGCATGATTTCGTTACGCTCTTAGAATCCGCGGATATCTTTGCGTTTATGATTGCGCCTCTTTCCGGTTTGGCGTTTGCGGGCGCAACCGCGTCGACGACCGCTGGGGCGACGCTCGCCGCGCAGACTTTCTCTGGCACGCTCCTGGAGCAAGGCGTATCAGGAGTCTACGCTGCGGCAATGGTCAACGCGGGCGCAACGGCGCTCAACTCGTTGCCGCATGGAGCGTTCTTCCTCGCCTCCGCGCACGCCACATACATGTCCTTCACGAAAAGGGTGAGGCTCATCCCCTTCGAAGCGTGCGTAGGGCTCACCAGCACGCTCGCCGTGACCCTTCTTTACCTCTTCAGCTGATCGTCTCTTTTCAGCGCGGAATTCAAAACTCAGGACGCCGTGCGACGAGGCTAAAGGGAATCGCGTCTGATCTTTCGCGAAGCGCAGAGATCTGAACGCGCTCCAAGAGTAGCGGAACGAACGTCGACGTTCCGTTGCAGATCCTTGAATCGTCTGCGCGTAACGCTTCAGAAATTTTGGATTCAGAATGTAACCTACCGCGCTATTCATTAAAAAAAGGCGTCGTCCGAAGACGACGCCTTTTCTATCGTTTCACAAAGCTCAAGGTCTGAGCTCGGGCTTCAACCGCTCGCAACCGTCAAGGTTGCGGGGGTCGATAGCGAATTACCACATGTTACCGCCGCGGTTTCCGCCGCCGTAGCCGCCGCCATAGCCGCCGCCCATACCGCCGCCCATACCGCCGCGGTTACCGCCGCCGTAATTACCGCCGCCGTAGTTACCGCCGCCTCCGTAATTACCGCCGCCGTAACCGCCGCCGCTGTTGGTGCTGCCGTCGCCGCTGTTGTACGTAAACATCTTGATGAGCTGCGTAAAGGTCGGCATCGGAGCAATGAGAACGTAGCGACGGTCGCCGGAGATACCCGCGGAGGTCGTGAAGCCGGCGCCAAGGTTCAGGTAGTTAATCACCGGATAGTAACCGGCGTCAGGCTGAACGTAGACGATCTGCGGAACGTTGGATTCGTCCAGCGTCTGCTGCTCTTCCGCTTTATAAGAGGAAACATACTGGCTAGCGGCGCTTTGAATCGTGTTCGATTCGCGCGCTTCGTTGCGCGCCTTGTTGCTCTTATACGCGTTCGCGAGTCTCATGAGTTCGTTCGAGTTACGAACCTGAAGCTGGTTCATCATCGCCGCAGCGGTCAGGATCTCTTCCTTAACCTCTTCGTTACGACGTCCTTCGACGAGATCGACCGAGAAAAGAGCCTCGTCGTCAACCATGTCGAAGACCTCGACGCAGGAACGTTCTTTCTCCGTACCAACGTTCGTCATGATCTTGACGGTCACTTTATCTTGCGCGACTTCGCCCCAGGATTTAGAGACGAGGAAGTTGTATTCGCCGCTAAAGCCCATCGGGCAGGTGTAAGCGCGCGTACGAACGCCCTTGCGGTTCTCATCGTAGGATTTACGAAGGTCAATGCTTTCGTCGGTAAGGACACCCCCTGCCGCGGTCCGCTTCTGAGCGAACCAACAAACGGCGCTCGTCGGTTCCTGGACGGAGAGATCAAGTTCCGCGTCGCCGGACCAGGAGATCTCGACGAAAACGTCGCGAATACGCGCTTCGTTAAGCTTTGCAATGAAGTCGGCGGCCTCGTCGTCGCGGCCCTCGGCCTTCATCTTGTCGATGAGATCAAGCGCGATCTCTTCGCAAGGTATCTGAACGTCTTCGACGTACTTGCCGTCCCAGACGATCGACGCGGCGCCGAGAACGACCCACTTGTACGCTTCTTCATCGTTGAGCTCGCGCGCAATTCTCAGACCCTGGATGTACGGCTCGGGACGCGTCGGAGCGATGAGCGAAACGTCGCGATAGATCTTGAGCGCGCGTTCGTGCGAACCGATCTTGTCCAAGTACGCCGCCAAACCCATGATCACGAGCGGATCGGAGTTGAAATCTGCAAGAGAAAGAATTGCGGTCTCAACTTCCTTCTGCGGCGCGTTCGATTTGATCAACGCGGCGGCAAGCGCCTCGTACATCCATTCGGACGCGCAATCGTTGCGCATCGCCGCGCGCAGGAACGCCGACGCGGACGCGGGATCAGTTTCGAGAAGCTGCTGCGTCCTGAGGACGAGCGAACCGGAGAATTCTTCGCGCGCCTTAAGGTACGCTTCGTCAGATTCGCCGTCGGCTTGCTTCGGAGCGTTCGCTTTAAACCAAGCGTCCCACTTCGCATTGAGATCGACTGGCGCCTGAGAGAGGGTTCCGGTCGGTTTCTCCGTCGATTTATTCGACTTGGAAGGAACGGCAAAGATACCGGCGCCAGCCGCGTCGGGAACCGTCGGAGCGTCGAGGAAGTTCTGGAGGATAGCGTCGTTCGCGGGGCCGACGATCTGTCCGCCGCGCCCTGCGGACGGAACGCTCATCATACCGCCGCCGAAGCCGCCAAAGCCGCCCATACCACCGCCGAAGCCGCCCATACCGCCGCCCATACCGCCGCCAAAGCCGCCCATGCCGCCCATCATACCGCCGCCCATGCCGCCCATCATGCCGCCGCCCATGCTACCCATCTGGTTGGGCTGCATAATAAGGTCGCCGACGGAGTAGAGCTGCAACGAGGTCGAGATTTCAGGATTGTTCTTGATCTCGTCTTGCGTCGTAATGAAGAGCGCGTCGTCGAGGATGCAGAAGTCGAGCTCATGAGGACGGAGCACGATCTTGAGCGCTTTACGAAGCGTAATGTTCGAAAGATTTTCGTTGATATTGAGAGAAGACGCGGGTCCGATCATCTCTTCCATATTCACGGTGTCGAAGACAACGTTGATGTCCTGACCCTGCTCGCGGAGCTGCTGCTTGACCTCTTCGATCCAGTCGGCGAGCGTGAGATCGCTGTCTTCGCCGCCATCGACGTCGACCTTAAGATCGAGCGCGTTGGCAATACGCTGCTCTTCAGTCGAACCGGTGAGGTTCGTTCTGCCGTACTTCTCCTTACGAACCTTGGTCATCGCATTCCAGACCTCGGGGTCAGGATACGTGATGGGCGGCTCGTCGGAAACCGGAATATGAGCGCGTTCGACCGACATAAGCGTGTCGAGAAGCTTCTTCTGACGCCAGTTGCGCAGATATTGATTTTGCTCGTAGGCGTCTCGGAGGAAGACGACGTTCTTCGCCTGAGTCGGCAACGCGTTGTCGGGCGAAATCTTCGCCGCTTCCTGCGCCGCTTCGGCGGCGAGAACGAATTTGCTCTCTTTAACGAGCGCTTCGAAGCGCTTCATGATCTCGACAACCTTCGTCTGGTTGGCGAGCGCCGCGGTTCGCGCTTTATTCTGAGCGTCGACGACCGCGAGATTCTGCTGCGCCGCATAGTCGCGGATCGCCTTCTGTTCCTGCTGGCGTTTCACATATTCGCCCGTCGCGGCAAGGTCGCTCAGAAGAACGGCGCGGTCGGCGGGAGAAAGAATCGGATCATTTTTGACGCTGTTGATCGTCAGTTTGATATTCTGAAGCGCGCCGTCCGGGTCGGTCGCGGAAAGCTTGCGAGCGTCGGCCGTCACAACGGCGACGTGCGTCTTAACCTGTCGCGAGAGAACCTTCACGTTCTGCTCGGACGCGACCATGAGGTTGGCCCTGTTTTCGTCGGCGAGTTTCCGTTCGGCCGCCGCAAACGCATCTTCGATAGAATCGTCAGGCGCGCCCGGCATGGCGATAGTATCGTCGTCGGCAAATTCAGGAGGAACGATAGTATCGTCGTCGGCAAATTCAGGAGGAACGATAGTATCGTCGTCGGCAAATTCAGGAGGAACGATAGTATCGTCGTCGGCAAATTCAGGAGGAACGATAGTATCGTCGTCGGCAAATTCAGGAGGAACGATGGTATCGTCGTCGGCAAATTCAGGAGGAACGATGATATCGTCGTCGGCAAATTCAGCAACGCCGAGGGTATCGTCGCCGACAGCCTCAGGATCGCCGAAAGTAACGTCGTCTTCGAACGCAATCCCGCTGCCAAGGTCCTCGGAGTTCCCCTCAACAAGACCGGTTAGACGTTCCGCGGACGCCAGGTCGCCCATCTCTTCCGCCTGTCGCGCAAGGTCCATCGTCTGATCGATCGAATCATTGACGTTGGTCTGATAGTCGGTCAGGAGGTCGAGACCGGCGATCGGGAGAGTCGCGCCGGAATCTCTCGAGGCGGACTGCACGAGCGGGTAAAGGTACTGGTTTGATTTACTCGGCGTGCGAGGCGTGATGGTCCATTCGATATCGGCCAAGCGACCATCGGACAAAACGACCGGAATGGAGATATTCGCGTCTTCAAGCGCCTCCGGGCTCGAACCGAGGAGGTAAGTCTCTCGGTCGCTGCGGATCGGCGGGAGCGGATTCGGGTAAACCGTCGCGTTTCCAAGCGTCAGTTCAGTTTCTTCGGGGAAGAACACGGTCGCGGTTGCGGCGGACGCAAGACTCGCGCCCGCGGCGTCCGCGCTGGAACCGCTCTCAACGACGGCGCCGCCGGTACGGTTCGCGAGCGCGCCAAGAAGATTCATATTGACAACCGCTCCGACCCCGTAACTGTTGACCGGCGTTCGAGCGTCAACGAGCTTTTCGACCGTCTTTTCGAAAATCGCTTCGTTAAACGCCGCGCCTGTACTCACGCCGCGTCCGATGAACACGATCGAACGATCGGCGCTCTCGTTGAAATCGAAGGAATCGACGGCGACGGAGAACGATTGCTCAAGGTCGGCGGCGCCGAGCGCGTCGCGCTGCGAAAGGCTCGCGATCGCGTCCGCAAGTTCTGGAGAGCCGACGTCGAGATAGCCGTCGGTGAGAGACTCCGTCTCGTTGGAAGCGGTAAAGATCTGGACGCGCGCGTTCTCAGGAAGGTTCTCAACGAGCGAATAAAGCGCGTCTTGGGAATCCTGGCGGACTTGGGAGCTCAGTTGCGCGGCAGAGAAATCGACCAACACGGCGACGTCGACAAAGTCGGATTCCGACTCGATCGCTTCGGCCTGGAGCGGAACCAGAAAACAATTGGTGCCGTCGCTGAGTTGATACGTCTCGACAGGAACGTCTGACGTCGCCTCTTGAGCCGTCGAAAGACTGACGAAAGTCGTCAGCGCAATCGCCGCAACGGACAATATCATGAAAAGGCGCTTTTTCATTCTTATGATCCTCTTCTCCGGAATTCTACTGAACCGATTGGATTGGAAGCCGACCGCGACCGAGCGGGTCTGCACTCGCGACGGCCGCGCGGAGGTTCTATCGTAGTCGCTCCCGTTGGTCGCTTGCAGGCGCCGTGCTGCGGCTCCTCGCCGCAACGCAACGACTGCGATGATCCGCTGACGGACCGCGCCCAATGTATTTAACGCATATTTATATCAGGAAAGAAACGTTCTTTCAACCGGTTTTATCGTCCATAAGCTTCTACAGACGCTAAAAATCAACGCCCACGCCGTAAAGAATGAAAAATCGATACTCCCGGGAGGCGCGCCTGCTCTACGAAAACGTTTCGCTGCATTTTTTCCTGCCAAAACGTCTGGCAAAAAACGCACGCCGACTGTCGTCGGCAAACAATTCGCCTAACGTTCCTTAACTGGAATTCTAATCAACGAGGCGCGAAACGCAACAAAATTACCTGCCTCTTTTCGGATATTTTAAAAAATTAACGCTCCTCTGCGTATGTTATGACACTTTTAACAATCTTCAAACAAAAATGGGTTGCTCGTGCAAGGACTCGGGAATCATGCTTTTTTAACGTCGACGACTTGAAGCGAAAGATCTTCCGTATAGAATCAGCTTGCCTGTCCGAGCGTATGCGCGACTATTGAATATTCTTGGTTCCTCCAGTTCTCTGGGAGGGGATCGCGTCTCGACGCTGCGGAATGAAAGACTATGAAAGTGCGACGGATTATCATGAGCGACGAAAAACTTAAAGGACTTGACGGCTTCACCGAAGAGCTCGAAGAAGAAGACGTCGAAGACATGGAGATCAAGGCCCCGTCGGAGAACGATTCCAACGAGAACGCCGTGCTCGCGGAGAAGCGAACGCCCTGGGAACCGACGGAATCTGGCGCGATCCCCTTCGTACATCTCCACACGCACTCCCACTACTCGCTCCTCGACGGCGTCGGAAAAATCGACGCGCTCATTGCGCGAGCTAAAGAACTCGAGATGCCCGCGCTCGCGCTCACCGACCATGGCAATATGTACGGGGCGCTGGAATTTTATCAAAAAGCGCTCGACGCGGGAATCAAACCGATTATCGGATACGAGGGGTACGTCGCTCCGGAGTCGCGCTTCGAGAAGAACGACAAGACGATGAGCCATCTGACGCTCCTGGCGATGAACGAGCAAGGCTACAGAAATCTGTTGAAGCTCTCGTCCCTCGCGTACGTCGAAGGGTTCTATTACAAACCGCGCGTCGACAAGGAGCTCCTCAAAAAATACAACGAAGGACTTATCTGCCTGAGCGGCTGCCTGTCGGGCGAGGTCTCTCGAACGCTCAAGGTCGGGCGCGGGAGCGAGGAATCGCTTGAAAAAGCCCGCGGCGTCATGCAATGGTATCGCGAGGTCTTTGGCGACCGGTATTACATCGAGCTTCAGAATCACGGCCTCTACGACCAGCAAATTCCTTTGCGGAAGGAACTGCAACTTGCAAAAGAGCTTGGGATTCCAACCGTCGCGACGAACGACGTGCATTACGTCAAGTACGAAGACTACGACGCGCAGGATCTCGCGCTATGCATCAACACGGGCAAGTTTCGCACCGACGTCAACCGCATGCGTATGGATTCCGACCAGTTCTACCTCAAGAGCGGTCAGGAAATGATGGAAGCGATGCCCGAGGCCCCCGACGCGGTATGGCGTTCACTCGAAATCGCCGATCGATGCAACCTGCGCCTGGGACTCGGTAAACGTTACTTTCCGGTCTTCACCCCTCCCAACGGACTTTCATCAGACGAATATCTCCGTGAACTTTGCATCAAGGGGCTCAAACGCCGCTATGCGAACAACCCGGAGCGCATGGTCGACGGCGAGCTCTCCGAAGAGGTTATGGCGCGACTTGACCGCGAGCTAAGCGTTATCAGCAAGCTCGGATTCCCAAACTATTTCCTGATTGTCTGGGACTTTGTGCGCGAAGCGGAAGAGCGCGGCATTCATTGCACCGCGAGAGGCTCCGGCGTCGGCGCGCTCGTATGCTATGCGCTCAATATGTCGCACGTCTGTCCCCTCGAATTCGACCTCCTCTTTGAACGTTTTCTCGACGAGAACAGACTCGAAGCGCCCGATATCGATATCGACTTTGAACAGAACCGGCGCGGCGAGATCATCGACTACGTTAAAAGACATTACGGCGCTGAAAAAGTCGCGCAACTCGGCGTCTTTGGCACGATGGCGGCCAAGCTCGCGATCAAAGACTGCGCGCGCGCGCTCGGACTGCCCCTCGATCTCGCGAACGCCGTCTCGCAGCTCATCCCCAACGCCCCTAAAATGACGATCAAAAGGGCGTTCGACCAGAGCCCTGAACTCGTCAAAATGTACGAGAGCAATCAGGACGTCCACGAGCTCGTCGATTACGCCAAGAAGGTCGAAGGACTTGCGCGAAGCGCGGGCACGCACGCATGCGGCGTCATTATCTCGCAGCGCGAGCTCACCGACTTCGTCCCGATCCAAAAGCTCTCTGGCAAAGAAGACGTCGTCACGCAATGGCAGGGTTCCGACGTTGAAAAGGCCGGGCTCCTGAAAATGGACTTCCTCGGCCTGCGCAACCTGACGATCCTTGCCGACGCCGTGCGACTCATCAAGCAAACGAGCGGCGAGACGATCGACCCGTACAACCTTCCCCAGAACGATCCGGAGACCTACGCGCTGCTATGCCGCGGTGAAACCAAAGGCGTCTTCCAGCTCGAAAGCGCTGGGATCCGCCAGCTCCTCATGAGCATGCGCCCCGACAATATCCGCGATATTATCGCTGTGCTCGCTCTATACCGGCCCGGGCCCCTCGAAGGCGGCATGGTGGAGGAATACGTCGACGTCAAACATGGACGCAGAAAGGCGACCTATCTCCATCCCGTTCTGAAAGACGTTCTCGAGGAAACGAACGGCGTCATGGTCTATCAGGAGCAGATCATGCGCATCCTCAACAGACTTGGACGCATCCCCCTCTCGAGTTCCTATACGTGCATTAAGGCGATCAGTAAGAAAAAGCACGAGAAGATCGCCAAGTTCAACGAGGACTTCGTCAAGGGCGCGCAGGAAAACGGACTCACGCGGGAAAAGGCGCAGGAGCTCTTTGAGCTCATCAAGAAATTTGCGGGCTACGGCTTTAACAAGTCGCACTCGACCGCGTATGCGCACATCGCGTATGCGACGGCGTATCTTAAAGCGCACTACCCTGCAGAATTCATGGCGGCGCTCCTCTGCGGCGACATATCCGGTCGAAATTTCACTAGGAGTGATAAGACGGTCGAGCACATCGACGACTGCGTGCGCATGGGGATCGAGGTCGTTCCGCCGAACGTCAACCTGTGCGACGCTGAGTATAAGGTCGTCGACGGAAAAATTTATTTCGGGCTCACCGCCGTGAAGGCCTGCGGCGCCGACGCGATGGCGGAGATCGTCCGCGCGCGTACCGAGGGCGGACCCTTCCTCAACCTTTTCGACTTCTGCCAGCGCGTGAACTCCAGGCTCGTCGGACGCGCGACGATCGAAGCGCTCATTAAATGCGGCGCGTTCGACTGCTTCGGCGCCAAGCGGTCGCAACTTATGTTTGTCTTGGAAAAAGCGATCAAGAGCGGCCAGCAAGCTGCGCTCGATCGCCAGCGCGGTCAGATGAATTTCTTCAGTTCAAACGACTCCGAGCAAGACGACGAGATGGAAGACGCCAGCTCCGGCCTTCCCGACATTGAAGAATGGGGCGAAAAAGAACGCGCCGTCTACGAGAAGGAAACGCTCGGATATTACGTCTCGGCGCATCCGCTCGGAGAACACCGCAACATGCTCCAACTTTTCGGCACGTCGATCCGCAAGGTCTTGGAAATGCCGAATCATACGCAGGCGACGGTCGGCGGTATCATTTCCGACGTACGAATCTCGGCGTTGCGCAAACCGAAGCCGGGCCAGCCCAAAACGATTGCGTTTTTCCAGATCGAAGACCTCGATGCGACCATGCGTTGCGCCGTCTGGTCGGAAGCCTACGCGAAATTCAGCCAATTCATCGCCGACGACGCGCCGCTCTTCCTGAGAGGACGCGTCGATAAAAAAGAATCACGACAAGAAAACGAAAACGGCGAGCATGAAATAGAAACGACCCTCTTTGTCGACGAGATCATTCCCTTTGAGAATGCGGTTTCCGAACTCTCGCGCGGCGTCGCTATCTTTCTCAAAGAAGAAGTGGCCGATCAGGTCGGAGTTAAGAAACTTTACGACGTCCTTAAGACGTACCGCGTCGGCCGCAACGGAATCGGCGACGGACACGATCTAGAAATCTGTCTGGAGCTCCGCACCGGAACGCGCGCGACCTTCAAGTGCGACAAATTTAAGATCAGTCTCGTCCAGGAAATGAAAACGCGCGTCGAAGAATCCTTTGGAAAGGGCTCTATCCGCTTAATCCCGGCGCCGACGAAGCAACGCGCGCAAAGCGAACGTTCCAGTCGCTGGCGACGCCCAGTAGGCGTGAATTAGGAGACGACCGCGCATGTCCGCAAGGCTTCTTGCGGACATGCGAAAATTCCCACCGCAGCGCGCGCTTCTCTGACGCCGCCCCTCAATAGGCCGATCATACGTATCAATCGATCAGCCCCCCTGACTGCTCGTGAATTTGCCGGAGCGTCTTAATGCCGCCCGTCGAACCAGCACAAGGCTGCGCTCAGTCGCCATGAATAACATGACGACGATCTTGAACAACGCGGTTAAGAGGAACAGTATCAAGTTAACGCAGAAGTAGAGGACGGTTGGGTCGCCAATGAGGAAGAATAGGACAAATCCCTCGATACTAAAATAATCGAAGAGGAAAGCGAAGGGCGACGAGGGCAGGTAACTGCAAAACCTTAACCCCAACGACGTCATGGAAAAAGAATGCCAATAAACAGTCCCTATGCTATAAAAGAAACCCGGCCAAAGACATCGCGCGGTTCGGGACCAAAACTCCTGCCTTATTAACGCTTTGCAAAGACCGTAGAAACAAGCTAAGTATCCCAAGGAACAAAAAAATACGCTCAGTATCAGAAAAACCCAAGGGGACGATCCAGAAAGGAAGGAGTCGAGGCGCAGGACTGCCGAACACGACAAAATCGCCAGACCAAAGGCGATAAGAAGGAAGAACAGACGGATGATATTGCGGATCAACCATCGAAGCCTTTCTTCCGCCGTAATCAGCGTAAAACTTTCTAATCTCTCCATCCGTCGATTCTGGAACGCGTCGAGTTCAGAAATAGATCCCATGATCTCCTCCGTTGAGCGTTCGCGACGTTATCAAACAACAACGACGGCGACCGGCGATTCTTTTAAAGATTCCCCAAATAACGGATTCTTCCATTGCAACAACGCTAAATCTTGTCGGTTTTTACGGTCGACGCGAACCAAAGTTACATATCTTGCGTTCAAATTCCCTGCATGCTGTCGTTTCTGAATAATACGCTCCTGTCAGGGTTTGATGCTCTCCCTCATGAAACCAGATATTCCAAGTCTCCGTCTGGTCGCTGTATTCGAGCGTATAATACTCTTCGACGGGCGGGAATTTGAATGCTAATAGAACGTCGTCGGCCGAAGAGACGTTCTCTTGAACGAGGAATTTGCGTTCAAGCAACTGAGCTTTTAATTCGGCGCTCCTCGTTCCCTGTTCATCATTAAGCGCGCGTCGGGCCGCCTTATCCTTCACCAGGGCCCGAAAAAGCATTTCACAGGCGGCGGCCTCCGTGTCATATTGGTCAATAAAAATCTTATTGTGCCCTCTCCAAAAGAATCTCTCCGGCTCCCAACGATATAACATCCACCCTTCTTCTTCGGAGTCATACTCTAACGTATACCCTCGGCGCCATTTGGCGACGTTAAAAAATCTCCTGCAAGTATAACAAAAGCTCCTGCCAGTAGAGATAGAATACTTTGTTCGAGGAACTTTCAGGGATTTTAAACGTTCTACAAGTTCTTTAGTATTCATCGTTCTCAGACCTTAAAAAGGATGGAGTTTCGCCGGAACCAATCGCGCCGGTCAGGCTGACGCCAAAATTCGAACTCGATCCGTCTCCCGCGTTAAAATGGGCCCTCTGCGCCCCATCGTCGCGGTGAAACCTCGCCGTATCCTCAAGAAGGCGCAAGACAATACTCCTGACGTCTTCTTACGTCTTACGAAACAAAACGTTCCTTTTTCGAAGAGCAGCTAAAAAGCAAAACGCCCAACGAGGTTAGCCGTCACTATGCCGTAGAATTCCTCGCATGCGGTCGGTTCGGAATAAAAGAGGTGGACTATCTTGCTAAGGCCTCGTTCCTTGTAGCCAATTCGCCATGTTTTAGTCCTGTAACTGCATTCCAGTGAATAAATACCGTCGAACGGGCCCGATTCGGTCAAAAAAAGACTATTGTCGGAAAAACGACACTCACGAAGACGATATCCCGCTTCGAGCAGCTTGATCCTTAATTCATCGCAGGTCATTCCACGCTCGTCGCCAAGCGTCAGCCAGACTCTCTTGTCCTTAACAAGGTTGCGAAACAGCATTTCAAACGCGGCGCATTCAGTCAAAAAGGAATTAATACATTTTCTTTCACGACGCGCCCAAAAGTTTTTTTTAGGCTCGTAATAGAACAATCCCCACTGATTCAATCTTCGGAGGAATTCTAACGAATACCCGCCATGTTTCCTTACGTAGGCAAGATTATTTTCACGAAAAGAATAACTCGTTCGAGGAACCTTTAACGCGTCCAGGCGCTCCACAAGTTCTGGATAATTCATGACCACAAAGCCTTTTGAACTTCAGGATGATTGCTTTTAGCAACGTAAAGACCGCTGAAAGGACAGTTCCCAATCACGCAAACGCCGCCTCGCTTGTTTTAATTCGAACGAACCCCGCCGTCTTCCAACCTCCCTTAATAATTGACCGTTCAGGAGAACAGCGCCACCGACGTAATCGATTATCTTTCAGTCACATGCCCGTTTCAAGCATAAGAACGTCTTTCACAACAATATGGTTGATAACATGTTACAAAGTCAGACTTGCGCCGCCCGTCTGCCTCAAAAAGACTGAACATGGTAAACAAGTCGTAAGAGGCCGCCCTCTCTATGGTTGCAGCTGTAACCGTAACGACGCGCTTTGACGGTCGCTGCATGTCTCAGGCAGAGCATGACTTCAAAGAAATTGCCAAAAAATACTCTCGACGCCGCATATTCTTGCGAAGCACGCTGTAAGATTTTTCCGCCAGTCTATTCCCTTCTTGATAGCGGACGTTGACGCCTGAAATCGCGATATACTTCTTTACTGTACTCCCGTTACTCGACGTCGTAACTTTTTGCTCTTCATATCCCAGAGAAAAAGATCGCCCAACTGATTGGCGTCATATAGCGTTTGAGAATCAGCCGAAAAAGCCATCGTAAAAACGCAGGCCGCGTAGTACAGATTCATGCTATTCTTTGCGACTTCCGTTGGAAAATGCCACCAATATCCGCGCCAGGAAAATGAAAACGCCTTTCTAAGCTTCGTCGTTTTTCCTTGCGTGACGTCGTGAACATACAAACTTCCGTCGTAGCGTTCATAAGCGAGATATCGTAAATCTGGCGATAAAAGGACGTTCCTTTTGATAACCTCTTCTCTATAGCCTTGCTGCTGGCCAACTGGAACAACGAAGTCTGCAACGTGCGAAAAGTCACTCGTCGAAAAAACGTCGATTTTTATCTTAACTTGTTCTCCTTCTATGAATTGTTGGTAAACAAATAGATTTTGTTCGCCTGTAAGGAGCCTGAACTGCCGATATCCCTTGCCTGGCCTGGGCGGCGCCAAACGAACTTTATACAGCGACCTCATTGCATGACAGTCATACTTTACAAGATACCAGGCGTCTCCCTCTGCCGAGTACATAAGAAGAAAGATCAGATCCAAGTCTGGAATCGTTTCCCAACATGATATATACGCCCCTGTCAAGCCGCATTCGAAGGGGCGCCTGACCCATTCCCCGTCTTGTAAAACGTACCAAAAATAATCCAATACTTCTTTATCGCGCGAACCCTCGTCGTTTTTGACGATATCCAACTCCCTGAAGAGCAACAACCGTTTGGAATAATTACAAACGAGCTTCGCACGTGTTTCATCATCACGGAAATTAAAGAGAGGCCGTCGCGCTACTGGCGCTTGAGTAGCCTTATCATAGGTTATGATAGAGAAACCGGCAACGCCTGAGTAGTCTTTTGAAAGCATGCCTGACGGAGAACCGTCGAGCTCAACGTCGTGCACACGCAGTCGATCGATAGCCGTCGGCCCTTCCATGACGGGCAGAAGTTCAGCCTGGTCAAGAGAACTCGTAAAAAAATCGCGAAAGCCCCTGTCGTTAATTCGATGAGAATCATAAATAATTCCATTTCGCGTTGCATAAAAACAATGCTCATTGGAATACGAATCCAAGTTGTCTAGACTAGGTAAAGGGGCTGGAATCCAGAATAATTTCCCTAACAGGACGAACAAGAAAATTAAACCAACGCATATAGCGACTGCTTTCCATACCTTTCTTTTCATTCGATCCGCTCCTCGTACAACCGTTTGGACTCGATTCACTCAATGAAAACGCAGCATACGTCTGCCGCTACAATCAATGCGGCGCGTTCATTCGTTTTTTACACGCCCAGCTTTTGGATTTCTACCTACCTCTTCACTAATTACTGACATTAAATCTTGTGGCGTTATCCTCGAAATCATCCCATATTCACTCCCCCCCCTTATCTTTAAAAACTTCTATATGTTTACTCTTTATCATTTCTTTAAAAATACCTTCGCAGCTACCATCCTCTATAAGCTCCCCGTTCGGAAGGCACGAAGTTTCAAAGTTATTGAAGTCAAAATTTTCCGTGGCGAGTAAAACGTTCGCTCGCCTCTTACTAAAAGAGAAATCGTACCCAAAAGAAAATTTCATGACGTCTCCTGTTTGATTGCGTTCCGTCAAATTCCTGGTTTATGACCATGATCCGGTTTGTCGAACTTTTGAATTTGCAATGGCCCCAGAACAAGATTGCCAAAACCGACCGTCCTTAAAACTCTGGCGTATATCGTATCGATTCAATATGCTCGCGCTGGTCTGGCGTGCATTTGGAAACGTCGACCTGATAGGGCGAAAAAGCGACGGTTCCAATGTTCTCCTCCACGAACTACTTTACTACCCGGCCAGTGCATAACGGCGTATCAAACAGACCGTCGACGAAGTCGGCGCCGCTCCAGTTTTCGCCGCGTAACGGGCTCGCGTTGGCGAAAGATATCCTCCCCCGTGGTTCGAAACAAACGCTTTTGGCTATCGGCGATTCGGTGAAGCAAAGGTCTCTGAGCGCCATATCAACGCTAGTATGATTGAATATTTCCACGAGACCGCAATTTGGACAGGCCAGAAATGCGTCGCAGTAAGGACAATAGGCTCTTAGCTTGCCGCAACGCTCGCAACGAAGAGGAAAACGCTTTAAAAGGTCAACGACAAGTTCCTCCTGCGCATAATCGCTAAAAAGACAATAGTACAGTTCATGCAAACACAATATTTTTCTTGTCTGCGTACGATTGCTGTCCATCCTCTTCCTGTCGATCTTTCTGACGTTAAGACCGACAAAATTTTGGCTGCGTAGCCGGTTAAGGAACGATTCTTCGACAAAGAAAGAGCTCGCGTTTTTGTATGCTGGTATGATCCCCTCGGGGGGATACTTTCCTGAAATGTCAAGATATTCAAAAACGGCGATTCCTTCGAGAGTCCGCGCGAAGATCGAAATGGGGACAGTCAATTTCTTCGGTACGGACGCGCTCCTCCTTAACGCAGAAAAACTTGCGCGCCTGATTCTTCATCTTTTTCCATCGCTTGACGTCAAGTTCCAGTACGTTGGGAACGAAGAAAAAGTCGGCCGGTATACGCTTGGCGTCGCCTTCTTTAAGAAACCAGGAAATTGACTCGCGTACGAGCGCAGAAGCGTTAATGGAATAGAAAGCGTCGTTGATCAAGTCGTCGGACGCCATATTGTTGACTGCTTTTATTTCGCGTATCGCCTGATTGCAGAGATCGGAGCCCCCGTCGCTTTGGCCAACGTGGCTCGGAGGAACGTCGGGCGATTGCCGCGTGGCAAGCGCTTCCTGAGTCGCACGTCCGGCGCCGCCGCCTTGTTTTGTAGCGCTTTCGAGCTCCTGACGTTTCAACGCATTGCCCGTAACGTCGGAATTTAACTGACTCGACTCTTTCGACCGCCTCTTCGACTTCATAAACGGCTTATCGTCAATCAACACCTGAATCATATAATAGGGAACGGTGACGTCGGCAAAGACCACTATCAGCCAGCCTCTATCTCCAATGTAGGGAAGATAATTCCAGACGCCTGAGAACTGAGAAGAAGACAAATAGTCGCGAATCGCAGGGACGATCTCACGTCCCTCGGTCCCGGCGGCAAATAGCTCCCAGAAGATCAAGCCTACAATGAAAAAATAGAGGCCCCAACAACATTGCAAGTCTTTGGCGCCTTCGTCAGGATTTCTCCACGTCCAGTATATGTGGAAATAAATCTGGTGGACTCCCAGAAGAAAAAACAGGACGCTTTCCGTCGCAAAAAAATAATCGACAAATACGTACCATGGCCGAACAAGCCATTGGATAAAACATAACCCAAGGGTCAGGACGAAGAGAGGCGCTAACAGGAGAACTCGAACAGCCCATATTTCATTCTGGGTCCGCATAAAGCTTTCCCGCTCCTCTTTCGATAACGCGAAGGACCTTAGCGTCTCTATAACTCTTTGCCAGAGAGTTCGCTCTTTGGAAATCGTCGTCATGCCGGTTCTCCCATATCTGTCTCTTTCAAGCTCAAGAACAGGACAGTCCTCTAAAGCGCAGACTCGACGCTTTCAAGTACGACGACGTGGAATACGAGTCGTCAATGAACGACCGCAAGCCAGCGGAAGAGAATTCGTTTCCGAAAGAAAATTTCATGACGCCTCCTCCGACTGTAGGCTGCTGACGAACCAAGAACAACGAAGAAACGTCTCGGATCCCACAAAGCAGAAGCCGGGGCGCGTAATAACAGGACGGCTGTCAGACGCGGGATACGCGATCTGAAAACGCGTCTTCAAAGAAGCCGCACAGACGGGACGTCTGGCGAAAAATGCGAATCTTTCTAAAAGATTGCGAAAAATTTCTTAAGGGCGGAAGTCCTTCACAGCCCTCTACTGAGCATGATACTGTGGCGGCGACGTCGACGTCAAGCCCTTTTTTAAAAAATTACTGATATTTTCTGAAATTCATTTTGAGGATTAAGAAACAAACTAAGGTTCGGTCAAGGAATTACAGGGAAACAAGAAAGAAAAGGAGTTGGACGGCGTTGCGATCGGGGCGCAACATGTACATTTCTGGTCATAAAGTCCTCCATTTCAAAGGTTGTCGGAAAAAAACATATTCGACGCGGCGAGTTCGTTGAGCCGTCGGCGCGCGGACGCCGATCGATCTGACGGCGCGAGCCTTTCAACGCTCGCCGAGCGTAGGGTAACGATTTGAGCAGGCGCGTCTCGCCGTTGGTCCATTTCTATTCGCGAGCGCTCTCGTCGCTTCGATTGTAGAGTTCACAGTTTTTATATTGCGCGCTGTCTGGACGAGAAGGAATTCTTGTTTAAAATCAGTGCGTTGCGTCGTTGCATTATTCCCGTCGGAACCGCGCGCCGCGTCGAGAGCGCGCTATTCCGACGTTGGGGGCGCCACGATTTTGGGGCGGCGCCGCGAGGTCGTTTGCGCGACGTGGAACGCTTCGACGCCGTCTTGCAAGCGAACCGTTCATTTTCATAGGCCTGGGAGTCGAGGAGAAGCATGCGCGCCTTCGTCGAACCCACGAAAGGCAATCGTCGATGAGAACAATCAAAGTAACAAAGGGGCTTGACCTTCGGCTCGTCGGAGCTCCTGATCAGAGCGAGCCGCCGGAAATGAAGGACGCCAGGCTCGTTGCGCATACTGGCGTCGACTACGTCGGAATGAAACCGACGATCTGCGTAGAAGAAGGCGACCGCGTCCTCGCAGGTCAGCTGTTGTTCCTTGACAAAAAGAATCCTGGCGTCAAGTTTACGTCTCCCGGCGCCGGAGTCGTCCAGTCGGTCAATCGCGGCGCAAAACGCGCTTTTCTCTCGATTATCGTCGAGACGGACGAGGGCGACGCGCGCGCGAAGTCCGTCGAATTTAAAAGCTACCCCGAATCGGAGCTCCTTGAGCTCGACCCCGCCGCGGTCCGCGAAGAACTGATCGAGTCTGGACTCTGGATCGCGCTGCGAACGCGCCCCTATAGCCGCGTCCCAAAGGTCGACTCCCTTCCCGCTTCTCTCTTTGTCAACGTCGCCGATACGAATCCGCATGCGCCCGACCCTAAGCTCGTCGTCGACGCGCGACCCCAGGATTTCATCAACGGACTGCGCGTTCTGAGCCGAATTTGCGGTAAGAAGCTCTGGATTTGCCTCGGCGAAAGCGAATACAGTCCCGAATATATCCAAACTCTCGAATCGATTCCTAACGCGGAGGTCGTTCGGTTCGTCGGCAAACATCCCTCAGGTCTCTCTGGCACGCATATCGCGCAACTCGACCCTTGCGGATTGGGGAAGGTCGTCTGGACAATCGGCTACCAGGACGTTCTCGCGATCGCAACGCTCTTTACGCGTGGGGTTTACGAAGTCGATCGCGTGATCTCGATCGGCGGTCCGATGGTCAAAAAGCCGCGTCTCCTCCGCGTTCAGCAAGGCGCGTGCCTCTTCGAGCTCTTTAAAGACGAACTCAAGGACGGCCCCGCGCGCATGATCTCCGGCAGCGTTCTCCACGGTCGAACGGCGACCAAGGGACTCGCCGGACTCGGTCGATACGTCAACCAGATAGCCGCCATCGGCGACGACGACCCACGCGAGCTCTTCGCGTGGACGCTCCCCGGCTTCCGGAAATTCTCAGCGTCGCGCGCGGTTGCGTCGACGTTCATCGGCGGCGACTTCAAAATGACGACGGCGCTTCACGGCGGTCCGCGTGCAATTTTCCCGAACCCCGCGTTCGACAAGATCGTTCCTCTCGATATTGTCCCGCTCTTTCTTTTCAAAGCGCTCGAGGTCGGCGATATTGAAAAAGCCGAGAAACTGGGCGCGTTTGAGCTCGACGAGGAAGACCTCGCGCTTTGCTCGCTCGTCGATTTCGGAAAAAACGATTTCGGCAAGACCCTGCGCGCGCTGCTCGATCAGGCGATGAAAGAGGAGGAATAACCCGATGAAATTTCACGCGTTACGCAAAACAATTAAATTCGTCGGCGATAAGTTCTTCATGCCCGGCAAACCTCTTGCCGCGCTCTACCCTCTTTACGACGCCGTCGATACCTTCTTCTTTACCCCCGAAACCCGGACGGAAGGGACCGTCCACGTGCGAGACTGCGTCGACTTCAAGCGCATGATGATCTTCGTCGTCTACGCGCTTATTCCCTGCCTGCTTGTCGGGCTCTACAACGTGGGGCTTCAGGCAAATCGACTTATCGAGTCGGGCGCCGCCGTGCCGGACGACTGGCATGGAGCGATCCTCAACTCGCTCAGCGGCGCGATTCCGGTCTTTAATTCAAGCTCGATCATCGGATGCTTCGTCTACGGACTCGTCTACTGGATTCCCGTCTACGCCGTCACCATGGTTGTCGGGCTCTTCTGGGAAATTCTTTTCGCGAAAATATACAACCACGAAGTCAACGAAGGTTTCTTCGTTACGGGCTTTCTCTTCCCGCTCATCTGTCCGGCGACGATCCCACTCTGGCAGGTTGCGCTCGCTATCTCCTTCGGAGTCGTACTCGGCAAAGAGATCTTCGGCGGGACGGGCCGCAACTTCCTCAACCCCGCGCTTGTCGCGCGCGCGTTCCTATTCTTCGCGTACGCGGGCCAGATCACGGGCGATAAAGTCTGGACGGCGGTCGACGGCGTCTCGAAAGCGACGCCCCTCTCCTGCGCGTCCGGCGGAATCGCGGCGATTGAGAGCGCGGGCTACACGATGCGCGACTGCTTTATCGGCGTGATTCCCGGCGCGGTCGGCGAAACCTCCACCCTTGCCTGCCTCATCGGAATGGCGTTCCTCCTGATCGTCGGAATAGCCTCCTGGCGCATTATGCTTTCGACGTTCGTCGGCGGCATGGGACTTGCCGCGATCCTGACTCTCTGCAGTCCCGACGCGATCGCCGCGCGCCCAGCGCTGGCGCTCGGGCCAAGCTGGCACTTCGTCACGGGCGGCTTCGCCTTCGGCATGGTCTTTATGGCGACGGACCCGGTCACTGCGGCGGCAACTCGAGTTGGTCAGTACATTTATGGTCTGATCGTCGGAGCGCTGATCATCTTGGTTCGCGTCATGAATCCGGCGTACCCCGAGGGCGTTATGCTCGCGATCCTGTTCGGCAACTGCATCGCGCCGCTCATCGACTACCTCGTTGTGAGCGCGAACGTTCGTCGGCGCATGAAGCGACTCGAAGCGCAGTGATTAGGGGAGGGAAAGCAGATGCATAACGAATCGATTACGAAAACGTTCACCGTGGCGACGCTCCTTGCGATCGTCTGCGCGGTCGTCGTATCCCTCGCTGACGTCTCTCTGAAGGGATTGCAGCGTCAGAATCAGGAGCTCGATAAACAGACGAATATTCTCCGCGCCGCAGGGCTTGTCGACCTCAAGGAAAAAGTCGGCGCGGCAGAAGCCGCCGAGCTCTTCAAGCGTTCCGTCGCCGTCGTCGTCGACCTTGAATCGGGCGAACTCGTTCTCGACGCCGATCCTAAAGCCGTCGCCGCCGATAAGACGAACGTTCGTCCCCTTGACAAAGACGACGATATCGCCGGAATCGCGTCGATCCCGAAGCGGCAGGTCGTCTACGCCTTCTACGACGCGGACGGCGCCTTCGATTCGATCGCGCTCCCGATCGTCGGAACCGGACTATGGTCGACGCTTTACGGATTCCTCTCTTTAAATAGCGACCTGGAGACCGTCAGACGGCTCGTTTTCTATGATCATGGCGAAACGCCGGGACTTGGCGGCGAGATTACTAACCCCGCCTGGGTCCAAAAATGGGAAGACAAAGTCGCGTTTAATGACGACGGTCTGCCCATACTGCGCGTTGTTAAAGGAACGGTCGACCCTTCCTCGCCCGACGCTAATAGCCAGGTCGACGGGATCTCCGGCGCGACGCTCACCGGCGACGGCGTGACAAACACGATCGAATTCTGGCTCGGCGATATGGGTTATGGTCCATTCCTTAACAATCTTCGCGCACATAAGATTACGTTTCCGCCGCCAGGCGCGACGCAGGGGGAGACCAACGACGCCGCGACGTCGAACTGAAAGGACGAAAAATGCAAATTAGCGAAGAAACTAAAAAAAGTTTTATAACGCCGCTCTTTGAGAATAATCCGATTTTCGTCCAGATTCTGGGCGTATGTTCCGCGCTCGCCGTCACCACGAGCCTTCGCACCGCAGTAACGATGACGCTCGCGGTTGTCTTCGTAACGGCGTTCTCGAACGTCGGAGTCTCGCTTATCCGAAACGTTATACCGAATTCGATCCGCATGATCGTCGAAATGACGATTATCGCGACCCTTGTCATCCTCGTTGACCAGTTCATCAAGGCGTTTTCCTACGACCTGAGCAAACAGCTCTCCGTCTACGTGGGACTCATCATTACGAACTGTATCGTCATGGGACGCGCGGAAGCGTTTGCGATTAAGAACAACGTAACCGACAGCCTCCTTGACGGAATCGGCAACGGACTCGGTTACGGCGCCGTGCTACTCACCGTCGCCTTCTTCCGCGAACTCTTCGGGTTCGGAGAAATCTTTGGCGTCGCTGTACTGCCGACGGTTCAGAACGGAGGCTGGTATGTTCCCAACGGCCTCATGGTCACCGCGCCCGCGGCGTTCTTCCTGATCGGCGGGATCATCTGGATCGCTAAAACGTTCCACAAGGGGATGCAAGAAGTCCAATGAACGTCGTCTGGCGTCGCCACAACGCCGCGACTTCATCGACAAGAGGATAGGATATGAATCACGCGCTTTCGATGTTTATCCAGGGGGTCTTCACGCAAAACCTTGCGCTGTCTCTCTTTCTTGGCATGTGCACGTTCCTGGCGGTCTCCAAAAAGGTCAACGCCGCCTTTGGGCTAGGAATCGCCGTCATTGTCGTGCAGGCGATTACCGTGCCCGTCAACTGTCTGCTCTATAATTATACGCTTCGAGAAGGCGCGCTTGCGTGGACGGGAATCGACGCGCTCGCCGAGCTGGATCTCAGCTTCTTGACGTTCATAACGTTCATCGGCGTCATCGCGGCGCTCGTTCAGATTCTCGAGATGACGCTCGACCGGTTCTTCCCCGCTCTCTACAACGCGCTGGGAATCTTCTTACCGCTTATTACGGTGAACTGCGCGATCATGGGCGGATCCCTCTTCATGCAGCAGCGCGACTACAGCTTCGGCGACAGCGTTCTCTACGGCCTCTTCTCCGGATTCGGATGGGCGGTCGCGGTCGTTATCCTCGCTGGCATTCGCGAAAAACTCGAATACAGTCGTGTGCCGAAGGGACTCCAAGGACTCGGCGTCGCCTTTATAACCGCCGGATTCCTGGCAATGGCGTTCATGACTTTCGCGGGCATGTGAGAAGGAGGAGGCAGAGACTATGAGCGGATTTGGCGTTGTTGTCGCGGGCGTGGTAGCGTTCACCGTCATCATTCTCGCGTTAGTATCAATTATTCTCGCCGCTAAAGCGACCTTAGTGCCCAGCGGCAACGTGACGATCGAGGTCAATGGCGACGCGTCGAAGACGTTGAGCGTTCCAGTCGGCGGTAAATTACTCGGAGCGCTCGCCTCCCAGCAGATTTTCCTGTCCTCATCGTGCGGCGGAGGCGGCGTTTGCGGTCAGTGCAAGGTTCGCGTCCTCTCCGGAGGGGGCGAGGTTCTACCCACCGAAGTCGGACAGATGACTCCGAAGGAGATTAAGAACCATGTGAGACTCGCGTGCCAAGCGCCCGTCAAACAGGATATGAAGATCGAGATCCCGCCCGAGATCTTCTCGGTGAAAACATGGATATGCACTGTTCGCTCGAACGAGAACGTCGCAACCTTCATTAAAGAGCTCGTCCTCGAACTTCCGGAAGGTGAGGAAGTCGATTTCAAAGCGGGCGGATATATCGAGATCGAACGACCGGTGGATCGTTCCATCGCCTATAAAGATTTCGATATCGATCCGCAATATCGCGCGGATTGGGACAAATTCAACCTCTGGCGCTACGTCAGCAAGTATCGCGGTCTTGTGAATCGCGCTTACTCCATGGCGAACTATCCTCTGGAAAAAGGGATTATTAAGCTCAACGTACGCATCGCGTCCCCGCCGCCGCGTCATCCCGACGTTGAGCCCGGGATCGGCTCCTCCTTCATTTTCAGTCTTAAGCCGGGCGACAAGGTTCGAGTCAGGGGCCCTTACGGTCAGTTTTTCATTCGCGACACGCCCTGCGAGAAGATTTATATCGGCGGCGGCGCGGGCATGGCGCCGTTGCGTTCCCACATCTTCGAACTGCTCAAGCATCTTGATCGCAAGGAGAAGATTTCATACTGGTACGGCGCGCGCTCGTTGCGAGAAGCGTTCTATGTCGATGAATTCAAGCAGCTTGAAAAAGAGCATCCGAATTTTTCGTTCCATCTTGCGCTCGACAACCCGCTCCCCGAGGACAACTGGACTGGTCTCAAGGGCTTCATCCACCAGGCGCTCTTTGACAACTACCTCAAGGACCACGACGCCCCCGAGGACTGCGAATACTTCATGTGCGGCCCCCCGATGATGGTCCAGGCCGTCCTCACGATGCTTGACAACCTCGGCGTTGAACGAGAAAGCATCTTCTTCGACGACTTCGGAAGCTGACGCGAGTCTTCCGATCGGCGAGAACGACAAGGACGATTCTCTCGAGAGGAACGTCCTTATCGTTGCCCTTTTCCTGCGCTAACTGCCCTTGGGCAGCAGCGCCATTTGCGCGTGACGTTGCATGATAACCCCTTTACCTTGCAGAGCGTTTTGACATTCGACAGCGTTGACGCTGAGACGAGTTCGCCGCGATTGTCGAGGCTTTACGGAAAGACAAAACAATGTCGCCCCCGCCCCTCCCTTCGGTTTCGCTTATTATTACAACCTACAACGCTCCCCAATACCTTCGTCTTGCGCTTGAGTCGGCGCTATGCCAGAGCGTCGTCCAACCGCATGAGATCGTTGTGGCCGACGACGGTTCGCGCGACGACGTCTTTCTCGTAACCCGCGAGATTCGCAAGACGACCGACGTCCCCGTCCTTCATGTCTGGCAGCCGGACGAAGGATTCCGGCTCAATCGCAGTCGCAACAACGCGATCGCCGTCGCGACCGGGGATTATCTCGTTCTCCTCGACGGCGACTGCTTTGTCGGTCCGCGTTTTATCGAGGACCACGCTCGCGCCGCGCGGCCTGGTCGTTTCGTCGCCGCAACGCGAACGCACCTGCTCCCAAAACGCCGAGATTACGTCCTGAAAACGGGCGACCGCCGCGTCTCCCTTTTCACGCCCGATACCACGAAGAGGCTGCACTCGATTCGTTCAAGGCTGCTCTCGCAAATAACGTCGAAGGCCGGCGCGCTCGACGAGACCCTCACCATGTCGGAGCGGCGAGGAGTCGCGGGCGCCAACCTTGGGTTTTGGCGATCAGACGCGGTCAAAGTCAACGGCTTCAACGAAGAATTCACAGGTTACGGGGGCGACGATATCGAATTTGCCAACCGTCTTATCCGCGCGGGGGTCGTGCGTTACAAACTTGAGCATCTCGCCGTCGCATATCACTTCGCGCACGGCGACAGAATTCATGAGACCGCTGAAATTGATCGTAAAATGGCCAATGCGACGGTCGTCGACGGTTGCCGCGCCCCCAACGGATTAGGTCTCGATCGCGCGCTCAACGGCGGCATTGAAAAAATCGAGAGGTAACGCGTAAAATCTTTCCAGAGTCGTTATCCACTCCGAACGTTTTGTAGAAAGCGAACCGCGTTCGGGCTTGAGGACGCGGTCGCTTCGTCTCGTCCCGTTCCGGAGTTTCGCGCAGTATTAACCCCATGAAAAAACATCCTGTCGCTCGCTTCTGTAAAAAAGCGCTCTCCTGGCGAGGAATCAGAGCTATTACGCCCGATTCCTGGTATCTCAGAGCGCTCTTTCGCGTCAATATCGGGCGAGCGCTCAACCTGCGTGACCCTCAAACTTTCAACGAGAAACTTCAGTGGCTTAAGTTGTATTATCGCCGTCCGGAGCTCACGACAATCGTCGATAAATACGAGGTTCGCAAATATATCGCATCCAAGGTCGGAGAGGAACACCTTGTTCCGCTCGTCGGGGGCCCTTGGAATCGCTTTGACGAAATCGATTTCTCGACGCTTCCTGATCGCTTCGTTCTCAAAACGACGCACGACAGCGGCGGAGTCGCGCTCTGCCGCGACAAAAAAACGTTTAACGTCGACGATGCGCGCCGCAAGCTAGAACGCGCTCTGAAACGAAATTTCTACTGGCCCGCGCGCGAAGCCCCCTACCGCCGCGTCCCCCCGCGACTCGTCGCCGAACAATTTCTCGATTCGGACGCGGATGGCGGTCTGCGCGACTACAAAGTCTACGTTTTCAATGGCGAAGCGCGAATCATCAACGTCTGTTCGCATCGCTTTACCGACGAAGGACTCCACGTCACCTTCTACGACGCGCAGTGGAACCTCCTCCCCATCAGGCGCAAGTTTCCGCGCGAACTTATACCCGAGCCAACGCCGGAAGCGCTTAATGAACTCCTTACCTTCTCTGAGCGCCTCGCGGGCAGTCTCCCCTTTGTCAGGGTCGATTTCTACCTGTTGAAAGGTCGCCGTTATATTGGAGAGCTCACGCTCTATCCGGGCGCAGGCCTCGAACCCTTTGAGCCCGAGGAATGGGACGCGACGCTAGGAAGCTGGCTTGACCTTAGCGTTCTTAAGGCGCCGCGTTCCCATAATCCCTGAAAGCGCTAAAATACCGGGTCGGTACGGCCTACTTTAATTATTGAATAGCTGGAAAAATGAAGATACTCACGATCGAATCGAGTTGCGACGAAACGGCGGCGGCGGTCGTCGACGAAAATCGTAACGTTCTCGGCGCGTCCATTGCTACGCAGGTCGACGCGCATCAACTTTACGGCGGCGTCGTTCCTGAAATTGCGTCCCGTTCGCACATCGAGGCGATTCTACCCGTCGTTGCCGACGCGCTCCGACAATCTGAAATCACGCTAAGCGACCTTGACGCGATCGCGGTCGTCAACGAGCCCGGGCTTGCCGGCTCGCTCCTCGTTGGACTAGCGGCCGCCAAAGCGCTCTGCGTCGCCGCAAACAAGCCGCTTATTGCGATCAATCACCTGCAAGCGCACGTCTATGCGTGCCGCGTGGCGTTCGACGAGGACCCGTTCCCATGCGTCGGACTCATCATCAGCGGCGGTCATTCCAACCTCTACCGTTGCCGCGGTCCCATCGATTTCGAACCCCTTGGCGCGACGATCGACGACGCGGCGGGCGAAGCGTTTGATAAAGTCGCCGCGATGCTAGGGCTCCCCTACCCCGGCGGACCGTCGATCCAAAAGGCGGCGGAAAAGGGCGATCCCAAGGCATACGACTTTCCACGACCGATGCTCAACGACCGCCGTCGAATGCAGTTCAGTTTCAGCGGTCTCAAGACGGCGGTTCGCTATAAGCTCGCGGGCGTCGGTCGCGTCGATTTCTCGGAAAACCAGATATCGGACCAGGAACGCGCGGACGTGGCGGCGTCCTTCCAAGAGGCGGTTTGCGACTGTCTCGTCGGCAAAGCGGTTCAGGCGTTGCGCAAGTGCCGCATGAAGACGCTGTGCGTCGGCGGAGGAGTCGCGGCGAACGCGCGGTTCCGACAAAAGGCGCTCGAAGCGTCGGAAAAACATAGGTTTAAGCTCTTTATCGCGCCCCCGAAACTCTGCACGGATAATGCGATTATGGGCGCCATCGCGCTCGAGCGGTACAAGGCGGGCCTCTTCGCCGACCTTGACCTCGACGTCTTTCCGGGCCTCAGGCGAGACAAACAGTAATCTCCTGAAGAAAAGCTGCAATCCTCCAACGGTTGCAGCTTTTTTTATGGCCGCTCCTCAAATTTGGCGCGAAGTCGACAAAGAAGACGCATTGGCGCCGGACCGACTCACCATATGAGGATAACCGGATAAATGATAAAAATCATTGAAATTCTCACCAAACGCTTGAAACGGCGTTTTCCATATGATACTATTGGCTCGGAATTTCAGACCAGTTTTTTGAAACTCGTTCCGAAGGAGAAAGAACTATGACACGCAGCGACCAGCCGCACAAATTCCCCAGACTTCATAACGCAACCTGGCCTGGAGTCGTAGGAAAGGGAGTCGGAGACGCCGAGCCGTGCATCGATCTCACTACGATGCTGGATCTGACGAAGAACGCCGACGTCGACGGCGTGAAATTCGACGGCTTCGACCTCTCCCTTGCGCTCCCTCATTTCGATCCGTCGAAGCAGGAAGCGGAGGTCGAGCGCCTCGTTGAGCTTTGCGGAAAGTACGAGTTTGAGATCGGAACGCTTATCGCGGACGTCTGGGCTGGATCGGCGATCGGAGAGGAATCGAAGCGCCAAACGTTCCTCGACGCGGTCGACAAGGCGTGCGCGGTCGGCGCCGCGTTGCGCGCCAAGGGCGTTCGTCCCTACGGCGTCGTGCGGATCGACTCCTCATGTTCCGTCGACGATTGGTCGAAAGATCCGGACGCGAACACGAAACAGATCGTCGAGACGTTCAAAAAGGCGTGTGAGATCGCGAAGAAGTATGGCGAAATACTCGCGATGGAAGGCGAAATCTGCTGGGGCGGCATGCACAGCTGGCAACGTTGCGTGCAGGTCCTTGAAATGGTCGATCTCCCGCAGGTTTTGGGATTCCAGGCGGATATGTCGCACGTGAATCTCTTCCTGCTCGGCGCGAACGCGCCCGAAGACCGGCTGCTCCCCGAAGACTTCACCTGGGACCAGACTGAAATTTACGACGAAGCGTACCGCAAGATGACAGACCAGCTCCGTCCCTGGACCGTCGACTTCCATGTCGCGCAGAACGACGGCACCGTCTTTGGCTCCGGCGCGCACGACCGCACTGGTCGTCACTGTCTCCCCAAGGATCCTAACGGCAAGATCGATATAACGAAATACGCCAAATTCTGGCTCATGGAAGACGGTAAACCGACGAAGCGTTTCAATCATATCTGTTGGGACGGATGCATGTTCCCCAACAGCGCGATGACCGATCCTCAGACCTGGCACGACGTGCTCGAAGCGATGCAGAACGTTCGCGTCGCCTGCGGATGGTAACGCTTATCTTGTGAGGAGCCCTTCTTCATAACGTCGCTCGTTGAGAGACGCTCCACAAAATCTCTCACGCCACGTTATTGTGGAAGAAAGCTTTTCCCCTATAATGGAACGAAATGGCAGGCGTCGGCGTGATTTGACGAACGCAAGTCCCTGAAATACAACGAAAGGCCAATCGCTGGCTTCAAGTATCAGGATGACTATTCGCCGACGCCTGGCTTGCAACGGTTCGATGCGTACGCTCATTTTGCAAACGTCTATCGACGCGTTGCGTTTGTCAGCAATCATTGGAAAGCGCGTTCCGCCAGACTTCTTCGGCGACATGGCGCTCAACTCGTTTTAACCCCCCTCTTTCGAAAGGCGATCGATGAATAAATCGTTCATGTCAGGAACAATCGCTCTTCTCTGCGGCATTGCCGTGGCGACAAGCGCGCTTCTGCCCGCTTTTGCCGACGAATGGAAACCTGTTGAAGGGATTCTCCTATCCAAGTTCGCAAAAGACGTCACCGCGGATCAACCCCTTCCTGAATACCCGCGCCCGCAGATGACCCGCGAAAACTGGGTCAACCTCAACGGACTTTGGGACTATGCTATCCTTCCGGTTGGCGAAGAATTTGAAGACGCCCAAGGTCAGATCCTTGTGCCCTTCTGCGCAGAATCGGCGCTCTCCGGCGTCGGTAAGCGTGTTGGCGCCGAGAATAATCTCTGGTACAAAACAACCTTTACGCTTCCCGAAGCCTGGGCGGACCAGCAGATTCTTCTCCAGTTCGGCGGCGTCGACTGGCGCGCCGACGTCTACCTCAACGACGTTAAAGTTGGAAGCCACCAAGGCGGTTTCAGCCCCTTCACGGTCGATCTGACGCGCGCCGTCAAGGAAGGCGAACAGACCTTGGTCGTCAAGGTTTGGGACCCGACGGACGACGGTCCTCAGCCGATCGGCAAACAGCTTAACAATCCTGGCGGTATCTGGTACACGCCCGTCACGGGTATTTGGCAGACCGTTTGGCTTGAAGCCGTCCCGAAGGCGCACATCACGAAAGTTCTCCCGATCCCTGATATTGACGACATGACCGTTCAGGTTAACGTCGAACTCGAGAACGCGGAAGGCCTGTACGTCGCCGTCGGAGACCACGAAGCGAAGGTCGTCGCCGGCAAAGCCGCCGTCACTCTCTCCGTCGAAGACGCCGAGCTCTGGACCCCGGAGAATCCGAAACTCTACGACTTCTCCGTCGCGCTCTATAAGGGCGACGACGTGATCGACGAGGTCGGTTCTTACTACGCGATGCGCAAGACCTCTCTTGGCAAGGACGAGAAGGGTATCACGCGCCTGATGCTCAACAACGAGTTTGTCTTCCAGCATGGTCCGCTCGACCAGGGCTGGTGGCCGGACGGACTCTACACTCCTCCGACCGAAGAAGGCATGGTCTACGACCTGGAAGTCCTCAAGGAACTCGGCTTCAACATGCTCCGCAAGCATATCAAGGTTGAGCCCGCGCGCTACTACTACGCGTGCGACAGGTTGGGCCTCCTCGTCTGGCAGGATATGCCGAGCGGCGATACGGCGAACTACATTCACGGCGACGCTCCCGACGCGGAACGTTCTCCTGAATCCGTCTCTTACTTCGAAGTTGAGCTTCGTCAGATGTTTGACGCGCTTGATTTCTTCCCCTGCATCGTCATGTGGGTTCCCTTCAACGAAGGTTGGGGCCAGTTTGACACGACGCGTATCGTCGACCTCTGCAAGAAGCTCGACCCGACTCGTCTCGTCAACTGCGCGTCCGGTTGGACCGACCGCGATTGCGGCGACGTCCACGACATGCACCGTTATCCCGGTCCCGGCATGTTCCCGCCTGAAGAGGACCGCGCGAGCGTCCTCGGCGAATATGGCGGCCTTGGTCTGCCCGTCAAGGGTCACTCCTGGCAAGAAGACGGTAGAAACTGGGGTTACGTGACGTTCGCTGACCAGGAAGCGCTCTTCAACCGCTATCACGCGCTCAATATCGCGTTGCTGCCCCTTATCGCCGACGGTCTCTCCGCGGCGGTCTACACGCAGACGACCGACGTTGAAGTCGAAGTTAACGGCTTCATGTCCTACGACCGCGAAGTCCTGAAGTATCCGGCTGACAAGATGTACGAATCGAACATGAAGCTCCGCGGCCCCATGCTCGTTTCCAAGCTCGTCATCGGCTGCTCGAAGAATGAAGCGAAAGTCTGGCAGTACACCTTCGACGAGCCCGCCGACAATTGGTTTGAGGCCGACTTCAACGCCGACGGCTGGAAAGAAGGCGAAGGCGGTTTCGGCACGCCGCAGACCCCCGGCTCCGTCGTCCGCACAAGATGGGACACGAGCGATATCTGGATTCGTCGTACCGTTGAGCTTGACGCCAACGATATTACCGATCCCGAATCGATGCTCGCCTACGTCTATCATGACGAAGATTGCGAAATCTACATCAACGGCGTCCTTATCGCCAGCTACACCGGCTACAACGGCTACATCTACGCTCCCGTTGATACGGAAGCGCTTGCTAAGGCGCTTAAGGTCGGCGAAAACGTTGTCGCTATCCATTGCCATCAGACGCAAGGCGGACAGTTTATCGACTTCGGCCTTGTCAAGATCGCTCCGGCTGAGTGATTAAACGACGCTCAAATCCCATTCGCGATGAAATGACGTCGCGCTCATGATGAAGAAGTCCGTTCCCGAAAAAATCCGCAAGATTAACGGGAACGGACTTTTTTTATGACTCGTAGATAGTTCTGGCGGTTTTCAAAGAGGTAATGAATATGAAACGCTTTATGATTCTCGCGTGCGTCGTGGCGGCGGCGCTCGCGTTGGCGTCTTCCTGGGCGATCGCTCAGGACGGCGACGCTCCGTCAACGAACTGGCCCGGCCAGATCGACGACTGGTACGGATATGAACTTCACGATTTTACGTTCGACGGACGCAACGCGAAGGTCGTTTTTCCGAAAGAGCAGGCGCCGGGTAAGCCGTGGATCTGGCGCGCGCGATTCTTCGGACACGAGCCTCAATTCGACTGTGCGATGCTCCAGCGCGGATATACGCTCGCGTATATCGATTCCGCGCCGCTAATGGGCTCCCCGAAATCGGTCGCGCTTTGGCAGAAATATTATCTCTGGCTCAGGGCAGAGCTCGGGCTCGCGCAGACTGCAAATCTCGAGGGAATGAGTCGCGGGGGACTCTACACGACGAACTGGGCGTTCCAGTATCCCGACGAAGTTGCGACGATCTACATTGATAACCCGGTCCTTGACTTCAAAAGCTGGCCTGGCGGTTTCATGAAGGGTCAACGCAGCGACTCCGACTGGTCTGACGTCCTCAAGAGCTACGAGCTGACCGAAGAGGAAGCGCTCGCCTACAAACTCAACCCCAAAGACAATAAAAAAGGCTGTCAGAAGCTTGCCGACCACGGCGTGGGAATCTTTCTCGTCTGCGGCGACGCCGACGACGCCGTTCCGGGCGACGAAAACTGGAAGCCCTTCAAGGAGCTCTATGAATCCTGCGGCGGGACCGTCGAACTCATTCTCAAGCCCGGCATGGGCCATCATCCTCATTCCCTTCCCGATCCGACCCCGATCGTCGAGTTCGTCCTGAAACATGATAAAACGATCGAAGAGGCTCAGAAGACTGAATCCGATAATTAATTTACGTTGCCTTGACAAGTTTTGCGTGTTTGATAGGATAGGAAGCTACGGTTAGATGCAGAAACGCTCCGACGTTTTTTGACGGAAAGTCGGGTTGTAACTGGGCCAATAACAAAAACCGTCAAAAGAGCGAGCGTTTTTCTAACCTCTAAGCAATGAAAATTCCGAAAACACAGTTATACTCTATGGGACACTTTCAAAGTGAGTTCCGCTGCCTCATGCTAAGTGGAACGAGCTTGGAGTAAGCGAAAGCTCAACGTAAACAAGAGGATTAATTTAATGAGCGCGATGATTAACAATTCGGAAAAGAACGTTAAGCCAGTCAAGAAAGCTGAAGCCCAGGCCCCTCGCAAGAGTGTCGAGGCCGATTCTGGCGCTTTCCTCTCGCCGATTGAACGCGCCTACCGCGCTTGCCGCCTCAACGAGTCGGAAAACTTCACCGCACTCGGACGTCTTCTCGCCGTTCGTTCATAAACGAGCGACCTGGGACGACGCGTTTCGTTGAATTTTATACCGTCCGTCGACGTTACTGCGCCGACGGACTTTTTTATTTCTTGCCTTAAAGATTTTTTAGCAAAACTTTTATAATATTTTCCGACGCGCATTTCCATCTTTTCCGCCCCTTCCAACCTGCGCTTCGGAGTTGGCGGGAATATCTCTAAGACGCGCGATTAACAACGTTTAGATCAAAAAGAAAAGAGCGGCGAACCCAGTCGGAGTTCGTCGCTCTCTTCTGTTATACTCGACGCGAATCTCTCAAAAAGAAAAAATTCAAAAAATTTCTTCCCATCGCGTCCACAAGGGCGCTCTCTATTATATAAGGAAGCCAAGATTTCGAAAAAGGCTCATTCGTTGTAGTCTGCTTCGAGATCGAATTCTTCTTCGTCGTCGAAGTCGTCGTCGGCGGAGGGGAGCTGAAGAGGCTGATCGTCTTCGATCGTCTCCGGCTCGCTCGGTTTTTCGGACGACTTCGAGGAAGAGGATTTGCGGCCAGGACGTTTGGCGTCGTCAGCGGCGTCGGCGTCGAAAAGTCGCACCAGCTCGCGGAAGAATTCAACGAATTCGTTCTGGGAATTTTCGGGCAACTTTTTCAAAAAAGAACGCGCATACTCGAGCGCCGCCTCGCGCGGCGAACCCGACTGCGCGCTGGGAGGTTCGAACATCTTACCTTTCCCTTTGAGGATCCAATCGGCATTGACCCCGTATTCGTTGCAGATAATGAGGAGACGACCATGCGGCAACCCGGCGGCGCCTTTTTCCCAGGCGGAGACAACGCCGCCTTTAACGCCTATTTTTTTTGCAAATTGAACCTGAGTCAGCTTAAGATGCGAGCGTAACTCCTTAATGCGGTCGCCGACGGAAGAAGACATAATCTCGACTCCAAAAATTAGGCGCGGTAAGACATGCGCGCGTCAACGTCACGCCCGCGCGTTGCGGACGGTTAAAACAGTTACTCGCAGCCATTTTAATACCAAAATGCAAGCTATACAAGACCGCTTTGAACAAAGAACGGAATATACAGAGCCTCCGTAACTTCCGTTAATTGTCCCCGCGTCGGGTTATTGACCGGGGCGCTTCAATCCGTTATAACCCTTTAAGAGCTCAAGACGAACTCTATCGTCGATCCACTTTTATGGAGAAGATCTGCTATGAGCAACGGAAAATATCACAAGACGACATTCGTTATAGCAGGTGCCTTCCTGCTGACGTTCGTCCTCGCGACGGCGTATCAAGGGCGCGCCTCAAGCGCCCCAAACCAAAGCGGCGCCGACCGTCCCGCCGTTGAAAAGCTCGACGGCCAAACTGAAACCGTCCCCTTTGCCGGAATCGGAGAAAAGACGCCCGAAGAGATCGAGCAGGCGCTCAGCGGTAAAGGCGCGGAAGAACGCTTCGAAATCGCTCAAAAACTCGAGAACGAACGTCTCTGGTCCGACGCAGCCGCCGTCTATCTGAACGTTGTTCACATGGAAAATGACGAACGCTACGGCTACTCCTTCCGAGACCATTCGCTCATAGCCTACGCCAATTCTGAAAAACAGATGGGCGCTTATGAGAAACTTGAGGAGACTCTCGAAGGACTTCTCGTAGAATACAAGGACGATTGGCGTGTCATGACGTCGGTCGTCTACGCGATGCTGCGTCTCCCGAGCGAAGGCGTTATGATCTCGGGTAAAATCAGCTATACCCCCACGCCAGGCGCGGAGCTGCTGTCCCTAGCCGAACGCCAACGAGTGCGCAGACTACAGATTCTCCGCGACGCATTGCCCTTCGTTCGCGCCGAGCTTCAAGAGGCGCAAAAAGGCGCTCGCGACGCCAACCTTGATTATCACGCCGGCTTCTTCTACAGGGCCTGTATCATGGACCTGAGCGTCCCCTACTGGCAACGTCAGGAACTGACAGACGTCGACGTGTTGCCCGAGCCGCAACCACGATCCTTTGACTGGAATCGCAACCGCAACCAAGGCGCGCCCGCCGATGAGAACGGCAATCCCATCTTCTACATGTTCCCGGCAAGTCTGGAAGAGGCCGCAAACGACGGCGAACGCGTCCAGGCGCTCCGCGCGGAAGAGTTCGAGTATGTCCCTTCTGAACGAGGGAACGTACTTGTGGAGCGCGCTAGAGAAGCTCAGTCGCTCTTTGGCGTTGGAACGCTCGCGAGTTATCGTTATTTCTCCGACGACAGCACGCAGAAGGATATCCAAGCTGGCGTCTGGTCCCTCAATACGCTCAAGGACTCCGAAACGATCGCCAAAATAGCCTCTGGCGTCAAACGCTTCGAACTTCCTGAAGAGTACGACTATATCGCGCTATGGCGCTCGGCGCGCGATTTTGGCTACAACTCTAACCAATGGATATCGGTTGCGCAAGAATACGAAAAGCGTCGACAGCTCGACAAGGCGGCGGACGAGTGGCGGAGCTTCATCTCAGTCCTCGAGGAGAAGATTTACTCCGAACAAATCAAATCGGTCTACCAGAGTGATCTAGAACAGGCTCAAAGCGCGCTCTCGCAAATTGTAGACCCGAGAGTCTCCTTTGACGCCGGCGCTTCTCAGGTCCTCGGCAAGCGCGCCGATATAGCGCTACGCGTCCGGAACGCCAACGGCGCCAAAATGACGATCCGCAAGCTTAAGGTCGAAAACCTTCTCAATCAGCTTGCTGATGAAAAGCTTTATGAGGACGGACGCTATTTCAACGTTCAGAATCGACTCATGGAGCTGATCGAAGCGGACGGACGGCTCGCTAACGCGACGACGGACGACGATAAGGAACGCCTAAAGTGGATCAAGCCGCCCAAGGGCGGATTCCTTGGCGAAGAGGTCGCAAGTCTTGCGATTCCTCTCAAGCCCGCCGACCATCATTACGATTCAGTCCAAAAAATAGATCTACCGGATCTTGCGCCAGGCGCCTACCTCCTTGAGGTTGTCGCCGACGGAGCCCCTGAAGCCTCAAACGACGCAATCGTCGTCTGGACCTGCGACGCCGCTATCGTCCGCCGCCCGGTCGACGAAGGAATGCGATATTTCATCGTCGATTCCGAATCGGGCGCGCCTTGCGCTGAAGCGCCGGTCGAATTTACCATTGTCACAAGAACTTACGTCGACGGAAAATACAACGCTGCGGTTAAGACTGAAAAGCGTGCGACCGACGCCGACGGCTCGATCGTCACGCCTCACGTGAACCAGCCCGCAGGAGACGTTCAGGCGCTAACCGTCGTCAAAACGCTGAGTTCTGACGGCTCCGAGATCTATTCCTTCCTTGACTTCAACCCGATATGGTACTATCAAGGCTATCGGAACGCCTTTGCGCAAACGCGTGCGTTCTTCGTCTCCGATCGTCCGATCTATCGCCCCGAACAGAAGGCGGAATTTAAATTCATCGTCGGCGACGCGCGCTACGACGCGCCGGAAGACGTCAATTCGTGGTCGGGTAAAACCGTCGCTTATCAAATTTCGTCCCCAACCGGCGAAATTCTCGTACGAAAATCTGACGTCAAGCTCGACGAATACGGAACCTTCAGCGATTCCTTCGAAATCCCGAGCGACGCACAACTTGGCGTCTATTACGTCTCGCTCGGTACGGAGTTCGACGCCAACGATAACCTTGTGAATTACCTTGGAAACGGTTCCTTCCGTCTCGAGGAATATCGCAAACCTGAATTCAAGGTCGCCGTCGACGCGCCGAAGGATCCGATTGCGCTCGGCGATTCTTTCAAAGCGACCGTCAAGGCCGATTATTACTTCGGCGCCCCCGTCGCGAATGCGAAGGTCACCTACAAGGTTACGAGAAACACCTATCGTTCGAACTGGTTCCCGCCCCGATATTGGGACTGGTTCTACGGTCCCGGTTACTGGCAGTTTGCATATGAAGCGCCATGGTATCCCGGCTGGATCATATGGGGTTGCAGACGCGTCGTTCCTGGCCCCGGCTATAACAGCGGGGTCCCGGAACTCGTAAGCCAAGGCGAGGGAACGCTTGACGAAGAGGGAAAATTTGAGATCGAGATCGATTCGTCTCTCGCCAAGGAGCTTTTCCCCTCCGACGACCAGAAGTACGATATCGAAGCGGAAGTCGTCGACGAATCACGTCGCGTCATCGTTGGTAACGGTACGGTTTACGCGGCGCGCGAACCCTTCACGACGACCGTCTGGTTCGACCGGGGCTACTATAAAACCGGCGATAAGGCGACCGCGTCCTTCCAGGCGCGACGTATCGACGGAAAAACGGTCGAAGGAGACGCCGTGGTGAAACTCTACAAGGTTACCTACGAACCCAACGACAACAACGAAATCAAACCAATCGAAACGGAGGTTTTCACTGAGGAACTCAAGACGGATGAAAACGGATTCGGCCAAGTCGAGATGACCGTCGCCGCGCCGGGTCAATATCGTGTCTCATGCGTCGTAACGTCGTCCAACGGAATCGCTGAAGAAGGCGGTCAGCTGGTGATGGTCAAAGGCGTCTCCGACCCGAATACGACCGAAAAAAAGGAGTACCATTTCGGCAGCCTTGAAATCATTCCGGATAAGCCGGAATATGCCCCTGGCGAAACGGCTCGCATTCAGATCTCTTCCGATTATCCGGACGCGCGCGTAACGCTCTTCACGCGTGCTGAGTACGGCGTCGTCGACGATAAACCGATCTATCTGAATCTTGAGAACGGACTCGGATACGTCGATCTTGAAATTCAACCGGGCGACCAGCCGAACGTCTTCGTTGAGGCGTTGACCGTTTTCGACGGACGTTTCTATTCGGAGCAAAAAGAGATCGCGGTTCCTCCGCAGAAGCGCGTCCTCGACGTCGCCGTTATGCCTGAAAAGGAACGCGTTAAGCCGGGTGAAAAGACAAAGATCACGCTCCGGTTGACCGATCCTGACGGTAAACCGGTCGTTGGTCAGACGGTCGCGACTGTCTATGACGAATCCCTCGAAGCGATCTCCGGCGGCTCGAACGTCGGCGATATCCGGGAATTCTTCTGGAAGTGGCGACGTTACAATTCTCTATCCTACGTCTGCAACCTCCAGCAGAGCGCGTGGTTCAACGCCTGGAACGCCTACTTCTCCTTTGAGCGCGACGAGCGACTCCGCAACATTGGGCTCATCGATCCGATGACTAGTTATGGAGGCTTTTATGGAGGCGTGAACGAAGTCTACTCCTACAACTTGAGCTACTATGCTAGACCTATGGGCCGCGCCATGGGCGGCATGAGCGGCATGATGGGCGGCATGGGCGGCGGCGCCAGATCCGCAAGTCTTGCCGTCGGCATGGAGGCCGTCGACGAAGCGGCGGCAGCGCCTATGGTCGCCCAGAGTAGCCTGGCGAAATCCCGCGCCTTTACGGACGATTTCGCCAACGGCGTAAGAGATATGCCTCTTAAGGGGGAACGCGAGGAAGCGCCCGCCGAGTCGCAGGAGTCCGAATCCTTCGCCGAGCCGACGATTCGTAAGAATCTCGCCGACCTTGCATACTGGTGCGCCGACCTTCAGCCTGACGACGACGGCATGATCGAAATCGAAATCGATATGCCTGAAAACCTCACGACCTGGAAGATCGCCGCGTGGTCCGTCGGCAAGGGCCTCCGCGTCGGATCTGGCGAAGCGACCGTCGTGACGACAAAGGACGTCATTGTCCGCATGGAGAAGCCAAGATTCCTCACGCGTGGCGACGAAGCGGTCCTCTCCGCGATCGTCCACAATTACTCCGACGAGGAAAAGAAGGTTCAGGTCGGACTTGAATTCCCAGAGGCCGGCGACAACCCGACGATCGAATTCAAGGACGGCGAGTCCCCTTATGTCGACGTGGTTGTACCCGTCGAGGGTCAACGCCGCGTCGACTGGACGGTCAAGGCGACTGCCGTTGGCAAGACGCCGGTCCTGATGAAAGCGCTCGCCCAAGGCGAATCGGACGCCATTCAGGACGACCTCGTCGTCAACGAGCATGGAATCGACCGTCAGCTCGCTTATTCCGGACTCATCCCGCCCGTGGAAGAAGCTGAGAACGACGCGACGCAACCCGCTCGTGAAACAAGCTTTACGTTTAATGTTCCTGAAGCGCGCCGCGTCGACTCCGCGCAACTCGTCGTCCGCTTCTCGCCGACCCTTGCCGGCGCGATCCTCGACGCGATCCCGTATCTGACGGAATATCCGTACGGATGCACCGAGCAGACGCTCAACCGCTTCCTACCCGCGGTTCTCGCTCAGAAGGCGCTCCTCGATCTCGGACTTGATCTCGAGACGATCGCTAACAGCCGCGCCAACCTCAACGCGCAGGAAATCGGCGACCCCGAGAAACGCGCGCAGCAGTGGCAGCGAGTCACGCGTAAGGATCCGATCTTCGATACCGCAGAAACGCGACGACTCGTCGAAGAAGGCGTCTCTAAGCTCCTGTCGATGCAGAACGACGACGGAGGATGGGGTTGGTTCTACGGATACGGCAGTTATTCAACGCCGCGCCTCACTGCGCTCATCACGCGAGGTCTTTACGTCGCTCAAAGCTGCGATTATGAGGTCGACCAGGCTGCGCTTGAACGCGGTCGTCAGTGGTTGATAAACTACGAGCGCGAAGAAACGCTGAAGGTCATTCGCGGCATGGTCTGGAGCGATGAAGAGAAGAGCGTGCGCAGCGCCGCCGGCAAGTGGAAGAATCGCGCCGACGATACCGACGCGTTCGTTTACTATGCGCTTGCGGAAACGGGCCTCAACCCCGTCGCGTTCCAGAAGGACTTCGTCGACTACGACGCCGCGGACTTCGGCGAAAGCGCTAAGGGCGATCCGTCCGCCGTGCACGCGGTCATGAAGGAACTTCTCTGGAGAGCTCACACCGACCTCGAACTCTACGCGCTTGCGACCTACGGATTGGCGCTCACGCGCGAAGAAGCGATGGACGAAAACGCCAAGGCGCGATTCGAGACGATCCTGCGAGCCTTTAAGGAATATCGCACAGTCGACGAGGAGAACCAAACGGTCTGGCTCGACCTTAATAAGCGCCGGTATTGGGCATGGTGGAGCTGGTTCGGCTCGGAATTTGAAACGCAGGGATATTACCTGCGTCTCCTTAACCGAGCGGATCGCGCGATCCTGACCGAGCTGGGGCTCGAAAACGACGCGCCAATGCTCGTGAAATACCTGCTCAATAATCGCAAGAACGCGACCTACTGGAATTCCACGCGCGACACCGCGACCTGTCTCGAAGCGTTTGCGGAATACCTCATTTCGACGAATGAGCTCAACGCAAACCAGAAGGTCTCGATCAAGATTGACGGCGTGGAAGTGATGAAGGTCGAGTACACGCCGGAAACGCTCTTTACGACCGACGGCGCTTATAACGCGCCTCTCGAACTCATCGATACGGGCGAGCATACGATCACCTGGTCGGTCGAAGGGGACGGACCCCTCTACTGCAACGCGTACTACGAGTACTTCACGCTTGAAGACCCGATCGAAAAGGCCGGGCTTGAAGTCAGAGCGACGCGCAACTACTATCGGCTCACGCAGAAGGAAGACGCGACGACGCTCGTTGAAGGCGGACACGGTCAGGCGGTCCGACAGCAGGTCGACCTCTATGATCGAGAACTGCTCGAATCGGGCGACGAGCTCAAGTCGGGCGATCTCATCGAAGTCGAGATCCTGATCGACTCCAAGAACGAGTACGAATCGCTCATTATTCGCGACTTCAAGGCCGCTGGCATGGAGCCTGTCGAAACGAGGAGCGGTTATCGCTACGAGTCTGGCATGAGCTCCTACGTCGAGTTCCGAGACGCGGCGGTCTGCTTCTTCGTCGAGCGACTTCCGCAGGGACGCTCGAAGCTGACCTATCGCCTCCGCGCTGAAACGCCGGGCCTCTTCTCGGCGTTGCCTACGAAGATCGAGGCGATGTACGCGCCCGAGCTCAAGGGCAACTCCGACGAGTTCAAGGCGAAGATCGTCGACTAACCTCGACTGATTTCCCGTCCTAATCTAAGGGCGTTCGACCAATAAGCGTCGAACGCCCTTTCTTTTATGCCTCCTATCTCCATCAGGTTCGAGTCGTTCAATCAAAGCGCGTTTAACGACGCCTCTTATAAAAATCAAAGAAACGACGACGGGGAAAAGCCAATCTCTTTTTTACGACGCCTGTCTTTTATCTGACGCTAAATTAACACGAACGTCCTAGTCGACGGATTTGTTCTGGGCGATAACCACGATCTGATTCACAATCGCCTGACGCCGCGCAACGTTGGGACGTCGGCTCTCCGTCGCCGCGGCTTGTATCCTTGCAAGAGATAAACTGGAGAAAGGGACGTTCTTTAAGATAAAACGACTCTAGGAACGGCAAAAAGAGAGCGGTCGACGTCGACTTCAGATCGACGCCGTTCCCTTGAGAAAGATATGGACAGAAAACAATTCGCGCGCCTCGTCAATCCTGCTAAGAAGATCGAGACGGAGGCGCGCGAATCTGAGACGTTCAACGCGTGCGACGCACAGCGTCATTCTCGCGGGCGGTTCTTATCGGTGCGCACGCGGAAGAGGATCGAGTAGAAGATCGGCACGACGAAGAGCGTCAGCGCCGTCGCGATGATGAGACCGAACATAATCGCGGTCGCCATCGAGTCGAAAAGCGGGTCCTGCAACAATGGGATCATGCCGACGATCACGGTCATCGCGGCAACGGTAACGGGCCTCATTCTTTCAACGCTCGCGTCGACGATCGCGTCGTAAGGACTGTCGCCTTTACGCAGCTCTTCTTCGATCTGGTCCATGAGGACGACGCCGTTGCGCACCATCATGCCAAGGAGACTCATAACGCCGACGAGCGCCATGAAACCAAAGGGCTTGTTGAAGACGAGCAGTCCGATCGTTACGCCAATCAACGCGAGCGGGAACGTAAGGACGATGATAAGCGGCTGACGTATCCCGTTGAAGAGCGCGACGACGATGAGCGCCATAAAGACGAGCGCGATCGGGGTCTGAGCGAGGAGAACCTTCGTGGACGTCTGCGACTTCTCATATTGACCGCCATATTCGATCGAATACCCTGGCGGTAGCTCAAGAGCGTCGATCTTCGGACGAACGCTCTTCATAAGTTCGGACCAGCTTCCAAGGTTCGAGTCGGCGCCGACGGTAATCGTCGGAATGCGGTCGCGTCGGCAGATCATGCCGGGCTCCCAGAGATACGAAACGTCTTCGCAGAGCTGGAGGAGCGGAACGCTCCTGTCGCCGAGTCCCCAGACGGGCAGGTTGCGGAGCGATTCCTCGTCGTTGCGGTCCGATTCCGCGACGCGGAGCATAATCGGAAGTTGCTCCTCGCCGTCGGCGTAGTAGCCGCAGGGAATCCCTCTCGTCGCCCACCGGAGCGCAAAGAGAGTGTTGCTACGAGAGACCAACGCCTGCTGACCCTTTGTTTGAGAGTAGTTCGGACGCCAGGTCGGAACGTTCTGTCGCCAGTCGTCGCGAATGAACTTCGCGTCCGGCTCGTCGCGAACGATTTCCTTGACCTGATTGGCAACCTTGCGGAGGACTTTGCGATCAGGGCCGCTCACCCGCACCTCGACCGCCGACTTCGTCTCGGGACCGAGCGCGAATCGCTCCGCGCGCGTCTCCGCTTCTGGACAATGAGCAACGATCCACTCTTCGATCGGCTCAATAATCTCGTTGATCGTCCCAATCGTTTCGACGTTGACGACGATCTGCGCGTAGCTTGAGTTGAGAATCTCAGGCTCGTATGGCAGATAAAAGCGCGGCGGCCCCGAGCCTATAAAGCTAGCGACGTTGACCACGCCCTCCTGCTCCATGAGATACTCCTCCACCTTGCGGAGATCCTCGGACGTGCGGTTGATCGAGCTCCCTTCCGGTTCCCAAAAGTCAACGACAAACTGGGTGCGCTGCGCGCGAGGGAAAAAGATTTGCGGAATGCGCTGGAAACCAACCCAAGCGAGGAACAGCGCGCCGACGAGGCACAGCAACGTCGGATAACGAAATCGTAACGCCCTCTCAAGCATACGGCGATACGCGCGATAGACCGGTCCGGCATGAGGGTCGCCTCCCCCTTTGATCGGCTTGGTGCGAACAAACCAGTAATAGACAACCGGCGTCTGCATCATCGCGACGAACCAGCTGATCATCAGCGAAACGGCCACGACGATGAAGAGCGTCTCCGTATATTCCCCAACCATGTTCGGCGAAAGATAGACCGGCCAAAACGCCAACGCGCCAACCACGGTCGCGCCAAGGAGCTGATACGCGGCGCGCTTTGTACCTTCGATGCACGCTTCCTTTCGCTCCATGCCGCGTTGCATGCGCACCAGAATCATGTCGCCGACGACAACCGCGTCGTCGACAAGAATTCCCAACGCGACGACGAGCGAACCGAGCGACGTACGCTGGAGGTCAATCCCCAGCGCGCGCATCGCGCAGAACGTAGCCATCAAAACGACAATCAGACTGCTCGTAATGAGAATGCCGCTCTTCCAGCCCATCGCGAGCATGACGACGAGCGTGACGATACAGATCGCTTCATAAAGGTTCTTCGTAAAGGCGCGAATCGAAACGTTGACGCTGTCAGGCTGATAACTGACGTCTTCGATGCGGAAGCCAACTGGCAAATCCTCGAGCGCGGCGTCGAGTCGCTCGCGAACCTCTTGCCCCATGAGGAGCACGTTGCCGTTAGGAATCGGCGAGAGCGCAATCGCAACGGCTCGTTCGCCGTTGCAACGCATGAGTCGCATCGGTTCGTCGTGCGTAACGCGGCGCACCGTGGCGACGTCTTTGAGCCGTATCTGACGCACCCCCGAGCCTTCGCTCGTATCAAGACGATCAATCGGAGATTCGAAGGACGTGTCTTCCAAATAAGAGCTCGCGACGGACAAGACGCCTTCGATTCCACTGTCGGGAATATGCAGATTCTCGATCTCTTCGAGGGATTCAAAACGCCCGGAAGGCGCGACCCGAATCTTCGTACCGTCGACCGTCATCGTACCCGTGTCGATCGCAAAATTCTGGCTCTGCAACATGAGGAAGATTTGCATCGGCTTGACGTTGAGCTCCGCCATTCTCGCGCGTGAAATTTCGACCTCGATCCGCTCGGAAGGGAGTCCCCATAATTCAACGCGGCGAACCTGATCGACGAGCAACAGCTCGCGCTGGAGCTTGCGCGCCTGATCGATGAGCTCCGCGTCGGTAAAGCCGTCGGCGGTGAGCGCAAAAACGCAACCGTAAACGTCGCCAAAGTCGTCCTGAACGATCGGCGGAAACGCCTCGACGGGAAGCTCCGTCTTGATCGTCGCGAGTTTATTGCGCAGATCCTGCCACCTTTCGGGCATCCTTTCGGTTTTAACGCTTTCTTCAAGATCGACAAAAACGAAAGAAATTCCCGGTTTGGAAATCGAACGGATATGGTCGAGATCTTTAATTTGTTGCGCCGCGCGTTCCACGACGTTCGTCACGCGTTCCTCGATCTCGTCCGCGGAGGAGCCCGGACAGACCGTCACAACGACCGCCGTCTTAACGGTAAACTCGGGATCTTCGAGTCGTCCGAGAGTGATATAGGACCAGACGCCGCCGCAAAGTATGAGAAAAACGCAGAATCCGACGACAAAGCGGTGGTTAATCGCGTATTTTGCCAACATGACAATCTACCTGAATATTCTGTTTCGCGCGGGAAGCTCGACGATCGCGAAAAAGGAGATCACTCTTCCTCTTCCGGAAGTCGAATCTTCTGACCGTCGGATAAGAATCGGGCGCCGGCGCCGACGATCGTCTCGCCGCCGGAAAGCCCCGAGAGAATTCGAACTTTGTCGCCGACCGTCGCTCCGACCGTGACGCTGCGGCGCGCGATCGCCAGCGTATCCATGTCGACAACCCAGACGTTCGTCTCGGAAGAAGGCGTGGAGCCGCCGCTGGGGGGGCCCGACGTAAGCGCGGCGACCGGCACGAGCATGAACGCGTTCGGATCAGCGAGGGAAATCGTCGCGACTCCGACCATTCCGATAAGCGCGCCGTCTCGCTCCGACGCGTCGATCGAGATCGTCATGAGATAGGAGCGCGTGTTCTTCTGGATCGAGGTCGAAGCCTCTTTGATCGTCGCGGAGAAGACTCTGCCCGGCAAAGCGTCGAACGTGCATTCGATCTTCGTGATATCGGAGAGTCGCAACGCAACCTCTTCCGTCACGCTCAGTTCGCCCTCGTACCTTTGATCGTCGACAAGGGTGACGATCGCGACGCTCGGAACGACCGTCTCGTGATTGTCGTAGAATTTCTCAGTGACGACTCCGGAAAAAGGGGCGACAAGCGTTGTATCCTTGAGCTTATTCTCCGCAAGTTGAAGATCGATCTCAAGTCCGGCGATCTTTGCCTTCATCATCTCGATCTCTTCGATGCGGGAGCCCTTTTGCGCTTTTTCAAGCGTCTTTTCCGCCGCTCGCTCCGCCGCGACCGCGCTGTCGTACGTCGACTTCGCAAGATCGTACTGCATCGCCGACGCCGAGCCGTCGTTATAGAGACTTTCAATTCGTCGATACTGCTTCTCGGCAGTCTCGCGCTGAGATTGAGCGGCCTCGTAGCCCGCCTCGGCGGACGCAAGGTCCTCGGGGCGCGCGCCCGTCTCCATCGCGCGCAAGCCCGCGCGAGCCTCGACAAGCGCTTGCTTACAACGCTCGACGATCAACTGGTAATCGCGTCGCTCGAGCTGCGCGACGACTTCGCCCTGCTCAAAACGACGACCCGTCGTCACGTCAAAGTCTTCGAGCATACCGGGAACGCGAAAAGAAAGTTTCGCGGAGGCGCCTTCCTTGATAACGACGGGAAAAGCGCGATATTCTGTCGTCGCGCCCTCGGGCACAACGTAAGGTTTGATCGGTCGAATCGCCTTCTTATGGGCGTTGTCAACGGCGTTGGCGCCGCCCTTCATCGTCGGGCTGCATGAGGCGGTCGTGCAAAGAATCGTCGCGGCGCACGCAACGCAGACGCACACCGTAGCGAAACGACGACTGTTTTCTCTTTGTTTCATAGCTGGACCTATAAACAGTTGACGCGCCGCAAGGTTGACAAACGCCGCGATTCCAGTTTCTCATCATACTGAAACCGGCGTCTAAAGTCTGATACGCGCCAGACTTCGTACGATTCTACGTAATCCGACTTCCAAGTCAAGAATAACGGTCCTTCGCGCGCACGGATAACGCGCTTGCCCGCCGCTCGAGTTTTCATTAGTATCAAGCAAGACCGACGTTGCGTCGGACTGACGATTATCAACGTCTTAATCCTTATGTATGGAGAAGTTCCAATGCCGACGCCTAACAATCCCGTTCAAATCGGATCATGTCGGTGCGGTCAGGGGTGCGAATTGACGCTCGTCGCGGGACCATGCGTGTTGCAGGAGACGTCGCGAACGATCGCGTTACGCCTGCGCGAAATCGTCGACAAGCTCAATCGCGAAGGATACCCGATCCAGCTCGTCTTCAAGGGCTCGTTCGACAAAGCGAATCGCACGAGCGGCGACTCATGGCGCGGTCCGGGCCTGGAAAAAGGCGTCGAGACGCTCAAGTCGATCCGCGACGAAATCGAGACGCCGGTCACGACAGATATCCACGAGGCGTGGCAAGCCGCGCCGGTCGGCAAGGTCGTCGACCTGATTCAGATACCGGCGTTTCTCGCGCGCCAGACGGACCTGCTCGCGGCGGCGGCAAAGACTGGCAAACCGGTGCACGTGAAAAAAGGACAATTCATGGCCCCGGCAGACATGCGTCACGTCGTGAACAAGCTTTGCGGGTTCGGGAACCCGAACGTGATTCTTGGAGAACGTGGAACGTTCTTCGGCTACGGCGCGCTGGTGAACGATTTCAGGTCCCTGATCGTCATGCGCTCGACAGGCGCGCCGGTATTATTCGACGCAACGCACAGCGTCCAGGAACCGAGCGCGGCGAACGGTCAATCCGGGGGGCGTCGCGAATACGTCGCGCCCCTCGCGCGGGCGGCCGCCGCCGTAGGAATCGACGCGCTCTTTCTGGAAACGCACTTCGACCCGAAGCAATCGCCAAGCGACGGTCAGAATATGCTTCCCCTCGATGAAGTTCCTGATCTCCTCAAGACGATCGTTAAGATTCGACGCGCATGCAGATCGTAAAGAATAACGCGTCTTTCGCGAGCGCCGCGTGACAATCGTCATTAAATCGGCGGCGCTCTTAACTGCGTCAATAAACGCTCGACGCAATCTCCGACGCCGATATGGCATAAAAAGAACCGCAGAACGATACCTCGCACTGCGGTTCTTTTGCTTTCTTGGGCTGAGAAGGATTCGGCGCGCAAATTTAATTGCAAGAACGCTGAAGCTTTCTCATAGGGCTCTGAAATCAGCAGCCGACCGGCGCGCAAGGAGCGACAGGCGCGACGGGGGTGCAAGCCGGAGCCGGCGCTTCGCAAGCGGCTGGCGCGCAAGGAGCGGCGAAAGCCGGGACAGCGAGGCAGGGGCGAGCGAAGTTACGCTTGAGACGCTGGAAGGGCTTCGCGGAGCAGGAGACCTTGTAGCAGGTCGCGGCAGGCGCGCAAGCGACAGGAGCGCAAGCGACGGGAGCGCAAGCCGGAGCCGGTTCAGCAACGACGACGGCGGGATCGCACGGCGCCGGAGCGATAATCTCAGGCTCGCAGACCGCGGGAGCGCAAGGGGCAGGAGCGCAAGCCGGCGCGCAAGGAGCGACGCAGGGCTTCAGAGCGGAGAGACGAGCGCGGAAATTCGCAGCGCAGCAACGAGCGTTATACGCAGCGTTGTGAGCGGCGCCCCTGAGCGCCGCGAACGGACGAACGCAGGGAACGCAAGCGGGCGCGCAGGCGGGTGCGCAACCGGTGACAACCGGAACGGCTTCAGGCGCCGGAGCGGCAGGTGCGCAAGGCGCGACGCAATCCTGAGCAACTGCGCTAGTAGCGAAGGCGAGGACGGCAACGACAGAAAGAAGAAGGGAACGGCAGGTCATCTCGAGTGACTCCTTAAATTTAAGTGATGGAATTGGCTCGACGCCAAGTACTTTCTGTAATCATATCGACGCTGGGGCGCATGAAGATTACCTATTTCTCTGATTTTTCTTTAAATTGCCCAAACGACGACACTTTACTTTCTTCCTTATCCTAACGGCACACAACCGCCAGAGGGGAGAAGGTCTCGCTCGCGATCCTCGAATCGCTCGAGGACCGCGGCTGCGGAAAAGACCGCAAGATCAACCTTCAATATAAATCGCACAAAAGCTTTGTTCAAGCCTTTTTCGTTGTAAATGACGAACTTAGAACGCTCAGAGCACGTTAAAATCAGTCATGCCGATACAACCGAAAAGTCCCGCAAATCAAGTCAGTGAGTTGACGCACGGAAATCCAAGCGAGATGGCGCTCAAACGCCTCGGCAGTCGCAAGGAGATGGCGATTGCTGAAATGGATATCGACCCAAAATCGATACGCTTCTTTGGAAAAATGACGCATTTTGGCTTTTCATCCAGGATTCCTGTCTGCATAATACGTCGTATTCGTCCAACCGGCGCTTTCCGTATAAACGGAACCAAAACCTCTGCTGAGCGCGAAATCTAAAGATCCCAGTCCTGTTTCTATTTTCTCGAAAACGCGACGCGCTCCTAAAGATGGAAGAGCGGATGACCGAGCTGGCAACGAAGGCCGTCGGAGCTCTTCTGCGGCGCTCAATGATTTTACGCTTGAGCGCGGCGCATATTAATAAGAGCGTTTTCCGAGGACCGTCGCCAGATAGATGAAGACGAATGCCTTTAATTATAGTGAGACAGAATACTATCTGATTTAGAAACGCTATAAAACCCGGCTATTTTCGAGCTCCAAGAGTTCTAACGCTGGAAAAATCGAAAAAGTCTGCAAAAAGCATGGACCGTCCCTGATCCGCTTGCCGATAAAGGCGACGACGGCGGACTTGGATGATTATTTCCTCCGGCGAAGTCGGCTTCTTTTTCGCGGTCGAGCCTGCGACGAGCTCCCTCGGGAGTTCCAACTCGCCAGAAAAAGACGTCTTTTTTCCACAATCGGAGTAAAGACAAGAAAATGGGCAAAGTCTACAAAAGGAAAAATACGATACTACCCGTGACGTGTAGCAAACGCGATCGTTTGCTTCATGAAACGTTAATAATGGATTGACGGGGAGATTTGTTCTGCGTCGCTCCTGGAATGCCCGTGTTAATACGACAAAAATCGGTCGGTTTTGCGCAATGGCGCCTTGCTAACGCGTCGTGTTCACGAAAACAGGCGGGGAAACAGGAACCAGGTTTTACCCCGAGGCGTCCACCCCTTACGTCATTTGTCAAGGAAGCTAAAATGAAAAAAATGAACTTCAGAATTGCCGCCGCTTTGACCCTTCTAGCTGCGGTAGCGACGAGCGGTTGCTTCGGTTTTGGAGGTTTCTCGCTCGGTATCTTCAGCGTTCCGGTTCCGGTAAGTCCGTATTTCCAGGGCGCGTACGAAGATATGGCCATCGAGAACGATCGGTATAATCAGGTTCCGGTCCTGCCGCCCATCGTCGACGGAGTCCCCGAAGGACTTGACCCTCCGTCGGACGAAGAAATCATTCGTCTTCTCGAAAAAGCGAAGCCTGACAACGGAGGCGTTCCGTTCCTCGAAACTCGATATCGTAACGACGTGCGCATCAAGAAGGAACTCGTCGCCGATTACGTTGACCCACCCCGCTTCTTCCCGATGGTCGGACTCGTCCAGGTTCACCATGTCCACTACAAGTGCACGGTTTACTTCGAGCAGAAGATCCGCGTTGGCTGGCCTATTCCTTACACGATCGTCAAGAAAGACGCTCAGGAAATCGTCTACATCGATAAAGACCACCTTCATGCCGTCGAGACGCAGGACAACCCCACTCAGGTTCCAACTGAGTTCGGTATGTGATCTGACGGTTTGAACCCGCCGTAAGACGCTACAAGGCGCTTTCTCTTAACCGACCATGAAACCAAACGGAAAACCTCGACGAGGGGTTTTCCGTTTTTTGTTTTTCTTGGGAATCTCGCGACAAAGGCTCATAAGAAAACCTTTCTCCAAGCGCGCGAAACGCCATGATTTCTCTTGACGCGTTCCCCTTTTTTTCGATATCATAACGACGGCTCTTAACGTCGCCGCGCGCGCGACGCTACGAGACGTTCGGAACCGTCGGTTAGCGCGCAGGAGGTCCTTCCATGCGCAGCTCGCTCGCCTTTTCTTGCCTCGTTGCATGCGTCGTCATCCTCGTGGCGCCCCTCGACGCGTCCGCTCAGGCGTGGAAAGCATACGCCGAAACTTTGAAGCAGGAAGCTGCGGGAGAATCGTCTTCCGAGTCTCAGGCGCCTTTCGACCCCTCGTTCGACGAACCGCGCGCAGGACTTCTCGATTTCTCCGACGCGCTCGTCGACGACGGATCCGATCTCTCCGGATTCGCCGTCGATCCGGAGGAAGAAGCGGCGCGACTCGCGCTCGAACAAGAAGCGGCCTTTGCGCCCTCCCCGCCCTCCTACCGCAATTTCCCAGAACAATGCGCCGACGCGACCCTCAACGATATCTGCTTCGTCTCGCCCGAGCTCGGATGGGCGGTCGGCGACCGCGGCGTGATTCTTAAAACGATCGACGGAGGCGCGAACTGGACGCTCTGCGCGACTCCGAGCGACGCAAATCTCCTCGCAGTCTCCTTCTTCGACGCAAACTACGGACTCGCCGTCGGAGGACGCGTCGCGTCGACGACCCGCGGCGGGCAGGGAGTCGTCTTGCGAACGATCGACGGTGGAACGACATGGGGGCTCGTCGAGACCGCCGCGTTTCCCATCCTTCGCGACGTGAGGATCATCGACCCTGAAAACGCGTGGATCGCGGGAGACTCCTCGACGATGTACCCGTTGGGGCTCTTTGTCAGCGTCGACACGGGCGTAACGTGGGATGCGGTCGCCGGGGCGCGCCACGACGGATGGCGCGCGATCATGTACGATCCGGTGGAACGTCTCGGGGCGGGCGTCACGACGTCGGGCGACGCGCAGACGCTCGACGGAGACGCGATCACACAACCGACGCTATCACTCGGGATCAGGAGACTTGCAGACGTCTGTTACGACGGTTCGGTAGGAAATGCGTGGATGGTCGGGGAACAAGGGCTTGTCATGCGCTCGACCGACTTCGGCGCGAACTGGGCGACGGCGCCGGGCGCTTTTCCCGGCGGCGCGAACAACTACTTCGATCTCTCCGCAGTCGCCGCGCGCGACGGATTTGTCGCGGCGGTCGGAACGCCGGGCGCGCTCTTCTTCCGTTCCAACGACGGGGGCGCAACCTGGCAGGCGCACCCTACGGGCGTGACGACGCCGTTGCGCAAGCTCTTTTTCTTTGACGCGAATCTCGGGTGGGCGGTCGGCGATTTCGGAGTGATCGCTGCGACGAACGACGGAGGCGCGACATGGCGCGTCCAACGACAGGGCGGCAAACGCGCCGCGATCCTTGGCGTCTTCGGACGCGTCGACGACGCGCCCCTCGAAGCGTTCGCGAGGCTATGTTGCGACGAAGGCTATCTCGCGGAGATCGCGCTCATGGCGCGCGAAACGGAATACGAGGGTACGTCGGACGAGGTCGATCGCGTCGAGCGACTCAACGAAGCGCTCGTCGAGGTCGGCGCCTCCGGGGTATGCCAGGCGGGAACATTCCGACTCGACCCCGAGATTCAGCGCCTCGGAATGGAGCGGCTCCTCGCGCGCTTCGACGCGGAAAACGACGGTCAAGGTCGCCAACGGTTCCGGGAACGCCTTGTTCGGCTAATTCGGACATGGCGACCGAGCGTCGTCGTCCTCGCCGATCCGACGCTTGACGATCCGCTGAACGCCGACGCGCTGGAGTTCCAGAGCGCCGGCGACGCAACGAACGACCGCCAGGCGATCGAACTCCTCGCGACGCTCGCTCAGGACGCTCGACGCGTTGGCGCGCGACCGCGCGACGCGTTCCGCGAGCTCATCCTTGCCGAGTTGCCAAACGCGCTTCGCGACGCCGCCGATCCGACCGCGTTTCCGGAGCATATCGCGCTCTGCCGACTTGAACCGTGGCGAACGCCCAAAGCGAGGATGCTCTGCCGCGGCGGAACGCAGGGCGATATGACGATCGACGCGAATTATTACTGTCCGACGGTCGGACGAACGGTCGGTGAAATCGCCGGGAACGCGCGCGCTATTCTTGCGGACGGCTCGGAAACGGTCGCAGCGACGAATTTCCAGACGCTCTTTACGGACGGCGCGCCGACAAACGCGAACAAGACGTTCTTCGACGGAGTCGACGAACCCCACGGAAGCGACGCGCGACGCGCTCGACAGCAGGGCGTCGCGCAATACGCGTCGGCGCTCGCTCAGCGCGCGGGCGAGCGTCGCCAGAAGCTCGGCGTCGCGGAAAATCTTGCCAAGCAGGCGATAAACGCTCCGAGAAGCGCGGACCTCTTTCTCGGTCAGCTCCGGAACAATCTCGTTGGAGTCGACGAGGATTTCGCGCTCGAATACCTGACGACTTCGGGCAAGCTCTTCGCGGGAATCGGCGCATGGCGAACCGCGGAAGAAATATATTCCTCGATACCCGTTACTCTCTTCGACAGGCCGCAGAGCCGCCCCGCCCTCGCGTGGCTCATGCAGTACTATTGCGCTTCGGAGCCCGCCGCGCGGGTCGCGAATCCTGCGGCGATCGACGAAGAGGCGGGCGCGCGTTTTAGCGCCGCGAAGCACCTCGTCGAGGCGGTCCGTCTCGCAGCGCCGGACGCCTTCATGGCCCCGGAGCTACGGTTTCCTTACGCCGCCGTGCAGCTCGCGACCGGCGACTACCAGGGCGCGATGAGGTTCTATCTCACAAGGTCGCAAATCTCGACGGGCGGCATGGGCACGGGGGACGGTACGGACGACGTCTGGGGAGTGCGCGCCGAGGCGGAGTACTGGCTACGCGCGCCCAAGACAGATATCGGAACGACGGTCTCCGAAGCGTGTCCGTTGAGCGTCGCGACCTGCCGAAGAGCGCCGGGGAGACCATACCTCGACGGAGAACTTGAGCTGGAAATCTGGGAGACCGCCTCGCGACTCGACCTCTCGACCCCTTATCCGGAGGCGCCGTCGCGTACGCCGACCCCCGACGAGCAGATTCGAGCAAGATGGCGCGCCATGAACCGCGAATTCTCGCAGACGCTCGGCACAGACGTCTATTTCCTCAACGACGAAGAGTATCTCTATATCGCCGCGCAATGTCAGAAAGCGTCGGGCTACGAGTATAAGGAAGCGCAAGAAGACGCGCCGAGACCGCGAGACGCGAAGCTCGGCGCCAAAGATAGGATCGAAATTGCGATTGATCTCGACGGCGATTACACGACCGCCGCGAAATTCGTCTTCGACTGCGACGGCTGGGTCGCCGACTCGCTCTGGAACGACGCGTCGTGGAACCCGAGGCTCTTTGTCGCGCGCGCCGAAAACGAATCCGAATGGTTCCTTGAGGCGGCGATCCCGATCGCGTCCTTCGCGCCGACCGCGCCGCGTCCTGGCGCCGTATGGCGACTCGCCGTCCGGAGAATCGTCCCAGGGGTTGGAGCAGAATGCTGGAACGTCGAAAACTCCGAACGCGGCGAAAACGCCTACGGATTGCTGCAATTTGAATGAAGGACCAGGCGCGGCGTCACTTCGAAAGGACGTCTCCTTAACTGACCGTCAGTCCTGACTCCACGCCGCGACCTGCTCGGGCTTGAGCGCCCATGTGTAGAGTCTCGCGCGTTCGATCTGGCCGGAGAAGAAGTCGGAGCCGTTCCCATGCGAAGCGATATCGCATCCGAAGGTGAAGGCGCGAACGTCTTCCCGAGTCGGATGGGTCAGGTGACCGGCGACCTCGATGCGCGCGACCTCTTGGCCGTCGATATAGAGTATCTGCGTTCGGCCGTCGAAGACGCCGAACGCGTCGACCCAACGGTCGAATTCGATCGGCGCGCTTGCGATCGTATAGCTGCGGTTCGCAACCGACGCCCAGAATTCGAGGACGCGCTTCTCATAGTTGACGCACAGCTCGATACCGCGCATCTCCGTATTGCCAAAGACGGCGCCGGTACCGTTGCGACGCGTCCCGTCGGCGCGGAAGCGAGCGGCGATCGTCGCGCGACGAAGGCGCCGGTAGTCCTCTTCGGAGCACGGGACTTTGGCGAAGACGTCCGGGGTCGCGTCGAAGGAAGCGACCGTCGCGCCAAGCTCGGGCGCGTCGACGAGCTTCACGTCGCCGCGAATTTCGACGGGCGTCGGATCGTCGACGCCAATCGGTTGGTTCACGAGTTTACCGTCGACGACGCGAAGGTCGATCACGTTGGCGTCGGGACGCGGCGCCGAGTGGTCGACGGAGTCGGAGGCCGTCGTAAAGGAGACCTGAAGCGCGCGGTCGCTCCGACGCTCGAAAGGATTGAACGCGTAGACGTTCGCGCGGTACTCCGTCTGCGGCTCGAGAAGATCGAGCTCGGCGACGATAGACTCGGGCATAGGATGATCGTAATAAAGAGATCGGAAGTACTGGGGAGGAATAGCGACCCAGTTTCCGTCGCTGTCGCGTTCCTCAAGGTCGAAGCGATAGCTGTGCACGACGTCGGGGCAGGTCGCCTGCGGTATCAAGACGTCCGCGCCATATTCTGTCACGTCCAGGACCTTCAGCTCGGTCGAATCGCGCCAGCGAGGTTTTTCCGAGGTGAAATATCGAGCGTCCGTATATTTGTAGGAGTCGACGTCGCCCGGTTTGGCGACATAGTAAATGAAGTCGTAGAAAGAATTTTTCACAACGTCGCAGGGCATGAGCGCGACCGAATTATCGGCGTAGACCTCCATGATGTAGAATTCAGCATAGCCCCCGCTGCCCGCCGGATATTCCTCGAAACGGCCCCCTTCTCCGCCGTGACAGATATAGCTGAGCGTGCTCGTCCCGAACGCGGTGAAATTCCCCTGCCATGCGACGCGCGGATCGGAAAGTGGGTAATGCGTGTGCCCTGAAAAGTTAACGACCGTAGGATACCGCTGAAGCGTCTCGAGAAGATCCTCCATCCCCCAGTCGTCGGCGCCGCGACCGCCGTAGACCGTCGGAGAGACCGGATAATGCTGGAAAACGAAGACGGGCTTCTCAGGATCGGCGGCGACGGCCTCTGAAAGTTCACGCTCTAACCATTCGACCGCATAGAGATAGTCGCCGGGCCTCATCGTTCCCTTCTCGGGGGAAATCCCGATAAACTGGAATCCGTTAATCTCATATCGGGCGTTCGGTTCGACGCCGAGTTTCTCGCTCCAGAATTCCTGGCTGCCGCTCCCAAACTCGTGGTTCCCCATGCACAGGAGCTTTTCGGTTCCCTCGCGAAGCTCGTCGTCCATCGCATTTTTAAAGTGGGTCAGTTGCGTGTCGTTCCCGTGGTCCGTCATATCGCCGACGACCATGAGCGCGTCGAGGCGATCGTAGGGACGCGTCGCCGCGTAGTCGTACGAGAATTGAATCGCGCGACGGAAACGTCCGACTTCCTGCACGGTCTCCGAGTTTTTAAAGTGAACGTCGCTCATCACCGCGACGCGGAGCACGCAGGGCGCGCGACGCTCCGACTCTTGAGCGAAGAGGCTGCGCGGCACGCAGACAAGAGAAAAAGCAGAGGCGGCGCCGAGCTTCAGAAAATCACGGCGAGAATGAACATGAGGAACGCGATCGCGAGTTGAGGTCATCATAGTCTCCTTCAATTGACGCGTCGGTCCGGCGCCAACGAAGCCCAGAACTTCCGACGCAACGGCATTTTAACCTCGCATCGCGACTGATTCAAGCGTCGACAGAAAATAAAAAAGCCCCGGAAGAGGTCCGGGGCTTTTATTCTCGAGCTCGCTAGATCCCTTTCGTCAGATCGACGATAAAGGTCGAGTTGCGAATCTGTTTGCTGCGCGGATCGAAAACGCGCAGCTCGATCTGTAAGCTCTTAAGAGGAACGTTGTACGGCGGCGGATAGTCCTTCAGCTGAGCGGGCGAGATTTCGCCGTCAAGCGGGATATCGGAAATCGAGCCGCTAGAAAGACCCGCTCCCGAGAACTGATCGTAGAGATACGAGAACTGATCGTAGAGATAGAGGTCACGCTGATACTGCTCAGTCCACGTATCGTAGACGCAGGGTTCCGGGAATCTCGTCAGGGGCGCACGAGTTTGGGCATAATGCCCGGCGGAACGCAGATCGTTCGGGTCGTCGAAGGTGATTGTAGAAGAATCGCCAAGTCCGCTCCCAAGATCGACGTAATCGTTGGTATTAGGATCCCACGCTTTCACGTTGAAGCTCAGAACATTTGTGAGGATCACGTCCTGATTGAAGACGAAATCGGTCCGCGTCGCCTCGCTGAGATCGCCAGTTTCAGGATCAACCTCGTTCCAGATGCTGAGATCGCCAGTTTCAGGATCAACCTCGTCCAGATATTGGCGTTGTCCCAGAAATCAATGAACGGCGTTGGCGGATTCGCGATTGGCAATTCCGAAGCGAGGTAAGTACCTGTAAGCGGACTACTGACTGAACCGTCTTGCGTGTAGGTCAGGTCAACGGCGAGCACGTCCCAAAACTGATCCACAGAGTTAAGAGAAAAAACGTTGGATTTCGCATCCCCGCCAGAGCCAAAGGGGGCGCCGGCGCGGAAAAAATCATGCGAGCATTCCTGAAGAGTCGGAAGGCGCAGCCAGTACCAAACGTTGCGCAGGACGGCATCAGGCTTCCCTCCATGGATGGAGACGGAGCCGTACTTATCGTTGCTGGCGTCAACGATACCGACGCCCACAGGATTCCAGTATCCGTAGCGGTTTGCTCGATTGGTCAGGTCGCCGAGCGTATTCGCAACGAGTCTCCCCTCTGAATTGAGGTGAACCGAAACGTCGTAGAAACGGAAGAACCCGTAACCATGGCGGAGATCAGTCAACTGGGCAGTTGAAAATTTGAAATCGGCAAGGGGGTGTTCATCCTGACTAGCGAGTTCGAAGGCGTCGAGACTATCTTGAAGTTGCTGATCAGGAAGGATCGGCAGGACGCGGCGATAGAGCGTCGTTCCGCGAACAAACCAGATAATTTCGGCGTACTCCGATTCAAAGGTGTCCTGCTCGCCGCTATGGATATAGATCTGGCCATACTCGTTGTACTCGTACTTCGGACGGATATAACGTCCTCGGAAGGGTCTACCCGCCGGCGCGCGCGACGTGAAAGAGAGGATATCGTCCGTATCGCCGACGGTCGTATCGACCCATTCTTCGACCTTGTCGGGATATGCTTCGCTATAGGCTGCATAACGTTCGGAATCGAGCGCCACGTGCGCGGTAGAAAAACCTCTCGGCTCGGTACTACCAGAGGCATAGAGCACGTCAAGGGGCGCGCCGAGCCCTTCGATGTAGCAGAGGTATCCGTCGCCGGTTCTGGAGTTTCTCGGGGGGATGGGTTTGACCGTGATATTCTCAAGATCGGTCGTGAGGCGGTTTTTCGCGTTGCGCAGCGCGTTGGTCGCTCCCATAATGCTTGTCGTCTCGTTCATCGTTCCGCCAACGTGGCTGAAGATGCGCGCGACGGAGTACATAAGCATGAGCGAAAGCGTGACCGACGTCATGATTTCCAACATTGTGAAACCGAGGCGACGGCGAAACGCGGCTCGCGCGTTACGCTGGTCCAGATTTCTCGTCATGGCTATCCTCCCGACCAGCTCCGGCGTCCCGGCCTGGCCGATTGAAACGGCGCGACGCTCCGTCTGCAGAACGAAACGTCAAGCAAATATAATAATAACAGTTTAAGGTCGTCTGCAATTTATGCGCCAAACGCCTATATGCGCGGTACAACGCTGGGTCGGACGCGCCGAGTTCAACGCCGCGCAACAACCCTTAGTCGCTATTTTATCCTCTTTTTCACATCGCGTCCACCTTTTTTTCATTCTGCTCCTTAAAATTTTGCCCTTTCGACCTCGCTCCTCCCCGATTATCGTATCTTTGACGCAATTTGAGACGCCTTAAATTAAAAGTATTGCATTATGATACAGTCTCCTCGGCTCGTTTCGTTCTCTTTTGAGCGTCTAAATCTTGACGTTTGACGCGCCGTTTCGCGAAGGCGTCGGAGCGTCGGCGCGCAGAATGGCGCTCTCCGCCGACCATGGCGCCGCTATTGACTTTGGCGACGCGCGCCGATACGATTTATGGCGCCGGAAGCTCTTGCGTTATGAAGAATTCGCAATTCCGAGCGACGCCGGCTCGCTCGGGCAAATGAAAGAGCCCCATCATGAAAATTCTCCCCCTCTTCTTATCCGCGCTGGCGCTCTTCGCCGCCGCGCCGGCGTTCGCGATCGAACCCGCCGTCTCCATGAATTATGACGGTTCGCCCGTCGAGCTCGCCATTGAACGCAATTTTGTCAACGACGACGATCAGAACGTCTGGCGCTTTGTCACGCCTGACGGCAAGGTCGCCGTCGACGTCGCGCCGACGACTTACGAAGATTTCCCCGAATTTACACGTTTCTCGACCTCTATCCGCAACCTGTCGACAGAAGAGCCGACCGGCGTCGTCTCTGATCTGCGCGTCTATGCTCAGAAGGTCGCGCTTCCTTCCAGTTCCAGCGTCTCGTCCGTCACGATCAACGGTCTCCTCGGCTCAACCTGCGCGCCGCAGGATTTCCAGCCCTTCGTCAAACTTCTCGCGCCTGGTGAGTCCGTCGAATATTCGACGCCAAGCGGTCGTTCGTCAAGCGAATACGCGCCATACTGCGAAGTGAACGTCGACGACCTCAACGGAATCCTCTACTGCATTGGATGGAGCGGAGGCTGGCGCGCGTACTTTGCGAATAACGGCGGCGATTACTCCGTCGAGCTTGGGATGCTTCGCACGGGCTTCAGCCTCAAGCCGCGCGAGTCGCTCCGTCAGCCGTCGATCCTGATCGCCGAGCGCAAGAACATGACGCGGCGCGCCTTCAAAACGCGCGTCCATCGATTCATGATCGATCATAACAGTCCTCGCGACGCCGAGGGCGCGCTCTTCGAGCCCTTCATCGCGCTCACCGCCGGCGGCGGCAATAAGACGCCTCAGATGATGATCGACGTCCTCAACTACGGTCTTGCGAACGAACTCCCCTTCGACGTCTTCTGGGTCGACGCAGGCTGGTACGGCGCCCCGCACGAAACGGATCCCTACCCGAACTGCGGACCCGACTGGTATAGGTTCGTCGGCGACTGGCGCGTCAACACCGTGACGCACCCAACGGGCGATCTCCTCCCGATCGCCGACGCGGTCCACCAGGCGAACAAGAAGTTCCTCCTGTGGTTTGAGCCCGAAAGAATCGTTGAAACGGCCCCGATTTTCCAGGCGTACCCCTTCTACAACTACGGCGGCCTTGGATATTACGGCGATCCTCTTTCTTTGAATTGGATTGAAAAGACGATCTTCTCCGTCATCGAAAAGCATCACATCGACGTTTACCGACAGGATTTCAACATGGAGCCGACGGGCCTTTGGGTCAGGATCGAGGAAGACGCCGGCCCGAATCGCGTCGGCGTCGCTGAGGCGAAGCATATCGCCGGCATGTATCAGTTCCTCGACAACATGAAAGCAAGGTTCCCCTGGATCCAGCAGGAGAACTGCGCAAGCGGCGGTCGACGCGTCGATATCGAGATGGTTGCGCGCGCTCACTCATACTGCCGCAGCGACTATTTCATCGGACCGAAAGAAGGGGATACGTGCTTTAATCTCGGACAGAACATGACGCTTAACCTCTCGCCATATCTACCTTTCCAGGGCGGCGAATCGAACTGCGTTACGACCTTCGACGATTACGGATTCATGAGCGTCGCTTCCTCGGGCTCCGTCTTTACGCCGACGGACCTCGACGGCGGAATCGTTCGACGCGACTTCACCGCGGAGGAAACCGCCTGGTTTAAGAAATCCCTTGACTGGGCCGCGCGACTCAAACCATACTACATGGGCGACTTCTACCAGCTCACGGACGAAACCTACGCCGTCGACGACTGTTGGTGCGGTTGGTCCCTGAACCGCCCGGCGGAAGACGACGGATTCGCCGTCGTCTTCCGCCGCGCGAAGTCGGACGTCGATGAAATGACCTTCGAGCTTCCCGCGATCGATCCGAACGCGAAATACGAGGTCGAGAACTACGACGGCTCCAAAGAGACCGTCGACGGCAAGGACCTCGCCAACTGGAAGGTAACGCTTGAAGAGCCCCGATCATTCAAGCTTATCCTGTATAAGAAGCTCTGATTTTCAACGCGCGACCGGTTCGGTCGTCCCTCAGGCGACCGAACCTCCGCGATTTAGTATACCCCTTAACGTTCCCTGCGCCGTCTGAACGCGGCGCTTTCAGCAACGGAGACTGCGAAATGACATTTCTTGAATTAGCCAAAAAACGATTTTCCGTTCGTAAATACGACGACAAACCGATCGAACAGGAAAAAATTGATATTCTCCTGCAAGCCGCTCAGGCCGCGCCCACGGGCGCAAACGAGCAGCCTCAGCGCATTTACATCCTGCAAAGCCCCGAGGCGCTCGAAAAGCTCTCGAGCCTTTGCAGCTGCGTCTTCGGCGCTAAAACCGTTATGCTCTTCACGTACAACACGGACGAAGAATGGAAGAACCCCCTCGAAGAGGGCGTAACCGCCGGAATTGAAGACGTCAGCATTATTGCGACGCACGTTATGCTCCAGGCGGAAGAGCTCGGAATCGGATCATGCTGGGTGAATTACTTCGCGAATTCCAAAATCGCGGAAGCCTTCGATATCCCGAAGAACGAGCGCGTCGTTCTACTCCTCACCCTCGGCTATCCCGCCGCGGACGCAAAACCGTCTCCGATGCACCTAAAGCGCAAGGATATCGACAGCTACGTTAAGTATCTCTGACGCCGGACGTTACGCCGCCCTGCGCGAAAGGAATTCATTATGTCCAAACGCATTGCGTCCTTCCTTGCCGCGGTCGCGCTTCTCCTCGTCGTGGTCGCGCAGGGCGCCGAACCGGCAACCTACTTCGCCTACCGGTCCTTCTGGCCGGAACATGAGACGATGAAACGCTTTGCGGAAGCGGGCGTTCACACCTATTGCGTCTTCCCTTCAAGCACGACCAACTCCTTCGGCGAACCCTACTCGAAATACCCGAACGTCTGGCGCTATCGCGACGCCTACGACTGGGATTCGCTCAACCGTCAGTTCGACGAAATTATCGCATTCGATCCCGACGCGCGTTTTATCTGCATGGTCGACCTCAACACGCCCACGTGGCTGGCGAGATCTCTTGGCATGGGCGGCGACGGTTCTTTTGATTCCTTCATCGATCTCTCCAACTGTCTCGCGTCTCAGGAATGGCGCGAGACGACTCGGAAGTACATGATCGATTTCCTGGCGCATACTGAAAAACGCTATGGCGATCGGATCGACGCGTACGTCCTCGCCTGCGGACAAACAGACGAGTGGATGGACTACAGCGCGGAGCGTCCTAGTCGCGCCAGGAACGCCGCCTACGCGCGGTGGCGAAAGGACCAGGGACTTGAGCCCGACCACTGGCCGACTTTCGAGGAGTTTGACTCCGCCGCCTTCGAGAATCGGATCCGCGATCCTCAAAGAGAAGGGGGCGTCCTCGACGCGACGCGTTTCATGCAGCAGTTTGTCGCCGACGCCATCGTCGATTTCGCGACCTGCGCGAAGGAACATATCGCCCAGGGGAAGGAAATCGGGGTTTTCTTCGGGTACATCCTCGAATTGACGAACTGGCGCGCGGCGGGGTGCGGTCATCTCGCGTACGAACGCGTCGCGTCGAGCCCGGCCGTCGATTTCTTTATCTCGCCTGCCTCCTATTCCGAGCGTTTGATCGGCGGCGGCTCTGGAACGATGGCGCCCAACGAGACGCTACGCCTTGCCGGCAAACGTCGTTTGCATGAAACCGACCACCGCACGACGACTTACAACTGCGCGCTCAACGAATTCGTCGCCATTGCGCCCCATATGCGGTGGCAGAGCGAAGAGGAAGACGTCGCGGGCTTGCGACGCGAAATGTGCCTCGCGCTGACGGACCGCGCCTCGATATGGTTCTTCGACATGTGGGGCGGTTCCTTTCAGTCGGAGCGCGCGTTCGAGAACGTCGCGACGATGAAAAAAGTCTGGGACCGCAACGTCGGGCGCCAGGGCGATCCGGTCGCTGAAATTTTGCTCGTCGTCGACCCGCAGAGCGCCGAACGCGTCAACGACCGGGAGCCGCAATCCGCCGACGTCTATCTCAAGACGCGCAACGCGCTCAATCACGTCGGCGCGCCCTTCTCCGTCTGCTCTTTCAACGATCTCCCCAAAGAAGATCTTTCGCGCGTGAAACTCGCCGTAATCCCAGGTTCGTTCTATCTGCCGCCCGAGCGCCGCAAAATCTTGCGCGAAACGCTGTTGCGCGAAGGACGCGCCGTCCTCTGGTTCGGTCCGGTCGGGATAGACGACGGCTCGACGCTCGACGTCGCGCGCGTCGAAGAAGCGACCGGCGCCAAATATGGTACGCCGGGCGTTACGAAGACGGAACGCGTCGGGTTTTTCGGAGAGGGGGACGGCGAATGGCGCAGTTTCGCGGTTTCAAAGAACGCCGCGGTCTCCTCCAAACTCCTGCGCGACGCGGCGAAGGACGCGAACGTTACGATCTATGTCGACGACGAATCGCCGGTTTACGCGTCGGAGCGACTCGTCGCGGTCCATAACAAGTCCGGCGGGGTCAAAAAGATAACGCTTCCGAGGAAGGCGGGCAAGATCGTCGAAGCGTTCTCCGGAAAGCTCGTCGCGCGAGACGCGCAGACCTTCGAATACGATTTCGCCGAGCCCGAAACCGCGCTCTTTGAACTATCGGAGGAATGACGGCGCTCGATCCGCCGCCCTTGCGCGAGAAGCAGACCGCCTTATACTGAACGGTTCGATCGACGACCGTTCGCGCGGAATTTTCAGAAAGGGTTTTCAATGCCGTCCAACGCTGTGAGCTTGCGTTTGCCAAATCGGATCTTCACCTCGGACCAGCCTGCGATCATGGCGATCCTTAATATAACGCCCGACAGTTTTTCCGACGGCGGACGTTTCGCAAAAGGGCGCGACAACTCCTTTACGCCTGATCTAGACGCGATCGTCGACGCTGCGAAGCTTGCGATTAAAAACGGCGCGTCGATCCTCGACGTCGGCGGCGAAAGCACGAAACCCGGAATCGATCCGATCGACGAAGCGGAAGAGCTCCGCCGCGTCGTGCCCGTCGTCCGCGCTCTCAAGAAGGCGGTCGACGTCCCAATCTCCGTCGACACCTACCGGCCCGCGACCGCCGACGCCGTGATTGCCGAAGGCGCCGAGATCATTAACGATATCTCGGGGGGTCGATATCTCGATTCGTCGCAACGCTTTGCCGACGAAATGGAGTTCGGTTTCCCCGAGGAAATGGCGGAGGTCGTCGCGCGAAGCGGCGCCGCAGTCGTTCTCATGCACATGCGCGGAACCCCGAAAACGATGCAGACGACGCCGCCTGAATATCCATCGGGGGTCGTCGAAGAGGTCGCCGCGTTTCTGAAAAGACGGCGCGACGCGTTCGTCGACGCCGGCGTTGAGGCGGAACGGATCGTCCTTGACCCGGGCCTGGGATTATTCGGCAAGACGTTCGAACAAAACTGGTCCCTAGTCTCCGGAATCGAACAATTACGAACGCTTGGCGCCCCGCTGCTGTACGGTTTTTCCCGCAAACGATTCCTGCGCGAAACCTTCGCTCGATATTACAAGGACTCGGGCGCGCCCCTCCCCGACGGAACGCCCGACCAGAGGACGCTCGACTTTGAAACGGCGACCCTTTGCGCGATTCTCGCCGCTCAAAAAGTCGAAATCCTGCGCGTCCACAACGTTCAGGCGACCGCGCTCGCGCTTCGAATCGCGCGATATTCAACCTCGCAGGTCGAAGAAGCATGACGCGCGAATCTCGGATCCTTATCCTCGGGACCGACGAGGCGGGCTACGGTCCCAATCTCGGGCCTCTTCTGGTCGGCGCGTCATGCTGGCTTGCGCACGCCAATTTCGAAGAACCCGACGTTCCCGACCCCAACTCTCTCCTCGCGTTCGCGACGCCCGAGCGGGACCTGGCGCCCAGCCGGTCCCCCGATCGCCTTAACGCCGCGCTCGCGCCCGTCTCCGGGACGGCGGAAAGCGTCTTTCCGCTCCTCGATTCCAAGGCGCTCTACGGCGCGTCGAAATCGCTCGCGGCGCTCGAACGTTCCTTCATGCTCGCGTCCGCGCTACTTGGTCGCGACGCGTCCTCCTTCGACGCGATCCTCCGCGACGTTCGTTCCGAGTCCGCCGATCCGCCGCCCCCTTGGGAGGAAAACACGTCCCTCGCGATTCCCGCCGACCCTGAGACGCTCCAAGAGCCGCTTGAGCCCGCCCTTGCGACGGTGCGCGAACGACTCGCCGACGAACGCGTCGCGCTCCTCGATCTTGCGGCGCGACGCGTCCAGCCGAAAGAATTCAACGCGACGCTCGAGCGCGTCGGGCTCAAAAGCGCGCTGATCGCCGACGCGACGACCTCACTCGTCGTCGAGACGCTCGCCGACGCGCTCGAAGGATTCAACGCGAAGGACGCCCCGCGACCGGCGAACGCGCTCGTCCTCTGCGATAAACTCGGCGGTCGCAACCATTATTCTCCGACGTTGCGCGAACGCTTTCCTGGCGCCGAGATTGCAACGCTCTGCGAAGGAAGAGCGGAGAGCGGCTATCGCTTCGTCGCAGCGTCGGGCCGCGACCGCTACGGCGCGACGCGGAATTTTCCCGAACCGATCGAAATCGAAATACGTTTTACCGCGAAAGGCGAGACGAACGTTCCGACCGCGCTCGCGTCGATCGCCGCGAAGTATCTTCGCGAGCTCTCGATGCGCTTCTTCAACGAATTTTGGCAAAACGCCGCGTCGCCCGACGAAATCGCGCCGACCGCCGGCTATCCGGTCGACGCGCGACGTTTCCGCGACGACGTCGACGGTATCCGAAGAAAACTCAACGTTCCGGACGAAATGTTCTGGCGCAATAAATAATCTAATCACACAGGAGAAGCTATGTCGTTCGTTCGTTGGCGCCGTAAGCGAATTACGCGCTTCAAACGCTCTCCTCTCCGATTTGTAGCTGAGAGCGTCTTCATCCCCTTTTTCTTTCTTGGGCCGCTGCTCTACCCCGCGAATAACGCGCTGACCGTTTCAGAATACGACGTCGCCAGCGGCCGACTGCCGGACGCGTTCGACGGCTACGTCGTCGTCCAGGTCTCCGACCTCCACTGCAAGGAATTTGGTCCCAGAAACGACCGCCTTATCGCCGCCATTGAGCGCGAAAAACCAGACCTTATCGTCGTGACCGGCGATCTCCTCGATTGCCGACATTTCAAACTCGACGTCATTCGGACCCTCATAACCCGGCTCGTGGAGCTCGCGCCCGTCTACTATGTCGTCGGCAACCATGAAGCGGATCTCTCTCAAGAATATTTCGACGAAGTCGTCGACCTTGTTCAGGATTCCGGCGCAACGGCGCTCCTCGGCGAGCAGACTCGAATCGAACGCGGCGCGGACCATATCGCGCTCGCCGGCGTCAGAGAACCCTTCTTTACCGAACCCTATGTTGAAAAGGTTGACGCGCAGCTCCGCGCGTTGACCGACGACGCGGCGGACGAGTTCCGCATCCTGCTCTCCCACCGACCCGAGGCGTTACCCCTCTATGCGAAACATCGGTTCGACCTTGTATTCGCGGGCCACGCGCACGGGGGACAGTTCCGGATCCCGTGGCTGTGCCCGAACGGACTCAACGCGCCGGGTCAAGGGTGGTTTCCGAAGCTCACGGCGGGCGTGCACGTCGACGGACCGACGACGCTCGTCATTTCACGCGGCCTCGGACCGAGCGTGATCCCCACGCGACTCTGGAACCGGCCGGATCTGGTTGTTTGTCGGCTGCATAAATCGTAGGGTTGTGGAAAATCGAAAGTCAAGCGTTAGAATAAGAAGAACGTCGCGAGAAATCGCGCGATTTTGAAAACGGAAGGAAGGAATATGCCCTATTTTGGAGTGCATGAATCGATCGCGGCAGGCTTTGACGCGGCGGTGCGCAGGGTTGCGAAAATCGGATTCGACTGTATTCAGATATTTTCCGCGAACGCCTCGAGATGGCGCAGCAAGCCGATCGAGCCCGAAGCGGCGGAAAAATTCCAAGCCGCGCTCGCGGAGACGGGCGTCATTGAGCCGCTCATCCACGACTCCTACCTCATCAATATCGCGTCGGTCAAACCCGATCTTCTCGAGAAGTCGATCGAGGCGTTCAAAGAGGAACTTATCCGCGCCGATATGCTGGGAATACCTCGCGTCGTGATGCACCCCGGCTCCGCGAAGGACGACACGCGAGAAAACGCGCTCGCAAGGGTCTCCCAGTCCTTCGACCGAATCTTCCGCGAGCTCCCCGAGACGAACCGCGTCGAGGTCCTGATCGAAACGACGGCGGGCCAAGGGTCCTACCTCGGCGCGACCTTCGAGGAAATCGCCACGATTATTGCCGGATCAGAGAACAAGGACCGCTTTGGCGTCTGTTTCGACACGTGCCACTGCTTCGTGGCGGGCTACGACCTGACGACGCGCGATTCCTACGAACGAACGATCGACAATTTTGATCGCGCGATCGGCCTCGAACGACTCAAGGCGTTCCACCTTAACGACGCCGTCAAAGGCCTCGGCTCGAAACTCGACCGCCACGCGCACATCGGACATGGGGCGCTCGGGCTCGAACCGTTCCGTTTCATCGTCAACGATCCGAGATTCGAGAAACTCCCCATGTACCTCGAAACGCCGAAGGCGGAGACGCCCGACGGAGAATTGTGGGACGCCGTCAACCTGCGGACCCTGAAAAGCCTCGTTGATTAGTCGATATCGCCTTGCAGCCGACCGACGTTCGCGCCGGTTATTGCAGCGCTCACCAACTTCTTCCCTCCCCCCTATTGGAGTCTATCCATGAAACGCATTCTTCCGGCGGCGCTTGCCGTCGTTGTCGCGGTCTTCGCGTGCGTCGCGTTCTGCGTCGACGCGAACGCTCAGGATTTCCAAACCTTTAACGTCTGGCCCGGCGTTGCGCCCGGCGAAAAAGCGGACGCGGAAAAGCCGACTTACGAATACTGGGAACCCGCCGAAAAAACGACCGACGCTTGTCTGATCGTCTGCCCCGGCGGCGGCTACTACGGCCTCGCTTACGATCATGAAGGCGATAAGATCGCGCGGTACTTCACCTCGAAGGGCGTGACGACCGTCGTCTTGCGCTATCGCGTTCCGCGCCGCGAAGGGCGCTATCGCGTTCCGCGCCGCGAAGGGATCCCGAAGCATATGGCGGCGTGGCAGGACGCTCAGCGATGCGTGCGCGTCGTGCGTTCCCGCGCCGACGAATGGGGGATTAATCCCGACAAGATCGGGATCCTCGGCTTCTCGGCGGGCGGGCACCTGACCCTCATGACCTCAACGACGAGTCTCACGAATTCCTATGAGCCCGTCGACGAAATCGACAAGCTCAGCGCCTCCGTGAATTTCGCTGTGCCCGTCTATCCCGCCTACGTCCTTGAGGACGGCGTCGATGGAACGAATAAGAACAAAGGCGCGGACTCCCAGCTCGTCGACGATTTCGCGTTCGACGCGGAAACGCCCCCGATGTGCTTCATCCACGGCGACGCGGACGGATATTCCGCGATGGGATCCGTCGCCGTCTACGCTCAGCTCCGCAAAATGGATATCCCCGCGGAGCTCCATATCTACGCGAAGGTCGACCATGGCTTCGGCGGCAACCCGACGGATAACCACGTCGGCGACTGGCTCAACCGCGTCTACTACTGGATGCAGGCGATGGGCTTTTGAGCGCGCCCCTTCGCGCAAGCTTAACGTACAATGACAAAAGGCGTTCCGCGCGAACGCCTTTTCTTTCTGCCTTCCATCGTTTTATAGAGGAACTTGTCATGAAACGCCTTCTCATCCTCTTACTCGCGTCGGTCGTCGCGCTTTGCGCCCAAACGTCGCGCGCCCAGGAACATGAAACTTTCCAACTTTGGCCCGACGTTGCGCCCGGCGAAAAAGCGGACGCGGAAAAACCGACCTACGAATATTGGAAGCCCGAGAATAAGACCTCTGACGCCTGCGTGATCGTCTGTCCCGGCGGCGGATATAACATGCTATGCCGAGACTATGAGGGCCAGGATATCGCGAGTTACTTTAACTCGAAGGGCGTAACCGCCGTGGTCCTTTATTACCGCGTTCCGCGCCGCGAAGGGCAGCCGAAACATCTCGCGCCGTGGCAGGACGCTCAGCGATGCGTGCGCGTCGTGCGTTCCCGCGCCGACGAATGGGGGATTAACCCCGATAAAATCGGAATCTTGGGCTTCTCCGCGGGCGGTCACCTCACCCTGATGACCTCAACGACGAGCCTCACGAATTCCTATGAGCCCGTCGACGAGATCGACAAGCTTAGCGCCTCCGTGAATTTCGCCGTCCCCGTCTACCCCGCCTACGTCCTTGAGGACGGAGTTGAAGGAACGAACACGAACAAAGGCGCGGACTCCCCGATCGTCGACGACTTTGCGTTCGACGCCAAAACGCCCCCGATGTGCTTCATTCACGGCGACGCGGACCGAATTTCCCCGATGGGCTCCGCGATGGTCTACGCGCAGCTCCGCAAAATGGATATCCCCGCGGAACTCCACGTCTATGCCAAAGTGGAGCATGGTTTTGGCGCTAACGTTACAGATAACCACGTCGGAGACTGGCTCAACCGCGTTTACTACTGGATGCAGGCGATGGGATTCTGACCCGATCGAATCGCTAACGCAAGAATACTGTCTTCCTTGGAAAGGCGTCCCACGCGGACGCCTTTTCTTTTTCTTGACAAGCGGCAAGAAGTCCTGATGAAAGAAGACGTTACGCAAAGAACGCTCGACATGTTTTTTGAAAAATCGGAACGCCGCCGCAACAAGTTCCCCTCTGCGGCGTTAATAGATAATATGACGCGCGACAAGTTTTTCGAGACGAGGCGGCTTCAAGCCTCATTCCCGGCAGAAGAAAACCCCTTTTTCCAGCCGGAACGTCGGTAATTTGAATTATTTTAGCGCGGAATGTTGACTTTTGCCGAAAAGATCTGTACAGTTGTAGATTAGCGCCGCTGGAACGCAAAGACGTCTTTTCGCATCAAAACAGTTAGTTTTGTTCCGGAGTCTTGAACGACGTTCGGGCAACGTCTTTGCCGCGCGGCGCGTTTAAAGGCATTTCGCGACGTCCGACGCCGCGTCGCTCCGCGCGAACTTATGCTTTCATCTTTTTCGTAACTTTTAAGGGGCTAGCTTTATGAACTCTAATGTCAGGAAATGCGGCTTTACGCTGGTGGAACTCCTCGTCGTCATCGCCATTATTGGTATTCTGATTGGCTTGCTCCTCCCAGCCGTTCAGGCGGCGCGAGAGGCCGCGAGACGAATGCAGTGCACGAACAATCTCAAGCAGATTGGGCTCGCGCTCCAGAACTATCACGACACGACCAACTATTTCCCGCCGATGCGCACTTCTCCGTCCGACCCGGAAGGCCTCGTCACCGGCAAAAACATCAGCGCCGGTTGGGGCTGCGTGAGCTTCTATGTCGCGCTCTATCCGTATATGGAGCAGAACGCGCGTTATGAGGTCGTCATGTCGGAAGGGGACGCGGAACATAATTTCGAGGGTTGGCGCAAGGCCTGGCGCGGCGACGACGCGGGCCCAGAACTCAGAGCGCCGATCTCAATGCTCGGATGTCCTTCCGACCCCGCCGCCGGTAATCCGTCTCACATCAACCAAGTCCAGCGCGGCTCCTACGCCGGTTGCGTCGGCGACTCGACAGCGCGCCTTGCGGAATCCGCCTTGAACGACCGCGGGTTCTTCCCCGGCGGCACCGGCGTTCCCTACTGGTCGACTTTGAAGTGCAATAAGATGGCGTCGATCACCGACGGCACGTCGAACACGATCGCGATTTCGGAGTCTGTCTGCGGTCCTTCCGCGGGAACCAACAACGTTAAGGGCGCCATCGTCGCCTTCAGCGGTTCGCCAGCTGCGTGCCTTAACATGGTCGATCAGAACGACCATAAAGTCATCAAGGGGGGCAACAACTTTGCGCCTGAAGTCCGCGGCGACTGCCACGGCGACGGACGTTGCCACGTCCTCGGCTTTAGCACGGTTCTGCCGCCGAACTCGCCGAACTGCTTCTTCAACACCGGCGGTCTCCCGCAGCATGGCGGAGGATATTACAGCGCGTCGAGCAACCATTCCGGCGGCGTGAACGCGTTGAGAGTCGACGGCTCTGTCGCGTTCTATTCCGACACGATCGACTGCGGTCCCGACCTCAATACGACCGCATTCATTGAGCAAGACCCGACCGGCAGGAGTCCCTTCGGCGTCTGGGGCGCTCTCGGCTCCATCTCTGGCGGCGAATCCACGACCAACTGATGAACTTTCCTGTTAACCTCTGAAAAAAGAAAGCCCTCTTCTGTCAGGAGGGGGGCTTTTTTAATCGCGTTTTTCCTAAACGCTACGCGAAATTACGAAGCCAAAGTCGCCGCGCCAAAAAAACAACAGACGCAAATTTTTCTACAATAGAGATCACGCTTTACTATAATTGGGTTAGACCGTTGCCGGAAAAAAAAAGACGGAGTCGAAACCGTTGCGGCGAGGCCCCTCCCTTTTATTTTTTGATTTTTTTCAACCAATGCTGACCTATCGACGCACGGACGACGCGCAACCGGCGTCCAAACGTCGCGGAAAGCGCAATTTCTACAAACGGAGAAATTTATGGTTCGTTTTCTCAGCAAGCGACGCGGCTTCACGCTCGTGGAGCTCCTCGTCGTCATCGCTATTATTGGTATTCTAATCGGACTGCTTCTCCCCGCCGTCCAGGCGGCTCGGGAAGCGGCGCGACGCATGCAATGCACCAATAATCTCAAGCAGATTGGGCTCGCATTGCAGAACTATCACGGCACGCATGAAGTCTTCCCGCCGGTTCGCACTTCCCCCGCCGATCCCAGCGGCAATATCGTCGGTCGTAAGATTACTGCGGGATGGGGCCTTGTAAGCTTTTATGTCGCCCTTTATCCGCACATGGAACAGACCGCGCGTTATGAGCTCGTTATGGCGGAAGGCGACCTTGAGCATAATTTTGCCGGTTGGGCCAAGGTCTTACGCGGCGACAACGGCGCGGGGCCAGAATACAAGGCGCCGATCCCCGGAATGGCATGTCCGTCCGACCCGACCGCTCGCACTCCGTCCCATGTGAACGGCGTTCAGCGCGGTTCCTATCCTGGATGCGCCGGCGACGCGACCAAAAGACTTGGCGAACGCGACATAAACAAACGAGGTTTTTTCCCTGGTGGCACCGGTCGCTTTGACCTGAAAAATTTCAAGTGCAATTCGATGGCGTCCATCAAGGACGGCACATCCAACACAATCGCTGTTTCGGAGGCTGTATGCGGCGACGGCGCTGACACCATTAATATCAAGGGCAGTCTCGTTAGCTATCGAGGATCTCCTGCCGGATGTCTTGACATGGTCGATCCAGACAACCCTGGTCTCATGAAGGAAAACAGCACTTTTTGGCCTCAAGTCCGCGGCGACAGCCATGCCGATGGACGTGTCCACGTCCTGGGCTTCAGCACTGTTCTTCCGCCGAACTCCCCGACCTGTTTCTTCAACGCCGGCGGCACCCCGCAAAATAATGGCGGTTACTTCAGCGCGACGAGCTTCCACTCCGGCGGAGTCAACGCGCTGCGCGCCGACGGGTCCGTTGCGTTCTACTCCGACTCGATTTACTGCGGTGACCTCAATACGACCGACTATATTAGCGAGGATGCAAAAGGCAAGAGTCCCTTCGGCGTCTGGGGCGCTCTCGGCTCCATCGCCGGGCGCGATTCATCTTCTCTCTGACGTCCGTTTCAATTAACGCTTCAACTGCAAAGCCCTCTTCTCTCTGGAAGGGGGCTTTTTTTGGAAGGCTTCATCCACAAACGACGCGCAACCGTCCAAAGTTCTCGATCCTCTATAAATTCCTCAAAAATAACAGACGCAGAATTAATTACAAAAAAAGAAGTTCTTGTTAAACTGATTTGCAACATACGTTAAAAAGTGGGATAATAAAAATAGACGGTGAGATTGTCTATAGCGACGTTCCGCCGTCTTGCTTTCCTGATATTTTTAACCGTTTCGAACCACCGACGCGCGAGCAATGTTACGAGCGTCTCGGAAAGCGTAACTTCAACGAACGGAGGTTTTCTATGACTCGTCTTCCTGATAAGCGGCGCGGCTTCACGCTTGTTGAACTCCTCGTCGTCATCGCTATCATCGGTATTCTGATCGGAGACTCCTTCTCCCAGCCGTTCAGGCGGCTCGAGAAGCCGCGCGTCGCATGCAGTGCACGAATAATCTTAAGCAGATTGGACTCGCGCTCCAGAACTATCACGACACGCACCAATGCTTCCCTCCTCTACGCACTTCGCCGTCAGACCCTGCTGGAAGCGTTGTCGGTCGCAGTATTTCTGCCGCATGGGGATGCGTAAGTTTTTACGTTGCGCTTTACCCATTCATAGAACAGACCGCTCGATACGAGAGCGTGCTAGCTGGAGGAACTGAATCTAACGACTTCGCCGCATGGCGCGCTGTCTGGCTATGCAACCAACCAGAATACCAAGGCTTGATCCCCACATTGGGATGTCCGTCCGACGACGTCGCGCGCACCCCGTCTTTCTTTAACAGAGGGCAATGCGGCTCTTACTCCGGTTCGCAAGGCGACGCAACGGTCTCTGTTACCGAAGGCGCCATCACGAAACGCGGATTCTTCCCCGGCGGTAGCGGTCGGCTCGACTCGAAGAATTTTAAGTGCAACTCCATGTCGTCAATTAAAGACGGCACGTCGAATACACTCGCGATCATCGAAGCATGCTGCGGTCAGGAGGCCGGTACGGAAGAAGTTAAGGGTGGAACCGTCAAATTTGGCGGCGGTTCGCCCGCAAGCTGTCTCGCGACGGTCTCAATCGATGAACCGGGTATTTACAGCTCTACCGACCTCGCCGCAGACGTCCACGGTCAAATCCATACCGACGGTCGGCCAGCCGTCCTTGTCGTCTCGACCATTCTGCCGCCGAACTCGCCGTCATGTCGCACCGAAGTACACAACCCCGGCGCGGGCTGGGGCTATCAGAGCGCGTCAAGCTACCACTCGGGCGGCGTCAACGCGCTGCGCCTCGACGGTTCCGTCTCGTTCTTCTCTGATTCGATCGACTGCGGTCCTGACATGAATACGACAGAATACACCTCTAAGGATCCGGTTGGCAAGAGCCCCTTCGGCGTCTGGGGCGCTCTCGGCTCCATCAACGGCGGCGAGTCGGCCTCACTCTGATCTGCGCCTCGATTTATTCCCAAAATCTTAAAGCCCTCTTCCATCCGGAAGGGGGCTTTTTTTGCGCTCGGATTTCTCAAGTGATTTTCTGAAAAATAAATGACAGACGCAAAAAAAACTTTACAAAATAGAAAAAATGTCTACACTACAGTAGGGACTCTCCCTATTGTGGCGTCATCAGAAAGATGAAGACAAGCTTGGGAGAACGTCGACCGATCAACGTGGCGTTCCACCATTTGGCGTTGGACGTTTTTCCATCGCCGCCAGTTGATCTACGCGCAAAGCGACGCTTTTTCTAAGCCCTGACTGGCGCTAAATGCGCGGCCTTTTATTATCGGAGATTTACTATGACTCGCCTTTTTGAAAAACGACGCGGCTTCACGCTCGTGGAGCTCCTTGTCGTCATCGCTATTATCGGTATTCTGATCGGCCTTCTTCTCCCCGCCGTCCAGGCGGCTCGAGAGGCCGCGCGACGAATGCAGTGCACGAACAATCTCAAGCAGATTGGACTCGCGCTCCAGAACTATCACGACACGAACAATTACTTCCCGCCGCTCCGCACCTCTCCTAGCCATGACCCGATCTGGGCCGCGTGGGGCTGCGTGAGCTTTTACGTCCCCCTTTATCCCTTCATCGAACAGAGCGCGCGGTACCAGAGCGTGCTCGCGGAAGGGGACGAGAGTCACAACTTCGACGGATGGGGCAAGGTCTGGCGGTGCTCCGCAGCCGAGTTCCAGGGCCTGATCCCCGGACTGGGGTGTCCCTCCGATCCTGCCGGTATCTCTCAGTCTCACATTAGCAACGCGCAACGCGGCTCCTACTCCGGTTCACAAGGCGACGCGACGATCTCTGTTTTCGAAAATGCCGTCACCGATCGCGGATTCTTCCCCGGCGGTCTCGGGCGCAGCGACCTGAACCTTCTCAAGTGCAACACCATGGCGTCGATAGTGGACGGGACGTCGAATACGCTCGCGGTCATCGAAGCGTGCTGCGGCCAGCGCGCCGGCACGAACCGCATTAAAGGCGGAACGGTCCTCTTTTCCGAAGGTTCACCCTCGAGCTGCCTCGCGACGGTCGATAATGACGACCATAACGTCTACAAAAACTCTCTCCAGGTCGCCTCGAGCGTCCACGGCGAAGTCCACACCGACGGCCGGCCCGGCATTCTCGTCGTCTCGACGGTGCTGCCGCCGAACTCCCCGTCATGCCGCACCGACATTAGCAACCCCGGCTGGGGCTGGGGCTATCAGAGCGCTTCGAGCTATCACTCTGGCGGCGTTAACGCGCTGCGCGTCGACGGCTCCGTCGCCTTCTATTCCGACACGATCGACTGCGGTCCCAACCTCGGCGTGACAGATTACGTCTCGAAGGACCCATCCGGCGTGAGCCCCTTCGGAGTCTGGGGCGCCCTCGGCTCCATCAACGGCGGCGAATCCACGACGGGGAACTGATCTTCGTCTCGTTTCATTCACAACTCCCTAAAGCCCTCTTCTCTTTGGAAGGGGACTTTTTTTATCGCTATTGCGCTCGAATCTTCAAGATTTCTTGACTTTTAACTTCGCGCCGCTATAGTCGGTAGCGGCGTGTACAACGCGACTTACGCCACAATGCCTTCGGCAAAGGAGAGAGAGATGAGAACACGTTTTGCGCTTTGGATATTTTACGTAGGACTCGCCGCCGCGGGGCTGAGCTTCGGCGCTGAGCCCGGCGAATTCGCGTCGCAATTGTGCCGCGACGGAGGAGGCGACTGGGATCGCGTCGTCCCGGTCGTCGTCAAAAATGAAACGAAAAATGACTACACGGAGCGCGTCCTTTACGTCCCGATCGCCGGAACGGAAGACGCGCCGGTCGAAGGCGCGTTGCCCTTAGCGGATCAGCTCGCTCAGTCGTTGCGCGTCACGAACTCAGAGGGAGTCGAATATATCTTCAACGTCGCGACTCCGGACGGGCGCTTCGTCGACAAAGGACCGATTCCAGAAAAAAGCTGCCTCGCCATGCCCGCCAACGTTCCGGCGGGCTCCGAAGAGACCTTGTACGTTTTCGCGGGCAACGCGCAGGCGTATCCCAACCCTGACCGCCTCGCCGAATTTTACAAGACCGCGACGAATCTGAGCTTCGAAGAGGGCGACGGCCTCGAGCCCGACGCATGGCGCTTCAAGGAAACCGACGACGGGCACAGGCTGCTATGGACGACCGAAGATCCATTCTCGGGCGCGAAGTGCGTTCGATGCGACGTCGATAAGGGTCAGAAACCATCGTGGGTCGCGGCGCGTCAGTCGGGAATCGCCGTCGAGCCGGGCGCAACATACCGATTCGAAGGAATGGTGCGTGGAAAAGACGTCGAAGGAAACTCAGGGTGGTATCTGCACCTCGGCAATCGCGAAAACTCGATGCTGTCTTCGCCGATGCTCTACGTCGACAAGAGGGGCGACTTCGACTGGACTCGCGTCTCACTCGATTTCACCATGCCCGAGAATGGCGAACTCCTCGAATTCGGAACCGTCCTCTATGGGACGGGCACAGCGTGGTTCGACGACGCGTCGCTAACGCGCCTCAATGACGACGGAACACCCGCTGTATCGGATGAACTCGGCGCGACGCGTGGAGTAACCGTCGGCAAAACGATCCGTCTTCCCGAAATGAAAAGCTTCCGTCCCTCCGCGACCAACCTGATCCCCAACGGTCGTCGGTACGCGACGATCCGCGTCGACGCGTCGTCGTCTGGTAATCGTCTCGTCTCCTTCGACCCGAGCGCGATTGAGGCGCGATGGAACCGAACAATTGCGGCGGACGACCTCGTTGTCGTCGACGCTCAGAATAGGCTTATTGACGTCCAGATATTTAACGGACTTGCGTTCTTTACTGCGGACCTCGTCGGGTCGGCGCATAATGATTTCTGGGTCGTGGAGAAGAAACTCACGACGACGGCGTCGTCGAGCGCAACGGGCGCAAATCGCAAGATCGCGAACCAGGCGTTCCCCGGGACCATGCTTCAGGCGGTCGACGCGGATCAAGGGAACGACTCGGACGCGCTCACGCCTCCCAAGTTTGCGCTGGAACGCAATCTCCTCTACGACGGCGACTTCGAATTCGTCGACCCTGAGACCTTAAAGGAAGACCCGCCGGCGCCCGACGCAATGGGCTGGACGCGCGACGCGGACGAACCGGGCGTCAAATACGAAATCTTCGATTCCGGAATTCCTGAGCTCGGCAAACGCTCGCTGCGCGTGACCGTCTCGGAAGACGCGCCGCTCAAATGGCGCGGATGGCGACGACGCGTTAGGGTCCAGCCGAATCAAAGCTATCTGATCGGCTACGTTGTCTCGACCGACTCAAGCTCCGGCGTCTACGATCTCCATATCCACTGGCTCCAAGAGGACGGCGCTCTCGCGAAGGCGGGAATGGGGTCCCTTGCGAATCCCGTCGGCGGCAAGACGGACTGGGCCCTCAAGTTCGGGGTTCTCCGTTCGTCGGCCGACGCGGCGTTCATCGACCTTCATCTCACCAATCAGACTTACGGAATCTCGCAGTACGACTCGGTCTTTATTGCGCCCGTCGATTCCGCGAAGGTCGTCGCCTTCGGGGGCGGCAAGGCAGGCGTCTTCCAGGTCCCCGCCGTCGCCAAGGTCTTCCATGACTCCGCCTTCAACGCAGCGACGCCCGAGGTGAGCGCGGACAGTCCCGCGTTCTGCGCGCTCGCGCTCGACGAGGAAGAAACGCTGCAACTCGCTCTGCGAACTGACGCGCTTAAGGACGATCCGCGCGTCGTCTCCGTTTCCGCGCCGACGCTCCGCGGCGACTCCGACGTCGCGCTGCCGGCGCCCGAGGTCTTCGTCGTCTCGAACACGCTCGTCGATTATCCGACGAACTACTATCGCGACGACGGCCTCGCGACGGAACGTAAATTCCCGACCGGAACGCCCGGTTGCGACGGTTGGATCGGAATGTGGCCCGACCCGTTGATCCCTGTCGAGACCGCCGCGCCCGACGTCCAAAAAAGCGCGGCGCTCGCCAAATCGCTTGGCGACCCTGCGCTCTGGAATGACTCTCAGGCATGCTCCGTCGACGGACTTCGCGGCGTCCTGACGCTCCGCCCGAATGAAACGCGCGCCCTATGGCTCCGCTTCAAGACGTCGCCAGAGACGACGCCCGGGATTTACGAAGGACGCCTGACGCTGACCGGATCGAAAAAAGTCGAAATCCCCTATCGCGTCCAGGTCCTCGGCTTCAAGGCGCCGCAAACGAAGGTCGCCGGCGTCTACGACGCGCGAATCTTCTACGACTATTTCGGGGCCGACTCCTATTACGACAAGATGACGCGGATCTCGGAACACCTCCTTGATCGCAAACTCAGTCCGGACAAGCCCTTTGTCGAACCTGATATCCGGTATAACAAAGAAACCGGCGTCGCGACGGCGGATTGGACGGACTATGACGCCGTAACCTTTCGATATTTCGACGAGCTCGGCGGCAAAGTCGCGTATTTCCCCAACGCCTTCTACCTCTTCGGCTGGGGCGTGCCTCCTAAAGTCGTCGAAGGCGAGGCGCCCTACCCCGGCGAATGGCCCTACGACGGCGCCGATCGCGCGGCGTTGCGACCCGAGTATAAGCGCGCCTATCAGGCGAAGCTCAAGCTCTTCTGGGAACACCTCAAGGAAAAGGGTTGGGCGGATAAGTGCGTCCTCTATATTTCAGACGAGCCTTTCTACTCGAACCCTGAGATCATCACGCAGATGAAAGCGCTCTGCGATATGATTCACGAGGTTGACCCCGCGATCCCGATCTACTCGAGTACCTGGGTCTACGTGCCCGAATGGCTCCGCTATATCGACGTCTGGGGCGTCGGCCATTATGGCGGCGTGAGCGAAGAAGCGCTCAAGACGATCAAAGACGCAGGCGGACGAATCTGGTGGACCACGGACGGGCAAATGTGCCTCGACACGCCGTTGTGCGCCGTTGAACGCCTGCTACCCTACACGTGCGTCGCGCATGGCGCCGAGGTCTATGAGTTCTGGGGCGCGACATGGTACACCTGCGACCCGTACGAGTCCGCGTCCCACCTCTATATCTCGCAGTCTGATCAACCGGGCGTGCGATATTACGTCCGCTACCCCAACGGCGACGGGTACATTTTCTATCCCGGAGAGCTCATTGGGCGACCGGGCGAGATCATCGATTCGATTCGCTCGGAACAGGCGCGCGAAGGAATCGAGGACGCCGGATGGCTCGTAGGACTCCAAAAGGCGATTGAAGAAAAGACGGTCGAGGGCTCCCCCGAACGCGCAGAAGCGCAGAAGGCGCTCGATCGCGCCTTGAATTATCTGCCCCTCGCGTGCGGGTCGGGCCGATATTCGACGCGGTATATTGCCGATCCAGAGGAGTTCGAGCAGATTCGGCTCGACGTCGGACTTGAACTGGAAAAGCTCTTGAAACGCTGACGACCGCGCGTCGACAAGCGCCGGAAAATAAAGAAGCCGTCGACCTGCTTCGAGGTCGGCGGCTTCTTTTATGGCCTGCGATCTGATCGCGTTAGAACTGGAGACTCACCTGAAGATTGACCGTATTGTTCGACGTCTTCTGCTTCGCCTCTCCGATCTGCGCCGAGTTGCAGTACGCCTTCGTGTAGGCGGCCGACCAGCGAATGTCGGGCGACCACCACCAGTTGACGCCGAAAACTACCTCGTGGAGGTCGCCATAAATCGTCGTGACGGTGGGAGTCGACGGGACGTTCTTGAGGTTGTTGAGATCCCAGTAGGCGTACATGAAGGCAAGTTCAAGCTCGCCGAGCGAGTCGGGCCGCCCGCCCGCGAAATTCTCGCCAAGGCTGAAGGGATGAGCAAGATGCGCGTTGCCGAATCCTCCCGAATTGTAATTATACGTGCGATAGCTCCCGGGCGTGAGGAAATATCGCGCCGCTAGGTTCGTACCCCAGGACGTTCCGTAATTCTTGATGCTCGCGACGTAGTTTTCGGAACTCACGCCAAACTGTCCGCGCTGCCATGCGACTTCCCCGGTGTAGACGCTGTAGCCCTTTTCAAGGGGTATCGCGCTGTTGAGGAGATATTTCATTCCTCCGCACCAGCTGGTCGGTCGAGCGCGCATCTTAAGGACGTTCTGCTCGTTACCAGGGATGTACCAGTACGCGCTGCCGCCCAGGTGCACGATCTCATGCAGGTCGTCCGACCCCGTCATCGAGAGATAAGGAATCGCCGTAACGCGCGTGTTGAGAATAAGGCCCGGCGCGTCGTCGAGAACGGACGCCGAATCCGTAAAGCTGCGGCCCGAATAGAGACCGTTATAGACGCGCAAACGCTTGTCCGCGTAATATTGCGTCGCGCCGACCCCGTAATGTCGGTGGGGACTGAACGTCGTCGTGCTGCCTGAGAAATAAGAGATCCCGGGCGAGTTGATGAGCAGGTCGCGCTCGCTCATGCACGTTTCGACCTTGAAGTGACCGACCTTGATATTCTGCAGGACGGGAACATCCTTGACGCCAACCATGATATTCTTGAAGAGAAGACCGTTCGCGCGTTGCGAATTACTTGTCTGAACCGCGACGGTGCACTCGTAGTTGACGACGTCGTAGCCCGTCCCCTTGAGGCAGAAACGCGCCTCGCGAATTGGAAAATAGTTGTCGACGTCGCCGACGACCTCCTTATTGCCGCCCGATTGGTCGACGGTAATCGCGTCCATAATGAGGATGCCCCCGAGATTGTTTTTGAACTTCTTACTTGGCTCAGGCTTGTCCTCTTTGCCTGCAAGCTGTTCCTGCAGCTTGACGATTTCAGCCTGAAGCTGGTCGAGCCGCTGCTCGGGGGTGAGCTCCTCCATGGCCGAATCCCTCGCTGAACTCGGAAGATACTCGCCGGTTTCGTCCGTAGTGAATAGAGGCGCAGAGCCCGGAGAAGGCGCGGCGTCTAAAATTCCTTCCTGCGTGGAATCAGCCAACACCATGTCCGTCATCCCGGCGGCGCTCGCTGTTCCCGATGCGATAACGCCGGCGGCAACGCCGACAAAGAGCGCCAGCAGAATCCTTTCTGCTATCGTCTTAGACGATATTGTCATTATATCCACCAATCAATTAACATCCGTGTCGCTTGACGAGTTCTATCAGAAGCAAATCTTTTGAAAGCTAGCGCTCTCCAAAGCGTGCAAGTCCTTTATCGGAGATCATAAAGCGCGAATTCAACACTTTTTCCGAATATAACGAGAATCTTGTTTTTAAGCCGACAAAGCCAGATTTATACCGGTTAATTAGAATAGGAAGTCTGGGTTAAATAAAAAACGGTCGCGAACCTTATTTGATTCGCGACCGTCGTCGAAGGATAAAGGCAGCTCGCGCCGCTCGAGGAGAGTTACATGAACTTAACCATCATCTGAGAGGCCAGCACAATGAGCACGAGCGCCACGGGATAGGTCGCGGCGTACGCAGACGCGACGTCGTCCGTCTTCGCCGTATTGATGAGCGCGCCAAGCGCCGGAGTCGACGTCATCCCGCCCGTGATGCAGCCCAGGTTGTTGAGCAGGCAGAGCTTGACGACGTAACGCGCCACGATAAACCCGAGGAAGAGCGGAACGATCTCCATGATCGCGCCGTAAACAAAGAGGATGGACCCATACTGTTCAACGTACTCGACGAAGCCCGCGCCGCCGGGAACGCCGGCGCCGATGAGGAACATGATGAGCCCGAATTCGCGGAACGAGCCGAGAAATTCAGCGGAGATATCCATACTCATTCGCCCAATGCGCCCATAGTGGCCGAGGATCAATCCCATCATGAGCGCGCCGCCCGTATTGCCGAGCGAGAAGTTCGCGCCGCCTGGAAGCGGAATCGTGAACTTGCCAAGGATAATCCCGAGACAGATGGCGAGCGCGAAAGGCCCAAGTCCGATCGGATCGATCTTGAAGAGGTTCGTAGGAAGCTCGCGTTCGCCGGAAGTCTCGTCAGACGCCTGGAGCAGCTTGCGCTCCTCTTCCATATTGGAGCCGAGGACTTTCGGAACGAGCTGTACGAACAGGACGACGCCGACAACGCCGAATGGATAGCCGATTGCGTGACCGACCGTGCAAATGTCTTTGAGCTCGTCCGTCGGAAGCGCGTCAAGCGCCGCGGCAAAGCCGGGCGTCGTCGTGAGCGCGCCGGACAGAATACCGACGCCCATCGCGGAATCGACGCTCGTAAACTGGATGATCGCCATCGTCGTGAGCGTCGCCGCGCCAATGATAACAAAGGCGAGGAGCACGTATGATTTCGCGTTGCGTTTGAGGTTCGAGAAGAATTTCGGTCCGGCGATGAAACCGACGCTCGTGACGAAGCACAGAAGCCCGAGATCCTGAATAAGCTTCATCGACGTCCTGAGGGACGACTCGGTCAATTTGTCGCTCAGGAACCCATGAACGTGCAGCCAAGAATCGTCTTTGACTCCGAAATGCCCAAAGACAAGCGCTGCAAGGAAGACGCCCGCCGCGCCAAGTCCGACGCCTTTGATCTGGATGCGGCCAAAAAGATAGCCGACTACCGCAATCGCAAAAACAATAAACAGCGTATTGGTGAAGGAATTAATGAAGACGCCAGTAAGATAACCGGGCTGCTTTTTTTGCTCTGCGCCCTTGTCCGGAACGGCGCCGGCGTTTTCGGTAGTCGCTTCTGCGTCGGATTCCACGCCCTCTTCGTCAGCGGTCGCCGCGGCGAGCGGCGCTGCGTCGGTTGTAACGGCGTCAACCTGTTCGGCCGCCGTCTGAGGCGCCTCCTGCGCGGACGTCAGGGTAACGAACGCCGTGGTAAGGAAGCACGAGACAGCGACCAATAAGACTATTATTTTTAACGAACCTGATTTAGACAACACGATGCGTCTCCAAGACTTACTGCGGCGACCGCCTGATTGCGGATTGAGGATTCGCCGGTTTAGGGTTGCTTTGAACGTTCGGCGCCGCGCGTCATTCTCGCGGAAAAACTCTATCGCCGAAATCGTTTAAAAAACGCGGGGCTCCGTCTGACTCGCGTCGACTGACAGAACCCCGCGTCATGGTTTCAAAACTCGTGACCGACGTTGTCAGTCTTTAATCTTTGCGAGAAGGAACTCGCGGTTGAGGCGAGCTATATGCTCGATCGAGATACCTTTCGGACATTCGGCCTCGCAAGCCTGCGTGTTAGAGCACGCGCCGAATCCAAGCTCGTCCATCTTCGCGACCATCGCCTTAGCGCGCTTGGCGCCTTCGACGCGCCCTTGCGGCAGCTTGGCGAGCGAAGAGACGCGCGCGGCGACAAAGAGCATCGCCGAACCGTTCTTGCACGTCGCGACGCAGGCGCCGCAACCGATGCAGGAGGCGGCGTCCATCGACTCTTCCACGTCGTCCTTCTTGATCGGAATCGCGTTCGCGTCGGGAACGACGCCGCCGATGCTGATAAAGCCGCCGGCCTGAAGGATCTTCTCAAACGCGCCGCGGTCGACGACGAGGTCTTTAATAACCGGGAACGCGGCGGAGCGCCAGGGCTCGATGGTGATCGTGTCGCCGTCGTTGAACCTGCGGCAGTAGAGCTGGCAGGTCGTGATGTCGTCGTCCGGACCGTGCGCGCGGCCATTGATATAGAGCGAGCAGGCGCCGCAAATGCCTTCGCGGCAGTCGTGGTCGAAAGCGACCGGCTCCTTGCCTTCGCGGACGAGGTTTTCGTTCAGGATATCCAGCATTTCAAGAAACGAGGTGTCGGGAGAGATTCCGTCGATGCGGTAGGTTTCAAACTTCCCCTTCGCCTTCGCGTTCTTCTGCCGCCAAATTTTTAGTGTGAATTTCATCTTTCTTGCGTCTTTCAAATGTACAGTGGAACAGGGACTAATGTTGACTCTCAGCTGGACGGAGCCAGATCAGTCTTTATAGTTCCTTGTAGAAAGTTTGACCTCTTCGTAATTCAGCGGTTCCTTGTGAAGAACGGGCTCGGAATCCTCGCCGGCGTACTCCCAGGCGGCGACGTGCATGTAGTTTTCGTCGTCGCGTTTGGCCTCACCCTCTTCCGTCTGGCTTTCTTCGCGGAAGTGACCGCCGCAGGACTCGCGTCGGTCAAGCGCGTCGAGCGCGATAAGCTTCGCGACGTCGATAAAATCGCCAAGGCGGAGCGCCTTCTCAAGCTCCTGATTGAATTCGTTGTTAGAGCCCGGAACCTTGACGTCGGTCTCATATTCCTTGCGGAGCGCTTCGATCTCCTCAAGAGCCTTCTTGAGACCGGCTTCATTGCGCGACATACCGACGTATTCCCACAGGATGTGCCCGAGCTTCTTGTGGAGAACGTCGACCGGCTGCGAGCCGTTGACGCCGAGAACGTGATCGATCTTCGCCTGGACCGACTTTTCCGCTTCCGCGAACGCGGGATCGTCCGTGTCGATCTTCGGCGTGAGGATCTCGTGAGAGAGATAGTCGCCGATCGTGTAAGGCAGAATGTAGTAACCGTCGGCAAGGCCCTGCATGAGCGCGGAAGCGCCGAGGCGGTTGCCGCCATGGTCGCTGAAGTTCGCTTCGCCGATCGCGTAAAGGCCCGGGATCGTCGTCATGAGGCTGTAGTCGACCCAAATACCGCCCATCGTGTAGTGGATCGCCGGATAGATCTGCATCGGCTCCTTGTAGGGGTCGACGTCGGTGATCTTCTCGTACATCTGGAACAGGTTGCCGTAGCGCTCTGTCACCGTGTCGTAGCCGAGTTCCTCGAGCGCTTCCGCGAAGTCGAGGAAGACCGCCAGACCGGTATTGTTGACGCCATAGCCGGCGTCGCAACGTTCCTTGGCGGCGCGGGACGCGACGTCGCGCGGGACAAGGTTGCCGAACGCGGGATAGCGACGCTCGAGATAGTAGTCGCGATCTTCTTCCGGAATATCGGAACCTCGCGCTTTATTATTACGGAGTCTCTCGACGTCTTCGGTCTTTTTGGGGACCCAGATGCGACCGTCGTTACGAAGCGACTCGGACATGAGCGTGAGCTTCGACTGCTGATCGCCGTGAACCGGGATGCAGGTCGGGTGAATCTGGACGAAGCACGGGTTCGCGAAGTACGCGCCCTTGCGATAGCACTGCAACGCGGCGGAGGCGTTGCACATCATCGCGTTCGTGGAGAGGAAATACGCGTTGCCGTATCCGCCGGTCGCGAGAACGACCGCGTGCGCGCCGTATCGTTCGAGTTCGCCCGTCGCAAGATTACGACAGATAATACCGCGCGCCTTGCCGTCAATGACGACGAGGTCGAGCATTTCGCGACGAACGTAGGACTTAACCTTACCGGCGGCAATCTGGCGGTTCAGGGACGCGTAGGCTCCGAGGAGGAGCTGCTGTCCAGTCTGGCCGCGCGCATAGAAGGTACGGGAGACCTGCGCGCCGCCGAAAGAACGGTTCGCCAAGAGCCCGCCATATTCGCGAGCGAACGGAACGCCCTGCGCGACGCATTTGTCAATGATCAGGTTGCTCACTTCCGCGAGTCGATACACGTTCGCCTCGCGAGCGCGATAGTCGCCGCCCTTGATCGTATCGAAGAAGAGGCGATCGACCGAGTCGTTGTCGTTCTGATAGTTCTTCGCAGCGTTAATACCGCCCTGCGCCGAGATCGAGTGAGCGCGTCGAGGACTGTCATTAATGCAGAATATTTTGACGTTGTATCCGAGTTCCGCAAGGGACGCCGCCGCGGACGCGCCCGCAAGACCCGTCCCGACGACGATGACGTCAAGCTTGCGCTTATTGCCAGGACTCACAACACGAACGTCCCTCTTATAATTGGACCACTTCTTAGCGAGCGGACCTTCTGGAATCTTTGCCTGCAGTTTAGAATCGATATCTGCCATGGTATTTTCTTTATATTGAATTGCTCGATTGAACGAAATTTCATTTACTTTCCGGTCGGCGCAAAATGACGCCGATCGGGAACACGTTTCCCGTCTTATCCGCAGCAGGGGAACTTACTGGCGTAGAGGAAGAAGACAGGAATCACGGCGAACCCGATGAAAACGCAGATCGCGTAAAGCTTCGCGAGAAACTGCAGACGCGGCAGCCACTTGGTATTGCTCACGCCAAGGGACTGGAAAGCGCTCCAGAACCCGTGCGAAATGTGAAAATAGAGCGCGACGAACCAGGCGATATAGAGAATCGCGATCACTGGATTCGAAAAAGTAGCGACGACGAGCTCATAAGGATCTTTTCCCTCTCGTCCCAGGAAAGTCTGGAGCTGCATGTGCTGCCAGAAGTGCATGAAGTGGAGGAGAAGGAAAAGGAAGACGATGACGCCGAGTACGAACATGTTCTTGGAAGCCCAGGAGGACGCCTGCGACTTGCAGGGAACGGCGTACTTGATATTGGAAGGACGCGCGGTCCAGTTCTTGAACTCAACGTAGATCGAGAAGAGGATGTGGACAATAAACCCCAGCGCCAGGACGGGAACCATCGCTCTTACGAGGAGGTTCGTGTCCATAAATTCGCATGCCAGACGATAGAGGTCGGGGGATACGAGAGCGGTGAGGTTGAGCGCCAGATGCACGGCGATGAAGACCAGCAGGAACAGGCCGCTAAGGCCCATTATCAGTTTTTTACCGATTGACGAACTAAGAAACTCTATCATGGTATCGTTTTTCAAGGAGTGTGACGGTTTATAAACGAGGCGCCAAAAGAGGCGTTTGCCGCGCGGCAAGAAATCGCACAAATCCAGCGCGCCGTTCTCCACCGCGAAAGCCAACGAAAATCGCGCGACGGCGTCCGTCAAAACGCTTGCGTTCTCTAATGCGCTCTGAAGCCCGACGACCCCGTCAGGACTTAAAACGTCATTGCGACGCTTTGAATCGATATGGATTTATCGATATATAGTTTTCTACCAATATTGGCGCTTTTGTCAAGTTGGACCGGCGTTGATTTAGAAGGTTTTATACTGAACTTTTTTCCAGCCGCGCGCGTCGGTCCAAAGTAGGGCGCGCCCTACGTCAATTTCGCGGGAGTCGGACGCGGAACGCCTCCAGCGAGGAGCTCGCTTAATTTAAGGGAGGAACTTTCCGGAAGCGAGGTAAAGTTTGTACCAGTCGTCTCTGTCGAGAACAACTTCGCGCGCCGAACAGATATCGCGGAGACGCTCCGGCGTCATCGTGCCGACGATCACCTGCATTTTCGCAGGATGACGCAGGATCCAGGCGATCGCCGTCGCCGTCTTGGAGATACCGTACTTCTTACCGACCTCTTCGAGCGCCGCGTTGAGCGCCGGGAATTTCGGATTGTCGATAAAGACGCCTTCGAAAAATCCATATTGCAGCGGCGACCACGCCTGGATCGTTATTTCGTTGAGCCGACAGTAATTAATGAGCCCGACGTCGCGGCTCGTCGACGCGTCGGTCGTCTTATTGTTAACGTAGAGGTCCTGGTCGATAAGCTGCGACTGTTCCAAAGAAAATTGCAACTGATTGAAAACGAGAGGACGTTGCAGATATTTCTTGAGAAGGTCGATCGGCGCCGGCGCAAGGTTGCTCACGCCGAAATGACGAACTTTCCCGGCGGCGTAGAGCTCGTCAAAGGTCTCCGCGACCTCTTCCGGCTCAAAAAGAAGGTCGGGACGATGCAGGAGGAGCGCGTCGAGATAATCCATCTGAAGGCGCGCGAGGATCTCGTCGACCGCCTTGAGGACGCTTGGACGCGACCAGTCGAAGACGGAACGTTCGGGATAAATTCCGCATTTCGACTGGATAAAAACGTCTTCTCGAGCGATCCCCGTCTTACGGAACGCTTCACCGAATCGCGTCTCCGCCTCGCCCTTCTTACCATAACAGGTCGCGTGATCGAAAAAGTTGACGCCAAGCTCGACGGCGTTGCGAATGACGCGCTGCGCTTCCGCGTCGCTGAGCGACGGCATGCGCATGCACCCCTGGACAATCGTCGAAACGCCCTTCGGTCCGTTTTCAACGTCGATCGTTTTCATTTTCTGTCTCCTTAGATAAATTTCCTGCATCGCCGCGCAACGTCGCGCGACAACCCGATAAGTCTATCTGAGATCGCGCGAAATTTCAAGCGTTGCAGGAGGGATCGCTTCGACCGCGACGAGTCGACGGCGTCGCTGATTTCTGCGCCCTTTTAGAGCCCTCGATTACTCAAACGCCGGCCGCTGAGTTGCAAGAAACGTCGCAAGGTTTTCGCAAATCTGACCTTGCGCGCTTCGATAGAATTTACCAGACTTTCTCCGGGATGGAATTTACCCACCGGCGGCGTCGTTTTGCGCGGTTTCGCGAAGCGACGCGCGTCGCAGCCGTTTGCATGGAGCTTAGAAATGTTTCGTAATATGATGAGAGGCGCCGGACGATTGGCGCTCCTGGGCGCACTTCTCGGACTCGTAGGAGTCGGCGCGGAGGCGCAAGGCGCGTCTGACGTCGCGCACGAGAGCAAAAAATCGTCGCAGGTCACCGCGCCCCAAAAGAGCGACCCCGCGTGGAAAACCAACGCGTATTCTAAAACGTCTGAATTCTCGCAACGTCTCGCGCTGCTCGAATTCTCTGACAAAGACGCGCCCTCATGCGCGCCGACGACCAGGCTCCTCAATGAAATGCGTCGCAAAAATTACCCGATCCAGCGCGTCGAACGCGCCGGCGGAGGCGACGTCCTCTTCGAGCGCTATGAAGTCAAGTCGGTTCCAACGCTCGTGCTCCTCTTCGACGGCAAGGAGATGGGACGCATCGTTGTTGGAAAAGACGACGTCAACGTTACGGCCAAACGTCTGCTAACGCTCTTCCAGAAGGGTCGCGACGCGGTCGCCGCGAATCCGCCGATACGCGTGAGCGAACCGGAATACCTCTCGCAGGCGCGACCGAAGCTCGGGTTCCTCTTCCCGAAATCGATTGACCGCGCGATGCAGGCGCGAGCTCAGTCCTCCGAGATGACGATCGACCCTCAGACGGTGGAAGAAGAAGTCTCGATTCTTGACGCGCGGACCGAAGAAATCTCGAATCTCATCGGCGAGGCGCGACTCGAAGCGTCGACGATCCGCGTCGTGGTCAAGGACCCGAAAGGGGACGTCGACCGCGAGGGCGTCGGTTCCACCATTCATTACAACTCCCAGTATCGCGAATCGCTCGCCGTCGTCGCGTCGAGCCTCTTTATCGGCGTCGCGGATCCGATCAGCTATCCCGACGTGACGGTCGAGGTCTTCGACCCCGAGGTCAACGACGTCGTGAGAATCGGCGCGCAGTGCGTGCACTGCGATCCTGACGCCGGCGTCGCGTTCGTCGCGGCGCAGGTCGATTCGCCGATCAAGCCGGTCGCGTTTCTCCCTAAAAAGTCGGCCCTTGAACAGGGCGACCGCGGCGTTTCCTTCGTGCGTCACGGCGACAAAGTCGTCAAAAACTATCACGACGTCTCCGCCGTCGATCAGCGGCGTTACTATGAGAACGACTCCGAACAGAGCTCGTATGTCTCCTACGCCAACGTGACGAATCCCCCGGCTCCTGAAGACGTCGGCGCGGGCTTCTACGTCCTGCGCAACGGACGCTTCTACTTCGCCGGACTCTTCGTCTCGAGCGGCGCCGAAGGACGCGTCGTGCCAGCCTCCGTCGTGAGCCGAACTCTACTCGTGAATCGCAACCTCACGGCCGTGTACCGCGACCAGGTCGCCAATAAATTCGACGCGCCCGCGTCCGACGCGGAAATCGACGCCGCCATCAGCCGCCTCGCTCAGCTCGACGCGCAGAAGGAAGCGGAACGGAAATTTGACTCCTACGACGACGATGAGCCCGTAAACTCCGGCAATACCGTAGCGCTTTCGGAGCCCGTCTCCACGCTCGACGACCACGGCGAGCCGGTCGTCGATCTCAGCGGCTCGAGCGCCAACGGGTCGTTCTCGAACGACGCGTCGCGCGCCGACGTCGCGCTCATGGGCGTCGGAGAGGAGCAGTCGAATCTCTCGTCGTTCCCGAACAACGCGAAAGACGCTTTCGCACGTTCCGCCGCTATGACGAGCGCGATCGCGAACAACGCTTCCTTCCAGACTGCTGAAGAATTCCAGTTCCCGACCGAGCGTGTTTCTGAGCCCAACCTCGTCGACCGCGCCCTGGTCGCCGACGCGACGCCCGCGACTCAAGCCCCTGCGGTTCCCTCGCCCGACGCGTCTCGCTCGCAACTCGCCTTTAACAGTCAGCCTGACGCCGCGAACTCCTTCGCGCGCTCCGATCCGTTCGACGATCCCATCCCGCAGCCGCAGGATCCGCTTCTGAACGATCCGTTCCCCTTCCCCGATCCGACGAACGCGGAACTCGCGAACGCGGCCGATGAAGACCTCTTCCCCGCCGCGCAACCCGACCGAACGCTCGTCGCGAGCTCGAATCAGGATCGCTTCCCGGCCTCCCCTTACGCCGCCGACCCCTTGCCGACCCCCAACTCCGACCTCGTCCGCTCGACAACCTTCAGCAATCGCGAGCAGGTCGAAACCTTCAACAAGGAAGAGGAGGAGTTTGAAGCGGCGCTCGACGCGCTGCGTCGACGCGGGATGGAAGGCGCCGAGATCATCTGCATCGTTAACTGGTCCAACGACGCGAATGGCGCTCGCGAAACCGAGGTCGTCCGCATTCCGCGCAGAACGCTCCTCACGAACCCGTCGGCGCCAGGTAACGGGGTCCAGCTTGTTTCCGACCCCGACGCGAATCGCGACGCCGTCATGACCGCTCGATCAAACTCCGAGCCCAACGGCGCCGATCAGCGCCCCGTCCCGACCGTCTCGGAGCGCCCAGACTCCATCCTCTATAAGTAAGAGCGCCTCGCTCCGTGCAAACGTTACCTCCATAGACCCCGTCTTTCACGCTGCACTCCGCGTAAGACGGGTTTTTTTATTGTTTTGTAACGCGTTGCGAGTCGTCAATGTCACAGCGCGTTGAATTCACAGAGATTCTCTGAGGGGCCAGCGCAAGGTCCGCCATCTCTCGACCCTCTTAACCTTGGGGCTCTTTCAAGTATAATATCCTACCGTCAGGAGCGGCGCGACCCTGTAGTATTTGGGTGGCGTTCCAATGACTATTACGATAAGATGACGAAAAAACAGGTTCAAGAACAAGACGAAGCTCTCGCCGCGTCGCGTTGCGCGACGGCTGAGGAACGCGTCCTGGTGGCGCCGACCGAACTGTTTCGCGCGCTTGGCTCCTTTCAGGGATTTTCCTCGGACGCCATCGCCGACGCGGACGCGCTCTTCAATTCCGACAAGCTCCGCTTCATGCGTCGCAGCGACGCTGAACGCGACCCGAACTTCAAACAGCTGATCTCCTACGCGCTCTTTACATATACCGACGCGTCGGATCGGATCTCCGTCTTCTCGTACCTCCGTGGCAAAGGTCAGGGCGAAAAGCGACTCGTCTCGAAATGGAGCGTCGGGGTCGGCGGACACATCAACGATTGCGACGAAGTCTCCAGCGACGAAGATCTCTTCGAGGCGGGAACGCGCCGCGAAATCGCCGAAGAAGTCGCGTTGGACGCGAAGATTCTTTCCTTCCGCAAAGTCGGGCTCGTGAACGACGACGCGACGGAAGTCGGCAAGGTGCATCTGGGAGTCGTCTGCCGCGTCGAACTCGACGCGCCCCGCGTCCGATCCAATGAGCCCGATCTACTCGAAGCGCGATTTCGAACCGTCGACGAGCTCCTCGACGAAATCGAGCGCGCGCCCGAGAGATTTGAATCGTGGACGATCTTCGCCATTCAGGGACTTTTCAAAAATCAACGACAACGGAGTTCAACGCAATAAGGCAAGGACATGGTTAAAACGCGAGCCGACGGTCGTCGTTACGACGAAGCGCGAGAGATCAAGATTCAGCGCGGATTCACCGACGCGTTGGGGAGCGTTCTCATCTCCTCTGGTAACACGGTGGCGCTCTGCACGGCGTGCGTCGTAGAGGACGTCCCCGCATGGATGAAACGCGGCGACGAAGCGCCGACGCGCGGCTGGATCACGGCGGAATATCGGATGCTTCCGAGCAGCACGCATACGCGGAAGCCGCGCCAGGATCGTCCGGACGGTCGCGCGACGGAAATCCAACGTCTCATCGGCCGGTCGGTTCGCGCGGTTTTCGACGCGGAAGCGCTCGGGCCGCGAACGGCGTACCTCGACTGCGATATCCTCCAGGCGGACGGCGGAACGCGAACGCTATGCGTCACCGGCGCGTGCGTCGCGCTCATCGACGCGCTCGTCGCGATTCGGGAAAAACTACCGAACCCGGAGGTCTTCCCCCTGCGAGATTCCGTCGCGGCGATTAGCGTCGGACTATTGGACGGCGAGCCGGCGCTCGACCTGTGTTACCTCGAGGATTCGGCGGCTCAGGTCGATATGAACGTCGTTGCGACGCGCGGCGGTCGATTCGTCGAAATTCAAGGGACCGGCGAAGAGAGTACCTTCGACGACGACCAACTTGCCGCGCTCATAAAACTTGCGAAGAAAGGAACTCGCGAACTCGCAGAACTCCAGCGCGCCGCGCTCGGCGACGTCTGGCCCTTCGACGCGTAACTCAGCAATAGGATGAGTATGGAAGAACTTTCGGTAGCGGTCCTGAACGGCCGCGTCTTACAACAAGTCTTCGGTTCGAGCGACGAGCATCTCCGACTTATACGCAAAGCGCTCGGAATAAGAGTCATTGTCAACGAGAGAAATGGTAAGCTGCTCGTAAGATCGAACGACGCCGAGAGCGCGCGGCGCGGCGTCTACCTGCTCGAACAGCTGCAACAATGGGTTGATCATAACGGCGCGCCCCTTACGTCCGAGGACGTGCAGCGCGCGATTGACGAAGTCATGCGCGGCGAATCGATCACAACCGCCGACCCCTTCGAAGTTTACGGAGGACGAATTATCCGCGCTAAAACGGCGGGTCAGGCAAAATACTGCGAAGAATTGCGGAAACGCGAGATTCTCTTTTGCGCCGGCCCCGCCGGGACGGGCAAGACGTATCTCGCGGCGGCGCGCGCCGTCGAAGCGCTCAAGACGGGCGAGGCGCGGAGAATCGTGCTCGTACGACCCGCCGTCGAAGCGGGTGAAAATCTGGGATTCCTCCCGGGCGACCTTGCGGAAAAGATCAATCCTTACCTGCGTCCCCTCTTCGACTCCCTCGCCGATATGACGCAATCGGACCTCTTGCGACAATTTATTCATGATTCTCGCGTCGAAATCGCGCCCCTCGCCTATATGCGCGGCAGAACGCTCGACGACGCTTATATCATTTTGGACGAAGCGCAAAACACGACGATCTCGCAGATGAAGATGTTCCTCACGCGTATGGGGTTCCGATCGCGCGTCGTCGTGTGCGGCGACGCGACGCAGTCGGACCTCTCCTGTCGTACCCGCAACGGGTTTGTCGACGCGTTCGCGCGGCTACGACGCGTGCCCGGCATCGGCTTCCTCACCCTTGGGCGCGAAGACGTCGTTCGTCATCCGCTGGTGAGCAAGATCGTGGACGCCTACGAAGGGGATTCAGAGCAAAACGCCAACGTCGGCGACCGACTGCGACGCGCATCGAGAGGCGAACGGCTCGAAAGCGCACCCGGCGCCTTCGCGGAACAAGTCGACGCCGCTAACGACGACGTTCCAAATGAAAACTCCGCCGCAAACGACGAAGCGTCTAAGGACGCCGCGCACGTCGAACGGCTTGTATAAGGGAACTTGCGTGACCTCTCCTAAAGATCGCGTCCGCACGCGCGAACAGCGCGTCGCGGCGCACGTCGATTACAATGGGTTCATCAAGAGAATTAAGAAACTTGCTCTTGAAGACAATGGATTCAAGAAACTCAGACTCCTCTTGGCCACGTCTGTTGTTATCACAATTCTGTGCGGGTCCTGGGACCCGCCCCTCAAGTTCAAACTCTTCTCGACGCCGGACCGCGATATCGTCTGCAATACGGACTTCAGAGCCGTCGACGAATGGCAGACGAGCGAGAATCGTAATAAGGCGCTTGAAAACACGCCGCATTACTATGCGCACGCCCCGGGTAAGCTCGCCGAATACAAGCGGCAGCTCGCCTCGGAAATGCAAACGATTCTCGGAATCACGGACCTTTCTCACGCCAGCCCGGAACAACGTAAAACCTTGTTGCGCTATCTCTCTCAACGTCCGACTTTGGAAGAGGAGCGTCATGCGCTCGAAAAATTCCAAACTTATTTCGAGGAAGACGTCGATCTAGCCAACTTCCGTTCTGCGCTCGACAAAGCGCTTATGCCCTTTGAAGAACACGGCGTTGTGAAGGAAATTAAATACGCCAAGGGGGTCGATCCGGAATTTGTCAAAGTCTTCAATGTTGAAAAAGAGCAGAATTTTGCGCGTCTTTCCAACGCAAATTCTGATAACCAAAGCTCCGCCGAACAAAATGAAGGCAAAGCGTCTTCTGGCGCCAAATCCTCCGAGCCAAGCGTAAAAAGCGAAGATGAAAGTGTGGTCGCCAGAATGGATCGCGCGCTCGACGCGGTTCCGGTCCGTCTGCCGGAGGTCCTTTTCAGCAACGGACTCGTCGTTCGCAACCAGCTCAACGATATTTTCGCGCATGACCGAGCGCTCGTCGATCTTATCTTTGATCGCATCCGGCGCGACCCGCCCGAAACCCTCAAGGAAGACCTTAACAAGACGAAGCTTGCCCAGGCGGAAGAGGTCGGTAAGGTTCAGGATTTTTACCGGGAATTCCACGTTGGCAATCCGATCGTACGCGCCAACCAGATCATCGGACCGAACGAATATCGATGGCTCGCCTCCGAGCGCAAAAGCTATCTTTCAAAAAGACTCTTCCTCGCGAGACTCATTCGGTTCTGCGCCGCGCTCGCGCTCAATACGCTATTACTGCTGAGCGCGTATTTCATCATTATCAGTCGACGATCTGCGCAGATAGCGAACAGCGAGCGCAACACGTTGCGCGACCTTAGGCTTTTCCTACTTTCCCTCGTCATCTTTATCATGATAGGACGTTCGCTCCAGGTCACATGGTCGAATCGCGGGATGCTCACGGAGCTCGCGCCGCTCGTAACCTTCGTCGAACTTTCGTCCTTCACCTTCTCATGGGTCGTCGCGCTAACGGCAAGCGTGCTCCTCTCCCTCGTGCTGACGATCTCGGGGGGCGGCGGACTCGACGTCTTTATACCCCTCTGCGGGACCTCCGTTTTCGTTGCGTTCGCCGTACGCATCGTTCGCACGCGACTCCAGCTCGTGCTGCTAGCGTTTTACGTCGGCTTATGCGCATTCTTCCTCTCGCTAGCTTCATCCCTCATGAGCAACGATTTTATGCGACCAGGCTCAGGCTTGTCCGCATACATGTTCCTTTCCAAGGACTTCCTTTACACGCTCTACATGGCGTTCTTCCACGGACTCTGGGCGTTTATGGGAGGGGTGTTAACGAATGCGCTTCTGCCGATGGTCGAACAGTACCTCAACGTCGTAACTCCAATTAAACTACTCGAGTACGCCAATCCGTCGGTGCCCCTTATGGTCCGGCTCAATCAGGTTGCGCAGGCGACGTACAATCATTCGATTCAGACCTCGTACCTCGCGGAAGCGGCCGCCGAGGCGATTGGCGCGCGATCATATCTCGTCAAGGTCGGCGCCTATTTCCATGACGTCGGCAAAACGCTCAAACCGGAATATTTTACGGAAAACCAAGTAGACGGGTACAACATTCACGACGAAATCGAACCGCGTATCAGCGCGCTTGTTATCGCGTCGCATGTGAAGGACGGAGTCGAACTTGGCTTGACCTACAACTTGCCAAGAGAAATCATCGATCTTATCCAGCAGCACCATGGAACGATGTTCGTGGGACGCTTCTACCAGCGCGCGCTGAAAGCGGCGCAGGAAAAGGATCCGGAAGCGCGCCTTGACGAAGGGCCTTATCGCTATCCCGGTCCGATCCCGCAGTCGAAAGAAGCCGGTATTCTCATGCTCGCCGACGCGGTCGAAAGCGCAAGCCGATCGGCGTTGACCGACTGGTCGCCACGACGCGTTGAAAACCTGGTGCGCAAGATCACGGAAGCGCGTATCGCCGACGGACAATTCCGCGAGTCGGGTCTAACCTTTGGCGAAGTCCAGACGATTCAGCAGAGTCTCGTCGCGTCCCTTCTCGCGAGCCACCATACGCGCGTCAAATACTCCGAGGACGGTCCTAAAACGGAGAAGGATGGAAGTCAGGTCGTCAAATCGGATAAGAGTTCGAACGGCGATTCTCAGGCCGTGAAGTCGGACAAAAGCTCGCGTTCTGACGCCGGTAAGAAACCGAAGTCAGAGACGAGCTCGCCCAATGAAGACGGAAGTCAGTTTTTCCCGGCCTTTCACTCTGATTCAGACGAACCTTTGACAGATTGAGAGTCCTCTGTTGTCGATATCCCCATTAACTCTGCGTCGTCGACGCGCGGCGCAACCATGACTCCTTCAGAACTTCGACTGACGATTCTAGACGAACAGGAGCGGCTATCCGTCGATTTCGAGCGCATCCGGCGCGCCGTCGCCAAGGTTCTCGACGACGCCGGATATACGCGCGGCGACGTAGAAATCATTGTGGTCGCCGCCGAACCGATGCATAGGATGAACGTCCAGTTTCTCGGACATGATTACGTCACCGACGTGCTCGCCTTCGCACTCGAAGACGACCCGGAAACTGGACTCCTCGAGGGGAATATCGTCGTGTGCTCCGACGTCGCAGCGCAGCGCGCCCCCGACTACGGGTGGTCGCCCGACGACGAGCTCCTCATGTACGCGATCCACGGCGCTCTGCATCTTGTCGGCTACGACGACCACCGTCCGGAAGACACGACTCTTATGCGCTCAAAAGAACGCGAATATCTCGAATATGTCGGCGTCGACGCGCGCAACGCGCGGTCGGGCGAAGAACTTTGAAATTCCTTGACCCGACGTACGTCGGAGCGCCAGCGTTCGACGCTCCGAGTCGCTCTTTGCCCGACTCCACAGTTCTTTAAATACCAACGAGCGATCGCGATGGCTTGGAGATGCGTTAAACTCTTGATGCGCAGGATAGCGGCGCCGATCGCGATCCTGTACTCCCTTGCGGCGATCGTCCTCAACTGGCGCAACGGCGTCGTGGAATTTTTCAGCGACGTCCAAGGCGGCGCGCCGCTCTCCGGTTCGCCAAGTCTCGGATACCGCGTCGTCTGTTTCGCCGTCGTTCTCTCCGTCGTCTGCGTTGGGCTGAGCGTCGCGTACCTCCGTTGGATAAAGATCCGCAAGGAGGGGAAAGAGCTCCTACCGCGTCTTGAAAGGCTCCGCGCCGAACTCGCCGCGTTCCAGGCGACGCATGGTCGATTTCCTGCGACCGTCGATGAGTTCGAGCCGAACGTCGGCGCAGACGCAGCCGAACCACGCCTCCTTTTTCTCGGAGAATATGAGCCGATCGCGATTGCCGGTAAGACCGCGCTCGTCGCGCCGACCAAGGCGCTCGTCGGACCCTTCGGCAAAAGAATCTACGCGATTCTCGACGACGGCTCGCTCTTCAAAAGCGATAATATCTTCCGAATCGAACTCTTTTACGAACAGGTCGCCGACGCCCTCCGCTGCTCTGTTCGATTCCCAGACTTGCGAACGATAGCAAAGATTGCGTTTGCGCCGATCCTCTTGGCGGCGGGGATCGCGTTCTTTCTTAACGCTCTTCTATCCGACGTCGCGATCCCCCTCGTTCCGCAATTTCTCAACGCGATCAGATGGGACGGCCCGAAATCGGTCGGGATAACGCTCGTCGGTATTCTGGGATATTTCCTCGTCGAAAGCGCGGTCGATTATTTCAGACTCTGCGCTAGAAAGATAAATCGTCCGCCGAGTTGGACGCTCATACTGCTGGCGACGCCAACCCTCCTTTACGTCGGCGCAATCGCCTTGAAACTCGTCAAAGGAACATGATAACGGCGCGAAAATAAATGTGAGAAGAGATCGAGCGCTAAAAAACGCTCTCTTTGCTACCCCCTTGCGTTGAGAAATAGCTATGACGATATTCAGCTCAGAACTTAGCGTTGACCCGCAATAATTAATCCGCTTCCGACACGTTTTTTTTCTTCGAAACGGATACGGTCAGTCTTCGCAAACCGCCTAATCAACGTTGTTAAGGAGACTTGACGGTCTCGACAAAGCGCGTAAAATTGGGTAATTGCAATGATGCAATTTATCTTGGAATTAATAGAGGGCGCGGCTTGGAATCAAAGAAACGTCGTGCGCAACCTGCATAAGGAATAGGAGGGTTGCTCTTCCTTAGTCAAACCGTTAAAAGCGGTCAAGGAAATGCGGATCGATCGTTTCCGAACTCAATCTTCGTCCTGTGATATGTCAAGTCAATGTAAGGAGACCCGGTTGTGACAAAGAAAGATATTTCGAGGTTGGTCTACAACAACACGGAGTTGAACCTGGTCGAATCGCAAGAGGCCGTTCAGTCGACCTTTGAGGCAATCTCTGCGCTTCTTCTCCAGTATGGACGCGTGGAGATCCGCGGCTTCGGCGTGTTCAACGTTCAACGTCGCGCGCCGCGCAAAGCGCACAATCCTCGAACCGGCGAAATCGTGATGGTCGAAGCGCGCGACACCGTCGTTTTCAAGCCAAGTAAGGCGATCAAGGAGAAGCTCCAGCAGCGACTCAAGGAGCAGCAAGACGCTGACGCTGCCGATAATTCCGCTGAATCCTAGTCAAACGCTCCCGCTGACTAGCGATTCGAAACGTTTCCATATTAGACGCGCCCCGTAGATTACCCTCTGCGGGGCGTTTTATTTCTTGGCGCGACGTATGAGCGCCGGTTCATGGTCGCGCATATTGAGGACCGACTCAATTCTGCGGCAGCATGCGCAGGACGTCGGGCCCGAGATTAAAGGTTTTAATCTCGTAACCGGGCGAGGTTTCGCGCTCGAGGACAAAGAGCGCCGCAAGGTCGGAACGTCGTTCGCAGAATTCACGCGCTTTGTCGGGACCGGCGACGAAGAACGCCGTTGAGAGCGCGTCCGCCTCGCTCGCGGTCGGCGCGAGAACGGTCGTCGAGAGAACGCCGGTCGTCGGCATACCTGTGCGCGGATCGATGATATGAGAATATCGTTTGCCGCCGCTGCGGAAAAATTGCCAGGTCGAACCGGAGGTCGCGAGCGCGCGGTCGCGCAGCCACAGCTCAGCGAGACGACGTTTGGGACGCAACGGATGCGCGACGCCGATCGTCCAGCCGACCGGAGCGTCGGGGGGCGGCGTCAACGCCGGTTCGTTGAGAAAATCGGGCAGCAAGGCGTCGACTACCGCGACCTCGTCCGCGCGCGAACGAGAACGGCGAAGAGGCAGCCCGCTCTCCTCGTCGCGCTCCTCCTCGACAGGTTCGGGGATGTTTTCAAAAGGCCGCGGAACGTCCGGGGCGTAATCGTTCTTTCTACCCCCGCGCGTAACAACGCCGCTTTTACCCCCTTGAATCAGAAAGGAACCGACGCCGCGATCCTCCAAAATTTTCACCGCCGCGTCGAGCGCGATCCCCTTCCCAATCGCGCCAAAATTAAGCGCCACGCCGGGTTCGTCGAACGCAATCGTCTGCTCGACGGGGTCGAGACGAAGATGGCGCGCGCCTGACTTCTCCATCGCGGCCTTGAGCGCTTCGGGCTCGGGGAACTCGCCGTCGCGTTTCGCAAAGCCCCACGCTTTCCATAGCGGCTCGGATGCGATATCGAAAGCGCCGTCCGTCTCGCGTCCAAAACGAAGCGACGTCTCAATCCAACCCCAAAGTTCGTCGTCGAGACGGATATTCATTTCGCTCGCTAAGAGATTGATACGACTCACCGGGGAATGAGTTTTGAAGATCGAGAGGATCCCCTCGACGCGATCGACCTCGTCGAGCGCGAAGAGCGCAGCGTCCGCCGCAAAGGAGTCGTCGTGCGAGTCACGCGACGCATTAATCGCGACCTCGAAGTTCGACGCCATCGCGCGACGCTGAAAAATCGTGAGCGGTCCGGGACAGAATGGCGAGCCGTCTCCGGCGCCAGGATCGCGGTTGTCAGACGTCATCGGAACCCTCCTGCGAACTCTGGTCGGAGATCGGAGCAAGGAGCGCGACGGCGTGAGCTTCGATCGCCTCCATTCGTCCGACGGGGCCGACGTATTCGCCCGTCTTCGCCTTAACGTTCACGCAATCGGGGGGCAAATCGAGAATGCTGGCGATTCGAGCGCGAATCGTCTTCTTAAGAGGACCGAGTTTCGGCCGTTGAGCGCAAACAACGCAGTCGACATTGACAACGCGCCAGCCAGCGCGCGCCGCTTCTTCCGCGCAGAATGAAAGAATTCCAGCGGAATCTCGCCCCTGATTCTCAGACTCCGTATCAGGAAAGAGCTCGCCGATATCGCCAAGACCCGCCGCCCCGAGGACCGCGTCGGAGATCGCATGGAGCAACGCGTCCGCGTCGGAATAACCGAGCAACGAGTAACCGCAGGGGATCGTCACGCCGCCGAGACGCAGCGACGGCCCCTCCGTTAAGCGATGCAGGTCGTTGCCGTAACCGACGCGCAACGCGCCAGGGTCGTAGAGCGGGCGCGCGCTCTCCGAACGTTCGACCGCCGCGAGACGCGCCTCAAGCTCCGCAAGTTTTTCTTCCAAACGACTCAGCGTTGCGTTAGACATTGCAAAATCCATCTTATAGGAGTTAGAGTACCGGCGACCTAGTCCGACAATTATATCCCGGCGCGCGCCGAAATAAAGCGCAACGCGTCGACGAGCTAGGATTCCGAGCCCTTAACCGCCGCGTCTTGCGCCTCCGTCTGGCGCGATTCTTCAGCGACTCGCGCGCGATTCGCCCTATGCTCGGCGCGCGCGTCCTTGATCGCCAGCCATTGTAACTGGAGCGCGTTCCACGAATTATGCCATAGAACATAGAGAGTCGGACCAAGCGCGGCGATCGGGTCGGCGTAGATCACGGCAAAGGAAATCATCGCGCCGGTATTCTTCTGACCGAGCGACTGACTCGCTTCTTCGCGGAGCCCCTTTTCTCCAACGAGGTACCCAACGACGAAGTTCGTGACGCAGATCGCCAGCGAAAGCGCAAGCGTCTCGACGAGGATGAAAGGACTCGCGCCGTTCATCGGATCGCGAATGAAGGCGGACGCGCGGCACGCCAGGACGACGATCATCAGAACCCAGGCGTAGAAGGTCCAGCTCTTATACCGCTTGGTCCAGGTCTGCGCCGGGGGGTAGAGCGCGCGAAGAACGCGCGCTAAAACGATCGGCCACACTATCGTATTGAGAACCGTGTTGCCGACGCGTAGAAATGCGCTCCAGAAAAGATTGGTCTCCGCGACGCCGCCGACCGCCCAGGGCAGGAACGTCGGAATCGCGATGGCGACTCCAAGCGTTGTGAGGAGCAGACTCGTCACGACATATTCGACTTCACGTCGTAGAAACGACGCGATCGCGGGCGCAGCGGACGCGGTCGGCGCCATGCCCGTGAAGAACGCCGCCGCCGCAAGAGACGCGTTGCCCGTAACTTTGAAGATCCAACACGCTCCGACTCCGATGAGGATATTCAGCGCCAGAATAATGAAATGGCTCGGATAAAGCCTCATCTTACGAACATTGAGCCCCAGAAACGTCATGAAGAGCATGTAGCGCACGAACCAGGGGATCGTCCATGAGAACTGGGCGCCCTGCGGGATGAACCACCCGACAACAAACGCGCACATCAGCGCAATGGGGCGTATCATGGCGCTCATTCGACAACCTCCTCAATATGACGAATGTCTGAAACCAACTCCTGTCAACGCATAGACTTAACGCAGACAGCTAATAACATCAAGAGTTCAAAACAACAGCGCGCGGACGTATCTTCTTCAGAGCGCGTCGAGCGGGTCAACGTCGATAATCCACTGCACGGCGGCGGGACATTTTAATTTCGCGTTCAAGAGGCGTTCCGCCGCGTCGCGCAGGAGAGCGCCGGGCGCCCCAAAGAGTTGCATATGGAAGCGGAAGAGTCCGCGCAACTTCGCAAAAGGGGCGGGCGCGGGCCCGACGACGCGCGCCACAAGGGGCGGACGCGGACGTTTCGGGCGGCGCCCCGAAAAGGCGGCGCCTCCGCCGCTCGCATCTTGGACGAGCGGCGGGTTCGCAAGGTCGTAGCCGTGTTCAAGATTGACGGCGTAGATCGCGTCGCGGAGCGCTTTCGCAAACCTCTGAGCGACTTCGAAGGTCTCCTGCTGATCCGGTCCGCGAACGATAATCCGAATCGCCGACGTAAAAGGGGGATAGCCCATCATGCGACGATTCGCAAGCTGAGATTTGACAAACCTAGGATAATCGCCTCGCACCGCCGCTCGCATCACTTCATGATCAGGACTGTACGTCTGCACGACGACCTTGCCCTCTTTATCGCCGCGTCCGGCGCGTCCCGACGCCTGCAGGATCAGGTTGAAAGTGCGTTCCTCCGCTCGAAAATCGGGAAGTTGTAACGCCGCGTCTACGTTAACGATCCCGACGAGCACAACGTTCGGGAAATCGAGTCCCTTCGCGATCATCTGCGTGCCCAGCAAAATGCGGTACTCTCCGCGCCGGAACGCCGCGAGACCGCGCTCGTGCGCGTTTCTAGCCTGCGTCGTGTCGGAGTCCATCCGCAGGACCGGCGCGTTCGGAAACTGCCTCGTCAACTCCTGCTCAAGTTTCTGCGTGCCGACCCCGGAGTATTTGATCCCAAGGCCGCAATGCGGACACTTCCTCGGCGCGGGAATCTGATAATCGCAATAGTGGCAGATGGCAATATTTTGCGTGATGTGATGCGTAAGCGAGACGTCGCAGTTAGGACATTTTAAGACCTCCCCGCAATGCGGACACTGAATGTGGGTCGCAAATCCGCGGCGATTGAGAAGCAGGACGACCTGGTTTGTTGGATCGGCGTCGAGCGCCCCTTCGATATCGCGGCTGAGACGCTGACAGAGAGAGCCGCGCGAGAGTTTGTCGCGCATGTCGACGACGTAGATCGGAGGTTGCGGAAGGTCGCGAACTCGTTTCGGCAGCGAGAGGAGTTTGTACGTACCCAGCTGGACGTTGCGCCATGTCTCAAGGGACGGGGTCGCGGACCCGAGCACGAGAATTGCATTATCCTGCTTCGCGCGCATCTTTGCGACGACGCGCGCATGATACCGTGGAACGACGTTCTGCTTGAAGGACGTTTCGTGCTCTTCGTCGATCACGACGAGCCCCAGCCGCGAACAAGGCGCAAAGATCGCGCTGCGCGCGCCGACGACGACCTGCGCCTGGCCTGACTCGATCTTATCCCACTCGAAGCGCCGTTCAAGGTCGGTGAGCCGACTATGCAGAACGGCGACGTCCCCGAGCTGCGCGCGAAACCGCTGGACCGTCTGAGGCGTCAGGCTGATCTCGGGGACAAGGACGATCGCCTGCTTGCCGTAGGAGACGACTTCTTTAATCGCGTCGATGTAGACCTCCGTCTTGCCGCTGCCGGTCACGCCGTGGAGCACGAACGTTTCGCTCCTGCCCTCTCGAAGAGCGCCAAGGATTGAATCAAGAGCGCGCTGCTGGTCCGCGTTGAGCTCATGAAAAGTCGCGGGCGAGGATTTTTTCTCCGCAGAAGCGAGCTCGTCGTAGAATCGACTGGAGCGCTTAATCCGCTTCATTCTGATAAGCCCATACTTCCGCAACGTCGTAATCGGCGACGTCGAACATTTCGCCATTCGAGCAAGTTCATACATCGTCGGGGGATCGACGGCTTTGCGCAGTTCGTCGAGGACGAAGAGCTGCTTCGGAGTCAGCGCCTCGCGCTTGCCGCGTTTAGTCTGGAGTTCCTTGAGTCGCTCGGCGGCGTCGGGCGCAAGTTCGCAGACGGAGACCATTTCCGAGCCGATTTCGCCGCGCACGCCGGCGGGGATAATTCCGTCGAGGGTCGCGCCAATCGGCGAAAGGCTCCGACGAGCAAGCTCGAGCCCGAGCTTAAGGATCTTCGGCGAAAGGAGAGGCTTGGGGTCGACGACGCTCTGGACGGCCTTGAGTTTAAAGGTCTTGCCAGAATCGGCGGCGATGATTTGAGGCGCGTCTTCAGGCTCAGGAGACGTCGAGGCGTCAGAGTCCGGCGCGTTGAGCGCAAAGAAAGTCGGAGTTTTAGGAAGGTTCCGTTTTGGAGATTCTTTGGACTTCGGCGCGGGCTTAGATTGGACGAAGGACGCGGCGTCGCGACGCTCGACCTTGACGCAGTAGGCAAGAACGAGGCGATTACTGCGCCCGAGGGGAACCTGCACGCGGACGCCTGGAAGGACGCGGTCGCGGAGACGATCGGGTATTTGGTAGTCAAAGACGCCGTCGAGACCGTCGACGAAAGCGACGCGCGCAACGAAAATTTCGCGCTTGGGATCGTAAAGCTCCCAGACCGGGTTCTCAGGGTTGAAAAAAGTCGATGTTTGATCTGCCATTGGAAAAAACGGAATTTTGAAAGCCGCGTCAGTTCAATCGACGTCGTGCGCGGGACGTCGATTACGGCGCGTTGCGACGCCGATTATAGCTCATTCTCAGGAAACTTCATCGATATCCGGCGCATTTTCGGCGAATCTCGGGTATCATGGACGGAGTCGATTTTGTCAACGAAACGTCAGGATTTGCTAATGGTACAAAGGATTTCAGCACAGCTCGCTAAGGATGAACTCAACGAAACGACGGAGGCTCTTTCATCTCCCGTCGCGAACCCGCCGGAGAATCGGTGGCGACGGTTCAGGTTTATCGACCTTTTCGCCGGAATCGGCGGGATCAGGCTTGGGTTCGAGAGCGTCGGGGGTCGATGCGTCTTTTCCTCAGAGTTCGACGAAGCCGCGTGTAAAACGTACGAAGCAAACTTTGGAGAACGTCCGGCCGGCGATATCACTAAAATCGACGCAAAAACGATACCCGACTTCGACGTCCTTCTCGCAGGATTCCCATGCCAGGCGTTTTCTATCATTGGTAAGAAGGAGGGGTTCGCTAACGAAACCTTCGGCACGCTTTTTTTCGACGTGGAGCGCATTCTCAAAGAGAAGCGTCCGCCGGCGTTTATGCTCGAAAATGTAAGGAACCTCGTCGCGCACGACGGAGGCAGAACGTTCCGGATCATCAAGGAGCATCTCGAAGCGTTGGACTATCGAGTCCATGCTAAGACGCTCAACGCGCTCAATTTCGGGGTGCCGCAAAAGAGGGAGCGGATTATCATCGTCGGATTCCTGGAGGACGTCCCGTTCGTCTTTCCGAAAGGCGTCCCGAAGGAGGAGAGGAAGACGCTCGCCGACGTTCTGGAAGAAGACGTCGCCGATAAATATTACGTTCGCGACGCGATCCGCGAATCGAGGCTCGCGAGGCTTCGCGACCCCAATTATCCCAAACCGTACGTTTCGCACGAAAATATGGCCGGCTCGATCACGCCGCACCCTTATGCGTCCGCGCTGCGCGCAAGCGCGTCCGCGAACTACATTCTTATTAACGACGAGCGAAGACCGACGGAGCGCGAAATGTTGCGGTTCCAAGGCTTTCCGGATACCTTCAAGATCGTCGTTCCCTACACGAGCGTCAAAAAGCAGTGCGGCAACTCCGTTGCGGTTCCGGTCATCAAAGCCGTCGCGCGGCAAATGATCAAAGCGCTGAAATCAACGCGATAGCGCGTCGACGCTCGATTATTTTCAATCAAAGTCGCCGGTCAAGGACGCGGTAGTTGAGCGCTTCGAAGAGATGGTGCGACTCCACGTTGACGCTCTGCTCGATGTCGGCGATCGTTCGGGCGACGCGCAGAATTTTATCGTGAGCGCGAGCGGAGAATCCAAACTGATCCATCGCTTCTTCAAACATCGCGGCGCCTTTCGCGTCGAGTCGCGCAAAACGCTCGATATGACTGCGCCGCATCGCGGCGTTGACGCGAACGTTCTTCTCGCCTTTGAAACGCTCCGCCTGGATTGCGCGCGTGCGCAAAACGATTTCGCGAAGTTCTGCGCTCGTCGTCTGCGGCTCCGTCGAGGAAAGCTCCTGATAGGAAACTGGGAGCGTCTCGATGTGCACGTCGATGCGGTCGAGGAGCGGACCGCTCACGCGCGACATGTAATTGTCTACCTGTTGCTGGGTGCAACGGCATTTGCGTCTCGGGTCGGTTCGGAATCCGCAGGGGCACGGGTTCATCGCGGCAATGAGGATGAAATCTGAAGGGAAGGTCTCCGTCTGGTTCGAGCGAGTAATCCGCGCGACGCGGTCCTCAAGGGGCTGACGGAGCGCTTCGAGCGTTTTGCGGTTAAACTCCGGCAGCTCGTCGAGAAAGAGAACGCCGTTGTTGGCGAGGCTGATTTCGCCGGGCGTCGGGAACGCGCCGCCGCCAATGAGGCCCGGCTCGCTGATCGAATGGTGCGGTTCGCGGAAGGGGCGCGTCGCAATGAGCGCGCGACCGTCAAGCCTGCCGAGCGCGCTATAGATTTCGGTCGTTTCGAGCGATTCTTCAAGCGTCATCGGCGGAAGAATCGTGACGAGACGCTTCGCAAGCATCGTCTTGCCGGCGCCAGGAGATCCGAACATGAGCACGTTGTGGCCGCCCGCCGCCGCAATCGTCATGGCGCGCTTCGCCGTCTCCTGACCTCGGACCTCCGAGAAATCGATCTCATATTTCGCGAACTCGTCGAATTCAGAACCGGTAAGCCCCGGCGTCGGCGCGATAGGGAGCCGCCCCTGCAGGAAGAGAACCGCTTCCTTGAGCGTTGCGATCGGAATCGCCTCGATCCCCTGGACGAGCGCCGCTTCCTCCGCGTTGGCGACCGGCACGAGGAGTCCGCGCAGTCCAAGTTTTTTCGCCGCGCGCGCCGCTGAGAGAACTCCGCGGCACGGTCGCGTGTGCCCGTCGAGATCAAGCTCGCCGATCATGGCGTATTCGTGAAGAGAATCGAAGCGCGCGAGTCCGGAAGAAGATATCTGCCCAATGGAAATCGGCAGATCGAAAGAGGCGGCCTGCTTCGGCATATCGGCGGGCGCGAGATTGATGACGATTGAGCCGCGCGGAGGCGGAAAGCCGGAATGTTCAAGCGCGAGCCGGACGCGGAAAGCGCTCTCGCGAACGACCGTCTTCGCCATCCCAACGATCGTCGTTTTCGCATCGTCGCCAAAACCGAAGCCCGAGTTCTCGGGCGCTGGCGATATGGCGACCTCGACGTCGACAGGAAAGGAAGTCGCGCCGAGGAGTGAAAAGGTCTTGAGCTTCGTTAACATGGGGACGTTGCGCGAAAGACGCGTTTATTTATCTGGAGACGGCTTGCCTTCGTCTTCCAAGTCGGATCCAGACGCTGCGTCGGCGGCTTCCTCGAGAAAGACGCCAATCTTGCGGAATCGGTCGTACCGCGCCGCGACGAGCTGGTCGGCCGGGACTTTAGCTAGCTCGCGGAGCTTGGCGCGAAGGTATTTCTTGAGGTTGAGCGCCGCCATGCGGTGGTCGCGGTGCGCGCCGCCGAGAGGCTCCTCGATGACGTCGTCGACGATCCCCAGACGATAGAGATCACGAGACGTGAATTTGAGCGCCTCCGCCGCTTTATCCTTGCAATTTCGGTCGCGCCAAAGAATCCCGGCGCAACCCTCGGGACTGATAACGCTGTAATAAGAATACTGGAGCATCGCGACGCAGTCGCCGACCCCAATTCCAATAGCTCCGCCGCTGCCGCCTTCGCCAATCAGAACGCTCACGATCGGAGTTTTAAGGAGCGACATTTCCGCCATCGATTCGGCGATCGCTTGCGCTATTCCACGTTCTTCCGAATCTTTGCCCGGATAGGCGCCAGGCGTGTCGATAAGCGTGACGATTGGCAGTCCAAACTTCGCGGCGAGACGCATCTTCTGAACCGCTTTACGATATCCCTCGGGCTTGGCGCACCCAAAGTTGCATTCCTGTCGCTCTTTAAAGTTACGGCCCTTATGCTGACCGACGACAAGGACGCGAAAATCGTCGAGACGCGCCCAACCGGTGCGGACCGTGCGGTCGTCGCCGAAAACCTTGTCGCCGTGGAGCTCGACGAACTCGTCAAAGATAAGATCGATGTAATCGAGCGCCTGAGGACGCTCAGGATGACGCGCGACCTCGACCGTCTCCCACGCTGAGAGATTCGCATAGACCGTCCTGGTCAGCTCGGCGAGTCCTACGCGCAGACGCTGGATTTCGTCGCGCACCTCGGAGGAATTCGCGGAGCCGCGCAACGTTTCGAGACGCGCCTCCATCTCGACGATCGGACGTTCAAACGTAAGACTGTGTTTCGGACTCGACACAAAGGCGTTCCTTAAACTGAAGGCGCCGCCCAACGCGACGGCATGACGTGTGGATCGACGCGTCGCCGATCCGAACTGGCTGTTAAACCGACGCTTCCCGCGACGCGCGTCGGCGCGCGATAAAAGCGAAATACGTAAGGGGAAGTATACCCCCAAACGTCCTTTTCGACAAGAGCGTTCGAGGAATCACGAATTCATGATGTCGTCAAGCGTAACGCGCGGTTGCCGACGATCGGGAACCGAAGACGGGACGCCCGCGCGCCAGCAGTTCATCTGCATCGCAGCGGACGCCATTCCGGACGAGCAAATGTAGAAGACGAGTAACCTGCCAACCGCAAAAAACGGATAGAGACAGATAGAAATAAAGAGCGCCACCGCGGTAAACGTCGCCAATCCAACGGTCAGTAATAGGAACAATAAGATCGCGAATGGAAGAATCTCGTAGATTGCATAGAACAGCCCTGCTCCGGGTTTAAACTTCCTGGGTTCTTCTCCTTGATTTAATCCCCGACGCTGATAGTCACGGAGCGCCGCGTCGAGATCGCGCATACCGTCGTCATAAGCGACAAAATTCCAGTAATATCGAAAAACTGGAATCAGGAGAAACAGAGCGGCCTTCAGACGTGTCGTTCGCGCATAACTCTTTGGAATTGAAGACCAAAAAGAATAAGTAAATCCTATCCGTACGAAAAAAGCCAACTTAAGGACGATCGAGGCGACGCCCAAAAGCATAGGGGCCAATATCATTTTATCGAGGCCTTGCATCTCTGACAACGTAAGGTCAAGGGAACTGTCTTCCGCTCCCCCATTGACAAGCAATCCGGTCCCGAGAAGAAAAGCCGCTAAAGCAAGCAGCCAGAGCGAGACAGCGGTAATAAATCCGATCAAAATAAGCAAGCGCCATCGCTTCAAGCTGCTATTAACTTGCGCAGCGCGGCGTGGAGAAAACCCGTCGGTTCCGGCGCCACCGCCGGCGCTGCGATCAATAACGGGCGCCGCAGCGACGCTAGTTGGGGCGACCGCGCTGGGCGCGGGGTCATGGCTCTTCATGAACGCCGGTTCGCTGCGCATAGGGCGCGAGCTTTCGCCCTGACGCCAGACGAGCGAATCGAAGTTCGCGACGCCGCGTTCGACAAAGGAGAGAATTTCAGAGACGGTATAGGGGCCGTAGCCCGTCTGACCGTCGGCGCTGTAGTACCATTCCTTTTTCTCGGCGTTGCTGCGCATCGCGGAGGCAAAGGCGGGGATTTCGCCGAGTTCCCGCGGCGGGTCGCCTTGGCGCCAGGCGCGAGCGGTCGGCGGAATCTGGCCGCTGCTGACGCCGTCAAGGACCTCTTCGCGCGTCATCGGACCGCGCTGGTCCAGACCGTTGGTCGTCACGAACCAGACGGGCGCTTCGTCATGCGAGCCGGACCCGGCGCCGGCGCTCGACGCGCCAAATGCGCCGTGGAATTCTGGAACTTCCTGAATCGGAAACCAGTCGACTCTGTTAGCGGAAATTTCCGAAGTTCGAGTCAGTTTCCCGTCGGCGACCATATGTAGGATCCGCTCCGCCTCCACCGGTCCAAAGGCGCGACCAACGATCTTGATGTAATATTTTGCCATTGTACATTCTCTCAACAATATCCCATCGAACCGCGGCGTCGCGCGTCGTTCTGAATCAAATTTTGCAGACGGCGATCAAAGCGTCGAGCGCTCTGACCGTTGCGAGCTGCTAGTCGGAGTCCTCGTCGCTGTAAAGTCGAACGTCGTTGACATAATTCGCCATCTTGCCCATCTGCAGGACTAGCGCAAGTCGCAGCGCGAGCGCCGTCATGAGGGCGACGAGCCCTAGAACAAGGAGCCATATGACCTCGGCAAATCTGCTAAACGTCCCCATCAGAAGGATCGCCACGCTGAAGGCGTAGGAAAGATCCTCCACGTTTATATCTTCGACGATGAAGTAGATCGCCACAAAGGCATAGACGGCGTAGGCGACGAACGACGCGATGAACGCGCCGCTCGCAAGGAGCGACGGGTTGCGATATCCCATACGGTTGCCGTCAATTCTTTGAATCGTCTCCATTCCACGATCCGCGCCGCGCTTATACGCCATGCGGAACCACCAGAGGTCGAAAATTGGCGCAAGACTGACTAACGCAATTTTCAGAGGATTGTCGCGATCACGATCGAGAGCAATCAACTTCCAGTACCGATAGAGGAACGCCGCGCCAGCGATCTTGAGCGCGCCGAATCCGACGCCAAGAAGGCCGAGGACGAGCCATTCTCCATTGGCCATGAAGAACAAATGGGCCAACAAAAAGATCGCGTAAAGGAACGCCGTCGCGTTCGCGTTCGCGATCGTGAGGAAATTGAGCTTGCGACTGCCGCGTTCGACTCGTTGAAACAACTCCGTCGACCTCTGCGTATCGCCCAACTCGGAATAGGGGACGACCATATCGGAGTAGTCGACCTCCAACGGATCGACAGGCGAGTTGCGCGTTGCAGTCTCGTGGTTGTCGTCTGGGGAAGAGGTCATGTTACGATCCTTTATAGGAACGGAATGGAGCGGTTATTTCGCGACGCGCGCGTAGACGGGGGTCCAGCGGAAGTTCGTCCAATCCTTTTTGGAGCTAAAGGTTGCGATCTCGCCTTCCATGACTCCGATCTGTTCCGCGGTCGCGTCCTTGCCGCGCGCTATCCAAAGGCTTGCGCCGTCGGGGACGGATTTTTCGACTCCAAGAACGAGCGTCGCGCCGGCGTCGACGACGTCGAGATACCCAACCCAGCGATACTCGGAGACGTAGGAGCGTTCGCCGTCGTCGAACGCGGCGCGCGCGGACGCGGACGCTTGCCTGAAGTCGGGCGCGTCGCGAAGCGCGCGGCGAGCGGCTTCACGCTGTTCCAGGAGCGCCGCGCCAGGCTGATACGCGTTGACGGCAAAGTCAAAGTCCTTGTCCTTCCGAACCTGTTCAAGCCACCGCGCGGCGGCGTCGAAGCCGGGATAAGAGTTTGCGGAATCGACGACGAACGCGATAAGCTGGAGCTTAACGACGGGGTCAAGCGTCGTTTCGGGCGCCGAATCGAGCGTCTGTATGGCCAATTCGACGAAATCGATCCACCCTTCTGGCGTCGGCGCGGCGCCAAGCGTCTCCTCAATTCGTTGCGAAAGCATCGACTGGACGGACGGAGTAACCGAGGCAAACGCGGATTCGTCAATTTCGTCGGCGACGAATTCCCTCACGCTACCGTCGGAGTCGGCGAGGTAGCTCAACCTCGATCGACCGTTGGCAGGGTCGGAGGTCAGGTAGAAATACCGTTCGTTCTCACGATCGTAAACGACCCACGTCGGAATGTGGTATTTCCGGAACCCCGCGAGGAGCGCTTTAGCGGCGGCGTCATAGCCCCCGCGCTGCGCAAACCGGTCCAACGCCTCTCGGGCTTTTTTATAGTCCGAAAATTCGGGCGCGAAATCGAGCCGCATCGCCTTCATGGCAACCGCAGCCGAGTTGGAGGCGGAAAGAGATTGCGCCGTTTCATTCACGGAGCCCCATGAAGAGGAGAAACGGTTCCATGCGGCGGCGCCAGCGGCGTTCTCGACGTCTTCAAGCGCGGCGTCGAGCGCGACGTTGAGCGCCTCTTCCGTCTCTTCTTCGGATCCTTCAACGCTGTTCTCGCTCAGCGATTTCGTATCGTTACGGATCGTCTTGAGCGCTCTGATATAGCTCGAATCGTTTCCAATCGCTTTCACAAGCGCGGCGCCGTGCTTATCGAGCGCTTCGCGAAACTTGAGGCGCCGAGCCGAGCCGACGACAGACGCTTCAAGAGCGGCGCGCGCGTTGACAAGGGGCGCGGCGATCGTCGCTAAGCTCTCTTGCATCTTGAGGTCGTCGAGACCCGTCTGTACCTCGCGAAGGAGCTGCTTCGCGTCCGCAACGGGCAGATCAGAGTCTGTGACAAGTTGACTCGCCTTCGCCGTCAGGTCGTCGATGAGCTCCGAATATCGATCGGTATTCGCAGAATTCTTGGCGTTCGCGAGATTATTGTCCTCGCGATAGCGACGAGCGTAGTCGTATCGTTCCTTTTCCCGATCGTTGAGGAGTAGTTTTTTGAGCCTTTCAACGGCGGAAGAGTTGGAATTCCCCTTCTCATGGGCGTCGTCTATCTCGTCGACGAGCGTCTCAATTTCCGCGATACGTTCCTTTTCAGCGGAGTCGAGGCTCGCGAATCGTTCGACGGCGGCGGAATATTCAGGGACACGATTGAAATTGGGGCGTTCATTGGCGTAGCGATCGACGAGCGAGGAGACGGCGGCGAGCGCGGCGGCGGAGTCGGATTCGCGTCGTTCGAAAGAGTCGAGCTGCGTCATAATCGCGTCGGCGGCGGCGCGGGAGTCGCGAACGGTACGAGTTCGCAGGATCGAGAGCGTCGCGAGGGTCCCGAAAAAGGCGACGGCAACGAGCGAAAAAGTCACCATCGCGATTCGACGGCGACGAGACTGAATCGCATGCGCGGCGATCTGCTTGCGGCAGTCGCTTTCAACGTCGGGCGGAACCATTGTTCCAGCGTTGTCGGCGGCGATCGTCGCCGCTTCGAAGAGGTCGTGGAGCTTATCCGCGTCGGCGTTCGCGCGAAGGAGAGCGCTGCGCAACGCTTCAATTTTTCGCCGCGCTTCGTTGGCAAGCGCGTGCTGACGCTCGACTTTGAGCGCATAATCGACAAGGATCGTCAGCTGGTTCGTCTCGTCCGTGGTCACAAACGCTGCGGCGCGCGAAAATTCACCGTTTCGATATTCGGCGAGGCACGCAAGGACGTGCGACTGATCCTGCGAGTCCGCGGCGGCCTGCCACCGCGCAATAAGGCTGCGGAGGTTATTAATCTCGTTGACGCCTCGAACGTATTCTACCCATACGCGGAAGGATTCTATTGTTTCATTGGGAACGGGCGTATGCCGCCGGGAATCGGTAAGTTCGGCGACGATCGCGTTGAAGTCAAAAGAGAAGACGTTGTCCTGGTTGATCTCTTTGGCGATCGCGACGAGTTCGGCGTTGCGCCGCTCTTCGAGCGCCTCGATCTGTTGATTGAGAAAGACCTGCGCGCCGATCTTCTCTTCGATATAGTAGAGCGTTTCGAGTTGCGCGCGCAACGGCGCGTTCTCCATCGCGAGTCGACGACGATGCGCGAATGCGTCGCGAACTCCGTCGTACATTTGTCGAAACGCGGCGAGCCGGTCGCGAACGTTCTGGTCCGGCGCGGGCGCGACGTCGTAATCGAAGGTGCGACATACGATCTGCCAAGCCTCGGCGCCGGGAAGGAGAAGACTCGCGTATTCCTCGAGCGCCGCGCCGTCGGTGAGGATCCGATCCGCGTCCGAATATTCGCCGCTGTTGACGCGGCCGAGCGCGCGACGGAACTCGTCGTCGACCCTGCGGAGGCGCGTTGCATAGAGTCGCGCAGCCTCCTGCTGCTCTTCGCCGGAAGCGCTTTCAGGGTCTTCCAAAATTCGTCGAATCTTCTCTACAAGTTCTGCGTTGGTCATATCGGTTTCAGTCCGGGGTTAACAACGGCGATCGCCTAAGAATGCTTTAACTACCTCGCGCGGTTCATCAGAGCTTGACTTTACTTAAGGGAACGGTTATATACCCCATAATCGGCGTTTCCTCCAGCGGTTGTTCGGCCGTAGTACGATATCGAACCCGGAATGTCATTTCAAAATCCCTTGAAACGCCAGCTGGAAAAGAATTCACTTTTTTCCAAGCGGGCGGAAAGTCAACGCGTTGTAAGATTTTAACGGATTCAGACTTTACAGCAAATTCATTCCTTCGGGACTCGTACTTAAATTCAAAGACAAACGCATATTCCGCGCCTGCGCTCAAAGTTCCAGACCCGGGTTTATCGCTGTAACGAAGCGTCGTCATTCCTTCCTGTTTACTCTTACTGGCGCCGCTGATCGCACGCGCTTCCTCGACGTCCGTTTCCACCGTGAACTCGTCGGGTGAGGTTTCGCTGGGAACATACTCGACAACAAGAGAATTTGGCCCAGGCGTCATGCAACGCAACTCAGGTTTTTTCGAGCCGATGAAATTTCCAAGATCAAGCGTCTCCTGAGCCCTAAGAGTCGATCGATCAAAGAGCGCCTGTCCATACTCGACGTTGGAAAATACGGGAGGCGCAGCCTGGTTCCCAGCGTAAGCTTCAACTTTCAAGCTCCTTGAAAACACCATCTGTGCAAGATCTTCTTCTTCAATGTTAGGGTCAAATTCCATCACAACTCTTCGCCCAAATCCTGGAGAAAAAAGCGTTCCGACGTTGAAGTCTAAATTAAAGGAACCAACGTTACAGTCCCAATTAAAGGAACTGACATTGGCGTGAAGATAAAAATCGACCGTCGTCGTCGGCTCATTCAGGCCGTTATTTTGAGTTGAAAATCGAATAACTCCTCCGGGAAATATCGAGAAGAAGCTATAAATATCGTTGCTGAGCGTCACGCTTTGAATGCGATATGGACTGGGACCGTTTAGAATATCGTCGTTCCATTTGAAATCGCGGAGGGATCTGAATGAGATCGCCTCTTGTATTTCGTCAAATCGGTCTGAAGCGTCGATGAATTCCTCGTCGCGTCCAAATCTGTAGCGATACTCTTCCGTAAGACTCTCAGCATCTTTAAATGCCGCCGCGTTGCCGGTGGCGCTAAAGTCGTTAAGCGCTTCGTGAATTTCATTCACGACAATCGCGACGTCGCTTCTTGCGCCACGATTCGGAGGAGCCGTTACTACGGGCTCCTCTTCTTCATCTGTAACAACTTGATCAGGTTCATTTTCTCTATCTTCGACGCCTCCGCTTCCCGAAGATTTTCCGCCAACCTTTATATCCTGCTGCGTACGACCGGCGCCCTGTCTCCCGCCCGGCGCTCGAGGGTTGGACACGTCTGGCGCGGCGCCAGTCTGCGATGAATTACGCGGCGGGACTTGCGTAGCGATCGGCTGCGACTTATTATCCTTAGCGCCAGAATCTTCTGAGACGGCGCCGCCGTTCTTCGGCGAAGCGGCTGAACCTGTCTTTTCGTCGTCGTCAGCGCCATAATCAAAACCTTTAAGAGAAGGTTTACCGACGTCAGAGCCGTCTTTCTGAGACGTTCCGGCGTCGCCGCCGACCTCTTCGACGCTCGTTTCCGACGCCTTCTTCTCGGCGACTGAATGAGAACGATCCATCCAACTCTCCAGGGCGCCGCTGGACCATAAAACGACGCCAAGAATAATAAGCAGTACCGCCCCAAAGGCAACCAGCGCAAAGAGATTGCGGAAAAATCTTTTAGAGCCGGTTTTCCGCGTCGCCGGCGCGTCGACGCGAATAACGAGGTTGCGACCGTAATCAAGCTGTTTGCGACGAGCGCGTCCGCCGCGTGGTACGGAAACTTCCTGCGCCGGAGGGGGGCCGACTTCGTCAGAGGATAAAGGGGGAGCGACGGGCAAGGCGTGCGCCGCGTCTGGAACGGGAGTTGGAACCGCGTCCGCGTCATGAGATCGCGAAGGAGACGACTCCTTCTCAGAGCCGCCGGTTCCACGCGCGGCGGCGATAAGAGAGCGAGTCTTTGAATCGCGCGCCACGGAGTTGATCGGCGGTAAAGCGCCGGGAGCGGCGAGATCTAGGAGCAGCGCGCCGGGCGACCCGCGAAGCGAAAACTCTTCTGGGGAACCCTGCATGACCGCTTTCCATTGGCACGTCACGCCGGGCGCCGTCTTCATGAAATAGGTCGAGAAGGTCGCGTTCCAGCGATCGCTCGGCGGGAGCAGCTCAATCGCTTCCAGGAAGAGTCGCAGGACGTCCTGGTCGGGACGAACAACAAGAGTCACGGGCTTGCGAGAGAAGACGGTCGCGGCAAGGACGCCGGCCCAAGAAGGGTCGCCGGCGACGCGGCGCCATTCGTCGCAGCCGCGCGGGGTCGAAACGACCGTTGGAAGAACCGTCTCCTCATCGAAATATCGAGGCGAATCTGAGGTCGTCCACTCCGTAACGAAAAGACCGGGCTGGTAGAAAAGCGCGGCGGGGCCGGGCGCAACAAGCTCCGACGGATGAACGTTGAAAAAGGACGCTATCTTATTCGTGCGTCCGGAATAATCGAGACCGGCGTCCGCGACGCGCGAGAGGATCCGCAAGACGCCCCCGGGCGTCTCGAAGAGAAGATGGGAGTACGCCGTCGGATTGCGAGACGCGGCGCTCTGATCTGTAAAGACTCGGCGGTATCCGGCGAGCGTTTCGAGAGAGGCGATCGTCCGCTCATTCATCCCGCGCGTACAGGCGACAACGCAGAAACCAAAAGAGCCGGGCTTGAGCCCTTTCGGGGACGATGTGTAAACAAGTTGCGACGCCATCTCTCTTTTTCTTTCGATTACAACGAAGCGCAGGAATCCTGCAATCCAGAACGAGGGAATTTCGCAAGCGGAAATGAACGCGCGACGCTTGCGAAATATCCGCTATCCACTGGTCTTGCCGCTGACGCGACCGCTAGCTATCAGGTCGGGCGCGAGTCGACGCAAAGCGTAAAGCATCGGCGCGGTCGCCCAGACCGGCTTCATATCCTCGACGCGGAAACCGGTCTTCTTCGCGACCGTATCGACCGTCGGGGCGACCCCCGTCGCGCTCACGGGGATATAAACGACGTTCGACGCAAAGTTCTCGACGGCGGAAACGAACTCGGGGGTCAGCTGAGCGAGAAGCTCGCGAGTGATGTAACTTGCGCGCTCGATCTTGTCGCTGCGCAGACCGTAAACATCTGTGCCGCTCGCGCGAGAGTAAGGTTCCTTCGTCAGAAGTCTCGCGAGTTCCGGCGCAAGGCGAATCCACACGTCGACCTTCGAAACAATGACGATCAAGAGATCCTCAAAACGATCGTTCGTCGTCATACGACGCAACGATCGCACGCGACGCGTCGTTTCAGCAAAGACCGTCTCCTGACGAAGCGTCGCTCTACCCGAGACGGAAGACGACGCGTCGATCAATTTTGGGTCGCCGTGGCGACGAATCAATTCTCGTCGGAACCGCGCGTCCTGCGTAGGGTCAAAGAGGAAGAAAACGCACTTGCTCTTCTCTAGATGTCGCGTCACAGGATTCGACGCAATGTCGCTCGTCGGAAGATAACTTTCGCCGGCGTTGTCGTAAAGGCAGATCATCCGGGAATAATTCTTGTCGACGTCGACGTTCTGCTCCGCGCCGTTCGATTTTCCGACAAGGAAAACGAAAGGCTGGGGGTAAATGACCGTCTGTTCCCCGAACCGAACCGCGTCATAGAGGTCGCCCTGCTCTTCCGTCTTCTCAATGCGAACGAGTCCGCCCCCTTCGTTAAGGAACTGAAGCGACTCGTATTCCTGGAGCCGATGATTCATACTCGGATCGGCGTCGGTGAAGTTGATCTTAAACCTCGAAGGCAAGGCGCGGCGCAACGACCAGGTCGAGGACGCCAGATAATATGATTTTCCGCACGCGGGCGCTCCGACGATCGACATGAAGATCGCGGGCGAGTCGACGGAAGAAGCGGGAATCCTGAGGTGACAGCGCGGACATGCCATAGCGCGACAGGGGGTTCCGCGCGCGTCCAGGGGAACGCCGTACGCGTCGTATGTGGTCGGCAGAAATCGGACGCGTTCCGTTTCCCCGACTCGAACGTCGCCTACCAGAGACGGGTCTTCGGAAATCCATAGAACGTCCTCTGGTAGAAATTCGTTCCAGCAGTGCGGACAGACGACCTCTTTTAAGAGCCTTCGTCGAGCCGTCTGAAAAATTGCCGTCATCAGGGTTTGCTCCTCAGTGGCGCGGTTAGCGGCATGCGAAGTTGTCAACGACAAGCCGCAAAGGTCGATCAACGGTTCTTTGTCAATTGTTCGCGTTCACAATCGTCGGGTCAGAAGACAAAATAAAGAACCTTGCTTGAGGGGATCGACGGTTTGTCAACGAGTCCGCCTGATTTTTCAGCGAGCGCGAGCGCCTGATCCATGAGTTCGCTGAATTGCTGCGCGTCTTTGCCCTTCCCGTCCGTTCCCTTCGTATCAAGCCCTCTTTTACGAAGCTCAGAAATAAGCTTGCTCGATTTTTCGAGCGATTTACTATATTTCTTTCGGTCGAATTCCTTCTGCGCTTCCGCGAGCTCGTCTTGGCGTTTCTCAAGTTCCGTTTTAGGGGGGACGACAGGCTGCGGCGCAGGCGGATTGACCTTCGGGGTAGGAGGCCGGGGCGCGACCTTCGCAGCGCTCTCAGCGCTCGATTTCGAATCGGCGGGCGCTGCGCCTGATTTCTTTTTGCCCCCGACGGATGCGTCGTCTTTCGTCGCCATAGCGCGGCTGGCGTCTTTATCAGCCTGAGGCATTTCAACGTACGCGCGGTCGCCTTTGCCTTTTTTACTCCACCATGCCGCGTAGGAAAGAGACGACGTCGCAAATAACGCGAGCGCCAAGATCACGAGCGTCAACGTGACGCGTTTTCTAGCGTTCATCTGTTCGTCTCCTGTAATGCTGTTATTGCGACCGGGAGTCGGAACCGCCGCGGTCGTAAACGGGAACGCCCTCAGGTCCAATCATCGGACAAATACGAAAGAGGCGATCTTTGAGGAAATCGCGGACGATCCCGTACTCTTCGTAGGAATCGCTCGCGACGATGATCACTATCGTTTCGCTTTTAGGGTTGAACGGCGCGAACGTCGCCTCGAGGCGTCTCATCACGCCTGGCGCGTTAAGGTCGACTCCACGCCACGGCAACGGTTCGGTGCGCGCCGACGTCCCCTTTTCTTCGACGACGTGAAAATCGTCCGTATTGAGCGTCTCATAAGCGCCGTTGTACTTGTGCCATACGTACAGGCGTCCATACTTCAGGATGACGCCGACCTGGCGACGATAACCAAATTCGGAGCGCATCTGGGGCGGCGACGTTCGGCGCGTCGCGAGCCGGCGCGAAGAGGCGGCGTCGTATTCGGCGGCCTCCAGACGTCTCGTCGCTTCGTCAAGTTCGGCGAGCGCGGTCTTAAGCTCGACGCCAAGTTCAAGGCCGCGACGTTCAAGCGCCGCTATCTCCTGCGACTTCGCGGCGTTGGATTCGCTAACCTCGCGGAGCTCGTCGAGAACGTCAAGCGTCTCGTTGTGGAATTGCACAACCTCATGCGACTCTAGCGCTTCGACGATCGAACGCGCCTGCTCAACTCGATCGGAAACCTCGCGCCATTGGTTTTGGAGGTTCTCAAGTTCCGCCTCAAGCTCCTGAAGTTCGACCGCGCTTGCGCGTTCTTCCGCGATCGCCTCCTCATAGACCTTATCGGTCGTCTGACGCATCGAGACGACGACAAAGAGCATGATGAAGACGAATCCGCCGAACATATTGCAGATCGTATCGAGGAACAGCTCAAGGCTATCCTGCGACGCTCCTTGTCGACCGCGTCTTCTACTCATTATACCAGAGATTCTCCTTAATGGCGACGGTCGGATCGCAACGCAAGACCGACGCTAACCTTCGGTTATTTTTCATGCAGGAACACCAGCGGTTTCGACTCGCCAATGAGATCGACGCCATGGCGGTATCCCGCCTCTTCAAGCTCTCGGAAGGCAAAATTGTAGTTCTTTGCGCCGCTTGGACGAACGATCAGGACGAAATATTCCGAGCTCGACGGTCGCGTGTTCGCCCAGTTGACGAAGGAGAACCACGTGTCGAACGTCAGCTTTTCCTGAGCGCCATGAACGATAAACCTCGAACCGGTCACCTCGACGTACCAAGGCTTTTCGCGAACGGAATCAGAAAAGGCATAGACGGCGCTCTCCTGAAGATTGAACTCCTGAGCGGCGATCTCCTCAGCCTGCTGGACGCGATTCTCCGCGAGTTTCTGTAGATCGTCGACGCGCTTTTCAACGTCGGCGAAACTCGCTTCCTGCTCTTCGAGTTTATCAAGTTCCTCTTCGAGACGTTGCGACTCCTCGTTGGCGCCCTCAAGTCGTTTCCGCGCGTTGGCAAGTTGCGCTTTGACCTCGCCGAGCGAGAGTCCGAGCGCCGACGAATCGATCGACGTCGTCGCTTCGACCTGCGCGTTAAGCGCCTCGAGATCCGACTGGAGCGTTTCGACCTGCTCGCGAACCGATTCGACCTTCGAGCTCGCGACGGCGCTCGTCTTCGCCTCCGTCATGACGCGCTGCGCAAGCGATAACGCGAGCATGAGCGTCACGAGGACAATCACGCCGCAAACCGACGTAATGGCGTCCTGAAACGCAAAGAGGGAGAACGGCGCTCCTTGTTTTCTACGACTCATTCTTCATCCAACAAATAAGGGAACGGCGGAGCCCATCGACAGCCGCAGCAGACGCTTTTCGCGCGTCAGTCGTCCTCTTTTGATTCCGATTCGAACTCGATGTTCGGACGTTCGCGCACGCGGAGCTTCGTCACCACGTTCACCGTGCAGTACTCGGAGCACGCGTCGAGGAGCTCCTCTTCCGACTTATGAACGAACGTCGCAAAGAGCTGGAGCGCAAGCGCGACGGCAAGCGCGACGAGCGTCGTCTCGAACGCCGTCGAAAGCCCGGCGGTCACGTCTTTAAGCGCCGGGGTCAGCGTCGAAATATCGCTCGTGGCGGTCAGGACGCCGGTAAAGCTCCCGATCGCCTGCGAAAGTCCGATAACGGTTCCGATGAATCCGAGGATCGGGATCGCCCAAAGAAACCCGTTGACAAGCGCGTAGGAGGTTTGCGACGCGTTCTCGTCCTGTTCCGCCTGAGTTCGGAAGAGCGAGTCCGCGTCGGAAATCTGCCCGAAGTTGCGAAGATTCGAGAGCGTCTGAACGACGCGACGATAGACGATAAAGTCCTTCGGCGATTCCGCGTGCTTACTGATCGTGTCGGCGACTTCGTCGACCGTGTCGACCGTTAGCGTAAAATCAGGGTCGACTGGAAGAATCGGCAACTCCAGCGGTCGACGCTGCAACTTGATCTTGCGCGTCTTGATAAACAAGATAAAGAACGTCCAGAACCCCAGGAAGACGACGGCGTAGGGCGTCCACCCTCGATCCGTAAACATCCTCGTGAAGGCGCTCTCCGGTATGAAAATTAACGTCACATAGTACGCGACGGTAAAGATCAACGCAATCAATCCGGAGCAAAGCGCTCCAACCTTCGTATAACGCCCCCCGTTGAAGCCAAGTCGACGTTCAAAGTCGTCCCGACGCCAAGACAGTTTGCGGATCGCTTCTATTTTTTCGGTCATTCTGCCAACTCTCTATCAAAACTAGGCGACGCGATCATCGCGTCCTCTAAAGTATAACAGACGCCCGGGCTCCGCGCTATAAAAATTCAAACGCTGTTGAGAGAAAACGTTATTTTCAACGCTCTCGCTACCTTAACGTTCTGCGCGAAGGGAACGCCCGCGTCAATCGATCAGATAACAGGGGGGCGTCTAAATGCCGCGTCAAGTTCTCTTGCAGTGTATCCGCCGTCGCAAGGCCCTGGAAAAAGCTCCGACGACCTGGTTTCGTTGACCAAGTCGTCGGAGCGGACGCCGCAGTCAGGGGTGGACAAGCGCGAAAAAAGCTTGTGAGAAAATGCTGCGGCTATATAGCGGCGGGTTCGGGTGCGCCGCTACTTCAAATTCCTTGTTTTCACGGAAGGAAGGATGAGCAAATAACTCCAGTCGACGTCAGAGTTTAGAACGCAGAACCGAAGATTCTAACGCCCCTCACGGCGACAATGCTTTGTTGTAGAGAAAACAATTCCTGAGTCAAGAGCTCGACTCGTTGCAAACAGAAATTCTCAAAATATTTTCTTAGAAAGGGGGGCAAGGGCGTCAAAATAGCGCTTCAAAAGACCTCCGGAAGAACGTCGACTCTCCGAAAAGGCGTATTTCATATCTTCTTGTTATTCTTTAGTTTGCAATTTATATACGAAAAAATTCTGCCTCCTGAGCGGCGATCAAGCGCTAGGGCGCGGTAATGACGTGGAAGTCAAATATTTTAAATTTTTATTTTAAAGTTAGCCAAGGCTAATAAAATTACTATAAAGCCGCCTTGAAATGGCGGTTTTTTTAAATCCGCCCTCTTGTCCTTTGGCGTTTATATTCTATTATGGACGGTTGCTTCGGGGAGAGTTGTCAAATGAAATCTTAGTAGTTAACTCCTCTAACTTCTGCAATCCAGTTTACGCGTTTTTCGCGACTGAACAAACAAGGTTACCAGCCAATGTATAATTCTGTTGCCGTTGCCGGCGCAACCGGCGCTGTTGGTACTCTCATTATCCGTCTGCTCCAGGAACGTAAGGTTCCCTATAAGAAAATGAAGTTCCTTGCTTCCAAAAGAAGCGTTGGAATGGAGATTCCTTTTAACGGAGAGGTTGTCAAGGTTGAGGAGCTCACCCCCGACGCTTTTAACGACGTCGATCTCGTGATCTCCAGCACCCCCGACGACATTGCTCGCGACTTTATCCCCGAAATCCGCAAGCGCGTTAAGCTTATCGTCGACGAGAGCGGATACTGGCGAATGTTCCCCGACGTGCCGCTCGTCGTCCCTGAAGTCAACGCCAAAGAAATTCTTAAGCACAAGGGGCTCATCTCAAGCCCGAACTGCTCGACGACCCAGCTCGTCGTCGCGCTCAAGCCGCTCCATGACTTTGGACGCGTGCGCAGAGTCGTCGTGAGCACGTATCAGGCGACGAGCGGCGCCGGACTCGCCGGGACTCGCGACCTGGTCTCGAGCTCAAAAGCGTGGCTGGAAAACGACAATACTTACGTTGACTGCGAATGCGAAACGTTCCCCTATCCTATCGGGTTCAACTGCATACCGCAGATTGGCAGCGAAAAGGAATTCGGATACACCTCCGAAGAACTCAAGTTGCTCTATGAAACGCGGAAGGTTCTCGGCGACCCTGGCATTCAGGTTTGCCCGACCGCCGTACGCGTGCCCGTCGCCAACTGCCACTCCGAGAGCGTCGTCGTGGAAACGGAGCGCAAGATCACCGTCGAAAAGGCGCGCGAGCTCTTCGACGCCATGCCGGGCGTCATTCTCATGGACGACCTTGCCAATAAAGAGTACCCCACTCCCTTCCACTGTCATGACAGGGACGAGGTCTACGTCGGTCGAATCCGCGAAGACTTATCGGCGCCCAACTCGCTCGCCTTCTGGTGCGTAAGCGACAACCTTCGCAAAGGCGCCGCGACAAACGCCGTCCAGATCGTCGAATGGATCCAACAAAACATGTAAGTAAGCCGCGTTGTTGCGACGTCATGAACGACGGTCGCGCAAAGGGCTGAGGATAACAAAATATCGCCGCGTTGTTGAACTTAACAACGCGGCGATATTTTTTTGTCATGCGAGAGTCAGAGCGTCGGCTCGGGTTCAGTACGTTTGCGATCGCGCGCCGAACGCCGAACCGCTCGAGGCGTCACCAATTGAGGAACTCGAAGATCTCGCGAGTCAGGAAATTGCGAGACCCGAGCGAGTTCGGATCGTGAACGCCGCCGTCGGAGACGTGGAGCTGACAGCGAACGCCGTTGATCATCAGCTTCTCGTACATGACCGCGCTCTGGCTGAGGGGAACGAGCGGATCCATCGTGCCCTGGAGTAGAAGCGTCGGAGCAAAAGCGTTATCGACGTAGTTAATCGGCGAATATTCCTTCGCCTTCTTCATCAGGGCGTCGTGTTCCGGGTCGTCTACCTTTCCGGCGGAACGTTTGAAGCCGAACGCGTCGTAGATGCAGTCGATCACCAGGTCAGAGTAGCGTCTGAAAGAGTCCTCCAGGTCGGCGGGCCCGAAGAAATCGATAACGCGCTGAACCTGGCCCGAGACGTCGAGGTTGTCGCCGACGTCGAAGATCGACTGCTCGTCGGAGATACCGAGGATCAACGACAGATGCCCGCCGCTCGAACACCCGCACACAGCAAAGCGATTCGGGTCGTAGCCATATTCCTCCGCATGTTTGCGCAGGAACCGAACCGCGGCGCGAACGTCCTCCATCGGGGCGGGAAAGACCGCTTCGTTGATCGGACGATGCGAGACGCTCGCGATCGCAAAGCCGCGTTCGCGCGCCCCAAATTCCGTCCAGACGCCGCCGGCGCCAGGTTCGCCGGAGTACCAGCATCCGCTATCAAGGTAAATGAGGAGCGGACGACCTTTAACGATCTGCCCGTCCTGGAGAGGAAGAAAGAGGTTCAGCTTAATCTCTCGATCGCCGACCGTCTTATAGACGATATTGGAAATCGTCTGATATTCAGGCTCGGCGGCGACCGCTTTAGAGGTCAGAATCCCGGGCGCGGCAACGATGGCCAACGCGGCTAGCGCCGAACAAAGAAAGAGACGACGCGATAGTTTGGCTATGTTCATAACGTTCCTTTAAACAAGAGGAATAACGGGCAAGACTACCAAAGCTTAAACGGCGGGTTCTTCCGCAGGAGCGGCGTCTTCCGGCTCATCGGCTGGTTCAGCTTCTTCAACCTCTTCCTCTGCTGGTTCGGGCTGCGCCTCTTCAGCGGGCTCGGCGGGTTCGGCGCCCTCTTCGATTTCAGTCATGATATCGGTCGTTTCGCGCCACGGCTTATCCTCTTTATAGGACTCTAATTCTTGCTTAAGACTCTCAAGGTTTTCATCGAATTCGTCGGCGATATCGAGCGCCTTCTGACTCCATTTTCTCGCGCTTTCAAAGTCCCCGTTCTCGGCGTACGCCGCCGCAAGCGTGCTAAGAATGTACGCACGGTTATAATGGGTTCTTTCCGCCGCTTTTTTGCCATATTCCAGCGCAAGCGCCCCGTCGCGGAACTCCTCGTCGGGGCAGGTGCAGAGGAGCCACGAGTAGTTGTTCAGAACGCCGGCGTCGTCCGGATCGATTTCAAGAAGCTCCGTATAGATCCTCTGCGCTTCCGCCCAGTGGCCGTAAAGGAGCTCCATATCGCCGAGAGAACGCAGAACGCTCGTGTTCTTCGGGTCCTTTTCAAGTTCCTTCTTGAGCAGTTCGACCGCCGCCTTGTAATGTCCCTGTTTCGATCGAGCAAACGCGATCTGGCAAGTCGCTTCGATCTTTTCGTCGTTGGACTTCGTCTGCCGCCTAATTTGCTCGAAGAGCTGAATGGCTTCGTTATACTTTTCCATCTGGAGGTAGACGACGCCCTTGAAACGCAGCGCCGGTAGCGAGTTGGCGTTGTGTCGCAACGCTTGATTCGCGTCGGCGAGCGCTTTATCGTATTCTCTCTTCTCGACGTAGACTGATCCGCGCAGTAGATTGAGCGCCGGTCCTTTGTACTTATCGATGAGCGTGGTGAAGACGTCGATCGCCGCGTCGTGATCTCCGATCAGAGCATAGAATTGGCCGCGATCGACCTGCGCCAAGAGGTTGTCGGACTGGTCTTTGGACGCTTCCTCGTAGATCGTGCGCGCCTCGTCCTTACGTCCGAGCCCGACCAGAATTCGCGCCTTCTGTTTCTTAAATTCATTATTCTCGGGCGCAATTTCGATTCCCTTTTCAATCGTAGCGAGCGAGTCGTCTAAACTACCGACGCGCGCATAATATTCAGCAAGTTGCGAATAGAGTCTCGGCTCGTCCGTCGGACAAAGCTCAATAGCCTTTTGGAGGTAGGGGATCGAGTCCTTCGCGTCAGATTCAAGATCGCCTCGGAACATGTACGCAAGCGTCTTGACCTCGACCTCGCCTGAAAGGTCGACCCCTTCGATCGCCGCGTCAAACGCCGCTTTCGCTTCTTCGATCCTGTCGGCGATCATATAGAGTCGCCCTAGTCCGAGTTGCGCCGCCGCAATATCGGGATTCTCTTTGACCGCCGCCGTCAGGTCGCCGATGGCGTTGTCGCGAAGGGGTTCCCAGCCGTGCGGCATCTGCGAGAGATCAAGTTCCGGGTTCATGAAGAGCTGCGCGATAGCGAGGCCTCGATCGAGCTGCGCAGAGATGCGAAGCTGACGCGCAAATTCGAGGTTGTCTTCGTCGAGTCCAAGCTGCTCCGCTTTATTGCAGAGCGAGATCACTTTCGTGAGATCCAAGAGCGTGCTTGCGGTGAGCTTGATCTCCGTCGCAAGATTGACAAGCTCTTCTGGCGAATTACCTTCCATGGCTTCGTTGAGTTCGTCCTCGACCGCTTTTTCGAACTCGTCGTTAGCGTCGGGAGCCGGCTCGGAGTCGTCGAATTCGATTCCGTCGTCGTCAGTCTCCTGTTGCGCCGCTTCGGGAACTGCCGGAGGCGCGTCCCCTTCTTGCGCGTTCAACGACGCAACGCACGTCGCAGCAAAGGTCAACGACGCCGCGACGAGTACTAGAAAGCTTTTACGTATAAGAGTCATGGACGACCTCCTTGGCGCTCAAACGATAACTCGAACGCATTTGAATCTATATTGCATGCCGCGCAAACGTTTTGAAGAACGCCGCGCGCGTTTTCTTTCGACTCTGCCGATTATAGGTTTTTTCACTAATGAAAACAAGACGCCTTTCCTGAGGCGCGGCGCGTAATTTGACGATCGGCGGTCGAGGTAAACAACCGCGTCAGAGGCTTGCGCGCCCTCTGCAACCGACTCCAATAAAGTTGCCGTTGAAACTTTTTTCTTGCGGCGGAATCCTAAGAATCATCCGCTTGTCCTTACTCCCCTTCAACGGTATAATGCAAGGCGCGTTTCGACGAAGAACCATCAAAAAACCTCGACAAAGAGAACGAAAACGCAGAGCGCGACGCAATTGCGCGGATTCTGGATAAATCATCGCGTTAACCGCTTAGCGTTCAACTAGTTAAGAATGGCTTCACGCAGAGTGCGCTTGAGGGTTGCGCGCCGGTCGTCGGACCGCCGCGTCAGTCGTTAGGACGGCGTCGCGAGTCGGGAATGGACGTCAGAGCGTCGATTCCGTCAGGAGGCAAAAATGATCATTGGTCCGGTATTTGCGCGAGAGGCGACGATCGCGCCGCGGCGAGACAAAACTTATATTGGCCGCGGAGTCTACGGCGGATTCCTGTTGCTGACAATCTCTGCGGCGTGGCTCGTTACGAGCGGCTCGCAGCAGATAACGGACGTGGGCGACTTAGCGCGTTTCGGCGCGTCTCTCTTCACGTTGATCGCGCCGTTGCAACTTATTGTCGCGCTCTTCTTCGGCGCGCTCTTCTCCGCCGCAGCCGTCGGTCACGAGAAGGACCGTAAGACGTTGATATTGCTGCTACTCACGCGGCTTTCTAATAGCGAGCTTGTCCTCGGCAAACTTTGCGCCGCTCTTCTGCAGCTCTTTACTTTCCTGGTCGTGTCGTTGCCGATTCTTTTTCTCACGACGCTTTTGGGCGGCGTTTCCTTCGCGCAGGTCGCGCGCGTCTTTATCGCGACGCTTTTCGCGACCTTCGCGGGCGGCTCGCTCGGCTCATGCATGGCGCTGTGGCGCGACAAGACTTTCCAGGCGCTCTCCGCGACGATCTTGGCGATCACGATTTGGCTCGGGTTCTGGGAATTCGTCGCCGTTGGAGCGTTCGGCGCCCATTGGTACGGAATTTCGACGAGCTCGATCGCAACCGCGATGAGTCCCTGGCGCGCGATCCTCGCCGCCGCAAAGCCCGACGATTTCGGAGCCGCCGCGTCGATCTGGGAGCAGTTGAGCTTCTGCCTTCTCCCCATCGCGCCCTTCCTTGGAGTTTGCTCCGTCTTTATCGTGTTGATCAACGGCTTTGCGATCGCGATGTGCCGCATTTGGAACCCGTCGCGCGAAACGATCAAAAACGCGACGATGGAAGAGGATACCTGGCGAAAGGAAGCGATTCAGGAGCGACTCGATCGCGAAGCGGCGGAACGCCGCGCTCAGGTCACCGGCGAACGCGACGATAATCCTTACGCTAACCTCGCCGACAACCTCTTCGCCGTTGAAGAAACGCTCCGCGACGTCGAAACTCGCGAAGGGAAAGTCGGCGTCGCCGCCGTCGCGCGCGAGGTCCTCGCAAAGAAATCGGGGCTCACGACCGAAGAGTCGATCGAAACGGGCGTCGCGCCGGAAGGAAAATATGTCGTCGACGCGTCGATCTCGTCGGCAGGTAAAGCGCGCCACGTCTGGAACAATCCGATCCTTTGGCGCGAAATCCGAACCCGCGCCTATGGTCGCAAGACATTCGTCGTCGGTCTCTTATATTTCCTGCTCTTCGTCGTCTCCGTCTATTCGTTGCAGACGACCTTCGCGACGGTCGCGACCCCGACGTTCATGCAATTGGCGACCCCCGTCCTGCCCCTCATTCTCCTCTCCATGTTCCTGCTCAACTCGCAGTCGATTTCATCGATGACGTCGGAGCGGGATCTTGGCGCGCTGCCGCTGCTCCTTGTGAGCGACCTTTCGCCGAAGGAATTCGTCTTTGGCAAGCTTCTTGGCGCGCTCTACAATATGAAGGAAGCGGTCGTCTTTCCGCTCGTACTGTGCATATACCTCGGTTGGAAAGGCGCCATGTCGCCGTCGACGACATGCCAGCTCTTCCTGGGGATCGTCGTGCTCTATTTCTTCGTCGCGATGATTGGAGTTCATATCGGGCTGCAATACGAGAACACGCGCAGCGCGGTCGCGACGTCCCTCGGAGTCGTCTTCTTCCTCTTCGTTGGGGTCGGAGTTTGCATCTGGACGATGCTTGCGTTTAGCGGCTCCTTCGAGGCCCAGCTCCAGCCGTTCTTGGCGTTTATGATCGGCGGCGGAATCGGGCTCTACGTCGCGCTAGGCGCGCGCAACCCGTCGAAAGCGATTGCGTTGGCGTCCTTTGCGTTGCCGCCGGCGACCTTCTACGCTGCGACGAGCTTTATGCTCGGCAAACCGCTCCTCGTCTTCGTCTCGGTTGTCGCCGCCTACTTCTTCGCGTCCCTCGCGATGCTGATCCCGGCGATCGACGAATTCGACGTCGCGACCGGACGCGCGACCGCAGACTGAAGTCGCGCGACGCCAGATAATAAAACGACCGCTGCAACGCTAAGAGCGCCGTTGCAGCGGTCGTTTTTTTGGGGTCAACAGGTCACAGGTCGGCGACAAAGACCGATTTCTGATTCGTCTCGACGTTCACGAGCTCAAGTCTATACACCGTGCGCGAGCGGCGCGAACGAGACTTATCCTCGCCCGAATCATCGTCGTCGGAGACCTTTTCAATATAGCCCGCAAGGAGGAAGTCGACGTCTGTCCCGAGCGCCTCGACGAACCTTTTACGTTGGGCGGGAATGAAGACGTTGTTGGCGCTCACGCCGCTTTCGTCGAAAGCTTCGTTGACTTCGTCCTTCTCAAAAAGTTTGAAATTGCCGTCTTGCAGGAACTCGCGCGTCGAATTGGAAAGGTTCTCCGCGTTCGGACCGCCCGTCACGCCTATGAAGCAGACGGTCAGCCTCTTATCTTTATTGACGGCCGCGCTGCGTTCGAGTTCCTTGAGCGCGCCGTTGGTCGCCTGCTCGGCGGCGCGGCGATCGACCTCGGGGTCAGAGGAGTGAAACGCGCCGCCGAAAAGAGCGCAGCCGGGCGTAAAGAACGTCGACGCAACGGTTCCGCACAGCAGAATAAAGCCTCGCCTCGATTTAAGCGCCTCTCGACCGGAAAACGTCGTCTCTCTCACATCACCTGCCATCTTTAACTCCTCCGGCGTCAGCGGCGGTCATTTTCGCAGGCGCAACGCCTCGATCGTCGCTTGCAAAATTCCCAATGGGACGTAAGACCGCGCGTCATAACGCAACATGCGCTCGGAACTTCCGCGCTACCTGTTGACGCCCGAATGCCAACGTTTAGAATCATTCGGACGCGGCGTCGTTGTCGACGTTAGCGATTTTTGCTCCTTAAATCAATAGCGCTTCACGATTTTATGCAACCGCGGAGACGGCGTTCAGCCTCCAGACAGTCGCCCTTGCGCCAGTTTTTCTCGACTCTTTTCGTCGCAAAGTCAGTGCGCCAATTCTGGGGCCCGGTCGCCTTTTTATCATTCCTCTTTCTGGCGCTGGGGATCGCCTGTTTCTATTTCAAAGAAGATATCCTCAACCAACGGGAATATATCGTCCCGCGCGAAAGAATTCGCGTCGCGAATCCGCCGCCCTGGCTAACCTCCGATTTCGTAACGGAGGTCCTGAGGTTGTTGCCCGCGGAATATCGCGATAAAAATCAAGCGTCGGACTCCGACGACAATGGGCTGGAGCTCGCGCTCAACGCCAACGACCCGCCCCTCGTTGATAATCTGCGCATCGCGTTCCTTAAGCATCCGCTCGTTGAACGCGTACGTGAAATCTATATCTACTATCCTCCGACAATCGACGTAAAACTCGATTTTCGCATGCCCCTCGCGCTCGTGGATTCCGACAGCGAGCTCCTGGAAGAGTTTCAAAGCGACATTGCAAAATATTTCCCAGACGATTCACGCTTCTTCAAGACAAGACCTTCCCTCTCAGCGGCGCTCCAGCCCGAACCCATCGAACAGGAAAACGTACCGGTCCGATACATCATCGATAAAACAGGTCGACGACTTCCTAACGCCTATTTCGCGGGCAAGCAGGAGATCTACGCAAGACTTCCGAGAATCGCCGGGCTCTTTTCCTCGAACGCAAGCGCCGGCGACGATCCTATCCTGGAAGAGGCTGGCGCCTTTGCGCGTTTTCTCAACGAAGCCAACGCAACCGAGGATTGGCAAATCGTTAAAATTGGAGTCTTACGCGTTTACGGCGCAAAGCGCGGACTATGGTTCTTCAAAACGTCGGGGAACGCGGTCGTAAAATGGGGCCGATTCGCGCCAAGAATCAAGACGACGACAAATCCTCGAAACGATCCCTCAGAATGGTCGGAACTCTACAACTTTCAATATCGCAAACTTGTTGAGCTCCGCGAGCGCATCCTCGACAATGATGAGATGATTCGCGCGCTACGAGCGTCGCACGACCCCCAAGAGCGAGCCAACGCCGAAAAGAAACGACTGAAGGTCTACGACGTCTCAAGCGTCCTCTTGGGCGAAGAGGATGAAACGTCCGGCGAATAACGTCGGAAGAGCGCCGCGCAGCTCGCGGATCGACAACCTCTCGCTGCGCATGAAAACCTTCGTAAAAAAAGCTTCCCTTAACGGAAGCTTTTAAGTAAACGCAGACGACAATAAGTCGATCTGGTCAAATAGGCAATATAGCCAAGTTACAGAAGCGCGCGGAGAATAGCGTCCTGAGACTACAACGCCGCGGAGCCATGCCTTCAGGCGACGGCGCGCGGCGCTACCTGTCTCGCGTCCCCGCGAAGAGAGTCTCGGTCGATTCAGAAATTATCCGAAAGGGGACGCAACATCTCTGAAATCGACGCGAATTATTCGAAGGAGTCGAACATGCGACTGAGGGCGATCTCTAATTTCTCGTCGGTGTAGTAGGTACCGGCGGCGATTTCAGCGCGAACGCGGTTGACGAGATCAAGACGGATCTCGCCCGTATCGCGAGAAACGCTATTGATAGCGCCCTGCTTTTCGACGTCCATGACGTCCTTCTTTTCAACAACGTTCTTAGCGGCGCTGTTCTTATTGGTCGCGCCAGTCTGACGCACTGGCGCAACGCCTCGGATTCCGTTGATTCCGTTAATATTCATCTTGTGTCTCCTGAATATATGATCAGAAGTTGTCTCTCGTTTTGAGGCGCCGTTCTATGGGAGCCCTCGACGTTAAAACTCCGTTTACGGGGCGACCGCGCACTGAGTTGCGGAACGATAGGCCGTCCGTAACCGTTATACGAGCGCATTCCCGCATCGTTCCGGAACAGACTCTCTCGCCCCTCGCTATGAGTATCGTCCACCTGACCGCTGGACTTGAGAGTTCCTGTTTCAACTTCGCGCAATTCCCAACGGAGCCTATAATCTCTCGGGCGCTATAAGCGCACACAACGACAGGCATACTGTTAAAGTATGCAGAATACCCCCGTGCGCTTCAAGAGCAATTCCTCGATATGATCTATTTTTCTCAAGAAATTCTTAAATGTTAGATTAGATAAAATAAGAAAGAAAAACGCGTTTCCGAGGGAAACCTCGAAAGCGCGTTGAATAACGAGGAGCGTGGAGCCCTCGAGGTAAAGCGACCGCGAATCGTTAAGCGTCGCGCGTCACTTCTTCATGAAGTAGCGCTCGATGAAACCAACGTCGGGGATGCGCGTCTTAAACTCTTCGCTATTGAAGATCTTGAGGAGCAGCGGAATCGACGTCTTAACGCCTTCCACCTGCATCTCCTCGAGCGCGCGCTTCATAATGGCGATTCCCTCTTCCCGGGTCGACGCGCGCGTAAGGATCTTGCCGATCATCGAGTCGTAATAGGGACTGACGACATAGCCGGGGTAGATATGCGAATCGAAACGCACCCCGAATCCGCCGGGCACAATCAGCTGCTCGATCTTGCCTGGATTCGGACGGAAGCCGTTATCGACGTCTTCCGCGTTAATGCGGCATTCCATTGCGAACCCGCAATGCCCGACGTCCTTTTGCTTAAACCAGAGCTTCTCGCCTGCCGCAACGCGCAGCTGCGCCTTCACGAGGTCGATATCGGTCGCCATCTCCGTTACCGGATGTTCAACCTGAATTCGCGCGTTCACTTCAATGAAGTAGAAGTTCAAGTCTTCGTCGACGACGAATTCGACGGTCCCCGCATTGACGTAGCCGACCTCTTTCGCAAGTCGCGCGGCGGCCTCGCAGAGCGCCTTACGCTTCGCAAGCGTGAAGCCAGGCGCGGGCGTAATTTCGACGAGCTTCTGACGACGACGTTGCAACGAGCAGTCGCGTTCCCACAGGTGCACGACGTTTCCGTGCGAATCGGCGAGAATCTGCGCTTCCACGTGACGCGAATTCTGAATGAACTTCTCGATATATACGTCGGGATTCCCGAACGCGATCTGCGCCTCTTCGGCCGCTTCCGCGATCGAGCGACGAAGCTCGTCGTCGTTATTCGCTTGACGAATACCGCGACCGCCGCCCCCCGCCGTCGCCTTCACGAGGACGGGGTAACCGACCTCTCGCGCAACCTTGAGCGCGTCCGCCTCCGATTTGACGAGTCCGTCGCTTCCAGGGATCGTCGGAACGTCGCAACGCTTCGCAATCTCGCGCGCCGTGTTCTTGTCCCCGAGCGCTCTCATGGAGTCGACGGTCGGTCCGATGAACTCAAAGCCGCTCGTACGGCACGCGTCGTTGAAATCGGCGTTCTCAGAAAGGAACCCGTAACCGGGATGAATCGCGTCGACATCCGCGAGCTCGGCGGCGCTGACGATCTGATTGGCTCTAAGGTAGCTCGCCGCAGGCTGCGGGGGTCCGATACAGATGGAACGGTCGGCAAGCTTAACGTATCGCGCGTCCTTATCCGCCTCGCTGCAAACGACAACCGCTTCGATTCCAAGTTCATGGCACGCGCGAATCACTCGAAGCGCGATCTCGCCGCGATTGGCAATTAATACTCTTTTGAACATCTTTACCCTACTTTGCCCCGTGTGCGAACCAACCCCGTTCTCAGCGTACGTCGACTTTAAAGAGGGGCGTGCCGTATTCGACAGGATCGCCGCTCTTCGCAACGATCTCGACGATCTTACCCGATATGTCGGCGGGAATGTCGTTGAAGACCTTCATCGCTTCAATAATGCATACGGTCTTTTTAGGGTCGATCACGTCGCCGACTTTGACGAAGGGCGCGGCCTCGGGACTCGGAGAATCGTAGAAAACGCCGACCATCGGCGCCTTGATGATCTCGATATAGTCAGGGTCTTTGTCCTGCGCAGGGGCGGCAGGCGCGTCAGACGCAGGGGCAACCTGGACGACGGGCGCAACGGGCTCCGAAGGCGCGGCAACCACGGCGACGGAAGACTTGTCGGAGCCGCGTTGAAGCAACAGACGACTTCCGCCCTGCTCCAGTTCGAGCTCAATAACGTTGTTTTCTTTCATGAGCTCAACGAGAGAACGGATGCCGTTGAGATCAAAGACGTCGTCTTTTTTTTCAGCCATAATCTTTTCCTGCTCTGCGCCGACAGACTCGCCGACGGCGCAATAGAATAAATCTCCCGCTGAGTTCGCGCTTCACGAAGGCGCTCGACGCGCAAGGCGGTCGAATACGAAAGACGGAAGGAACGCGTCGGGAATCGCGAGAGGTCGTCAAACGTCCTACGGTTGGCGAAATGCGATCACGAAGCGTTGCAATCCGGCAAAATCCTTGCGGACCGCGACTTCGCGCCATCGTGGGTCGGAGTCGAGCGCCTGGGCGACGATATCGACCGTCGTCGGACTCAATTCGAGCGCCAACCGACCTCCTACCTTAATACGGTCGGCGGCCTGTCGGACAAGTTCGAGCGCGATCTCCGCGCCGCTAGGTCCTCCGACGAGAGCGACGCGAGGTTCATAATCGCGAACCGTCGGTTCAAGCGCCGCATACTCAGCCTCGGAGACATACGGGGGGTTCGAAACGATCGCGTCGAAACGTTCATTTTCGAACAGATCGTCCGGAACCGCGCTGAAGAGGTCGCTTTCACGGAGCTCGACGCGGTCGTCGAGCTTAAGACGTTTCAAATTGTCGGCGGCGATCGAGAGCGCGGCGGGACTCACGTCGAGCGCCAGGACGCGCGCCGACGGAATATTGCCCGCAAGCGCAGCGGAAATGCAACCGCTTCCAACCCCGACGTCGCAAAGGTAGAGCGTACCGGACTCGTCCGGAGCGCTCGCTGACGCGGAAGATGGACTCGGGGCCATTCCGGTCGCCCTGGCGAGCCGTTCTTCAATTGCTAGCGAACGTCGTTTGACGCCGTCAGAGCCGGTTCGCCATCCGCGCCCCTTGAAATATTCGATCGTCTCGAGAACGAGCTGCTCCGTCTCCGGGCGAGGGATAAGAACGCCGGGTCCAACGTTAAACCCGATCGAATAAAATTCCTTCGCGCCAATGAGGTACGCGGCGGGCTCGCCCTGCGCGCGACGACGAACAAGATCGCGGAATTGCACGCGCTGCGCCTCGGTTGGCTCGTCTTCATACGCCATGAAAAGGTCGAGTCGCGAAATACCGGAGGCATGGCTCAGCAGCAGCTCGGCTTCAAGCTTAGGATTCTCGATCCCCTTTTTTGCAAAAAAGGAGCTCGTCCAGCTTATCAGCGCTTTATTCGTCCACTTTACAGACTCTGACATGACGCCTCGTATGCTCCGGCGCAACGCCGCAGCGGGTTAAGGTTGCCAACCGCCTTTCATCATCTTTGGCGCGTCATTCGATAGCGCCAAATGCGTCGCGCAATTCCTGCCGCTCATAATCCAACAACGCTTCGACAATAGGGGATAGATCCCCGGCCAGAATAGCGTCTAATTTATAAAGAGTCAAGCCGATTCTATGGTCGGTCACTCTATTTTCAGGGAAATTATAGGTGCGGATTCGCTCGCTGCGATCGCCGCTCCCAAGCTTGCTCATACGCTCCTGAGAGCGCTTCGACTCCTCCTGAGATCGCTTCAGATCGTAGAGACGTGAACGCAAGACGCGTATCGCCTGCGCGAGGTTCTTATGCTGGCTCTTTTCATCCTGGCAACTCACGACCAGCCCCGTCTCAAAGTGCGTGAGTCGTATCGCAGAAGACGTCTTGTTGACGTGTTGGCCGCCCGGTCCGCTCGCGCAAAATCGATCGATGCGATAGTCCTCCGGCTTGAGATCCACTTCGACCTCTTCCGGCTCCGCCATGACGGCGACCGTCGCCGCCGAGGTGTGGATGCGTCCGCGCGCTTCCGTCTCTGGGACGCGCTGAACGCGGTGGCCGCCGCTCTCGAATTGAAGTTCCCGGAAACAGCCTTCCCCCGAAACCTCCAAAACGATCTCCTTAAAGCCGCCCATCTCCGTTTCGCTCGTCGAAACGACGCCGACCTTCCAACGTTTAGAGTCGCAGTAATGACGGTACATCGAAAACAGGTCGCGCGCAAAGAGCGCCGCCTCTTCGCCGCCCGTGCCGGCATGGATCTCGATAATGCAGCTGCTGCGGTTCGCGTCTTCGCCGCCGATCGTCATGTCGAGCAACTCGTCCCAGACTTTTTCACGCTCTTCGCGGAGCTCCGGGAGTTCCGTGGCGGCAAGTTCCTGCATCTCAGGATCCTCGTCGGCCATGAGCTCCTTCGCCTCATCGATCTCGCGATTGAGCTCCTTAAAGCGAAGATATTTTCCGCAGAGCTTTGAGAGGGAACCATGTTCGCGCACGACGCTCGCCATTCGGCTCGGGTCCGCGAGCGTCTCGGGATCGCGGAGCTCGCGCTCCAGCGCTTCAAATCGTGCGAGCTTGTCGTCGAGTAGTTTTCTCATTACCTCTGAAATATTAACGGCGTCGAAGAGACGCGTTTAAAAAAAAGACGCAAGGACGCCGATTTCTCGACAATCTTGCGTCGTTTTCCTATTTGCAACGCGATCGCCGTAGGAAAAGCGCACAACGCGCTCGGCGACGAAGGCAAAATCATTTTTCCTGTTCCTGCGCCTTCTTGTTCTTCTTCTGGAAGAAGCTAGCGTATTTGCGATTGAACTTATCGATTCGTCCAGCGGTGTCGACAAACTTGACGCGTCCGGTGTAGAACGGATGGCACACATTGCAGATATCGACGCGAAGCTCAGGCTTCGTGCTGCGGGTCACAAAGGTGTTGCCGCAACCGCAGGTTACTTTAGTTTCAACGTATTTAGGATGAATTGCGTCTTTCATCTTTACTCTCGACTCTTATAAACGACGTCAGATCGACCGTCTCCCAGCTCAACGATCCGAGCCCCTCGCAAACCAAGCGACGCGAGGGGGAAGACGACGACAAGTACGTCATGGTCTTAATAGGGCGCGGTCAGGAGCTATCAAACGCGCCCCCGATCGACAACGTTAGGTTAATATTCTATCGAAAAACAGAATCTGACAAGGGGCGTTTTCCGAGCAAACGCAAAAAGGGCGCTCCGACCGGCGCGATCCGCCTGTCGGAAGTCTGCGATAAAACGCCTCTCATTCAGAGATCGAGAACGTCGTTCATGTCGTAGAGCTTACCCGCTGGGCGCTCGACGAGGAACTTCGCCGCCTCGAGCGCGCCCGTCGCGTACGCGTCGCGATTGGAGGATCGAACGGAAAGCTCGAGCGTCTCGCCCAGCATCCCGAAGACGACGGTATGCTGACCGGGATCGTCGCCGACGCGCAGAGCATGATAGGCGATCTCATTATGGGGTCGCGCGCCGACCTTGCCTCCGCGGCCGTTACAAAACTTGTCGATCCCCATCTCTTTCGCGATGATCGCGCCAAATTTCAGCGCGGTGCCGCTCGGAGCGTCGATCTTGTAACGATGATGGCGTTCGACAATCTCAATGTCGGCGTCGGAATCTTTGAGCGCCTTCGCGGCGATCTCCGCGAGCTTCATCGTTAGATTGACCGCGGGGCTCATGCTTGGCGAGCGCAAGACGGGTAGGGTCTTCGCTACTTCTTCAAGTCGCGCGAGCTCCTCGGCGTCGAGCCCTGTCGTCGCGTAGACAAGAGGAATCTTTCGTTCAACGCATAGCGTCAGGACCGATTCAAACGCGGCCGCCGACGAAAAATCGACAACCACGTCGGGCGAAACGTCCTCTGGAAGGGACGAGGTGATCGGAACGCCAAGCTTCTCTACGCCCGCGGTGACGCCCGCGTCCGCGCCAAGCGCGGGGCACGTCGGCGCCTCAAGAGCCGCGACAATTTCAACTTCGGGGTCCGCGCTGCCGATGGCGATCAATCTTTTACCCATCTTGCCGGCGGCGCCGGAAAACGCAATTTTGATCATAATTTCTTCCTCAGCCTATCTCAAGGCACGCGTCCGCCAAGCGCCTCGATGAACTCCTTCATCGCGGGAGTAAAGACCTTGCGACGCTTGTGAATGACGCCGATCGGACGCGTCATCTTAGGCGATTCAAGTGGAATCGCGCCGAGAAGTCCGCGTTCCGCTTCGACCTCAACTGTCGGAAGCGGAAGGATGCTCACGCCGAGTCCTACTTCGATCGCCTGTTTGATTGTTTCGATATTCTCATACTCTGTCACGATGTTGACGCGCATCCCCTTCTGACGCATTATCTTATCGATCTCACGGCGAATGGGCATGTCGCGAACGTAGGCGACAAAATCCTCATCCTGAAGCTGTTCGATTTTGAGCGCCTTCTCCTGAGCGAGCGGATGGTCCGGCGGCGTTACGACCACCATGTCCTCGGAGAGTAGCGGGATGACGCTAACCTCCGGAGTCGCAGAGGGATAGGAGACGATGCCGAAATCGACGGCCGCAGAGTTAACTGCCTTGTAGACTTTTTCAGGATGCAGAAGCTCGAGCCTGACCGCAGGAAAGGAACGCGCCTTGATGAAGTCGCGCATGATCTTATTCATGTCGTGGAGACCGATAGAATAGATCGCCGCGACGCGAATAACGCCGCTGTCCTCGAGAGAATGGGACTTGACGCGTGAAACGACGGCGTCGTATGTCTCGAGAAGCTCACGGAAACCGTCGTAGCAAATCTTGCCTTCGGGCGTGAGAATAAAGGGTCGTCTCGAACGGTCTATGAGTCTCGAGCCAAGCTGCTTTTCAAGCCGGTGGATCGACTGGGTCGCCGCAGACTGACTGATGTTGTTGGCTTTCGCGCCGCGAGAAAAACTCTGGTAGTAAACAACGTCGCAAAAAACCCTCAACGTTTCGGTATTCATCAGATAAACGCTTTCTCTTCTTGCAAACGCCTCGCGTCGGCGGGTGGAAACGTCCCTTGAAAGTCTCGGTCCAGGCGCCCAGGAGCCGCAAGCACGGCTTGGCGCTTCGTAAACGAGATCTCTGCCTTGAATCGAACCGAATGTTATGCAAGCGAGGTTCGATCTCAACAAGCGATTTGCCCAAAGTCTAGCTTGATATAGTGTTACGGAAAGGACGACAAGCAAGGAAGCTCATACTTACCGTCTCTTGCTTCCGTATTAACTTACCTTGTTCCCGTACATTTTCAAGCGCTATGGCTTCTTTTTCCCGCTTTTTACAAGACGGGAGCATGAGAGAATCGATCAAAACAACGCGATGAAAGAACGTTGCAAGCGTCGCGACGCAAGCCGGCGTCGACGACGGAAGACGCGCGTAACGGCGCTTCTACTTTCCATAAAATTCGGTACAATGCCGTGAAGCCATTTTGGCGGAACGCTTCGTCGCGTTCCAAGAACCATTTTAACAACATTACACGAGGTCAGAACAGATGAAAAAACTTAATCGTCGTGAAGCGCTCTGCGCCGTTGGCGCAGGCATGGGGGCTTTTCTAACCTCAAAAACCGCGCTGGCTGTCACGAATCCCCTCCCTAACCCAGTCGATCCGGCAATGGCGCCTGGCGTTGAAGCGTGGAAATATATTAAGGTTGACCCTCAAGCCGTCGCCGATCGCGCTTATGAAGACTATCCGATCGGTCACTGCATGCACACCGTCTTTATGTCGATCGTTAGCGAGGTCGCCGACGCGCTCGAAACGAGCGATCCGCTCGCCGCTAGAACGATGCGCGCGTTCCCATTCCACATGTTCCACTACGGGTCGTCCGGCGGCAACGGACTCGGATCTCTCTGCGGCGCGCTCAACGGCGCGATGGCAGCGATCAACCTGTTCGTCGGTAGCGATAAGATGCGCAAAGCGATCACTCAAGAGCTCGTCTTCTTTTACGAACGCGCCGAGCTGCCCCTCTACGAACCGAAGGGCGCCGAAGGAACTCACTTCCCCAAAACGATTTCCAATTCGGTCCTCTGTCACATTTCGAGCGGCAAATGGTGCGAACTCGCCCAGGCTCGTTCGGAATCGCCCGAGCGAACGGAACGATGCGCGCGACTCTCCGCCGACGTGGCGCGTAAAACGATCGAGCTTCTCAATCTGAACTTTGCCGGTCTCAACTCCGCCGACTTCGAGCCAATCGTCTCCCTTGAGGAAAGGGAACCGACGGGCACGTGCGTCTTCTGTCACGACAAGGGCGGCGAGACGGGTAACATCATTGGAAAGATGACGTGCGGAGAATGCCATCCGGACTACACGCCCGATCATTCCACAACGACTTTATAGTCAACCTGGTAAAATCGCGTTCGCCTTCGCAAGCCCGCTTCTCCCGTCGACGTCGGATCGAAGCGACTTGAGACGACGCCGAATTGTATATCGGAGGTCTAATCGATGTCTAAGACCGACGTCGGCAATCGAGAAATTCGCATTTCGGGCTTGCCAAGGTATATCGCGCCTTTTCACGCAAAATTGCACCCTCACTTTTTCACCGACGTGCTGATCATAGGCGGGGGTCTCGCGGGCCTTTCCGCGGCGTTGGCGGTCGACCCGTCCCTTAAGGTCCTCGTCGTAAGCAAGTCGGGGCTGAAAGAGTCGAACAGCGTCAAAGCGCAGGGAGGTATTGCGTCGGTCTGGGACGCTCCGGACGACGCCTTTGAGAATCACATTAACGACACGCTTATCGCGGGCGGCGCACTTTGCGACAGAGAGACGGTCGAGATGGTCGTACGGCGCGGACCCGAATCGATTCGCAGGCTGCTCAGCTATGGCGTCGAGTTTGACCGCAACGAGAAGGGCGAGATACAGCTTGGTCGCGAAGGCGGCCATGATCACTTCCGCATTATTCACGCCAACGGCGACTCGACCGGCGCTGAAATTATGCGCGGAATTATCGAGGAAGTGCGTCGTCGCCCCAATATTCGCGTTTGGCAGAATACCTTTACGCTCGACCTGCTGACAAACGACGGATTCTGTAGAGGCGCCGTCGTCTTTTGGGAAAAAGAACGCGACACGGAGCTCGTTTGGGCGAAACAGACGATTCTTGCAACCGGGGGTCTCGGACAGATTTACCGCGAGACGACGAACCCGGCGTGCGCTTGCGGCGACGGCGTCGCCCTCGCGTTCCGTGCGGGCGCGATCTGCCGCGATCTTGAGCTCATCCAGTTCCACCCGACCGTCCTCTACATCGCGGGCGGCAGCCGCAGCCTTATTACGGAAGCGATGCGCGGAGAAGGCGCTAAGCTCGTCGATAAGAACGGATACCGTTTCATGAAGGATTACGACGAACGCGGCGAACTTGCGCCTCGCGACGTAGTGAGCAGGTCGATCGTCAGACAGATGGCGAAGACGAACTCGCCCAACGTCTTTCTCGATCTGACCCATAAGGACGGCGACTGGATTCACAAACGGTTCCCCGGTATCTTCCAAATTTGCAGCGAATTCGGAGTCGATATCACAAAAGATCGCATCCCAGTTCGACCCGGCGCGCATTACGCGATGGGCGGCGTCCTTGTCGACCAATCAGGGCGCACGTCGATCCGCGGACTCTGGGCGGCGGGCGAAGTTTCTAGCACCGGACTCCACGGCGCGAACCGACTCGCGTCAAACAGCTTGCTCGAGGCGCTCGTTTATGGCGAAACGACGGGTCGACTCGCGGGCGAAATCGCGGCCTCCGAACCGGACGAGTACCGCGCGTTGCCACTCGAAAATCCGCCAATCCATTCCGACGCGCAGAGTACGCTCGACGTACCCGACGTGCGCAACTCCCTTAAGAGCGTTATGCAACGCGAATGCGGAGTCGTGCGCAATGAAGCGGATCTCGTCGACGCGCTCGAAAGCATTAAAGCGTGGTCGAAGATGCTTCTAGAGAAACAGTTTACGACGATCGAGGCATGGGAAGCGCAGAATATGCTCATCGTCGCGCAACTTGTCGTTGCGGGCGCTATCGAACGTCGAGAATCGCGCGGAGGCCACAACCGAAGCGACTGCGGACCCTTCGATCCGGACGCGCCCGCGCTACACTCGATCTTCATCAACGACGACCGAGAACGCTATCGAAGAGATTTGACGCATGCCGGGTGGAGCGCTAAATAACGGAAACGCCGAGTTAGCCGACGCCTCGACGTTCATTCGCCGGAGGAGCGGCGTTTTTCGAAATAGGAACGATAGACGGGCTCTTCGTTGAGAAGCGTTCGACGTTCAAAGTGCGTGTTAAAGCCCGAGGAATCGGTCGCCGGACGGTCCACGACAGAAAAAGGACCGGCAAGGTTGGTCGACAACTTGATAATCTTGACGCCAGAATCGAAGTACTCCTTAACGTCGGTCCAGAAGTTGAGGCGTCCTCCTTTGCGGAGTCGCGCCTCGATCATCTTCACGACGTCGGGTCGAATGATACGACGCTTGCGATGCGCTTTCTTCCACCATGGGTCCGGAAAATAGACGTGCACGGCGGCGAGCGACTCGAGCGGAATAATCTCGCTCAAAACTTTCACGGCGTCGGCCGCCAGCAAGACGCCGTTGTCGGCGCCGCGGCGAGCAAGCTTCGACGCCGACATGAGCGCATAGCGATAGGAGATTTCGACGCCGAGATAATTCCGATCGCGGTTCGCGTCCGCCGTCGAGCTGATAAAGAGACCCTTGCCGGTCCCAATCTCTAACTCCAGCGGCGCGACGCGACCAAAGAGACGCTCGGAAAGTGCCTCGAACGTTAGTCCAGAAAGCGACGCGTAAGGAATGCGCTCAACCTTATCCGCGCCGTCGCAAGGACGCACGGACTTTGTCGATTCCAGTTTGGAGGATCTCTTCTGAAATTCACGCTCCATCGCCAGGAAATAATGCGTAAGGTCAAGATTTCCCTGGATCTTCGCTAATGAATAACGCGACATTTTCCGACGTCTCCCTCTGATATTATTCGCGCAAACGGCGAATTCTTCACGCGTCCAACGGCAACGGCACGCCCTTGAGGATACCCTCGCAGACGACCGAGTTACGAACGAGGCACATGAACTTCGCCGTAATCAAAATCTTACGCCATTTGATCATTTCGGACTGAATAATCACGCGGTCGCCAGGTCGCACCATTCCCCTGAACTTAACTCCGTCAAGTCCGGCAAATCCCATAACGGCGTCGCCAAACATATTGTGCTTCGTCATGAAATAGCTTGCCAGCTGCGCTGCGACTTCGCACAAAACGACGCCGGGAGTCAGCGGGAAACTCGGCATATGACCTCGAACCCAGAATTCTTGGTCCGTCATATCCTTGTATCCAACACAACGCTTCTCTTCGAAATTGTCGTAGAGAATTCCGGTAAGCTGCTCCATCTCAAATCGCTGACGATTGTACTTGCGAATATCTTCGATCGTCGCGATCGGCTTATTTTCGTCGTACAATGTCGGATCGACGATCAATTGTCTCTCGACCATAGGGCTTCCTTGCTTAAAACGAGCGCGTTAGAAACACGCCGAGGTAAAAAAAAGACGCGACCACGACGTTACGATAACGCCCGATCGCGTCAGGTAAAATCACAACGCGCGAACGCGCGATATTCGCGTCAGGTCTTGACTGCTCGGCGTTTGGCGCGACGAGCTTTGCCGTTCGCAGGACGTTTGCCGTGATTCGCCTTCTTAACGACTCTACCTGGTTTGGCCATCTTTCTGTCTCCTTTACTGACTCATGATCAGGCGCTTCATTTTCGGGTGCAAAACTGCCGGACGCTCGCGAGTTCACATGAATCCAACACAACAACAAATTTCAAATCGTCGACGCGGGGCGTCCCGCAACGCAAAAGGTTAATCATTGCGCAAAGAGCGCGTCGAGCCGGCGCCTGGCGCGGTAACTCGAACGTAACGATAACCCGACCGACTATCCGGGTCGATTATACAACCGCTGACGATACTGAAAAGGGGCAGTTTGCAACTTTTGGCGTTTTCATCTCCGAAAACGCAAGGCGTCGCGTCATTATTTTGACGGTAGTTCAATCCCCATAAGCTTCATAAGAAACTTCAAATCCTCCCACGCGTCTCTCTTCGCAGACGGATTGCGCAGCAGATACGCGGGATGGTACGTGCACACGACTTGCCGCCCCTTATAATCGTGCGCCTTTCCACGAAGCTGACTGATCGACGTTTTCACTCCCAGCAAATTTGTCGCCGCAACAGCGCCGAGACAACAGATGAACTTCGGCTCGATGACGTCAAGCGTCGCGTCAAGGAACGGTCGACACGCGCGAACCTCATCCTCGCTCGGGTTACGGTTCCCGGGCGGACGACATCGAATGATGTTACAGATAAAGACGTCGGAGCGCCTTATGCGCATTCCTTTCTCAATCATGTCAGTGAGGAGCTTGCCGCTGCGGCCGACGAAGGGCATACCGCGTAAATCTTCTTCCGCGCCCGGTCCCTCGCCGATAAAGACAAGTTCCGATTTGGGATTGCCCGTCCCGAAAACCGTTTGGGTGCGGTTCGCGACGAGCTCGGAACATCGCGCGCATTTCGCAACGTCGCTCGCAAGCGTTTTGAGCGCGACCGTCTTCGCGTCAAGTTTTTCCGGGAAGGTCGAGGTCATGTCGGCGGCGCGCGGCGGCGGAGAGGAAGGCGCGGGAGGCGGAGTCATGCGCGGCGGGTACGGAGTCGAAGCGCGATTGGAGTCGGTCCCGGCGCCAGGCGGCGAAGCGGAGGACGAACGTCGTTCGCCGCGCCAGATTTCCTCAACGCCTGCGCGTTTAAGATCCGCGAGATACTCCGCAAGACAGTCATTCAGAGAGCGCCGTGATAAATCGTCCATGTCGTGGTCGGAGTCCTTTGAGAGCGGTATGAAATAAAAAACGCGGCGCATATGACGCCGCGTTTCCTTCGGAGCGAGACGCGCGCCGCAACGCGACGCTATTATAGTCTCCTTCTCCAGAAATTCAATTCATGCGAACTTCGCTGCCGTTCATGCGAATCTCTTCGTCCGCTCCGACGCGGGCGCTCGGTTTGGAATATGAGACGCGGTCGCGTGCCTCTTTCACTACGCTCGCCGAAAACGGTCGGCGAATTGCCTTCGGCGCCGGTTCGACGTCTTTACGCTCTAGAGCCGCCTTCAGACCTAAAACCTGCTCGCAAATCGCCTTGGCGATCTTTTCGGCCGTGAAAATCGAAGATTCGTAGGACACAAAGCTTTTACCAGACGCGAGAACTTCGCGTTTAAAGCGCCAGGAACCTCCGTTCCGAATTGTCTGCACGATGAAAAGCTTAACGTCGGGGCGATCAAGGTACACGCCCAACTGTTCCCTTGAATATCCGATTTCGCACAATTCGAGGCGAAGGTTAAGCGTGGTTTCCAAACGTCGACAAATGGAGTCGCTAATCCAGCCGCCGATGACGACGGCGGTCGCGTCGTGGAAATGAGAGCGAACCGCGCGAATCTCCTCCGAGTAACCGAACTTGTCAAGATCGTCGCGCGCATTCCTCAAAGGGGAATTCCGAATGCGCGGAGATCCAGACAAGGCGTTTTCTCGCTGGATCGCTTCATAAACTTCCTCGCGATGAACCGCCACGTGAGAAGGCGCCTCCACTCCGAGACGAATGCGGTCGCCGCGAATGTCGATGATCGTTACGACTATATCGTCTCCGATGTAAATACTCTGATCCTTATATCTAGATAAAACAAGCATAGTAACTGCTCCTTCACTGTACTTTTGCGTTGCGTCGGCGTCCGATCTGCCGCGTCTCCTTTACAGAAACGTTAGGCGTCCTGAAAAGTCAGGAACGAATCGACAACCGAGGAGAGCCGGCCAGGGACCCATTGCCGTCTCAGTCCGTTCCGGCATTTGAAAATACGCTTCTTCCACGCGTATTTTCACGGCGACCGCATTCCTCTGTACGCAGTAGGCGCCGCGCGACGCTTGCTTCCTCTATAAAATATTCCAAAATAATCTCGAAAAGACGTCTTTTCGATTAATCGTATCGATAAGGAAGCTTATGCGCGCGGAAAACCGTACCAGCGCAATGCAATGCGTTTCTGGGATGGGCGTCGCCACGTCCTTCCGCTCTTCCGTTTCAAGAAGATTCACGCCTTGGAACGACGCTACAATACGCACGACGGCGTCGACGTCAGAACGCGAATCGCGCCTCCAACGCCACGGACTAACGGCGCGTCTCATTCTTGCTGCGGAAAACCAGACCTCACTCCCAAGCGCGGCGCGCAAGGGTCGACAGTCCGGTCAACAAGATTAGAATCGACAAACTATTATTTTTTTCGTGAAATAAATGTCGCTTGGTCGCAGAAATTGGCGACTAGCACGCCGCTCGCACGAGGTATGTCGTAAATTCCATGCGCGACGATTATCTGGTTTATTCACATTGTTCCGCTCAGTTCAAGATTCACGAGCGCTAACTCAGCAAAAGTTCAGTGGAAAGTTTGGTCGAAGAACCGTCGCGCGGCGCGAAGTTCAGCTGACCGCCCTCTAAGAAGCCTCTCGCAGGAAGACCGGGAGAGTAGAAATAGATAATAGTCAACGCAAAATCTTGCGCCGTCTTCTTCTACCAATTATCCACGCCTCTTACCAACGCAGAAGCCAGGCGGCATTATCGTTATAAGCCGCAAAATCGCTACGCGCTTATCTGGAAAATTCGTTATTTTCGGTAAATCTCCAAAAATAACGTCAAGTTTTCGTTGAATGAGGTGTATTCTTAGATAGAATCGGAGTGGTTAAATCTGTGATTAGCCCTTCAAAATAACTTTTTTGATTTCGGTTATGAAGTAGGAACAGCCCATGAAGACAGCATGCGAGGTTGGGACGATTCGGATCGGCGGTCTTGCCGCCAAACGTGTCTTCATCCTGGCGCTTGTTTGCGGACTGTCGCTTGGAGTCGCCGGTTGTCAGAATGGCAAATGTAATACCTGTCTCTTTGCCAACCGCGATAAAGAGGTCATCGACAGCACGCAGCTTGGTCAGGATAAGGACCAGGGTCCGCCGGCTCCTCCTACCGAGGCCTCGTCTTCGCCTTTCGACTCCGGTAGGTTGAGCGGCGAGAGCTCGTCTGTCGTTCTCGAAAGCTCTCCCTCCACGCCGGCGCTCGTGCCGGAAACCGCTCTGGCGGCTAACGATTCTAAGGCTGCCGACGCGCATACTATTCCGATTATTCCGAACACCGCCGGCAACGTCGGCTCCGACGACGCGAGTCAGCCGCCGTCTCTCGCCGCGTTGCCCGACGCTCACAGTCAGGCGCGTTCTTATTCTGGCGCCTCTCCGTCCTCCACCTTTAGCGCGGGCTCAGCTGAGCCGCAATTTCAGAGCGTTGCGCCTATCGATCCTGACGAGCGTGAGTCTGACGCTCAGGATGGAACTCTCGGATTTGCGCCCGCGACACAGGATCATTCCGCCTCGCTCAGCTCTGAGCTCAAGGACGACCCGCTCCCGCCCGCTCCCAACTCGATCTCCTCGCTCCCGCCCGAACTCATATCTCAGGAGCCCGAGGAAGTTACAAGCGGAAACAGCAGTCTCAATCCCGTCGAACCTCCCGTGGAATCTCCAACGGTCGATCCTGCTCAGGAAGCGCCTGAAAGCGATCAACGTTCGATCGACTCCGATTATGTGTCGAAAGCGCCCGTGACGCTCAAAGGCTCCGCCCAGGCTCGGTATATCTCCAACGCAGCGGCGCCGGCGACGACGACGCAGCGACGTCCCCCTGTAAGACCCGGGACTCGGGCGTCCCAAACCGCTCGTCCTAATTCTGCGGCCAACGCGTCGACGCCGCGCAGCGCCGCCTCCGCGCCCCTCGCAAGGCCGATGGAAACTGACGCCTTCACGCCTAATGGTCAGGTCTCGCAGATCATTCCGGGAATGAGACTTGGCGTTGTCGATTTCTCCAACCGCGCGAGGTGAGATAACGCGCGTCTCCCTTTCGGAGAGAACCCTGTGAAATAAAAAAACCGCCTGACTGCAAAAAGTAGTCAGGCGGTTTTTTACTATATTCTTCCGGCGCCGACGCGTCGCGCAGCGCGGGTTCTCGGGCGTCGTCAGAACACGAGAGTCATTCGAGCGAGATCGCGCCGCAAGGACAGGCGTCGACGCAAGCGCCGCAGTCGACGCAAGCCTCTTCGTCGATGACCGCAAAATCTTGAACGTCAATCGCTCCGCTGGGACAGGCGTCGATGCAGGCGCCGCAACTAACACACGAACTCTCATCAACTTTAGCAGCCATTTTTATCTCCTTTTAGATCATGGAATCGGCTCGCGGCTCACAAGACGTCGCCGATTCATTTACTTTATCTTACGCGTCCAGACGCCAAAAGAACCGCACGACTTCGGAAAGACGAAGAAAGGTTCTAATGCGCCCGGGCGTCAATATTACAGCGAATTTCAAAAAAAGGCAAGCGACCTTTGTCGCATAAATATCGTTTTTTTCTAAGATTGAATGCAACGAACCTTCGACGAAATAGAATAATAATCTGCGCGTAGACGCGCCTCTTCACGACGCTGAGAAAATCAGATCAAACTGCGCGCACCGTCGCTACGACGTGCCTGCGAGTTTCAAAAGTCTTTTTAATATTTGCCTTTGTCGCATCTCTTACATTATTTACGTTTGTCGCGCGTCATATATAATGCTGTGAAGCGACTATAATGCTGTGAAGCGACGTCGGATATGCAACGACAGGCGCTCGCCGCTCACGCGGCCTTGAGTTTCGTCGGCGAACCGATTCGCGTTTGTATACGTTTATGAACAGGAGCGCTCGACGCGGACGTATGAACATTGATTCCCTCAAAATTGAGTTATTGAAAGAGTCGCAGATCGACGAAGCGCTTGATATAAAAATCCGCGCCTACCTCTGCCGATTCTTTCCGCACTGGGAGGAAATCTTCAGCAAACGTCGTGCTTGGCATAGCGCCGAACCGGTTTTTACGGTCCTCGCGACCGACCCCGACGGCGCCATCGCTGGGCACGTCGCTATGGTTGAACGCACGATCACCACGAGCTGGAATGCGAGATATTCCGTCGCGAGCTTTCAGGGGGTCTCGGTCGATATGCAATATCGTAATACGGGATTGTCCGTCAAATTGCTGGACCTCGCGCTGGACGAATCGCGAACAATGGGATATCCGTACGCGATTATCTTTTGCCGCGAAGAGCTTGTGAAATTCTACGAACGCAACGGCTGGCAGTTCCCTGACGACTCCATGATTATGTGGCGCAACCGCGAACTCCCGATTCGCATGCAGTCGAACTGCCCCATGTATCGGACGCTTGGCGACATGCCCTTCCCCGAAGGACCGATCGACGTCCATAATCCGTTCTAGCGACCGGAATCCGCGCGTGAGCCAAATGCGAAATTGGCGGCAAACGCGCTTGAGAAAAGTCGCAACCGCATGTCGGGTTCGTTATGGCGATTCGCGTTCACGATCCGGCGCGCGTCAAAGAAGCGCTCGGCGCTCGGCATAGCCGCCCTGTGCGTTTAATTCAGACTCATGGCATTCTCTCGCGGTTACACGCAATACGGCGGCATGAGGCGGCAACGTCTAAGAAAAGGCGACCCTGATTTAACTTTGATGCATTGTTTTAACACGACAGGAGAGAAGGATGCTTTCTCTGGACCGCGTTCACAACCTTATTGATAAAGTTAAAGACAATATTAATACCGTATTCATCGGAAAAGACGAAGCGGTAAGAGCGTTGTTGGTCGCCTTCTTCGCGGAGGGGCATTTGTTGCTCGACGACGTGCCGGGCGTTGGCAAGACGCTCTTGGGGCAGGCGCTCGCGCGAAGTCTCAGCTCCTCCTTTTCTCGTATCCAGTTCACGAGCGACCTGTTGCCTTCCGACGTCGTCGGCGGCGACGTCTATCAACAGTCGACTCAGAAGTTCCAGTTCGCTCAAGGCCCGATCTTCGCTAACGTCGTCCTTGCCGACGAAGTGAACCGAACGCCTCCTCGAACGCAGAGCGCCACGCTCGAGGCGATGAGCGAGCGCCAGGTTTCCTCCGGCGGTCAAACCTACGCGTTGCCCAGACCCTTCTTCGTCATTGCGACGGAGAACCCGATCGAATTCGAGGGCACCTATCCTCTTCCCGAAAGTCAGCTCGACCGTTTTCTCATGCGCGTTTCGATCGGATACCCCGACCGTGATTCCGAGCTTGCCATCCTCGACGCTCATGGCAGAGGCTCCGCGCTCGCGTCGCTCAAGCCGGTTCTTACGGCGGACGACGCTCTTGAAATTCAAGCCGCCGTTCACGAAGTAAGGCTTGACCCCGAGGTTGCCAACTACATGCTTGACGTCGTCGAGGCAACGCGTCAATCTGGTGAAATCGTCGTCGGCGCGAGTCCTCGCGCTTCACTCGCCTTTGCGCGCGCGCTGCGCGCCTACGCGCTCGTCGACAAGCGAGATTACGTCGTTCCTGACGACGTTAAGCGTCTTACCGTCCCGATCCTTGCGCATCGCCTCGTTCCGAAAAACCGTCGCCGCGAAGAGACGCGATCCGTCGTCGAAAATTTCCTCGAGCGCGTGCTCGCGTCCGTTGAAGCGCCACGCTAACTCGCAACAACAGGGAACGAGAGATTCAGGTGGAGAGCGCCGTGCTCACGTCGCGGCGCTCCTCTAGGAGACGCGCGCCTTCGCCGGCGCCAACGCCGGTTTTTTCTTCGGGACGTCGCTCAGCGGCGGCGGCTTTTTAACTCGTTTGCGTTTCCTCAAAAGAGGTTTGTCAGTATTTACCGTCGATTTTAATTTTCTGAAAACGGCCGCCATCCTATATGAAGTCGCCTTCTCAGACTGCGCCAAAAGGTTGAAGTCGTTCATTGAGGCAATGTGCGACGCAGAGACGCCTCCGGCGCGAAATTAAGCGCAATTCAAACGTCCTATGAATCGCGAAACCGACGCCAGTCGGCATTGAAAGCAAAGTCTTAGTAGCGTAGAATCTGGCGTCGAAATGGCGTAATCGGCAAAGATTTGCAGCGCCCCGCGCGTCGTAAAAAAATCAGCGTCAAATTCGTCGCTGGTTTTTCGTCGCACGTCTGATCATTAAAATAGGCGGTTGGACAATCGTCCGCGTTTGTTTTTAAAGAATGATAACTTTAGAATAATACTGGAGATTACATATGCCAACTAGAGAAAAAGCGGTTGTCGTAATATCTGGTAAATTTCTCCAGCATTTTCCGCAACCGGAATTATTATTGCCGCTGCATATTGCAATTGAACGCTGTTTGTCGGAGCGCGACGTCATTATCGTTCGAAGCGTCGTCACAATCGCGCCTGAAAATTCTACTTTTATCGGCAACTGTCTTGCTGCGGACTTTATAGCGGCGCCAGCCGACGAAAGCGACCTGCAGGCCGCCGCGATTGCCATGAAAGAAGCGACCGAACATTCAATAAATGAAGTCGTTTTGGCGCTCGGAGGCGTCAGTCCGCGCCACTTTCTACGTCTGCTTCCGAACAAGGTGCGTCGCGTCCTGCTCGTCAACGAACCGATCGACGAAGATTGGGTCTACCCCCTCGACAGCGTCTATGAGATTCGTGATCTGCTCTCGCAGGTGGGCGTCGAAATGAAGCCGGTCGTGATCCCGACCGAGGGCGCGGCGGCCAGCGATTTCGAGACGACGTCTGTCGACGAGGCCGACGATCTTTGTCGGACTCAACCAGTCGATCCTTACGACTTCGTCAAAGAAACGGCGAATGAATGGAATCAAAAGCTAGAAGAGTTCATTCATGATCACGAGGGAATATGTTCGGCGGATCTCGCTCTCGAATCTCTTGAAACGGATTATCCTAGAATCGGCCAGGTCTTCAATGACCGACGCGACGACTTCCGCAAGCTCCTCGACGACAATCGCGTGTGCCTCGTTGAAGAAGACGAACAGGTCTGCTTCTGCCTCCCGACGAATCCGGCGGCGCTACGTACCGGAATCTCCAACTTTGGGCCCTCCAAAGCGTCGTCGATCAATGACGTCATTAAGTGCGCCGATATCCTTATAGAGGAATGTCTCTGGCAGGTGAAACGCGCAAGTTTGGCTGAGTCCGGTGAAAGCTCTAAGGAAATTCTGACCGAAAGAGAAGAGAACAAATACCTCGCCTCTCAATTCAATCTTTACCTCTGGCCGATCGGTTATTCCAACTTGAGGCCAATTACCAGCGAGGATTACGCTGCGATGGCCGATCGTTACGAGTTGCTCAAGAGGGCGCTCGGACTCGTCGAACAGGTCGTTGAATTTCGTCAAGTGCTGGGGAAGCGCCTTAGCAGCTCGATCTTGCAACTTGCCGCCGACGTCCTGTGCCTAATAAAGTCGGCGCTCTTTCTACTACGAGTTTCACCAAAAGACGATTATGTTCAGAGAGACGGCTACAACTTCCTCCTCGAAGCGCGTGAAGAACTCAACTTAGATTTTCTTGAGAACATGATATGGGAAAACACTTTGCAACTCGATTCTCAGAAATCGATCCAGGAGCGTCTCGACTCGCTGACCGAAGAATTAAAAGCGAACATCGACAAAATCAATGCGTACGAAGAAACTTTCGAAGAGCTCGGAAATCTCTGCCAGACGCTAGCGAACGCCAATCCCGAGGATGACCTCCTCTTGGAAAACTGGAATAAAGTCGACAAATTGGTCACGACACTCTGTCTTGATTATGATGAGCAGCCTTCGTCGATTCGGTTCCGCGAATTGTTCCTGAATCTGGTCGACTCGGTACCGTTCGACCTTGTCCAGTCTAAGCATTTTGTGAAAGTCTGTAATGAGATCTACCTCCACATAGAGAGGGAGAAAGAGAAAAGCGCCAAGGATCCCGACTTCAAAGAGGTCAAGTACTCAGCTGAAATCCTCGCCGTGCGGCGACACTACCCCAAGGGCTCAAAAGGAGTCTTCGTCGGCGGCTCTCCCATCCCTCACATGCGTGAACGACTCGAGAAGAAGCTCGGACTCCAGATTATATGGGAAGAACGAGCCCACAGCGAGTCCCTCGATCGATTCACTGGTCAGCTTAACGATCCGAACGTCAAGGTATTCCTCTCCTTTATTCCCTGGTGCAGCCACAAGCATTCGCAGGACCTTGGCGACCTCGCTAGGGAACGCGGCAAGGATCACATACGACTTACAAAAGGCACGAGTCCCAATACGATCGCTAAAGCAATGTGCGAACAGCTCCATATAGACGTCGACAAAGCCCTCAACGACGACGAGTGACTTCCCCTCTGGAAAACTCGGAAGACTAACAAATGACAATATAAAAACGCGTCGACGTCAAAGCGTCGCACACCGGCAAGACGTCGACGACCTCCGCTCCCGACGATAACGCCCTCCATGTCCGGAAGCTCATGAGCGAAACTCCCGGTAAGGGCGTCGAGGCGACTCGTCAGTCCGGCGAAATCGTCGACGGCGCCCTTTGAATTCGATCGTCTTCCTCAAAGAGTTTTACCAGGATTGGCCGACAAGCCAATTTTCTGGAAACGCACGCCACCAATGAAGAGGCGCAGCGTCGTGGCGCGATTAAAAAACAGGCGTCAAATTATCCTTCGCTTGGTTTACCGTCGCACGTTTGACCGGTAAAATGGGGAGTTGGGGCTTTGACTGCGTTTCTTTGGGAGCGCAATGATATTGAACACAGGAGATTGCGTATGGATACTAGAGAAAAAGCGATCGTTGTTATATCGGGTAAATTTCTCCAGCATTTTCCGCAACTGCAATTATTATCGTCGCTGCATACCGAAATTGAACGCAGTTTGTTGGAGCGCGACGTCAGTATCGTTCGAAGCGTCGTCACAATCGCGTCTGAAAACTCTAGTATTGCCAGCAACTGTCTTGCTGCGGGCTTTCAAGCGGAGCCGGCGGACGACGACGACTTGCAGGCCGCTGCGCTTATCATCAAAGAGGCGACCGAGCATTCAATAAATGAAGTTGTTTTGGCGTTCGGAGGCGGCATTCCGCGCCAATTTCTACGTCTACTCTCGGGCAAGGTGCGTCGCGTTCTGCTCGTCAACGAACCGATCGACGAAGGATTGGTTCGCTTCCTCGACGGCGTCTATGAGATTCAGAATTTGCCCTCGAAGGAGGGCGTCGAACTGAAGCTAGTCGTGAGCCCGACGGAAGGGGCGGCGGCCAGCGATTCAAATTGGACTCAACCAGTCGACCCTTACGACTTCGTCAAAGAAACGGCGAATGAATGGAACAAAGATCTAGAAGAGTTCATTCTTCGTTCCGATGGAAAATGTTTAGCGAATCCCGCTCTCCAAGATCTTGAAAAGCGCTATCGTGGAATCGGCCAGGTCTTCAATGAACGACGCGGAGACTTTGGCAACCTGCTCGACGACTCGTGCGTGCGCCTCGCTATGATGGATAACCAAAGTCTTTGGTTCTATCATCCGCAGCTAATCGAGACGCCATCCGGCAACAACCTCCAGCGAAAAAGACCCGCCGTGAAGGATATCGTCGATCTCATTATGGTCGCCGATATCCTTGAAGAGCAATGTCGCTGGTCGGCGCAACACGCCAGATTGATTGCGAACGGTCAAAGCTCTAAGGAGTTTCTAACCGACAGAGAGGAGCTCGAAGACCGCGCGTTTCCATATAATATTGCCCTTTGGCCGATCGCTTATTCCCAATTGGCGTGCGAGGATTACACCGCGATGGCTGGTAGGTACGAGTTGCTCAAGAAGGCGTTAACACTCGTCAAACAGACCGCCGAACATGTACCGAAGCTGGAGGAACGCCTTATCGGCGATATCCTACAACTCGCCGCCAACGTCCTGTGCTTAATAAGGACGGCGCTCTCCAAACTGAAAGTTCCGCCGAAAGACGACCCGATTCAGAGAGTCGCCAACGCCCAGCTCAGCGCCGTGCATGTCAAATACGAGAGTCTGGGTCCTCTCCAGAACATGGGTATACAAGACACTTTGCCACTCTATTCTCAGGAATCGATCCAGGCGCGTCTCGACTCGCTGACCAAAGAATATAGAGAGGTCGCTGACAGACTCAAAGCGCGGCGCGAAAGAAAGTTCGAAGAACTCGGAAATCTCTGCGAGAAGCTAGAGAGAGCCAATCCCGAGGACGACGTCGAGTTCAATCTCCTCTTGGAAGACTTGAATAAAGTCGTCGAAACGGTCACGACCCTCTGTCATGATTATAATGAGCCGTATACGTCGATTCGGCTCCGCGAACCGCTCCTGAATCTGATCGACTCGATTCCGGACGACCTTGTTATATCTAAGGAATTTGCGGGAGTCTGTCGGGAGATCGATATCGTCAGGATAGTTCAGAAAGATAAACTCGCCGAAGAAACGGACTTCAACCAGGTCGATGCTTCGGCTGAAATCCTCGCCGTGCGGCGTCACTACCCTAAGGGCTCGAAAGGAATCTTCGTCGGCGGCACACTTCCCAATCGCACTCGTGATCGAATTGCGGAGAAGCTCGGACTCCAGATTGTATCGGACAAACGAACAGAATTGATCGATCAATTCTACGATTCGCTTAACGATCCGAGCGTCAAGGTATTCCTCGTCTACACTCGTTGGTGCAGCTCCAAGCATGCGCGCGAGCTCGTCGCCCCCGTCAAGGAGCACGGCAAGGAGCACGGCAAGGATTACGTGCGACTTCGACCAGGCTTGAGTCCCGAACAAATCGCTAATTCAATATGCGCGCAGCTCAATATAGACGCCGACGAACCCCTTGTCGACCCCTTCGCCCCCCCGCAACCCCTTAACGACGACGAGTGATTTCCACTCTGGAAAACTCGGAAGACTAACGAATGACCACGAAAAAAAAACGCGTCGACGTCAAAGCGCCGCATGCCGGTAAGACGTCGACGCCCTCCGCTCCCGACGATAACGCGCTTTTTATCCGCAAGCTCATGAGCGCAACTCCCGGCAGGGGCGTCGCCGCGCCGATCGTCCCACGCATTCCTAAGGAAGAGCTCGCCAGGCTGCCGCTCCGACAACGCCTGATACTTGCCGCGATCGACGAGGTCGAAAAGGTCGGCTTCGGAGACTTCTCAATGCGGCGCGTCGCGAACGCCTGCGGCGCGTCGTGCGCCGCGCCCTACAAGCATTTCAAAAACCGGAAAGAACTCTTCGTCGCCATCCTCGACTACATTACCGACGTGTGGCTTGAACGTCAGAAAAAGACGCTCGAGCGACATGCTTCCGACTCGTTACGCACCCAGCTCGTCGAACTGGCTCTCGAATATCTAAAATTCGTGGTCGAAAATCCGCAATTTAGAACGATCCTCATGATACAGGATCAGACCTTCGACGAAAGCTTTCTACACATTAAAGCGCGAATCAGCGACTATTCCAAGGAGCTTATCCTTAAGTACTGCGCGGAACAGAAGATAGACCCGCGCGTCGCGCGCGTCAAAATGTACGTCGTTCGATCCTTTCTCTACGGCTTCGCTATTATGTTCGGCAATAACGAACTTCCCTACAACGACCAGATGACGCGCTTTATCCGCGCTCTGATCCAACGTGAAATCGAACTGCCGTGGACCGAAGGATTTTCGCAGGAAGACCTGGCTCACGAGGCGGGCCTTATCGAATTCCTCACGACTCTCGGGCCCGACGTGCCAAACCTCGATTTAAAGCTAAAAAACGGACACGCGGCCCCCCAAGGAAATGAAAAATAACTGACGATTTGACTCGAAAAAAATCATACTCTCGCTATACATTAATCCCCCAATATTACTTGACTACTTGACGTCAAACGAGTCGCCATTATACTTTCAGACAGGTTAACAGCGATAACCTATCTGACGTCCGCGGCTTCAAAAGTCAGGTCGTACGCCCCCTTTTTACGAGTCGAAGTTTCAAAAAACGGAGAAACGTATCATGATGGATTCGTTCCAACTGGTCACAAGAGGATTAGCGCAACGCCTCGGGCTCGACGCCTCCAGTATTACAGCAGACGACGAACTCGCTACGCTGGGAATCGACTCCCTTGACGCCGCCGAGCTTCTCATGGAACTTGAAGACAAGCTCGGCATCGAAATCGAATCAACAAAACAACTCAAAACTGTCGGAGATATTGTCGCCGCGATTGACGAAATCACAGAATAATAATAAAAACGCGATCGCGCCGATATTTTGAGCGCTTAAACTCTTTATGAAAGGAGATATATGAACCGTCGAGTCGTTATTACAGGGATGGGCGCCGTGACCCCTGTTGGAATCGGAGTCGAGGCGTTTTGGAACAACCTTCTCGCTGGTAAGAATGGAATCAAACGCATGACGCTCGTAGGTCCGACTCCTCTGCGTTCGTCGCTTGCGGGCGAGGTTGCCGATTTCGATCCTGAAAAATACCAGACTCCTAAGGACGCAAGTCATACGGACCGTTGCGGCCAGTTTGCGCTCGCCGCCGCGATCGAGGCGATCGAGGCGAGCCAGGTCGTCGGAGCGGTCGATCCTTTTCGCATCGCCGTATATTTCGGAACTGGCGTCGGCGGCTTTGAAACGATGGAGATAAACTGCCGTAAGCTCGTTGAAAAAGGGCCCAGGCGCGTCTCGCCTTTCTTTGTGCCCATGATCATCACCAACATGCCTGCGAGCCTTATTGCCACTCGTTACGGATTCTGGGGCCAGTCGATTCCCGTCGTTACCGCGTGCGCGTCTGGAACGCACGCGATCGGCGAGGCGATGCGCGCGATCCGCCACGGGTACGCGGACGTTGTCGTGGCAGGAGGTTGCGAGGCGCCGATCGTGGAAGTTGGAATTGCCGGCTTCAACTCGATGAAGGCGCTCGCAACGACTGATAATCCGAACGAAGCGTCGCTACCCTTTGACGCTCGTCGCTCCGGGTTCGTGCCGTCGGAAGGCGCGGGGGCGCTCGTCCTTGAGGAATACGAGTCCGCGAAGGGGCGCGGCGCGAAAATTTATGGCGAGATTGTCGGCTACGGAACCACCTGCGACGCGTATCATATAACAGCGCCAAGGCCTGACGGGTCCGTTGCGAGCAAAGCGGTCGCGCTTGCTCTTGAGGAAGCGAGCTGGAAGCCGGGGGAACGCGTGTATGTCAACGCGCACGGAACGGGAACAACGCTTAATGACCCCGCGGAAACTCTCGCGCTAAAAATCGCATTCGGCGAAGAGGAAGCGCGCAAGCTTCAGATCAGTTCCACAAAATCGGCGACGGGGCATATGCTCGGCGCGGCGGGCGCGGTCGAGGCGATCGTCTGCCTCAAAGCGCTCGAAGAAGACGTCGCGCCGCCCACCATCAACCTTCTCGAGCCCGATCCGGAATGCGACCTCGATTACACTCCGAACGTAAAACGCGAAGGAAAGGTCGATCTAGCGATCTCAAACTCCTTCGGCTTCGGAGGACATAACGCCTGCCTCGCGATGCGCCGCTGCGTTTGAGCGGCGCTGGGACTCGAGCGTCTAAGGAGAGACAACGATGTTCATTGAAAATCTCGAAGATTACCTGCCGCACCGTAAGCCGATGTTGCTGCTTGACTCCGCGTCTCTCGAGAATGGGGTCGCGCACGGAACCCTGACCGTCCGCGGTAGCGAATGGTTTCTGCAAGGACACTTTCCTAATAGCCCTGTCACGCCAGGCGTGATCCTATGCGAGATACTTGCTCAGACGTCGGCGTTTCTGCTAAAGGACGGAATTCCGGAAACAAAAATTCCGCTGCTCGTCGGGCTCGACAACGTTCGACTCAAAAGACAAGTCCACCCTGGCGACACCTTCCATTCGGAATGTCGCGTGCTGAGCATTAAAGAACCTTTCTACTTTACCGAATGCCAAGGTTTTGTCGACGGTCAGTTATGCATTAAAGCTAAGCTCTTTTTCGCTCTCGTCGACAAAGCCGCAAACGCTCCAAAAGACCCAAAAGAATAATTAATCCGGACCGAGTGTCCGCTCAAGATACGGATAACAATGACAAAGAACCATTGCGCGAAAAGCGGCGCCAGGATATCGCCAATCCAGGAACAATTCGAGCGTGAATTCGACTTCATTCACGCCTTCGAACGTAACGCGCGCCATTTTGCTAAAAAGGTTGCCGTAAGCGATCCGACGACGAACGCGTCACTCACCTATTCCGAACTCGACGCGGAGGCGAACAAGCTCGCCAACGCGCTCGCTGCGGCAGGGCTAAAAAAGGGAGACGCCTTCGGAGTCGCGCTCTTCAACACGATCGAGTTTGTCGTCGCCTATGTTGCGTCGGAAAAACTCGGCGCGGTCTTCTGCCCCATTAACTACAACTACGCGCCAAACGAAGTTGTCTATTTCTTCAGCGACAGTAAACCTGACTTTCTCCTTTACGACTCGGAACTCGAAGAACTTATGAAACGTTCCTTCGACCGAGCGAAAGAAGAGAACGTCGTTGCGCCCTCCGTCGTGATTCGCGTCGGCGAACCGGAGGAAATACTCCTTGAATCCGTCGCCGATTATACGGAATTTTTCCAAGACGCGCCGACGACAAGACCGCCGACTCCCGAAGACGTCTCGACTTACGACGAAATCGTTCGCCTCTATACCTCCGGAACGACCGGTCGCGCTAAAGGCGTGCCCCTTACAAGAATGAACGAGGTGATGTCCTGTCATGAAGTCGCGATGCGTTACCCGCTTTTCGCGAACGACGTTACGATCAACACGACTCCATGGTTTCATCGCGGCGGCTTCCACGGGGGTATGACCCCTACGCTCTATGTCGGCGGCGAAGTCGTTGTCTTGCGACGCTTTAACGCGACTCTTTGCCTCAAAAATATTCAGAAACGCGGCGTCACGATCCTCCTCGGGGTCCCTTCCGCCGCAATCATGGTCGCGCAGAAGCAGGAACGCATTAACGCCGAAATAGCGACTGTACGCACGCTCGTCATGATGGGCAGCGATCTGGAAAAGGGAACCTGCGAATACCTTCAGAACGTCTTTCCGAACGTCCGACTGATCAACAGCTACGGCACGACTGAAGCGTTCCTCAACACGTTCCTGGACTCTGATTCGCTCCCAGAAAAGGCTGGAACCGCAGGTCGCGCTTCGTACGACGATAACGTTATACTCGTCGAACCGATCGAAGACGGTTGGGGCGACCCCGAGAAGCTAGTGCCAAAAGACGGCAAATCACTCGGCGAAGTGATCGTGCGATGTTCGACTACAACGCCGGGCGAATATTATAACAAGCCGGAAGAGACCGCGAAGAAATTCCGCAATGGGTATCTCTACACGGGCGACCTCGCCTTCTGGGACGAAGAAGAATTTATTTCGATCGTCGGGCGCAAAGACGACATGATGATCTCCGCGGGCGAAAATATTTACCCTCAGCCGATTGAGGAGGCAATCTGTCAGAATAAGAAAGTCAGCGATTGCATCGTCGTGCCCGTCGCCGAGACGGCGCGCGGTCAGGCGCTTGTCGCATATATCGTTCGCCGCGACGAAACCCTCACCGTTCGCGAACTCCTGGCTTTCTGCGCGCAAAGTCCGAGTCTATCAAGCTTTACGACCCCGCGCTATTATCGTTTCGTCGACGAGCTCCCCTACACGGCCACCGGTAAGAAACAACGTTGCGTCCTCAAAGCGCAAGCGCCGGAAGATCTGGAAGAGAAAAAGCTTCGTCGAAACTGACGACGGCTCGCGACGCTCAACACGCCGACGTCTTAACGAGACGTCGGCTTTTTTATTCCTCCGTCGAGGCGCGGCGCGTCAGAAGATACCGTCCCTCGCATATCCATACGAAAACGTTCTGATTTTCGGTGGCAGCGTCGTCGAGAGCGCGCGTTCGACGACCTGACGGACTTCGTCGCGCGTCTCGGTCGTGAAGGTCAACAAGATCTCGTCGATCCCAGAGTCGAGAATCTGTGGGATCGCGTCGAGAAGATCGAGCGGCTCGTTGAGATACAGAGAGCTGCCGGTCGGGGCTTCGACGCGAGAGACGTCGGAGTCGGTCGGGGCAAAAGCGGCGGTATATTCGTCAGAAAAGCCGGTGTGAAGTCCAGCGTTGCGTTCGACTATCAAACGCCGGTCGTTAGCGTTCGTTATCTGCATGCGTGGCGAGTCAAAAAGCGTCTTCTGCGTGTACATCGCCAGCAGTCGTCCGTAGACGGGCAATCCGAGCTCAAAGTCTCGTCGATCTTGATATCCGTCCAGTTTCTGGACAAGCGCGTCGATCGCGCGGTCGGAGATTTCTGGAGAAAGATAAAGGACGTTCGCGAGCGGAAAACGATCGGCAAGATAGATCGCCGCGCGCGCGTTGGCGACGTTAAAGTACCAACTGAGCGCGTACGGAACGCCGCGTTCTTCGAGCCTGAGCGCCTCGACAAGGGAGCCCGCGATCGGAGAGAAATATTCCGAACGATGGAAACGGAAACGCCCTTCAATATTGACGGGACGCGTCTCGTAATATATTTTCGTAACGCCAAGCGCCTTGCACGCGTCGTACTGCTCGCGAGTACGCGCGACGGCGGCGAGGTACGGCGCCGTCGAATCCGTTCTAACGCGCGTGTTGACTGCGCGCGCAATCATGCTCGACTCGCTTTCATCGTCGTCGGCGGCGGGTAAAGCCGGCGCGATGCGGCGATAGGAATCGAGTATCGCCTGCGAGAGCTTGGCGGTCGCCTCCTGACGAAGCTGATTCAAGAGCGATTTGGGAATAAACGCGTTCTGATCAAAGTCGAGGCACGTCTGATCGAGATAGAACGGACTCGCGCCAAAGCGGTCGAGCGACTCGAGGAGCGACTCGCGATCGACGCCCTTTTTCCGCGCCGCTTCGACGTCCTGCTGCGCGCGAACCGACGCGGTAGCGCGTTGCGTTGTAAGGGTTAACTCCATGGGCTCCCCAACTCGCGCGACGAGTCGCGCCGACGCCGGCTCGCGACGACGCGTCTGGCGCAACGCGGACTCTATCTCTTTATTAAGACGATAATCAAAGGTGCGGTACAGGAGCGTCGCGCCCGACGGGACGGGCTCATGAAACTGCACGAGATCGCCGGGTTCCGCAGCGTCGACGATCTTCGAACGTCGCGCGTTCATCGGATCGAGGAGCCGGATCCCGCTCGCGTTGAATCCGCCGAGCTTATGCGCCGTCTCGTCGAGAAAAACGACCCCGTCGCCGTTACGCAAAGGTCTCGTCAGACGAACCGCGTCGCGGCGAACGCGACCGATCTCGACCCCGAAGTTCGAGGAATAGAATTCGTTGACGATATCAGGATCATGTTCGTAGAGATAGCCTCGATCATAGCCTCGATTAAAGAGCGCCGCCACGTCCTCGCGACGCGCCGTTTCACTCCCCTTGCCGACAACCTTCTGGCGGACTAAATCGGCGCCGCGCGGCGGCGTCGACTCAAGTCCCGAGGACTTAATCGAAAGACGCTTACTCGTTATTTTAGGGGAAACGTCAAGGATCATGTCGACGAGCTCGCGGTAATATCGAACCGTTTCGTAAACGTAGGCGGGAGACTTCATGCGTCCTTCAATTTTGACCGACGCAATCCCCATATCAACGAGTTGTTGAAGTTCTTCGCGCCCCTGAAGCTGGTCGCGAAGGGAGAGAAAATACCCATATCTTTGTCCGGACGACACCTGGTCGCCGTCGAGTCTTTCAGCGCAGTAATATTGACGACACGGTTGAGCGCACATCCCGCGATTGCCGCTTCGACCTCCGATAAAGCTTGAAAGATAACATTTTCCGGAGAGTCCCAGACAGAGCGCGCCAGAGACGAAGACTTCGAGCTCAAGGCGCGTTTTCTCGCGAATCGCACGAATCTCATTGAGAGTGAGCTCGCGCGCGAGCACGACGCGAGAAAACCCCTGCTCTTCGTACCAATCGACCTCGAATGAGTTTGCGGGCGAAAGCTGCGTCGACGCGCAAAGCTTAAGCGCAGGAAAGCGTTCTTTAAACCAGGAAATCGCGCCGAAATCCTGAAGGATGACCGAGTCCAACCCCGCTTCATAAAGCTTTTTAAGGTCGGGATAGGCCTCTTCGAACTCCGCGTCCGAAAGAACCGTATTGAACGTGAGATGAACCGAAACGTTCGCGAGGTGCGCTTTGTCAATGGCGGCGCAATATTCGTCGACGGCGAAATTACCGGCGAAGCGTCGCGCCCCGAACCCGACGAGTCCCATATAGACTTCGTCGGCGCCCGCCTTGAGCGCGGCGTCGAGACGATCGGAATCACCCGCTGGCGCCATGATTTTCATGTCTCGTCCCCCTTCACAGTCGATCAAGTTGCGCACGAGGCGCGCTCACGCGTCGTTTTCCTCGTCGAAGCCACGCTCAGACGCCGCAAGACGATCTCGTTGCGCCGCTCGCGCCTCGCCGAGTTCCAGCTGCGCAAGGGAGCGATAATAGTAGGCGTCGGGCGCGTCCGGATCGAGCTCGATCGCTTTGTTGAAATCCTGCATCGCACGGCGCGGACGTCCGCTTTCCGTTAACGCCGCGCCGCGCGCAACGTAACAGTGCAAGAAATACGGATCAAGCTCGAGCGCCTTTGAATAATCTTTAATCGCCTCGTCGAGGCGCCCCGAGTTTGCAAACAAGACTCCGCGATCATAATACGCGGAGACGAAGGTAGGAGCAATCGTCAGGCATGATCGGAAATCTTCGAGCGCAAGCTCGATTTCTCCAAGCATATCGCGCGCGATCGCTCTGCCGTAGAATGAAAGGTACAGCTTTCGGTCGAGCGCAAGCGCGGCGTCGTAATCTCGAATTGCCGCGCTGTAATTTTCACAAAGACGATACGCGTGTCCGCGCAGCTCGTACGCCTCCGCGAACTTTGAGTCCAGCTTGACGGCGCGCTGAGCTTCTTCGAGCGCGCGAGAGTACTCTCCTCGCGCGAGCAACGCCTTGCCGATCCCGACGCACGCGACCACGCTCGAAGGATCAAGCCTCGACGCGCGTCGGTAGCAGTCAAGCGCGTCGTCGACTTCGCCGTCAAGGAGCGCCTCGGCGCCCGACACGCAGAACGTCTTCGCTACTTCTTGCTTGTTGTGCGAATCGTTGAGTGAAAGGGAGCCAATTTCAGAGGGGCTTTCGCCCTTCGACGCCCCCTTGCGGTCGCGGCGCGACCGTCTTTGAGGTTGAGAACCGTTCTTCTTTGTCATAGAATGCGACGTCGGATACGACGCGCCAATTGGGAAAGTACGTGAAAATTAGACGTCAAGCTGCGCTCGACTTGCGTTATCTATAATGAAATTGCGCCGCGGAGCAACTTCTTCTCCCATGAGGGTCATAAAAGTCTGTTCCACGTCCGCGACTTCCGAGTCCCTCATCACCACCTGTTCGAGCCGACGACGAGTGGGATCGAGCGTCGTTTCGCGGAGCTCCTCGGGGTCCATTTCGCCGAGCCCCTTAAAGCGCGTAATATGCCAGCCCTTTTCTCCAAAGGAACGAATTGCGACGAGAAGCTCGCGCAGATTTTCCACGCCGTTCTGCGAATCGTCGCGGCGAACCAGGTAACGCGAACCTTCTTCCCCCGTTCTTTCAATTTTAAAGAGGGAATCGAGCTCGAATCCAAACTCGTTTCGAAGGCGCGTAAGGAGCCCGTTAAGGGTACGGATCTCATTGAACGCTTCAAGATAAATCTTGTCTTCTTCGACGGCTTCTTCGTCAAATTCTTCTTGTACTTCGAACCCGTCGGAAACGGAGGTCGTCGCAACTTCCTCGAGAACGGCGCCCGTATCTCGCTGAATCTTTGCAATGTACTCGTCGCGTTCGGCGCGCTCATAGAACCATTGCTCGTCGTTGCGCCAGGTGACGCGATATATCGGGACGAGGGCAGTTTCAGGATTCTGAACGTACGCGAGCGTCTGCGGACCAAGTCCTATCTTTTCCAGGGGACTAAGGCTTTTCTCGAACTCGACAAGGAGCTTGCAAAGGTTTTCCAGATCAGCGCCTTCAATGACACGACCGTCCTGAGGATCGAACTGCGCGTCTTTAAGACCTTCAAGGAGGAGGAATCGATCCATTTCCTCTTTATTCTCAAGATACTTGACAGCGCCGTTCTTGCTGTTCTTGCGACGAATGCGGTAAAGGGGCGGAAGCGCGGCGAACACAAATCCTTCCTTAACAAGCATATACATTTGGTTGTAGAAGAAGGTCAGGAGCAGCGTCCGAATATGAGAACCGTCGACGTCGGCGTCCGTCATAATCACGATCTTGCTGTAGCGGCGCTTTGAAAGGTCGACGTTATCGCCATAGCCGACCCCGATCGCCGTGATCATGCTCTGGATTTCCTCGTTCTTAAGAACGCGAACCTCCTGCGCTTTGTGCGTATTGATCACCTTGCCGCGGAGCGGGAGAATCGCCTGAAATTCGCGAAGTCGGCCGCCTTCTGCGGAACCGCCCGCCGAGTTACCCTCAACGAGATAAAGCTCGCATTTATTGACGTCGCGGCTCGTGCAGTCGCGGAGCTTGCCAGGCATGCCGCCGCCGCTCAGCGCGCTCTTGCGCGCATGGACCATCTCACGCGCCTTCTTCGCGCTCTCGCGCGCTTCCGCCGCCGTGATCGCCTTCTGCATAATGATCCTGGCGGTCTCAGGGTGCTCTTCAAGATACGTCGCGAGGTAATCGCCAAAGATCGAGGTGACGATACCCTCCACTTCCGTATTGCCGAGTTTCGTCTTCGTCTGTCCCTGGAAAAGAGGGTTCGGGACACGAACCGACAGAACGGCGGTCAGACCTTCGCGAAAATCCTCGCCTGTAGGGCTGATGTTCTTATAAAAATTGTTCTTAGCGCCGTACTTATTCAGGACGGTCGTCAGCGCGCGGCGGAATCCGGAAAGATGCGTGCCGCCTTCGACCGTATGCACGTTGTTAACATAGGTTCGAACCGTCTCGTTGTAGCCGCTCGAATATTGAAGCGCAATGTCGACCTGAACGCCGGCCTGCATCCCGTGCGCGCGAAGCACGTCCTGATGCGCGTAGGCTTCGCCATTAAGGCTGTGGACGAAGTCGACGAGCCCGTTCTTATAGTGGAACTCTTCATGGCGGCCGTCGCGAAGATCGCGGAACTTGATGGTGATGCGCGGGTTCAGGAACGCGAGGTCGCGAAGACGATGATGCAGAATGTCGTAGTCAAACCGGACGTTTTGGAAGATTGTATGATCCGGCTTAAACGTCGTCTTCGTGCCATGGCGGTCCGTGGCGACGCCTTGCGTAACCGGACACGTCGGGACGCCGAGTTCATATTCCTGGTACCAGACGTACCCGTCGCGGCAGACCTCGACGTTGCACCATTCGGAGAGAAAGTTCACGACCGTCACGCCGACGCCATGGAGACCTCCCGAAGTCTGGTACGCGCCCTTCGTGAACTTGCCGCCGAATTTGAGAACGGTCATGACGCCCTCAAGCGTCGAGACGCCAAGTTCAGGGTGCTCGTCGATAGGAATGCCGCGGCCGTCGTCTTCGACCGTAACGGAGCCGTCCGAGTTGATCGTTACGGCGATCATCGTCGCGTATCCGGCAACCGCTTCGTCGAGCGAGTTATCAACGACCTCGTTGACGAGATGGTGAAGGCCCTGAGCCGCGACGTCGCCAATGTACATCGACGGCCTCATGCGCACGTGCTCAAGGTCGTTAAGACGCTGCATGTCGTCCGCAGTATAAGACTCGTTCGCGCGAGGAACGTCGCCCAGAAATTCGGATTCGCGCGCGGCGACGTCCGGTTCGTTCCGATCGAGCTCGCGACCTTCTGCGTCCAACTCCGGACGGTCCTTTCGGGATTCGAATTCGTTAGCTGCTGGCGTGTCGCTCATAGTATAACTCTATAACTCTTCTTTATCTGACAGCGTCGACGACGCATTATAATTCCTGCAACGTCGCGAGAGCGCTCGCAACGTCGCGTTACTCATCAACGGACGACAAACTTGATCTGATCGAGATTCTCGTAGGGAAGTCGCTTACGCAGCTCCTTCAATAGCTGCGGCGCTTGAAAATGAAGTTCGCCTGCGAGAAGGCTTGAGACGACTTCGATACGCAAGACGCCGCCGCGAAACGACGCAAGGCGCGAGTGGCGGCGAATCGTCTCAAGACGACTGGGAACCGCTTCGTCGAAGTCGTCGTACGCGACGAAATCATCGTCGCCAAAGACCGCCTCGAGAGTCGCGTTCCACGCCTCAAGAAAGCGTTCGACTCCTAGTTTGCGACCTATACCGTACCGCGCGATCACCGATGGGATAATCGAGCTGAACTGCGTCGCGTTGATCCGCGCTCGTTCTTCGAGGTAGTTATAGCCCAATGGGTTTGGCGGATTGGAAAAGGGGTCCTTTTTCTTGCCTCGACGAGAACCCGTTTTTCCCCCGGTCGGCGCGCGAGATTTATCTGAACCGGTGGACGAACTCTTTTTTTTCATTATACTGATCTGTTCGAAACAAGACGCGAGAATCGCCGTTGACGACGGTGAAAACTCAGGCGATCATGAGGCAAAAAGGCGCGGTCGAGACAACTCCGACAGCGTTGTTCGCCAAGCTCGCAACCTCTTGTATATTATACCACAGAGGGGCGTTCGGACAAGCGACGCAAACGGGATTTGCAACCGGAAACCCCGAATCGCGAGGCGGTGGAACGAGGCGCTTTTTTTCGGATATCGCGCCTCCGCGCCGCAATTTTCGCGCCCCTGTATTGGAGCGGTCAACAATGACAGAAAAGAGCGGCGACGTCTCAAAAAGATCGCCTTTCGCAAACTGCATATTTCTCTCTGGCGCCACGGCAAGCGGCAAAACGTCTCTCGGAGTGCGCGCCGCAAAAGAAATCGATGCGGAGATCGTTTCACTCGACTCCATGGCGATTTATCGAGGAATGGATATCGGGTCCGCGAAACCGACGCTCGAAGAACGCGACGGAATACCGCACCACATGATCGACGTCGCCGATCCGAGGGAAAAATATTCGCTCGCGGAATACCTCAAGGGCGCGGAAGAGGCGGTCTCGATCATTGAGGGACGCGGAAAGCGTGCGCTCTTCGTCGGCGGATCGTCCCTCTATCTCAAGGCGATCCTCTTTGGATTCTGCGAGACCCCTGACGCTGATCAGGCGTTGCGCGACGATTTGCTGCGGAAAGAAGAGAGCGCGCCGGGTTCGTTGTGGCACGAACTGACGGAAATCGACCCCAAGGCGGCGACGCGACTCCATCCTAACGATCTGCGCCGCGTCGTGCGCGCGATCGAGGTCTACCGCCTTACGGGCAAGCCCCTTACCGATCGACAAACGCAATTTGACGGTCCGCCGCTCGTCGACCCTCGTCGGGTCTTTATCCTCTCATGGCCGCGCGAAGAGCTCTACCGACGTATTAACCGTCGCGTCGAGCAGATGGCGCTCGACGGCTTTCTCGAGGAAGCTCGCGGACTCGAGGACGCGGGAATCACGCTTGGACCGACGGCGGGGATGGCGGCAGGATATCGCGAAATGGCGGCGGTCCTCCACGGAAAAGCGACCCTGGAAGAAGCGATCGAACGAACTGCTATGAGTACGCGTAGACTCGCCAAACGGCAGGAAACCTGGTTTCGTTCGTTCCTCGAGCAGGGCGCGCAAAGAATCGACGCCTTCGACAAGACTCTGGAAGAACTCTGTCGAGAACTCGTCGACGCGATCAACAAACTTCAATAGCGGCTCGTTTTGTCAAGACGAAGGAGTCGCGCACTCAAGAAAACAAGAAGGAACGCCCTCGGAAGAGCGTTCCTTCTGTAAATTTCAACTTACCGCTTAAGAGCGGAATTTTCTAACGCCGGTCGGCGCTCGGACGAACTCAGCGGACAATCTCCATGACTTCGACCTCGGTATATCTCTGGCGATGACCGACCTTGCGACGGCTGTTCTTACGACGACGGAACCAGCGAACCACGACCTTGGGGCCTTTAACTTCGCCAAGCACCTTCGTCACGACCTTCGCGCCTGCGACGTCGGGCTGTCCGACGACGACGCCGTCCTCTGAAGAAACGAGGAGAACGTTGTCGAATTCAAGCGTGGAACCTTCCTCTGCGTCGCGAAGTCCGACGTACATTTTACGGCCAACTTCAGCCTTGTACTGGTGACCGCCGTCTTTGAAAATTGCGTACATAGCAAACGTCCTTTTTCATGCCGAGCAACCTCGGCGAGTTTCGACGCGGCCTCGCCGCGTCCGTCGCGCTATGTCGTTTTATTTCCGGTTTCATAGCGCCAATAAGCGCCGACTCTTTTGAAGTCGACGAGAGCTCGACGCGCAGGACTTTTCAAGCGCGGAGCGTCTTATCCGGTAGCCCGGGCTCCAACCGCCAACGTAACGCAGGCGGCGGATTTAGGGAACGAGTTACAAGAGCGCGTTATTCTACGACGAATTTCAATTTTAGCAAGCGCCCCGGCGCCAATTTTTCAACTTGCGACGCCGGGAAAACGTCGCGATGACGCTCATCTCCTTGGATAACGAGGCGGTCCGGAATCAAAGGGAAGTTTCTTCCCCTTCGCGTCGTAGACTTCGAACTCGAGCGTCTCGGGCCAGGCGTCCGGAACCGACTTCACAATGACGGAAGCGTCGCTGTGCTCCTCAAGCTCTGAGAGCTGATCGCGGCGCTGATTATTGATGAAGTCGGCGACCTCTTCGGAGACGAGCGCGACAACCTTGCGCGCGCGCGGATTCTGCATCGCGAGCGCGGCGTAGCGCAACACGTCGATCAGCATGCTGTCAAACGTCTTGATCGCGCCGCCGCCGCGACAACATGGGCATTCGCGGTATCCGGTTCGACGGAGGCCAGGTCGCGTGCGCTGGCGCGTCATCTCGATAAGACCAAAGGGACTGGTGCGCAAAATACGCGTTTTGGCGCGGTCGCGTTTGACCGCGTCGCGAAGCGTGCGTTCGACCGCGCGACGGTGCTGCTCGCTATTCATGTCAATGAAATCGTTCACGATCACGCCGCCGAGATCTCGTAGACGAATCTGGCGCGCGATCTCTTTCGCAGCGCGCAGGTTGAGCTGAAACGCGTTTTCTTCAGGGGAAGAATTCGAATGGAAATTCCCGCTGTTCACGTCGATTGCGACAAGCGCCTCCGCCTGATCGATCACGATCGAGCCGCCGTCGCGAAGCGGGACCGCGCGCTGGCTGATCTTCGCAATCTCTTCGTCGAGCCCGTACTTCGAAAAAAGAGGCTCGGGATCGTTGTAAAATTCAATCCGGTCGGCGTACCGTGGCATGAACGAGTCCATGAATTCCTTAGCGCGCTCGAAAGCGCCCTCCTCGTCGACGATGATTTGGTCGACGGCGTCGGTAAAGGAATCGCGAATCGTACGGATCATGACGTCGCTCTCTTCGTAGACGCCAACGGGCCCCGGGATATTCTTAAGACGACGAACGATGGAACGCCACAGTCGCATGAGGTACGCGAGATCGCGCGCGAGCTCGGAACGTTTCCGCTCGGAACCGGCGGTACGGATAATGAAACCGAGTCCCTCGGGCGGGTTGAGCTCTTCCAAAAGTTTTCGGAGCCTGCGTCGAAGAGCCTCGTCCTCGATCTTCCGTGAAACGCCAACGCGCGCGAGGTGAGGCATGAGAACGAGATAACGACCGGGAATCCCGAGATAGGTCGTCAGGGTCGGTCCTTTCGTGCCAACCGCTTCCTTCGAGACCTGAACAAGGACCTCGTCGCCGCGCTGGAAAATCTGCTGGATTGGCGGTCGGGAACGCGAATGATCTGATCGGTACCTGTTGGAATCGTCGTGCGGTGTGAAATCGACCGCCTGCTTGAAATAATGAGGTTCGACGTCGGAAACGTGCAAGAAACCGTTGCGACCTATGCCGATATCGACAAAGGCCGCCTGAAGATTTTGCTCGGTATTAACGACGACGCCTTTATACACGTTACCGACATAGTTATCGTTGGTCGTTCGTTCGATAAAAAGTTCTTCTAACTCGCCGTCTTCTACCAACGCGATCCGGATCTCTTCCGGAAGCCGCGCGTTGACAATCATTTTTTGGGCCATTTTTCAATCCGATAAAATGAGGAAAGGCAGACCTGCGCGCTAATCGGAAGATTGGCGCGTCGTCGCAATCTCGTCCTCGATCGTCGATTTAATACGCGATGGAAAAACAGTGCGGAAGAGTTGCGACTCAAGTCCGAGGATTCCGAGAATCTCGCGAACGCCCGCCTCTGGCCCCGATTGCGTGGCAAGCGTCATACGAAGAGACGTATCTCCTTCCTGACGAAGCTCCAGGACAACCGGTCGCGCGTCGACTTTTTTGCCGTTCCTCTTCTTGACAACTTCGACGGACTCCGCCGCAAGAAACGCCGCGATCCGTTCAGCGACGACCGCGTTCAATTCAGGCGGATAGGTTACGTCATATGAGAAGGAAACGGCTTTCTGTTTCGGCGTCTGTCCGTCAAGGGGGACGCAACGCGTAAAACTCAAGCCTGGTACGCTCGCAGAATTGAGGCGTTCGAGGAGATCCTCGGACGTAAGCTCGTCGTTAAGAACGATCTCCATCGCTTCGTCAACGCTGGAAAAACCCAGCGGCAACGCGGAAAGATAACTCACGCGCGGTTTCGGATGGAAACCTTGAGACATAGCGACCGGAAGCTCGGCGCGGCGTAATAGACGCTCTATCGTCAGCAACAGGTCGCGATGTCCTATGAAGCGGAGATTGCCTTCTTTAGCAAACCGAAGTCGGTATCGATGACGAGCCGTCATGTCTGATCGTTTCGACCCGTCAAGGGTCAAAACGCCTTTTTGATATGGGTAACTTTTCCTAACCTTGCGCTCTTCCTTTCAACGCGTACCTGTCGGCGCGCGTCTGTTTTCCGCAAAAGAGCGGGTAAAGTTAACAAAGCGAGGAAAAAACGATCTTTTCTTTAAAATGGCGATCAGCGTCAGGTTAATCCAAGTCGAACCCCATGACCTCGCGGTAATGCTGACGGAGACACAGCCTGACGTCTTCGGCAGTCGCGCACGTCCAAGCCTCCCGTGCGATATCCTCGCAGACGTCGAGCGGAAATCTCTCGCAGACCTCTTTCGTTGCAAGCGCGAGGTACGAAGGAACGCTCAAGGATCTTAGCCCGAGTCCCAGGAGGAGCGGAATGGTCTCCGCGTCGCCTCCCATTTGACCGCACAAGGACAACGGCTTGCCATAGCGGTTGGAAATGTTGACCGCATGGCGAATGAATCGCAATAGCGCCGGCGATTCCCACTGATAGAGGCCCGCGACGTTCGTATTGTCACGGTCGACCGCGTGGGTATATTGCAACAGGTCGTTAGAACCAATGCTGAAAAAGCTAACCTCTTCCACAAACCGTTCGAGCATAATCACGGACGCGGGCGTCTCCACCATGATCCCCAGCGGAATATTGCGATCAAAGTCAACGCCCTCTTCCTCGAGGTCTTCGCAGACGTCCAAGAAAATGGAACGCGCCTGTCGCCATTCGGAGATGGTTGTGACAAGGGGGAACATGATTTTAACTTTTCCGTAGACGCTCGCTCTGAGGATGGCGCGCAACTGCGTCCGGAACATATCCGTATAGCGCAGCGACAACCTGATACTGCGCAGGCCCATATTGGGGTTAATCTCTTTGAAGCCTGCAAAATCACGTTCTTTTACGGTCTTATCTGCGCCGAGATCAAAGGTTCGAATCGTCGTCGGGAGCGGTTTCATCGTCTCGAGGACGCTCTTGTATGTCTGAAATTGAGTCTCCTCGTCAGGCGCTTTTCCATCGGCGGACGATAGCCATAGAAACTCGGTTCGATAGAGACCGATCCCGTAAACCCCGACGGCGACGCATTCGTCGAGTTCATGGGGCAACTCGATGTTTCCGTTGATTTCGATCTCTTCTCCGTTCTCCTTTTTGATAACAGGCTTGTCGCTCAGCGCCTTGCGTCGCTCGTTTTGACGCTCAAATTCTGCTTTCTTGCGTCGGTAACGCGCGAAGGTCTCCTCGTCCGGATCAACGATCAAAAGACCAGAGGATCCGTCGACAATCACAAGCTGATTCTGGTCAAGATGTGAGATAAAGGGCCCGACCCCCAGGAGCGTCGGAATTCCAAACGCCGTCGCGAGGATCGCCGTATGGCTCCCAGCGCCGCCCGTCTCCGTCACAAGCGCTATAGTTTTGCGCGGATCAATCTTGGACGCATCGCTAGGACTAAGAGAATTTGCAACAAGTATCGTCGGCGACTCGCTCTCAACGACGATTTCGCTTTTCGCCATGAGCTTTCGGAGCGCCTGGTCGCGTACGTCGATGACGTCGCCGGCGCGTTCCGCGTAGATGGCGTCGGGGAGGTTGCGAAGCTTCTTAGCCTCCTCGGTGAAATTCTGCCATAGGGCGTATTCTGCGCAATAAAGATCGTCTTTGATCGTCTTCTCGATCCTTTTACGCAGAGAAGAGTCGCAAAGAATAAGAGAGTGCGCTTTAAAAATGTCGCCAAATTGTTCGCCAAGTTTTTGGGTCGCGTCTTCGATACGAAGCTCAAGGTCGGCCGCCGTCATTTTGATGGCCGAATCAAGCCTCTCCAGCTCGCCGGCTACCGCTGACTGAGAGATTTTTCGGCACGCGACTCGAACCTGGTCGTGGACTATTGTCACTTTCCCTATCGCGTAGCCAGGCGACGCCGGAATACCCGTAAAATATTTCAATCGTTGTCTCCTTTCAAGCGCGATCAAAAGCCAGGTCGCGCAGGAACACTGGACGCGTTCGTCTTCGGGAGGCTATGGGGAGCGTGAACGGGTTTATCACGCATTGGCAAATTCATCTTCGTAAAACTTGTGCTCAAACAAGGAGACGATCGCATCGAACGCTTGCTGCTCGTCTTCGCCGTCTACGGTCAGCGTCAGAGTCGTACCCTTCGGCGCCATAAGCGCCAGGAGATCAAGGCAGCTCTTGCAATCGGCTTCCACGCCGTTTTTACTCAGCAGGACTTCAGTTTCAGGGAACTGCATCGCCTCCTTACAAATAAGCGACGCAACTCGCACATGAAACCCTGCTTCATTCTCAACAACCAGATCTATTCTTAACATTTTCTACTCGCGTCTAGTCGGGGCGTCGGTCGTCAAGCTAAGACTTTGCGCCCAACGCCAGTCGCGCTCCACAACTTTTACGACGGCGTCGGCGACGTCCCAACCATAAACGTGGTATCGTGCATCGAGGAAAGACTCAGACGTTGCACGTATGGGCGTCGGCCTTGTCGAGAATCTCTTTCACAGCTTCGGGAGTCGTCGCGTCCATAAGGGACTCCGCAAAACCCTCGGCTTTGAGTTGACGCGTGATATGCTCCAGCGCGCGGAGATGATCGCCGGGATTGTCGGGAGGAGAGACGAGGAGAAAGAAAAGCTTGACGGGCTGGCTGTCGAGTGAGCAGAAGTCGACGCCTTCATCCGGGGCGATCGCGATAGCGCCGACGAGGTTCGTCATGCTGCTGTGCTTAGCGTGCGGAACGGCGACCCCGTTGCCAATACCGGTCGAACCGAGCTCTTCACGATGAATGATCGCGGCGATAACGTCCTCAATAACGTCCTCGACGTCGCCTTCAGCAACTCCATGAGATTCCGCCGATTTCGCGAGCGTCTCGACCATTTCACGGATCGCTTCGTTCTTCGTTTTAGCTTGGAGATCCGTGATAATTGCATCTACCTTGATAAACTGGGAAAAATCCATCGACTCTCTCCATTATCCGCGCTTGCCGCGCGATTCCTATGTTGTGTCGCTCGAATTCAACTATCCTCTATCAAAACGCAACCTGCGGCGATACGCGGCGCAGAGCGAGGCGTCGTCAACACGCAACGGGAAGTCAACGATCGACAAGCGTAGCGGCGCGTTCAGACACGCGCCGCCCAACTGCGACGTCTTCAAGGCCCGAAACGCCGTACAACCCCGTTGATTTTAACCATGATTGAGAGTTTGTACAGGCCGAACTCAATTTAAGCGCTAGAAAAACAAAAACAGGGCGCGCGAGAATCATGAAGCGCAAGTTCTGAAACGCGTGCGTCGCGAGAAAACCAACGCGCGCCGTCGCAACAGATTTTAAAGACGTAAAGAATCACTCAGGAATCAAGTGCGATTGGGACGTCTGGCAAATGACTCGTTGCGTGTCAAGCGCGCCGTTCGACCAACGGCGGCTAAAACTTCACAACGTCGCGCTTACGAAACTCCGTGAGCCCTGCGCTCCGCGTCAATCGGCGCTCGCTGAATGGGCGGCGTCGGCGGCGTCAAGAACCGCTTTCAGGTCCTCGCGAGTCGCGGCGTTCCTGAGATTTTCGACAAACTCCGTGTCCCTAAGTTGCGACGCAACATATTCCAAAGCGATAAGATGCGCGCCGGCTGTCTCGATGGGAGAAACGACCAAGAACAGCGTATGAACCGGTTCGCCGTCGGACGCGCAAAAATCAACGCCGTCGCGACTAATAGCTACTGCGCCGACGAGACGGTCGACCTCTTGCTGCTTCGAGGCGTGCGGAATAGCGATCCCATCGCCAATGGCCGTACTCGCGAGCTTATCGCGTTCAAGAACGGCGTCCGAGATGACGTCGACCCATTCTTCTGAATAATCACAGGCCTTGGCAAGCGTCTCAACTATCTCGCGGATCGCATCGTCCCTCGTGGTAGCCTCAAGGTCCGAAATGATCGCGTCTGAATGAATAAAGTCGGAAAATTTCATATAGTCTCCTTGTTTTGCGCTATAACCGCGCGATCGTTCCAAGACGCCGCGTTCGAGAAGCGCAAATGGCGCAAAGACAACGCAACGACGTCGTTGCCCGAGCGCCTCACGCGCGGAGAGCCTTGGAAAAGTTTCGGACTGGGGTCAATCTCCGAAGCCGTCCTCGCCGCCAGCGTCGGCTTCTACAAGCAACTCCTTGACTTCCTTGCGGGTCTTGGTTTGCTTGATATAGCTAACAAACTCGGAGTTTTTGATCTTGTTCCCGACGTAGCTGAGCGCCTTGCTCGCGTCGACGTCGGGAGACGAAATAAGCATAAAAATTGCTTGGACAGGCTCGCCGTCAAGGGAATCAAAGTCGATCCCAGGTTCAGCGCAGATCCCAACGGCGCCAACGACGCGGTCAACGCAAGTGGCTTTGCGAGTGTGAGGGACTGCGATCCCGCTGCCAAGACCTGTGGAGCCGATTGCCTCGCGTTTGTGAATCGCTGAGGCGACCTCTTGAACGTCCTCCTGACCAAAAGCGCCCGCGTCCGCCAGAGCTTGAACCATCTCGTGGATGGCGTCCTTTTTCGTGGCGGCTTTGAGCTCCGTGATGATTGCGCCATCAATAATAAAATCAGAAAATGTCATTCAATCTCCTCCATCGCGCTAGAGCGCGATCATCCATCGATAGACGCCGATACGATATCGCGACGGTTGCCGACTCTCGCACGTCGCCGGTCGTCAGCAAGAAAGGACGATCAAATGCTGATAACGTCCGACTACCGCAACGTTTATGTTGTGCTTTTTGGGCGCCGCATCTATCGTCGGTTATTTGTATCAATAAATAAAGCGATAGGAGAACGTCAGTAAACCAACGCCCCCCCACCATTTTATGATTAATATCTCTTTGCGCAAGTCAAAACGTAAAAACAATAAACGCTGTCTAAGTCCGGCGACGCGTTAATCGTTAATCTATCGGGTCAGGACGAGCATTCCAAAAAAAACAACGGGTCGCGCCAACCGACGCAACCCGTCGTTTTTCAATGCGTTCTACCGACGTGGACGTCGGCGTTCGCCATTCGTTTCGCAGCCGCGAACCTCCTCGGCACGCGGCGGCGCAAGCTATGGTCAGGTTCCCTCCTCGGCGACTTTATCAACCAAGTGGCTTTCAACGGCCTTCGATCGGCCGTTGATGGTTTCTTTGGCTCGGTGATCGGTGAGCTTATCCTTAAACTTCCTCATCTGCTGGTCGACCTTGGCAACGGCCTGGTCGACGCAACCAAAGAGGTCGTCAGAGGAATAGACGGCGCGGAAGTCGTGTTTAAGCTCGGTCGAAACAACCAGTTCGACAGTGGGCCTGTCAGGCTTTTCGAGTTCAACGAGCACGTCTATCGAAGTAACTCTCTCGATAAAGCGACTCAGTCCTTCGACCTTCTCTCTTATCCTCTCGCGAGTTGCTTCTGACAGCGTTCCATGACGGGAATTAATCTGGACGCCCATGTTCTTCCTCCTTCTGCTCACCTTGCGTCTGGCGCGACGTCGGCGGCTTCGCCGAGTTAACGACCGTGCGACGCAAGGGTAGAGTCTCCATAGCGCAGTGCGCAATCGCAAAACGCTATGACAAAATCGAACGCGCTCCGAAAAGGACGTCGCCCTCTCCGCAACGCTCTAATGTCTTATTATGCTTCAAACGCCGCGACGTTTCAAGAATAATATTAAAATACTGAAAATTTTTCGTTCGTTCGTCCGAGGAAGATTTCCAAATCGCCGATTCAGCGTCGAACGTCAGTCAACGCTTGTCTCATAATCGGATTGTCGCAAAAGCTCGACCACTTCGGAGCTATCGTTTACCTGCTTGAGGAGATGGACTAACTCGTCGTTCCTGAGTCGAGAAGTGACGTAGTCGAGCGTTCGAAGATATTCGCCCGGCCGGTCGAGAGGAGCGACAAGAGTTATGATCAAATGGACCGGTTCGTTATCGAGACTTTCGAAATCGACGCCATTCTCAACGGTGACAATCGAGCCGACGAGGCGCTCGACGCTCCCATGCTTGGCATGCGGGACCGCGACTCCGTTGCCGACGCCAGTCGAGCCGAGTTGTTCGCGACGGAGAATCGCGTTAAAGAGGTCGTCCACTGCCGAATCCTCAAAACCTCCAGCCTTCGCAAGAGCAAGCAGGGACTCGTGGATCGCGTCGTCTCGCGTCTTGACTTTGAGATTCGTCTTGATCGCGTCGGTGAGTATAAAGTCAAAAAATGTCATTGACGTCCCCCTAACAGTTCACGCTGATTACGCCTATTTTTTCGCAGATTAGGTCGTCCTTTACCTGGATTGGCCGACGCTGCCGATATGCCCGTGTCATCAATGCTCAGAACGCGCGCCGCGCCAAAAAACGCGCCGCAGACACGGGGAGCGCCGATTTTATGCAGATCAGTATTGTGCGCCAGACGCTGGAATTTACAAGAGCCCCCATTTCAAAATGAGTCGGACAATTCGACTGTCGTCAACTCTCACTCGCTTCTTCACACGTTAAGGAAAAGAGAAAAAATTCAAACTCGGAAGGAAACGTCGGGCGCTCGCTCCGAAACGCCCGGGTATAACCTCCGTATTTCAGCATAAGACAAAGAAAGAAAAGATAGCTGTATCTTATTATTTAACAATGGTTACAAAAGAAGTTGCGTTCGTTTTTTCGGCGTCGTCCGAGCGCAACTTCTCAAAAACCGTCAACGCGAATAAAAGACCTCGACGCGCGCTCCCGTCTTGCGACGCAACGTCTCCGCGTAACGATCCATAACGTCGTTGGGGAGCGGCTTAGCGCTCGGATCGGAGGGTGGGCGTGCCACCGTATAGAGCTGAACAGACTGGACATAACCGCCGGCCTGCATGATCTCGTCGACCCGTTCGCAATATCGCGCGAATTGGTCGTCGCTCGGCTCGGCGCCGTGACAAGAGAGGAGCGCGGTCTGAATCTTGACTCGCCAACGTTTCGACGCGAATATGATATTCTTAAGGATCGAGTCGAATGGAATCGCCGTGCGGTCGATCATCCTGAAATACTCGAGGTCGCCCGCGTCGAGCTTTACCCAAATTTCGCCGTTAGCGTCGTGCATCTCGTCGAGCGCGTCGACGATCTCCGGACGCATGAGACGCGTCGCATTCGTAATGAGCAGGAGCAGGAGCGATTCGTAACCGAGTCGGCGTCGCGCGTCGACAAGAAGCGAAACGGCTTCAGGAAACTGCGGCGCCAACGTAGGCTCGCCGTCACCGCTGAAAGCGATATCTCTCAACACGCGACGCTCAGGTTCCGTGTCGGCGAAACGTCCGACCTTGAAGAGTTCGCCGTTAAGGGTAACGCGCGCGAGTTTTAGAATCTCCGATTCAAGAACGTTCAGATCAAGGCGATTGCGCTCGCAGGTGATCGGACGACGACGCAAGACGTCGTGTTCGCTCGCGCCGGACGGATCCGCGCGATCGATAGCGGCGTCGATCTCGGCGCGCTTCTCGCCGCGGTTAACCTGACAGTACAGACAACGAAAGTTGCAGAGCTTGGTCGGCGAAAGATTCACTCCCAGGGAGACGCCGCGAGAGCGGCGACTCACAACCGGATAGACATAACGAAATCCTTCGTACCAGCTCGGATGAGACTGCGTCAGAGCGGCTTTGCATTCATTAGATATCATACAGGATTCTGTCGATAACGGACTAACCATTATTCCTTATTCTGTTCGTCGGCAACGCCGTTCCGACCGTCCTCCGTGGCGTTTAAATCGACGTTAACGTCGTTCGGATCAGGAAGGTTCCATACAAAGGAATCGCTCGACATAGAGGAAGACGACGCGCTATTCGAATCATCTTGCGGCGCAGCAACTTCCGTGGCGTTCGACGGCGCCGTTGTTTTGGACTGATTGTCGGCTTGCTGGTCCTCGGGCTTATCGTTCGGGGCGGGTCCAAGAATCTCTATCAAGCGATCGCGATCGAGTTCCTCTTCAGCGACGAGCGCGTCGACGAGGGCGTCGAATTCGCGGCGGCGCGACGTGATGAGCTCAAGCGCCATTTTGTCCGCCTCTTGAACGAGGCTCTTGATTTCCGCGTCAATGACTTCCGCGGTCGCGTCGCTGTAGACGCGCTCGCCTGTCGACATCTCGCGCCCGAGGAACGGATGCGTCTCGGAGTTCGGGTACGCGACGGGTCCGAGCCGTTCGCTCATACCCCACCGCGCGACCATATCTCGAGCAAGCTCCGTCGCGCGCTGAAGGTCGTTCTCAACTCCGGACGTCGTTTCGCCATAAATGAGTTTTTCTGCCGTGCGACCCGACAAGAGGTGGGCAAGTCGCGCCTTCGCTTCCGACGCGTCGTAGCTGAGCCTGTCCGCTTCGGGTAGACTCCACGTTACGCCAAGCGCCTGACCGCGAGGGATAATTGAGACCTTATGAACCTTCGAACCGGCCGGTAAAAACCATCCGACGACCGCGTGACCCGATTCATGCACCGCCGTCTTGCGTTTATCCTCCGGCGTCATAATTTCGTCGCGCTTGAGTCCGAGCGCGATCTTTTCAAACGCGAAGTCAAAGTCGCTCGAGTCGACCGAGTTCTTATTGTTACGCGTCGCCCAAAGCGTCGCCTCGTTGACGTAGTTGCGAATATCGGCGCCAGTAAACCCGGCGGTCTGCGACGCAAGCTTGTCGACGTCGACGTCGGGGCCGTACGGAATCTTCTTGAGATAGACCTTAAAAATATCGACGCGACCGCGCATCGAAGGACGCCCGACGGTGATATGCCGGTCAAAACGCCCTGGTCGCATAAGCGCGGGGTCCAGGACGTCGGGACGGTTCGTCGACGCCATGACCATAACGGAGTCGGTCTGCGTAAAGCCGTCCATTTCGCTCAGGATCTGGTTAAGCGTCTGTTCGCGCTCGTCCTGACCGCCGCCGACTCCGGCGCCGCGCTGGCGACCCACCGCGTCGATCTCGTCGATAAAGAGTATCGAAGGCGCGTTTTCGCGCGCGGTCGAGAAAATGTCGCGCACGCGACTCGCGCCGACCCCGACGAACATCTGGATGAATTCAGAACCGTTGATCGAGTAGAACGGCACGCCCGCCTCGCCCGCTACGGCGCGCGCTAGCAGCGTTTTGCCCGTGCCGGGGGGGCCAAAGAGCAGCGTCCCGCGAGGAACGCGCGCGCCCATGCGTTCATATTTCTCCGGATTACGGAGGTAGTCGACGACCTCCAAGAGTTCCGCCTTCACTTGATCCATTCCGGCGACGTCGTCAAAAGTCGCGCGTTTTTCAACGTCGGGATCATATTTCTTAGCAAGGCTACGCGTCACTCCGTACGTGCCGCCGCCCATGATCTGTTCGCGCGTGCTGCGCATCATCCTGAAGATAAATAGGAAGAAAAACAGCGTGACGCCGATCGACAGGAGCGTAATCCACGTTGAGTTGTCGGCGCTCGGAACGGAGGTATAGGACGAGAGTCGATCGCGAAGCCTTTGGTCGAGAGTTCCGTCGGCGTAGGCAAAGGCGGGGACCTCGCACGTAAAGGTATTGTGGAGCGTCTTACCGAAAGGTTTACCCGACTTTTTCTCGACGATCTGAACGGCGGCGCGTCCGCCGGGTCGTCCGGCGGAAACTTCTTTGAGTTCCCAACGTTGCGCGACCTGACGCTGAAGTCGAAACTTCGACGCGAAATCGCGCTTGACCGTATCGATCTCCTCGTCCGAAGCGTCCGCCGCTAGTTCGGCGTAGTCGTAGATTTCGTCCGTCTCTTTGTTCGCCATGACGAGCGTTGTGCGCGCTTCCTCCGACCCGTCGGACTGGACCTTTCCATTCGACGATCGCACGGAGGGCCTCGTCAGGCGGAATTCGATTTTTTCGCTTTCCGCCTCCAACGCTTCCGCGTATGACTTCGACGTATTCGGGTGAGAACGATCATATTGCGCGACGGCAAGGCTAAAGACTCGACGACCGTCCGGTATGAACTCGGTCCACTCTTCGAGCGTTGGAATCGAGCGCAATGAGCCCGACAACGCGCTGCCCTTAAGGGTCGCCGTTTCAACGCGCCCGTCGTCAAGGAGACGGTTGAACGCAGTCCATGTGATCTCCGTCGATTTTGTCGAGAAGAACGCCTGATATCCGAGCGTTAGCGCCGCCCCGAGCGCGAGGACCAGAATAATAAACGAGATAGGCGACCTTCGCTGTGGCTCGGGATTAGGCGGTCCGCCCCCGTCGTTACGATTGCCGCCCCCGTCGTGGCGACGCCCGCCGCCGTGGCGACGTTTACCGTCGTGCTCCGGTTTGTGGTCCTTTTTAAATTTGTCGGGAATGCGGTTGTACGCGTCGTCGCTTATAGGAAGATCGTCCGAACGTTTATCCTTAGGAGGTCTCTCGTCTCCGTCGTCGCTGCGCATAACGCCAACGGCAGTCCTGGATTGGACGCGACCAGGCGTCGCCGCCGAAGCGGTCAGTTTGACTGCTCGCTTCCAACGGACGCTCGGTTCTGTCTTGTCTCCAGTTGAAGCGTCGTCGCCGGAAAACAAGTTCGCGATTCTGGTAAGTTTCATAACAAGATCCCGCGGCGTTATGGCGCCGGTTACTCAGCGGTCAGCCGCTGGTCTACAATTCGCGCAAGTCGCGCGGTCGCCTCTCTATTCGCTAAAAAAAAAGACCCTCGACTTCAGGCCTCGGCGGGGTTCGACAAACACCCGTGCGCCGATTATATCCCAATTATAAAATAGTACTACCCTGGAGGTCGACGCTTTCATACGGTTTACCCATTTTAACTTTGCCGCCAAACCGTCGCCAGAGCGCGCTCGCTTCGTCGTTCGTCGGAGCGCGTACTTACCTTGCGCATTTTGATTGGGAGTTGTATAATGACGGAGTCGAAGGCAGCGTCTTCCCGCCCGATGCAACGTTGCTGCAGGCGCCTTGAGAAGGCGTCGCGCGTTCACTCCCAAACGAAAGAAAGCGAAGGAAGAATTAATGTCGTCAGAATCGTTACCGTCTGAACTCAATTCTATCAAGGTTCGCGGCGCGCGAGAGAACAATCTTAAAAACGTCGACGTTGACATTCCCAGTAAGAAGCTTACTCTTTTCTGCGGTCCAAGCGGGAGCGGAAAAAGCAGTCTTGCGCTCGACGTCCTCTACGCCGAGGGTCAGCGACGATATGTCGAATGCTTTGCTCCGAAAGTGCGAGCGTTTCTTGAAAGATTCGACAAACCCGACGTTGAGAGAATTGAAGGTCTCCCTCCCGCGGTCGCCATAACCGCGCCGAAAAGCTCGATTAACTCGCACGCAACCGTCGGCTCCAGATCGGAACTCTACAGCTACTTCAAACTGCTCTTCTCTTCCATCGGGACTCAAAAATGTCTGATTTGCGGCCATGAAATTAAACCGTATTCTCCCGAATCGGTCTGGCAGGAACTCCTCGCGTCTCGCAGCGGCCAAAAGAAGCTTAAGGCGATGATCTGTTTCTGCCCCCACGCCGCGCGCACGGAGAGCAAAACTCAGGTCGACTTCGAAGAAACCCTGCTGAAACAGGGGTGTTCTAACGTTATCGTCTGCGACGACAACTACGAAATGTACGACCTCGACTCCCCTGAAAGAATTCCATCGCGCGTCTACAATTACGCGATGCTCCTCGAAAAAGCGGCCGTTAGCGATTCGAGCGAATATAAGTCGCTCCTCGAGCGCTTAGGGCTGTATTTCGGCGCGTCCAATGAAAACGAGGGGACCCTGGAAAACGCCGTCCTGTTGCCAAACTGCGACCTTGACCGAATCAAGAGAACCGTTGAAAAAAGGTTCAAAATTCAAGAGACCCCCAGACCAAGATTTTACGTCGTCGTCGATCGGCTTGAAGTGGCGCCGCGTTCTGAATCGCGAGCGATTTCATCAATTGAGACGGCCTTTAAGATGGGCAACTCGCAGTGCTGGGTTTTCCTCCAGGGCGCTAAAGAATCAAAACAACATCTCGTCGTTGACGTTAACGACGAAAAATGGTCCCTCGTCGGATTCAGTCAAAAACGACGATGCACCGCCTGCGGAATCGACTATCCCGTGCCCGAGCCGAATCTCTTCAGCTGCTCCGCGCCGTCGGGCGCCTGCGAAGCGTGCGGGGGTTCCGGAGCGATCGACGCGATAGACGAAGACCTCATTATCCCCGAAAAGGACCGCGCGCTTGCCGCCGGCGCCGTCGCGCCGTGGCGCTCGAGTCGCCGTAAAAGGAAGAGAAGCGCTCGCGCGGAAAACGACCAAGACAAGCAGAGCGAGAAGAAGCCGCTCTCGCAATATCAGCGGCGGTTGATTGAGTTTGTGCCCGGCGCGGAGGATGAGCTCAACCGTCTCGCGACGATCGAAAGCAACCGTCAGAAACTCCAGGAAGAGCAGCTCCATATGAAGTCTGTGCAACTGGAGACAGAACCGCCGGTGGGTTCGCTCCCCCTCGACGTCCCCTTCCAGGATCTTAACCACGAGCAGCGAACGAAACTCTTCAAAGGCGTCAGAAACGTGGCGACGGGAATCAACGGATTCCTTATCGAGCTCCTGAAAGAAAAATACAAGATGCATATCCGCGTTTTTCTTTCGAAGTATACAAAGTCGATTCCGTGCCCCCTGTGCGGCGGCAAGAGATGCCGCGAGGAGACGCTGAGCGTCCAATTCGCCGGCAAAACGACATATGAGTTCAGGAACCTGACCGTCAACGAAGCGCTCGACGCGTTGAAGAGCGTCACGCTGTCGGAGGATCAGGAGCGTCGCGCGGGCGCAGTCTACAATCAGCTTTGCATGCGCCTTGAGTATCTCAAGAATGTAGGACTCGGCTACCTTACGCTCAATCGTCCGCTCAACACGCTCAGCAACGGCGAGTTGCGGCGCGTCGATCTGACGAAAGCGCTCGGTTCCGACCTCGTCGACATGCTTTACGTCCTTGACGAGCCCACGACCGGTCTCCATCCGACGGAAATTTCAAATCTTGTTAAAACGCTTCTTGATCTCCGCGATCGCGGCAATACGGTCGTGGTCGTCGACCACGCTCCTGAAATCATTAAAGCGGCGGACAAGGTTGTCGAATTTGAAGGCTCGGGACGAGACGGCGGCGTCGTCGCCTTTGAAGGAACGCCTAAGGAACTCGTTAAACAAGAGAATTCTTTCACCGGCCGATATCTCGTGAACAATGGCGTCGAAATTCGTTCGCGCGAACGGTACGTTCCGCCTCATAAAATTCGCATGGCCGGCGACGTCGAGGACGCCCCGAAACTCATCACCGAGTTTCTCGAACTCTCCGGAGCGACGGGACGCAACCTCAAGGGCGTCGATATCAGTCTCCCCCTCGGCACGCTCTGCGTCGTTACCGGCGTGAGCGGCTCCGGTAAGACCTCCCTTGTCTGCGACACGCTCTACCCGGCGCTCTGCCAAAAAGTTAACTTTGGAGCGACCGCGTCCCTCGAGCCGCTACCCTTTGGAATGCTCGGCGGATACGAGCGACTCGAAGAAATCATCCTGGTCGACCAGACGCCGATCGGGCGTTCGCTCCGCTCCAATCCCGTGACCTATCTGCGTATCTTTGACGATATTCGCGCAATTTACGCGTCGATCAAGGAGGCGAAGGAGCGCGGGTACACCGCTGGCGATTTCAGTTTCAATATTGACGGCGGACGTTGCACCAGGTGCCGAGGCGAAGGCTACATTCAGGAAGACATGAAGTTCATGGCGGACGTCTATACGCGTTGCCCCGTATGCAACGGCAAGCGTTATAAATCCCGTATCCTCGATATTTTGGATAATACGCTGAACATCGCCGACGTCTTAGACCTCACCGCCGAGGAGGCGCTCGTTCACTTCAGAAGCCGCTTCAAGGAACACCCGAAGATCAGGAAGAAGTTGCTCAATATGATCGCCGTGGGGTTGGGGTATCTCAAACTCGGACAGCCTGGCTCCACGTTGTCGGGCGGCGAATCGCAACGTCTCAAGCTCGCGCAGCGCCTCTCGTCGCCTGGACGCGCGAGCGTCTATATCCTCGACGAACCCTCCGCGGGACTCTACGTCTCCGACGTGAAGCAGCTCGTCGCCGTCTTCAATGACCTCGTCGATTCTGGCGCCTCGCTCGTCGTGGTCGACAACAGCCCTGAACTTCTCCGCGCCGCCGACTACATCGTCGAGCTTGGCCCCTGCGGCGGAGAAAAAGGCGGATTCATCGTCGACGCCGGTTCGCCAGAAGAGCTCGTCGCGAGCGGCAAGTCGCGAGCGGCTAAGCTGATTTCATGACGCCGATATGTCGCGGCGCACGCGATGGAACAGACGCCAAACAGAGTCGCTTAGTCTGCGATTCCGCGACGTTTTAAGGCGTTTGTTCCTTGCCGCCGACTTATTGCAAAGCGACTTGTCAAAGACCTGGGACGTGGTACAATTCCCCAGATAAGCTCTACGGTCAATGCGCTCTGCGCATTTCCGTCGACAACTGAAAACCGATCCGTAACGAGAACCTATGAAAAACATAATATCGATTCGCGTCCAGAATGTTCCAGGCGTGCTTTCTCATGTCTCGGGCGTGCTTGCAGCGCGCGGCTACAACGTCGACAGTCTGACGGTCGGCGCGACGGCCGATCCGGCGTTCTCACGCATGACGATCGTGCTCGACGTCGAGCGTGAGTTTGCGGATCAGGTCGCCAGTCAATTGCAGAAGCTCGTAACGGTCGTTGAGACGAAAAATCTTTCGCTCGCGCCCCATGTCGAACGCGAGCTTGCGCTCATTCGCGTCGAGATTACGCCGCAACAACGAACCGAAGTCCTCGAGCTTGTCAATATTTTCCGAGCCAAGATCGTCGACGTGAGCATGCGATCGGCGCTCATTGAAATCTCGGGCGACTCGTCGAAACTCGACGCATTCATCGTTGCGCTCGCCCCCTACCGTATCGTTACCCTGACGCGCTCTGGATGCATTGCGACGTTGCGCGGCGATTCGGAACTTGACGAATAAAAAAATCCAACACCTCCGTCCACGGCGCGCGCATGCGTTTTTGCGATCCCTATTCGGACCTGAGGCGCTCGTCGCAGAGCGGAAACCAACCATCTTTTATGAATTGGAGTTTTGGTTATGGCAGCTACAGTTTATTATGACAACGACGCAGATCTTTCCGTCTTGAAGGATAAGACGATCGCCATTCTTGGCTACGGCTCTCAGGGCCACGCGCACGCTCAGAACCTGCGCGACAGCGGATGCAAAGTCATTGTCGCTCAGCGCAAGGGATCCAACAACCACAAGCTTGCCGTCGAAGCTGGCTTCGAACCCGTCTCCATCGAAGAAGCCGTCAAGGTCGCCGACGTTGTCGTTCTCACGCTTCCCGACGAACTCCAAGGCAAGATCTTCAGCGAGAAAATCCGTCCGAACCTCAAAGAGGACGCGATCATTCTCACGACGCACGGGTTCAACGTTCATTACGGTCAGTTCGACCTTCCCGAAGGCAACCGCGCGATCATGATCGCTCCGAAGGGGCCCGGTCACCTCGTTCGCTCTGAGTTTGTCAAAGGCGGCGGCGTGCCATGCCTCATCGCGCTCGATGACAAATCGGGCGACCGTGAAAAGGCGATCGGACTCGCTTATGCTAAGGGAATCGGCGGCACTCGCGGCGGCGTCATTCAGACGACTTTCAAAGAAGAGACCGAGACCGACCTCTTCGGCGAACAGGCGGTCCTCTGCGGCGGCGTCAGCCACCTGATCCAGGCGGGCTTCGAGACCCTCGTCGAAGCCGGCTACCAGCCCGAGATGGCCTACTTCGAGTGCATGCATGAAATGAAGCTTATCGTCGACCTCTTCTATCAGGGCGGCCTGAGCTACATGCGCTACTCCATCTCCAACACGGCGGAATATGGCGACTATACCCGCGGACCGCGCGTCATTACCGATGAAACCAAGAAGGAGATGCGCAAGATCCTCGACGAAATCCAGGACGGCACGTTCGCGCGAGAGTGGCTCCTTGAAAACCAGGTTAACGCGCCGAGATTCAAGCGCTTGCGAGCCATGCAGCACGAGAGCCTCCTCGAAAAAATCGGCAAGCGTCTCCGAAAGATGATGACCTGGATCAACGCCAAAGAATTCTGATTCATCTTGATTTGAACGAGCTGTTCTCGGCGGCGACAAAACGACCGCCGACGGCCTCTGACCAAGGGGGAAGCGCGCTGATAGCGCTTCCCTCTTTTTTAATCTCCAAGCGCTTCGCCTGTCGCGCCCCGACGCCCGGCAGGCGAAACGCGGCGCGACCTCCTAACGGTCAGAGTTGCGTTAAACGAAAAGCGAAATGACGAATCCAGGTTCCTCAATATGACCATACAACCCTCTCCCCCTCCCGCAAAGGGTAAACTTGCCGGAATCGACTACGGTACGGTGCGCATCGGCGTCGCCGTAACAGACGCGGAGCGCCTTATCGCCGTTCCCTTTGAAGTATGGCGACGACGCTCCGAGGAACTCGACCTGCAACATTTCAAAGAGTTTGTTGAGCGGGAACAAATCGTCCACTTCGTCGTTGGACTTCCTTTGCATTGCAGCGGCGAACTAAGCGAGAAGGCGCGGCAGGCGATAGAGTTTGCCGGCAAGCTCGCTGAAGCGACCGGGCTCTCGATCGATTTCCTCGACGAACGTTTTACGAGCGTTATCGCGGAAGATTATCTTCGTCAGGCTGGCCTCACCGCCAAGAAACGAAGAAAAAAACTTGACGCCATCGCCGCGCAAATTATTCTGTCGACCTACCTCGAAAGAAACTGCGTCGGCACGACCGAATTCGAATCTCTCGATTGACCGCCGCGGGACGCCGCCTTCGCCGATGCGGTTAAATTGCGCTTTACTTTCTCGCAAATTTTCGCTATCTTTAACTGCCGTTCCCTCTTTTGGAATGAAATACCTCATGTCGCTGATACTTTGTTACAAAGGTCGACACAATGACGTTGGTTATGAAATATATTAGTAAACTGGGAGTTGGCGCGCTCGTCGCGACCGCGCTTATCGTCGGCGGGTGCAAGCCCGACAAGCAAACGAACGACCCTCAAACGCCTGCCTCTGACGTTAAGGGTCAGTCAGCCCTCGATCAGGGCGACTGGTCGCGCGCGTACGACTCCTTCTCAGCCGCAATCACCGCCAATCCGAACGACGTCGACGCGTATTACGGACGCGCCGCCGCCTCCCTGGCGCGCGCTCAGGAACATTACCGTCTCGCGCAGGCCGACGCGACGAATCAGATGATCGAAGAAGGTCGGAACGAAGCCGCGAAAGCGGACGAATTTTTCAAAAAGGCGACCGATGACGCCGACGCGATTCTCAAAATCGATCCTAATTACGCGGAAGCGTGGTTCGTTAAGGGCGTCGCGTGCCAGTATCAAGGCAAGTGGACGGAAGGAATCGAAGCGTTCACCGAATGCCTCACGCTCGATCCGAACAATGCGGAAGCGTATCATCGACGCGGCGAGATCTACGACCATACCGGCGACTATATGAACGCCTCTGTCGATTTCAAAAAAGCGACCGAACTTGGATTCAGCGAGCCTTCCACCGACGCCGCCTATACCGACCTAGACGACTTTTCCGACTTAAATTACGAGCTCGACGAAGCGTCTGAAGAAACCGACGACGAGTGAGTCTGACTTCTGACGTTCCTACAGTTCCAGGAAAAAATAAGGACAAGAGCCCATGACAAGGAAGTCAAATCAAATGAGCTCGAAGGACGAACGCGCCCTTCAAAAGGCGCCGAACGCCTCGAAGAGCGTCCATGAAAGCGAACTCGAATCGAATTTCGCCGCTATCACGCGCAACGTTCGAATTTCAACGCTCAGCGTCGCGACCGTCGGAATGCTCTTCTGCGCTCTCTTTTGGCCTGCCGTCCTCGACTTTCGCGCTAAAATTGCACGCGACCATCGCCCCGTCGACGTTAACGCGGAGAAAACTCAAGCGCCGGCCGAGATCGCGCGTCCTATAGAGAATGAAGTGGAAGAAGATTGGCGCGCTCAACTCGACGCGCTCTATCCTCGTGAAACCTTTGAGCTCGAAGAGTCTGATTACGAACCGCCTCTCGCTCTCGGCGACGACGACCCCGTCGCTCGCGCCGCGCGCTTTAACGGTTTCTCCCCTGAACCCGTGACGTACGAAAACGACCCGTTTTTTACCCACGCCGAAAATGACGACGAGCCTCTTCCTGAAGCGCCGCGCACATCGCGTTCCGCACGCGCTGCGCAAATAGATCTCTTCGACGAACCGCTCGCGCCTCCTGAACACGTCGACGTTTTTGCGTACGAGGAGGAGAGCGATCTGCTCGCCGACCTTCCTCCGGTCGATCCCGACGATCCGCTCGGGCTCGATTCCGCGTTTCCAGAGACGTCCTCTTCGTCTGATCCTTTCTATGAAACGTCCGAGACGTTGAGCGCCGACGAGTTCGAGTTTGATCCGCTTCCTGTCGCTCCGGGCCTCCCTCCGCGCATCGCTTCCACAAGCTACGATTCTTTCGCTGAGAACGACGACGCTGACCTTGCCGCCTCGCCGCCCGTTGAAAATCAATCCGTCGACTACTCGGCGCACGCTGAAAGCCCGTCTATCATCGACGATTCAATCGCGCAAACGACGATGGAGGCGTCGCCCGCCATCTTTGACGATGCGCCTGATCCCATCGCGGCGATCACGGGCGATCTTGGTTTCCCAATCGCCGCGCCTGACCCGGTACTCGATACCGACGCCGAACTCTTCGTCGAGGACTTACCTGCCGCGCAGGAACCGCTACCGTCAGTCTCCGACGCGCCCAACTTTGACGATTCGCAGAGCCTCGCCGCGGAGCCGGTTGCCGTCCCCGAAACGAGTTCGGACGCGTCTCCGGAACACGATCGTAGGATCGACTTGAAGACGTACGAACTCGAAGGTCTCCTCGCGCCGAGTTATTTCTCGCGCGCTGTCGGACTCTTTGGCGGTCAGAGCGCGTTTTCTGCGCTCTATTTTGCTCGCGCCACTCGGCTTGTCGCCGATCGCAAATCATGGTCTCCCGGTTCATGGTCGCGAGTAGCGAACTTTGACGTCGCTGACGACGCTGGCGTCGCGCAGGCGTCCGGTACTTCCCTCGAGGCCGCTCCCGCGTCCCCCCCAAGTACGGAGGTTCCCGAACCGACGCTCGACGAAGAAGAGTCCGCCGACGCGATTCGCTCGAAGTACCCAACCCTTGTGGGTTATGTTGAACGCCAAACGGTTCAGGCGCCGTCTCCTCTGGAGTCCACGCCGATAGATAGCGACGCGACGAGCGACGACGCTCAAAGTTATTAACGTACGGAAATAGTCAGCGCATGTCGAGTGATAAAAACGCAAAGTCGCCGGACCAGACGTCGGATCTCGCGAGGGTCGAGGCGGTCCTTTTTCTCATGAAGGAGCCCTGTCCGAGTCGTCGACTTGCTCAGCTTGCGAAGCTTGAAAACGGTTCGCGCGCTCGAGCGCTTGTCGCGAAGCTTAACGAACGCTATAAACGCGACGGCTCCGCGTTCTGCGCTACCGAGGTCGCCGGCGGCTTTCAGCTCAGAACGCTGCCGGAATTTGCCCCGTGGCTCTTCCGTTTGCAGGAAGCGCCTATCGAAGCGCGGCTCACCCCATCCGCTATGGAGACGCTCACAATCGTCGCGTACGAACAACCTGCGCTCCGAGCGACGGTCGAACGCGTCCGAGGCGTCCACTGCGGCGAAGCGCTCCGCCAGCTCCTTGAGCAGAACCTCATCAGGATCGTCGGACGCTCCGAAGAACTGGGACGTCCGTTCCTCTACGGCACAACCAAGCGTTTTTTGCAAATGTTCGGGCTCATGCGCATCAAAGATCTGCCGGAACGCCAATATGGCTGGGCGACCAAAGAGGAAGCGGAGCAGATCGTCGACGAAATCGTCGAGTCTGATAAGGAAAAGAGCGCGATTGAGCGTCGCTGACGCCATGATCTCAAAAAAAAACGAGCGCGTCCTTCCAGGGACGCGCTCGTTCTCTATAGACTCAAGAGTTTATGACTCCGATCACACCTTGCCGAGCTTCTTGAGGTTCTCATAGCATTCGGCGCAGGCTTCCATAAGGTTGGAGTTCGGACGGCAATTCTCCTGTTCGACGATGTACCATTCGACTCCACCCTTCGTTTCGGCGATATCGAACATACGCTTCCAGTCGACGACGTCGCCGGGGCCGGCAACCACGGCGCCGCTTTTGCCCTTCTCGTTTTGCGCTTTAACATGCATAAGCTTGCCGCGGCCCGGAAGCTTCGCAACGAGGTCGTAAGGATCGGCGCCGCCGTCCAAGCAGTTTCCGACGTCCATCTGCGCGATGACGTTATCGCGCGTACGCGAGAAGAAGAGCTCCCACGCGGTCTTGCCATTAACGTCGGTGAAGTCGTTAAAGTGCGCGTGGAATCCAATCTCGAATCCCTGTTTCGCAGCTTTATAGGCGATCTCGTTGAAGAGATACGCGGTCATCTGGTTGCCGGCGTCGGTCGCGCAGGAGGCGGAGAGGCCGCCAGCGACGATCAAACGATTATTGCCAAGCGTTCGCTCGTATTCCGCGGTCGCGTCAAAGACGCCTTCGAGGAGCTGCGGCACGCCGAGATGCGTGCTGACAGCGACAAGCTCCGCTTCGTCAAGCCATTTGCGGACATCTTTCGCGTCGTTTCCGTAATATCCGGCAAACTCGACGCCCTTATATCCCATCTTCGCGATTTCCTTGAGCGTTCCACGCAAATCCTTGGAGGCGTACTCTCGAAGCGAATAAACCTGAAGCGCGAAGGGAATCTTCTTCGTTTCGGCGGCGCTCGCTACCATCGCTCCGGACGCGCTAAGCGCGCAACCGGCCGCCGCCAATAACCCTGTCTTCATGAAAGAACGTCTGTCCATAACGTAACTCCTTACATTTTATTAGTTATCAGTCGTGGTCCACGCCCGGATCAAGGTAATCGCTGTCGACGTCGGGGTCCACGAACCCCTCGCCGCCCTCGTCAGAACCGGGTTCCGACCCTTCTTTACGAACGCGTGTCTCTTCTAATTTCCCTGGATCTGCCTTTTGATTGCGGAAATCGGAGAGTTTTTCCTTGCGGACATAGAAACGTTGGTAGGCGTCTTCGAGCGCGTCGTCGAAGGCTTCCATGGGGAGATCGTCGAGATCGTCTTCCACCGTGACGGCGCTGCGAGTCGCTGGCTTTTCACGCCTTTCAGGCGTTTCTGGCTTTTCTTGCTTTTCTTCCTTGGGCGCGACGGCCTTACGCTTGGCCTCCTCCTTGGCCGCCTCTTGGGCAACGAGCTTCTTGACGACCATAATAAGACGCCTCATCGTAATGGGCATACCGACAGCGAGTCGTTTCTTGCCGCGTCTAGCAGACGCCGCCCATTTGACCTGTTTTTCGTCGAGAAGCAAGATGGCGGGTAAGTTCTTCGTCGAGTGCAGTTCGAGGAGCTTATTGAACGTCTTGACCGCCTCGGGCCCGAGCGACTGAGCGTTGAAAAGAGCGACGTCGACGCTGAACGCTTCGCCGTCGTCGAGCCGTTCTAGCGCGCGCTCACAGTTAGAGACGACAAGAGTGCGGAACCCGGCATTCGTGAAAGATTCCCGGAATGCGTCCTGGAGATTCGTGTTCGCCTCAACGACCATAACGGCGGTCTGTTGCTCCTTCTTTGCGGGATCCTGGAGCGCGGCGGTCATGAGACGTTCTTCTTCCTCAAGGTCGACGCCAGATTCGAGCGTCTCCACAGCGGCGTCCAACGCGTCAAGCATGAAGCCCGGATCCTGATATCGCTCGGTGGGATCGAACTTCATCGCCCTGTCGACGACATAGGCGACGCAACGCGGAACGTACGGGGCCACTTCGCGGATCGGCCTGACATGACGAAATCGCCCTGCGTCAAGTCGCTTCGAACGATCCTTCGTCTCGCCGAGGGGCGCGATTCCCGTAAGCAACTGATAATACACCGAGCCAAGGAAATAGAGGTCGCTGCGTTTGTCGTCTCGTCCGACGCGCGTCGCGCGTTCCAACGCCGCGTATTCGATCGCGCGCTGAGTCTTGAATCCTGAGATATCGTCGGTGAGGAGCCCGAAGTCCAAGAGCATCGCTTTACCCGACGTTGAAAGAAGAATGTTCGAGAGCTTCATGTCGCGGTGCTGGTATCCGCGTTTGAGCGCGTAATCGAGCGCGCTGCACACGTCGTAGACGATTCGAGTCGCGCGTCTCGGTTCGAGGCGGCCGTTCCTCTGCGCGTTGAGCTCCTCGCGAAGCGTGCGGCCCTCAACGAATTCCATGACGATATAATAGTCGTACTCCGTCTGACCATATTCGTAGACCGCAGGGATGTTCGGGTGGCGCATCTGCATGCCGAGCTCGCCCTCACGTTGGAATTCCGTAACCGCCGTCTCGTCGTCGCGGAAGCGCGCGCGGAGAACCTTGACCGCAACAACCTGACCCGTGTCCTTGTTGACGCAACGGAAGACGCGCGCAAAAGAACCCGCGCCTGCTAGATATTGGATGCGATACGGTCCGTAGTAATACCCGGTCGTGTCGCCGTTCCCAAGCCGTTCGACTTGGTACTTGGTGACATAGCCGCGCTTTAGCAGTTCTCTAAGAAACTCTTCCGACGAAAAAACCCGCGCGCCAAATGAATTCTCGACGTCGCGAAGTTTGCCAAGGTCGAGTAAGTCAAGCGATAATATCAATTGGCTTAATTCGTCATACGAAAGCGACGCCATGGCAAACTACTCCTGCTGCGTTAATCGTCGGAAAGCGACCTGCGCTCGTCGCAAGTCTCCACTATACTCTCAAGAGAGGCAGCCGCTCTACGAACCCTCGTTACACGACCTACGATGGTCCGCTTGTCTCACGACTACCTCACTACATTATACACACTTAAAAACCAAAAGTCATCAGTTCGAGGCAAAGGTTCCGTGGTCTTTTTAGAAAAACTGCGCGACGTCGTTAAAATCGTCAAGCGGCAATTAAACGACGGCGCACACTACCTGTTGAAATTTCACTCAGACGATTATATAATCATTTGCCGGCCGGAAGCTCGAAACTCATGAGATATTCCGTCGTTGTCGTCAGAACACTTGTTTTGCCGTCAGTCATTCCGATCGCGAGTCCATGAAGCGTTTTATATTACCAGATTTGCTCATGTCAAAAGTTAATTTGTTTTCGCATCTTGCTTTCGCAGTTCTTATGCTCGCGGCGTTCGCCTCCATCGGTTGCAAAGAACAGCCCGAGCTTGATTTTTCAGAATACGGTGAGACGATCTCGACCGTGCCTATTATAGAAGACCTGCCACGCGCCTACCCCATCGTGCAGATCGTCGAAGAGGAGTACTGCAAAGTCAGGCGCGACATAGAAGACTCTACCGAAAAAAAGCTCTACGAATCGCAGGGTCGAACTGAAGAATACTCCATTCTTGAGGCCGAGCGCGCGCGTGTCCAGCGTGAAAAAGATCTAGAAGAGAAGGCGATCCGCGACCAGATGCTCCGTGAACTGGAAGAAGCTCGCAAGCGCGAAGAAGCCCAAGCAGCCGCCGAAGAAACCCCGGCTATCGAAGAGTCCGCTCCCGAGGTGACTGAGGAAACGACCGAGGTCGAAGAGTCCGCTCCCGAGGTGACTGAGGAAACTGCCGAAGTCGAAGAATCTACGCCTGAAGAGACTGAGGAAACTGCCGAAGTCGAAGAATCTGCGTCTGAAGAGACTGAGGAAACTGCCGAAGTCGAAGAATCTACGCCTGAAGAGACTGAGGAAACTGCTGAAGCCGAAGAATCTACGCCTGAAGAGGCTGAGGAAACTGCCGAGGTCGAAGAATCTGCGCCTGAAGAGACCGAGGAAACTGCTGAAGCCGAAGAATCTGCGCCTGAGGAGACTGAGGAAACCGTAGAACTCGAAGAGTCGGCTCCTGAGGAGACTGAAGAATCTACAGAAGCCGAAGAGCCTGCGTCTGAAACGACCGAGGAAATCCCTGTCGCCGAAGAACCCGAACCCTGACGAGTTTTCGCGCATTTGGGATACCGCAATATCCAAGTCGGAGAATAACAATGTCGGCATTCTCTCGTTTTTTCCAATCATTTGGCGCGCGCGCGTCTGGTTTATGCTTGATTGCCGCTGCGCTCTGTCTGACGACCTCATGTAATCGTTCCAGTTCGATAGTCGTCATTGAGGATCAGACGCAAAGTGAATACGCGACCGAAACGGTCGAGCAGCAGTTCAACGTTCCCCTTGACGTCGCCGCGCAACAAGTCGCGCGCCGGCCCGTCTTCGACGACAAGGGCGTTTCCGTCGACCTCTCTGACTGCGGCGCTTTTGACGGATTTACCGACGAAGAGCTCGCTCGCCTTCCCAAAATCAAAGTCGTTCGCGGCGCCGGTCCGATCTCCGTCGAAACGCTTCTCGCCTTTACGGGCCGTAACGAACTCGTCGAGTTCCTCTGGATTGACGCGCAGCTTCCTGACAGCGCCGACGCCAGAAGCGCCTTCAAAACGCTCGCCGGCGCTCCGAAACTCAAGAAAATGAGGCTCGCCGGCCTGAAACTCGAAGACGGAAGTTTCCCGGACTACGTTCTGCCCGCGCTCGCCTCGACTCCAAATCTCGTCGAGCTCGATATCAGCGGATCAGCCGTTAACGCCGACGCGCTTGCCGCCGTCGATTACAACGCTGGGTTTCTCAAGCTTACGAAACTCAACCTCTATCAAACGCAATCCGGCGATAACCTCCTCAAGGCGATAGCGCCCCTCGCCGACCGACTGACGTCCCTCAATCTTGACGATACTCAACTTTCGCCGGAATCCGCGCCAGCGCTCGAAGAGTTCTCAAACCTGACCTTCCTGCACGCGGGTCGCTCAACGCTTGACGATCAGTGCGTCGAGTCGCTTGCCAAACTTACAAAACTCGAAGAAATTCACGTGACGCGAACGAATATGACGGAGTCGGGCGCCGACAAACTGCGCGCCGCGCTCCCAAATTGCAACGTCGTGTCGCAACCGGAAAACTAACGCTTCGATCTCTTGCGCCGTCCAGTCGTTCTGCGGCGCGATTGTCTCGCGCACAGCGCTGCGCCGCGCACACGAGGCTTTTATCCTGAAAGGAAACCATATGAAGAAAACATTTATTCGCTCCGCTCTAGCGCTCTTTGCGCTTGTTCTCTTCGCTCCTTGCCTGATGGCGCAGGACGACGGATTTGTATCGATCTTCAATGGAAAAGACTTGACCGGTTGGGCCGGCGACGAGCGCCTCTGGTCTGTTGAAGACGGGTGCATCACGGGCCTCTCCAACGATACAGACAAGAAGGTCACCCAGAATCAGGCGCTCTATTACACGGAAGACCTTGATATCGGCGACTTCGAAATCAAATTCGATTACTGGATCGGCAAAGGTGGAAACTCCGGACTCTATTATCGCGGTTGGTTCCTCGAAACGCCCGAAGACTTCCGGATGGGCGGATACCAGGGCGACTTTGACGGCGCTGCGACCTACAGCGGAATCATGTACGGCGAGGAGATGCGCGGGATCCTCGCAAATCTCGGAACCGTCAGCCGCGTGACCCCCGAGGGTAAAATCGAAACGGTCGCTCGATTCGCAACTCCTGAAGAAATTCGAGAAAACGTAAAAATCGAAGACTGGAACCACTATGAGATTTCCGCTCACGGGTACGTCTTTGTTCATAAGATCAACGGTAAAGTCACCAGCGTTTTCGTCGACGAAGACTCCGACGACGTTCGTCGCGCGAGCGGCGTGCTCGGCTGGCAGCTCCACGTTACTCCGGGCGGCATGAAAGTTCAGGTCAAGAATATCTATCTCAAGAAATTCCCGAAGCCTGAAAAGTAAGAGGCTGAGGCTAGTAAATAGAGAAACGCCGATTAATATAGAACTCGGAATTTCATGAATGATAACCGACGCGTTGCGACGCCGATGAAGCCGTTAAAGCTTGCAGAGCGCCAATCGCTGGCGCCAGCGCCGCCGTCGCAACGCTTTTTTGATTTGTCGGCGAAAAGCCTTTGAAGCATAAGGATTGATGAAACCAATACGAATAGGCACGCGTCCCAGCGCGCTGGCGCTGTGGCAGGCGAACTGGACTCGGGACGCGCTACTCGCGCATGGACGCGACGCTGAGATCGTCAAAATCACGACGTCCGGCGATATTAAACGCCACGAAGCGATCGTAAACCTCGGCGCTCAGGGCGTTTTTACAAAGGAGATTCAAGGCGCGCTCCTCGCCGATGAAATCGACGTCGCCGTCCACAGCCTTAAAGATCTGCCCACCGAGCGCACGCCGGGGTTGAAACTCGCCGCGACGCCGATGCGCGCGGACGCGCGCGACGTCTTCGTTTCTAACAAGTATGCGACTCTCGCCGAGCTACCGCCGGGCGCGACGCTTGGTACGAGCAGCATGCGTCGTAAAAGCATGGCGCTGCGATTCTGCGCAAAGCGCCGACCGAACGAAGCTCCCTGGGACGTCCAGAATATCCGCGGCAACGTTGAAACGAGGCTCAAAAAGCTCGACGCCGGCGAATACGACGCGCTCATCCTCGCCAAAGCGGGGCTCGAACGGCTCGGGTTAGGAGACCGCGCGACCGAAGTCCTTGAAGGCCCCGACTTCCTCCCCTCTGTCGGACAAGGAGCGCTCGGACTCGAAGTTCGAGAAGACGACCTTGAAACGACCGAGCAGATCAGGAAGCTTCTGCACGAACCGACCTGGCTTGCGATCCTCGCGGAACGCGCGTTCCTCCGAAAGCTGCAAGGCGGATGCCTCGTGCCGATCGGCGCCCTTGGAATGAAAATTGAGTTTGACGACGGAACGGAGCTCCTCGCGCTTGACGCGCAGATCCTCTCGTTCGACGGAACTCAGTCCTTCCAAACGCAATCGTTCCAGATCCTCCGCGCAAGCGCCGCCGATCGCGAACTCCCCCTCGAGACGAAAGAAGAGCTCGCAACGCTCCTCGGACGCAACGCCGCTGAAAATCTGCTCGAGCAGGGCGCGGCTGACGTGGTCGCTGAAATCAGAAAAGTTCGCGACGAACGCGCCGCAAGGCTTGCGCCGCCTGACCGTGAAAAGCGCGAATAATCTCTGTCACGTTACGAACACCGACTTACTTAAATAATTACGCTAAATTGTTCTCCCGAAAGAAACAGGACTCTATGACCTCCATGACCCCTTTGGAAAAGAAAGCGATCGACTCGATGCGCGCCCTCGCGATGGACGCGGTTCAGAAGGCAAACAGCGGGCACCCAGGCGCCCCGATGTCTCTGCCGCCAATTACCTATACGCTCTACAACGAGCGCATGAAGTATGATCCCAAACGTCCCGACTGGCCGGCTCGCGACCGATTTATCCTTTCCAACGGTCACGCGTCGACCCTGCTCTACTCCATCCTTCACGTCGCGGGGGTCAAGGCTCTCGATAAGAACGGAGTCCCGACCGACGAACCCGCCGTTTCACTCGAAGACCTCAAGACATTCCGTCAACTTGGCTCGAGATGCGCAGGACATCCGGAATATGGTCACGTGACGGGCGTCGAAATGACGACCGGTCCCCTTGGCGCGGGCGTCGCAACGAGCGTCGGATTCGCGATGGCCAACAACTGGCTTGCCGCTCGATACAACCGCCCCGGTTATGAGCTCTTTAACTCGAATGTTTACACGCTCTGCGGCGATGGATGCATGATGGAAGGAATTTCGTCGGAGGCCGCGTCCCTCGCCGGAAACCTCAAGCTCTCGAACCTCTGCTGGATTTACGATCGAAACTTTATCACGATTGAAGGGAGCACGGATCTTGCGTTCACAGAGGACGTCGCCGCACGCTTCGCCGCGTACAACTGGAACGTCATTTCGGTCGACGACGTAAACGACCTGCCGGCGCTCCGTAAGGCGCTCGACGAATTCGAAGCGACGAAGGACCGCCCGACGCTCATCATCGTTCAAAGTCGCATCGCTTTCGGCGCGCCGAATAAAGAAGGAACCGCCGACGCGCACGGCGCGCCCCTCGGCGACGAGGAAATCGCCGCGACGAAGAAGTTCTACGGCCTCGACCCGACGAAAAAATTCTCGATCGACGACGACGTCTACGAACTCTTTAATGAGAATGTCGGCCAGCGCGGCGCGAAGCTTTCCTCCGAATGGTACGCCATGTTCGAGAAATATCGCAGCGCTTATCCGTCGGAAGCGGCGGAGCTCGACTCGATCTTCTCCGGCGATCTTCCAGAGAATTGGGACGCCGCGCTCGAGCCGTTCCCAGCGGACGCCAAGGGGCTCGCAAGCCGCGCCTCGAGCGGTAAAACGCTTAATCAAATCGCTGCGGGACTCCCGCAGTTCCTCGGCGGTTCCGCGGACCTTGCGCCTTCGAACAAGACGACGCTCGACGACCCTTCTTACGGCGTTTATAAACCTGGTCAACCTGGTCGCAACCTGCACTTCGGGGTTCGCGAAAACGCGATGGCGGCGATTACGAACGGACTCGTCCTATCGGGTCTACGCGGATATTGCGCGACATTCTTCGTCTTTGCAGACTATATGCGCCCGATGATTCGTCTTGCGGCGCTCATGAAGATTCCAACCCTCTTCATCTTTACGCACGACTCGATAGGGGTCGGCGAAGACGGTCCAACGCACCAGCCGATCGAGCACCTCGCTTCGCTGCGCGCCATGCCGAACCTTGCCGTCTTCCGACCCGCCGACGCCAACGAAGTCTCTGAGTGTTACCGCGTCATGCTGAACCTCAAGAAAACGCCCTCGGCTATCGTGCTCACTCGCCAGAATCTGCCGACGTTCGATCGGACGCAGTGCGCGGCCGCCTCGAACGTTGCGAAAGGCGCGTACGTCCTGAGCGACACGGAAGGCGCCCCCGACGCGATACTCCTCGCCTCTGGCAGCGAAGTTTCGCTCTGCCTGACCGCGCAGCAACTCCTTGCCGAGCAGAATTGCAAGGTGCGCGTCGTGAGCGTCCCATGCTTCGAACTCTTCGAAGAGCAGTCCAAGGAATACCGCGATTCTGTTCTCCCGCCGAACGTCAAGGCGCGCGTTGGAGTCGAACTCGGCGTTGAAATGGGCTGGGCTAAATACCTTGGCGACGCCGGCAAGTTCGTCGGGATGTCGACCTTTGGCGATTCCGCCCCCGCAAGCGTGCTCATGGAACACTTTGGCGTCACTCCAGAACGCGTCGTAGAGGCCGTTAAGGAGTCGATTGCCGCCGCCAAATAACGCGACAACGCCCTATCCCGCTTAGAGGCAGACGCCGACAAAGAACGCGCGTCTGCCTCTTTTTTTTCTATAAAACGCTTCGCACGCGCAGACGCCATAAAAGAAAGTTCTGGACGAAATCGCCGGCGTCTTCTATTCCCTTATTCTTCTCTAGTCTCACACCGGATTCGAAAAGGGCTGCGCCTGGGACGCCGACAACGCGTTAACGTCGTCATTGCGATCAACAGAATGACAAAGAGCGCTGCTGTTTTCCATAGCGTAGATTAAGTAATGTCGAGACGGAAAACTTGCGCTTTAATACTCAGCGGTTCCAAGGCCAGACACGGGCTCATTATGCAAAAACGCCGACTTGAGCGAGAATTCTTACGACGAAAACAAATAGTTAAAATAGACGCGTCGGCGCACACGATTTCACAATTTTAACTATTCGGCGCCATAGTCGATAATCCTTTTATATGCAAGGCTTCACAGAATCAGCCTAAGATTTTCCGGTATCTTTTCCATTTTATCTAGATCAGTAATATTTTCTCGTCGCGAGAGCTTATACAGATACTCTTATCGTCAAAGAAAAATTTTTCCTAAAATAATTAAAGATTTCTTTTCTTACCTGCTTTTCTAATTTTTTCTATATTAACAACAAAACAGGGAAGAAGACTAAGATAGGGAAGCGCTTAAAATAATAAATATACACGCTATAAGAGACAAAAAAAAGAATTGTAGTTTGTTTTACTTTCAAATTGATTCATTCTGTTGACGTCTTACTAACAATTTGGACTTCGTTGTCTAAAGCAAAAGGCGTCATAAGTTAGGCGTGAATTTTTCATTGAATCGACAATTTTCCCCAAGAAAAAAGTGGAACAGTATAGACAAAAAAAGAGGAGAATACAAGGCGAAATTTTTCCCAGAAATCATGAACTCTACACGGTTTTTATTCACGTAAAAACGATATTGACTCAAAAAAATCGATCTTGTATAATCGTCGCCGCTCTTGGTTGCTCAAAAATCCAAGCAGAGTTTTTCGACGCGAAATCACGGCTCAAATGCCCATTGACGGCGGCGTCCAGACCACGGAATTGCGAGAGGAACGAGTTTTGGCGAGATTTGACGGCGGATTTGACCAAAGAGAACAGATTCGCGATGCGATCGACATTGTTGATCTCGTCGAACGCTATGTTCCGCTGCGTCGTCAGGGCGCTAATTTCGTCGGATTGTGCCCATGGCACGACGATACTCGTCCTAGCCTGCAAGTCAACGCGGCGCGTCAGACCTTCAAATGCTGGGTATGCGATATTGGCGGCGACGTCTTTTCATTCATTATGAAAATTGAAAACGTCGACTTCAAGGAATCGATGAAAATTCTCGCCGATATGGCGGGCATTGAGCTTAAAAGATTTTCCCGCACGGCTCAATCGCAAATCGCACCATCGGGGGAACAGTGGGAAGACGTCCCCTCAAAGGACGACGGCGCGATCGAGATTTCCAAAACGACGCTTTATCGCGCGTTGGAATGGCTCGCTGATAAATACCGCGAAACGTTCCTCCACTCGCCCGAGGCCGAGGAAGCGCGTCGGTATGTGGAAGATCGCGGAGTCTCGGCGAGTTCATCGGAGCTCTACAAGATAGGCTACGCGCCCCTCGGCTACGACGAGGTCCTGAACTGGATCGGCAACGACCGCAAACGCGTCAAAGTTCTCGAGGCCGCCGGCGTCCTGGCGTATCGAGATGAGTACGACGAATCCGGTCTCCCCAAGCCGCGCCCTAAGTTTGCGCAGACAGAAAAGCTCAGCGACGCAGAAAAACGTAAATACTATGATCGATTCCGCGGGCGACTCGTCTTCCCGATCTGCGACGTGCAGGATCGCGTCGTCGCCTTTGGTGGAAGACTCCTCCCCAACACGACCCTCAGAAGTCCGGCGAAGTACGTCAATTCGCCAGAAACTCCGATCTTCCAAAAATCGAAGATGCTTTATGGACTCGACCGTGCGCGAACGGCGATTCGTCAATCGGACGTAGTCCTCGTGACGGAAGGCTATACGGACTGCATCATAACGGCGCAGTTTGGATTTAAAAACGTCGTTGCGGTCCTTGGCACGGCGCTCGGCGCGGACCATGTGCGCATCCTCAAGCGTTTCGCCTCCAAGATGATCCTGATTCTCGACGGCGACGAAGCCGGTCGGAAACGCGCCAATGAAGTTTTGCGCTTCTTTGTCGAACAGGGCGTCGATTTGAGCGTCCTCATTCTTCCCGACAACAACGACCCGTGCGACTTTCTCCTTGAAAAAGGACCCGAACAATTCAGAAATCTCATTGAGAACAAAACGGTCGACGCGCTTGACCATGCGTTCTACGCCGCGACGGCTGGAATTGACCTCGACAACGACGTCGTCGGCTCCGCCAAGGCGCTCGACTCGCTCCTCGACGTCGCCGCGCTCTTTCCGAAATGGCGCAGCGCTGGCAACGACCCCATAAGACTCCGCATGATCGGAACCCTGCAACGGTTCGCGACCCGGTTCCACGTGAGCGAGGAAGAATTACAACGTCAACTCAGAGAAAAACGCAGTCAGCTTCGTGAGCGCGACGCGCGCTCGCAGCTCCGTGATGAACGCCGCGCGCAATACGCGCATGAAACAGAGGGCCAGCGTCTCGACGACGATTCCCCGGAACGCCAAATTGAACTTTATCGCCGACAATGGGTCTACCCAATCTCAGGCCCTGACGGCGAGTCGGACGAACAGTTGCGGTCCCTCTTTCCTCCTTTCGAGACGACGCTTTGGAATGATTTTCGATTCATGCCCAACGCGCTCGAACGCGAGTACCTGGAATTTTGGTTTACTGATCCGACTATTTATAAGTCGCTCGTCGCCAATATCGCTAACGACGATCTTCGGTCTCCCGTCGCACGACAAATCGACCTCCTCGGCAGAGACGCGTTGGAAAGAAGCGAGACGCCGACCTTCGAGATGATCATGCTCCGTTACGAAGACGCAAAAATGAAGGAGTTTCTCATTGGGCTCGATTCGGCGGCCGTCGACAAGGGCCTCCCCGACGTCGTCAAGGACCCGCCGCGACGCGACGCGCTGTTGCGCGAGATCATCGACGGTTTCGATCGCGCGCGCGTCGACCGCGAACTCCCGAAGCAAATTAATCTGCTCCGAGAAAGCGCCACGCCCCCGGAAGAACGACTTCAAACCCTATTGGAGCTGCGTCGTCAGCAGCAGGAGCGACAACGGAAACTTAAAGAGCAGGATTAGCCGGACGCCTTTGAAGAACAACCGCTCAATCTGGCGTTCCCTGACGACCTCCCTCCAGCTTCCCCTACTTAGAAAATTTTAGAAAGAATATTCGCGCGTCGCCCTTTCCTGTTGCCGTTCGGATAACGGTCAACGGTCGGTCCATTTCGCGCCACCCCCCTTCCCTATTGTGACGCCATCCCTCAAAGATGGCGTCGTTGCAACCAGCTCTCCCCATGCTGTAAGACGTCGCGCTCCGCGCAAGCGGCCTTCCGAAAGGAATAACCCCAACGCGTCGTCGATAAGGAGATATTGTGAAAAATTCCGTTAACAGCGACGATCAGCCGCTCCTGGATTTGAACCTGGCTAGCCGACCCGTCACAAGAAGCAAAGCAATTCAGGTTCACCTCGACGGCGAAATGTCCCAGGACGATAAGGACGACTTACAATGCAGTCTCGTCAAGCAAGCGTTAGAGTTCCACCGCGAAGACGACGAAATCGACGATGAATTCTACGATGAGACCTGCTGCGAATGCGACCTTGAAGCAGACGAAATTCTCAACACCTTTATGGCCGGTATAGACAAGGAGAATGCGAACCTGACGCTCCCTGAAGAGCTCGATTTTTGCGACGAAGATCGACCTAGTAGACATCCTACCGATCTGGTTCGTTTCTACATGAATGAAGTCGGCCCCCTCAAGGTGCTGACGCCTGAAGAAGAACGCCTTGCCGCGCAGGCGGTCGAAAGAGCTTGCCGGCGTTACCAGCGCGTCGTTTTCGCGTCGCCGTTCACGCTGAGGCTCTTCATCTCCCTCATGGAAGACTTCTTGAAGGGCGAAGCCGCGTTTGATCGCACTTTTGATTCTTCACAGTCTGACCGCAACCAGCTCCGCGAGCGCACGATCCGACAAATTCCGATCCAATTGCGCACTCTCGACGCTATTCTCGATCTCCTCGAAGAATCCGACGAGAAAACTCGCTTGATCTGTCAACAACTCCGCTCGACGACCGACCCCGCCCAAATCGAAGCGCTCTGTAAGGAACGTCGCAAAATTCGTCGCCGCGCAACGCGCGCGTCTCGGCACGCCGCGCGCATCCTCGAACCAATGCGCTTCAGGATCGATCGACTTCGCTCCGCCGTTGCGAAGGTGCAGCTTCTCTCCAACAAGCTGACAGAACTCGTCGAACTCACGCATTCCCCAGACTTCGTGCGATACACGGAACAGCGTCAAAGTGAACTTTTGACAGACCTCCGCGAATTGCGTATGCTCGCGGGCGAATCCCCAACATGCCTCAAAAAAAGACTCGCGCATATTCGCCAAATTGAAAATCAATATTACCAAGCCTTCAACTTCTTTATCGTGCATAACCTCAAGCTCGTCGTCTCGATTGCAAAGCGATACCGCACTCCCGGCATCAATATAGAGGAACTCATCCAGGAAGGGAATATGGGCATGATGCGCGCGCTCGAGAAATTCGAATGGCGACTCGGCTACAAATTCTCGACCTATGCGTCGAGCTGGATCGAACAGGCGATCACGCGCTCCATCCAGGACTATATTAATACGATCCGCATTCCGACGCACGTCAACGCCAATCTCTCTAAGATTCACGCCGTCCAGAAGGAAGAATCAGCTCGCTCGGGCCGTTCGCTCACGGAACAGGAGCTTGCAGAACGTTCCGGAATCGAGCGCAAGCATGTTAGCCGCGCGATGAGCGCCAACTTCGCGGTCGTCAGTCTCACTCAGACCTGCGGCGACTCCGACGATACGAGCATCGGAGACTACGTGGCCGACAAGACCATGCCGTGTCAGGAAGACCTCGCGCAAAAATCTCTGATTCGCGCTGCGTTGCGACGCGCCCTCAGGACGTTGCCCCCGAGAGAACGACAAGTGCTCATTCTGCGATATGGCCTTGAAAACGGGATGGACTACACCCTCGAAGAGATAGGAAGAGTAATGGGCATCACGCGGGAACGCGTGCGCCAGATCGAAGCAAAGGCGATTGAAAAGCTTCGTACAGCGGAACGTTTCCGATTTCTCGCCAAATTCGTCGGCGGGACCGAATACAACGCCGTGGCAAAGCAGAATGCCTGATAATAACAACGGTCCTTGCATACAACGGGCGCGACGGGGAAATACCCCTGTCGCGCCTTTTTCATTTCTTGCGCGAACGCTTCAGACGATCTCGCCTTGAAAAACGTCCCCTTCGAGACCGACAAGCTTAACAGTCATGACGTCGCCGCAAAGGATCCCAGATGAGGGCGGCGCAGGGACGTCAACCTCGTAATAGCGATCTGTCGTCCCTTTTGCAACGGACGCGCGTCCATCCTTGGAATCGACGCGTTCAACGACGACGCGCGCGGTCTTGCCGAGACGACGACGCGCAAATTTGATCCGTTCCTCACGCGCGACCTCGGCGAGTCGCGCGGCGCGCTCTTTCTTAACCTCAGAGGCAATCTGGTCAGGCATGCTGGCCGCCGCCGTCCCGGGTCGCGCGCTGAAACGAAACGCGTGAACGCGTGAAAAACCAACTTCGCGAACGACCTCGAGCGTGCGTTCGAATTGCGCGTCCGTCTCGCCCGGAAAGCCGACGATGACGTCCGTCGTTATCGCCGCGTCGGGGATACGCGCGCGGATCTCCTCGCATTTCTCAATATACGGTCCGCTGAGCCATCGACGACGCATCGCGCGCAGCACGGAGTCGTCCCCGCTCTGCATCGAAAGATGGAAATGAGGGCAGACCGAGTCCGGAGCGGAGGCGACAACCTCGATCATCTTGTCGGAAACTTCGACCGCCTCGAGGCTGCCAAGTCGAAACCGCGTCTGCGGAAGTTTGAGCTCAATGAGACGTTCAAGAAGCTCGGTAAGTCCAAATCGTTTCTCCAGAGGAACCTGCGATTGACGCGCGAGATATCTGCCGAGCGTCATCGGTCGCGAACCAGGTTCAAATCCCTCCTTCCGCGCCTCCTCAAGTTCTCGTTTCGTCGGCGGATAAAGATCAAGTCCATAATGGCCCAGATGAATTCCGGTGAGAACAATCTCCCGGTAACCATTTTCCGAAAGCGTTCGCGCTTCCTCAAGGATCTCTTCTACTCCGCGACTCGCAAGGTATGGTCGCGCCGTCGGGATGATGCAGTAGGCGCAGCGCACGCGACATCCGTCTTGAATTTTAACGTAAGCGCGACGCCGTTCAAAAAGCCGACTGACTCCATGGGGAATTTTTTCGAGTCCGCGCTCTCGGAGGAATTCTGGAAGGCGCCTCTTATCTTGAACGGTCTGCGTGACGCCCGGGAGCGCCGCGACGCGCTCAGGATCAGTCGCAGCATAGCATCCGACGACGACGATCTCCGCGCCTGGACAGGTCTGCGCGAAATGCGAGATAAGTTTGCGGCTCTTCGCGTCGCTCCCGGTCGTCACGGAACACGTGTTCACAATCACGAGATCGACGTCGGAATCAGGGATACCGGCGCCAGGATCGTCCGCGTCTTCCCATCCGTTAAGAACAAACGCCGAGCGCAGCCATTCCGTCTCATACTGATTAACCTTGCACCCTAACGTCGCGGTTTTAAAACGCATGACTAACTAACCTTCCATAAAAATCGCTTCCGTCAGAAATCCGACGGAAGCGATCTTAAATTTCAACGACTACAGAAAAGAAAGAATCGACGCGACTATTGTAACGACGTCGCGCGTCTGTGGAACGGCTCACTTAAGCATCGAGTCAAGGATGTACCAGTTAAGCTCTTCGTAGTCTCGTGTTCCAACGAGTTCGGCGATTTTGTCGTCGTCGAGAGAACGCGAGATTTCAAGGAGTCGCAGGAAGATCTTGCGGCTATATTCCAGATGCTTGAGGGAAACGTCGTCCTTCTGCGTGCGGAGGACTTTAACGTCAAGTCCGATCCATTCGCCGTCGTTGCCGTAGCCGTGCTTATCAAGGACGCGAACCTGATTGAGCGCGCGACGAGGATCAACCATACCAAAGGTTTGGTCCTGGTCGAACTTGAGACTGTTCTGGTCGTTGAGGTGGACGCTCCAGAGCTTCTTATGAGCGAGCGCGAACCCCATTTCTTCGGACGGGGAAAGGTTCGCTAGGATCGCGTGCGCCGTTTCAATGAGGCATCCGACTCGTTCTGGAGCGTCGGTAAGCAACCCCATTGCGATCGCGTGACCGATCGTCGGACAGAACGCGTGATCGACCGGCTCGTTCGGCTTCGATTCGATAAGAATGCGGACGTCCTTGTTGTAATCGAGAACGGTCTGAATCGCGTCGGCGAGTTGCTCGGTCGCGACGACCGGGTCCTTCGATTCGCGGATGTAGGTGCCTTCGCGCGCGAACCAGAAGACGACGTTGCGCGCGCCGAGCACGGTCGCGAGATCGGCGGTCGTCTTGAGACGTTCGATCGCGTAGTTGCGGCATTCGGGGCAATTCGAGGTGAAGCCGCCGTCGATGGTGCGAGGATCCATCCAGAGGCGCGGCGCGACGAATTCTGCGGTGAGTTCGTGATCGTCGAGAACCTTTTTGAGCTCTTCAGCTTCCTTGATGATCTGAGACTTCGACTTGTTACTAATATCCGGCACGACGTCGTCGTCGTGGAACTGGACGCCATCGAAGCCGAGATCCTTGTAGAGCTCGAGCTTTTTGTTGAAGGGAATCGACTTACGAACGTCGGGTCCGAACGGATCGGCGCCCTCGTGGATGTTCCACGGACCGAAAGAAAAACGGAACTGACCTTGCATGAGTAGTTACTCCTGATTAACGAGGCTTTGGGCTTAAACGAGCGCAAAGCTCCTCGACGTTCCGAAATGGAACGTGGGCTCGCGACCCGTTGTTAACTCTCCGCGCGAATTGTATATCGCGGGTCTTTGAAAGTCAAGAAAAGACGTTACGCGTCAACGGACACGCGAGGCCAATTTGCCAGGAACCTTTTTTCGTTGACCGCGAGCTGGCGGAAAAATTCGTCCATTGCGACGCGTCGCAACTCCGCAATTTCGGTCGCGGTCCTAAGGAGCGCGGCAGGCTCGGCAAGGATATAGCCGCCTTCGCCGAGCGCCTGAACTGCCGCCATCTTGCGGATGGGCTCGCCGCGTTTATTGCCGTACCCGTTGGGGGGTAGCAGTCGAGGGCCGTCTGATTCGAGGAGAATTCGGTCGCGCGGAACGCGCGCGACACCCTGGCGAGAGACCTCGTTTGAAAGAGAACGGTCAGAAAAGGAAAAAAACGCGCCCATATCGACCGCGCGCTCGATATCGTTCTCCGTCAGACGCCATCCGTGCAGGAGCCACACTGGAACGTTGGGATAATCTTTCATGATCGTTAGAAGAGCGTCGTTGGAGCGAACCGAATGAAGGGTAGCGGGCAACTTCCGCTCGTCGGCGAGTTCGAGCTGGAGGCGGAGCGTCTTCTCCTGCGCGGCGCGCACGGAGTCGTCGCAATCGCGAACGGCGTAATCGAGACCAGCCTCGCCTATCGCCGCTTTAAAGACGCCGTCTTTCGCAACGCATTCGTCGAGAAAGAGCGTCAGAGGCGCAACCCAGCCGTCGCTCACTCGCTGACAGTTCCACGGATGAATTCCGAAGGTCGGCAACACGTCGGAAAAACGTCGCGCCAGCGCCGCCGTTCGATTCCAATCCGCCGGCGACGCGCTGGCGCAGATAAAGCGCGAGATCCCATGTGATTTCGCGCGTTGCAGATATTCGCCGATCTCGTCAAAGGTCTTGCCGAAACGCGGGTCCTGCAAATGAACGTGAACGTCTGTAAATCCGCGCGCTGACGTGCCAGTCGTGGGCATTTATACTCTCCATTTTAGCGCGTCGCCATGCGACGAGCGATTCCGATTCAAGAACTCCTGGACTCCTTCGGTCCGCGATGATCCGACGTTATCTTAGTCGCATTCATGCGAATGGAAGTTCCGCAGAGCGTCGTGCAAGGGACGTCGATTTACCGCGTTTTGACCTTCGTCAGGTCGAGATCCAGGAAGTAAGGGCGCTCCTTACGAATGAGATAGAGCCTCGCGCGTCCCGAATCGACCGCCGCAAAATCGTCGAGTCGCTTCGCGATGTAGTAGAGATTGTCAAGAGAAGAGACGCGAAGCTGGCCCTCCGAATCATTCCCGACTCCAAATCCGAAAATAAAGTCGCCCTCTTGAATACGCGCCGCGGCCGACGCAAGAAGTCCGTCAGGATCGACCTTCATGACGTTGACTCCGCCGCTGGGCGAAAAGTTGAAGTCGCCGATCGCGACAACCTGAAGATTCGGGAAACGCTCCTTATATTCATTTTCGTCCGCCGCCGTTACCTCGACTCCGAAAAAGTCCCACACATACTGTGCCGAGGGCGACATAAACTCTGAATTCTTCTGCGTCAGAGAGGCCTGATCGAGCTCGCTTTCTTCCGTAAAGGGGATCGCCGGCGGAGAGGGCTGGTAACTGAGAGAGGAGTCTTCGGCGTCTATCGCGATAAGCGTCGTGCCGCTGCGTTCGGCAAGTTCGCTAAACGCCAGGGTCGCATCGAATTTGGACCCGTTGCGCTCGATATTGAGCTCAGCGACGTCGCTAAGGCTCAGTCCGATCAGCGAGCAAGTAAAGTCGAGGGTCGAATGGACCTCGTATCCGTTGGAGGAAAGAAGCACGTCGCCCGGTTGGACCCCGGCGTCCGACGCCGGACTGCGCGGATCGACGTAATCGACGACGAGGCAATCTTCGCCGTTGCCGTCGGCGGGATAGTCCGGCATATCCGAATCGACGACGCGGAATTTCAGCCCATGATGCGTCATTCTGGCGACCGACTGGCGTATCATGCGTTCGGCAACCTCGGCGACAACGTCGACGGGAATAGCAAACGCAATGTTCTCCGCCTCTTCGCGAACCGCTGCGTTAAGACCGATCATCTCGCCGTCGGCATTAATGAGAGGTCCCCCCGAATTGCCGGGATTGATCGCCGCGTCTGTTTGGATCACGCTCTCGTAGGAAAGCGTCTCGTTCACTTCGAGCGGCCGGCTCGTCGAGCTGACGATCCCGCGAGAGATGGAGCAACTGTACCCGTAGGGGTTGCCGATCGCGTAGACGTCTTCGGCAAGCTGGATGCGATCGGTACGCCCCATTCGAATCTTTTTGAGCGGCTGCTTCGGTTTGATCTTGAGGATCGCAAGGTCGGTCGCGACGTCGTTACGAATCAGCTCAACGTCGCGGTATCGCTCGCCGTCCGACGTGATCACTTCAAGCTTTAAGAGCCCCTTGACGACGTGGTAATTCGTCAGGATATACCCTCGCTCGTCGACGACAATCCCGGTTCCCATACCGTTGAAGACGTCATACTGCGAGTCGCGTCCTATCGTTCTTTGATTTTTTTCATACTGTTTCTCGCCTTGGATGCTCACGACCGATTTAGTCGTCTCGTCGACAATCGACACAAAGGGAGATCGTTCCGTTCTGACCCAGCGTTGCTGGCTGTCAGACGCGTAACCGACGCTCGTTGCGACGGCGGTGTAACAGAGGAGGGACGCAGTGAGTACCGCGCGCACGCTCTTCGAATTCGTCAATAGGGTTATCAAATTCGCCATGAAAAAACCAATCGCACAAACACTGGAACCGACGTCGGAAATGTCCTGGCGCCGATCGATTTAACGTCAATGCGCGTTCAAGACGCAGCGGAATGGTCGAATGGACGCCCATCCCTCTTTCAGACCGACCTCTCCTGCCGGACCAAAAGAGTCAAGAAACGCGATTCTTTCGCTAAAGTTTTCGTCGTCTTATACCGCAAGCGCGTTTTATTGGCGCTTTTGTTACAACCGCTATAAAATGATCGTCTGATAAATCGGTTATTTCTCGTTCTATTCTTTACTGAAAAGGATTTGAATTCGAAATTCGTCGCGGTTTTTCGCTCGCAAATTCGACTCGCTTATCCTTCGACATTCCCTTTAATTCTGCCGAGCGCCAACGCGCGCCTCAGCCGACAAGAAGGCGTCGGCGTTAAAACCCTGCCAATGCGACAAAACTTAGGTGAAAGTTGCTAAAAGGAAGCGCGGGAGACTTGAAAATCACGTTCCGGCGGCTTATCATATCAGCGAGGCGGTCGTGCGTCGAAATGCGTCGCGCCGTCAAATGATGAATTCACTGAATCATACCGCGCGCGCGGTCGGGAGTCGGATCATGTTAAAGGACACGTTATATCGGGTTACATTGGGGCTGGCGGCGTTCGCGGCAATTGGGGCCGGCGCGACCGTCTTCGCTCAGAACGGCGCCGAGAAGAGCGGCGCGGTCAGACCTCCGCTCTCTGCCCCCTCCATTCGTCCATTCCAACGTTCTGAGATCTCCACCAGCGAAGTTCCCAATCTCTACGACAAATCGTCAGACGAATTCGATTATTTCCGCGACGAGCTCGGGCGCTCGGAGACCTCCACGAAAACCAAAAAGCGGCTCGAAGAAATTGAGTCTCGCGTTGTCTACGCCGACCCGATGGATAAGCCGGCTTTCGACAACACGAAGTTCATTAATATCTACGACGACGTCTATTCCGACGGCGCTGCGTTCGTCGATCCATCCGACCCTGACGTCCTCTACTCAGCCGAGGAACACAACATCCTCGCGCAAGCCTCTCTGCTCCTTAAGTTGGGGACCCTCGCGCTCTCAGCGAGAACCGGCGGCCAGTCTTCAGGGAGCTCCGGCTACGGATCCGGTTACGGTAGCAGTATGGGGAGCGGCGGGATGTACAGTTCAAGTTCGTCGTACCCCACTCCAAGCGGCAGTCCCGGCATGGGGAGCTCCCGAGCGCAATCCGCCCCGGTCGTGAAGAGCGAGAAGGACGACTCGGAGCTTCTCTTCCCTGAAAGCGTCGATAATCCCTACGAGGCGAAGAATACGCCGGTCGCCGATGAAGCGTTTGACTTCTTCAAGGCCGATCGCGAGTTCAGTCCCAAGGAAACAACGTCAAGCCGACAGGGTTCTTATGGCAGCGGCTACATGGGTAGCAGTAGCGATTACATGGGCAGCAGCAGCGACAACATGGGCTCTCCGGGCTCTCCGTGATTGGAAAGGACCGTCTGGCGTCGTAAGATATGGCTCCTAAACGTAAAAACGCATATGTTGCGCTTGCCGTCGGGATATCCCTGCTGGCGGTCGTTCTATGTCTGCTCCTTATAGGCTACGGACAAATCAAGAAAGCGCAAAATAAACTGGAACGCGATCGCGACGCCGCGAAGGTTCAGGTCCTCGTCGCGGTCGATCCATGCGCCGATCTTGTCGAGCGCGTCGGCGGGGACGACGTTCGCGTCTCTGTTCTTACTCCCGAGGGAAAATCTCCTGAAACTTTTGCGCCGACCCCGTCGCAGCTCGCTGACGTCGCTTCAACCGAGCTCTTTTTCCTCGTCGGACTACCTGTTGAGAAACGACTCCTCGACAGCGTTCAATCGATCGCGCCCGACGCGGTCCTCGTCGATCTCTGCGAAGGAGTCGAGCTTATAGCGGAACGCGCTCCCGATTCCGCGTCGAGCGACCCGCACCTATGGACCTCGCCGAGCGTCGCGCGAAAGATGGTCGCCAAGATCGCCGAGGAGCTCGCGAAGATCGACCCTGAACACGCGGAGCGCTATATTGAAAACGCGGGCGCTCTCGACGCGGAACTCGAGGCGCTCCAGCAGGAAGTTGGCGCCGCTCTTCGCCCCTACAAAGGGCGTTTCTTTCTGGTCTTCCATCCGGCGTACGGATATTATGCGCGCGAGTTCGGACTCGAACAGCGTGCGATCGAAACGGACGGCAAGGCGCCGAAGCCTCGCGAACTTGAAGCGCTCGTCGACGCCGCCAGAAGCGCCAACGTCCGCGCGCTGATTCTCCAACCTGAATTCAATCGATCAGCGGCGGAGGTTATCGCCGATTCATTCGGCGCCGACCTCGTCGAACATTCGCCGTTATTGCGCGATTACTTCGCCAATATTCGGTCGCTGACCGACGCGATTCTCAGAAGCTTCGCCGACCCGAACGATCAGCCGGTCTCCGAACCGCGCTAACCGAGAGCTCGTCTCCGTCGCCTATGGCGACCATCGACGCGGCTCTCGCTTTTCATTTCTACCAAAGGACTTTCAAACCATGCCGACAAAGAGTCTTCCCGTCTTCTATCAAACGCTTGACGCGCGACTCGCGCAACTTGCCGCCGAGGTCGACGTCCCGGAGGATCGCGCGGGTATCGTTGTTAATTCGCTTCAACTTGTCTCGATCCTCAACGTAAAGGACGACGTCGTCGTTCGCGAGAAGCTCCGCGATTTCGACGAGGCGATCGAGTCCGTTGAAGATCAGGACAAGCGCGATTATCTTTGTCGCATCCTCATCGACGCCGCCCAAAAAGCTTTCGTCAACCCTGCGTCGGCCCAAGAGCTCGACGAACTTCTCGACAAAATTGAAGACAAAGAAGAACGGCAGAACGCTCTCTTTTTGCGTGGGCAGGTTCTCGCCCTCGATCTCGCGCGCAACTCGGAAGACCGCGAGCGAAAACGCGACGAACTTATGGCGCGCATTGACGAGCTCGACGATCTACTGCAATATGAACGCGTCGTTGCGACGATTCGCGCGACGGACAGAATCGTTGGTTATGAGCCTTCATCAGAAGAAGAGCCCCTTGAGACGTCCGAAGGACTGCTGCGTGAATACGACGGCGCGCTCGTTGAAATTCTCAACTCGAAACCGGAAGAAGAACGCGAGGAGCTTCTCCGAACGTCGCTTTTCGCCGAATCGCTTGAAAAAGCGTTTGAGGTTCTCGAATCGCTCGAATCTGGCGAGCTCGACGCAGAAGAAATTGAATCTTTGCGCGATACCGCGCCGAATCTCGTCCTGCGTTCGCACCTCATTTTGAGCCAGGGCGCTCGATTACGCGCTTTTATCGAACGCTACGGCGCGTTTGACGCTCTCATCGAGGAACTCGCGCTCGCCGTTGAAGCGGCCGCCGGTCGCGATCCGCTCCGCTTTCCGGCGCCTGTCGACGAGTACGTCGCTGAAATCGACTACCTCCTCGATCTCGGCGCGAAACTTGCACAGGAAGAGCCCCCGCGACTTGTCGATATCGCTGCGACGATCCTGCGCGCCAGGCCCAGCGAGGAAATTGTCGACCGCGCCAGGCTCGTCGCGCGCAACTCGATCTCCATCATGGCGGAATTTGACGACGAGCGTTGCGCGCGAACATACCGCAATCTTGTTCGCGCCTATCTCGACGCGGGAAGGTCCAAATCCGCGACAAAACTTGCCAGGTTGCTGATGCAACGGCTCGATGAAATCAGCAGTCGCCCTACCCGCGAACATTGGAAAAGAACGTCGTTCCCCGAATTATTCGAAGCGCTTGATTCCGAAATGATTGAATCCTTCGTCGAATTGGAAGAAACTGAGGATTTCCAGCGCGATCTGCGCGAATTTCTAGCGCTCGCCGTCGCGATTTGGAAAAACTTCAGCGATTTGGACGCGCTGGACGGCGAGTTGAAAAATATTGCCGAAAATACCTTCAAAGAAATGCAATACGACGACGCGCTCCTCGCTGCTAACGCGACGATTGCGCTCGCGGCGCGCGTTCGACTCCTATGTAAAAACCGCGCGAATCTCAATTAAAGGCGACGCAATGAATAAAGACGATTTTGTTGAAACAACGGACGCGACGATCGACCTCGATCGTCAACGTCGTTGCGGGTTTCCCGAGGTGATCTACGGGGCCGGCAAAACGGCGGAATCTATTCTTGAAATTGCGCTGACTCAGTATCGGCACGGGCTCGACGTCCTCGCAACGCGAGTCTCGCCAGAGAAGGCGGAATACGCGCTTCCAAAGTTGCAGAAAGTCTGTCCCGAAGCCTATTACAACGAAGTCGCGCAGACGCTCCGAGCGCCGCAAATCGACGCGCCCTTGGGCATGTATGCTCGGAAAATTGTCGTCTTGACGGCGGGTACAAGCGATCTTCCGGTCGCGGAGGAAGCGGTCGAGACGGCAAAGTGGACCGGAGCGCAGGTCGAGCTCATTCAGGACGTCGGGGTCGCCGGCCCCCAACGGCTACAAGCGAAGATTCCTCGGCTCCTCGACGCGGACGCCGTCGTGGTGGTCGCCGGGATGGAAGGCGCGCTCCCGAGCGTCGTCGGAGGATACGTCTCGGCGCCGCTCGTCGCGGTCCCGACGAGCGTAGGATACGGCGCCGCCTTCAACGGAGTCGCCGCGTTGCTAGGAATGCTCAATAGTTGCGCGTCGAATGTGACGGTCGTCAATATCGACGCGGGCTTTAAGGCGGGATACGTCGCCGGTCTGATCGCGAAGAATAATGCGGACGCCGCCGAGTCGGGATTCCTCGACGGACTTGAGGAGGCGCAACAGCCCCGCGAATCGTCGAAGATGCGCAGGAAGGCGCGAAGAGAATAACGTGACCGAAAAGGAGAAAAAAGCTGAGAAGAGAAACTCGGAAGACGCCTGGAGCCGCACGAGACTTATGCTCGGCGACGACGGTCTCGAACGCGTCCGCCAGTCCTGCGTTATGATCGTAGGTCTCGGCGCGGTAGGCGGTTACGCGCTCGAAGCCATCGCGCGCGCCGGCGTCGAGCGGCTGAGAATCGCCGATTTCGACGCGATACAGGAAAGCAATATCAACCGGCAGCTCCTCGCGACGCGCGAAACGATCGGCGAACCGAAGACGGCGCTGGCGGAAGCGCGAATCAAAGCGATCAATCCCAACGCGCTCGTCGACCGCCGCGACGGACTCGTCAACAGCGAGACCGTCGCGTCCCTCTTCGAAGGAGATTGGCGCGTTGATTACGTCGTCGACGCGATCGACACGCTCGCCTCAAAGGTCGCGCTCATTGCAGAAACCGTGAAACGCGGGATCCCAGTCATGTCGAGCATGGGCGCGGGGTTGCGCTTCGATCCGTCGCTCATTCGCGTCGGCAAACTCACCGGGGTGACAAACTGCCCGCTATCAGCTCAACTTCGCAAGCGACTCCGACGCGTCGGCGTGAATACGGACGACGTGCGTTGCGCCTATTCGCCCGAGCCGATACGTAGCGCGATGCGTCGCGGCGAGGAGCGTTTTGAGCGCTTTGACCCCGCGTTGCAGCTCGACCCGAAGACTCGCAAGCCCGGCGGCGGGGACTACCCTCGAGGACGCCCTCGCAACACGCTCGGCACGCTTCCGACGATCGTTGGAATCTTTGGGCTGCGCGTCGCCCATGAGGTCATTATGGATCTCTCGGGGTTGCGCGAATAAAGGGAGCGAGCGAGTCGCTATCGATCGCGTTTCGGATCAGGTTTGCGAGGCGAACGCGCGGTCTTCTCCAGGCTGACCTTCTTTTTCTTGGAGGATTTGGGGCTGCGCGCGACCGGCGACGGCAGCGGTTGAACGCGCCTAGGCGGTTTCGTCGCCATCGGCTCTTTCTTCAGAGTGACTTTAGAGGGCGTCGGCCTGGAAGGCGCGATGCGACTTGAGCCGCCAGCGGACTTGAACCTATCTTTCTGCTTGACCTCGTCTTCTTTGATTTTCAGGAGTTCGTCTACCTCGTCGGCGTCATTTGACGCCTTACGCTTCGGACGTTCGAGCGTAATATGCTGTCGACCGATCTTAATGACGTCGCTGAGCTCAATTTTCGTAAGTCCCGGCGCAGCGACGCCGTTCACATAAATCTCCGAGTTCTGACCAAAGGGTCGAATAAAAAGTTCGGTACCAATTCTGAGGATCATGCAACAGGCGCCGTCGACTTGGAATCTCGCGACGTCGCCGTCCGCAAGACTGTTGACCTTTTTTCGTAACCGACGACTGAAACGCGCCTTGGGAACTCCTTGATCGTCGTCGGATTCCGAATTCGCGTCGCCGCGAAAAAAAGCCAGTCTTGCGATTTTTGGGAAAAATTCGGACATGAGCGTCGTCTTTCTATTCAGCGTGGGTCGGCGACCGGCTCGTTCCAGCAGAGAAACGGCAGCCGGAAAAGCTCGATCGCCGGTGGAAAATCGTCGTCAGTTTTCGACGAGTTCCAATCCGCTCTCATTTCGGAACGAGACCTCGTACCCCTTGGGCGTCTCGAGGGAATACTGCAACTTTCCGTCCTTTTTCTCCCAACGCAGCTTGATCAATTCGCCGTTGAGCGGACGAACGCCCGAGACCCAATCAAGGGAGTCGATCTTCGGCAGACGAATCGAGATTTTGCGCGCCGACGCGTCTACGTCTTCGATCCCAAGGATATCGCGATAGAAGACGCGCGCGATATGGGACGCGAATCCATGGTTGCAGCTCGCGTCGTCGCTGTCAAATTCCCAGAGCGTGCCGGTGCGTTCCGCCATATACTCGTTGTAAGCGACCGATTCGTCGAGGAGCTGGTCTCCGCGATTAGCGGACGCGACGAGTTCGAGTCGCAGGACGTTGCCGACAAACGCGTTCGCCTTCCGAACCTCCGGATAGAGCCCTTGCTCGATCCGATACGGTCCGAAGTCGTTGATAAGCGTCTTGTAGAGTTCGGGATACGTTTCAGGCGTCGCTGTTTTGAAGAAGAACGCGAAATACTGACAGACCTCGCTGCGGTCGCGGAGTATCTCAAGGGTTCCGTCCTCTTTACGAACGGCATGGTCGACGAAGAATTCTCCGTCGAAGGACTGTTCGCGAACCTTAGCGCGAACCTTCTCCGCCTTCTGGGTCCACTCGTCGACGCCATAGAGCTTGCCGGCGGTTTCGAGAATCGCGGCGTAAGTCATATTGCTCGGATAGTTCACGTCCTGAACGAACTTGTTCGCGTCCGACCACTCGACGAAGACCCAGCTCGGAAGCTTCTCAAGGAGCCCGTCGGAGTTCTCATATTTCTCCAAGAAGGCGAGGAGCTTCTTGATCTTTTCGCGCAGACCGTCGACGATCGTCCTATCGGGCGTTCGTTTCGAAAATTCCCCGAGTTGCATGACGAACCACATCGCCCAGTTCGGAATAAAGACTCCGTCGTAATGATCGGACGGATAGCACATCGGGAGCATGCCGTCGGGAAGATACTTGAAGCTCTCGGGGAGCATGTAGTTTTCCAAAAACGCCGTTTCCGCGTCGACCCTTCCCGTCAGATCAAACGCAACTCGCGAGGTAAAGAAGCTGTCGCAGAGCCAGCCTGCGCGTTCACGGTGCGGGCAGTCGGAAAAGACGTCGACTGAGTTTTCCCGGAAGGTCAGTTGCGCGGCGGCGTAAATCTTCTTGAGGCGAGGGTCAGAGCAATCGAAGGACGCCTCTCGCGTCGGCGGGTAAGCATATTCGCGCAGATAAAATTTCTTGAGCGTAAAGGACCCTTTGAGGCAGTGCAGTTTTGCATAGCGACCGACCTGCGGTTCAATCGATTCAAGGTCGATCGAGCCGGCATTGCCAATGGTCCATTTTATGGCGGCGCAGACATGCAAACGCAAGAAGTTCAGATCGCCGTCCGCATTGAGAATCTCGTCGAACGTGAGGACGATCTCCGTTCCCGGCGTCGCTTCAATGGTAAAGCCGAAGAACCCGCAGTAATTGGCGCCGAAATCGAAGATCTGAGCGTCGCCCTCCTTATACTGCGATCCAACGTCGAGGGGCTCGTCGTCGACAAAGGTCGTCTGCAACGACTGGACCTCGTCAGAGAGCAGGATTTCGAGTTCGTCAATCTTGTAGCCCTTAAGCTGAGGTCCGATATTAACGAGCGAGCGGTCGCGCCACGGGTTCTCAAGTTTTTCAACGGGTTTCACCGTGCAACGTTTGCCGCAGCCCGTCGGCTCAAAGATCGTGAACTCCGGGTACGGGAGACGACGCGGCAGATATTTGACCTCGGGCTGTCGCGCCAGAACGACGCTGTGAATATCGTTAGCCTTGCGAAGATCATAGACTTCGATGAAAGGACGCTGGAAACTGAATCTCTGAACCTTTTGGACGCGAATGCCGGTGAGATCCGCTGCGTCGAACGCAACAACGTCGTCTCTCTGCGACGCGTCCGCGCCGAGCGTCGCCGCGAGGACCTTACCCGAACCGTCGACGAGCTCGGCTTGCAGGAACGAAGGCTGATCCAACTTGTCGAAGCTGTTGCAGTTATACCCTGAAACCTCAATCGTTATGAGATTCTGCCCCTTTTTGAGATACTTCGAAAGGTCCCACTCGTCGACACGAAACCACCCGTGAGGGCCGCGCGCCGGGCCATATCCGACGTATTCCCTACCGATGTGGATTCGCAAAATGGAGGAACCGGCGACCCGAAGAACCACGTCCTTCGCTTGTTCGTCCGACTCTAGATCGAACGCAGCATAGAAGGCGAGCGTTACGTTCATTTCTTCTTCGCGCCCCTGCGCCCAGACCGGCTGAGCGACCGCGAACTTCGGCGCCTCGGAATCCTTAGTCTCAGCAGGCTCTTGCGCGTAAAGAGGACGCGTCAGCGGATTAACCGCGACACTCGCCGCAACTGCCGAGTACGCGCTCGTCTTAATGAAATCTCGTCGGTTAGAATATTGTCGTTCCATAATGCGTTTACCTCCCAGGCGTCAGGCTTCGAATCGTGATCGCGTCGTTGAAAAATAGTTTGCCCCAGAAAGCTTTGATTTTGTCGTGTCGACTATTCTGAGACCCCGCGCTCATGATAGCAAAAGATTCGTTGGAAGTCAAAACCCAAGCGCTCTATCTGCGGATTTTCGATCATTTTTTGCAGGTGAGTTGCGACGCGACCGTCGCAAAAGAAAAGGCGCGAACCCTATGAGATTCGCGCCTTTTGATATCAAGCTTCGCAATCGGGCCAGGAAATCATTTCAGGACTTCCTTGGTGAGATTCTCGACGGTATCGTCCGTCTTCTCAAGAGGTTCGCTGAGCAGCTCCGCCTGAGCGTCTTCAACGTCCTGGAGAACGTTAGCGCGCTCCTGGGCTCTCTGAAGAAGTTGCGATCCGACGGAAAGCTCGTCCGCGCTGAAATAATTCGTTACGAGACTGTTGCCGCCTTCCTGCTTTGTCTTCGCGGCAAGCTCGTCGAAGGTGAGACCATTCTCGGTATTCCAGACGGCGACCTGAAGCGCGTTCTGGCTGACTTCTTCGTCTCCGAGCATCGAGCAGAGAACTTGAGTCGTCTTGTTATTGGTGTACTGATCGATCGGGACGATCGTATAGGCAACGCTCGGGCCCGGCTCTTTCTTACCATGCTCGAGGCAGACGGTGCGTACGGTCTCTTTGCGAGTCTTATTAGGCGCGATCGAGAAGAGTCCTCCTCCTCCGCGTCCGCCGCGACCGCCGAAGCCGCCGCCAAATCCGCCGCGACCGCCGAAGCCGCCGCCGACCGACTGGTTGCCGCCGCCATAACCGCTGCTGCGACCGCCGGTCAGGCTATTACGTCCGCCACGACCGCCGGCGTCGTCAAACAATCCACCGCCGAAGCCGGCGCCGGCGCCGGCGGGGCCGCCGCGGCCGCCGAAGCCGCCAACACCGCCGAAGCCGCCGCCAAATCCGCCGGGCTGCGCGAGGACTGGAACCCCCGCGTACGCAGACGGCATCTCGACGACGATCGGCTTATCTGTCTTATTGGTGACGGCAAGGGTGCCTTTGAGCGAATTTTTCGGAGTAAGCTTGACTTCGACGAGGCCCTCGTCGATCGCCTGGAACAACTCGACCGCCTCTGGAGTGGCGTCTGCTGGTTTCGGATCGGCCGCGTACGCGCGGATGCCTGCCGTCGGCGCCGCGATCGCTACCATAAGAAGCAACTGAAAAATACTCGTTCTCATCTAATCTCTCTCCACGGCGCCAGCAGTCGGCCGCTGGACTATTGACACGCGCAAAAGGCGCGAATGATTTCGTTCCCGATCCCGTCGGTCGCCGACGCTCAGGCTTCTTTAACCGCGTCGCTGGGCTGCCAATAAGCGGGCGTCGCGAGTCCTCGTCGACGGGAATTTAAAGACGCCGCCGCCCAACCCATACCTAATGATAATCCCAGAGCGCAGACAAGTCCACAATTTGCGGCAAAAAAATCTATATTTTTAAGAAAAACCGAAATTTTCTGTCGTTTCTTCCGGTTATTCCAATCCAGCGTCGATACGCGTCAACGCGGACGACGGCGCCTCTCTTTGATTCGTTGCGCAGCGAGACGAAACGAGGAAAAAATATCATGGTTCGACGATCTCTCGACCCAATTCTCGCTCGATCTTTAAAGCAAGATAACTTTTGCTGATTGCGTCCTTCAGCCCCAGGCGTTCCGCGAGATCCTTGACGGTCGCGCTTGCGGCTTCGAATTCTGATTCGACCGCGATGGTTTCGAGTTCCGTGAAGAAGCCGAGTCCTTCAAGGGAATCGACCGAAATTTCAATCTCGCGACCGTCAAAATGGGCGCGCGCGCAGCGACGCGTCTTCAGGAGCCGCGCGGCGGGCTCAAATCCTAAGCGCTGGAAGAAGCGCGACCAATCGCGCTGAGCGCGTTCAACAAGAGCGCCGCTGTTCTCGGGACTGGAAAGTGACGGCGACGCGAGGGGGAGTTCGATCTCCTCTCGCGTCTTCGTTTCGTCGTCAAGCCTCGGACCTTTGAAGGTCGCGACGAGATCATTTCCTCGGCGCCGAATCCGCAACATCTTCCCATTATCCGGAAATCCGAGGGCGTCGCAACGATAGAACTCGTCCTCTTCGACGGTCGCCGGACCGAGACTCATATCAAGAATCGATTCGAGACGTTTCTCGTATTCCGCCGGATCGTCGACGCGGAATTTCATCTCTACTTCCAGCATTCAGGCTACTCATTCGACGACGCTAAACTGCTCGTTCACACGCAAATCGCCGGAATTCAAATATCGTATATCGCGGATTCCGTATTTCATCATCGCCAGTCGCGTCAGTCCGACGCCGAAGGCGAAACCGCTGTATTCGTCAGTGTCGACGCCGCCGTTACGGAGAACCTGGGGGTGCACAAGTCCGCAAGGAATAAGTTCGATCCACCCGTCGCCGCAGGTAGGGCATCCTTTGCCGCTGCAGAAGAGGCAGTTGAGGTCAAGCTCAAAGCCCGGCTCGACGAAGGGGAAATAACCGGGACGGAGTCGCACTTTGACTTCGCGATGAAAAATCTCGCTGAGCGCCGTCTTCATGACGGCAATCAAGTTCGCGACGGAGATATCCTTGTCGACGACCAGACCCTCGCACTGATAGAAGGTGTTCTCATGACTCGGATCGAGAGACTCGTACCTGAAACAGCGTCCGGGAAAGATCGAGCGAATCGGAGCGCCGAATCGCTCGAGCGTTCGAACCTGGTTCGCTGAGGTATGCGTCCGCAGAATAAGCTGGTTCTTGAGCCAGAAAGTGTCCTGCATGTCGCGCGCGGGATGGTCGTGAGGAATATTGACGCTCTCGAAACAATAATACTCCGATTCGATCTCCGGACCGTAAAGAACGGAGAATCCCATCCCCTGGAAGATATCTTCGAGCTCCATCTGCGTCAGAGTAATCGGGTGGAGCGAACCGACGCGTCGACCTTTGCCGGGCGCGGTGAGATCGAGGTCGTTCGTCTTGCGGCGAACGTCGGAAGACTGGAGCGCGTTGGCCGCCGCTTTGATCTGTTCGGTCGCATACGTCTTGAGCTCGTTTAAACGAGCGCCAAAACTCTTCTTTTCTTCGGCCGACATCGTGCGAAAGTCGGCGTTCTTCGCGAGGGTCGTGATCTGTCCCTTGCGACCAAGGAAATCGACGCGAACCTTTTCGATCATCTCGGCGGACTTTGAATTTTTCGCCGCCTCCAACGCTTTACGCAACTTTTCTTTAATCTGTTGCATTATCTATACTCCACTTCATCTCCGATACCAACGCGTCACTGCCTCAATAGAACGCGACGCGCGCGACCCGACGCTTTCTCCGTATTGTAGCCTTAAAAGCAAGGGCGTCGAGGGCGCTTTTCGCCTGATCGAGAGGCGCTTAGCGCTCGACGGCAGATAGTTTATCGGTTGACGGTCGGCAGAATCCAAATCTTCTCGCGTCTTTTCCCCGCGATTAACGATTCGGCGCCGCGTAACGCGTGCGAAATCGAGAAACGTTTTTTGTTTTTTCGGTTTGGCGCGTCGGTTGCATATCTAGTCAATAACCGCAGGACGCGGTCCGTCTAAGATTATAGACGATGACGATTTAGGCGTTCCCGGTCAAACAGGAGGTCTAAGAATGAATTTTTCACCAGATAAACTTACAATCAAATCGCAGGAAGCAATTTCGAGCGCGCAGCGCCTCGCCGTTAGCGCCGGCAATCCTGAGTTTCTCGGGCTACATCTCCTCTCCGCGCTTCTAGCGGAGAAGGACGGCAATATCAAACCGATCTTCGACGCGATCGGCGCAGATACGGCCCGGCTCAACTCGACCGTTGAATCGGAGCTCAAGCGTCTACCAAGGGTCTCTGGCGCCTCCCCGACTCCTTCGGCTGAAATTCAGAAAATCTTCATAAAATCAGCGGAAGAAGCGACAACGCTCACCGATGAGTTCATCTCGACGGAGCATCTGCTTCTAGCGCTCACGAAAATTGACGGCCAAGCGAAGAAACTCCTCGATCTCTTTGCAATCGACAGCGCCAAGGTCTTGCAGGGAACGAGCGTCGTGCGCGGCAGCCACCGCGTCGTGGATCAGGAGCCCGAATGCAAGCTCCAGGCGCTCGAAAAATATGGCATTAACCTTGTCGAGCGCGCCAAAAAAGGCAAGCTCGACCCCGTGATCGGACGCGATAAGGAAATCAGACGCGTCATCCAGGTCCTTTCCCGAAGAACGAAGAACAACCCCGTCCTTATTGGCGATCCTGGCGTCGGAAAAACGGCGATCGTCGAGGGACTTGCGCTGCGTATTGTCGCGGGCGACGTCCCCGAAAGCCTTAAGGACAAGATCGTCGTGGCGCTCGATATGGGCGCGCTGATCGCGGGAGCTAAGTTCCGAGGAGAGTTCGAGGAGCGCTTGAAGGCGGTCCTTAAGGAAGTCGAGGACTCGGCGGGCCGTGTGATCCTCTTCATCGACGAGCTTCATACGGTCGTCGGGGCGGGCAATCAGCCGGGGGGCGCCGACGCGTCCAACCTGCTCAAACCCGCGTTGGCGCGCGGTGAAGTCAAGTGCGTCGGCGCAACGACTCTCGACGAATACCGCAAGTACGTGGAGAAGGACGCGGCGCTTGAACGACGGTTCCAGCCGGTCATGGTCGCGGAACCCTCCGCCGACGCGTCGCTGGCGATCCTTCGAGGACTCAAAGGACGCTACGAGCAACACCACAAGGGCGTCAAGATCACCGACTCCGCGCTCGTCGCGGCCGTTGAGCTGTCAAAGCGATATATTTCAGATCGTTTCCTCCCAGATAAGGCGATCGACCTCGTCGACGAGGCGATGAGCCGGTTGGCGATGGAACTTCAAAGCGTCCCGATGGAAATCGACGACGCGCAACGACGCCTTGTTCAGCTCAAGATCGCGGAAAGCCAGCTTGCAAAGGAAACCGAACCAGACGCGGTCGCAAGGCTCAAGGAAATCCGCCAAAAGATCGCCGATACGACGGAGGAGCTCGAAAAGTTAAATCTGCGTTGGGAGAAAGAAAAGAGCGGAGTCGGCGACGTCGATCAGTTGCGTCAGCAGGTCGCCGCGAAAGAGCTTGAATACAAGACGCTCGACACGGAGATCAAGCAATCGTTCCTGAAAGGACGACCCGCCGATAACTCTCAATACGTTAAGCTTTCCGAGCTCTTCAACGAACTCAAAGATCTGCGCGAGAAAGAGGCGAAACTCGAATCGGAAGAACAGAAGTCGACCGAGGAATCCGCCGCGGCGGGGCTTGAACAGTCAGCGCCGAAACGATTGTTGCGCCAGGTCGTCGGCCCCGACGAAATCGCGGAGGTTGTCTCGCAGTGGACCGGCGTCCCCGTCTCGAGAATGATGGAGACGGAGCGCGCAAAGCTCATTGTTCTCGAAGACCGACTCCAGTCGCGAGTCGTTGGTCAGGCCGAGGCGGTCGAAGCGGTCTCCAACGCGGTGCGACGCAGCCGAAGCGGACTGCAAGACCCGAAGCGTCCCGTCGGTTCCTTCCTCTTCCTGGGGCCCACTGGCGTCGGTAAGACCGAGCTCTGCAAGGCGCTGGCGCTCGCGCTCTTCGACGACGAATCGTCGATCGTTCGTATCGACATGAGCGAGTTCATGGAAAGACACACCGTGTCGCGTCTCATCGGCGCGCCTCCGGGATACGTCGGCTACGAAGAGGGAGGCGTGTTGACGGAAGCGATCCGTCGCAACCCCTATTCGGTCGTGCTCTTCGACGAAATCGAAAAGGCGCACCGCGACGTCTTTAACATCCTGCTGCAGGTTCTCGACGACGGTCGGCTCTCTGACAACCAAGGTCACACGATCGACTTTACGAACACGATCATCGTTATGACGTCGAACCTCGGCAGCCAGATCATCAGCGATATCACCGCCAACGGCGGCTCGCAAGAGGAACTCAACGACGCGGTCGAAAGCGTCCTTCGAGAAAGATTCCTTCCGGAATTCCTCAACCGCATCGACGAAACGATCGTCTTCCATCCCCTCGACAGGAAGCAGATTCGCCAGATCGTCGATCTCCAGGTCAATAAGCTCCGCGAACTCCTCCAGAAGCAGAATATCGATCTGGAGCTTACGGAATCCGCGCTCGACGGAATCGCGCGACTCGGTTACGCGCCGGAATATGGCGCGCGTCCACTCAAGCGTGTGATCCAACGACGCCTTGAGAACCCGTTGGCGCTCGAGCTCCTCAAGCGCCCCGGCGCCGTCGCCGGAGGACTCGCCGAACGTCAGTCCTTCAAGGTCGATTACGACGGCGAATACTTCTCATTTAAACGTCAGAAACCTGACGAGACAGCGTCCGTGAAGGACGACGCATGAACGAAGTCGGCGCGACGTCGCTCGTAAAAGAAGCCTGAATTGCGTTACGCGATTCAGGCTTTTTTTGGTTCCGGCGATCGGTCAAAAAGTTGTGTTTTCAGTCGACGTCGTGTATACTTCCAACATAAGATCGCCTGGAAGTCGTGCTTTACGCACGCCGGACGGCGTTTGCTGCTCGGAATACATTCATGATGAAACTGAACCCGGCGATATCCCGTTCGCCGACCATAGAGGAGATCTATATATGCCGAAAATCTCTCGTTTAATTTTAGCGGCGCTCTTAATGCTGGCGGTCGCGCCCTATTCTTTAAGCGCGCAGGAGCTCTCCACTGGCGCGCTTTTTGTCGAAGCGGAAAGTTTTGCCGATAAGGGCGGCTGGGTCGTTGACACGCAGTCGATCGGGCAAGTCGGGTCCGCTTACCTCCTCGCGCATGGCTGGGGAACGCCCGTCGGCGACGCCAAGACTCGCGTCGCCTTCCCTGAGCCCGGCGAATATCGCGTCTACGCGCGCACACGAAACTGGGTCTCCCCGTGGACGACCGACTATGCGCCCGGCAGATTCCAGCTTGCTGTCGACGGCGAGCTTCTGCCGACCGAATTTGGAACGGAACCCGGCGACTGGGCGTGGCAGAAAGGCGACGTGATCTCAATCGCCGACGATCGGCTCGACGTTGAACTCGCGCTGCGCGACCTTTCGGGCTTCGACGGTCGCGTCGACGCGCTCTTCTTTGCGCCCGAGGACTCTGACGGCGCGCCGCCGAACGACCTGGCGTCGCTCGCGACGCTCCGCCGCGAGGCGCTCAAGCTTCCGGAGACGCCCGAAGTCGCCGCCGACGGCAAAGTCTACGATCTCGTCGTCGTTGGCGGCGGGATCGCGGGGACCTGCGCAGCGGTCGCGGCGGCGCGTCTCGGCGCTTCCGTCGCCTTCATCCAGGACCGGCCCGTCCTAGGCGGCAATGGCAGTACGGAAGTTCGCGTCCATCTCAACGGCGATATCAACCAGCAGCCCTATCCCAACCTCGGCAATCTGACGCACCTTATGGGGCCTCACGGGGGCGGTAACGCGCGTGAAGCGGCCCATTATAAGGACTCCAAGCGGTTAGATCTCGTTTTGGCGGAGGAGAATATCGACCTCTATCTAAACGTTCGCGTCGACGGCGTCGAAGTTGAGGAAGTCGACGGGGCACGACGCATCGTTAGCGTCGTCGGAACCAACGTTGAAACGAACGTTCCAACCCGGTTCCTCGGCAAGCTCTTCTCGGACTGCACGGGCGACGGCGAGGTCGGTTATCTCGCGGGCGCCGACTGGCGCATGGGTCGAGAAGCGCGTTTCGAGTATGACGAACCGAGCGCTCCGGAAGAACCGGACTCGATGACGATGGGGTCGTCGGTTCAGTGGAATACGGCGGACGCGGGCGAGCCGACGAGCTTCCCAGAACTTCCGTGGGCGATCCGCTTCAGCGAAGAGACGATCAGGCACGCCGTCCATGGAGACTGGGACTGGGAAGGCGGTATGGATCGCGACCAGATCACCGATATGGAGCGCATTCGCGACAATGGCCTGCGCGCCGCGTATGGACACTGGTCGTACATGAAAAACCATATGGAAGGCGAATGGGCGCAAAAAGTTGAGAATCTGAAACTCAACTGGGTCGCGTTCATCGCCGGCAAGAGGGAATCGCGGCGACTACTCGGCGACGTCGTCCTGAGAGAACAGGATATTATCGGCGAAAAGAAATTTGACGACGCGTCCGTTACGACTACCTGGTCGATCGACCTTCATTATCCTGAGCCGTCGAATATGAAGCATTTCCCAGGCGAGGAATTCCGCGCAATCTGCGATCAGGTTCAGATCCGTCCCTATGCTATCCCCTATCGATGCTTCTATTCCCGGAACGTGGATAACCTGTTCATGGCGGGTCGCGATATCAGCGTCACGCACATAGCGCTCGGGACAATCCGCGTCATGCGCACCGGTGGAATGATGGGCGAAGTCGTTGGAATGGCGGCGTCGATCTGCAAGGCGCACGACTGCCTGCCGCGCGACGTTTACGCGACATACCTTGACGAGCTCAAAGCCCTCATGGAAAAGGGAGTCGCGCCGCCGCCGCCCAAAGCGGACCCGGCGAACTTCAAAGCGCCGACCGCGCCAAACCTCGCGCTTAATGCTAAAGTCGCCGTTTCAAGCGAATATAAAACCGTTTCCTATCCCGCGCACTACATCAACGATGGGAAATTTGACCTAAGCGATAACTCCTGTCGCTGGGTCAGCGACGTTGACGACGGCCATTGGTTCGACCTCATCTTCGACGAACCAACGACGATCGACACGGCTATTGTCGTCTCCGGTCAGGCGCCAGGTAAAACGCCGTTGCGAGATTTCCACATCATGTACGAAAAGGACGGACGTCTCGTCGACCTTAACGGCGCGGAAATCGCCGACAACGAATCGACAATCGTAGCGTTCCACTTCCCTGAAACGACGTCAACGCGATTCCGATTCGTCATCACTCACACTCCTCTTGCGCGAGTCTGGGAAGCCGCGCTTTATCATACCGCCGACGCGGAAAAGAAATAACGGCATGTGAAATGGAACCGCTCCTTTCTCAATAAAGGGGCGGTTTCGTTCGAACCTCTGATGAACCCTCTCTCTCCCTAGTATCTCTTATGGCGCTGAGGAATCGCGTTTAAAGATTTCTCCTTCGATCATTTTTCTAGTTCTTCTTTTATATTCCTTGCGTAAGTCTCATCAATTTTTATAGTTAGCGTCTTTATACTGGCGAAGGAAAAACGCCTCCTCTAACCCCTGGGCTGGGTTATTTTATCTCGCTGTATATAGTGTTTCAATTCAGAAGCAGGGCGATCATTTCTTGACGGCCTTAACGCCCTTCCCGTGCAAGCTCCTCTTTCGGCCTTGCATAGGCGAGGAAAAAATGCCAACGTTCTCTGACGGCGCATGGAAGCGTCGTACCGGCGGAGACAGAACTCAGGAAGATAAAATGCAGACGCTCTTTATTTTGGCGCTGTGCGCGATTGCGCTTGGCGGTTCTTTGATTAAGGGCGCGACGTTTGGCCTCTATACTGATTACCAGCCGAAACGTCATGAAGACGAGGCTCCATCAGCCCAGGGCGTCGGCGACAGACTCGAAGCGAACGTTGCGTTTTACGAGTTTTCTGAGTTCGATTCGGATCTCTCGATCTGAAGAGCGGCGCCGCTCGAGGGGTCAGGGAGGAGTACGTCATGTTTTCGGTCAAGCTCGACGCGTTCTGCGGTCCTATCGATCTACTCCTGTACCTTGTGCGTAAACGCGAGCTCGACGTTTTCGACGTCCCGATCGCCGACGTCGCGGACCAGTTTCTGCTTTTTATCGAGACGCTCGAAACGCTCAACCTCGACACGATCGGCGAATTTATCACAACGGCAAGCGCGCTCATCGAAATCAAATCCTTTCAAGCGCTCCCGACCGAAGACGAAAAAGCGAACGAAGAAATCGAAGACCCGAGACGCGATCTTGTCTCGCAGCTCCTCGCTTATAAGAAATTCTGCGAAAATGCCGGCCTCCTCGAAGAACGAGGACGAAGCTGGCAGCGCCGCTATCCGCGGCTCTCAAACGATTTACCGAACCGCGAGCGCAATCTTGCGGAAGAGCCGATTCAGAACGTTGAACTTTGGGACCTCGTCGGCGCTTTTGGGCGAATTCTGCGCGAAAAAACGCCGACCTTCCGACACGTCATGAAGGGCGACGAGACCCCGACGTCCGAACATATTAAGCGCGTCTACTCGCGCCTCAAGATCGAGCGTTCCCTCTTCTTTACGGACCTCTTCAGCGACGCGGACCGCAAAGCGACGCTCGTTGGAATCTTTCTGGCGATTCTAGAACTTGCCAAACACGGCTATATCCTCGTTTCGCAGAACGAGGCCTTCGAAGACATTAGAATCTCATATTGTGAAAATGCGAGACCTCTCGATTTCGTGACCCTGACGGAATTCGATCACATCGCTCAGGCAGGTTGAGACCCGCTCAAGCGCCGCCGACGTCGTCAAGCGTTAAACGTTGACGCCAAAGTCTTTGGCGATCGCGTAGAGTCCGCCGCTTCGACCTTCACCTGCCGCGTAGAAGCGCCATTTTCCGTCGCTTCGGACAAACTCGCCGACGACAACCGCCGATTCGTTGCCCGCGTCCTTCGTAAGCTCGTAGCGCGCGAGTTCTTTCTCCGACGCGACGTCGACGAGCCTGACGCGCGCCGAGCTGAGCGCGCCAAAATTCTGACGACGCTCGGCGCCCTTGTAAATCGTCGCCGTAATAGCGACTCTGACAATCGCTTCAGGAATTTTATAGAGATCGACGACGATCGTTTCATTCTCGCCCTCCTCGTCGTCGCTTAGGTGCGCGACGGAACCGTCGGGAGATTCGGGCTGATTGTAGAAAACGAAGCCGGAATCGTCGAGGACCTTGCCGTCTTGACCGAGCATAAAGGCGCTCGCGTCAAGATCAAAGTCTCTAACGGGCTTCACTCGGAAATTCCAGCTTAGTCCGATACGAATGAGTTTTTGTTTCGCGTTACCCGACGCGTTCTGCCCTTTGACGGGTTCGGAAGTCATGACGGCGTTCCCTTGTGACGGCGGCGAATGAATGACGCCGCGCTGCGATGAACTTCTGGCGACGGTCTGAAAAACGCTCCGCGTCATTCCTTCATCGCTTAATATACGAGCGTTTCCGAGACCTCCTTTGAATTTTACACGCTTTGAAGTCAAATAAAAGAGCAGACGAAAGCGCGCCGCCTTCTATCGCTTGTCAGTCAGGTTCTCGTCGAAGAGCTGAGTCGAAGAAAATGGGGAAGAAAGTCCCTGAATGAAGAGAGTTTGTCCGAACGAGCGGCGTGGTCAGAGGACTCCTTGGAGCGCCAAGCCACAAAAAAAGGCAGGCGCTTTGCGTCCTGCCTTGGAGAAGAGGCGTCGACCGGACTCGAACCGGTAAATGACGGATTTGCAATCCGTTGCCTTAGCCATTTGGCTACGACGCCGAAAGGGTATGGGAGTATGATACCGGAAAATGGCCCCCACGCAAGGTCAAATCGTGAACTTTTTCAAAATTCAACGCTCCGTCGTCTTCTCCGAAACCCTCTTCATTACCGCTTTGATCACGCTTTTCGGAACGAAGGCGTCGAGCGATCCTTCCTCGTATGCGCTGGCGATCTCTTTGATGAGCGAGCTCGAGACGTGCGCGAGCTCCCCGTCCGCTATGAGGAAGAGCGTCTCAATCTCCGAATCCAGGCAACGGTTCGCCATCATCATCGTTAGCTCAGCGGGTATGTCCGTAAGAGGACGCACCCCGCGAATGATGACGCGCGCGCCCAGGCGCTTCGCGAAGCTCACCGTGAGACCCGTGTACGTGGTCGTCTCGACGTTGTCGAGCTTTCGTTCGAGCGTCGCCTCGCGTATCATCGCGCAACGTTCGCCGGTCGAAAACCACGGTTCCTTGACCGGATTTTCTCCAACGGCAACGACGAGCCGATCGAAGAGCTTGCTTGCGCGCTCAATGACGTTGAGATGTCCCAGCGTGATCGGATCGAAAGTGCCGGGATAGACGGCCAGTTTAACGGAACCCATGATTATCTCCTGCGAGCGTTCAAACGATCAAAGGACGGAACGCGCGATCTGAATAAACAAGTTGTAGGGAAAGCTCGAGGGCGCGGCGCGCGCAAAGACGCGGAAAAAGGCCAAAACGAGCGTTATGGCGCGGCGCTTGCTCTCTACGGAATATTGACAAAGGGGCGACGCGCAATATAAATTCAATTATAGTTGATCATCAGGTTTTGCTATACCCCGAATAATCTTTATTCGTTATACTCCGCAAGGTCGAAACTTAAAGGCCGATGACGCGTCAAATTCCTGAAAGACTCCAGCTCGAGGTCGACGACTGCCGATTAAGCTGAGGCGCTCCGTCAGGCGAAACCCTCTGCGCTGACTAAGAAACGCGTCCCAAATGACAACAACAGAAAAGAGATCTGACGAGAAAAAATGAGCCAAGAGCAGCAATACGATCAGAGCATGTTGGATCAGACGAAACAGCAGATACGCACTATCGTCGGTGAAATCGCCCAGATCTCGCGGTCCGACGTCCCTCAGGACGCGTTCCAGCAGGAATATCTCAACCGCGTTGTCCGCGCGCTCGGAGCAGTCGCCGGCGCGATATGGATCGCCGACGACTCCGGAAGGCTCTCGCTCGGCTATCAGGTCAATCTCCGCGAAGCGAAACTCCATGAGGACGAGGAAGCCAACAAGCTTCACTCTTATCTCCTCTACAAAACGTTGCGCTCTGACGACGAGACGGAAGCGCTCGTGCCGCCTCATTCGGGGGGCGAGGCCGCCAACGACGGCGGTAACCCGACCGACTTCCTGCTCGTTCTCGGCGTCATTAGGACGGAACTTGAAAGAGTAGGGATCATTGAAATATTTAAGACCCCGACCTCGAACTCGTTAACTCAGCGCGGTTATCTCCAGTTCATGAAGCAGGTCGCGCGGTATGCGACCGACTATTATAAGAACCGTCAGCTTCGCAATTTTAGCGACCGCCAGAATCTCTGGACCCAGCTCGAGGATTTCACGCGCAATATCCATAAGACGCTCGACCTCAAGGAGACGGTCTACACCGTTGCGAACGAGAGCCGTCGGCTCGTCGAGTGCGACCGCGTCTCCGTCGCGATCTGTCGCGGACGCAAAGCGAAGATCGAAGCGGTGAGCGGTCAGGACATGGTCGACAAGCGTTCCGAGACCGTCAGGCTCCTTGGCGCGCTCGCGACCGCCGTCGTCGCCGTCAACGAGCCGATCTTCTATAACGGCGACTCGTCGCACCTCGCGCCGCAAGTCGAATCCGTCCTCGAGGAATACGTCGACGTGTCGCATACGAAAACGATCGTCGTCCATCCGCTCGTCGCGCGCACGATCGACGAAAAAGACTACGACGAAACGGAGCGCGACAAACTCGTTATTCCGCCCCCCTTCGGCGCGATCATTGTCGAGCAGATCGAAGACGCAAACGTCTCGGAGGCGATGAAGAAACGCATTGAAATCGTCGTCGAGCACGCGCGCGTCGCGGTCGGCAACGCGCTTGATCATAACTCGATCTTCCTGGCTCCGCTGTGGCAGACGCTCGGAAAATCGAAGGTTCTCGTCGCGGCACGAAATCTCCCTAAAACCCTCGCCGTACTTTTCGGAGTCTTGGCGCTTATCCTTGCGCTCATCTTCGTACCGTGGAATTTCAATATGCATTGCGACGGGTCGCTCCAACCGATCGAGCGACGCAACGTCTTTGCGCGAGAGGCGGGCAAGATCGACCACCTCTACGTGCGTCACGGGTCCGTCGTCAAAGAAGGGGACGTGCTCCTCGAGCTTTCGAACAACGAGCTTGAATCGGAATGGCAAAAGAACGAAGGAGAGCTCAACGAGTGCGTCAAGCAGATCCTCGCGCTCAAGGAGGCAAGCTACGACGCCAAAGACGCGGAACGCATCCGCATCGCGGGCCAGCTCGCCCAATTTGCCGAACGTGAGAAATCGCTCAATCTGCAAAAACAAATCCTCAACGCTCGTCGCGAGGACCTCAAGGTTCGAGCCCCGATCGACGGTACGGTCATGACCTTCGACCTGGAAAATAAGTTGCGCAGTCGTCCGGTCCAGCCGGGACAGATCCTCATGGAGGTCGCGAGACCTGAAGACGGACTGCTCCTGGAACTCCAGATGCCAGAAAAACGAATGGGCCATATCGACGACTACTTTCACAAACTTCTTGAAAAAGACCCGGACGCCGCGCTCAAAGCGCGCTTCGTCATGACGGTTGACCCGTCGAAAAACTATGACGCCACCGTTATTGAAGAGCATGACCGCGCGGAGAATCGCGGCACGGAGGAAACGACCGTCATGATCCGCGCGACGATCGACGATATCGAATCGCTTCCCCTCGGCGCTCGCGCGGGCGCGGGGGTCTCCGCAAAAATATATTGCGGCAAGCGCGCACTTGGGTACGTTTGGTTTAACGAATTGGTCGCGTTTCTCCAGAGAACGGTGCTCTTCTGGTTTGAATGATCGCCAAAGCCGCGACGTCAAACCGTAAGGTATGGAAAGAAAAATGATCAAGAATATTATATTAACCGCTTGCGCAGCCGTCGCGGCGACAGTCGTTCTTCCTATCGCTTATGGCGTCGCTTTTACCGACGACGAGCTCGAGAAAACGCTCATGACGCCCCCCGCCGACGTCAACGTCGCGGCGCCGGCGTCTAGCTCGCGGACAGGCGCGGGCGCGACTGCTCCAAGACAGAGCTCGCCCTCGACGACCGCTTCGAGCATTCGTAGTTTCGCGCCCGTCGACCCCCTCGATTTGACGTCGGAGTCGGTCGAGAATGAGAAAGGCGATATCATCGTACGCAACGCTAAGGTCGAGATCCCCAAGGGCGAAGGCTACGAGGTGACGGTCAGCGCGAACGGTCAGGGACTTCTTTCGGAACTCGGGCTCTGCGCGGTCGACGCAAACGGCGAAGTCATCCTCAACGAAGACGGCTCGTCGCGACGACAGGTCCTTCGACGCGGAATGGTCGTCCACAAGGGAGACGTGCTAGGCAAGCAGCAGGACGACGAGCTCGTTCAGGAACAAATCGTCGCGCAGCAGGAGCTGTTGGTGGCGGAAAAGGAGGCGGAAAAAACGCTTGAAATCGAGGTCGCGGAAGCCGCGGCGAGCGTCGCTCAGGCGTCCTACAAGCGCGCCGACGCACTCAACAGGGATATGCCGGGCGCCGTCTCGCAGGAAGAACTCCAAGAGAAATATTACGACTGGGTTCGCGCCCAAAAGTCGATCGAAAAAGCCAAGTACGACCTCGAAGTGAATCAGGAAAAGGTTAAGGTCGCAAAGGCGCGCGTCAATTCGACCAAGGTCCTGATTCGCAATCGTAAATTTTTCAGCCCAATCGACGGAATCATCGACGACGTATACCAGAACGAAGGTCAGTGGCTTCGCGAGGGAGACCAGGTGCTGCGAATCCTGCGCCTCGACAAGGTGCAAATCACTGGCGCGGTCGACGCGAAACTCTTCGCGCCGGAAGCGATCGATCAGAAGGAGATCGAAGTTACGGTCCAACGACCGGGCATGCAAAGCCAGGTCCTCAGAGGGAAGATTGTATACGTTCGCCAAGTTGTGGAATCTGGTCACTACTATTTCTACGCCGACGTCGTCAACCAGGTCACCGATAAGGGATATTGGCTCCTTAATCCCGGTTCTCTCGTCACCATCACGATTCGCGGCGGTCAGGACGCCGGCCAAAACTGAATATCAATCGCGTCTGGCGATCTGCGGTCGAACTCTCGTCGTCCGTAGCGCCACGCTTCGTTTCGCAGGCGCAATACAAGCGTTGCGCCTGTAAGACGCTAACTATCCACCAGGAGTAGATTTAAGCATGGCTTCGTTAGCAGACAGTCTGGTTTCGAGCGCAGAACGTGTCCTTTCGGTATACGCCCGCACCGATCTGTCGTCGAGACGCGCGTATTATCTCGGTCAGTCCTACTGGATCGTCAAAGATCCGGTCGGGCTAAAGTACTACCGTTTCCAGGACGAGGAATATTTCATTCTACAGAACCTCGACGGCACGAAGTCTCTTGAAGCGATTAAGGAGGAATTTGAAGCGGAATTTCCGCCGCAGAAGATCACGCTCGAAGAGATCCAAAGCTTTGTCGGACAGCTTCATCAGTGCAGTCTGATCGTCGCGGGCGTTCCAGATCAGGGTCACGAGCTCCTCAAACGACGTAAGAAGCGACGCCGAAAGGAGGTACTCGGCGCCTGCTCCAATGTTCTTGCTATTCGCTTTAAAGGCGTCGACCCGAACAGATTCTTCGATATGGCGCTCCCCTACGTGCGATGGATGTTTCATCCGTTCGTCCTGTGCTGCTGTCTCGCGCTGATGCTCTCCGCGTTGCTGCTCATCGGAATTGAATTCGACCATTTCCGCGCAAAACTGCCGGAGTTTAAGCAATTCTTCGGACCGGGCAACCTGGTGCTCTTGAGTATAACGCTCTTCTTTACGAAGGTTTTGCACGAGTTTGGGCACGGATTTTCATGCAAGGTGCTAGGGGGTGAATGTCATGAACTAGGGGTCATGATTCTGGTCTTGACCCCGTGCCTATACTGCAACGTTTCGGACTCTTGGATGCTCCCGAACAAATGGAAGCGCGCGGGGATCGGGGTCGCGGGCGTTTTTGTGGAATGCACCCTGGCGGCGATCTGCACGTGGATATGGTGGTTCACGAACGAGAACATGCTTCATTACATATGTTTGAACATCATGTTCCTTTCGTCGGTGAGTACGATCGTCTTCAACATTAATCCGTTGTTGCGCTACGACGGCTACTACATTCTCTCAGATATTCTTGAGATTCCGAACCTTCGTCAGAAAGCGACGAAGGTCATGTCGCAGAAGGCTCAGGAATGGTTCTTGGGAATGGAGACGCAGGAAGACCCTTTCCTTCCTAAACGCAACCAGGTGTGGTTCGCGCTCTTTACGATCGCCTCGGTCACGTATCGATGGTTCGTCATGGCGTCGATTCTCTTCTTCATCTGGCGATTCTTTGATTCGTACGGACTCAAGGTCGTAGCGCAGTGCATTGCGGCGATGTCGCTCTTTGGGCTCGTCGGGATGCCGTTGTACAAGATCGGAAAATTTTTCTGGGTGCCGGGACGAATTTACAAAGTGAAAAAATCTCATTTTTATCCGTCGCTCGCGGGCGTTCTCGCGCTTTTCGCAGGCTTCTGCTTTATCCCCTTCCCCTATTCGATTTATGCGCCCGCCGTCCTCGAACTCCGATCGGACGACACGCTGACGGCGAATGTTCTTTCGCCGAAGTCGGGCGGAATCTTGCAAGCAATCTACGTCTCTGAAGGGCAGCAAGTCAAAGCGGGCGACAAAATCGCGTTGCTTAAGAATCCGCAACTCGACATGCAGCTCATCGAGCTTTTAGGACAGGCGGCCGAGATCCGGGAAGAGATCGCCATGTGCCGACAGCTCGGCGCGCAGCAGGAAGCGGTCGCCAGGTTGCAGGAAAATCTGGCGCGTTACGAAGGCCTCACGCTCTCGATTCTGGCGATGCAGGAAGAGCGCGAGCGTCTGATGTTGACCGCCCCGATCGACGGAACCATCGTCTCACCCTACTGGAGAGTCGACCGCGAAACGAAATATTCGGACGCCGCGTCCGCCGATCTACCAATGTGGGAAGGCACGCCGCTCCTTCAACGCAATCTCAACACGACGCTCGAGCCCGGCGTACAGATCTGTAGCGTTGGCGATCCGAAGAAACTCGAAGCGTTGATCGTTGTGGATCAGTCGAAAATCAACTTCATCATGCCTGACCAGACGGTGAAGATTAAGCTTAGAGAACGTCCGTTGGAGACGTACATCGCGACGGTCGCGTCGATCAACGACGTCGAGGGCACGACGATGGAGTCGATTCCATTTCAGCTCTCAGTCAAAGGCGGCGGAAGCGTCGCAACGGAAACTGTGGAAGGCGGACTTGAGCGTCCCCAGAGCGGCTCCTACCGAGTACGCGTCGATATCGACAACGACGACGAATTCATGACCGTCGGCATGACCGCTAAATGCAAAATCAAAGTTGCGCCCCAGACGCTGTATCAGCGTTTCATGCGCCTCTGCCGCGAAGTCTTTAACTTCAAACTATGACGCAACGTTAGGCCTTTCAAAAGAGGGGAACGCCGCGCTCCTGCGCGTCTGACGCAGAATCGCGGCGTTCCCTTCTTTTTTCACAAAATTCTTGTGCGATATATCCCCTTATTGCAGGCTTGGGAGCGCGGCTACTATAGGAAATGTCAGGCGCCCTTTATTGACGCCACGCATTCAGAAAATACAATGGCGAAAATGTCGTTTCATTATTTCAAGGGCGTCGTGGTCCTCTACTGACGCCCTTTGCGAAAATGTTGACAATCTGTACCTGCGCGCCTTTGCGCCTCGGTTTTTGATATAAGTTCATCAAAGAGACTTAGGAGATTTACATGTCTCGAGCCACCACTCTTCGCTCGGTCGGTCGTCGCGGCTTTACGCTCGTCGAACTGCTCGTCGTGATCGCCATCATCGGAATCCTGATTGGTCTTCTTCTGCCCGCTGTTCAGGCAGCGCGCGAGGCGGCGCGTCGCATGCAGTGCACGAACAATCTCAAGCAGCTTTCGCTCGCCGTCCAGAACTACCACGACGTGAACGACGCGCTGCCAGCGGCGCGCGCCCTGCTCGGCGAAAGCGGTTTTCTTCACAACTGCAACGCTACCCCTGGTTGCGCCGCCGGTCCTTTTGGCACCGTCGTCTTCCTCCTGCCCTACATTGAGCAGAACGCCATCTACTCTGAGCTTCTCAGCTACGCTGCGAAGGACGCCGAACCGCACCTTACTCGTCCATGGTCTGACGCGAGCGACTTCCCCGTCCTCGGGACGACGATCGACGCCTTCTGCTGCCCCTCCGACGCGAACTCGAAATCGAAGTCGACTGACGGTCACCTCACGGGCCGCTTGAGCTACATGTCGAGCCGCGGCGACTCCATGTGGAACAACAACCGTCGTCCGGCCGACGAAGACAACCCCGCCGCTAAGACCTCCGACCGCGGCGTCTTCCGCGTCGGCGAATTCATGAGCATGGCTTCCGTCACGGACGGGACCTCCAATACGGTCGCTTTCTCCGAATGCTGCTCCGCCGCTCAGTCTGGCGGTCGCGAGGTCAAGGGTCAGCTCATCGCTGGTCTTTCCTCCATGTACGACGGCAACTCTCGTCCCGGTCCGTGCCTCGCTCTTAAAAACGGCACGCAGCTCACTCAAGACGCGACGACCGCCGGATGGCGCGCACAGCGTTGGGCTGACGGGCAGATCCTCCTGAGCGGCTTCAACACGGTTCTTCCCCCGAACTCGCCGAACTGTTCCTACGCCGGCGATAGCGGCTGGGGCGTCGGTTCCGTTCAGTCAAACCACTCCGGAGGCGTTAACGCGGCGTTCCTCGACGGTTCCGTTCACTTCATCTCCGAAACGATCGAATGCGGCGACGCGTACGCTGACGCCGTCGCTACCGGCAAATCCCCTTACGGCGTCTGGGGCGCTATGGGTTCCGCGCGTGGCGGCGAATCGAGCGTCTCGCTCTGAGCGCGCTTGAATCACGCGCGTCCTTTGCGCGTCCGCACGGTTCTTGGAAGCGCCGGAGAAATTCGGCGCTTTTCGACATAAGTCTGACAGTTGCAGCGCGGCTGCGGCTGTCGTCTTTTATTTTCATCTGCATCGTTGAACGCGCCGCCCCAGCCTCTTGCAGCGTCGGCGTTTTCGGCTTAACCTCCTGAATCCGGAAATCTTCTCATGAAATTTAAACTCTACTCCCTCGTCGCGATTCTGTCCCTTTGCGCGATCGTCTGCGGTTGCAACAAGGGTCCCAAAAAGCCCGCCGATCTCCCAACTCTCTATCCGACGACCGCCGTCGTGACCTATGACAACGGAACGCCCGTCGCCGGCGCGACAGTGACGCTCCTCGCCGAACAGTCAGGCGGACGACACTGGAACCTCACCGGCGTTACCGACGCATCCGGCTCCTTCACCTTCAAGACCGACGGTAACTGGGACGGCGCGCCTGCCGGAACCTACAACGTGATCGTCGTTAAGGAAATCTCCGACGTCGAAGACCCCACGGAAGTTGGCGGAAGCGTGACGGTCAAAGGTATCACGCGATACGTCGACCAGAAATACGGCAACCCAAGGACCTCCGGCATAACCGTCGAAGTGACCGAAGGCACGAACAACCTTGAAATCAAGGTTGGAGAAGAAATCGAAGAAGACGTCCCCGTTAGCGCCTGACCCCGACGTCTCGCGTGCAACGCGTCGACTATCCTTCAAACGGTTGCAAAAATTAAAAAAGATCGATACGGAGTTCTCCGCGTCGATCTTTTTTATTGCGCGCGTGAGATTACAAAGTCACGACGGACCCTGAATATACGGATGAAATGAAGTAAGTTAACGTGTGCGGGGACGACCGGAACGACTACTAGAAACTATCAGCAAATTATGTTGACATAAGCGCAGCCAGAAACTAAAATGACGGTAGTACAGTTTTGATTTAAAGAGCGCTAGTGTTTGACTGGCAACGTCGTCGCAGTCGTTTGCCGTTGCGTTTTACGTAATATTGTCGATTTGGATTGGAGCGCCTTTGCGCCTCGATTCTAGTCGGGATTTATATCTGCTGTATTTTTATTTAATGGAGGTCTGTTATGACTCAGTTCGCCTCTCTCCGCCCTGCTCGGCGACGCGGCTTCACGCTCGTCGAATTGCTCGTTGTCATCGCCATCATCGGAATCCTATTGGTCTTCTTCTGCCAGCCGTTCAGGCGGCGCGCGAGGCGGCGCGTCGAATGCAGTGCACGAACAATCTCAAGCAGCTTTCGCTCGCCGTACAAAACTATCACGACGTGAACGACGCTCTACCGGCGGCTCGCGCCCTGCTCGGCGAAAGCGGTCACCTTCACAACTGCAACGCTACTCCTGGTTGCGCCGCCGGTCCTTTCGGAACCGTTATCTTCCTGATGCCTTTCATCGAACAGAACGCCGTCTACACGACGATGCTCAGTTATACGGCGGCAGACGCCGACCCGCACCTCGCACATCCGTGGACTGACGCCTCGCTCTTCCCCGTCATGGGGACGACGATCGACGCCTTCTGCTGCCCCTCCGACGCGAACTCAAAACAGAAGTCGACTGACGGTCACCTCACGGGCCGCTTGAGCTACATGTCGAGCCGCGGCGACTCCATGTGGAACAACAACCGTCGTCCGGTCGACGAAGACAACCCCGCCGCTAAGACCTCCGACCGCGGCGTCTTCCGCGTCGGCGAATTCATGAGCATGGCTTCCGTCACGGACGGAACTTCCAACACGGTCGCCTTCTCCGAATGCTGCTCCGCCGCTCAATCTGGCGGTCGCGACGTGAAGGGCCAACTCGTCGCCGGTCTTTCCTCCATGTACGACGACAACTCCTTCCCCGGTCCGTGTCTCGCTCTGAAAAACGGGACGCAGCTCACTCAGGACGCGACGACCGCATCCTGGCGCGCCCAGCGTTGGGCCGACGGACAGATGCTCGTGAGCGGCTTCAACACGGTTCTTCCCCCGAACTCGCCGAACTGTTCCTACGCCGGCGATAACGTCTGGGGCGTCGGTTCCGCTCAGTCGAACCACTCCGGAGGCGTTAACGCGGCGTTCCTTGACGGTTCCGTTCACTTCATCTCCGAAACGATCGACTGCGGCGACGCGTACGCTCACGCCGTGACCACCGGAAAATCCCCCTACGGAGTCTGGGGCGCTATGGGTTCCGCGCGTGGCGGCGAATCGAGCGTCTCGCTCTGAGCGCGCTTGAATCACGCCTTATTCGCATCATCACTCAACCCTATAAGCGCCGAAGAAAATCGGCGCTTTTTTTGTAGAGCGGCACGTCGGCAGTATAGCGGTCGGCGGCAACATACGCCGGTAAGAAGATAAAAAAAGATCGATACGGAAGCTCCGCATCGATCTTTTTTTATTGCCGCGCGAACGCGAGCGTTATTTGAGAGTTTCGCGCGCTCGTCTCCGCGCCTTCAGGATCGTTCGCTGGAAACTGTACCGAACGGCGGCGGCGAGCGCCCAGAGGATATTGGCCGCAAAGAGCGCGTAGAGGACGGCGACCTTGTTGGACTCGCCTCCCGTATAGGCGTGGCGACCGCCGCCGCCCATGACGAAGCTCAGACCGTACCACGTCATGATGATCGCGAGCGCTCCGAACGTCGCGCCGAACGAAAGGACAAAGCGATTGCGACCGCTGAGGCGATTCGCATGGAGCACGACGAGGTAAACGAGCAACGTCACGAGCGCCCAGACCTCCTTGGGGTCCCAGCTCCAAAATCGTCCCCAGCTGAAGTCGGCCCAACGCGCTCCGAGGATGATACCCGCCGTCAGGAAGAGGACAGCGCTCCTGATCATCATCGCGATCACGGGCGTAACGCGAACGCAATATTCCGGGTCGAGCTTCCTGCATTCCGGGTCGCTGGCGTAGCGTCCGAAGATATAATATGCAAGAGACGTGAGCGAAACGACCCACGCGATCGCTCCGAGCGCGTAGCTGATGATGATGGCGACGACGTGAATCGTGAGCCAGAAGTTGCTCCGCAGGACGGCGACGAGGGGTCGAATATGCGGGTTAAACTCAGAGGAGTTGAAGTACGCTGCGGCGGCGACAAGCGCGGCGACCACGGCGCTCGCGGTCAGGAACGCGCGACGTTCCGCAACTTGCGCAAAGAGTGCCGCGCCAACGCCGCCCCCCTCCTTCACGACGACGTCGTCGCGACGGCAGAGCGTTCGCGGCATAAGAAGCAGCGCGACGAGCGCCGCGATAAAACGAGGCGCAAGCCACACGATAAAGAGAAACGTCGCGAGGACGGCAAAGGCGTCCAAGAAACCCTGCATGGTAAGCGATTCGAGCGCCTTATGGTACATCGTCGTGAAATCGGACGATTCGATCCCACGGTACCACGTCCAAAGCTTGACGCCTCCGACGAGAACCGCAAGGGTCAACAACGCTCGCGCCGCGCGGACAAGCGTCCTTCTTCCCTTCGGCGTCTCAACGCTTTCTGCGCCCCAGAAGGCCGCCGACCGCCAGGCGTTGAGGAATGGAATCCGCCAAATCGGCGCGAGGGTATAGAAAATTGCGATCGTCGCGATCGAAAACGCCAGTAAGACGACCGTCTCGAACATATTGGCGACGGGCGCCCAGCCTGTAATATAGGAGCGAACGGCGCCTCCAAGGAGCGCGACCGCGCACCCGGCGACGAGACACAGCAGACCGAGCGTAAAGAAGAACCACTCGCCGCGTTCAAGGCTCTTTTTGCGCAACGCGCGGAATCCTTGGCGCAAATAGGAGAGGAAAAACGCTATCGAGGCGGCGAGGCAGGCGACCCAGTTCCAGAAGAACGCGTTGAGGTCGTAGTAGAAGATTTCTGCGTCGAGCAAGGTTGGGTCAGGATAACGCGTCTTCTCGAGCGCGTGCGCGACCGCAACCTCGTCGTGGTTTGTCTCCTTTGCAAGCGTTTCTCGCGCCTCCGCGTTCCTATCGGCGAGCTCGCGGAGCGCCGACGCGAAGCGCTCAAGCGCGGCGGTTACGCGACCGCCACGGTTCTCGCCGTCGCGATCGCGATACGCTTTGACCGCGTCGATAAAGGCGTCGACCTCGGGCCGCGCGAGATCGCGGTTGGCGCGCGATTTCTCCAGCGCTTCGAGCATATCGTCGAAGGGCGTGATCTTTTCCTTGTCTGTCGGAATCGAGGTCGGCGTTTCGCCGACGCCACTTGCCGGATCGACGAATTGAACGTAGATCGGATCTGGCGCCCAGAGGATCGACTGGAGCGAGACCCACGGCGCGATCTGCGCTTCGGTGGTTTTAAAGGCGCGTTTGCTCATGATCGGCGCAACGCACAGAGTTTTCGGCTCCTCCGTCGTGAGCGCAAGGGACGCCTGTTCGAGCTCCCCGACGATCTCGTCGAGCGCGGAAACCGCCTCGCCGAGCGCCTGTCGATACTCAAGCGAATAGGTCTGCTCCTTCATAATCGCATCGCGATGTTCGCGTAGCTCGTCGAGCGTTCGCGTCGTTGCGTCGTAGAGTTTAGCGAATAGAACGCCGGTCGAGGAAAGGGGATAACGGCGATAAACCTCCGCGAGGACCGCAATTTGGCGCGAAAGTGTGAGGATCTCCGCGCTTCCCTCCGCGCCAAGGGAGGTCCGCTGACGCAAGAGATGATCCTGATCGTAGAGGGGCGACTCCTCGCGGAGCGCGCGCGCTTCTCGCGAAAGGAGCGATTCAAGGCGCTTCGACGCGCCGTCGAGCCGCATCGTCGGACTCGCTTTCATACCATGCGCAGACGGCATAGCGGACGGCATGCCGCCATAGAGAATCTTCTCGAGACATGCGCGCGGTCGCGTCGAGGCGCCCTGCGTCGGCGTAAAGACGACGGAACGCCATGCAGCGAGCCGTAACTCGGCTTTCCTGAGCGTCTTAAGCGTCTCAGGGTCGGCGTCGGGCTTGGCGCGGTACGCTTCCGCGAGCGTTCTAACGGAACCGTGTTCGAGCGCGTCAAAATCGTCGGGCGCGAGTCGACCGCCCCTTCCGACGATCTTCTCGGCGGAAAATTTAAAGACGTTGCGCGCAACGAGATTTCCTTCATCGAGAATAAAGGGAATCGACTCCCAGAGCTCCGGCTCAGCGAACCATGAAAAGAGGAGTTCCGCCGCTCCGAACTTCTGTCGTCCGCCGGGGAACGCCGCGCGAATACGCTGCGCGACGTCTTCCTGGCGCTCGATCGTTTGCGCCGCGACGTCCTGATACCATGCCTTCTGGCGCTCAACCTCCTCGTCGGGAAGTTCTTCGCCCGAGGGGCGCGCCGCATTCAGATCGTTCAGGAATTCGTTGAGAGTCGGAAAGTTCTGAGCTTCCCCGCTCTCAAGACGTTCGAGAATCTCCGGCGGCGCCGAAAGCGTAGGCGCGTTTGAGCCCGTCACATCGCGGACCATAATCTGCGCAAACGTATTGAGGGGCATGAGTCGACCGTCGTCGAAGACGGGCAGCGAACGCCAGGCGTTCCAGTCGATTTCGTTCCGAACTGGGATCGGACTCGACTCTTGGATTTCGTCGCCGCGCGCGAACTGGGCCGCGGTCGCCAGAATCGCCGCGACCGCGCAGAGCGCGACCAAGATGGTCAAGGAGCCCTGCCCCGCTCGCATAGCCTTGGCGTTCGCGTTCGATTCGACGACGACCGGCTTGGTCTTGCGGCCCCGATAGACGAGGAGCGCCGTCCCCCACACGATCAGCAGGCACGCGATGTATTTCAGTCCACGACCAGGGTCGTCGTTGAGGGAGATAATCGTGTAGTAGAGCGCGTCGCGGGGAACCTCTTCGCCTGGCAGCAATTTACCCTGAACGACGTCGTCGAATTCCTTGTCGCCAGGTTTATAGGGACCGCGGAAGGAATCCTGATACGCCCAGAATCTCTTCGAGGAGCCCGGCGCTTTCAGGACGCCAGGGCGATTCATCTCGATAAGGACGTCTTTTTCCGGTTCGCTCTCGATCATCTCGACGGTCGTTTCACGATCGAGACCCGTCGGAAGCGTCCGCGTCAGGCTCGCAAAGGACGCGGGGGTCGAGGACCCGGGCTCATAGACGGGCGTAAAGGTTTTAACGTACAGCGCGACGCCAAGGTCGATCTCACGATCGGAAAGGGTAATCTTCGCGCGGCGCGACTTCGACGCGAAGGTCCTGGAAAAAAAGGGGATCTGCTCGGGCGTAACGCTTTCGAGGGGCAGCGTGCGGAGCCAGAAGGTCTCCGACGTTTCGTCGAGCGTGACGCGAAGTTTAAGCTTACCGTAGAATTCCGTCGCGTTGTCCTTAACGAAGGACGTCGGCATAATACGCGCGCCGATCTCGTCCTGGAGCGCGAAGGATTCGAGCGTAAAGGACGTCAGTTCGTCGGTATCCGATTCCCCTGCGGCGGTCGCGATATTGACGAGCGTTCCTTTAAGCGTCTCGGAGGACTCGTCGAGGGTCGACGTTTCGATTTGGCCCGAGGAAAAGAAGTCCGACGCGCTGTAGCGATACTGCAGTTCACCGTTGCGCGACTGCATGATCTCAAGGCGCGGTTTGTCGAGGTCCTCGTCCCATTGTCGTCCGTAGCTCGTGTCGCCGCCGCCGGAATCTTTGAGCCAGAGCGCGCCGTAGACGCGACCCGATTCGGGGTAGCGATTGCGTTCGGGAAGTTCAGAGAAAAGCGTCGTGTCAACGCGTTCGCCACTTGGAGAAACGAAAGAGAAATTCGCCGTCCAGCCTTGGAGTTCCTCGAGTCCCTGAAAGAGCGCCGGGGTCAGATCAAAGGAGGCGACGCGCCATCCTGAGTCGCCGAGCGCGAGCTTTGCCGCGAGCGATTCGACCTCCTCTAAACGCTGAGAGACGTCGGAGAGCATATTTTCGAGCGTCGCCGTAAACTCGGCGGAGTTCGGCGCGACGCTTTCAAGCTGGTTCCACGTTGTCGCGAGGTAATTCAGGATACGCTGGCGATTGAACGCGAGGCGCGCCTGGTCATATTCATCGTCCCCTTCGTTCGGCAACGCCGACGGATCGGTCGCCATGTCGGCGGCGGAGGCGAGCTTGGACGTCAGTTCTCGTAACGTAGCGTCCATCTCGATAAGGTCTGCCCGATCAACCGTCCTGAGCGGCTTGAGTTTCGTCGCCTTCGTCGCCAAGTCGGAATCCTGCGCGTATCGGGGCGCGATAGCGCTCGCGCGAGCCTGCGGATCGTCGTCGTCGGACTCAGCCTCGAGCGCTTCGTCAGCTTCGTCAGCTTCGTCAGCTTCGTCAGCTTCATCAGCTTCATCAGCTTCATCAGCTTCATCAGCTTCATCAGCTTCATCAGCTTCATCAGCTTCATCAGCTTCATCAGCTTCATCAGCTTCATCAGCTTCATCAGCTTCATCAGCTTCATCAGCTTCATCAGCTTCATCAGCTTCATCAGCTTCATCAGCTTCATCAGCTTCATCAGCTCATCAGCTTCATCAGCTTCATCAGCTTCATCAGCTCATCAGCCTCACGCCTCAGCGGCCTCAGCGGCCTCAGCGGCCTCAGCGGCCTCAGCGGCCTCATCAGCCTCAGCGGCTTCGTCAGCTTCGTCAGCCTCATCGCCTTCGTTAGCTTCGTCTGGTGCGTCGTCAGAGTCGCCGGCGGTCTCGGGCTCATCGACCGGTTCCTCGGCGTTGAGAACATAGTCGCGTTCCTGATCGAGGCGTCGCTGGATCTCTTCTCGACGAACGCCAAGGGATTCAAGTTGCGCGTCGAGGTCCCCGTACTGCGCCAGGACCGTGAGGTCGTCGAGCGCGAGCTCGTAACGAACGCCGTCGATCATGAGAACGGCGACGTCGGAGGTTCCTGGCTGCGGAACGACCTGGGCGAAAGCGCGCGCTTCAGCGCTCGTATCGGCGAGCGTGTAAACCACGCGAACGCCGTTGTCGAGTTTGACGCGTTGCGATTTCCGAGTCGTCGCAAGGGGATCGCCGCCGACCATGGCGCCTTCAAATGGAAAGGCCATCGTCAGCGGTTTGGTCGTCTCGGCGCCGTCGGGGGCGCGGAAAGTCAGCGACGCCTTGAGGTCGGGGACGGGCGCATAGTCAGCGCAGGTCGCGTATTCGAGCGTCTCGATCTTGAGGCCGTCGCGGTCATAGAGGACGCCTCGGCGCGAGCGATTCCCGAATCGCGAGACAAACTGCGCGCAACGCTGGCTTAATGACGACGCTTTTTTACCGAGCTTATTGAAGAATTTCGAGTCTGGTTTGGTCGCGAGGATAGGCTCCGCGACGTTCGCGCGCCAGAGCTCAGGAGACTCCTGGTCGCGCCAGTTAATCGGACCGCCGGAGAATGGAATCGTTATGTCAAACTTATTCGGAACCGGTTCTTGTCCAGGTTCGGGCTTAGGCGAGTCAAAATTGACGATCTCAACGCTCAGGAGTCGCGAATCGACGTCTATCGCCTTTTCGACGGACGTCCCTTCGGGGATAATCGCGCGCGCACGAGAGCTCTTTGTCGCCGTGACCAGGCACCCGACAACGAGGAGGATCACGCCAAGGTGCGCGAGAAAAAAGGGGACGGGGCCGCGATTGAAGCGTAATTTGCCGTCGACGCGCTTAAAGAGCCTCGGAAGCCTCACGAGCGCAGAACAAACGAGATTAAAGGTCAGAAGCGCGATGAGGAAGTAGAACCATGGCGAAGCGTAAACGAGGTATTGCGCCGCCGGCGTCCCCATCTCTCGTTCCAGAAAGGTCGCCCAACCCATCACGATCGCCAGAATGATCATTAGGACGATTCCCAGAGAAATGGCGCCGCAAAATTTCAGCGCCGCGACAAGGGTTCGACCAAAAGAACGGTTTGACGCAGACATCGCGTTCTCCCATTTGCCACGAGACGTTAAGTTAAGGATAAACGGCCGACGCTCGACCTCTTCCTGAATTCGTCGGCTGTTCTAATAATAGCGGAACGTCGTCGACGCGACGACTCGCGAATAATGGGGGCGTCGCGTCGTTCGCTAACCGTCGGTTTCGCGGTCACACGGAAAAATACAGGATCACTCCGACAAGCGCGAGAAAGAAAAACAGCCAGAACGCGACGCGAATCGCGCGCCTGACGATCTTTGCCGGCTGTTCCTCGCGCGACGCGGAATAGCAGAACGCAAAGGCGAGCGCGAGCGGAACCGACAGCCAGATCTGTGGGAAGCTCAATAAACCGAAAAGACAGGGCACTTTTCTATCTCCGTATCATAACGCGCTTTCGAGCGTCGCGCGGCTCAGTTCTTGGGTTCGATCCTGTCGAAGGGAAGGTAAGGATGGAGCGCCTTCGGGATGACAATCGAGCCGTCCGGACGCTGCCCCATTTCAAGGATGGTCAGAAGTACGCGAGAAATCGCGACCGCCGTGCCATTAAGAGTATGAACGAAATGCGTCCCCTTCTCGCCCTTGACCTTGTAGCGCGCGTTCAGGCGGCGCGCCTGGTAGTCCGTGCAGTTCGACGTGCTCGTCACTTCCCCGTACTCGTCGCGACCCGGCATCCACGCCTCGATATCGAACTTACGATACGCAGGCCCTCCAAGATCGCCCGTCGCCGTGTCGACGACGCGGTAGGGCATTTCAAGCTCGTCGTAGATTTCGCGTTCGATCGCAAGGAGCTCGCTGTGGAACGCCTCGCTCTGATCAGGTAGGCAGAAGACGAACATTTCGACCTTCGAAAACTGGTGAACGCGATAGAGTCCGCGCGAGGCGCGGCCCGCGGCGCCAGCTTCGGTGCGGAAGCAGTGGCTCACGCCGCAGAATTTCAGGGGCAGCTCCTCCGCGTCGATCGTTTCGTCCGCGAGCGTGCCGCCGAGCGTAATTTCCGCCGTCGCGATGAGGCTCAGATCCGTATTCTCGATCGAGTAGATTTGAGTCTCGTTGCCGCGCGGAATAAAGCCGGCGCCCTGAAGGATAGAGTCCCTTGCGAGATCGGGCGTTATCGTCGGCGTAAAGCCTTTCTTCATGAGCTTATTGACCGCGAACTGCTCGAGCGCAAGTTCGAGGAGCACGGCCTCATTCTTGAGAAAATAGAATCCGGCGCCGGCGACCCGCGCGCCGCTCTCGAAGTCGATGAGATCGTGCTTTTCGCCAAGTTCAACGTGATCAAGGGGCTTAAAGCCCTCGGGCCACTGCGGAAGAGGCGTTTTACCGTACGCGAGAACCTTATTGCTTGCGTCGTCGTCTCCAATCGGAGAATCAGGGTGCGCCATATTCGGGATCATCCGCTGAATCTCGCCGAGTTCAACCTCAACTTCTTTGAGCGCCTGCGAGAGGACGGTAATTTTCTCGCGTATCAGACGCCCTTCTTCCTTCTTCGCTTCGCGCTCTTCAGGAGTCTTGCATTTGCCGATCGATTTGGAGACAACGTTCGCTTCCCGATTATACGTCTCAATTTCGAGCTGCTTCTCGCGTCGGACCGTCTCGAGCTCAACAAAGCGATCGACGTCGGCGACCACGTTGCGGTTCTTGCAGTTGAGTTTAACAGCGTCAACGTTTTCTAAGATGAATTTACGGTCCAGCATAGGACAAGTCCTGTAAAAATTGAAGGCGCGACGAGCGCCCAGGTTGCGAGGGATAAAAAACGGCGGCGAGCAAGACCGCGCTACAGAGGGCCATTATAGCGCTTTCAACGACTCTGAAAAGAGTGAACGGAATCTCTGACGCCTGGCGGTAAAGGACGGTCAACGGTCGAGGACAGATTGATTTTCAGCGCGACGCGCTTAAGGGCGCTTCGAGCGCTCGATTTCACGTTCCCAGCGCGCGCGACGACCGGGGTCGCTCGGGTCGTCCCGCGTTAGCCACAGCGTCTTGGCGATCTTCTCAGCCTGGTCGGCTTTGCCGAGCCGACAGTAGAGTTTGATCGTCTCTTCCTTCGCGTCCCACCATTCTTTCGAGGAGGGCGGCGTTAACTCGGCGACGTCGCTCCAAAAGGAGAGCGCGAGTTCGAGCGCCCGGTCGTTTTGCTCGCCGGTCAGGAGTCGCGCGATCCCTCGCGCGGCGTCGACGTTTTCTAGAGCGCTCTTACGAATCGCGGCAAAGAGGTTGAGGGATTCCTGGTTGCGACCGAGAAGTCGGAGCGCTTCGGCGCGAGCAAGGGTCGCGGTCGCCGTTGCGTTCTGGGAAGAATCGAGCGTTTCCAGAACGAGGGCGGCGAGGCGTCGCCGGAGCGCTGGCGCCGCGTTCTCTGCAAGTTCGAGCGTCAGCTCGAGCGTCGCGAGGTCGACGGCGTCGCCTGCCCCCGACTCCCCGAGGATCGAAACAACTGCCTTCTCGTCGCCGCGAAGGAGAGAAAGGGAGAGACGCAGCGCGTCGATCTTTGCGCGCACGGGCTCTCTCGGGTCGGTCGCGGCGCGCCAGGCGTCGAGCGCGTCCGCGGCGACCTGCGCAAAGGCCGGTGAATCGGCCGCGCCAAAGTCAAACGCCATTTCAAAGAACGCGGGGAGGACGACGGAGTCCGGCGCCGCAGGACGCCATTCTTTCGGAACGGTCAGGAGTTGCGCGAGCGCCGCGATCGAATCGGCGGACGCGTCGGGCGGCGCAAAGGACGCGCGACGATAGAATCTCGCAAGCGTCGCGGCAAGGAGCGCGTCGCGATCGCTCTCGGACGCCTCGGCAAGCGCGGCGCTGAAGACGTCGCGTTCAAGCGCAAGCGCCGCGGGGAGCGCCGGATCGTCGTTAGCGACGTAATCAAGGGCAAGGCGCGCGTCGGAAAGAGCGCCTTCTTCGAGGGACCGTCGCGCAAGGTCGAGTGCGAACGCTCCGACGTTCGGCGCCGTCGGAAAGAGCCTGAGATATTCGAAACGCGCAAACGCGTCGTCCTGATTGAGGGATTCCCGATATTCGAGCGCAAGGAGCATAAAGGTGGAAGCGTTCGGCGCCTCGACGCGCTCGCGGCTGAGCGACTCGAAGCGTTCGGCGGCGTCGGCGCGCCAGGCGTCCTTATCCTCGGCGGCGGGAAGTTTCTGCTCCCGAAGGAGCTTATCGACGAGCGCCGCGGCGACGCAACGGAGACGATACTCCTCCTCAAGGTCGCCGGAATCGCTCGCGACTTGCGCGGCGCGATCATAGTCGGCAAGGGAAGACAGCCAGTCCTCCGCGAGGAACGCCTCTTGCGCCGCAAGTTCGATCGCCGACCAGTCTCCTGCCGTCTCGCCCGCGCTGCGAGCAAGCTTGATCGTTTGCGCGCGGCCAAAACTCGACGTCACAAGAGCGCCGACGCGACGCGCTTCCTCGACGAGCGTCTCGCGCGCGAGCTCAACGACGCCCATGGGCGGTTCGCGCTCGTTGAGCTCCTGTTGCGTCGCCGTGGTCGGAACAACGCGCCAGTAAAGTTCAACGCGAGCGAGATTGAGGTCCTCGAAGGGGTCGTTAAAGATTTCGTTCCACCGTTTGGTATTCGCCGGGAGGGGCGCGCCGAGAAGATCGGTATCCTGCGTCGCCTGACGGAGCGCTTCTGTCGTCTTACCCTCCGCCTGCAAGAGTCGAATTTCCTGCGCGACGAGCGCCGCGGCGATCTCGCGAAGAGCGGGAGTTTCGGCCTCGCGAGCCTCGAGGAGTCGGAGCGCCGCTTTCACGCGATTACCCGCGAGCTCAAAGTCGCCTGAAACTCTGGCGATTTCAATGAGAAGAACGCCCGTGAAGAACCAGTATTCGTCTTGGGCGGCGCGAGTATTTTTTTCAAGCGCGGCGGCGAATTTCTCGGCGGTTGCAACGCGATCCTGATCGGCGAGGTTCGCAAGGGTCCCTTTGGCGTGCCAGTAGAGAAAGGGTCGCGCCGAGGCGGCGGGAAGAGATTGAGCAAGACTCTTCGAGAGCGCGAGCGACGCGTCGAGCGCGTCCGAACGCGGCGCGGAAGAGGCGTCGGAGTCGGCGAGGTCGAGCGTTCCGAGTTCATAATACGCCCTGACGAGCGCAAGAGCGTAGCGCAAGGCAGAGTCGCTAAGCGTCTCGGCGGCGCCGAAATATTCAAAATAATCCTGACGAAAGTCGCGCCCTTCGACGGCGAGTCGGATCTCTTCGATGCGTTGGCGCGTTTCTTCGCGCGCGGCGCTCGAATCGAGGCGCGTAGACTCAAGCGCGGCGCGAACGGCAAGTCGGCCGAACCGTTCGCGTACGTCGGGCGGGAACGACGCCAGGGAGGACGACAGGTCGCGCAACCGCGCGTCGGCGAGCTCTGGAACGCCGTAGTTCAGCGTCATTTCGGCAAAGTCGAGGTCAAGCGTCAACGCGTCGCTCGAATCGGGACGCCAGCTCGCGACTGGTCCGCGGTCGTCGGCGAACGCCCAAGACGCGGCGAACGCAAAACAAAGCGCAACGCGAAAAACGAAAGATACCCCTGACATAAGAAAGCTCCGATACGACGATTCCCAAGCGTAATCGCGCCCGATACGGAACGCCCTTCTCTAGATCAGCGAGCGAGCGCTTCGGGGGACGCTGCGAATTTGATTTTACCGAGTCCGACGCGACGCGCGCAGTCGTAGACGTCCAGGACGCTTTCGATCGGAACGTTGCGTTCGGGCGCAACGACGACGGGGACGTTCGGATCGATCTCCTGGAGCGCCGAGAGGAGCGCTTCGACGTCGGCCAAGCTCGCGACCCGTTTGCCGTCGACAGCGTATTCGACGCGTCGCGATGGTCCGACGAGTATCCGCGCGACGATCTTTCCAAGGTCGCGCTCTTCCTGCGGCGCGCGCTCCGAAACGATCGCGCCCGAGGACGCAAGATTCGTCGGCAGCGTCTTTTCCGGTTCTTTAAAGTCGGAAGTGCACACGAAGAAGATCAGCAGCAGGAATATCACGTCGATCATCGACGTTAAGTTGAGTTCCGGCGGCTCGTTCGCGCCTTGGACGTCCGGCTGTTTCATGATCGGTGATTTTGACTCCCAGGATTGTGAAAACGCACGACGTTACGCGCATGCGTCGGCGTTCGCTATTGTGAAAAAAAGGTACGCTGACGTCAACCCAGGTGCAAAAAGAGCGTTGCGGCGACGAGCGCGGCGGTCTCGACGCGATAGACTTGGCGCCCCAAATCGAGGGGCGTCCACCCTCCGGCGACCGCGCTTTCAACTTCAGAATGCGAGAACCCGCCCGCGGGGCCGACCATCGCGAGCGCGCCGCGCGGGACTCGACCGTCGAGATCGCGGATCAGCTCAGAGAACCCGCGCTGTCCGAAATCGCCGTCGGACAACGGGTGCGCGATAACGCGGAGGACCTCGTCGCACGGTTTGAATTCGTCGAAGAGCGTCTCGTCGCCGAGGCGCGCGCGGAGCGCTTCAGCGTCGGGCGAAAGGGACGACGATTCCGCGTTCACCTTGGCGTCAAGGATCTCCAGGAGCGCCGGAAGCTCCGCGACGCCGATCGACGACGTAATCGTCATAAGCTTAAGGCGTCCGCATTGTTTCGAAGCTTCGAGCGCCTGACGCTCAAGTCGTTCGCGAACCTTCGTGTCGAACTTTACGTCGGCGCGCTCGCAGTCGATCGGGATAAATCGACGCACGCCGAGTTCCGTGAGCTTTTCAAGCGCCCACTTCTGGCGCTCGCCCTTCGGGAGCGCGACAAGCGCGGTCACCGCTATCTCAGGCTCGCGGTCGTCCTCGCGCGTCTCGAGAATCTCAAGCTCGACGCAATCTTTAACGATCGACGTAATGCGCGACCGATATTCGCGTCCGGTTCCGTCGAAAAGGAACGCTTCGTCGCCCGGCTTTTTGCGCATAACGCGCGTTAAATGCCGCGCTTCTGCGCCCCTCAAAATCGCGAGCCCGTCCGACGTCGCCTTTTGATCCTCCGACGCAATGAAATACAAATCGCTCATTCTTCGCCCTTCTCGCGCCTTCTTTATAATTCGTTTCGTCGACTTTAGTTGTCCAGTATTTTAACGACGGGACGTAAGGACGCCAGAGGGCGTGTCGGAACCGGATATTCCGTGATCTTGAATCTGATCAACTTTGTGGAAATCTTTGCGTTACGCCTTATCGTTGCCGTCCATAAGACCGCCAAGAAAACAAAAGACCGACGGTTTGCATTAAACCGTCGGTCTGACTCGTCGAAGTGGAACGATAAATCGGACGATGCGTGTTCGCGTCCGGCCCGAATCTGTCTGGAGGATCGCCGTCAGTTGGCGCGACGCGGGAATTAATAAAGGAGTCCGACCTTGAGATAAACGGCGTCCTTCGGCTCGTAAAGCTTTCCGAGTTTCGTCTTTACCTCTCGACCAAAGGAGCCGCCGACCTCGAACGAACCGCGCAGACGCGTCGGACACTCGAAGGCGACCCCCAGTCCGACCTTATAGTCGCTGTAATCAAAGTTAAACGTGTGGTTGTTGCGAACCGTCATCTCGTCGGAATACGTAAGCCAGCGCCGACTGACGACGTCGCCGTGCACAAAGAACCACCAGTCGGTCTCGTTGACCTTCGTAAGGTAATGATCCCAGCGAGGATTGGGAAACGCGATGCGCAACTGATTCTGAGGATTTGGATTGTACGTCAATCCCACGACAGGTAGGAGTTTATACTTAATCGTATCGAGATATTGAACGCCGCCGAAAATCCGGACCTGCTTTTCGCTGTCGATAGGCAATCCTAACTCCGCGCGCCCTCGCAGGTAAATCGCCTTCTCCGTAATTTTCTTAAAGCTCGAGCTCACGCCGATCGAAAAGTCGGCGCGCGCCTCAAGATCATTGTAGTTCGCTAGAAAGGTCGTCGTAAGTCCCGCGTCGAAAAAGTTTCCATCCCAGTCTCCGAAGTCCTTCGAGGCGTTGATATAGTCGTACGTAAAGTTGGGCGTGAGCAGGAAGTACCCGTTGTTCATGTTGTTGACGCTTTGCACCATGCTGCTGGGAATCGCGAAGAGAAGCCGCGCGTTGACCTCGTTGAACCCGAGCCCTCTCGAACTGCCCTTGGGAATGAACATGTAGTAGCCCGAGAGTTCCTGACGGTACTTGAACATCTTCTGGAAGGTCGTCGGCTCGCCGTTCGAGGGCGTGTAGGGCTGCGGGTCAAAGGGCTTGTCGGAACCGACGACGGGGGGCGTCACGACGTCGGCGGTCGCGTTGGTGACCCTCGACGAGCCAATCGTCGAGGTCGACGTGGGAGATTCCGCCGGCGGAATAACCGAATCGGCGCTCTGACCGCGATAGACGGCGTCGTCGCCGAGGCACGCGGCGAGGAACCCTGAGCTGCGGCGCGGGAACGCGTAGTCGGCTTCTATCGAGGAAGGGGAGACAACGACATAGTCCCCATAATTTTCGTCGTCGAAGTTGAATCCTAAAGAGAATTCGGGGCCGAAATCGCGATCGAGCGCCAAAGCGCGGTCGTTCGCAAGGGTCGTCGCCGCGATAAGCGCGAGCGCGCAGAGCGTATAGAACAAGCGTTCAACCGATAGATTACGCATGGCGGCGAGGTCCTTCAGCACGTGTATTGAACGGCGCGGTTGCGCGCGTTTATCACAAAGACGCTCCGACCCTCCTTGGTCGGCGTCAACGGATCAAGGTTTAATAAAAAAGCGGTCTGTGTCAAGTTCAATATCAAGTTTATCATCATGGCGCGAGCGCGCTCAAGGAACGGTCCAAGGTTTTTCATGATAAGAGGACGATAAAAATAGGCGATCGATTCAGGCTCGATTCGAGGCTTCTTTTAGAAGTTTTTTAAAATTAAGTTCCATTATTCCCGAAAATTTCGTTATTCTCCACAAGAATAGGGCTTGCCCATAGATTAAGAGGCGCTACAATGAATTTGCATTCTTGGCGGGCACGTTGCGTTTCATACTCGAATCGAACGACGCCGCCTTGGATCTTTTTCAAGGTTCGGGACGTCGGCGTTATGCCGACCGGCCTCTAATTGTCGGCGCGAATTTGGCGTTTCGCGTCGCTAGCGTATTTTATTCACCCCCGTTTTTTATTGGGGCCCCCGCAGTCGAACCTGGCCGTCCGCATTGCTGTCGACTCTGTTCGTCCGCATTCTAAGAGCGCGGCGCGGGAGCCGTGTAAATTACCTTATTGCAAGGGAACTTATTGTGGTAAATCGCATTCTCATCCGCGGGTTAGACAACGGCGATAACTTTGAAAGCGCGATTGATTTCGACGAAGCCGAATTCAACGAGCATCTTAAAAACGACGCCGATCTTCAGCGTGATAAAATTGCTGAAGGGCGCGTCATTCGTGTCGAAAACGACTTTGTCATCGTCGACGTCGGTTCCAAGAGCGAAGGCGCCATTCCTCTTACGGAATGGGAAGAAGACGAAGAACAGCCGGAGCCGGGCAGCGTCGTCAGGGTTCTTGTTGAAGAAACCGAAGAGACGATGTCTCCTGAGGAAGTTCAGTATCGCGGTATGATCGTTCTTAGCAAGCGTAAGGCCGCTAAGATCGAAGCATGGGACCGCCTGATGGAGACCATCCAGGAAGGCGACGTTTGCGAAGGTCGAGTCATCAAGAAGATCAAGGGCGGTCTCCTCGTCGATATCGGCGACGTCGTCGTCTTCCTGCCAGCAAGCCAGGTCGATATCCGTCGTCCCTCCGACATCACTGAATTCATCGACCAGCAGGTCAAGTGCATCATCCTCAAGATCGATCCGACGCGTCGCAATATCGTCGTTAGCCGTCGAGCGCTCATCGAGCGTGAACGCGACAAGCGGAAGTCCGAGCTTCTCAAGGAACTTGAAGTTGGACAGCGTCGCGTTGGAACCGTTAAGAACATCGCCGATTTCGGAGCCTTTATCGACCTCGGCGGTATCGACGGACTCCTTCACATTACGGATATGAGCTGGGGTCGCGTTACGAATCCCAGCGACGTCGTCAAGCTTGACGATCAGATCGAAATCGTTATCCTGAACATCGACTACGATAAGGAGAAGATTTCGCTTGGCCTCAAGCAGCTTACGCTGTCCCCGTGGGAAGAAGTCGAGCTCAAGTATCCGGTTGGCTCCCGCGTTCATGGAACGGTCGTCAACGTCATGTCCTACGGCGCTTTCGTTAAACTTGAAGAGGGCGTCGAAGGGCTCGTTCACATCTCCGAGATGAGTTGGACCAAGCGTATCAACCATCCGAATGAGATCGTTTCGAACGGCGACGAGATCGACGTTGTCATCCTTGGTATCAACAAGGACAAGCAGGAAATTTCCCTTGGTCTCAAACAGACCATGAAGAACCCTTGGGACGCCGTCGACGAGAAATATCCTGTCGGCACGCATATCAAGGGCATTGTCCGCAACCTCACGAATTACGGAGCGTTCGTCGAGCTCGAAGAGGGCGTCGACGGCCTGCTTCACATCTCCGACATGAGTTGGGTTCGCAAGATCACTCATCCGAGCGAAGTCGTTCGTAAGAACGACGAGATCGAGTGCGTCGTGACGTCCGTCGACAAGAAGAACCATCGCATCGCGCTCGGGCTCAAGCAGTTCACCGAAGACCCGTGGCTCACGCGCATCCCCGAGCTCTATCGACCCAACCAGGTCGTCACGGGCACGGTCACCAAGATCACGAACTTTGGCGTTTTCGTCTCCCTGGAAGACGAGCTCGAAGGTCTTCTCCATATCTCCGAGCTTTCCGATCATAAGGTCGAGAATCCGGAAGAGATTGTCAAAGTGGGCGACGAGCTCGAAGTCATGATCCTTCGCGTCGATCCCGGCGAACGCAAGATCGGTCTTTCGCGTAAGCGCGTCCTCGATCCGGATAGCGCGCCTTACGAAGAGGAATCTCCTTCCACTTCCTCTTCTGTCAAGCAGAACTATAAACCAGACGAGCTCCTCGGCGGCATTGGCGGCGGTTCTACCGAGCTCTTCTCCCTGCCTGGCGACGAATGATCGACTGATCCTCAAAGCTTAAACGTAAAACGGCTTCGAACCTACCCGGTTCGGAGCCGTTTTTTTATCCCCGGACGACGCGATCTTAGGAACCGCCGCAACGCGTTGACGATCTCTCAGGCGTCGGCCAGCCCTTCTCTGCGCCACTAAGACTCCGCTATGGCATTCTCTGCCGCGCTATCTGCGTTGCCCCAGAACCGCGCATGGAAATAAAATACTTAACTAAGAGCCGTTATTGCGGCAGATCAGGGTTGCGATCGAGCTTGAATTCGAGATCCTTAACTGGTCCGGTAATGCTCTGGGAAATACCAGAAGTCGAAGCGCTGAGGTACTTAAGATCAATAGCGGGCGCGGTCTCGGGCTCAGTCGTATCGCCGTTGGGGAGCGTCACGCTCTCCTTCGTTATCGTCTCAATCGCCGTGAAATAGACGTCGTAATCGCCTTTCGGGAGTCCGTCGTTGGGCTTGATCGACGAGACCTGAAACTGACCGTTCTCGATCGTCCCACGCGCCTGGAAGTCGCCGGCTTTCGAGACGAAGTTAATCTGGCCAGCCTCGACTGGCGTATTGTCGTCAGAAAAGACGACGGTACCGGCAACCTTAACGTTGCCAGAACAACCGACGACGAAGAGGAGCGTAAGAGTCAATGCCAAAAATGTCAAACGTTTCATGAGTTCTCACCATACAAATTGCGAATCCGACGTCTCGACCCGATAGTCTGTCGTCTTCTGTGAAAAGGGAGATAAAGCTACTCCCACATGCCTACGTCGACGCCCTCTTCGAGAGCGTCGACGTAGGGGAATCATCGTGACAATTCGTTGCAGAGAACGAGTCGGCTGCTCTTAGAGGGACTCGCCCACGCTGCCGTCGCTCACGTGAACGAGGGAGCCGACCACTTTACCTGGCGCAGTTACCGAGATAGCGCGTACGGAGCCGTCGCCCATCGCGAAGTTACAGACGCCGGCGTGCCAGCTGCCGAAGTAACGCTGAGGAGAGTTCGTATCGCGCGGCGAGGCGAGAGGATACTGTTCGCAAACGGCGCGGCCAATAGCCCAGTCGCGCGCGTTCGAATCGGTCGCAGCCAGGTAGTTCTGGTCGTGACGGAACGCAGCGGCGTCGGTACCCATGCCCCCAATCGGAATGTGCTTTTCACCGAAGATGATCTGGTTGCTCGTGCCGTCGACCCAGCGCGACATCGGGTCGCGGGATTTCCAGGTGCGAGGATCGTCCGCTCTGAGGAGCGCCGCCGTGCGGAACGGGCTGAAGTCCTGCGAGCTCGTCGCGTATTCAGTCTTGCAGATCCACTGGAAGTTCGTGCAGTCAGGAGAATTGTAGGTCGTGTAGATAGGCGGCGCGTAATCCGCGAAAGGACCGTACGATACGATCGACTGGCAACCGTTGATCGTCGTGTTCGTATTAAGGTCTTGCGTGCCGAGCGGGGCGCCAGCAGGACCGGAACGCCGGGTCGGACAGTACATATAAGGAACGGAGGAGAAGGAACGACGAAGCTCGTCCGACATTTCAGAAGAGCGCCAGAACTGGTCGCCGTCGCCGGAGCCGGAGCGGCACAGGTCCTGACCAAAGCCGGAGTTTTTATCGGCGCCGCCACGCCAGTTCTTCAGCGTTTCATAAAGCGCAGTCTGCTCAAGGTAGGGATACAGCAGCGGGAAAATTCCAGCGTGAGCCTTGGAGATCTGCAACGGCGGAAGCATGCTGGTCGCTGACTCAAAGTTGGCGACGGCAAGTCCAAGCTGCTTGAGATTGTTCGTGCACTGCATACGACGCGCAGCCTCGCGAGCGGCTTGGACGGCGGGCAGAAGAAGTCCGATCAGAATACCGATGATCGCGATGACAACCAGTAGTTCGACGAGGGTAAAACCTCTGTCGGAGCGAGTGGTTCTTTTCATGACTTAATATCCCATCAAACAAAATAAATAATATTGAAAAACTTCCAGCAGCGCCGACCGCAGCTGCAAGCTATCGCCATTTTAGTCACAATTTTCGAATAAGTCAATTGCTTATTCGCACGAATTTTCAATTTTTTGTAAAAAACAGCCGTTCTTTTTATTGACGCGGCGCGTAAAGAGGATACAATTGGCTTTCGGTTTTCAGATGTTTCTGTAAGCTGTCGCGCCTGTAGCTCAACTGGATAGAGCATCGGTCTTCGGAACCGAGGGTTGGGAGTTCGAATCTCTTCAGGCGTGCTTATCGAGGGTTCGGCGCAGAGGTCGAACCCTTTTTTTATTTCTGACGCCTTCTCGCGGCCCGACGCAGACGATCGACGACCTTTTCTTTCTCGGAAAGCTCGAACTTTCCAACGTCTTTACGCGGTCCCATCATGCGCTTCGGCGTCGCGTTTCGAGTCCGCCAGGCAGGCAATAAGTCGACGTTTTGTACGGCGTTTGGGAGTCTCGCACAGTTGAATCGCGCGGCGCGTTCCGTTACAATGGCGGCGGGAATCAAGCCCGATTACTATCGCGTCAAAATGAAAGGAACGTCCTATGAACCTTAGACTCCGTCGCTCAATAACGGCGATATTTTTCGCCGCTCTTACCCTCTCCGTCGCGACCGCCTTGCCGACGGATTACTATGTTGACGCCCGGAACGGCTCCGACGCCGCCGTCGGGACCTCGCCGGACGCCGCCTGGAAAACACTCGCGCGCGTCTCTCAAGCAGAAGAGATTCAGCCTGGCGACGTCGTTCGTTTCCATGCCGGCGACGTCTGGCGCGAATCGCTCGCGCCACGTTCCGGAGACGAGGGACGGCCCGTGACCTATACGAGCTACGGGGAAGGCGCGAAGCCGAGCTTCTGGCGCTCCGTTTCCCTCTCCGACGAAGACGCGTGGGTTAAAGAAGGCGAAAATATCTGGGCGACGCGTCCGCGAACCGTCACGCCATTCCCCGACGGAATCGTCGCGAAACTCATCCCGGGGCGCTGGGCGACGCACGCAGAATCGGGCGCCAGCGTCAACTATGTCGAAGATTCAGGTTCATTCAAGCTCGAAATTAAAGCGTCGGGCTCCGCGTCGAACCACATCCAATGGATGTATGATCCCTTTACGATTAAGAGAGACCGCTCGATTCGATGCTCCTTTTCGGCGCGAGCGTCGCAACCGACGACCTTCAATATCTCGCTCATGGCGTCGAGCCGGCCGTGGCCTTCCTACGGCGCCGTCTCTGGACTCGGCGAGATCACGACCGAATTTCAGCGATTCGAGCTCTGTCTGCGCCCAAATCGCGATGCGGAGGACGCGCGACTCACCTTCTATCTCGGCGTCGTTCCGCAAGGCGTCGTTCTGGAATTTGCAGATTTTACATTCGAAGAGGTCGAGATTGACGAATTCGATCTCGGCCCCGACGTCGGCAATATCATCCTCGACCATAACGCCGCCGCGTTCAAACGCTGGGAACTCGACGAGCTCAAGGAGCAGGACGACTACTATTACAACCGCGTCGACGGACGCGTATGGTACTATTCTCGCGAAAATCCCGCCGCGAAATATGATTCCATCGAAGCGGCGATCATGCAACATATCGTTGATCTCAGCGGGGTCCACGACGCGATCTTCGACGGCCTCGATATTCGTTACGGGGCGGCGCACGGGTTCGGAGGGTCCGGCAACGCGCGGTGCGTCATTCGTAACTGCGATATCAGCTGGATTGGAGGCGGCGACCAACACCGCGGAGGGAGCGCGGGTCCACGCACTCGCTATGGCAATGGGATAGAATTCTGGGCCTCAGCGCAAGATCATCTCGTCGAAAATTGTAGATTGTGGGAAATTTATGACGCAGCGTTAACGAATCAGGGCTCAGGAACAAACGTCGAGCGCAATATCGTCTACCGCAACAACCTGATCTGGAATTGCGAATATTCCTTCGAATACTGGAACCGCGACGAGACGTCAGTGACGGAAAATATTGAATTCGTGAACAACATATGTCTCAACGCCGGCTGGGGTTGGGGATACGTTCAGCGGCCCGATCCAAACGGTCGTTGCCTCATGTTCTACGACAACACGGCGCAGACGAAGAACGTCGTCATTAAAGGCAATATCTTCGCGAACGCCAAGGATTCGCTGGTACGCTTCGATAGAGAATGGAGTCCGGAAGGGCCAAAGCTCGACGACAACGTTTACTGGCAAGACAACGCGTCGGTCCCCTACGCGCTCTGGCTCAAGACGAAATATGACCGCGACGCGTTCGACGCGTATAAGAAAGCTGCAAACGTCGAAGAGAACGGACGTATCGAAAAGGTTGACGTCGACGCGCTTATTCCAAAGGACGTTCGTTAGCTCGGAAGAAAAGAGGAACGCTCGCCCAACGCGAGTCAGGCGAGCGTTTTGCTTAAGCGCTCAAGATCAGCGGAGTTCAGGCTTGACGAATTTCGCCGGACTGCTCGACGTCTTCTCGTCCTCGTCGATCGCCGCCGTCTTGACGACAAACTCGCCCGGAACGGGACTCCAGCGATAGGTATCGATCCGCTCGCCGTCCTTCCCGCTCTCGGTTTTCGAGACCTTCTCGTCGACCCTATCGACCGCCTTGCTGGAATTCGATATGGTCAGCGGCGGGGCGTACCGTTGCGTCACGGGCTTAGCTCGTTCAGGAGTCGTCTTTTCGCCGGCGTTGGGCTTAGCGGCGGCGCGTCTGTTAGCGAGCGTCGCTCGAGTCCAACCGCCGTCGTCCAACTTGTCAACCTCGTCAATCTTGTCCTCGACTCCTTTGTCAGGCGCCTCGAGGGGCTCGTCGGCGATCACGATAGGAAGCGCAAGGTCGTCTTCTGGAAGCGCAACGACCTCGTCGTCGTCCTCCGGAAGGGACATGACGTCGGAAAAATCGAGATTATCAATCACGAGCGCGACGTCGCCGTCAGCGCTCGTCTCGGCGTTGAGCGTTTCGTCTGAATCGGGACTCTCCTCCTCGTCAACGAAGAATTCGAGGACGGGGACGCCGTCGGCGCCAATGGTGATCTCGGCGAAATCTTCATCTTCGACTTCTTCCGAATCAGAGACGGCGAGCGGCTCCGCGCTCACGACGGCCGGTCGAGTCGGGGGTAGTTTGCGCCCCGGGATCGTCGGCGGAAGTTGCGGCGCGCGCGGCGCTTTCGGCGCGGCGGAAAGCGGGATCGCGGGCGGCGCCTGCAAGTCGTCGTCGGCAAGGTCAAAGCTCTCGATCGACAGTTCTTCGAGCTGAAGTTCCTCGTCGTCGGATCTGATCGTAAAATCGCCGTCCGTCGAGAGCGTCGCCGACGAGTCGACGCTAATGAACGCGTCGGGATCGGGCTCCGTCTCGTCGAGCAAATTCATAGCGCGCGCATTCTGCGACGGCATGACGCCAATCTTCGCGAGAGAGTCCGGATTGCCGCCAGCTTGGGGCGATGAAAGAGACTGGGTCGCGAGGAATTCTTCGCCCGTCATCATCGCGCCGCTTTCCTCAAACGCATATTGGGGTTCGTCGTCGGCGAGTGAGAAGTCGTTCGGACCGTCGAAGTCGAAATCATGCGACCCGCCGAACGAATTGCTCAGCGTTCGGTCGGAGTGCGGGAACCTTGATCCGGCGAAGCCCGAGGTCATATCGTTTGCATCGAAAAATCCGTCGTTCAATTCTGGCGTCTGGTAGCCATGGAAAGATGAGCTCGGTCTATTGGCGGCATAGGACGCGTTCGCGTCGGAACCGCGCGAGAGGATCCGCGCATAGCCCGGTCGAGGCTCGTTCGCTTTCGCGAGGAGCTGATAATTCACGAGCTGCCCTTGTGCGCGCTGCTGCGCTTGCCGCGCCGTGACAAGCGCCTTGTTGGCAAGGATGCGGCGCGCCTCGGGCGAAAGACCGCTCAGTTGCGACACAATGCCCTGGAACATGCGCGGATCCTGCTCGGCCGTCTGCGACACGCTGTCGATAAACGCGAGGGTCTGCTCGAAGTTCGTGTCCGCGATTTTGCCAATCAGCGATTGGAACGCTCGCGCCATGAGGTCGGCGCCCGGGTTCCTGACGTTGATAAACGCGTCCAACCGACATATCGCCATCGGCGTAAGCTCCGGATCCTCCGTATAGCGAACCTGCAGCACGATAAACGCTTCCCCTTCGATCGGACGTATCATCCCCGGCGGACGATAGACCCCCGAGACGTGCGCGACCGTGAGCTCCGTGCTCTGATACAGGATCGTGAGTCGCCCGCCCGCGCCTTCCTTTTCGCTGATCGTGTAGGTGTGCGGTCCGACCTGCTTCATGTCGACTTTGTCGTAGTCCATCTGCTTCCAGAACTCGACAACCGTATGAGGGTAGGTCAGAAAGAAATCGAAGAGCTCGGGGTTACAGCGCGCGCCCGCCATCGGAAGGCGACGATACATCGTCGGGGCAGACGCAACCTGCTGGAAACGTTCGCGAGTCTTGTCCGGGAAAAGCTCCCACGGAATCTTTGCGAGCGCGTCGTTCGCTTCCATAGGATTGGCAGACGCCTGCGTCAACGCGACAGCGGAGCCGCCATGCCGATCAGAGCTTGGGACAGCGTTGATTTGCACCCTATCCATGTCCGGCGCGGCGCTTTGGCGCGGCTGTTCGACATATGGCGTGCGATATGGCGCGCGCGACTGCGTTTCCTGACCCCAGTTGCCCGAAAGCAACGGCTTCGTTCCGAAAATCCCAAGTCGCTGAGGCTCCTGCTGCTGTTGCTGCTGCGCCTGCATTTGCATCTGACGCTGCCGCGCCTGCATCTGCGCCTGCGCTTGTAACTGAGCCTGGTCAGGCTTCGGATCTCTGCTCTGACCAAAGAGACCTGAAAGGAACGGCGTTCGAGACGCCTGGCTCTGCGCTTGCGCCTGACGCGGTTGGGGCGTCTGGTACGCAGCCTGCCCATGACGCTGGGCTGCCTGATACTGAGCCTGCGCCTGGCGTTGCGCCGCCTGATATTGAGCCGCCGATTGATACTGAGCCGCAAACGCGGTTCCCGTAATGGAGAACCCTAACGCAACGCCCAGCGCGATAACACGCGCTCGACTCAGTACTGCGCGTCTATGCGTCATACTGGCGCTACGATACAACTCGCGTCGACTTGAGTCGTTATAACGGGTCATCTTCAATCCTTTGAATCTAATCGGAGCCGCATACCAGGGGAGTCGTCAAGGCATAGTTCCGTCTATGCAACGACTCTATAAAACGGCTGTGACCTTTGTATCGGTTAAGACGGCGGAAAAATACAGTACAATTCGCAAATTTTAACAAGGAGAATCTACGTATATTCACAAGATTCGCTAATTTAACTTTCAAAGGTTTAATCATTCATCCGTAGTAGAGCGCTAAGAATCTATGACGACGCTGGTGGAAAAAAGAGCGGCAAAAAGAGAGGACGTTGCGCAGCGGACGAATTGCCGACGACGCGACGCTCGTACTTTTTTGCTGTGCCACGCGTTCCTCTTTCCGCTCGGCAACGCGAGCGGCGTCGGGCTTCTTACTCTCCTGACGTTCGGTTCGCGACGCCTTGCGATCGGCGTCGCGCTCTTTATTTATCTTGCGACCGTGTTCCTTAGGATTCCAGCTCTGAAGCGTTTTCCGAGCGTTATTAACTTCGCGCGGCGTCTCGAAGCGCGATCTCCGCGCGCGGCGGGCTCGCTCGTCGCCGCTCTCGACCCAACGCTTGACGGAACGCCCCTCGCCGACGACGCCCTCGCACGCGCGCACGCCCTTCTTAATCTGTATGAAAAAGATAAACTCCCAGCCGACGAATTGTACGCGCTGACCTGTGAAAACGTCCAACCGGAGGCTCGAGAACAGATCGTCAAGGATCGGCGTAAACTACGCGCCGGCTGGTATCTCTTCGTGATCGCCTTTGTTGCGTCGTTGACCTGCGACGCCGTGTGCCAAAACGCTCCGTTCCGCCGAGAAACGCCCCAAATCGTCCAAACGCCGCCGGACCCTGGCGCCAACCTTTCCTCTTCCATAGCGCAGCCAACGCGTCAGACGACGCCGATTAGTCCGGTCGACGCGGACGGGGCGCTTGAATCCCTTGAAACGCTCGCCGCAGATCTTGAGCGCGCCCTCGCGATCGCGCAAAGCCTGACGCTGGAACTCCAGCGCGACGATTTCGCACCGGAACTTGCCGTCGAACTGACGCGAGAGCTCGAGTCCTGCGTCGAATCTCCAACGGGGCTCGTCGTCCGCGCGTCCGCGGTCGCGCGTTCAGCCGCCGCGACGCTCCGCAGGACGACGCCCGACGAATCCGTCCCCGCCTTCCTTGCCGCGCGCCGTGCCTCGGAACTTCTAGCGTTCTTCAAAGGCGAACGCGCGCGCCGCGCCGAAATGAGGGCGGCGCTGAGCGAAATATTGCGCGCCGCCGACGCGGAGACCAAAGCTCGTAGCCGTCAGACCACGGCGACGATCGCCGGCGCGCTCCAGACGCGCCTGACCGCCGAGACGCGCGCCTTCTCGATTCTTGACGCCAGCTGGAAATTTCGAGCAGAACGCGCCGGCGACGACGTCCAAAACTCCTCGTTGCGCCGCGCGGCGGCGAGCGCTCTCGCGTCACGCGCAGGATTGGAGCCCTCCGAAAGGACGGCGACGCAGTCGCAAGAGTTTTTCGACGCCCTAACGGCGCTCCGAAACGCATGGTCCGACTCTCTCGCGCGATATGAAGAAACGACGCGCCGTCTCGCGGCGCCCGAGAGCGCGGAATTCCTCGATTTCGCGCGACGCGTCGCGGACGACGCCGGACTTGCCGAAACGCTCTGGAACGCCGACGCGTCCGGAGTGTTCGGGTACGTCGAGGGCGAGTTACGGCTCCTCGACGCCGCGCGCGCGGAGGCCCTTGGAGAACGCTGGGGGCGCGCCGCGACGCTCCTTAACGCCGCGCCATGGTATAAATCAGAGAAGGACGACGGCTCGGAGATTGCGTCCCTCGCGCTGCGACTTACCTTCGGCGCGATCCCGCCAAGCGCGCTCGAGGACCTGGCGGCAAGCGTCGACGACGCCCCAAGTCGACTTGCGCGAACGCTCGGCGCCCCCGACAAGGCGCGGGCGCTCGACGTGCTAAAGATGAGCGACGTCGATCCGGAAACGCTCCGCGCGCTAGAACGAGAAGCGGAGCTCAGCGAAACTGCGGCGCTCGAAGAGAGCGCGGCGACGCCCGAGTTGCGCGACGAAATCGCCGATCGCGACGATAGGAACGTCGGCGGTCTTGCCTCTGATCGAGGCGCGCCAGACTCGGGGCCGGCGGGCGCCGGCGCGCAGGACGACCAAGCCGCCCCGCGCGTCTTTTCTGGCGCCGAGTTCCACGCCGAGCTCCCCGACGACGCTCGCGAGCGCGTCGAACGCGCGCAGAAATGGAACCCCCCGGAGGAATACCTCCGCCGCGCGGAAGCGTTCCGCGCGAGTCTCTGGAAAGAATTGCAAAAAGAGAAAGAATAACGCCGCCGATAGATCAAATTGACGCGGTAACGGCGTCGTTGGACTCCTGTTCTTCTTCAGGAGCGACTTCTTTCGAGGGGAACTCAAGGTTAGCGGGCGTGGGATCGTCAATCGGGGCGACTTTCAGGTCCTCGTTCTTCCGCGTCGTCAGCGCAAAGACTCGTTGCGGTCCCTTCTCAGGATCGATTTCGTAAATATTGACGCCCGCCCAAACGTCGGCGCTCTGTACAGGACTGTCGTCGACGTAGCATTCGTCAAACACGTAAGTCGTCGCGAGCGTTTTGTTGTAAAGAAAGTAATCGATCGTCGGAATGTAATCGGTGAAGTCGTAATAGGACCTGGAGCCTGTGGGCCTTCCATGGTAATTGTTGATACTTTTGTAGTACGAGCACATCTTCCGAGACGTCTCAGGGTCGGAGTCTTCGAAAAGCCAATCAGGTTCGGTTATTCGCATCTCACCGTCGGCGGATGGCTTGACAACACCTATACGCCTTATCTTATCGCGCCACAATACGTTATATATCTCTGGAGTCTGATAGCCAAGCTCCCCTGCACAGCGTTTTACATCTGTTTCGCCTCGCTTCAGAGATCCGTCGAAAATCCAATCGCCGCTTTCAAGCTTTGTAAATTTATAAACGCCAAAGCCAAGACCTTCATAACAATACAGCTGATCCTCAGTCCAATCTACTTTTAGCAGCGCACCCAATACCTGTCCTCGCTTCTTTAAATACAATTCCCTTGGCAAACAATCGCTGAGGTTCTGTTCAAACGCCCACTTCTCACCATCCCATCTATAGAGGACGACGTCTGAAGTATCATCAGGCACTGGGCTCTTCATTTCCGCCACGTTTGCCATTTCCGCCTTGTCTTCCTCAGATATGGGGCGGGTCCATTCGATAATCATTTGACAACCATGCGCCAGAACAGTGTAGGGATCGCTCTCAAGGTTGGCGTCATATGGCGGAAGAATCTCTTGTTTCAGAACTGGTTTGCGCCCAGTGAGATCAAAACAGCAAACGCGTCCCCTGTCGGAGTCGCCTTTTGAATGGTAATCTGCAACAATTAACGAATCGTGGGATAATTCCAAATGCTTGCGTGAAAATGTGTACGATCTGGGAGAGAAGAGATCATAAAAAGTCCACTGACCGTCGACTTTTTTAAAAAGGAGACAAGCGGGCTTAACTCCAGGGACCTCCACCCGAATATCCTCAAACCACGCCACACGTTGAGTCAATATAACGCCGAGCCATTGATCGTCATATGTGAACGACTTCAGCGCCAGACGGCCCCAATTTCTAGCGCTGTGATACGGACGCCGTACGTCTCTCACGCCGAGGTAGCGAGAAATATCTATCGTTTGCGCAAGCTCCCAACGTGAACCGTTCTTTTTCAAATAATAAATCTTCCCTTTGGAGTCAAAACCCGAGCTGCGGAGAACGATGGCGTCCGTATCGCGACACACAACCTGAAAATCATCTCGAGGATACGTCATGCCTTCGCATCCCACAGAAAAAGACGTCGATAAAAAGACGACAAGAACCAAAAGGATAAATAGTTTGGATTTCATGAGGTCAACTCCTTCGAATAAAAGAACCTTTCTTATCGCGATTATTCTCTTGCTCCCAATCGAACGTCAAATAACGCGGACTCAACGCGTCGCCCTACGAAACGCTGAAGCCCCATATGTCTCAAACGACCCGTTGACCAATGAACCCGGAACAGGATTGCCAAAACCGACCGTCCTTAAAACTCGGGCGTATATCGTATCGATTCTATACGCTCGCGCTGGTCTGGCGTGCATTTGGAAACGTCGACCTGATAGGGGGAGAAAGCCACGATTCCAATGTTCTCCTCCACGAACCACTTTACTACCCGGCCCGTGCAAAATGACGCCGAAACACAGGCGTCGAAAAAATCAGCCCCGCACCAGTTTTCCCCCCTCAATGGCGGGCAATCTTCTAACACACACACTTCCCCAAATGGATCGATCCACCTTCTTTTAGCCGTGGTCGCTTCTGTGACAAACAGGTTTCTAAACGCTCGTAGACTTTCAGGGCTTTCCCCGACCCATTTTTGACCGCAATACGGACAATCCTTGCTGAAAGCGTCGCAGTAAGGACAGTATACTCTCGGCTTCCCGCATCGGTCGCAACAGAAGGGAGACCGCTTTAAATGATCAACAATAAGATCATGGCTCACGTAGTCGCTGAAAAGGCAATTGTACAATTCGTATGAAGACAAAACCTCCTTCGTCCTTTTATTGACGCGCTCAAGCCGGTTCTTGTCGACCTTTATGACGTCAAGTCCTACAAATCTTTTCGTCAGCTCGTCAAGGAAGGACCGCTCGACAAAAAATGCGCTGAGATTCATATCGCCGGGTATGACTCCCCGAGGGGGACGGTCGCCAGCAACATTGAGACGACTGCAATAGATATCTCTTTCCGCGGTCATGCGAATGTTAAGCTCGCGTAAGTTGAGGTGAGGACAGTCGACCAGCTCTGATTCGGTGTACGAATCTCTAAGGAAGAAAGTCTTGCGAGCTTCCTCTTTGACGCTTTTCCATTTCTTGGCGTTCAATTCCAGTATATTGGGAACAAAGAACAGCTCGGACGGTATATACTCAGGGACGCCCTTTTTAAGAAGCAAGGAAACCGCCCTGTATACAAGCAAACTTGTATCAATGCAATAAAAGGCGTCGTTTATCAAAATGTCGGACGACATATTAATTACCTCTCGGCATGCTCTCCTCATTCCCGCGATCGGCGCCGCGGCGCAGCAATGAGCGTTGCACGATTTTTTTTACAAATGTATTCGTTCCGGAAAGTGGATGTTAACGACTGAGAGCAGGTATACCTCCTGAACGCCCCCTTCATCCGTTATTCCTTTGTTTCTCGTCTGCGCAACGATTGCACCCAGGCAACCATACCGCCGACAACTCTATTTAGAGTCTGCAGGAGTCTCCGCTTTTACTGTTCATCTCGTAGAATCTCAGTTGGGTAAATAAAGCGTTCCTCTTTCCAGACTCTCAAGTAACGGCGTAAAGAGATATCTGACAGAAGGCTCGACGTCCGCCGTATCGCAATAACGATTGAACGCTTCATCAACACGCGCCCAGGTTGCGGGCTGAATTGATCTTCTATTAGCCGATTCGCGCATGGCGCATCGGAGCTCGTTATTCAAGTCAGGAAAACTTTGGCTGAAGCGTTCCGTCGGATTTTCATCTTCGCAGAGGGAAATCACGAGCGAAATAATATTCAAAAATTCCGTCCCCCTGATTGTTTTTCCCCATTTTTTGGAGGTTCGAGCGACTTTTCCATTTCGGCTTCTTTTAGAATGCGCCTGATACTTTGATTACCGCTGCTCATGAAATTGATCCCCTTTCTGTCCTTTTATACAACCCCTTCGCCAGACGCGCGAGCGCCGGGGACTCTTCACTTCTGAAGAACAGATGCGCTCGAAAGAAAAATTCATGCGTCTCTCCCGACGGCAAGCGCCGTTCATGACCAGGAAACTAACGAAGAATCGTCTCGGTTCCCGCACAGCAGAAGCCGGGGCGCGTGATAGCAGACGGTTGTCAGACGCGGAACGCGCGATCTGAAAACGCGTCTTCAAAAACGTCGCGCAGACGGAACGTCTCGCGAATAAACGCAACCTTCTGCGAAAGAGAGCGGAAGGAAGGTTCAGGGGACGGACAGCTTCACGCCCATCCCATACGCATATGGTACTGTGCTGGAAATATCGACGTCAAGCGTCTTTCTGAAAAAAGGACTCTTTTCTTAATTTCTGTCGACGCAGTAATGAATATAAGAAAATCAGGTAATCTACAAGAAATAGGAAATGCAGAAAAAGAAATTCCCGGTTGAATAGAAACCCGATTCCCTCAGTCCCCCGCGTCAGTAAAGAAAAAGGCGCCGCGTCGGTTTCGGACGCGGCGCCTAGACCTCGGTTAGAAAACAGATTCAAATAATCTCGTTTTCGATCAACTGTTCAAAGGTCTGCTTTTTGCGAATGAGGCGCGGGACGCCATTTTCGATAAGAACCTCCGGCGCGATGAACTTTGAGTTGTAGTTCGAACTCATCGCCGCGCCGTAAGCGCCCGCTACTTCAAGAATAAGGTAGTCGCCTACGCGCGCGTTCGGGAGCGTGCGCTTTTCGACGAACCCGCCTTCGCCTTGCGTAAAGACGTCGCCCGACTCGCAAAGGGGACCGCCGACGACAACGTCGCGCTCGCCCTCTGGGATCGGGCCCGGCAGCGCGGGGTTACGCGCGATCGAAATCGGATGATAGCTTCCGTACATCATCGGACGCGCCAGATGCGTAAAGCCGGCGTCGAGAAGATAGAAGTCGTTCGCCCCCTGGCTCTTGATCGCCTTGATCTGCGCGATGAGATAACCGCTCTCCGCAACGATATAACGTCCCGGTTCAATTTCTAGCGTTATTTTATGCCCGAGCTTCTGTTCCAGACGTCCGATCGTCTCGTGCCAGAGCCCGGCATACTTTTCAAGGTCGATAAATTCTTCGCCGGAAGTATACGGAATCGGCAGTCCTCCGCCGCAACTGATCGTCTTAACGCTCGCGCCGACTTCGCTTGCAACCGATTCCATCGCGGAACATACCTTTCCGAGATGCTCAAAGTCCGTGCCCGAACCGATGTGCATATGGACTCCGGAAACGCTCATTCCGTAATTGTCCGCGAGCGCGACGGCGTCGCGAACCTGCTCGTACCAGATTCCATGCTTGGAAAGATCGCCTCCTGTATTCGTTTTGCGACTGTGTCCATGGCCAAACCCCGGATTGACGCGGATGGTGATCTCGCTTCCCTTCGCCGCGTCGCCGAGTCGCTCCGCAAGCTGCCCGATCATATCGGTCGAACCGACGTTCACAACGCACCCGCGCGCTTCGCCCGTCACGATATCGAGCGCGTCCTCGTCAAAGATATCCGCCGTGTACGCGATCTCTTCCGGCTTGTAACCGGCGACGAGCGCGCGCTTAACCTCCGCTGCGCTCACCGCGTCGACAAGGATCCCCTGCTCGCGGATAAGCTTGATGATCGCGATATTGGAACATGCCTTCTGCGCGTACCGCACGACGCCAAAGGGGCGAAGCTGCGCGCACCGCTTAACGATCTTAGACGCGTCATAGACAAAAAGCGGCGCGCCCCCATATTCCGTCGCCAGCCGCTCGATCGGAACGCCGGCAATTTCATTTCGAAGAGTCTTGTATTCAGAAACTTCCGCCATGACATATCCCCCGATAAATCAACGATCTGCCAAGATTGACGCGCGGACGTTCATCGATCGCGTCCGACGACAAACCTTGCGAGCGCCGCGAGCGATTCAAAGGCCTCCGGCGAGTAGGGACGCGAGAGTTCTGCCGCGCGCAATTTGAGCGTCTCAAGCGTCTCAATCGCCGTGTCGACGAGCCGATTCGCTTCCGCCGTCGCCGCCGCTACCGCTCCGGAATCGCGCAAGAGCTCCGCAACCGCCTCGCGTTCCTCCGCGTCGACGCCACGTTCGACCGCCGCGCGGAACCGCGCCGCGTCCGACTCGCTCGCATGCTCGAGGTAATAAATGACGGGCAAGGTTTCCTTTTTATTCGCAAGGTCCGTTCCGAGCGTCTTGCCTGTCGTCTCCTCGTCTCCCGTGAAATCGAGGACGTCGTCGACAATCTGAAAAGCTATGCCGATATTGCGCCCGAAGCGTGCAAAGAGCTCCAAGTCCTCGTCGCGCGCGCCGGCAAGATAGCCGCCCAAAAAAGTCGCGCATTCGATGAGCGAACTCGTCTTACCGACCACAATGAGTCGATAATCGTCCAAGGTGAGCGAAAAATCGCCGACCGCGTCGGTCTGGTAAAGCTCGCCCTCGATCGTCGCGCGACATTTCTCGGAAAATTTGCGATAGATAACATGATCCTCGCATTCGCAGATCAGGTCGAGCGCAAGCGTAATGAGAATGTCGCCGACAAGCACGGCGCGACGCGAGTCCCATTTCGCATTAATCGTCTCGAGATGACGGCGAAATCGCGCGCCGTCAAGAATATCGTCGTGCACCAGGGAACCGGTGTGGATCAGTTCGAGCGCCGCCGCGCAGAGCAGACAGCGTCTATCGACCTCGCCCCACGCCTTACTGCACAGAAGCGCCAGCGCTGGACGCAATCGCTTGCCGCCAAGCCTAAAAGAATGCTTCAAGTAGGCGTCAAAGATCGGATTGGAGTGGCGCAACGATTTGCGCAGAAGCTCGGTCGTCGCCTCCAACTCCTTCTCAATGGGGCGATACGCCCTGGCGAGGTCGGATTTTTTCAGAGACGTCGGATTAGCGGATCTGGTCGTCAATTGGTTCATTGCTTGAGGGGACTTCGGCGAATTTATTTCTGGAGAGCGAGGTTGAGGAATTCTGCGCGAGTCGAAGGTCTCGTTCGGAACGAACCCTTCATCGCGGAGGTAACGCAGTAGGAGCTCAGTTTGCGGACGCCGCGAAGCGTCATGCAGGCGTGCGCCGCTTCGACGACGACGCCGACGCCCATCGCGTCGAGCTCGTGCATGAGCAGGTCGGCAATCATCTCCGTCATCCGCTCCTGGAGCTGAGGACGACGCGCGACCGTCTCAACGACTCGCGCCAACTTACTTAGCCCTACAACGCGCCCCTTCGGAATGTATCCGATATGAACCTTGCCCGTAAAGGGAAGAAGATGATGCTCGCACATCGAATGAAACTCGACGTCCTTGACGATGACCATCGAGTCGTATTTCTCCGTAAAGAATTTCCGGAGATGAACGGCGGGATCCTGACTGAGCCCTTTAAAGAGCTCGGCGTACATTCTTGCGACGCGCTGCGGAGTTTCAAGGAGCCCTTCGCGGTCGGGATTCTCGCCAATCGCCATAAGGATCTCGCGAACGGCGCGTTCGATACGAGGTTGGTCGACAACGAAATCTTTGTCGAGGGGCGTCCACGCGGCTTCCTCACGCTTCGAAGCGTCTTCCATCAGAATTTCTCCAGCTTTTTTTCAATGAATTTCGCCAACGCGACGGGGTCGTTACGTTCGACGAGCGCCTGTATGCGATCTTCAGAAATCTCGAGATTTCTCAGAGCAAGAACGACGCGCTTCCAGATAGACTCGCGCTTTTTATCTGTCTCGGCAAGGTAGAGATCCGTCGTGAGCTCCGCAAGCTTCTGACGCATAATCTCCGGCTTGTTTTTGTAATATCGTTGGATGATCTTATCCTGATAGGGAGTGCGATCCATAAAGCCAGTCCGCTAGTAATATAAGGTTCTGCGCGAACGCTCGACGTTTACCAGGTCTAAGGCGTCGCGCGCTAAAATCGTGGTTTTTCAAAACGAGGCGCGTCTCGTTATTTTAAGCGTCCCCCTCGAAATTGGAAGTAGGGGCGCGTCCGCTTGCGCGCGAGCGCGAAGAAGACGCTCTCCGTCGCCGTCCGCAAAGATTTAGAGACTTGACGTTTTCTCGTTGCGAATTAGAATAAAGGGGGTAGTTTTTGGAGCGGCTTACGCCTGAGAAGCCGGCGTCGCGACGTCTCTTGAGCGCGAAATTTTTCCCTTCCGGTTCGTTTGTCGCAACATGGCTCTATATATAATTTTATGATAACTTTAAAGGAAGTTTGATATGCAAGATCGAGTACAAAAGGCTAAAGACGACGCCCTACGGCTCACCGGCGTCGTAACTGAGGAAGTACGCGGCGCGTTCCGCGTTAAACTAGACGATATGGAGCATGTCGTCCTCTGCCACCTTGCGGGCAAGATGCGCAAGAACAAGATTCGCGTCGTCCCCGGCGACCGCGTAACCATCGAAGTACCCGCCGACGACCTTAATCGCGGCCGCATCACCTTCCGCGAACGCGACTATCGTCCGCCGCAGCGTCAAAATTAGCGTCGCCCCTTACGCGCCGTAACCTTTTCCATGGAAACTCATTGGAATCGGTAACTTTCCTGAGGTCAAATATTCGCAAAACGTTTCAGGCTCGCCCCTCTGTCCAAAGTTTCACGTTTTGCCCTTTTCTAAAGAACTAGCGTTGGCGCGTCGACAAATCGCGGCGTGAAGACTGGGGCTTGTCAGGAACCGCTGCGGCGTCTGTGGTTGCAGTAGTATTCGTCAGGCGCGACGAACGCTCTTCTCTCGTCGGTTGTTTCATCCTGGACGGCGGCGTCTGTTAGCGAGAGGCGTCGGTGGCAAACTGCCTTCTTGCGCATAACGCGTCGTCGGGTGCGCAACCGGAATCTTTAATACGCGCCATAGAATCTATATTGACATTTGTTCCGTCTTTTCTTAATGTGACGCCGAGGCGATATTGGTCGCGCTCCATGTGGATAGAAGTGAGGACGGATAATGAGAACCATAACCACGATTTTGCTTGCGCTTGCGACCCTTTTTGCGGCAGGTTGCTCAAGAAAGGTTCCGCAGGATCCGTATCAGGAGCAGCAGCGCAAGGTTCTCATGAACAGAGGTCGACTTGTTCAGGATTTGGCGCGTCCTGCAAACGTAGACGTTGCTAGAATTGAAGGCGCGACCCTTGTTCGCGGCTTGAGAGGAACCGGCGCGGACGAACCGCCTTCCTCGTACCAGCAACTCGTCCTCAACGATCTCAGCCGCGATATTGATAAAAAGCGAACGGCAAAGTCGGAAATTGCGTCGCTTAATACCGCGATCGTGCTACTCTCCGCCGACATTCCGCCGGGGGCGCGCAAGGGCGACCGCTTCGACGCGACAATTAAATTATTGCCAAACTCCGAAGCGACGAGTATCCAGAACGGATACGTTGAAGACGCCGAAATGTACCAATATATGACGGCGGATATCATTCGACGAGGCTATCTCCTCGGCGTCGTCAACGGTTACGTCACACTCGATCCGAGCGAGATCGAAAAAGACAGTCCGATCGCCTACAAGGAAGGTAAGATCATCGGCGGCGCCGTCGTATCCCGATCGCGACCGATTTGGCTCGAAATCAAAGAAGAAGAGCGCTCCGCCGGCGTGGCGCAACGAATTGAAGACGTCGTGAACAAACGCTTCAGCTATACCAAGGCGGGGTATGCCGGTAGAAGAAAGGTTGCGGAAGCGAAGGCGGGCGCGGCGCGCATTAACCTTGAGGTCCCAGAGGAATATCAAGATAATGTGATCCGTTACGTGAACGTTGTCTGCGCCATTTCCTTCTACGAAACGGCCGACGAACTCAACGAGCGGATCGACCGACTTGCGATGCAGCTCCTTGACGAAGAAACCTCGGAGTTCGCGTCGGTCCAGCTTGAAGCGATCGGTTCGAGCAACGCGAAAGTCGTCGACGCGATCCGTCGCGGACTCGATTCGACTAACGAAGCCGTTCGTTTTAATTCTGCGATCACCTCTTCATACTTCAATATCCGACAAGATCGTCAGAAGACGGCGAAGATACTGGCGGAATTTGCACGTACCAGCTCAAAATATCGGCCCGCGTCCCTCGCGACCCTGGGCGTGACGATGAAGACGTCCTTCGACGTCGACTCCGAGCTCCGTAAGCTCCTCAGCGAACAGAATATCGAAACGCGTTACGGGGCGTTCCGCGCGCTATGGACTCGCAATCCCTCCGACTACATGATTCAGGGCGAGAATATGGCGGGCCAGTTCAGCTACCATTGCCTCAACTGCGGCGGCGCTCCCTACGTTCATATCACGCAGAGCGTCCGGCCTGAGATCGTCCTCTTCAACTCCGACCAAATCTATCTCCAGGGCCCCGTCGAGATCGAAGCGAATCCAAGACTTACGATCCGCGCCGACAACGACGGAATCATCGTGAAAGAGTACACGGCGAGCGCCGGGATCGACGAAGAGCGCTGCGTAAGCTATAAGGTTGACGACGTTATCCGCGCTATCGTCGATCTTGGCGGAACCTATCCTGACGTCGTCTCGTTCCTGACCCAAGCGAAGTCGAAAAAATTCCTCTACGCGTCCGACGCCAACGGCCAGGCTGCGGAATGTCCGCTCGCCATCGACGCGTTGCCGGGCGCTAAAGCGTCGAACTTCAAGAAGATTCGCGACGTCGAAGCGATCGTTAAGCGCGAGGAAGCACGTGATAAGGCGGAACGTGAAAAAGCGAAGAAAGCGTCTCGATGGTCGCCGATGAACTGGTTCAAGAGCAAGGACGACGCATCCAAAGAATTCGATCTCGACGTCTTCGACGCGGTCAACAGCGTCGACGAGCTCGAACCGGCGATCGGCGCCGCTGACGACGGCCAGTACGACGACGGCTCGTATGACGAGGAGCTATACGACGACGGTCCGTACGTCGACCCTCCTGACGACGCGTTCAGCGCGTTCAGCGACGAGGACGAGGAATAATAACAAGAAAGCGTCGACTATTACGGCTAAGACCTCAACAGGGCGCGACGCTCAACGTCGCGCCCTGTTTTACGTTTAAGAACAAGCGCGGCGATCGAGTTCCCAGAGAACGTTCCATCCGCCGCAATAGAAAAGTATCTCAACGCGCAAGATTTTTTACCAAAAGAAAGACGCCTCCCCGGCAGGTATCGTTTTTGAACTCCTGCCAAAGAGGCGTCAAGTTTCGGAGGAATCTCCGATCAGACGGAGATGCGCTCAATGAGCTTCATGACTTCCGCGGCGTTGTTACTCTTCCCGGTGACCGCCTCAGTAATGGGCGACAGCTTGAGACGCCCGTTGACCAGGCCCGTCATCACGCGCGTCTTACCCTCATGCAACGCGTCGATAGCGGCGTTTCCAAGGTGGGTTGCCAGTATGCGGTCCCCTGGAGAAGGCACGCCTCCGCGCTGGAGGTGTCCGAGCACAACGGTTCTCATATCGTAAGGACTGCCCGCCTCCTTTAACGCCTTCATGATGTCGTCCGCGCCGCCAAATTCGTCCCCCTCGGCGACGACCATAATGATCGAGCGTTTTCCCAACGCCTTAAAACGCTTCAGTTTGTTAACGCAATCGGGAATATCGGTTATCGTCTCGGGTATCGCTGCCAGTTCGCATCCTCCAGCGAGCGCAATATGCGCCGCCAGGTCGCCGCAATGCCGCCCCATGACCTGGACAAGGAACATCATGTCGTGGCTACCTGCCGTGTCGCGAAGCTTATCCACCGCTCCGACGCCCGTCTGAACCGCCGTCGCAAATCCGATAGTATAGTCGGTGCCTTGCAGATCGTTGTCGATCGTTCCAGGAATCCCAATAATCTGGCCGTCCCATATTTTAGAAAGATCAAGGGCGCCGCTGAGCGAACCGTTGCCGCCGATGGTAATAAGCGCGTCAAAGCGATGCGCGCGCAGGATATCGGCCGCCTTCTTGCGACCTTCCTCCGTCGAGAATTCAGGGCTGCGACTGGAGTTCAGGAACGCGCCGCCGCGATTTGTGAGCCCCGAAACTTCGCGAGGATCGATCTTGTGGTCCACGCCGCCCCAAAACTCCTCCTCGAGGAGTCCACGATAACCATGACAGATCCCGACGATCGTGTCGTTATATTTTTCGCCCGCGCGGACGATCGCGCGCAAACAGGGATTCATACCAGGCGCGTCGCCGCCGCTGCATAAGACGCCAATCTTCATCTTTTCCTCCTGATCAGATAATCTGTATTAAGATTTCCGGCCACAAACATTCCGCTTATTTTATGTCGAACGTAGGTTTTGCTACAAGGCGCAACCGATCCTTGCCACAAAAAAGCCGTCGTTTGCTGCGACAGTCAAACGACGGCCAAAAAAGTCTCATATCGACGTTCTCAATCACTTAACAAATTCGGCAATTCCGTCGAACGCGCGTTCAAGCGTCTCCATATTTGCCGCGAAGGACGCTCTGGCGTACCCGTCCGCAAAGAATGCGCTGCCAAAGACCGTAGCGACCTTCTGCTGCTGGAGAAGTTCAAGGCACCAGTCTTTGTCCGTGTCGACCTGGATTCCGTTGTACTTGCGGCCGAGGAAATTTTTAATATTCATAAACGCGTAGAACGCCCCGTCGATTCTCGACGCGGAAAGACCCGGGATATCGGCAATGCGCTGCATGACGTACTCGCGGCGTTTCGCAAACTCCGCGCTCATCTCCTGGACGCAACTCTGGTCGCCCGAGATCGCAGCGAGCGCCGCATACTGACTGATGCTGCACGGGTTCGAGGTCTCCTGGGACTGAAGGCACGCGACCTTCTTCGCTACGTTTTCGGGCGCCAAAAGCCACCCGATGCGCCAACCGGTCATCGCATACGACTTGCTCACGCCATTAACGACGATCACGCGATCCTGGAGTCCTTCGCGGACGGTAGGAAAGCTCGCGAACTTCGTATCGCCGTAGATAAGACGCCCGTAAATTTCATCCGCAATGACGAAGATATCTTTTTCAATCACGACGTCCGCGAGCGCTTCGAGCTCTTCGCGAGTATAGCGCGAGCCCGTCGGGTTCGAAGGATTGCACAAGAGCAGCATTCGCGTTTTCGGCGTGATCGCGGCGCGGAGCGCGTCTGCGCTGAGTTTAAAGTCGTCCTCTTCCTTAGTCGCAACGATCTTCGGGGTCGCGCCGGAAAGCTTGATGAGCTCGGCATAGCTGACCCAGCAGGGCGCTGGCAGAATAGCTTCGTCGCCAGGATTAAGCGTGCTGAAGAACGCGTTATGAAGAGCGTGCTTCGCGCCGTTCGTGACGACGCACTGCGGCGGTTTGTAGGTCAGACCGTAGCGTTCCTGGTAATCGGCGACGATCGCTTCCTTAAGGGGTAGAATACCGGTCGCAGGGGTATAGTGTGTGTACCCATTGTTCATCGCGTCGATCGCCGCGGCGATGATATGCTGCGGGGTCTTAAAATCCGGCTCGCCAACGCTAAGATTGTAAACGGTATTGCCTGCCGCCGCGAGCTCTTTGGCTTTCGCTGACGCCGCCAACGTTGCGGACGGTTCGACAGCCTGAACGATCTTCGAAACTTCGATACTCACTCTATAGCTCCTCTATAATCTCGCTTCATCATGAGGTTTGAGCATACGCAGCGCGACCTTAAAAAATAGGGACAATCGTCGCTTAAAGCGCGCGGCGCCACTCCAGAAGGGCGCCGCTTGGAATCCAATTCATTGTAACCGACACGTCGCCAACGCTCAAGGGGTCGTAAATAGACGCGCGGAAATCGCGCGTTAAACGTTGCAACGCTCGTTAGCGTCCACGTCAGAAATTTTTGGGCGGTTCATAGCCCTCGGCGACGTAATCCACGACAATCGTCGAATGCAGCCCTCCGCGCGGCGTAAAATCCGCCGTAAGGCGTAAACAACGCGGTTTCATGACGCTCGCGAGATCGTCGACGATCGTGTTCGTAAGACGCTCATAGAAAACGCCTTCGTTACGATAGGACTGAAGATAAAACTTGAGGCTCTTTAACTCGACGCAAAACTTGTCCGGGATGAACTTAAACGTTAACGTGCCGTAGTCCGGCTGACCCGTCTTGGGACAGAGGGACGTGAATTCAGGACATACGTGCGTTACGACGTAGTCCCGGCTGGGATAGGGATTGTCAAAGAGCTCGAAGATTTCGGGCGAAGGTTTCTGAATAACGTCTGACATAATGATCCTTTGCAATTGCCTGACAAACCGCCGACGCAAGAGCGCTGGAGGCGGAACGGCGGAGAGTTTACACTCTGGTCGTTGAAGAATCCCGCAGCTCGGCGCGATCAGAGCGCGGTCGAGCGGCGCTCGCGAAATGGCGCGGCTTGCGCGCCGCAAATTGAATTCATTTCATCTTAAGAACTTCCTGGGCAAGCGCCAGGTAATCCGCCGCGCCGTTGGATTTGGGATCGTACTCGAAGATCGAACAACCGAAGCTCGGCGCTTCGGCCAGTTTGATGTTGCGGCGAATTTTCGTTTCGAAAACGACGACGCTATCCCACGCCTCAGGGCGCTTCGTGTTCTTCTGGAAGAAATTCTTGACGTCCTCGCTGACCGCCTTTGCCAGACCGGTATGACCGTCGTAGATGCAGAAGACGACTCCCGAAACGCGGAGCTTGCTATTAAGACGCCTTCCGACGAGCTCAACCGTCTCCAAAAGCTTACTGAGGCCATGAAGCGCGAGAAAATGCGGTTCAAGAGGAATGATCACTTCTTCGGCGGCGACAAGCGCGTTGAGCGTGAGCACGCCGAGCGACGGAGGACAATCGATAATCGTGTAGTCGAATTCCTCCGTATCCTCGGCGATCTTGTCGGCGAGAATCTTTTCGCGTCCCAGAACGCTTGCGAGCTCAAAGTCAGCGGCGGCAAGGTCAAGGTGCGCTGGCGCCAGCCAGAGATTATCCTCGATATGGCGACGCACCGACGCCAACTCGGCGTCCTTAACGAGCACGTCGTAAACCGAATCAAATTCGCTCTCAAAGGTCAGCCCCAAATGCAACGACGCGTGCGACTGAGGGTCAAGATCGATCAGTTGCGTCCTTTGACCCGCCGCCGCGAGCGCGGCGCTGAGATTGACGGAGGTCGTGGTCTTGCCAACGCCTCCTTTTTGATTCATGATCGCTATCGTTCGCATTACAAGCCTTCCTTCGTTCAATCGGAGCGCCAACGCGCTCCAGCCGGGGAAGTATATCGTAAAGCGCGCTTCGACGCAAGAGCGACATTGTCGAAGAAATGCGATCCTAAAGCAAAAGCCCCGAACGCTCTGCATAGAGAAACGTTCGGGGCTTGGAGCCGGTTTAATCCGTAGCGGTAGCGCGCGCCGGCGCGCGACCGTCGATTAATCCATCCAGACTGCCGATCAGTTCACGGCGGCGCAAGGTTCGCACGCGGGCGCGCACGGGCTGCACACGTTGACCTGAACCGGAACTTCATAGGTGCAAATGCGCGGGACGCGACGCGTCACGGTGTAAGGCACCTTCGAGGTAACGAGCTGATAGCAATTAACGTTCCTCGTGTACTGAACCGGCTTCATGACCGTGGTGTAGACCGTACGAGTACGGACCTCGGGAACAACCTTGCAGACCTTGTAGTTGACAACCTGGCTGACTTGCTCAGGGACGCAACGCGCTACTTTGTAGCTGACGGTGCGAACCTGTCGCTGCGGGATGCAACGAGTCACGTTGTACGTGCAGGTCTTGACTTCCGGAACGATCCTGCAGACCTTCCGATAGACAGTGCGAACCTGCTGTTCCGGGACGCAACGAGTCACGTTGTACGTGCACGTTCTCGTTTCAGGAACGATCCTGCAGACGTTGTAAGTGACCGTGCGAACACGCTGTTCCGGGACGCAACGCGTCACGTTGTAAGTGCACGTCTTGGTCTCGGGCACGCATTCGTAAACGCGGCGGACGCAAGTGCGCGAGCGCTGCTGCGGGACGAGCTTGCAAACGTTGTACGTATAAGCTCTCGTCTCAGGAACGATCTTGCAGACGTTGTAAGTAACCGTACGAGTGCGCTGTTCCGGGACGTAACGAGTCACGTTGTAGGTGTACGTCTTGGTCTCAGGAACGGTACGATAGCAAGTACGATTGACGGTGTACGTCTTGGTCTGAGGGACGCAGCGAACAACGTTGTACGTGCTGGTCCTGGTTTCAGGGACCATTCTGCAGACTTTGTAAGTAACCGTGCGAGTGGTCGTCTGAGGCACCATGCAAGTGTAGGTGACTTCCTTCATGACCGTCTCGGGGACCCAGACTTTACGCGTGCAGGTCGTCGGCGGAGTCTGAACGGCGCAAACCTTGTACGTCAGGCGCGCGCAGGGATCGCAAGGATCGCAGGTCGCGACGCGGCGATAGACGACTCTACCGGGAACCGTGTAAGTCTGTTCCTGCCAGGAACCGGTTTGAACCGGAACCTGCTTGGTGTAGGTCTGAGCGACCATCGTCGTGTAGGGAACTTCCTTCGTTACGGTTTCAATCGTCGGACGACAAACGGTATAGGTGCGCTGACGCTGTTCGGTCGTCGGGACCAAGACCGTATAGTTGACCTGCTGCGGAACGGTGTACGCTTCGCAACGATTAACCGTGCAGGTGCGAGTCTTCTGCTCCGTGACGGGAACCATGACCGTGTAAGGAACTTCCTGCTGAACCTGCTGAATAACGCGGCGATTAACAGTGCAAGTACCCTGACGCTGCTCAGTGACCGGAACCATGACCGTATAGTTTACGGTTTCAGGGATCTCTTTGCAGACCATGCGGTTGACCGTGTAGGTGCGAGTCTTCTGCTCCGTGACGGGAACCATGACCGTGTAAGGAACTTCCTTCTGAACCTGCTCGATAACGCGTCTGTTGACGGTGTAAGTACCCTGACGCTGCTCAACGACCGGCTTCATGACGGTGTAAGCAACCTGCTGCGGGACAGTTTCCCAAACGCGCTTGTTGACGGTATAGGTACGCGTCTTCTGTTCGGTAACCGGGACCATAACCGTGTACGGGACTTCCTTCTGGACAGTCTCATAAACGATTCGATTGACCGTGCGATTGACGGTCTTCTGGCGGTTCTCCCAAACCGTACGGTTGACGGTATAGGAGACCTCTCGCGCTTGTCTCTCAGGGACGTATTTCGTGCACGTTACCTGACGAGTAACCGGAACCTTCTGCACTGCGTTACGATAGCAGACAACCTGTTCTTTCTCAAAAACGACCCTGCGGCATGTCTTCATGACGGTGTTACACTGCGTCGAAAGCTCGCAGGCGCTAGGACGCACAGCTACATAAGAGCATGCGCCGCAATAAGCGGCCTGCGCTTGTTGCGCAGAAAACACGGTCAGCGCTGCTACCGCAAGGACGGCGGCGCTAAAAATTCTTTTCATCTCAACCTCCATTAACACTAACGGATCAAACCGTCTCCATCCTTAGTCGTAACGCATGGTCAGCTCGTTTTTCCAGATCTTATTGAGTAACGACTTGCGATCACAAGCGAACTTTTGCCGTCCGGAGACGCGGCGCCGATGGATGGTCGGCACGCCGGCTGGTAAAAGCCCGCGGGGCGCTCCCGCAGAGACTCCACGCCAACCTGCACCCTTGTCGTCCATTATCGACCGCTCGGTCAGAAACTCTTGAAAGAATTTCCGCGAGTCGGCAAACCTGACAGGGCGCGACCTGGGGTCGATGCGAGCGCCAACGGCCGTCTTTCCAAACAACGGCGATTTAACTCGCTGACACGCGATTATACGACTTTCTCGGAGCGTCTGGGCAGTCCGCGCCGAGCCTCGCGCTCGAAACAAGGCTCCGCAACACTCGAGCAGTCGCCCGTCCGGACTTGCCCCCTGACAAACATCATTATAGCAAGATAGGGAAGAAGGGGCAGATTAAACGAGAAAAAATCAAAGAAATCTTTCCTATATTCACTTCTCATTTCTATTTTATGCCGGTTATTTGGTTTATCGCGAATTAACGGACGCAATTTTAAGAAGTTTCAGAAAAACGTGGAGAAGCCCTCGCCAAGCCAGGCTCAGAGATGGTAAGCCTTGTGATTTTTCCAATTCCCGTTAGAATCCCGGAGGGCGGCGTCGCCCTTAAACGCGGCGTCGCATACCTTGGTAAAATACCTTTTGAACACGGAATTATTCGAAATCCATTCTATCCCGCAGATCTTCCGCGGTCTGCCGAACATATTGGAACAAGAATTAATGACCCCATCTCTCGATTGCGTCGTATGTCTGCAACGTCAATGTCTTGAAGCGGCGCGGTACGCCACCGACGACGTCGCTCTTCAAGCGCAGATACTTGAAAGCGCCATGAAAGAAATTCTCCGCCATGGTATCCCTGCTCCGTCTCCCATTGTTGGAACGGACGTGCATCGGCTTGTACGCGAGATGTCGGGCGTCGCCGATCCCTACTACAAGCATAAGAAGCGCTTTAATCGCCTCGCGCTTGACAATGAAGAAGCGATCCGAGACTGGATTCGTTCCGCTGACGATCAATTCGAGGCAACCGTCCGTGTTGCAATCGCGGGCAACGCGATCGACTTTGCGATCGAAGGGGTAAGCGAGCAAACGGTATCGCAAATGATCGACCATGCCGCGATGACGCCCCTTGTCGGGAGTCCGACGGAATTGCGTCGTGAAATTGAAAACGCCGAGAACATCCTGTACCTTGCCGACAACGCCGGCGAAATTGTGTACGATAAATTCCTCGTTGAGCTTCTCGTTTCCCCTGAATTCGACAAATCGACGACGGTCGTAACGCGCGGCGCGCCGATCATCAATGACGCGCTCCTTGAAGACGCGGAGGAAATAGGACTCACGAAAATCACGAACGTCGTGACGAATGGCGGCGACGGACTCGGCGTCATCTTTGATCTTGTTTCGGACGATTTCAAGGAACGATTCATGAACGCCGACCTCGTGATTGCAAAGGGGCTCGCCAATCTTGAATCGCTCTGGAGCGTGAGCTCGGAACGCCGCGATAAGAAAATTGCGTTCCTTTTTAAAGCAAAATGCGAGTTCATCGCAGAGCAGATCGGGTGCGATCTAGGCGATCTTTGCATCCAGATCCGCACGCCGCGAAACTAAACGAGACATAAAAAAAAACGTCGATCGCCTCAAGCGACCGAGTTTTTCATTTCATTCTACAACCCTGAATAAGGGAGAGCGTCCGATGGGAGTCGAACCCACAACTGGAGCTTGGGAAGCTACCGTGTTACCGCTACACTACGGACGCAACGCGTTCAGAACGCTCCACGAATTCTACACAACTTTCGGCGTCATGCAAGCGCTTTTGCGTATCTTTTAATTTATTCATAGAAAGATAAATCGCGCTCCTTGTCGAAAAGTTTCAAGATAGTTACAATGAGCGGCGGGTTGGATTTGCGACGCAAAACTCGCCTATTCCACAACATAGTCGCCGCTCATGCAAGTATTAACGAGGAACGTTCGCCTCATATTTTATGTCGTCTCATCATATTCAGCCGACGCCCGGCGTCCGAAGGCTTCCGAGTTATCTTCGCGTTCTCAAAGCAGCGAAGGTTCGCGGCGAACGCTTCATATCCTGCACGAAGATCGCCGACGCGCTCGGACGACAGAGCGTCCTGGTTAGAAAAGACCTCTCCGTCACCGACGTTATGGGACGACCCAAGGTCGGGTACCAGATCGACGAGCTCATCGAAGCGATCGAGAGCTATCTCGGCTGGGACCAAAAGACGATCGCGTTTCTTTTTGGCGTCGGCAATCTTGGCGCCGCGATCATCAATTACGCGGGCTTCGCCGCCCACGGGCTCGAAATCGTCGAAGTTTTTGACGCGAACCCGCGGCTCGTCGGACAAGTTATCAACGGCCATACGATCCGGAATCCTGAAGAAGCGCCCGCGCTCGCTCGCGATTTTCGACGCGACTATGGCAAAGACGTCGATCTCGGGATCGTCACCGTACCAAGTTTCGCAGCGCAGGGAGTCGCGCGTATCCTTGCCGACGCCGGTATCCGAGCGATCTGGAACTATGCGCCGACGACTTTGGACGTCCCCGAGACGACGATTTGCGAAAACGTTAAGCTTTCAGAAAGCTTCGCCGTCCTCACCTGGCGCATGAAGGCGCGCGACGACGAAGAGTCCCAGGATAGCGGCGCCTGACGTCCGGCTTGATTTCGCGACGACGCGACTATTTCTCATTCCTGGCGCTTTTATTAAGAATGGAATCCGAGCCAAGATTGTCCTGAAGGGTCAGGTTTTCCACCTCAAATTTGCCCGTGTCGAGGTGAAGTCGACCGGTCATAAACTCGGCGATATTCGTTCGCGGCGCTCCAGAGTATGCCTGACGTATCAGCGCCGCCGGCGCGTTCTCGGCGCCCGTGAGCGTGACAAGATTCTTCGAGGCCGCGTATGCGAGCGCTTCGCAGCTCCCTGAAAGATCGCCGGTGCGGAATGTCACGTCGCCGCGCGCTTCAATCTCGACGTCCATTTTCATCTCCGCGCCCCCGCCCGCGCCTTGATAAAGCGCGCGACGGCAATTGAACTTGATGGCGCCTTCCGGCCAGCTCGACGGATCGGCGACCGCAATCGTCTCGGACGGGCCCGAGACGTCCCCTATCACCGCGGCGACGCCCCCGTCGATCTGCGCGGAACCGTCTTTGAATGACCCCGAGGCGCCGTTAAATTGCGCGTTAACGCAAACCCAGCGCTTCGGGTTGCTCGCCGCTGCGTTCCGAGAGGCGCTCGGAGCGCGCTCATCCTCGCGTCTGTCAAGGGACGCCACGGCGTTCGCGCCAAGCCCTGCGACGCTCGACTCTGAAAGAAGCGTCGCGAGAAGTTCTCCCTGATTCTCAATCGTAAAGATCCCCGTAGAAGCGTCGACGCGCACGCTTTGACACGTCATATGATAAAACCCAACGTACTCCAACGACTCTTTATCGCGCGCGTTGAAGTTTAAGCGCGTCGGACGATCAAGTCCCGCTCCGAGACATTCGACGTAGTCGACGTCGGGCGCAACGTTGTTATCGAACTGTAGATTAAGAAGTTCGACGCTCTGCTTGAGCGCAAGTCGCGTCTCGGAACATTGGATGTTAGCGGAATCGGAAGAGAGGACGACGTGCGTATCGGGAGTTGAGAGGAATCGCATCATTTGACCGTCAAACGCCATCGCGCTTGTCCAGCTGACGACGACGGGTTCTGTGATCGCGCTCGCCGCTGCGACGACGTTCGACGTCGACTCGGCGGCAAACTGCGCGTCGGCGCTCTTCTGCGGAGGCTGAATCGTTACTTCGCCAGGACCGTCGACCTGGAACGCATTGCGCCCCATATCGATCATGATATCTCTCCCCTTGAGCGCAAGCTCGTTGACATGGAAGAGCGCAGAGCCCGTATTCGCCTGGAAACGCAACTTCATCATCTCGGTCAGCGGATTCTCAACCGCGACGGAGTCGGCGATGAGAAACGCTTTCTTCTGGAGATTGGAATCAAGTTGGGAAATATCGACGTTGCCGCTGAGCGCGCTTCTCAGGACGCGTAGCGAGGTTCGCGAATTCTCCTCCGAGTCCGGCGCGAGTTCGCACCAGACTTCAAGTCGTTTGCAGGAGAGTTCAAAGCGCTCCTCCGAATTCTCAAAGTAACTCGAATCAATCTTCGCAAAAGCGCCGCCGTCGTCGTTGGAGGAAACAAAGGTTCGTTTGGCGTCGGCGTCGACGGGCGACGCCTGCTCGGCGACGCTTCGATCGCTGAAATGCACGTCGACGGAGTCCTGAACCGTCATGATTCCCGTTGGGGTCTCGAGGCGAACGTCGCCCGAAAATTTCGCCGCGATTGGGGTAAATCCGACGTCCGTGGCGCCGCCCGGCGCCACGTTTGTTCCCGCGTCGAGTAAACGGCTCTTGCCAATCTGGAACCAGAAGTTTGCTTCCGCCGAATAAAAGGACCCGAGTTCTCCAAGGCTGCATCGAGTCTGGCCCGACGACAACAACTGATATGCGTCCGGAATCTTATCGTTAACGACGGGCTCAAGGAGGAGCCCCTTTTCCCAAAACGTCTGAAGCGGAATGAGCTCGCCGCGACCGCCGCGAACGTTCGTCGAGAGGGAACCGGAACCCCACGTCGTGAGGTTGATGAATCCGTCTTTCTTCGTAAAACGCGCCTGAATCGTATCGGAGGTCAGCGTCGTCACGCTCGGTTCGGTCATATGGCGATCATACTCTTCGACGCGAAGCCTTACGACTTCCGGAGTCGGATCAAACTCTCCATTTTCGTCGACGGAAATCGTATTGACGTCGGGCCTGTTAATGAGTTTAAAGACGCCGGTATCGTCGTAGTACGCCTGCATCGCCGTGAGCTGGAAAACTCGCGGGATCGAATTTTCGTCGACAACGGCGGGTCGATATGAGACGACCAGGGGTTTATCGCCACCCGTCGCGCGCAGGACGCTCGCCTTGAGACGCGCGAGCATGCCGGTCGGATTACGCCGCGTCAGAACTGCGCGCGCGCTGGGGTAACGTTTCTCCAGCTCGACAATCTCCGGATCCTGGAAATAAAGATAGAACGTTTCCCCCTTAAAGGAAACGACCTTCGCTCCCAGCTCCATCGCGGTCGCGGTCACGCCGTCGTTGAAGCGCAGGCACCATTGACCCGGCTCATGCGTCGTCGGTTCAAAGTGAACGTCCCCTTTGCAATCGACGTAGAGCGTGTCGACGCCGCCCGTATCGAGGTCGCCGGTCTTGAGATCGAGCGCCGTTAGATCGAGCTTAAGGCTACCCTTGAGCCTGTTGATCTCGATTTTGCGAATCGAAAACCCGACGCCGAGGTTACCGTACTCCACCATGTCGTCGACGAGCTCGTTGACGATGAGTTCGTCGGTAACGCCCTGCTCTCGCGCGGTCGCGGCGACGCCGTCGGGAGAGATCGGGCGGTTGGGACGCTGAAAGGTCTCGGGCGTCTCAAAGTCGATCGTAAGCCCTTCCCCTTTTCCAGAATGAGTACCGAGCATAAAGGCCACTTCGCTGTTCGTGTGGCACTGCCGCGTGTTGAAAACGAGGTCTCTCGTCAGCAGTGAAAAGGAGAACGCGTCGGGGTTCGTTTCGTCGCCGACGCGAATCTTGACGACTCCTCTAAATTCTCCCGTTTCGAAGAGCGACAAATTCATGTCCTCGCGGTTAATACGGTTGTATTCCGTGATAGAACGACTGAAGTTGAGCTCGATTTGATCGGCGACCTCAAAGACGATCGCGTGCTTAACGCGTTCTTCCATCGATACCGCTTCAGACCTCTTAACGCCGTCGCGCCAAATACGTTGCGCTAGCGGAAGGTGGACAACGGTACAGGCGTTAAGCGTCATCGTACGACCGCTTTCCGAAATTTTAGGCTCGCCCTTAAAGAGAAAATAACATGACGCTCGGGGAATCTTAATCATATTCGCGTTGAGCCGCCAGTCGTCGGGCTCGCTAAAGAGAGCGCGGAGTTCGGGCGCTTTCTCGGCGAGCATACTGTCTGCAAACGCCGTTTCACCTTCGTGACCTTTTGCGACTTCAAAAGCGTGGAAGGGTACGTTGGTATCGTCGAAATTCTTGGGCGAAAAGAGGATATGCCACACGACGCTCGAGACCGCAAAGATAGCAAAGGCGGCTAGAAACAACGCCGTTTGTTTTTTCATCTCGCTGGACTCCCGTTAGAATATCTCGATTGCGTTATGGCAAGCGCCGACGCGCCCTTCAGTATAAAAAATGAAGCGCGGTTGCGTCAAGATGATTCGAACGTGAAGTCGCGATCGACGCGAAGCGCAACGTCCGCGTCGATCGTCAAAAGATAGGACAGATTTTATTCCACGGACTCCGTTCCGGCTCTCTTCCGTTCCGCCTCAATTTCCTCGCGCGTTGGAACGGACGGTTGAGCGCCGGGTCGCGTCACGCTGACCGCGGCGGCCGCCGTCGCAAATTCAGCGGCGTCAAATTCGCTTTTGCTTTCGGCGTACGCGACGGCAAACGCGCCGATCCAGACGTCGCCGGCGGCGGTCGCATCGACGGCCTTCACTTTGTGGCTCGCAAAGGTCGCGTGACGTCCGTCCTTTGAAAAAACGACGGACCCCTTGGAACCTAACGTCACAATAGCGGTCTGAACGCCCATGTCGAGCAATTTTTGCGCCGCCTCTTGCGCGCTCGCCAAGTCGGTAACCTCCTTGCCCGTGAGCGCGGTCGCTTCAAGTTCGTTCGGCTTGATAATCGTAACGAGCGACATGAGGGACGGCGGCAACGGTTGCGCGGGCGCGGGCGCGGGGTCAAGAATAAAGGGGACGTTTGCGTCGGCGGCGAGCTTTGCGGCGCGTTCGATCGCCGGGATCGGCGTCTCAAGCTGAGCGACCACGACGTCCGCCGCCGCGATCGCGTCCGCCGCCGAGTCGACGTCCTCCGCAGAAAGCTCAAAGTTCGCGCCGGACGCGACCGAGATCGAATTCTGACCCGTCTCGTCAACCATAATGAGCGCGACGCCCGTGGCGGCCTCAGGATCACGAACGATCTTAGAAACGTCGATACCTTCCTTTTGGTATCCCTTGATCGCCTCTTCGCCGAGCGAATCGTCGCCGACACGCGCCACGAAGGTGACCGACCCGCCTGCGCGCGCGGCGGCAACCGCCTGGTTCGCGCCCTTGCCGCCCGGCGCCGTCGCAAAGAGACCGCCGACAACCGTTTCACCCGGCGCCGGAATCTTTTTCGAGCGGATCGTCATATCCGTGTTAGCGCTTCCCACAACAACTATCTTACTCATTTTACGAGCGCTCCATTTTATCGTGAATGTTATCCATGATGACGCCGATCTGAGCCCGATAACTCAACGTTCTTCTTCGGGATGGTACCAGAGAGATCGCCAATACATTTCGTCGAGTTCGTAGGGGTCGTACGACGCCTCGGGGTCCGTGTCGACAGGAAGCAGACCATACCGGATCAGCTCGCGTAGATACGGCCATCGAACGACGTAACGCTGCGGACAATCAACGCCGTTGTTGGGGCTCGGATGCAACATCTCGGGACGATTATCCTCCTCGATAATATAGCGTCGTCCTCGTTCGATTCCTTTGAGAATCGTCTGGTAATCCGGATCGTCGACGCTCGCAAAGACAACTTCGCCAGACTCGGCTTCGCAAACGCCAAGACCTCCGGCGTCTTTGGAGAGGGGCGCGCGAACCGCCTTCGATAGCTCCGGATAGGAGAGATCGAAAATTTCAAATCGACTGAACCGTCCGTTGGGCTGCGAAAGGTCGTGCGGAATGAAAGTATCCGTCGCGTTACGCGGGTTGCGAGGAGTGTAGTTGTCGCTGTAGATTGAGTAAATCCCAAAGCCCTTGTTGGGATCAAGAGGCGTATGACATACGTCGCAGCGACGCGTAATCGCCTCCTGCATCGCCTTGGTTTCTGGCCAATCCTTTTCGTTATGGACCGGGTAATTCTGGAGATAATACCCGACGCCGCCGGAAAACTCGCCCGCGTACGTGCCGATATAGTTGGCGCCCGCGTCGATCCAGCATCCAAGGATCTTGCGATCCTGTGGGCTCATCTCGACGTCGCCGTGTCCTTCGTCGATGAGCTTGAGAAGCTTCGAAGAGCCTGAACCTATTTCATATGGTTCAAAGTTGCTCATCGCGCGGTTGCGATTATCGCCAAAGAGTTGCAGCCACGACGCCTGCACGTATCCAATCGTGTAGAGAGGCGCCCAGTGTCCGGAGATATTGAAGCCGCCCTCCTCTCTGTCGGGATTATGACATTCCAGACAATATTTATCGAAGATCGGTTGGATATCCCGCGTAAAGCTAAAGACTTCGGGTACGCCCTCGACCGGCGTGATCTCGTCGGGCGCGCGTTCCATGAGCTTGAGGAGTCGATTCTTCTCGTCGGCGCCGGCGGTCTCGGTGCGCTCTTCATGACAACCGACGCAAGAGAGTTTTTCGCCAGGCATAACCGACGTGAACGAATGCATCCTCTTCACGCATCGACCGTCGGCGTCCATCGCGAGGAAAAAGATCGGACGATTAGCCGGCGCGCGGAGATAGGCCGACCCGTCCTCGTTGACGGGAACCGTTCCGAGGAGCCTCTCGAGCGTAAAGGTCCCATAGAGACTCATCATGTCCATGCCGCCAGAATAATGGATCGGCTTAGGGAGCGTCTCATAGATCATCAGTTCCTTGATCGTACCAGGTTCCACGTCCTGCATCTTGCGCCCATGATAGACGTTCGCGAGCGCGAAGGTACCCATCGGATCGCTTGGATCGGTCGAGTCGGAGAGGATCGGTTCGCGCTCTCGCGGAGCGAGGGGGCGCGGTTCGTTGATCCAGAATCCGGCCTCTCTGAGCTCTTCTGGAAGCTGGTAAAGCGTCGCTTCGCGCCCGAATTCGTCAAGCAACACAAGCTTGTCGTATGACGCCGCCATGAACCGTTCTTCGCTGAACGCCCATGGATCGGAGAAGCGGTTCGTCTTGGAGATGCGCTTCGCGCCGTTAGGGTCGTCGGGCCCCATTCTCGGATCGACGACCGTGACGAAACCGTAATGTTCTGTGGTCCCGTGACCAGGGGAAAAGGTGCAGACAATCTTGCCGCCCTCAGCGTCGGGGATCGGTTTCGGCGCGAGCATGCACGTTCCAGGAGTCTGATTGCCATAGAAGACCATCTGATTCGTGCCGTCCTGACCCATCGTCCAGAGATGATGGTAATCGACCTGCGAGCGGTCGACGTATTCCCAGCGCATATAGATGATCTGGCCGTTCGCGAGAGGCCAGGGAGTATTGTCCTGCTCAACGTTGCAAGACAGCTCGCGCAACGTTCCGTCCGGAAAACGCTTGTAGAGCGTGCCGACCTGAGTCAACCAGCATCCGACGTAGAGCTTGGATCTTGTTGAGCAGAAGACAATGGAGTCGTCGGGTAGCCATGTGGGCTCATAATCGTCCCATCCTGGCGGAGCAAAGTCGCGCTCGTTCCCCAATGGTTTTACAGAAGTTCTCGACTCGCTCGACTCCAACGGAGTGACGCCCGGCGGTAACTCAAGTTCGTCGTCCTCTCCCTCGCCCGTAAGCCGCGTCAGTTCCGTTCCGTCCGATTTGATCGTGTATAAGCTATAATGAAACTTTCCTTTAGGTATATAAGAGAAGAGAATCGTCTCGCCGTCGTAATGAACCTGAGGGTCGCGGATGTTGCCCTCCGGATCTTCGAAGATCGTTCGGACTGCGCCCGTGTTGACGTTCAGCGCGTAGAGTCCGCCTCCGGAGCCAAGTGGGAAGGGACGACGGTACACGTTGTCGGCGTAATAACCGAAGTTGGCGTACCAATGCTCGTCCGTGCCGGGCTTGCGAGTGCAGAAGAGGATCTCCTCGGGCATCCCCGCTTCCTGGAAGGATTCGATCGTGAGTCCGGCGGCGGCGTCGGCGACCTCCGGAGAGACTCTCGCTTCCAGTTCCTCGAGCGTCGGACGCTTCTCAAAAACGGCAATTTCAGAGGCGCCCCAGTTCAGACCGCCGTCGTGACCTGAGAGGAATCGAATCCGAATCGTCGAGACGGCGCGCGGAGAAAATTCAACCCATTGCGGACCGTGTTTTGCCTCGAAGGAGCCTTTAGCGACCGGATTGTCATCAGAATCGAGATAAACTTCGTAGTCGCCGAAACATTCCTCTATCATCGCGGAGCCGGTGCGGCCATAGTAAACGACGGTCGAGACGACCTTCGGCTCATCCCATTCGAGCCAGAAATCGGCGGCGCCCTGACACGCGTCGCCGCGCTTCGCCCAAGCGACGCCGGTATCCGAATGGGAAAGCGCGGCCGCAACGCGTCCGTCGATCGCGCCCATCGCTTCATAACCGATTCCATACTCGGAACTCGCCTCAACGATCGCTTCGAAGGCGAGGTTCGGGTTGTCTTGCTGATCGGCGCCAGCATTCTGCGCAAACGCCGCCGGCGCGATGCACGCAAGGCAAAGTACGCCGAGAATCTGCAAAGTCTGTCTCATCGGGAATCCTCCAGTTTTCAACGGGAAAGCGGGGAAGTCGCGTTCTAATAATTCGGAGTCGGCGCTCGGAATTCGGCGACGTCAATCCCTTTAAACCATTCGATCGTACGCTCAAGGCCCTCTTTGAGCTGAATTTTGGGCGTCCAGTTAAGCTTTTCCTTCGCAAGGGTCGCGTCGGGCTGACGTCGACAGGGATCGTCGACGGGCGACTCCTTGTAGACGAATTTCTCTTCCTTGCCGAGAAGACGCCAAATCAGCTTAGCAAGATCGAGGATTGTCAATTCATTCGGGTTGCCAAGATTGACGGGACCGATAAACCCTTCTTCATTCTCCATGAGTCGAACGAGTCCGTCGATCATGTCCGAATAGTAACAGAAGGATCGAGTTTGCGAGCCGTCGCCGAAAATAGTGATCGGTTCGTCGGCGAGCGCCTGGCGTATGAAATTGGAAACAACGCGTCCGTCGAAGGGATGCATCTTCGGACCGTACGTGTTGAAGATTCGTGCAATGCGAATCTTGACTTGATACATCCGAGCGTAATCCATAAAGAGGGTTTCCGCGGCGCGCTTTCCCTCGTCGTAACACGCGCGCGGACCAAGCGTACTCACGGCGCCGCGGTAGTCTTCCTTCTGAGGATGGACTTCGGGGTCGCCGTAGACCTCGCTCGTAGAAGCCTGCAATATCGTCGCGCGACATTCGGTCGCCAATTCAAGGAGATTGATGGCGCCGAGAAGCGAGGTCTTCATGGTCTTGACGGGGTTGTATTGATAATGTCCTGGCGCGGCGGGACACGCAAGGTTGTAGATTTCGTCAACTTCAAGGGCAATAGGGACCGTAACGTCGTGTCGAATCAATTCGAAGTTTGGACGCCCCAGAAGATGCGCGACGTTCGACTTCTGACTTGTGAAGAAGTTGTCTAAACAAATAACGTCGTGCCCTCTTTTGATGAGCAGTTCGCATAGATGCGACCCTAAGAAACCGGCTCCCCCGGCGACCAAAACCCGCTTAATCTTAGCCATAACGCCCTCTATTTTATCTCCAGACGCGCACGTTACGCGTCAATCACTCCTTTGATTATAACGAGAAGGATCTAAAAAATTAACAAGCGCGGTGAAAACAGCAAAAAAGAGGGACTCGGTCGCCAAACCAAATCCCTCTTTTTCTATACTTCTGCGATCAGGATTCGCGCGTCAACGCGAACCTGAACGAATCGTTATCATCACTCGAAGATTCCGATGACGAAGTTGTCGTCGAAGATCGCGTCGTCGAGTTCGACGTCTTCCACCGCCATTTCGGCGAAGAAGCTGTCGACCGCTTCGGCAGAGCTGTTGTCAACGAAGCGTTCGCCGCCAACGGATACCGGAGCGACTGCCGAGAAGACGTTCTCCGTGGCAACCGCCGTATCAAGCCTCGCGTCGGAGAGCGACGGGAGGTCGACAACGACCGCGCCGAGGTCGACGCCGGGCTGCGCGTCCACGAACAGGACCGGCGTGTAAACGCCCGGAACCTCGTAGATGTGCGACAGCGTCTGGCTCATGCTCAGGCCCGTGACGGAGGTGACTTCGGAACCGTCCTGCCAGTCAATCGCCCACCAAGCGTACGGCTCGGAGTTCGACTCGATCGTAACGTTGACGACGTAGTAATTACCGAACGTCGACTCGGTGTACGAAACGTTGTAGGACGGAACCGGCGCGACAATCTCGTGCTCAACGATTTCGGACCACTCCGATTCGTTCTTCGTCGAGGAGCTGAGCGCCTTGATGCGCGCTTCAACGACGTCTCCGACGTTGAAATTCGCGCCTGTCAGCTCGCCGTAGGTTCCGGTCAGAGCGCCGGTGACGTTCCACTCAGTTTCGCCCTGGACGCGGTACTCAACGACGTATTCCTTCGCCGGATCGTCCGTCTCCCACGCGACGACAAGGTCGCCGGTCGTCGAAACGCCGATCGTCGTAATGACCGGAGTCGCGTAATCGGTCGCGCTCGGGTCGGCGACGGTGAACTCGAAGGACTTCTCAACGAACGCGCCGTCCTGGTCGATCGCGCGAACTATCGCGGAATAGTCGCCTGGGAGGAGCTCCGAATCGACCACGACCTTGTCGCCGTCGATCTTGAGCGCGCCGGTTTCGTCGAAGACGAGCTCGTAAGTAAACGTGTCGCCTTCGTCCGGATCGACCGCCTCAAGCGTCGCAACGAGATCGCCCGGCACGGAGTTGGCCGAAAGGTCGTCGGTCACGACGATCGTGATATCGGTCGGCGCCGCGTTGCCTTGGTCTTCGTAAGCGCCCATGTCGACCGCTTTGCCAACGACGCGCGCGTCGCCGGCATGGTCGGTCGTCAGCGCGCCGCGATCGCCGCGAGCGTATGGCGTGTAACCCGCGTCGATAAGCGTCGAGACCTTCGAGAGCGAAAGGTTCCAATCGTTCCAGGCGCCCAGGACGTTGTCGGCGGTCGGAGCGGTGAAATCCTTGAAGTTCGGATCGACCGACTTAACGCCGACTCCAGAAATCGCAACGTTGGAGCTTCCAATGTTGGAGTATCTGAAGTTTGCGGCGCTCGTGCTGAGTATCGGGCTAAAGAAGACGTCTTCCGCCGAGGAAGCGACGTTGCCGTAAACGATCGAGTTCGTAACGTTCAGGAGATGGTTCGCCCAGACTCCCGCGCCGACCTCGCGCGCTACGTTACCCGCTACCGTGCAGTTGACAAGGTTGATCGCCATGTCCGTTTCGCTCGTGAGCAGGTCCGTCGCGTTGATCTGCGCGTAAACGCCCGCGCCGCTCGCCGCAAGGTTGCCGATAATCGTCGAGTTGACGATCGTCGCGTCGGAGTAGGATCCGACGCCGCCGCCGTAGTAGCGCGCGGAGTTGCCGGCAATCGTCGTGTCTTCAATGTAGAGGAACCCGCGGTTGTAGACGCCGCCGTAGTAGTTCGCCGTGTTGTTGGTGATCGTGGAACCGACCACGCGCATCGTACCGGCGTTGTAGACGCCGCCGCCGTAGGACGCCGTGTTGCCGTCGACCGTGACGTTGTTGAGAGTCAGCGTCGCATAGTTGCAGACGCCGCCGCCAACGTAGTTCGGGTCGTCGAGCTGCGTCGGATTAACGAAGTACCCTCCGGTAATCTTTATGTTCTCGATCTCGACGTTAGCGTTCTGGCCTTCCGTCGTCGTTCCAACGGCAATGACCGAACCGTTGTAACCGTTCGTCGTCACGGTGACGATCTCTCCGGTTTCGGTAACGATCTTAATGCTGTCGTTAATCTCTAACGTCGAGCGCAGAACGATATCGGTTACGTCGGACGAGATGGTGACGGTATCGAGTCCGAGTCGTTTCGCGTAATCGATCGCTTCGCGGAGCGAGACCTCGCCGTCGGTGAGGTCGTAAACGTCCTCGCCAGTCGTCACGATCGCGGAGGGTTCTTCGAATGGGAATTCGAAGGCGCCCATGTCGATCGCGTCGAGGTTCGAGCAGATCCGCGGATTGCCGGCGAAGTCCGTTTCGAGCGTGTAAGAGCCCGTCGCGTCGAGCGCCCAGGCGCTTGCGCCGCTGTTAACGGCGGGAGAATCGCTGTTGAGCGACAACACGATCTCGTCCGCGTTGGTCAACGCGCCGTCCTCGAAGACCGGCGCGGTCACGAAGCCCGCGAAGCCCGTCTTCGACTGGATCATCGTCGGTTGCGCGGCGCCTACCACCGTTCCGAGGAGCGAGTAGTAGACCTTCGCAGGCCTCGTCGAGTAGAGGTCGAAGCCCGTCTCCGCGTAGTTATCCGCGATGATCGAGTTGTAGATCGAGACCGCGCCTGTCGCGTTGACGCCGCCGCCGACTTCAGCGAGGTTGCCGCCGATCGTCGTGCTGCGTATCTTGAGCGCGCCGGCCGTCGCGAATGCGCCGCCGTTAACGCCCGCGCTGTTCTTCCAGACAAGCGAGTTGGAAATGCTCGTCGAGGAGCCCACGCCCCCGTTGACCGCGCCGCCGTCGACCGTAGCGACGTTCGATTCAAAGTTCGTCGTCGTCGCGTTGAACGTACTCGCGTTGTAAACCGCGCCGCCGTTATTCGCGAGGTTGCTCGCGAAGGACGCGCCCGTGAGCGTCGTGCGACCGCCCGCGCCGTTGTAGAGCGCGCCGCCGTCGCCGGTTGCGGTGTTCCCGTCGAACGTGACCGGGAAGTCGGCGTTGAACGTTCCAAGGTTATAGAACGCTCCGCCGTCTTCGGTCGAGCTGTTCTTCTGGAAGCTCGAAGCGCCGTCGACCGTCACGAGAGATCGCGCTGCGTTATAAAGCGCGCCGCCCTTGGTCGCCGTGTTGTTCGAGAAGGTTGCGCCGTCGAGCGAAACGGTGTAAGTCGAGTTCGCCGACGACTGGCTATTATAGACCGCGCCGCCGTAACCGTTCGCCGAGTTACCGGTGAGCTCCGTGTTCGTGAGCGTGAGTTGACCGTAGTTGTCAATCGCGCCCGCGTCGAAGAACGCTTCGTTGCCCGAGAACGTCGTTCCAACAAAGGACGCCGTTCCCTGGTAGTTCACGACCGCGCCGCCATACTCCGCAGTGTTCGTCTCGAACGTCGAATCGACAACGTTGAGCGTTCCGGCGTTGTAGATCGCGCCGGCGCGATCAGTCGCGACGTTATCGGTGAAGTTGGCGCCGGTGAGCGTCGCGTAACCGACGTTGTAGAGCGCGCCGATAACGGCTTCGTTGCTCGTGAAGTCAGCCTGACTGAGTTCGATCGTTCCAGCGTTGTAGATCGCCGCGCCATTCACGCCCGAGTTTGCAGTGAAGCTCAGGTTGACGCCTTCGATCGACGCGTCAGGCGCGTTGTAGATCGCCGCGCCGTCCGTCGCTGTATTCGAGTCGAACGACATGCCAAGGAGGGTCAAACCAGTCGAGGCGTTGTAGATCGCCGCGCCCTTGTCGGCGTCAGCGTTCGTAACGGTCAGACCGGAGATAACGACGTTGTCGCCGTGCGCGACCATGAAGGCGCGTCCTTCATTCGCGTCGATCGTGATCGACGAGCCGTCGCCGAGAATCTCCATGTTGCGGTCGATCGTCAGTTCGCCGTCCTCAAGAACGATGGTAGCGCCTTCGACGTTCTCAGCGAAGGTAATCGCGGAACCGTAGTACTCCGCAAGATTCACGGAGCGGTCGCCGTTAAAGGTCACAGAGCTACCGTCGGTCAGCGGATACTCGACGTCGGACTGGAGCTCAATCGTCTCGCCTTCCTCGTCGACGTAAGTAATCGCGCCGTCGTTGTAGGTAACGACCGTGCCTTCGGCGATTCCGAGTTCCTCGAACGCGGCAAGCGTAAACGTGTCGCCGTTCGTGAGCGGACGAGTTGCCGTCAAGACGGTCTCGCCTGTCGGGCTCACGCGACTGATCGCTTCGCGCAACGACGTCACGCCGTCGTAACGGTCCACGACGTCTTCCGCCGTGGTCACGACGAGCGTCGGTCTCTCGGAGACGGAGAAGGTCGTCGAGTAGACGTTGTTGTCTTCGTTCAGTTCCGGAATATCCGCTTCGGTATCGAGCGTGATCGTAATCGCGTAATGGCCGGCGTCAAAGGTTCCGAGGTTCCAGGAGTCGGAGAAGAGTTCGCCGGTCGCAAGCCACTGATCCTGCGGCAGGAAGCCGTTGACCTCTTCGCCGTAGGTCTGCGTGTACGTCTTTTCGGTTCCTTCGACCGCTTCGCCATTCTCGTCAACCTTCGCGACCGTAATCGTGTAGGTGAAGGAGTTCAGGAGCGTCGCGGGTCCAAAGTTGCCAAAGACGTATTCGAAGCAGACGTCCCAACCTTCGACAAACTCGCCGAGGTCTTCGCCTGAGAGACTCGCATACCATCCGGTGAGCGCCGGACGATCTTCCGGGAAGGTCAGATCGGACGCAACGACCGTCTGATATTCGACCGCGCCCATATCGACGGCGTAAATCTCGCCGTCCTGCTCGACGCCAACGATTCGAGGATTGCCGTAGACGTCGTATTCAATCGCCGTGCCGTCCGAATAGACAGCCTGTGCGTTGGAGCCCGTATTGATCGCCGGGGACGCGGCCGTCAGCGCATATTCTTCGCCAAACGCCGGATCAACCGGTCGATCGTTCGTTCCGACGAAGGAGTTCTCGACAGTCAGCGCGTCGGAATCGGCGACAATATTTTCACCGTTCCCGATGAGGCTGTGGGACGCCGTCACTGTCGCGCCGTTAAAGAGCGCGAAGTCGACGCCGTTCGTCGCCTTGTTCGTCGCGACGATCGTATTCGCAAGCTCAACCGAGGTGCGTTCGGCGTAGATACCGCCGCCGAGATTGGCAGTGTTGTCGGCGACCGTAACGTTGCCAAGATGAACGACCGCGGTTCCATTTTCGCCGCCGTATACGTAGATACCGCCGCCTCGCGTCCCTTTGTTGTCGACGATCAGCGTGTTAACGACGTCGAGCGCGCCCGCGTCGCGCGCAACCGTAAAGGCGATGGCGCCGCCGTTGCGCTCCGCAACGTTGTGTTGGAAGATCGCGTTGGCGATCTTCGCGTCAGCGTTCAGGACGAAGAGCGCGCCGCCGTTGAGGGCAGACTTGTTGGAAATAAAGCTGGTCCCGTCGATGTTGAGCGAACCAAGCGAGACGATCGCGCCGCCGAAGAACGCCGCTTCGTTGTGCATGACGCGACCGCCGTTCAGCGTAAGGTTTCCGGCGTTGTAGATCGCGCCGGCGAGTCCTTCGCGGAGAACCCCGCCGGGTTCGAGCGTGCCTTCCTCGATCGCTTTGTTGCCAAGAATCAAGGAATTCGAGACCGTGAGCGTACCGTAGTTCAGGATCGCGCCGCCCGCTACTGCAGAACCGTTCCTCATGTTGAGGGAAGTGATTTCAGCGGTAGTGTTCGCATTGACCGTGAAGCTACGGGACTGACCCGCTCCGTCGACTGTAATGCGCGGCGTGCCCTGAGAACCTGTCGCGTCAATCGTCAGGTCCTTGGCGATCGTGATCTCCGTTCCGTCGAGCGTGATGACGGCGTCGTTAGCGCGGAGTTCGTCGGAGAACGTGATTTCGTTGCCGACGTTGACCACGACGGTCGCCGAACCGTCCTCGTTCAAGGTAACCTTACTTCCGTCCCAGGCGGTGACTTCGCCGGTGATCTGACGCGTCTCCACGCTCATTTCGAGAATGGCGCCGTCGAGAAGTTCGATCGAGTCGCCCGCGGCAAAGGGCGTGACGGCTCCGTCGACGTCCTCGCTGACGAACGCGGCGCCGACCCAAGTGAGCGTGACGCCATCAACGCCGATTCGGTCTCCCGCCTTGAGGAGAACAATCGAGCCGTCGGAGCAGATGATCGCGCCGTTCTTGTACGCGCCGATCAATTCTCCACCTTCGAGCGAGATCATAGCGCCTTCCTCAATAGGAGTCGCGACGCCATTCGCGTCGACCGCAACGAAGTCTCGATAGGTGAGGAACTGAATCTCGTAGGGGATCGCGTCGCCGACGAGTTCGCTGAGGAGCTGTAGCGAGCCGTCTGGCGATTCGACGACGTCGACGTAAACGCCAATGTCGGAGTCGGAATAAGGCTCGCCGATATTGTCGAGGTACTCAATCATGGACGTCTGCTTGACGACGTATTCAGCGCCGTAGGCGTCCGTGATGATCAACGAGGAGGACGGGTCCGTCTTCTCGTACCGAGCGGTCGTGCCGTCGGGATACGTGAAGGTCGCCGTCTGCGCGTTGTAGGTCACGTACGTGTTGCGATACCCGAAGGTCTCGCCGTCGATAACGTCATGCGAATCCTCGCCGATCGTAACAATGTTGTAATCCGCGGTCGCTTCGCCGTCGACAACCGTGATTGGCTTGTGGTTCTCGTCGACGTAATCTCCCGAGTCGATCAGGGTTCGGTAGGTGTACGTGGACGGACCGCAGTAGACTTCGACCGCTTCCCTGAGCGTGATCTTGTCGTCGAGAGGATTGTACTCGCCGTCTTCGGCGGAGTTCACGACGACGCTCGGCGCCTCGTGAACCTCGAAGGAGACGGTGTGGACGTTGTTCGGATCAGCCTCGGAACCGTCTTCTTCGCCGTATTCGACGATCTCGTTACCGGAGTCGAGCGTAATGACGAGCGTGTAGACGCCGACGGGCAGTTTGCCGAGGTTCTGGCGCGCGTAAGTGGCCGTCTCGCCCGGCTGGATCCAATCGGCTTCCCTGAGCCAATCGAAGTAATCGGAGCCCTTCGCATAACGCTGAACGACCGTCTGGCTATAATTCTCCCCGGTCGCGGTAACGCCCTCGACCGTGAAGGTAACGTTGAACTTGTCGACGACCGCATGATCGCCAACGTTAACCATCGAGAAGTCGAGTACGACGTTCTGTCCGGCATAGTAGAAATCGTTCTCGACGCCATTGAGCGTACTGTACCAGAATTCGACCGGCTCCTCGCCAAAGGTAAGGTCGGGAGCGGTAATCGTCTGGTATTCGTAAGCGCCCAGGTCGATCGCAAAGATTTTTCCGTCGACCGCGAGACCGACGTATCGATCGTTGCCAACCAGGTCGTAGTCGCCGACAGTCGCCGCGAGTTCGTTGGAACCGCCGTTGATGATCGGCGAGGTCGCCTGGAGCGTGAAGTCGCCGTTCTCCGCGTCGACGAAGAGCGGATCGACTCCAATGAAGGAACGATATTCTTCGACGAGCCAGCTTTCGCCAAACGCGTTCTCGCCCGTCGACTCATAATTCTGGATGAGCGAGTTACGAAGCGTGATATTGGAACCGTCAAGCGCGTAGATCTCGACGCCCAGGGCCTCTTCCACGACTTCGCCCTCTTCGCCGTCCTCGCCCTCGTCCACTTTCGTAATGGAGTTGCCTGCGAGGATGCTGTTATCGATCGTCGCGCTGCTTTCAATGTAAAGCGCGCCGCCGTTGGCCGCCGTATTACCTGCGACCGTAACGTTGAGTAGCGTGAGCTCTGTCGCGAAGATCGCGCCCGCATTGCCGGTCGCGCTGTTGTTCGCCACCAGCGAGTTAACGATCTGGGCGATCTTCGCTCTGATGGCGCCCGCGTCGCCGCCGGCCGTGTTGTTCGTGATCGTCGCGTTCTTAAGGAAAATGGTTCCGTTGGTCGTTTCCAACGCGCCGACAGAGGCGGTTGCGCTGTTGCCAGTGATCGTCGCCGCGCCGTCAATCGTCAGGTTGCCCGTCGTCTTGATCGCGCCGACGTTACCGCCAGCCGAGTTATCTGAAATCGTCGCGGCGCCGGCGATGGCGACGGAGCCCGCGTAGACCGCGCCAACGTCGTTGTTCGCCGTATTGTTCGTGATCGTTGCGTCGCCGCCAACGAGCATCACGCCGCCAACGTACGCCGCGCCGAAGTCTGCGCCGTCGTGGGTAACTTCGGTCGTACTCTCCGTCGTTTCCTCGGAGACAAGCTCGCCTTCTTCGTCGTAGACGCGAGTAATCGTCGTCGTTTCAACCGTTGTCGAGCCTGTCGCAGCGTTCTTATCGAGGAGCAGGTCGCCAGTAACGTCGAACTTATTCTGAACGTACAGAGCGCCGATCGTCGCCGCTTCGTTCTCGGTAATCGTCGCGTTTCCAACAATCTTGACGCTGCCGTTCGCAACGTGCATCACGCCGGTCTTACCGACGACGACCGTCGTTGTCGTCGTCGTCTCGACGTTACCAGACTCGTCGGTCGTGGTCTCCGTCGTGACGTTCGCAACGGCCGCCGCTTTGTTGTTCGTCGCCGTGAGATCGCCGTAGAGGACGAAGGATCCTGCGCGCATGTAAATCGCGCCATAGTCGACGCCAGCTTCGTTACCGACTATCGTCGCCGTAACAGGAGCGTCTGCCGTCCCGATCGTCATACCGAGCGCGGAGATCGCGCCGGTATTGCCACCCGCGCGGTTCTCCGAAATCTCGACTGCGCCAGCGACCGTGAGAGGTCCGCCGGTCATGATCGCGCCGACGTTTTCAGCCGCTTCGTTCGACTTCACCGAGAGCGTTCCGCCAACCGTCATGTCGTGCGCGTAGATCGCGCCGATCGAGGAGTCGGAACGGTTGTTCTCGACGACTGCGTCGCCGACAATATTCGCCGCGCCGTTGACATAGAGCGCGCCGTACTTACCGCCAGCTTCGTTGCCCGTGATCGTCGCGTCGCCGCCAATCTCCATATCGCCGCTGACCTGAAGCGCGCCGACAGCGCCGCCGGCAACGTTGTCCGTCGCCGTAAGAGCGCCGTCAACCGTGAAGTTCGAGTCAACCATGAGACCGCCGACGTTACCAGTCGCGGTGTTGGAGGAGACAAGCGCGTCGCCGCCGATCGTCGCCGAGCCCTTGACGAAGCCGACGCCGTACGCGCCGCCTTCCGCCTTATTGCTCGTAAACGTCGCGTCGCCGCCGATCGCAAGCGCGCCGGACAGACGCAGCGCGCCGAAGTTCGTACCAGCCGTGTTGTTCGTGAACGTCGCCGCGCCGTCAATCGTCGCGTTGTACGCGGAAAGCGCGCCGACCATTCCACCGGCGGTATTATTGTCGAACGTCGCGTCACCCATCGCGTTAAGACTACCGTTGAGCTTAAGCGCGCCATAGTTGTTCGTCACGGAGTTGTCCGTCACAAGGAGCGTTCCGTCAACTCTGAGGGAACCCGCCTCGACGGCGCCAACGTCGTTGTTCGCCGTATTATTCGTGATCGTCGCGTCGCCGTCGACCGTAATCGCGCCGACGACATACGCCGCGCCACGATTTGCGCCGACGTTCGTCGTTTCGCTCGTCGTCGAGGTCGTCGTCTCAGACTCGAGATTACCCTCTTCGTCATAGACGCGTTCAACGACTTCTGTTTCCGTCGTAACGCCGCCAACGGCTTCGTTATTCGAAAGTGTCAGTTCGCCGACGCGCAGCGCGCCGCCAACGTACAACGCGCCGTTTTCACCCGCCGTGTTGTTCGTGAAGGTCGCCGTATCCGTGATCGTCGCGTCGCCATTCTCGACATGCAGCGCGCCGGTTTTACCGACGACAGTCGTCTCTGTGACGGTCGTCGTCGCGATCGCGCCATTTTCGAGAGTCTCGTCGCTCGTCTGAACTTCGACAATCGGCGCTGTCGCCGCTTTGTTCGAATCAACGTTCACGCTTCCGTAGACCGTGAAGGACTCTTCCACGTAAACCGCGCCGTAATCTCTACCAGCTTCGTTGCCGGTGATCTCGACCGTGACGGGCGCGTCTTCCGCGCCAACGCTCATCGAATACGCCGCAATGGCGCCGAAGTTCTCGCCGGCCGTGTTGCCAGATATCGTCGTATCGCCGACGATCGAGAGGCTGCCGTTCGCGAAGACCGCGCCGTAATCGACGCCTGCCTTGTTGCCAGAAATCGTTGCGGAACCGCCAAGCGTTATATCTCCGTCTGTAGCGACGGCGCCGTAGCTCTGGCCCGCTTCGTTTTCGGTGATCGTCGTCGTTCCGCCGACCGAGATCGACGCGCTTGCGTAAATCGCGCCGTAGGAACCTTCGGCCTTATTATGCGCAATTTCAGCGTCGCCGCCGATCGCAAGAGCGCCGGTCAGACGCTGCGCGCCGTAGTCGGTTCCCGACGTGTTGTTCGTGATCGTCGCCGCGCCGTCGATCGTCGCGTTGACCGCGGACAGAGCGCCGACCATTCCGCCGGCCGTATTCTGGTCAAACGTCGCGTCGCCCGTCACGTTAAGGGCGCCGTTGAGCTTGAGCGCGCCATAATCGTTCGTCGCGGAGTTTTCTGACACGAGCAGCGTTCCGTCAACGCTGAGGGAAGCCGCCTCGACCGCGCCAACAGAGTCGAACGCCTTGTTGCTCGTGATCGTCGCGTCGCCGTCGACCGTAATCGCGCCGACGACATACGCCGCGCCGTGATTCGCGCCGACGTTCGTCGTTTCGCTCGTCGTCGAGGTCGTCGTTTCAGACTCGAGATTCCCCTCTTCGTCATAGACGCGTTCCACGACTTCCGTTTCCGTCGTAACGCCGCCAACGGCTTCGTTATTCGAAAGCGTCAGTTCGCCGACGCGCAGCGCGCCGCCAACGTACAACGCGCCGGTTTCGCCCGCCGTGTTGTTCGTGAAGGTCGCCGCGTCCGTAATCGTCGCGTCGCCGTTCTCGACGTGCAGAGCGCCGGTTTTACCGACGACAGTCGTCTTTGTGACGGTCGTCGTCGCGATCGCGCCATTTTCGAGAGTCTCGACGCTCGTCTGAACTTCGACAATCGGATCGGTCGCCGCTTTGTTCGAATCGACGTTCACGCTTCCGTAGACCGTGAAGGACTCTTCCACGTAAACCGCGCCGTAATCTCTGCCAGCTTCGTTGCCGGTGATCTCGACCGTGACGGGCGCGTCTTCCGCGCCAACGCTCATCGAATACGCCGCAATGGCGCCGAAGTTCTCGCCGGCCGTGTTGCCAGATATCGTCGTATCGCCGACGATCGAGAGGCTGCCGTTCGCGAAGACCGCGCCGTAATCGACGCCTGCCTTGTTGCCAGAAATCGTTGCGGAACCGCCAAGCGTTATATCTCCGTCTGTAGCGACGGCGCCGTAGCTCTGGCCCGCTTCGTTTTCGGTGATCGTCGTCGTTCCGCCGACCGAGATCGACGCGCTTGCGTAAATCGCGCCGTAGGAACCTTCGGCCTTATTATGCGCAATTTCAGCGTCGCCGCCGATCGCAAGAGCGCCGGTCAGACGCTGCGCGCCGTAGTCGGTTCCCGACGTGTTGTTCGTGATCGTCGCCGCGCCGTCGATCGTCGCGTTGACCGCGGACAGAGCGCCGACCATTCCGCCGGCCGCATTATTGTCGAACGTCGCGTCGCCCAACACGTTAAGACTGTCGTTGAGCTTGAGCGCGCCATAATCGTCCGCCGCGGAGTTGTCCGTCACAAGGAGCGTTCCGTCAACGCTGAGGGAGCCCGCGTAGACCGCGCCAATATCGTTATTCGCCGTATTGTTCGTGATCGTCGCGTTACCGCCAACGAGCATCACGCCGCCAACGTACGCCGCGCCGAAGTCTGCGCCGTCGTGGGTAACTTCGGTCGTACTCTCCGTCGTTTCCTCGGAGACAAGCTCGCCTTCTTCGTCGTAGACGCGAGTAATCGTCGTCGTTTCAACCGTTGTCGAGCCTGTCGCAGCGTTCTTATCGAGGAGCAGGTCGCCAGTAACGTCGAACTTATTCTGAACGTACAGAGCGCCATTCGTCGCCGCTTCGTTCTCGGTAATCGTCGCGTTTCCAACAATCTTGACGCTGCCGTTCGCAACGTGCATCACGCCGGTCTTACCGACGACGACCGTCGTTGTCGTCGTCGTCTCGACGTTACCAGACTCGTCGGTCGTGGTCTCCGTCGTCACGTTCGCAACGGTCGCCGCTTTGTTGTTCGTCGCCGTAAGATCGCCGTAGAGGACGAAGGACCCTGCGCGCATGTAAATCGCGCCGTAGTCTGCGCCGGCTTCGTTACCGACTATCGTCGCCGTAACAGGAGCGTCTGCCGTCCCGATCGTCATACCGAGCGCGGAGATCGCGCCGGTATTGCCGCCAGCGCGGTTGTTCGAAATTTCGACCGCGCCAGCGACCGTGAGAGGTCCGCCGGTCATGATCGCGCCGACGTTTTCAGCCGCTTCGTTCGACTTCACCGAGAGCGTTCCGCCAACCGTCATGTCGTGCGCGTAGATCGCGCCGATCGAGGCGTCAGAACGGTTGTTCTCGACGACCGCGTCGCCGACAATATTCGCCGCGCCGTTGACATAGAGCGCGCCGTACTTACCGCCAGCTTCGTTGCCCGTGATCGTCGCGTCGCCGCCAATCTCCATATCGCCGCTGACCTGAAGCGCGCCGACAGCGCCGCCGGCAACGTTGTCCGTCGCCGTAAGAGCGCCGTCAACCGTGAAGTTCGAGTCAACCATGAGACCGCCGACGTTACCAGTCGCGGTGTTGGAGGAGACAAGCGCGTCGCCGCCGATCGTCGCCGAGCCCTTGACGAAGCCGACGCCGTACGCGCCGCCTTCCGCCTTATTGCTCGTAAACGTCGCGTCGCCGCCGATCGCAAGCGCGCCGGACAGACGCAGCGCGCCGAAGTTCGTACCAGCCGTGTTGTTCGTGAACGTCGCCGCGCCGTCAATCGTCGCGTTGTACGCGGAAAGCGCGCCGACCATTCCACCGGCGGTATTATTGTCGAACGTCGCGTCACCCATCGCGTTAAGACTACCGTTGAGCTTAAGCGCGCCATAGTTGTTCGTCACGGAGTTGTCCGTCACAAGGAGCGTTCCGTCAACTCTGAGGGAACCCGCCTCGACGGCGCCAACGTCGTTGTTCGCCGTATTATTCGTGATCGTCGCGTCGCCGTCGACCGTAATCGCGCCGACGACATACGCCGCGCCACGATTTGCGCCGACGTTCGTCGTTTCGCTCGTCGTCGAGGTCGTCGTCTCAGACTCGAGATTACCCTCTTCGTCATAGACGCGTTCAACGACTTCTGTTTCCGTCGTAACGCCGCCAACGGCTTCGTTATTCGAAAGTGTCAGTTCGCCGACGCGCAGCGCGCCGCCAACGTACAACGCGCCGTTTTCACCCGCCGTGTTGTTCGTGAAGGTCGCCGTATCCGTGATCGTCGCGTCGCCATTCTCGACATGCAGCGCGCCGGTTTTACCGACGACAGTCGTCTCTGTGACGGTCGTCGTCGCGATCGCGCCATTTTCGAGAGTCTCGTCGCTCGTCTGAACTTCGACAATCGGCGCTGTCGCCGCTTTGTTCGAATCAACGTTCACGCTTCCGTAGACCGTGAAGGACTCTTCCACGTAAACCGCGCCGTAATCTCTACCAGCTTCGTTGCCGGTGATCTCGACCGTGACGGGCGCGTCTTCCGCGCCAACGCTCATCGAATACGCCGCAATGGCGCCGAAGTTCTCGCCGGCCGTGTTGCCAGATATCGTCGTATCGCCGACGATCGAGAGGCTGCCGTTCGCGAAGACCGCGCCGTAATCGACGCCTGCCTTGTTGCCAGAAATCGTTGCGGAACCGCCAAGCGTTATATCTCCGTCTGTAGCGACGGCGCCGTAGCTCTGGCCCGCTTCGTTTTCGGTGATCGTCGTCGTTCCGCCGACCGAGATCGACGCGCTTGCGTAAATCGCGCCGTAGGAACCTTCGGCCTTATTATGCGCAATTTCAGCGTCGCCGCCGATCGCAAGAGCGCCGGTCAGACGCTGCGCGCCGTAGTCGGTTCCCGACGTGTTGTTCGTGATCGTCGCCGCGCCGTCGATCGTCGCGTTGACCGCGGACAGAGCGCCGACCATTCCGCCGGCCGTATTCTGGTCAAACGTCGCGTCGCCCGTCACGTTAAGGGCGCCGTTGAGCTTGAGCGCGCCATAATCGTTCGTCGCGGAGTTTTCTGACACGAGCAGCGTTCCGTCAACGCTGAGGGAAGCCGCCTCGACCGCGCCAACAGAGTCGAACGCCTTGTTGCTCGTGATCGTCGCGTCGCCGTCGACCGTAATCGCGCCGACGACATACGCCGCGCCGTGATTCGCGCCGACGTTCGTCGTTTCGCTCGTCGTCGAGGTCGTCGTTTCAGACTCGAGATTCCCCTCTTCGTCATAGACGCGTTCCACGACTTCCGTTTCCGTCGTAACGCCGCCAACGGCTTCGTTATTCGAAAGCGTCAGTTCGCCGACGCGCAGCGCGCCGCCAACGTACAACGCGCCGGTTTCGCCCGCCGTGTTGTTCGTGAAGGTCGCCGCGTCCGTAATCGTCGCGTCGCCGTTCTCGACGTGCAGAGCGCCGGTTTTACCGACGACAGTCGTCTTTGTGACGGTCGTCGTCGCGATCGCGCCATTTTCGAGAGTCTCGACGCTCGTCTGAACTTCGACAATCGGATCGGTCGCCGCTTTGTTCGAATCGACGTTCACGCTTCCGTAGACCGTGAAGGACTCTTCCACGTAAACCGCGCCGTAATCTCTGCCAGCTTCGTTGCCGGTGATCTCGACCGTGACGGGCGCGTCTTCCGCGCCAACGCTCATCGAATACGCCGCAATGGCGCCGAAGTTCTCGCCGGCCGTGTTGCCAGATATCGTCGTATCGCCGACGATCGAGAGGCTGCCGTTCGCGAAGACCGCGCCGTAATCGACGCCTGCCTTGTTGCCAGAAATCGTTGCGGAACCGCCAAGCGTTATATCTCCGTCTGTAGCGACGGCGCCGTAGCTCTGGCCCGCTTCGTTTTCGGTGATCGTCGTCGTTCCGCCGACCGAGATCGACGCGCTTGCGTAAATCGCGCCGTAGGAACCTTCGGCCTTATTATGCGCAATTTCAGCGTCGCCGCCGATCGCAAGAGCGCCGGTCAGACGCTGCGCGCCGTAGTCGGTTCCCGACGTGTTGTTCGTGATCGTCGCCGCGCCGTCGATCGTCGCGTTGACCGCGGACAGAGCGCCGACCATTCCGCCGGCCGCATTATTGTCGAACGTCGCGTCGCCCAACACGTTAAGACTGTCGTTGAGCTTGAGCGCGCCATAATCGTCCGCCGCGGAGTTGTCCGTCACAAGGAGCGTTCCGTCAACGCTGAGGGAGCCCGCGTAGACCGCGCCAATATCGTTATTCGCCGTATTGTTCGTGATCGTCGCGTTACCGCCAACGAGCATCACGCCGCCAACGTACGCCGCGCCGAAGTCTGCGCCGTCGTGGGTAACTTCGGTCGTACTCTCCGTCGTTTCCTCGGAGACAAGCTCGCCTTCTTCGTCGTAGACGCGAGTAATCGTCGTCGTTTCAACCGTTGTCGAGCCTGTCGCAGCGTTCTTATCGAGGAGCAGGTCGCCAGTAACGTCGAACTTATTCTGAACGTACAGAGCGCCATTCGTCGCCGCTTCGTTCTCGGTAATCGTCGCGTTTCCAACAATCTTGACGCTGCCGTTCGCAACGTGCATCACGCCGGTCTTACCGACGACGACCGTCGTTGTCGTCGTCGTCTCGACGTTACCAGACTCGTCGGTCGTGGTCTCCGTCGTCACGTTCGCAACGGTCGCCGCTTTGTTGTTCGTCGCCGTAAGATCGCCGTAGAGGACGAAGGACCCTGCGCGCATGTAAATCGCGCCGTAGTCTGCGCCGGCTTCGTTACCGACTATCGTCGCCGTAACAGGAGCGTCTGCCGTCCCGATCGTCATACCGAGCGCGGAGATCGCGCCGGTATTGCCGCCAGCGCGGTTGTTCGAAATTTCGACCGCGCCAGCGACCGTGAGAGGTCCGCCGGTCATGATCGCGCCGACGTTTTCAGCCGCTTCGTTCGACTTCACCGAGAGCGTTCCGCCAACCGTCATGTCGTGCGCGTAGATCGCGCCGATCGAGGCGTCAGAACGGTTGTTCTCGACGACCGCGTCGCCGACAATATTCGCCGCGCCGTTGACATAGAGCGCGCCGTACTTACCGCCAGCTTCGTTGCCCGTGATCGTCGCGTCGCCGCCAATCTCCATATCGCCGCTGACCTGAAGCGCGCCGACAGCGCCGCCGGCAACGTTGTCCGTCGCCGTAAGAGCGCCGTCAACCGTGAAGTTCGAGTCAACCATGAGACCGCCGACGTTACCAGTCGCGGTGTTGGAGGAGACAAGCGCGTCGCCGCCGATCGTCGCCGAGCCCTTGACGAAGCCGACGCCGTACGCGCCGCCTTCCGCCTTATTGCTCGTAAACGTCGCGTCGCCGCCGATCGCAAGCGCGCCGGACAGACGCAGCGCGCCGAAGTTCGTACCAGCCGTGTTGTTCGTGAACGTCGCCGCGCCGTCAATCGTCGCGTTGTACGCGGAAAGCGCGCCGACCATTCCGCCGGCCGTATTCTGGTCGAACGTCGCGTCGCCCATCGCGTTAAGACTACCGTTGAGCTTGAGAGCGCCGTAGTTGTTCGTCGCGGTGTTTTCTGACACGAGCAGCGTTCCGCCAACTCTGAGGGAGGTCGCTTCGACCGCGCCGACAGAGTCAAACGCCTTGTTGCTCGTGATCGTCGCGTCGCCGTCGACCGTAATCGCGCCGCCAACAAACGCCGCGCCGTGATTCGCGCCGACGTTCGTCGTTTCGCTCGTCGTCGAGGTCGTCGTCTCAGACTCGAGATTACCCTCTTCGTCATAGACGCGTTCAACGACTTCCGTTTCCGTCGTAACGCCGCCAATGGCTTCGTTATTCGAAAGCGTCAGTTGGCCGACGCGCAAGGCGCCGCCAACGTACAACGCGCCGTTTTCGCCCGCCGTGTTGTTCGTGAAGGTCGCCGCGTCCGTAATCGTCGCGTCGCCGTTCTCGACGTGCAGAGCGCCGGTTTTACCGACGATAGTCGTCTTCGTGGTCGTCGTCGTCGCGATAGCGCCATTTTCGAGAGTCTCGACGCTCGTCTGAACTTCGACAATCGGCGCTGTCGCCGCCTTGTTCGAATCAACGTTCACGCTTCCGTAGACCGTGAAGGACTCTTCCGCGTAAACCGCGCCGTAATCTCTGCCAGCTTCGTTGCCGGTGATCTCGACCAAGACGGTTGCGTCTTCAGCGCCAATGCTCACCGAGCCCGCCGCAACGGCGCCGACGTTTCCGCCGGCCGTGTTGCCAGATATCGTCGTATCGCCGACGATCGAGAGGCTACCGTTCGCGAAGACCGCGCCATAATCGACGCCAGCCTTGTTGTTAGAAATCGTCGCGGAGCCGCCAAGCGTCATATCGCCTTCTGTGGCGACGGCGCCGTAGCTCTGGCCCGCCTCGTTTTCAGTGATCGTCGTCGTTCCGCCGACCGAGATCGACGCGCTTGCGTAAATCGCGCCGTAGGAACCTTCGGCCTTATTATGCGCAATTTCAGCGTTGCCGCCGATCGCAACGTTCTCAGCGTAAATCGCGCCGACCGTCGCCGCCGTATTTCCGGTAATTACAGCGTCGCCGCCGATGACGACGTCGCCGTTCGCGGTGATCGCGCCGCCTTCATTTCCAGCGGCGTTGTTCGTGATCGTCGCGTTCTCGCCGACTGTAAGGGATCCGGTCAACGCAAGCGCGCCGCTATCGCCGTCCGCGACGTTGGCGTCGAGGAGGAGCGAACCGACAACGTCTATATTCTGAGCGGCGATCGCGCCGACGTCCATCGTCGCGGTATTCCCGACGATTGCGGCGTCGCCGCCGACGCTGACGGAACCGCCAACGTTAGCCGCGCCGTAGAATCCGCCATGATCGATCGTCTCGACCTTGTTTTCAAGCGTTTCTTCAGACTCGACCTCGCCGTCTTCGTTGTAGGTAATCGCAACGACGGTCGTTTCAACGATCGTTTCGCCTTTAGCGGCGTTCGACTCGAAGGTCAGGTTACCGCCGACGTTGAGATCGCCTGAGACGCTGACCGCGCCGATGGTCCCCGCCGCGTTGTTCGTGAACGTCGCGTCGCCGTCAATATCTGCGTCGCCATACTCGACGTGCAGAGCGGCGGCGCGTCCGTTCATCACTCGCGTCACGACCGTCGTGACGATCGTTCTACCGTCTTCGTCGACCGTTTCCGTTGTCTCGGTACTGGTTTCGACGTACGCGGTCGCCGTGTTGTCGGTCGCGGTGAGAGCGCCGTAAACATGGACGCCGTAGTCGACGTAAATCGCGCCAAAGTCGTTACCCGCGGAGTTGCCCGTGACTTCGAGGTTTGAAGCGACGGTTTCCGTTCCGACGGTCAGGGTCTTCGCGGCCACCGCGCCGACGTTACCAGCGGCGGTATTGTTCGCCACCGTCGCGTTTCCGACGATCGTCATCGCGCCGTTGACAAACGCCGCGCCGTAGGACGCCGCGCTGTTGCCCGAGAGGTTTGCAGCGCCGCCGACGTTGAGATCGCCGTTGACGCGCAGACCGCCGTACGAACCCTGCGCAGCGTTATCGGTCGTTACGAGATCGCCCGTAACGTCCATTCCGATCGTGTAGACGCCCGCGACGTCGCCGTCCGACGTATTGCCGGAAATCGTCGCATTGCCGCCGATCTCGGTGAACCCGGCGATATATGCGGCGCCGTACTTACTGCCTGCGTGGTTGTTCGTGAAGGTCGCGTCTGCGCCCACGACGAAACTCTTCGTCATGATCGCGCCGACTGCGCCATTCGCCGTGTTGCCGTCGAAGGTCGCGGAACCGGCGACATTGAGAGCGTTGACGACCTGTCCGGCGGCATAGGAACCCTCGGTGGAGTTTCCTGACATTTCAAGGTCGCCGCCGACCGTCAAGTTTCGAACAAACATCGCGCCATAAACGGCTTTCGCCTTGTTGCCGTTGAGCGTCGCGTCGCCGCCGACGTCAAGATCGCCGGTCAGGCGCACCGCGCCAAAGGAACCGTCTTGCGCCTCGTTATTGTTCGCCGTCAGATTTCCGCCGATTGTAGCGCCAGCGGCGTAAAACGCGCCGACGTTACCCTTCGCCGTGTTGTCGTTGGCCGTCAAGTCGCCCGTGACGTCGATTCGCGACGCGTAGAGCGCGCCGTAACTGCCGTCCGCGGAGTTTCCAGTAAAGGTCGCGGAACCGTCGACAGAAAGCGTTCCAGCGACGTAGAACGCGCCGTAATTGTTGGCGACCTCGATCGCGTATTCTTCGTTCTTGATCGCCGCGTTGTTCGTCGCGACAATATCGCCGTTTGCCGTCACGTTCCCTTCAGCATAGAGAGCGCCCGCGACTTCGGCCGAGTTGCCGTCGAAGATAACCGCTACGGTCGATTCGGATTCAGGATCGAGTTCAAAGGTAATATCTTCGCGAGCGTAAATCGCGCCGCCGTTCATGTTGCGAGACGCATAGCTCGTCGCTTGCGCCGAGTTGCTCGTGAAGGAGCTCGCGATAACGGTCGTTGGCACGAGAGCGTAGATTGCGCCCGCGCGTTCAGCCGTGTTGGAATCGAAGGTCGACTTTGACACGGTCAAGGTCCCCTCGATCGCCGCGACCGCGCCGCCTGCATACGCGCTGTTGCCCGTGAAGCTCGCGTTCGCGATCGTCAAATCGCCTGCGGAGTAGATCGCGCCGCCGAATTCCGTCGCGCCGCCGAGTTCCTGATCCGCCTCGCTTCCGGGCAGGACGCCGTTATTCGTGAAGGCGCCGCCGTCGACGACCAACGAGCCATAGTTGGCGACCGCGCCGCCGAGACCGGACGTGAGGGTATCGCCTCCGGAGGAGGATTTCTGCCATATCGCGCTGTTCTCGTTGAAGTTAACGTTAACAAGAGTCGCGTTCCCGTTGTTGAGGATCGCGCCGCCCATCTCCGCGAGGCCCTTTTCGAGGGTCAGGTCAGAGATGACGCTCGTCACCTCTTCCGCGATATTCATGATGCGCGTCTGCATATCGCCGCTCACGACGATCTCGCGATCTTCGCCGAAGATAGAGACGTTGCGCGGGACATAGAGATCTTCGCCGTTATCGGCGCGAGGACCAAGGTTCGCATAGCCGTCGAGGAGGAGCTCGCCCTTCTCGGCGTCGAGCGTGATGGTCGAGCCCGTAAGGTCTTCCGCGAACACGACGTCGGAACCGATCGAATAGGTCTGCTTCGCGATTCCGTTTTCGACGAGGAGCATCGAACCGTCCTCGAGCTTGATCGCGGTTTCAACGCGCGCGTTGCGAGTTGAAAGCGCGCCGATAGCGAGATTCGCAAAGGCGAGCTCAGCGCCGCTCTCGTACTCAACGATCGTGCCGTCCTCAAAGAGGAAGGCGCCGCCGGGATAGGTCCCGTTCTGGATGTAGGTGAATTTGACGTTCGAGACGTCGAATTCCATACCGTCTTCGAGAACGACGTCGCCGCTGTTGAGACGCAGGACGTTGTACGTGTACCGCGCGCCTTCCTGTTCGTTGAGTTCGGAACCGTCGACGTAATGGATATACTGGCTCGTCTGGAGCTCAAAGCTCGCGCTCGTTCCGTCGGGATAGGTAATGACGCCGTCGGAGACGTCGGCGACGTCGCCGTTCTCATAGGCGAAGTAACCGCCATTAAGCTGGTAATGGTAGTAGATCGTTTCGCCATTGAGGAGGAATTCGTCGCCATCCTGAAGGTCGACCGGTACGCCGTCCTTGTAGACGACGTCGACCGTCTGGACGAGCCATCCGTCGGAGACGGTCAGGACCTCTCCCGATTCCGTCGTGAACTGAGTTCCATCCTCAACGAGGAAGGTCATGACGTAATCGCAATCAGCTGCGGCCGCAATCGCTTCGCGAAGCGAGGTCAACTCGTCGGTCGAATCGACGGTATCTTCCGCCGTCGTTACCACGACGCTTGGCGCTTCACGAACGGTGAAGGTCGACGTATAGAGGTTGTTGTTGTCCTCGCCCTCATAACCGTCTTCTTCGCCCCATTCGTAAATATCGCCGACGCCTTCGACGTCGAGCGCCACCGTCACCGTATAGAAACCGGCGGGCAGGATCCCGAAATTGGCAAAGAGACGTTGCTCGGAGCCCGCGTCGATCCAGTCTTCCTGGTTGAGCCAGTCGAAGACGTCGAAGTTCTTCGCGTAGGAGAGCGCGTCCTGCGTCATTTCATAGACGACTTCTCCGGACGCGTCGACGCCGACGAGCGTGACGTTGTAATGGAAGTTGTCGATAACGGTCGAGTCGCCGATATTTTTGACGTTGAAGTCAATGCAGACGTCCTTATCGGAGAGGAAGTAGTCGAGCTGAATCAATTCGTCGCCGACAAGAACCTCCGTCTTCCAGTAGTCGACCGAATCTTCGACGATGGCGAGGTCTGGCGCGACAATGGTCTCATATTCGTAAGCGCCCATGTCGACGGAACGCACAATGCCGTCGATCGTCAGACCAACGCGTCGCGGAGCGCCTGCCAGGTCGGTTTCGGCGTCGCCGTCGAGCTCGTTGGAGCCCGCGTTAATCGCGACGGATCCAGCGGTCAATCTATAATTCTCGTCGAGCTTGGGATCGACGCCGAGGAGCGAACGATACGCGGCGTCGAGCGTGTAGATCACGTCGCCGTACTTCGCAACGTTCGCGAGCAAGGAGTTGCGGAGGGTCGTCGTCGCGTCTGTCGCTGTGAAGAGGTCGTAACCCGTTCCGGCCGCGACGTTATTCGCGAGAATCGAATTATCGACGGTCGCGACGCCGGCGTTATAAAGGCCCGCGCCGTCCTGCGCCGTATTGTCCGCAATCGTGACGTTGACAAGGCTCGTCTCGCCTTCGGCATAGATCGCGCCGCCAAGTCGGACCGCGCTGTTCGTCGTAAAGAGCGTGTTTGTCGCTTTCAGGCCGCCAGCGGCGTAGATCGCGCCGGCGTTGACGAGCGCACGGTTGTCGAAGAAGTGAGCGTAAGCGACTGAAATTTCGCCGTTAGCGTAGATCGCGCCGCCCGTTCCTCTGGACGCTCTGTTATTTCTGAGCGTTCCGCCGACAATCTTGACGTCGCCTTCCGAGTAGACGAATCCGCCGCCGTCGGTCGCCGAGTTGTTCGACGCGGTCAGTTCGCCCTTGATCTCAAAGGAACCGACCTTGAACGCGCCGCCGAACCCGTCGGTCGCTCTGTTGCTCGAAACGACCGCCGAGCCTGAGATAATCAGCGCGCCGTTCGTGTTGATCGCGGCGCCTTCCGTCGCCGTATTGCGACGAACGTCCGCGTCTCCGTCGATCACGACGGACTCGCCAGCGACGATTGCGCCGCCTTGGTTATCGTGAATCGTCGCGTCGCCGCCAATTTGTACGGAGTCGCTCGCGACGATTCCTCCTCCCACGTTGCCGGAAATAAGAGCGTAATCGCCAATCGTGAGCGACAGGAGGACTGTCAAGGCGCCGCCTTCGCCCGCCGTTACGTTGTCGACAAGCTCAAGGGACTCGACCGTCGCGCTCGTACCGAAGTACGCGGCGCCATAGTCGCCCGTCGACGAGTTGTTCGCAAATCGCGTCGCGCCGAACTCCGCTTCCGCCATCACGCCGAGAGCGCCAACGTTCGACGCCGAGTTGTTCTCGAACGTCGCCGCGCCCGTCACGGTCATTCTGCCGTGGACGTAGCCCGCGCCGAAGCTGTCTGACGCCGTGTTGCCCGTCGCAATGAGATCGCCATCGACGAGGACCGGCGTTTCAGAGTAGAACGCTCCGCCGTCGGTCGCCGCGTTGTTCGTAAAGATCACCGCAGGGTCGCCGTCTTCATTCGCCTGGAAGGTAAGGCCTGACGCGTCTTCAGAGTAGATCGCGCCGCCCTGTTCCGCCGCCGTATTGCCGTCGAAGACGGACGAGACGAAGGTCATATCGCCGGAATTATAGACGGCGCCGCCGTTCGTCGCGCTAGCGTTAGCGAAGATCGAATCTTCCGCCTTGACGACGCTTGCAACGTTAAGGATTGCGCCGCCCCTGTCGGTCGCGGTCGCGCCGTCGAAGGTTGTCGCCGCAATATTGACGGTCGAGCCCGAGTGAGCGACGAGCGCGCCGCCGTCTGTCGCCGTCGTATTGGTGAATTGCGCTTCGTCGATCTGAAGGTTGGCGCCGTTCGTCGCGAAAATCGCGCCGCCCATATCGGTCGCGCTCGTTTCTTCGAAGACGCTGTTCGCAATGATCGCGGAACCGCCGTTCACGTGAACCGCGCCGCCGTTTTCAGCGGACGTTTCTTGGAAGCTCGCGTACTGGACGCTCAGCTCGCCGTCTTCGCTGTAGATCGGACCAAGGTAGGCGGAATCGCCGATGAAGCTCGTGTAGACGGTCGTGTCTGTTTCTTCGTCGTAAGTTCCGATAATCGACGCGTCGCCGAGGTTATAAATGAGCGCGCCCTCAATCGCCGTATTGTTCTCGAAGGTCGAATTCAGAACGGTAAGCTTCGCGTTTTCAGCGTTGTAAATGAGGTTCCCCTTCTCCATCACGTTGTTAGAGAAGAGAACGTTCTGAACGGTCAGCTCGCCTTCGTTCTCGAAGATGGAGCCGGCTTCCGTCGAGTGAGCGTTGACAAACTTGAAGTTGAGGACGGTCGCGTCGGCGTCTTTCGTAATCGAGAAGAGGCACGGATCGTCGGTGCTACTCGTGATAGTCAGGTCGAGCAGGTTGCCGTCCGGATCGACGCAATCGAGCGTGAAGGTCTTGTCGAGCGTGAGAGGGCCGTCGACGAGGACAAATGTCGAGCCGTCGAGCGCGGGGTCAAAGACGACCGCGTTCGACTCGCGGGAAACGCGTCGTACGAGCGCAAGACCCGCCTTGTAGGTGTAAGACTCGCCATTGAAGATAACTTCTGAACCCGCCGCGATCTTGCTGGTGGTCTGAGACTGGAAGCTGTAAAGGAATTTTCCGCCTTCATAAACGACCTTATAGCCGTTAGTAAGCGTAACTTCGGTCCCTTCTTCAAGCATGTACTCGTAGCCGCCAAGATCGACGTAGTCGTCGGTCACGAACGTGAGGGTTTCGCCGTCGATGACAACGAGATCGCCGTCGGTAAGGTCCCACGTCGTTACTTCGGTGACGACAAAGCGGTCCTGAGCGTAGTCATAGACCGCCGTTTCGCCGTTCGCGAGCGTGACGACGTCGCCGTCGCGAATAATAGCGACGTCGTTCGTCGCGACGCGTCGGAAAACGCCGTTGACGACCGCGACTTCCGAACCGTCCGCAAGCGTGAAGACGCCCATGCTCTGGATCTCGTCGCGTCCATAGCGGTTCGTCACTTCGGTACGCGTCCAAACGCCGTCGACAAGTACGTAATCTTCGCCGTCGATACGCGCGGTTGTCCCTTCAGGAACGTCGACCGTCTTATTCTCAGAGTTGACGTAAACGTTCTGAACGTAAGTGACGGTCACCGTGACGTCGGCGGTCCAGGTCGCAACCTCGCCGTTGGCGAAATTGTAGACGTTGTTCTCGGAATCGAGCCAATCCGTTCCATTATAGACGTACGTCACGTCGTCGACGGTGTGGGTCGTCCCAATCGGAACGTCAATTTCGAGCCCCTCGGCGTCGACAAAGTATCCCCTGACCTCGTTCCATGTCGCCGACGTTTCGACCGTCGTGTCGACGTAGAACTGTTCGCCCGGATAGACATGGTACGCTGAGGTCATGTCGACGTAGAACTTGCCGTCATGAACGACGTACGTCACGCCGTTCGCTTCAAACGTGTCGCCTTCCTGCAACGCAACTTCGCTATAGTAATAGCTTCCAGCGTAGATTTCGACCGCTTCACGGAGCGAAATGAGTCCGTCGTACGGATCGACGACGTCCAGATTCGTCGTAACGACGATGGAGTCGTTGAGGGAAACCGGCGATTCGACGACGTCGAAATAGGAGGTCGTCTTAAAGAAGTTGTTGTTCTCGCGCAGCTCGTCGATCACATTTGTCGAGTCGATACCGTATCCGAAGAGGTAGTAGCCTTCCTCGTTCTGCGCCTCGAGTTTCCCCTGCTCAATGAGCCCAGCGACGAGCTCTTCAATCGTGCCAAGCTCGACGTTTTCTACGATCATATAGCTCGTAGAACCGTCGTAGTAGAGCGTCTGAACCGCGCCGGTAGAAAGGTTCGTGCAGACGATCGACGCGCCGCCGCCCGGCATCGCGCCATCGGAGTCGAATTCAACCTTAACGGTCATGATAGGCAGACCCGTTTCCTGGGTCGCCTGATCGTACATTTCTGCACGTTTCGTGTAGGCGTCGCACTTCCAGAGATAGACGGTTGTCTCGAAGTTCTGTGTGATCTTCGCGCCTTCGTTAATGAACGAGAGGTTCAGATAAAGCTTTTCGTCGACGAGGAACGGGGCAATCGATCCAGTCTGGTCGTCGATCGCGCGGGACACGACGATCGAGTGCTCCCAGTTGTTCACTACGTCTGAGCCCGCCGAGGTTGGAACGTAGCCGGTGAGCTCGGGCTTGGACAGGAGTTCGTAGGCGCCCGCGTCGATCGTAGAACCTCCGACGCGCGCCTGGCCGGCAAGGTCGTTATGGTATTCCGTAACGTATCGGGTAATACCCAACCTGGCGTAGGCGCTCGCGCGAACGCTGGGATTTGTGTAGTCAATGGTGGTCGAAAGGTGATTCGTCCCTAGGTCGACCGCGAGCGAGTCAGCGGTCAGACGGAGATTCCAAGCCCTCCAAAGATCTGTCGACCAGTCGGCGACGTCGTAGTCGCGATAAGCGACGTAGCCGCCGTCGTATCTCACGACGGGCGAGCTCGGCGACGTTCCTTGCGACGTACCAATAATACTGTAGCCGTCGGCGTTGATCGTATCCTGGCCGCCGCGTTGCGCGAGGAGACTCGCGTTACGCGACTCGTCGCCGATGAGCGAACTGTATGCTCGCGTGGAATTGCCGCTCTCCGTATAGACGTCGGCGCCATACTCCGCCGTATTCTCGGCGATCGTCGTATTGTACATTTCGACGCGACCAGCGTTCTGAAGACCGCCGCCCGAATAGCCGCCCTTATTGCCGGCAACCGTGACGTTGACAAGGGTTGCGACGGCGCCGTCTTCGTTGTAGATACCGCCGCCGATGGCGTTTTCGGAGGTCACGATATTGCCAACGATCTCCGTATTGACGAGGTACAGCCAACCGTCGTGCTGGTCCCTGTTGTTATATTCACCGCCTTGGTTGTAGATACCGCCGCCCGCTTTGTACGCGCGGTTACCGGCAATCACAGAGTTGCCAATGGTGAGCCAGCCGTAGTGGTTATATATACCGCCGCCGTTATTCGTCTGACCAACCTGGTCGTAAGTCTGACCTTTTTGGTAATTTGCGTTAACAGCGCCGTTTTGAATCGCTTTCTTGCCGACGCTGGACTGATAACGCTCTTCGCCGACAAAGTTTTCGAGCGTCGTCGCCGCCATTGTCACGAAGTACTGTCCAATGCTTCCGTAGGGGGAATAGCCCTCTCCGGGGACCGTCGGGTCGCCAAATCCGGTACCTTCGACGCTGATGTAATAAGTGTCGCCGATTTCAAGATCGTCGATCTGGAAATGCGCGAAGAAGGAGTCCGTTGGGTCGCAAGTATAAATGAGCGTTCCCGACTCGTCGTAAACTTTGACGAGAAGGTCGAGGTTGGTGTAATTGAGGCTCGCCGCATAGCCGTTCTCATTTGTATTAGAGAAGTCGGCGCCCGATCCGGAAACGTCGATCACATAGCTCGAGTCGGTAGCGACAAATCGGAAGAAATCGACGTCGTTCTCGTCGGTGATGAGGCCGTCCGCTATGAGGTTGCCCGTGTGCAGATAAGAACTTGAGAGCGGCGACGCTTCCATCATCGTATCGCCATGGTCGTCCTCTCTGAATCCGAGTCGCCCGGCGATAATCGAGACGTCGTCCTGCGTGTTCGTTGCGCCCGCGTACTCGCCCTTGCTCCACTGGGAAAGGATCGGCCCATAGGCGGAGCCCATGATCGGGCCCCAGAGCGACGAACCGCCGTAATATTCTTGGTCGTTGAGACCGTCGTGTCCAAGCCCAAGCGTGTGGCCGACTTCATGCGTAATGGCCTCTGCGATATTCTTTGCGCTTCTTGAGCCAACGCTGTTCGGGAAGACGTAGCAGTCCTGTTTCGAGGTCCCGAACGAATTCATGTACGCCACGCCGCCGCGGCCGTTGCCCGTGCCGCCGACCACGACGCGGATCGCGTTCGTCGCCGCTTCAAAGACGGCTTGATCCGTCGTGACGGTCACGTTGTAAGGCGCGTAATCTTCCGCGACTTGCAGATAGATCTGGTTGATAAGTTCCAGCTCTTCCTCGGAGAACGTCGTGGGGTCGCCGTCGATATCGTAAGCGGGATGAAGCTCGCCGCTCCAGCCGGTATCGCCTTCCGCAAGTCCGCCAAAGTAGAGGTAGATGACGTTTGTCGTTTCCGCAACGCCGCCTGTGATCGTGAAGCCGTACATTTCGATCGTCGTGTTGTCGACGTAAACGGCGCGGAACTTTTCTTGAGCGTCGATCGTGATACCGGGTCGGTCGTGTTCCGTGTCCCATGCGTCCATCGCGTCAAGGACGAAACGCTTGGCGGAGTAAGGCTGACCAACGATCGAAGTGGAACGCGAGAAGTGCAGCGTATCCTGGAGAGTGAGCGTCGAACCGGCGAGCGACTCGTTGAACGTAAGCGTGTTGCCCAGGAACGTCGATCCGTCTTCAAGGCGACGGCCCGCATAAACAAACGCTTCGCGCCAGTTAAGGACGTTGTCGACTCCGGTGGCGTAGGTGACGTCGGTGACGTCGACGCGCTCGTCGTCAAGATAGAAGTTCTCATAGCTCTCGTGCATCTGGAGCGTATATTTACCCAAGCTGCCATAATCGGAGTAACCGGTCGTGGCCGGGTTGCCTTCACCGACGCCCGAGACGCGGATGTAATAAGTTTCGCCCGCTTCAAGCTCCGGCGTGACAAAGTGCGAGAACGTCGAGAAAACGGAATCGTCGACCGCCTGATATCCTTCCTTGAGATTTCCGTCTTCGTCGTAGACCTTCCTGCCAAACTGGTCGACAACGTAGAAATAGTAGTCTGAATCTCGGACGACAATCGACTCTCCGAAGGAGAGTTTCAGGACGTCTCCGTTCATGTCGAGGAGCAGGATTTCCCCGTCAGAATCGAGGAGCTCCACCTTAAGATTCAGGTTAGTGTAGTCATAGGTTTGCGCGTAGTACAGGCCGGCAAAAACGGCGTTTTCCGTATCGGCATGCCGACGGTACGTCCAGCTGTAATCGGGGTCGATGAAGCGGTCGTCGTAGCCGTCGCCGCTGACGTCGACCACGTAGGTTCCTCCGTTGGAAACGAAGGAGTAAACGTCGTAGTCGGTATCCTTGATGACGTAGTTCTCGACATAATACGTACCGGCGGTCGAGCTCGGGGTATTAATGTCAATGTCGACATAGTAGTCTCTGAGGTCGGCGGCCGTATCGATCGTATCGCCGATCTCGTCGTCGCGATATCCTACGTTCGCCGCAATAATCGCGATATCGTCTTCCAACTGCGTCGCGCCGACGTATTCGCCCTTACTCCACTGAGTGATCAGGGAGTAATAACCGGTACCCATGATCGGCGCCCACGTCGTATTACCGCTATATTGGCCTGAGTAGTACTCGTTGTGCTCGTAACCGTCGTGGCTCAGTCCGAAGGCGTGACCGACTTCATGCGTCGCCGCTTCCGCGATGTACTTCGGGTTCAAATTGAGCGAGAAGGGATAGACATAGTTGTCCGCTTTTCCGTCTCCGTAGGAGCCGACGTGGGAGACGCCTCCCTTATCGGGATCGTAACCGCCGATGACGCAGCGAATACCTCGCTGCGCGGCCTCCCAGACGTCCGCGTTCGTCGTCACGTTAACGTTAAAGGGCGCGTAGTCTTCGGCAACGCGGCGGTAGACTTCTTCGATGATCTTGAGTTCCGTTGGGCCGAACCCGTCAACGTTGTCAAGGTTGAACTGCGGGTGCTCGTTTCCGTCCCAACCTTCTCCTTCAACGCCGCCAAAATGGAGGTAGATAACATTATCCGTATTGCCCGGCATGCTTTCGAGAGACAAGACGGATTCTTCCGTGATGGGGACCGACGACAGCTTGTCGTTATACTGCTGCAACCATGAGAAACCGACAACACGGGAAGTAAAAGTGTTGTACCTCTGGTTATTTTGTCCGTAGAAACTAAAGCCTTCGGGGAAATCGATCGCCCCGTGCACTCCGCCGTTATCGTCGAGGTAGGTGTACGGAGCGTGAACGAGCCTTAGATCCGCACCGGCGCCAGTCAACAGATAGGTGTGGTAGGTGTCGTAGACGTCGCCGGGCGTCGAGTCGCGATCGACGTAATGCCTCAACGTCCGCGGATTATCCTGTTCGTTATCATAGCGTGAATCCGTAACTTCCTGCTCATAGGAGCCCTTGAGCGGATTGGAACAAATTAACCCGACAGTCGTCGCGGACTCGTTTGTCAAGCCACCGAAAAATTCACGCGAATCGGGGTCGTAGACGTATCCCCACACGGAAAGATATTCGCGAGAGACGTTGCCATAGGAGTCGCTCGTCTCCACTTCCATCGTGACCGCGTTTCCATAGCGCAGCGCGCTGAGCATCTCCTGAAGCATCGAGTCGCTCGCCGGCGTGTAGCCGCCGACTTTACCGAAGTCGAGCGTCTGGAAGAATCCGCCGCTTTCAATTTCGTTCGTAAGATGAGCGAGATTGCGTCCAAAGGCGTTCTGATCGTCTCCCGAGAAAAAGTAATCGAGAATATTCGCCCCGTTGAGGCCGTTCCAATATGCGGTTCCGCCGCCGGCGTCTATGAAGGCATTCATAAAGTAGTCGGCCACGGCGTCTTCAACGCTGTCGTAAGTGCGCGTTGAACCGTCGGCGAAGGTCATCGTCCGGGAGAAGCCCGCTTGCTGCGCCCAGCCCGTATAAGAGAGCATATTGGCGACCGTACCGACCCAGCCCGCGTATCCCGGGCATTCCGCGTCGTAGATTTGACCGCCGCCCACCGCCATATAAGTCGCCGGGTCGTATCCGAAGTAGTCGTACTGCGTACGCATGACGCAGTGCACGCTATTACGCACCGCGTTAAAGTCGTCTTCGCCGTCCGTATGGGGGTTCGCGATCGTTCGATACGCGCTAACGGCGGTCGCGTTCGACATGCCGGCGAGTTCAAGTTCTTCTGGAGTCGCGACGCGATCAACCTGGTAGCTCGTCGTGACGTCGCCCGTAACCGGGTCAGTGGCCGCGATCTGTTTAACGATGACAAGCGAGTCGCCAAGCGTGACGTTCGCGTCTCTCGTCGAGACGATCATATCGCCTGAGAATTCGGCATTAGTATAGTTATAGATGAGCGCGCCGTCGAAGGTTACGTCGCCGTTGAGGACGGTGAACGCGTTGGAATCGACGGCCTCAATCGTCAGGACGTCAGTTCCGCGCCCCAGGATCGTCAGCTCCCCGTATTTCTCAGAGTCAATGTTGATCGTAATCGCAGTCGACTCGAGATCGATCGTGTAATTTTCCGAGTCAGTGCGAACGACGATCAGGTCGTCGCTCTCGGTCGTGGCCGCAAAATCAACCGCCGCCTGGAGAGAGGCGGCGCTGAGGTCGGTTAGTTCGATAACGTTGATCTGAGAGAGATCTTCTGGCAGCGAAATATCGGAGTAGGAGTCCCTGATATCCTGATATTCCGCATTCCCAATCGGATTGACGGACAGGAGCTGACGCTCTTCAAGAGATTCCAATCCCAGCTTGCGTTCGGTCAGGGAGAAGCGATCGCTCTTCGCGCGACGGTTCCCCACGTCGTTTTTACGCCCGCGAACGACTTTCTTTTCACGGTTGCCTTCGCCCTTGCGCAAGTCGCCGTTAAAACGATTGAATAAGCTCATCATAAACTCCTGAACGAAAGATTCCCGCAAATTTTACGGGGCTTCGAACCGTCGCTCGAAGCGAAAGATCATGCGGGGATGGGAATAAATGTATCGCATGGAACGCGGCGACGGACTGCGTGGATAGCGACTCCTCGCAGGAAACCGTGCGCCGGCAATTCCCTTCCGTTGCGTCCGTATCTTAACGTCGCGAAACCTTCTCATGCACGCCCACGCGCGCTTGAGAACGGCGAACAAGCCGTCTCGCTCCTTCGCCGCTCGAAGAAGTCCCTCGACGCCGATCATCAAGGGGAAATCCAACCAGTTCGGAAAGACGCTTCAACGGAAAAATGCAATGTAACGTTTTTCTCTAGAAGACGACAGCCTAAAGTAAAAAGAGTCCTGCATGACGCAGAAAACCCCGCGCTATCGCGTCTCTAAAACTTCCTCTCCTGTCTGAAAAACGAAAAATCCGGATTTTAGAACAGTTTACCCGATTCGCCCAAATATAGCAATGAAAATGTATGTTTTTTGACAAATTTTGACCAAGGCGATTAAAGCTTTACCGATTATTCGTACTTGCTCTAATCATAAGATTCCATAACCTGCATTCTACAGAAAATAGGAGCGGCAGGAGGAATAGAAAAACAGGGAATTCAACGCAAATTTTGATTGATTTTCCAAGAAAAAGGGCAACGCGATTTTTCTAAATTTGCGTTAAACGCGTCAATAGTCGAAAGGCGCTGAAAAAAGTACGACGCGTCAGGATTTTCAGGCGCAAGAAACCGAAAAAGCCGACGCGCTCTGATCAGCGCGTCGGCTTTCGGTATGAAGAATTTCCAAGTTATCTGGCGACGGCGACCTGGTCCGACTCGCCTTCGCCCTTGTCTTCGTTGGGATGGAGGTCAAACTCTGCCCGAATCCAGCCGTCCTCGATCTCAATGTTGACGGGCACCAGGGAACCGCGGTTGTGCGTGGACGCGACGGTATCGACCGGGAGCGGCTCTATGACGTATTCGTCGTTGATGGTCGCCTCCAAACGCTTAATAAAGATGCGTCGGAAGGTGTGGAATCGAGCGTAGACGGGGTCGCCTTCCTGATAGCCGCGCGGCAGGACCTCGAGTTCCTCGCGAACGAACGCGAACTTGTCGCCGCGCTCTTCGAGACGATAGACCATGCGCACTTCAACCGGGCCCCATTCCGTCCCGTCGACGTCGCACGAGGAAAGGCGCAGCAACGTTGTGACCGCTCCGTCTTCAAAGCGCATCGAGAAGGGCTGAACCTCGTCAAAGCGAATGAAAACTCTCTGGACGTGGTCGTCAGGGTCGAGGTCGCGCTGACCTTGCGGCTCATAGGGAACGAGCGCCTTTTTAATGTCGGCAGGATCGACGCCCGGAAAGCGCAGGATGACGTCGTCGATCGTGTCGTAACCGGGCCCGAAGAGCGCGCCGGTAAGCGCAATCGTCGCCGCGTTGTTCGGCGCAGACTGATGGAAGCGAACGACCAAGTCATGTTCCGGAGTTTCCGGCGACTGATTCCTGGAAAGCGCGTTCCGGATTGGACGGAAAGGTTCGAAGCGCGGGCTAGCCGCCGTCGAGTTTGTCGTTATTGCCGAATTGTCAACTCGGCGCGGCGCCGGCGGCGTAAAGGCGGGCGCATAATACGTCCGGTAGTGCGGGTCGATATAATGCTGCGTACTCGGCTCCGATGTTTTCGCCGACGCATAACCGCTCTGGAATTCCTCGACGCTATTCTGCCTGCGCAGTTCGCTGAGCTTCGCGTCAAACTCCGTCTTGGGAACGGAAAACTGGAGTCCGCGCCCGAGGACGCAAGAGAGATAAAGACGATCGGCGGAGGTTCGAGACTTGAGCTTCTGAATCATGGAAGTTGCCGAACCGATCTCCATGCGTTCTACGCGTCGGTTCATTTCCAGAATCTGCGCGTTGGCCTGCTCGTCAAGCTGTCTCGCGACGCGCGCTTTCATTCGTTCGGCGCCGTCGCGCTCAGAGAACGGCAGCTCCTGCGAGACCTTATTCTGGATGATCGCGCCGCCCAAGAGCGCCACGCGGTTTGTACTGATCCCGCGAACCGTCGACTTCATATTCGCGTTAGCGACGGCGGCGCGCGTTGAAATCAGCCCGTCCGGATTGAGGTACATCGGCTTGATCGCGTTCACCGAGCCAAGGTTGTCCGTGTGGACAAAGACTCCGCGATTCTCGCCGATCGTTCGAGTCGAGACGTTCGCGATGAGCGAGATCGACATTTGTGCGCGATTCTCATTCGGCTGGACATCGACGCGAGTGTAGCCGCGAAGGTTACCGTTCCCGTTCGCGAGCGTCCCGCGGATGTACTCGTTCACCAAGAAGCTTTCGTCAACGTCGTTGTAGGTAAAAGCGGTAAGAAACCGTTCGCTCGCTTCGAGATAGAAATTCTGACCGCAAAGGATGCTATGCAAGTATTCCGTCAGTCTTGTCACCGCGGGCGACTCCGCCTGGTAATAGCGCATTTCGCCGAGCGCGGCGGAGATTTCGTCGATCGAGCTGTCGCCTTCGCCCGTGAAGTAAGCGCTAACCGCCTCAAGGAGCTCGTCGCAGTAATAATTGAAGTTTTCCTGTCGTTCGAGCTCGATCTCCTCCTCCGAGATCTCTTCCGTCTGCTCGTCGTCGACTGATTCGGAAACGGACTCGTCCTGCGTTTCGAGCGCTCCGTCTTCCGTAAGCGTCTTCGAATCGGACGCTTCAAAGACCGCAAGATAATAACTCATCAGGACGGCGAGGCGTTTTTCTCGTTCGACGTTCTTCCCGGGGGAACGCATCGCGTAGTCGGAGAGCGCCTCGACAACGGCGGGAAGTCGCGAACGGAAAAGGGACGGCGATTCTTCAGCAAGATTAATAAGGATAGGAAATTGGTGCTTTTTAACGAGCGCCTTCGCGTCGTCCCGGCCCGGCGCTTCGGAGTAATTCACGTACTCGACAAGTTTCTCGACAAGCTGCTCGCGAATCGCGCCCGTTTGCGAACCGTAGCGAGGCGAATAGTCTCTCTTAGCAACTTCAACACACTTAGCGACCGCTGCGATCACACTCCCCGACTCGACGGCGACCGCGCAGTCCGCGCTATTGGTAAGCGGCTGATCCGCCGACGTTGTGACGGCGACGATGGCGGGACTTGTATTTCCGGCGACTTCCTTCTGCGACGTCGTTCCATCCGGGGGGGCGGCGGCCTCGCAAGTCGCATTCAAAGCGGTCAGTGAAAGAGCGCCGACAAGAGCCAGCGCGCCTAAAAACGTCGTCGCAGAAGTAAGTTTTTTCATCATGATCAACAAGTTAAGGAGGGTAATGCGGATCTTCATGAAGATTCCACAACGCTTGCAGGCAAGCCGCGGGACGCTGTCTGCAACGTCTCATTGGAGCTAACATCCGGTTCCGACGACGCGGCTGCATGCATGCGCATGGCGCGAGCGCCGACAAAAGGTCCTTTCTTCTCTATTCGGAAACAAGTTCCTTCCAGCGCTTGACATTCTCAGAATAAACGTTTTTCCGAAATAATTGGGGTATGTTTGTTACGTTTAGAGAAAATAAGCCTGCATTCTATTGTACCCTTTCAGCGCTCACTCCGAAACCCTCAATGCGCTTGAAGTACGAATACTTGAAAAAATTATGAAAAATCAATAATTCGATATTTGTTATACTCGTTATATTTGCTAGCATATGCAAGAGTCAACTGCGCGGATACTTCGAAAGGAAACGCAGCGTTCGCGCGCCCGACGTCCGTTTGGACGTCTCGGGTCGGCTTCCAGACAACACGTGAAACTGGCGATCAACGTCGAACGTCAGGTCTGAAGAGGCATTGAACCCCTAAAACGGAGCCTGAGGGAATGGAAACGGTAATTCATACGCTGGCGCTGGTCGATCCGTCTGCAAAGATTGGTCAGGACGTGCAGATCGGCCCTTTCTGCATCGTGGAGGAGGGCGCGTCAATTGGCGACGGCACAATTCTGGAAGCGCGCGTCACGATCAAGAAGGAAACGATCATTGGCAAGAATAATCACATCTTCGAAGGCGCGATCATTGGCGGACTCCCGCAATGCGTCGGACTCAGCGAGGAAGACTGCGGAGGACTGATCGTCGGAGACGGAAACGTCATCCGAGAAAACGTCACCATTCATCGCTCGATGCATGCGGAAAACTCGACGGTCGTCGGAGACGACTGCATGCTCATGGCGAACGTCCATATCGCGCACGACTGCCACGTCGCCGACGAAGTCATTATGGCGAATAACGCGATGCTCGCGGGCCACTGCTCCGTCGGACGTCGAGCGTTTGTCTCGGGCGCGGCGGGCGCGCACCAGCATGTTCGGATCGGCGCGTTTGCAATGGTCGGCGGTCAGGCGCACCTCGTGCGCGACGTGCCCCCGTTCGTCACCGTCGACGGACTTTCGAGCCAGGTCGTCGGCCTGAACCTCGTCGGACTGCGTCGCGCCGGTTTTACCGCGACGGACGTCAAGACGCTTAAAGAGGTTTATCGCATCCTTTATAAGAGCGATCTCAACTGGCGAGAGATCGTCGAAAAAATTGGTAACGACTATAAGGAAGGCGTCGGCGCCGAGATGGCGCGTTTCCTTTCAAGCACGACGCGCGGCGTTACGACGGAGCGTTCATGCCTCCCTACCGTCCGCGAGGCTCGAGAAGCGGCAAGAAAAGCGGAAGCTAAAGCCAAACGCTCCGCAGCGAGCGACGGCGACGCCGACTCCGACGCCATCTTCCAGCTTCGAGTCGTCGATAAAAACGGCGCCTCGCTTCTTCCGCCCCCTTCGCGCAGACGAATCGGCTGATTCGACTTCAACTTTCATCCCTTGAAGATCGCGTTCGCGCGTCCCATCGACGCCTTACGCGATCTTTTTATTTTCAGACTCAATTGCCACCGACGCCCCTTCAGGATAAGATAAGAGCGGAGGGGTTGGACCGCCGACGCGACGAATTGGAACGTCCGCCGACGTTGGTTCACGAACCGCTGAAAACTTCGCAGACTGCACGTCCTAACTCCGAAGCGTCGAGCGTGATTTCTTATGGCCTTAAAACGAGAACTGGAAGAAAATCCCTATGCGGCGCCACTGAACGAGGATTTCCTCAAGTCCGCATGGAAGTACCGCGATCGTTTCGAGGAAAAAGAGGAATTCCATGAAGCGCTTGAGCTCTGGCCTCGATGCCCGCAATGCGGTCGCCGACGCATAACCCGATGTCCCATATGCAAATCGTCGGGCGATCTCTTTCCTCTGGCGGCTCAAGAGTATTTCAACCACAACGCGCCGCCGATCAAGGAGCCGCCGAGTCGCGTCCCTGGCGCTCATGCCTGCGCAACCTGCAGCGTACAGCGGGAAGATGATGAAGACGTTATTGAAGTCGAATCGCGAGAATCGGGCGAAGAACGCGCTCAAGTTCGTCGACGCGCGTGGGCGCAACTCGCTCATAAGCTCGAAAAATCTGAACTCGACAGGCCGCCCGCGCTACTCTGCTATATCTGCTCCGAAGCGTTTATTCCCGTCTTTCCGCGTTATTGCGAATGGTGCGACCACGACTTCGGCGCCGGGGAAGAGTACGAGGTCGACGGGACAATCTCCGAAGAAGTCGTCGATTTCATGGCGCGTAAATCACAAGAGAAGGACGCCGCGCTTGAGCCGAACTCGCACAGGGTTTTGTTAACTCTCCTGGCGCTCCTCGCCATCTTCGTCTTCTTCCTCGGATACTGGTTCTACATTCTTGGCCCCTCGTAACGCTCAACATAAATACTAGACTAACAATCAGATGGGAAAACGAGTTTTCTTTCCGCGCGACGTCGCAAACGCCAAGAGCGTTCCATTCCTGCAATCCGTCGCGCAACGCCTTATCGAACTTGCCGCCGACGGTTCCAACGCCCTAAACATGGCTCGTTACGCTTGCATACTCCCCGGTCGACGAGCGATTCGCACCTTCGAAGCGTACCTTATCCGCGCGGTCTACGAGGGCGTCAACGCAGGTCGTTTCGATCCCGACTGGACCCCGCCCGCTCTCCTCCAGCTCGGCGAAGCGCCCGAAAAACTCTACGACCAGCCGCGGCGCCTGGCGAACTCCCTTACGTCCCTCTGTTGCGAGAACAGGGCGCTCCATGCTCTGTTGACTGGGAAACGTGCGGAAAATGGAAAAAATAAGGGTCTCCTTAGAGACGAAGAGCTGACGTTTCATGCGACCAATCTCTTTGCAAAGGGGAGCGCCAATCCTACGCAACGCCTTCAAGAGCTCGCCGCGAATACTCAACGTTCTTTCAAGCTCGCGCAGGCGATGCTCGCGCTCGACCAGGAACTCGCCGACGAACGCAAGACGTGGCGCGACGTAGCAAACGTCTGTGAAGCTCGCGGCCTCGTGGACGAGCGCCGACGATGGCAGGCGCTCGGCGCGCTCAGGGAGCTGTACCGCGAAGAACTTGAAAAATGCGATCGTCTCGATCGTAACGACGCTCGAGAAATGGCGATTAGGGAAGGCTTAATCGGCAACTCGCTCTTCGATTCCGTCGGCGACGAGCGCCGCGAATATTTTGTGATCGGCGCAGTCGACCTTAATCGTCAACAAAAGGACGTCTTCAACGCGCTCGGCGACCGCGTCGAGTATTGGATCTACGCGCCGACGGCGTCGGCGACCAACCTTCCCTCCACATCCTTCGAACGGTACTTTAGCGAGCGCCCCGAAGAGTTTTTCGACGAATTCGGTTGCGTCGTTCCGCAACGCTGGGATCCGGCGCTCGACCAGGATCGCGTCCAATTCACTCTCCCAATTCCCGACGAAAATATCTTCCAGGTTGATTCCCCCGAGGAACAGGGCGAAGCCGTCGCGCTCCTTACTCGAGAACTCTCGTGGCGCCATGAGGCCTCCGACGCGCAGGATTATGCCCCCGTCGAGCCCGAGCAGCTGACGATCGGCGCGCCTGACGCGGAGGTCGTCCCCTTTATCGAAGACAAGATGAAGGAGCTCGGCTACCAGACCATCCACGGCGAAGGTTCGCCCGCGACCCAAAACCGCGTCTACCGAACCCTTGAACTTATCGCCGATTATCTTGAAACGCGCTCCTACGACGTCCTTGGCGAAATTCTCCGTCGACCCGACGTTGAACGCTGGCTCTGCCGTGTTTGGGATCAAGTCGAACTTCCTAATTCGCGGTCTGACGCCGACTCGACGCTTCAACGCGAGCTCGACGAGGCGGCGCAGGCGGACGCCGACGCGCAAGCTGCGGAGGAACTCGAATCGGGAGGCCGACTCGGCGAGAGCGCCGTCCCGATCTCCGGAGAGTTATGGTTGCGCGATTATGACGATTATCGCTCAACTTTCCTGCCGACCCGCGTTGACGGTCATTGGTTCTTTAAACGCGACGAAGACGCCGACGACGAAAACTCCAAATCCTGGCGCTCCCACAAACGCGCAAAATACTACTTCAATCTCCGAAAAGCGACCTACATCCTCGACGGAGCGCTCAAGGACGTCCTCTGGGGGCAAAATCCTGAGAATGGCGTCCCCGGAAAGCACGGCTTTATTGAAAGTACGAAACTCCGCAACATCGCTCCGAACGTAACGCAACGCTCGGGAGTCGACGCGGAACACGCGCCCGTCGAAGAAATGAAGTTCGACGCGGAAGATTTCGATATCGAACGTCTTTCCCTCTCGGGGAACGTCGAATATTCCACTTACCAGGTCTCGCGACCGCTCCATGAATGGACAGATTTTATCGCGGGGCTCGCTCAGGCGATCTATGGGAAACAAATTGTGGAAGGCGCGCAGGGAAGCCGTGAGGAAGAGGCGCAGATTTCAGGCTTCTTCACATATCTTAAACGCGCTCTCGACGCTCTTGACGAAGTCCCGAGTCTTAGGAGCGGCGCGGAGGACGTGACCGGATCGTACGCGATCCGCGTCGTACTCAGCGAGATCAGCAGGAGGTCGATTCCGCCGACGCCCGGCTCGGAGGTCGTTGAAATCCAAGGTTGGCTCGATCTTCTCTTTGACGACGCGCCATACTGTGTTCTCACGGGCTTCAACGAAGGGATCGTTCCGTCGACGCGTTCCAGCGATCTTTTCCTGCCGAATGAGATGCGCAAGGCGCTTGGGATCTCAGACGCGGCGCAAGTTTTCGCGCGCGACGCGTATCTCGCTTACACGCTCGCTCAGTCACGCGCCGGGTTCTTTGTCGTCTTCGGAAAACGCTCGTTGCAGAAGGACCCGCGAACCCCCAGTCGCCTTCTCTTTGCCACCGACGAGGAAGACGTCCCCGCGCGAGTCGTCAAATATTTTGGTTCGACGGGCGTCGAGAACTTTGAAGAGCTAAGACGTCGGCATAAGGACCGTCCCTTCCCGCGCCAGCAAGATCATCAGCCTGCCGAACGCGACGGCGTCGACTTTCAAGCGCCAACGATCCGTCTCCACGACGCGACGCCCCTCGCTATCTCCGTCAATAAGTCGGACGGCAAGTTCGTCATGAACGTAACGGACTTCGAAAGGTTCCTGCAAAGCCCTTATCGCTATTTCCTCAGAAAATACGTGCGACTCAACCCGGCGCCGCAAGACCTGAACGAGCTTGACGCCGCTAGTTTCGGGACGATCGCTCACGACGTTCTTCGCGACTTCGGCAAAAATGAGACGGTCAGGGACTCGCGAGACGAGAACATTATTTTCAGCTGGCTCTCGAAACGCCTCGACGAACGCGCCGCGCTTGCCTTCAACGACTATTCCTCCCCCTTCGTTCGCGTTCAGATCGAAGAGCTCCGCGCGCGATTGCGTTCCTTCTCAGCCTGGCAGGCGCAATGGCGCGACCAGGGATTCCGAATCGCACGCGTCGAGGACGCCGCGTTCTTCAAGGTCGCGGAGCTCGGGGACCTTTACGGCGGCGCGAGGAAAAAAAACGTCGACGATTCGGAGATTTTCGGCCGAATCGACCGGATCGACCGCAATGATCATACCGGACAATGGTACGTCTTCGACTACAAGACGTTCGACTCCGCCCAAACCGGAAGGAGCGACGGCGGTCGGCGCGACAAGAATGAAAAAGACAACGACGGCGAACAGGCCGCGAACAAGAGAGTTGATTTCATCGAGACGAACACAATGACGCTCCTGTCGTCAAACCCGAACAACGCGGTCGACCTGCGTCATCGCGGCCGAATGAACCCCGACGCGCAGTTACCCGTCGCGCTAGGCAAAAACTTTTCGGAATGCTCGGAAAAACGGTGGACCAACCTCCAATTGCCCCTCTATCGTCGTCTCTTCGCGAAGATTGTCGACGCCCCTCCTGAAAACGCGACGCTCGGCTTTATCGTGCTCACGCCATCCGACGTCCAGGCCTACGGCGCGCCATGGACTCAGGAAGAGCTCGCCTATGCGGACGCGACGGGATACTGGGTCGTTTCCAAAATTTGGGAATTCTTCGAAAAGACGGGACGAGTCGATCCCAACGCCGTTCTCGACGAGTTCCTCCCAGTTCTCGACCTCAACGACGTTCCGTACTTTGACGATTTTGCGTCAATCACGCGAAGTTATCTCGACGAGAACTAAATAAAGCGCCTCTTGGCGTCTTGCAATTCAAATTGCCATTGTTTAAAATCAGTGAAAATTCAAGTCGAACGCCGTTAAACGCACGCTCCGCACGGCGAGCGTGCGTTTGAGCGGCAGGATTCGTCATCATGATCAGGCGGCGCCGCTTCTATTTGCGGTCCGTTCGCAAAGGGGATGGTTCATGCCACAAGTAGTTTACGGCGTTATTTTCCACTGGCTCGGCGGTCTCGCGTCGGGTTCTTTTTACGTGCCTTACAAGGCGGTTCGCAAGTGGTCATGGGAAGTTTATTGGCTCGCAGGCGGATTTTTTTCCTGGATTATCGCGCCATGGATTATGGCGTTCCTCCTCTCGGAAAACGTTATTCCGTCGATCACCTCGGTGCTGAGCAGCAATCCTGAAGTAATCGGCCAAGCATATATGTTCGGCGCGCTCTGGGGAATCGGAGGTCTGACCTTCGGACTCACGATGCGTTACCTTGGCATGTCGCTAGGTATGGCGGTCGCGCTCGGTTTGTGCACCGTCCTCGGTACGCTCATACCCGACATATACAAGGGCGATTTTATCGAGAATCTCACGACCCAAGCGCCCTATGCCGTCATTATTCTCGGCCTTGGAGTCTGCCTCCTTGGGGTCGTGCTCGCGGGCGTCGCGGGCATGTCCAAAGAACGAGAAATGCCGGAAGAGCAGAAGAAAGAGGCGATTAAAGAATTTAACTTCCCCAGAGGAATTTTCATCGCTCTCATTTCGGGACTCTTCAGCGCCTGCATGGCGTTCGGTCTCCAGACGGCGGAACCGGTCGCGAACGTCTCCTTATCCTCGACGGTCGCAAGACTCGCCGAAAAATCCGACGACGCAGCTGTGACGAGTCAGGTTATGGCTCTTCTCGAACAAAGCCAGTCGGCGGAGAAGACGAGCGACGCGACCAAGCTCATCAAGGAAGGCGAGGCGCTCCTCAAGCCGACCCTCTCAGCCGCCGATCAGAAAGACCTCGCTACGAAAGGGCTCTTCGTTGGACTTCCGAAACTCTGCGTCGTCCTTCTAGGAGGTTTTACGACGAACTTCATCTGGTGTCTGCTCCTGATGCTCAAGAACAGCACGCTCTATGAGTTCTTCACCACGACGATTAACGATCCCGACCGCAAGGGTCAAAAGGTCAAGATCAACTACGCTTGGAACCTCTTCTTCTCCGCGCTCGCCGGGACGACCTGGTACTTCCAGTTCTTCTTCTACTCGATGGGCGAAACGCGCATGGGCGAATACCAGTTCTCCAGCTGGACGCTCCATATGGCTTCGATCATCATTTTCAGCTCGATCTGGGGCCTGTGTCTCCGCGAATGGAAGGGTACGAGCCGCTTCACGAAGTTCATTCTCGGCGTCGCGATCTTTACGCTCATTTACTCGACCATCATCGTCGGCTTTGGCAACCTCATGAAGCAGCATGGCGCCGAGGAAATTGCGAAGGCGGAACCGGCCGCCGTCCAGACCGTCGACGAGGTCGCGCCGCCTTTGGACGTCGATCTCCTCGAAACGCCGGTCAACCCTATGAATGTGGAACCTGAACCAATCAACTGACGTCTAACGTTAACCCCGAGCCGGCGTCGCGTTAGAGCGGCGTCGCCTCGGTTTCATAACGTTTCAGTCACCGAATCGAACGCCGCCCGAGACATTCGGCGCGGCGTTTTTTTAAGGAAGGAGCAATCCATGAACAAGACGCCGCGAATTCTCGTTCTCTTATTTGCAGCGGTCGCCGCTCTTACAGCGTCGACGAGCGCCGCGAGCGCGTTCGACTTCGTCTTCTCCAGGGGGCCCTTCTCCATTGAGTTGCCTCGTCGGCATGCTTCGCCGCCCGGCCCCGTCGTCGTACCCGTCGCGCCGCCGGCGTTCCACCATCCGACCGCCTCCCTTTACTACGATCTTTATTCCTCCTCCGGCGCCGTTGAGAACAAGTCGCCCGGCGCCCCCCTTGTCGCGCCGTCCCCGAAAACAGTCGTCTACGGCCCCGAGTATCGCACGGCGCCATACCTTGCGGCGCCGCCTCAACCCGTGGTGATCGACAAGCCCCGACCGGCGCCGAAACAGATCGTTGTTTCGCCAGCTCCCGCCTCTAGTCCCTGGGTCGGTCCCTTCCCTGTTCGACCGAACAATTTCCAACCGAACCCCTACTTTGGGCCCGGTCCGCACGTCCCCGGCCCCAATCATTTTGGAGGCATGACCCCCTTGGGGCCCGGTCCGCGTCCCTCTTTTGGGCCGCATTGATTGCGCTCAATTGCGCGCTGATTCTCCCTTGCTCGAGGTTGTCAGAAAAAAAGATAAAAAACAATTCTTTGTCGTTGAAGCTCATTGATAGCGAAAGTCGAGGACGTATGGAACGCCGTTCGACGCGGTAACGCCCGGTCGAAGATTGCGGCCAGGAGTCGCCGCGTTTCTTCTCACGAAACGCGGCGACCTTTTCTTTAAACTATTGATTTTTCATTCTCAATCATGCACAATAGACGTCGCGCCGCGTCGCTTGTCTTTCTATTCCTTTTGCCAACGTTGAGCGAAGAGGCCGGCGTCGGCGCGTCAGCTATGATCCTGAGGAGAAAACAATGAGAACTAATCGACGCGATTTTATTAAAGCGTCCGCAGTCGCAGGCGCGGGCTTTCTCGTTTCTGCCGGCAATTTCCGCAACCATTCATATGGGTCGGCGCTTCAAGACGTAGCGGTCGCCGGCGTCGGAGTCGGCGGCAAAGGCTCGGGCGATATCACGCAGTCGGGCTACTACGGCCAGGTCGTTGCGATCTGCGACGTTGATCGTAACACCCTCGAAGGCAAGGGCCGGGAATTCCCAGACGCGAAAAAGTATCTTGACTATCGCGATCTCTTCGACGAGATGGGCGACAAGTTCGACGCGGTCACGGTCGCCACGCCGGACCACATGCACTCGATCATCTCGGCCGCCGCGATTAAGATGGGCAAGCATGTCTACACGCAGAAGCCTCTCACACGCACGATTTACGAAGCGCGGCTGCTAGGAACGCTCGCCAAGAAACACGGAGTCTGCACGCAGATGGGTAACCAGGGCAGCGTCGACGACGGACTACGTAAAAATGCCGCGCAGATTCGCGCCGGCGTCATCGGCGACGTTACGGAAGTCCACGTGTGGACGAACCGTCCTATCTGGGCTCAGGGCCCCGACCGCGCCGAGACGATGGAAAAATTCACCGCTAAAACGTTCGCAGAAGAAGACGATCAGGAAGTCGCCAAAGAACTCGTCGAGGAAAAGAGAAATCAGGTCGCCGCAGCGCTCAAAAATATCGCCTGGGACGAATGGCTCGGCGTCGCTCCGAAACGCGAATTCTGGCCAGGAATCTATCACAGCTTCCAGTGGCGCGGATGGTGGGACTTTGGAACCGGCGCGCTTGGCGACATGGCTTGCCATAACGTCAATATGATCTTCAAAGCGATTGATATGCGCGATCCGACGAGCGTCATCGCGACCAGCTCCGGACACGACTTCGACTCCTTCCCGAAGAGTTCGACCTGCACCTTCGAGATCCCCGCCAACGACTGGCGCGGTCCGGTCAAGTTCGTGTGGTACGACTCCTCGCAGACCCCGGCCGCCGAGCTCACCTCCAAGTACGGTTTCGACCGAGTCGACGGCGGAGGCGGATGCTTCGTCGTTGGAACCAAGGGCGCGGCGCTCGGTTCGTCCTATCGAGAAGAGGGCGGCAAAGAAATTCCGAGGCTTCCCGAAGATCAGACAGAATTCGTTATCGCGCCGATGGACGATCAGGGTCGCACCGACGACGCGCGCCATAAGTTCGAATGGTTCACCGCGATGTGGGAAGACAAGCCGGAAGTCTGCTGGTCGAACTTCCCGAATCACGCCGGTCCTCTTACCGAAACGATCCTGCTCGGCAACCTTGCCGTCTGGGCTGCTCCCAACGAGGGTACGGGCGAAAAGATCGAATGGGACGCGGAGAACCTCAAGGTCACGAACCTTGCCGACCTTAAGACGCCGGGCGTCGCCGATCTGGTTAAGCCGGTCTATCAGAATGGCTACGATCCGATCGACGAACTCTGATCCCGCCGATCTCCGACGCGCCTGGACCGTCGATACTGACGGCGCGGCGCGGTCGGAAACCTTTTTCACTCCGAGCGTCGACGACCGAACGTCGACGCTCGCGAAGGTCCTTCTTTTATGACGAAAAAATACGTTGTTCGCTTCGGCGCAATGCGCAATCACGGCATTATAGAGTGCGTCGGAGACGACTCCGCAAGCTTTGGACACGGCTCGCGCGTCATCGTCAAGACGTCGCGAGGCCACGAGCTCGCGACGGTTCTATGCGTAGCGAGGAAGAAACGTTCGCCTCGCAAGAACGAGCAGCGCAAGAACGAGCAGGTTGATAAGCCTACTTTCGTTCGTCGACTCACGCCCGAGGACGAAGAACGACTCAATCGAATCAAGGCGAATGAGCGCAACGACTTCGATCGCTGTCTAAAGATCGTGCGGCGCATGAATATTAAGCTTTCGCTCGTCTGCGTTGAGCGGATCTTTGGAGGGGAGCGGATCGTCGTCTACTACGTCGCCAACGGTCGAGTTGATTTCCGAGAGTTAGTAAGAGTCCTCGCCACCGAATTCAAAAGTCGAATCGAAATGAGACAGATCGGGGTTCGCGACGAAACTAAGCTGTACGAATGCCTCGGAGATTGCGGACGCGATCTGTGCTGCAGAACTTTTCTCGTCTCGATGCCGCCCGTCTCCATGAAGATGGTGAAGCTCCAAAAGGCGACGCTCGATCCTACGAAGGTCTCGGGACGTTGCGGGAGGCTAAAGTGTTGCCTCCGGTTCGAACACGACGTCTATCGCGACCTTCAGCGGCAATCTCCGCCTATAGATTCAACCGTCATGACGCCCGATGGCAAGGGCCGGGTCGTGGCACAGGAACTTCTGGCAGGGAAAGTCGTTGTGTGCCTGGAAAACAGGGCGCGCAACAGCTACGACGTCGACGCGGTCTCACTACTCTCGGGACGCTCGTCCACGCGTTCAAAGTAGTCGTAATCCGCGGCGATCATTACGCTCTGGAACCTTGCTCTTTCTTCATTCTTAACTCATTGCTACAACGCACGTTGCAAAATATATTCCACCGCGCGCAACCGTCCCGTAAAAAGAACAAGTAGCGCTTGGGATTCGACCGCGCGTCTGGAACGAGGCTAGCCTGATGATTTGTCCTCAGTGCGGTTCAACTTGCCCAGAATCTGATCTCTTCTGCACCCTGTGCGGCGCTCGGCTCCACGACGACGCAGAAAACGTCGACAATCCCTTCGCTGTCGGCGCTCAAGGCGGCGGAACCGTTAACGGTTATGGAGGCGCCCCCGACGTCCCCTACACTCCTTTAGAAGCTATTAAGATAGTCCTCAAAAAATATATTAACTCGTACGGACGCGCTTCTCGTTCCGAGTGTCTCTTGTGGATGCTATCAGTTATCGTCATCAGCGGATTTCTTTTTCTCGCGCTGGTAGCGGCTGGCTTTTTTGCCTCCATGCATGATGGAAAGGGCTCCGGTCTGGCCACTTTACTCTGGCTCACGCTCTTACTTTTCTTCGCGTTCATTTTCACTCCAACTCTTAGCGTCACGGTCAGGCGCTTTCACGACTTTAACTCTCCCAGTTATCTACTTCTGACACTCCCTGTCACTGCTCCATTCATGCTTCCCGCCCTCACGCTCATTCCCGGCACGCCCGGGCCCAATAAATACGGAGCTCAGCCCGTCCGACGTCAACGGACTGCTTCTTGACGCTTTCGGTTGTCGAAGAACGAGTCGCGTAGAACTCGGTTCTAACGTCGACGCACGGCCCAAAACCCTTTGGAAACAGCCCTTACTTTTTAGACATAGACGCGACGTTTAGCGGCGTTTGGATCGGGCAATGAGATATTCAAGCAGAGCTTTGTCGAACGGAATCGTCACGTCAAGCTCCACGAAGTCGAACTTTGCATTCGACGCCTCGCGGCGGAATCGCGCTCGGAAATCTTCAAGCGCGCGAAGATAATCCCCTCGGACGGAATCGGCGTCAACCACAAGCGATTCGCCCGTCTCTGGGTCTTCAAGCTCGACGGATCCGCGGAACGGAAATTGCGCCTCCGCCTCGCCGAGAATATGAAAGAGAATTACGTCGTGACCCGCGTGGCGTAAACGATGGACGCTTCTAAGCGTTTCCTCCGGATCGCCCAAGAGGTCGGAAAAGACCATGACAAGGGACGCACGCTTAAGCATTCCCGCGAGTTGTGCGAGCGCCGCGGCGACGTTAGTCTCTCCCGTCGGACGCAGCTGCGAAAGCGTTGAGAGAATCGACCCGAACTGCGAACGCTTGGAGCGTGGCGGCAACGATTTGCCAAGCTTCTCGTCAAAGGTCGCTAACCCGACCGGGTCCTGGCGGTAGATCATGAGATAGCTGAGCGCTGCGGCAAGGGAGATCGCGTAATCGAATTTCGTGACCTGCTCAGTGGAATTCGAATAGCCCATCGACGCGCTTGAGTCGACGACCAGCCATCCGGTCATATTCGTTTCCGCTTCATATTTGCGGACGTAATATTTATCCGTCCTCGCGTAGAGACGCCAGTCGATATCCTTTGGATCGTCCCCCGGTTCGTATTTGCGATGATCGCTAAACTCAACCGAAAACCCCTGCAAAGGACTCGAATGCAGGCCGTGCATGAAGCCCTTGACGATAAACTGCGCCTTAAGGTCAAGGCGCTTAATCGACTGAACTACGCTCGGTTTGAGATATGATTCGCTATTCTTCATAGGGGTGTGACTTCAAGCGTCGTTTCTCGATCTTGAAAACGCTACGTTATCGTTGCAAACTTTTCGCTGAGAGGAACGCGTCAGACGGCTTCTGTCATCTGGAAGACCGGCATGAGCAACGCGAGGATGATGTAGAAGACGGCGCCCGCGAGCAAGAGCAACATCATCGGTTCGAGCAATCGCACCATGACGTCGATCTTTCTTGATAACTGACGTTCCAGCGAATCGGCAAGGTTGAGGAGCACTGTTTCGAGAGTATTGGACTCTTCCGCGACCGAAATCATCGTCATCGCCTGCGGCGGTATCAGCCCGCTGTCCTGGAGAGGCTTCGAGAGCGCCTCTCCGGCTGAAACAGCGTCGACTGCGTTCTCAACCGCTTGTTGCAGCAGCGAGTTGCCGGTCGAGCGCGAGCTGATTTCAAGCGCATGGAGAATGGGAACGCCGTTTTGCAAGAGCGTGCCAAGGACGCGGCACAGCTTCGAGACCGCCGACGCCTGGGAAACAGCCCCGAAAACCGGAAGTCTGAGCTTCCATTTGTCTATGAATTGCCGACCGGACTTCGAGCGCGCCTGAATTTTAGCCCAGAAGAAGAGCCCAAAGAGAGCGCCGATCACGTAGAGGCCATACTTACCGCAGAAATTGCGAAATCCTAGGAGCCAAACGGTCGCTAAAGGCAAACTCTTACCGCTCTCCACCACCGATTCGAACATCGGTTCAAACTTCGGGACAAACGCGATAAGTAGCACGCTCACAACGATCACGCCGACAGACGCGAGGATCGTCGGGTAGATCATCGCGCTCTTGACGCGCGACCTGATTTCAGCCTGGTCCTCAAGAAACTTTGAAGTACGTTTGAGCGCCGACTCAAGAAACGCGCCTTCGCTTCCAGCGCGGATCACGCTCAGCGTCAGATCGTCGAAGACTCGACTGTGCGAGGCGAACGCCGCGTCGACGCTCTGACCGTCCGCAATCTGCTCGCCAATATCCTGGACCACTTCGCGCAACGCCTGATTCGGAGTCTGTTTTCCCAGCGCCTGAAACGCGGTCAGGACGGGCACTCCGTTCTCAAGGAGCTCGCCGAGCTGCGTGAGAAAGTCCGCGACCGCGGAGACGGGGGGACGGCTCTTGAACCACTTCCCAACGTCGACGTCGTTCTTATGCGCGTCTTCGATGGAAACTGGAAAAAGATGCTGGGCGGAAAGGCGATCGATGACCTCCTTCCGAGTATTCGCCGTCATCATTCCGACGAGGTCTTTTCCCGCGCGATTTTTCGCTCTATATTTGAAATCTGGCATAAGGATCGCTGTTTAGCGTCTTCTATCAAGAAGTTTGCGATACAACTTGTCGTACTTACGCGCGCTAGCGCCCCAGGAAAGGTCGCTCGACATCGCCTGACGAACGATTTTATCCCAGTCTTCTTTACGCTCGCGGAAGCAACGGAGCGCCCATTCGAGCGCCTTGCGCATATCGTCCGCCGTCGGCCAATAGAAGACGAATCCGTTCGCCGTCCCGTTCGCTATGTTTTCGTCCGACGCGTTCACTACGGTATCGTGCAGTCCGCCGACGTCGTGCACCAACGGAAGCGTTCCATAACGGAGACTATACATCTGGTTGAGTCCGCAAGGCTCGTAACGGCTTGGCATCAGGAAGATATCCGCCCCCGCTTCGATCTGATGCGCAAGCTCAATCGAAAATATATCAAGGGTAGCAATGCTTTGAGGATAACGTTCCGCGAGCCCCTTGAGGCGCTCCGCAAGCTTCTGGTCGCCCGACCCAAGAATCACGATCTGCGCCTGAAGACGCTCCACGATATAGCTCGCGAGATCAGCGATAAAATCGAGTCCTTTTTGCACGTCAAAACGGCTCACGACTCCAAGGAGCGGAACGTCGGGATTGACCGTGATTCCCACTTTGCGCTGGAGTTCCTCTTTGCATTTGGCCTTACCCTCTTTATAGGAGGATATGTCGTAATTCGCAGGAAGGTATTTATCCGTCGCGGGATTCCATGTATCGAGGTCGATTCCGTTGAGGATACCGTAAAGGTCCGCGCTACGCGACTTAAGGACGCCTTGGAGTTTCTCGCCGTAATTCTCCGTCTGAATTTCCTCGGCATATTTAGGACTGACCGTCGTGAGCGCGTCGGCGAAAACGATCCCAGACTTGAGAAAGTTGAGCTGTCCGTAAAACTCCATCTTGTCTAACGTGAAGAGGCTCCAATCGAGCCCGATGCGCTCCATGGCTTCGCGGTAAAATCGACCCTGATGACGGAGGTTGTGAATCGTCAGAATCGTCTTGACTTTGTTGAAGACGTCCGAGCATTCGCCCGAACCCGCGCGACTCATCGGGGGGCGCACGACGTCGGCGTAGCTCATGACGTAGTCGAAAGTCGAGTCGCCGCGCCTGCATCGATCCCGATAGAGCGCGTCGAGGTAGACCGGAATGATAGCCGTCTGCCAGTCGTTGGCGTGAATGATATCGACGTCGAGATTAAGTTCTTTGATGAGTTCGAGCACGCAACGACTCAGAAAAGCGAAACGGTCGCAATTGTCGTCATAATCGATCCCCTGATAATTATACATGCCGGCGCGATCGTAATAATCATTGTGCTCAATGAAATAGACGTCGACGTCTGTTCCGGGAATCGTTGTCTTACGAACGCCCGCCTTTCGCAAGTTACGCGCAATCGGGACCCTTAGCGTCTTGCCGTAGAGAGCTTCCGGTTCGGGCTCGTTGCGCGAACCAAACCAAGTCTTAACGCACCGGTAATAGGGGGTGACTATTGAAACACGGTACGCCTTTTCCCCTGTCTCGGGAATGGTAAGCTGGTCGAGCGCTTTGGGGAGCGCGCCACAGACGTCGGCAAGGCCGCCGGTCTGAGACCACGGCGATATTTCGCTGGTTGCAAAAAGTACGTGTATCTGTTGATGTTGCATATTCTCTCCAGCGGTCGGCAGAAGCTTTCTGACTCAAGCGCGCAGCGAGCGAATCACAGTGTCATCAACTCGCTCTAAGCCTGTCAACCGTCATGCGCCGGCGTTCGAACGACGAAGTTTCTCTTTTTCTTAGTTTAACCCAATTTCCTTTTTTTAAAAGTTAAAACGGCCGGCGTGAATAAAGTTTTAACGTAATTATCCCGAAATTCCCAAGCGCCGATAGCTTTCACGCCAAGCCAGAGGCTTACCCCTTGCGCAAGCCGCTTGTCTCAAGGAAAAAAGCGGCGTCGTATTGACGAGAGAGGGGCGTAACGGTTAGAATAGCGTCGTGCGGCGCGCAAGAAAGGCGACGTATAGAAAGCGCCTGGCGCTACCCCAAGATCCGCCGTGCGCGAACGCTTGACGTTAATGAAATTCAATCAATATGGTTCAGGAAAAATTATCAAAGATCTGGGTCGCACGCCCATTTGACCCGGACCTCGTCCGACGACTGGCGCGCCAGACTCGTATTGCGCCTATTCTTGCGCAAACGCTCGCCGGTCGTGGAATTGAGGAGCCGGATAAAATTATCTCCTTTCTCGCGCCGCCGAGTCTCGTACGCGGCATGCATCCTCCGTCGACGCTGCCTGGTTGCGAAAAAGCGGCTAAGTTTCTCGCCGACGCCATCAGGTCGAAGAAGAAGATCGTCGTCTACGGAGATTACGACGTCGACGGCATGACCGCGACAGCGATTCTTTTACAGGGGATACGCGCCTGCGGAGGAGACTGCGTCTACTACGTACCGAATAGGCTAGAAGAAGGCTACGGGCTCAATTGCGACGCGCTGAAACACTTCAAGGAGGTCGATGAGATCGACGTCGTCGTGACCGTCGATTGCGGGATCACAAGTCGCAAAGAGGCGGATTACGCTCGAGAGCTCGGTCTGGAGGTGGTGGTGACAGACCATCACACCATTCTCGTCGACGAGAAAACGAATCGTCAGGTTCTCCCTGACGTCGCCGAGATCGTGCATCCTCGCCTGGAATCCGAGGACATCCCGCCCGCGCCCTTCCCTGATATCTGCGGCGCGTTTGTCGCTTTCAAACTCGCATGGCAGCTCGGGGTCGAAATGGGCCCCGACGGCCTCAAGACGGCGCCGACGGTCCGTATGTTTCTCCTCAGCGCGTTAGGGCTCGCCGCGCTAGGAACGATCGCCGACGTCATGCCGATGCAAGACGAAAACAGAACCCTCGTTCGCTATGCGCTCGAGAATTCTCTGGTCGAGCATATGCCTCTGGGACTGAAGTTTCTCCTCGAATGCACGTCGTCGAAACGTCGTCGACTCACAAGCGACGACGTCAAATTTACGATCGCTCCGCGCCTTAACGCCGCGGGTCGCGAAGTCCTCAACGAGAACTCAACTCACGACGCGGAAGATCAGTTGAACTGGAAGCGCGGCAAGGAACTCCTTGCGCGCCATAATAGCCTTGCCGCCGCGGGACAAATGGGGCTGGCAAGTCTCGGAGTCGAGCTGCTCCTCACGAATCAGCAGGCGCGCGCAAGGGAACTCGCGCCCTATATCAACGACCTTAACGCAACGCGTCAGAAATTGGAACGCCGGATCATGGCGGAAGCGACTAAGATGATCGAGGAGAAATACGCCGACGCGCCCGCCTTTGTGCTCGCGCGCGACGGATGGCACCCCGGCGTCATCGGAATCGTCGCTGGAAGACTCGCCGAACGATACTACCGTCCGACGGTCATGATCTCTCTGCGCGACCCTGACTTAAACCACGGTTCGTCGCGCGGCGTCCCAAACAGTTCCTTCAACATGTATAACGCGCTAGAGGCGTGCTCCGAGCATCTGGTACAATTCGGCGGCCACGCCGCCGCCGCCGGACTGAGCGTCAAAGAATCAAACGTCCCCGCGTTCCGCAAGGCGTTCTGCGATTACGTCGCCAGGTATTTCGAGACGGAAGATTATGTTCCCAGACTCTATATCGACGTGGAAACGCCCCTTGCGGCGCTGACCTGGGAGACCTGGCGTGAACTCGACAAGCTCGCGCCGTTCGGTATACAAAACCCCTATCCTGTCCTCGCGGCGTACGGACTGACGCTCGAAAACGTCAGAGCGCTCGGCGCGAATAAAAACGTCTTGCTGGCGCAGTTTCGACAGTTTCAGACCACGCGTCGAGCGGTCTGCTTTAACCGTCTCGACTGGATGCGCCAATTTGAGAAACTCCTTGCGGAAAGACCGCAGGCCAAATACGACGTGGCGTTCACGCTCACGTATAACGATTACGTCCAACAGGTTGAAATGCGCATTCAGGATTGGAAGCTTTCCGAAGATTCACGGAGCGCCTGAAAATCTTTAGATCATCCCCCCTTGCTCAAGAAAGGACGTCCTATGCGTTCGTTTTTTATTTCAGCAGGCTGTCTGACGGCGGCTTTGACTTTCATGCTCGCGGTTCCTGCATTCGCGCAGGACGACGCGCTTATCGAACCTCAGGGTGGCGCCGAGGCGCTTGCGAACTACGCGCCCTGGCTCGATCCGTCCCTCGAACTATGCGACTATCACATTCATCTTCGCGGCGGGATGGACGCTGCGATGGCGCATGAACGCGCTAAAATAACAGGCGTCCGCTCGGGCGTTCTCGAAAATGTCGGGCGTGAATGGCAGATTAACACGAATGAGAAACTGTCGGCGTTCATCGCCAGCGTCGAAGAATACAACGCAACGTTGCCGGAAGACGAACGAGTTAAGATCGGCGTGCAGGTTAACGACCGCAACTGGTACGAGGTTATCGATCCTGACGTCTATGCGCGACTCGATTTCGTGCTCGCGGACACGATGATTATGGGCCAGCGGCCGGACGGCTCCGACGAGAGACTGTGGCAACTCCCTAAGGATTACGACGTCGATCAGAACGAATGGTTTGAGCGATATTACAAGCATTGCCTCGAGGTCGCGTCGGAACCGATCGACGTCCTCGCTAACCCGACGTATCTCCCTGAATTCATCGCCGATCGGTACGACGAGCTCTGGACTCGTCTGCGCATGGCGATCCTCATTCAGACGGCGATCGACGGAAACGTCGCGCTGGAAATTCAGGCGGAATCGGAGTTTCCGAAACCGCGTTTCATCGCGCTTGCCCTTCAGATGGGCGCCAAGATTTCCTTTGGCAGCAACAACTTCGATCCTAAACTTAAGAAAACAGATACGTGGAAACGAAGCTTTGACGAGTTCAACTTTACGAAAGATCAGCTCTGGCGCGATTATCAGTACGACGGAACCGCGCCCAAACGCGTCAAACCTGCCGAGAAACGAACGTTTGACCGCGACGCGATGATCAAAAGCCTCGTGGCAAAAGGAATCCTTGAATAAATCGACGACGGAATAAAATAACGCGCGAAGACGGAAGTCTCGCGCGTTATTTCATAATCGCCCTTCGACGCGGCGTTCTATTCGCTTAGAACTAGAACCAGCTTGAGGTAAAGCCGCCGTCGACATAAAACTCCGAGCCGGTGATAAAGCTTCCCGCGTTTTTGGCGAGGAGCAGGATCGCGGCGCCGACAAGCTCGTTCGGATCGCCGTACCGCTTCATTGGGGTCCCGTGCATGATGTTGGCGACGCGTTCGTCGTCGAGGATCTTGCGATTCTGTTCCGCTGGGAAGAAACCTGGACACAGCGCGTTGCAACGAATTCCTTTCGTCGCGAACTCCTGCGCGATATTGCGCGTTAGATTAACGACGCCCGCCTTACTCGCTGCGTAGGCGAAGACGCGCGACAACGGCCGGTCGGAGTTCACGCTACCGATGTTGAGGATGGCGCCGCCGTCTTTATTCTTGAGCATCGACTCGATAAAGACCTTGCACGCAAGCATCGTTCCTTTGAGATTAACCGCCATGATGCTATCCCAACGCTCTTCATCGACGTCGAGAAAAGAGCTTCCCGCATTCGCGCCCGCGCAGTTCACAAGCATATCGACCTGACCGGTGAGCTCGAGCGCCTTATCGCGAAGCGCGACGAGCGACTCGCGACTCGTGACGTTCGTCGGAATACCGATCGTTTCGATTCCCTCTTGGGCAAGCTTCGCGACCGCTTCGTCGCACGATTCACGACGCGACGACGCGATGATCACTTTCGCTCCATTGCGCGCGAGTCCACGCGCGAGCGCGATTCCAAGCGCGCCGCCGCCGCCTAAAATCACGGCGACCTGACCCGACATGCCAAAAAGTTCCTGTAAGTATCCGGCGTTATCCATATTCTTCCTCGCTGCGCGAATAGTCGCGTTCATTCCTTGATGCGATTATTCGCGTCGACCTTGACGATCTTCGCTCGATAGTTTTCTAGCTCCGACTCCTCGTATTCCGCGTAGGTGATGATCACAAGGATATCGCCCTTGTATCCGTCGCGCGCGGCGGGTCCGTTGAGCATCACGGTTCCGGAGCCCGCTGGCGCCTCGATCGCGTATGTTACCAGACGGCGACCGTTGTTAACGTTAAGAACGTGAACAAGTTCGCCCGGCAGGATGTCGGCGGCCTTAAGCAGGTCAGAATCTATCGAGACGCTCCCCTCATACTCGAGAAAACACTCGGTAAGAGTGGCGCGATGAATCTTCGATTTTAACATGGTGCGTCTCATGACGTCTGTCCTTGCTGTAAAAAAAGTTTTTTTGGCGAGTCCGCTCATGCGCCTCGCCCAATGCAATTATACCCCTGTCGACGTAATGATAAAGAGGAACGGTTGAATTTGGGGTTTAGCGCGCTCTTACGCTTGAAAACTACCGCAAGCGCGTGTAGAATATCGATCTGCGGAGTCGGCGCTCTCTGAACTGCGACTTCTTTCACTTAACAACTTAACCTGACGGGAGTTCGATATGGCAAAAATTGACGTCTACAAGGACTGGCTTAAGATCGAAGCGACAAATCGTCCTTTGAATTATTATCAGCTCCTAAAATTCAACAATTTTGTCGACGACCCGAAGGTCATTCGCGAACGTTACCGCCAACTCAACGCGTACGTTCGTAAGTTCGCGACCGGAGAATACATCAATGAATCTCAGGAGCTCCTAAACGAACTCGCCAAGGCGATGCTGTGCCTGACCGACGCCGCACGCAAAGAGGAGTACGACCTTAGCCTCGGACGCAAAATTGAAGGTCTTCAGGAAACCGACGCGTACGGCCGACGAACCCTTGAAACGATCCTGAGGGACGACCAGATCGCGACCGCGGACGAGATCAAAAAAGCCAAGAGCTATGCCGACGCTCTCGGGCTCGATCTTCATCAGGCTCTCCTGCAGCAGAACGTTGCAAAGCCCGAGGAGATCATGATGGCTTACGCCGAATCGATCGGGGTGCCCTTCGTTGACCTTGACGAAGTTCCTGTTGACGAATATTACGCTCCGCAGATGAACCCCGTCACGGCGCGTCAGCACTCCTTCGTGCCCGTCATGGCCGATATGGGGCGACTCGTCGTGGCGTCCCCCGAACCGATAAGCGTCGACGTCGAGGACGAGCTCCGTCTCCTCTTTGAAATACCCGTGAGCTACGCGATCTGCACTCCGCGTCAGATTAACGCGGCGATTGCGAAATACTATCCTCGCGACGCAGTACAGCAGCTTGTCCGCCGCGATGCGAAGAGCGAAGCTCCAGTCGCGCAGAAACCCAAAAAGAAGGTTGCAAGATCCTCGTCCTCCAGCGAACCGAAAATCTATACGGAAGCGGCGAAGAAGAACCGGATGAAGCTCGCTCTTGTATCCTTTAACTTCGGCTTCATGATCGCCGCCTTCGGTACGGCCTTCGGGGTCAAGAATGCGAAGTTCACCTCGATCGTCGCCGCGGGACTGGTCCTTGGCGCCGTCGCCGCTACATGCGCGTGGTTCCTGGCGCCCGCGAGTATGCCGGAAGACGAATAATTCCCCGCGATGATTTCAACGATAACTCAAGACGCCGTCGACTATTAAGTCCGACGGCGTCTTCTATGTTTTCGCGCCGACGTCCCCAGGTTGCGACCGTTCGTCAGCGCTACGGATTCCTGAGCGTCGCGCATACGAGAACCGCCGCGACCGAGATAAAAGCGACGAGCGTAATTCTCTTGCCAAACTTTAACGCGCGGTACGCTTTGCTTTCATACTGCTCCGCGTCGACGTAATCTTCACACGCAACCGCCTTGAAGGACCTGAAAAGATATCGCCAAGCGTAGACGCCGCATGGCGGACACAGGATCGTCTCCGCTGCCGCGGCAAAAAAAAGCTCTTTCTTCTTCACGACGAAGTTTCGAAAGGACAGGTTGGGAAGCGCGTCCGACTCCGCTCGAGAGCTTTCTTCCGATCGGGACGAGGGATTCACTTCGTTTTCAGAAAAAGACGCGTCAGATCTGGGCGCGTCGAAGCTGGGGAGCGCAATGACGTCGGGCTCAACGAGCGTCTTTTGAGCGCTCAGGCGCGGAAGTTCGATAGTCGAAGGGGGCGCTTGAGGTTCGAACGTTGGCAATTCAATCGCGGGGTCAACGACTCGCCAAATTTCTTCGTCTTGGGACGCGTCGACCTCGCGCGCCGTCCTATCGTTTCTGGGTTCGGAGGACTTCGTCATTGAACAGAACGCTTAAAATACAATTTTTCGAAAGACGAGGACAATAAGGCCCAAACACAGGTCAAGCAAGAGCCAATTAACCGCATGTTCCGCTCGCTCGCGAGCGAGCTGGTAATCCTGTCGTCGACGCGCGTCGTTCGCAAGGACGGCGTAAACGATTCCAATGATCGAGGTTGGCAACCGCCATAAGAGCGCGCCGACCGCGCCCCAAAAGAGAAGGTTGGGGCTCCAGGTCGGTTCCCAACTTGACGGAGAAAACGCGCGCGTAACGCCGTTGCGGAACGTACGTAACACGACGCGCATGATAGGACGCGTCAGCCGAAAGCACCATACGGCAATCGCGACGATAATCGACCACAACCCTGCGCCGACCGTCGCAATCATTTCGCTCGTCGCCGCGTAGAATTGATCAGAATTATCGTGCGATTTTGGCGACTTCCAAGGCTGGATCTCGCGTGTTTCAACGACGGTCGGCTCCGCGTCGAGGACCTCTCGCTCGGGCGCGGTAAACTCTGATAATGGAACTTCGCCGTTCAACGACGGGTCCGCTGCGCGCAAGGGCGCGCCGCAATGTTGACAAAAAAGCGAAGCGTTCGCGTTTTTAGCGCCGCAGCGTTCGCAACTCTTCATAAATCTCCCTCGTTAACGCGTCGCGTCGCCATCGTCAAACGTTCGGCGGTCAGTCTCCGACGCCCTTCGTCTGCTCGGTCCGACGTTATTCCTCATCGGCGTCGTTGGTCGCGTCGGGCCCTTCGAGCACAAACGCTTCGCTCGCCTTAACCTTATTATAGAGAGGCATATGGCGATAGTAGACTTCGAGCACCATGCAGTTAAGCGTTGTCGCATAGAAACGACCGCCCGTCTTGCAATGGCCGTCAGGATTGTCGGGGAACCAGCTCCCGCGCTCATGCCCTTCATAAGATTGCGCCGCGATGAGCTTCTCGCGTATCTCCCGGTTCCAATTGTTCCAAACGCTGCCGCCAACGTTGTAGAACATCTGCGAGGCGTAGTAGTTGTAATACGGATTGTTGAGATTGCGATCCTTGCTCGCGAGACGGTTCGCGCCCCTGATCAAATCGGGGTTGTCGTACCTCCAGTCGAGGTAGAGCCGACACAGCAGCCCGATCGCGCTGGTCGCATCGCTTTCCTGTACGCCGCGCATATAGTAGTACCGCGCGCCGTTGTCGAACCCGACGACGTCGCGCAAGAAAGAACGCATCCCGAAGACGGCGCTGTCGGAAACGGGTATATCCGCAAGTCGCGCGCTGTAAAGCGCCATCATCAGCCACCCGGAAACAGAGGTATCGCCGCTGGTTTTCGGAGTGTACCGCCAACCGCCGTCCGCTGCCTGAGCGTATTCGATAAACCGCACCGACTCGTCTACCGCATAACCCAATTCTCGATATCGAGCTCTTTCTCTCGGGGTCAGCATCGCGTAGGTTTCGCACAGCGCGATCGTCGCGAGTCCGTGCGAATACATATTGCCAGCTTTGTCGTGAAACGAGACCCCATTTTCAGTCTGCTCGCCTTGCGATAGCAGGTAGTTCACGCCTGCGGCGACTACGCGCTTGTATTTACCCGTCGTCGGAGTGTTGCCTGCGGCGAGAAAAGGCATCACTCCTAGCGCGGTCGCGGCGATCGTCGATTCGTTCGTCCCTGAATTCCGACATCGTCCGCCGCAACTGGGACACTGTTGGAGCTGGAAGGTCCATGAACCGTCGGGACACTGATGCTCCGCGATCCAGGCGAGCGCGAGCGCGACGGCCTTCTCGCTTCCTTCCGTGCCGCCGCCCATCGCGACCGCGACCGCTTTATTCTCGCCACGACCCGAAAGATCGTCCCCAAGGAGGGAGCCCAAGAGATTCTCGACGGCGCCGACGGGCGCGGAATCGAACGCAAGCTCCGTCTCCGTAAAGGATAGCGGCGCGGCGGTCTCGTCCGTGAAGGAGGAGACGTCGGGTACGTCGTCGGCAATTTCGGTGGCGTCGATCTCGATATTGGACAGATCAACGTCGATTTCCTCCGAGGTTTCGAAAGCGGCGTCAGGATCGAAGACCTCGTCGAGCACGACTTCGTCGCTGAAACCGGGCTCCGAGATCACTTGAAACATATCGTCTAATTCGACGTTCACCACGATGAACGCGAGAATCAGAATGAGAATCAGGTGAAAAATAACGCTTAAGAACCACATCGGGGCGTCGTCGACTGCACGTTCAAGCGCCGACTGATCTCGTAACATCGCCGCGTCTTCGGCGGCGGACGCGTCGGGCGAAGGCGCGGCGCGGCGCTCGAGGAGTTCGAGAAAAACGCTCGGAGATTTCTCTTCGACCTCGACGCTTTCGACGTTTAACGAGTCGAGAGAAGCGGCCTCGTCGGCGCTCGTTACGGTCAGCTTGGCCTCGGGCGCAACGTCGCTCGCAAGAGACGCGAGCGAATTGAGCGATTCGAGCGCATCCTGCGAAGGCGCCGACGGCGGCGTTATCGCCGAGAGGTCGGGCGCGACGTCGCTCGGGAGGAGGGAGTCGGGAGCGTCTGAAGGTTGGCGCGGCGGCGGAACGGGGACGGCGACCGGCGACGTAGGTTCGACGGTCGACGTCGGGGCGTCGGGAGATTGCGCAAAAGGCGTTGGCGGAACCAAGGGCGCCGCGCCAGATGAGGCGAGCTCTTTCGGACTAGAGAGCGGCGAAGAAGGCGCGGGAAAACTTGTTCGCGGAGAGGGCGCTGAAGGCGACGCGTTAGGCAGAGACGCGTTGGGAAGCGTCGGACGCGCGTCGGGGAGCGATGGGAATCCGCCAGGTTGCGACGCGCCAGGGAGCCCCGCAAAGGGGGGCCGACCCGACTTAGAGATATCTTGAGGCGTCGGAGCGCCGGGTCTGTCGGCGCGCGGGAGAGGACGCCTCGAGGGAAGAGAAGGCGAAGGGGCGGCGCCAGGCGGGTTCGGCGCGGCAACGTTCTGCGACGCCGCGCTCAGACGCGCCATGAACTCCGGGTCGTTGGCAAGGGACGGATTCTCCTGGAGCTGACGGACGAGATCGTCGAGAGACGCGGAAGAGCCCGCGTTCCCGTCGGGAAGTCCGGAACCAGGTCGTCGACCGTCGCTAGATTGAAAACCGTTTGCCATGCGTTCACTCCGGCGTCGGCAAGCCGACGCTGCCTCAAATCTCACTCAGGGGGATCCGTTCCCCCGTTCCTGCCAACTCCATTTTACAGCAAAGCCCCTTTGATTGGTACTTCGCGGTCGATTATTTCGAAAATGAGCCCTTTCGTCGCCCTCCGTTCGATCGGTTGTCGCGGCGGAAATGTTCCTCGCCTCGCCCAGGACGTTGAAAACCACGCCGTCGCCGCGCGTCGCGAGAAAAACCGCTATTCCATCATCGTTAATTTACCCAATTTTAAGCCAGAACCGTCGTTCGTAAAAGGAAGAAAATTTTCTTTAGAGGGTAGTTGTCCGATCTATAACGTCTGATATAATCGCGGTTCGGGCGCGTTTCTCGATCGCGTCGGAATTCAGGAAGATTCAGGCATAATGCGGCGCCGTGAACGTCAGACGTATATACCAAAAGGGTAAGGATTAGAACAATGGCCGATAGGAAAAAGAAAAAGTCGGAAACGGTTTACCTCGTTTGCGAAGAGACCGGCGACTACAACTACTTCGTTCGTCGTAAGCCCGGCGGCGAGAAGCTCAAGCTCATGAAGTATAGCCCGCGGCTTCGCAAGCATACGGTTCACGTTGAAAAGAAGAAGTGATTTGCTTGTAGCTCCGTCACAGGCGCGTTGGGAATTTTTCCCAGACGCGCCTTTTTTATTTCAGGCTGCAGCGCCTCTGGTATGACCTTACGGCGTCGACGGACTCTCTGACGCCGCGCCCCGCTCCTTCTCTTGATAACCGCGCGCCATAAAAAACGCCGACCCTCGCGGAAGAGTCGGCGTTCTTATCTTCGCGTTGCGCGTCAGATGAACAGGTTCACGTTTGCATTTTCAGCGTCGCCGAGATACGCTCCGACGCCGCCAATTTCGACGCCGTCGATGAGCTCTTCCTGCTTGAAGCCCATAACGTCCATACTCATGGAGCATGCAACGATTTTGACGCCCATCGAAATCGCCGTCTCGATCATGTCCTCGAGAGAATCGACATTCTTATCGCGCATGATCTTTTTCATCATCGCGCGTCCCATTCCCCCCATATGCATCTTCGAGAGCTTAAGACGCCCTGCTCCGCGCGGAAGCATACAACCAAACATTTTTTCAAGCATGCTCTTCTCGAGCCGCTTCGGCGCCTTCTCTTTTCGGAGCGCGGCGAGTCCCCAGAACGTAAAGAACATCGTCACCTTGCGTCCCATCGCCAACGCGCCGTTAGCGATCACAAAGCTCGCCATAACCTTGTCGTAGTCTCCGTCGAAAACGATGATCGTCTTATTGTTCGGCGCCGGCGCAGAAGATAGGCGGTTCCCATCGGCGCAAGTCTCAGTCGCCGCCGAATTATTGCCGCCAGTCTTGCGCAGGGTCGCAACGTAATTCTTTCCGTCCTGAACGTTTGAAATGAGCTCGTTGCCCGTCTGACGGCTCCATGAAATAATATCCTGCGAAAAGCCTGGATCCGTCGAGATCACTTCAACAATCTGTCCCTCCGGGACGTCCTGCATCGTGGTGTAGACGCGCATCAATGGGCCTGGGCATTGCAGACCGCGACAATCGACGCGAATGGTCTCCTTCGACTCCGTCTCATCGGGCGTCGAAGGGTTGTTCTCGATTTCCGGAGCAGTCGGCGTCAAATCGCTTGGCGACGGATGCAACGCGCGGTAGAAGCGAAAGCCTCCGGGATAGATCTTAACGGCGTCGAACCCCTTGTTCGACAGGATTCGTGCCGCAACGTACGCTCGAACGCCTGCCGCACAAAATACGACGACCTCTCGGCCAGATTCGCGCGCGTCAAGGAGCTCCTTGATCTCCGGTTGAGACTCGTCGATCGCTGTGCGGAGCGAGCCAAGGGGAACCCCAAGCGAGTCGGGAAGCCCGTACGCCATGCGCTCGGCGTCCTCACGAACGTCAAGCATCAGCGCGTCCGTTTCGGATTCAACGACGTCGTAGGGCGCGAAGGCGACGAGACCTTTCAGAATATTCTCCGCGACGAATCCCGCCATGTTCACGGGGTCTTTCGCCGACGAATAAGGCGGCGCGTAAGAGAGCTCAAGTTCCTTGAGCTTCTGAACCGACGCGCCGAGCTTCATAGCGACCGCAATCGTGTCGATGCGTTTATCGACCCCGTCGGCGCCGACGATCTGCGCTCCGAGAATCCGGTTCCCCTCTTCGAGTGAGAAGATGAGTTTGAGGAACATCTGAGTCGCGCCGGGATAGTAGCCCGCGTGAGAATTCTGGTTAATGAGGAGCGTCTCGTAATTCTTCCCGCGCTCGAGCCCCTTAGAGCCGAGGACCTTCTCGTTCGTCCCGACCGACGCCGCCGTCATATCGAAAATCTTGGCGACCGAGGTCCCCATCGTTCCGTCGTACTCTTCCGGTTCGGAACCGAGAGGAGAATTCGCGTCGAGGCGGCGCGCAATATTGTTCGCGGCGATACGCCCCTGTTTATTGGCGGGCCCAGCGAGCGCGATCGCCGTCTTACCGCCGAAAATCGGATCGTTGACTTCGATGGCGTCCCCGATCGCGTAAATGGCGGGGTCGTTCGTCACCAAGTCGTTCGAGACGACGATTCCGCCGCGTGCGTTCAGCGTCAAGCCGGCGTCCTTCGCAATCGCCGAATTTGGGCGAATGCCGATCGCCAGGACGACGAGATCGACAGTCGTCGTTGAACCGTCGTTGAGGGACACGACAACTTTTTTACCCGACTCGCCATTCTCTTCCTTGAACCCTTGAACGCCGACGCCTAGTCGCAGATCGACCCCGTGACGCCTGATCTCACCGTGGAGTATCCCCGCGAGCTCCGGATCAAAGGGCGGCATCACCTGCGGCGCGCCCTCGATGACCGTGACCTTAAGACCGCGTTCCAGAAGATTTTCCGCCGTCTCCAGTCCTATGAACCCGCCCCCGACGACCGCGACATGCTGAACTTTCTCACGTTCGATAGCCTCGCGGATACGGTCTGCGTCTGGAACGGTCCACAGCGACAAAACGCGGTCGGAATCGATACCAGGAATATTTGGTCGGAACGGCGACGAACCGGTGGCAATAACAAGATAATCGTACCTCTCGCGATACGTCGAACCGTCCTCGACCTTCTTAATGACGACTTCCTTTTGTTCGCGATCGATCTCGACGACCTCGTTTTTAACGCGAACGTCGACGTTGAATCGCTCCTTCAATCGCTCCGGCGTCATAAGGAGCAGCGCGTCTCGCGCGGCGATGACGTCACCGACGAAATAAGGAAGTCCGCAATTCGCATACGATACGTAATCGCCGCGTTCTAGCAGTACAATTTCCGCTTCTTCGTTCAATCTTCTGAGTCTCGCAACGCAGCTTGCGCCACCGGCGACGCCTCCAATAACGACGACTTTCATATCTTTTCTCCTTATAACGGGTCACAAAAGCGATCTACGCCGAGACAACGCTTGCGATGAATCGCGAGATCGCATTCCGACGGTAGTTATCTTCTCAAGGCCGATGCGTTCGGCGCGACATGATTATGATTATTGAACCAGACGCGAGTCTCTTTCGCAAGAGCCGCGCCGCCGAAAAAGGAAGCTCGTCTGTTATAACATAAAAAAAGCGCGTAAAGCGCCGGCCTTCAATGAGGTCGTCTTCGCTTTACGCGCTCTATCAAATTGCAACTCTCGCTGTAGTTAGATCAGGCCGCCTTTTTATCTTCGGGTTCTTCACCAGGTTCTTCACCAGGTTCTTCACCAGGTTCTTCACCAGGTTCTTCACCAGGTTCTTCACCAGGTTCTTCACCAGGTTCTTCACCAGGTTCTTCGCCAGGTTCTTCGCCACCAGGTTCTTCGCCACCAGGTTCTTCGCCACCAGGTTCTTCTCCACCAGGCTCTTCGCCACCAGGCTCTTCTCCACCAGGCTCTTCTCCACCAGGTTCTTCTCCACCAGGCTCTTCTCCACCAGGCTCTTCTCCACCAGGTTCTTCGCCACCAGGTTCTTCGCCACCAGGCTCTTCGCCACCAGGTTCTTCGCCACCAGGTTCTTCACCACCAGGTTCTTCACCACCAGGTTCTTCGCCACCAGGCTCTTCACCACCAGGTTCTTCGCCACCAGGTTCTTCGCCACCAGGTTCTTCACCACCAGGCTCTTCACCACCAGGCTCTTCACCACCAGGCTCTTCACCACCAGGTTCTTCGCCACCAGGTTCTTCGCCACCAGGTTCTTCGCCACCAGGTTCTTCGCCACCAGGTTCTTCGCCACCAGGCTCTTCACCAGGTTCTTCGCCGCCAGGTTCTTCGCCAGGTTCTTCGCCACCAGGCTCTTCTCCACCAGGTTCTTCGCCACCAGGCTCTTCGCCACCAGGCTCTTCACCACCAGGTTCTTCACCACCAGGTTCTTCACCACCAGGTTCTTCACCACCAGGTTCTTCACCACCAGGTTCTTCACCAGGTCTTCACCAGGCTCTTCACCACCAGGCTCTTCACCACCAGGCTCTTCACCGGGTTCTTCACCAGGTTCTTCGCCGGGTTCTTCGCCGGGTTCTTCGCCGGGCTTATCGCCGGGCTTATCGCCGGGTTTGTCGCCAGGTTTATCGCCGGGCTTTTCGCCGGGTTCTTCGCCAGGCTCTTCATCGTCCGTATCGTCAGGTTATGGAATCAACGAACCCCGGGTCCGAATAGATATCGTTATAGATCGACGACTTGGAATACCCCGAACGCCAAATCTTAAGAACGTTCGTCAGGTTGGTCGCAACGCTCGCGCCGGTCGTTTTATTGGTAAGCCGGAACTTGGAGCCGCCGGTCGAGCGATCAACTGACGACTTGACGACGTCCTTCGCTCCGTCAGCCTTTTGCGCGTCGGCGTCTGAGGGAGCTTTACCCTCTTTCTTGAGCTCGTTGAACGCGCTCGTGAGATCACCAAGCTTCTTCTGATACTCTGCCTCGACCTTAGCGTCCGCCTCAGCAAGAGTCTCGCGCGCCTTAGCGGTCGCGTCTTCAAAAGTCCGGTGCACGTCTTTACGAGCCTTGATGAGTTCCGAGAGCGTCGTCTTACCAGCTCTGTAGGAATCAACGGCGTCCTGGAGCCCTTCGTTGCGCGCCTCAACGGCGGCGAGGTACGAAGCGAGGTAGGTCGAAAGGTTCGTCGCATGCGCGTCGTAGCGCTCCTGGGTCGTCTGGAGCCAGTCGTCAAACCATTCATGCCAGCTGTCGTATTCGGACGCGCCCTTGGGCTTCGTGACCGTTATCGTGACTTCGATTTCTGTCGAGCCGCCGTAATTGATCGCGGAGTCCGTGGACGAGACGACCGCCTGCACCTGAATCTTGATCTTCAGAACGTCGCTGTCCTTGTCGAGTTTGTCAAAATAGTCCGACGGAACCTTGTAGGTCACCACGCCCGTTTCCGGATCGATCGTCATGCCCTCGGGGACGTCCGCGTCGCTCGCGAAGGAATAGCGGACGTCGGTCGCGGTCGCGTCTTCGGGTAACTTCCCGGAAACGGTGAACTCAAGCGTATCGCCCGCCTCGACTGTCTGGTCCTCGATTTCGGAGACGATCGGGACGTCAAGCTCGTCGGGGTCGGCCGTCGAATTGACGACCATGATCTCATAGACGCGCGTCGAGGTAAGGCCGTCCTCGTATTCGCCATCCTCGTTGAGGTTCTGCTTCGTCGCGATGACGGGCAGGTAGAAGACCTGAACGCTGACATTGTCCTTAAGGTAGTTGTCGGGGATCTTCCAGGTGAGTTTACCCGTCTCGGCGTCGAAGGTCATGCCCTTCGGGAGTTTCTCGAGATCGATATCAAAGATGATACGGTCGGCGTCCCCCGTCGGGTCGGTCGCCTTAATCGTCGTTTCGAAGGTCTCGCCCGTGTAAGTGATCGATTCGTCAAGATCCTCCAGAACTGGCGCCGGGTCAATGTAATACGGATTATCGATCCTGATCTCGAGGGTCGTCGTCGCCGATTCGCCGTAGGAAATCTCGGAGTCGCTCGACGAGATCACCGCCGTTGCGACAAGCTTGACGGTAATCTTCTTCGATTGAGTCGTCGTGTCGGAGGGTTTGAAGTAATTTTTGGGGACCTTCCAGGTTATCTTACCGGTCGTCGGGTCGATCTTCATTCCTTCAGGCGCGTCGTCGCCAAGCGAGTAGGAGACGCCCTCCGCCGAGGAAGGTACCGTCGCATGGACGCTCGTCTCGAGGGTTTCGCCGGCGGTCACAGACTGCGCGGGCGGTTTAACCCACTTCGGCGCAACGGCGGAGTCTTCCTCGTAACGGCCGTTCTTAACGTTGATCCCATAGGTCTTGGTCGAGGAGAGACCGTTCGTATAGGTTTTGCCGTCTTCGCCGAGGAACTGTTCCGTCGCCTTGATCGTGATATTAAAGGTCTTCGACGTGATATTCTTCGCGATGAGGTCGGCGGGAATTTCCCACGTCAACCCGCCCGTGATCGCATTAAGAACCATTCCGTCTGGACGGTCGCCGACGATAGAGTAGACGATGCGATCCGCCAGTTTATTCGGGTCCTTCGCGACAAAGTTAACTTTGTATGTAGAGTCGGTCGTCGCGGGGGGAAGCTTAATATCGCTGAAGGCAGGAGGCGCGTCTTCGTAGTTCGGGTTAAGGACGGTAATCTTGAAGCTCGTCTTCGCGCTGCCGCTGAAGTCGTCGGAAACGTCGCTCTGTCCAATAATGGCGCTCGAGACGAGATTGATCGTGATCGTCCTTGATTCTGCCGTCGTGTCGGCAAAGAAATCTTCGGGGACCTCCCACCTGATAAGCCCGTCGCTGTCAATTGTCATTCCGTCGGGATATTCGCCGGAGAGCGCATAAACGATCTCGACCGCAGAGTCTGCCTTCGCTTCGACCGTCAGCGAAAAATCGTCGCCTGCCGTGACGGTCTGGTCGTCGATTTCATCCCAGACGGGCACAATCGCCTCATCCTCGTCGTAAAGCGCGTTGTCGATGTAAATCGCGAACGACTTCGTCGTGGAAAGGCCTTCAGTAAAGACGTTATCTTCCTCGCCTTCCTCGTGGTAGAGTTCCGTGACCTTAACCGTAATGACATACGACTGGTAACGAACGGAGGGGTCAAGATAATCCGCGTCGATCTCCCACGTCAGGACGCCAGTGCGCGAACCGATCGACAACCCTGGCGGCAGCGAGTCGCCAAGGAGCTCATAGAACATCGCGTCGGCGTGGTTGTTCGGGTCGTCCGCGATAATCGTGATCGTATAGGTTTCGCCCGTAACGGCGTCGGTATCAGTAATATCTTCAATAACCGGCGGGAGGTCTTTATACTTCGGGTTCAGGAGCGTTAGCGTAAAGGAAGTCGTCGTCGTATCGGTGTAGTCGGCCGTCGTGTCGGTCGAGCTCACAAGGGAACGCGCGCCGAGTTCGATTTCAAAACTGGTCGAGTGGATCTTCGTACTGTCGAAATAATCGGCGTCAGGATTCCAGGAGATGACGCCGTCGGCGCTGATCGTCATTCCTTCGGGAACGTCGGAGATAAAGAAGTATTCAACGTCCTCGACGCCGGTCGGCGGGGTCTCGACCGTCTCGAGGGTGAACTCTTCGCCGGCGGTAAACTTCTGATCGGGCAATTCGTTCCACGTCGGAAGCATATCCGCGTCTTCTTCATATTCCATGTTGGCGACTTCGATCGTGAAGGTCTGTTCGATCGAGTCCCCTTCAATGAGCGTTCCGTCTTCCTGCTCGATGAATTCGGTCGCTTTGACGGTAAAGGAGTAAGTTTGCGTCTTAACGCCGCTCCCGAGGTAGTCGTTCGGAATCGTCCAGTTGAGAACGCCCGTGTCTTCGTCGATCATAAGATTTGATTCGTTGATGAGCGAATATTTGATGATCGCGTTCTCGTCCGCCGCGTCGAACGCGGAGACCTGTCCGAGATATTCGGCGCCCGTCTTCGCGGATGTATCGACGAAATCGCTGAAAGCGAGCGATCCGACGACGTTAAGGGTCATCGTCGTCGTCGCGACGCGCCCGAGCGCGTCGGTCGCCTGGACCTCGAACGTATAGGCGCCGGCGTCCCCTTCGGTAAGAGTCTTCCAGCCGAGGAATCCGGTTTTAGAAAGAGTCAGGAAAGAAGGAATCGAATCCGCGTCGACAAAGGAGAAAGTAACGTCGCCGCGTTGCGTTCCGTCTTCAGTCGTTTTGTTCGTCGTGAACTGATAGGAATCGCTCGTTCCAATATATGCGGGTAGCGACTCCTCGACGTCGACGAACTCAACCGCGGTCGGATCGTAGAAAAATTCGAAACTGGTAACGTCGCTCAGGAGCGGATCGCGATCACCGCCGATCCTCACGCTATCCTGAACCGTCAGCGTATGAAGTCCTTCCGAGAGCTCCTCGTCGAGATTGAGCGTAATCACATAGCGATCAAGACCAGTTTCCTCGTCGTAGGTGTGCGAAACGCGGTTGTACGAATATTGCGTTCCGTCGAGCTCGACGATAAGCTCGTCGCCGAGAAGAAGCGTGGAATCGACGCGATACGCGTCGATCGTGATCTGAACCTCGTCGTCCAAAAAGCTCGAGCCGATATAGACGACGTCGTCCACCGTCGCCTGCTCGTCCGCCTCGACAGTGACGTCGGGCGCGACGGGCGAGATGAAAACGTCCTGCGTCGTCGACGCGGAGAGGGAAACGATCTTGTGGATCGCGACCATCTCGATGGGGCCGTTCGAGTAGTAGGAGAATTCGTAGTTGTCGCCGTAGTCCGACTCGTCAAAATCGCTCGCCCTGACGCTACCGACGAAGACTTTTTCGGAAATATTCGCGTCAATCGTGAGTTTCAGCGCCTGCGCGCCCGCCTTCTCCGTGGTGAGGGTGAAATTCGAATTCGAATCGTCTTTGGTCGTCAGGTCGTAGCGGGACGCGTCTTCATCGACGGTTATCGTATAGTTGACGTCGTAGTCGCCAAAGGAGGACGGCAGACTGACGGAGATCGAATCGCCCGCCGTAATATTGAAGTCGTATTCTTTAAGCGCGTCCTTGAGATAGGCTTCTAGACCGTCGTTTCCGACGTAGACCGTCGTCTTCTGAAGTTCGGTCGCTCCTTCCTCGTTGATCGACGAGATACTCAGCTCCGTTACGCCTTCGGCGTCATCGCCGACGACGAGGCGCAGGACGCCCGAATCGACGTCCGATTCATCGACGACATGGACGTTCGTCAGCGTGTATGAGTCGACCGGCGACGATTCTTCGCCTGACACGGGATTCTTCTTAACCTTGGCGGCTTCGAGCTCGTCAAGAACGTCGTATCCGTCGACAACATATCCGAAAACGTTGTAATTATTGTCGAGGTATCCCGCCGCCGCGAACGTGATATAGAATTGCGCGTCGCTCGTGCCGGGTCCGGAGTTGGCGTAAGCGAGCGTACCGCGACGGCTGTGCGTCAGGAGGTCGGAATATTCGTCATCGATCTCAAGCCCCGAACCGCCGATCCCATCGCCGGTCGGCGAGCCGCCTTGGAACATGAAGTCCTTGATAATTCGGTGAATCGAGAGCCCTTCGTAATACTCGTCGGCGACAAGGTCAAGGAAGTGCGTAGAAGAGTTCGGCGCCTCGTCGGTTGCGCTGAAAAGCTGCACCACCACGTCTCCGATCGTCGAAACGGCGCCGTCGGTCGCCGTCTTCATGACCGTAAAGGAGACTTGCTCACCCTTCGGAAGCGACGCGACGAGGTCCGAAAGCGAACTTCCGTCGACCATCTCAAGGGAACTCCCTTCGAGCGCATAGTGATAAGATTGATCCGTCTCGGCGATTGTGATCGCGGGGGGCAGCGTTTCATAGAAGGACGCAGCGTCAAGCATCTTACGGTCTTCCAGCGCCTCGAAAACGCGTTGGCGGCGATATTCCTGCTGAGCTCGACGATGAGCTCTCTCGCGACGTTGTTTACGGGAAAAAGTTTTGCGAAAAGATGAAAAATCCATTTTCATTACCCTTCCTTACAGGAAATAACCGTACAATTTGCGTTTCGACGTACGTTGGGATTCCTCGATAATCGCGGCGTGAATTCGGGGAAACGCCTTATCGCGTTCCATCTCTTTTCAGTCTTACCTACAGGGCCATGGCTCTGCCGTCTCGCCGCAAAAATGACCTTGAGACGAATCCGTTTTGTTAAATTTTAATGCTTGCAAAGGATTTGTCGACATTTCAAAATTGGCAAAGTAAAAATTCTGCGCAATTTCATTTTTTTAAACTCTCAGAGGCTTTTATCTGCTGTCAGCGCCTCTGTTCTGGTCGCAAACCCATTCCCTGTTAGAGCAACCGACCCTTTAAGAGTTCCTTTTTTTTACGCTTAAAACACGCAAAGTAGGCAATCAAGTCAAAATAGCCGATTAATCCTGTCAGGGAATATACACAATTTAAGTTATTGAATCGTCCAAAGTGGATGCAAACTTTTGGGAAAAATACGCGCCCCTTCGCAACTGCGGCGCAACTCCCTTGAAAAAGGCGGGACTTTGCGGTAGAATGCAGCGACGCGGAGGGCGTTGCAAGCGTCCTTCTGCGAGGAACGCGACAGCGATAAAATCGCGTCCCTCAATCTGTCGGTTCCTGCGTTTGCTTTTTATACGCCGGAAGGAAACGAAATGTTAGAATTAAGAAATCTTAAAAAATCATATCAGGAACCCAGCGGCGACGAGCTTCCGATCCTCGACGTGCCGCACTGGAGCGTGGACGCGGGGGAGCAGGTTGTTGTCGTTGGTCCGTCTGGCTGCGGCAAAACAACGCTGCTACATATTATCGCGGGCATTCTTCGTCCGACCTCGGGTCAGGTCCTCATCGACGGATGGAACACGCCCCTTCTGACGGAATCCGAGCGCGACCAGTTCCGCGCGCGACGCATCGGCTATGTCTTCCAAACCTTTAACCTTCTGCCTGGTTTTACCGCGCTCGAAAACGTGCAACTCGGGATGGCGTTTGCGGGCCGTCATGATAAGAAACGAGCGATCGACCTTCTTGAACGCGTCGGACTAGGTAAGCGACTCCATCATAAGCCGAGTCAGATGAGCGTCGGCGAACAACAGCGCGTTTCGGTCGCTAGAGCGCTCGCGAACCATCCAAGGCTTGTCCTCGCCGACGAACCGACTGCGAACGTCGACGTCGGGAATCAGCAGATCGTTGTCGACATGTTGCGCAACACGTGCCGCGACGAAGACGTCGCGCTCATCCTTGTAACGCACTCCCCCGCGGTGGCGGAACAGTTCGACCGCGTCGATCTCCTTGCCGACGTCAACCTCGTCGCTAAACGCAAGCTTGAGGACCATGAGGCGGTCGAAGCGTAACGCGCGACAAGCCCTCTACCAATATTAAAGAAGCGCGGCTTGCTGGGAACGGCAAGCCGCGCTTCTTTTATCTCGACGCTCAACCGTCGTCATTCGCCCGCGCCGAGCATAATGAAGGAGGACCACAAACCGGGGTCGTCTTCAAAGGGAAGCGGCGCCCCGTGCTGGAGCGAAAAATTCCCATACTTAGAATCGACGACCGTATAATGCATACCGATGCGATTAAACTCGTTGGGCTCATAGCCGGTGATCGCGCCCGCGGGAAGAAAGACCGATAAAGCGTAACCGTCTTTTCTGAGCTCGCTCCTGAGCGCAAAAGAATCGACGTCGGCGTGCAAAGACGGTTCGCTTGCGCGGTTGATCGGCAACCATTGCGCGAGGGGTTTGGCGACGTTATCGCTCTCGCCGACAAAGGGAAAGAACGCGAACTTATAGCAAAACCGATCGCCGCGACGACGATCGGAGACGTCGCGAGTATCAAGGCAGAGTCGGAGCGAATCGGCGCTCGCAAGCTCGGAATGACGCGCAAAGGACTGTTCCTCCTTGCCTCCGACGACGACCGTGAAGATTAAACCGGCGTCCGCCCAGCCAAATCGGAAATCGAAGATCGATTCGGCGCCAGGGTTCAAACCCGTGGTCGAACGCGGTTCGGGGACGCTGGAATCCCAGGCGTTGAGCGCGGTCGTTCTCGACCAGATAGGTATTCTGAACGTGGCGCCGAGCGTTTCAGGAACGACGTTTTTCAATGCGGCGTCCTTCCAATGACGGCATGAAAGACGGTAGCGGAACAGGAAGTCGGTAGGAATCGTCGCCATAAATTCTAAGCCTCGTTTCAATCTTCTTCTTCGTTCTCAGCGACGCGATTTGCCGCTTCTTCCGCCTCGGCGCGGTCTCGCTCACGAAGCGCGTCTTGATGAAACTTCTCCATCTTATAGCGAAGCGCCAGTCGTTCCGCCTCGTGAATTTGACGTTCTTCTCCGAAGTAAATCCACGTCGATATCGAATCGACAAGCGCGAGCGCGACGACCCAGAGCCCAAAGCCGAAGACTCCAACCCACAGCAGCGTAAACGTTTTGCGATACCAGAAGGGCACGAACAGACCGCCGAGCATACATAGTCCGGCGATCCCAGAGAGCGCGGCGGTCTGTAATCTTCGCCATGCCTGACGCTTGAGAAAACGACGTTCGCGTTCCGTTTGCCCGGGAAATTCATCGTCAGGGAGCTTGACCATTCTGAGATAATGCCAGGTCTTAGAGAACGCGAAGAGCAGTACGGCTGCGGCCGTCGCCAATCCCGCCAGCCGCCCCGACGAGAAGACGCCGCCGAACCACCCGTTGGAAAGATTGTCGCCTATATCCATAAACACAGTCATGCTTTGCCGCTTTCGTGTTAAAGGCAAACGTTACGGAACACACGCGCCCTCTTTGTCGAAGATTATAACGAAAGGTTGGCGTTGACGCAAGCTTTTTTCATGCTATAATGCCCGCGCCTTTGCGCTAGGTGCGCTTATAGATCGTCGGGGCTGTTAGCTCAGTTGGTTAGAGCGTCTGGTTTACACCCAGAAGGTCGCTGGTTCGAATCCAGCACAGCCCACTTTTCTTAAAGTGTTTTCTTGTCCTCGTCTTCCGGGAGGAACCCCACCAGGTCGGTGACGTCGAGCATCCCGACGGGTCGTCCGTCCTCGTCGAGCGCAGGCAGTTCGCTGAGTTTGCGTTCGGAAAGAATCTCAATCGCTTCCCTCATCGGCGCGTCGGCGCGAATTGTCGTAGGAGAAGGGGTAAAAACTTCGCTGATCGGTCGATCGAACGCGTCTTCTCGGCGCGCCTCAAAGAGCCGCGCAAGATCGCTGTCCGTAAAGATACCTGAAAGTCGACCGGCGGAGTCAACGAGCAAGACGGCGCCCGAACGACGACCAACCTTGCGACTCGACGTAAAGACGTCGCGCAACGTCATCGAATCGCGCGCGACTCGGCATAATGAAAGGGGACGCATAAGTTCGCAAACGCGGCTCAGGCTCCGCCCAAGCGTTCCGCCGGGGTGAAACCGCGCGAAATCCTCGCGCCCGAATCCTCGCAGCCGGCTCGTCGTGAGCGCAAGCGCGTCGCCCATCGCAAGCATCGCCGCGGCGCTCGAGCTAGGCGCAAGTTTGAGCGAATCCGCTTCATCGACTTTGCCAAGTTCCAAAACGACCGTCGACGCGCGACCGAGCGCGCTGCGACTCGTCGAGACGATCGAAATGATAGGAATATTTCGCGACGAGAGCGGTCCGAGAATACGCTTAACTTCTTCCGTTTCGCCGCTATAAGAAAAGATAAGAGCAACGTCGCCGGTTCGGAACGCGCCCAAGTCTCCGTGATACGCTTCGCCAGGATGAACGAAATGGGCGGGAGTCCCGGTCGACGAGAGCGTCGCGGCGATCTTACGCGCAACGATACCCGCCTTACCCATGCCGGAGGCGACAACGCATCCGCGACACTCAAGGAGCGTCGCGACCGCCTCGCAAAAGCGCGTGTCAAGGCGTTCGATGAGCGAGAGAATCGCGGCGCTCTCGGAGCGCATAACGCTCTTAGCGAACGCGAGCGCCTCGGCGTCCCCGTCGGTCCATTCTCGCGCTCCGACGCGCGGACGACGCGCTAGCGACCCCTCGACGAACGACGAATCAAGACTCGCTTCGGCGATCCGAAGCGTCGTTCCTTCCAACCCTTTCTCCTGCGTCATGACAAGAGTCCTTTCCAGCGCGAAGCTTTATCACAGCCAACAAACGTCGCGTAAAGCGACGCGTAAGGATAAGCTTTTTTTCGCGAAGCCGCAAGACCGTTTTTCAGATTTGCAGCCCTCGTGTCGACGGCGCCGCGCCCTTGTTAAGTTCCTCTTCTCTGGTAGAATAACGAGAAGTTATTCATCGCAAAACGCTCGCGTGTTTTCACGTGTTAAAACAAGGCGGACGACGATCAATTCGTGATGGAGCGCTCATGGCGGTTATACTTAACGTCGAAAATCTCAGAAAGCATTACGGACCAGAGCCGGTTCTCTCGGACATAACGTTTCAGGTCCGCGAAGGGGACAAGATAGGACTCGTCGGGCCCAACGGTTGCGGCAAGACGACGCTATTGAACATTCTTTCGGGTCGCGAAGACACGGAAAAGGGGCAATTCGAGCTTTACGGGGGCGCAAAGATCGGATATCTCGAACAGCGTCCGAAGATCAATAAAGACCAAACAGTCCTCGAGTCGGGCCGCGACGCGCTTGCTGAGCTCCATCAGGCGCTCGTGGAATCGGAGGAGATCGCGGCAAAGATCGCCGAGCCAAATATCGGCGAAGAGGAACGCGAACGCCTCGCGAGGCGATTCGACGCGATTCATGAAGAGCTCATGCGCAAAGACGCCTACGACGTTGAGCATCGCGTTGAGCGGATTCTCCATGGCGTCGGATTCCGCGACGAAGATATGGAAAAGCGCGTCTCGTCCCTTAGCGGCGGCGAACTCAACCGCCTTGGGCTCGCTAAGCTGCTCCTTGAAGAACCGGAAATCATGCTCCTCGACGAACCGTCGAACCACCTTGATCTTGCCGCCTCCGAATGGCTCGAAGATTTTCTCTCGACGACGAAAGCCGCCGTCATCCTCGTGAGCCACGACCGATATCTTCTCGACCGCGTGACAAATCGCACATTGGAGCTGTTCGCGGGCACCGTCGACGACTACCCCGGCAACTTTTCGAAATATCAAACGCTTAAGGCGGAACGTCTCGCGGTTCAGACAAAAACATACGAACGATGGGCTGAAGAGGTCGAAAAGGCGAAGGACTTCATTCGTCGCAATCATTACGGCAACAACACCGCGCCTCAGGCGGAAGATCGACGTAAGAAGCTCGCGCGACTCGAAGCGGACCCGCCCGAGCTGCCGAGAAACATCGTCTCGCCCCCGATGACATTCCCCGACGCGTCGCGAACGGGCGATCTCGTTTTCCGCATCGAAAATCTTTCTAAAGGCTACGGCGACCGGACGCTCTTTAAGGACTACACCTTCGATATCCAGCGCGGCGAACGCTGGGCGATCCTCGGACCCAACGGCTGCGGTAAGACCACCTTCCTCCGCTGCCTTCTCGGAGAAGAAACGCCCGATACCGGCTCCGTACGCTTCGGACAGGGCGTCTCCATCGGATACTTTGACCAGCGGCTTCAGGTTGTCGACGACCAGATCCCCGTTGTCGACGCGATCCGTCCGGAAGGAAAAATTTTCGAAGATCTTGAACGACGCAAGCTCCTCGCCGCCTTCGGACTAAGCGGCGACCAGCAGCTCCTCAAGGTGCGCAATCTCAGCGGCGGTCAACGATGCCGCGCTATGCTTGCCAAACTCGCCGCGGACGACCCGAACGTCCTGATTCTTGACGAACCGACAAACCACCTCGACCTCTGGGCGCGCGCGGCGCTCGAAAAAACACTCAAAAATTTTGAAGGAAGCGTCATCTTTATCAGCCACGACCGATATTTCGTCGACCAAGTGGCGGATAAACTCCTGGTCGTCCAACCCAATGCGACCTACAGGATCGTCGATGGGAATTATTCGACCTTCCGCTATATGGTCTCCAAAGGTCTCATGGCGGACCCGTTCCTTCCTGGCGCGCTTGAAGAACCCATTGTTCCGAAGAAATCGTCGTCAACTCGCGCCAAGGCGCCGTCCGACGCGACGCGACGATCATCTCGTGGCAAGAACGCGCCGAAGAAGTCGAGATCCAGCGCGAAAAACGCGTCAAGCCCCGCGGCTCCCATGAAAGTCAAAGGGAAAAACAAGGGCCGCGTGCCGTCCCTCGATACGCAGGACTCTCACTCGAAGAAGACCAGCGGCATTCCGGGTTATCGGCATGGCGATCCCTCCAAGTACGCCGAACAGCAGTTTAAGGAAGAACAGGGCCGCGCCAAACCGAAACCTAAAAAGCGCAAGCGCAAATTCCCATATCGCAAGGTCGCCGACATCGAAGACGAGATCTTCACTCGCGAGACGCAAATACAGACCCTGACCGAGGATATGCTCAAACCCGAAAACGTCCGCGACGGCGATAAAATGCGAGAACTCCAGCTTCAGATCGAGCAAGAGGATAAAGCGATCAAGCTCCTCTATGAACAATGGGAAGAAGCGAGCGAACTCAACTGGTAGCGCGGTCGTCGCCGTGAACGAGGAGAAAGAGATGAGCGCGACTGGGCGATATTCCACGTTCCGCCGAAACGCCGCGCCAAAAAGACGCCTCGAGCGTCAAACGCGTTGAAAGGCGTAAAATGAAAATCAAACCCAGCAACGAACATTGGAGTTCGAAAGTCGGCGTCGTGCTCGCCGTCGCGGGCAGCGCGGTTGGACTCGGCAACTTCCTGCGCTTCCCCGGACAGGTCGTCAATTACGGCGGCGGCGCGTTCATGATCCCCTACATTATCTCGATGCTCATCGTCGCGATTCCGATCTCGATGAGCGAATGGTCGCTGGGGCGCTACGGGGGTCGTCACGGTTTTCATTCCCCGCTTGGGATGTACTATGTCGCGAGCGGACGCAAACGCCGATGGGGTATCGTCGGTGGACTGAGCCTGAGCATCCCGTTTATCATCGACATGTATTATATTTTTGTCGAAGCGTGGTGCCTCTACTATGCGATCAAATACCTTGGCGGCGCGCTCGAACCGTTAGGGCTGGGGTTTTCGATCGACGGGTCCGCGCCAGGGATGAAGCTCGGAAACGGCGAAGCTTACAAGCAGTTCTTTGAAAACGCCGTTGGCGCCTCGGAACACGGGGCGCTCTTCTCTTTTAGCGGACTGCCCCTTTTAGCGATCACGTTTTTCTGCGTCTTTCTAAATTTCTGGCTCGTCTATCGTGGGATCTCGAAAGGAATCGAGAAGTTCAGTAAACGCGTTGCGCCCCTCATTCTCGTCTGCGCGTTGCTGATCGTCGTACGCGTCGTGACGCTCGGCAACCCGACGGGCCAGCCCGGTCAAAGCTTCCTCGACGGACTCGGATTTATGTGGAATCCGACGCGTAACATTCTCGACGAAAATGGCGTCATTATAGGACAGACGAGCATATGGCAGTCCCTCTCGAATCCTGAAACGTGGCTCGCCGCGACTTCCCAGATCTTCTATAGCGTCTCCGTCTGTATCTGCGCGGTATGCACTTATGCGAGCTACGTGAGAGCCAAGGACGATATCGCGCTGTCAAGTATCTCCGCAACGGCGACGAACGAATTCTGCGAGGTCGTTTTCGGAGGCTTGATGTCGATTCCTCCCGCAATCATGTTCCTGGGCGCGCAAACCTACGAGGGGTTCAGTTCCTCATTCCAGTTGGGGTTCGTCGTCTTACCGAACGTCTTTGAGCTTATGCCGCTCGGTCAAATCTGCGGTTTTATTTTCTTCACGCTGATCTTCTTCGCGTCGGTGACAAGTTCGATGTCCCTCGTACTGCCGGTCACGGCATTTTTCCGCGAAGCGTTGCAGTGGTCGCGTGGCGCGAGCATTTTACTCTCGGCTGGAATTCACCTGATGGGCGCCTTTATAGTCATATGGTTCACCAAAGGGCTTACCGCGCTCGACACCTTCGACTTCTGGTTCGCTAATTTCATGATCTTCATGGTCGCGATCCTTCAGACCTGGCTCGCCGCGTACGTGTGGGGGACCTCCGCGATGCGCGAGGAAATTGCGCGCGGCGCCGCGATCAAACCGCCGACCTTCCTGGCAAACGTCGTGAAATACGTCTCCTTCCCCTACCTGCTTGCCATCGCCGTCTTCTGGATCGTACGCAATCTTCGCGATCGAATTCTTCAGACGATGGACGACCCCGTCGTACAATTGTCGATATGCTTCTTCGTCGCGCTCTTTGCGTTCTTGCTGATACTTTCTGCAATAACAATCAGCAGATGGCGCAAGGTTGGCGAACCAGGCGCTGTCGACGAAAAATAAATGGCTATAATTAGAAGATATGAATTATAAAAGCCCTTACTAAAGGAGAAAAAAATGACCTTAGGCGGATGGATCAGCATGACGACGTCGTTAGCTGTTGTTATCGGACTTTTCGGATGGTGCTGCTACAAGCTCGTCACGACCAGAGAAGCGACGGACGAAGAGTCGCGTCAATAACGCACGCGAGCAGCAGGAGAAGTCGTGGCGCCGCGAAAGAAACGAAGATTCGAACGCTGGAGCTCGCAGACGGGCGTAATCCTGGCGGTTGCGGGCAGCGCGGTTGGGCTTGGAAATTTCCTTCGCTTTCCGGGCCAAGTCGTCTTCAATGGCGGCGGCGCGTTCATGATCCCCTACCTGATCTCGCTTTTCGTCGTCGCGATACCTCTCTCGATGAGCGAATGGGCGCTAGGTCGCTACGCTGGTCGCTGCGGTTACCACTCGCAGATGGGGATGTTCTATTTTGCGAGCGGTAAGAGTCGTCGCTGGGGAATAGCCGGCGGACTCATGGCGATCGTACCCTTCGTTATCAACATGTACTACGTCTTCATCGAGGCGTGGTGTCTCCTCTACGCGCTACAATATCTCGGCGGAATTTTCGAGCCGATAGGACTTGGGTTCTCTTTCTTTGACGGCGTCGATCCCGGCTTATATTTCGAGACGCCCGAGGAATATACGGCGTTCTTCGACGCGATGGTCGGTCGGAGCGCAGACGGATCGCTCTTCGATATCACGAAATCCCCGTTGATCTTGGCGACGCTCCTGTGCGTCTGCGGAAACCTGATGCTCATATCTCGCGGGATCTCAGGCGGGATCGAAAAGGTCTGCAAAATCGCGGCCCATTGATCCTGATATGCTCCCTTTTCATTATTCTGCGCGTCGTCACTTTCGGCAATCCGACGGGGCTCCCCGGTCGCAGTTTCCTCGACGGGCTAGGATTTATGTGGAATCCGACTCGCGACGTCATCGACCCCGCCACTGGCGCCGTCGTGGGACACACGACGCTCTGGCAATCCCTGACCAACCTTGACGTATGGATTGCGGCGACGGTGCAGATATTCTTCACGATCTCTTTATGTTGGTGTAGTATCACGACGTACGCGAGCTACCTTCGCAAGCGCGACGATATCGCGCTCTCGAGCCTTACCGCGACCGCTTCGAACGAATTCTGCGAAGTCGTCCTCGGAGGACTCATGACGATCCCACCCGCGCTCATGTTCCTGGGCGCAACCGCCAGCAAGGAATTCAGCTCCTCCTTCTCGATGGGATTTTCCGTACTCGCGCACGTCTTCGGGCAGACGCCTTGCGGACAGTTCTTCGGGTTCGCGTTTTATCTCCTGCTCCTCACGGCGGCGGTCACGACGTCCGTCGCGCTCCTGCAACCGACCGTCTCGCTCTTCCAGGAAGCGTTTAAGTGGACGAAATCGGCGAGCGCGCGGCTCGTGGGAGCGGTCAATCTGATTGGCACGTTCTTCGTATGCTGGTTCACCAAAGACCTTGTCGCGCTCGAAGTCTTCGATTTCTGGATCGCCGGCGTCATGATGTTCGTCTTCGCGATCGTGCAAACGTCGCTCGTCGCGTTTGTATGGGGCGCCGCTAAGTTCCGCGACGAAATAAGTTACGGATCGCGAATCAAACCGCCAACGTTCATTGTCAACGTCGTAAAATATGTCTCGCTTCCCTATCTCGTCGTGATCGTGATCCTCTGGCTCGCGAGAAACCTTGGCAGTCGTTTCCAGGAATTCCGAGAAAATCCGGTCGTGCGCTATGCATGCTTCTTCTGCGCGATCCTCGCCGCAGGGCTCTTCATGCTTGCGTGGATCATTACGTCGCGTTGGACGCGCGGCGCCGCGCCATGCAATTGCGAGCGAGACGTCAACGACGACGCCAATTCTCTTGACGCGATCCCTGAAAACGACTAAATTCCACGAGAGAGGCGACGCGCCTGATATTCGCAGACGCCTCGATAACGGACACATCAAGCAAGGTTGGAACTCGACGATGAGACAATATAACGTTCGGCACGCCGAAAAGCCGATTCTGAAAGTGGAAGGGCTCGTCAAACGTTACGGCGCTAATACAACGGTGCACGGCGTCTCGTTCACTATCACTCCTGGAAAGATTTTCGGACTCCTCGGTTCCAACGGCGCAGGCAAAACGACAAGTTTTCACATGATCTGCGGTCTCACAAAAGCGAGCGCGGGCAAAATAATCCTCGACGGAAAAGACGTAACGCGCTGGCCGATGCATCGGCGCTGCAAGTACGGACTCGGATACCTCCCTCAAGAGCGCAGCACGTTCGGAGCGCTGACGGTCGAACAGAATCTCTACGGCGCAATGGAGTTCCACGGATACTCCAAACGCGCGCAGCGTGAGGAATGCAACCGGCTTCTCGAACGCTTTGAACTCAAGGAATTTCGTAAGAGGGTCGTCGGTTACGGAGGATCCGGAGGACTTTCGGGCGGCGAACGTCGGCGTCTCGAGGTCGCGCGCGCGCTCGTGAGTCAGCCGAAGGTCCTCATGCTCGACGAACCCTTCGCGGCGTGCGACCCTGACACGATCGCGCGAATTCAGCGTTCAATTCGCGGAATTGCTTCAGAAGGAATCGCCGTGATCATCAACGACCACGCGATCGGCAACACGCTCAAGGTCGTGGAATACGCGTATATTATTCAAAAAGGAAGAGTGCTCTTCCACGGGCCGACGATGGAGGTCCTGTGCAACCCTGACGCGATTCAGAGCTATTTTGGAACCGAAGCGCGAGAAAACTTCGACACGATCGCGAAAGCGCATAACATTCCCTCCAATGAGCTCGAAGTATGGCGACAGAAACTTGCGAGCGCCTACGAAGAAGTCGACCGGCGCGAGCGCCTCAAAGACAACGAGGAAAGACAAAATTACTTCGCCTCGCGCGCAAACGGCGCTCGCGAAACAAGTCGGCGCGACGAACGAACCTCCGCGTCCTCCGGCAAAAAACGTCCTCTGACCTTGAATCGCCGTCAACCTTCCTGGCGAGGCGCCGAGTCGGATGAAGCGCCGATCGATCCGACGTCCCAATCGACCGCGTCCTCGGGTCGATCGTCCTTGACTCTGCGCCGCCGCGACGACGAGCCCGAGCGAAAAACGCCCTCCCCGCGCGACGAAGACTACGTCGACAACCGATATTCTGATAAAATTCCCCGGCTCTTTAGGAGACCGCGACGGCGACGCTAGGCGCTCCTTCCTCCTTGTGAGAAACGAAGACGGGCGATCCGAAGCAAATCGGATCGCCCGTCTGATTTTATGCGCGAGTCTGTAACTCAAGCGTTAAGCGTGAGATCAGGTCTCGTCGATGAAGGACCAATCGATCTTCTCGTAGCCGTTCAGGTATTCCGGACGAACGAGCTCGGCGACGCCAGGCGTCTTGAGGTCGGCAAGGTTCGTGACCTCGAGCTTCTTGGCGTCCCACTTGATGGTTTCGCCGCGCTCGCCAGCCTTCGAAGCAGTCCAAACGGCGAGATTGCCGAGGAGAATCGTTTCGGTGAGAGGACCGGCGAAATTCGGGAAGTTCGACCAGCAAAGATCCGGCTTGTTTTCCTGGATCGCGGTAACCCATTCAAGCTTGTTACGAGCGTCGAAGTTGCCGGAGTGTTCGTCTTCCGGAGCCTTGCGCCATTCGACGTCTTCGATTTCCGTGATCGGTTCGCCGCCCTTAGCGAGGAGACGATACTCCGCGGCATAGTCGTCCGGGCTGTAAGCGACGCCCTTGGAACCGACGATGAGCGCTCCGGAATCGGTCGGATTGTTAATTCCATACTCTTCGAAGAGGCTCGCGTCGGGCTTCGCCTTCGCGTCGAACCAGGTGACTTCGATCGCGCCGCGATTATCGGTCTCTGGGAACTGGAACCAGATCTTGCTCGAGGCGGGGAAGGAATTGAAATCGTGGCCGGAGGATTCCGCAACGACTTCGGTCGGGAACTTCAGGTCGCAAGCGCCGTACGGCATGTTCGCGGTATGGCAAGCCATGTCGCCGAGGGAGCCAGAGCCGAAATCCCACCAGCCGCGCCACTGGAAGCTGTGGTAGATGCCGGGCCAGAATTCACGTTTCGGCGCGACGGCGAGCCAAGCGTCCCAGTCGAGTTGCTGAAGAGCCTTGGCGACCTGCTCTTTCTTTTCGTCGATGAGCTCCTGAGCGATCTCTTCGTCCTCTTCCTCAGCACGCGTTTTCGCGATGAACTTTTCCATCGTTTCGTCGCGATTCGGCCCCTGATCCCAGACAGGACGGTTTGTCCAGATGTGAACCTTGAGGACTTCGCCAATGACGCCGGCCTTAACCTGCGCCACGCAACGACGCATCGCGTCAAGCGTAGAACCCTGGTTACCCATCTGCGTGCAGACGCCATACTTCTTGGCAAGATAGCCAAGATAACGCGCTTCGCCGATCGTACGCGTCAGCGGCTTCTGAGTGTAGGCATGCTTGCCATTCTTGAGCGCCTCGGCCGTGATGACCGTGTGCGTGTGGTCCGGAGTCGAGACGGTGACCGCGTCGATCTTGTCCATCATTTCGGCGTAAAGATCTCGGTAGTCCGTGTACGTCTTGCAACCGGGGAAGTTCTTCGCCTTCGCGGCGAGCGTGTTGCGATCCGTATCGCAGATCGCGACGACTTTGCCGTAAAACGCCGCCTGATCGATGTCGCTCGAGCCCTTGCCTCCGACGCCGATACCGGCGATCGCGAGACCTTCAAGAGCTGAAGCGCGCGCAAGCTTAGGGGCAGTTCCGGCGCTAACCATGAAACCAACGCCGGCTATGGTCGACGTTTTGAGAAAATCACGACGGGAAGTTTGCAAACTCATGTATAAACTCCTAAAAGTCTGACGTCAACAAGGGAACAGCGCGTCGAATTGAGCGTTCGAATCGCAACTTGCGTTGCGCGACAGGACGCGCCTACAATAAACGGCGTCCACAGAACAGCCGCTTCCTAGGCCATTATACAAGGGTACAATATTCGATACCAGTCGCAACTGTGGTAAAATTCGTAAAATCTCGCAAATCGCAGCTTTTTGTGGAAATTTTTCCTTCGAAACCTCGTTTTATTAAAAACTCGACCCTCGAATCGATTGATTCAAATGCGCCCATACTATATATTCAGATAGCGTTGGAGCGGAACTCCGAGTCTCTGGCGTCGCCGACGTGAGCGCGGTCGTCGCGTCGGCTAGTTCGACGTAAAAGACCAGGAAAAACTATGGGCGAATTCTTTTTCTTTTATCCGAAAGGACAGATTGCCGACGAGCTCGCGATCCGCGGCTTTATCGCTGTGCGCGGTCGTAAGCCCGTCAAGACGACAATCCGCGTCGACGAACTTGACGAGGATCGCAATCTCCTCGTCGTCGTCACCTACACCGACGAATCGGGTTCGCTCTATTTCCCTTGCGACAACGCTCAGGACGGGTTTTTCTTTGCGTCGACCGATCCGTTGCCGTCGAGCAAAGTTCATCGTTCGCTCTATCTTGAGCTCGCGCGCGGTCAGCTTTCGCGAATTCAGCGTAAACGCGCCGATTGGTCCTACAAGGGATTCTCAACCCCTGCGCATTTGCGGCAGAAAATCCGCCGCGCGATTCGGCAATTCTCTCTTCTCGTCACCACGGATCCCTCCGAAGAGAACTTCGACGCCAGCACGGTATCTCTCTTCTCCGATCTTTGCGAGATCGGGCGCAAGCTCAACGAACGCTTTCTGAACCGCGCGCTCGTGGCAAGGCGAAAAATTTCAGGCTGGAAGACGAGATTTGGATTCGCGACCGATCTGCGCGAAGACTGGACGCGCGCCTACGACGCGCTCTTCGTCGGCTCCAGAGCGAACCGAACGAAACCGAAGCTTGACCCGGTCTTCCAAACGATCAATCTCCACGTGTCTTGGCGCGACGTCGAGCGCAATGGAACCTACGACTGGTCGCGGCTCGACGCGGCGATCCGCTCGGCGCGCAAGCGCAGACTCCACGTTACGCTCGGCCCCCTGACGCGCTGGGGCGCCGACATGCCGACGAGACTTCAACGTCCGACGATCAACGCGGAAGATCTCGGGCGCGAGTATGAGCAATATCTTCGCTCGGCGCTCGACGCGGTAGGAAGTCGCGTCGACCGGTGGATCGTCGCGACCAACGTCGAAACGAGCCCCACGATACCGACCCTTGAATTCCGGCTCGCCGCCGCGCTGCAGGCGGTTACGCTCATCCACGCGCGTTTCCCAAGATCGCAGGTCTTCCTGGGCTTCGAACAGGCGCTAGGCGACGCCGCGCGATTCGGAATCGTACCCGTCGTCTATCCTCAAGACCTCGCCTCACGACTGGCCGCGAAGCGCGTCTTCGACGGCTTTTATCTTGAGGTCAACTTTGGACTGACGCCGCGAACGACCGCGCCGCGCGATCCGATGGAACTCCACCGCTTCTTCGACCGTTGGGCTTCCTTCGGACTCAAACTTTCCATGGCGATCTCATGCCCGAGCGCGCCGCCCTTTACGTCGCCGTCGTCGGTCGATCCTGACGAACTCCTCTCTTCCGCGTTCGGCGACAAACCGAAACGACCATTCTTCTTCCGATCAAACTCCGCCCCACGACTCCTCGAGGAGTTCCTCTGGAGCGTTCAGACCCAGCAGGAGGTCGCGCGACGTTTCTATTCCAGCGCGCTTGCAAGAAAGGCGATCGACGAATTGATATGGTCGCGCTGGAGCGACTCAAAACGCATGAGTTACGAGGAATACTGCGACGTCGCGAGCGTCTACGAGGGAAACGCGAACGACGAGACGGTCGGAACGCTCTTCAGCGACGTTTACGACGAGGTTGAAGCGTTCGAGGACGACGATTTCCGCGAAATGCCAGAGGAAGACGAAATCTTCGACGAGATTGACCTCCTCTCCGACGATTCAACGATCTCAAGATCGGAAAGCGTTTCCTTTTCAGCCGAGGTCGACCTGCCGGAGAATTACACGCCGACCTCGGGGATCGTCGGAGTCGACCGTCGTCCGAAAGCGACGCTCTACAAGATCGCCGCGCTTCGACGAGCTTATCTCGACGAGTAAGGAGGAGATATGACACGATTCCATCATCGAAAAAACGCTCGAAACGGCATAATGCTTCTGATCGTCACGTTGGTGCTCACCACGCTAACGCTCAGCGCCGCCGCGCTCCTGACGCTCATGAAGACCGAAAAGGAAGCGACCTCCACTCACGGACGCAAGGAGCTCGTCCATGGCGTCGCGCGTTCTGCGGTCGTCTATCTCGTCGGTTGCGTCGAGGAGTCGCCCGAGAACCGCCAACGCTTCGGCGGACTCTACAGCAACCCCAATTATTTCTGCGCCAGACCGCTGCTCACCGCAGACGAAGGGGGCGACGATACGTCGCGGTTCACGATCATATCGCCCAAACTCGAAGACTCGACGATCGACGGGATCCGCTACGGCCTTGTCGACGAATCCTCGCGCCTCAACCTTGAGCAAGTTCTCGAATGGGATAAGGAATCCCCCGGCGCGGGCCGAACGGCGCTCATGAAGCTACCCGGCATGACCCAAATTGCCGCCGACTCGATCCTCGACTGGATCGATCCGGACGAACAGGGTCGACAGTACGGGGCCGAGGCGAAATACTACGCCGACGCCAAGCTCCCCTACAGTCCGCGCAACGCGACGCCGGTCTTCCTGGAAGAGCTGCTCCTCGTGCGCGGCGTAACGCGCGCTCAGATATACGGTTCGGACGAAAACTTTACCTACGGCGCCGAATCCTCGCCGGAACGTCAGGCTGAGACGACGCTCGGAGGCGCGCTCACCGGGTTGCCGCGCGCCAATTCGCGAAGCGCCGCGCGAAACGGCGCTGGCGCGATTCCATGGACTCAGCTCATGACGGTCTTCAGCGCGGAAAAAGACGTTGACCCTCAGGGCGAGGCGCGCGTCAATCTCAACGTCGACAACCTCCAATTCCTGTATCGAGAACTTGCCTCGCGCGTCGGCGAAGACCTCGCCAAATTCGTCGTTCTCTATCGCCAATACGGTCCTGAAACGAGCGGCGAAGCGCCGGGCGCGCCACAGCCCGGCGCAAATAGCCGGACCCAACGCGCCTCGAACTATACGACGGCGGGTCAGAACGCCAACGCGGCAAGGGGTCGCACGAACGCGCGCTCCGGATATCTTCAGACCGCGGCGCCCTCGGCGGCGCCCGTCAATCCCAACGTGACGGTCGGTTCCCTCGATCAGGCGCCCCTCGATTATAACGTCCCCGCAACGACAAATTTCACGACGCCCCTCGACCTCGTCGGAGCCCGCGTCGTGATCAACGACGTCGCCTATCCCTCGCCGCTCCAGGACAGCCGCGACACGGCGAACGTCGCCAGGATCATGACGTTGCTTGACTACGCGTCGACGAGCGATTCCACGACGATCGTCGGACGCGTTAACGTCAACGTCGCGTCGCGACCGGTTCTTTCGGCAATTCCTGGTCTCGCCGACGCCGACGTTCAGCGCATTATCGACGATCGTCCGGACCCAAGCGCGGCCCTCCCCGCCGATTTCCGACATTCGACGTGGCTCTACACGAAAGGGCTCGTCTCCCTCGACATGATGAAGAGCCTCTATAATAAAACGACGGCGCGCGGCGACGTCTATCGCGGCCAGATCGTCGGATTCCTCGATTTCTCCAACGAAATCGAGCGCGCGGAAGTCGTCGTCGACGGAACGACGGAACCTCCGCGCCAGGTCTTCTACAAGGATCTTTCGACCCTTGGCAAAGGCTTCTCCGACGCGACGCTCCTGGGCGGTTTCATCTCCGATAACGCCCAAACGATGGCCGTCACCGCGCTCGATTGGGACGCGGCCTCCGGAATCCTCGAGCTTGAGCGCGATTCGAGCGGCTATCTCGCGCCAGAGGATCCCTTTGCGGCGCTCGACGCGCTCGCGGGCGCCGACCCCTTTGACGCAATGAACGCCGATATGATGGACTTCCCCAACGCGCTCGACCCAGACGCGTCAAGCTTGACCGGCGGCGCCGAATTTCCAATCCCCGGCACGGAACTGCCCGGCGACCCGAACGCGCCGGACGAAAACGAAACGGCGGCGACTGAAACAGACGCGGGAAACGAGCAAACCTCGCAGCGCCAAAGAATGCTCGACGCGCTCCAGTCGGCGCGGCAGACGCGTCAAGCCAGGAATACGGGAATCGATAACGCCCAGCCCGACCCCGCAACCGAACAGCCCGACGCGACGGACGGTAACGAAGCGGCCAATACCGAAACGGCGCCGGCAGCAACGGACGCGGGTAACAACCAAACCTCGCAACGTCAAAGAATGCTCGACGCGCTCCAGTCGGCGCGGCAGACGCGTCAAAATAGGAACGCGGCGATCGATAACGACCGGCCCGGCCCCGCAGCCGAACAGCCCGGCGCGTCGGGTGGAAACGAAACGACAAATCCTGGAAATGCTGGAACGAGCGCAGGAAACAACAACGCCGGTAGGCGCGCGCCGAATTCTTCGAGAGGCCAATAGATGACGCGAGTCGAATTAAATGACAAAACGATTCTGATTACGGGCGCCGCCGGGTTCATTGGGGCGGCGCTCGCATTAAAACTTCTACGCGAAACGTCGGGCGCAACGATTGTTGGACTCGACAATATGAACGACTACTACGATCCAAAGCTCAAGGAATCTCGACTCGCCGAGCTTGAGATTGCGGCGACGACGTCGCGGTCGAAATGGAGGTTCGTTCGCGGTTCGATCGCCGACAAAGAGGTCGTCGACGCAGTCTTTCAAGAATATGATTTCCCGATCGTCGTCAATCTGGCGGCGCAGGCGGGCGTGCGCTACGGTCTGAAAAATCCAAGCGTCTATATAGAATCCAACATCGTAGGGTTCTTCAATATCCTGGAAGCGTGCCGGCGCCAATGCGAGACGAAGCGCGGCTTTGAGCATCTCGTTTACGCGTCAAGCTCGTCAGTCTACGGGGGGAACAAAAAGATACCCTTCAGCGTCGAGGATCGCGTCGACGAACCGGTCTCGCTGTACGCTGCGACGAAGAAATCGAACGAACTCCTTGCGCATTCTTACGCTAAACTCTTCGATATCCCGACGACGGGCTTGCGTTTCTTTACGGTCTACGGGCCCGCCGGTCGTCCGGACATGCTCTATTTCAAAGCGGCGGAGCGATTTACGCGCGGAGAAACGGTGCAGATCTACAACTTTGGAAACTGTAAGCGCGATTTTACATACTGCGACGACGCGGTCGAATCGGTCGCGCGAGTCATGCAAGGAGCTCCTGATCGGCGATGCGGCGACGACGGTCTCCCGATCGCGCCATGCAAGGTCTACAACGTCGGCGGCGGTCGGCCCGAAAATCTCCTCGATTTCATGACAACGCTTCAGGAGGAGCTCGTTCGCGCGGGCGTTCTCCCCCACGATTACGACTTCGACGCGCACAAAGAGCTCGTCCCCATGCAGCCCGGCGACGTACCGGTCACGTATGCGGACTCAGGACCGCTGCAACGCGATTTCGGATTTACGCCAAGCGTTACGATTCGAGAAGGGCTGCGAAAATTTGCTCAGTGGTTCAAAGAATATAACGAGAGTCGATAATTTCCGCGGCTTGTTTTCTTTTGGGACTTCGCTTCTTAGCGCTATCAATCGATCAACCTCTCTGGACGCCCTTGGAATTTGTTAACGCTTCCCGTCGCTCTCGTCAAATTCGCATAAAATTGGACGCTACCAACAGGATGAACCCCGCAAGTATTTTGAGAAAGAGCGTCAGGAGCCACAGAATCAAGTTAGCGGAAAAGTAGAGGACGGACACGTCGCCAATGATGAAGAAGAGGACAAATCCCTCCTTATGCAAATAGTCGAAGAGGAAAGAAAAAGGAGACGAGGCCAAGTAACCGCAAAAACTTATCCCTAAGGACGTCGCGGCAAAGGACTGCCAGTAGATCACTCCTATAATACAAAAGCAACCCGCCCAAAAAATCCGCGCGGTTCTAGCCCAAACCATCGGTTTTGTTAACGCTTTATAAATACCGGACAAACAAAAGCAGTAAGCCGCGGAGCAAAAGAAGACGCTCAGCGCGAGAAACGCCCACGCAGAAGCCCCAGAAAGGAGCCTATCAAGGCTCAGGACAGCCGAAACCGACAAAAATGCCGCGACTATAGCCAAAGAAAGAAGGATCAGGTGGATGATATTGCGGAACAACCACCCGTTCCTTTCTTCCATCGTGATTAGGAAAAAGCGCTCCCATCCTTCTGTCAATGCTTCCGGGGATACGTCGAGTTCAGCATGAGATTCCATGATCTTCTCAGGCGCTTCTTCCTGCGAGGGACGCGGAAGATCGACGGGCGCCGGGGCGCCAACCGGGGCGTTCATCAGCTTCTCAGGGTTGCGAGACGTCATAGCGAGAACGCGTTGGGAGCCATTCCGGACCGATTTGTATAATACGGTTAAGAGCCACAGGATCAGGTTAGCGTAGAAGTAGACGGCGGTCACGTCGCCGAGTAAAAAGAACGCGGTCCATCCGTCCGCATTCTGGAAATAAACGGAGAAGAAATAAAGTAGCGGTGAGGACGAGTGATCGAAAAACTTTTGCCCTGCCGGCGTCGCGGAAAAGACCGCCCAATAGGTCAGCCCGATAATGAAAAAGAAAATAGGCCAAAAACTCTGCGCGCTTTTGGCCCAAACCGTCGGTTTTGTTAACGCTCGGTAAAGACTGTAAAAACAAACGACGTAGCTCAACGAGCAAAAGAACACGCCCAGTATCGGAAGGATCCAAACGGCGCCCCCAGTGGAGAAGACGCTCAGAAGCATGTCGATAAAAAAAACCGCCAAAACTGACGCCAACACCAGGGGAATTGCCAATAATCGACCGACCATCAGGAAGATATTGCCAAGCAACCACTGGCCTCTTTCTTCCGTCGTGATCAGAGTAAAACGTTCTAAGCCCCTCGCCGGCCTTTCCTGGAGCGTTTCAGGTTTAGAAGCAGTTTCCATAACCACCCTCCATTCATTACTGGCGTCTTTGTTCAATAGACGTCTTATAAAAGAGATAATAGCGACTGGAAGTAACAAATCCAGCCGAAGCCTTAGCTGCATCTGTAGCTCGCGTCGTTGATCAAACTATCAATGATCCGCCAACTATCATAGCAACTGCCGATAGATCAAGTTTACGTTTTGTCAGTACCTCCCTCTTTCCAGGCCCCGGCGGAGCTGTTGAGCGCCGGCGTCGCCGGAACTTCGCTGAGCGTCTCGTTGATTCCATTCATTCCTTTGCGCGACGAGAGTAGCCGGTATGCTCGGTTGCTCTATGTATACGCTCGCTTACCAATTGCATCTCGCCTTTGTAAGCATGCCATACCAACTTTTGATCTTTGATCAAGTTCTCCATTTCTTTAGCGGACATGCCCTGCTGGGCGCCAATCATCCTCCTGGCCTGCGCTCTATCTGCTTGACGATTACGCAGTCCGCTTTCCATCGTAGCGTGAGGAGGATCATACGCGAGCGTTGGATTTTGGGACTCCCAGTCGAAGAATCCTTCTAGAAACTCCCTAAGGGACCGCGCGCAGAAGTAGCAATTATCGCGTTGAATTTCGTCGCCCTCGGGCTCAACTTCTTCGTCATGAACCCAAAGCCAGACGCTGCCGGCGTCGTCCCCTTCGAGCTTCAGACAAATCTGATCGCCATAAGAAGAAGAGCCAAAGGGCAACAGGTCAGGGGGATCCTTCCTTGGAAGATTTTCCAGACGGTGAGAAGATCGTCGTAGGAGTTAGGTTCCTCGTGGAGACGAGCGCCCTCCTTCGTTCGATACTTGTAGTTCTCTTTCTCCATCGCTCGACGCTCAGGGACGCCGCCGTCGTCGATCTTTTTGCGCTTGTTACCTGGAAACCCATAAAACTTCTGACAATCGGCGCTGTCGTCGACTGCACGACCTTGGATAGCGAACGAGTCCGGGCCCGGAGACATGGTTCCGAGTTTCTTAATGAACGCTCTGAGATTGCTCGGGAGCGTCAAGTTCGTCTTACGTTCGAATTTGTCAAGGTCTTTGTCCGTCGCCTGACGATATTCAAACCAATGGTTGTGATATTCGAACCTGGGTATCATTGGTTTCTCCTGTTTTGCGATACCTTTAACGCGCCGGCAGCGCGACGGGTCAAGCGAAACGCCCGACCGTAACGTCAAGGGGCGGCGACGACACAGGCGTTTCTATTCGTCCTCGTCGTCATAAAAATCTTCTTCGTCGACGAAGCCTTCCAGAAACTCCTCAAGGGAGTTCGCGCAGAAATAGCAGTTATCGCGCGGGATTTCGTCGCCCTCGGGCTCAACTTCTTCGTCATTAAACCAAATCCAAACGCTACCCGCGTCGTCCCCTTCGAGCTTCAGACAAATCTGGTCGCCAAAGGAGGAAGAACCAAAGGGAAGCAAATCGGAGGGAACTCTGCCACGGAAGGTTTTCCAGTTACAGAGAAGAGCGTCGCCGTCGTTAGGTCCCTCGCCAAGGAGAGAGCACGTCTCCGCATTACTCCTGACCTGGTCTTCATCCGCTCCTTCCTTAAGCGTTTCGCCAGGGAACCCGTAAAAACTCTGGCAATCCGAACAGTCGTCAATAGGGTGACCAGAGATAGGAAACGTATCCGGATCCGGGGACTTGGTGCCAGCTTCCTTAATGAATTCTTTGAAGTTCTCCGGAAGCTTCAATTTCGTCTCGCGCTCGAAGTTATCGAAATCTTCGTCGGTCGCCTGACGATATTCAAACAATGCGTTGTCATATTCGTATTCGGGCGTCATTGGTATCTCCTTTTCGGAAATGCGTTTAATGCGTCCGGAAGCGCCGGCGACGCCGGAACCTCGCTGAACGCCTCGTGATTCCATCTGTTATTATAACGACCATAATAACCGGTTGACCAGTAGACCTGTATTTACCTCCTTTCTCTAGCAAAGGCCGTGTCGGCGCCGTTGGGCGTCGATTACTTTTCAGGAGCGACTTCTTTTGAAGGGAACTCAAGTTTAGTCGGCGTGGGGTAGCGAACCGGGGCGACTTTCAGGTCCTCGTCCTTCTGCGTCGTCATCGCAAAGACTCGTTGCGGTCCCTTCTCAGGATCGATTTCGTAAATATTGACGCCCGCCCAAACGTCGGCGCTCTGTACAGGACTGTCGTCGACGTAGCATTCGTCAAACACGAAAGTCGTCGCGAGCGTTTTATTGTGAAGATAGTAATCGATACTCGGAATGTAATCGGTAACGTCATAATAGGAGATGAGAGCGGAATCGTCTGGATTTGCAGGCATGCGTCGGTATTCGCCGATATTTTTGTAGTACGAGCACATCTTTCGGGCCGTTTCAGGGTTGGCGTCCGCGAAAAGCCAATCCGGTTCGGTTATTCGCATCTTTCCGTCGGCGGATGGTTTGACAACCCCTATACGCATCATCTTATCGCGCCATAAACGTTATATCTCTCCGGAACCTGATAGCCAACCTGCCCTCTACAAGTTATTTCATCCGTTCGATAATTTTCATAAAAACGTCCGTCGAAAATCCAATCGCCGCTTTCAAGCTTCTTAAATTTGCAAACACCGCCTTGATTACTTTCGTAACAATACAGATAATCCTCAGTCCAATCTACATCTACCAGCAAGTCCAACACCCCTCCTTTTTCCTTTAAATACAATTCCCTTGGAATAGAGTCGCTGAGGTTCTGTTCAAACGCCCACTTTTCACCATCCCATCTATAGAGGGCGAGGTCTGAGGTGGATTTCCAATAGATTGGCTCTTCCATTTCCGCCAAGTCTTCCTTAGGTATGGGACGCGACCAACTTATAATCATTTGACTACCATGCGTTAGAACCACGTTGGGGGCGCTCTTAATGTTGGCGTCATACGGCCCACGAATCTCTTGTTTCAGAACTGGTTTGCGACCCGTGAGATCAAAACAGCAGACGGCTCTGTATTTTTTATTGGAACCTTCAACAATCAAAGAATCGTGGGAGATCTCAATATGATCGCGTGAATATTTCATCGACCATGGAGTGAAGAGATTGTAAAAAGTCCACTGACCGTCGACCTTTTTAAAAAGGAGATAAGCGAACTTAACTCCGGGCATGCCCAGAGAAATGTCTTCAATTTGCTTATCACGTCGATTCAACACGACGCCGAGCCATTGATCGTCATATGCGAACGTCTTGATCGCGAGACGATTTACATATATGTCGCTCCAATACAGACGCGGTATTTCTCTCATACGAAGGTAGCGAGATATATCTATCGTCTGTGCAAGTTCCCAGCGCGAACCGTTCTTCTTTACATAATAAATCTTCCCTTTGGAGTCAAAAGCCGAACTCCGGAGGACGATCGCGTCCGTATCACGACACACAACCTGTAACTCGTCTCGGGGATACGTCATACGGCGGCAGCCCACAGAAACAGACGTCGATAAAAAGACGACAAGAACCAAAAGGATAAATAGTTTGGATTTCATGAGGCCAACCCCATCGAATAAAAGAACCTTTCTTATCGCCATTATACTCTTGCGCCCAATCGAACGTCAAATAACGCGGACTTGACGCGTCGCTCTGCGAAACGCTGAAGCCCCATATGTCTCAAAGGACCCTTTGACTAATGAACCCGGAACAGGATTGTCAAACCCGACCGTTCTTAAAACTCGGGCGTATATCGTATCGATTCAATACGCTCGCGCTGGTCCGGCGTACACTTGGAGACGTCGACATGAAAGGGGGAAAAGGCGACGGTTCCAATATTTTCCTCGACGAACCATTTCACGACGCGGCCCGTGCATACCGGCACTACAAAACAGGCGCTGGTAAGGTCGGCCCCGCACCAGCGTTCTCCTCGTAATATCGGAAACTTCTTAGCAATGGACAGCTCAGCGCGCGGATCAATCCATACTCTTCTAGCTGTGGCCGTTGTTATGAAAAACAGATCTTCCAAACTCTGACGACTTTTGTCGCTCTCCAAGGTCCGTTTTAGCCCGCAGTGCGGGCAACCTCTACTGAGAGCGTCGCAGTAAGGACAGTACAATTGCGGTTTCCCGCATCGGTAGCAACATAAAGGAGACCGCTTAAAATGATCAACAAGAAGATCATCCCCCACATATGGAGTGAATTCGCAGTAGTACAAGCTATATGAAGACAAAACCGCCCTTGTACTTTCGTTAACAGCTTCGAGCCTGTTCATGTCGACCTTTATGGCGTTAAATCCGGTAAATCTTTCACTCAGACGGTCAAGGAAACTCTGTTCAACAATAAAAGAAGGCGGACACATCCCGTGGGGTATGACTCCCCGAGGAGGACGGTCGCCAGCAATATCTAAACGACGGCAATAAATATTGGTTCGAGAGAACATGCGAACGTTGAGATCGCGTGCATTGAGATGGGGGCAATCTACTTCTTCCCCTTCTGCATACGAGTCTCTAATGAAGAAAGTTTTGCGCGCTTCGTCTCTAGCGCTTTCCCATTGCTCGGCGTCCAATTTCAGTATATCCGGAATAAAGATCAGCTCGGACGGTATATACTCAGGAATCCCATTTTTAAGAAGCAGAGAAATTGCCCGGGATACGTCCAAACTTGTATCCATGCAGTAAAAAGCGTCGTTGATCAAAACCTCGGACGACGTATTGTTTGCCTTCTTTATCTCACATGTCGCCTGGTCGGAAGAGCCGTAGAATCCTTCCAGGAACTCCTCAAGCGAGTTAGCGCAGAAATAGCAGTTGTCGCGAGGAATTTCATCGCCCTCGGGCTCAACTTCTTCGTCACGAAACCAAATCCAGACGCTCCCGGCGTCGTCCCCTTCGAGCTTCAGACAAATCTGATCGCCACTCGAGGATGAACCAAATGGGAAGCAGGTCAGACGGTATCCTGCCTCGATAGTCTTTCCAGACGCAGAACAGATTGTCGCCATCGTTAGGTCCCTCGCCATATCTAGCAGCCATCTCCACTCTACGCTTGAACTCCTCATCATCCGCCCCTTCCTTAAGCGTTTCGCCGGGAAACCCGTAAAAATTCTGGCAATCCGCACAGTTGTCAATAGGGTTCCCATGGATTGGGAAAGTATCCGGTTCCGGGGACTTGGTTCCGGCTTTTTTGATAAATGTTTTGAGGTTCTTTGGAAGCTTCAACTTCGTCTTACGCTCGAAGTTTTCAAAATCTTCGTCAGTCGCCTTGCGATATTTAAACAAGTTGTTGTGATATTTGAACTTGGGTTTCACTGGTATCTCCTGTTTTGCAACGCGGCGTCATTCGCAAAGAAACCTTCGAGCGCCGACGGGCCGATCGGAGACGCCCGGCCCGCAACGTTAAGCGCCGTTGGCGACGCCGGGGGAGATTCTATTCATCGTCATAGTCGTCGTCGATTTCATCTTCGTCTAAGAAGCTTTTAAGAAACTCCTTAAGCGAGTGGGCGCAGAAGTAGCAGTTGTCGCGTGGGATTTCATCGTCCTCGGGTTCATATTCTTCGCCATGCATCCAAAGCCAGACGCTTCCAGCGTCGTCGCCTTCCAGCTTCAGACAAATCTGATCGCCACTCGAGGATGAACCAAATGGAAGCAGGTCAGACGGAATCCTTCCTCGGTACTTTTTCCAGACGCAGAGAAGATCCTCGCCATCGTTAGGTCCCCCGCCGCATCTAGCAGCCATCTCCACTCTACGCTTGAACTTCTCTTCATCCGCCCCTTCCTTAAGCGTTTCGCCGGGAAACCCGTAGATGGTATCGCAATCCGAATAGTCGTCGACAGAGTTGCCATAGATACGGAAGGTATCCGGCTCCGGGGACTTGGTTCCGGCTTTTTTGATAAATTTTTTGAGGTTCTTTGGAAGCTTCAACTTCGTCTCGCGCTCGAAGTTTTCAAAATCTTCGTCAGTCGCCTTGCGATATTCAAACAAGCTGTTGTAATATTCGAACTTGGGTTTCATTGGTATCACCTGTTTTGCGATACAACGAAAGGGGTCTGGCGCTCTTCAAGGCCCTCAAGGGCAAGTTTGCGGGGAGAAAGCGCGTCGCTGGAACGCTTGTGTAACCGTGCGACGCGCGAACCGTTCGCTCGTTGCTCAGCGGAAGAAAACTCGTATCCAAAAGAAAATCTCATGGCGTCTCCTCCGACGGTGACGGCTGTTAACGAACCAAGAACAGCGACGAATCGTCTCGGTTCCTACAGTGCAGAAGCCGGGGCGAGCAATAACAGACGGCTGTCAGACGCGAAACGCGCAATCTGAAAACGCGTCTCCAAAAAAGCCGCGCAGACGTGACGTCTGGCGAATAATGCAAATCTTGCGACCCTCTGCGGGGGAGCGCAGGAGGAAATTCGGGGCGGATGGACTGTCACGCTCCGCATGTTGCACATGATATTGTGGCCGAGATATCGACGTCAAGTCTTTTTGGGAATTATTGCCGGTTTTTCTAAAATTCTTTTAAGGATTAAGAAATAAAGGGATAATCTCTTGAAAAGCACGTGGAATATCGGCTTACCAAGGGAACGATTGGATCTTTTCATGAAACGCGTTTCTGGTCCCATGATCTATGAGAACCGCCCAAAAAGAGACAGAACTCACGAGGTTCGTGCCGATTTTCCGCTGCGCAACGTGCCCGTGGCGCCGAGGGATTCGCACAGGGGTTCAGGGCCTCGCTAGTCGACCATTAAACAAATATTTAATTTTTTACTAGTCCCGTTGACGGAGTCGTCGACGACTATATAAAAGAGGGGATTTAGTTGGGCGGTATGCTTCTGCGTCTGGAATAAAACAGTCGGCTTCGACCATGACGCTCCCGCATGGTAAACGCAGGATAACAACGGCTTTTTCCTGGAAACTATCATGAAAAGACAGATACCTTTATTGACGCTCCTTCTTATGACGGCGCTTTTTGCGTCGACCTCTTGCGGAAAACTTTTACCTGAATCGAAGGGAGAATCACGCCCTGAAGGCGCGGAAGCGGCGCCGGCGATCCCGGCGACCGTTATGGCGGCGACAACGCGGCAAATCATCGACTACGAGGAACTCACCGGACGCTCCGCCGCCGTCGAGTCTGTCGACGTCCTCGCACAAGTCTCGGGATATCTTGAAACGATTAATTTCACGCCCGGCGCTTTTGTCCGTAAAGGCGACGTCCTCTTCACGCTCGATTCGCGCGTCTATAAAGCGACTCTCGACGAAGCGAACGCCGACGCCGCCGCGAAACGCGCCGACCTTGAACGACTCGAAGCGGAACTCAAACGTCAACAGGTGCTCATCGAGAAGAACGCAACCTCCCAGCAGCAGCTTGAACTTGCCCTCGCCGAGCGCGACGCGCGTCAGGCGGAGCTCGAAGCGGCGGTCGCCAACGCCGAGCTTGCCCGAATCGACCTCGATTACGCTACGATCAAGTCCCCGATCGACGGCGTCGTGAGCCGCGAACAGATCACGGTCGGAAACCTCGTAACGACCGGTTCGACGCTCCTGACGAAGGTCGTCGCGGTCGATCCAATCTACGTCTACTTTGACGTCGACGAACGCACGCTTCTCGAATTCCGCCGCCAACGCGCCGACGCAAAGGCGGACGACTCTGATCTTATTGTCAAGTTCGCAGTCGGCGACGGCGAGTTCGAGTACGACGCTAAAGTCGATTTCTCCGAACCGCAGATCAACGAATCGACAGGTACGCTCGAATTTCGCTCCGTCGCGCATAACCCCGTCGGAGACAACGGATTGCGATCCCTTGTTCCGGGTTTGCGCGTCCGCGTCCTCTTTCCAATCTCGCAGCAGTACGACGCGGTCATGATTCCTGAAGAAGCGATCATTACGGACCAGAACGTCAAACGAGTCTATGTTCTGACCGAGGACAATCGCGTTGACTCAAGGTCGATTCAGATTGGACCTTTGCAGTCGGACAACATGCGAGTCGTTCGCGAAGGCGTCCAGGCTGGCGAACGCGTGATCGTCGACAACCTCCTGAGAATCAGACCAGACTCCGTGATCGATCCAACCGAAGTCGAGACGAAATCGACGACTCAGCTTATTCGCGAAGACGGAACCTACGTCTACGAAGACGGAACGTCGTCGAACGATAATATTTACCAGTGGTCGCTCACTCGGTGACGCGAAAGGAGCGACGTGATGGCTAGATTTTTTATCGATCGACCGATCTTTGCGAGCGTCCTGTCGATTCTCATCGTTCTCGTCGGAACAATCGCCTATTTTGAGCTCCCCCTTGCGCAGTATCCGAACGTGGCGCCGCCAACGATCAACGTCCGCGCAAGCTATCCCGGCGCGAACGCAACCGACGTCGCCGACACGGTCGCGGAACTCCTCGAAGACCATGTCAACGGCGTTGAAAACATGATCTATATGGAGACGAACTGCACAAACGACGGTCAAATGAACCTTAGGGTAACCTTCGAGACGGGCACAGATCTTGACGACGCGCTCGTCCAGGTGCAGAACCGCGTCGCACAGGCGACCTCAAAGCTTCCCGACGTCGTCAGAAGGATCGGCGTCACTGTCCGCAAGAGGTCGCCCACCGTCCTCATGCAGATTAACTTTATCTCCCCTAACCAGGAATTTGACCAGGTTTACCTTTCGAACTTCGTCTCGCACCGCGTCCGCGACGAACTTGCTCGAGTCGACGGCGTTGGCGACACTTCTATCTGGGGCGAAAAAGAATACTCCATGAAGCTCTGGCTCGACCCGCTGAAGCTTGAAGCGCGAAAGCTCAACGCTTCCGACGTCGTGAGAGCGGTCAAAGAACAGAACCAACAGATCGCGGCGGGCTCGCTCGGAGATCCGCCGATAGATCAGCCGATCGTTTTCCAGCGTCCCATCGACACGCGAGGACGGCTTATTGAGCCCGAGGAGTTTGAGCAGATCGTCGTTCACACCGACGACGACGGTCGCGTGACGCTTCTGCGCGACGTTGCCAGAGTCGAACTCACCGGACTGTCCAACAACGTGACGAGCTCCTTCAACGGTCTTCCCTCCGTCACGCTCTCGATCTACCAGCTTCCGGACGCGAACGCCGTGGAGACGGCGGATCGGATCCGCGAAGAACTCGAAGAGATGGCGGAAGAATTCCCCGAGGGGATCAAGTACGTCTATACCTACGACACGACTCCCTACATCCGCGAATCGATCAAAGAAGTTAAAAAGACGCTCATCGAAGCGCTGATACTTGTCGCGCTTGTAACGCTCGTTTTTCTTCAAAGCTGGCGCGCCGCGATCATCCCGCTCCTCGCGATCCCTATCTCCCTTATTGGAACCTGCGCGGCGATGTACGCGTTTGGCTTCAGTCTCAACAACCTATCTCTCTTCGGGCTCGTGTTGTCAATCGGTATCGTCGTCGACGACGCGATTGTGGTGGTGGAAAACGTCGAACGCCATATGGCGAACGGACTTCCGCCTCGCGAGGCGGCGCATAAGGCAATGGACGAGGTTTCGACCGCGCTTATCGCGATTGCGCTCGCGCTCGCGTCGGTCTTCGTTCCGGCGGCGTTTGTGAGCGGACTGGTCGGCGCGTTCTATCGTGAATTTGCACTCACGATCGCGGTCTCGACGCTCATCTCCTGCTTCGTCTCGCTCACGCTCAGCCCGGCGTTGTGCGCGAGCTTCCTACCGAAGCGCGGCGCAAGGCGCGATCCGGCAACCTGGCTTGTCGATATGCTCCTCGGGCCCTTCTTCAAGCTCTTTAACAGATTCTTTAAGATAACGACGACCGCGTACGTTAAAGTCGTTTCGGGACTACTGCGCCTATCGATCATCGTGCTCGTCCTTTACGGCGGACTCCTTTACCTGACGGCGGACTATTTCAAGTCGACCCCCACCGGGTTTGTGCCGGTCCAGGACAAGGGCATGCTTCGCGGCGCCGTGCAGCTACCTGACTCCGCGTCCCTATTCCGCACTCGCGAAATGATGCGTAAATGCTATCGACTCGCGCTTGAGACAGAAGGCGTGGAATATGTCACTGGAATCGAAGGACGCAGCGCCTTGGTCGACAGCTCGGCGTCGAACGTCGGATCCTTCAGTTTCATTCTCAGCCCCTACGAAGAACGCGCGAAGACAGGACGTTCCGACCTGGTCATCCAGCAGGAACTTTTGGAAAAGTTTTCGAAGCTCACGGAAGGAAACGCCTTTGTCTTCCGAGCCGCGCCGATCGACGGAGTTGGACTCGGCGGCTGGAAGCTCCAGTTACAAGACTTCAGCGGTACGAACAACATCAAGGCGCTCCAGGAGATCGGGGACCTGATCGTCGACGAAGCGTCCAAGAATCCCGAGGTCTTCTCATTGCAGAATGCGATCCGCAGCGCGGTTCCGCAGGTCTGGCTCGACGTCGACCGTAAGAAGGTGAAATCGATGAACGTCGATCTCGAAGACGTCTTCGATACGCTGAGCATCTACATCGGCGGCGACTATATCAACGACCTGACGCTCTTTGGACAAAGCTTCCAGGTTAAGGCGCAGGCTGACTGGCGCTATCGTTCGACGGCGGAAGATATCTATCGCCTCCGCGTACGGAACGCCAAAGGCGAAATGGTGCCGCTCGGGTCGCTGGTGACGGCGCGAGATTCCTCGGGACCGCTGGCGTTCAAACGCTTTAATCAGTTCCCGTCCTCCGCAATTTCCGGCCAGGTCACGGAGGGATACAGCTCGGGCCAAGCGATGAAATCGATGGAGGAGCTCTTGGACCGCACCTTGCCGCCCTCGATGGGATACGAATGGACGGAACTTTCACTGCTTGAAAAGCGCGCGGGCAACACGGCGATTTACGTCTTCATCCTCGCAACGGTTCTCGTCTTCCTGCTCCTGGCGGCTCTCTATGAAAGCTGGTCGCTACCCTTCTCGATCGTTCTAGTCGTGCCGATGTGCCTGCTATGCTCCCTCATTGGAGTAAACCTTGGGAAGTCGGACCTGAACATCTTCACGCAGATCGGGTTCTTCGTCCTCATCGGTCTCGCGTGTAAGAACGCGATTCTGATCGTGGAATTTGCGAAGGATCAGCAGCTCCTGGAGCGTCGAAACGGTCGCGACGCGACGCTCGAAGCGTGCCGACTTCGACTCCGCCCAATCATCATGACGTCGCTCGCGTTCATTCTGGGCGTCGCGCCGCTCATGTTTGGGCGCGGGGCGGGCTATGAAATGCGCTACGCGCTGGGACTCGCCGTCTTTTCAGGAATGACAGGGGTCACGATCTTTGGAATTTTCCTGACGCCAGTCTTCTATTACTGCATTCAGAAGGTATCGCCTAAATTCCGCCAGAGTCGCCGCGACGCGGCGCTTGCAGCGGAAGAGAAAAAAGCGTAACCTTTTGAAGGGCGGGCCAATAAGAAAGGACGGTTCACGTTGACGTGAACCGTCCTTTTCACTTCACAGGGCTCGCCAATCAATCGTAGTCGCAGTATCGGCGACTGCGTTCGCGTTTTTTAAGGGAATGGCGTTTTTTCGCTTCGAGACGCCGGCGAACGGAACCGCGCGTTGGTTTCGTCGGGATGCGACGTTTGGGGGCCTTCGAAGCGCGCTCGATGGCAGCTTGGAGCTTCTCGAGACACACGGCGCGATTGCGCGGCGCGGAGCGATATTCCTGGCAAGTAATCACAACCTCGTCGTTGCACGTGACGTACGAGGGGTAAAGCTTCTTAAAGCGCGCGACCGTCTCCGGAGCGAGTCGTCCGTCCGCAAGATTCCAGCGAAGCCGCGCTTTCGTCGACGTCTTGTTGACCTTCTGCCCGCCGGGCCCCGAGCTGCGCGCGTACGTCACCTCGATTTCCGAGAGTGGAATCGACGCGACTCCAGGAATTTTCAGAACAGGCTTCGATCTCTCCGTTCGTCTTCCTTCGTCGTTGATCATAGGCTTGTTCCTTAAATTCCCCCTTGCGTTTTCCTGTATTATGGGCGATAATTCCGGAGTCGTGCCATTCGCGCAGACTATAGTCAATTCTACGACGACAAGGCTACTTACGCAAGTCGTTCGTTTCAAACTTCAGACTCTGGGAGAGACACATTCATGGCCCGAGATCGCGAGAGATCAAGAGCGCGAGAACCTCAACGCGAAGCGCCTGCCGCTGAAAATCCCGTTCGGATTCAGGTCGAAGACTCCAACGTTGTCCCCGTCTACGCCAACTTCTGCCGCGTCACCGGCGCGCCCGAAGAGCTCATTGTCGATTTTGGGCTCAACCCTCAGCCGATGGGCGCTCCGACGGAACCGATTCCGGTCAATCATCGCATCGTTCTGAACTTCTACACCGCGAAGCGTCTCTACCACGCGCTTGGCATGACGATTCAACGCCACGAAGCGGCGTTCGGCACGATTGAAGTCGACGTCAACAAGCGCGCTCAGCAACATCGCGAGTAACCTTGCCGCTTCGCTACTTAGTCCGCTCGAGTCGCCGCTCGGTTGCAAACGAGGCGCCGAGCGTTCCTTAAGCCCCCGACTCGGATAATCTCAACATGATCATTTGTCCGCTTATCTCAGGAAGCTCCGGCAACGCGACGTACGTTGCCAGCGGCGAGACGCGCATTCTCGTCGACTGCGGCGGTTCCGGAGTTCAGATTGAAAAGGCGATGCGCTCGATCGGCGCCGATCCGAGCAGGCTCGACGCTATTCTCGTAACGCACTCCCATACCGACCATATCAAAGGGCTCGGGGTCCTCGCGCGACGCTATCGCGTCCCGCTCCATGCGAGCGTCGGAACGTGGGAGGAAATTCAACGCCGCAATAAGATCGGAGTCGTGCCGGGGAAACAACTGAAAATCTTCCAGACCGGCGCCGCGCGAGAGATCCGCTTTGAATCAATCGTCGTCAAAGCGTTTTCAACGCCTCACGACGCCGACGATTCCGTCGGTTATGTTTTCTCCGACGGTCAGACCTCCTTCGGGCTTGCAACCGATATCGGCTCCGTTACGCGGGATATACGCGCCGCGCTCCTGGGGTGCGACTACGTGCTTCTTGAGGCGAATTACGACGAAAAAATGCTTTGGGAAGGGCCCTACCCCTACCCGCTCAAAAAACGGATAGCGGGCCCTAAAGGGCATCTTAGCAACGCGGAGGCCGCAAAATTTGCCGTCGAGCTCTTGAAAAACGGCGCGCAAACGATTTTGCTCGGACATCTCAGCGAACACAACAACACGCCTTCGATCGCCTACAAGACCGTCTCCGCCGCGATCTCCAAAGCGGGGCTCGACATAACGCGACAGCCCGTCTACATGACGCGGCGCCACGAGCCGAGCAGGCTTCTGAAGACCGAAGCGCCCAAAAAGCTGACGACCGAAGCGCCAGAAAAGCCGCGCGAAGTCCGACAAAAGGTCTTTTTCCCATTTGGACGCCGTCGTTGCGAACTCAAGACGAGCGACGCGTAAAGGGCGCTTCGCCGACGCGACCACCCACAACGACCAGAAAGTCTAGCCATTATGTCTCAGAAACGCGTAAAATCATTCGATCTCTTTCTCGATCTTCTTTACGCGTTTACGATTCGGGTCGTTGGTATTTTAGCGATCCCCTATCTCCTCTACATGTCGATTCGGTACAAAAAATACCGGCAGGGATGGCGACAAAAGCTCTTCGGGGACGTCCCGGAACTTCCGGGCGTCGAGAATGGCAAGAAGCGAATCTGGTTCCACGCGGTGAGCGTCGGCGAGGTCAACCTGATTAAACCCATCGTTAAGGAAATTCGAGCGCGCGGCCTCAACTATGAATTCGTCGTCTCCTCGACTTCGGATACGGGCTATCAGCTTGCCCAAAAGCTCTTTGGAGATCAGACGCTCGTCTTTCATTGTCCGCTCGACTTAAAGCGCGCCGTGACAAGGGTTCTTCAACGTGTTAAGCCCGACGTTCTCACACTCGTCGAACTCGAACTGTGGCCAACGATCATCAAGACCGTCTGCAACGCGGGAACGCCCGTCGCGATCGTTAACGGACGCGTTAGCGATCAATCCTTTAAACGATACCGGCTTGTGAGATGGGCGCTCGCGCCAACCTTTCGACGAATCGCGCTAATCGCAGCGCAGGACGAACGCGCCGAGAAATATTTCAAAGCGCTCTCGCCGTGCCCCGAGCGCGTGGTAACGACGGGTTCCTTGAAATTCGACGGCGTCGAAACGAACCGTGAAAACGCGGCGACGCAGCGCGCAAGAAAGCTTGTCGGGATAGAGGAAAGCGACGTCGTTTTTCTCGCGGGCAGCACTCAGGAGGGCGAGGAAGCGGCAGCGCTCGAAACGTATTGTCGACTTCGCGAAGAGTTTCCGGAGCTAAAGCTGATCCTCGTTCCGCGTCACCGCGAGCGATTCGAGGACGTCGCGAGGATGTTAGACGAGTCGGGCGTCCCATGGGTTCGACGCTCGCAGCTCGACGCCGAGTCGCCGCAACAAAACGACGGTTCGGAACGATGGCGCGTCATTCTGATCGACGCGATCGGAGAGCTCGGAGCATGGTGGGGGCTCGCGCAGATCGCGTTTGTCGGCGGAAGTTGGGGATCGCGCGGCGGACAGAATATGCTCGAGCCCTCCGGCTACGGCGCGGCGGTATCCTTCGGGCCCAACACTCAGAATTTCCGCGCGATCGTTGAAGCGCTCCTGCAAGCGCGCGCGGCGGTTGTCGTCTCCGATACCGACGAAATGGCCGCCTTTGTCAGACGATGTCTCGTCGAACCTCAATATCGCCAAACCCTCGGCGACGCCGCGCGAGAGCTGACGCTCAGGAACGCGGGCGCAGCGCGAAAGACGGTCGAAGAGCTCGCGAAGCTCATAGAGAAATAAACGAAGACGCCTTAAAGAAAAAAACCGCCTCGCAGCGCTAACGTTGCGAGGCGGTTTTCTTATGGTCATTCAAGATCGAAATCGCAGTCGGGCTCTTCGGCGAGGTAATCGCCGTTAACCGCATAGGCGCGCGCGCGACTGCCGCCGCAGACTTGGCGGGATTTGCACTTCCCGCAACGCCCCTTAAGCTGCTCAGGATCGCGCAACGCCCTGAAGACGGGGTTATTCTGATAGACGTCGACGACGGAGTCCTGGGGGAACCGACCGCAGAGGACTGGTAGAAAGCCCGCGGGATAGATCTCGCCATTGTGTCCGACAAACATGACCCCTCGACCGTCGATGACGCCGAGAACGCCGCGCCATTCGCCGCCATGATCGAGCACGTAACGGCGATAATGGGGCGCCTCCGTCGTCCGAACAAAGAAGGGACGTTTGAGCGAATTCTCATAGAGTCTCGCGAAAACCTGACGGTATTCCGGCGGCGAAATGCGGATCTCCTCCACTCCGCGCCCGACCGGCACGAGGAAGAAGACGGACCATGACGTCGCGCCCTTTTCTTCGACTAGATCGGCAATCGCGTCAACCATTTCCCAGTTGCGGCGCGTGATCGACGTATTCACCTGGACCGGCAACTCCAGGTCGCGCGCATACGCGAGCATTTCCATCGCCTTGCTGAAACTTCCCTCGAACCCTCGGAACGCGTCGTGAACCTCCGCGTTGGGGCCGTCGATGCTCAATCCGATTGCGGAGACGCCGGCTTCTTTCGCTTTTTTGAACGCGTCGTACGTCGCAAGGGGCGTCGAGGACGGCGTGAGCGCCGTCGTAATTCCGAGGTCCGTCGCATACTGGATCAGTTCGAAGAGATCGGCGCGCTTGAGGGGATCGCCGCCCGTAAAACAGATCGTCGGTTTACGCGGGAATTTCGCGACGTCGGAAATGAGTTTCATCGAGTCGGCGTGCGCGAGTTCGTCGGGCGCCGCTGTTTCCTGCGCAGAGGCGCGGCAATGCTTGCAGACGAGATCGCACGCGCGCGTCACCTCGTAATAAAACATCATCGGGTTACGCGCGAAATCGGCGGCCGTATAAGGAGTTCCGTGTCCGTGCATTAAAAAGCCTTTCTTGGCTGTCGAGGCTCAGAAGCCAGGTCGACCGTAGGGCGCGGCGCCTTGCATCGTGTTGTAACGCGCGCGGTTCGCCGCGTTATATCGCTGGTTCATACCGCCCTGCATGTAGGGCGTCGGTTGATAACCGCCGCCAATATAAGGCATAGAGAAGTTTTGTAAAGGCGTCTGTTGGGGACCCAGATTCATAAGGTAACGCGCTAGAACGTTGGAATTGATCGACTGGAGTTCGATGACGCGAACCTTACGAATGCTCTCTTCCAAGATCTCTTTATCGACCTCCTGAACGTATTCCTCGATTTCTTTAGCGAGCGCATCGGGCGCATAGACCTCGAGGGAGTTCGTCGCGGGATTAGGCGTGATGCGCGGCGTAAGGTTGCCAGGCATGAGGGTCGTCTGGAACTTACGGGAAAATGCGCTCAGAACCTGCTGCGCCATGCGGTTCGGAGAGGTGTTGACGATCTTAATTTTGTATGGTTTCGTGATCGGCTGGGGGAAGAGCTCGACGTCGTCGAGGACCACGAGCATCGCGCCAACCGCCTCGCGGTCGCCCTTGGGACCGTAGACCATCAGCGTATTGTTCGCAACGTTCGGCTGGAAAGAGACCGGCTGCGGCTGGTTAATCGAAAGGATATTGACGCCCGTCCCGTACCCATAACCGCCGTAGGGATCGTAGCCGTAGCCGCCGAAACGAGACTGGCCCTGGCGGTTAATACGGTCGCCGAGGTACATCTGCAATTGCGGAACGATCTGGGAAACGCCAACGTTTTCCACTTTGTAGACCGTGTAGGTGCGGCTCTCGAGGAGCACGCGTTTGCGCGCCTCCGCGATGTTTTCGGGCGTCATATAGGAGAGGAAGTTCCGGGAAGTTGGATCCGTGAAGCTGTTATCAGAATCGTCGGTCGTTTCATCGTCGGCGGCGCCGGACTCGGGAATCGTCGGCGATTCAGAGGACGCGTCCGACGTGTCGGACAACCCGGTATCGACGTGTTCCAGAGCCATACTCTCGACCGCTTCGGCTAGCTTCTTCTGAAATTCCTCAAGCGCGGCGGGATCATTCGAAGAGACGAGCAACGTGCCGTCGGGATTCTTCACAATGTAAATGCCCGCGCTTGCTGGCGCAGCGTCCTCTTGATCGGCGCTCGCGACAGGTTCGTCGGCGGGGGGTTCGGGCTCCTCATCCGCAGAGGTCGGATCCGCTACGGGCGCTTCAGAGGGCGCAGAATCCTCGTCGACGTTAAGGAAAAGCGCCTCAGTGGTAAGCCCCGGCCGATCGAGCGATAAAAGAACGCTCAGGACGCCGCCGGCGATCTCCTTAATAACGGTCGAATCGAACTGAGGAAGCTCCGCTCGAGGGACTACGCCCTTGGGCGTTTCCATTGCTGGAGCCTCACCCTTTGGTTCTTCGACTTGAGGAGTTAAAGCCTTAGGCGTTTCCGTCGTTGGAGCCTCGACCTTTGGGCCCTCAAGTTGAGGAGTCAGCGCCTTAGGCGTTTCCGTCGCTGGAGCCTCGACCTTCGGGTCTACAAGTTGAGGAGTCAGCGCCTTAGGCGTTTCCGTCGTTGGAGCCTCGACCTTCGGGTCTTCAAGTTGAGGAGCCAGAGCCTTAGGCGTTTCCGTCGTCGGAGCCTTACCCTTCGAGCTCTCAAGTTGAGGAGCCAGAGCCTTACTCTTTTCCTCAAGTTGAGGAGTTAAGGTTTTTGGAGCTTCCTGCGGCGCGGGCGTGGGCTCGTCTTTTTCCTGAACAATTCCCTGGTCGCCCTCGATCACGTGAATCGGGTTATCTAACTCCCAGGCCTTTAAAGCGGCTTCGAGCGCTTTATTGGCGTCGCCGCCGGGAATAGTGACGGTCCTGATTCGTCCTTCACCTCCTTCAACGGTGAGTTTAGGCGGTCCGATCGGTTGGAGCTGACGAATGTCGACGAAGTCGGAACCCTCGACAGGCGGGGTCTGTGTTTCAATCTCCTGCTGACGTTTCTCGTTATCGCGGAGATAGAACTTCCTTCCGTCGGTAGAAACGGCGCCCGTCTCGGAGGTTACAGCGAAGGGCCTCATCTTCTCAAGATCGGTTTCGCCCATCTTGATCAGGAGTTGACGAATCTCTTCCAGTTTGGCCGGGGTCGAACGCACATAGAGTTGGTTCGAACTCACGTCCAAACGAACGTCGATGTACGAGCCGTCCGTTTCGAGCATACTAAAGACCTGACGCGCCGCCTGCGGATCAACATAAAGCAGGTCGAAGACCGCGAGTTCCGTCTCTTCCGGAGCAACGAGCTCGAGGATATCCTCTACCATCTTATGTTCTTCCGGACGACCGATCACGACGAGCTTGCCCGTCGAATAGTCGCGGTACATGTTGATCTCTCGTCCCTGCTCCCAGAAGATTTCGTAGAGCGACATGAGAGCAGACTGACTCTTCAGCGTGTACGTCTGCATATACGATTCGGGGTCGGCGAGACCTCCGGCGCGCACTTCCTCGATGAGCTTCTCGACCGCATCATGCTGGATCGCCGTGCCATGGACAATCAGGCATCGTCCCACGTTGTCAAGTTGAACCTGGAATCCCGGATCGCCCGAGTAGAAGTTCCTCAGCTGCGTGAGCAGTCGATAGAAGTTCATGTTACCGATATTAAAGACCTTGAAGGACGTGTTGCGTTCGGGGTCTTTTTCATCGATTTCCGTGATAAGCTGGGCGATTTTTTCATGCTCGTCGTCGTAAGCTTTGACGAGGACGGAGCGCGACATTTGGTCGATGACGACGACCGCCTGCGGAAACATCGTCATGATGGCGTTTTGCGCAACCCAAAGTTGCGAGTTCTTGAGCCGATAGACGCGCGAGGTCATGTCTGAACTCGGACTCGAGTTGAGTTGTTTGACGAGTTCAGCGATCTTCTCGTGCTCAGCAGGCTTCGCAAGAATGACGATCTGGTCGGCAGTTGTTCCCAATCCAATCTTGATGTTCGGATAAAGGGGCAGCAACAGCTGAGAGATCTGAGCGTACGACATGCGCCTAACCGTATAGGCGACAAGGCTTTTCATGCCCGAGTCGCGTTCCTTAATGAGCTCGTCGACAAGTTCGCCGACCCTCTTCTGAACTGAAGGTCGCGCGTAGACGATGATGAATCCCGGCGTCGCCGAGGGGAGCGGGATCGCTTCAGGAGCAATACGCACGAGGTTGGCGACAACCGTCGGATGCGAAACCTCCGGGACGTCGCTGAGGTCGTAGGCGACGGGCACAAAGCGCGATTCCGCCGATTCTTCAACGTCGAGCTCGGCAATCATTTTCGCAACTTCTTCCTGGAGCGCTTCGGAGGCCTGGCACATGAGATCGCCAGACGACGAAGGCCAGAAGGACGCCTGACCATAGTAACGCGCCTGGCAGAACTGCAAGACGTCGTTCACGCGCAGATATATCAGCTGATACTTCCTGAGGACCGGGGGCGGAAACGCTTCCGAAATGACGCCGAGGGTTTTCTCAACGTACTCCTGATCCGCCAGACCACCCCAAACGACGATGCGTTCATTGGTGATCGGATACATCGTCACACCGGGGAGTTGCGGCTGAAGGAGTTCGATCGCAAGAGACGCAGCGTAAGTCGAGATCTTATAGATTCTCGGCATAAGCCCCATCTCGTCCTCGTCTTCAGGAACGGATTCCATCGCGGCAAGGAGCTGCTGGAAGCGAGTATGATCGTCCTTGGATCCAACGACAAAGATTTCGTTCGCGCCTTTGCCCGGATAGACGTACACGCGCGGGAGAACCGACGGAACAAGCTGAGCCACCCGAGTAAGGTTGACGCGCTGGAGATAATACGCTTTCATCACGAAGGTATATTCGGAGAGCGATTCGGCGCGACGTTTAAGGTAATCGCCGATTTTATCCTGCGTCGCCTTGCTTGCCGTAATGACAAACTGGAGGTTGCTCACCGTCGTGATGAGCTCGCCGGGGAAGTTCGCGCGCAACTCGGCAAAGACCCCCCAGAAGGTCGAAGGGTCGGCCCAGTCGTACGTCGCGAGCGTATTTTCAGCGCCTTCGACTTCAGGTTGATCGAAATCTTCGAGCGCTTTCGCGCAGACCGCCTGCTGATCGGGGGAACCGAAGACGACGACGGCGCGACGAGGATAGTCGGGGGTGATTTCAAGATTAGGACAAACCTTCGAGAGGAACGAGACGGCGAGACCAATGTCCGTGTATCGAATCGGATAAGTCTTAAAGACCTCGTCCGCGGGCGTAGTCACAATGGCGTCAAAGAACTTTTTAACGCGTTCCTGCATCGCAGGCGGGGCCCAGGTTATGATCTGGTCGGAGACGGCGCCAGGATAAGCGGAGACGCCGACGGGCGAAAAGTTGCCATTAATAATGCTTACGAGCCGATCGCGATTATATTTCGAATCCGGCGGCAGCGTAAGGAGTTGCATCGGATAGACAAGCTTGTCGTATTCGTCCTTATTGATCGCTTCGATCATCGCGTCGACTTTTTCCATCTCGGCTTCGGGTCCGACGACGATGATTTCAAAGCCAGAGGTCGGGGTCGCCGTGCACGAAGGATAGACGGAAGAGACGGTCGCGCTAAGCTGGTACGCGATATTGACGCCAAGCTTATAGACCTTGGAGACCGTCTTGCCGCCGTCTTCCGTAATCATCGAGAGTTTTTCGATCGCGCTGCGAACAAGAGCGTGCTGCTCTTCCGTCGCCAGGAGAGCGACCGTCTTGGAGACGGGGTCAACGCGATAAAATGGGAACGGCGCGTCGCTTTGGCCCTGAGAACCGCGCATCTGGCGCGCTGATTGACGCTGCATGTAAAGCTGCTGACGACGCTGGTTACGCATCATCTGCGAGTTACCCACAGGACCGACGGTCGCTTCGATCGCGATCGCCTCGGGCACGAGATTGCCGACAATGGCGTCGGCGGTCTGCTCGTCGATCTCGCCATAGGGATAGATTGCGAACTCAAGCTCTTCTTCAGTCGATTCGCCAAGGGATTCGACGATCGAACGGATCATCGCCTGCTCGCGACCATTCGCGAGGACGGTCACCTTTTGTTTCTGGTTGCCGCCGTAGCCTCCATATCCGCCGTAGCCTCCTCCGCCAAAGACTTCCGCCTCGGGGAAAAGACTCATCACGACTCCGCGCACCTGCAACGCAATCTGCTGGGAATCGACCTCGTACACAACGACGCGAGGCCCAACGGAAGTCGTTTCGCCCGTCGCGTCCTCCGCCTCTTCGTTAATCCGTGCAATTTCTGCCGAAATCTTAACGTGGTCGTCGAGGGTCGCGCGCACAAGCATACGACTGCCGCGAGTATCCTCCGTAAAGGTTGCGGCGGGATACGCTTCCGTCATCGAGGTCACGAGATCGTCGACCCTCATTCCGTAGACGGGATAGGGTATCATGCGCAGGTCGGACGAACCGTAGGTCCGCGCAAGTTTCTCGATATTGTCGGCGACGACCTTTTGCTCAGCAGGCTTGCCAATAACAAGAAGCTGCTGAGTCTTCTTGTCGATCTGGACAAGAGGAGCGTTCGGCACGAGTAATTCAACCGCGTCGACGAGCTGCGGGGAAGGCGCCGCGCCGACGTCGTAATATTGCAACGTTTGGTCAAACTCGGAGACCTCCTCGGGGTCAAGGAGCTCAAGAAGTTCTTTGACCGCGTCGAGACTTGCGCTGTTAGGAGCGCGCACAAGGATAGCGCCCGCTCTATAATCGTAGGACGGAATGACGTCAGGGTAGACGGCGACAATTTGCGAGCGGAGGGTCGAGTAATCCGCTCGACGTATCTGCCAACGCATAATGCGCTTGTCGACCTCGGTGTTCTTCGTCAAATTGTCGACGGCCTGGGAGACGATCTCATGTTCCTCTTCCGTACCCCAAACGACAAGCTGCTGGTTGTAGTAGTCGTAGGTAATGCGTGCGGCGGGCACAAGCGCGCTGATATCACGCACGTAATAGGACGGCGAGAAGTATCGTCCGACGCCGTCGACGCCGTAGAAGCCTTGAATCGGGTACGCCCTGAAGAAGCGCGTCACGCCGCCGGTATCGTCGGCGTCGACCACCGCAAGGGTCGCGCGTGCTTCTTCGATCTCCTCGGGCAAACCGCGGAGGATCAAACGTTCGTTGAGCGTATCGTTCGTGACGACCAGGTCCGGCTGGAGATCTTTGAGGATCGCGACGAGAGTCGCCGCGTCGACGCGACGAGGACGATAGAGCGCAGCAGTCTGCTTCTCGCCGGACTGAATGTCGCTAAGCTGTTCGAAGAGCGCTTTGAGCGCGGTATGCTGCGCGGGCAACGCCCAGACGGCAAACGTATTGTCGGAGTCGTCCTGGAAAATCTTAATCGAGCCATGCTTCTTTTCGAAGTCGTCCTTGACGAGATCGAAACGATCGCGGAGCTCCTTCGTCGTCTTGTAGGAGACGAAGGTGTTCTCATCGTCTAGCGGATACTCGTTTTGGATGTATTCAATCGCCTCGGCGATTTCCGCATGCTGATAAGGCTTGGCGACGACGCGCAACACGCCCGAGTTATTCGGGTCGCGCTCGATCGTAGAAACCTGTTTGACGCGCTCTTTGAGGAGCTCGATCATGCGATCGGAAACCTGCTCGTCAAATTTGTAATACCGCGTCTCGTCTTCCGGCGGAAGGTTCACAATCGCGTCGTTAATAAGCTTAGCGGTCGCGAGCTGTTCCGTCGGCGTGCCGATGAGCGTGAAGCGACGCGACGAGGAGTCGTAGGTAAGTTCGACGCCCGGCACCGCGCGGCGAATGTAATCAAGAATTTCGGCTGGTACGTCGCGCTCGACGTCGAGGTAATAGACGGATTCCTTCTCGTCCGTCACGGAATCCAGAATGTGATCGACGTACTTCTTAAGACGCTCGACTTCGGACGGCTTGCCCGCGAGAAGCAGACGAGACTTGGCCTTGTCATAGGTCGAAAGGACCCTCGGTTCGATACGCGGGAGCGCGGAAACGACTTCTGTCGGCAGTTCTTTCTCAAGTTCGACGATCTCGAGAACGTAATCGAGCTGGCTGTCAAGGCGTTCGACGAGTTGAATCGCCGATACGACCGCGCTCCTCGGACCGTAAACGATCAACGCCGGCGTTGAGTAGTCGACAATGACGTCGAGACCCGGCACCATGTTGATGAGGAACGTATTCGCGGAGGAGACAGAGACGCGTCGCGTGGGAATAACAGCCATATAGGCGTTGCCGCTCGTGAACGGCTGAGGACCGTCGGCTGCGAGCGCTTTTTCGGCGTCAGCTCTGGCGGCTTCAGCTGCGGCTCTCTCGAGCGCAGCGAGCACAGAGGCCACATCGTTGGCGTCTTCGTCGCTCGTTGTCTTCTCGGTGGGAGTCTCCACAACGGCTGACGGCTCAGAGGTAGCCTCAGGCGCAGTGGACGCAGGTTCGGCGTCTTCGTCGCTTGGAGTCTTCTCGGTAGGAGTCTCCTCAACGGCTGACGGGACGGAGGTCGTCTCGGGCGCAGTCGACGCAGGTTCGGAGCTCTCGTCGTCGGTAGTCTTCTCGGTAGGAGTTTCCTCAGCGGCTGACGGGATGGAGGTCGTCTCGGGCGCAGTCGACGCAGGTTCGGCGCTCTCGTCGCTTGCAGCGCTTGCGGGAGGGGCTTCTTCAGCGTCCGAAGACTCAGAGGACGTCTCAGGAGCAGAGTCGGACTCGGGCTCCTGAGGTTCAGGAAGTCCCTGAGGCTTCAACTCGTTGATGTATGCGTCGGCATTGACGATTTCGTCGATGATCTTCGCTATCTTCTTCTGCTGTTCCGGCGTCGCATAGATGGCAAATCGGGTTCGGAGCACGGGGTCCATCACGCGAACGGCGCCCCGCATTTCGGGGGTCCAGCTGATCTGGGAGAAGATCTGGTTGAATCGCTGAACCTGTCGCGACGTCATCACGTAGGAGCGCAGGACAAGTTCACGATCTGGAGACTCGGCGCTCGCTTCATATTCTTCCAGCGCTTTGGCGACCTTCTCCTGTTCTTCAGCGGTCGCGACGACGAGTAGCGAACCGTCGGAGGTCGGGAGCGGCTGAGCGAGAGGGGTCACCACGCGGAGCATGGTGAGAATCGAGTTGTCGACGTAATTCGATCGCTGATTCTTGAAATGATAGACCTTAACGACGGGCTCCTCGCCAACGGCAGGTTCCGCTTCGAGGTTCGCAAGGGTCGTGGAGATCTTCTTATGGTCTGCCGGCGTCGCGACAACGAAGATATTACGTGCGGCAGGGTTGTATTGAATCTGCGCGTCGGGCGCGAGCGTTTCGAGCGACTCGACGACGTTCTGGGCCAGATCAGACCCGCCGCTGCTGCCAAAGGAACCCAAGCCGCCGCCGTACTGACGTCCGGAACGACGGTCCATCGACCAGACTTCAGGGCCCGAGGCGCTGGCAATTTTGTCGAGAGAATAAATCCTGACGCTAACTGCTTTCGCGGGGTCGGCGCCTTCCTTCAGACGCTCGAGGAGTCCTTCGATCACGTTATGGAGACTCGGAACGCAGAGGTAATTCACGACGTTCGATTCAGGGTTGAAGAGCGGCTTCGCGTCCGGCGCAAAGACTTCGAGCTGATCGCGAACCGTAGCGTACGCGAGGCTGTCGAGTTCATAGCTTCGCCATTCGGGGGTTTCGGGCGCGCGCTGAGGGCCGCCGCCCCCTCCTCGGTCCGGACGCTGTCGAGGCGGATCAGGGTTGTAGACGGACATCGCAGCTTCGTAGATTTCACGCAACGCGTTGACCGAGTCGACAACCATGATCGAGTTGCCGCCCTGAACGCGGATCACAGAGTGCGGACCCTGGAAAGGCTGGATCGTCTGGCGAACGGCGTTGAGGCCGCGCTGTTCGAGAGGGATCGTCAGTGCGACGTAATCGAAACGACTCTGGTTCGGCAGATCTTCGGGCGTAATCTTCGGAAGGAATTGAAGCGGAATCGCGCCCGTCTTGAAGTCGTGAAGGATCAGCATCGCATTGTAGCGAATCAACGTGTAGCCCTTGAAGTTAAGGTACCCGTTGATAATGTCGAGCGCGTCCTTCGGCGAATACGCCGTTTTGTCGCTATAGGTGAAGGTTCCCTGAGGCGGCGCGGACATGACAAGCTGGAGGCCGCATTCAGATGCAAACCAGGTTAGGACGTCGGCCCACCTTTCCTTATTGAAGCGTAGGACGATCGTTTTTTGAGAAATTCCGCGCTGAAACCGCTCGTCCTGTTCGGGGGTCAGGATCGCTTTGAGCGCCTTTTCCGAATCGATGGTGATTTGGTTCCACTCTTCTTTCGGCGCGTTGGCAAGTCTCTGGGCGCGCTCCGTCATAAGCGCGTTCACGCGATTGATCTGCTCGCCCGACAGACCGACGCGCGCCGCAATACTCGGATAGAGAAGTCTTGAATAGCTTCTTCGCGGATCGTAATCGATGAGTTCGACGGGCTCAGAATCCGGCTCCTCTGGGGGATCGGGATTCGCAAGCGCTTCGTTACGGTCAAGCACCATCCTTGCGGCGGCGGCTGGATTCTCCGTCGGACTAGGAATGTCGCCGGGGTTCGTAATGCCGATTTTTGCAAGCGCAGCGTTCTTCTCCTCGTCCGTTGGCGGAGCGGGTGGCGCCGACTGCTCAGACGACTGCTCGGCCGGTTCCGGAGGCTGCTGCTGAGCGACAGCGATCGCAGGGAACACGACGGCAAGGCACAAGGTCAGCAAGAATCCGACCCTGGTCGAATAACGCACCCTCAAAGTGCTTTCTTTCTCGTAACGGTCCATTGCAACAATCCTCAATATTAACCAACGCCAACTGGCTGTCAGGCAGGAATTCGACAATCAGGCTTTAACAATCTTACCTAATCTATCTAACCTTTACTTAATCGTCAAACATAAATCCTATCGTACAATTTACACTTTACTTCACAGGTAGTAAAGGTTTTTTTGGCAAATTCGAGTCTATCCCCCTTATTTTGAATCAAAATTTATCGTTTTTACCAGATACAACAATCAGGAGCGCTTGCCGAACAGATAATGAATCTCAAACGTCCTTGACATGCAAATCACCTCCCCTTCCCAGCTCGGCGCCTTTGCCCTCGCAACGCTTCGAATGACGCTTGGGCGCTCAAAGTTACTCCGTCGTCCTTTAGACTGGTCTCCAGCTTTTTCACCGACGCTTTTACCGCGGCGGCAGGATCAATATTCCTCGAACAATCGCATTGCGCAATCGTCTAACTAAATTCTAAAGATACTCCAACGACGCATTTTGTCGGAGGGTTATTAAGTTAAACGCCAGTTTTGCATAAAAGGGCCGCTGCGTCCGAAAATAACAGAAATGTGAGAGCGTTCCGAGGCGTCAAGAAAGAGCGCTCGCCCTCGCCTCCGCAGAACGACCTGCGAAGGTTGATAAGCGCGTCCATTCAACGCTTTGACAACGAATCAGGAGACAAAAAGTTTTACGAAGCCGCCAGTTAGCGCTTCGCGACGAAAAGATTCATCGCTGCTGTTCTACTTCTTCATAATTAAGATCAGCGACTTTTCTCGCGACCCATTTGTCTCTTGGAGGAAGGCTGAGCGCCACCGGAATCAAAGCGAGGAGAAGAAGAGACGCCAAGGCTACAAGCTTCTTTGCAGCGCCGTCCACCGCATTGACGGCGGCGCTGGTTAAGAGCAATAAGATCGGTAACGCCAAAATCCACACAGCTCTCAGACCGAGGTCGTGAAGCCGGCGAATGGTTACGCAGATAGCGGGGATAAGGAGAATCCATAGCCATATGCCCGCACACGCCATCACGACCTCATTGGTTCCGTTTGCGTAAAGGAGGACGATAGGCGTTATAACGGCTTCGTTCAAGAGGCAGAAAAGCATCCAGTACCAGAATTCGGAACGACTGGCGCGACCGGAGACCCACCATGGCCAGATATTTCTCCTAATCGCCTGAAAAAATGAGCAGGGATCGCCAGGTTCACCGTATTTCAAGACCAGAACGTTTTGATCATCGCGCTGCGATCCCTCGAAGAATGGATTGGCTTCTGTTTCCAGCGAGTCGACGGACGCCCCGCAGTTTGGACATGATGGCGAGCCCTCTTCAACCGCCGCGCCACAACGAGCACAGTACATTGTCTTTCTCCTTATTGAGGAAACAATTGTCTGGAAGCGTTATTCGTCGGATTTCCGGCGGAACCATTTGCCAGGTATTTGCGTTCACGCAACCTTCATGACGCCGCGGTCGGGACGGAGTTTCGCGACGTCGACGTGTTTCAGTCTGTAGTTAAGATTTTTTTCGCGCTCTTTGTTTTTCCACTGGCGGCATACTCAGCACAACAATGAACCACGCCAGGAGACAGATAGTCCCAACCGCCGCGACAATCGGTCCCCAATCTTCCAACACGGCGCTACCGCCTCGGAGTAAGAACACCGAAATCGGCCACACAAGAAACCATAGACCGCTCATTCCTACGTCGTGCAATCGACGAACGGTCACGAAGAGATTCGGGAGAAAGGCGAGCCATATCCACGCTATCATCGCCCAGTACAGGACCCATAAGTATCCCCGCAAAATTCCGATCTCTTGGCAAAAGGTAAATGTAAAGGACGCTACGAAGGTAAATGTAAAGGACGCTACGAATGTGGTTAAAAAGTAAAAAAGCGACCAGTACCAGTATTCTGAGCGGCTAGCGCGTCCCTTGAACGTCCATGTGGAAAGAACCCTGCCGACCGCCTGCCCAAAGGAACAGGGAATCCCTGGTTCTCCGTATTTTGCGTGACGAAGGCTTTTATCGCCATATTGAGTTCCGGTGAAATATGGGTTCACTTCTTTTTCCCGAGAATCGACCGGCGTCCCGCAGTTCAGACACATCTGAGCGTCGTTGTCAATCGACGCGCCGCAATGAGTACAGTACATCGCCTTTCTCCCATTAAAGGCAAGAAATTGTCTGGCGGTTCCGCTTGCCGGATCGCCAACAGGATTCTAACAGTCTGAAAATAGGACGTCAATAAACAATCGACCTCGACGTCGATAATTCGCGCGAACCTTTAGGCCTCCCTGAGAACGACTACGCCTGACCGCTTAAAAAATGCAAGGCGGCCCCGCGGTCGTCATTCTCCTTTCTCAGACTGAAGTCGAACTCCTTTACGCGCTCTTTGCTTTTCCTGTGGAGGACGCTCCAGCGCGCACGCAAACCAAGGCGAGCAACGGGCTGCATAAGGATCCCAGACCGCTCATCCCTGTTTGTCGTGATAACGGCGAACGTACACGCAAGCGGTCGGAATTATGGTAATCAGCGTCCAAACCGCCCAGACTGCCGCCTCGATAAGATGGCGCCAACGCCAAACTCCGTTTACTGCCAAGTCAATAAAGCGAAAAAAAAAGTAAATAAACGGAACGAATACAGTCACTGTGTGGAAGATCCTCCAGTACCTGTATTCGGAGCGGCTGGCGCGACCCTCAAACGTCCATGTGGTCAAAACTCTCCAGATCGCCTGAAAAAAGGAACAGTAGGGCGCGGGCTCTCCGTGTTGTGACGCCTGATCGCTCTTATTGCCGTACTCTGATCCCGAGAAATGCGGATTAGCTTTATTGTTCAGAGGTCTAACCGGCGCTCCACAGTTCAGACATGCCTGAGAGTCGTCCTCAATCGGTATGCCGCAACGAGCACAGTACATGACCCTTCCTCCGTTTAAGGAAAGAAATGACCTGGCAGTTCCGTCCGCGGGACCACCGGCAGGATTTTATCAAATGGGGGAGGAAAGATCAATAAAAGTCGGCCCGGCCGCATGAAAAACGAGCGATCTGACATGGTCGTCATTCTTCTTTTCCAGACTGGAGTCGCGCTTGTTTTCGCGCTAATCGTTTTTCCTGCGGAGGAAGACTCAGCATGACAGTAAACCAGACCAGGAGACAGGTCGACCCAATCGCCTCAACCGCCATCCCCCAAGTTGCCGACGCAGCGCGAATTCCACCCAAGAAGGTCGTCGCAAGAGGCCACATGAGGAACCACAGGCCGCTCATTCCCACGTCGTGAAAGCGGCGAACGGTCACGCAAATGGTCGGAAAAAAGGTAATCATAGCCCAGAAGAGCATGCCTACAAACTCATAGAAGTAGCGTGGAGGCCCTCCTCCGTATATTAAAGCGGAGAAGACGCGGGTAGTTATCACAAAGGTCGGGAGGGTCACGGTCAGGAAGTAGAAGAGCGCCCAGTACCAGAATTCTGAGCGGCTCGCGCGCCCCTTGAACCGCCATGTTGTCATAACTTTCCAGATTGCCTGAAAAAACGAACAGGGCGCCCCGGGTTCTCCATATTTGGGGCCAAGAAAATTCTTATCGCCGTATTGCGTGGCCGTGAAATATGGATTGGCTTCATTTTTCAGGGAGTCGATCGGCGCTCCGCAGTTCAGACACGTCGGCGAGTCGTCTTCGATTAACGCGCCGCATCGGCTACAGTACATTATTTTCCCTACTTGAGTAACAAAGTTGTTTCGGACGTTCCTTGCGAGCGACGTACTTCTGCTGCATATGAGGCAACGGAGCGACTTTCGACCAGACGCATGGCATGAGTCGAGTCCAAAGAATCACGTCCGAGGATTCTATGAAAGGAAGAGACAAAGTCAATGAAAAGCCGGCTTCGCGGCGAATAAATCTTCGCGAAACCGGCTCTTCTATTCTTTATCGACGACGTCCCTCTTTTCAGAGCTTTGCGCAAATGGCGTCCGCCATTTCCTGCGTTCCGACGGCGGTCGGATCGTTGCGGTCGGCTTTGAGGTCGTAGGTCACATTCTTGCCCTCGCGGATGACTTCCGCGATCGCGTTTTCGAGACGATCGGCGGCGTCCGTTTCCTTGAGGTAACGGAGCATGAGAACCGCGGAGAGAATCAGCGCGCACGGGTTGACCTTATTCTGCCCCTTATACTTCGGCGCGGACCCGTGGGTCGCTTCGAAGACGGCGCAGTCGTGGCCAATATTAGCGCCCGGCGCGACTCCGAGTCCTCCGACGAGTCCTGCGCACAGGTCGCTAAGGATGTCGCCGTAGAGGTTCGGCAACGCGATCACGTCGTAGAGCTCCGGTTTCTGGATGAGCTGCATGCACATATTGTCGACGATGCGCTCGTCGAACTCAATCTGCGGGAAATCCTTCGCAACGTTGCGGCCCGTCTCAAGCCAGAGCCCGTCGGAGAACTTCATGATATTCGCCTTGTGGACAACGGTCACCTTCTTACGGTTGTTGTCGACCGCATACTGGAACGCGGCGCGAATCAGCCTATCGGAACGCGAGACGCTGATCGGTTTGATCGAGACGCCCGTCTCCTCGTAGCTCGTCGCGATTCCACGACCGGGCGTGAGACGATTGACGGTCTCGATGAGCTCTTTCGTCGAATCGGCGCCGCGTTCAAATTCAACGCCGGAATAGAGATCTTCCGTATTCTCGCGGAAGACGACCATATCGATCGGAAGAGAGCTGTAGAAGGAGTGAACGCCCGGATAGTATTTGCAGGGACGAATGCACGCAAAAAGGTCGAATTCCTGGCGAAGATGGACGTTAATGCTGCGGAACCCTGTTCCGACGGGCGTCGTAATTGGCGCCTTGAGCGCGACGCGGTTTTTACGAACGCTCTCGAGAACGGCGGGCGGCAGTGGGTCGCCAGTTCGTTCCATGACGTCGACCCCAGCTTCCTGAACGTCCCAATTAATTTTTACGCCAGTCGCGTCGACGCACTTACGCGCCGCTTCTGCGAGTTCGGGTCCCGTTCCGTCGCCAGTGATTAACGTAACGTCATAAGCCATAATGTAACCTCTTGTAATTCTGTAATGTGAACGCGGCTCGACGCCGCGATATATTGGCTGGGACGGTCAGTCGCAAGAGTCATGAACGCTGACCGTCGTTCCATTGTCAGTTCTTCAAAAAACGTTGTAGCGAGTCGCTCGATTTCTTGGCGCCGATCAGGCCGTTGCAAATCTCAACGGAAAATGCTCGCATGGATCGCATAGGGAATCGAGCCCGGTTGATCGCGCCAGTTCGGGTTGACCGACAGGACGCCGCCAACCGCAACGGGCCTATTCGCTCGATATTTCACAGTCTGACCGCGTTCCATCTGAACGGCGATCATATCGGCGGGGTTGGTACCCGGCGAGCAGAACTTGCAGTGTCCCAAGGTGCGAACGAGGGTAAACGACTCGATGCCCGAGTGACGCTTCGTAGGATACATGTATCCTTCGATATAGACTTTACGACCGTCGAGCGCCGCGATTTCGGGCGCGATCTCTTTGTCCTTGGTGAGCGCCATATTATCAAAGGGGAGTTCCTGATATCCGGCGGGCACGGAAACGAAATGCGCGTATGTTCGCCATCCGATCGACGAAACGAAGAGGAGTCCGCACAGGACGACGGCAACCGTCGTCATCGTTCCTCCAGAAATATCCTCGGGGGCGCGCATAATCTTGCGCTTCGCGATGATTCCCAGGATAAGTCCGAGCAGGGAAACAAGTATTAACGGAGTCCAAACAAATCCGAGGGTTCCGACGACGGCGCAGACGAGCGCCACGACGCCGAACGTCGTGATCTGTTTATAGTCGACGACTTCTTCCTCGCGGAGCTGAACGTCAAAGTCGGTAAACGAGCCCTTAAGAGCTTCGTCGAAGATATCCTTTGCCATGGGGGCTCCTTAAATCGAAGTAAATTCCGAAGAGACGCGCCGTCGTATCGCAGAAGGCGCGTCGATCCAGATCGAAGACGAATCAGGTCTGCAACGACTGAGCGACGTCGGTGCGATACGCGACAACGGCGGGGAGGTACCCGACGATCGAGGCGAGGATAGCCAACGCGGGAATCAGGATCAGCTCGGTCAGCTGGAAGTTCCACGGCCGAACCATGACGTTCGCGTAGGACATGATCAGCGGCGAAAGCGCCCCGATTGCCAGATGTCCGATGAGCGCTCCGATCGCGCCGCCGCCAAGGGACAGCAGGATCGATTCGAGAAGAATAATCGACATGACGGTCGAACGCCGAGCGCCGAGCGCGCGCATAATCGCGATCTCCTGACGACGCTCGTTCATCGAGTTATAGATACTCACCATCATGCCGACGCCCGCCACAATAACGACCTGAATCGCAAAAATAATCAAAACGCTCTGAATATTCCCGATGACGTCCTGGAAGAAGGCGGCGATTTCCTGAACCGGCGCAACCGCCTGAGCTTCGAGGAGCTCGCCTTCGATCTTCGCGGGCAGCGCGGTGACCGCCGTGTCGATGACAGCGACGCGGTCGGGAGTAACGACCGAGCTTTCGGCGATCTCAACGCCGGGCATATCCGTCAGCGCGTCGATCTGCTCCTTCGTCGCGGAGGGCCCGACTTCCATATCCTTCGTAATGACAAGGATGGCCGTCAGGCGTCGTTCGAAATCCTTGTGGTCGTGATCGCCGTCCTCAGCGTCGCCGCCTTCAGCGACGAGTTTTGTCGGATCGTCGATCCCGAGCTCGGCGCGTTTTTTCTCGAGCTCCTCGTCGCGAAGGGAATAATCAACCGTCTCCGAGGTCGTAGCATGCTCGTGCTGCGCATAGAAGCCGTCAAGATTCACGAAGACCGCGCGGTCGTTGGGGCTGCCGGTATGGTTCAGGACCCCCACGACGGTGAATGGTTCATGCAGATCGTCGTCGCGCGTGGAGCCGGTATGACCGAAACGAATCTCGTCGCCAACCCTCAGCTTGTTCTTCCTGGCGACGTTGTAACCGACGACGGCGCCGTAGGAATCGGCGTTCTTAAAAAATTCGCCCGATTGAAGCGTATACTGCTTGCCGTCGGAGGACGTCACGGAATAGAAATAGTCGGGAGTCGTCGCTACGACGGGCGCGCCTTGATAGTTATCGCCGCGCGCGATCGGGATCGCCGTCTTCACTTCTGCAGAATATCGGGAAGAATTCAGCAGCGTGTAATAATTATAGGGTATCAGTCCGACAGGGTCCTGATTATAAAACACCGAGCTCAGAACGAGCTGGAGCTTGCTTCCCTTCGCGCCGACGATCAGGTCGTAGCCCTGCGCGCCCTGCTGAAACGATTTGCTCACGACCCCGTTGATAACGAGAACCGTCACCACGAGCGCGACGCCTAGCGCCATCGACAGCGCGGTAAGCGAGGAGGCAAGCGCGCGATGTTGGATGCTTTTCCAGGCAATTTTCCAAAGACTCATATCTACCCGCCTTTAGCGTCGGCTCGCGCTTGGAGCAACGATCCGGACGCAACTTAAAAAAGAGTCTTTCCGCGCCTTGCGACGCGGCGTGACTTATCATCGACCTGCGTGCGGTCCAGAAAACGACGCTCCGTACGCGCGACGCATATCATTCTTGTTCGTCGGTTTCCGAGTCGTCCTCGGTCTGATCGTCGATCTGATCTTCGAGTTCGGCGACGACGTCAAGACGCTCGTCCGTCTCTTCGTACGTTTCGCCGACGACTTCCTTGGACACGCCGACCGTTTCCTTCTCCGTCTCCTCGACGTCTTCGTTCGGAACGCGATTGACCGCCGCGATCTCATCACCCTTGCGGAGCTTCATAAGAATCACGCCGTTCGTGTTGCGACCCGTGACACGAACGCTCGAGGCGGCAAGACGCTGGATCATTCCATTCTTCGTAATGACCATGAGCTCGTCGTCGTCTTCGACGCGCAACGCGGCGACAACCGCTCCGTTACGCTTCGTCGTCTTCATATCCAGCACGCCGAGTCCGCCGCGACGTTTCGTCGGGTACGGCTTGATCTGATCTGGGCTCGGACCGTCGTCGGCGTCGTCCGACTCGACGGGAACGTTCGGACCGATGAGGGTCCGTTTAGCGTAACCGTTGGCGGAGACGTTGAGGAGATAGGAGTTTTCCTCGGCAATCGTCATACCGACGACGACGTCGTCCGCTCGCAGCTTGACGCCGCGAACTCCCGAACTCACGCGCCCCATCGGACGAACGTCCGACTGACTGAAGCGGATCGTGCGTCCCGATGCGGTCGTAAGCATGATCTCGTCGCCGGCCTGGCAGACGTCGACCGCCACCAGTTCATCCTTTGGAGTGGGACGATTAGAGTCCTTTTTCTGTTCCTGTCCGCTTTGAACGTCCGAGTCTTCGCCGCGGAGCCTGATCGCGATGAGTCCGGTCCTTCTTGGTCGCTTATACGCGCTCAAACGAGTCTTCTTCACCAGTCCGTCGCGCGTCGCCATCACAAGATAGGCGCCAGGCTGCTTGAAGTCGCGGATCGCAAGGCAGCTGGCGATCGTTTCGTCCTTCTCCAGGCTCAGGAGGTTCACGATATTGCGTCCCTTGCCGTCGCGCGACGACTGCGGGATACCGTAGACCTTCTGCCAGTAGACGTTCCCTCGGTTCGTGAAGAACATAAGGTAATTGTGCGTGCTCGAAACGAAGAGGTGCTGCACCGGGTCTTCTTCGGCGACCTTAGCGCCCTTAACTCCAACGCCGCCGCGACGTTGCGCTTTGTAGTCGTCAAGGGGCGTGCGCTTGATGTAACCTTCCTGCGTGATGGAAACAACCATCGTCTCTTCTTCGATGAGGTCTTCATCGTCGACTTCGGTGATCTCTCCCGGAAGGATATCGGTGCGACGCTTGTCGGCGAACTTCTTCTTGATTTCGAGAAGATCGTCGCGAACGATCGCCATAATGTTGGCTTCGTCAGAGAGGATACGCCGATATTCCGTGATATCTTCGAGGAGCGAGTTATACTCATTGCCAAGTTTTTCCTGTTCGAGACGCGCCAATTGGCCGAGCGTCACGCGCAGGATCGCGTCCGCCTGAACAGGGGTCAGCGTATAGCTTTCCTTGACGCCGCGCATCTCCGTAAAGGCTTCGAACCCTGCGCCGAGCGCGCGTTGGAGGAGCGCCGCGGGGCAGGCGATCTGCATGATCCGCTGCTTCGCGGTCGCCTGATCGGGCGACGTCTTGATCGTCTCGATGATCTCGTCGATATTGGCGTGGGCAATGAGGAGCCCCTCGACCGTGTGCTGGCGACGAACCGCGCGTTTGAGCAGGAAGTTCGTTCGGCGACGAATCACGGTGCGGCGATGACGCAGGAACTCTTCGAGCAGTTCCTTCAACGACATGACGCGCGGTTTGCCGTCGACGAGCGCGAGGAGGATCATCGAGAAACTCGACTGCAACGGCGTGTACTGGTAGAGCTGATTGAGCGTTACATGCGCGTCGGCGTCCTTTTTCAGATCTAACACGAGTCGCACGGGCTCTTTAAGATCCGATTCGTTGCGGATGGCGGAGACGCCTCCAACGCTCCCGGCGGTCACCGCTTCGGCAATTTTTTTCTCGATGTTGTCGCGCGCCTGCTGATACGGAATTTCCGAAATAACAATCCGCTCGCGATTATTCTTGGCGTTGCGTTCGATTTTGGCGTGCGCGCGAACGACAATCGTGCTGCGACCGGTCATATAACCGCGTCGGACGCCTCTGAGGCCGCAGATTACTCCGCCGGTCGGGAAGTCCGGACCGGGACAATGATGGAGCAGCTCGAGTATCGTCGTCTCGGGATTGTCGATGAGAGCGATCGCCGCGTCGCAAACTTCGCCGAGGTTATGCGGCGGAATGCTTGTCGACATACCGACGGCAATACCGTTCGAGCCGTTAATGAGTAGGTTCGGCGCTTTTGAGGGCAGAACGACCGGCTCCATGCGCATACCGTCGTAGGTCGGCATGAAGTCGACGGTCTCATATTCCAAATCCTCGAGCATCGCCGTTGCGAACCCGGAGAGACGCGCTTCAGTATAACGCATCGCGGCGGGCGGCAATCCGGCGATCGATCCGAAGTTACCCTGCTTGTCGACGAGCACATGGCGCATGTTCCACTCTTGCGCCATTCGCGCGAGCGTCGGATAGATAATCGCTTCGCCGTGGGGATGATAGTTTCCAGACGCGTCGCCGGAAATTTTCGCGCATTTGACGCGCTGCGAGCTCGGCCCGAGCCTAAGATCGTTCATCGCGACGAGGATGCGCCGCTGGGACGGCTTGAGACCGTCGCGTACGTCTGGGATCGCGCGCGAGACGATAACGCTCATCGAGTAGTCGAGGTAGCTCTGCTCCATCTCCTCGAAGATCGGACGTTGCCATATCGTCGTTCCGTCGTCCAGAGTCAGGTTTGGATACGGTTTGCCGTTGATTTCGACTGTACCGCGAAAGTACGGTTTCAGTTCGTCAGGGGCAAACTTTGAGACAAAAACCTGGTCAAGATCGCCGGGACCAACCTTCGACCCCGCGGACCAGGCTCCGCCGCCGTTGTTCTCTTCGTTAGGACGACCAGGATACTCGTTGTCCAAACCTTCAAATCTATCTTCGTCGTCAGCCACGGTGGATTCGCTTTCTTTGCTGGGTAGGACGCGTTGAGAATGACAACCGCGCCATGCGTAAAACAATTGAGGCCCGCCAGAGCGGCTTAGGTCGTAGAGCCGCGGCAGACGCGTCTAGATCGCATTTAACGCTGATACTCCCCTAATTATACCGGGAACATTATTTCTGACAACGTCAACGTCCTCATACGGGCCCAAAAACGCCCTTTTCTCGCGTTTTTCTCTAAGACGCCTCCCCCTGTCGAGTCTAGAAAGAAAAGAGGACGTTCCGCGGAACGTCCTCTCGTGATTCATTTGCCGTGTCGAGCAGGCTTATTGGCCTTTACCGCAGCAGCGTTTATACTTCTTACCGCTGCCGCAAGGACACGGTTCGTTCCGACCGATCTTCGGGCCTTTGTTGCGATACGTCTCGACCTTATGCTCTTTACTCGCTTCGATCGCGTCGTCCTGCTGTTTCATCGTCTGTTCGACTTCAGGGGTCGCCGTCTGAGAGGGATGCTGCGCGGCGCCGGCGCGGTCGGCGTCGGACCAGGTCGAACCGATGAAGTTCTCGTCAAGCTGTTCGATGCGGAAGACATAATCGGTCACACGCTCAAAGACGGCGTCCCACATCGCGTCGAAGATCCGCATACCTTCGCGCTTATACTCGACCTTAGGGTCAACCTGAGCGTAGCCGCGGAAGCTCACGCTCGATTTGAGGTGATCCATAACCTGCAGGTGTTCCTTCCAGGAGGAGTCGAGAATCCCGAGGATCAACGAGCGTTCAACTTTACGCATCTCAGGGTTGAATTCGCTTTCAATGACCGATTCCATCCGGTTTTCGAGGAGCAGCACGTCCCAGTCGGCGAGTTCTTCTACCGTAAGATCCTTGTGAAGCGCGGTATTAACCCAGTTACAGAGATCGGCGAGCGCGGGCGAATCTTTTCGAATCTTTCTCACGTCGCGAGAGGTGATACGGTCGTTGCGTCGAATTTTCTCTTCGCGAGCGGCGCGGAGAAGGTCGACGTTCACGTCCTCTTCCTCAAAGAGCTTGGAAAGCTTTTCGCGCATCGTCTCATAATAGGGTTGCGACTTCTTGATCGCCTCGCGACTGACCTGGAAGAGCGCTTCCTCGATTTCACGACGCTGCTTGTTGCGCAGGTCTTCCACGTCGAAGTTAACGTTGAATCGACGCGCCGCCCATTCGGCGACTCCTTCGCGGTCGTAGCGACGTCCCTGGGCGTCGACGATCGTAAAGTGGACGAGTCCTGCGAGGACGGGGAACCGCGCTTCGCGCTCGGCGTAATCCTCGAGCGTCTTTTTACGCGCTAATTCGCAGAACTCCGACGTCTCGAGCTTCTCGGCCTTTTCCGGATCGATCGTGACGCCAAACTTATCGCTGAGCCATTTGCACGCGGTCCGGAGACCATAGTTCTGCTCCAGGAGTCGCGCGCCGTCCGTCAACGGCGTGTTATCGCAGAAGCGTTCCGCGCGCTCGATGAGGAATTCGGCGACGTGGTCGCGTCCGAGCTTGCGAAGGTCGCGATCGTTGATCGAGCATCGCCATCGTGCGTTCGCGGTCTTCGCGAGCGCCTGCCAGTTCCATTCTTCCTCGGGCGCGTCGTCGGGAAGGTTCTCTTCGACGAGGTCGAGCGCGAGCGCTTCCGACATTCTTCTAGCGTGGTCGGCGGCATATTCCGCCGCTTCCTCCGCGTTCGAACCAAAGAACTGTTTCGGCTCAAACTCGACGTTGAGTTGCCGCGACGCATACGCCGCGTACGCTTCCGCGCCGTAATTCTGATCAAGGAAATCGTTGAGATGACGGTTCAGCTGCGCGTCGATCATCTTGAGGACGAAATCCTTCGTATTGCCGCCGTCAAGGATGCGCTGGCGATAGGAGTAGACGCGCTTACGCTGCATATCCATGACTTCGTCGTAGTCGAGGAGGCTTTTACGAATATCGAAGTTAAATTCCTCGCGTTTCTTCTGAGCGCCCTCGATTCGCCGCGTGACCATGGGACTTTCGATCGCCTGACCGTCTTCCATGCCCAGTCTCGTGAGGAGGTTCTTAACCCAGTCGCCCGCGAAGATGCGCACAAGGTCGTCTTCCAGCGACAGGTAGAACCGCGCTTCGCCGGGGTCGCCCTGACGACCGCAACGTCCGATGAGCTGAAGGTCGATACGCCTCGCCTCGTGACGTTCCGTACCGATAATGCAGAGTCCGCCAAGGGAACGAACGACCTCCCCTTCCGCCTTCATCTGCTCGCGGCGTTCGATATCCTCGACGCACGCGCGCCACTCGTCCTGCGGCACGTCGAGACGCGTCGGGTATTTCGTCTGGAAAATAGACCATGCAAGGGTCTCGGGGTTGCCGCCGAGGATAATGTCGGTTCCGCGGCCCGCCATATTCGTCGCGATCGTCACCGCGTTGAGGCGACCCGCCTGCGCGACGATCTCGGATTCACGGCCGACGTTTTCAGGCTTGGCGTTGAGCACCTGATGCTTAATGCCGCGCCGATCGAGCATCGCAGAAATGAGTTCGCTTTTCTGAATCGAGACGGTACCGACGAGGATCGGACGACCCTTCTTATAAATTTTTGCAATTTTGTCGCGAGGAACCTTAAGCTTATTGCGGTCCCCTTTCGGGATAAATTCGACGATCTCTTCATGCTCGTCGGTAATCTCGCCGCTCGCTTCGTTTCCGTCGGTGAATTCCAGGGTGTCCCATTTATGGATGCGTTCGATTTCATCGACGACCGCGCTGTATTTCTCCTTTTCCGTCCGATAGATGAGGTCCGGCTTCGTAATACGCTGGACGGGCCTGTTAGGCGGGATCGCAAGGACGTCGAGTTTGTAGATTTTCCAGAACTCACTCGCTTCCGTCATCGCGGTACCGGTCATACCGCAGATTTTGTCATAAAGCTTGAAGAAGTTCTGCAACGTAATCGTTGCGAGGGTGCGGTTCTCCTGCTTGACCTGGACTTTTTCCTTCGCCTCGACCGCTTGGTGCAGACCGTCGCTCCAGGTTCGGCCCTCCATGAGACGTCCTGTGAAATCGTCAACAATGACGATCTCGCCGTTTTTCACGACATAGTTCACGTCCCTTTTGTAGAGATAGCGCGCCTTAAGCGCGTTGTCGATGAGGTGCGGCCAGTGCATATTGCCGACGGTGTAGAAGCTCTCGACGCCGGCCAGATGTTCCGCTCGGCGCACGCCGTCGTCCGTAAGGTTGGTCGTGTGCTCTTTTTCGTCGACGTTGAAGTCGACGTCTTTGACAAGCTGGACCGCGATGGCGTCCGCCGCGCGATATTTCGAGACGTCGTCCTGCGCCGAGCCCGCGATAATGAGGGGCGTTCGCGCTTCGTCGATGAGAATGTTGTCGACTTCGTCGATGATCGCGTAATGGAGGAGCCCTTGAGACTGCTGGGCGTCGGCGGGGAACGACGTATCGCCGCGACGCGCGTAACGCATGTTGTCGCGAAGATAATCGAACCCGTACTCATTGTTCGTCCCGTACGTTACGTCGCAAGCGTAGGCGCGCTGACGGTCGGCGGTCGACATATTGCTCTGAATCGAACCGACGGTCATTCCTAGCGCCATATAGATCGGGCCCATCCACTCCATGTCGCGTCTCGCGAGATAGTCGTTGACGGTCACGACGTGGACGCCCTTCCCTTCGAGCGCATTGAGGTACGCCGGGAGCGTTGCGACGAGCGTTTTACCTTCGCCCGTCATCATTTCGGCGATCTTACCCGAGTGGAGCGTCACGCCGCCGATGAGCTGAACGTCGTAATGGCGCAGTCCAATCGTTCGCATACTCGCTTCGCGACAGACGGCAAAGGCTTCTTCAAGGAGATCGTCGAGCGTTTCGCCGGCGGCGAGTCTTTTGCGGAAAAGCGCAGTCTGGTTGCGAAGCTCTTCATCGCTCATCGCCTGATATTTCGGTTCCAGCGCGTTGATCGCCTGCACGCGCGGCGTAAGCTTCTTGAGTTCGCGTTCGTTACTCGAACCGAACATCGACGTGATTTTATTTTCAAACCAGCGCGAGACGCCGCCGAAAAAATTGCTCACACCGTCCAGGGACTCCTGAATATCCATAGTAATCCGCTTTATTATCTTATGGTTAAACGTTTCTTAATGTTGCTCGCTAATCTGAATAGAGAGAATCCGAGATATTTTACATTTTTTACGGCTAGAGGTCAAGATGTGAAAAGCCGCGCGTCGCAATTCCAGGACGCCGCTAATGAAAAAGAGCGCCGTTCCGCGAGGAACGACGCTCCCTATCAACTGACACCAACAAGGCGAACCCGGCGACTTCGAATCGCCGCGCCGTTGTGGGGATTAGATATCCCAGTCGGCGGAGAGATCGAAGTCAAGGTCGTCGGCGACGTCAAACTCATTTGAAGAGTTGTAGTCGCGCTTAACGTTGACCAGGTCCGCGGCGACAATCGAATAGAGGTTCGCGCCGTCGACGTCCATCTCAAAGGAGTCGCCAAACGCGGCGAACGCATTGTCGCGCGCCGTATTGTGGAGCGTCGCGGCGAGGCTCGACTTGAGCCCGCTACCGGCGCCCTTGACCTGAACGGAATCGAAACCGTTAAGGGTCGTCGTCGAGGACGGACTCTTCATGACCGCCTTGTTAGCCCAACCCTCAAAGGTATTGGCGCCCGCGACCGCGTTGAGTTCAGCGGTATCTTCGCCGCCGCGACCGTCGAAGGTCGTTTCGGCAAATCCGGTCGTCTTGAGAGTCGAGCCAGACGAGAAGGTCGTCGTCGCGCCGTCGGAATTGGCGACATAGGAGTCGTCGCCCTTGGTTCCGAAGAGACTCGCCTTCGCGGCGTCCTGAGCGGCGACGCTCGCGTTCTCGAACCCGACGGCGACAAACTTTCCGTTGGCCGTCTCGGCGACAATCGCGCCGTCCGTCGCGTTAAGCGTCTTGACGCCGTTGATCTTAGCGGAGTCGACGCCGTCGCCCGCCATCGCGCGGATGATCGCGAAGTTGTTCGCCGCAAAGTCGAAGCCCGCGCCCGCGTAGAGAACGCTCGAACCGTCGACGACCAGCGTGTCGTCGCCGGCGGAACCGGTCATGACAAGGGAAGCCTTGCCCGCGCCGCTCGCGGAGACGGACTTGAAGCCTTTCGCCGTGAAGACGAGCCCGTTGGCGGTAAAGGTCGCGTTCTCGGGCGAGAGCTCAACCGATTCCGCTTTGGATTTCGCGTTCACATTGAGCGCGCCAAGTTTACCGGACGCGTCAACGCTTTCGAAGCCGGTCGCGACAAGCGTCTGAGCGGCGCTGAACGTCAGCTTATCAGCGGAGACGTCAACGTCGTTGCCAGCCTTGCTCGTATAGACGATCCTGTCGTCGCCGTCGCCGCCGTCGACGAAGATCGTCGTCGCGCTTGACGGAATCGAAACATTCTGACCGTTGAGCGTAATCTTCAGCTTGCCTCTTACGTCAACGGAAATGACGAAGAGGTCGTCGCCATCGGTACCGGCAAGGCGGTAGACAGAGCTGTCGCTTGACGTCGAATCGCCATTGGCGACGGGCTGTTCGACAGCGGTGCCGATCGGACGGTAAAAACCGTTCGACGTGGTGGTCGATTCGTCGGTCGCGTAGCGGATCGAGCTTCCGGAGACGGTCGAGGTGCGATAGGAGTCGCCCTTGGCGGTCACGTAGCCCTTGCCGCTAATGGTCACGGTCGAGTCATTCGACGCGCTAACGCCTGTCGTGACGTACTTGAAGAAGACACGGTACGGTCCGAGATAAGAGGTCGCGGCGTTCGCCGTCCCGTCCTGGCCGCCGCCCTGGTTGCCGCCCTGGCCGCCATCCGTCGTATCATCCTCGATTTCCGTCGCGGCGTCCTTGTTGGGACCAGCCCATGCGACCACGAAGCGCGGAACCTTGAGGCCCGTCGCCGCATTGTGCGTCCAATCGAAGACGTCGACGGAGGGAGCAAACTGATCGCCCTGCGTTATCGAGTTGATGACAAATTCACCTTCGTCAAGCTTAAGACGTTCGCCAGGCGTCTTTTCGACGGCAACTTCAATCTCTTCAAGGCCCGTGTCGATCGTTTCGTAAACCGTCCCCATGATGTAGATGGGATAGCCTTCATAGTCGAAGACGCGGCAGGCAACCCCGTAGTCGTGGAGATCCGTCTTATCGTTCGGATCCGAGCTGTAGTTATATTCTTCAGCGTCATAGGATTCCCAGACGATCACAACGCCGTCGTTATTGCAGGCGACGTCGGGCGCGCCCTGAACGTTCTTGCGGTAGTTGTTGACGAGTACTTCGTCCGTCGTGCCCATAAAGGACATGGGATTGCCGTACTTGTCGAAACGTCGACAGTAGATATCGGCGCCATTCTCCTGAATCTGGTCAGAGACCCACACGATGTAGAATTCACCGGTATCCTGGTTCGTCGTGATCGCGGGCGCCCACTGACCATAAACGGTCGTCTGGTTGACGAGGGTCGCCTGCTCCGTCGCTACGGCGTAGTAGCTTCCGCTATAGTTTCTCGCTTCGATAACTTTCTGGTAGACGTCGTAGGTCCGCGTCTTCACGTTGTACATTTCCCAAACGCAGATATACCGGGCCTTTCCGTCGACGTAGATCGTTTCAACGTCGAATTCCTGAACCGAATATCCGCTGATTTGGGACTGAATCTTGAACGCGGAGCCCTTGGCGTTGCCGTTAAGGTCGTAGAAGCGACCGTACATCTCGTCCGCTTGCGTATCGCCGTCCTTAGAGCCCTGAACCCAAGTAATGAGGACCAGGCCGGTCGTTTCGTTGATCGAAACGTCGACGTCCCAGCATCGCATCCCCTTGGTTCCGGCGACCTGAACCTGCTCCTTCTGAGCCTGACCGCCAGGATAGAAGCGCGCGCAAACGCCGTTGAGCGCTTCGGAGCTCTCGCCAATCCACGCGACCACAAAGCTGCCGCTTTCGGTCAGCGCGATATCGGGATGAATCTGGTTGCCCTCGGCGTAGGGATTAACGCGAACGTCGGATCCCGCGGAACTGCCGTCGGCGTTATACTGGTGCATAACGATATCGGACTCGATGCGGTAGAGGGTGTCGTCAATAACGACAGTCTCATAATAACCGTGCACGGCGTCGTAGCCGACCTGATTCTCGTTGCCGGTTCCACCGCCACCGCCGCCGGTTCCGCCGCCCGTTCCGGCGCCAAGTTCGTAGAGAACCTGCTGTTCCGTCACGATGATAAAACCGTCGGAGTTCGAGACGACGATCGGTTTGCCTTCGCCGCCATAGACGCCTTCAAAGGCAGGAGTGTCGGTCTCCGGGACATATTCGTCGTCGGTAGTCATACCCGCCCCAACGTTAAACGTCACGGAGAAGGAGCCGCCGGATTCGCCGTCGTAATCGCCGTCGAGGCGGTTCTTACCGCTCGCGTCGGTTACCTTGTCGGAGAGGGTCATGACGTAGGTGCCGTCCGGAAGCGTTTCCTTGAAGAGGATCACGAGCTCGTACGTATTGGTACGATACGCGTCGTCGGCGACCGTGGTGTAACCCATTTCGGCGATCTCTTCAGGGGTGAGACCCTGCTGACGGAGGTAGTCTTCAACTTTCGTCGACGCGTTATATCCGTAGATAATGTCGTAGACGTAGGTCGACGTGACGTCTTTACCGTTGAGGGTCAGAGTCCAGTCGTTCCAGTTGATGACGCTCTTGACGTTCTTATTCTCAAGATTCCTATTGTCGCTGTAACGATAGATTCCGTCGTACATCTCGCCCGGTACGAAGACGTCGGATTTGACGTCCTCGTTCATCTGCGCGGTGAACATATACTCGCTGAACGCGTAGACGAGGGAGGTCGGACCGTTGCCCGAAGCGAAGGTCACGTGGTTGGAGTACAGCGATACCTGGTTGACGGTTCCGTCGGCCTCGGTATAGACCGCGTTGGACCGCGTAACGTACGGAGGCGTCGTGTCGTCCGGAAGCGCGATCGAGCGCATGCAGACGACCGATTCGATGTTATCCATCGGATGCGAGAGATCGGACCAGACGAAGATCATGTCCCCGTTCGCGTCGACCGCGACGGCGCCGCCAAGCTGATCGCCGTCGTCCTCGGCATTGAGGTAGTTGAGCTTCGTGACGCGGAACTCTTCGCCCTCTTCCAGGATATCGTAGCTCGTCGTGATGGTGACGTCCGGCGCGTTCGTGTCGTCGCCAGGCGTCGTGATCGTTGTCGTCGTCTTATCGAGGGAGTAACGACGCGCAAAGATTCCATAGTTGTCGGCGAGGTCGGAGTTCACGTCGCTTGACGGATCCTGGAAGCTCTCGTACGTGACAACGAAGGAGCCGTTCGTCGACATCGCGACCTGAGAGTGGATCTGGTCGTTGGCCGTGTACTGGTTGACCTGGAAGACCTTCGAACCAAGGATTCCCGAAAGGAGCACGTCGTCCGGATCGGCGGCGCCGCCGTCAGGATCTGCGGCAACCATTTCATCAGAGATGAAGGCGCGCATGAAGACGCCGCCAAGGCCGTAGTTCGAGGAACCGGTCTGCGCGTCGCCGTTGCCGTCCTGGTTATAGCCGGTCCACGTGATGACGAAGGAGCCGTCCGTACCGCAGGATACGCTCGACCAGATCTGATTACCCTTCTGCCAGAAGTCGCTCGTAATGATCGTCGCTTCGTCGTCGTCGGCGCCGCCCACGGCAGCGTTGACGCTGACCGCCTGATCCGTATTGACCAGGAACTCATCGCCAAGTCCGCCGAGGATGACCGAATTGATCCAGTCGACATAAGCTGAAACGCGAACGTCAACCTGGTAGTTTCCAGGACCGAACGACCCGTCGCCCGTGAAGTCGGAACCGAACGAGCAAACGCCCGCGATCTGACCGTTGATGAAAGACGGACCGCCAGAGTCGCCCGGCGCCGTTATCGCTTCGTCTCGTCCGAGACCGAGGTTACGAACTCCGTAGTAGTTGCCGAGGTAGTCGTTCGCGTAGGTTCCGTCGTCGAAGTCGTAAACGAGCGTGTTCGGGTTGCCGGCTTCCGCAAAAGTTGCGCCCGTGAGTTCATACACGTTGTTGCCCGAATGCTTCGTTCCGGCGGCGCGCGCGGCAATCTCGGCGTCTGTCTCGCCGACGTCGCCCGCGAGACCGTAACCGACAAACGTGAACCGCTGTCCGAGCTCGGAGGAGCCCGTGTAGAGATCGTAACCGTGGAGAACCGACGGCGCCGCGACGGAAAGGGTCAGCAGCGCGAGGTCGACTTGGTTCCCCGCCGGATCGCCCGCGTAGGTCGGATGAACCGTAATCTCGGCGACTGGGATCGTGTAGACGCCCGCGGTCGTCTCAAACGTGCAGTAGATTGGGGTGTCGGTGAGGTCGATCGGAACGCCGTTATCGTCAGTCACGACGTGCGCGGCGGTCAGAATGTGGTAGCGGTCCGTCAACAGCGAGCCGGTACCAGACGAGATCGTTTCTCCAGTACCGCCGCCGGCGCCGCCCGTCCCGCCTTGGTCCGTCCCCGTATCGCCGACCGTGATATAGCAGACCGAATCGTACCCCTGACCTGGATAGACCTGGTTCATAGAAATCGGATCCGTCGTGATGACCTTTCCGGTCGTCGAGGCGGGAGTCTGAGCTTCTACAGAGGTGACGTTCGAGGAAATAACGTGGTTCGAGGCGAACTTACGCGCATAAATATTGGATTCCGTCGGGGAATCAAGATCCTGCCCCCAAGAGGTCCAGGAGACGACGAAGGAGCCGTCCGGTTCCATGCCGATCGAGGCGAAGCGCTGGTTGTTCTCGGTCGTCTGGTTGACGGGAAACTCCGTACCCTCAGAGCCGACCTGGCGCATAGCGACGCTCACGCGAAGGTCGTTGCGGTTCGTCGTGCATTCGAATTGATCGACATACTGCGCCGTGTACTGACCTTGGAATTCGACCGAAATCGTGCCGGAAGAGGTCAGAGCAACGACAACCTCGTCTTCTTGGAAGCCCGCGGAGACGAGCGCGTCTTTAATGCGCGTCGCATTGACTTTCATCTCGACGCTGAGCGGGATCGTCTCTCGGAAGGACCTCGAACCAACGGTTCCGGCGATCGTCATGGAGTCGCCTTCAACGTTGATCGGATCGATGATCTGAATCGTCTGAATCGTGTTGGCGTAGCCGTAGGAAAGGCCGTTCGTCATAAATCGACGACCGAAGATTCCCCAACCGCTGCCGTCCTGCTTATAGCTTTCCCAAACGACGACGATATCGCCGTCCGAGTCCATCGCGACTGCAGGGTACTGCTGGTCGTAATCCGTTTCAACGTTGGCGCGAGTCGGTCGGGTTGCGTCGCCGTTGATCGCCATCTGGCCGCCGTTGAAGGCGTATTTCGCCATATAGACGTCGCGGCTCCCGTCTTCGCCGGAACCAGTCGTGAGCATATCCCAGACGACGCAGAAATCGCCGCTGTCGTCCATCGCGACCGACGCCTGCCGCGGGTCGGTTCCGCTCTTAAGATTGCCTTTAGCGTCGTACTTGTTCGTAGTCTGGTAGACGACGATCGGATCGCCCGTCGCCGATTCCATATCGATGACCTGCTCGCGGACGCCGTCGGCGTTGACAATGTACAGCGCGCGGTAGGTTCGCGCGTAGACCGTCTTGATAACCGTACCGCTCTCGACGGAGCCTTCCGCTTCGACCCAGACGACGACCGAATCGCCGTTGGCGTTGCACGCGACCGAATTAGCCGTATTCGGACCGTAGTCGCTCGTCTCATCGAGGATCGAGGAACGAGTCGTCTGGCGAATCGTTTCGCCGGTCGCTTCTGCGTTTTCGATCGGATCGCCTGCGGAATCGGCGCCGTGGATCGGAGACACGGGAATAAACGCGCCGTATCTGAAGGTTTCGCCATAGTCAAAGGCGAGCGCTTCATTGAGCGGGACGACGTTAAAGGCGCATGACCAGTCGTGTCCGTCGTAACCTTGGGCGCTTCCGTCGGGCGCGTAACCCTGGCTGTAGAGACCGTTGCGCGAGGTATCCTGCACAAGGGCGGAACACACAAGAGTGTAGTTTCCGTCGACAAGCTCGTAGCCGTCGGCGAAGTGAACGACGGCCTCCCAGCGGTTCGTGCCGCTCGCGAGAACGCCGTTGTTGATCGAGTCGACGGCGTCGCCCGTTTCCGTGACCGCGTCGCGAGCAAGCTGCGCGGAAGCGTTCATTCCGAAGACGACGCTTTCGATCGCGCCGGTAATTTCGACGCCATCCTTGAGGAGCGTCCAGTTCGCCGGATTGTCAACCGCGTGGATCCGGTTGTATTGGCTCGTACCGTCGCCGATCGTGATCATATTCTCGTCGAACGAAACGACCATATCCTTAACGGCGGACGTGAGCGTAGCGCCGTCGTCGACCTTCGTGCCGTCGGGCATCGAGAGATTCGTAACGATAGGACCGGCCGTATCGGTCGATTCCGTGAACGGACGCATATACACGTGTGTGAACGCCGTATCAAGAGAATTGCCGATCGTCGGATAGACGTCGGAGCGCTGCGTCGCGCTGGACTGATTTTTCATCGCCCAGACGACGACGACGTCGCCGTTGGAGGTTATCGAAGCGTTCGCATTCGTCTGGAAACACCCCATCGAACCGTAGCGTTCGACATAGAAGCTCTGATACAGGGCGAAATCCATATCGTCATTCGCCTGATCGACGAGCTTCATCGATGAATCATCAACGTCGTACGTGATGTAGAGGGGAGTGTCGTGGAGCGAGTTCTGCGCCGTAATCTGCAACGCGACGTAATTACCGACCGTACGCGTACCATAGTAGGTCGTATTGTCTTCCGTGTACTCGTAGACATACTGGAAGTCGTCGACGGTGAGTCCAATTTCGCCGTAGGTTCCTTCATAGAACTCAATTTCGGTCATCGGGACCATGCGGACGACGAAGCTATTCGTATCGCCGTCGCAGATCGCAAGCGAATTGAGCGCGTTCTGAACGCCCTCGACCATGCCCCTCGGGTCGTTAAGATACCCATAGGTCGTGTTGTAGTAGGGCGTGAGGTCGAGCGTGACGTTCTCGGCGTTCTGCGCGTTCGTCTCATACTGGTCGGTATCGGTCAAACGCCCGATGGAGAGCGCGATGGACGCGGACGCGATATATTCAGCCGGCAACGCTACGTAGAAGCATGCGTTCGAACCGTTGCGGTAATCGCTGACGACGCCCGAGATCACCGACGCGTCCGTAATGATGGCGGGTCCCCCTTCGTCGTCGCCGCCCGGCGTCGCTATGGAATCGCCGTAGACGGTCTGACCATAGTTGACGTAGTTCACGTCGTTACCGTTGTTGCGGAGGGGCGAGAGGAGCGTTTCCAGAACGGCGTTGAGACGCATGAGCTGCTCGTCGGTCGCATGCTCTTTCTGGGCGACGGTCTGGAAGAACTTTATATAGCTGTCGACGTCGATGCAGTCGTAGTTATGAATCTGGTAGATCGGCGTCACATTGTCGTTGGTGAAGTCGCCGTACTGGTCGTATCCCCAACCGAGCGCAAGCTTGATGTAGTAAATGAGGTCTTCGTTCTTGCTCTCGTAGGTGTACTTCTTACCGCGGAGGAACTGCTTGTTCTCGTAAACGAGGTTATTGTCTTCGAAATCGCTCCATTCGAGCTGGATGTAAAAATCGTCCGGGTTCGTCGAATACATCAACGCTGGATTGCTCAGGTAGCTGTCCGGAACGGAATGGATGTCCATTCCGAAGCCCTGATACGCGATGAAGACGTCGCCGTCGGCGTCGACTCCGACGCCAGGATTACCCTGGTCGGCGACCGTAATCGAGTTCACAAGAGTCGGATCAAGGATCGAGGCGCCTTGGTATCTCACGCTTGTCTTGCGCGTGCCAACGTAAAGCCCCATACCGCCATTTTCGTCGTCGGCGTTACCTTCGTCGTCCTCGCCGACGATCGTGCCCGGCGTGTAGTCGAACGCGTTTTCATCCTCGGCGCCCGGGACCTCAGTAATGGCGTAGATCGAGACGTAGACGTCAGTCTGCGGGAGATTCGTCGTTCCAGAGGAATCGCTCGGCGTCTCCTGCGTATAGGTGATCGCGAAGCGCTCGTTGTAGTCGAAGTCAACGCTCGAACCGTACGCGTTGTTCGCGATCTGTACGCCGTCGAAAATGAAGACGTCGCTGCCGGGTTCGAGCGCGGACATGTAGAGATCCGGCCCATAGTTCCACATGACGACGGCGAACCCTTCGTCCGACATCGCGGTGTAGGAAGGACCGTAGTAGTTCGAGCTCACTTGGCTACTTGCAAAAGTAATATCGCCGGTGAGCGATTCCGCCTCGTTGTTGAACTGACGACCGTAGACGCCGCCAAAGTACGAGTTGTCCTGCGCAATATAGGTCCAAGTGACAATAAAGCCGCCGTCGACGTCAGAGGAGATCGACGGATCAATCTGCTGACCGTTGCGGGACGCGTTGACGATGAATTCGTCGGCGACCGGCGCGACGCACTGAACGGCGATCGCGGTCGAGGAGGATCCGTTAAGGGAATAGGGGTCGGAAACGAAGCCGTCAGGGGTCGCGAGGCCAAGATTGCCGTCAGTCGTTCCGTTGTTATAGAAATCGATTGAGTAATTCGAGTTATACCCGCCTTCGCTCGGCGAGGTCGGGATATAGCCCTGCGCTCTAAAGCGGCGCGCGTGGATATCCGTCTTGTTGTATGTGTCGAGAACGTCCGGGTTCTCGTTCTGCCAGACGATAACGAAGGACCCGTCGGAGCTCAGCGCGACGTCGGGTTTGCTCTGATCGGTGCGACCGGTTCCGTTGATATACGGTTCGCCATAACGATCGGTCATGACGTTGCCGTCGCCGTCGCGCACAAAATCAGCGACTTCGGGAGCGTTGACGCGGAAGACTTCGCTCGATTCCTTAACGGTAATCGTCGCCGCATTGACGTCGTAATCGCCGGTTCCGACGTATTCGTAGACCCCAGTTATGGAATTCTGGGTTACGACGTCGGTATAAACGTAAGACGTCGAAACTTTTGTTGAATAGGTCGCGGCTGAAACGAAGAGCGAATCCTGATTGACAAGTCCGCTCGCGCCGGTAAAGGTAATGCGGAATTGGTTCGTCGTGCCTGGGACCGGTTCGACCCGAACGTCCAGGTCGGGAATCGGCGCCTGCATGGAGCCGTAGGATTCGTCAGTGGAGTACGCTTTGGTCGGAACGTTCGTATATTCGAAACGATGCGTTTTTTCGTTGTACTCGTAGCCGCGCGTAATTGGAGCGTAGAGGGTTGCGGCGCCCGACGACTGGTCGAAAGCTTTTTGGATATTCTGGGCGGTCTTGAACGGGTCGCTGTCAACGACGATTCCGGTCTTCTGGCCCTTGGAGTTGTAGTTGGTGATCGACAACACTTCGTCGACCGCCGACACGACGCCCGAGGTCAGATTATCCGTCAGCGAGTCGCGAGCGGTCTGCAACGTCTTGACGACCGACTTGCGACCCTGCGTGTTGATCATGGACGAGATCGTCGAGACGTAATTCTTACCGAACAGGTCGGTCAGCACGAGCTTCTGGAAGGGCGAGACGCCTTCGAGTTCGGTCACGTCAAAGCTAATATTGGAGACCTTATCGATAAGCGCGGTAACGTCGGAGTAGTAATCGTTCGAGACGCGGACCTCGGTAAGGTCATAGCCGGCCCAGTTGTCGCCGAAAAAGGTAATATCGAAGTCCGTCTCGCTATAAGCGGAAACGACGACGTCTTTATATTCCTGACCGGGGATCGCGCGGATCGCTTCCTGAAGATTAGCGGCGTTGGCGCCTGGGAGAAGTTCCGAATCGTAGCGGTAGAGGATCCAGGTCAGCTCGCCTTCGGCGTAAAGTCCGAGGTAGAAGACCGCCTGACTATTCGACGTCGTGTAAACGTCGGTGCCATCCTGCGTGAAATTCGAGGTAAAGATGGAAAGACGCTGCGTTTCGTGCGCGTTGTAGATGAGCTCGAAGGAACCGGACTGCGTCTTGCCGCCACCGTCGAGCGTCGCGCCCGGAACAATTTCCTCAGGAATTGTGATGATCTGAACTTCGTCCGTCAGGTAACGCGCGTAGACGTTGAGATCTTCGATGTAATTCCCCTGAGCGTCGGTGAGATACATGCTCGAGTTCGGGTCAGACGCGTCGTAGTCTGGATTGGCCAGCCGATCGGCGGCGGTCCATGCGACGACGACGTCGCCCGCCTCGTTCGAATCAACCGCGACGTCCCCGCGGATATCCTGCCAGGAGGTGTTGACAAGGAGATTTCCCGGCGTCGCGACCGTCAGGCTGAGCATCTGGCGCTCTTCGAGCTGGTCGATGAAGAGCTTCTTCATTTTCTGTGCGTGGGATCGACCGCTGTCTTTCCTGACAATACGACTCAACAGCGACTTGGCGCCACCCCAAAGATTATTTTTTCGCGAAAACGACATATGTACCGCCTGAATCTAAATTTCACGAGCGCAATTTCGAAATACGCTCGCGCGTTAAACTAATCCGATCCCAGAAACCGCGCAATGAGCGCCGTTGATGACTCTGGGAACCCGAAGCCGCCTCTATCGCCGTGCGCCAACCTCTTCGGTCGGAGTCTGTTCCTCCGGAGTGAACAGACGAATGACGCCAGCTTTCAAAAGCAGACTCTACGCCCCTGCGTCCTAAATATACACAAAAACACCCTCCCCTTCTACCGTCAAGGAACAAAAAGCAAAAAATTTTCCACGCTTGCGTCGAAAGAAACAGGTCGGGTAAAATTGTTAAACTATCCCTGATAAGACCTGTTCTATTAAATTTTCCTGTAACGAAGACTAGGAGGGCGGTCGCGGGACGCAACGAATGCCGCGCCACAAGTCCGCTCGTCCTTTCAGAACCCAATGAGCTCCGGAGTGTTGAGCGACCTTAACGTCGCGCGTTCAATTCCTTGTTGCACGCGTTTTTACCGCTGTTTTCATGTGTCGCGTCATGACGACGCTATTCTTGCAAAGGCATGTGGACTTTGATACAATCAGCGACCGATAGTTCCTAAAAATTGACCCCAAAGACCCGAAATTTAGTTCCTGTACCATATTTTGCGCCTTAAAAGGGTCATCACGAAAACACTCGGTTAAAACGCTTCGATGGGAAACTCAATGTCTCGCTTATTCGCCTCTTCAGAGCTTCGCGGCGTCTCGCGACTGGCCTTAGCATTTGTATTCGTCGTCGCGGCGGCGTACTGCGTCAAATCCTCGCCAGTTTTTTCACAATCGCACCCTCTTGAAGCACATAATGCCGAATCTGTTGAAAGCGCCGGCGCTGTAGAAAATAACGACAATACAGAATCTACGGTCGTTCGCCTCGTTCGGCGCGACGGAGCGCCAGTAAAAATGGAAACCGCCGTGGTTCGATATTCTGGGAAATATCGAGCGTCCGACGGAGTCGAGCGCGACGTCAACGTCGACCTCATCGGCGCGGTCCACATCGCCGACGCGCAATACTACCAAGATATCAACGAGCTCTTCCAAGAGTATGAAACGGTCGTCTACGAACTCATCACAGACGAGGACTCCGACGCAGCCATCGCTCAGTCGTTGCGCGAATCCCGTGAAAAGAAAAATAAAAAGCGCAACTTCAATCCGTTGAACTTCATCAGCTACTTCCAGGAGGATCTCGGGAAGGCGCTCGGACTCACCTACCAGATCGACGGGATCAATTACGAGGCGGAGAATCTTCGCCATGGCGACAGTACGTCGATCGAATTTATCAGCCAGCTTTTCGCCAACGGCGACGTCGTTCAATTCTTCATTAAAACCTTCGCGCTTTCGCTCCTGGACGAACCCCCCGGGAGCGCGGAAGGCGCGGTCGTTACGATCCTCTGCTCGAGAGACCGTCGACTGACCGCCAAGCGTCTCATGGCGGTTGAACTCGCCGATACGACTATCGGTCAATTCAAGACAGAGATCCGAGCCGTTGGTTCGAACGCCGAAAGCGAGAACCCGCGACGGAAGAACACGATGATCCACTACCGCAACGGCAAAGCGCTCGACGTCCTCCGTAAGGAACTCGACGAGGGCCGCGAGAAAGTCGCGATCTTTTACGGCGCCGCTCACCTTCCCGACCTCGGCATGCGCCTGCAACAGGATTTCAACATGACGCTCGAACCGGAAGCGCGCTGGTTCAAGGCGTGGGACCTCGAGCGTTCTAGCGAATGACCGCGTCGTCTCCGAACGAAAAAAACGCCGCCGTCCTGGATAGACGCGCGGCGTTTTGCGTTTAAAGGAATGGGCCGGTCGAGATTAACCTCCAGAACCGCCGAGAACCTGCTTAACCTCTTCAACGGTAATGAAGCCGTCGGCGTTGAGGTCAAACTGGCCGAATTTTGCGACGGCCGCGGGCGTGAGGTTCGGCGCAAATTCGCGCAAGGAGAGCTGACCGTCGCCATTGACGTCGCGTGCGAGGAACCACACGGGCGCGCCAATTAGCGACTCCGGAGCGGGCGCGTACTCACGAACGCTCGATTCGTCCATATCGGAGAGGAGCACGTCAAGGAGTTCCTTGTCGTCGACGCTCTCCATCGCAGGGTTGTCCTCCGTTAACATTTGGACGAATTCCTCGTCCGAAAGGGGATCAAGAAACTCGCCCTGCTTGTTGCGTTCCTCGTCGGCGACTTCCTGCGTCACGACGCGCGGCGCGGCCGACGCCGTACGGATGAGCAGCGGGCGATCCTCCTGCTCGACGATGAGATTCGTTCGTTGAGGCTGGACGGGGCGTGGATTCGCGATCGTTCGGCCCTTAGCGTACCGCGCAAGGTAGAAAAGAACTTCCTGGTCGGTAAGGATCCAGTCGCCGTCAAGGTCAATCGCCTGCGCGCCGTCAATTATGTCCTCCCACTCGCTGCGTTCGAGTTGACCGTTCCCATCAGAGTCATATTTACCGATGAAGTAGCGCGCGTAGAAACGGATCGAGACGGGCGCCGACGGCACAAGCGTGTCGTCGCGACGCGCGATCGCCTGCTGCATATATTCGTTTTCCGCTTCGAGCGAATACGACTCGCCAAACGTGAAATCGGGGACGGTTCCCGAACGGAGCTGCTCTTCGAGAAGGCGTCTTTCCTCCTCGGTCATCTCCGTCTCGACGGATCGTCCTTCCGCGGCCGCCGCGGCCTGCTCGGCAGCCGACGCGCTCGACGTAAAATCCCCGCGTTCCCACTGAGCCCAACGATCGGAGCCAACCTGCTCCTTAACGCGCTCCGCAAAGGGTGAATTGCGCATGCGTTCAAATCGGTCCGGCGTCATATTCGAAACGATATCTTGCGCAGAAGAATTTTGACCCGACTGACGACCGCCGCTCGAACCGCGATCATTTGAAGAGTCGTTCGGTCGGCCTTCGCCGCCCATTCGGGAAACTCCAGTGTTATTCCGGGAGAATCCGCCGCTTTGACGCGAGCCGCTATCCCGACGCGACCCGCGTTGGTCCTGAGCGAAGGCGGAATCAGAAGAAGACGAGAAGACGCTGACAAGAGGAACGTCGCTCGACCAAGCGTACAGCGCGACGACGCTGCAAAGGACGAGGGTTCGAATTCGAAACGTTTTCAACATGGCGGATCTCTCCTGAATAATATAGCGCGTCAAATGACGGCGAATGAACGGCTCTCGACTTCAAACGTCTTGAACCGCCGGACGCCTTAATTATAATACATCGTCAGTTTACTGGCAATTGCGCGTTCTTTCAAAAAAATAAGCGATTGCCGACTCTTTCACTCCTCTTCGAGGCGAAGTCCCTATGCTCGTTTTTATCGAACCTGATTCCGAAACGCCCAAGCTCAACGCCGTGCAAATGCGCATCGCGCGCCAGGGTTTCGTTGAAGACGGACGACTCCTGCAGCCGACCCTGAATCAGCTCGGCGCCAGGACGGAAGAAATCGCGCTCGCCGCGCTAGGAAGAAAACTTGGCATTAAGGTCGTCAACCTCGGCGCCTCGCAGGTGCCTGAGGACGTCCTCAACGACTTCCCCATCAAGATCATCCACCGGCGCAACGTCTTTCCCCTTGGAGTCCAGGACGACGGCGCGCTCTATGTCGCCACGTGCAACCCCTTCGACCTCTCCGCAATCGACGAAGTCTCCGTTGCCGTCGGTATACCGTCGATCCCCGTCCTGACAAGCGTTAGCGAGCTCGCCAAGCTCGTAAAATCGCGCCTCGGAGTCGGCGCGGAAACGATCGATGGACTCATGGAGCAGAACAACGGGGTCGAGGTGCTCGACGATGACCTCGACTGGGACCAGAGCGGCGACGCCGCGATGGCGCAGGAAGCCTCCGTCGTAAGACTCGTGAACGATATCCTCACGGAAGCGATTGAATCGGGTACGAGCGACGTGCACATCGAGGCGCAAGAGACGGGCATGAAGATCCGCTACCGCGTCGACGGCGTGCTCCAGACTCAGCCGACCCCTCCTGAGATCAACCGTTTCCAGTCGGCGATTGTTAGCCGCATCAAGATCATGTCGCGGCTCAATATCGCGGAAAAACGCATACCTCAGGACGGCCGCATTAAGATTAAGGTCGCCGATCGCGAGGTCGACCTCCGCGTTTCCATCATCCCGATGCTCCACGGCGAAGGGATAGTCATGCGTATTCTCGACAAGGATCGCATGAACTTTACGCTCCGCGGGATCGGAATGGACGAGGATATCTATGAGACGTTCGGCAAGCTCATCTCGCTCCCCCACGGTATTATACTCGTCACGGGCCCGACAGGTTCCGGTAAAACGACGACGCTCTACAGCGCGCTCAACGAAATTAAATCGGATGAAACAAAGATTATCACAACCGAGGACCCGATCGAGTACCAGCTCGACGGCATCAACCAGATTCAGGTTAATACGAAGGTTGGTCTGACGTTCGCGACGAGTCTCCGCGCCATTTTGCGTCATGACCCCGACGTTGTCCTCGTCGGTGAAATCCGAGACTTTGAAACGGCGGAAAACGCGATCCAGGCGTCGATGACCGGTCACCTCGTCTTCAGCACGCTGCACACGAACGACGCGGCAGGCGCGTACACGCGTGTGATCGATATGGGCGTCGAACCCTTTCTCGTCGGCGCGACCGTCGAAGGGATCATGGCGCAACGCCTCGCGCGGCGACTCTGTCCACACTGCAAGGAACCGTGGACCCCGCGACCCGACGAAACGCCCCACGACTTTCCGAAAGAACTCCTCGAAGCGGAGATCTTTAAACCGGTCGGATGCCGAGAATGCCGCAACACCGGATATTCAGGACGAATCGCGCTCTACGAGCTCCTCATACCCGACGACGAGATCAGACGCCTTGCGGGCAACAAAGCGCCGGCGCTCGACGTGAAGCGCGTCGCCTGCGCCAACGGCATGGCGACGTTACGCGATAACGGGTGGAAAAAAGTGGCGCTGGGAATAACCTCCATCGACGAAGTCGTGCGCGTCGCAAAGGAAGACTGATAAACTTCCCTAACGATTTTCTTTGAACGCGGTCGTTTTCTGACCGCGTTTTTTTATGACCGGGTCAAAGGTCGACCGGCGCAACAGTTTTTCGCAATTTCCGCAACTTCAGCCTTTCGTCCATGAGAACGGCGCTTCCTGAGGAGCGTCGTACCTCTGAAAGCGCAATTTCACCTCAAATATCAACGATTTCAAAAATTATTCCAGAAATTTCAGATCGCGACGTTATACGGTTAGTTGTTTATTCAAGCGTTTTACAACAGATTGTTTCTGAGGTCACGCTCTTCTGGCTCGGATAATTCCCAAGACGCCCCCATTGAGAAAATTTCGCTCCATTTACAATGGCTACATTGGGGCCGCAGATCATCCTAAGCGTTTGTTCTCGCTGTCTGCGGCTCGTTTTCAACGACGTATCGTCAGCTCATTTGTCTGTCGTTCGTCCTTGAGCGACAGCAGCGAGCGCGATACCCACGAGGTGATCTGATGAAGCGCTCTAACGCTTTTACGCTCGTCGAACTTCTTGTCGTCATTGCCATCATCGGCATTCTGATCGGCCTTCTTCTGCCGGCCGTTCAAGCTGCTCGCGAGGCAGCGCGCCGAATGAAATGTACGAATAACCTCAAACAAATTATCCTCGCGTGCCATGACCACGTCGATTCGATCCAGGGCTATCTGCCCATCGGAGCGCGCGACTGGAACTTTTCTACCTGCCAACCTTTATTCTCCCTTACGTCGAACAATCCGCGCGCTACAGTAAGATGAGCGTCGGGTATGCCGCCTGGGGCTCAACCTCCGGTCCGGACGGCTTTGTCTACGACGCGAACGATCTTACGGAAGGCGGTCGTTACGCACGCGAACAGAACCGCGTTGCATGGCAGGGACGTATCCCGGTCTTCAATTGTCCGTCCGATCTGCCGAATAATTTCTATATCGGCGGCCCGGGAACAAGCTGGCCTAAACAGTCCTACCTTGCCTGCGGCGGCTCGACCGCAATCGGCTACACTCCTAACCAATTCACTTGGGCGCCCGATTACTGGGCGATGCAAATAGGCGGCGGCGATCCCAACGACGTCGTCAAGGGCGGCATGGGACTCTTCGGAATGCTCACCGGGATCGGCAGCACGGCGGAATCTCGTAGGAAGGCGATGTCTGGAACCAACGGAATGGTGCCGATGCGGCGGCCACCGACGGAACTTCCAATACGGTCGCGTTCTCTGAAACGCTCCAAACTTTCAGCGACGCTGGGCATAGCGCGAACTACTCCGACTTCCGCGGCGGCGTCTACCGAGGCGACGGCGCGTTCTTTACCTGCTACTATGAGCCGAATACGGACCAGCCCGACGAGCTTATGAGCAACGGATATTGCCACACCTCCGACAAACTCGTCACGCCCGGCGCTCCATGCGTCGTCGAACAGACGTCCCGCGGATACTACGAAGTCCGTCAGTCGGCGCGCAGTCGTCATGCGGGCGCCGCCAACGCGGCGATGGGCGACGGTTCGGTCCGATTCGTCTCCGATACGACGAACTGCACGGTCTGGCGCGCCATGGGCACCGCGAACGGCGGCGAGACGGCCTCGAACTTGTGAGATTGAAGCTTAGGCTTTACTAGCGTCGCATCGACGCAAGACGACGCGTTCTTTTCGCTTTCGTCAACTGCGAAAAAGCAGAAGAACGCGTTTTTTATTACTTACTGGGCTATCTACGCAGAAAGATAAAAAATGAAATTCAACAACGCGCTCAAGGCGCTCCTTGTCGTCGCAGCGGTTTCTGCGCTCGTCGTTACAACCGGTTGCAAACCCAAGAATCCTGACGGACGTGAGAACGTTAGCGGAAAAATCACGCTCAATGGCGAACCTTTCGGCGCAAAGTCGGGAATCTTCGCCATTCGCTTCGATCCTATCGGCGAGGACAAAACGGCCGGCGGTCACGCGCAGGTACGCCAAGGGGCATACCTTCTGACGGGTCAGGACGGCGTCAAACCTGGCAAATACATCGTACGTCTTACAGGATCCGCCACCTTTGATCGAACAACAAACGACTACGCCGACGCTCAAACCACGATGGAGAACGAATATCAAGTCACTCTCGTGCCCCCCGAATTCAATACGGAAAGCGATATTGAGTTTGAGGTCGTCGCGGGTAAGAAAAACGTCTTTAATTACGATATCCAGACCAATTTCTCGGGAGAAGAAGCCGACGGAGGTAGAAAGAAGGCTGTCGTCGATCTCTAATTCGGCGCCCCTTTAAAACAGGAAGGAGACGTCCGAGCCTACGTTCGGGCGTCTCCTTTGCGTAAAGGCAGACTAGCGCGCCATTCCCGCGCGAGTCGTTATTGGTTCGTGACCAGGACGGGCTCTTCTTCCGGCGCGGTCTTTTCTGGGAGGTTAACGTCAGGCTTGGCGGGGACGTCGAGATACCTTGTCGCGTAGGCGAGGAAGAGACCGCGCCATTTGAGCGTGTAGTCGGGGTCGCGACCGAGCATGTGGTTCGAGTTCGGGAAGACCAGGAGATCGAAAACGCTCGGATCGGCGCCTTCGATCACGGGGTCCATATCGGACTCAACGGCGAGATCGGCGATGCTCTTCGCTTTGATCTTGGAGAATTCGTGCCGTAAGAGCTGCCAGTGGCGCTCAGGAACGAGCGCGTCTTTAGCGCCGTACGCGGCGAGCGTCGGGGGAACGCCGGGTTTGATCGCGTAGAGCGGCGAGATCGACTGAATCGCGGCCTCCGTTGCGTCGTCAGGATTCGCATATTGCTTCGGCGACATCTTGACCCCCGAGAGAAAAGACGCAAACCAGGCCATCGTCTTGGGCTCCTTCTCCGCATTCCATGTCTTTGCATGGAAATCGACAGGTCCGACGCGTGGCGCAACAAACGCGATCTTGACCGGCGGATCGCCCCCTTCCCGCGTCTCGTAGGTGTAACCGTAGAGCATCGAGATGTGTCCGCCGGCGGAATGACCGCTCAGCGCGACGCGATTGATCTTATAACCGTAACTCTCTCCTATCTCGACAAGTTTGGCGAGCGCAAGGTCGACGTCTGTAAGGACGCGCTGGATGTTGTAATCCTTCTTATGTTCTTTGAGGCTATCGTTAAAGAGCATATACTCCATGTTGCCCGTGAGATACCCCTTCTTCGCCATGCGCTTTGCGAACGCTTGCTGCTCAATGCGCCCGCCGCCGATCCAGGCGCCCCCGTGGATAAACATGATCGCGCCCTCGATTTTTTCAGGCGCTAGCTCGCGCGGGACGTAAACGTCCATCATCTGCCAGGGCAAATCGCCATACGCTTCGTCTTTGAGGAGCTTGCCGTCATAATCCTCATCCCACTTTTCTGCATATCCCCCGTCGCGGACGACGTTATGGAAAACGACGCCTAGAAAGGTCAGGCCGAGCAGCACGAAAATCAGTGTTCCCAACGCGAACGCGCGTAGGACCGGACGACGACGCCTACGCTTCTTCGACGTCTCTGCGCTTTTCTCCGACGAAAGATTATCTTGAGCATTCTTATTCATGGCGCGCCTCCTTTCTCCTGTTTTTCATCATTATACCGCGTCGACAACCGCGTGCAGAGAAGGCGTCAAAATTCTCAGAGGGGCGGCAAACCTCGCGCTATGCGCCTGAGGGCTCCTCATCAAGGCCTTAAAATACGATCATTCTGTACCGGTCGTCTATCAGTCGTGTATAATAGAGGGCGGCTTTGCACGCTCAGGTTGTAAATAATATTTTGACGCCTGTCAAACGAAACATTTGTCTTCATGAAGCGTTAAACCTTAATGAGGACGTCGTTGGCGCCGTCGACGTTCCTAAGGACGATTCCTTGACTTCACCAAATCCTCCCAATCGAGACGACTTCGATAAAGACGCCAGTCTTATGCTCGACGTACAGGCGGGTAAACCGTTGGCGTTTGAGGAGCTGATGGAGCGCAATCAGACGCGGATCGCCGGGTTCATTTACAAATTCGTCGGCAATCGGGAGCTGGCGGCGGATCTCACTCAGGAGGTCTTCATGCGCGTCTATAAATACCGCGCAACCTACCGACAAAAGGCGCGCTTCTCGACGTGGCTCTTTCGAATTGCGCACAACGTTGCGGTCAACGAGTTGCGCTACCGAAACCGACGACCCGAAACCCCTTTTAGCGTCATGAATCGGCCTCAACTCGGCGAAACAGGAAGGCATGATTTCGGCGACAGCGTGATGGAAAAAACGAGCGCGACTCCGTCGCGACAGCTCGCGAAAGTTGAGCTTCAACAAATAGTCCGTGACGCGATCGATCGATTGCCCGATCGCCAGCGCGAGGCGATGACGCTCTCGCGTTTCGAAAATTTAAGCTATAAGGAAATAGCCGACGTGATGGATTCGACGCCTGAAGCGATTAAATCGTTGCTCTGCCGCGCAAGATTAAATCTTAAGGAGGTCCTTGCGCCTTATGTTGAAGACGGAAGGAGAGAAAAATGACGCAGCTTGATCGCAATGATCCGGTCTCCAAGTCCTTCACATCGACCGACGAGACGCAGGAAGCGCTCTCCGCGCTTGACCAGGCGGACGGTTCAGATTTCAATCGCGACGCGCTCGACGTCGAGGTTGCGAACGCCGGCCTCGACGAACACGAGTTGCTGATCCAAGCTTACCTCGACGACGAACTCTCGCGCCATGAAAAGGCGGCGTTTGAAGAGCGACTGAAAAGAGAACCGCAACTCCGCGAACGCGTCGAAGAAAGCCAAAACGCGCTTGACTTTATCGAAGAAGCCTTCGGCGCGCCGGCCGACGACGCAGTCGATCTTACCGAAAAGACCGTCGAAAGACTCAATGAGGAAACGAAGACGCAGATCGACAAGATCAATCGTCAACGCGCGCGGCGACGACGAATCGAGAGGACGTTACAAATCGCGTCCCCGTTGGTTTCCTTCCTCGCAGGCTTTGCGCTCTTCGCCGCGCTCATACCCGACGTTGCGCTGCGCCGCGAGCGGGACGCCGCGGTCGTCGAACGACTCGTTCAACTTGAGGCCGTCGGGGATTTCGAATTCCTCGAAGCGCTCGCCAACGCCGATCTCTTCGAAGAATGGCGACGCAACGTTCCGGGCCCTCAAGGTTCCGACCCGCTCGCGACGTCAGAAACAACGGAGCGTCCCTATTCCGAGCTCGTCAAAGACGCCGTCTTCTATCGCTTCCAGCGGCGATTTGAGGCGCTCGATCCCCAAACGCGGCAGAGGTACCGTAATCTGCGCCGACAAATCGATCATTCACCTGATAAAGATAAACTCCTGAGAACGCTCGACGACTATACCGGCTGGCTTTACATGCAAACGAACTCGAGCTATCGGCTGCATCTCGAATCTCTGCCGATCGACGCGCGAATCCAAGATATTCGCCTGCGTGTCGACGAGTCGCAGAGATTTTGCAGACGCTGGGACCAGATGATAGAAGAAAATGGGACCCTACTCGAGGGGCATAGCAATCCCGTCGGCGCCGACGCGCAGAATAACGGACCGAGCTCCGCGCTACGAGAGATTCTGCCGCCAACTCTCCGACACGAAGATTTCCGATCAATCTACGATATGTTCGTCGAATATCAAAAGAAAAACGAACGTTTCGACGATAGCGGCGCACGCCGTCGCGACAACGTCCTCGCGTTTCTCTCAGAAAACGATATTAGCGACCTAACCGAGGGTTTCTCCAGCGAAGGAAAAAGAGAGCTTGAGTCTCTTGATCCGGAGCAACGTTCGTCGCTCATGGAGTTAATTGTCTCTCTGAGCCTCGTTGAAAATGACCGCCGTTTCGTTAAGACGCGTCCTTTGCAGGACTTCGAAGACGAGCGAAAAAGGCGCGAGCTGCGCGCTCGGCGCGGCGATTCCGTTCAGGAACTCGCGGCGGCGCTCCGATCCGCCGACGACGCAGCGCGCGACGCAATCGTTTCGCGCCCTCCGATGGAAGCGCGCGGGCTGCTCATGGTACTTAACTGGGGCTTCCGCCCAGCGGATAAGAAACCCAATGAAAATAATTTGCTCGACCCCGACGTCTTTCGCAACGGTCGTCCCATGAGAATGCAAGACGGCGGCGGCCCTTACGGCTGGGGCGGCTTCGGTGGGCGCGGCCTACGAGGAGACTTCCAACAGGACTGACGTCGGCCGGCGGGGGCATACCCTCTCCAAGTGAATTCATGGGCGGATAAAGGAGGAAAGGTTCGCCTCTACGCGCTCGGTCAGACGCCTAATCTTTAGGACGAGCGTCCCTGCGCGGTTGTTTTTTCTTAAAAAATTAATTTTTCAGAAAAATACCACAAGCCTGCGACGGCTAAAAAAACGGCATTTCTCGTATTTTTGTTAAAAAAATTTAAAAAAACTCTCTTTACCTCTTTTATCAGCTCTTGATTTTAACCCTGAATTGTTTATATTACCAATGAAGGTTACCGACGACTTCGTGGAGTCGTCTTATGCACATACTATGCTTCTTTGCGTTTGTTACATGGGTGACGACTTGCAACGACGCAGCGGCGCCGGGGTCGGAGGGGTTCGACCTCGGCGTTGTATTTTGATACCCCTGATTTCTAGAGCCTTTCGAGTCTTTATCTCGTGGCGCCTACTGCGTTGCGCGCGTCCTTCAGACGACTTTATCCTTGACTATTCAAGTCTTTACGGTAAAATGTTGTCCGCGAATCTTCGGAAATACGTCCGTTTCCCCACGCATCGCATTCATATGTTTCACTCAGATTACGGTCGTACTAATTCAAATGCGTAACTAAAAAACAGCGGCAGGACCGCAGGAGTTTCCTATGAGCGTCAATCTTCTTTTGTTGCCGGAATTGCTCGAAATGATCGACTCCAACGATCGCCAGGCAATGCGGACTTTCTGTACGGCGCTCCACCCTGCCTCGATAGCTGAATATCTCGAAGAACTCCCTCCCGAAAAAATCTGGATCATTCTCAAAGCGAATACGCTTGACATTCGAGCGGCGCTCTTTTCTTATTTCCATCGCGACCTTCAGATCCAAATGATCGAAGGGTGTCCGCGACATGAAATTGCCAGACTCCTGGAAGAGACCCCGTCGGACGACCGCGTGGACCTCCTCGATCAGATTGATCCCGAGATCGCCGAGGAACTCAAGCAGCTCCTCTCAAAGGAAGACCAGAGAGACGTCGAGCTCCTGAGCCGATATCCTGACGATACGTGCGGCGCGGAGATGTCCTCCGACTTCGTGCGACTCCAGGAAACGATGACCGTCGAGCAGGCGCTCGCGGAAATTGGCGCGCAAACACACCTTATGGAGACCGTCTACTACCTCTATGCGCTTGATAAAGACGGTCGTCTCGCGGGCGTCGTCTCCGCAAGGGAACTGCTGCGACGCATGAATCAACCGAACGAACCTATCTCCTCCTTCATGAGGAAGGCCGACACGCTCGTGACCGTCGACGCCAATATGAAACGGTCGGAAGCGGTTAAGCTTGTGGAAAAATACGACTTCATCGCCATTCCCGTCATCAGTGAACTGACCCGCAAGATGCTCGGCGTCATTACGCACGACGACGTCCTCGATATGGCGGTCGAAGAGCTCGTGGAAAACGCGCATCTGAGCGCAGGCGTCGGGCCGCTCGAGCATGAAACGTACCTCGGCGCTAACGTCTTTACTCTTGCTAAAAAACGCTTTACGTGGCTCGCCATCTTGCTCTTTAGCGCGATCACGACAGCGTTGACGCTCAAGCTCTTCTCCTCCACCAGCGCCCAAATCGCATGGCTCGTCGCCTTTCTCCCGATGATCGTCTCAACGGGCGGCAACAGCGGCGGCCAATCGGCGACGCTTGTCATTACCGCTCTGGCGACCGGCGAAGTCACGCTCGCTGATTGGCGACGGATCTTTTTGCGCGAAACCCATATGGGCCTCATCCTTGGCGTCGCGATGGGCGGCTGCGGACTATTAAACGCGCTCTTCCTATACGGCTGGAGCGTACCCTTTCTGCACCTACTGTTGGTGCCGCTTGCGGTCTTCTTTGTCGTCTTCTCCAGCAACATGACCGGCGCGCTCCTGCCGCTGTTGTTTCAAAAGCTCAATCTTGATCCCGCTCTGATGAGCAACCCGTTCGTCGCGGGCATCTCCGACACGGTCGGAACCTTTATCTATATGCTGCTCGCCCAGGTGTTGCTCATACCCTTCTACAGCTGACGAATTCATCTATATCGAAAGGCAATAGCGCTAATCCCAAAATAAAAAGCCGCCGATCAAGACGATCGACGGCTTTTACTATGTTGAAGGGCGAACGTTAGCGTCCCGGACCGCCCGGGGGACCACTCTGTTTCTGAGGCGTAAGGTCGACTTCGCCCTCGAGCGCGAGCGTGATATCCTTCTTACCGCCCTCGGGGACGACGACCTTAAGGTCGGCCGTGTTCACATTCGCGTACTTCGGAGGAAGATGATGGATGACTAACGCTTCTTTGTCCAACAATCCGCTCCTTCTGGCTTCATCAGGATTCTCAAGAAACTGTTTCGACTCTTCAAGCGTCATCCCGCCCTGCATCTCGTCCTTAACGACGGTCACATTATATTCCCCGGGATAGACCCCGTCGCCAGGGTCGAGAGTCGTCATCTTGAACGCGCCCTGCGCGTCCGTCGTCGTAGAAGCGGCGAACGCTTCAGGACCGACCTTCACCGGCGTAAACATCACCATCGCACCGGCAACCGGCTCGCCATTAAGCGTCACGACGCCATGAGCGGGCACAAGTCCCTTGATGCGCTTTTTATTGCACCCAAAGGAGACGAGCACGGCGAGACATAAAGTTAAAAGAGCGGCGTTACGCAACATTTTTTTCATGGGCTTCCTCTCAATCACAGCGTTACGGTTTCACCGGCGTTCATCGTCCCCATAGCGCCCCAGACGCCAAAGGGCGAAACGCCAGACTGCGAACCCCAATACTTGTACCATCCGGAAAGTCCGTCCGTACCTTCTGTTTCGCAGTTGATCGTATCGCTGATAAATCGAACGCTTCCGTCAAACATCCCGCAGTTAACGCCGCCGCTGTGGTTGCTCGAAGGAGGCATATACGACGCGCTGGTGAAGGAGGCGTTGGCGCTACAAATGGGCGAGTTCGGAGGAAGAATCGTCTGGAACATTCCATTGTTAAACGTGTAGTAATAGAGCATTCCATTCTGTCCGCCGGTCGTCGCGACGCCGTCGGCAAACATGCCGTTAGCGCCTCTGAGCGCCAAGCATTGGTTCGGCAGATACGACCAAGCGCTGTACTCATAGGCCGCGCCACCTTTGAGACTGCGGTTTTCAGTACCCGACGTGGACGCCGAACAGATCTTTTCGCCCAGCGCGAGCGTGTTCGACGTTCCGTCGGTAACCGCGGCCAAGGCGAATGCTCCGCCGCCCCAGTCGGTGTTGGCCCAACGGTCGGAACGAGGCTGCATACCGAACGCGGAACGCCTATTTCCCCAGTGACCGTAGCCTTCTACGATATAGTCGGCGTCGCAGAACGCGTAGTTGCCGGCGGTTGGATTCTCCTTGCCGCGTGAGGAGGCGCCTACGTCTGACGGACAGCAGAAGGCAGAAATTTGACCCTTCCAGCAGGGAACGTCGTGGTACGGGGAACATTTCCCCTCGTCGGTATCATAAGATCGAATTTCGGCGTAACGCGCCGTTTCTTCGATGAACGGAAGCAGACCGACGAAGGGCGTTAGGTTGCCGAAAGCTCCGTATCCAAATCCCGGAAGCTCATTATTCGTGTCGTTGTAGTTGTGAATTGCCAGCGCAAGCTGCTTGAGATTATTCGTGCACTGCATTCGACGCGCGGCCTCGCGCGCCGCCTGGACCGCGGGCAGCAGCAGCCCGATCAAAATACCAATAATAGCGATGACGACGAGAAGCTCGACGAGCGTAAAGCCCTTCTTAGAATGTCCCATAGAAAATACCTCTCAATCTTCGAGTTGATTTTATGTTTCGAGTCGATCGACGCGCGTTTCAAAACGAGCGTCATTCGTTGCGCCCCTTAAAAGAGGACCTCGAATACAAATACAAGGCTGCGCTTCGCAAAACGCACCCCAAACTCACTCTAACTGAATTGTAGACTCACGGTTTATTAATAGCAAGGATTATAATATTGGCACCAATAATTTTTTTTGTTTTTCAGAACGAAATCAGAGTTGAATGATAGATTATGGAGAAGATTGGAAGTCTGGAAAAGATAAGGCGCTGTTCTCCAACAGCGGTTTTTTCATTGTTAAAACGCGACTGAGTTCCAGCCGCAAAGTTCTCTAAGACCGACGCCCGTGAGAGAGAGACGGAAAAGGTGCGGTAACAAAACGTCTGTCAAGAAATAAAAAAGCCTCAGTCCGAAGACTGAGGCTTATATATCAAAGTAAAGCAAAATCATACAGGGAGAGCCAAAATCACGACTCCTTCTAAAACGGACCGATAAGATCCGAGTTTCTAATTATCCTTAGAAAGGAGGTGATCCAGCCGCAGGTTCCCCTACGGCTACCTTGTTACGACTTAGTCCCAATCGCAAAGTTCATCTTAGGCGCTTTGCTCCAATAAAGGTTGCTACGGCGACTTCGGACGCCCCCTGCTTTCGTGGCTTGACGGGCGGTGTGTACAAGGCTCAGGAACATATTCACCGCGGTATGCTGACCCGCGATTACTAGCGATTCCGACTTCATGTAGTCGAGTTGCAGACTACAATCCGAACTGAGGATCCTTTTTAGGGGTTTGCTAAATCTCACGATCTCGCTGCCCTCTGTGGAATCCATTGTAGGACGTGTGCAGCCCCAAGCATAAGGGCCATGAGGACTTGACGTCGTCCCCGCCTTCCTCCGCATTAACTTTGGCAGTCTCGCCAGCGTTCCCAACTAAATGATGGCAACTGACGATAGGGGTTGCGCTCGTTAAGGGACTTAACCCGACGTCTCACGACACGAGCTGACGACAGCCATGCAGCACCTGTGCAAGTTTCATTATTGCTAACAACTTACTTTACTTTCGTAAAGGGCATCCTTGCATGTCAAGCCTGGGATAAGGTTCTTCGCGTAGCCTCGAATTAAGCCACATCCTCCACCGCTTGTGTGAGCCCCCGTCAATTCCTTTGAGTTTCAGCCTTGCGACCATACTCCCCAGGCGGAGCGCTTAAGACTTTCGCTACGCTCGAGATGAAAAAAATCCCCTCGAACAAGCGCTCAGCGTTTACAGCCAGGACTACCGGGGTATCTAATCCCGTTCGCTACCCTGGCTTTCGCATTTGAGCGTCAGTTGAAGCCAAGCAAACCGCTTTCGCCACTGGTGTTCCTTGCAATATCAACGCATTTCACCGCTCCACCGCAAGTTCCGTTTGCCCATACTTCACTCAAGCGCTACAGTTCGAAGCCCAATTCCGCGGTTGAGCCGCGGGATTTCAGACCTCGCTTATAACGCCGCCTACATGCCCTTTAAGCCCAGTGATTCCGAATAACGTTCGAACAGTTCGTCTTACCGCGGCTGCTGGCACGAACTTAGCCCGTCCTTCCTCAAATGATAGGTCAAAAAATAAGGATAGCCCTATTTCATTTCCTCCCAATCGACAGTACTTTACAACCCGAAGGCCTTCCTCATACACGCGGCGTCGCTCGGTCAGACTTCCGTCCATTGCCGAAGATTCTCGACTGCAGCCGCCCGTAGGCGTCTGGGCAGTGTCTCAGTCCCAGTGATCGGGGTCGCGCTCTCACGCCCCGTACCCATCAAAGTCTTGGTAGGCCATTACCCTGCCAACTAACTAATAGGCTATAGACCGATCTCTCAGCGGAATCGCACCTTTAGTCCGAAGACTGCATTCAGTATTATCGTCCGTTTCCAGACGCTATCCTGAGCTGAGAGGCACGTTATCTATATTGTACTATCCCTTTCGCCGCTCTAGGGTAGCCGAAGCTACCTTGCCGCTCGACTTGCATGCCTAATCCACGCCGCCAACGTTCATTCTGAGCCAGGATCAAACCCTTCAGTTTTTTAATATTCTGAATCTTCTATAAAAGAAGTTTCGTTCGATCTTGGGTCTCTCTCCGGTCAAAGAGAAAGACAAATTTTGAATCGTTTATTTTGGCTTTATCAAAGGTCGGAAGATAAATCTCCCGACGGTTGGTTTCTCACACTGTATGATTTGTACTTTACCTGATTGTTAAATATCGTGGCGCTCGCGCGCCTGCTTCGTCGCAGCCGATTTAGCGTCAGCTGACCCCGAAGGCAGATAAGAGTATATCACGCCTCTAAAACACGTCAAGCGAAATTTTAAAAAATTTCTGACTTTTTATTTACAACGCTCTCGACCGACGAATAAAGGCGCGAAGCCTAAGGTCGCTACTCCTGCCTCACAGGCCTATCGTTCATACTGTAGGAGCTGACGTCTTTCTCGTTGATCAGGCGCGCCGCCCAATAAGCCTTCAGCGCAGCCTCGTTTTCTAAGCCATGATAATAAGCCATCGCCGCTTCATATTCAGAGGGTTTGCCAAGCTTTTCATATTCGGCGTCCATGAACGCGAGGAAACCAAGATAATCAAAGCAGGAAGTCTCTTGGTAATATTGGTAGCGGATCGGTTCGTCGCGCTCATGAAGAGTCCGCAAAAACTGCATATGGTCTATGATTTCGGCAATCTTAGAGGAATCTTGCTCCTCAAGGGGTTTGCTTCCTGCCATGACGGCGTTATTGTAGAGGTCGACGTAATCCAAAAAAGCCTGCTTCTTATCGCCAGCTTTATAGTGGAGACGCGCTACGGCGGCAAACTCATACTGACTCGGCAGTATACTGCCGCAAACCACACCCTGACGTTCCGCCGGACGAGGGATCTCCTCGCGTTTTTCGCCCATTCAAGCGCCTTGTCGTAGTCGCCAGAGAGATCGTAAACGAGCATGTAACGGGAGGGATAAGTATAACCGAATACTCGCATATTCTCCGTATTCGTTTTGCTTTCGCTCGTCTTACGCTTGGCGGCAGTCTTGCGCTGTTTCGCCGCGCGTTTTTTCTGCTTTTCTACCGATTTCTTTTCCCAGCGTTCAAACTTTTGAGCGTTTTTAATCGCCTTGGGATAGGGTCCCGCCTCCACAATCTCGTCAAGATTGCCGTTAAGCCAGTGCCCTTCGAATCCATCGAAGCCGAAAACGTAGCAAACTGCGCGTGCGCAGGTATTGCAGCCAGTTTCGGTCACCGGAAAAATCACCAGAAAAGCGACCACCGTGATGAAACATAGTCCCCAAAGTAGCTTCTGTAAGGGATCAAGTATCTTATTCAGCATGATTCCGTCCTCAATATAAGTTCCGACTCTCGCTTCATAGAAACTACAATGGCTAAGAAAGAGAGCCTCTATTAATTATTATGGCGACGCCCACATATCGTATCAACATTTTTTCCACTGTTTTTAATACTAAGTCTCTTAATATCCAGATCATACGTCAACGACCGCTACCATAGAGAGTATCGCAAGAGAGACGTTTTTCAAAATAATTCTAATTTTTTCAGAAATTTTAGTTCGAGTCGCAAGGTAGGAGACAACTTAAAATCCTCGCGCAAGAAATAAAAAAACTCTCCCATTTCTGAGAGAGTTTTTTAAATAACCCGGCGAGACCTACTTTCGCGGTTTCACAACTATCATCGGCTCCAGACGCTTAGCATTCGTATTCGGGATGGGAACGCGCGTTTCCGTCTGGATATGATCGCCGGAAGTTCTCCCGAAAGCTCTTCAACTCTCGGAAGAATACAAAGATGTAATGCAAGAGTTAACGTAACTATACCGAATAATCGATAAACGCGATCAAACTTTCGTCCGTTAGTACCGGTTCGCTAAATATATCACTATCCTTACACGTCCGGCCTATCAACCTGGTCGTCTCCCAGGGGACTCTCGAAAATATTCTACGAAATCTTATCTTGGAGATGGCTTCGCGCTTAGATGCTTTCAGCGCTTATCCGATCGGTAGTTAGATACCCAGCCGTGCCAGTGGCCTGACAACTGGAACACCAGAGCTACCTACCTCTAAGTCCTTTCGTACTAAAGAGATACCTCCGCAAATTTCGTGCGCCCACAGCAGATAGGGACCGACCTGTCTCACGACGGTCTGAACCCAGCTCACGTACCGCTTTAATTGGCGAACAGCCAAACCCTTGGGAGCTTCTCCACCCCCAGGATGCGATGAGCCGACATCGAGGTGCCAAACCGCTCCGCCGCTGTGGACGCTCGGGAGCGATAAGCCTGTTATCCCCGGAGTACCTTTTATCTGATGAGCGATGGCCCTGCCATTCGGAACCACCGGATCACTATGCCCGACTTTCGTCTCTGCTCGACTTATAGGTCTCGCAGTCAAGCCGCCTTATACCATTACGCTCTAAGCCTGATTGCCAAACAGGCTGAGGCGACCTTTGGACTCCTCCGTTACTCTTTGGGAGGAGACCGCCCCAGTCAAACTGCCCGACTGAAAATGTCCGACGCCCAGATTCATGGGAATCGTCGTTAGAGCAAAAGTATGTTCAGGGTGGTATTTCAACGATGGCTCCACAACCGCTGGCGCGGTCGCTTCAACGCCTCCCACCTATGCTGCACAAAACAGACCTCTGACCAATTTCAGACTACAGTAAAGGTTCACGGGGTCTTTCCGTCTTACTGCGGGTACGTGGCGTCTTCACCACGACTACAATTTCACCGGGTCGCTGATCGAGACAGTGCAACAGTCATTACGCCTTTCATGCAGGTCGGAACTTACCCGACAAGGAACTTCGCTACCTTAGGACCCTCAAGGTTAGGGCCGCCGTTTACCGGAGCTTTGGTCGCAAGCTTCTCGAAAAAATTCGATAACAGGCTTCCTTGACTTACCGGCACCGGGCAGGCGTCAGACCGTATACTTCCACTTACGTGTTCGCACGGTCCTATGTTTTTGATAAACAGTTGCTGTTGCCGATTTACTGTGGCCATCCAAACGAATAATCTTAATGAATGGCGCCCCTTATTGCGAACGTACGGGGCCAATTTGCAGAGTTCCTTAACCAGCGTTATCCCGAGCGCCTTAGTATGCTCTACCCGCCTACCTGTGTCAGTTTTAGTACGGTTCGTATAACCTTAACCCGATCCAGCTTTTCGTGGACGTCGGTCGGACGATTTCTCCCGGAGGATCATGCTTGCGCAACGGGGATTTCCAACGCCCCGATCGTCGTTCAAACGCCGTCACTGTACGGAAAATTATACAAGCTGGGGAATGTTAACCCCAAATCCATCGTCTACGCCTCGCGGCCTCGACTAAGGTACCGGCTTACCCTGGGCGGATTTACCTTCCCCAGGAAACCTTAGGCTTGCGGCGGTCAGGATTCTCACCTGACTTATCGTTACTCATTCCGGCATAATCACTTGTATGGGCCTACAGGACTCCTTGCGGTATCCCTCGTGTCTCCCATACAACGCTCTCCTACCAATCTTGCGATTCCGCAACTTCGGCTAGGTACTTACTCCCGTTCATTATCGGCGCTCTAGCGCTCGACCAGTAAGCTGTTACGCACTTTTTAAATGGTGGCTGCTTCTAAGCCAACATCCTGGCTGTCTCTGCGCTAAAACTTCCTTAGTGACTAAGTACCTATCTGGGGCCTTAGTTGGCGATCTGGGTTGTTTCCCTCTCGACCGCGAAGCTTATCCCTCGCGGACTCACTCCTGAGATAGTTATTGCGGTATTCGGAGTTTGGTTAGAGAAGGTACCCGGGGATGGGCCCTTCTGCACTTCAGTGTCTCTACCCCCGCAATATAGTGGCTCAAGGCCAGCCCTAAAGCTGTTTCGGAGAGAACGAGCTATCTCCCAGTTTGATTAGACTTTCACTCCTCCCCACAAGTCATCCCCTCGGTTTTCAACCCAAGTGGGTTCGGTCCTCCACGCAGTATAACCCGCGCTTCAACCTGCTCATGGGTAGTTCACTGGGTTTCGCGTCTACCACCGACAACAAATTCGCCCTATTAAGACTCGGTTTCCCTATGGCTTCGTCCCGGAAGGACTTAACCACGCTGCCAACGGTAACTCGCCGGATCATTATCCAAAAGGCACGCCGTTGCGCATTAAAACGCGCTACGACTGCTTGTAAACGCATGGTTTCGGGTTCTTTCCCTCCCCTTAAAGGGGTGCTTTTCATCATTCGATCACTCTACTGTTCACTATCGGTCGTCGGAGAGTATTTAGCCTTGCGAGATGGACCTCGCGGATTCAGTCAAGGTTTCACGTGACTCGACCTACTCAGGATACACTCTGAACCACAATCTGATTTCGCGTACGGGACGTTCGCCCTCTATGGTACCGCCGTTCCAAACGGTTTCCGCTATCATATGCAGCTCGTGATGAATGTCCTACAACCCCAGTTCCAAAATGGATCTGGTTTAGGCTGTTCCGCTTTCGCTCGCCGCTACTGACGGAATCGATTTTTCTTTCTGTTCCTCTAGATACTGAGATGTTTCAGTTCTCCAGGTTGGCGACCTGAACCTATGGATTCAGTTCAGGACTGTTCAGGAATCTGCGGATCAGCGCTTGTTTAACAGCTACCCGCAGCTTATCGCAGTTTTCCACGCCCTTCAATGCCTTCCGACGCCAAGACGTCCCCCATGCGCTCTTCTTCGTTTGATCGCGTTAATCCATTATTCGCATATCGCTACGCTAATAATAAATCGTCGCTATCGAGACTTTTAAAAAAGCCCGAAGATGTAACGTTTATTTGAGTATTCTTGTCGCTCTATTATTTTGAACTCTATCAACGCGCCGACTCGCGTCGGTACGTCAATCGACAAAATTATAGTGTGTTATAAATACGCCACTCTTGCATTACCTTATTGTAAAATAGCTGTCAGGCTTGCGCCTGAACGTCCTGAAATCAGTCGCCTGAATTCAGGGGCCGCCCAAAGGCGACAGGCAGGATTCTAACCGAGCTTTGGTTCTAGTCAAGTTAGTTTTCAGAAAAATTTTTAATTCTTTCCAAAAATCAAGCTAGCGCCAATTCACCTACCCTCGCGTTCTCCCACTGCCTTCGAAGTTTACGCGAGCGCTCCTTATCTTTATTCTTGATTGCCGCCAATCGATGGGCGACGTTTCTTCTAGAAAAAGAGACGACGCCTCCGCTGCGACTGGAAAGCCGCAGTAGTGGCGCCGTTTTAGAAACAAGACGTTACGATCCGAGGATCATTCGTCAAGATTGAAGTCGAAGACGTTCGCTTTCGGGTCGTCGGAGACGGTGACCTTGAGAGGCGTGGTCCTGGAGCTTGCGTATTGCTCAGGGGTCAGGAGCTTGGCCGGCTCGGCTTTTGCGTAAGCGCCCTTCTGAGCCTTACGATCCTGGAGCTCGTCGTAGGTGATCTCGCCCGCGTCGAAAGCGGCCTGATCTTCGTCGACAACGGTTTCAGACTTCACGACCGTCACGGTGTATTCGCCCGGCATCAGTCCCAATCCGGCTTTTGGAGCGTCCGACGCGGTCGCGTCGAAAGCGCCGTTCGCGTCAGTGCGCGCGCTCCCGCCGCCAGCGCCGGTCGTCGAGGCAGAATAGAACGTCACCGTAGCGCCTTCGACGGGCTGGCCGTCCATCGTCACGGTGCCGGTTGTCTTACGATATCCAAGATCTTTTTGGCAACCCGTCGAGCCAATCACACCGACGAGAAGACAGGCAATCGTCAAAATTTTCGCGAATTTCATCTAATACTCCGTCATTATCTGTAAACAATCGCGGGTCAAGCGCTCGCGATTATCAAATTGGAAAGTGACAGTCGCGCGACTGCCAAGAATACGCAGACGCTCTTGCAAGCGTCTGCGCCAAACGTTCGTCGGTCGCTGATTCGCACGAATCAGAGAGCAATGGTCTCGCCACCGGAAGCGGAACCCATGGCGCCCCAGACGCCATAGATCGATTTCCCGCTGTAATCCTGAGGACGATCCTTGTTGGGAACGACGTCATACATGTCGTTCGTCTGATCGCCCGCGTCAACCGTCTCGCTCACGAACCGAACCGAGCCGTCGCCCATGCAGACGTTGACGCCGCCAGAATGGTAGCTCGACGCCGTCGTGACGACGTCGCTCTCATTCCCTCTGGCGCAAGTAGGGGAGTTCGGAGGCAGAATCATGTAGAACTGGGTGTACGGGTCATGGGCGTCGCCCCAACGCTGACCGATAAGCTGGTCGCCAGTTGTAACGACGTCATAGCCGTCGGCAATCGCTCCATTCGGGCCGCGTGCGGCGGCGCAGACAGAGGGCGTGAAGTAGAAGTTACCCCAGTCCGTGGTGCGCCCGTTGTTGTAGGCGCCGCCGAGGGCAACTTGGCCGCCCTTGACCTTACGCGTGTTGCCGGAATTGCCGATGCACACTTCGGAGAAGAACGCCGTGTTGCTCGTGCCGTCAAGCATATCGGTGAGCGTCATCTTGTGCTGCTCGCCGTTGCTGAATGCGCCGCGATATTCGTTCCAGTCCCAGTTGAGCGTAATGTCGCCGCGATTCAGGTGATAGCTGGTACGACCACGTTCGCCTTCGTTCGTTTGACCGGCGCCGTCGGAGGGGCAAAGGAACGGGGTGACCTGATGACAGGTCGCGTATTCGGCGCCGTCGTTCCACGGGACAGCGCCATTCTTGACGTTTTCGATCCCCATCGTGTAGAGAGCCTGCTGCTCGATATATGGGAGCATGACATAAAGACCAGAGAAGCGGTGGTAGCTTCCGTTGTCCGGTTTGTAGGCCTGCAGAACGATCTGGTGGCTGGCGTTGGGGAGGAACCCCTGAACGTCATGGAAGTTCTGAGCGCCAAGTCCAAGCTGTTTGAGGTTGTTCGTGCATTGCATACGGCGCGCCGCTTCGCGCGCCGCTTGGACTGCTGGCAAGAGGAGTCCAATCAAAATACCAATAATGGCAATGACAACCAGAAGTTCGACGAGGGTGAACCCCCGCTTTTTAGAAATAAGTTTCATAATAATCGCACTCCGCTGCAAAACACGGGCCACATCCCGTTCACATATTTAGTGACAACAAAAAACATTAACGGTCGAGCGGACGAAGATACGCTACGTCGCATGAAGAGAGCGACCTGCGCTCGTACCCATCGTCCTCCGCCCAAATGGACGCGAAGCCTATGGTACCACAATTTCTGTTTTTATTCAAGATTGTCTAAACGAATTTTTTGAACTTTGTTGCCGTAATACTCAAAAAACTGCACTTAATATAGCTATTGCGAAATCCCTTGTGTTAAAAAAGTTAATTCACATAACATAGGGACGGTTCTCAAGCGTCATGAGAGCGCTTTCTAGCGCTTGGTCGAGGTTTTAAGTAAGTAACGACCTATAGCGCCGGCGACGGCACGATTCAGCGCGAAATGCGAACGGCATTAACGTTCATAGTAGAAACAACGTCGCTTTTTAGCTCTCGAATTGAAAATGGCGCAGTGGAGATTCGTCTTTGCAACGAGAATAAGAGCGAAAGCACGGAGGCGCGGCCCGTGGTCTTAAAAGAAAACGCGCGGACGTCGTTGAAACGTCCGCGCGCAAAGTTCGTTGGTCGCTGTCGAAAGAATCAGAGAGCAATGGTCTCGCCACCGGAAGCGGAACCCATGGCGCCCCAGACGCCATAGATCGATTTCCCGCCGTAATCCTGAGGACGATCCTTGTTGGGAACGACGTCATACATGTCGTTCGTCTGATCGCCCGCGTCAACCGTCTCGCTCACGAACCGAACCGAGCCGTCGCCCATGCAGACGTTGACGCCGCCAGAATGGTAGCTCGACGCCGTCGTGACGACGTCGCTCTCATTCCCTCTGGCGCAAGTAGGGGAGTTCGGAGGCAGAATCATGTAGAACTGGGTGTACGGGTCATGGGCGTCGCCCCAACGCTGACCGATAAGCTGGTCGCCAGTTGTAACGACGTCATAGCCGTCGGCAATCGCTCCATTCGGGCCGCGTGCGGCGGCGCAGACAGAGGGCGTGAAGTAGAAGTTACCCCAGTCCGTGGTGCGCCCGTTGTTGTAGGCGCCGCCGAGGGCAACTTGGCCGCCCTTGACCTTACGCGTGTTGCCGGAATTGCCGATGCACACTTCGGAGAAGAACGCCGTGTTGCTCGTGCCGTCAAGCATATCGGTGAGCGTCATCTTGTGCTGCTCGCCGTTGCTGAATGCGCCGCGATATTCGTTCCAGTCCCAGTTGAGCGTAATGTCGCCGCGATTCAGGTGATAGCTGGTACGACCACGTTCGCCTTCGTTCGTTTGACCGGCGCCGTCGGAGGGGCAAAGGAACGGGGTGACCTGATGACAGGTCGCGTATTCGGCGCCGTCGTTCCACGGGACAGCGCCATTCTTGACGTTTTCGATCCCCATCGTGTAGAGAGCCTGCTGCTCGATATATGGGAGCATGACATAAAGACCAGAGAAGCGGTGGTAGCTTCCGTTGTCCGGTTTGTAGGCCTGCAGAACGATCTGGTGGCTGGCGTTGGGGAGGAACCCCTGAACGTCATGGAAGTTCTGAGCGCCAAGTCCAAGCTGTTTGAGGTTGTTCGTGCATTGCATACGGCGCGCCGCTTCGCGCGCCGCTTGGACTGCTGGCAAGAGGAGTCCAATCAAAATACCAATAATGGCAATGACAACCAGAAGTTCGACGAGGGTGAACCCCCGCTTTTTAGAAATAAGTTTCATAATAATCGCGCTCCACTGTAAAACATGAGTTGCCCGCCGCTTGCGTATTCACCGATAATAAAAAAACCTATTGGTTACGCAGACGGAGTAATAAATATCAAGGCGAGAAACCAGTTCGCACACAAACCCGTTTTTCAACCCCTCAGTCCACTCGGACGCTACATGCATAATAGCACAATTACTCAATTATTTCAATACTGTGTTAAGTATTTCTATCTTTCTGGTCTAACTCTAGTAAATAGGGCGCATAATATCATCAAAGACGCCTCTATCTTCTCAAGAAAATAAAACAAATTTAAAATAAAATAAATTCGGTTAATTCCAACACGTCAGTTCACAAGCATGACGAAGACGCCCTTTGAAGCGAAGTCGTGCTCCAAATTATGAGCGCAAAGAACTAATATTCGGGTAGAAAGGACGGAAATTTTTGAGCGCTAGAATTGCCAGCTGGCGTGGCGTCAACTTATCCTTTAGAAAATAAAAAAACGCTGCGACGCGCCTGGTCGCAGCGTTGTGGAACATCGCAGGGGCTGTTACGAAGCCCCGCGATCGTCAAAGCGCCCGCGCAGACGACGCAAACGCCCACACGGAATATTCGTCAGTCGCTGATTTGCACGAATCAGAGCGCTATCGTTTCGCCTCCGGAGGAGGTCCCCATCGCGCCCCAGACGCCATAGACGGAGGGACCGCCATAGTCCTGAGGACGTTCTTGGTTGGGGACGATATCATACAAATCGTTCGTCTGATCGCCCGCGTCGATCGTTTCGCTTACGAAGCGAACCGAACCGTCGCCCATGCAGCCGTTGACGCCGCCGGAATGGTAGCTCGTCGCCGTTGTGACTACAGCGTTCTCATTATGTACGCAGCATGTCGGCGAGTTTGGAGGCAGGATCGTGTAGAACATCGTGTACGGGTTATGCGCGTCAGCCCAACGTCGACCGACCTGCTGGTCGCCGGTAACGACGTCGTACCCGTCGGCAATCGCTCCGCTTGGTCCGCGAGCGGCTGCGCAAACCGAGGGCGTGAAGTAGAAGTTATCCCAACCAGTGGTGTGACCATTGTTGAAGGCGGCGCCGAGCGCGACCTGCCCGCCCTTGACTTTACGCGCCGTGGCGTCAGTTCCGATGCACGCTTCGGAGAAGAACGCCGTGTTACTCGTGCCGTCTAGAATGTCGGTGAGCGACATCTTGTGCTGTTCGCCGTTACTGAAGGCGCCGCGGTATTCGTACCAGTCCCAGTTGAGCGTAATGTCGCCGCGATTCAGGTGATAGCTGGTACGACCACGCTCGCCTTTGTTGGTCGGTCCGGCGCCGTCGGACGGACAAAGGAACGCGGTAACCGGATGACAGGCGGCGACTACCTCTTGGTCGGTGTAGTCCCATGGCGCCCTGTCCTTCTCGATATCATCAAGCCCGATCGAGTAGACGACTCTTGCTCGACATAGGGAAGCATAACAAAAAGGCCAGAGAATCGGTTATAACGGCCGTTGACAGGTTGGTAGGACCGCAGAACGATCTGGTGACTGGCGTTGGGAAGGAATCCTTGAACGTCATGGAAGTTCTGGGCGGCCAGTCCAAGCTGTTTGAGGTTGTTCGTGCACTGCATACGTCATACGTCGCGCGGCCTCGCGCGCCGCCTGAACGGCGGGCAGGAGAAGCCCAATCAAAATTCCGATAATGGCAATGACAACCAACAGCTCAACGAGGGTAAATCCCCGTCGCTTAGAATTAAGTCTCATAATAATCGCGCTCCATTAAATAACTCAGGTTGTTCCCCGTTCGCTTATTCACCGAATAAAAAACGCTAAGATATTTCCACAAACGGAGAAACGTCATATTGTGGCCGAAAAAAGTTTCGCGCGCGAGCCTGATTTTTCAACCTCTCCGTCCACTTGGACGGCGTAAACCATATTAGCACAGTTGCTCGATTATTTCAATACTGTTCAGATATTTAAAAAACAGACGCACTTAATTTATGAAGCTAATCTTATTTTTATAGAGGCGAATACAGACAGTTTAACGCACGTCCCTTTCCAATCATGTTGAAGAATGCGCTTCAGGAGAGTCTGTTTCCTCAAAAGAAAACGCCGCGACGGTCTACGTCGCGGCGTTTCGGAAATTGCAGAGCTATAAAAAACGCGTTACAGGAGCGCGGTCGTTTCGTCGAGATCGTGGATGAGATTGAAGTTCTGGACAGCGGCTCCGGAAGCGCCCTTAACGAGGTTGTCGATCGCGGAGATCGTCACAACGCGGTCGCCAACGAGGCGGACCGTGATATGACAGCGATTCGTATGGCTCACGTCTTTCGTCGAAGGGAGCGCGTCGACAACTTGCACGAAGGGCTCGTCCTTGTAGAAATCGCGGAGGTATTCCATCAGTTCTTCCTGAGACGCTTCTTTGACTCGTTTGGAATAGGCGGTCGTCAGGATGCCGCGATCCATTGGAACGAGGTGCGGAGTAAAGATAATCCGCGTCGGCTTACCGCCGACAGTCGTCAGGACCTCTTCGATCTCGGGGGTATGGCGATGGGAACCGACGCCGTACGCGGAGATCGCTTCGTTGCATTCAGGATAGAGGTTTTTGAGACTCGGCTTGCGACCGGCGCCGGAAACGCCGCTCTTGGAGTCGATAATGAGGTCGTCGGGCGCGATGTAGTCGCCTTTGAGGAGCGGCGCGAGGGGCAGGATCGCAGAGGTCGGATAGCAGCCGGGATTAGCGACGAGGTTCGCGCCGCGAATCTTTTCGCGGAAAAGCTCGGGCAGACCGTAGGGCGTGAGCGGGAGACGGTCCGGATCGGGATGCACGACGTTGTACCACTTGTTGAAGACGGCGGCGTCGTTGAGGCGATAGTCGGCGCCAAAATCGATAACTTTCATGCCGAGGCTGAGAAGCTCGGGCGCGACGGCGGCGGTCGCGGTGTGCGGAAGGCAGCTGAAGACCGTGTCGACCCCAAGTTCCGCGAGTGCGTCGGGCTTGAGGTTCGAGCACCGGACGCTGAACTGTCCGGTCAGGGACGGATGGACGACGTCGATCGGATCGGTGTTTTCACGACTCGTGACGGCGACGACTTCCACCATCGGGTGGCGACGCAGCAAACGGAGTAATTCGAGGGCGGTATAGCCGGTCGCGCCCAAAATAGCGACCTTAAACTTTTCGGCAGACATCCTTTTTCAATCCTTCATAACGACAATATATATATTTCGCGCGCGCGTGAGCGGTGCGACTGGCGTTGAATCTTCAACGACGCTTATCGACGCCCCGTCGCGCGAATCCAGTCGCGCGTTTCGACGATAATCTGGTCGAGAGTGCGTTTCGGGTTCCAGCCAATGAGGCGTCGCGCCTTGTCGAGGCATGGAACTCGCCGCTGCATGTCGTCGAAATTCGGGCCGTACGCTTCGTCGTAGCTGACCATTTTGATCGTGGAACGCGAATCGCAAAGCTCGATCACTCGTTGCGCGAGCGCGGCGATCGTCACTTCCGTGTCGACGCCAAGGTTGACGACTTCACCCGCCGCATCGGGCGTTTCGACGAACTTCGCGAGTCCCTCGACGATATCGTGAACCGACGCGAAGCAGCGCGACTGCTCTCCCGTCCCGTAGACTTGGATCGGTTCGTCGTTGAGCGCGGCGGTCACGAAGCGCGGCAAGACCATCCCATAATGACCGGTCTGGCGGGGCCCGACAACGTTAAAGAGGCGCGTCACGAAGACGGGCAGCGCCGACTGCTCGCGTTGCGCCAGGAGATAGAATTCGTCGAGAAGCTTTGCGATCGCGTAAGCCCACCTGTTTTTACTGCTTGGCCCGAGGGTAACGTCCATATCTTCGCGGAACGGAACTTTTTCGGCTTTGCCATAAGTTTCGCTCGTGGACGTGAGGAGGATCGGCTTGCGATATTTGGCGCAGAGGTCGACGACGGTCTCGGTCGGGCGTATGATGCGCCGAATCGAATCGACGGGCCTTGCGACGATCAGCTTGACGCCGACGGAACTTGCAAGATGAAAAACGAAATCGGCTTTACGAATCTCGGTCTCCATGAGCGTCTCGTCCGAGGCGTCGGAGACATAGGCGTGAAATTTCGGGTTGTGAGCGAGATGAGCGACGTTGTCCCAGGAACCGGTCGACAGGTCGTCGACGATCGAGACTTCGTCTCCGCGCGACAAAAAGAGCTCCGTGAGATGAGAGCCAATAAATCCCGCGCCGCCTGTAATCAAAAACTTCATAACCGAACCAAATCCTTCACACGATTCGCACGAGAGCGTCGTTCGGGCTATTAACTCGTCGACGCGCGCCAACCCCGATAATTCTGCAATTGTACTCTCAAATGGCGCCGGCGCAAGTCAAGAGCGCCTTCTCGACAAACGCGCTTCAACGCTATAATTCTGTCAAATTGGCAGATAATCGAGTTGCAAACCTTTAGAATGGGGTCGACCATTCATAGCGCCGAGACGCCTCGATAAGTTTCTCGCGTCCAAAAGGGCGGCATGGCGTGAACGCGGCGCGTTTTTTGAAAAACTTGTAGAAAATTTAAAAAATGTTCCTTTGGCGCCGTGCTTGCTGTTCATTAAATCAAATGCGCGCTGCGGTTCGTTAAAGATTCTCTCCGCGCGAAGATTTAGTCATTATCAGATTGAAAGCAGAAGCCCGATAGAACGACGCCCGGACGTCGGAGATTTCGGAAAGATATAAGAATCAGGAGAATTCACATGGCTCAAGGCGAAAAGATTATCGGTATCGACCTCGGAACTACCAACTCGGTCGTCGCCGTTATGGAAGGTAAAGAAGCGAAAGTTATCGCTAACCCCGAGGGATATCGTCTGACCCCCAGTATCGTCGCGTACACGGACTCGGAAAAGCTCGTTGGCGAGCTTGCAAAGCGTCAGGCGGTTATGAACCCGACGCGAACGATTGGCTCGATCAAGCGTTTTATGGGGCGTAAACGAAGCGAAGTTGGTTCGGAAGAGCTGACGGTTCCATACAAGGTTGTCGGCAGCGAGGACGAATACGTCAAAGTCGAGATCGACGGCAAGACGTACACCCCCGCCGAGATTTCCGCACAGACGCTTCGTAAGCTTAAGGAAGCGGCGGAAGCGTACCTTGGACACAAGGTCAACAAGGCGGTTATTACCGTTCCGGCGTACTTTAACGACGCTCAGCGTCAGGCGACGAAGGACGCGGGTCAAATCGCAGGACTTGAAGTCTCGCGTATTGTTAACGAACCGACGGCGGCGGCGCTCGCCTATGGTCTCGACAAGACGGGCGCGAACGAAAAGATTCTCGTCTTCGACCTCGGAGGCGGAACGTTCGACGTTTCGATTCTACAGGTCGCCGACGGCGTCTTCGAAGTGATCAGCACGAACGGCGACACGCACCTTGGCGGCGACGACTTCGACCACATCCTTATCAACCACATTGCGGACGATTTCCAGAAGAAGAACGGAATCGATCTTCGCAAAGAGCCGATGTCGTTGCAGCGTTTGCAGGAAGCTGCGGAAAAGGCGAAGTGCGAGCTCAGTTCTCAGCAGCAGACCGACGTCAACCTGCCCTTTATCGCGCAGGACGAGTCGGGCCCGAAGCACCTCCAGGCGCACATCACGCGCGCGGAATTCGAGCGGCTCACCGACAGCCTGGTCGAACGGATCAAGGGCCCCGTCATGCAGGCGCTCCGCGACGCGAAACTCTCGCCCTCCGACATTGATGAAGTCGTCCTCGTCGGCGGTTCGACGCGCGTTCCGAAGGTTCAGGAAACAGTTAAGAAGATCTTCAACAAAGAGCCTCACAAGGGCGTGAACCCGGACGAAGTCGTCGCGGTCGGCGCGGCGATTCAGGGCGGCGTCCTCGCAGGCGACGTCAAGGAAGTCTTGCTCCTCGACGTCACCCCGTTGTCCCTCGGTATCGAGACGCTCGGCGGCGTCATGACGAAGCTCGTCGAGAAGAACACGACGATTCCGACGGAAAAGAAGCAGGTCTTCAGCACGGCGGAAGACAATCAGACGGCGGTCACGATCAAGGTCTACCAGGGCGAGCGCGATATCGCGTCGGCGAACCGTCTGCTCGGTCAGTTCAACCTTGAAGAGATCCCGCCCGCGCCGCGAGGACTGCCGCAGATCGAGGTCACCTTTGACGTCGACGCGAACGGTATTCTGAACGTCTCCGCGAAGGATCTTGGCACCGGTAAGAATCAGAAGATTCGTATCGACAACTCCGCCGGATTGACGGAGGAAGAGATCGAACGCATGCGCAAGGATGCTGAAGAGCACGCGGAAGAAGACAAGAAGCGCCGCGAGCTCATCGAAGCGAAGAACCGTGCGGATTCGATGTGCTTCGAGCTTGAAAAGCTCCTCTCTGAGAAAGCCGATCTGCTCCGTCCCGAGGACAAATCCGCGATTGAGGCGGCGATCACGAAGACGCGTGAAGCTTGCAAGACGGACGACGTCGACAAGATCAAGAGCGCTTTCTCCGAACTCGAGCAGGCCTCGCACGCGATGAGCAAGGCGCTCTACGAAAAAGCGCAGCAGGCTCAGGCGCAGCAGGGCCCGCAGTCTGACGCCGGCGCGAGCGCCGACAGCGCTCCGTCGGACGACGACGACGCAATCGACGCGGATTTTGAAGTGAAAGACGACAAATGATGACGTCGCAACGACGACGCTGAAGTCATAAGTCGATAGAAAAGCCCGGAGTTTCGAAGACTCCGGGCTTTTTTTATTGAAAACGCGAGAATCGGCGACCTTAATTCGCATTGAAAGAAAACCCTCTGAAGGTTATACTGACGCCCACGCCGCGTCGGCGTTTGGAGGAAGGAGCGTTCCACGTATGGCATTCACAACGCCGTCCCTTTTTATTGCGGGTCTTGTCGCCGCCGCGATCCCGATCGCGATACATCTGCTGTCGAAGGGTAAACCTAAGAAGGTCGTCTTCGCGGCGCTGCGTTTTACGCAGGCGACGCTCGCGGCGAACCGTCGCAGGTTTCGGCTCCGGCGTTTTCTGCTCCTCGCGTTGCGCGTCGCGCTTCTAACGACGCTCGGGCTCGCGCTCGCGCGACCTATCTTTATCGCGCAATTACCGCCGAGCTCATCGTCCGTCGCGGACGAAGAATCCCCTGAAGATTCCGCCGCGTCGGGGCGCGCCGGCAAAGACGCGCCCGTCGCGACGGCGATCGTGTTGGACTCGTCTTTGCGCATGGGGCGCGTCAAGGGCAACGCGACGCTCTTCGACCGCGCGAAGGCGACGGCGCAAAGGATCCTCAGTCAGGCGCCGCGCGGAAGCGAGCTTGCCGTTCTCGACGGAACAACGTCGGGGGACGGGTTCCAATCGGATCGTTACGCGGCGCGAACGCGGCTCAATAAAATGACGGTGACGCCCGGGGGCAGGACGGCTGCGGAATCGACGCTCGCGGCGCTCTCGCTCGTCAGGAGCTCTAAACTCGCGCGGCGCGAAATCTACGTCCTCACCGACATGACGACCGTCGGATGGTCCGACCGCGATATGCGCCGACTCCGACGCGCGGCGGGACTCGACAATCAGAGCGCGACGGACGATTCGCTCCCAACTTTCTACTTCCTCGATCTTGGCGACGACGACTGGCGCAACGTCTCGATTCTCAGCGTCGCTCCGTCGGCGGAAACGATCTCGAAGGGGAGCGCGCTGCGCGTCGACCTTGAACTCGAACGCGTCGATCCCGCGGCCGGCGACGTCGCGCTCGAGGCGCTCTTCTTCAACGCCGACGATCTGCCCAACGCCGCGACGCCGGAAGAGCTCGCCGCGAACGAATCGCTCGCGTTTCGCCGCGAAAAGCAGACGCTAAGCTTTGGTCCGGGTCGCGTCCGAAACACGGCCGTTTTTAACGTCTCCGACCTGCCGGCGGGGGAATGCGTCGGGCTCGCGCGGATCCTTGGTAAAGACGCGCTCGCGGCGGACGACGCGCGAACCTTCGTCGTCAACGTCGTGCCCGACTGGCGGCTCCTCGTCGCGGCGCCGCAGCCGATCGAAGAGAAGGCGCTCTTCCTGACGCAGGCGCTCGCGCCGGAAGAATTCCGCCTGACAGGTCGCGCACCCTTTGAGCTCGACGTCGTCCCCTACGACGCGCAAAATGGTCGCGCGCTCGCGACGCTCAGCGACGACGCGCTCTCTCAATATCGCGCGATTTTCCTCCTCGACCCTCCGGGCCTTGCGCCCGAGACGATCGCGCGCCTCGCTTCCTACGCCTCCGACGGCGGCGGAATCGGGGTCTTTTTAGGACGCGGCGCCAACCCTCTTGCAGCGTTTCAGACTCCGGAGGCTCTCAAACTCCTCGGACACAAGCCGACTCGTCAGGAGACGTCTTCGGGACTTGCGATCGCGCCGACTTCCTATGACGAGCCCCTCCTGGCGGCGTTCCGTCCTTTCCAACGCGCCGGAATTCCATGGGACGCTGCGCCGATTACCCGATATTGGAAACTCGAAGAGCTTACCGACGCGGCGACCGTCGTCGCTCGATTTGAATCGGCGTTCGGGCCGATCGACGAGACCGCGCCGCCCGCGATCGTCGAGACGCGCGTTGGACGAGGGCTCGTCGCCACGATCGCGACGCCCATTTCCGACGGCGCGCAGGAACGGCCCTGGAACGCGCTGACGTCTGGAGACGCGGTCTGGATTTTCGTCGTCCTTGCCGACGGGATGGCGCGTCGACTCGCCTCTGCGTCGTCGTCGATCCGCAATTATGCGACCGGCGAAGACGCAACGCTGCGAACCGACCTCAGGGAATTCCCGGCGATCGCAACAATCTACACGCCCTCGGGTGAAGAGATTGAGACGCCGACAGACGTCGAACGCCGCCAGATTCGTTTCCCGGGCGTAAAAGAACCGGGAATCTGCCGCGTCAAAACAGCGCCGAATCGCAGCGGAGACTCCGTCGATCAAGTCTTTTCTGTCGCGACGCCCGGCGAAGAATCGGATATGACGCGTCGCTCCTCCGAGGACTGGGCCAGGCTCTGGGAGGGTTTCCCCTATAAAGAGCTCGACGTCGACGCGTCGGTCGAAGACCTTGACGCGCGCGACGACAACGATTCGGAGCCGTATGCGTTGATCGTCGCGCTCCTTGCGGCGATATTCATCCTGGAAACGTTCGTGGCGAACCGCTTTTACGAAGACTCCTCCGCCGCCTCGAAAAACAAAGAGCCCCACGTCGCAACGTAGACGTTTATTATGAATTTATCTATTGCGTAAGCTGCGTCAAACGTTTATATTCCCGATAAGCGGCGGGGCGTGGGCGTCCTGTCCGCGGCGCGCCGTCTCCTCTGTCTTTATATGCGTTTAACCTATGCTAACGTCAATCGAACTCCACGGTTTTAAAAGCTTTGCCGACCGGACAAAGATCGATTTTGACGGCGATATTTGCGCTCTTGTGGGCCCTAACGGGTCGGGGAAATCCAACGTTGTCGACGCGATTAAATGGGCGCTCGGGGAGCAGAGCGCGCGACGTCTGCGCGGCGACGAAATGACGGACGTCATCTTCAACGGCTCGGCGACGCGTCAGCCGCTCGGTTCCGCCGAGGTCACGATCTCTTTCGATAATCAGAAGCGCCTTCTGCCCGTCAAGGCGGATCGAATCCATCTCACGCGCAGGGTCTACCGCAGCGGCGAATCCGAATATCTTATTAACGGCCAGTCCGCGCGACTTAAAGATTTCCGCGATATCGTCGGCGGCGTCGGGCTCGGCGCGCAGGGATACGCGGTCATCGAGCAAGGACGCGTCGAGGCGTTGCTCCAAAGCACGAGCGAACAGCGTCGGATGGTACTCGAGGACGCGGCGGGGATCTCGCGATTCAACGCTAAGAAACAGGAAGCGACGCGCCGACTCGAACGCGTCGAACAGAACCTTCAGCGTCTCTCCGACATTGTCCGCGAGGTCGAGGCACAGCTGCGCAGGACGAAATCTCAGGCTGGAAGAGCGGAAATTTATCGAACGAGCTCGACGCAGCTCCAGAAGCTCCGCGCGGAGGTCGCAATCTACGAATGGCGCGCCAAATCGGAAGCGTTGCGCCTCGCGAGCGTCGAGACGGACGACTTCGCGTCCTTTGAAACCAAGATTTCGACGAAGATTCAGGGATTAGAGGCCGACGCTTCGCGGATCGCGGTCGAGATCGACGACGCGGACCGCGGACTGCGCGCGCTCGAAGCGGAACTTGCGTCGACGCGCGAACGCATCGCGGCGGAAGAGTCGGGAGTCGAATATCAGACCGCGCAAATTCGGGAATGGCGCGCGGAATCGACGCGCACGGCGACGCAGGAACGAGCGATCGTCGCGCGGCTCGCGGCAGACGCTCAGGCGGCGCAAGAAACGGAGCGCGAGCTCGCCAAGGCGAAAGAATCCGCGAAGCGAATCGAAACGGACTTCGAGAACGAGAACGTCGCGGGCGAAAAACTTGTGACGCTCGCGGCGACGCTCGTCGCGACGCGCGACAAACTCCAGCGCGAACGCGAAACAAGCGTCGGCGAGACGACGCGGTTCGCGAGCGAGATTTCGGCGCTCAAAACGCGCAAAGCGACGCTCGCGGCGGCGAACGCGCAAAAAGCGCGACAGAAGAACGAACTCACGCGCCAACAGACGGAGCTTTCCGTCCAGACAAACCAACTGCAAACGGACGGCGACGAACTAGCAAAGCGCAGCGAAACGTCGGCGCGACGCCTCGAGGCGCTCCGCGCGAGTCGCGACGCATTCAAGCGCGACCTTCTCGACCGTCAGGCGGAATTTTCCGCGCTCGAACGCAAGCGCGCGACCTTCGACGAACGCGCGACGCTCCTCAACGATCTTCTACGCAAGTACGAGGGGGTCAGCCCCGGCGTTCGCGAGACGCTCAGCGCGATGAAAAACCCGTCGAGTCCGTTCCACATCGCCTATGGCATCGTCGCGGATCTTATCCGCGTTAACGTCGAAGCGGCGCCTCTTGTCGAGCTCGCGCTCGGCCAGACCGCGCAGTACGTCGTCGTGCCGCCCGACCCCGCTCTCTTCCGATATATCGAACAACAAGGCTCGCGATTCGCAGGACGCGTCGGCTTTATCTGGCTCGATCCGAATCCCGGAAAACCGATTCCTTTCGATCCGGTCCTGGAAAACCATAGCGGCGTTCTCGGCCGCGCCGATCAATTTGTCGAAACGGAGCCCGCCTTTGAGGGACTCGTCCAAAGACTCCTTCATCGCACGTGGATCGTCGAGTCGGTCGCCGTCGCTAAGCAGCTTTACCGCGACAGTCGCGCTCCGACGAGTTTTCTCGCGGCGGACGGCTCGTTGCTTTCGGCGGACGGAACGCTTATCGTCGGCTCAGCGCAGGGTAACGCAGGGTTGATTTCACGTCGCAGCGAACTTGCGACCCTCTCGAAAGAAACGACGCAACTCGACCAAGACGCAGAAAAACTTCGAACGACGGTTGCGCAACTTGAAGAAAAAATCGCGCGGCTCGACGTGGAAGTCGATCAGGTTTCCGCGTCGATGCGCGAAACGTCGCGGTCGCTCGAAACGCTCAAACTTCGCCAGACGGCGTCGCAAGAGCGCGGAGCGCAGTTGAAGACGCATCGCGACGAGCTCGACAAGGAACTGACCGATCTCGCCGCGCAGCTCGAAAAGGCGACCTCGCGCCTTTCGGCCCTCGAATCAGAGCGGGACGCTTTCGACCAAAGGCTCGCAACGATCGACGACGACCTCGCCAACGCGGTGAAGAGACTCGGGGAGGTCGATGCGGAACGCCAGGAACGCGCCAGACGCGCCACGAATCTCAAGATCGAGCTCGCGAAAGCGGAGGAACGCATCGTTTTCCTGGAAGAACGTTCCCGACGTCTTGCCGACTCGCGCGTCGAACAGCAGCGTCAAGCGACGGAAAATGAGAAGCGCGTAAAGGCGCTCGACTCGCGCGTCGATCAGGCGGAGCTCTCCGCGCTGGCGAGCGAATCGAAAATCGCGGAATTTTACTCGACCAAGGAGCGTCTCGCCGCGCAGGTCAAGACGATGCGCGAGACGCGCGCCGCGCATGAGAAGGCGCGAATGGCGACGCTCTGCGCGCTCGAACAGAACCGCGCCGAACTTGAAAAACGTCGCGAAGCGATCCGTTCGCAGGAGCTTGTTCGCGAGCGTTGCGCGCAGGAGCTCAAGACGATCGAGGAACGCATGCGCGAGGATTACGGCCTCGATATCGCGAGCGTCGAATATCGGCTCGAAGACGCGCCGCCGCCAGTGCGTCCCGAAGCGATCGCAGGGGGCGGCGAGACGTCGGAGTACGTCGTGCCGGTCGACGCGAAGAGCGCTCACGCGCGCAAGAAGGAGATCGACGAGCTTCGCCGACGCCTTCAAGATCTCGGGCCCGTCAATCTCGAGGCGCTCGAGACGCTCGAGATGCTCCGCGCGCGATACACGACGCTCTTCAATCAATACAGCGACCTCGTTGCGGCGCGCAAATCGATTCAGAAAATCATCGTGCGCGTCAATTCCGATTGCAAGCGTCTTTTTGACGAGACGTTTAACGCGGTACGCGCCAATTTCAGCGCGATTTTTCAGAAACTTTTCGGCGGCGGCAAGGCGGACCTCACGCTCGAAAACGGGTCGAACCCTCTCGAAGGGGGCGTCGATATCGTCGCGCGTCCGCCCGGCAAGGATTTACGGAGTCTCACGCTCATGAGCGGCGGTGAGAAATCGCTCACGTGCGTCGCGCTCCTCCTCGCGATTTTTCAATATCGCACGAGTCCAGTCTGTATTCTCGACGAAGTTGACGCGGCGCTCGACGAAGCCAACGTGAGTCGATTTGCCCACGCGTTGCAGAATTTCACTCCGAAGACGCAGTTTATCATCGTCACGCACACTAAAAAAACGATGTCGACGGCGAAGTCGATCTACGGGGTCACGATGGAAGATCCCGGCGTTTCTAAGGTGTTGTCGGTTCATTTCGACGACGTTGGCGAAGACGGCGAAATCCTGATCGATCCCGCCGCTCCCTCGCTCCAAGTCGCGGATGGAAAATAGGGACGTCAACAGGGTCTTTAGGGCCGCGACAGTATTTATTTCGTCCGCATAAATCCGTAGAAAAAAATAATTTTTGGCGCTTTTTTAAAACAAGCCTTGACGCCGACAGTCAAAGATGTAATATTCTCGCTTGAATCGAGCGAAGGGGTCGGCAAAACGCGGAGCAAACCGCAAAATAACCTGCTTAGCCTGAACCGGCGTCCTCGAGCGCATTCACGATAAAATCCAAATTACCCTTGAGGGCGTCAGACTGCGCGCTCTTTTGGTCTGTGCTCCGGTCGTTCTCCTCGCTGACGCAGCGAGCGATTTGAGCCGCCAACTTGGACGACCGCGCGGTCGGAACGTCTGGATTTCGAGGAGTGAATCATGAAATTTGATATTTTTGCCGCACACAACTCTGATACGGCGCTACTGGAACGTCCGTTGACCAATTTCTTCGACCTCATGTTCGCTCCGCAAGCGGCGCGTCCCGATCGTGATGAAGAGGACGACGACGACGGTTGGGACGACGACGACGATGACGGTTGGGACGACGACGAAGAAGAAGACGACGACTGGGACGACGACGAAGAAGACTGGTTCGACGACGACGACGAAGACTGGGACGACGACGAAGACGAAGACCTCGACGACGACGACGAAGACTTCGATTGGGACGACGTTGACGACGACCAGGACGGCGATTGGGACGACGACGATTGGGACGACGAAGACGACGAGTGACCCACTCTTCGGCGTAACCGCGCTTTTTTGTCGACTTGAATGCTAAAACGTTCCGCTGCGCAATGCCGCCGCGGAACGTTTTTCTTTTCTGCAGCAAGACGTCTTCCGCAACAAGTCTTTTCTATGCCGACGTCGTTGCCTTCAGCTTTCTTTTCTGCTAAACTTACTCACGCCGGATTGATAAACGAACGGCGGGAGAAGCAGTATGGACACGTATCCTTCGTTAAAAGACAAGACCGTATGCGTCGTGGACGCTTATGGACTCGTCTATCAGGCGTTTTATGCCCACAGAGCGACGACAATGAGCAACGCGCGCGGCGAACCGACAGGCGCAGTGTTTGGGTTCGTGCGCGATATCCTGTCGATCATGACGAAGCTCCCAATCGACTATCTCTTCTGCGCTTACGATATGCACGCCAAGACGTTCAGGAGCGACGTCTACCCGGAGTATAAAGCGAATCGGCCGCCGACTCCCGACGATCTGATGTTGCAGTTTGACTTTACGCGCGAATTTCTCAAAGGGGTTGGCGCACCCGCGCTCGGCGTTATCGGCTACGAAGCGGACGACGTGATGGCGACCGTTCAGCGTCGCGTCGCCCAGAGCGGCGGCAAAACGATCCTTGTCACCTCCGACAAAGACGCCAGGCAACTCATCAGCGACGCGACGACGATCTATCTCATTCGTCAGGACAAATATTACAACGCGGCCGAACTTAAGGACGATTGGGGCGTCGCGCCGAATCAGGTCGTCGATTTTCAAGCGCTCGTCGGCGATACTTCCGATAACGTTCCCGGCGTGCCCCTCGTCGGTCCCAAGATCGCTGGCGAACTTCTGCAAGAGTTCGGAACGCTCGAGGGCGTTCGCGAAGGCGTTCAGAACCGAAAAGGCAAACGCTTCGACAATATCCGCAATTGTTGGGACCAGGCGCTCCTCAGTCGCGAGCTCGTTCGCTTACGCCAGGACGTCCCGCTGGATATCGACTGGGATTCTGGAAAACTTGACGGAGTCGACCCGGAACGCTTGCGACGGCTCTTCCAATATTGGAGGTTCCGCTCCCTCGTCGGGAGGATCGACGAGCTCACGGAACGCTTCGGCGTTATCACTGCGGAGGAATCGGAGTGGTTCAACCAGCTCGAAGCGCGTCGCAACACGCGCATGAGCGTCGACGTCAAGCCGCGCTCTCAGGACGGGATCGCCGACGGCGCGCCCCTCCTCTCGCGGCTGCGCCGCCCTCTCTACGGCGCGATCAGCATCCCCGCGCCTGACGACGCGCGCGACGATATAGCGCCCGACGCCGCGCCGGCGCTTGTTCTCAATTCCATCGAGTCGCTCGCCGACCTTCCTCTTCCCGACGTTGCGCCTCGGTCAACCTGGCGCGCAACGATTGTCGACGACTCCGAGAAACTCTCGGCGCTCGTCGCGCGACTTCAAGAAACGAAGCTTTTTGCGCTCGCGGCGATAACGCGCGAAGAGCCCGAGGTAGGACGCGTACGCGCTCGCGACGCGACGCTTTGCGGACTCGCGATCGCAATGGAGCCCGACGAGGCGTTTTATCTGCCCTTCCGAGCCTCTCTCGGCGCCAACCTTCTCGATAAGGAAGACGCGCTCGAAAAACTGCGTCCGGCGCTCGAATCGCCGTCGATCGCCAAACTTGGGTTCGAACTCAAGTACGACGCGATCGCGCTCATGACCTCCGGAATCCAAATGCGCGGACTCGCGTTTGACGTCGCGATCGCGGATTACCTTGCGCTCGCGGGCGCAACGAAACGGTCGATCGCCGACGTCGCCTCTTCGTACCTCGACGTGAAGCTCTTCGATCTCAAGAGCGCGACGGGTACGGGCAAAAAGCGCGTTCCGCTCGATTTCCTTGCGCCTGAAATCATTGCGCAATATGCGCTCGACACGGTTCTCGTTCCGCTGAACGCCGCGTCGATCATACGTCAGCGAATAATGGAAATTCCGGCGCTTGAAAAGCTCGCGCTTGACCTTGAAACTCCCCTCGCCGAGACGCTCGCGGAAATGGAGTACAACGGAATTGCGATCGATCGGACCGTCTTTCAAGACGTCTCCGAAGAGATGCTCAAGCGACGCGAGGCGCTTGAAAAGGAAATCCGCGAGTGCGTAAAAGAATCCGACCCCGATCCGGCATTCGCCTATAAGATCAATCTCAATTCGCCGCTTCAATTGCAACGTCTTCTCTTTGAGGACCTCAAGTTACCGGTTATCAAGAAGACAAAAACCGGCGCGAGCGTCGACGCCGAGGTCCTCGAAGAACTCGCGTCTATGCACGAGATTCCACGTAAGATCGTTAAATTACGCAAGCTTGTTAAGCTCTGCGGAACTTATCTTGAACCCTTGCCGCGTCAGACGGCGCCGGGTACGAACCGCATCTGCGCGACGTTCCACCAGTCGGCGACCGCGACGGGGCGCCTGAGTTCCAGCGATCCTAACCTGCAAAATATCCCCGCGCGATCGGGCTCCGGCAAGCTGATACGATCAGGATTTGTGCCCGACGCCTCGCAGGGTTACGACGCGTTTCTCTCATGCGACTACAGTCAGATCGAATTGCGCGTCCTGGCCCATTTTTCAGGCGACCCGGCGCTTCGACAGGCTTTCATCGATAATAAGGACGTGCACTCGAGCGTCGCCGCTCAGATCTTTGGGGTCGACGAGGAAGACGTCACGCCCGATATGCGGCGCAAAGCGAAGGCGGTCAACTTCGGGCTCGTCTACGGCCAAACGCCCTTTGGGCTCTCGCGATCGATCGACGTACCCATCGAAGCGGCCTCGGAATATATCGACAAGTTTTTCGCGACCTATCCCGGAACGCTTTCTTTCTTCGATCGCGTGCTCGACGATTGCGCAAAGAAAGGCTACGTCGAGACTCTTTTAGGACGGCGTCGAGCGCTTACCGGCGTTCGAGGCGCGCGTGGACGCAAGTCGCTGAATTTCCCGGAACGCGCCGCGATTAACGCCGTCGTGCAGGGCTCCGCCGCGGATATCATGAAGCTCGCGATGCTTGCGGTCTGGCGACGCCTAAAACGTGAAGGTTGGACGACCTCGCGCTGGTCCCCGCTCGCCGAGCCCGACGAGACGCCGCGGCCCGAGGAATCGACGCCGGCGCTGGGTACGGCGACGCCCCTTTTCAGCGCCAAGCTCTACGAACCCCACCCCTCGGAAGAGCGCGCCGAGGCGCCGCGCGAGGTCAGCGTGCGAGACGTTCCGCCCGAACGCGCGCGACTGCTGCTGCAAATCCACGACGAACTCCTCTTTGAAACGCGACGCGACGACGCGGACGAACTTGCAAAGCTCGTCGTTGAAGAAATGTCGCTCAACAACCCCCTTAGCGCGCCGTTGCGCGTCGACACGAAAATCGGCGTCAACTGGGGCGAACTGTAAACTCTTGTGGAAGGATATGATATGAAACGTCTGTTCTTATCGCTACTCTTTGCGTGCGCAACGCTTATAACCGTTTCCGCGAACGCGGAGGTCAGGCTCTGGCCGGTCCCCGACGGGGAGTACCCCAGCGGACTCTGGGGCGTTCAAGTCAACGGCGCGGAAGCGAGTCCTCTCGCCGCTCGGACCGCCGATCCGCCCTTCGACGGCTACGATTATGGCGGAGACTACTCCTTCATACAAATCGACGCGGACGAGCCAATTGAGCTCACGATCGAAAAACGAGGTCAAATCAAAGCCGAGAATCTCGTGATACGACCTGCGTCCCTGGGATTGACGCCCGTCAAAAACGACAACGGAACCTTTACTGTTAAGGTTGATAAGCCGTGCCGGTTCTCCGTTGAATACAACGGCCGCGAACATCCGCTGCTCGTATTCGTGAACCCGTTGGAGGAGAACGTCCCCGATGCGGACGATCCGAACGTCCTCTATTTCGGGCCCGGCGTCCATAACCCGCCCGGCGGCCGAATCGAACTTACCGACGACCAGACGCTCTACCTCGCTCCCGGCGCGATCGTCAAATGCAACGTCTTCGCTTCTGGCAAGAATATCAGCATCCGCGGACGCGGCGTCATTGACTCGAACCCGTGGGATTGGCGTCATGGTACCGCTCCTCACGTTATCTCCCTTCAGAAGTGCCAGAACGCGACGCTCGAAGGGTTCGTTATCCGCGGCCCCTCGCACTGGACCCTGGTCCCCGTGAATTGCGACGGCGTCGAGATCGACAATGTGAAGATCTGCGGCGGCCGCGTTCAGAACGACGACGGAATCAACCCATGCAACTCGCGTAAGGTCACGGTACGTAATACTTTTATCCGCACCGACGACGACTGCCTGGCGCTCAAAGGGCTCGATAATTCCTACGGCAACTGTGAAGATATCCTTGTCGAAAACTGCGTCCTCTGGTGCGACCGCGCGCGCATTGTCCTCATGGGCCATGAGAGCCGCGCGCCCTACATGCGTCGCGTTACCTTCCGCAATATCGACGTCATCCACGCTCAGACGCGCAATTTCCTCCTCGAACCGGGCGAGAAAATGCGCTTGGAAGATATACTCTTTGAAGATATCCGCTTCGAAATGGGCGTTGAAAACGAGTTGCCCCCTGAAGTCCTCGAGAAAATGAAGGACCTCGATACGTCGAAGCTGCGATTTGACATCGACGTCGCCAACAGAGAAAATTGGCTCTTCATCGCGCGTCCGACCGTCAACATGTATATGCACACGAAGGAACCGGGATACATCAAGAATATCACGATCCGGAATATCAAGGTTTCCGGCTTGACGTCATACTGCGGTTTCCTCTTTTCCGGCGCGGACGAGGAGCATAGAATGGAGGGACTCACGATCGAAAACATCGAAATCTATGGCGAAAAGATCGATAAAGACTCGCCGCTTTTCCGTATTGGCGATTTTATCGACGACGTAAAGCTTCCGTAAGCTTCGCGGCTCATTAACAGCGAAGGCGGCGTCCATTCAAGGCGCCGCCTTCTTTTCTGCGATTATATCTCGGGCCGGTTGACCGCAATCTCCATGATCCTCAGCGCTGTGCCCGTACTGCACTCGTTCTTCTCCGCCGATAGGCGAATGGTCGCCTTGTGCGTTCCGGCGTGAAGCGCGTCCGCGAGCATAACCGCGCGCGGATAATGCAGGCCGCTACTATATTGGTGGTACGCGTCGATCCTGACGACCTCGCCGTCGTCAATCTGAGATTCGACGACTCCGGCGTCGGGGCCCGCGAGGATATAGAGCGCGAGCGCGTTACCTTCGAATTCAAAGGTCGCCTCTGCGCCGGGTCGCTCTGCGCATAGACAGGGGACGCCCGCAAATCGGCCTCGGAAACCGCCCGGAATCTTGGACCAGTCGGGCGTGTAAAGCCTGAACCCTTCGCCTGCGTTCGGATCGCTGATGGAACCGACGTTCGTTTCGATCCCGGCGAATCCCCGCCATCCAGCGTTACTGTAGGAAAACTCGTCAATCGGCGACGGGAAGTCTCGCGTTCCGCACGCCATGCTCGACGGCGCGACCCCCCACGCGGAATCGAGAAGCGTCGCGATCATATCGGCGCAGATACGGTTCCCACGCGGGGCGGGATGCACGCCGCCAAATTCGCCCCAGGTGATTTCGCCCGCGTCGATCTGCGTCTGAATCTCTTTCGCCAGGTTGATCGTCGACACGCCGTATCGCTTCGCGACCGCCTCATGCGCCGCGACGCTCGTTGGAACGACGCCCTCGCGGTATTTGTCCATAAGGTTCTCGTTGACGAAAAACGTCATGACGATCGCCGTCAACGGATTGGACCTCTTGATATGCCGGATAATCCCCTCCATTCCACGAGTCGCGTGTTCGAATGAGAAGAATCCGTCCTGATCGTCGTTGACGGCAAACTCAACAAAAAACAGGTCGGGCGCGCCCTGCTCGCATTTCTCCAGGACGTCGGTTTCAAGTCGAAACGCGCCGACGTCGGAACAGGTTGACGCGATACCGGCGTCGATGAAGTTGAATTGCGTTTCGGGAAATTTTTGCGTCAGGAACTCGCAGACCATCGGACGATATCCGTCCATTTCGGTAATGGAGCCTCCCAGGAACGCGACGTCGCCTTTGCCTTTCTGAAACGCGGTCTTCGCAGCGGTGAAGTCCATCACTTCACGGCGCATTACGTTGCGCCTTATCGCGCCGAGATGCATCATTGGACGCAGTTCATCGCCCCAAACGTTCCGACTTACCCCCGCAATCGCCGCCGTCGCCGCGACGCCAAGAAACTCTCTTCGGGTCGACTTGCTGTCAAGCCTGATATCGTTGGTCATCGATTATGTTCCTCTCTCCTGTTGGTTCTCTCTAGAGGGTCTGATTCGATCGGCCGTCGCCGTCGATTCAGCGGTCAAGTCGGCGTTGTCGGCGACGCGGACGACTCGACTGATAGACGACTCGTCCTCTTTCCTCGTAGTCCGCGTCTATCTCGTCGTCGTAGTCGTCGTTATATTCTCTCGAATGAGTTCGCTCGTGGTCCAGTTCATCGAAAAACTCGTCGTTTCCACGGCATACGAACGCAAAGATCGATACAAAGGGCGCCAAGAAAACCGTTGTGGCAATTGAAACAACAATCGCGTAGGGACTGATTATATCCAGCCGATGATCGAGCTTGAAGAGGAACTGCGACAGATAGGCGATGAAGGGTCCCATCGCGCCTAACACCAGCGTCGTCCACGGGGTCTGACGGTATTTGGTCGCACGATACGGAAACGTCCCAATCAGACCGACCAGGAAGAAATAACCGACCCAAAAGAAAAGCTGGACGATATAAAACCTGAAACGCTCTTCATGAGGCCAAGTCCATTGCAAAATTGTGTCCATATCTCCCCTTCCATAACGGCGCGAATCGGCGTCGTTTTTTCATCGCTCGATTTCAAACCGCCTCGTCGTCCGCTACGCGTGCTTCAGCGACGCGGCGCCCGGCGCTGCGGGTAAGTTTATCCGAAAAGAGGCGCTCTGACAAACGTTTCTTTTGAAAAAAGAACCGCGTTGATAGAAATTAAAAACGGCTCTATCTTCGCCAAAGGTAAAGATAGAACCGTTTGTGCTTCCTTCCTAAAGCGCCGAGCCTATCTGCGCTTCGCATTGTCTCCTGCGCGGCGTATCGGAAGTCCTACGTCGCGCTTTTCGTAGAACGATCAGTACTGACCGTACGCGGCGGCGCTTCGTTCGGCGTTGATCTTGTTAATATGATCAACTTCCTGCTGATACTGGAACTCCGTTCCGGATGGATGATACTGGATATCGTCGTCCAGATAGTAGGGGCTCGGCAAGGTCTGTCCGTTACGCGTGACCTGACACCCTGCAAAGGGCGCGATCAACAGCGCGGATAGAGCTAGAACGCCGAACACAACGCGTCCTTTGCTTTCGATCGATTTCATTTCAAATCCTTTACGTCGTCTCTTGGCGCTGCCGCGCGAGAGCGTCTTTCCGGAACGCCTTCGCCACACGCGCCTTTCAGCGAGCGGGCTTCGTTCGACGGATAAGCTCTCTTCGCGCGGCGCGTCTAGAGTATTTTCCGATAGTTCAGCAGGCGCCGTCCCTGACGCGAGCCAACCCTGAGGATCGACTCTCGCGCCGTCCTCTCTATGTCCTGCCCGTTTTATCGGAAACCTAACGTACGACTCTTTACTCGAAAATGCAAAAGACTCTAAATCGCCATGATCGGCGCGCAACAGACGACGAAAAGGCGTCTTTCGCGGCGTCAGGGCGCGACATTAAGCTCGACAATGTCTCCTTCCTGAACGACATAGTCGCCCTTGACGACCGTGCCGTCATGAACGGCGTCGCCCCATACGCGCGCCGACTTCAAACGCGACGCATAATCCTGGTGGATTTGATCGCAAAGGTCGAAGATCGTGCTCTCCTGGCGAAGCGTAAAGGGCTTCTCCATGTCGGGACTCTTCTGCGACGGTTGCTTCGTATAGACGCGCACGACGTTCATCGATTCGTAAATCGCATTGCGGAGCTCGTCAGTTCCCGTCCCGTCGGTCGTTGAGATGTGAAATTCGCGGAACGGAAGGTTCACGAATTCGTGAAAGAGCTCCATCGCGTCATGAAAGTCTGGCGAGTCGGCATGCGTTGCAACGAGGAACGTCTTCGTAAATGAGACCCCGACGTCTTCTTCGTCGAGCCCCGACTCCTCGGCAAGTCGCGTCTTTGTTTTCTGCAGGCGTTCAACGACGTCCTGACATTGCTGAATCCCATCTTCCCCCGTCGGGTTAACGACGAGTAAAACGAGATCGGCGCTGCGAATGTATCCGTACAGATACGGCTCCATGAAGTCTGTCGTAATCGGCGGCGTGTCGATGAGCTGCACGAACACGTTCTCCCATGGCATCATGCCGGGGGTGGGAGTCTGCGTGGTAAAGGGATACGCCGCAACTTCTGGACGCGCTTTCGTATAGAACGTCAGCAACTGGCTCTTACCGGCATTCGGAGCGCCGATAACGACGCAGGTACCCGCGCCCTGACGAGGAATGCGGAAAGATTGGCCGCTCTTTTTACTTGCTCCTTTCGACGATTCGATCGCTTTCTTCGCATCGGCGATCTTCGTCTTGAGCATGACCTGCATCTTCTCGCTCGCCTTGTGCTTCGGAATCTCAGTGAGCATCACCTGAAGCCACTTCAGTTCCTCTTCCTGCGTTTGGGCGCGCCGGTATTCTTCTTGGGCCTTTAAATATTGGGGCGTCAAGTTTGCCGCCATCTGCTCCTCCTGCTACAGTCGTTTTTTAGCAAACCGCGTTATTGAACTTCGATGTTCCGATTTTGCGGCGCTATTTGATTTCGTCAAGCTCCACCCATCGGCGTTCGCGGTGCGAGCGACGAATCGCTTCCACCGTTCGTTCCACTTCGTATGCGTCGCGGAACGTCGCGATCGGCGCGATCGGATCCATGCCCTCGATCCCGCGCATATTCTCGTAGCACGCGTTGGCGAGGAAATCGAGGTATCCGTCCATATGACCGCCCGAGAAATGGCTATATGCGAACCCACCCTGATTGCACAGCACGCGCCGCCATCCTCGTCCACGCTGACTCGGGTCGTAGACGTCAAGATAGTTCACGTCGTCGTAACACCATCGAATCGCGCCGTTTTCGAAGTAGAATTCATAGCCCTGCGTGTTTTCCGTCCCCCACGCGTTGCGCGTGCATTCGAGCGACCCTATGCCGCCGTTCGGGAGATTGTAGACGATCCTGGTCCCGTCGTCGACGTCGATCTTCCTCGGCTCGCGCGACCTTGAACCGTCCTCCTTCACGACGTTGAACATGCGCTCCTTAACGTGCGTCACTTGCGCCGCGACGACCTCGGTCGGGCGCATACCCGTGACAAAATAAAGCATGTCGATCGCATGGGACCCCAAGTCGGCGAGCGTGCCGCCGCCTTCTTTCGCGTCGAAACGCCAGCCGCCGCCGGTGTTCGGACCGCCCCAGCTCTGGTTGTAGTAGGAACGCGCCTCCAGGAGTTCGCCAAACCAATTTTCTTGGACGATCTGGCGCGCGAAGACGTTTGCGGGCACGCGTCGGTAGATGAAGTTCACCGAATTGAGGAGCCCGGGATTCGCTTCCGCGGCTTCGGTCATCTCCCGCGCCTCGTCAACGGAGACCGCTAACGGCTTCTCGCAGAAGACATGCTTTTTCGCCTCGAACGCCGCGAGCGCCGTACTGTAATGAAGCGCGTTAGGGAGGCAGATATCGACGTATTCCGTCTTGTCGTTCTGAATCGCGTCCATGAGGTCAAGATTGACGTCCCAGCCGAGCTTCTTCGCCGCGTCCGCCTCGTGTGGCAACACAAACGCCTGCTTGATGACGGGATCAATCGGCGAGTCGCCGTAGAATTTCGCAACGTTCGGATAAGAGACGTTTCGCGCGCGCCCCATCGCTCCAAACCCCAAAACTGCAACTGCCATTTCTCTCATAATTCTTCTCCATTCCAGGATTCTATCTACAGCGACCGTCACGTTCCAATCGTCGTCTGTCTTCAGCGTGCATTCTACTCGCAAATCATTGAAAAATCCAGAATGAACGCCACGTATTCGAAATTTTCCAGCGGTGCGTTAAAGGCGTGCCAATCATCTCCATGCCATTCGCCGAAACGCGATCGAACCAACCTTTTATCGTGGGTTGACGATTAGGGTAATCGCCATAGAATTATTTGGATATATTGTGCAGCATAACGACATATGCGACAGTCGCAGGCGGAGGAGATATCATGACGACGCGTCTATCCACGGGCATACCCGGTCTTGATGAGAAGCTCGGCGGCGGTCTCATTAAGGGGACGACGACGGCGATCGTCGGGTCTACCGGGTCTGGCAAAACGCAATTTGCGCTTCAATTTCTTAACGCGGGACTCGAAGCGGAAGGGCGACGCGGAATTGTCGTCGATCTCACAGCGCGCGGCGATTCGCAAAACCACGCGCAATACGCTCAGTCGCTTTTCGACTGGAAAATGGAAACGCAGGATGCGAGCCGTCCTTTCAATCCGTCGGAATATTTCGACGCCGTCGCGGAGGGGAAAAGATATTGCGCGGATTACCTACAGGCGTTCCCCTACACTGGTCGTCGCGTCACGCGTCGCGACCTTGACGAGGACGACTGGCGTGATTGGAAAAGCGATTTAACGCGTCGTCTCGACGTCACGATTGCTTTTCTTTATACCAACTTCGCGCAAGGGGCACGACGGCTCGTCGTTGACGGGATTGAACCTGTTGAACGACAGGGTGATTCAATTCAATTCGAGATGCTCGAATATATCGAACAGCAGATTGTCAAAAAGGATTCAGAGTGGGTGGCGCGCGACCTCTTCCGTCAGAACTTCCATCGGTACAACGACTCGATTCGCGCGCACGGATACAACTCCGAGGATCTCGGAACGGTCCTTTCCTACACGTCGCAAGAGACGTCGCTCGACGCGCTCCTCGACAAACCCTTTGAAGAGGGCGACTTCTTCGCGCAAACCAATACGACAATATTCCTTGGGAAGATTCGTGAAGGTCGCAAGTTTACGCGCGCCATGTACGTCTTCAAGCATCGTGGCAGCGCGTGTTCCGATGAAATTCTTCCCTACGTGATTGACGATTCCGGACTCCGTTTACTTTAACGAATAACGACCATGACGCAAAATGATCAAAAAGAAACGCAGGCGCAGCCTAAGTCAGGCGTCGTCAAGAGCAAAAGCGGCGGCTCGCCAGATCGGTTTTGGAACCCAAGATTTTGGGACGGAATGACGATCTCGGCGTATCATAAGCTGCTGCGCGCCGGCAAGCATAAAGTCTCGCTCGGACGCTATCCGATGTTTTGCATGATTTGGGCGCTCACGCCGCTCAACTCGGGCCTCGCGGCGCTCCAAAGCTGCTTCTATAGCCGCAAAATTAACGCGACGCGACCTGTCGACGATCCCATCTTTATCATCGGACACTGGCGCAGCGGCACGACGCTTCTGCACGAATATCTTATGCGCGACGAACGTTTTACGACGTCGAACACGTACGAATGCTTCGCGCCCTCGCACTTCCTCGTCTCGGAAAAATATATCGCGCCGTGGCTGAAATTCCTGATGCCCAAGAAACGACCCATGGATAATATGGCGGTCGGACTTCAGCGGCCTCAGGAGGACGAATTTGCGATCTGCGCGCTCGGAATGAACTCGCCTTACCGCGACGTCGCCTTCCCTAACAACGCTCCCATTGACTCAGAATACCTCACGCTTCGCTCTCTCTCCGACGACGAACGCGCGCGCTGGCTCGACGCCATCGAATACCTCGTTAAAGCGCTTACCGTTAAGTACGATAAGCGTCTCATCCTGAAATCGCCCCCGCACACCGCAAGGGTCGAGGCGCTCCTGGAACGATTCCCCAACGCTAAGTTCATACACATTTCGCGCGATCCCTTCGTCCTCTTCCCATCGACCGTCAATCTCTGGAAGAGACTCTCCGCCGTGCACGGATTGCAGGTCCCGAAAGATACTTGCGCGATCGAAGAAAAAACGCTGAAAAACTTCGAAGAAATGTACGACTCGTTCTTCGACGCGCTGCCAAAGCTCCAGCCCGGCGCTCTCTGCGAGATCTCCTACGACGAGCTCGTCGACCGTCCCGTTTCGACCCTTGAAAGGATATATTCCGAGCTCAATCTTGGGCGCTCCCAAGAAAACAAAGAAATCTTTGAGCAATACGCGAATTCTCAAAAGAGCTATAAACGGAACAAATTTGAAATTTCTGCCGAGATGAAGAAAACGATTCTTCGACGCTGGCGTCGATACTTCGAAAGATATTTTCCCGAGGAACTCGAGCAGAGCTAAACATCGATCCTGAGTCCTCTGTACAAAATGAACGAGCCGCGCTCCTATTTCGAAGCGCGGCTCGTTTTTTATTGACAAAGCGAAGTCGCTTTCGCGCGACTCGCAGAGAAGCGCGCGAAGGCGGACTACCAATCTCAGGTGAAGTCGGCGAGCTTAACCCAGCAACGTTCTTCCCAAGACTTACGCACCGCTTCAATCGTGCGCTCGACGTCGTACGCGTCGCGGAACGTCGCGATCGGCGCGATCTCGTCGGCGCCGGCAATCTTCAGGATATTCTCGTAGCAGGCGTTGACCGTGAAGTCGCGATAGCCGTACATATGGCCGTCTGCAAAGGACTTGTAGGAGAAGTCGTCGCCGCCGCGATTCGTGAGGACGCGGGTCCAGCCGCGATCAGGTCGCGTCGCGTCATAGACGTTCAGGTAGTTTACGTCGTCGTAATTCCACGCGATCGCGCCATTCTCGAAGTAGAGCTCATAGCCGTGCGTGTTCTCGGCGCCCCACGCGTTGCGCGTGCACTCAAGCGAACCGATCGCGCCGTCGGGAAGCGTGTACATAATACGCGTCGCGTCGTCGGTCTCCACTTTCACCTTCTCGCCCTGCTGCGCGTCGGCGCCGCGATTCATACGCGCGGCGAGGTCCGAACCGACCGTCTTGGGATCGAAGCGATAGGGGATATGGACGCCCTGTATCGCGCACAGTTCGATCGGACGCATGCCGGTTACGAAATAGAGCATATCGAGCGCGTGCGAACCGAGGTCGCCAAGCGTGCCGCCCGTCTTGCTGAAACGCCAGCTGTACGGCGTATCGGGGCCGCCCCACGACTGATTGTAGAAGGAACGCGCTTCGAGGAGCTTGCCGAATCGACCCGACTTAACAAGGCGACGCGCGTAAACGTTGGAAGGACAACGACGATAGACGAAGTTCACGGAGTTGAGAAGCTCCGGTTTCGCTTCGGCGGCTTGCATCATTTCGCGCGCTTCGTCAACGGTGACGGCCAGCGGCTTTTCGCAGAAGACATGCTTACCCGCCTCGAGCGCCGACATCACGACGTCGTGGTGCATGGAGTTCGGGAGGCAGACGTCGACATAGTCGCATTCAGAATCCTTAATGACGGCGTCGAGGTCCGTCTTGGCGTCCCAACCGGACTCCTTAGCAGCTTCCGCTTCAACCGGAAGAGTGAACGCCTGATAGAGAACCGGCTTGATCGGGGCGTCGGTGTAATATCGCGAAATTGCCTCGTAGGCGACCGCGCGGACCGTGCCCATCATACCATAACCAAGAATACTAACGTTCAACGTTTTCGCCATAGAGCATATCTCCGATATTTATTATTTGGATTGAACCGCTCGCGGCCCCGCGCGGATCAATTGGCCGCGCGCCTACGAGCGGAGTAAAAGGTCACCTTACGGACGCGACACAATTGCGCGCCCACGGCAGTATTGTAGCGGATTCGTCAAGCTCCTTCAAGAAAAAAGAAAGCTCTTTTATATTTTTTCGCGAAAAGAAACTGTTTTTCCTCTTTTTGCGAAAAAAAGCCATAACCGCCGGCGGGTATTCGCGGTCCGACGCGCGCCGGTCAGATATCTGGGTCCAGATTATGGCCCATTCTGTCGCGTTTCGTTTCGAGGTAGAAGCGATTGTATTCGTTGATCTCGGCGCGGATCGGAACCTGCTCCGTTACGGATAGATCGAATCCGCCGTAAATAAACGCGTCGACCTTCTTCGAATTGTTCGTCATGAGCCGAACCTTATGGAGTCCAAGGTCTTTGAGAATTTGGATCCCCACCCCGTAGTCGCGTAGATCGACGGGATAACCGAGCGCGAGATTCGCGTCGCACGTGTCCATGCCTTTATCTTGCAGCGCGTAGGCTTTGATCTTCTCGATGAGCCCGATCCCGCGACCTTCCTGAGGCAGGTAGACGAGGACGCCGGCGCCTTCCTCTTGGATCATCTTCAGCGCCATATGAAGCTGGTCTCCGCAGTCGCACCGCAACGACGCGACGAGATCGCCTGTAAAACAGGAAGAATGGAGCCGCACCAACGGCGCCTCTTTTGAGGAAAGATCTCCATACGCAATAGCGATCGGCTCGCCCGTCTCGTATTTGATCTTATACGCATAGATGCGCCCGAGGCCGTATTTCGTCGGCAGGTCCGCCTCGGCGACGCGATCGACGATCTTCTCGCGCTGACGACGGTATTTAATGAGATCGGCGACCGTTACAAATTTGAGATCGAATTTCTCCGCCATTTCCAGAAGCGTATCGCGTTGCGCACGATCGCCCCCTTCGTCGAGAATTTCCGTGAGGAGTCCGGCAGGTCGCAGCCCCGCGAGACGGCAGAGATCAATCGCCGTCTCCGTATGGCCCGCGCGACGCAAAACGCCCCCTTCTTTCGCTTCCAGGGGGAAGATATGTCCCGGTCGAACGAAGTCGGTCGGCTTGGAATCGGGATCGGCAAGCGCGCGAATAGCGAGCGCTTTCTCCGGCGCCGTGATGCCGGTGCGCGCGCTCGCATGATCGACGGGCACCGTAAACGCCGTGCCGAGGGGCGCCGTGTTGTGTTGAACCATCTGGGGCAGATCCAGTCGCTCGCAGGTCGCCGGCAGCAGCGGCACGCATGTCTGACCGCGGCCATACTTGAGCATGAAGTTGACGTGCTCCGTCGTGACCTTTTCCGCCGCGCAGATGAAGTCCCCTTCGTTTTCCCGATCCTCATCGTCCATAACGATGATAATCTCGCCATTCTTAAACGCTTCGATAGCTTCTTCGATCGTGTTGAATTGACTGGTCATATTCTTATTCCTAATTGATAATATCGGCGCTCCGCCGGTCCTCTGAATATACCAGAATCACGACTGATGTTAAGGGGTTTTGCGCGCGCAACGAACGCGATTCTGTCGCCAGACGTCCACGCGACGCCTCGGTGGAGAAAAACTCGTTTTTTACCGCCGCTCTTGATAATTGAACCAGGCGCCATGTATAATACCCGAGGAGCGATACGTAGCGGACGGTCGCAGCTCGCCTGACCCATGTGGAGAAAAAGAAATGATGAGCGACGAATATTCACTCAGCGACCATCCGGTGCATTACCTCAACCCGACGGTCGATCTTTCAAAAATCAAGCGCGTCGTCTTCGATATGGACGGAACCATCTACAAGGGGAAAACCCTGTTCCCATTTACGCGCGACGTTTTTGCAACGCTCGACAGGATTGGAATCGATTACACTTTTCTCACGAACAATTCGTCCAAGAGCGCGAAAGATTACCTTACCAAGATCCTGAATCTTGGACTAACTGCGACGCCCGACAATATCGCAACGTCGGCGTCCGCGACTTTCTTTTATCTCAAACAACATTATCCCGAAGTCAAAAAGATCTACGTCCTTGGCACGGCGAGTCTGCGCGAAGAGTTCGTCGATCATGGTTACACGATGATTGACGAATTCAACGAGACGGAAGAGCCCGAGCTCGTGGTCGTCGCGTTCGACACGACCCTCACTTACGAACGCCTCTGCAAGGCAACCTACTGGATCGGGCAAAATAAGCCCTACGTCGCCACCCACCCTGATACGGTTTGCCCGACGGATCTTGATACGATCCTGGTCGACTGCGGCGCCGTCCAGGCGTTGATTGAGGACGTCACCGGTCGGCGCCCTGAAGCAGTTCCAGGTAAACCCAATAAGGACATGATCGAGGGAATCATGGATAAGTACGGTCTCAAAAACGATGAAATTATCATGGTTGGGGACCGTATCTACACTGACATGGAGATGGCGCGCCGTGCGCAAGTCCCCAGCGCGCTGGTGCTGACAGGCGAAGCGACGCTCGAAACTCTTAAGGAAAGCGGTCTCACGCCAGAACTCGTCCTGGATAATATCTCCGTACTCACCGACCTGCTCGTTAAAGCCCAACCCTGACAATGAAAGAGCGACGTCAGACGCTTCATGATAATCGTCGACGGTTTGGCGGCGCTTCGACAATGGATCAAAACTAAAACATGGCACATAAACAAACAATTCGCGATCATTCTGACGCGAATTACGAATACTGGCGGTGGCGTATCCTCATCTGCACGATGATCGGATACATCTTCTTCTATTTCGTCCGCAAGAGCATCACCATGGCGATGCCGGGCCTGGAATCGATCGGCGTGACGAAGACGACGCTCGGTATCTTCCTCACGATCCACGGGGTCCTCTATGGTTTTTCTCGCTTTGTAAACGGGGTATGGAGCGACCGCGTTAATCCGCGCTATTTCATGTCGATCGGGCTCTTTCTCGCGGCGATGACGAACGTCTTCTGCGGTTTGTCGGGCGATATCGCGTCGGCGCTCATGCCGACGGCGCCAGAAGCGCAGCGCGCGACCCTCATCGCATGGATCATCGGGTCATTCTGGATCATTAACGGATGGGTGCAGGGTATGGGATTCCCACCGTGCGCAAAAAGCCTGATGCACTGGTTTGCACCTCACGAACATGGCGTTAAATTCGCAACGTGGAACATCTCTCACAACTTCGGCGCGGGCTTCCTCTTCATCCTTAACGCGTTCGTCGTAACGCTCGGATGGAAGTATTGCTTCCTCGTCCCTGCCGCACTCAGTACACTCGGAGCCATTTTCCTCTTCTGGGCGCTGCGCGACTCGCCCGAAAAAGAAGGCTTTGAGCCGGTGGAAACTTACTATGCGCGCACGCGCGGAGTAGGACTGGATACAGCGCAGACAGAATCCGCCGAATGTCTTGAAACGTCCGCCGCAGCGGTCGAAGAAGAAGAGAATACCCTCATGCAGGATCTCGTCCAGAATGTCTTTTCGAACTGGGCGGTCTGGGTGCTCTGCTTCGCGAACTTTTTCGTCTACATCGTGCGTTTCTCGATCCTGGACTGGGCGCCGACCTTCCTGTCGCAGGCCAAAGGACTCAATCTTCAGTCGGCGGGCTGGGCGACCGCAAGTTACGAAATTTTCGGCGCCGTAGGGATCATTCTCAGCGGCCTTCTGATGGACAAGATCTTCAACGGACGCGGCGCAAAGGCGTGCTTCGTCTACATGTGCGGGTGCGTGGTCGCGTCCTATGCATTCTGGAAGCTGAACTCCGACTCGCTCACGCTCAATATCTTGATCCTGAGCATGATCGGATTCTTTATCTACGGTCCGCAATGCCTGATCGGCTGCGTCGCAGCGACGATAGCGACGAAGAAATCGGGCGCCGCGTCGAGCGGACTCACGGGACTCTTTGGATATCTGGCGACGATCGTCACCGGCTTCGGCGTCGGGTACCTCGTCGACGGCGCCACGGAACCGATTAAAGTGGACCGAGACTTAGCGGTCGCCGCCGCGGTCGTGCAGAATTTTGACGGAGTCGATCAGGACGCGTTGCTTGACGATTCAGCTCTATTCTCGTCGGTCGTAAAGAACGCCGAGGCGTACTACGACGCGGAACGCGCGTTCCGAGGTTTCAAGGGCTCTGAAACGTCTAAAAAGTACGCGAAGCTCGAAAGCGCCGTCACGAAAAACGCTGAAAAGTTCAACGCTAGCCTCTCGCAGGCGACCGGCGCTCAGCTCGAAGGCGCGACCGTCGCGCCGCCTTCCGCCAACATTGCGGAAATTGCCGCCGAATGGCGCGTCAAGATCTCGCAAGCCGGTTGGCCGCGCATCTTCGGAATGCTCGTCGTTTCGTCGCTCGCCGCGTTGCTACTCTTCGCGCTCATCTTTAATACGGCGTCTCCAGAAGTTATCGCGGAAGAAAAACGTCGTAAGGAAGCGGAAGCTGCAAAGAACGCGTAAACCGGAAAGCGCAAGGCTCGGCAAACCTCTGCCGATTGGTCGTTGGCTATAAGGGCGCGCTCCAACGCTCCCTTCGCCGACGCGCGCGCATGTAGACCATCGGCGACGCCGAGCCTGCGCGTTATATCCATCATTCGTTATGATTCGTATTAGGAGGGAGCGTCCATGAGAACGTCGAGCATTTTCGCGGTTCTGGCCGTCTTCTGTCTCTTTGCAGGTCAGGCGCCGGCTCAGGAACCTCCGCAACGCGTCGTGGCGTCGAGCTATGGTTACGCCGCTGACGATTCCACCGCTGCGCTACAGGCCGCGATCGATTCCGGCGCCAAAACGGTCGTCGTCGACAAGCAGCCGGGGGCTTGGATCGTTAAAACGATAACGCTCCGGAGCGATCTTGAGATCATTCTTGAAGAGGGAGTCGAGATCGTTGCGAAAAAGGGCGACTTTCACGCGCTCGGCGACGTCCTCCTGCGCGCCGAAGGCGTTAAGAATCTCATCATTCGCGGCGAAGGCGCCGGCGCAACGCTTCGTATGAACAAGCGCGACTATTGGAACGAGCCCTACCGGCGTTCCGAATGGCGCCATGGAATCTCGCTCTTGAGCGCCGAAAACGTCCTGCTTGAAAACCTGACGATCGCTGAAACCGGAGGCGACGGGATCTACCTTGGAACCTCCGGCGCCGCCAAAACGCCATGCCGCAACATTAGTATCCGCCGCGTCGAATGCGTCGAAAATAATCGTCAGGGGATCAGCGTCATCAACGTCGACGGTCTCCTCATCGAAGATAGCGTCCTACGCGATACAAACGGGACCGCGCCCGAAGCGGGTATCGATTTCGAGCCTAACACGGCGGACGAACAGATCACGAACGTCGTCATGCGCCGCGTGATAGCGATCAACAACGTCGGCGGCGGGTTCGTCTTCTACCTCCCGCAGCTTAGGTCTCGCGGGCATGAACTTTCGTTCCTCATCGAAGATTGCGCATCGGTACGCAACGCGGGCCCAGGCTTTGCGCTGACCGTTGCGAACGGCGCCGACAAACGCCTCGACGGCGAGATGATCGTCCGCAACACGCGTCTTCGCGGCAATCGAATCGGGGTCGCGATCCGCAGCAAGTGGGCCGACGGCGCGCCGCTGCGATTTGAAAACCTTGAACTCGTCACTCCGGCGGCTGATCGCGCCGACACGTCGGAACAGTATCCCGACATGAGCCCGTCGCCCGAGCTCGAGAAAAAGCTTCAAGAAAAGATCGTGACCGAAACGACCGCCGATTCTGCGATCTCACTCATCGCCACGGGCCCCGACGGCGAATCCAACGGCGGCATGACGTTCCAAAACGTCACAATTGTCGACGCGGATCCGGACTTCGACCTCTCGAAGCCGATTCTCATGCTCCGCGACGCCTCCGCTGGTTTCGTCGGTTTCGAGAAACTTGAAGGAAAGATCGTATGGCGCGCGCTCAACCCAGCGCAAAGCGTCGAAATGACGCTCGATCAAGAGTCGCTCGCCGAAGCGTACCCGGCGCTCTTTGCTCGACGCGTCGCCGCGTTCCCCATCGATTCGCTCAACAGTCCGGCCAACCAAGAACTCTCGCGCGAACTCGTTGAAGCGTGGCAGGGACGAGCCGATTCTAAAACGACGCCGCTCCGCCGTCGCGGCGACGCGCGTTACTACCTTTACGCGTCGGCAAACGTACCAGTCAACGCCACTTTTCGACAGCGAACAATCGGAACCTACCAGCCTCAGCCCGTCGCCGTTACGATCGTCGCGCCCGACGGCTCCGAAGAAAAGCTGGAACCGACGCTCGCTATCGAAGATCCCCTCGTGGTTAACGTCGACCCGAAAGTCGAAGGCTGGTATCGCATCGACGCTGATTTTGGGCCCAGTACGCTCGAGCTCGTCGACGCGTCCGCGCTCGTCCTTAACGCCGCCGAGCCCAAAATCGACGCGTTTTCCACAACGGGACAGTTCCAGTTTTACGTACCTCAAAACGCGAACGACCTAGGGCTGCGCGTTGTCGGCAGCGCGGCGGAACGCGTCTCTGCGACGCTTTTCAACCCTGACGGAGAAGAAGTCGCCAATCTCTCGAACGTCGACCAGCTCGCCGTTTGGGCCCTTCCGGTCGACGACGACGGCGCACCGCAGGCCCCTAAAGCGGGATTCTGGACGCTGCAAATCGACAAACCGACCGTCGCGGCTTTTGAAGACTTTATTTTCTCAATCCAAGGAGCGCCCGCGCTCCTGAAATAAGAATTCAGACAGGAGATCTTCTATGAAACTTTCTGCGATCTTAGCAGCGCACGTCCTTGCGCTCCTTATGGCGGCCCCTGCCGCCCTGGCGGAGGATAATCCAGCCATGTCCGACAACACGATCGACCTTCCTGCCCCGGGCGTCCAAGCGGCATGCGAAGTAACCTTGCCCCTCGCTACCGGCGACCTCAGGGCCGGAGGCGGCGCCATGGCCCTTGGCGGCGCTAATCCAATCGACGAATCCAAGACGGAAAAAGTTAAATTTTTACTCTTTATGCCCGTCGACGAGTCTGCTAAGACTGAGGACGGCTACCCGCTCATGCTCTTCCTCCACGGCGCGGGCGAACGCGGCGACAATCTCGACGCGGTTAAAACGCATGGTCCGCCTAAAATCTGCGAGGATCCTGAACGTTCCAAGACCTGGAAATTCATTACCGTCTCGCCGCAGGTTAAACGCGGTAGTTTCTGGTCGCCTACGCAGCTGCGCCTTTTGATCGACCTTATTTGCGAACAGTGTCCCGTCGATCGCAGTCGCATCTACGTCACGGGCCTTTCGATGGGCGGATTTGGAACGTGGGGCATGGTCGCGCATCACTCCGACATAGTCGCGGCGGCCGCGCCGATCTGCGGCGGCTATTCTCTCGAATTCGCGCCGAACATGGTAAAGACGCCAATCTGGGCGTTCCATGGAACCGACGACCCCGCCGTGAGATATGAATTCTCTAAGAATCTCGTCGACGCCGTTCGCGCCGAAGGGAACGAGGACGTTAAGTTCACGACTTATCCGAACGCCCAGCACGACGTATGGACGCGAACCTACGACAATCCGGAGCTCTATGATTGGTTCCTGTCGAAAAAGCTTGAGAAATAACGCGCGTCGGAACGCGTTTCCCTAGATCAAAAAGAACGCCGCGCCCTCAGAGAGAAGCGCGGCGTTCTTATTTTTTTCAATAAAGGCCGATCAACGGTTACTGGACGATTTCCGTCTTCCTCGTCTCACGAATCACCGTCACCTTGATCTCGCCGGACATTTGTATCCGGTCGCGCAGCGCGTGGGCGATATCCCGACAAATCTTCGCGGCGCCTTCGTCCGTCGTCGTCTCCGGATCGACCATAACGCGGATCTCTCGGCCCGCCTGTACGGCGAACGCATTCTCGACGCCCGGAAACTCCTTCGCGATTTGTTCAAATTCGCTTATCTTTCGGACATAATTCTCCAGCGTCTCGCGACGCGCGCCGGGTCGCGACGCGCTACACGCGTCCGCCGCCGCAACGATCGTCGTGTAAGGACCGGCGATCCTTGGATCCTCATGGTGATTCAACGCCGCGTCGATCACCTCTTCTTGCTCGTAATAGCGTCGCAACAGCTCGGCGCCGATCTTGGGGTGGCCGCCTTCGACGTCGTGGTCAATCGACTTCCCAATGTCGTGCAGGAGTCCGCAACGGCGCGCCAGCATTTCATCGAGCCCCATTTCCGACGCAATCATCCCCGAGAGAAACGCAACTTCGATCGAATGGCGCAAGACGTTTTGGCTGTAGCTCGTTCGAAAGCACAGACGCCCCAGGTAGGTGATCAGTTTATGGTGCAATGAACGAATTCCGACTTCTTCGCACGCCTCGATCCCCTCGCGATGGATGAACTCCTGAACGTCCTCGCGCGCCTGGTTGTAAATTTCCTCGATCCGCGCCGGATGGATCCGTCCGTCCGAGATCAGTCGCGAAAGCGTTAGACGCGCCACCTCGCGTCGAACCATATCAAACGCGCTCACAATGACGACGCCTGGCGTGTCGTCGATAACGACGTCGGCGCCCGTGATCTTTTCAAAGGCGCGAATATTACGTCCTTCACGACCAATGACGCGCCCCTTCATATCGTCGTTCGGGATATCGACCATGCTGGTCGTGACCTCGGAGGTATGCGAAGCCGCATATCGTTGGATCGCCGTCAGAATGATCTTTCGCGCCGTCTCCTGGCTCTTCTCCGTAATGCGCTTCTCATGCTTAAGAATGAGCGCGCCCTCTTCTTCAACGAGCTCCTGGTCGAGTCGATCGAGCGCCATCTTCCGAGCGTCCTCGCGCGTGAGCGACGCCACTTCGTAGAGCTTATGTTCCTGCTCGGCAAGAGACGCTTCAAGCTTCTCGTTGATATCGTGCTGTTGGTCGACTTTCTGCTGGAGCTCTTCTTGAAGCGCTGCGACCTTCCTCTCTTGAACGCGGAGTTCGTTCGTCTGCTGCTCAAGCGTCTCCTGACGACGCTCTAGACGCCTTTCCTTATCGGAGAACTCTTGAATCGTCACGCGCTTCTCGTTTTCAAATTCCTCTTTCTGACGCATCGACTTTTCTTTGAGCTCAAGCTCCGCTTCGCGACGAAAGTTATCGACGTCCGCCTTGGCGCGCGCAAGCAAGGCGTCCACGTCTTTCTGCGCTCGCTCGCGCAGATCGTCGGCGTCTTGGCGCGCGCGGTCCGAAACTCGCGACGCTTCGCCTCGCGCGTCAACAACGACACGACGAGCCTCCTCCTGCGCCGCGGCGACAACTCGCGTTGCTTCATCCTGCGCAGTGGAGACGACTCGCGTCGCTTCCTCCTGTGCAGTGGAGACGACGCGCGTCGCTTCTTCCTGCGCGTCGATGCGACGCAACTTGTCTAAATAACGAACGCCCCAGAAAACACCGCCGCCCGATAGAAGGGCGACGCATATCGACGCCGCCAGAACGATTAAAATAGTAGTGGGGTCCAATGCAAATATTCCCTCCGCGACGCTCGACACAGACGCCGGGTTAATAGAAAGATACTCGAGAAATCGTCGACGCTTCGCGCCTTCATTCCGGCTGTTGTTCTGCCGCGCGGACCTCGCTTAAGACGCGGCCATGGACCTCGTTTGCCAGCGCGCGCCAAGCATGACGCGCAAAACAAGGACCTCGTCGTCGAACGCCTGCGGCGTAGAATCCAAAATGGCCTCGACTCAACGACAAACACATTTCAACGGATAATCGCTCGAAGAACAGACGTTGAAACGCACGCGGAGCGGCTCGGGAACAGCCGCCTCAACGAGACGGCGAATATATTGATTCGTCTTAAAGACGTTTAGAGCACAACGCGACGCACGGTTACCTTACGGAAGCGTCTCCCGAGAGGTTTCCTGTCGTTTCAACGAATCTGCGTTTATATCTATCGATCAACTCGCGCCAACGTCGGGTACGACGGTCACGCGTTTAAAAATCATAAGAACGCCTCCGCGCGAAAAAAAAAACGCACGGCTGCAACGCTCGGGAGCATTGTAGCAAAATTTCAATCTAGAATCAAGGAGAAAAACGAACTTCTCCACAGAAAAACGCCGCGATTAAAAAGAAAAGTCGCGGATCGCGCAGCGTATAAGAAAAACGCGATCCGTGACGGTTTGAGATATCGCCGCGTGCTCTCAGAGAAGAGAGCGCACCCCTTCAGAGATCACTCGTCCATGACGTCTTGTTCGCGTTTTTTAGCAAGATCAGACGCTTTCTCTTCGTATTTTTTCGTGAGCTCTTGGATCGAATCCTTGACGGAATCGCGCACGTCCTCCGAGATATTCTTCTCCTTCTCTTCCGCGTCGACCATCTTGTTGCCGTCGCGGCGAACGTTGCGAATAGCAATTTTGCTCTCTTCGCACAGCTCGCGAATCATCGCCGCCATCTTAAGGCGCACTTCAGTCGAAAGGGGCGGGACGTTGATGCGGATCACCTTGCCGTCGTTATTCGGCGCAAAGCCAAGGTTAGAATCGCGAATGGCTTTTTCGATATCTTTAAGCGTCCCCGCGTCAAACGGACGAATCAGAATCTGCTGGGGTTCGGGGCACGCGACGGTCGCGATCTGTTTGAGGGGAAGCTCGCTACCGTACGCCATCACGCGCAGGCCGTCGACCAGACCGGGCGTCGCTCGACCGGTGCGAACCGTCGCGAGTCCTTTGCGCAGTCGCTCGACCGCCTTCCCCATTCTATCTTCAACGTCCAATAAAATTTCATCAGTCGTCATATGTACTCTCTCGTTTTTATTCTCGAACTGGCGTCGGCGCGCAACTGTTCGTCGTTCTTTCACGCCAGCGACGCGAGGGGTCTTATTCTCTTATACTCGCGTTTGCTCGCCGATAGCCCCGGCCATTATGCAAACACAAGTTAATATAAAAGGAAACACGTAGCGACGCAAGGGCCGCAGTAAAATATTCGTCTATAAAAAAAGACGCTCCCACGCCAAAATTAGCGCGAGAGCGTCTTACAGAGCCAAAGCGTCAGGAACGGTTAGTCCTAGGCCTTTGGCCCGATCTTGTCGTCTTCGTCGGCGTCAGAGCCGTAGCCATAACCGCCGCCATAGCCGCCGTAGCCGACCCCGTAACCGCCGCCATAGCCGCCGCCGTAGCCGCCATAACCGCCGCCATAACCGCCGCCGTAGCCGCCGCACTCGCCGTAGCCGTCCGCCTAGCTACCATATCCGCCGTAGCCGTAGCCGCCATAGCTACCATATCCGCCGTAGCCGTAACCGCCATATTGGTGAGACTCGTCTTCTATCGCCGCCTCATTGTAGAAATGATGCTTGCCATAGAGGTTCACGATGCAACCGAGAATGTTGGCGCCAACGTCGACGAGACTCTTAACCCCCGTGACGACGTCCGGACGACCGCGACGACGAATACGGAAGATGTAGAGGACTCCGTCGACGCGCGGCGCGATCGACTGCGAGTCGTTCACGTAGAGCGCGGGAGGCGCGTCAATCAGCACGACGTCATAGATCTCGCGTACTTCGGCGAGGATCTGATCAAAATTCTGGCTGGCAACGAGCTCGGCCGCGGCTTTACGATTCGTTCCCGCCGTCATAACGTCGAGATTCTTAATCAGCGTCGGACGAGCCGCCGTTTCGACGTCAACCGCGCCAGCGAGCACGTTCGAAAGCCCGACGTCGTTGATAAGGCCAAACCACTTGTGGATATCCGGCTTTCTCATGTCGCCGTCGATGAGCAAGACTTTCTTACCCGCTTCCGCAACTTTAACGGCGATGTTAGAAATACATAACGTTTTACCGTCGGTCGGGTGAGGGCTCGTTCCCATCACAACGACGCATCCGCTGCCCGGCGGCTGATTAAAGAGCCGCGTTCGCAACTGGCGGAAGAGCTCGCAAATCGTGTCGTTCGGGTGATAGTAGGCGATGAGCGCCGGATCCGGCTTCTGCGCCTTATAGCATTCTGCGCGTCGACGCGGAGTAATGTCCCTGTATTTCGACGACAGCGACGGCAACTGCAACAAGATCGGCACGCGGCACGCGCGAACGACTTCGATTGGCGAGTGGAAGGTCGCGTCCGTAATATCGACAAGGTAGGCGATCGCCACGCCAAGGATCAGACCAAGCATAAATCCAACGGCGACAAACTTGAACAGACTAGGATAAACAGGAGTCGTATCGGGAATCGCCTGCGCGAGAACTTCAACCTGATACGCGTTGACGTCGCTCATGAGCGCGAGCCCTTTCAAGCTCTGCTCAAGGTGATCGAGCATCGTTTTAAGGGATTCGATCGAAAGCTTCTTCGTTTCGATCGTCTCGCGATATTCTGTGATATTGCGAACCTCGGAGTCTTTTGCCTCAACGTACGTATTAATTTTCGACTTTTCTTCGCGCAACTCGCTCATGCGATTTTGCAGCGCGTTCATGTACGCCTGGAAAAGCTGTTTGTAGTTGATGACGCCGATTTTACCCGCCATCTCCTGGTACTTCGCGCGAGTCGTCGCAAGCTGATCTTCCAATTCCTCAAGCTGCTTACGAAGCGCGACGACCGTCGGATGGTCTGCCGCATACTGCTTCTCCGTATCGACCAACTTCATCTTCAGTTCGTTAATCTGTCCGACGATCGTCGTTTCAGTGTACGCGATCGTGTTCATTTCAGCGACCGTGTTACCGTCGGAACTTCCGCGCGCTGCGCTGAAGAGGGTCGTCAGGACGTCGTCTCCTTCGCCGCTGCCGAGGAGCGTAATAATCTCCGCTTCGGACAAATCGTCGATTTGTCGGCCGGCAAGCGTCGCTTCAAGGGACTCGACGCGGTTCTCAAATTTGAGGAGCTGGAAGTCGATTTCGACCATGTTTTCGCTCATCTTGATGAGCGAGGTTAGAAGCGGGTTATTTTCTTCGCTTCCAATGAAGGTAATGTCTGAGGTTTGAATGTATTCGAAAAGATCCTTCTTCTGCGCTTCAATCTCGGCCTCGAGCGAATTTTTCGAGTCTTCGATCGCCATACGAACGTCGCTGTTACTGCGGTTGTATTTTTCAGTGAAATACAACTGATACTGCTCAACGACCGTATTGACGATCATCGCGGCTTCGGACGGATCGAGCGTCTCGCACGTGATAGAGATCGTGTTGGCGTCTTTAAAGTCGCGCTGCTCGCCGCCGATCTTGACGGTAATGAGATCCTTGAGCTCGGCGATCGCTTCATCTTCGTCATCGATAATCGCGGGATCATTCGGATCGATGGTGCGCATCATCTTGCGCTTCTCCTCATTCTTGAGGATATCGCGCCAGGTATTCGCAAGGATCTGATATGATTTCACAATCATCGCGTGCGTCTCAATCTTGTCGCCGCGCATGTTTTGTGAAAGATTAGCGCCCTGACCGCGATCGACGCCCGTCAGAATCGAAACGGAGTTCGTCGCGGGAATATAGACGCTTGCGGTCGCAGAATAACGCTTCTGCTGATTGACGAAGAGGTAGCCTGAGATCGCCGTCGCAATGACCGTCGCCACAATGACGATCCACGCCTGACGTTCCAGAATGTTGATAAAATCAAAGAAGTTAAGCTCTCTACCCGCGCCAGGCGCCGCCTGAATGGTCGTCGACGCGGAGTAGTGACGCATCGCTTCCGCTGTTCGACGGTCAATGCGTCGAGCGCCGCTCGGACGTCGTCTAGAGCCCGAACGCGACGAGGAAGAGGGCTTTTGCGACTGACGCCCGGAGGAGGAGCTGGTAGAATCCGTTTGCTTAGCTCCTTCGTTCCTTTCGGGCGCGTTCGATGATTGATTGTCTGGAATATTGGTCATGTGCCACCTGAATTCATTCAATGCCTGAATAACAACGCCGTCGACTGTTCCGCTTTGACGGAGCAATCTTGACGCCAGGCGCGATTATATTGGAAGCCGTCTGATTCGAAGTCGTTCCGAATGCGCTCTAGAACCGTCCAAAACCTCGAGGTTACGCAACGCCAACATGCGCGCTCCTAGAGACGCCAACCGGTAAAAACATCGTCGTTCCTTCGACTCCAATACTCGGGAAATTTCCTTTTCTGCACGATGAAACACCGATTCAACAGAGTATAAACAAGCCTGTCATTTTAGAAAAGAGGAGATTTTCCATAACTTATCTTCTCAAATACTAAAATATTTAAAATGTGTAAAGGATTCTGTTTATCTAAAAATGACAACCTAAACCTAATAAGTAATATGAACCAATTAGGTCAAGCGACTCTAAAGTTTAATTAATAAATTGGGATAGATACGTAATCTAAACATATTAAAAATAGAATATCTATCTATTTTAAAGTAAATAGAACGTCTACATAAGATATTTACTCTACGATAAGAGTAAAGAATATTTAAGAATTCGCTAAAAAGATATTTTTTAGTTTTTTCCTTAAAGAACTAAAAATAACCAGCGCGCTCTCTCATCAGAACACGATCCGTGCGCCGCATTTTCTCCCATCTTCTTTTTTAGAAGAGGAGCGTACTCTCGGAACGCTCGCAGTCCGTTCTCCAGACATACCGCGTCGACCATAAAAAATGCGCGAAGAGACGCAGGGTCAATTCGCGTAGCAAGACTTCAGTATATGCAGAGAATCGAGACGTGATCGAAGAATAAGAAGGCTGTAAAGAGGCGCGTGAAGACGCATCCTCTTTACAGCAAAGATCTAGTTCCACTAGCGAGCACAAGCGGCTCCATCCCGTTCGACTAAGGACAGGGATCTTATTCAGCGTTATTACTCACGCCTGAGAGACCAGCAAGGCCCGCGAGACCCGCGAGACCCGCAAGACCCCAAAGGAATCCGCGGCCGCCGACGGAGCTTCCAACCTCGCAAGGCATCGAGCTGTAAGGACTCGGCGAACAGCAGCTGACAGGGTCAGTGACCGTCTGCTGCGGAGGAACGGTTTCCGGAGTGCAGTCGCAGAGACCTTCCGGCCCGAGAACCACCCTGTTCTCTTCCTCTTCAGCGTCATCTTTAATCTCAATGACCTTGGAACCGAAGTAACCGGTTGACGGCTGCTCGGCGGAAAGGAAATATGTTCCAGGCGCAAGACCGTTGGTGGTGACGCCTTCCGGGTCGGCAACAGTATCTTCAGCGACAAGGTTGCCGCCAAGATCCATAACAGTATAGTGAATATCCTTAGAAGGAACAACTCCTTGGCTCGTGCGTGTGAAGTAGCGGACCTGATCCGCTTGAGCAACAGCAACGAAAGCAAGAGCAGCGACGCTAACGATCGCGATTGTAATCTTGTTCATTTATATCTCCCAAACCCTATCTTGTCGATTTATACGACGCTTAGCCGAACTGAATGCAGGAAACATACGATTCCCACTTCCTCGAATGATTATTCTAGCCGCGGGGTGAAAAAGTTCAATATGCAAAAGGTGTTTTTTCTGTTTTTCGCCAAAAAAACTGTTATTCTACCCTTGAGTCCCTTTTTCTCGTGTTTCCAACAAAAGTCGCAGTCCGCAAAAAGGTTGTATATTTCCTATTTCACGCTCTTTGAATATGATTAAAAAACTGTGAAAAAGGCCGTGGCCTATTAGATACATCTTATGGGCCGAAGTTCCCCAAAAAACTTAATCATCGTAATATTTCCAGGAAGCTACTGTAAGCTACGCCCATTTATCGCGTCGTACGAGACGACCTTTCAAACTTATCTTTGACTTCAATTTCGTCGAACTCGATCGTCCCGACGCCGTCGATAATCCCGATGGTGATCGTCCCTTCTCTGGCGCGCGCCGGTGGCGTCAGTTCGGTTGAAAACGTCTTCCAGTCGCATGCCGCCGCCGGAATTTCAAGAACGTTCGACGCGCCGAGCGATTTGCGGTCCGTGTCAAAAAATTCAACCATGACGAGCGCAACCGTCATGGACATGCGGCGCGATTCAAGACTCGCGACGCGATACGCGCCAGACACGACGAGCTTTCGGATTGACGAACCGTCGACCGGAAAACTCTGACTGGCCTGACAACGGAGTTCGCATTCGCGCTGGACTTGTTGAATCGCTTCGGCCGCGCTCACACTGGAAACGCGTTCTTCCGGAAGCGTCGCCGCTCGAATGCGTTCTGCGTTGCGGTCCTTGGCGGCATGCTCGGCGGAGACGGCAACATTGGAGAAATACCCAACTCGGGAACCATTGTACGCGTCGGCTCTAGCAAGAGACGAGGCGTTGAAGACGTCGCGCCACCCGAGAGGAAAAGCGCCAAGCTGTTCGACTTGCTGGGGATTTTGATCGTATTGAGATTCCTCGTCATTCTCCTTCGCTTCCTGACGCGAGAGCGTGGGGAATGGCTCCGTTTCCTCAAATCCGCCGCCGAGAATCGAAGGCGCGGGTAAATTGCGTTCGGGGGGCGCGCCGGTAAGAAGTTCAATGCATGTCGGAAGAAGCTCGGTGATCTGAAGCTCCTCGCCGCGCTTAACGCCCAAAACAAACTTCTGATGGTATCGGTCCCCCACCGGCGCGACCAATCGTCCGCCCTCGTTAAGCTGGTCGACAAGGGACTCCGGAATCTCCTCGATCGCGCGCGTCACGACGATCTTGTCGAAAGGAGCCGACTCGCTCCAACCGTCGAGAGGATCGCCAGACTGATGAAAGACGTTCGCGTATTTGAGTTTCTTACAGGCGTCCGACGCACGCTTAACTCCGTTACGTTCTGATCCGACGGCGTAAACTTCAGCGACAAGCGCGCTCAAGACCGCGGCATGATATCCGCTTCCCGTTTCAACGACGAGGACGCGATCCGTCGCTTGCGGATCGAGCGCTTCAAGAGAGTACGCGACGTCGCGCGGGCGCGGTGCGCAAAATTTGCCGTCGAGAGGAATTTCTACGTCGAGATAGGCGTTATTACGCTGTCGTCTGGGAACAAACTCAACTCTTGGGATCCGAGTAAACGCCCTTAAGAGGGGAACGTTTCGGAAAAGCTTCGTCGGAATGAGATATTCGACGGTCATGAGCGTCGCTTCCTGAACGCGAGGATATCGACTCTCGAACTCCTCCTGAGAAAGGGGCTCGAACTCGCTGGAGGAAACCGTCTGCGCTTTGCTTGTCGACGCGGACGTCGCCGGACCGTTAGCGGATCGAATTTTAATCTCGGCCGAAACAGCGGGTCGAAGAAAGCATAGCGCCAGACAGAACAGCGCGACTATTGGAGCGACGGCAATCAGTCTTTTCACGAAATCATTTTCTCCCGGTTGCAAGATCGTGTCGGACGCTACGCAGTAATGCCGCGTGTCAGCGTCATGAAGGCGGTCTCAAGGTTGACTTCTTCCTCGCGGAAAGACTTGATGCGGAACCTGCGATCGATCAGGCGCGTCAAGAGCTGCGAATAATCGTCGAGTCCTAGACCTTTCTTGATGAAGACGCGAATCGCGCCCGAACGGTCAAGTTCAACGCGGTCGACCGCTTCGTCGTCGGAGAGGAATTTCATGCACTCGTCAACCTTTTTCCTAGCGACGTCGGGCTCGTGCTCCGCAAGTTCGATAAGAATCGCGGTCTGGTCGCGCACGCGTTTCATAACGTCTTCCACCTTAGCGTCGATGAGGAGCTCGCCGCGCTCGACAATGCCGACCTTATTGCATATGTCGGCAAGTTCGGGAAGAATATGGCTCGAGACCATGATCGTCTTGCCTTTGCCGCCGAGACGCTTGAGGAGCTCTCGAATTTCGATGCGTGCGCGCGGGTCGAGGCCGCTCGCGGGCTCGTCAAGGAGCAGCACTTGCGGATCGTGGAGCAAAACGCGAGCAAGCCCGAGACGCTGGGTCATGCCGCGGCTAAGGCTCGTGACGAGAGCTTCGCGTTTGTAGCCAAGGTCGACAAGCTCCAGGACTTCGTTGCAGACTTTACGACGCGTCGCGCCGCGAATTCGATACGCGGCGGCAAAGAATTCCAGGTACTCGATAACCTTCATATCGTCGTAAACGCCAAAGAAGTCCGGCATAAACCCAATAACGCGTCGGATTTCTTTCGGCTTCGTGTAGATCGACATACCGCAGACATACGCTTCGCCCCAGGTCGGTTGCAACAGCGTCGCAAGCATCTTCATGGTCGTCGTCTTTCCGGAACCGTTCGGACCAATAAACCCAAAGAGGTCGCCCTCATGGAGTTCAATCGTCAGGTTTTTGAGCGCAAAGAGTTTGCCGTACTGTTTCGTCAGTTCTTCAGTCTTGATCATGGGATTTATCCATGCTCCGGTCGCAAGGGAGCGGCGCTTTTCGATCGTCGACAAGGTCTCGACGATATTTCAATTGCTATTCTTCGTTTTCGCGGTGAGTTCCGAATCGAATAGGCACGATCAATCTTGTCACCACCGTGCGTTTCGCCGCCGCACGCGGGACGCTTTCCGATTCGCGCGAACGCGAGATCGACGCTTCCGACGCCACAAACTCGGGACTCGTGCCGTAGATACCGTATCGCTCGAGCGTCTCGAGCCTTTGGTCGCGGTATGTTTCGCCACGCTTTTCCGCAAGCTTCTTGTTGAGGCGTTCCAATTGGATCGAGTCAGTAGAGACGCTTACGATATCTTTGGTCGGTTTATATTCTTCGTAAAATGGGTCGACGACGACGCCATAAACAACAGCGCGTCCGCAACGCAACAGCGCGCTTAAATCGACGTCGCGCTGGAGCCGCTTTTCGATTCCAAAAGCGTCGACGCCGCCGGCGTAATCGTAGAATGTCGCGGACCGCAGGATATATGGCAATCGCACCGAGGACGAATTATAGTTTGTGGCGTCCCATTTTTCCGCCAACGCCGTCGGTACGGAGCTTCGGTGCTCGTTAATGACTCGCTTGGGCTCAAGGCGCGCCGCGCCGCGTTCGATTCGCGTTTCGCCCGGCGGAAGCGTCCCCAGAGCGCACGCGCCGCCTTTATAAACAACGTACGCCGAGTAGATCGGGACGTCGAAAGGATTAACGATCGAGCCGCGCAGGCTTAGCCCGTCGTCGCTCAGCTCGGGCGCCGGCGGGAGTTCGGACGCTTTGCCCGTCCAACGTCCGACGAAGCTTTTACTCGAGCGCGGCGCGGACGGCACGTAGCGAATCACGCCCTCCTCTAAGCGATAGGGCTCTTCCCACAGACGCGGCATAAAACTCTTCTGTTCCGCGCCGCCAAGGGCCGAACCGGAAAGAGGCAACGGCGTAATATCGACGTCAGATTCCCCCTCCATCGGCAGACAGGAAAGAGCGGAATGATATTGCACGTCGTAGCGATCGCCCGTCGGAGAATAGACTCCGAACCACGAAAAATTGCGCGCGCTCCCCGACGCGAGATCGACGTCGAACAAATCAAGCTGGTTGAACGTCGCTTCGTTTGGGGTCCTCGCGCGGAGAATACCAACGGCGATCGCAATGAAGACGATCACAAAGATCGGAAACGTCGCCCAGGTGACCATAGGACGCTTGAGCAATTTTTTCGCGACCAACCAGTCGAGCGGCGCGATCACAATGACATAGAAGAGGAGCAGCGTCGCAATAAGCGCGAAGGACGTGGGGCGCACGCCGTCGAAGCGATCGAGCGCGCTGCGGATCTGACCTGAATAATCAACGTAGCCGCGGTTAACCGAAGGAGTTAGACTACCCTGCCCCGATGGCGCGTCGGGGTCGAGCCCGAGAATCTTGAGTAGGAGCCGACCGCGTCCTGACCAGTTAGAAATTGGCGCTTCGGCCAGGTCGGCGGCAAAGAATATCGTCGAACCGAATCCCACGGCGCGCGTGACCAGCAGCGGCGTCTCAAATTCCCGCATCTCGACGTTTGCGCCGTCCTTGAGCTCCGAGAGAACCGGCGTCTGGAGGAACGGATTCGAACGCGTTCCCATCAACAGGTTCTTCACATTTTGAAGATCGCTGGTAAACGCGTTGACGGTGCGAAATTCGTGCGTGCGCGGCAAAACGGATTGGCCAGGACTGAGATTCGCCAACACTCCCCCGTCTGAAAGGAGAGGAACAGAATCTTTCCCAGCAAGGATCACGACGGAACCGCCGGTCTGAACCCACTTTTCAATGGCCGCCAATCGAGGCGAATCGGCGTTGTAGCCGTCGTAGAGCGAAACGTCGGTTGTGGTAAGAAAAAGACGATCGACCGCTTCATAGGAACGATAGTCAGTCGGGAGTTGGTCTAACGAATCGATTTTGATAATCGCCGGACGTCGCTCCTCCTTTAAACGGAGCTCGCCAAACGCCTCGGGAAATCCGAGCTTGTCGTCTCCCACAACAAGGTAGATCGGCTTAGCCGGACTCGCGGGCGCTTCAAACGCTACGTTGGCCTCAACGTTCTGAGAACTTCCAGGAGCAAAGGTCTGTTCGTCAACGATCTTTGCGCCGCCGATGACCCGAACCGTCAATTTTTCCGACGCTTTGGGTAGGAAGAAACTGAGTTCCGCTTTGCCTGAAGCGAGTTCCTCGGACGTCGGTTGGCGGCTGACGACGAACGGAGCGCCGTCTGTATCGCGCGTCTCAAGCTCCAAAACAACGTTCGTTTTCGGGGTCGCTTCCCCAAGCGCAACGACGATCTGCGTCCGGAATCCGTTTTTATAGACGCCGGCAATTCCAACGTCTACTCCAGAAATCAGAGTTCGAGCCGTTTCCTGACCGCTGCGTTCCCCCGAATTCCCTTCAGCGTCGTCCGCGCGACAGGGAACGCTTGCGATCGACAACGCTGCAACCGCCGCCCACGCGACGAACAACTGCCAAAGGCGCGATCGCAACCTCAGGAATTCGAACATGTTAGTTCGGATTGGAGTCATCTCTTTCTTTACCAGTCGTCTGAAACTGTCTCAACGAGATTGACGTCGCCCAGGACGTCACGGTTTCTCAGAGTCAGGGCATTCGCACACCAGTTTGCCGCATCCGGGACACCCTGCGCCGTATTTGTCGATCAACGCTTTGTTAAGGTCGACGCCGACGCCGTTGGCGATCGTCGTCACCCATGCGATGACGTCGGCGAATTCCTCTTCCATCTCTTCCTTCGTTCCGCTCCGAAGCGCCGTTGAGAGTTCCCCAACTTCCTCGACAAGCCACATGAAGGTACCCGATATGCCGCGCTCGATATCCTTCTCTAAGTACATTTTACGAATCAACGCCTGAAAATCAGGAATCGATAGCTCGGGATGATCTTTTTTCATAGCGGATCTCTTGTTTCTCCTGGAAACGCCGTTGGCGCTTGCATGATTGTCCGACCATTTGCTGGAAAAGAGCTCCTCTGTCGTGCACGGCGCGGATTACGTCGCTACTCGACTCCGTCGCCAGAGCTCTCGTCCTTCTGTCCTTCGAGTTCCGACGTCTCGCTCGTTGCGAGGGCGCAGTCGTCTTTAAAAAACGCGGTCGTTAAGACGTCGATCTGATCGTCTTCATACGGAGGATCCGCGTCGCCATTGACCGCAAAAAGCGCGTATTCAAATGGCGCAAGCTCCTTTCCGTCGCCGATCCCCTCGCGTCGGATTCGCTCGAAGATTTCGGGGGCTTCCTCGGGCCCCAGCACGCATAGCGCGCTCGCGAGCGCGTCGGCGGTCGTCGCCGTCGGCGCGAGAACCGTCGCGACGCAACGTCGCGTCAGCGGATCGCACGTTCGAGGATCAATTATATGGGAATAACGAATTCCGTCGATCTCTATATAGCGATTTGCGTCGCCAGACGACGCAACCCCAACGTTTGAAAGTTCGCGATACCACGCGGGCTCTTCGCCTAACGACGAGATTCCGACGGTCCACCCCTTTTTCCCAGGAGGGGGATCGCCGAGGCGTAGATCGCCGCTGGCGTTGACAAGCGCTGAATTCACTCCAAGCTCGCGTAAAATGCGCAGCGCTTCGTCGAGCGCTATCCCCTTCCCAATCCCTCCGAAGTCGAATCGGACGTTCTTATCGGCGCGCACGCCGCGTTCGTCGAGCTCCCAAACGCTCGGGCCGACCCTCTGCTTCGCCGATTCAAGGACGCGCGCGGGAGGCAAATCATGAAAATAACGACTGCGTCGCCATAATTTGACAACCGGTCCGACCGTCGCGTCGAAAGCGCCGTCGGTCAGCTCGCCATATCGGCGCGCTTCAGCAAGAGCGCGTCGCAAGTCGTCGCTCACGTGCACAAAATCGCCCGTTTCCCCGGCGGCGCGGCAAACGCGTATCACTTCGCTTTCCTGATCCCAATCGGAAAGGATCGCGTCAAGTTCATCGAAACGCTTCCAGACGGCGTCGGCGGCTTCCGACGCCTTCTCCTGATTCTCCGCGTAGAGGATCAGGTTTATCGGGACGCCCATCTTCTGGTCGTTGAACTCATAGCGTTCCGGTTCTTTTGCCGGGACGGCGCGCGGCGCGAATATTAAAAACGCCGCGCATAACGTCGCTAACGCGAACGTAACGCGGCGTCGTAACGCCATTCGATCGATTATCCGCATCATATTTTTTAAGGATCGTTTCTCGCAGCAACCCGCATCGCGTCGATCACACCAGCTGCATCACAACGTAGCGATACCCGTCGGACGTTTCGAAGAGCGTTCGGTAGTCGTTCTCGCTGAAGTAAAGCGCGACCGTCTCCTCAGCGGGAATTTCTCGGAGAAACTCGTTGAGGAACCTTGAGTCGAGGCGAAATTCCGACGGCTCGCTATCGTAAGTCAGGGGCAACTCCACGTTCGATTGGCCCGTCGCGTCGCCCGCGGCGGTGATATTCACTTTGCCCTTTTCGAATTTGAACCAGACGCCCGGTTTATTTTCGGTCGCCACGATTTCCGCCTGACGGATCGAGCGCGCGAGCTCGTCGGCAATGAAATCGACGCGCTTTTTCTGAGCCTTCTCGGGGACGATCGTATTCCAGTCGGGGAAACGCCCCGTCATCAGCGTAGTCGAAACGACAATGTTGCCAAATTTTATCTGCGCTTCCGTATCGCGAACCGCAATGAGGATCTCATCAGCGTCAGCGTCGGCGTTTTTGACGAGGTTAAGCGCGCGAGTGGGAAAGATCGCCTCTTTGTCTTCAACTTCCTTAGCGTTCTGATCCTCCGCGACCGCTTCGGCAGAACACTCCTGATAGGCGAGTCGTCGACCGTCAGTTGCAACGGCGGTCACTCGATCCTTGGAGAAAAAGAACTTCACTCCCCGAAGCTCATAGTGCGAGTTATTGGTTTCCGTTGCGAAGACAGTGCGCCCCACCAGTCGGTTAAAAGAATTGACAGGAATCTTATAGAAGGACGTTGCTTGGAAAGACGCGACTGCGGGGAAAGTTTCAGGTTCGCTGATCATGTCGAGGCGATAATTGGCGTTCCGCCCTTCGATCGTTAAACCGGAGTCTTTCAATTCAATCAGGAATTCATCGGCCGTCGATTCGGCAAAGACCTTTTTCAGGAGCTTGGCGGGAAGAATCGTTTCGCCGGCGCGTTCGACAATGATAGAGTCATCCTGCGGTAATTCGCCACGAGCGCTCACTTCGCGGTCAGTCGCCATGAGAGTGACGCCGGATTCGTTCGCAACGATCTTCACATTCTGAATGACCTGCTGTACGTCTCTCGTCGACGTGAATCTTTCAATCACAGAAAAGAGCGGCACGAATTTGCCGCGTTGGCACCGAATTCTCATGGAAGACTCCTCGAAGAAATCGCATGCCATTTCTGGCACACGGAGTTAAAGTTTCAACCCTGCTATTTTACACTTGGGGAGCAACCTGTCCAGTATTGCTAGCGACCTATCAAGTGAAGGCGCCAGCAAACATATCGACTATACGCGAATGATAATTTCGATTTTTTCTCTTGCCTTTGTCTCTGGCGCCTTGCCGACAAGCGCTATTTCCTAGCTAACCGATCAACCAAACGATCCCTAATAACTAGCATATATGACAGCATACATTACCAAACAGATAATGAATTAACTCAGAAAAGTTGTTTTAACTATATTATTTTTTATTTATTAATGTAGTAATAGTAGTAGTGACTCGTGATTTTTTGTAGGTAACACCGTATTATTAGAGCGTAAGCCGCTGATATCAAAGGAGTAGAATTTTGCGATTCTTTAGTGGAGAAGCTATTTTTTAATAGTAAATATAGTGTAGATTGTCGTCTGAGAATTGTTAATTAAAAAATCTTAATTAAATGAAAATGTTGCTTCTAAAAAATACTGACATAGTATATACAATTAGCATACAGGTAATCCACATAAGAAATTGAGTAGAAATGCAGAAAAAATGCCAGAACGCAAGCGGACGACAGAGATTTTGTCGGCTCTTTCCTCCCAATGATTCTTATGGAGGCATGGCAGTTATAAGAGGCAAGAATAAGGTACGTGCAGGCTCAGAAAATTTCTTAAAAATTCAGGGATAAAAAATATATCTCCAATGAATTCCATCTGCCGCGATTTCTCAAAAAGAGGTTCTTAGGGAGAGAGAAAAATTATCAGTCATGCGCCGATCCATGGAGTCGAACACGCACATAATATTATGTGGATGATGATCCAAAGATCGGAGCGCCCAACGCGGAAATCGGTGAGATATATAGTCCTTTGTAAGTCACGACCAGGATTAGTATTATAACGATTTTATTAGTTGTATAGAGCCGTTTATCAAGCAGTTGATAGCTGCTTAGTTCGTTTTCTCCCACCGTACGGACTCGATTATTTTGAGTGATCTTAACCGGCTCTTACCTGCCCCAAGCCTGTCAAAATATATATAAATAGAAAGGAATTATTGCCGTCCAGTCTTTCGTCGGGACCTTTGTACGTAATTACTGGCGTGCGCGCTCGAGCGCGCGTATGTGCGTTAAAGAGTAATTTTATCCCATCCCCGGGGATAGGTTTATTTTAATCTTAATAGATCTGTTCCTCGCGACATGAGATGGTTACTATCTGGCTCTAGGGATTGCCGCTGTCATTGGATTCGACGTCTTTGCCGCGCTCGGCCGCCTTAAGCGCGTAGGCAACGTCTTCGCGGGAAAGAAAGTAATACGCGACGCCGACCAACGCAACTAAAACTGTTGAGAGTCGGTAGGCGACGCCGATCGTCATGCCGTAGCCGATCTCAAAGTTCGCGTGACCTGGGATGGAAAAGAGGGGATAAAGTTCGTCAAGAAAGTATTCGAACGGGCCAGCGGAAAGAGGAATGACGGAAGCGACGTTCCCGACGCAGTAAAGGATCGTGTGATCGATCAGGGACGGCCCGCGTGCAAACAATCCTCTCGCTAGAAAATATAAGGAGATGGCAAAGCTAAAATGGACGAGGAACGTTGCGAGAAACGCTCGGAAAAGAACTCGCCTTCGATGGCGATAGGCGAGCGTTGCCGCAGTGATCTTTCTCATGATCCCGCCGACGAGGGGAACCTTCGACGCGATTGTCAGACGCATGTTCTTCCGGCTCGAAGGCGCGACGACGAACGCCATGAATATGGTCGTTGCGATTGTCAGCGCAACAAGACCGCGCGTCGCCAGGAGCGCAAGGGGTTCCGTTCGATGGTGGAAGCCCGTTAAGAAGACAACCGCTAGTCCGAGAATGAACATCACGTAGAGCCCAATGACACGATCGAGGACGACGCTTGCCGTCGCGCGCTCGACTGGCATACGCGTCTTCCTGGCGAGGAGGTAAACCTTGACGGCGTCGCCTCCAACAATTCCCACGGGCGACAGGTTGAACATGAATCCAATAAATCCGAATTTGAGCGCGTTTGGGAGCGAGAGCGGCGTGTCGAGCGCCTCGACAAGCGTGCGCCATCGAATGATGGTAATTGTCGTCGCGATTAGATTGAACAGGAACCCGAGCGCTAGATAGTCGAGCTGTAGCGCGCGTACGTTAAGCTCCGAGAACGCCGACCCCTGTAGCGCGCGAGCGATAAGATACGAGAAGAGCCCGACGGTAAGGAGCGTCTTGATGAGAAAATTGAGTGTTTTTGACATGCGTGTTCCGGACGCGTTCACAGGTCGCTTATCTAGTCAGGAAGCGCGTCGTTTATCGAGTAACTTCGCGCAAAAGGACGCGCCGATTGTAAGCTCTTTGGCAGGGTCGACAAGACGTTAAAAATTTTTGTTTCGGGCGGCGCGGAATAACCTGTACAATCGTTATATCAAAACAGTCAAAAAATGCTTTTTTTATGGAACGCACTTTGATTTGGTTGAAAGAACGCTACAATTGGATATCGATGGGATCCGCGTCGTTTGGATAAGGTAAAAAATAACGATAAACTCGTTAAAATTGATAATCTTGTTCCGGCGCGGCGGAGAACATGAAAGCATCGAACGGGGACGCGAATATATGGCATCCAAAAATATCAGCAGAGATACTCTTGAAGCGATCGTGAGGCAGTTGCTTCGTGAAACCCAAGGCTCTGAGGAAGGCGTTGCCGACGCGGTGGTCGCCGCGTTTGCCAACGACGCCTCATTTTCCTCCGCACCCGTATCGCCGACCGTTCAGCCTCGCAAATCGCCGCTCGTTGTTAGCATTTCTGCGCGTCACATTCATCTGACGGACGCCGACGTTGAAACGCTCTTCGGACCTGGTAAGCAGCTCACCAAGATGAAGGATCTTTATCAGGACGGGTATTTTGCTGCGAACGAGACCGTCATGCTTATCGGTCCTCGCAAGCGAATGCTTCCTGCGGTTCGCATCCTTGGACCGACGCGTAAAGAATCCCAGGTCGAGCTTGCGTTCACCGACGCCATTTCTCTTGGTCTTAACCCCCCTATCCGCGAAAGCGGCAATCTTGACGGTACGCCCGGGTGCGTCCTTGTAGGGCCCGCGGGAGTCGTGGAGCTTAAAAAAGGCGTGATTCGCGCCGCGCGACACGTACATATGGGTCCGGAAGACGCCGCGTATTACGGGGTGAAAGACAAGGATAAGATGAAGCTCCGCATCGAATCGGGCGTTTGCAGTACGACTTTCGAGGACGTGCTGGTGCGCGTTGGCAAGAATATTAAGCTTGAGGTTCACCTCGATACTGACGAAGGGAACGCGGTCGACCTCGAGCATGCGACGAAAATCGAACTTATTAAGCAATAAGCGGAATAAGCGGGAAGATCGCGCGCGTGAATTTCACGAACGCGATCACTTCGACGATAAAATAAAATTCAATAGCGGTCGCGACAAGTTATTCGGTTTCGGTTAACGAGTTGCGTCGGCGATTTACAAAAAGTGAAACTGGAGATCTACTGATGCAAGCGTTGGGTATTATTGAAGGCAAAGGGTTCGTCACCCTTTTTGAGGCGACGGACGCGATGATGAAGGCGGCGAACGTCCAGTTCCTTGGTTGGGACAAGCCTGGCAGCGGCATTGTTACCGTTTACGTGACGGGCGACGTCGCGGCGGTGAAAGCGGCGACCGACGCCGGCGTCGCGGCTGCGTCTCGTATCGGTGAAATCACTGGCGTTCAGGTCATTCCTCGTCCGAACACCGACATTGAGAAGGCGCTCCCGGCGGCGAAAAAGGCGTCGGCCTCCAAGTGACTGCGCTAAACGAACTTTAAAGTTCGATTTAGACCGCTGGTCCTCCGAAGCGCTACGCGCATGAAAGAAAAGATACATATATATATAAAGGATCTAAAATGAACGACGCTATTGGATTGATCGAAACAAAGGGCGTTTTGGCTCTTGTTAGCGCAGCCGACGCGATGGCGAAGGCGGCGAACGTCGAGATTATTAAGCGGATTCAGATCGGCGCCGGTCTGATGACGGTCGTTGTCCGCGGCGACGTTGGAAGCGTTCGCGCCGCCGTTGACGCTGGCGCCGCCGCCGCGGAGTCTTGCGGCGAGCTCAAGGCCGCCCATGTGATTCCGCGTCCGTCCGCCGGCCTTGTCGAGGCGTTCACCGCGTGATATCGGCGCATTGCGCTGCTGAGACGCTTATCACGTCGTTGAGCGGCGACGTATTCGAACGTTGTAAACGCCGCGTCGCAGAGCGCGGCGTCACGCCTTACCCGAGTTGTCGATAATCATGAAAATTCTGGTTGCAAATTTAGGTTCGACAAGCTTTAAGTACAGCCTTTACGACATGGACGACGAACGTCTTATGGCGCGAGGGCGCGTGGAACGTATCGGCGAAGAGTCGAGTCCGTGTCAGATCACGATCGGCGATTTCAAGAAGGAAGAGGACGTCTCCGCTCCCGACCACGGCGTCGCCGTTCGGGAATGTCTCCGTCAGCTCACGGATCCGGAAACCGGTTGCCTCGGGAGTACCGACGAGATCGCAGGAATCGGGTTCAAGGCCGTCTTTGCGAAGGACTACACCGGCGTGCAGCCGGTGACGGAAGATCTTCTCGCCTCGATGGAGGAGTTTAACGCGGTGCTACCCGCGCACAATCCTCCTTATGTACGCGCGATGCGGATGCTTCGCGAAGCGCTACCGGAAATTCCTCTTGTCGCCGCCTTTGAGACGGGGTTCCACACGAGGATTCCGGACCGCAACCGGTATTACGGAGCGCCTTACGAATGGGCAGAAAAGTATGGCGCGCGACGTTACGGTTTCCACGGAGCGAGTCATCGCTATATTGCGACGCGTTGTCGCGACCTCTTCGGCAAGGATCGGCGCATCGTGAGCTGTCATCTTGGCGGTTCGAGTTCAGTGTGCGCGATCGCCGACGGTTGGAGTCGCGCGTCGAGCATGGGCGGAAGCTCTCAATCCGGTTTGATGAACAACAACCGTTGCGGCGACTTTGACCCATTCTGGTGCAACTACCTTACGAAGAAGCTTAATGTAACATGGGATGAACTTCTCACGACGCTCGCGACGAAGAGCGGTTTGCTCGGCCTAAGCGGCGTGAGCGGCGACGTCCGCGATATTGCGGAGGCGCGCGACAAGGGTAACGAGCGCGCGAAGCTTGCGCTTGAGGTCTTTGTCGGCGACGTCCGGCGTTATCTCGGCGCGTCCCTCGTCGAACTTGGCGGCGCAGACATGATAGTCTTCACGGGAGGCATTGGCGAGTATCAAACCGAGATTCGCGAGGCCGTTGTTTCGGGGCTCGACGAGCTTGGAATTGTTCTTGATAAAGACGCCAACGAAAAGGTTCATAGCGTGGAAGCCAAGATTAGCGCGCCGAACAGTCGCGTAGAAATCTGGGTTATTCCGACGAACGAAGAAATCATCGTCGGTCGTCAGACAAAGGAATTGTTAGAGAAGCGTGCAACAGAGCGTCTCTAACAAATACAAAAAATAAACGAGTCGTTTCGGACCGCCGCCGCGCGGGTCGCTGGGGAAAATTGCAGAATGTTTATCGCAAAGATTGTCGGCTCGGTCGTGTCAACGCAGAAGGCGGGATCGATGGTAGGCGCTAAGCTGATGCTTATCGAGCCTTACGTTGTCGATCCTCAGACGCGCGACCGCTTTATTACGACAAGCCGATCGCTGGTCGCGGTGGACACGGTCGGCGCGGGCGAAGGCGAGTTTGTGCTGGTCGTTCAGGGCTCGAGCGCGCGCATGACGCCCGAAACAAAGAATCTGCCAGCGGACTGCACCATCGTCGGCGTCATCGACGCCGTCATGCTCGGCCAGGACAACGTGCCGCTGGAATAACGTTGCGTTGCGTCGCGGCGGAAAACGATCGTATAGAGAATATTTAGCGAGAAAAACGACGGCTGCCTGGGGAGCGATCATAGCTCGTGTCGCTCAGCGCAAAGCGCCGACGAGGCTCGAAGGTCGCGTTTTTCTTTCATAGAAGCGAGGATAACATGGCGGAAGTTAATGAAGCGCTGGTGCGAAGCGTACTTCAGGAAGTTTTGAACCGACTTGGCGGTTCTGTCTCGGCGGCGAGCGCGGTCGGCGGAGGAGTCGCCCCGAAGAGTTACGCCGGTCGCTACGGCCTCTTCGATGATCCGCTCGAGGCGATCGAAGCCGCAAACGAAGCGTATGATCAACTCTCTCGCCGAACGATCGCCGAACGGAAGAAGATGATCGACGAAATTCGACGCATCTGCATCGAACAGAGCGTCGAGCTTGGAACCAAGGAGTTTGAAGAAACAAAAATTGGGCGCCTTGAGCACAAGATCGACAAGCTTCTGAACGTCGGTTATAACGCGCAGGGAGTCGAAGCGCTTTCTTCCGAGGTCTTCAGCGGCGACTATGGTCTCACCGTGATCGAACACGCGCCCTTTGGCGTGATTGGCGCGATCACCCCGAGCACCCACTCGCTTCCAACGATCGCGAACAACGCGATTAATATGATCGCCGCCGGCAATACGGTTGTCTTCAATCCTCACCCTCACGCCTGCAAAATCGCAGCCGAGGGCGTCAAGCGCTTCAACCAGGCGATCTACGGGGAATACGGGATCGATAACCTCATGTGCGTCATGATCACGCCGACCCTCGAAACCGCCGACGCGATCTTCAAGCATCCGAAGATCAACCTTCTGGTCGTTACGGGAGGCGAAGGCGTCGTTAAGGCGGCGATGGCGCAGTCTAAGCGCGCGATCGTCGCAGGACCGGGTAACCCGCCGGTTGTCGTCGACGACACCGCGGACCTTGATCGCGCGGCGCGCTCGATTATCCTCGGCGGCGCGTACGACAACAATCTCCTGTGCCTTGCGGAGAAGGAAGTATTCGTCGTTAACTCCGTGTTTGACAAGATGATGGACGCTATGGAGCGCGCCGGCGCAGTGCGTTTGAACGCGGCGGAGACGGCCGCGATGACGCAGCGCGGAATCGTTCAGGTCGGCGAAGGAGATCAGCGGCGCAACGTTCCGAGCCGCGAATTCCTCGGTAAAGACGCGGCCGTCCTGGCCGCCGGTATCGGCAAGAACGTTCCCAACGACGTCGAAATGCTTTACGGCGAAACCGATTACGAAAACCCATTCGTCCCTGTCGAGCAGATGATGCCCTTCCTTCCCTTCGTTCGTTGCAAAGACGTCGACGAGGCGATCCAGCGCGCTTACGAAATGGAACATGGATTCCATCACACGGCGATCATCCACTCCAATAACGTCGTCAATATGACGAAGATGGGTAAACTGCTCAACACGACGATTTTTGTGAAGAATGGTCCGAGCTCCGCCGGTAACGGCGGCGGCGGCGAAGGCTATGGCTCGTACTCGATCGCCGGACCGACCGGCGAAGGCATTACGCGTCCGTTGACCTTTACGCGCAGCCGTCGTTGCGCGATGGTCGACAGCCTGCACATTCTTGGCAGATGACGATAGGCTCCTCTTTCCTGCCGCGCGTCCGCGAAGGCGTCGGCAGGAGCGTTGAGACGAAGACACTTTAAACGCCAGTGAACCGTTCTTCAACGATTCGCTGGCGGACGATAGCAATGGAAGCTCACGAATGAACCGCGCGCGAATCATCGGTTATGCGACTTCGATCGTTAAACACGATTCCCTCATGGGCCAGAAGTTGCTTATCGCGCAGGCGATTTCGACGGACGGAACGCCTGAGGGCGATCCTCAGATCGTTTACGACAATCTCGGCGCCGGCGTGGGCGACCTTGTGCTCATTTCAAGCGACGGTTCGTATACGCGCAACGAGGTAGTTCGATCTAAACTGAGCCCCGCGCGATGGTCAATCGTTGGCGTTATTGATTCGGCAAAGAAAACGGATACGGAAGAATGAATGGACTGAACTGGGATTTAGACGAATTGGTCGCCGCCGTGATGGCCGATCTTCGTAAGGAGTCCCCTGCTTCCTCCTCCGGGAACCCAAGCGAGGCGTTGACGCGCGTCGACGACGCGCCGCGCCGGACGTCGGCGTCGGACGCGAAAGTTGAGTCCGACGTCCTCGACGTTTCCGAGCGAATCCTCGTTGTCGAGACCGTTGAAAGGATCGCCGCGTCGTCCAACTTTAAGACCTGGCGCATCCGCAAGAACGCCGTTATTACGCCGGCAGCTCGCGACGAGCTAGCGAAAAGGGGCGTTGTCGTCGCTCGCGGCGAGACGTCGCAGTCGAAGCTCGACCGCGTCGGGACGACCGGCTTGAAATCGTCTGGCGCTCGCGTCACCCTTTCCGCATCAAACGTTTCGTTGGAGGATCCCGTCGGCGTGAACCGAAAGACGTCGGCGAAGATAAAGAAGAGCGTTCGCGTTTTTTTAGCGACGCATCTTCCCGAAGATGAGCGCGCGCCGAGCGTCGTCGTCCATTACCTTTCGCGCAACGCGGAACTCGTCGAAAAGAGATTTGACTGCCTCAAGAAGACGACGCAGTCGATCGCGGACGAGCTGGAGGCGAATTCCTCCCTTAAGACCGTCATTATGACTCACGACAGCGCGATCGCGTCTGTTTGGGCGAATAGAAAGCATGGAGTTCGCGCGGTCGTCGCGTTCTCCGTCGCGCAGGCGAAGCGCGATCTCCAGGCGACCGACGCCAATACGTTGATCGTAGATCCGCGCGACCTTGGCGCATACCAGGCGCGTCAGATCGTCGACTTCTACACGAACCTGAAGTGAGGCGAAAACGATGCGCATTGGACAGGTAATTGGCAAGGTCGTTCTCAGCAGCGCGCATCCGTCCCTGATCGGCGCGCAGTTTAAGATAGTCCGGCCCTTAACCTTCGAAGATTTGGCGGATCCCGATCCTATCGAGGCGGCGAATGAAACGATCGCGGACGCAGATCGCCGCAACCTTGGAGTTGAAGAGCGCGTCGACGAAGCGGCGAATCGCCTCGCAAACTCTTCGATTCCACGCACTGTCGGGTCGGAGCTCGTCCTTTACGACGACTGTTCGGCGGCGATTGGCGAATGGCTGGCGTTCAGCGAAGGTTCGGAAGCGGCGGCGCCATTCGGGAGGGAAAATCCTCGTCCCGTCGACGCGTTTGGCGGCGCAATTATCGACAGAATCGAAATTGACGCTCAGGTTGTCGCAGAGCTTGCGGCGGCGCGAGGGGAATGAAATAATCCAAAGGCGTGCGACGCGGCGGCGTCGACGATGTAGATAAATAGCAAAAGGAACAGCTATGCTCAATTTGCACCAAATTAAAGATGAAATCTGCGATATTGGTCGTAGATTGTACAATCGGAACTTTGCGTCCGCGAACGACGGCAATATCAGTTACCGACTTGACGAGAATCGCGTTGTCTGCACCCCAACGCAGATTTGTAAGGGCTTCATGAAGCCCGAGGACCTCTGCATCGTCGACATGGAAGGCAACCAGATCGCCGGCACGCGGAAGCGCACCAGCGAAATCTTCCTTCACCTGACGATCATGAAGGAGCGACCCGAGATTCGTTCGGTTCTGCATTGTCATCCGCCCTATCCTACGGCCTTTGGAATTGCAAGGGAAGCGATCCCCCAGTGCGTCCTCCCCGAAGTTGATATTTACATGGGCGACGTACCGATTGCGAAGTACGCTATTCCTGGCGGACAGGAATTTGCCGATACGGTTCTCCCGTATATCCACAAATCCGACATTATCGTTCTCGCGAATCACGGCACCGTTAGCCTTGGACCGACCGTCGAAAAGGCGTACTGGCTCACCGAGGTCCTCAACGCTTATTGCCATATTCTCATGATCTCACGCGAACTTGGACGTACGAGTTACTTTACAAAGGACGAAGCGGAAGCTCTTCTCCAGCTCAAGACGGAATGGGGTATCAAGGATCCGCGACTTGATCTTGAGAACTGCGAGCTTTGCGCGAACGATATCTTCCGCGACAGCTGGAAAGAGACTGGCGTCGCTCATCGCGCGTTCAACCCGCCGACCTTCAAGCGCAGCGACGATAAGCAGCCCTGCGGTTGCGCGTCCAATCCGATCCTTAACAACAATGTCGAACTTGGCAAGGATCCCCAGACCGAGGCGCTCGTTAAAGCGATCGCCGATCGCGTTATGGAGATGCTAAACAAGAAGTAAATCAATCTTTGACGCAGCGGCGTCAAAAGACCAGAGAATCAGAATCATATGCGGAGGACGGCGGCAAGTTCGCGTCCTCCGTTTTTTATTTTAGAGAATAGCGTGGCGTTCCGATGGAACGGCGCGTAAACTTTCGAAAGGTACGGATATGAGCGAACGCGAACGCGCGCGGCGCGAAAAGCTGGTCGACGTCATGACCAACGCGGGACTCGACGGATATTTAGTGGTGGATCCAGTCAACGTCTCTTATTTAACGGGCTTCAAAGGAGACGACTCCTTTCTCTGGATCGGCGATTCGGGAGCTTGCATCCTCAGCGACACGCGTTTTGAGGAGCAAATTGCGCAGGAGTGCCCCGACATTGGCGCTGAGATTCGCAGCAGCGGTCAATCGACGCACGAACTCCTGGAAGTCGCGATCTCCAATACGAAGTATTCGTCCGTACGCCCCGTCAAAGTAGGAATCGAGTCGCAATCGACGACGCTTTCCCTTTACGAAGCGTTGCGCGCGCGTTTTTCAGATCTGAACTTTATCGGTCGCGAATCTGACGTCGAGCGACTCCGTTCGGTTAAGGATTCGGATGAAATCGAAGCAATTCAGCGCGCTATCGACGTCTCGATCGCGGCGTACCGCGAGATCAAAGCGGCGGTTGGCTCAGACGCGAGCGAGATCGATATCCGCAACGAACTGGAATATACGATGCGCAAGTTCGGCGCGGACGACGTTTCTTTCCCGTCGATCGTCGCCTTTGACGAGCGCGCCGCCCTGCCCCATGCGATTCCCACGAGCGTCGGACGTCTCGGCGACGCAAAGATGGTTCTGATCGACTGGGGCGCGAAGAAAGAAGGATATGTCGGCGACCTGACGCGCAGCTATCTAACAGAGCGCGGCCAATCGGAGGCGGCTCGTGAATATCGCGCCAAGTTTAACGAGATCTTTCAGATCGTCCTCGAGGCCCACGATAAAGCGATCGAGGCGATCAAGCCGGGCGTTCCATGTAACGAAATTGACAGCATTGCGCGCGATTCGATACGCGACGCGGGCTACGGCGATTATTTTGGTCACGGGCTCGGTCATGGAATAGGCCGAGTCGTCCACGATTTTGGCGGTTTTTCGCCGAACGCAACGGACCTACTCGTGGAAAATATGATCGTGACGGTAGAGCCCGGGATTTATCTCCCCGGCTGGGGCGGAATCCGAATCGAGGACGACGTCCTTGTCACGGCGAATGGCGCTCGGATGATGTCCAGCGAGTTGCCCGTCGACGAATGACGGCGTCATACGCAGGCGCTTGCGTCCTGGTACAGCGGAAGGACGCAAGCGCCCCGCTTTCAAGGCGTCATGGGCAAATAGCATTTTTTTCAAAATAACGGATGTGACGAATGTGCGCTCTAGGAATAACGTCTTGGCTTCAAGACTCTTTTTTGAGTTGAAAATGGACAAGTCGAGCTTGATTGTGGGACGATAATTCGTTCGTACATGAGAGACTTTGTTTATGTGGTTTATTTTTTTTACCCACATTAACAAATGTCTTTCTTCTCCCCTCCCCCTGACGTCGAGTCGATTTCACCGCGCAAGCGGAGTGAAAGTAAACTCGAGCGAGCGTAGAAATATGACCGTAACGACGGACACGACCGTTATTAACACGATGGATGAACTTAAAGAATACGTATATTCAGCTCTTTGTGCAGACAACGATCTTCTCGCCGACGCGTTTCCGACAACGTCGACGCCCCTTCGCACCCATGGCGAGCTTTGCGGGATGATCTTTTGCGTGCATGGTCCTCGACGAGTCGATTTCAGCGCGATCTGGGAAAAGAAAAACAACCGGATCATGTTTTACAAACCAAACGGCGAGCGCTATCGTCTCGTGAAGCTCGCCGGAACGCGTACGACAAACCGGTAGAGACGGAGTCCTCATTTTGGGGAATCAGTCGAATGGATTCGGCTTAAATTTACGAAAGGATTTGTCATGCTTGTGCTGTCCAGAAAACCTGGTGAAAGCGTCCGGGTCGGCGACGGCGTCAATATCACCGTCCTCGAAATCAAGGGCTCAAAGATTCGTCTGGGCGTGACGGCCGATAAAGAAACGACCATTCTTCGAGGCGAACTTTGCGAAGGTGGAACAACGCCGCGCCCATCGGAGAAGTCCTGAGCCAGAAAAAAAGCGCCTTGGGTTCAAAAGAGCCCAAGGCGCTTTCTTATTGATTTACGCCGGCAAGGCGCTTCGATGGCAGGTCAGTTCTCGGAGTCGCCCTCCTCGGCTTCTGACGCGTCGTCGCTTGCTTCCGGGGCGGACTGTTGCGCCGCTTGTTCGAACATCTGCTGCATCTGGAGCTGATAGGATTCAAGCTGCTGAGCGAGCGCGTTGACCTCCTCGTTATCGGCGACTTTGCAGAAATTGACGACGTCCTGGAACGTCTTGTCAAAGAGATCGTCCTTATTATTCTTGGCGCCGATGCTGTCGACGTCCTGACGAGACATCAGGAGCCCGATGATGCAGCTCGGGCAAGCGAGAATATCCTTTTTGAATCGTTCAATTTCGGCGTCAAAGGCGTCCATGTCCGCGTCGCCTTCGGCAATCTTCGAGAGCGCGCCGATGAAACGTGCGACGTACATATTGGAAACGGCTTCCGCGTAGGCTTCGTCCTTCTCCAGCTCGGCGATGAACTCGGCATAATTCTCGAAGGATTCCGGATCCTCATGAATCATGTCGGTGACGACCGAGATCTTCACGCGAATGAGGTTGAGCGCGAGTTCTTCCGAAGGATCGTTAGCGAGTTCGGCGTTGCAGAACTCGAGGAGCTCCTGAGCGGCTTCCTTGAGACGGAAGGATTGAATCTTGAGCCCGATCGCTTGGGTGCGGAGCTCCTCTTTTTCCTTAGACTGCTCGTAGACGGCGTTGGCGTACTTCTCAACGGCGGCAATTGCGTCTGGATCCTGGTCCTTGGCGGCGTTCAAGAGCATTTGCCCTTTGACGGCGACGCCGAGCGCGTAAAGTTCGCTATCCTCTTCTTTGGCAAGCTTTTCAACCAGCGCGTTGAGCTTTTCAGTAGCTTGCTCGTCGGTCGTATTCGGATCGAGCAGCACTTGAACGCGGAGCTGATAGACCATCTTGCGGAGTTCGAGAGAATATGCGTCGGTCAGGAGCGTTGTGAAAAGTTTTTCAGCTTCTTTCGCGTAAGCGTCGTTTTGTTCGTCGACGTCCTTCTCCTTCTCGAGCTCGCTAGCGATGACGAGCGCGACAAGCTTCATTTGCAACGCCTTCTCTTTGACGGCGACCGCGCGATCTTTATCGGCGATGATTTCTTCAGTAAACTTCAACGCCGTCGGATCAAATTCGCCGGTGTTCTGGACGGTCGAGAGGAAGGTCTGCGCCTTGACCTCGACGCCGAAAACCTGAAGTTCTTCATTGTCATGCGCGAGCAGCTCGTCGGCGAGCGCTTCGATATCATCGAGAGAGGCAAAGCTAGACGCGGCAATAACTTGCAGCTTAAGCTGATACGCTTTAACGAGCTCTTCCGTCGTCTTCGCCGATTGAACGTTTTCATCGACGAACTTATCGAGCGCGGAGGCGGCCGCAGGGTCGATATTTGCTCGAGTCGTCAGGGAGACAACCTTGAGCTGGATAGCGCGTTCACGAAGCTCGGGGGTAAGATCCATCGCCAGGAGCATATCCGAAACCTGGAGACAGGCCTTGGAGTATTCGTCGACGATCGTATGGAGCTCTTCCTGAGAACGAGGCTGAGGAAGTTTGGTCTGAAGAGAGTCGATATATTCGAAGAGTTCGTCGGCCGTGGCGTTTTCCGGAGGAGTCAGCAGCGCTTCGTCGATCTTGAAGGGTTCAGGAGCCACAGGCGGGTCAACCATGAGCGAATCAAGCGACAGGGACGCAGGCCTATCCTGTTCCGGGGCGTCGGCGGCGTTTTGAGCGTAGGCGACGGACGCGCCGAGGGAAACAATGACGGCAAGGCTTAAAAGACGCCGTAGAGAACGGTTTAACATGGAAAAATTTCCTATTTGGTTGTCGTTAAACAAGTTGCGCGAAAGTTTTGCCGGTTCGCGCGAGTAAAATTATAGACGTCGCAGCGACAAACAACGCGCGACTTTTCTCTGGAATCGTCGAACGCAAGGTCCGGCGCGAAGAGACTTCGATTCATTCTAGTCATTTTTCGCTAAGATTCCAATATGGGACAGGTGAGATTATAATAAATTTTTGGAATATTTGAGAAAAAACAATTAAATATTGAAAAGTATCGTCATCGTTACGTTTTTCTATATATTGCAAATAGCGGAGCGAACTGGGGTTACAACGGCGTGAACGCGAAAATCAAGTTCTCCGGCGGGCGTCTCTTCGACAAGCTGCTCCTCGTAGCCGATCCCGACGATGAACGCGTCGCGCCGCAGTTGCGGAAGATATCGGTCATAATAACCGGCGCCGCGACCAAGCCGCCGACCTTGAAGATCAAAAGCAAGTCCCGGCGTGAGCATGACGTCGATATCCTCTGGCGCGACAATATGTTGGGGCGAATTCTGGCGTTCTAGTGTCGGTTCGAGAATACCATAGTTCGAGGCGGCGAGGTCTCGAAAGACGGGCTCATGCGATTCGGGCGCGAGAGTAGGGCGTTCGAGCTTGTAAAAGCGCATTATTTTGCCAACGCAGAAGGGGACGCCGACGACGCGCGTAAAACCTGGTCCGTCGAAGAGACATGGAATGAAATATCGCGTTTCCATTTCATTTCCGAAGTCAACGAAAACGCATATCGTTTTCGCGTCGGCGACGCGCGGCATGGCGAGGAGATTCTCATAGAGCTTCATAGCGGCCTCGCGGCGGTCGAGACTGAGCGCCGCGAGTCGCGCTTTGATCGCTGAGCGAAGGCGCTTTTTGGCGACTGGAAGATTGTTTTCCATAGGAGTACCTAAAAGAAGAGTAGGGGACGACTCGTACATTATGGCGTTCAGAAGGGGAAAAACAACTCGATTCAGAAAAAACAATTGGCGTGAATTATGCTTAAATTACAAGGAGCGCCATAACGACAGTTAGAAGCGCTTCCTCGTTGTGAATTTAACATAGAAAGGAAACGACGCCGTGTCCGAAGAAAAAAAGAAGGAAGGATGCTGTTGCGACCATGACCACGGTTCCGAGGCCGGTTGCGGTTGCGAAGAGAAGAAGAACGATAAATGCTGCTGCCAGGAAAATCAGGGCGACAAGCGCTGCAACGAAGAAACGAAAAACGATAGCTCCGATAGCGGTGAACAGAAGAGCGAAGGAGAGAAGGGCGCAGGGGCTCAACAAGAAGAGATTGACTATTCGCAATTTGACGTAGAGCTCCCTAAACCGACTCTTATCATGATTGCGACGACGATCGCGCAACAGGCGATGGTCTCGATGGGAATCCTACCGAATCCGGCGACGGGCAAGTCCGTTTTCCTTATGCACCAGGCGAGTTACCTGATCGACTCGATCGACGTACTCTTTGAGAAGACCGAAGGAAACCGTACTGAAGACGAGACGCGTGCGATTTCGAATATGATGAGCGAGCTACGGATGCTCTATGTGAGAGCGTCCGATGAAAAAGCGCGTCGAGACGCTGAGAAAAAATAACAGAGCGTTGGATGGGCCGTTAGAAGGGCGCGGCAAGATGGCGTCGTCAGCTGAGAGGTTGACGACGCCTTTATTTTTTGCGCGTTCGACGTGGCGCAAAAGCAAGAGAGCCGACGCGACGACGCAAAACGTCCTTCACCAGACGCTGCGTGTCAGGTCGACTCTACAGATACTCAATATATCGCGGCGGCGCCCCAATAAATGGCGGTCAGAGCGGACCAGACGATGAGATCAGGTTCCAGGATAGACGCCGGCAGGATATCCGGAAGCCGTTGTGCCAACGGCGCGGCCGCCCGTCGGAGAACAAGGATCGCAGGGATTGCACACAGCCTGTGAAGGCGCGCAGGGTTCGCACTGCGAATAAGCGTTGGCGGCGTTCATCATCATGACTTCGTTTGTTGGATACGCGTTGACAACGCGAGTACCGGTCACGGCGACGGGACCGGCGTCATAGTCGAGAGGAGCAGAGGATCCAATAATCGGCACACGCGAACCGTCTCGCGTGAAGCAGCTGGTTCCGCTCTTGCAACCGATAAAGATCGGGGAAGCCAGAAGTACGATTAACGAGAACGTAAGGACTTTTTTCATTTTTAGGCAATCCGTTGACTTCTTCGTCAAAGTTACAGTAATCGATCCACCGCGTTCCACGTGGAACGTTTGGACGCGGGAGGACACAAAATGAGCCGACCGCGCAATCATTGTAACGTCAAGACAGCGTCCACGCGAAAGTATTTTTCCCTGTTTTACTCAGATTCTCAAGAATTCCTGTCTTCTAATCGGTTAATTCCATACAACTAGAATTACTGGCGCTATTGTCTAAGAGGGATAAGCGAGAAAAAGATCGACTCGTGGCTGTTCATTCGCCGTAACATCCTATTTCGGCAATAAAGCGGAATGAGTAAATTAATACTCAGGACGCAAAATAAACGTTAAAATCTGAATATATAGTTTTTGTTTTCTCTATTTCCTATCTATTCTCTCTTTTTCAGTTCTCTTGTCTTCGCAGATAGCCGTTACGTGAAGATGAGGGCCTTTTGCCGATCGCACCGTATTTCATCGAGATTCGGTTCAAAAGGATAACCAGTGTATAAATTGGAATGACATTCCTGTTTAGTTAATATAGGCGTTACAATGAACCACATTAGAAAATTGCTGTTTTACCTGTTCTTGCTGATAGCATTGTCAGGTGCGGCGACGGTGGCGGTTATCACACTTTCCGGCGACGCCACGTTGACGTATGACAGGTTCGCCGACGTCGAGACGACGGAAGGCGCAGCAGATAATACCGTCGTTGAGTTTACGGAAGACCCGGCAGATCAAACCAATCGGATAATTGATCCCAATGTCCGTGTCAGCGTTGTTTCAGACCATGAAGATGAAGCGCAGGACGACGAATTTGATATGGGAGCTGCCGGCGATCTTCTTCTCTCCGAGGAAAACGCCGCAACTCAACAGGAAGTTGTCGAGCCCTATTTTGACGACGACCTCTTCGACGACGCGCTCTTCATCGATTTTGCGAACGACGTTAATGAGGATGACTCGCAAGACGACGCTTGGATGACCGAGCCGATTTCGTCCTTCAACTTTGCGACCGTCGCGGCGACACGCGAAGCGAACGAGCCTGAAGACGATTGGCTTGTCTTCGATTCGAACGAGTTCGAGGATGAGGACGTCTTTATCGATGAAGATACGTTCTTTGTCGACGACGTTGAAGCGGCCGACGAAGACGAGAGTTCCTTTGAGATCGTCTTTGATTCGAACGATTTCGACGCGGAGGACTCTCTGATCGATGAAGAAGAACTCTTTATCAACGATTTCGTCGCGGACGACGTCGACGAGATTGACGACGATTGGCTTGTCTTTGATTCGAATGATTTCGACGACGAAGACCCCTTGATCGATGATGAAGAACTTTTTGTCGACGTTTTTGACGCGGACGACGCCGTCGAGACTGACGACGATTGGCTTGTCTTTGATTCGAATGATTTTGACGACGAAGACTCCCTGATTGATGATGAAGAACTTCTTGTCGACATTTTCGAGACGGATGACGCCGACGAGACTGACGACGATTGGCTTGTCTTTGATTCGAATGATTTTGACGACGAAGACTCCCTGATTGATGATGAAGAACTTCTTGTCGACATTTTCGAGACGGATGACGCCGACGAGACTGACGACGATTGGCTTGTCTTTGATTCGAACGATTTCGACGACGAGGACTCCTTTATCGATGAAGATACGTTCTTTGTCGACGAGACCAATGAGAAGGACGTCGAGGAGAAAACTTCCTCCACCGCCGAGATTATTTTTGATTCCAACGAAGTCGTCGACTTGTATGGCTCCGCTGACGAATCGACGGGATATTCCTCTGAGATCGTCTTCGATTCTAATGAAATCGTTGGGTCCGACGTCGACTCTGCTGATGAAAAATTCGACGCGCTTCCTGATATAGACTTCCTCGAAATTCAAGAGGGCTTTTTTAAAGGTCTCGAACCGGTTGAAGAGAATGAAAAAGCGCCTTCCGATAATCCGGACGCTGAGGATGACGCGAAGGATGCTTTAGAAACGGTCAAGGTCGTTGGCGACGTCATTCTCGTCGAAGAGATCCTTGACGACGCCGACACGGATTCCTCGGAGACGGAAGTCGAGGTTCAGCTCGAAGAGCCCGACGCGCCGGCAACCTATCAAGAGGCCGACCCTGGAAAGGAGCCGAGATGCTCGCCTCCCGTCGGAAGAGTGATTATTCTTTCGGTTGACTCACAGGACCAGCCATCCGCGCTCGTGGAAAGCGAAGAGGTTGAGAATCGTTATTACAGCGCCGCCACCGCTGAACGCGTTAGCGCTCAGATCGCCGATGAAGACGTCGAAGACGAGATGTGGATTGTTTCTCAAGCCGGCGGCGGGATGAATTTCTGGCAACTCGAGAATCATGCCTGGAATCAAAAGGAAAGCCAGAGTTTCTTTTCAAGCGACGATCCTAACCGAGTAACGATTATCTGCGTGCATGGATATCAGACTGATATGACCGCCGCGACTCAGGACGGATTCGTTCTGAAATCTATTCTTGATCGAGCTCGTCAGGCGACCGGGGTTGACAGGAAATACCGGATTGTCATCTGGAAGTGGGATTCCGAACGCTATTACGCTCGTCTTCGAATCGACGCGATGGAGAAGCAAGACATTGCGTACTTCCGCGGAGTTGATCTTGGCAATTTTGTCGGGCGTCTCCATCCCGACGACGACGTCGCTTTCATTGGATTCAGCTTCGGCGCCATTGTGGCTGGTTCCGCGTTGCAGACGCTTGCAACGACTGCGAATCCCTACATGACGGGACATAAGAGGCCCGGGATCGCCATGTCAGGCGCTCAATTCGATCAACTCGAAGAGCAGGAGAAGGGCAGAATCTCGCTTCTGTTACTTAGCGCGGCGTGCGACTACGACTCTTTTGGGAAGTATGGAACTTTCCGAGACGGCGCTAATCTTCCGACGCGAGTCTTAAACGTTTATAACCCTGTTGATTTTGCGCTGAAGTTCTATCCCGCGATTTCCAGTTCGCCGTTGGCTGTCGGCGTCGCGCCGCTGCGAGGTCATGAATTTCCCAACGCGGTCGGTTCAATCTACAACCTGAACGCGAGCGGCGTCCTTGGTAAGACGCATTCATTCCAAGACGCGGTTTCAGCGATTCCATCGGAGACGCTTGTGAATCTCCTGTTTTGAGCGCAGCGCGACGTCTCCTCCACGCATAACGTCTTGAGAATAAATGAGGGCTTCCTCTGATCGACTACGATCTAAGGAAGCCCTTTTTTTGTATATACGCGCTCTCTTTCGAACGGGTTTCACGTGAAACCCGTAACGATCAAGCGGAAAACCAGTTGTTTGAAAGTAGGATGATGAGCGTTGCGAAGCCTATGAAGTTGAGCGTCATGTGCATCCCGAGAACGGTTGCATAATTTCTTGTGCGGTAGTAGACCCAGCCTTCATAAAGCGCAAAAACGAAGATAGGGATCGGCGCGACGATCGCATCTGGAAAAGCCAGTTCAGCAAGCTTGTTGATTAGCAAGACGATTGGCGCGCCCATCAACATCAGCAGGATACCGCGAGACCAATTCTTCGTTGAATTCCAGATATTCGCCAGAGAGAGACGAGGCTCAAATCCAAAATCCAGGCGTGTAGCGCCGGCGAACCGGACGAGTAAAAAGACGCCGAGAACAAACGTCACTAGATTGGCGAGGGCGCTCGTTACAAGCAGGCTGAAGAGTTGGTCGAGGGGCTGCGGATTGGATGAGGATTCTGGGACCCCCATATGAAGCATGGCAAAGAGTAGCGCGGGAAAGAGGATCGCCAGCATGACGCGTCGTCGGCGCTGATCTTCGTTCCTTCTCTGGAACTCTTCCTTCTCTTGTTCTTCTTTATCGGAGAGAGGAATCCCCGCCATCGGAATCTCTGGCGTCGACAACGGCTGATAGGAAACGTCGAAGGCTCTTTCCGCGGCGCCTTGAAATACAACGCGGAAGATAAATTCCTCAGTCAGCGGCGCGAGGAATACGACTGTCACGAAAAACAAAAGGGCGACAAGCGCGTAGTGGGGAGAAAAATAGGAGCGAATGAGCAACCGCGCCAACGTGTGTTGCATGGCGATTTTTTCATCGTCATAGGCGCGCGTGGATCCCGCGTCGCTTTTGCTAGGCGCACCTCTTTCATCGAAGTCGGGGACCGCTGCGGACGATCCCGACGATTCGGAAGTCGGCTCGTCGGGATCTGTCGACCCCTCGTCTACGTTGGGCTGATCCTGAACGCTTGCTTCAGCCTCAGCCGGCAGAACAGCGACCACGCTTTCCTCTATGTTAGGAAAATATTTTTTGCATGGGTAGAGAATTCCGCTCGCGACGATGGGCGCGACAAAAGCGTAGAGAAGAAAGATCGCGAACGCGAAGCCAACGCCCCAAGGAACGTGGCGTCGGGGAATCTGAACGTTGGGTATACGGGACATAACGGGAAGGGCAAAGAGTTAAAAAACCGCCGCCGCGAAACTATCGGCGGAAGGCGCTGCGTCCGTAAGCGTCGCGTGTTTGAGTCTTCGGCGGCAAAGAGCGAGGGGGCTCATGAACGATCAATTGGAAAATGATCGCGATTCCTTGGCCCTCGGCTCTTTTCCGTCAGACCGCACGCAGCTTCCAGACACGGCGAGGGGGTATCGAATGAAAATGGCAGCGCGTGATCAGTCCTTCGAGGGACTCTCGATTACCTCTCGGACCTGCTTATTCATCGACATGGCAGCGCGGATATAGATCCAACCAGAATAGAGCGTCAGATAGACGACGACGTACAGGCAGGCGACGAACGCAATCCTGAGCCATAGGGGCGCCACGGCGCCACGCTCGTCGAAGATGAGGATCAGGAAGCCCAGCGGCAAATCAACGCATTGAAGCCCCGTCTTCCATTTACCAACCCATTTTGCGGAGAAGTCGCCGCCGCTCGATTCAACCATCGCGCGCAGCATCGTGACAAAGAGTTCGCGCAGAACGATTGCAATGACCATCCACGACGCAAGACCGATCGGAAGACGCATAAAGGGACATGAGCTCGTCGACGAAGCGCAATCGAAAAGATCATGAAGGAGCGGAACGGAGACCATGCAGATAAATGTTCCGCACACGAGCGCCTTGTCCGCAAAGGGATCCATAATGCGCCCGAATTGAGTCTTCTGGTCATACTTGCGCGCCCACCATCCGTCGAGAAAGTCTGTCAGCGCCGCGATAATAAAGAGGACGAGACAGACGCGGTAGAACCTGAAGGGGAAAAGTGCAAAGATCACCACGGCGAGGAGAATTCTCAACATGGTGAGAATGTTAGGAACGTTCCAAAGCCGAGGTTGAGTATCAGACGTTTGTTCGGTCATCATATCACCTTTTGCTAGAATAGCTGCGCTAGATAAATCAGCGGATCACGAACAGCTCGGAGGGTGCAGGACGGGTCAATTCTTGCGACCAAGGGGCGTCCACCTTCGAACGGTCCGCTCTTCGCCTCGTTAACTTTCAGTTGGCGGCGCCTCCAGATTGTTGATGAAAGGCGTCGACGCCGGAGAGCTCGGCGAGCGTCAGTATCAGCGCCTGGGTTCCCATGCGCGCGCCTCCACGTTTAGAAAGCGCGTCGTAAAGATCGCGGACAAGGGATAGTCCGGGCAGGGCCAGTTCAAGACGATGAGCGTCTTCGAGCGCGAGTTTCATATCCTTCACAAAATGTTCGACGTAGAAACCCGGCTCATAATCTCCCCTAAGGATGCGCGGCGCATAGTTCGAGAGCGACCAGCTACCCGCCGCGCCGGTGGCGACCGACGCGAGAACGTTCTCAGGATCAAGTCCTGCCTTATACGCGTAGAGGAGCGCTTCGCAAACGCCGATCATGGAGCCCGAGATGAGAATCTGGTTGGCAAGCTTTGTTCGTTGCCCCGCGCCGGAGGGACCCTGACGACGGATATTAGTGCCGAGTACTGCGAGAATCGGGTGGATCCGTTGCGCGGGCTCTTCGTCGCCGCCGATCATAATGGAGAGCGTTCCATTTTGCGCGCCGACGTCGCCGCCGGAAACAGGAGCGTCGAGCGCTTGGAATCCGTGCTTCTTTGCTGCGTCGGCGATTTTAATAGCAAGTTCGGGCGAGCTTGTCGACATATCAACGTAGATCTTGTCGGCGACGTGGGACTCTTTAGTCCATTGCGAGAGAACGCCCTGCTCGCCGAAGAAGACTTCCTGAACGTCCGTCGGATAGCCCACGCATGAAAAAACTACGTCGGACTCAGCGGCGACTTCTGCAGCGGAGTTCTTCCAGATCGCGCCGGCTTCGAGCGCCGGCGCCGCCTTGGCGCGAGTGCGGGTCGTGACGGAAAGTGGATAACCGGCGTCGGCGAGTCGTTTGGCGCACGCTCCGCCGATAACGCCTGTTCCAATCCAACCCACGCGAGGTTTGCCCATGAACGTCTCCTTACTCCTTAAGATATGCGTTGATGAAACTCAGACGCGCGCTATGTTTTACCTACAGCGCGACAAGCGGCTATTGTTCAGATATTGCATATGACGTCAAGCAGATTGAGAGATAGTTTCGCAAATCCCGAGCGTTGCTAAATTTTTTACGAAATTTAAAAAATGCCCCTTGCCTTTGGAGGAATACGGAGTAAACTGTTCCTGTGTCTGCGGGCGTGGCGGAATTGGCAGACGCGTCAGGTTGAGGGCCTGATGGGAGATAATCCCGTGGAGGTTCAAGTCCTCTTGCCCGCACTGCTAAAGAAGAACCGAGTTGGAAGACCCGGTTCTTCTTTTTTTTGTCCTGGCGCTTCCCCCGATGTTTCACGGGAAACCAGCTTCGCTATCTTTGGACGACGAGGCCTTAAAGCCGCGTCGTTTAGGCGTTTTGCTTACTTTCTTAGCCCAGTCGTTAAACCTTTCTTATTTCGCTTCACTGTCTCATGCGTAAAATATAGCTCTTGATGTTTTTCAAAATAAGAGATAGGGTATAAAACCTTTGAGGGCCGCGCCGGAAGAGCCGATTTCTGTAGCGGCGCTCTGCAGGATGGCAGCGCGCCATACATGCGTATGGACGCGAGTCATTAAAAAGGATTGAATAGTGAACAGAATAGACAGCTACAGAGGGACGACGCGTCGCGCCTTTATCGCGACGGCGTTTGCGGCGCTCGCCGCTTCCTGCGGGTGCAAGTCGCTCAACGAGAATCCAGAGAATACCCGGTTCTGGTTTCCGTCGTTAGTTCCTCCGTCTCGAGAAGAGCGCGAGTTACGCGAACAAAACTTTCCGGAAGGCGGCGACCCTTATGTCGACGCGGAAGTTGGACCGAAGTCGATTTCGGCGAGACCGCGAGGTTGGGATATGCAACGTCCGCGCACCTCGACGACCTTTGGCGTCGTTCCCGACGACTACGAATGACGCCTAACTAGATGCTAATATGGCGGAGCGCGTTTCTCGGCGCGCTCGCCTTCAGCGACGCAAAATTTTCATTGAAACGCTTCTGTGCGAACGTCCGCGTCTGAATTTTCATAATCTTCATTATAAAATATTAAAAAAGAAGAATCTCACTTTTCTTTTATACACACGTGCGCTATAATCCAATACAATGGCGGTTGAGTCGCCCTCCGGCATTTAGTATGTGACGCCGCCGGGATGGACCCTGACTTGAGATAACATATCCATAAACTAAGGAGCGTTTATCATGAAACGCGTCAATAGAATATCTGCCAAGAGCCCTGGCTTTACGTTGCTTGAACTCCTCATCGTGCTGGCGATCCTGATTGTCATCATCGGAATGTTGGGGACAACCGTCTGGAGCCAGTATCGCCGCGCTCTCGTTCGTTCCGCAACAATTCAGGTTACGGATAAGTTGCACAATGCCGTCGCCGAATTTCATATTGAATTCGGTCGCTATCCTACGCAGGCAGAGGGCCTGTATATTCTGGCCGGATTGGACAATCCCAACGCGCCCAGCATGAGTAATCAAGTCCAACAGCAGACCGGCGCCGGCGCCAACCCGCAGAATACGAACATGATGAACCCTGGCGGAACGGGCATGCAGGGCGACTTCTCTGGGACGGGTATGCAGGGGATGAATCCTGACGGAACGGGCATGCAGGGCGACTTCTCTGGCATGGGTATGCAAGGGATGAATCCTGACGGAACGGGCATGCAGGGCGACTTCTCTGGAATGGGTATGCAGGGGATGAATCCTGGCATGACGGGCATGCAGGGCGACTACTCTGGAATGGGTATGCAGGGGATGAATCCTGGCATGACGGGCATGACTGGAATGAACCAGAGCGGCTATAACACTCAGATACAGCCTGGTCGACCTAAGATTACCGAGCCCTATCTGGAGGAAAAAGATCTCAAAGATCCGTGGGGAAATCCCTACCACTACGAGTGGCCAACGACAAAAGGCGACGGCAAGTTTCCTGCCATCTGGTCGAACGGGCCTGATAAGGATGACAACAACGGCGACGGCGACGATATTATTAGCTGGAACGCGGAGGATACGTCCGGTCTCCAGCGTGCCCAGCAACAGCGCATGCAGATGCAACAGCAGCAGATGTATGGCATGAATAACATGAACTCCATGAACTCTATGGATTCCATGAACAACATGAATCCCATGGACCCCATGAATAACATGAACAACATGAATCCCATGGACTCCATGAATAACATGAATCCCATGGACAACATGAGTGATCCGGACATGTACAACATGAATAACACGAACATGAATAGCCCGGATATGTACGGCATGCCCCAGGACAGCGGTATGTCAGGTATGGGCGGTCAGCCTGGTATGGGCGGCGGCATGTCGGGCATGGGCGGTCAACCCGGTATGGGCGGCGGTATGTCGGGCATGGGCGGTCAACCTGGTATGGGCGGCGGCATGTCGGGCATGGGCGGCCAGCCCGGTATGGGCGGCGGTATGTCGGGCATGGGCGGCCAACCTGGTATGGGCGGCGGCATGTCGGGCATGGGCGGCCAGCCCGGCATGGGCGGCGGTATGTACTGACGCTCGCGCCAATCATCCGCTTCATAGGGCGGAGCTTTTAGACCTTGGCGAATAGAGACGCGGCGCGGGCGTTCCGAGCCGCGCCTATTTTATATAAGGCCGATTATTTTTGGTTAGCAACGTTATGAAAAGACGCGCGTTTACGCTTTTGGAACTTCTCTTAGTTCTGGCGCTCATCTGCGTGATCGCAGGAATGGGCGTTGCGGGCTATCAGCGCATGTACGAGCGCTCGAGGTTTAAAAGCGGCGTCATTGGCGTTCAGATCGATCTTAATCGTACGCGACTCCTCGCGATGCGAACCGGCCAGGCGTATTTTTTCCGTTTCATACCTGGGACGGGTATCTACGAAATCGCGCCGTTGCCGACCCTTCAGGAGGCGATCTACCGAATGAACGACGCCGAGTTCGCCGACTTTCCGAACGCGCTCGGCGGATCCCTGGCAACGAACGGCTATGAATTTGCGACGTCGACCGCCGGCGGCTATTACGACGGATTCGACCCAATGGGGACGGCGTCCTCCGAGCTCGCCTCCGACGATCTCTTTTCTCGCGAGAATATCCAGGCTGATATGGAACGCGCGGGATACGGGGCCTCAAGCGCGACGTCGCCCTTTGCTAACGTAGAACTCGGTGGAACGCTCGACTCCGGCGGCGCTAGCGCGACGAGCGGCGGACCGATTGGCGGCGGACTCAGCGGGTCGGCGTTCGCTGACCCGTTCGCTTCCATGAGCTTCGACGCGCTTGGAACGGGCGATGAATTTGCCTTAGGAACGACTGCGCCTTTTCTCGATAGCGCTGGGAATCAAGGGATAACGATCCGTGATATGAACGCCGACGAACGACCTCTCGGCAAGACGGATAACACCATCGCCTGGCGCGTTAATGCCGACGGATTGGTCGTGCGAAAGGAGGCGGAGGGGGACGTCATTTTTACCTTCTCGCGCCTCTCCGATTCAACTCCGACCAACCTTAAACAACGCCGACCAGGTTCGGCGGATACCGCGCAGGACGCGCAGGGCGCCTGGGCTGACCAACCCGGGGAAGATATGGGTTCGCGGCTGGGAGGGTCGCTGCGTTCGCCCCCCGAAGCGTCGGGCGCGCAGGGACTTGGAGGAGGATTGTCCACCCCGACAAACGACCTTGACTTGTATGCAAACGCGCTGATCGCCGGCGAACAGGAGATCGGGCCCCGAAGTCTCTGGTCGGACCCTATCCTTTTTTATCCAAACGGACGAACCTCAACCGTCGTGTTAAGTCTCGCGGGACTCGGCAAGATTCATTATTACTCTGAGATAGGCGTGCGCGGAATGACCGGCTACGCGAGAATCTCGAGCATAACGAAGACGCCCTCGAATACGCGCCCCGGCGCGAGCGCGCTCACCCAGGAACAATTCTTCCGTATGACGCAGCCAGGCGTTCCCTATCAGTACGAGGACGCGTCGACCCTGGCGACCGGCGGCGCGCTTGGCGGCGCAACGGCGCCTGAGGCGGCGCCTTCACTCCAAGACTCGTCGTTCGGCGACGCGACCGCGAACGTGGGCATTGACGATTTCGCAAGTCAAAACGATTTGATAAATCAAGGAATGACGCCGGATTATGGCGCGTCGCAACGCCGGTCGGGATACAATGTCACCGGCGGCGACGTGACCGAGAACGCCGGAATCGACGACTTTGCGAGTCAAAACAATTTGATAAATCAAGGATCTACAACGAATTACGGCTCGACGCAGCCCCGATCGGGATATAATTTCTTCGGCGGCGGCGCCGCGACGGCGCCAGAGCGCTTTGAAGCTCCGATCGGACAGACTCCGGCGCAGGACGCCTTTGAATCGGGCGGACCAACCTTGGGAACGCCGGGTCTTGCGCCCGGGCCCTCCGACGAACGCGGCGACAATTTCGCCGCGACGGGAGGCGCGATGTGAAAAGGAAGAATCGCGGCTTTACGCTTCTCGAAATTCTGGTGGTACTTGCCATCCTAGGGATGGGACTTGCGCTCATCACGTCGATGATGCGCAATTCCGCCCAGTTTTCCGCTAGAGTTGAGGAGGACACAACGGTCCAGATCGTATGCGACAATATGATGAGCTCGATCCTCTCGGGCAACATGACCGCAACGATCGGAGTCGAGTTGCCGATTCCCGACGCGCCTAATTGGACCATCCAGACCGAGCTCCTCGACGGTCCGATCGACAGCGTCGCGGCGGTGCGCATTACGGCGCGTCGCTATGACTCGACGGACAATACGGTCATGCGGACGCCGACTCCCGGACGCGTCTTCGTCCTGAAGGAATGGGTCCGTCGCGCCGACGTGCGAACGCGGATCATCTCAAACGACGCGACCGGAAGACCGACGGCGATCGACGGTACGGGCGAGACCATCATGCAGGACATGAACGGCGGCGCGAACGATTTAGGCGGGGGGCTGGCCGGCGGTCTTGGCGGCGATCTGGGCAGCGACTTCGGATGGGACCCGACGATTGGCGAGAATGGGAGCGTCTTCGACGCCTTTGACGCCTTCGGCGCGACAATGGGGCCCGCCAACGCCGCGCCGCCCGGAATGTGAGGGCGCTTTCCTCGCGAAGCAGGATAGAAAAATGCAAAACCGAAACGACAGAACGAGATTACAGCGAAGAGCGAGACGCCTCCATTCGCGTAGCGGCGCCTACACGTTGTTGGAAATTATCCTCGTGCTGGCGCTTATGTCATTGATACTCGTGGGTTTAAGCTCGGTGATTCGCCTGTTCTCACGTAATTACTCATCAAACGAACGCCGCGTTGGACGCGCGCAGCTCGCGCGATCGATCTCGCAGATGCTCGCCGACGACCTTGGCGCGGCCGTTCAAGACCCTATTAGCGCGGTCGACAACGACCCGACGCGCCAATATGTTCGTCATTTCGGACTGCGCGGCGACTCGCGGTCCCTTCAAATTGACGTCGTCCAATCGAGTTCCTTTACGCCGGTCGCAGACGCGGACGAAAATCGACGCGTCATGGCGGGTGGCGACAAGAGCCCCAATATGCGCCAGGTTCCGGAGCTCAAGACCGTCTTTTATGAATTCGTGCCGATCAACGAGACGCAGGAACTTCCAGGCGAGGCTGAAGAAGACTCCCCCTTCGGCGCGACGAGCGGAACGGATCTCGGGTCAACGCTGAGCGGTTCGCTCGCATGGGACGCCGGCGCGGCGAACGCGGGACTGACAAGCGAGTTCGTCGACGTGTCGAACCTCTTTTGGGACGGAATGCGACCGCTGACCCAGAAATTTGGACTCTCTCGCCGCGAGCTCGATTACGAGACCCCTGAGACGGACGACGAGGAGACGTCGCCCATGACCGCCGCTTACGGCATGACGGACGTCGCGTCCGCCGACGTCTCGCACCTCTCCGGTTCGCTCGCTTCGACTCCCGATATCAACGCGTCGACCCTTGCCGGCGCCGCCGGTTCCGCCGTCGATCCGTTAGGTTTTCCTGGTATGCCAGGCGACGCGGTTCTTAATTTCGATCCGCCCTTGACTGCGGTGCAAATCGCTATGGACAGCGACGACGGAACGACCTGGGCGCCGGAGGTCCTTGATTGCCGGTTCCGATATTTTGACGGGACGGAATGGTTCGATTCTTGGGACAGCCTTGAAAAGAACGGGTTGCCCGTCGCGATCAAGGTCGAATTAAAGCTCTCCACTCTTGACGACATAGATCGGTATCGATCCTCCCCGATGTTGCTCGCATTGCCGCAGGCGCGGAGCGTCAAGGAGCTCAACCGGCTTGCGACGTTGTCTGCGGAGGAATCAAGCGACGACCTTGTGAACTCAAGCCGTTTGATGGGCACGCTCACGGGCGAACCCGGCGCGTCGTACATGAACGAACCGATCGACGTCTTCAATTCATATCTCCCGCCGACGTCGATTATGGCGGCGATGCGCGGCGTTCCGTATTCCTCCAAACTCGCGTCCCCCTATGCGCGGACAATTCAGTCCCCAGCGTTAGCCGATCAATCGCAGACGCCCGACCTTGAGGACTCTGAACTTGTCGACGACGCGGCGTTCTCTTCAGGACTCGTCGGCTCCTTGGGGAATACAGGCGACCTCGGGATGGCGACGGACGACGTCGGAGGGACGCTCTCGAGTTCCTATGGGACGACCAATTCTGGGGACGCGTTCCTCGATCAGGCCCAGGAGCTTGAGGCAAGCGGCGCGATCTTTAATGAAGCGGGCGTCTGCGTCGATTATTCAAATGACGGAACCTACGTAACGATTGAAGAGATCGCTCGAGAGCTAGGAGTCTCCGAGCCAACCTTTTACGAAGTCATAGCGTACCTGCCGACCACTCCGTTTTCTCGCGCTAAAACGATCGCGCGTCGAGAGCCGACGACCATTCGACCCGGGAGGGTCGCGGTCCAAACGCCCGACGGCTCTCCGAGAAACACGAGCCCGGGGCGCAATCCCTACGCGACGGGCACGACGCGAGCGCCTCGCGAGCGGCAGATCAACGAACGAACCGCGAATGAACGACGGCCGCGCGAAAATCAGATGAACGAGCGGAACGTGGTCGACCGAATGGCGGCGAATCGCGGCGGACCGGTCGAGCGCACGGGGCAAGAACGCATGCAAAATGAGCGGAATCAGCTCGACCGCAACGTGGCCTCCAGAACGGCAAGGGAACGAAACGTCGGAACGAGGATAGGGCGCGGCGATCCTCTCTCCGACGCGAACAGCCCTCCGCTCGGCGTAGAAATTGCGGACGTTAATCCAGCTCCGCCCGGACCGAACGACTCCGCCGTGAACGCGGGGCAGGGCGCTCGGCCCAACCAACCGTCGACGGCCGTCGGCGGGGGACTCGGCGGCGTCGGGGGCGCAACGAACCTCGGAAATTATGATCCGTTCGAGATTGTCAATCAGACGGACGACGTCGTTCCATTTGCCGATAACGCCTTTTCAGCCATTGACGCCGCTTTGAACGCCGGAGGAACAGCGCCTGGAATGATCGCCGACCCGACAGGCGCGCAAGCCGCTCAGACGCCGAACCCGACAACTCCGAATCCCCGAACTCAGCCGCCGCGGCAACAACAGACGTGGATTCGAGGCAACAAGTAATAGCGATAATCACAATACAGGAGACGCGAGATGAATTCCGGCAAAGAAGTATCGGGCTCGAAGAAATCTAAAAAGAGCGCTTCAAGCGGCGAGAGCGCGTTTGAAAAGACCGCTCGGAAATTTTTTGACCTGATCTCATATGAAAAGTTTCGAGCGATCTCCGCGACGCTCATCGTGGTGGCGATAGGGATTGGGTTCGGCAAGATTATGAGCGTCGAGGCGGTGAATGACCGCGCGATCCAGGATTATCGGCTCAGACAGCTTCCGAGTCGTCTCGAGGAGCGCATTAAGGAGCTCCGCGAGCGAGGGGTCGACGAAGAGCGTATCAAACAAGAAGAGGCGCGCATCGGTAACGCGCTCCTCAAGGACGCGCTCAAAGCGCGCCCAACCCTCTCTGCGAACGATCGCAGCCGCTGGTCGACGATCCGCGCGCTCGTTGAAAAAGACGCGCGCGTCTATCGCTATACGCCCGTCATGAACGAATCTCAGAAGGCGACGCGCGCCAAAGAGCTTGCCGAAAAGTACCCCGACTCCCCGCCCGGTTTCAGGTATCTACCCTCCGAGATCTTGATTAATTGCAGCGACGACTGTCCCGAGCGTTTCGATCCCGTGCGCGCAAGCGGCAAACGCTATGTGAAGACGCTCGTTCCCTACGCGGTCGATAAAGCTTGGGAAACGCCCGGTTGGGATTCGATCGACGTCGTGAAACATGGGCTCCCCGACGAAATATGGGACCCCGCTAATCCAAGTTCCGGATACCACTATTCGAGCAAACCGCCGCTACTACCGACGGTGATGGCGGCGCCATACTGGGTTCTGAACCGCGTCTTCAAACTCGATCTCAAAAAAGATCCCTTCCTGACAACGCGGATCCTCCTCGTCTTCTATAACCTGATCCCCCTGGCGATTGCGTTTTACTGTCTGGCGCGCACGATTGACCTTCTCGGGCGATCCGACTGGGCAAAATTCTTCGCGCTCGCGGCGACGCTCTTCGGGTTCTTTACGCTGACATTTGTCGCGACGCTCAACAACCACATCCCGGGCTTCGTAGCGATTTCAATAGCGCTTTGGGCCGCCTGCGAGATTATCTATCTCGGCAAAAATGACGCCTGGAGATTCTTCTGCGCAGGGTTCTTTGGCGCGTTTGCCGTCGTCTGCGAACTCCCCGCGCTCGCCTTCGCGGCGCTACTGTGTCTCGCGCTCCTTGTCAAGCGTCCTACGAAAACGATCCTCGTGTCGATTCCCGCGGGCCTGGTCGTCGCGGCGGCGTTCTTTGCGACGAACTATATCGCGCATGGAACATACGCGCCGGCCTACGCTCATAAGCGCGACCACATGGCGCTCCAGCAGGCGCTCGCGGAAGCCTCAAAGACGCGCGACGCGGATAATGACGCAACGTCCGCCCCGATCGCTTCGTTCGATCCTAACGACTGGTACTATTACGTTTACTATCCCGCTGGACGACCGCGGCAACCTGAATACGCCGCGCTCAGTCATTGGGCGAATAGAACCGGCGTCGACAGGGGCGAGCCCTCGATTGCGCGCTACGCGTTCCATTCGACGATCGGTCTGCGCGGCGTCTTCTCGCTCACGCCGATCTGGCTCCTCAGCCTTGCCGGAATCTTCATCTGGCTCTTTGAGGGGAACCGTGGTTTGCCGGAGTCGGTGAACGACGCTTCCGACGAGGAGAAAGAGCTCCTGGCCGCCGCCGAGCGCGCGCGCCGGAACTTTACAAAGGCGCATGCTTTCAGCGCGCTTGTGTTAACCGTCGTCTTCTTTGCCTTCTTCTTCACGCGAGATCAGGGCGACCGGAATTACGGCGGCCTGTCATGCTGCCCGCGATGGTTCTTCCCGCTCGCGCCGCTCTTCCTGCTATGCCTGCTGTCGGCGCTTGAAAAGATCGGAACGAGTCGCATCGGACGCTTGATTGCGTATATCGCGCTCCTGATTTCCGTCCTCTCCGTCTTCTATCCGACCTGGAATCCGTGGACTTCGCCGTGGCTTTACCAGTACGCCGTTGAAGGCGGTTTCTTTCAGCCGTATTGACGGCGGAGCGCTCGTCGCCGCGGCGCGTCTCGGCTTGACGCGTCGCGGTTTCACGGTAGACTTACGCAGAGCGTTTGGAACGTGAATATCGAACACGGCGCATCCTCTGCCGGAGACCGCAATGGCTAAATCTAAGAAGAAAAAAGACGACAAAAAGCAAGACGACGGAATTGAACGCGTTGTGAGCGAGAATCGCGAAGCGCGGTTCCGTTATGAGATCGTCAAGACGCTCGAATGCGGGATCGCGCTCGTAGGAAGCGAAGTGAAGAGCTTGCGGGAAGGAACGGTCTCGCTCAGAGAATCTTACGCACGCGTCATTAAAGACGAGGTCTATCTCATCAACTGCGATATCCCGCCGTATATCGATTCGAATCGCTTCAACCATAAATCGAAGCGCGACCGCAAATTGCTCCTGCATCGTCGCGAGATCGATAAATTCGCTAAAAAAGCGCTCGAGAAAGGCATGACCCTCGTGCCCCTTAAGCTTTATTTTCGCCGCGGTCGCGCGAAACTTCTCCTCGGGCTCGGACGAGGTCTCAAGCTCCACGACAAGCGTCAACAGCTTAAGGAACGCGACATGAAAATGGACGCGCAACGCGCGATGCTTGCGCGACGCAGATGAAGCGAAAAAAGGACCTGACCAAGCGTCAAATTGCGATCGAAGCCGCGCGCGAGAGAGCTGAAGAATTTTCTTATATCGGCGCGCGACGAATGCTGCTGACGTGGTTTGACGCGCATGGTCGCCGATTTCCATGGCGCGACGATCCAACTCCCTATCGCGTTCTCGTCAGCGAGATTATGCTCCAGCAGACGACCACGCAGACGGTCCTTGGATATTTTCATCGTTTTCTAGAACGATTTCCATCGCCCGCCGCGCTCGCCGACTCCTCGGAAGAGGAGGTCCTCGCCATGTGGGAAGGGCTAGGCTACTATCGCCGCGCGCGAGCGCTCCGCAAGGCCGCGATTCTCATGACGGAACGCTTTAACTCTCAGGTTCCCGAGAGTTACGACGAGCTCCTGACGCTGCCAGGCGTCGGAAAATATTGCGCGGGCGCCATTATGTCCTTTGGGTACGACCGTCGCAGCCCGATCCTTGAAGCGAACACAATTCGCCTTCATTCCCGCCTTATTGCGCTGGAACTTGATCCGAAGCTCGCAGATTCTCAAAGGCTCCTCTGGCAAACAGCCGAAGATTGGCTTCCAAAAGAATCGTCGCGACGTCGCAAAGACGTTTATCGTTCAATCAACGCCGCGTTGACCGATTTAGGAAGTATGGTATGTCAACCGACGGAGCCTCGTTGCGACATATGCCCGCTCTCTAAATATTGCAACGCGTTTAAACTTGAACTTCAAGATTCGTTGCCCGCGCTAAAAAAGAAGCCGGCGCCCGTCCCCAAGACGGACGTTGCGTTCTGGATCTCACGGGGCGATTTGACGCGTTCGAGCGTTCCAACGGCGCCCGACTGCAAGGCGTCGGCGAGCGACGTGCTACTCATGCGTCGGCCCGCGCATGCGCTATGGGCGGGTCTTTGGGATTTTCCGAAGCTCGAGGTCGTCGACCCTATCTTTCGCAACGATCAGAAATGGCGCCGCGACCCCGAGTTAGCGGACCGCCTCGCTCTCTTCCTCGAATCGGAGGTTGGCGCGGAACCGAAACAATATTGGCCTGGCGCCGCGCTCAAAGTCTTTCGCCATTCGGTCACGCGCTATCGCGTCACGCTTGCGCTTTGTCGACTTGAGTGCGCGAACGCCGCGCTCGATCCGCACGCGCCGAGGCTTCTCTTCGACGCGGCGCCGCCTGTTGCGACCGTCGGTTCCGATCCGTCGCGCCTCGCGCCGTCCTTAGCGGCGCAACGACTTCGCGGCAAGCCCCTTGCGTCAGAATGGCGCTGGGTGCCGATCGCGGCGCTCTCAGACTATCCGCTAAGCTCTCCTGGACGCAAAATTGCGTCCTTTATCCAGAAACGATACGCGCGCTAAGCGTTAAAAAAATGGCCTCTTGCAACGCCGATAACGGTCTTTTTTTGCGACCGCTGCGCCTTCGATCTTGAGGAACGCAATCTTTCTCGAAAAAAACGTTCTTTTAACCTATTGTCGGCGTTTCGCCATTTGATTCTTCATTCTGGCGCTGATATAATCGTACCAAGTTGTTTCATAGGCGTCGCTGCAATGTCGAAACGTTTGCTAGTCAAAGCGACGCAATCCCCCCCTGTTTAAAAAGGTAAGAAATGAAAAGATTTTTTGTTTCTGTCACGATGATTGCGTTGATCGTCGGCTGCACGGCGGTTTACGCGCAGCCTGCTCAGAACCGCACTCAGCGCGGCGAAGGTCAGAGAGCCGGCCGTTTCGGCGGCGGGTTCTTCGGTCCGATGGGTATGAATGCCCAGCAGCAGCGTCCGCTCTTCGGCGAAAATCTTGAAGAAGGCGATTTCCCAGAAGGCGTCTGGTACTTCAACGACGACAATGAACTCTGCGCGACAGCCGACCAGAACATCTGGACCAAGGAAAAGTATTCTTCCTTCGTTTGCACCTTTGAGTTCAATCTGTCCGAAAACACCAACGGCGGGTTCCTGATCCAATGCTCCGATAAGGGCAACTGGATCCCCAACACGATTGAAATTCAGCTCCTCGACGACTTCGGGCGTGAACCGAACTACCACTCTTGCGCTTCCTTCTACGGCTTCCAGGCGCCGAATAAAAACGCCACCAAAAAGCCGGGCGAATGGAATGAAATGAGAGTCGTCTGCTACGGTCGCACCATTTCGGTCTTCCTCAACGGCGAATTTGTCAACCGCATCAATACCGCCGAATGGACCGACAACGAGAAGAGTCCTTCCGGCACGGACATCGAAGCCAAGTTCCATGGCCGCACGCTCGCGTCCTTTGAGCCTTACGGCTACATCGGTTTCCAGGGCCTCCATGGCAACTCGCCGATGAAGATCCGCAATGCGATGATTACTCCGATCCAGCACCCCGATACGACCACGGCAGGTTGGACCTCGCTCTTCGGCGACGATCTTGACAACGCCGAATATGACCCTGAAGTCTGGTCGATCGACGACGAAGGTATTCTTCGCGCGACGAAGGACGACATGATCTGGGCGAAGGACGAGTATGAAAACTACTCCCTCGACTTCGAATTCAAGACGACGGAAAAAGCCAACAGCGGCGTCGTGATTCAGTGCACGGACAAAGAGAACTGGATTCCCAATTCCTTTGAAGTTCAGATCTTTGACTCCTATGGCCGCGACGTCGACATGAGCGACTGCGGCGCGATCTACGGACGTTGCGCTCCCGAATTCAACGTGATGAAGGCGCCGGGCGAATGGAACCGTATGACGATTAACGTCATGCGCGGCAACGTGACCGTGATCCTCAACGACCACCTCATTACGTCGTGGAACAAGGCTCTGTGGACCAAAGCGGATGAGAATCCGGACGGTACGAAGCCCTATCCGTGGCTGATTAACAAGGCCCCGTCGGAGACGGAAAACGTTGGTTATGTCGGGATCCAAGGTCTCCATGACAAGAATCCTGTCGAATATCGCAACGTCAAGATTCGTAAATTTGATCGCCCCAATCGCGGCGCTGGCCGACCGCTCACGCGATGAAGCGACTGAGTTAGAACTCTTGTCGGGTCAATAGAGAACGTTCAGCGTACGGCAAAATATTTGCCGTACGTCTGTCCGAGGACCCATAAAGCGCGCCGCTTGTCCGAGCCTCGGGCGAGCGGCGCCGACGCGGACGTCCTCCGGCAATGGACGACTTGGCCTTATGGCAATATCCCCTAACTCACATTCATGCGCGCTTTATGAACGCTTTATTATCGACGCGGAAAAATAGCCAGAATATACTGGATGTGACGAAAATCCTATCTGTTCCTGGTGTTTTTCCGCGTTTTTGTTTTTGCGGCTATTGTGTAAACGCAAAAGTGTCATAAGATTGTGGACAAAGTATCGTGAGCGCGGGCGTATTGCGCTCATAGACTTTGCGTTCACAAAAGAACCCATTTTAGTTAGGAACTAGAATAATGAAAAAACTTCTGACCCTCGCCCTCGCGCTCGTGTGCGTTGTCGGTCTCTCTCTTGGTTGCAAGAAGTCCACCGATACCACGACCGATACCACCCCCACGACGACGTCCACCACTGACGACGCCGCTACCGACGCTGCCGACGACGCGACGACTGACGCCGCTGACGATTCGCTTGACGTCTACGACGACGCTGTCGACACGAGCCTTGACGATTTGACTCTCGACGACGACGACAGCCTCCTATAGTGATTTTATTCGCCGGTCTTAGACCTGCAAAAAAGCTTGCGTTTGCCTGACGGTGAATCGCAAATAACATAAGTGACAGAAGACGCGTTAAGCCGCGTCTTCTGTCATTTTTTTATATCAATGCGCGCAACGAAACGCCGCTATTCGCCCTTTATTTGGCCTTTGATAAGACAGACCGGTCTGCTTAACGCCAGCGCGGCGACGTAGAAGAGCGCCACGACAAGGATTATTGTTGGTCCCGTGGAAAAATCATAGAGATAGCTGAGCCATATCCCGAGCCAGCTTCCGGCGAAACAGACGACGATCGAACCGATAATCGTCGTCCCGAGTCGTTTCGTAAAGCGACTCGCGGTCGCGGCCGGCAAGGTGAGGAGCGCGACGATTAACGCCATTCCGACGACCCGCATGAGAATCACGACCGTCGACGCCGTGAGAACGAGTAGGAGTCGATTCTGGAATTGAATATTGATTCCGCGGAGCCGCGCAAACTCTTCGTCGAAGCATACCGCCTCAAGTTTTTTGAAATTGCAGAGCAGAGATGCGAGGATAATCGCTCCGAGCACGACCGAGATCCAGACGTCTTTCTTTGAAACGAGCAGCACGTCGCCGAAAAGATAGGTTGTCGCCGTAACATATCCGTGGACCCTGTCGAGAAAGAGGAGTCCCACCGCCGCGCCGATCGCCCAGATGGCGCCGATAATCGTTTCTTCGCGTTCCTGCGCGCGGCGTCGAACGTAGTCGACGAGCAGCGCGGCGAGGAGCGAGAAAATAAACGCGGCAGGCACGGGCTCAATATATTCGCTCCACCGCCGACATACCTCGGCGGCGCCCTCATGGGAGCTAAAGAGCGTCGCGAGCGCAAGCGTCCCGAGCGCGCCGGCGGCGACGCGTTGTTTGAGCCATAGCCCCAGTCCGACTCCTCCAAAGGCGCAGTGCGCGATCGCGCCTGCAAGATAGCCGATTCGCCGCGCTACGACAAACGCCCCGATCGCGCCAAAGATGACGCTCGCGATCGCGGTGAGAAGATATGCGTTACGAAGAAATTCAGGCTGCATGGTCCTTTCGTTATATCTCCTCTCGGAATCAACGCGGCGAAGGGATAAAAAAAGGGAGTCCACAGCGAAGCGAGGACGCGTTCGCGAGAGACTCCCAAAATTCTTCGACCTAAACGGCACAAAGCGCGTTCACGCCGCTCGCGTCGAGATTCAATTCACGGATCAGCAGTTGCCCATGCGATAGATGAGGTCGGCAGCGCGGCAGCTGTAGCCCATTTCGTTGTCGTACCAAGACAGGATCTTGACGAGGTTGCCGCCAATGACCATCGTCCACTCAGGAACGAAGATGGAGCTGTAGGTCTGACCGACGACGTCGGAGAGGACGATCGGGTCTTCGCAGTACTCAAGGATTCCCTTGAAGTTTTCGGTCTCGGACGCGGCCTTAACGGCGGCGTTGACTTCATCGACCGTAACGTCCTTGGAGAGGACCGCGACGAGGTCGACAATCGAACCGGTCGGGGTCGGGACGCGGAGCGAAATACCAGTGAGCTTACCCTGGACGGACGGAATGACAAGGCCGACGGCCTTGGCGGCGCCAGTCGTGGTCGGGATAATGTTCGTGGCGGCGGCGCGACCGCGGTAGATGTTCTTATAGGGCTTGTCGAGCGTGACCTGGTCGTTCGTATAAGAGTGGACCGTCGTCATGAAACCCTTCTCGATACCGAAGCTGTCGTTGAGGACCTTCGCGACCGGCGCAAGGCAGTTGGTCGTGCAGGACGCGTTCGAGACGAACTTGTCTTCAGCTTTGAGGTCTTCCGTGTTGACGCCGAGGACGACCGTCTTCGCGGGACCGCTCTTGACAGGCGCCGAGATGACGACCTTCTTCGCGCCGGCCTTAAGGTGGCTGTCATAACCTTCCTTATCGCCTTCAGCAGCGCTCGTGAAGAAGCCGGTGCTCTCGAGAACGACGTCGGCGCCGAGCTTTTCCCACGGAATGCAGGAAGGGCATTTCTCAGCGGTGACGGGGATCTTCTTGCCATTGACGATCAGGTTGTTCTCGTCGTACTCGACCTTGCCGTCAAAACGACCCTGCGAGGAGTCGTACTTAAGCAGGATCGCGAGCGTTTTCGTGTCGGTCAGGTCATTGACGCCAACGACGTTGTACTTTTCGGGGCACTTGGCCATCTGGCGGAAGACAAGACGACCGATACGACCAAAACCATTAATACCAACATTGACAGTAGCCACTATTAAACTCCTCCGGTTCGTATGGAACTGTTGAGGAACGCGCAATCACGTCCCGCTTTATTAGGCGTCTCGAAGCTGCGTTCTAAAAGCATAGTCGCATCGAGACGTTTTTTGATGCAAATAGTTATCTAGATTATAAAAAAGAGCGGATGTTTTTCAACCCCCCCGCGCTGGCCTTTTGCCGAAAAGTCGGCTTATTACCTCTTTAAGGACCTTATCGGCATAGCGTGATTTGCCACTTGCTCAAAATCATAAAGTTCTATCGAATTTCAGATAATACGAATCGGATCGCTTTCCTGGACGCTCGCCTTGACGGTTAAGTCGGAGAATTGTCGCTCGATGCGCTCGGCAAGAATCTGCGCGGAGAAACGTTCCGTCGCGTAGTGGCCCGCGAGTACGACCGCGACGTCGCGCGCACGCGCCTCTTCGCACGCGTGGAATCGAGCCTCGCCCGTCAGAACGACGTCGGCGCCCTTTTTCGCCGCCTCGTCGATGAAATCGTCCGCCGCGCCGCAACCGATCGCGACACGGAGGATCTTTTTCGAGTCCTCCCCGACGACGAGCGCGCGCTCAATCTGGAGCATATCCTTAACCAGTGCTACAAACTCGCCGAGGGTCCGAGACTTTCGGAAACGACCGATGCGACCCGCGCCGAGCGCAGCGCTCTTCTTGCGGAGATCGCCAGAGAGGTACTTCTCGAGTTCCTTGTCGAGTCCGGCGAGCATCTCTTTATTCGGCCGAATCTTAGGCTCGTAAAGAGATTCGATTTTCATGAGGCCAAGGCCTTCAGCGAGTTGGCGGTTGATTCCAAAAAACGCCGAATCGTGCGCCGTGTGGGGGCTGTAAACCGCGATTTGCGCGCCAAGGAGCCGGAGCGTGAGCCTTCCTGCCGTCGTGTCGGACGTCCACTTTTTGCTCGAATGGAACGGGAAGGGATGATGCGATATGATCACATTCGCGCCAAATTCGATCGCCTCGTCGACGACGGCGTCGTTGACGGTAAGACACGTCATGACCTTCTTAATCTGACTTTCTCGCGCGCCCAGGAGCAGGCCTACGTTATCCCATTCTTCGGCGAGCTCGAGCGGAAAAATCGCTTCCATAAAGTCGATTAACGCTTGAAGTTTCATGACGTTCCTCCTGTCGTTAAGGTTCTTAGGCGCGTTGCAGGTCTCCCCTTTACAACGCGATTTCCGTAAAGTATACTGTGCTTCGGGCGTATTTTCTAGTAGCGCGCGTCAAATTACCCAGTCAAACCGATATGTTGTGCGGCGCGCGTTTTTCAGGGACAATCGATATGAGAAAGCGAAGTCGCAGTCGTTCGCAGACCGTTCGGCGCGTTGCGCTCCTCTGCGGCGCGCTCGCGCTGCTTTCGACGATAACGCTCGCGTGCCTTGACGCCTTTGCGCTTCGATCTCAACTCTCCGACTCCGCGCTCGCCAGAACGTCGTTACGTCTCTCCACCGCGCCCGACGCGCGCGAAAAGCTTTCTGAAGAAAGTTGCGCAATAGGAATCGCCGCTGGCGATTCAAGCGTCTTCAAAGCGCAAAGAGACGCGGCGCTGACTTCTGCGGCGACTCAATGGCTGGGGTTTCGCGCCGACGCTGAATCCGCTCGTCGTAGCGCCGCGATTCGCGGCCTAGCGCGATGGAACGTCGCGCCTGAACGCGTCGCGCCCCTCTTTCAATCCTCCGCCGACCTTGAGCTCTTTGAAAACGTGGAGCGCGTCGAGCTCCTTACCCTGCGCGCACGAACGGCTCAAGCGTCGCATGACGCCGCTATCGCGATTGACGAACTTGCGGCCGACGACCCCGATTCGAATACGGCCGACGCGCTCGCCTTTCTGGCGGAGCTCGGCGCCAACGAGTCTGAATCACCGGCCGTCGTGGGCGACACGCTGCTCTGGGTCCCCGATTCGCTCGACGGCGATCCGATCGATTCCGCCGCGTTTGTCGTCGCCGGCGACTTTACGCGCAACGCCGACGCGGTTCTCGCGATGCGACTTTGCGACGCGTCCGCGCGGTTCTTCTTTCTGATAACCCTTGGCGTGATCGTCTGCGGCGGAACGTCGACGTCTTCTCGCGCACTCGCCGCGGCGCTCGCGCGGCTTGCCGCCGGGCTAAAGCGAGAATTTCTCGGCGCGCCCCTTCGACGATTCCCACGATCGGCGCTTGCGTCAAGACGTTTCAACCCTCTAGCGACCATTGAAACCGTCCGACTCCGGAATTGATTCTCTCTTTCTCACGGTCGTCGCCTGACGCGAAAAACGCGCCGGGCTCTATCTGCATTTCGCCGCGGCGCGTTATGGCGGCGTAGGCGTTCCAGGCGATTGGGTAGCCAATGTAATGGAAATAAATTGGAGTAATGTAATGGAAATAAATTGGAGTAACGAGCGTTGTGGATTCACGCTCGTCGAACTTCTCGTTGTGATCGCGATCATCGGCGTCCTTCTCGGGCTCCTTTTACCCGCCGTGCAGGCGGCGCGAGAGTCGGCGCGGCGCATGCAGTGCCTCAACAACGTTAAACAATGGGGTCTCGCGCTCATGAACTACTCCGACGTGCAGCGAGGATTGCCGCAGTTCACGAGCTGGGGACGCAGCGCGAGTTCGTCGGCGACGTTCGATACCGGCTTTTCAGTCCAGGCGCGGATCCTGCCCTTCGTTGAACAGGGCGCCTTCATGGTGGGAATCGACTTCGGCGACTATGACCAATACCGCGTCTGGGAATTCCAAAGTTCTATTAACCCCGCGCTCCACGAGAAATGCGAATTCCCATGCCCGATCTTGTGGTGCCCGAGCGAAGACAAGCCGAGGAGAGCGCTTCAGCCGCGCAATGAGAACCTCTACGCGAACAACGTCAATTACGTCTTCTGCACGGGGACGGGCGCGGGCGATAAGAATAGCCTGGACGGTCGCCAAAACGACGGCGCTTTCCGATACGTGCAGACGAGCTTCGCGACAATGACCGACGGGACCTCCAATACGATGGTTATTTCCGAGGCGCGAATGCAGTTTGAATTGCCGCCGTCCTCGCCGCGTGAACGGGATATGGATCGCATGTCCGTCCTTGGCAACGGAGACGCGACGGATTATATCAATCCGGATCTCGCGAGTCTCAGCGCTCAGGCGAGTCTTTCGCACCGCGGATCGCCATGGATCGCCGGTCGCCATTATGCGACGGGATATTCCGCGTACTCGATTCCGAACGCAAAGGTTCCAGGAATTTGGCTACGAGGAACCGAGCTCCTCTTCGAAGGCGCGTCGTCGAACCATCCGGGCGTCGTCGTCGTAGGGATGGGGGACGGGTCGGCGCGAACGACCTCCGACGCCGTCGATCTTAGCGTATGGCGCGCCATGGCCACGACTTCAGGAGGCGAAACGATCGTCCAATGAAATTTACTCTTCAGAATGAAAAAGGCGTTATGATGAAAAAAATCTTTAGAAATATTATCCCTCTAGCGGGGTATGTTGCAGCGTTTCTTTGCGCGCCGCTCCTGACGGCGCAAGACCATGGACTTCAAAAACCCGTGACCGGGGTAGGGGGTCATGCTAATTCGGGCGGACCCCCCGCAGGGGTTTCTTCCGGCTCTGCCGCCCAGATCGTCAAGATGCGTGAAACACTCGCCGAGGAAGAACGAGCCGATCTTGAGGCGTTGCGCGTCAAAATGATCGCCGACGGAGTTGAATATCTCCGCAAGGTTCAGCTCCCCTCGGGGTCGTTCTCCGCGTCGCCGCGCGTCGGAATAGGTCCGACAATCATCGACGCGATAGGAATGCTGCGCGTCGGCGTGAGCCTCGACGACCCGCTCCTTGCCAAGACTCTTAAGTTCATCGAGGAGTCGATCCGCGAGGACGGAGGAATCTACTCCGAAGGGGGGCGCCTGGCGAACTACGAATCGTGCGTTGGACTCATGTGTTTCTCGCTTGCCAATAAAGCGGCAGGCGACGGGCGTTACGACGACGTGATCGAGGCGGCGGAGAGATTCGTGCGCGCAACTCAGTACGGCGAAGCGAACGGGACAAAGATCGACGACGAGAATTTTGGCGGCGTCGGATACGATAAAGATCAATCGACGCGTCCAGACCTCTCCAACACGCAATTCTTTATCGAGGCGCTCCGAGAGACCGGCGCCGATGAGGACGATCCGGCAATTCAGGACGCGCTCGTCTTTGTAAGTCGGTGCCAGAACCTGGAATCGGAGGACAATCCGGCCTCGCACCTCGCGAGCGGCGACGGGGGATTCATCTACACCTTTGTCTCTCCAGACGAGAATCCGGCGGGTCAGGAGGTCAGCGGAGGACTGCGAAGCTACGGAAGCATGACGTACGCGGGCCTTAAGAGTCTCATTTACGCCGGACTGACCAAGGAGGACCCTCGAGTCGAAGCGGCGACGCGCTGGATCGCTGAAAATTACACGACGACGGAGAATCCAGGGCTCGGAAAACGAGGACTCTATTACTACTACAACACCTTCTCAAAGTGCCTCGAAGCGCTGGGAGACGATATCTTTACGGACAAGGAAGGCGTCGCGCATAACTGGCGCGCCGAGCTTATCGAAACGCTCGCGCTTGCCCAGAATATCGACGGTTCATGGGTCAACGAAGACCGAATGTGGTTCGAGACGGACGCGTGCCTTGTAACCGGCTACGTCTTGATCGCGCTCTCATGCTGCGAGGCGCCCAATGACGACGAACGATAAAAAAAACGCGACGGAATACGCCGTCGAAACGACGGAGTTGACCAAAACATATTTTCGCGGCGCGGAACGCTTTAACGCGGTCGACGCGCTCGAACTTTGCATTCCCAAGGGCGAATTCGTCGCGATGATGGGCGCGTCGGGCTCAGGAAAGAGCACGGCGCTCCATCTCATCGCAGGATTGACGCGTCCTTCGTCGGGTACAGTCGCGATCGACGGAAAGGATATCTTTTCCTGGCGCGACGCGGAACTGACAAGGTTTCGGCGCCGAAGGATAGGCGTCGTCTTCCAGAGTTACAATCTGATACCGCACCTGACCGTCGAAGAGAATATCCTCTTTCCGCTTCGCGCCGACGGCCGCAAGGTCGACGCGGCGACGATGGAAAAGCTCCGCGCGCTATGGCGCGAACTTGAACTCGTCGAGGAGCTTCGTCAATATCCCGATTCTCTCAGCGGCGGGGAGCGGCAGCGCGTCGCCCTTGCGCGCGCGATGGCGACCGACCCCGTCGTACTCCTCGCCGACGAACCGACAGGCAACCTCGATTGGACGAGCAGCCAGAAGATCTGCGCGATTTTCGACCGCGTCAACCGCGAAGAATCGCGAACGATCTTACTCGTAACGCATGAGCCCGCGGTCGCGGTCTGGGCGCGTCGCGTCGTCGTTTTACGCGACGGTCAAATTGTCGGCGACACGCCGACGAACGCGTTTAAGGACGCCGGCGAACTGGCGGCGTATTATCAGGAGATAGCGCGGGGCAGAGGGGGAATTGAATCATGAAGTTCATTTTGTCCCTGGTCCTCTCGCGAATGAAACGTCAGAAGCGGCGACTCCTCTTCGTGCTCCTCGCGATCGCGGCGTCGTCGTGTCTCGTCGTATGGACGATCGGCGGATTCCAGGCGCTCTTTATCGACGAGACGACGCAAGAGGCCAACTATCTCGGCGAATATGATCTGCGCGTCGCGTCTGCAAACTACGACGCGACCGGCGCGCCGGGACGCGGCGGGACGTTTTCCAGCCCTATGTCGCAGCGCCACTACGTTCGAGAGAGTTCGCAACCGTCGGCGGGAGCCGCAAAGGGTCGAGGAACGAGTTCGGCGATTGACCCGGCGACGATCGCGGCGATTCGCGAGGACGAACAAGTCGCGCAATGCGACGAGGTCGCCGCGCTGCGTATGTACGTCTATTCGCCAGGAACGAGGAATTCCATTCTGGAAGATCCCGACGGCGTGGACGAGGGAGATCGCCCGACCGCGAAACGTTCCCTTGACCTCGGCGACGAGGAGATCGCCGAAGCGCCGGAGGGCGTCGACCCCACGCTGCACCGCCAGGCCTTCGGCGCATACCGCGCAACGATGGGGACCCCGATGGGGATGGGTTCGGTTTTCTTCGCGACGTCCGCCCTGGAAGCGCCCTTTGAACTCAAAGACGGACGCTGGTTCAGCTCCGAATCCGACGACGGCCGCGCCCCGCGCGAAGCGGTCCTCTCCGTCAATGGCGCGGAACGTTATAAGGCTAAGGTCGGCGATCCGTTGCTCCTCATCGGCGTATCGTCCCTCGCCGGTCCGACGGTCGAATATCAGCTGGAAGTCGTCGGGATCGTCGACGATCCTGAGCTTGAGAGCTTCTACGTTTCGCGAACGCTCGGGCGGGAACTCGCGAACGCGTGCGAAACGCCCTTTACGACGACCGCGCTCTATCTCAGGTTGCGCGGGTCGGTCGACGCGTTCCGCGCGCGATGGTCTGACGAGCTCGCGCAAGGCGCGGCGCCCCTCGACGCAGTAACTCGCGACGATCTGATCAAAGGGCGACTCGACGACTTCAAGAAGGAACAATCCTTTAAATTTCAAGCGGCAAGCGGAGCGCTGTTAGCGTCGCTCGCGGCGTTGCTCATCGTCTTTACGGCGCTCAACACGAGCGTCGACGCGCAGCGCCGCCTCATCGCGTTCTACCGCGTCTCAGGACTGACGCGCGCGCAGGTCGCGCTATCAATCTTCATCGAAGGCGCGATTCTCGCCATTCCTGGCTGGCTGGCCGGGATGATCTCGGGCTGGGCGCTCGTCTTCGTCGTCTCGGGTAAAGCGACGGGACTCAACTGGCAGACGGTCGGATTTTCGTTTCTCTGCACCGTCGTGGGGGCGATTCTCGCGTCGTTGTGGCCGATGATTCAGAGCGCGCGCGTCAAACCGCTCGAGGCGCTCGCGGTTCGTACGGAAATGATTCCGTACGAAAAAACGCGGCGACGACAGACCAGGCGGATGCTCGTCATGGCGTTCGTCGGCGCAGCGATGATCTGCGGCGACGCGGCGCTGATTCGGTATTCGGCGCTCGACACGATGGAGCGCGCCGCGATTCATTCGGGAATCGGAGTCATGGCGCTGGCGGTCGGAGTCGTCCTGACGCTACCCCTCGCTATTTGGCTAACGGAACTCGTCGTCGCGCCGGCGATGGCGGCGCTCCTGCGGATCGACTCGCGACTCCTACGCCGAGAATTGTCCGGAAACGCGGCGCGCGTGAGCGCCGTCGCCGTGGCGCTGAGCGTCGGCGGAGGGCTCTTTGTGACGATGCAAATTTGGGGATATTCGATGCTCGGTCCCTTCCTGCCGGGCCGACGCGTTCCCGACGCGTTTGTCGCGTTTCTACCGAACGGACTGCGTCCCGAGTCAGTCGAGGAGCTAAAATCGCTGCCCTTCGTCGACCGCGAGCGTTTTATGCCCGTCGCCGTCGAGCAGGCGGCGTTTGCCGAAGGTTCGATTCCTGAAAACGCGGCGAAGAGTCAGTTTGCGAACGTCGTCTTCTTCGGCGTCGAGCCGATGAAGGCGTTCGGGGGAGACGAACCTCTGATCGGTTTGCGATTCCGAGAAGGCGATCCGGAGAAGGCGCGCCGGGCTATGCAGAGCGGTCGTGGAGTCGTCGTGAACGATTCGATCTCCGTCGACTATGGACTGAAGACTGGCGACACGTTGAAGGTCGTTCATCCGCGCGAACCGGAACGCGTCCTTGAGTACCCAATCGTCGGCGTCGTCTTCTTTGAAGGGTGGCAATGGCTGTCGAAGACGGGAGGCGTTCGCCGGAATTTCGGCCGGTCGGGAGGCGTTGTTTTCGCGCGAGAAAGCGTCGTTGCGGACGATTATGGCGTCGAACGACGTTCCTACTTCTGGTTTGACGGACCGGGCGGAACGCCGGTGGATTACGCCGAAACAGAAACCGCGTGCGACCGCCTTGCGCGTAAAAATCTCGCGCTCGATCTTGCGGAGGCGGGGCTTCATTCGTCGGAGGAGCCCTCGCGGACCGCCTATGTGAAGCTCTCGACTCGTCAGTCGCTCATTAATTCGATCATGAGTCGCGCGGACAACGTGATCTGGGGACTCAGTAAAACTCCGTTAACGACCCTTGTCATCGCGTCGATCGCGGTTGTCGGCGCGGTTGCCAACTCAGTGCGTTCACGACGATGGCAGTTTGGCGTCATGAGAGCGCTAGGGCTCACCCGAGGGGCGATCGTGCGTATCATTCTGGTGGAGGCGACGCTCATCGGCGTCGTCGCGTCGGCGACGAGTTTCTTTTTTGGGTTTCTCGCGGCGCAGGGCGCGCTTAAACTCGGGCGCAGCATCTTCGGGACGCTGAATCCGCCGTTGATACTTCCAGGCGAAGGGCTGCTGCTAGGGCTGGCGCTGACGCTCGCGCTTTGCGTCGCGGCGGCGGTTTACCCTGCGCTCCGCGCGGGCCGCGCCGACGTCCTACGGTTGCTACAGAGCGGTCGCGTTTCCGATTGAGTACCCAATCGTCGTTAAGCGCTTGCACGGATGGAACAAGCGCTTAACGACGTTTTTTCTGAAAAGCGCGCTTACGCGCTACGTCCGCTACTTGCGACGATCGTTTTTATAAATTTTCCTCAAATATTTTTTTTTGAGTCGAAAACTTGATTTTCCTTTTCATTTTTCGTAGACTCATGGGTGACGTTTTTGTCAACGTCCATACGGCGATTTAATTTTCCATCATCGTATCGTTTTTTGGCAAATCCGGCGCTGGTCTTTCAGGAGTCATCACTCGTTATTGATATGCTCTCGCGCCGGTTGGAAATGGATCGACGTCATATTTTACGTCATATTCAGGAGGAGATTCCTATGAAGCGTCGTTCTTCAGGTTTTACTCTGGTCGAACTGTTAGTCGTTATCGCGATTATCGGTATCCTTATTGGTCTTTTGCTCCCGGCCGTTCAGGCGGCGCGCGAAGCGGCGCGGCGTATGCAATGCACGAACAACCTGAAAAACATCGGGCTGGCGATGCAGAACTATCACGACACGAACAAATGTTTCCCCCCGGGCAACACGTTCTTTAACGATAGGAACGGCGGCGATCTCACCGGCACGGGCCTCGGTTGCGAAGCTGGCGGCGTTTATCATGGCATGATGGGCTGGCCGGCGTTTATTTTGCCCTTTATCGAGCAGGCGTCGCTGTATGAGCAGGTCGACTTCACGAAACGCGCGTACACGAATTACTGCGTCCATGCAAACGGCTACGGTCACAATACAGGCAATCCTGAGTGCGGCGACGAAGTGAATAAAGTCGCCGGCTCCAGCGCTCCGAGCGTATTCCAGTGCCCGAGTTGCCCTAGCGGCGTCGCGCCCCTAGGCTCGCAGAAAGACTACTGCGTTAACGGCGGCTCTGAATTTCCGGAACGTACCACGACGACGGGTATTGGAATTACTGTCGCCGATATGACTAACAACCGCGGTCCGAACTTCGGGCTTTTCTGGTGTAACAGCGGATTGAAGATGAGCAGTATTATTGACGGAACGTCCCACACGTTCATGGTGATGGAGCTCTCGAGCGTTACGCTTCCTAACGCGACGCAGAAATCGCAAGCCGCGAACCCCTTTATAGCAGTCGGACACTGGTCTGACGGCTACGGCATATTCACGCACTGCAATGTCGCCAACCTGCCCCTTAACTGCCTGACCTACCATGAAGACTCGCGTACTCCGCGCAGCTTCCATGCGGGCGGCATGAACGCGTGCATGGCGGACGGTTCCGTTCATTTCGTTTCGGAAACCTGCAATATGAATGAATATATGGCGACCTTCACGCGCGCCAACGCTGACGCGCCGGCCGGTAGGGGCGGCGCAGAGGCGGGCGGCGGACCGGCGCTCTTCTAATCGTCCTTGATGTAGACGTCTTCAGTTTTGTGTAGAAATTTTGAGTACGACAGATGAATAAATCAATCTTTGTTGCGGCGGTTCTTGTAGCGGTCGTCGCTGTTGTTGGCTGCAAGCCAAAGGCGCCTTACGGGCTTATTCCAATTTCTGGGGTCGCGACCTATCAGGGTCAGCCGATACCGGAAGGTTTCCGCATCGAATTCGAGCCGACCGACGGAAGTCGCGCGAGCTTTGGCAATATCGAGGCGGGCGGACGCTTTGAAGCGATTCACACCGCGTCCCAAAAGGGCGTGAAAGCAGGTCCCTGCAAGGTTCGCATCTATTGGAATAAGAATCCGGAGACAGAACCTGTTCCTGAAGAATATAGCGAGATGATGGCAAAATACGGGATGAGCGGCCCCGACGCACTTGACGTGACGATCGAAAAGAAGTCGAAGGACTTCAAGGTCGAGTTCCCGTGACGCCTCGAGCGTTCTGCGGCCGATAAGTCGTTCCTTGTGACGCCTGCGGTCGCCGCCGACTACCATAAAGAACCGCTGAATTTGCGCGCCGTTTCCGGTTAGTATTAAACCGGAAACGGCGTTTTTTTGCCATGCCCCGTCTGACGAAGGAGGTGAGAAAAGGGCGATTCTTCGGAGAAGGAGCGAGCGCGGTTCGGGAGAGAGCAGGGGCGTGAACCGCGGCTGCGTCAAGCTAACGGGACGCCGGTAAGAAAAAACGCGCGTCGTCCGACGTTGCTCGGACGACGCGCGTTTTCATAACGAGGGGTCGTTTCCCTTCGTGGAGGGTAAGGGGCGAGGTCAGGCCTCGCCGGCGCCTTCCTTAGGCGGCGCGGAATCCTTGGGCGTCTCGGATTCCGCCGAAGCGCTCTTCTCCTTGTCAGCGGCCGCTCCGTCAATTTTTGCGAAGACGTCTGGGAATTCGATCCCGCCGACGCCCTTCATCACGTCGAGCATGGGAGGGAGCGTCTTTGCCATGTTACGGAGCCAATTCGAGGTCGCCGTGGAGCCGTCGCCGGTTCCGCCCGCGCCGTCCCAAACAATGACTTTGTCGAACTTGATCGAGGAGATCGCCTGCGCGGAAGCGGCGACGAGCTCGTCGAAATGGTCGAGCATGAGCATCTGGAACGCTTCCTTAGCGCCGCCGCACGCTTCGACGATCGCCTGAAGACCTTCGCCCTTCTTCTTGAGAATTTCATACTGACCGCGCGCTTCCGCTTCAAGCTTGGCGTAAATAGCGGCCGCCTCGCCTTCCGCCTCGATACGTTTCTGTTCAGCGATCGCTTCCGCCTCGACTATCGCGCGCGCTTTATCCGCTTTCGCGGGAGCTTCCACCTCGGCGCGGCGTTCCGCTTCAACGCGAGCCGCTTTGGCCGCCGCGGCGACCGCCTGGGCTTTGTGTTCCGCTTCTTCTACGTTCGCGTTCGCTTGGCGTTTACGCGTCTCGGAGACTTCGAACGCTTCCGCCTTCTTAACGGTGAGCTCCGCAGTCGAGTTGACGATGACCGCCTGCGCGAGGTTCTCGCCCTTAACCGCGTCGGCGTTTGCGTCGGCGAGTCGAATACGCATGTCGCGTTCAGCCGCCTTAATTTCAGCGTCCTTTTCAAACTCGGCAGACTGCTGACCGACGAGCTTGACGCGTTCGAGATCGGCGAGACGAACCGCCTGTTCCTGATCGATCTCGGCGGTCTTGACGATCTGCTGACGATCCGCTTCGCGCGTTCCAATCGTCTGCTCTTTCTTCGCGTTGGCGACCTGAATCGCCATATCTTTTTCAGCGTCGGCGACGCGAATTTCACCCATGCGCTCGTTGTCCGCGACGTCGCCGCGCGCCTTCTGAATCGCTTCCGAAGCGGCCTTCTGACCGATCGCTTCGATGTATCCCGATTCGTCCGTGATATCCGTGACGTTGACGTTGATGAGAATGAGACCGAGCTTGCGAAGTTCAGGCTCGAGAGACGTCTGGATATTGGCGAGGAACGTTTCGCGGTCACGGTTGATCTCGTCGATGCGCATCGACGCGATGACCTGACGGAGCTGACCGAAGATGACGTCTTCCGCCTGCTTGGCGATCGCCGCGCGTTGCATACCGAGAAGTCGAATCGCCGCGTTCTGCATGAGTTCCGCCGTCGTGCCAATAGCGATGGAGAAGACGCTTGGAACGTTGACGCGGATATTTTCCATCGAGAGCGCGCCGCGCAGTGGAATTTCGATCTGCATCGGCTCAAGGCTCAGGAACGCATAATCCTGCAGCAGCGGGATAATGAATTTCGCGCCGCCATGGATGCACTGCGCCGACGTCTGAGTTGCCGATCGCCCGAAAATCACCATGATCTTGTTACTCGGGCATCTCTTGTAGCGTGCGGCGAAGAGAATAACGACTCCAAAAACGACAACAGCCAGGAGAATCGCAGCGATGGCGATTGTATTTCCGGCGGCGCCGATGGGAATCTGGCCGCCTATAAATGAAGCGACGAACAACATATCTGACCTCATATGTGTTAAAAGGGGTGGACGTCGGCGAGCTACGCCATACCGCCGTTAAATATGCGGTCGATCATGGCGCTGAACGCAGCGGTTAAATTTCCACCAGTCTCTACTACCTGCGTATATTCTGTATTTTACACCCTCTCTGTCAGATATCGACCGCCGGTCGGAAAAATTGAGAAAAAAGACCTGTTTTGTTGATTTTTGGGGAGAGATAATGTACAATTCTCCGGTATTGGCGTAGAACTTTTGGTTTTAGTCTACCCTATAGAATAATTTGGAGGAAAGGCATGGCGACAACCTATTTTTTCTGCGCGGTTTTTGGATGCACCCTCGTCGTAATTTACTTTCTCCTAATGCTCATGGGCGTCGGCAGCGACGCGATCGACGCCGACGTCGACGTCGCCGATACGTCAGGCGACGGCGCTTTTGAAGACGCTAGCGACGGCGGCAGTCATTTTTTACGCGCGCTGTCGCTTCGTTCCTTGTCCGCCGCCGTAGCGTTCTTCGGCCTCGGCGGCCGCGGCGCGCAGGAACTCGGCGCCAGCGAGCCCGTCGCGCTCGTTATCGCGCTCGTCTGCGGGTCGTTCGCAATGTGGCTCGTCTACATCCTGATGAAGTCGCTGACGCGTTTCAATCAAAACGGCGCGATCGTCGCGGGAACTGAAATCAATGCAGAAGGGGTTGTGAACTTGCGTGTGCCCGCGAACAGAGCGGGGATGGGCAAAGTCGAGATTGTCCAGCAGGGTAGGACGATGGAATACGACGCGCTCACGGACGATCCCGACGAGTTAACAAGCGGCACGCCGATCATTGTCGTGCGCGCGATTACACCCTCCCAGATGCTCGTGACCAAGCGACTCTAAACGCCTTGAGTCGAAGACTCTTAGGACGATGATCTAATATGGAAGAAGAAAAAAAACCGGAGCCGCAGGTATCGGGAAAGCCGGCCCCAAGACCCCAATCGACTCCGAGTTTACTCAAAAATTACTGCGTGATCATCAGCTCGATCATCGTGATCCTCGCAGGGCTCCACGTTGCGAGCGGCATTTTGGGGCCGTTTCTTATGGCAACCTTCTTTGCCGTGCTCCTTATCTCGCCTGTGAACTGGCTCCGACGTCATGGCATCGCGTCGTGGCTCGCCTTTACGGTGGTTATCATTGGCGTCCTGCTTGTCGGGGTCGTCGCCGCGACGATTCTTTCATCGCAGATCGTGCAATTCGCGCGCGATATCCCCGAATATCGCGATCGATTCGTCAAGACGCTCGAGAACCACAACCTCGACCTCAGCGACCTCTTTCCATTCCTCCGCGCGAACCCCGACGTCGACCTGACGGCGAAAAATAATACGTTGAATGGGCTCGCGCCCGACGTCATCGACGCTGATTCCGAGGGGTCGACGCCTGATACCGGGACTCCTCCCGAGCACGTGCGCGTCCCCGAAACCGAGCCTGACCCCGCCGAGCTGACGGAGTCGCCTGGCGTCGCGTCGGAGAGCGCCGATCCGGACGTCGACGACGAAGTGAACGAGGATGACGACCGCGACGACCTGGACGTTCTCGACTCCGAGGTGTTCGACGGAATTGTGCGATCGCTTGCGCAGACGACCCAGAGCAAGCTCACGCCGCCGTCGACGCCTGATCTTATTGGCGACGGCGGAATCTTTGGCGATTCGGATGAAGATACGGAGGAACAGGAATTCGGAGCGGACGATGACGACGCGAGCGGCGTGACTTACAACGCGGTTCAACTCAGTTCGCACCCCTTGTTCAAGTTCATTCGGGGACTGATGGTCGACATCAGTTACTTTGCGAGCACCGCGCTCCTTGTGACGCTTCTACTCGTCTTCATGCTTGTCGAAACGGCGAAGATTCCTAAAAAGCTCGTCGCGGCGCTAGGCGAGCGCAAGTTCACGAATACGCACATTCTTAACGTCGTCGAAGATATCCGACGCTATATGGTCATTAAGACGGCGATGAGTCTACTCGTGGGAACGCTTGTCACGATCTTGCTCTACTTCGCAAGGGTTCAATATCCGCTGCTGTGGGGAATGGTCGCGTTCCTGCTCAACTACATTCCGAATATTGGTTCCGTTGCCGCGGCGATCCCGCCTGTTGTGCTCGCTATGATCGACTGTGGGATCGTGACAGGTTGCATCGTTGCGTTCTTCTTTATTCTGATCAACTGCTGCGTCGGTTACGCTCTTGAGCCGAGAATCCTTGGCAAAGGACTTGACTTGTCGCCCCTCATTGTGCTCCTCGCGTTGATCTTCTTTGGATGGCTGCTAGGGCCGGTGGGGATGTTCCTGTCGCCGCCCCTCGCCGTCGTGCTGAAAATCATCTTCCAGTCGTTCCCGGAGACAAGGTGGATCGCGGCGCTTATGGCGAACTCGGCGCCGAAAGAGAGCTTCTCCAGAGAGTTTGAAGAATCGCCGTAGCGCGCTCTTCAACGAAAAAACGCGCGTACTCTTTGCGAGCCGCGCGTTAGATAAGAGAAAATTAAGCGTTCAAGGCGCTTTAACAATAGCAGAACGTCACCAGCTTGGTCGTTCTGCAGAGAGAACGTCGTCGACCGTTTTGGATTCCTTGACGGGCTCCTTTTTAAAAAAGGCGAACGTGTCCTTCATTGTTTGGCAACCCGTGGCTCCGAGGATCGCGGGCGCAACGACGAACGCGCCGACAAGCGCGAGACGTTTGAGATCTCGACGCCGGGTTTGAAATTCGGTCTGACGCAACGTAGATTTATGAGCGGTCATCGCCTTGTTCCTGAATATTGTGCACGTATGCGAACGTCGTCGACGCAACTGTCGACGAGATAGTATACGGAATTTCCGCATTACTGGTTATATCGGTTTTATTGATAAAACGGTTTAACTGATTTTAAAATTTGTCGAAATTCGCTAATTCGATCCTGGCGGCGCCTCCGAGCGACGCGAAAGTTTATATAAGGAGTTATAAAAAGCATGAGTAAGATAGAACAAGCGTACGCCCTCGCGAAAGAACGTTATGCGGAACTCGGAGTCGACGTCGACGCAGCGATGGAACGCGTCGACAAGATTCAGGTCTCGCTCCATTGCTGGCAAGGCGACGACGTCGAAGGCTTCGAAAAAGCCGGCGAACTCTCGGGCGGCATCCTCTCTACCGGAAACTACCCTGGCAAGGCGCGCACCCCGGACGAACTCCGTTCCGACGCCGAAAAGGCGTTCTCCCTCATCCCCGGCAAGCAGCGATTCAACCTCCACGCGATCTATCTCGACACGAACGGCCAGAAAGTTGAACGCGATGAAATTGGACCGGAGCATTTTGAGAAATGGGTCGACTGGGCGAAAGAGCAAGAGATTGGTCTCGACTTCAACCCGACCTTCTTCTCGCATCCGAAAGCCGCCGACACGCTGACCCTTTCGCATCCGAACAAGGAGATCCGCGACTTTTGGATCCGTCACGACAAATGTTGCCGTAAGATCGCCAATTATTTCGGCGAACAGCTCGGCTCGCCATGCATCGTCAATCACTGGACCCCCGACGGCATGAAGGACACGCCCGTCGATCGTCTTGCGCCGCGCGAGCGCCTCGCCGAATCGTACGACGAAATCTTCTCCGTCAAATACCCGAAGGAAAATATCCGCGACGGTATCGAATGCAAACTCTTTGGAGTCGGCGTTGAAAGCTACACGGTCGGCAGCCATGAGTTCTGCCTCGGCTATGCGATCAAAAACGGGCTCGTTCTCACGCTCGACGCGGGGCACTTCCACCCCACCGAATGCATCAGCGACAAGATTTCGGCGGCGGCCCTCTTCGTCGACGAAATTCTGCTCCACGTGAGCCGCGGCGTTCGCTGGGACTCCGACCACGTTGTTATCTGGAACGACCAGATGCGCGCGATCGCGGAAGAACTCATGCGCACCAACGTCATTGATCGAACCTTCTTTGCGCTCGACTTCTTTGACGGTACGATCAACCGCGTCGCCGCATGGACCATCGGTACTCGCAACGCGATCAAAGCGCTTCTGTGCGCCGCGCTCGAACCGATCGAAGAGCTCCGCAAGCTCGAACTCGACTTCAACTATACCAAGCGCCTCGCGCTCCTTGAGGAACTCAAGTCCGCGCCATTTGGCCCCGTCTGGGATTACTACTGCGAAAAGCGAGGCGTTCCGGTCGGAGAAAAGTGGATCGCCGAAGTCGAAGCGTACGAAAAAGACGTTCTTTCCAAGCGCGTCTGATAACGCGTTCGTCGAGACGCCGTTACATAACGCCGCCCCAAGCCTCTCGCCGAGAAGCTTGGGGCGGTTTTGTTTCGATCTTGATCCTATTTCGCGTTGGCGAACGTTTCAACGACCGCCTCGACGAGCGACGCGATCGTCGATTCCTTGGCGACGCGCTCTGCTTTGATCCCGCATTCTTCGAGCGCGCCGGCCGTGAGAAGACTGATGGCGAACCACCGCGTTTTACGCGCGGCTTCTCCGAAGATGGCGACGAGCGCTTTTGCAGACGCTGAGCTCATCACGATCGTCGCGTCTATTTTTCCGTCGTTGAGCGCGCGCAGAACGGCCGGGTCGGCGGTCGTGACGTCGACGCTCCTATACGCCTCCACCTCCTGATATCGCGCTCCGCGCGCGCAAAGTTGTCGGCGAAGAACGTCGCGTCCGCGATTGGCGCGAAATGAGAGAAAATATTGCGAAGGATAATCGTCGACGACTTTATCGAGCGCCTCGATCAGTCCTTCCGCGTCGAAACGTTCAGGGATGACCGTCGGTTCGATTCCGAATTCGGCGAGCGCCTTGCCCGTCCCGGGCCCTACGACGGCCGTCTTGATACCGCGATTACGGAAAAACGAGTCGCAATCTGATTCTTCTAGAAAATATTGCGCGCAAAGCCTCGCCATCGTCGCGCGTACGCCGTTAGCGCTTGAAAAGAGCGCCCAGTCGACGTCAGAGGTCACGATAGCGCTGAGCGCCGAATCGAGCGCAGGGAAATTTTGAGTAGGACGAATTTCGAGCGCCGGTTGGAGCAAAATCTTCGCGCCTAGCTTTTCAAGCGGTTCGGTAAGTTCGCAAGCCTGCTCTTTCGCGCGAGTGACAAGTATGGTTATGCCTTTGAGACGATTCATCGCTGCCATTCCATTGAGACTGATTGGAGTGAATCCTATTATAGGACGACGCCTGAGGTTCGTCGAGTATGAGAGAACAAGAAGATTTGTTATGAAAAATAGTTTTTGATCTATCCAAGTTTGTTTATTATAGAATCGAAGCTATAGTTATGGATTAGGCTTTATAAGTTATGACGGCGCAAGAGCTTTAGCAATGAGGTTCAAGATTTCAGGACCGACTGCGTTTCTTTGAATTGCGACGGCGATATCTTGAAAAGTCTGGGAAAAGTCCTATTGCGACGGTTCCATTTATTAGCTATAAGATCCTATCCGCAACGGAAAAGCGCACGAATGGATTTGAGCGCTAACGAGACGCATAATGAAACGGAGTTCAAGAATGAAAAGAATCGTCGCTCTGAGCATGACGTTGCTTGCAAGCGCAATTTTTGCGACAGGATGTTGCAAATCAGGCGGCGAGGCGCCGCCGAGCGACGCCTCAGTTCCCCAGGTCGCGCCGGAGAATAACAAGACGGAAGAGCTCGAGCAGGATGAAGAGCCTCTTGACGTCGAAAATGAAGAGACCCCTGAGGGCGTTGTTAACAGCTTCTTCAGGTCTTTCTTCCGCGGCGCGAGCGAAGACGCTTTTGCGTTGCTATCGTCGAAGGCTCAAGAGGCTCAAAGCGAGAACTTTGCAGCCCAGGCGAGCGAGACGATTCGCTGGCGCGTCGTTGAGAAAACGAAACCGACGACTGCCGGAGTCGTGTACGTCTGGATTGAGGTCGAAGATTACGCGGAGACGGGTGAAATCCAGCGCGATTTGCTCACCTTCTCACTGACGGACGACGACGGAGACTGGCGCGTTGCGGGATTTAACGTCGGCGACGTCGCGGTTGACTTTGAAGAGTCGGTCATCGTCGCTCAGGAGGCGCCTGTCGCGCCCGGCGAGGTCCGCGCCGCCTCGAGAATCGAACGCGTTAGTGTGAGACGCTAACGAAAGAAATCAATCGGCGGCGTTCGTATAAAACGCGCATGGCTGCGCAGGACGCCGCAAGATCAGACGCAAGACGCGGCGCTGGCGTCGGCAGGGGTTGTCGACGCGCGCAAGGTTGCGCAACGGATGGACGGCACGACGTCGTCAGGCCTTGGCATGGAAGGTTGAGGCGCGGTATGGATAGCGCTGAAAACGCCATGCTCGCCGGGATGCGAGCAAGGCGTTTTTTATCAACCGTAGTAGCGCGGCGTTAAGTCTGCGCTCTTGGTAAGACGCTGTAACGCATAAACAGGCGGATTCGTCGATGAGCTCGCGAAAGGACAGGGAAGGCTGACGCGAGCCGTTTGTGGACGCGACAATCGTCGCGTTTGAGGTCGGCGCAGCGTTAAAAAAAGGACGCGACATGGAGGTCGCGTCCTTTTTTTTGAGGTATGCTCTATCGCCTAAAGATCAGTCCCACCACCACTGGCTGTGGTCGAGATTTTCGGCCTTGGCGCGTTTTTCATCGACTTCGCCCTTGTCGTCGTACTGGATATGGTCGACGTCAAGCGCGATATAAGGTTCAATATGAACGCCGCCGCCGGTTGGGTAGGAGGTCAGCCCGCCGCCGTGACGAATCGTGTTGACCGCGGTTTCAGCAAATTGGACCGCATTGAGATATTCTGTCTGGAATTTATCTTCATCGGCGAAGAAGTCGGGGGTCCAGTTCGTCTTAGCGTAAACGTCTTCCTTCTGAAGATACGCGGCGACAATCGTCATATCGATGAGGTTGCGGAGACTCGCGTAGACCGGGACCTGGTCGGCGATCTTCTCGAATTTCGACGTGAAGCTCTTGGCGTACGCGCGCGTGGCGGGATTGCCGCGACCTTTATTCGCGGAGCGAGTACCGTCCTCGCTAACAAGCTCGTCTTCGCCAACGAGGTTGACCCCGTTGCCAATAAGCTCGATCGCGTCGCCGTTTTCCGTTTCGATAACGCAGTCGTAATTCGGCTGGAAGTACCAGCGGACGAGCCCGTTCGACGGGTTAACGCGAGGATTAGACTTAGCGGCGTAGGTGACAAGTTTCACGGGCGATTCCTCGAGGCCGATGCCGATGAGCTTCATTCGATAGTCGGCGGCGACGAGGGTCGCGGCAAAGTTCGTCTTGGGAGAGACTCCCCAGACGCGGACGGCCTGGAGCCCAAGGGCCTCGCGGAGACCGGCGGCGTAAACGAGGCATTCGTAGTCGTTCACGGGATGAGGCGCGTTCCTGATAAAGTATTGCATATCGCGGAGTCCGGCCTCGGTCGGATCGATGGAGCACCCGACGACGCTCGCGCTATCGCCCTTGGCGGGGAAGGCGCGCAACGCGACGACGAGATCTTCAAGGCGCAGGGTTGGACGACCGCTCTTCACGCCGACGACCGAGCCGTCGACGCCCGCGATCCAACCTTCCGCAGGGCCGGCGATGACGACGTCGCCCGTTTCAGGATAGACGAAGACGTTTTCAATACGCGTTAAACCGGCAAGGTTGGCCATCTCGTCGGAGACGAAGCCGTCGTTAGCGGCGATCGCCGCTTCCAGGCGATTAAGGGAGACCTTGCGGAGCTTGCTCGGCGCGCGCATGTCGGACGGAATGTAGTGATACGCTTCGTTGCGCGCAGCGGCGAGAAAACCATCGTCGACAACAGTTCGCTGGAGCACGCCTCGCGCGTCGATGACCACGCCGCTTCCGTAGCCGCCGCCACCGCCGCGGTTACCGCCGCTGTTATTGTTGTTGTTGTTATTGTTGTTATTGTTGTTGCGGTTGTTGCCGCCACCCCAATTATTGTTATTACCACCGCCGTAGTTGTTGTTATTACCGCCGTAGTTCTGTCCGTAAACCGTCGACGCGGGCACGGCAATCAGAACGGCCAACGCCAGGATCGCGCCTACACGAAGAACAAAATTGCTTCGACTCATGTGAATCTCCTAAACCAACTTAGGCTAAACGTTAAAAATTTGTTCCGACGCCTGTTACTGTCGAGCGGACGCGTCAAGCGTAAGGGACTCGAAGCGTCGCAGTTGCTCGCCGCGCTCTGAAGAACGCGACTTGAAACAGTAGAGTCGACGCAACCAGGCTCCGAGACTGACCGACATTGCGTCTGCGGTCTCGTTTGTGGTTATATTATATATTAGGCATGAGCGTCGATAGGACGACACGATACCTCGCCTCCGCTATTGAAATCATAATTGCCATGACCTTCTCAATCAAGTATCAAGTCCGCGATTTACATTTTTTTATGGAAAAAATGCGCTATTTTCCCATAAGCGCCGATTTTAACGGCGCAATATACTGCAAAGGATAGGTAAAAGGGAGAGCAATGTAAAAATTTGGAGCAGGCGTTGGGAAATGAGGATTGCGTGAATCGCCAAGATTTTAACTGAAAGGACGGTTCTTTGCGTTGACGTTAAAAAAATAATTTTTTTGCGTTTCGCGGGCCCGAACCGAACCAGATATTCCTTTTGCAGTCTAGCCAAAAAGACCCCTTAAGTTTCACCTGCCGTTGGTCGAAAACGAGTGTAAGGTTTGTTCGCTTTCGGTCCTTGAAAAGACGGGTTGGATGATCGACATAGACTTTACAGACGCAGCGCTCAGTCCGGATGGAAACTTAGCTCCGCTCGCCTCTTACCGCAATAGGGCGACTCTTCAGCGGACGATTCTGGAGAGTCGGGGCTATTCAATAATTGCCGACCGTGGACGCTTGCGTCTTATTATTTTCAATAATCTGTTGCGAAGAGTCGGCGTATGATTGCGAGACGACGTCCTTAGGAAGTCGGCTTGCATGATTGAGAAATGAGATCGTGATCATGAATAGACGCATTTTTCATTGCGTATTTTTGGGCGTTGCACTGGGGCTGTTGGCGCTCGACAACCCCGCTAACGCATCGGTTTCCATCTGTCCTGCTTTAAAGTTGGACGCGTTGGAAAACAACGCCGCCGAGACGCGAGCTGAATTGTTCTCTAGCCTGACGCAACCCACCGAATTCGACGAAACGACGCTAATTCCGGTGCAGTTCGGACGACGCTCGGAGAATATGCCCGGTATCGTTCGTCCTCTTTGGAACCCCGCTGCGGCGAATCGTTATTCTCAGCAGGCCGCTCAACATCAATCTGGGGCGCCGAGAGTGCGAATACGTCCGAATCCCGCGCCGAATCCGCCCAATCCTCAATTGGAGGGACCGCCGGCCGACGCTCAAGACGAGACGAACGGCAACGACGCAGAGCTCGAACTTCAGGAAGACCAGAGTCCCACCATGCCCGAGTTCGTGCCAGAGGAATCTGATCCGATCGAGGTCCCGACCGAAGGACTGCCGGAGCAGGAGGAGGCGCCCGATACGTCCGACGTGCCCGTCCCTGGAACAGGCGCGCCTGAAGACGAGGCGCCCCTTGACCTTGGCAACGATAATGAAGATGCGCCCGACTCGGCCGTCAAAATTCCCGAGGCGGCTAGCGCCGACGTCGATCTTGAAGAAGAACCCGTGGAAGAAACGCCCGAACCCGCCGCGCCTCCAGTAACGAAATCATGGCGATATCACGGCGCTGAAAAAGCGGTCGAGGAGATGACGAACGACCTGCTGGATAATCTCCGTAAAGCGGGCGGCGCCAACCTCTACGAGCGGTGGCGATCGTACAACGCGAGCATAAGTCGTCGTACGAATAGTCTTCAGACGGGTAACGAGCTCAATTCGCGGTGCCGTTTGAGCTGGTACGAGCGTCTCTATGCCGACCCTCTTCGACGCGTCGGGGAAGCTGAAAAAGCGTCCCATCTCATGGCGCAATGCTTTATGGGTTCAAGCGAAGACGTCGTCGCCGGCGTTCGATACGCGCGGTTCCTGACGGACGTGCCGGTGCGCCAGAATCGCATCGCGCACAAGGGCGCGTCGAGCCCCGAGGAGGCGATCGAGATGCTCAAGGCGGCGCTCGTCGAAGCCGCGTCGCATCATGCGAAAGCGATCGCGCCGCTGAGTCGAAACGAACTCGCCGCCGTCATGAACGAAGCGCATACGATTTTCTGCGAGCAGGTTCAGAGCGGTCACACGGTCGAGAAGCGCGGTCGCGCGATGTACCTCATCGACGTGATGGAGAAGATCAACAAGAGCGAGATGTACGACGCGGGCGAGGCCGTCCTGAGTATCCTTCATCCCCAAACGCTCGATCAGCTCCGCAAGATCGACTTCGACTCGCTCCAAAAAGTCCGTATCAACGACAATCAGGAGGTCGGGATCGTTACCTGCGAGGCGGGCGATATTCTCATCGGGGACAGGAATCGCACGATCTGGGAGTTGGACCGATATCCGAACACGTGTTGCGTTATCGACCTTGGCGGCGACGACGTCTATCACGAAGGTTCCTGCATTCTGAACCGTCCGCTCCTTGTGACGATCGATCTTGGCCAAGGTAACGACGAATACTCGGGCAAGAACGTCGCGATTCAGGGCGGTTCGATCCTCGGAGTCTCGGTCTGGTACGACGACGGCGGAAACGACCGTTATACGGCGAAAGACGTCTGCCAGGGGAGCACGATCGGCGGGTTTGGCGTCCTCATCAACGAGGACGGCGACGACCATTACCTCGGATTCCTGCGCGAGCAGGGCGCCTCGATCTGCGGATTCGGCGTCCTCATTGACCGCGGCGGAAACGACGACTATCGCGGCGCGCTCTTTGCGCAAGGACTCGGAGGCCCGGGCGGCTTTGGCGCGCTCGTTGACCGCGACGGCGACGACCATTATTACGTCGGAGGCTACTACTTCGACTCCTATCCGGAGCACCCGGGCTACGACGGCTGGGGCCAAGGGGTCGGCGCGGGCATTCGACGCGTTGCGTGCGGTGGCGTCGGCATGTTGCTCGACGGCGGCGGCGACGACGCCTATGAATTCGACTACTTCGGACACGGCGGCGGATACTGGATGGGGATCGGCATAGCGCGCGATTTTGCCGGAAACGACGTCCGCTATGGCGCGACCTCGACGATGTACGACGGCTCGCCGCGTCGCGAGCGACGCTGGCAACGTTTCGGGTGCGGCTTCGGGTGCCACTATGCGGTCGGTTACCTCTTCGACGATCATGGCGACGACGTTTACGGCGGCACCATCATGGGGTCCGGAATGGGCTGGGATCTTGGCGCGGGCTTTCTCGTCGAATTTGACGGGGACGACACGTTTGAAGCGAATGGCGGTCTCACTCAAGGCTGCGGCGCTGAGGGCAGCATCGGCGCGATCATGAACTATCGCGGGAACGACGCGTATAACAGCTCGTACGTCGGATATTCCAACAACCAGCTGTCCTATCATTCTCCGTCGAATTGCGGCTCGAACTTCAGCTTCGTTATCGATCACGGCGGACGCGACGTCTACGGCGCCGACGACAGCTATCGTCGTACGATCAAGAACAATATGGTCACTCGGCGCGGCAATATCACGGGCATGATCGTCGACCGCCCCGCCCCGGACGAAGTCCACGATGACGACTCGGCGCAGTCTGGCGAACGCCCCGTCGTTGCGCAGGCGGGCTATGCGGTTAAGCCTACGTCAATCAAAACGATGGCGCCGCCTCCGCCCCTGCACGACACGACGCCTCACGCGACGAGCAGCGGACAAAACGCGTTCAATCCGTCGGCGAACGACGGATGGCCTGAAAGCGGCGGTTTCCGCGGGTTCGGGCTCTTTGGAGGCGGACGATTCCTCTAGACTTTCGTTCCAGATCGAGTCAGGCACACGACGCGGCGTTCTCACTTTGTGGGGAACGCCGCGTTTGCTTCTTAATGGCGTCGATTTCCCTTAACCTTCTACGGGCGCCGCCCCTTTGAAGATAATGACGCCGACTATATAATGGAGCCGGTATTTTAGCGGCGTCGGCGACGCGAGTCGGTCCGACGCGCACGCTTAGCTATTGATTCAGAAGAGAGAGTTCGTAATGAAGTGGTCCAAGACGCTGATTCCGACGATGAAAGAAGCTCCGGCAGGGGCAGAAATTCCAAGCCATATCTTCATGCTCCGCGCGGGTATGATTTCCCAGGTCATGGCGGGCGCTTACGCGTACCTTCCGCTCGGTTGGCGTTCCCTTCATAAGGCGATCAAGATTGTTCGGGAAGAGATGAACCGGACGGGCGCGGTCGAGGTCTTTATGAGCGCGCTCGCGCCGCAGTCTCTTTACGAGCAGACGGACCGCGTCGAGGCGTTTGGCAACGTCCTCGTGAAAACGACGCTCGTACGCGGCGGCGCCAAAACGCCCGTCGTCTTTTGCCCGACGCACGAAGAAGAAGCGACGAATATTGTTGCGCAGTATATTTCGAGCTATCGTCAGCTGCCGATCACGCTCTACCAGATTCAGACGAAATTCCGCAACGAAGAACGTCCGAGATTCGGTCTCCTACGTACGAGCGAATTCTTGATGAAGGACGCGTACAGCTTCGATACGAGTCTTGAATCTTTGAACGAGTCGTACCAGAAGATGTACGACGCGTATTGCCGTATTTTCACGCGGTGCGGTCTCCAGTATCTGCCCGTCGAGGCGGAGACGGGACCGATTGGCGGCGACGCTTCGCACGAATTCATGATCCCTTCCGCCAACGGCGAAAACGACGTTGTCCATTGCCCCAAGTGTCATTATGCAGCGAACGTTGAAAAGGCGGAAATTGGCGAACAAGAATACGTCAAACCGAAGGTCGCGCTTAAGGACGTCGAGGAAATAGCGACGCCGGGCGCCCATACGGTGGAACAGGTCTGCCGCTTCCTTAAGGTGAAGCCCGAGGAGATCGTCAAAACGTTGATCTACAACGTTGACGACGCGCCCGTCGCGGTGCTCGTCCGAGGCGACTGCGATGCGAATGAGAATAAGATTCGACGAATTCTCGAAGCGGAGAAAGTCGAGCTCGCGGACGACAAGACGATCGAACGCGTGACCGGCGCGCCCGTGGGATTTGCGGGGCCCGTCGGACTGAAGGAAAAGGTCCGGATTGTCGTTGACCCGATGATCATGGGGATGGCCAATTTCGTCGTCGGCGCGAACAAAGCGGAAGCGCACCTCGTTAATGTGAACCTCGATCGCGACTTTACCGTCGATCTATGCGGCGACGTTCGCGACGCGCGCGTCGGCGACCCATGTCCGCGCTGCGGCAACCCCGTCGCGATGGAGAATGCGATCGAGGTCGGGCACGTCTTCAAGCTTGGAACGAAGTACTCGGAAGCGCTTGGCGCGAAATATCTTGACGAAAACGGCGTGCAGCAACTGATGATCATGGGCTGCTACGGGATCGGCGTGAGCCGCATTCTCGCGGGCCTTGCGGAAACGAGCCACGACGACTCCGGTATTATCTGGTCCGTGCCGCTCGCTCCGTACGAAGTGTGCGTCAGTCCAGTTAAAGCGAAGGACAAAGAGGCGCTCGCCGCGGCGGAAAAAATTGCCGAAGGTCTGAAAGCGGCGGGCTGCGACGTCATCCTGGACGATCGCGACGAACGCCCCGGCGTGAAATTTAAGGACGCCGACCTCATTGGGTTCCCCGTTCGCGTGACGATCGGTAAGGCGCTCGCAGAAGGCAAGGTTGAGGTCAAATGGCGTTGGGAAGCCGACGCGTCGCTCGTCTCCGTCGGCGAAGTCGTCGAGACGCTCGCCGCGCAGCTCAAAGAAGAGCGCGAGACGAACGCGCGATTCCTCGCCTCGAAACAAGTTGACAAGAAATGAGTCCGCAGGGCGGTTACGATCAAGCCTGATTGAAAAAGGCGACGGAACACTTTAAAGGCGTATTTTCGCCGGTCTTTTATATAAACTTTGAGTCGGAAAAAATGCTGACGACAAACGAAATTCGCGAAATGTATCTGACGTTCTTTGAATCGAAGGGCTGCGTGCGCCGTCCAAGCGACGTGCTCGTCCCGCGATGGGACCCCTCGGTTCTCTTTACGCCTGCGGGCATGAACCAGTTCAAGGACCACTTCCTTGGTCGTTGTAAACTTGAGTTTACCCGCGCTACGACGTGCCAGAAATGTCTCCGTACCGGCGACGTCGACAACGTCGGACGCACCGCGTTTCATCACACCTTCTTTGAAATGCTCGGCAACTTCAGCTTCGGAGACTATTTCAAGCGCGAAGCGATTCACTGGGCCTGGGAATTCCTGACGAGCAAAGAGTGGCTAGCGATCGACCCCGCCAAGCTTTCGGCAACCGTCTATAAGGACGACGAAGAGTCCGCGAGAATCTGGCTCGACGAAATCAAACTCCCGAAGGAAAAACTTCAGTATCTCGACGAAGACGAAAACTTCTGGCCCGCGTCCGCGCCGAGCAAGGGCCCAGACGGCGTCTGCGGACCCTGTACTGAGATCTATCATACGACTCCGCAGGGAGAGGTCGAAATCTGGAACCTCGTCTTTACGCAATATAACCGCGTTGGCAACCCGCCGGACAACCTCCGTCCGCTCCCGAGCAAGAACATCGACACGGGCATGGGCCTTGAGCGCGTGACGTCGGTCCTTCAGGGGGTTGAGACGAACTTCCACATCGATTCGCTTCGTCCCCTCGTCGACGCGGCGGCGGAAATCTGTCGTCAGAAATACGACGCGGTCGACCTGACCAATGAAAATGGTCGACGTCTGCGACGCATTGCGGACCACATCCGCGCGTGCGTCTTCGCGATTCACGAAAACGTCTATCCCGGTCCGAAGGAAGAGAAATACGTCATTCGTCGACTGCTGCGCCGAGCGGTCCTCGACGGCGTCCAGATGGGGATGAAGGAACCCTTCCTTGGTCAGCTCGTTCCGATCGTCGCCGACCTCATGAAGGTTCCTTATCCGGAACTCGGCGAGACGGTCGAACGCGTCCAGGAAGTGATTACGTCGGAAGAAAGTCGCTTCATGAGCGGCGTCGAAGACGGTCTGCGACGCATCGATTCCGTGTTTGACGCGATGGAAGCGGAGAAACGCGTTATCGTCAAGGGCGCCGAAGCGTTTGAGATGTACCAGACCTTCGGATTCCCGCCGGAGCTCTTCGAAACGATCGCGGGCGAACGCAAATACGGGTTCGACTGGGAAGGCTTCGAGAAGGAGATGGAACATCACGGCGAGCTCTCCGGATCCGCTGAAAAGAACCTCCTCTTCAAACGCGACCCGCTCGAAGGGATCAAGAAGGCGAACAGGCCTCCCGAATTCCTCGGCTATAAGACGCTCGAGGTCGCCGACGCGCAAATCGTCGCGATTCTCGAGGACGATCACCTCGTAAAAAGCGCGTCGGGAGAAGGCAAGAAGCTTCGCGTCGTGATCAACAAGACTCCCTTCTACGGCGAGAAGGGCGGTCAGGTCGGCGATACGGGCGAGATTATCGACGGCGACGCGAGGTTTGTCGTAGAAACGACGCAATACGACGGCGAATTCATCGTGCATGAGGGTACGCTTGAAAGCGGGTCGATTAAGGTCGACGACACGGTCGTTGCGAAAGTTGACGCGAAACGTCGCGCGGCGATCGCACGCGCGCATACCGCGACGCACCTGATCCACGCCGCGCTGCGAGCGCGACTCGGCAGTCACGCGGAACAGCAGGGTTCGAGAGTCGACGCCGACGTCCTGCGCTTCGACTTCACGCATCACCACGGCCTTGACCGCGAGACGCTTGTCGCGGTCGAGAGGGACGTTAACGAGATGATTCTCGAAGGGTATCCCGTGGCGGTCGAAGAGACCTCGCTCGAGAATGCGCGCAAACTCGGCGCGATGATGCTCTTTGGCGAGAAGTATCCTGATTTCGTCCGGATCGTCAGGATGGGACCGTCCCTTGAATTCTGCGGCGGCACGCACCTCCAGAACGTTTCGCAGGTCGGATTCTGCAAGATCGTTTCTGAAGAGAGCGTGAGCGCGGGCTCGCGACGCATCACGGCGTACACGGGCATGGAGGCGGTCAAGAGAGTTCAAGAATTGGACGCGATCGAGGCGCAGCTTGCGAGCGATCTGCGCGTGTCGGGTCAGGATATCGTCACGCGCGTCGAAAGTCTGTCGGCGCAGGTCAAAAAGCTCCGCAAAGAGCTCGACGCCGCGACGAAGAAAGACGTCGTTCCCGTCGACGAACTCCTCAAAAATGCGGAAAAGATCTCGGGCGTCGACTTCGTAACGCTGTCGATTGAAGACGCGGATCTCGCCGCGTTGCGAGACGCGGCGGACCAGATTCGCCGCAAATCGGAGAACGCCGCGATTATTTTCGCGAATATCGATACCAAGGGAGGGAAGGTTGCTCTCATCGTCGCGATGACGCGTAACCTTGTCGCGCGCAAACTCAGCGCGGTCGACCTGGTCAAGGCGATTGCGCCCCAGATTCAAGGGGGCGGAGGCGGTCGTCCCGACATGTCGCAGGCGGGCGGTAAGAAGCCCGAGGGCGTCCCCGCGGCGTTCGAAGCGGCGAAAAAGTATCTCGCTGAGAAACTCGCGTGATATACTGAGATTGGCTGCGACGGAGTCGCGAGCGCTCGTCAACGGTTCTTAATAAAAAAGGACGGCGATCGTCAACGATCGCCGTCCTTCTTTTTTTGACGCGCCGCGGCGCTCCGGAGGCCGCAAGCGTTACTGAACGACGACTCGGAAGCCGGTGAAGCAGGTCGCTTCGACGTCGAGAATCGTAACATGAATGAACGGCTGCGCTTTCGTCGTGTTTCGGAACGGATTTCCCTGGAGCTGGGCGCCGAGATTTCCCTGGAGACTGCCGGCGCCCATCGTGGAGAGGTCGCCGTAACTCGAACCGTAGCTGTCCCCGTAACCGGAACCGTAGCTGTCGCCGTAGCCCCCGTAGCCGTCGCCATATGGGTCCTGTGGGACGGGCTCTGAGAATATGGGCGCGATTCGGCTTTCATGATAGTCGTTGATCGCGCGTTCAATAGGCGAGTCCCATCCGAAGGCGCCCGACGAGATCCAGCAAATCGGGTTGAAGCCGGGGAGATGGAACCAGCTTCCACCAAGGCTCTCGACGACGTTAGGATCGTCGATCGTTATTTCGCCGACGTTGCCGACCATATCGTAAAGGCCGTTTCTATTCGGTTTAAAGGAACCGACCGGGACGGTAAAACGGAAGGAATCGCGATAGACGAAATGGATACGGTCCATGAGATAGGCGTGAGCCGGGCATATGACGGGATAATTGGCGTCGGGAAGGTTGCCGCGTTCCCACGTTTCCGAACTCCCGAACGCCCAAAGTTGGAAGATAGAACGGAAATCGAGCGAGCCCGATTCAGGCTGCGAGGCAAGATACCACTGCGCGGTCGTCGGCAACGAGACGCGTTTCTTCGTAGCGACCATCTTGCTGGAAAGCCAGCTGCAGAAGGACATAGCGTCGTTTCGTGTGACGAGCGTGACGGGATGTTTCTTCGTTTGGGGGAAGCCGGGGTTTTTCCAGGTATACTCGTCGCCGCGCTTGAGGCCACGCTGTTGCGGCGGGGTGGCGGCATATCCTATTCTTGCGCTGAACTCCGCGGTTTTCGTATCGCGAGGCGCGGTTTTCCCGGCTTGAGCGGCGTCGTACGCCGCGTAAGGGTCGGAGGACTTCACGGACGACGCGCCGGAATCTTCAGGGTCGGGCATAGAGAGGGTTTCGGCGCCGCCGGGCTTGTACCCGGTCTCGGTGACGAACTGGTTGAACATTTCAAGCGTCACCTCTGTTTCCAGCATCCAGAAACCGTTGTTCACGCGCATTTGGGCGCCCCTTGGACGCGTGGACTCCAACTGGGCCGCGGCGACAGATCGAGGCAAATTGGGGTCGAATACCGACTCTGGAATCGTCGCGTTGCCCGGCGGAATCCATCGAAACGCATACTCTATTCCGTCGACGTTCACGACGCGGCGCGCGCCGGGATTCCTCGTGCGGTCAAGGATCCATTCAAAGTAGTCCTTGACGCCGGGGTCGTCGTTGTACGCCGATTTCGCGAGCGTGAGATATTCAAGCGCGTTAGGGGATAGCTGGTCGAGCGCGCAGGAGTAGGTTCGTCCCTTCGAATCGACGATATAGACGGCGTCGGCGTCGGGCGCGAAGGAACGTTCGGGGTCGAGCGTCCCGTCGATGGAGTGTTCGCCGTTCGTATCGAGCCATATGCGCGAATCGAACTCAACTGAGTTTGCGGTCCCCGTGACGAAAAGCGTCGCGGCGGCAAGCGCTGCGGTAATGAAAAACGTTTTCATGGTCAGACCCTTATGTTGTCGCCTCGAAAAAGGCGTTGAGGTTTGCGGTGAGTGGGAACGCCAGGCGGTTACGGTTCCGGACGCGCGCGTTGGAAGCCGGGTTGGTCGGCCTCGGGTTGCGCGAGCGCGTCGTCGCGACCTTGAGCGATCGCGGCGAGCATCTTCTTCCAGTCGGGGTCGTCTTTGGATTCAAAGACGTATTGCGGTCGATCGGCGTAGGGGGCCGTCGAAAGACCGCGTCCGCCTTCTTCTTTTGGGAGATGCGCGTTGAGCGCCGCGCTCTTTTCAGGACGCGAAAGATTAAGCCATGCGAACCGACCCGTCCAGTCGATATTCGGCGCGTCGTGGACGCCCGGAAGGTCATGGTTGCCGCCGAGGATGTTCTGATGACACTCGGCGCACTTCTGATCGTAAATCGGTTTGAATTCGTCGTTAAACCACGTGGCCAAGCCGCCTCCGTCGAGTGGCGCCCAACGGTCGCGGCGACCCGCCGATTGAGGACGCGTGTGCGCGTAGGTGCCGTGATAGATCGCGTTGGAGTCGAGCCAGAAGTTGATCTTTTTGAGCGATTGGTCGTCGACCGTCGCTTCGCAATGTTCTTCCGTGAAGTATTCTGGCAATCGACTTGCTAGCGCGCCGGTAGTATACGGTTCGTTGACCGCGCTCGTCGTGAAGAGGAGCCAGTAGAACTGCGCGAGCGGCTTGCCGAGCTGACGCTGGTCTTCCGGCATTTGGCCCGTGAGCATATCCGCTTGGCGGTAGGAACGGCTTTGCAGGAGAATGGCGTCGTAAGAGGCGGTGAAAAATCGCGTTAAATCTCCGCTGAGGTCGTAACCGCCCGCGGGATCGGCGCCATCGTGGCAGGAGACGCAATATTGGTCTAAGACCGGCTGAACGAGCGAGTTGTAATCGACGACGCCCGCGTCGAGCGTCTGGTTGCCGTCATGGGACCGACGGTATTCGTACGCGTCGTAGATATAGTCCGGAATGACGGGCATGTCTGGCGCGCGGAGACCGGCGGTCGGTCGACGACTGGAATCCTGGGCGGTCGCGGGGATCGTGTCGCGGTCTTCATGGCATCCGATGCATCCGACGGACTCGCCCGGCATGAACTGCGCAGCGCTTGTCATGCGCTGAATCTCGCGATCTTCTTCGTCGAGCGCCTGGAAGTAGATTTCTCGGAGCGCGGGCACATAGAAGTTCGCGCTTCCGTCGGGCTCGACGGGAACTTCGCCCCAGCAGCGTTTTGCGTAATAAGTAGCGACGCCCATGGAGGGGGACTGGTCGAAGGAACGGTCGTAAAGCTCCTCCGTTTTGCGAATTTGCTCCATGATGCGGAGCTTTTTAACGACCCCGCGCTCCACGAACGGTTCGAGCCCCTGATAAACGTCGGCGAGGACGACCTGAGCGACGGGGTCGCCCTGGAGGAGATCCATCCGCTCAGGGATTCCCCAGACGTCCGCGTCCTCGGGATTCGCGTTGACGCGTTCGACGAGTCGATCATATTCTTCATGGGGTTCCTCTCCGTCCGTCTGACGCAGGCCTGAGAAGAGTTCCTGCGCCTTGAGGCGCGGTCGGAGCGTCTTGCGAAGGTTCGGATCGGAGACGCGCGAAGTCTGGACTTGCGGTCGCGGCGTTTCTTCAACGGCGATGGGGCAGAAGCAGTCGAGCTCGGGCTCTTCGCACAGGAGCTTGCGATTACCGTCGCAATCGAGGAGCCAGATGCGGTAGCGCAGGCTCGAGCCGGAGGAATTCGGTCCCAGAATCGTGCGATCGTTGGATCCGAAAGCGCACAGAGCGCGTTCTTCGTCGAGAGGGAAGGGATCGCGCCAGGCATAGTCCCACGACGTGTCGCGGATCGTCGGAAATTCCTTGGTCCAGAAGGTAAAGCCTTCGTCGCGTCCCGCCTCGATTCCCCTAGAGCGATCAACCACTCCGATCGCGCCGTGCGGGTACCCGTGATGCGGCGTAAAGGTCGCCATGACCTTCGAAGGCGGAGCGTCGGGAATCTGGCGCGCCTGGAGGATAGAACCGAAGTCACGGATCGTGTTGCCGTAGAAGAGCTGATAGTTGGTCCCGTCGGGATTTTCAGTCCACAACGACTGGCGGTAGGTGAGATCGCGGTCGACATATTCCCAGCGTGTAAAGAGGACGCGTCCGTCGGAGAGAACCTGAGGATTGAAGTCGGAGAGCGTGTTCATGCTCACGCATTGGATCTCCGTTCCATCCGCGTTCATGCGGAAGAGGTTCGAAGCGGGACCGGGCTGACAAACGGTGCGTCCAAAGCGGCGCGTGGAGACAAAGATGACGCCGCCGTCAGGGAGCTCGCAAGGCGAGACGTCAAAGAAGGGGCCATGCGTAAGCTGCGCAAGTCCTTCGCCGTCGATTCCGATCTTCCAGATATTCCAGTAGGGCCAGTCCTTGGAGCGATAGGAGAAAAAGATCGTCTGCGCGTCGAAGGAGAGGTTCATGTCGTAGATCGAACCGTCGGGGTCTTCGAAGAGCGTCTTGATTCCCCGGTCTGGATCGGAGGGATCGACGTAACGAATCGCGCATCCCCGTCTCTTAGGGGTCGATTGCCAGAGGTCGTTTCCTACGGAATTGGGGCGATTGAGGAGCGACCGCGCAATATAGATAAATGGAGGGAGATCGCCAACGTCGAGGGTCTCAGGCTCCAGATCGCGATCGATCTTTGCGGCGACGAAAGGAATTTCGGAGAACGGGACGTTTTCATCCGTTCCGAGCCTTACGCGGAGATTGCGATATTCGATCGGATTCTCCCAGCCGCGCATCGTGAAGGTCCCGGCGCGAAGTGGGGCGTTCGGTTGGGGTTCTTCCTCGCGATACTCGCCGATTCGCTGGCCGTCGATATCGAAGACAAATCCTGTTTCGTCGAATTCGACGCGGAGCGTAAAGAAGCGCCCGATGGGAATTTCGTACGGAATACGCCTGAGCTGCACATAGTTGTACCGGTGAGCGCCGAGGTTAACGACTCGTTCTGCGGGATTAAAACCGATCTCGTAGCCGTTGAAATCGTCGGCGCCGATCGCGGAGTCGGAAACTTTAATGCAAATCCCAGAAAATCCTGAGGCGGCGGTCGGAAATCGGAGCTCAAGTTCGACGACGCCGTCGGTCGCATGGCGCCATTGAGGGGCGTCGTAATCGAGCCTTGGGCCCGCCTCCGCAGCGAGCGAGAGCGTTCCGTCTGCGTCGACGCTCCAGCTGCCGCCGTAAGCGGAGAAGCCTTCCACGGGGCTGAAAAGCTTGCCGCTCACCGAGGGGAGCGCGAGAATCTTCTCAAGGGGCGCCGCCGTGTCGTCGGCCCGCGCAAAGGAGAGCGTCGCGACAAAGGGCCCTAGCCAGAGGAGAGATAACGTAGACCAGACGGAAAGTTTCATTCTTTCTCGCGCTCCATAAAGAGTCGTTGCGCTGCTTGGTAGTTTTCAAGGGTTCCAATATCATACCGCGCGCCGGGCGCAAGGTACGCGTAAACCGGGACGCGTCCCGCGAGCCACGCAAGGAACGAGCCGGGCGCGTCGACGTCGCAACCTTCGTCGACGGCAATGCGGACGTACTTAAGGTCCTCGCGACGATAAACGTAAAAGGGGGGCGCGCACCAATGGGATTGGGGTTCGTCGGGCTTCTCCGTCATCGCGACGATCCTCTCGTCCGCGTCGATCTCCATAACGCCGGAGCGCCGTAACCGCGCCGTATCGGGCTCGTAATATCGGGTTCCGCAGCTGGCGCCTTTCATTTTGGCATAATCTATCAACCCTTTCAAACTAAAATCAATAAGATTATCGCCGGCCAGGACGAGCAGGTCGTCGTCGATCCCCTGCGATTCGATCGCAAAGAGCATATCTCCGACGGCGCCGAGCCTTGTTTCATTAGAGGTCGTGCCGTCGTCGATAATCGTTATTGGTTCGGGGCGCCCCGACGCCCATTCCCGAAACATCGGCGCGAACTTCGAGTTGGTAACGACGTAATACGCGTCGATTTCGTCCGTCGTTTCAAGATCGTCGAGGAGCCGTTCCAGGATGTTCCTTGAACCGATTTTCAGCAACGGTTTGGGAAAATTTTTCGTGAGGGGGTAGAGGCGCGTGGCGTAGCCTGCTGCTAAAAAAAGGCACTTCATAGTTCGATCCCGTCAGCGGAGTTGCAAATGCAGCAGGAATATTTCCCTTCCAGGTGCGGGAATTCCTTGAGGTACGCTTCCGAAACGCTTTGAAGGACCGCGTCCGCTTGAGAAGGGTCGACAATGGCGATGCAACATCCTCTGAAGCCCGCACCCGCGAAGCGTCCGCCGTAGACTCCGTCCGTTTTACGGAGAATCTCATAGAGCTTGATCTGCTCCGGCGCGCCGCTTTCCCAGTTGATAATGCTGCTCATCCCCGAATCGAAGGAGAGGCGTCCATAACGCTCAATATCGCCTTCGCGCCACGCCTGGGCGCCGCGTTCGACGCGATCTTGCTCCGAATACCAGTGGTCGCAGCGTTTGCGCCAGGGCTCGGGGAGACGCTCGCGGTATTTCTGGTAGATTTGAGGCGGAACGCGTCTTGCCGCGGTCTCTTCAAATTTTCCATAGGGACGACCCGCAAACGCCTCGAGCGCGTAGACGCCGGCGCGCAGCTCGTCGACGCGCGTGTTAAAATTCGAATTGACGAGACTTCGTTCGAGCCCTGAGAAGAAGATCCCAAACTGAAACGGTTTGGCGACGGGATTGACCGGAATCGTTTCATACGACCCGTCAAGCGTGTCGAGGTAGAGCATCGAGTTCTTCTGGGACAAGACTTCGCACGATTGATCAAGTTTACCGACCGAGACGCCGACATAATCCCTTTCCGCTGCGTAAGCGAGGTCGATGATTTCTTGACGCGCCAAATGGAGATCGTTGACCCTCGCGAGCGCCACGAGAAAGGAAATCGTGACCGCCGCTGAAGACGAGAGGCCGCCGATTGGGAGCGAACCGTCGATGACGCCGCAAAGACCGAATCGCAACGGGTAGCGCTTGCCGAGCATAACCGTCGCGCCGCGCAGATAGTCCGCCCAGTCGCGTTCAGGGGGCGGAGTCTTTAATACGTGCCATTGCGCGCGTTTCGGAAACTGCAACGACGTGACCTCGACGACTCCGTTGCGCTTGACGTCGTACGCGAAGGTTATTCCCTGATCGATCGCAAAGCCCGTGATCTTACCGAGGTTATGATCGACATGCGCGCCGATCGGACAGACTCGATAGGGACAAAAGGTGTGAGCTTCGGGCTCGCGTTTGTAGATTTCCTGGAATCGTTCGTCGCATCGCATGGGGGTAACGCTCGCTTTTCTGACCAAAGACTATTCTCCATCGTCTGATATTCTAACGACCCGGCGTCGCTAAAACAAGAGAAAAACGAATTTAAAGCGCGCAATCGACGGACATTTCACAACGGCGTGGCGCCGGCGCGGATTCGCCAAGCGGGTGTCGAAGATCAACGAGCCGCGCGCAGAGCGCTAAAGCGCACGTTTGTATGACTTCCAAGAAAAAATATTCGCATTCCATACGATTCTATTGACTTCTATGAATCCGGAAACTATAATCCAATTAGAGGATCCGGGACGACAGCCAGAACGCTCAGTCGCTGGTCCTCCGCAACGTTCGCGTATTAGCAGAGATGAAGAGGGTCGTCGCTTTCCACAACGACTTGTTTTTTTGCCCTGTAAGGAACAAGCGTCATACCTCTTTCTTTGCCGTAGATAGTTGATATTGTGGCGCCACGGCGTCGTGTTTGCCATTCCTACCATCTTTTATATTCTACGAGGTTCGGTATGACTATTTCTAACTTTTCTCGTGGGAAACGGCGAGGTTTTACCCTTGTCGAACTTCTCGTTGTTATCGCCATCATCGGTATTCTTATTGGGCTCCTCCTCCCGGCGGTTCAGGCCGCGCGTGAAGCGGCGCGACGCATGCAGTGCTCCAACCAGATGAAGCAGATTGCGCTCGCGATTCATAACTATGTCGACGTCCACGAATCCTTGCCGACGAGCTCCCCCTTTAGCTCCTATGGCTGGTATAGACCCGATGCGAACAACTACGCTCCGCTTAGCGTTACCGCCTGTCTCCTCCCCTTTATCGAAGAAAGCGCGCGATACGACGCGCTCCTTGAACTTGACCGTCGACAGCGCGACGGCGAGATCGGCATATGGGACGCCGCCTTCTTCAATAGCGACATTTTCCGCCACAAGAACCGTATCACCACCGTCATCTGCCCGTCGGAACCCTTTGGTTCGCTGCCTTCGATCCACGCTGACAATGCGCGCGTCAACATCATGTACTGCCTCGGCGACGGGACCAGTAAACTCGACGCGCCGTGGAACCACCCGAACTATATCAGCGTCCCCACAAAGCAATGCCACAACCGCGGTCTCTTCCATCAGAACGCCTGGAAGCCTCTCGCCGCGTGCACCGACGGCACTTCGAATACCGCTGCGGTGAGTGAATCGGCGAGCGCGCCGGAAGGATACTATTCGACCGCCGCTAAAGGCGGTTCCGCGTCGGTCAGCGGATTCTACACTGGCGACCTCGATTGTCATCCTGACGTCTGCATGAACAACGCGCGCGACCCGAACGACCCGAACAAGCTTGTCAACGGTTGCGATACCTGGCGCGGTAACTTCTGGCAAGACGGTCGAGCGTGGAACGGCTTCCATACCGTACTACCCCCGAACTCGCCAAGTTGCCAAGCGACCACTACAGGCTACTGGGGCTCCCTCTATCCTCCGAACAGCTTCCATTCTGGCGGCGTCAACGTCGGTATGGCCGACGGCTCTGTCCGCTTCGTCTCGGACACCGTCGATTGCGGCGATCTCAGCGCGGTCAGCACCCAGTGCACCGGCAGGAGCCCGTACGGCGTCTGGGGCGCCATGGGAACGCCAGCTGGCGGCGAAACCATCGCGCTGTGATCCTCACGTCCATCCGTAAAATGTTGCGAAGCGCGTCGCGTTTGAAATTTTATGCGGCGCGCGACTTCCTTCCACTTTAGAAAATCAAAGAGCAATATGAAACGTCTTCTTCTCTTATGTTCCGTCGCCGTCATGGTTTCGACGATTGGTTGCGGCGGCGTCAAGAAACCCGACGGGCTGCCTGATCTCCAACCCGTCACGATCAAGCTAACGCAAGGTTCCGAGCCCCTCGCCAACGCCGTGTTGAACATCAAGCCCATCGAACCGTCGACGACGAACAACTTCACGTGCGGCGGAACTTCCGACGCTAAAGGAGTCACGACGATCGTCACGCACGGTCAGTACAAAGGCGCGCCGATAGGAAAATACAAGGTCGCCGTATCATGCACGGTCGGCGAAGGCACGCCGCCGCCGCCGTCACCGATCGACGAGGAATCCGCGCGCGTGTGGAAGGAATACCAGGAATCGGGCGCGACCTACGAGGAATTCTATGTCGTCGATCCGGTCTATAGTACCGTTGAGTCGACGCCCCTTGAGATAGAAATCGTCAAGGGAAAGAATGAACTCACGCTTGACTGCGGCGAGAAAGTGCGCGTTCCCGTCGAAAAAAGCACCGGAGCGTCTGGCTGATAAGGCGCTAGCGACAACGCTTCTCCATCGTAACGAAAATGGCGCGTCGATCGCAGAATGCGGTCGACGCGCCTTTTTTATGTAGTCGCTTCATCGCGACGCGCTTGATTCATTCAAAGCGGCCTGAGAAAGAAGAGGCGGAGCGGTTATTGGAGTCCGCTTAGATTTTCCATGAGGCGGCGATTTCACGCGCAAGCGCGACGCATTCGTTCGCGTTTTCGCTATAGCCGTCGGCGCCGATCTGCGTCGCGAACGCCTGAGTGACGGGCGCGCCGCCGACGAGCGTCTTGACCTTATCGCGCAGTCCTTCTTTGACGAGCAAGTCGATCGTCGTCTTCATCTGCGCCATCGTCGTGGTGAGGAGCGCGGACATGCAGACGATGATTTTTTCGCCCGAATGCTTTTTGACCTCCTCGGCGAACGCTTCCGGGGCGACGTTGCAGCCGAGATCGACGACCTCGAAGCCCGCGCCCTCAAGGGTGGCGGCGACGAGATTTTTGCCAACGTCGTGCATGTCGCCTTTGACCGTCCCTATCACGACGACTCCCTGACGTTCGACGCCGCTCTGACGGAGCGATGGGTTGAGGATCGCCATCGATTCCTGGGCCGCTTTGGCCGCCATGAGGAGCTCCGGCACGAAGTATTCGCCTTCCTCAAAGAGCTCGCCGACCTCGTCCATCGCGGGAATGACGTGGTTATCGAGGATCTCGGTAGGGCTGACGCCGGCGTCGACGAGCGCCTGCGTTTCCTCGCCGGCGATATCGAAGTCGCCGTCGACGATCGCTAGATATAGTTCTGACTTTTCTTCCGACATGGCGCGTTTTCCAGCGTCTCGCGACGCGCGTTCATTAAATTTCCGGTTTCGGGACCAGGCCTCCGCCCCTGGTTCCGCCGCGACCTCGCTTCCTGCCGCGCGTCCTACTGAAATCGAATGACGACTTCTTTTGGCCAATCTGATCGCGGAGCTCTTCGATTTGGTCGCGCAACGACGCGGCGCGCTCGAAATCAAGTTCGTCCGCCGCAGCGAGCATCTCTTTCTGAAGCTCGTCAAGATACTCCCTGGTAATATACCCTGATTTTTCACCGGCGCCAACCACCTCGTTTGCGCGTCGTCGAGCGGCGGCTTCCGCGTCGATGCCTTTTTTAATGCTCCGGACGACGCTTTCAGGGGTAATGTTGTGCTCTTTGTTGAATTTGTCCTGAAGCGCGCGGCGACGTTCCGTCTCGCTAATAGCGCGGTTCATCGACTCGGTAACCTTGTCGGCAAAGAGTATGACCTTCGCGTTGACGTTGCGCGCGCAGCGTCCGATCGTCTGGATGAGCGACGTTTCACTGCGCAGGAATCCTTCCTTATCCGCGTCAAGAATGGCGACGAGCGAGACTTCAGGGAGGTCGAGACCTTCGCGCAAAAGGTTAACGCCGACGAGCACGTCGAAATCGCCGTTACGAAGGTCGCTGAGGAGCTCGACGCGTTCGAGCGCGTTGAGACCCCCGTGCATCCAGCGGCACCGAACGTCTTGCGAAACATAATAGGAGGCGACGTCTTCGGCGAGGCGTTTTGTCAGCGCGGTCACCAGCACGCGTTCCTTCTTGACGACGCGCTCGAGAATCATCTCGTGAAGCGCCTGGATCTGATTCGACGCCGGCAGGACCTCAATGACGGGGTCAAGGAGACCGGTCGGACGGATCGCCTGTTCGACGATATGTTCGCCGCAAACCTTTTTCTCATAAGGCCCCGGCGTCGCGCTCACGAAGACGACCCTGTCGAGGCGCTCTTCCCATTCTTCGAATTTCAGCGGACGGTTGTCGAGCGCGCTCGGAAGTCGGAACCCGAAGTTGACGAGCGTTCGCTTCCGAGCTTGGTCGCCGGCGTACATCGCGCCGATTTGCGGAATCGTGACGTGCGATTCGTCGACGAAGAGTAGAAATTCCTTTGGGAGGAAATCGTAGAGCGTTTCGGGCGGCTCGCCAGGCGCGCGGTTCGCGAAGATCGCGCTGTAGTTCTCGATACCGGTGCAGTATCCCATTTCCTGGATCATTTCCATATCGTAGCGCGTTCGTCCCAGAAGACGCTGCGCTTCCAGCTGCTTACCCTCCGAGCGCAGGACTTCGACGCGTTCGGCGAGCTCTTCGTTAATGCGTTCGATCGACTGATGGATCTTTTCCTCCGGAAGGACAAAGTGCTTCGCCGGATAGACGAACGCTTCGTCGAGCCGTTGGATCGTTTTGCAACTCACGGGATCAATGAACGCGAGCTTTTCAATCGTGTCAAAGCAGAGTTCGACGCGCAGCGCGTATTCCTCGTAGGAAAGGCGGATATCGATCGTATCGCCGCGAACTCGGAAATGACCGCGGTCAAACGAATCGTCGTTCCGCGAGTACTGAATATCGACGAGTCGGCGCAGCAGCGCTTCAAAATCGATCGATTCGCCGACCCGCAGCGCGAGCGTGAGCTTCTTATAATCTTCCGGGGAACCGAGCCCGAAGAGACTGCTGACGCTCGCGACGATGATCACGTCGTCGCGGCTCACCAGGGAGCTCGTCGCCGAAAGACGCATGCGGTCGACGTCGTCGTTTGTCGCCGCGTCTTTTTCGATATAGATATCGCGTTGTGGGATATACGCTTCCGGCTGGTAGTAGTCGTAATAGCTGACGAAGTAGGAGACGGCGTTTTTCGGGAAAAACGCTTTGAATTCGTCGTAGAGCTGCGCTGCGAGCGTCTTATTGTGCGAGAGCACGAGCGTCGGCAACTGCATCGCTTGGATAATGTTCGCCATGGTAAACGTTTTACCGGAGCCCGTTACGCCCCAAAGCGTCTGACGTTTTGCGCCCGACGCAAAGCCGTCGAGAAGCTTTTTAATTGCCTGGGGCTGATCCCCGGACGGTTCAAACGGTTTGACCAGTTCGAACTTAGCCATTAATGTTCCTTTCCATAAGAGTAGACGCTAAAAAATACGACTCTTCAGACTATAGCGAGACCCAGACGCGTTTTCGTGCGGATTCCGCGATCGCGGCGAGCGCGTCCTGAACCTTGAGCGCCTGCTCGAAGTCGGCGCCGTGGACATGCCCGTCGCTTATGCTGCGATAGAATGCGGCGAGGGACGCGACGTGCGCGCGCACCCAGCCGATCGACGATTTTGGAGAAGGGAAATCGCTTTCGGGAGAAGGATAGCGACCGCCGCAATGAATTTTCTTCCAGCCCGAGTCGCCTCCATAAACGCCGGAGGGCTCCGTCGCGTCGAAGTATTCGAGATAATGAGGGTTCATGAGGGAGAAGCGCAGCGAGCCTCGCGTTCCGCAGATCTCGAGCGTAAGATCGTCTTCCGTACCGCTCATGAGCTTTGTCGCTTCGATGACGCCCGTGAGCGAAGCGCTCGCATCGGGGTCCGCGACCGCCAGAGGCATGGTCGACGCGTCGCCGGAGTTTTCCGGCGCTTCCCAGACGCGTTCGCTCGGAAGTTTGGGGACGACGCGCGCGCCGCCATGGAGGCCTCGGGTAAGAATCGTCACGGAGTCCTCCGCCTCGACGGGCTTGAAAGGAACGGCGTCGAGCGATTCGCCGGGCTTGAGAGGTCGTTCGGGGCGCGAAGGCGTTAGAGTCGTCGCGTTCGCGAGAACTTCGGCCGGAAGGCCGACAAGCCAGCCGACAAGGTCGACAAGATGGGACGCAAGGTCAAGGTTCGTGCCGCCTTTAGCGCCGTGTTTCCAGCGCCAGGGCGCGACGGGGTCGAGCATGCTCGAATGGTAGTAGCCGGCGCGATATTGAACAAGCTGTCCGAGTCGTCCGGCGTCGATCAGCTCCTTAGCGCGTCGCAGCGCCGCGAATCCTCGGAGGAAATGCGCGAGCTGGTTGGCGCGAGCGTATTGCGTCTCCGCCAAAACGCGTCGCAGCTCCTGCGCTTCGTTCTGGTCCGCCACGAGCGGCTTTTCGCAGTAGATATACTTGTTAGCGCGGATCGCGGCGATAAGCGCGGGCAGGTGTTGGTCGTTGGGGGTGCAAATGTGGACGACGTCGATGGAAGGGGCGTCGATGATCTTCCGGTAGTCGTCGCAGGCAGTTTGGCTGCCAAGGTTTTCCTGCGCGCGGAGCGCCGTCTCCATGCGACTTGTCGCGACCGCGACGATCCTGCCGACGATAGGAAGCTCTGGCGCGTACCATGGCAGAACAGCCGTCGAATAGGCGTGGACCTTGCCGATCATGCCGTAGCCGATCAGACCAGCGTTAAGCGTTTGTTTTGCCATCTATATTCTCCTTAAAGGTTGCAACGACGACCGGACGACGTTTTTAATATAAGAAAGGGAGGCCTGCTCATTCGTCGGCAAGCCGCGCGACATACGCGAAGACGCCGCGACTTTTCCATGAGACGTCGGACCAGTCTGATTTTTCAACGAGTATTTTATTTATGGCGAATATTTATTGCGCGTCGGAATTGGCGCGAGCGTCTCGAGGATCGCGTCTTCAAGGGACATGGCGCCGTAGGAGACGGCGAGCATTTTAACGACATGCGTCGCCTCTCTCTTTCTCTTCGCGGACGTGGCGGCGCGCGCCGCAAGCGCCTGGGTAAGTTGGATATTGCAGAAGGAACACTCGGAGGCGCAGAGTGAAAACTCCGGACGCCGCGCCGCGAGGAATAGCCGCGAGCCGAGCCGCAGGCTTTCATAGTATCGGCGTTTCGTGAACCCAGAGAAGCACGCGAAACCGCAACATCCGCGTTCGATTCGCCGAACTTCGAGCTCCGGAATCATCCCGAGGAGGTTCTGCGCGTAGGTCGGAGAGGGTAACGCGGCCCTTGAAAGAGCGAGGCTTGCGCACGGGGCATGGTATCCGACGCGCCGCACGCCGGGAATCGCTTTGAGATCGTCGCGGTTAAATTCGCCGCGCGCGTCGAGACTCGCGAGATAACCGCATAGGTCCGTCGTATTCTCGTAGACCTTCTTGGCGTCGGCGTCATTGCAGAAGTAGGGGTAATCTTTGACGACGCACGCTGCGGTCGCGGGCTCAAGGGCGACGATCGTGGAACCGTTGCGCATCGCTTCGCGGAGCGTCGCGACGTTGCGATTAGCGAGCTCGCGCGCGCGGTCGAGGTCGCCGAGCGCGTAGGAGGGGATTCCAACGTTGCGCGGTCGTTCGAGGACGCGGACGGCGATCCCGTTGCGTTCGAGAACTTCGATCGCGGCCTCCGCGAGCTTCGTGTCGAAGAAACGCTCGAAGACGTCGACGACGAGCGAGACCTTCGGTTTTGATTTTTTAACGGCCGGGGCGGACGCCGCGTCGAAGGAACTCGACTCGGCGGCGAGTTTCGCGTTGTGTTCACGAAACTTTCTGGCGACCGCGCTGCGTTCGCGCGACGAGAGGAGCTTGGGGACGCGTCGCGGTTCCGCGACGCCAAGGATGCGTCGGAGCCAGCGCCGCCCGAACCAGGTCTTGAGCATCTGGTTCGAAAGGGGAGCGAACGCGGACGCGACGCGCAGCGTATTTTCGAGCCGCGACGCGCACAGTTCGGGAAAACCGAGTCCTTTAGCGGCGACCGCGGCGCTGCGGAGCCGAAAAGCAAGTCGCGCCGCGTCGACCTGGGCGGGGCATTCCGTCGCGCAATTATGGCACCGCAGACATCGGAGACCGAACTCGACGGCGCCGTCGCGCGTGAGCGTTTCAAGGGGAAGGGAGCCGTCGGCGGCGCCACGCAGGAGATTCGCTTTAGCGCGGCATGAAGATTCCTCCTCCGGCGTGTTACGGAACGCCGGACACAGTCGCGTCTCGGAGGTGCGGATCCGACAATGGCCGCATCCGTTGCATTGACGCAACGGTTCGATGATCACGCGAGGATCCCACGCGAGCTGATATTCGAGCTGTCGTCGTGAACGCGAACTTGAGGGCGAACTTGGAAATTCGTCGCTAACGAAGGACGTGCGGCGGCGGATGGCGCGCGAATGGAGCGAGGATTCGCGCAGCGCGGCGTCCGCTTCGGGGGCGAGTAGCGCGTCTTCGTCGAGCGCTGAAAGAGCGTCGGCGCCTCTGGCCGCGTCGCGATCCTGCGCCGCGTAGCGCCTCATCTCGGGAGAAACGACGCAGTCGGGATTGAACATGTTCTCGGGGTCGAGGACGTCCTTAATGGCGACGAAGGCGCGACTGAGTTTGGGAAAACGCTTTGTCAACGCGGCGGTGCGAACGCGACCGTTGCCGCGCGCGGAGCCGATTTCGCCGCCGTATTTGAGAACGAGATTCTCAAAATTGTCGGAAAGCGCGAGCGCGCAACGCTCTTCGTCGACCGAGTAGGGCAGAATCGGCTGGATCGAAAGCTGACCGGCGCCGACATGTCCGCCGACGGAGTAAACGAGCCGACCCTTCTGGAGGAGCGATTGAGCGTCGCGAAGGAATTCGGGAATCGCAGCGACGGGAACCTGAACGTCGTCCCAGAATGGGAAGGGCTGGAATTCAGTTGAAACGCGCATCCTTGCGCAGCTCGAACGCCGTAGCAGGTCGCGAAACAGATCGAGATTTTCCCGCGTAAAGGCGAGCCAAGCCCCGAAGGAACCGAGCTTCTCGCGCGCGACGCGCTGGAGTTCGTTCATGCGACGTCGCACGTTTCTGTCGGAAGTTCCATCAAGTTCGACGACGAGCGCCGCTTCCGAACCCTGAGGGAACGCCTCTTCGAAACGCGCGTCCCAGTCGCGTGTGAGCGTAATGACGCGGCTGTCGAGAAGGTCGCAGAGCGTCGGATCGAACTCGAGAACGGTCGGGACCGCGCGAACCGCCTGGTCAAGGGAATCGAAGAGAAGAATCGTCGAGCTGCGCGACGGCGGCGGAGTGAAGGTCGCGAGCGTCGCCTCGACGATCACGCCGAGCGTCCCTTCCGAGCCGGTAAAGAGGCGCGTCGGATCAAAGCCGTTACGAACGACGTCGCGCAGCGCGTAGCCGCAACGACATGGCGCGTCGCCCCCAAGTTCGGCGTCGAGGCTGGACTCGTATTGACGTATCACGCGTAGCGTCGCCGCCCATTTATCGATGCGCAGGAGTTTGCGGAGATCTTGCGCGGCGGGTCCGAAAGCGCGGAGAAAATATTCGTCGCGGACAAAATCGGAGCGAAAGGATCGCAGCCCGAAGCCGTCGTTAAAATCGTGACCGAATTCGGGCGAGGGAGAACGACCGGCAAGGGACGCCTCGAGCTGCGCGTCGAATTCAGGATCGAACTTGGGCGCGTCCGGAGAGCGCTGAGCGGCGACCGCGTTCGCTTCCGCGAGCGCCGCGTTGAGAAAGCGTCGGCGAGACGCGTCGGCGTCGACGGAACGACTGAAGGACGGCGACGATGCAAAGGGGCGCAACGTTTCGATCGATCCGTCGGCGAGGACGACCTTGAGTTCGAGGACGCTTTCGTGAGGAGACCCGTATCGCAACCATCGCGGCCCGATATTGTCGACCGACAGAATGCTGCCGATCGCGCTCGTCGGCACGTGTCCGGCGCTCGGCGCAAAGAACGCGTTGTTCGAGACGCGGAGCTGATCGTTGACGCGTTCTCGAATCGCGCCCGGCTGAACCCTGATGAAACCGTCGCCCACGTGCAGCATTCGGCGCATATAGCGCGAGAAATCGAGGATGATTCCCGAACCGATCGAGCTCGCCGCCGCGCTCGTGCCGGCGCCGCGAGGATGAATCGAGAGATTCTTCTCGCGCGCGAACTTGACGACGGCGACGACGTCCTGGGCGCTTTTAGGCCATACGACCGCTCGGGGAAGCTCTTCAAAGAGGCTTCCGTCGGAGCAATACACCTGGCGGATCACGTCGTCGCAACGAACGTCACCCTTGATCAGGCCGAGCAAATCGTCCTGAAGCCGCGCCTGACTCGCGCTCAACGGTTCCTGAAGCGTCATGAACACTCCTTTCTTCAGCACAATTTTAAGACGCTGAGCAATATCTGCAAGCGGGAAGGGAAAAGGAGGCGGCCCCGGCGACGAGGCCTGGACGCCCCTTACTTGCAATATGGGCGCCTGACGAGCGTCGTGTAAAAACCTTCCGGCGACGGCGCGCGGCTAATTGTATCTAAAATTTTCAACGTCTCGGGCGTCTCGCGTCCGCACTTGTAACTTTCGAAACGTAGCCGGTTATGCGCGCATTAATTCTTAAATCACGGTATTTAAGTAAGATAGGTTAATAAGAACGAGTACAGTGCGTAATAAATTCTACAAAAAATTTAAGGAATTGAAGACTTAAGCGTTTTCAACAATTCCGCGGAAAAGGAAAGCGCGTTGCGAAAGGGCGTTTTGATCGGGATTTGACGGCTGATTTTACGAGAAAAAGGGCCTTTTGGCAATTAAAGGAATGCGTACTTGCATTGCGCGCGTCGCTTGTTTATAATCGTCGCTACGTCGCGAGGCGAGCGCGTGGACGCAACGCCGCTGTTCGCGATTGAAACTATCACTGGAGAAGCGGTAATGTCGACCGAAATGAAGCAAGACGCCGCAACGCAAGCCGACGTGGCGTTGCCAATGAGTCCAAAATGGGATCCCGCCAAGCTTGCGGCGGAGAAAGAAGAACTTCGCGCGCTGGAAAGTCAGCCGCTTGGTAAGCGATCATGGGGGTACGTCAAACGCACCGGTCCGGGACTCTTGCAGAGCGCGATGACGCTCGGCGCAGGAAGCGCGACCGCCTCCGTCCTCGCGGGCGCGTCTTTCGGTTATAAGCTTCTGTGGGTCCAGCCTTTGGCGATGTTTTTTGGCGTCATGATGCTCGGCGCGCTCTCCAACGTCGTGCTGACGGTCGGCGAGCGACCTTACGAGTCCTTTGGTCGCCAGGTCTGGAAACCGATCGTCTTCATGTGGGCGCTCGGCACGGTTTTGGCGTCGGTTATCTGGCATTTCCCTCAGTACGCGCTCTTGGCGGGCGCAGGACGCGACCTCGTCTCAACTTTCGGAGTCGAGATGGGGAATAGCGGCGCGGCGCCGGCATGGGTCGAATCGGTTGCGAGTACGCTCGGCGCCATTGGGTTCAAGATGAACACGGACCTCAATGTGACCGGCTACTTTGTGAGCGTCCTCTTCGGCGTGTTGATCCTGGCGATGAATATCTTCATGGTCTTCAGCTATGGTAAGGGCGCAAAGGGCGTCAAACTTTACGAGTGGTTTCTCCGCACGATGATCGCGCTCGTCATTCTCTTTTTCCTGATCGTCTGCGTTATGAACGTCGGCAGGATCAATTGGGTTGAGATCGGGAAGGGGTTCTGCGGATATTATGGGCTCCCGAAGAACCCAGTGACAGGTCAGGTCGACAGCGCGACAATATTGCAAGTTCTTGGAATGCTTGGCGCCGCGGTCGGTATTAATATGACCTTCCTTTATCCCTACTCCCTTCTCGCGAAGGGGTGGGGGAAAGACCATCGCAAGCTCGCGCGCTGGGACCTCGGAATGACGATGTTCTTGCCCTTCACGCTTGTCACGTCCCTTATCATCGTCGCGATGACGGTCACCAACGTATATTCGGGCGTCGACGGAGTGCAGACGGGTCTTACGCCTTTGGGCGCCGCGGCGGCGTTTGAAGGGATTCCAGGCGGTCGCGCGATCTTCTGCCTGGGCCTCATGGGGATGTGCGGCGGCGCGATTTCCACGCACATGGTCGCGTGCGGCTTCACGCTTTGCGAAATGATCGGCGGCAAAATGACGGCGCGCCGATTCCGACTCTTCGCGCTAACGCCCTGCATCGGTATACTTGGCGTCGTGATCAACCTTCCGATGTGGTTCCCAGTCGTCGCGTCGGCGGTATGCTTCACGATGCTCCCGATCGCGTACTTCATCTTCCTCTACCTGAACAACAGACGTCGCTACATCGGCGACGCGGTTGGTTCAGGAGCGAAGCGCGCCGTCTTTAACGTGATTTTGATCGCCGCGCTCATCTTCGCATGCGTGGGTTCGGCGATTTCCTTGAAGAAAAACGTCGTCGACAAGTTCAGGACCACGCCTGACGTCGCCGCGAGTCAAGCGACGCCGCCAGCCGACGTCACCCCTGACAAATAGGTTAGGAGCGTTGTTAGGAGCGTCGAGCGCGTCTCCATAGCGAGGCGCGTTCGACGTTCATGGACTTCAGGTTGAGAATGACGTCAGGATTTTTCCCATTCTATTTTATCGTGTCGAGCCTGCCCTTGGCGCTCTATTGGCTTGCCTTGGCGTGGCTCCATGGGCGACGGCGTCCGACCCTCGTGACGGGCCGACGCGACGCGTTCGCGCTCGTCGTGGCGACATTGGGCGCGCTCTTTATCGGACCGCTTCAGATTTTGCCGGGCTTCAGCGCGTGGATTGCGTGGGGCTCGAGCGTATGGTTGCTCGTCGCCGCGTTCGTCGTTTTTGTCATGATCGCGGTCCTTCCGAGACTGCGACCAAGGTTCGTCGTCTATAATACGACGCTTGAAAGTCTTCGTAAAACGCTTTCAGCGACCGCGATTGAGCTGGATCTTGACGCGCGATGGAGCGGCGACACGATGAATATGCCGGGACTTGGCGTTGAATTTTATCTCGACGATTCGCCGCGCGGACGCGTCACCTCAATCGTCGCGATAGGGCGCGAGCTTTCACCCTCCGGATGGACGAGGCTCCGCGACGCGCTCGACGTTGCGTTGGCGACCGCGCCGCCGCCGCCGCGAAGACTGTGGTTCCCATTCTTGGCGCTTGCGACGGCGATTCTGATAACCGACGGCTGGTTTTTTGTGAACTGCTATGAGCAGATCGTCGAGTCGATTGCGTTTTACCTTTCCGTATGACCTTGCAGACCGCGATGATGGACGTTAGAACGAACGAAAAGCAAGATGCATGGTGGAGCGAGTCGCTCGCCTACGCCGCGCGCTCCGACGTCGGTATGAAGCGGCGTAATAACCAGGATTCGTACTCCGCGCATCCGGCGCCTTCGCCGCGCGTGTGGCGTTCCAGGGGGCATGTCTTCGTCGTTGCGGACGGAATGGGCGCGCATAAAGCGGGCGAACTTGCAAGTCAACTTGCAGCAACCGAGGCGCCGCAATCGTATCTTAAGAGTTCTGAGCCGCCCGTCGACGCTCTTCGAACCGCACTTGAAGACGCCCATGAACTCATCCGCAAACGCGGCGAGAGCGCCCCGTCCTTCCGCGATATGGGCACGACCTGCGATATGCTCGTCCTTATGCCGGGCGCGGGCTACATCGGTCATGTCGGCGACTCGCGCGTCTATCGACTCCGGAATCACGTTTTCGAACAGATGACGTTCGACCACAGCCTGGTGTGGGAAATCCGATACCTCCCGAACAGTCATTCCGCGTATCGGCAGGTCGAGAACATTCCCAAAAACGTCATCACGCGCTCCCTCGGACCGACCGACGACCTCGTCATCGACCTTGAAGGCCCCTTCGAGACGCTGCCCGGCGACACGTTCCTCATGTGCAGCGACGGACTTTCTGGGCTCGTCGAGGATTCCGAGATGGGTCAGATTCTTGAACTTTTTTCTCCCGCCGACGCGACGGAAGCGCTCGTGAACCTCGCGAATCTCCGCGGCGGACCCGACAACTGCACGGTCGTCGTTGCGCAGGTCCTCTCTAACGAGGCGCCCGAAAACGCCAGCTCGTCGCGTTCCGATCGCGCCTATGAAAAGCGACCGCCGATGACGCTTTGGGCGTCGCTCTTCGCGGCGCTGGCGATCATCTTTGGTATCATCGCGGGCGTGCTCCTGGTTCGTGAGTTCTGGTTTGTGGGGTGGAGCGCGCTTGCGAGCGCCGTCGTCTCGCTCGTCGCGTTTCTGTGCTTTGCCGCGCCCACGATTTGGGGCGTCGGACGCTCGGCGGCGCCGACGGAGCGTAAGGGGAAAGCGCCATACGTTCGCGTCTCGTCGATTCCTAACGCCGATTTTTGCGACAATCTTGAAAAAACTTGCGTTCGTATCTGCGAACAGCTCCGCGCCGATCCCAACTTGGAGCCCGACTGGGTAGGCCTCGACCGCGCGCGCGCGCTAGCGATTGAAAAACGCGGTAAGAACGACTATGCGGGCTCCATTCGCGCCAACATATGCGTGGTGAATTACATCATGCGTGAGATTCGCAAATACGTCGAGATCGTGAAGAGAACGCGGAGCCATACCATCACGCGTCAGGCGCGCGATTGAGGTCGCGCTCCGCGCGGCGCCCCTTTTCGGACTCGCGTTTTGCGATAAACTCTGTATTCGGCGTCGGCGACTGTACGTCGTCGCCATTGAAGAGAAAACGCCGAGGGAAAACGTATGTTGGTAAAGCGTGTAATACCGTGTTTGGACGTTAACGGCGGACGCGTTGTCAAGGGCGTCAATTTTTCAAACCTCCGCGACGCGGGCGACCCCGTCGAGATTGCGCGACGCTATGAACTTGAGGGCGCAGACGAGCTGGTTTTTCTTGATATCACGGCGAGTCACGAGGAGCGCGACGTCGTCATCGACCTCGTCAGGGCGACGGCGGACGCCGTCAGTATCCCCCTGACGATCGGGGGCGGTATCAGGACGGTCGAAGATTTTCGTAAAGTTTTGGACGCGGGCGTAGACAAGGTTTCGATCAATTCGTCCGCAGTTAAGACTCCGGACCTCATTAACGCGGCGTCGGAGGAATTCGGACGCGAGCGCGTGGTCGTTAATATCGACCCTAAACGCGTTGTGAAGGACGGCAAGGAATTCTGGGAAGTCTTTATTAATGGCGGACGCGCCCCGACGGGCCTCGAAGCGGTCGCTTGGGCTCGCGAAGTCGAGTCTCGCGGCGCGGGGGAGATCGTGCTCACGTCGATGGACGGCGACGGAACTAAAAATGGATACGATCTTCCAATTCTTAGGGCGGTCTGCGACGCAGTGCGCATACCGGTCGTCGCGTCGGGAGGCGCCGGCAAGCCGGAGCATTTTGTCGAAGCGATAACCGAAGGCCACGCGTCCGCCGTCTTAGCGGCGAGCGTTTTCCACTTCGGACTCTACTCCATCGCGGAGGTGAAGGAAGCGATGCGCGCCGCCGGCATTCCTGTGAGAATTTGAGTCAAGATTCCCGCCTGGCGCGATTCTGCGACCGGAATCTTGCAAGAGCGCGCCCGAGTCGTCGACGGCGGCGCGCTTTCATGTTGATTGCTCGGTGAAATCGAGTATAATTGCCACCGCTGTTTCGCGCGTTGCGCGGACGCGTTGGCTGTCTTATTTTAACGTCAGAGGTTGAAGATTTATGTCGTCGCCAGAAATTCCGGCTAGAATTGCGAAGAGAAAGAAGGAACTTGAGATTGACCCGTTGTTCAAGGCTCTTGTGAAGATCTCGGGAAGCGACCTTCACCTGAAGGTCGATCGTCCTCCTTACGTGCGCGTGAAGGGGACGCTTCGCGCGTTGAATCGCGGACCGATTGACGATGAAGAGATGAACCGCCTCATCTTCCCGATGATGGACGAGCGCAACCGTAAGATCTACAACGAGACGGGTGGCGCCGACTTTGCGCATACCTGCGTTGTCGACGGCGTCCGATGGCGGTTCCGCGTCAACGTGCTGACGCAGATGGGGCACGTCGGGCTCGTTGCGAGGCGCATTAACAACTTCATTCCGGAGCTTGAGAAGCTCCACATTCCGACGGTCTTGTACGAGTTGTGCAAGTACAGCCAGGGGATGGTGCTCCTTGCGGGGGTGACGGGTTCCGGTAAATCGACGACGATCGCGTCGATGCTCAACTGGATCAACAAGAACTACAACAAGCACATTCTGACCCTTGAAGACCCGATCGAATTCATGTTCACGGAAGAGAAGTGTCTGATCAACCAGCGTGAAATCGGTCAGGACGTGATCAACTTTGAAGTCGGCATGAAGCATGCGGTTCGTGAAGACCCCGACGTCATGCTCGTCGGAGAGATGCGCGACCGCGAGACTTTTGAAACGGCAATTCAAGCGGCGGAGACCGGCCACCTGGTCTTCGGAACAATTCACGCGTCCTCTGCGCCGTCGACGATCGGTCGTATTCTCGACCTGTTCCCCGCGAATATGCACCGAGCGCTGCGTTCCGCGATCGCGATGAACATGAAGGGGATTGTCGCGCAGAAGCTTTTGCCGTCGATCCTGCCGGGCGTTCAGCGCGTCCCGACCTGCGAGATCATGATCGTTAACAGCGTCATCCGCAAACTTATCCTTGAAGGCGAGGACGAGAAGCTCGGCGACGCGATACGTATTCAGGCGCAAGAAGGTATGCAGGACTTCACGATGTCCCTTAAATCGCTCGTACAGATGAAGAAGATCGACCGCGCGACCGCGTTTGAAGTCGCGCCTAACATCGACTCGCTTAAGATGGCGCTCAAGGGAATCGAGGTTAAAGAACCCGGTATCCTTTGATATCGACGCCGCGCCCCTGCGACGGAGGGGCGCGCCCTTCTCATCGTGACGCCAGAGACGGCAGAATGGCGTCTCGGTTATCTCTCCGCGCGTACCACAACTGGAATTTTGAGATGCAAAAGCAAAAGGTTAAGAAGGTCGCGATGATCGTCGCGATCTGTATCGCGGCGGTCGTCGTGTTCTTGTCATTTGACGTCGCGGCGTTCGCTCAGGCAGGCGCCGGCGGGTCGGGCGGCGATTCGTTCAAATCCCTTGCGGAACAGGCGAAATCTCAGGGATGGCGCGCGGGCCGCGGTATGAGCCTCTGCCCTATCAAAATCGCGATTCTGATCGTCTTCTACATCTCGTGGGTTGCGACGGCCGGCTGGGTCAATAACGACGCGGAGCGCCTCGGCGACCCGGACCGCATCAGGTGGAACGCAACTTTTCTCATTACCTTCCCCGTCGCGACCGTCCTCGCGATCATGATCCCGATCTTCTGGCTCGGGCTTCCGATCGTTATCCTAGCGTGGATTATACCGAGCTGGATTTATGTCCATTCCAGAAATAAGGGAATGCTCGACGCGGATAAGGTCATGACGCCGTCGCACCTCGCCTTCTGGTTCCGTACGAAGGTCCTCAGGCAGGAAGTCAAACCGAAGAAGCTCCCCTACGAAGGCGGCGCGCCGTGCCAGCTCGAAGCGTACGCTCCGAGCGAGGACGAGTCGGTCGGCCTCTCGCGAACAGTTAACGCGCGCAACCGAGCGACGCTCGGTTACAACTACCTCCGAGAGCTCCTGTATCACGCGCTCAAGGCGCGCGCGACCGACGTCGTTATCGAATTTGGACCGGAGGAGACGAACTTCCAGTACCAGATCGACGGCGTCTACCATCCAATTACCGACGCGTTCCGTAAGCCGTGGTTGCGTGAAGAAGCCGACGTCGTTGCGGAAGCGGCGAAATATATCATCGGCGGCAAACCTGAAAATCGTACCGGTCGTCAGAGCGGAATGTTTCGTATCCTCTATGACCGCAGTAAGAAGGGTAAGCCGCTCCACTGCGAAGCGAAGATTAACACGGCGGGTACTCCCAGCGGCGAGGTCTTCAAGATCACGTTTATCTTTGAAAAGGCGTCATTCCGACGTCTCAGCGAGCTCGGGACGTCGCCGGAACGTAAGGACCTCATCCGTCGCCTCATCAACGCGGAGAACGGGCTCGTTATTATTTCGAGCGCGCCGCACCATGGCCTTAAGACGTTGACGACGGTGATCTTCAACTCCGCGGACCGATTTACGCGCGACTTTGCTGGCGTCGAAGACGTCCAGAACGAGTATGAAGATATCGAGAACATCCAGAATACCAGATACGACTCCGCCAAGGGCGAGACGCCGATGACAGTGCTCCCCGACGTCTTCTTTAAGGAGCCGAAGGTACTGCTTATCCGCGATATGGTCAATCTGGAGGCGTGGAAGCTCTGCTGCGAAGAGGTCGCCAACGACCGGCTCATCATCACGACGCTGCGCGCTTTCGACGCGGTCGGTACGATCATCAGAGCGCTGGAAATGGGAGTCGACAAGGAACTTCTCGCGAACACGCTTACCGCCATCATCTCCCAGCGACTCATTCGTCGCCTTTGCGAGGACTGCCGAGAAGAGACGGAAGTTACCAATCCTCGAATCGTCTCCGCCTTTGGGCTCGATCCGAAGCGTCCAATCTGGTACGTTCCGCACCTCCACGAGCCTGTCGCGCCAGGCGAACGCGATTACTACATTCCGTGCACCGAGTGCCGAGAAATTGGCTATATGGGCCGCGCCGCGCTCTTTGACATTCTGGAGGTCAACGACGAGATGCGCCAGATTATCGCGGCGGACGCGAGCTTGCGCGAGAAAGAAGTCGCGTTGCGCAGAAAGGCGCTTGAAAGCGGCCAGGAGGGCTATCTGACTGACGGAAAACGCCTCGTTCGCGAAGGCGTAACGTCCTATGACGAGGTGCGTCGCATCATCACGCCTCCTACGAACCAGCGGCGGACCGCAAACAGGCCCGCGCAATAATAAGAACGAGCCATTGAGAAAGAAACCCCTTAAAAGGATAGAGATATGATTGGTTTTTGGGTTGTCATCGGTCTTCTCGCGATCTCGGCGCTCGCGTTCTGGCATAACATGAGGGTCTGGTCGGTCCTGATCGTCGGCATGAATCTAATGTTCGCGACGTTGTTGGCGACCGGACTCTTTGAAATGCTCGCTAACGTCCTCGAAGGCGCCGTCCCAGTTATGGCGTACTATTGGGATATGCTCTGCTTCGCGCTGGTCTTTATCTTGTCCTTCACGATCCTCATGTTCATCACGTCGATGGTTTCGAAGACGAACGTGTACTTCGACCCGAAGCCGGACAAGATCGCGCGGTGGATCGTATCGATTATCGTGATGGTCGGATTTGCGGGAACCGCTGGGTTTATCTTCTATGAAACGATGCCGGAAAAGCCGGCTCAGAGGAGCATGCTCGCAACGATGTATCTGATCGATATTGCGTCAAAGGGCTCGCTGAAACCGATGATCGGTTCGACGACCTTTGATACGAAGGATTTTATGCAGCGTCAGTACACTCGTAACGCGGGCGTTTACTATGAGACGGTGACGAACGACTCGTGGAAATTCGACGGCGACTCGCCCAACGCTCAGTAGTTTTACGAATCGTTTTCACGCCGTCATGAAGATGGAGTAATGTCATGGCTAAGAAACAAGCGCCCCTGAAACAGACGTCCGAGTCTCTTTTCGATAATGTCGAACTGCCGAACGTCGGAGTTGCCGTCGACGTTAGCCAGTTTGAAGCGAACGCGAGGAGAGGAATTTCCGTTGCGGCGGTCCTGTCCCTGATTTTTGGCGCTCTCGGGTTCCTATCGCTTCTGCATCTCGGGTTCCTGGCGTGCTCCGTCTTCGCGCTCCTCTGCGCGATCTTCGCCTTCTACTCGATCGCGCGTTCCGGAGCGACCCTCGGCGGCAAGAAGATCGCCGAGTTGGGACTCTTTCTTGCGATCGCGTCCGGCGTCGCGGGCCCTTACTCCGCTTATCTCTACGAGAAGGATTTCAACCGTCAGGCGGACGAGTTTATCCATACCTGGTTTGAAAACGTCAAAGCGGGGCGTCCGGAACTTGCGATGATGGCTTCCGACCCCTTCTGGCGACGCACGATGCTCGTGAACGAAGACGAAGTCAAGAATTACTGGCGCGGCAAGTTCGACGGCGAGGAAGAGACGCATTTCAGCGCCCACACCTACCTCTGTAATCCGACGCTCCTCACGATCTCCCATCTCGGCGACCGCGCAAAGCTCTCCTACTATTGCACCAACGAAACGCTCCTCACGGACAGTACCGAACAGACCTCGCGCGTCTACGCCGTAACGTGCGAACCGACCGAAGAAGGGGGCAAGAAACAGACGTTCTTCCTGACATTTAACGTCGAGCGTGTGATGAACTCGACGCCTCAGGACGGCAGACTCGTTGGCTGGATGATGCTCGGGGACAGCTTTATCCCGCTCGATATTGGCGACGACGGCCGACCGATTCTGCCCAAATGAACGCGCCGACGCGCTATTTCTAACGACGATTTCTTTGCGACAGGAGACGTGGCGCTCAAAGCTTATTATGTTTAACTATCGCGACGTACTGGACTCTAACGGCCTGATCGCTCGCCGCCGCCAAAGTTACGAGAGACGACCGGCGCAGCTGGCGATGGCGGCGGAGGTTGACGCGGCAATTCGAGCGAAAAAATGTCTCGCAATCGAGGCGGGGACGGGAGTCGGCAAGAGCTTCGCTTACCTCGTCCCGGCGATACTCTATGTCGTTGAACGACAGGTTCGAGAATACGATCCGAACGATTACTTTGAGCTTCCCGACGACGACGCTGAAGACTCGACGTCGTCGGCGCCCCCGGAATCTCGAGAAGACGAGAACGCCCGAGAAATTCCCGAATTCGCGCTGAGTAACGACGAAGGCGCTCCAAGCGCGGAACGCCGCCGCGTCGTTGTCTCGACGCATACGATCAGTCTTCAGGAACAGCTCTACCGCAAGGACGTTCCTTTTCTTAACTCGATTCTACCCTTTGAATTCACCGTTGCGCTTGCCAAAGGACGCGCGAACTATATCTGCAAACGCCGGTTTGAGAACGCGTTTCGCGGCGCTGAGCAGGGGACCCTCTTTGAAACGGACCGGCTCTCTGAATTTAGAAGACTCGGCGAGTGGCTCGAAGAAACGACCGACGGCTCGAAATCAGAGCTTGACCCTCCGATACCCTACGACGTGTGGGACGAGATCAACTGCGAGCGCGGCAACTGTCTTGGGAGGAGATGTAAATATAATGCAGATTGTTTCTTCCTTCGCGCGCGCAGGAGAGTTAGGAACGCGAGCATCATCATCGTGAATCACGCGCTCCTCTTCAGCGATCTGGCGTTCGGAGGCGGAGCGATTCTTCCAAATTACGACGTCCTCGTCCTCGACGAAGCGCATACGATAGAAAGCATTGCCGCTGAACATCTTGGCATGGAGATCACGGAATATTCCGTCGAGTATCTCCTAAAACGTCTCTATAACGAGCGCACCCGAAAAGGACTGCTCGCCGAAGAACTTGCGAAAACGAAGGCGGCGCCGACCCTGAACGAGCCCTTTCAGGAAGCGGCGTCGCGAGTCGCCGAATGTCGGATGCGCGCCGGAGTCTTTTTCGATTCGCTCCGGAAATGGTATGACGCGAGATCGAGAAATTTCAACGGCCGAGTTCGCGAGAAGAATATTGTCCCCAACAATCTTGCCGAAGGACTTAAAGGGCTCTATCGCGCGCTTTGCGTCGCGGCGGATATCATCGAGGACGACGATCGTCGGCAGGAATACGTCGCGGCGACGGAACGAGTCCTCTCCTTTATCGGCGCTATCGACGGTTGGCTGGAACAGAATGACGAAGGGCACGCGTATTGGCTTGAGACGTCCAAATCACGTCGCGGTCGGCGGATTTCGCTGCACTCGGCGCCGATCGACGTCTCGACGATTCTACGGGATTCGCTCTTCAACGCGATTCCATCCGTGATCACGACGAGCGCGACTCTTACGACGGGCGACGCGGCGACTGAACTTGCTAGCGCGTCCGACGAGGTCGACCTCAACGCGCTCGCGGTCGATTCGGAACATGAATCGGAGGCGACGAAGAAAGCGTTCGCCTTCTTTCGGCGGCGCGTGGGTCTCACGGGCGCCCCGGCGCGCGCGTTGGGGAGTCCCTTCAACTTTCGCGAGCAAATGACGCTGGCGCTCGTGAAGAACCTTGAATTAACGGACAATCCGCTCGGTCTAACTCTGTCGGAGCGGGAGGAGATCAACGATCGTCGACGTTGGCAAGCGATCCGCGAATATATCGACGAAACGGACGGCGGCGCCTTTGTGCTCTTTACGAACACGGAGAAGATGAGGCGCGCGACCGCGGCGCTCGCGCCCTTCTGCGCCGAGCGAAACTACCCCATCTATTCCCAGTCGGACGGAACGCCGCGACAACTCATGGTCGAGCGCTTTAAGAAGAGCGAACGAAGCGTCCTCTTTGGCGTCGATTCGTTCTGGCAGGGCGTCGACGTGCCGGGCGCGGCGTTGCGCAACGTGATTATCGTCAAGTTTCCGTTCCTGTCGTGGCGTCATCCGCTCGTTGAGGCGCGTCTCAAAGCGATCGATGAAAGCGGGGGACGATCATTTATTGACTACTCCCTGCCGATGGCGATTCTGAGGTTCAAGCAGGGCGTGGGGCGGCTTATACGTACGCGAACCGACTCGGGGATCGTCGTGCTCCTCGACGAGCGCGTGCATACGAAGTCGTACGGTCGCAATTTCTTACGCGCGCTACCCGACTGTAAGCGGCGCGTCGACGATTTTAGCGATAGATTCGGCGCGGGGACGTTGGACATTGAGAATTTCGGCGTAGAATAGCGCCGCGCGCTGCGAAGAGCAGCGCTAAAGTTACGAGAACGCGGAACTTGGATGAGATGAAATTCTATATTGAAACGGTCGGATGCCAGATGAACACGCTCGATTCGGAGCTTGCGTCGGCGGAGCTTATCTCCGCGGGCTGGGCGCGTGTCGAGTCGCGCAAAGACGCGGATCTGGCGATCTTCAACACGTGCAGCGTTCGCGAACATGCGGAAGAAAAAGTTTATAGCGCGCTCGGACGCCTCAAGACGTGGAAGACGAGCAAGCCGGGTTCGATCATCGCGGTGATGGGGTGTATGGCGCAGAAGGACAAAGACGTCGTCTTTCAGCGCGCGCCCTTCGTCGACGTGGTCCTCGGACCGGGTAAGATCGATCAGCTCGTTTCCCTCGTGACGGTCGCGCGAACGACGGGCGAGCAGCAACTTGCCGTCGGCGTCGATCGCTTTGAGCAGAAGGTTGATCGCCAGACCGTCAAAGATTCCTTCCGTCTCTACGATCCGATCCGCCTTCCCCAGGCGCGTCCGCGCGTCTTCCAGGCGATGGTTCGCATCATGTTCGGGTGCGATAAATTCTGCTCCTACTGCATCGTTCCTAGCGCGCGTGGTCCGGAACAGTCGCGCTCGCCGCACGAAATTCTCAACGAAGTCAGGACGCTCGCGGATCAGGGATGCCTCGAAGTCACGCTCCTCGGACAGACCGTCAACAGCTATCGATACCGCGAAGGGGACAAGACGACGCGACTAGCGGACCTCCTGGCGATGATCGACGACGTGCCCGGGATTCAACGCGTGCGTTTTGTGAGCTCCTATCCGACCGACATGACGGACGAACTTCTCCAGGCTGTTCGCGACCTGCCAAGCATGACGCCGCACCTGCATGTGCCCGCGCAGCATGGCGCCAATTCCGCTCTGAAACGAATGCGTCGTCACTATACGGTCGAGGAATACCGCGATCTGGTCGACCGGATCTATGCGACGATTCCCGGCGCGGCGATTACGAGCGACGTCATCGTCGGCTTCTGCGGCGAAACGGAAGAGGAGTTCCAGCAGACGGTCGACCTTGTCCGATACGCTAAATTTAAGAACAGTTTTATCTTTAAGTATTCCGTCAGGCCGGGCGCCGAAGCCGCTCGCATCTACGAGGACGACGTGCCCGAGGACGTCAAGAAACGACGTAATAACGAGCTCCTTGCGATCCAGAACGAAATCAGCGCGACCACGAACCAGAGTTTCGTTGGCAAGGAAGTCGAGATTCTCGTCGAAGGTCCGAGCAAACGCGAAGCGCGCGAGCAAGCGCGCGAAGAAGCGCTCTACGCGGAATCCGAGCCGAGCGACGCGCCAGAGAATGTAGACGCGCCAGGCGCGTTCGTGTCTATAGACGAGCTCCTTGCAACGGCGGGGTCGCAAGACGAGGTTCAGCTCATGGGGAGAACTCCATGCGATAGGATCGTCGTCTTTAACGGACCGCGCGAAATGACGGGGACGTTCCGCCGCGTCAAGATAACAACCGCGGCGCCCTTTACGCTCTTTGGAGAGATTGTCGGCTGAAGACGAGCCGTCGAAAACGAATTCCGAGATTCAAGAAATAAAAAACGTCGGCCGAAAGACCGACGTTTTTTAGTGGGCGCACATGGAGTCGAACCATGGACCTCGTCCTTATCAGGGACGCGCTCTAACCAAACTGAGCTACGCGCCCAACCTGTTCGAGACGAATTCGCGACTCAAACAACAGTCGGAATTATAGCGCCGCAACACTTTTCTGCAAGGGACTATTTTCTTTTTTTAAAAAATAGCGCTCGAGAGGCGTCGGCGCAGCGACGAAGGGCGCGCGCTCGCGAAAGAGCGCGCGCTCCGACTTCGACCGTTAAGTCGAGGACGTCGTTCGTCAGTCGCGCCACGCTTCCAGGTAACGCGCGAGCTTATGAATGTCGGAATCGACGGCGATCGGACGCGAATAAGCGCGAAGCTTATCCATGTTGACGAGCTCTTCGAAGGTCGGGAAGGAGAGTCCGAGAGGCTCGGGACCGCTGTTGACCGAGATCATCACGCCGTTGAGATTTTTTTCGCAGAGCGCGCGGTAGCAACCGACGCCGATCTGGCTGCCGACGCAAACGTCGTACGCCGTCGGCTGATTGCAACGGATCTCGTAGCCGAATTGCAGACCGTTGAACTTTCGGCGCTTGCCGGTGCGACGCTCATACTCGTCCGCGATCAGACGACCGAGGCGAGAGGAGTACTTGAGCTGCGAGACGGGGAAGTGCCCGAAGGAGTCCGGCTTGAGGGAGATGTATTCGTCGTGCGAGACGCATTTCTCGATCTCAGAGAGGGGCAGGAATTCGGCGACGCCTTCGGAGATAACTCCAACAAAGCCCTTCTGGCCTTCCTTTTCGCGCGCGATGCAAACGTCGACCATGTGGTTCACAATGTGCGACATATCGACGATCGTACGCATGACCGGCTTGCCGTTCTCGTCGAGAACTTCCTTGCCCGTCTCAGGGTCGATCGTGACTTCGGTCGTCTTCCAGGATTCGTCGATATCTTCGAGTCCGACGACGGCGGAGGCTTCGCCGGCGATCGCGGCGCCATAGGCGAGCCAGGCCGCGGCGCGACCCATCAACTGGCAGACGAATCCGGCGCCCGCCGCTTCGCTGTCGGAAAGAAGGTTGCGGAGCTGTTTCGCAAGCATCTCGACCGCGGTGAAATATCCGAACGTGAAAGGAATGCCTTCGTAGTCGTTGTCGATCGTTTTCGGAAGATGAACGACCTTGATGCGCTTGGCGTCCGCGGGTTTGCGATCCATGAAGAGCTTGAATTTCGTGGCGGTCGTGAGCGTATCGTCGCCGCCGATGGAGACGAGCGCGTCGACGCCGAGCGAGCAGAGCGCCTTATAGACCGTTTCGAGGGGCGCGGTTTTTTCGGAGCAGTCGAGATCTTTCGGCTCTTTGAGCGCTTTGCCGGGGTTGACGCGCGCGGTGCCAATGCAGATACCCTGTTTGGTGCGGATTCCGTCGCGAACGCACTTGTCGAGGCGAATGTAAGCTTCGCCTTCTTTAAGGACGTCGCCGTCTTTGAAGTCGACGAGGTGCGTATAGCCGTTTAGCATGCCGTAGACCTCGATACCAGCGCGAGCAAAGCACAGCGAGGCGCTGCCGATCACAGCGTTGGCGGCGGGCGCGGGTCCGCCGGAGAAAAGAATAGCGACTTTTTTGACGTCGGAGTTCGGTCGCGAAGGACTAGTTAACGAAGACATAGGCAACCTTTCATGAGATTAAATGTGAAACGCGTTCTGAAAGCTCCTGAACGACGCGTCGCCGCCGAAGCTGACGTGAATTCTTTGCGCGCCGACCAGGACGATACTGTCGAGCGCGGAACAGAACGCCAATTACCGCTCTATTTTATAATGATCGTGATTTTGTTCAATTGGTAGCGTTGAGACTCTTGGCCGGAAAGTATTGAGAATTCCATTTTGATCAAAAGAGCGTCCCTTTGACGGAGTTCTTCTTCCGCAACGATTCCTTGAAGGGGTCGATAAGGGCGTTAAAATGAGCAAGACATTCTGGTTTGCCGCAAAAAATTGAAATTTGAGACTCTTTTATGGAACATGAGGCGGCGATACGCGTCAAAGTGGCAAGGCGTTTTCCGTGACTGTTGTCGCTGGTTTGACCTTACGCAATAACCGGTATTGTTCAGAAATCTTATGCGTCCGCGTTGTTTTGCGCAGACGCGCTCGCTTATTCATCTGGAAAAATTGACATATCCTTTGAAATTATCATCCGGCGTGAGAAGCGCAGCGAATTTTTTGCCAATTATTATGGCAATTTTTGGCGTGTTGCGTTAAACTGGTTGAGAATACGTCTCAATGGGCGAGGAGTGTCTGCGGACGAGTCTGACTCTGAAGAACGAGAGTTTCGACTCCACGTGCGTCGCTTGACGACGACGCGCTCTATCGCCGAGCCGGGACGTCGCCGATTTCGGCGACCCGGGACGCCGCAGAAAGGTCTTTTTGCGTTACAATGGTAGATGCGCGCCGACGCGAGTTAGAATGATACGACTTGCGCGGCGACGCGATTTTCATTGGTAAAGAAGACATAACGAGACGACCCTTCCGACGCTGACGAGCGGCGAGGCAAGGGCGAGAGCGAGCGTCGACTTCGACGCGCGGTCTGTTACAAGGGATTTGGATCCACCCTCGGGCGGTCTGGCGCGCGAGCTATAATAACTAAGGAATGAGAACTATGTCGCAATCAGGTAAGCGTTTTCTGTCCGGTCTTTTCAATCGTGTGAAAAACACGGCTTTCGAGTCGCGTGCGACCAATGGTCGCGGACGCGCCCAAACCGACCGACGTCTGGGTATGGAACCACTGGAAGAGCGACAGATGCTCTCCGCCGATCCTGCTCTTCTGAGCGCGCTCGCATCGACGAGCGGCGCCGACGCCGTCGCCGCGGTCGCAGAACAGACGACGAACGTCGACGCGATCGACCTCTCGAGCGTTCAGAATCTCAGCGTCGACGGCGCGCTCTATTCCAACGCGACGCTCGCTGCACAGACGACTCACCGCGTCAACACGGATATCTCCGCCTTCATCGATCGCTGGAGTCGCGACGAACAGGGCTGGGCCGCGTCCCTTGCTAACCTGCTGGCCTACACGGGCTGGAGCGACAACGCCGTTGTCGTCGACCCCGAGTCGCCTCGATCGATCGAGCAGCAGACCTTTGACTACATCAGCAACGCGTTTACGAACGACCAGACCTCGCTCTACTACGCTTACGCATGGTACATGGGCGGCGCGAGCGATTATATCTACGACGGACAGAACGCTTACGCGCAGATCTATCCCGATAATACCGACGGAGGGCTTTTCCCTGCCACGACCGGGGAATATGAACTCTACTCGGAATACATGAAGGAAATTCTCGCCGCCGATATTCAGTCCCCTCTCTACGGTATTACGACCGAGTATCTTAACAATAACTACGGCGTCTCGATCGAAGTTCATTACTCGAGTAACGCGACTGGCAGAGACGTGACGATCAGCCCTGAATCCTCGATCCCGAGGAAAACATGGCTCACCTATTGGGGATACGACTTCGACGCGACGTACAGGCCGACCGACGTCGAATACTACACCGCGATCTACGCGTCGAATCCTGAGACTGGCGAAATCGAACGTCTCCCGATCCAGTGGAGCAACGCTCTCGACTCCTATGTCTTCACGACCTATAACCAGGCGACGGGCCAGGTTCCGTACATGTACCTCTTCGACGTTCTCCAGCGGATGCCGGGCTACGGCACGCTTGAAGCGGACGCGTACGAACCGAATAACGCCGCCGAAGATTTCTTCGTGGGCTCGCCCTCCGATCTCGGACAGATCGACGTCATTGTTCCGAGCTCGTCGGGCGGCTCGACCGTTTACGGCAACACGTTTACCCTTGATAATCTGACGCTCTATGCGGAAGGTGACGAGGGCGCAGCCGACCCGGTCGACTTCTACAAATTTGAACTCACGCAGACTGCGTCCCTTTCCGACTCGATCGTCGTCGAGTGGTCGCAAGGCGTTCGCCACCAGGATCTTAAAGCGACGCTCTACGTTTGTATCAACAACGAGGCTTACCCCCTAGACCCCACGAACTATGGCTTCGTGACCGGTTACTATGATTCCGTTGCGTCGCAAGAGATTAAGTACTCCGTTGGCGAAGACGGGAAAATCTATTCCAACACGATCAGTAAGCTCACGCTTCCGCTGTCAGGGCTCACGGAGGGCGAATATTTCCTCAAAGTTGAATTTGCCGACTCCGTCGTCAATGGCGTGAACGAGGATTACAGCGTGACCTTTAACGCGGGTTACGACGATATTTACGAGCCGAACAACTCTTTCGAACAAGTCAATAAGCTCCCGTACTCCACGCCCGAAGCTCCGACCGCAAACCTCGGCGTCCTCTACGGCACGACAAACCTCTCCGACCTCGTCCTCAAACAGTACAGCAATATGATCGACGAGTCGGACTGGTACCGCTTTGAAATGACTGAAGCGGGAACCGCCGGCAACCTGATCAATTTGTATTACACCTCCACGTCCTCTCAGATCAACGACGCGGACCTCGACCTCTATCTCTATAAGTACGATCCGACCTCCCCGCGCGGCTATACGCTCGTTGCCAAGAGCTATGTCGAGATGACGAACATTGAGACGGTCAGTCTCGACGGAATGGACGCGGGCGTCTACTACATCAAGGTCGTCGGCAACTACTCCGCCGGCAACGTTGAGTACAAGCTCGAGATTAATCCGGGCGTGAGCAGCGTTCCGGACCTGCGCGCCGAAGTGCTCCCGGGCGCTAACTGGGAAGCGCCCCTGGTCGTCAGTTCTGAAAAATACGTCCCGAACGGATCGGAAACGTATCGAAGCGAAGCGGTCATCGGCGTCGACTCGACGGTTTACCTGAACTACTCCTTCAGCGTCAACGGCGCGTCGAAAGAGTACGGCGCGGACGAAACCGCTATCTACGAAGGCGTCAAGCTCGGCATGTATATAAACGGCGTCCGAGTTAATCCCGCCGACCTCGAAACCCTTATCGCCGGGAACGCCCTCTCGACGACCCTCAAGGAACGCCTCCGCGCGCTCTTCTGCTCGGAAGACGGCCTCGACATGGAGGCCAACGAAACGATTCAGATTCGCAATCTGAACCTCGGACGCATGGTTAACGAGACCTCCTTCGCCGCGAAGTACTTCAAGACGTACTCTCAGGGCGCGAACTCGATCGTCATGGTCATCAACCCGGACAACTACGAGTTCGCCGACGGCTTTGGCAAGATCGTCGACCATCGCGAAACGAAGGAAATGACGCTCGCCTATAAGAACGGTTCCTTCTACAACGGCGCGACCCTAACGCCCGTGAACAAGGGTACGACCGTCGAGGTCTATCGCAATAACAGGTATCTTTCCGACGTGATCTACGGCGTCGACGACTTTGAATTCGAGAACGGCGATATCATCCTCCTGTCGGTCGTCAGCCATAAATACGAAGTTGCCGTCAAGGGGCTCTACGAAGCGAACGACGGAGTCGCCGGCGTCCTCGAATACTCGGTCGACAACAACTTCTCGTCTGTCATGTTCACCGTGAACGACCTCAGCGAAGACGCCTTCGCGCCGAACGCGAGCGTCTCCGAGGTCATGACGAACGACAACCCCTACGAAGTCCATCCGGACCTGGGGTACGCCAACATCGACAACCTCGAAGCGTACGTAACGCCTGGCGGTGAAACGCGTTATCATCGCGTTATCGAAGATCTCGTCATCACCGGCGCGACGAATCCCAACGGCGCCTACACCTCCGACTGGTTCCGATTCCAGCTCAAGACGAGCGAATTCGACGAAACTCCAAACTACGAGAACGCGTTCGTCCAGATTATGATCGACGACGCCTATTCCGGGTTGAGCGAGACGGATAACCTCGGCGACCTGGACCTCTACCTCTACAAGATCGTCCAGACCGACGATACGATTTCATTCGAAGAAGCCTATGAGACGGGCGCTTACACCCTCGTTCTGCTCCAGAGCAGCAAGGGCGTCGGCGACACGGAGCGCATTGACTTCGCCGGTCTCGATATGACGGACGGAAACTACTTCATCAACGTGACGGGCTTCAACGGCTCGGCGAACAGATACGCGATGGAGCTTGGCGGTTTCACGAAGTCCGGAGATATTCTGCCGACCGATCCTGCCGAATACTTCACGGAAGATAACGTGACGATTCTCAACTCCGTCGCGACCGTGAATTGGAAGGTGCCCGTCAACGACTACGTTTCCAACGTGCTCGTTTCCTACCGCAAGGCCGGTTCCAGCGACTGGATTGAGGCGGGTCGCTTCAGGTCGTCGGCCACTTCCTGCAAGATTGCGGGCCTCGAGCCGGATACGGAATACGAGTTCAGACTGACCGTTTCGAACTACTTCGTCGCGGACGATCCTCTTACCGCGACCGTTTCCAAGAAGACGGAATACTTCCTTAACGAGACCGTCTATCGCGCGGTCATCGTCGGCGTCTCCGATTATCCGGGCTCTTCCGGCGACCTCGTTGCGGCGACGAACGACGCGAAAGCGTTCCGCGACGCGCTTCTCCAAGATCCTCAGTGGGCTGCCGAAAATATTCAGCTCCTGACCGACGGCGACGCGACCCGCGACGCCGTCCTCGAGGCGCTCGCGACGGTCGCCGACGAATCGGACGATAACGACGTCTTCGTCTTCTACTTCGCGGGTTCCGGCGCCTCCGCCCAGATCGGCGGCCAGACGCTCGGTTACCTCAAGACCTGCGGTTCCATCCGCAGCGAATTCGTCTCAAGCGCCGACCTCGCCAAGGCGGTCGACAAGATCGCGGCGGGCTGCAAGCAGTTTATCCTCGACGCGGGCCAGATTTCGAACTCCGCCGATGAGACGGGTATCGTTTACGCGCCCTTTATCGACGCGCTCACGACGAGCGAGACGAATGGCGGTTCCGAGCGCGCCGCGCACGTATCCGTCTTGACCTCCGCCGACGACGCGAGCGTGATTTCCGTCGTCGGAACCGGTAGTCGGTCCGTCTTTAACCACGCGCTTTGCGACGCGATCGTAGACTACAGCGCGGTCGTGACGCAAGAAGAAGCGGACGCGTCGGACGGCGAACTCGAAGTTTCGGACGGTCGCGTGACCTTCGAGGAACTCTATTCCTCCATCTCCGTCGACGAAAGAATGACGCGATATGGCGTCGGAGTCTCCTTCGCGACGAACGACACGACGAACGACGCCGTCCTCATGAGCGGCGAATGGAACGAAATGGACGCGTTCCACGCAGAATGGCTCGAGGCGGGCGCAATTGTCGTGACGACGACGGTCGACTGCGTCGACGCGCACGACGGGAAAATCTCGCTCCGCGAAGCCGCCAAGCGCGTTGGAACGGTTCTCAACCGTGAAACGACGCTCGCCGACGGCGCTAAATTTACGCTGAAGGCGGGCTCCATCGTAACGGTCGGCACGACGACGGGCGCTCTGACCGAAGACGTCGCGGTCACCTACTCGAAGGGCGCGTTCCGCACCGCGGAAAACTGCTCCTTGCAGACCGCGCTCACCACGGTCGATATCAACCGCGCCGGAATGACCACAACATGGTCTGAAGCGGACTGGAACGACGGAAACGTTAAACTTGTCGACGATGAAGATCTTGGCGTCAGAGACGTTGAGTTTGAACTCGTCGCAACGACGATCATCGACGGCGAAAGAACGACGATCGTCCTCAAGGAAGGCGATACGCTCGAGACCGCCGAAACGAATGGCAAGACGGTCGAAGTTGTTAAATCCGGACAGGGCTACGCTCTTATGCTCGGCGGCGTTCCCTATACCCGTATGACGGGCCTCTATCTCGACGGCGTCGCCGTGACGCTTTCGAGGGGCGTCGTCATTGGACAGGACGTCACGATCAACAAGGTCGTCTTTGACTCTGGGCTCGCTGGTCAGACGCTCGAACTCAATTCGACGGCTGGACCGCTCGTCTTCGAAAATGGCGGCGTCGTTTACGCGTCGTCGCCAGACGCGCCGATCACGATCGACGGTCAAGGTAAACGTTCGCTTATTCAAGCGACCGGAAACGAACTGGTGTCGATCGTCGGATTGCGACTCGTTAACGCGCGAGGTTACGTCGCTCATGTGGCGTCAGGCGCGTCTCTCGAACTCGCTAACTGCCTGGTGACCGGCGCGAACGCTTCCGGAAATTACGGCGTCTTCGCCAACAGCGGCAACCTCTATCTCACGAACAATACGATCGCCGGCAATAAGGCGAGCGGCTCCCTCGTGACCGGCGGCGGGAAGACGACGATTCTCAACACGATCATCGCGCTCAATACCGCCAGTATCACGAATCTCACCTATGACGCGACGAGCATTGTCGGAAAGACGGATCCCGGCTTCACCGACGCCGCCAACGGCGACTACACGCTCCTCAAGACGTCTTCCGCGATCGATATCGGTCTTAATTCCGCGACCAGGCTCCGCAGCGGCGTCGTGATCGAGTACGACCTCGCTGGCAACGAGCGCGTCGGCGCCGCGAGTATCGTCGACGCGGGCGCATTCGAGTACACAGTCGCGCTTGAAGATCGCGAGACGCCGTCGACCGTCGTTACGACGCTCGACGACGTCGTCGACCTGACGGACAACGAGATTTCGCTCCGCGAAGCGCTCGCTTACGCGGGAACGACCTATCGTGTCCACACGACCCTTGAAGAGGGCGATATTGTATTCGACGAGAATGGCGCCGAGTACGTCGTGACCAACGGCAAGTTCATCGGCTTCGACGGCGTCACCGGCATTGAGACGGGTCAGTACTACGCGATAGCGGGCGTTTACATCGTCGACGATTACGGCGAGGCGATCGAGCTTGAAGAAGGCGACGTCGTGACGCTCTCGAACGGAGCGAAGGCGACCGTCGTCGGGACGAAGCTGATCCTCGCGTCTGGCGTCCCGGTGACCCCCGGCGCGACAATTACCGACGCCGACGGCAATACGGGTCCTCTCTCCTATGGAGTGACGACGAACTTTACTCAGAACCAGAGAATTACCATCCCGCTTACGGCGGCCGATATCAACCCCGCGACGCCAATCAACGCGTTCGACGAAGGAACCTACACCCTCGAGTATCGCCCCAACGGGACCTTCACTGGTACACTCAGGATTACGACCGGCGAGGGGAATAATCAAACGACGGAGACCTTCGAGGCGACCTTCCGTCTCGCTCAGGGAACCTCGTTCAACTTCATTGACGCCGAAGGCGCGATTGGCGAAACGGCGACGATCGTCTCGACCCGAACCGTTGAGCTCGGAAACGGAAGATACACGCTTCTTGACCCGATTACGGAAAGGGTTGGCGGAACGACGACGACGCTTTACGAGCCGGGCGCCATCCTTACCCTGACGCGCGGCGTCTTCACGGACGCCGACGGCGTCGAAGTGAACGTCCCCAGGGGAACAAGATTGACTTCGCCCGCGGGCAGAACCGTGGCGTATCAGTATCCTAACTTCTCGGTCGCGACGTTCGAACCGGGGACGACTCTCTTCGATGAAGAAGGACACGCGCGTCGCTACGGTTCGGGTCTCGAACTGTACGAAGACGTTACTCTGGGAACGGAGATTACCTTCAAGAAGGGACTTGAGAACGGAACGATCACCCTGGGCAAGGGCGCGCTCAACGTCGAGCGCGCGGTCACGATCGACGCGACTCGCAACCTCGGGCTGACGATCGACGCTCACGGCGCAAGTCGCGTCTTCACGGTCGATACCTACCGCGAAACCAATACTTCCGCGTATGTAACGCTCAACGGCTTCACGCTCCTGAATGGCGCGGCGGACGAAGGCGGATTCATTTACGTCTCGGAAGAAAGCAACCTGCGACTCTCGAATATGACGATCACCGGATCCAGCTCGACTAGTTCGGGCGTCGGCGGCGCGATCTACAACGCAGGAACCGCTAACCTGACCGGCCTCACGATTTCCGACGTCAAGACGGACAATGAAGGGACGATTTACAACTCCGGAACGATGACGATCGCTGCCTCGACGATCTCCGACTCCTCCGCTAAATATGGCGGCGCGGTCTACAACGACGGAGTCCTCTCCGTTTCGAAGTCCTCCGAATTCTCCGGAAACGTCGCCGACGAAGGCGCTGGACTCTACAACGCGGGTATTGCGACGGTCGTCAATTCTGAGCTCAATGAGAACGCCGCGACCGTTTCTGGCGGCGCCGCGTACAACACGGGCAAGCTGACGATCACCAACTCGAAGATTCAGTCGAATACGGCGAAAATCGGCGGCGGCGGAATCTACAATACGGGCGCTCTTTCCGCAACGCGCGCGCTTATCGCGGGTAATGACGCGGAAGCGAACGCCGCGGCGATCTATTCGCGAGGCGACGCGTCGATCGCAAGCTCCCTCGTCATTGCTAACGGTTCTGGCAACGACCAAGGACGCTACGCGATTTACAGCAAGGACGGTAAGTTGGAGCTTGTCGGCGACACGATCGTCGGCAACGCGCAGCGCGGCGTCATGATCAAGTCTGGCGACGCAGCGATTTACAACTCGATCGTTGGCGACAACGGCGGTTACGACGTCCACGTTCAGGGCGGAACTGCCGACGTCCAGTACAGCATGATTTCCTCGCCTTACGGCGCTATCTCCTCGACGAATCTGGAATATCTCCCGGACTTCGCGCGATTTGATAAGAGTCTGCCCTGGACCGAATGGAATCTGCGGCTCGCCGGAACCTCCGCGGCGATCAGCGCTGGGTCGGTCGATTACAACTTCATTACGACCGTCGCCGGTAAATCGGTCCCGATTGTCGTCGACTACGCCGGCAACGCCAGGGTGACGGAAGAAGGACTCGATATCGGCGCGTACTCCGCGAGCATGATTCACGAAGAGTTCTCAACCGTGGTGACGACTTGGGACGATATCGTCGATCCAACCGACGGCCTGATTTCGCTCCGCGAAGCGATTCGCTACGCGTCTTACGGCACGACGGTTGCCGACCGCACCGTGACCTTCTCCAAGGATCTCTTTGCCTTCGCCGATTCCGGAACGGTTATGCTCGATTCCGATCTCAAGACGATCGTCGTCGACTCGAAGGTCAAGGTGACCTCCGCGTATACAGACGATCTTGGCGAGACTCGATACCGAGATATCACGGTCGACGGTTCCCTCGCCGACGCGCCGCTCTTCATCGTACAGAAGGGCGCGGAGCTCGAATTTAACGGTATGACCTTCACCGGCGGTCACGCGCATGGCGTCACGGATAGCGGCGGCGCGTTCATCGTCCACGGCGGCGAACTCACGCTCCTGGACAGCATTGTTACTGGCAACACAGCCCAACGCAACGGCGGCGCGATTTACCAGGACGGCGGCGCGGTCTACGTCATCAACTCGCTTATGACGGAGAACGAGACCGACCCGACCAGAGGATTCGGCGGCGCGATCTGCATGAACGGCGGTCAGGCCTACATCTACAACACGACGATCACAGCGAACTCTGCCGCGGTTTACGGCGGTATCTTCGAGCTTAACGGACTCGTCGTGCTCGCCAACTCGATTATTGCGCAGAACGGCGGCGCGCAGAACGTCGACGTTTACGCCGCAAACCTTGAAGCGACGAACAACCTCATCGGTTCGATGGACCCGTGGGCCTCGCGCAACGGCGTCAGCGGTAATATCGTAGGCGTCGTGACCAATCCGGTCGATCCGCTCTTCACGGATCCCGCTCACGGAGACTACACGTTGCAGCCCGGTTCCCTCGCGATTAACGCGGGCGTCAACCAGTATGCTTACGGTCCTGACGGCGTGCGTCTCAAGTACGACCTTAATGCGAACGATCGCATCATCGGCGGAGTCGTCGATATGGGCGCGTTCGAATCTGGATTCCAGGACGTTCCGTCGACCGTCGTAACGACGCTCAATGACGTCGTCGATCAGACCGACGGTCTCGTCTCGCTCCGAGAAGCGATCGCTTACGCGCAGCAGTACGGAACGCCGATCACCTTTGATCTCGGCGACGATTACAACCAGCCCGCGACGATTCACCTCGATCCCACCCTGGGACCGATCAACGTGAGCTCCGATCTCACGATCGACGCGGCCAGCCTTGAAGGCGGCCTGACGATCGCGGGCGCGGACGACCGCATCTTCAACGTTTCCAAGGGAACGTTCACGCTCGAAAATATCGCGCTCACCGGCGGCGAGGCGACTCGCGGCGGCGCGATCTATCAGACGGGCGGCGCGATCAAGATGACGAACGTCGTCATCTACGGAAACGAAGCGGTCGAAGAAGGCGGCGCGATCTACTCCGTCGGCGGATCGATCACGATGCTCAACACGACGGTTGCGGGCAACACCGCGAACAGCGCGCCCGGCGTCTACTCCGCTGGTTCGCTCGTGCTCCAGAATACGATTATCGCGAGCAACGGCGTCGGCCACGGCGCGGAGGTTGATAATTACGACCTCTACGTGACCGGCAAGTTCTCCACGACGACGAGTCTCGTCGGCATGACGACGAACGCCGTCGCTGGATTGTACAACGGATCGAACGGCAATATGTTCGGTACGGAAGAGTTTGCCGTCGACCCCGGATTCGCCGACGCGGCCGCTGCAGACTACACGCTCACCAGTACCTCGATCGCCGTGAACACCGGTTCGAACCGCCTCGTCGGTTTGCCCGGCTATTATTCGTCGATTCTCCAGACCGCGTCGAATCCGACCGTTGTCAATACGGACTTCGTCGGCAATCCTCGTATTGTCGGCAGCGCGGTCGATATTGGCGCGTACGAATTCCAGATGGAAACCGAGGCGCCAAGCGTCGTCGTGACGACCCTGGAAGACGTCGTCGACCCATTCGACGGGTTGATTTCGCTCCGCGAAGCGATTAACTACGCGGGCTCGGCAACCTTCTCGGACGGCGTCATCACGAAGGTGGGGCGCACGATTACCTTTGACGAATCTCTCACCGGAGGCGTTATTGAGCTCGCCGACACGCTTGAGATTACCAAGTGCGTGACGATCGACGCCACGTACCTGCACCAGGCGATCACGCTCGACGCCTCGGCGATTGAAGGCGGCGCAACCGCGGTTGTTTTCAACGGTAAGAAGGATTCGGTCGCCGACACGATTACGCTCGCCGGTCTCAAGATCACAGGCGGCGCCGGCGACCACGGGGGCGTCTACCACGCCGACGGCAAAGCGACGATGCTCAACTGCGTCGTTTACGGCAATACGGCGGCGTATGGCGCCGGCGTTGCGTCGGGCGCAGACGCCATTCTCGGCGAACCTGACGCCAACGCGCTGACCCTTATCAACTGCACCGTTGCGAATAATAACGCGACGGGAGCTTACGGCGGCCTCTGGAGCCGCGGCGGCGCGCCGGTCAACCTGTACAACACGATTATCGCCAAGAATACGACGAACGGCCAAAGGGGACACGAAGTCTCGGTGAGCTCGCTCAGCGGCATGGCTTCGACGCTCATCGGAGTCGCAAGCGACAGCTTCGCTCACGAATATAACGAAAAGGTCGGATGTATTGTCGGAACGGCGAATAAGCCGGTTGATCCGTACTTCAACGACCTTGAAGCGAACGACTTCTCGCTTGTTCGCGGTGAAACCGGTATGTCCGTTGCGATTAATGGCGGCGACTCCGCGTACGTGCTCCTGCCCGACGGTTCGGTTCCGACCTTTGACGTCGACGGCAACACGCGCATCATCGGATCGCGCGTCGATATCGGCGCCTACGAATCAGTTCTGGGACCGAAAGAGATCCCGAGCCTCCTTGTGACGACTCTCGACGACGTGGTCGACCCCTACGACGGTCTCATCTCGCTCCGCGAAGCGATCGCTTACGCGGATAGTTACGGACTGAAGCAGACGATCACCTTCGCGAGTCGCTTGGGCGGCGGGACGATCTACCTTGACAGCTCGCTGACGATTTCGCAGGACGTCACGATCGACGCAATGGCCAACAACGCGGGCGGCCTCACGCTTACGAACTCGGACAATGCGCTCGATCAGAGCGTCGTCTACGTCAACTCGGGTAATACCGTGATGAACGGCGTAACGATCACGAATCGTTACACGGAACGCCAGCGCAGCGGCAAGCGTCTTACGGTCGAAAAGGGCGGCGCGGTCTATGTCCGCACTGGATCGATTGCGCTCTTCAACACGCTCATAACCGACACGGCGGCTGAACAAGGCGCGGCGATTTACATCAACGAGGAGTCCACGACGGCCAAGGCGACGATAGTCAACTCGACGATCGTTAACAACATGTCGCAGAGTTCCGACCCCGACGCTGGGGCGGCGATTGTCGCTACTAGAGGCTCGCTTACGATACACAACACGCTGGTTGTTGGCACCGAGCTCGAGACGGGCGAGTTCGCCCAGGACGTCTATGTCGGGTCCAACAGGAACGTCGACGTTCGCAGCTCGATCGTCGAGCGCTCCGAAACCCTTGCCCCGGCGCTCGCCGCGGTAGGGTCCGGCTCGGGCGCCTTCGTCGGAACGACGACGAACGACCTGACCGCCGCCGTCGACGACCTCTTCGTCGACGCGGATAACGGCAACTTCCAGCTCAACAACAGCACGCTGGCGACGAACGCTGGAGTCAACGCGTATCTCAGCCAGAATACGATCAACACGACGTTCGATTCGCTTGACCGCTCTGGAGCACCGCGTATCTACTACACGACGATCGATATGGGCGCGTTCGAGAATCAGACGGCCAGGGACATGCCGCTCATTTCCTCGTCGGGTAAGGCGGCGACGATTCGCGTTAATACGAAGCGCGACGTGGTCGATCCGTCGGACGGCGTCACTTCGCTGCGCGAAGCGCTCGCGCTCTCCGACCTGCTCCAATCCTGCGGGTACGAGGATATCACGATTCGCCTGGCGGACAATTATGTCATCCAGGTCGACTCGACTCAGGGTTCGCTGGCGATTAATTCGCCGGTGAACCTCGTTGCGCGCGGCGCGACGATTGACGTCGACGATTCCGGAACAGGCCTCCTTGTGGCGACCGACGGCGACGTCGTGATTGAAAACCTGATCGTGACTGGCGGTTCGAGCTCGCACAGCGGCGGCGGTATTAAGCATACTCGCGGCAATCTGACTATTTCGAACTCGCTTATCTACGAGTGCGAAGCGGCATACTACGGAGGCGGCGTCTATACGGAGTCGACGGGAACGTTGAATCTGTACAATACGACGATCGCGACGAACAGCGCGAAGTACGGCTCCGGTTTCTACGCCCAGGCGGGTACGACGGTCAACGTCTACAACTCGATTATCGCGTCGAACTCGACGCCAGAATCCGGGACGCTTAACTACGACGCGTACTTCAAGGGCGATTACTACCTGTACTACTCGCTTATCGGTAACGCCGGCACGTCGGCGTACGCTTCGCAGCTCGCCGCACGCTCGGCGGGGACGCAGATCGGCTATGGACTCGATAATTCGGTCGATCCGGTCTTCATCAACGCTTCAGCGGGCAACTTCAACCTCAACATGACGAGCAGCCCCGCGCGGAACGCGGGCTCCTCCGAGTATATTTACCCCAACTCGACGAGCTTGAACAACGTGCCGCTCGCGGGACTCGGGGCGATCAGTATGGGCTCGTACCAGGTCGGTCGCGAAACGCCGTCGACGATTGTGACGACGCTCGAAGACGTCGTCGATCCTTACGACGGACTCATCTCGCTCCGCGAGGCGCTCCTCGTCTACGGTGGCGACAATATCAGCGGCGCGGGCTGCGGCAGCGTTGACAACAGCGCTTATAACGCCGAGAACGCAATGAACAATCCGAGCGTCTACAGCGGAACTTATTATTCGCCGGTGACGTTCGATCCAAGAGTTGCCGGCGGTACGATTAGGTTGACCGAGCCGCTCGTGATGGATGGCCAGATCTGGAATCAGGGCGTCTTCGACTACATGATCGACGGTTCTTCGATTGCCGAAATTGGCGGAATCACGATTGATTGCTCGCTGGTACAAGAAGGGGCGCCCATCCAGCTCCGCGGATCCGGGAATCCATCGGCCAACGTCTATCATCCGGTTCACCTGGACGCTCGTAACATCAGAGTCGTTAACAACGGTTTCGCTGCCGCGCCCGCGTTTTCGGCGAACGAGTACTCCATCCTGACCCTGCATAACGTCCTCGTCGACGGTTTCGGAGTCGCGGTGGACGTTGATGATAACGACTCGGACCAAGGAGGCGTCGCGCACATTTACAACTCGACCCTGATCGGCGACGTGGCGGTTGGCGGTATCGCGTACGTGTACAACTCCGTGGTTGTCGGTACGGGTAACGTCAAGGTTAAGGCTCAAAACCCGGGCTATCGCCAGCTTCACGTCTACAACTCCTATGTGCTTGGCTACGGAGGACTTGGCGGCCGAACGACCACGCAAGCGAGCCTTTCCGGCGGTTATACCTACGGGCTCTTCGTCGACGCGGCGAATGGCGATTATCGCCTAGGCTCGAATTCTTGGTGCGTCAACAACGGCAGCGACGCGTACCTCATGACGCTTGCTCCGACCCATGCCGACGCGGAAGTCGACGCGAACGGAAACCTGCGCGTCTATGGGGACAGAGTCGATATGGGGTGCTACGAGAGTCAGTATCTCGACACGCCGTCGACCGTGGTTACGACGGATCTCGACGTCATCGATCCGAACGACGGCCTCATTTCGATCCGCGAAGCGATCGCCTACGCCGAACAGTTCGGTTCGACCGTCACCTTCTCGCCCGAGATGGACGGCAGCACGATCGAACTTGACGGTCCGATCTCGCTCGCGCTCAACGTCTCGATTGACGGCGGGGGCCATGACGTTACCCTCGACGGCGGTCGGAACGGCAGCGTCATTGAGATCAATATTCCGTTCACTCAGGCCAACGTTCCCAACATCTACATTCGTAATCTCTCGATTACGGGAGGTAAGGGCACGAACGGCGGCGCGATCAATATCCTTGACGGCAACGTTTACCTCGATAACCTCGCCATTTGGGGCAACGAGGCGACGAAGTACGGCGGCGCGATCTACGCTTACGACAGCGAGTTGACCGTGAACAACTCTCGCATCGGCGGCAATACGGCGTCTTACTACGGCGGTATCGTCAACGAGTTCGGCAAGACTGTTCTCACGATGAGCTACGTCGCTGAGAACACCGCGTCGAACCCGAACGCGACTCAGGATATCTGGGGACGCGCGGCGGTCAATTACGTCAATAGTAGAAACAACGTCGTCGGTTCTGTTGCCGACAACATTACGCTCTACGACGGCGTCGACAACAACCGCGTTGGTACGAAGGACGATCCGATCAGGCCGTTCTTCTCCGCTGAGACCGGTAATCTCGAGATCCTCGATGAATTCGTGATTGACCCGGCCGCCGGCGCCGTCCTTGACGCAGCCTTCGAGGAATTCGTGGAAGAGGGTCTTGACGTTGACCTCAGCCTCCTCGACGACGACCTCTTCGTCGAATTCTGAATCAGACCGTAGCAGCTTGCGGCGCCATCGTGCGCCGCGACGCGGCGGTAATCAATGATCCTGAGATCGCAACGCGCGGTCTCAGGATTTTTTTATTGAAACTTCCGTAAGAAATAACTTGTCGCGGAAACCTGAAATATCGCGAGAGTCGGAGTCTTTCCTTTACGCGAGATAATAAAAAATCTTGGAAAAATCCTTTGAAACCTAAAGATCGGCGTTCGTTGTTCCGATACAAGCAATACAGAAGGAAAAGGGAGCGTTTTCGAGAGAAGGCGTAAAGATTTTTCGGAGCATGGACGCTCAGGAATCATTCCGTTTTCCCTCGCGAGTCATGCCGTATGGAGGCGGCGTAATCGACTCGACTCTCATCGTTTGCGGGCTTCGGGATAATTCCTGAGCCCGCTAATGAGAAACACATGACGAACGCTCTTCGTTCGTTGTTTCACGATACGTTCCCAGGGGGGAATAGTCCGGCGGTTTGGATTTTATCCGGCCGTCGGACTTTTTTTATTGACCCTGACGATCATCGCCTTCGCGTTTCTCAGTTCCTTCGTTCGCCGCGTCTTGTAATCTTGCGGCGACGCGCTTGAGCCCTTCCGCGCGCGCGCGAAAGATCGGGGTCTTTTTAAAAAGGCGGCGAAAGGTCGCTTCGTCGAGTCGTTCGACGGCGTCGAGGGGCAAATCTCGCGTTTCCGCCGACTCGACGTTCGCGTTGTGCGGACAGACGCGCTGGCACAGATCGCACCCGAAGAGCCGGCCGTCAAGGCTCTGCGCAATATCGTCAGGGATTTCGTCGCGATTTTCAATCGTCCAGTAATTCAGGCATCGCCTCGAGTCGAGGGTTCGGTCGCCGAGGATCGCGTTCGTCGGACACGCTAAAACGCAGCGACGGCAGGTCTGGCACTTTGCCGCCGATTTTTCTGCGTCAAAGACGCGCTTTCCGCGCGCTAATCTCCATTCGTTGCGCGCTTTCAGATATTCCTCCGCCGACGCGACTCCGACGAGGTCCTGAAAGGGAACGGAGACGAGCAGTTCCCCCAAGAAGAAGCGCGATCCGAGCTCAGGATGGATCGTCAACGAATGGAGTCCGCAAAATCCGAGCCCTGCGGCGACCGCCCAGTCTTTTTCCAGCAACGGCGCAGTATCGACCGCTGCGCGCGTCTTAGCGCCGGGAAAGCGGCTCGCGAGGAAGCGTCCGAGCGCGCGGAGTCGCTTCCTGAGAAGATCGTGATAATCGAGACAAGTCGCGTAGCCCGAGACCGCGCCGCGCGGCGCGTCCTTCAACGACTGTAGTTCAGGCGCGTTAAAAAGGGACTCCGTCGCCCTCTGGGATTCGTCGCGGACGCGTCGTTCCGAGAGAGCGACGACAATGATAGAGAGCGCTTCCGGCAAGACGGAGTCGGGCGATTGATGTTCCTCAACGCGGTTGGTAAGATAAGAGAGGCCGTCGCAATACCCTTCGCGAACGCGTTGGGCAAAGATTTCGTAGGTTCGCGCGGCGCCCGAGGGCGCGACCCCGACGTCGTCGAGTTCAAGGCGCGCGGCTTCATCGACAAGTTCATTCCAGAAAGGACTGAGCGTAGAAAAAAAACGGGAGCTTCCAATCTCATCGGAAGCTCCCGCTCTGCTCTGATCTAACGTCATAACACTCGCTGACGATTGGTTGTATCGGGCGCAGCGACGCCGGTGATTTCCGCCTTCGTAACGCCGATAATGCGATCGTCAGCGGCGCGACGGCCGCGTAAAGCGTCAACGTCAAAGGAAGGAATAGAGACATGCTTGCCGCCCTTGGGACTGACGCTTTCGTCAACCCTGGACTCCTCTTCGAGCGCAAACTCGACAGGCACCGTCGAATTCATAACGGCCTCGTCGGACTCATCCTGTTGCGCGGGCATGTTCTCCCTCGATTGCGCTTCTTCTGAGGTCTTGAGGTCGTCCGAAGATTCGCTGGACGCGCCGATCGCATTAAGCGCCTGACCCGCCGCATAATTGGAGCGGTAGTCCGCGTCGGACGCCGAATTCACGTGGACGTCTTCCGTCGCGGTCGCCGGCGCCGTGATTCCAAGAAGACCATCCTGAAGCACGTCCTGATTGTAAAGCATGTTCAACCAAAAGGACAGACCGACGAGCAGAGCTTGAACAAGAAAACCCAGGAATCTAGCCATTTTCTCATCTACTCTTTCCTTAATGGAACGCCGTCGCGCGACGCAGGCGACTCGTACGCACGAGCTCTTTTTCCCGCGTCATGAATACGCTCTAATCGGTATGTCGACCGAATCAAAGAAAAGCTTTACAAAAGAACGCTAGAAATTAGCTGTTTTGTGTAAACGTCTTTTCTTTTACTGATTATCTATTTTACGCTTGAAACTTGAGAGTCAACAAAAAAACCGCTAATCCCGCGTGTTTATTTATCTTTGATTTAAAAATATGCATTATTTAACAGTTGAAACGATTGTAACGCCTTTGGTAGCGCTCGAAGAAGCGCGCTTCCTTTCCTGCCGCGCTTATCCGCCAATATGGATGAGAGTGTGCGAAGTCTGAGTTGCGCGAGCTCAGCTCTGGGGCTCCAAGATGAATGTTGTCAAAATTTCAAAAAAGACGGTTGACGTTTTTAAAAAGGCCCATAGAATACCGGCATATCCGATTGGGGTATGGTGTAACGGCAACACGGGTGACTCTGACTCACTTGTTCGGGGTTCAAATCCCTGTACCCCAACTTCAAGCCGAGCGTTTCCGCTCGGCTTTTTTTATTCATCTCCTCAGTTTCTGCTTGCCGCTTCTCCGCCATTAATCAAAAAAAGCCCCGTGTCTAAAAGAGACGGAGCTATCGAATCAAAAGAAAGCTTTCATAAGAGCAACTTTCATCAGGCGGCAGTGTATAAAAGTGTATTTCTCCACCACTGACGACGTTTGGTATTAAACATATGTTGCTCTCCTTTTGAATTTTAAGACGCGCGTCGGACGTGAATAGGCGCCGGAACGCCGCGTATTATAGTAAGGTTGTGTGACGTCGGCGATCTGGGGATGCGGGGAAGCGCACTGCCGACGCTCACGAATATACCATGCCCCAAGATAGTGACAAGGGGTTAAAGCGTACAATTTGTTTAAAAACTCTTTTCTGTGGAAAATTTTTCACATTTCCCAACGTCGTGCGAAACAGTGACAAAAAAAAAGAGCCGCTTCCGATTGGAAACGGCTCTAAGTAGATCGATGACTCAACGCTTATCAGAAGACGTCAAGATGGAAATGGTGCCCTCCATGGTAGCGTCGCGGAAGGGGATAGTAGTTCTGGTAGCCGGGGTGGTACTTCGGAACGCTCATATCAGGAGTATCCGAGAAGTTATGAGGATAGTACGCATACGGATAGTAGCGGAAGCGTTCCCAGTCCTGGAGGGATCCGTTCGGATTGGCGTAGGGGGAAGCTTCTGTGATCGGCAAGCCGGCGGCGCGTAGTCCGCGACCGCTACCGTCGGCCCCTCTCGGGCCACGCGGGCGCGCAAATCCGCCGCGCGCGCCTATCAAACCGCCGCGCGGTCCCACTAACCCGCCGTGAGGACCTACAAAGCCGCCGCCGAAACCACCAACGCCGCCGAAACCGCCAACGCCGCTGAAACCATCGACGCCGACGAATTCATCGCATTCCATGCAGGGATCGTATGGAATGGCGACGGTAGCGGGCGTAGCGACAGCGGCGGGCTCAGCCACAGCGGCGGGCTCAGCGTCGGTTTTGGCGTCAGTCGCGCCGACGTCTTGCGCCTGAACGTTCGAGGCGACAAAGCCGCACGCTGCGGCAAGGAATATACCAGCAAAAAGTTTCGTTTTCATCAGGAATTCTCCAAAAGTAAGTTCGCCGCTCCTTAAGACGTCGCATCGATAAAACTGTCGTCTTCCGCAGACGCGCGGCGAAGCTGTCGTTTCAATCGAACGCATTTCTAGTTTCTATAAGATCGCCCGCGCGAAATCTCGTCACGAGACTACGGTCCGGGGGTCTGATTTTTCCTTCTGGGCAAAATACGGTTGGAAGGAAGAATTTCTCATCTTCCAACATTTACCCATTCTAACATGTTCTGTCGACCATGTGGCGCAAAAGTTGACAAAATTTCATCAAGTATCGTCATAAAAAGGATGATTGCTTCCAAAAAACGGAAAAGACGTTAGAATACAACCGTCGGCGTCTCTTGCGGCGGCGCGCTCTTTTTTTGGCGTTTCCGATCATTCTAGCTTACTGAGGTTCCTTCATGTTTTCGGTCGCGCGAGATTTTAGCTTTTCTTACGGACATCGGCTATATCGCTACGACGGAAAGTGTCGGCGTCTCCACGGGCACAACGCGCTCGTTCGAATAGAAGTTCTCGGCGAAGATTCACTTAACGACCAGGGGATGACTCTCGATTTCGCAAGTATCAAGGAAACGATTGGGCGTTGGATTGACAACGAGCTTGACCATCGTGTCTTCCTGGCGAAAGACGATCCCCTTGCCGACGTTCTTGTCGGCGCTGGGGAGGATCCGCTTCTCTTCGATGATAATCCCACGGCCGAGCTCCTCGCCAAAGTCATTTTCGAACGCGCAGAAACGCTCGGGTTACGCGTCGCGCGCGTTGATTTCTGGGAAACTCAAAATTGCCGCGCCACATACGCGCCGCCGCGCGCGCCCGCCGACGACGAATCGTAAGCGATCGGAAACGTCCGGCGCGTCGTCTGCGCCGAAAGGTAAAAGAATGAGTATCATCAAAATGACGTGCGTTGTCTGTCCTCGAGGGTGCGCGCTCGAGGTTGACCCCGAGGCGGGAACCGTCGTGGGGAATCAGTGCAAGCGCGGATTCGAGCATGGAATTGCCGAGGCGACGAATCCTGTTCGCACGCTGACCTCGACAGTTCGCGTTGTCGACGAAAAAGGCGAGACGCTGCAAATGGAGCCCGTCAGAACCGCCAAACCGATTCCTAAGCGTCTGCTTTTTGACGCTATGCGACGCATCGACGCGCTCCGCATAACAAAGCCCGTCCGACGCGGCGACGTCCTGATTGCGAATTTACTCGACACGGGCGTCGACCTTATCGCGACGAAGGACCTGGACTGACAATTGACCGGTTGCCGGAACGCCTCGACGTTCCGACGCTCTTTAAAGAAGGATCTGAAAGAATATGAAGGGCAGCAAACGCGCCGTCGTTATTCCCGACGGATTTGCCGATCTTCCAATCGGCGCTTTGGGCGGCCGCACGCCGATGCAGGCCGCCGCCACGAAAAACCTTGACTTTTGGGCGCCGCGCGCAGCGCAGGGACGTTCCTTCAACGTTCCGTCGCAGCTGTCGCCCGGCTCCGACGTCGCGACGCTCTCGCTCCTCGGATACGACCCGCTGATAGGGTATACGGGTCGCGCGCCGATCGAGGCCGCCGCGCAGGGAATCGAACTTGGACCCGAGGACTGGGCGTTCCGCTGCAATCTCGTTTGCCTTGAAAACGACGTCATGAAGGATTTTACCGCCGGTCATATTTCGACGGAAGACGCGACGGCGATCCTTGACGAAATTCAGCGAGAGGTCGCGCCGCGATGGAACGAAATCGCGCCAAATCTTGGCGGAACCGTCGAATTCAAGCCCGGCGTGAGTTATCGCAATCTTGCGATCTTCCGACCGGAACGCGGCAGACCGTTCCCCTTTGACAAGACGACCAAAACGGTTCCGCCCCACGATTATTCCGACCGGTCCATTGCGGAGGTCTACCCGCGCGGCGCCGGCGCCGCCGAAGTTCGCGCGCTTATGGCGCAGTGCGCTGAGTTCCTTAGGACCAGCGAGACGAACGCCGCGCGCGTCGCGAGAGGCGAGCTGCCCGCGACCGATTGCTGGCTCTGGGGCCAGGGCGGTTCGCTGACCCTTGCGCCCTTTGCGGAAAAGTTCCACTGGGGCGCCGGCGCGATGATCACCGCCGTCGACCTGCTCCGAGGCATTGCCAGAAATATTGGCTGGGACGTCATTGACGTACCCGGCGCGACCGGCTACGTCGACACGAATTACGCGGCGAAGGGCGAATACGCCGCCGCCGCGCTCGACGATTACGATATCGTCGTCGTCCACGTCGAAGCGCCCGACGAAATGGGGCATGAGGGCGACTATGACAGGAAGCGTTATTCGCTGGAACAGATCGACGCGCAGACGCTCCCTCCGATCCTCGACAAACTTCAATCGTACGACGATTGGCGACTCCTGATCTCGCCTGATCATCCGACGCCCGTCTCCACGAAGACGCATTCTCGCGAGTTCGTGCCTTGGGCGATCGTCGGGTCCGACGTGAAAGGCGACGGATTCCCGACCTACGACGAAGGTACGGGCGAACAGGCTAAGCGATTTTACCCTCAGGGTCATAACCTGATGAATCTATTTTTACGAGGCGACCTTCAATGAAACGAATTTCGATCATGCTTTTCGCGCTTCTCGCGCTTCTCGTTTACTCTCCGACGCAACCGGCTTTGGCCGCGGATCAGAAATCGGACAAGCCCGAGTACGACGCGATCGCAGAATCGCAGAAAGACGACGACAAGTACGAATGGACCCCGTTGTTCGACGGCAAAACGCTGACGAATTGGATCGATCTTAAAGACGGCGGCGATGAAGCGGTCGAGGTGGTGGATGGAGTCCTGAGACTCGGCATGGGACCGACGACGACCACGATCCGTTTCGACGTCGACAATTCCGAGATCGAGCTGCCGACGGAAAACTATGAAATCGAGTACGTCGCTCAGCGCAGCGCCGGTACGGACTTCTTTGCCGCCGCGACCTTTCCCGTCGGCGAGAGCTTCGTGACGTTCATTAACGGCGGGTGGGGCGGTTACGTCGTGGGACTCTCGAATATCGACGATATGGACGCGTCGGAAAACTCGACCTCGTCCTTCTTTAACTTCAAGACGCAAGTATGGTACCGGTTCCGCGTTCAGGTCTCTGCGAAGACGGTGCGCGTCTGGGTCAACGACGAAGCGATTATCGACTATCCCATCGTCGGGCACAAGGTGAACACGCGCTTTGAAGTTGAAAAGAGCCAGCCGCTGGGATTCACGAGCTGGGTGAGTACCGGCCTTATCAAGACGCTCCGCATGCGAACGCTTTCGGAAGAAGAAGTTAAAGAGATGGACGCTCGCGCCGAAGAGAACGCTAAATATTTCAATTTCTCGCTCTGACGCGTTGATATAACCTTATAAAATGAGGACGTCCGATCTGCCAAAAGCGGAACGGACGTTTTTATCTGGCGTTCGGAGCGCGATGCGGACGCTCATGCGTCTTCGCCGAAGAAGTTGGCAATTTCAGCGGCGGCCGACTCGGGCGAGTCGGAGGCGTGAACGAGGTTTTCCGTCTTGTCGAGTCCGAAATCGCCGCGAATCGTGCCCGGCGCGGCGATCCTCGAGTCGGTCGGACCGAGGAGATTGCGAACGACGGCGATCGCGTCGTAACCTTCCCATATCGACGCGAGGACCGGCCCACGCGTGACGTAGGCCTCGAGCTTCGGATAGAACGGCTTATCGGTCAGCGCCGCGTAATGGACGGCGGCGAGCTCTTTTGAAACATTGCGCCGTTCGATTTTTACGAGCGTAAGATTCTTGCGTTCCAACCGCGAGATAATTTCGCCGACGAGACGACGCTCGAGGGCGTCGGGCTTGAGCATGACAAAGGTCCGTTGAATCGTGTCGACTGCTGACGACATATTGACAATCTCCTCTTGAAAATAAACGAAGGTTCGCGAAGCGCGCTCATGACGGCGATATGACGTTTTCTCCGCCGGTCGAGCCTTGGCTTTTTGACGCCGTTTTGAACGGAAACAACGGCGTCATCGCGCGGTAAACCTCTCTTGACGCGTTACATCTTTTTTTGCTATAGTCCCGCGACGGACGACGTCTCGCTCGAAACGACGTCCTCCAGTATACAGGTCGGAACCGATCGGTCGAGCGTCTGGGGCGTTCGACGTTTGGATTTTATGGATAAATTTACGAATGGAATCGGAAAATGAACGGACTGAGTAAGTTTTGGACGAGTTTCGTAACCGCGTCGTTAGCGGTTGGAATCTGCGTTTCCGGCGCCGACGCCGTGAATGGACAATCGTCGGTGCGCGCGGCCGCGAGTCGCGTGACGGAGAATGTCGCCGAGGGTAATCCCATCCGACAGGACGCGAAGCGGCGTTATCCGGAGATCGTCGCGGAGGTCAATGGCGAAAAGATCACGCTCGTTCAATTGAAGGCGGAATCTCTCAAGGCGCACGGCCAGGACGTGCTCTCAAGGATCCTTAACCGCGCGCTCGTGCTGGCGGAATGCAGACGCCAGGGAATCGCGATCACGCGAACCGACGTCGACGCGGAGATCGAACGACTCGCGAAGTCCTTCCGTCTTACCCGAACTCAGTATCTTGAAGTCGTTGAAAAAGACTCGTCAATGGACTATCAAGAATACGCGGAAGAGGTTGTTTGGCCGCGCCTCGCGCTTCAGGCGCTCGTCGCGGATAAGATCAAGCTCACCGAGGAAGAGCTCGAGGCGGCGTATCTCAGGTCTTACGGCCCCTCCGTTGGACTCCAGATGATCGTCTGCGCGACGCAAGAGAAGGCGGAAGAGCTTCGCAGTCGTATCGTCGACGGGGGCGAGGATTTCGGAAACGTCGCCAAGGACGAGTCGCTCGACGCGTTGACCGCTTCCAATAAGGGTCGCATGCAGCCGATTTTCCATGGAACGCTTGAAGACAAGCAGATGGAAGATCTCCTGTTCGCGCTTAAGGAAGGGGAAGTGTCCCAGGTGATCGGACCCTACGGACCGCAGGATCAGTTTGTGTTTTTCCACTGCGAAAATCAGTACGATTCCGTCGTTTCTGAAGATCAGATCGCGCTCATTAAAGATCGTATCCAGGTTCAGGCGAGCGCCGCGAAGCTCAAGAGCGCTGCGAACGATCTCTTCGCGAGACTTGGACGCGAAGCGAACGTCGTCAACGTCCTTGCCGACCCCGAGCTGAGCAAACAGTACCCTAACGTCGCCGCAACGATCGACGGTCAGCCGATCTACCTCGACGCCGTCGTTGAAATGTGCCTGAAGCTCTACGCGGAGCAGGATTTGGGGACAATGATCTCCATCGCGCTCATCCGTCAGGAATGTAAGAAGGTTGGAATCGAGGTGACGCCTCAGGACGTCGCGACGGACGTCTGGATTCACGCCGCCGAAACGACCGCGCCGCTCGCCGACGGCTCCCCCAATATCGAAGCGTACTTGCGGGACGAACTAGAGAAGTATAACTGCACTGAAGAGTATTATCGTAATGCGATCGTTTGGCCGGGCGTGGCGCTCCGCAAGCTCTCGGAAGGAATGGTCAAAGTTACCGACGAGGATATTCAGAAGAGTTTTGAAGCGAATTTTGGCGAAAGCGTGCAGTGCCTCGGCATTGTCCTGAACGACGAGCGTCGCGCGCGCGAAGTGTGGCAGAAAGCGCGATCCTTGCCGAGAGCTCAAAATCGACCTCTCGAGGAGGTCTTTGCCGACCTTGCCGCCGAATATTCTGTTGAGCCCGATGGAAAACAGATGCGCGGTCGAATCGCTCCGATCGTTCGCCACGGCGGATACCCGGCGCTCGAAGAGGAAGCGTTCTCCCTCCAGGCGGGCGAGCTTTCCCAGGTGATTCAGATCGACCCCTCGACCTTCGTCATCCTCTACTGCCAGGAAATTATTCCCGCCAGAGAGGTCACCCTTGACGACGTTCGCGACCAGATCGTCTCCAATATCCGGAAGATGCGGGAAGTGATCGCCGCCGGCGAGTTCTACGCGAACACCGTTAAAAAAGCCTCGATCGTCGACAATATTACCGGACAGGTCGTCACGCCGCGGCAGAACCGTCCAGAAGAACTCATGGCGAATCCCACGCTCGACACGACGCGTCGCTGAGCGCGTCCAGAGCGCGTCAATAAAAAAGACCCGCGCGCCGAACGCCGCGCCGCCCCCATTGACGACGCGGTCTTCCCCAGCGACACGCGGGCCTTGTTTTTAGCAGTCGTCTCGCTTCATCGAGGCGGCTGTTTTATTGCGCGTTCAGGCGTTACCTGCCGTCAGTTTCCTGGATGAACTGATATTTTGGGTCGGGCCCCCCGTCTTTGACGACGCCCATAAAGAGCTCTTTGACGTAGAGCTGCTCCTCCTTCGGTTCTTCAGGAATCTTGAAAGAGTCGCCTTTTTGCAGAATGACGCGAGTATCCTGCAGCGAGCCGAGTTCTTCGGTTCCAGCGACTTGGGCTGGGAACCAGAAGCCTTGTTTTTCATCGTCGATAAGATAGAACTCAGCCCAGCAGTGGCCCGGGACGCGTACGAGTCTCGCGGGCACGTTGATAGCGCGGCACATGGAGATAAAGAGCGCCGACATATCCTCGCAGTCGCCTTCGCGCGTCTTGAGAGCGGCGAGCGCGCCGCGCATCGGCTTCTCGATCAGGACGTCCTTATATTGGATGTTATCGCGAACGAAGGAGAGGATCGCGTCGACCTTGTCCCACGCGGAATCGATATCGTCGGTCGTTTCACGAGCAAGGGTTCGGATCGTTCGCGTGTTCGATTCCATATACTTGCCGTTGCGGAGATAACGTCTGATCTCCGTGGGGACGGTTTTAGGGATCGTATAGATCGCCGGATCCGTCGGCGGCATAAGAGGATATCGCGTGACCTCGAAGAGCGCGGAAGCCTGGACTCCGTTTCCGCCGCGCAACTCGCGCATTTTAAAGACGAGCTGTCGCGCGCCGCCTTCCTTGAGATCGCGGTAGTCGACTTTCGCGGATTTCGGGAATTCCTCCTCAAGGATCCGCGTTTTTTGTTCCGGAAATTCCATCGGGACCGGCGCGGAACCAAAGACGTTCACGCAGGTTCCGCCAGGCTGAGCCTGAAAAATCATGCCCGCGCGATATTTATGGGAAACGGCGCGTCCGAGAAGGGGGCCGTTTCCATTTTCGCCGACCGGTTTGCCAACGGCGGTCGGAGCGGGGGTCCTAGCAGTTTGGGCGGTCGCGTTTGGCCTGAGGGTAGGGCGCGCCGTTCGACTCGTCGAAGGCGCCGCGGACGTCCGCTCCTCGACCGAGTTGCGCGCGGCGTTGGCGCCGGACCCTTGAGCGGGAGGGACCACGGTCGTCCTGCCGGAGGCTTCCGGCGACTTCGAGGGAGCAGGCTTGTCGCTCGCTTTCCCTTCGGATGACACGTTGAGCGCCGCTTCCGCTTCTTCGAGGGTCGGCGCGGCCGTTCCTTTTTCGGAGGCGTCGCGCATCTTGCCGAAGCTGATTTGAGCGTAGGCGATGGAAGCGCAAAGGCATGCCGTTAGCGTAAGCGCAGCGACGAACGTCGCCGCCCGAACAGCGGTCTTCGTCATGAAAATCATTCCTATCAGTTTAAAGGACGGAAGCGCCGCCGTGCTGGCGAACTCGCTTGCGTCTCTGTATCGAGTTTCGTCCCGAGGACTCTTCTTTTTTAACGCCGCTGCGCTTTTAAGGGATATTGCGGCTGCGTCGTCTATAGCTATTTTACACAAAGCGACGGGCGCCGACGCCCTGAGTATGACGCAGAGCGCCTTTTTATTCAGGACGCGCTCGTGCGTACTCTAGCTTTCTGCGTCGCGCGGTTTATCAGGTCGGCGCATTTTAACGCTTTTTTGCAAATGCGTCGTTCCTGACAAGCGGCCGCGCGCTATAATCATTCGATGCGCGAACGTACGCAGTCGTTTGCGATTGTATCAAACAAAGCCTGAATGGGGAAGTTTTCAATGGACGCCGTTCCAATGAAGAAGTTTTTGGTCGACGACACGGAATACTACGTTTACCTCAAGGGTTCCGGGCCGATTCTCCTTTTTGCTCATGGTTTTCCATTTGATTCCAGACTTTATTTGCCCGCCGTCGCTGATCTTGCGTCGCGCTTTACGTGCGTCGTACCCGATCTTCGAGGGTTCGGCAGGACAAAGCTGGGCGCGAACGGACACAACTCTGTCGGTCTGCCGCGCGTGACGATGGGGCGATTTGCAGACGATCTCGCGATCCTCGCCGCGATCCTGTCCTGCCAACGTCGTTTTCGAGAAGAAAAAATCATCTTCTGCGGACTTTCGATGGGCGGTTACATCTCGCTTGCTTTTGCGCATCGACGACCAGAACGACTTGCAGGGCTCGTCTTCTGCGATTCCAACGCGTCGCCGGATCCCATCGACAAGGCGCAGGGGCGGCGCCTACTTGCGAATACGATCAATGCGCTTAAAATTCCCGAAGTGGTCGACAAGATGATCCCAGCGCTTCTCGCGCCGGAAACGCTCGCGGAGCAACCCGACGTCGTCGAATATCTCCACGATATCATGGCCAGTCAGTCCGCCGCCGCGTTCGCCGCTGGCGCGCGCGGGATGGCGATACGCCCCGACTCCAACGACGTCCTCGCGGAAATTCAGGTCCCCGTCCTCGTCCTCGGAGGCGAGCAAGATCACATCTCGCCGCCCGACGAGCTCGATAATATCGCCGCCAAGATCTCCAACGCGACGCGCGCCACGATCCCTCGTTCGGGTCATCTCCCGCCGCTGGAGAATCCCTCCGCGTTCGCCAAAGCGATCATCGATTGGTACGACGCGAACTTTCAAGCCTGATAGGCGAAACCAACGCGCTCGCGTAACGTGTGAAACGCGAGCTCTTTTTTAATTCTGACCGGCGCCAATACGTTCGGGGTCGCTTCGTTGCGACCCCGAACCGCGCGTCCCGAAAGGTCCCACTGGATTTGATCGATCTCAATAACGACGTTCCGACCCACAATAATTCCTCCTCCAAGCGCTCTTCGACGCCCAAACCCGCTCGAAGACGCCGTCGCGCCGACTCCGCCTCGATGGCGAAAGAGCAAAAAGAGATTTCTGTAAGCGAATTCTTCGCGAAGAACCGGCATCTCCTTGGCTTTGACAGTCCGCGCAAAGCGCTCCTTACCGCGGTCAAAGAGGCGGTCGACAACTCCCTCGACGCATGCGAAGAGGCGGGAATCCTGCCGGAGATCTGGGTCAAAATAGAGCGCGTCTCCGAAACACGATACCGCATGAGCGTCCAGGACTGCGGACCGGGAATCGAGCCGCAGCAGATTCCGTTTATCTACGGTAAGCTGCTTTACGGTTCAAAGTTTCACCGTCTGAGAATGAGTCGCGGTCAGCAGGGCATCGGCGTGAGCGCGGCGGGGATGTACGGACTGTTGACGACGGGTAAGCCGCTGGAGGTCCTCTCGAAAGTCTCCGTTCGTCGTCCGACGGCCTGGTTTGTCCTTCGGATCGACTCGAAGGCGAACATGCCGGAGGTCCTCAACGGCGACGGAGAGGGAGTGTTGATCCCGCCGAACGACGAGGGTCGTCAGTTCATGGCGGAAAAGAATCTCGATTGGGTCCCCGTCGTCAGCGGGACTCGCGTGACGATCGAGCTTGAGGCGCGCTACTCGCGCGGCCGCGGCAGCGTCGACGAGTATCTCGAGCAAACCGCGCTCGCGAATCCTCACGCGACGTTCCATTACACGACCCCCGACGGCGAGGAGATTGACTACCCCGCGTCCGTCAACGAGCTGCCCCCTGAGCCCGTCGAAATTAAGCCGCATCCCTACGGAATTGAGCTCGGTAAGCTCCTCGCGATGACGCGCGAGACCAAGTTTAGATCGACCAAGAAATTTCTCGTTGAATCCTTCTGTCGCGTTTCGCCCGCGATCGCGACGCGCCTGTGCAATAAGGCGGACGTTTCCGTTCGAGCGAATCCGCAGACGCTTAAGCGCGACGACGTGTCGCGACTCTTCGACGCGATTGCGAAAACAAAGATTCCGGCGCCCTCCTCCGAATGCGTCGTTCCGATCGGCGAGCAAAATATCCTCGCGGGTCTGCGCCAGATCGTTCCGGGCGAATTCTTCACAGCGGCGACGCGTCCGCCCGCCGTGTACCGCGGCAACCCTTTTATCGTTGAGGTGGGGCTCGCCTACGGCGGCGGCCCGACGACGCAAAAGATTACGCGCGAAGTCTTGCGCGAAACGCTTGATGAAAGCGACACGCGGACGATTCGTCAGTTTCTGACCGCTTCTTTCGACGGAATCGGTTCCGACGGCGCGGACAAGATCATCAAATCGGCGGGTATTCGTTCGCGCGTCTCGCCGCCGAATCTGAAGCCGCGAGAGTTCGAAGCGCTCTTCAAAGCGTTGCGGACCCTGAACCTCTCCGAAGATCAGACGACGACCGTCTACCGGTATTCCAACCGCGTTCCTCTTCAATTTCAGGCGAGCGCATGCGCGATCACGCAGACGGTCATGCAGGTGAACTGGCGCGCTTACGGGCTCCATCAGAGCCGCGGCCAGCTTCCACGCGGACCGATTACGATCATGGCGCATTTTGCGAGCGTCTGGGCGCCTTATACGAGCGAATCGAAGGAAGCGCTCGCGTCCTACCCTGAGATTCAAAAGGAGCTGCGCCTCGCGTTTCAGACGGTCGGACGCAAGCTCGGCGTCTTTCTGAAACGCCGCGAACGCGTTAGAAAGGAAGGCGCGCGTCGCGCGATCTTCAAGCGTTACCTTCCTGAGATTGCCGACGCGCTTGCGGAGATCAATCGCGGCGCGTTCAGCGAAGAACTCACTCGTCGCCGAGTTGTGGAGCGACTGAGGGGCGACGGCGAACCGACTCCAGAGCAAATTGAAGCGGAGATCAAGCGCAGTCAAAGCGCCGGCGACGTCTACATGCGGCTCCTCTCCGTCGCGACGAATAAGACCGCGCTCGCCGACGTTCGGTACGACGACGACGGCAATCGCATCGACCCGGATTTGGAAGATAAGAAGGAGCTTGAGAACGACGAAACCGTGCTGATTGTCAAACCCAATTTGACGAAATAAGTACGAATTTGCGTCGACCCCCCTTGGCAAACGACCGACGTATATTATGCTGTGGACGTCTTGTTCGTTCTTGCGAAGAAGTCGTAACCCGATGGTGTAACGGTAGCACAAGGGATTTTGGTTCCCTTTGTAGAGGTTCGAATCCTCTTCGGGTTGTTGCGATCCCTGGGCGAGGTTGGAAACCTCTTAGGTCGTTGGAGACCCCTTGGCGATTTGCGTACTAGCAATCATTGACGATTGCGCCAACCCGATTTTTTGAAAAATGTTTTTTTGAAAAAAATAGGGCTCTTTATTTTCATTTATATGAGCGCAGCTGCGCTTTCCTATTCCTGTGGGCAGGCCAAAAAAATCTGCTCTGACAACTCACGTCTTTATTTCCGCAATTTTCTGTCTTTATTGTGGGTTGTACTGATCGAGACCTTTGCTCGGTCACCCTCTACTCTTTTCTTTAAACCCAGGAGAATTGACCATGAAAAGAAATGGTTTCACTCTTGTGGAGCTGTTGGTTGTTATCGCAATCATCGGCATTTTGATAGGCCTCCTGCTGCCCGCTGTCCAGGCGGCGCGCGAAGCGGCGCGCCGCATGCAGTGCACTAATAACCTCAAACAGATGGGTCTGGCGCTTCAGAACTATCACGACACACACGGGACGTTTCCCGCAAGCCGTTGGAGCGGCAAGTGTATCTGTTGCAGTAACTCCAGTGAAGAAATCGGACATAGCTATACCTGGAGTGGAATTTTCTTCACCACGCCGTTTTTAGAACAGACGGCTCTCTACAACACGCTTATCTCTTACGTCGAATCTCGCGACGACAAAAAATGGCCAGTTCCGTGGATCAACGGAAATACGGATATCCCAGATCTCAGGCCTGTCTATACAACCGTGATTCCAAGCCTCGTGTGCCCTTCTGACGGCGGTGAACAGGCGAACCCCAGAGGCCAGGTGAAAACGACCTATGCTCTCTGCAACGGCGACTCCTGCTATCACAACAACAAGCCGAAGAGCGCCGGCGCGCCCCTCGCCGACGCCGACGTCTCCTTCTACCCTCAGTCGACGGAGAATAAGAAATGGGCGACCGGCGGTCGAACCGACGAGTCGGGTAAGCTCCAAGTCATGACGATGGGCAAGTACAAGGGCATGCCCGCGGATACCTATAGGGTGACCGTCATGAAGACGCATATTGAAAACGCCCCGATGAAGGAAGACGATCCTCCCGGAGAAGTCTTCTTTCTGGTCGACAAGAAGTTCATGACCGAATCGACGACTGATCTTACGATCACGGTCGAGTCTGGCGGCGAGCAGACGTTTGATCTCGACGTCGGAGCGCCCGTTAGGGTCAAGTGACTTCTTCGATAAAGTAAAATTCGGCAACAGCTAGAAGGACGCCGGATTTCGGAGAATTATTCCAGGAATCCGGCGTTCTTGTTGACGTCGCTCTCAGATTTCTTATCATCGCTATTGGAGCGTTTGCGACGGACGCGCTTATTGACGCGTCGGCGACGTTTGAAGGACGATAGAATGAAAACGCCCCGCATCTTTTTTCTAATTTTGAACTTTATTGTTTCGACGATCGCCTTTTCTGCCGCGACGCCGGTTGCCTACGGCGCGGACGCGCAGTGGACGATTCGCAATAAGCCGCGCGATACGATCTCCATCGTCTTGCGCCGCGGCGAGTTGGAGCCGGAAACTGGCGTTATAGCCCCGATTACTATCTGGGCGCGTGGATGCGTGCCGAAAGTCGACGCGCGTCTGACCCTTGACGGAGATATCGTTGCGTCTCAAGACCAGAACTCTTCCCGAATCTTCAATGACGCGAAGAAAGACGATCGCCTCAATATTGCGCCGATCGAAGAGTTTGTCGAGCTACTTAAGGAGGATCCGCGGCGACGCGTTGTTATTGAACCGAGAGAGGTCGACCTCCAAAAGCTTGCCGACGCGATTCACGACGTTCGATTCCAAGTAACGATCATGACCGACCGCGAAGATCTCCTCGCGGATTGGTCCGAGATATGTCCCAACGCCGACGGAACGCTCAGGATTAGGCTCAGAGACATGGACGAGGAGCGGCTCGAAGCGCGTTTTAATGCGCTCCGCGAAAAGAACTTCCGCGGCGTCAATCGCGTATCGCTCAACGTAACGCGCAAAGGCGACGGTTCGCTCTTCCCGAGCGCCGCGTTCATCCGCTCTCATGGCGACGAGTTGCGCCGCCGCGGGATCGAATTTCTGGCGGCGCCGCGGGCAGACAGCGAGGAAACGACCTACGCGCTCTGCAGGGAGCTCCTCGAACTCAACGCGATGGGCTTTGAAACCAACCGCGTGGACGTTGCGATCAAAGCGCTTGACGACTTCTACGCCGAATCACCCGTCGACTGGAACATCCGAGAGAATATTCCCCTCGACGAGGTGATCGTTATGGGCCACCGCGGCATGGGTTCCGAACAACCCGAGGGAACCCTTGAAACGTTCAGGAGCGCCTGGGCGTCGGGAGTCGCGCCGGAAGCCGATATCCGAATGACGAAGGACGGCGTTTTCGTCTCCTTCCACGACAATAACTTCGCGCGCATCATCCCTGACGCGCCCGACGAAATCAAAAAGCTTGGCGTTAAGGACGTTACGCTTGAGGAACTCCTCGAGCTCGACGTCGGCGCGTACATGGGGGAAGAATACAAAGGTCAGCGCGCCGCAACGCTCGCCGATATCGTCGCCGAGCTCAAGGAAGATCGCCAACGGTTGATCTTCTGCGACATTAAAGACGTCGATCTCCAATGATTCGCGGAGGAAACGCAGGAAGTGGCGCCGCAAATCTGCCTGACGGGCCCTGATCCGAAAGCTCTCGCCGAATGGAAGAAGTACTCGCCTCGCTCCCTGTCGCTCCTCTGGACGCCGACAACCTGGAGCGGAACCGCCGACGATCTCGAAGACCGCTTCAACGCGGTCCGCGACGCTGGGTTCTACGGGCTTGATTTTCTTCAGGTCCACGTAACGGTTGCGGACGATCTTACAGTCAAACCTGGCGTCGACGTCCTGCGTCGCTGCGCAACAGAATGCCGCCGTCACGGGATCATTTTCGAGGTCATTACGTGGACGAACGCGGACCGAGAAGCTTCGTACTATCCGCTTCTCGACGCGGGCGTCGCGTCGATCGCAACCGACTTCCCGACGATAACGAAGCAAACGCTTGAAAAATACTACGCCGACGACGTCAAGTGAGCGTCCAACTCCTGCGCCGCGCGTCTGCCGGTCGTTGGAGACCGCCGCAATCCCTTGAAGCGCCGTCAACTGACGGCGCAAGAAAATATTGGAGAGGAGTACGCGTCCTATGTCGAACTTACGTCAAAAGTTTATCCTTATTGCGGTCGTAGCGACGGCGATTCTGACGTTGAGCGTCGCCGCTTACGCGGAGAATCCTCGTCGAACCGCGGCGCTCTTTGACGAGCGCCCCGGCGTTCCTATGCGCGTTGAAACGGATATTTTCGCGCAACTGGCGCTGGCAATCGACGACTCGGTCGCGCTCCTCTTTGCGACGGAGCAGGGCGTCGTCGAAGAAGACGGCGCCCCCGTCGAGCCCGGCGAATTTGAGCGACTCTGGGTCTTCCAGGGCGACGCGATCGTTCAGGATTCCGCGCTCTTCTCGCCCGCGGTCCTCGAATGGCTCCAACGCTTCGAGGGGCCGGTCTGCTTCGCCGGCGGCGCCGTCGCGCTCGCCAAGCCCCTCGGAATCGATCCTGAGCTCGAGTACACGCCGGCGACCTTTGGCGAAGACCGCGCTCAGGCGGGGCTCGCGCCCTTTAATATCGACGCGAAAGTCTTCACGGGCCTTGAAAGCGCCCCGATATGGATAACGAACGCGGCGTTCGAAGCCTTTGCAACCTTTCATGTTCATTCCGCGAACGTGATATCCCTCGCCAAAACGACGTCCGGCAACGGCAGCGACGGACTCTGCGTCGTCATTGACCCCGAGACGCGCAAAATCCGCGCATTCCTCTTCCCATGGCGCGTCTCGCCCCTCTATGACGCCGCCGCGATAGAATTTCGTAAGAACTTTACGCAACTCGTCTTCAATATGGCGGTTCTCCTCGACGACGAGCTCGCCGACAACGCCGCGACGCCCCCAGCCTACGTCGCGCCGGATTTCGACGCGCTCGAACGCGCGCTCGAATGGTACGCCGAAAACTATGAATTCGAGGAATATCCCTCGGGCGTCTGGTATTCCGCGCGCCTTTCCGAGCTGCGCACGCGCTCCGACAACCTCGCAAAAATGGCGCAAGAGAGCGGCGCGAGCGCTGCGATCGACGCCCAGGCGGAAGTCCTTCACGCCGAATTTGCGACGCTCCAGAAAGAAGCGCTCCTCGACGACCCCGGCCTGGATTGCGACTCGTTCCTTTACGTTCGTCGCAATCCGAATCAGCTCGGACTCCCCGAGAACTACAATAGCAACTCTGTCCTTCCGCCAACCGGCTACAACGACGAGCTGCGCCTCTTCAATCTCCGAACCGGCGAATCGACGCTCGTCTATAAATCGGCGAACGGCGAGTTCATCGGCGATCTTGAACTCTATTACGACGCCTCGAAGGTGATGTTCTCTTCGCCCGACCCTGACGCTGATCATCGCTGGCGCCTATGGGAGCTTCCCCTTGCGGAGAATCCGGAAGAACAGGCGAAGCTTGTCCCGACCGTCTTACCCCTTATCAACGATCCGGACGTCGATAATTACGACGGATGTTATCTCCCCGACGACCGCGTGATCTTCTGCTCGACCGCGTGCCAGACCGGAGTCCCGTGCATCAACGGGGCGGGCCACGTCTGCAATCTCTACGTGAAAGAGCTCGACGGTTCGATTCGTCAGCTCACGCTCGAGCAGGATCATGACTGGAACCCCGTCGTCCTTAACAACGGTCGGATCATGTATCTCCGTTGGGAATATGTCGACCTTCCGCATGCGTTTTCACGAATTGTCTTCCACATGAACCCTGACGGAACGAATCAGTCGGAGCTCTACGGCAGCGGGTCGTACTGGCCTAACGCCGTCTTCTCGCCGCGACCTTTGCCGGGCGATTCGTCTCAATTCGTCGGTGTGGTCACGGGCCACCATGAACTTCATCGCCAGGGCGAGCTGGTCATCTTTGATCCGTCGAAGGGACGCAAGGAAACGTCGGGCGTCGTTCAGCGTATCCCCGGTTACCAGAAGGAAGTTTCGCCGATTACGTGCGACCTGCCGATCGCGCAGAGTTGGCCGAAATTCATGCACCCGTTCCCGATCACCGACAAACTGTTCCTCGTTTCATGTAAGCGCTCGCCCGAGTCGGGCTGGAATATCTGTCTCGTCGACGTCTTCGACAACATTGTTCCATTGCTCGTCGAGCCCGAGGCGACGCTCGAACCTATTCCGCTGCGCGAGACGGAGCGTCAGCGGGTTCTCCCGTCGCGTATCGACCCGGAATCCTCGATCGCCGACTTCTTCATCGCGGACGTCTACGAAGGTGAAGGGCTCAAGGGCGTTCCGCGCGGCGCGGTCAAATCGCTGCGTATCTTCAGCTATGAATTCTCCTACCAGGGTATGGGCGCCGAGCCCTACAGCGTCGGGCTCGACGGTCCGTGGGACCCGCGCCGTATCATCGGAACCGTTCCGGTCAACGAGGACGGCTCCGCGTTCTTTAAGGCGCCCGCCTATACCCCGATTTCCCTCCAGCCGCTCGACGAAGACGGTCGCGCGTTGCAGATTATGCGCAGCTGGATCACGGCGCTCCCCGGCGAATCGGTCTCCTGCGTCGGATGCCACGAGCCCCAGGTTTCGACTTCGCCGACCACCCCGCGTTCCCTTGCGTCGCAGAGCGCGCCACGTGAGATCGAACCTTTCTATGGACCGACGCGCGGCTTTTCCTTCGAACGCGAGATTCAGCCAATCCTCGATCAATACTGCGTCGAATGCCACCAGGAGGATAGTCCTGCGGTCGCAAAGCTCGTCGAGGAAGGGAAGGTCGACGAGGGCGTTTGGGAGAAAATGCAGCGTCCCGGCGAGACTTACGAAATTGGTCGCCTCCCCGATTTCCGTCGTCAGCCGGCCAAACCAACCTTGGAGAATGGCAATTACATTGCCGTGAAATCGCCCGTCTCCAACGCGTATTACCAGTTGCGCCGCTTCGTCTACACTCCGACGAAGGAAAGCCAGATGGCGACGCACTTGCCATGCGAATTCCACGCCGAGATGCAGCCGTTGACGACGATGCTTGTCAAGGGACACTTTGGAGTCGAACTTGACCCGCGATCCTGGGAAACGCTCTATACTTGGATCGACCTCAACGCGCCCTATTTTGGCAACTGGGGCGAAATCCTCCGCGCCGATAATCCCGAACTCGTCGATTCGCAATGGCGCCGCCGCAACGAACTGCGCGATCTCTACGCGCCAAACGCGCTCGAGCTTGACGACGATCCCAACGCAACCGTCGAATCGACGCCCCTCGACGAACCGACGACCGTTGTGCGCTTCACGACGACCGTCGCGGCCGACGACGCGCTTGAAATTGTGTCCGGCGAATCTCGGCAGGAGCGCGAAAGCGTCGCGATTGACGACGACGTCGCGATTGAGCTCGTCTCGATTCCAGGGACGAACCTGAGCGTCGGCGTGACGGAGATTACGAACGAACAGTATCGAGCGTTCGATTCGGGCTTCGACGCGGGCGTAGAATACGGCGACTTTATTCATTTCAGCCCCGGCGAGCGCGGATGGCTCCTTGGTCGCGCTCGTCAACCGGTCGCGCGCGTTTCATGGCAAGACGCGCAAAGATTCTGCGAATGGCTCTCGGAGAGGACCGGCGACGAATATCGGCTCCCGACCGTCGCGGAAGCGCGTTATTACTCCCTTGCAAAGGTTACGGAAGACTTGAACCAGTTCTGGTTCGAGAACCCGGCGGATTCTTCGCGCTATGAGAACCTCGCCGACTCGACCTACGCGGAGATTTCGCCCTTTGGCTGGACCGGACGCGTCGAGACGCTGCCCGCATGGCGACCAGTCGATTGGGACGCCGACGACAACGTTCGCGTCTCCGCGCCCGTCGCGTCCTATCAAGCGAATCCGTTCGGACTCTACGACGTTCACGGCAACGTTTCCGAATGGACGAACTCCGAAGCGATAGAGACGCGCGAGGTCGTTGAAAAAGCGTCGGGCAATATCCTCGACAAAACGGAACGCGTTAAGAAAGTTGCGTTCGGCGGCTCGTGGACGACGCCTAGAAAACACGCAACGGCCGAAGCGCTCCGCGCCTATCCGGAATACTTTAAGATGCGCGACGTCGGGTTCCGCGTCGTTAAAGTACGCCGGAACGCGGAGTGAAGTTCGAATGAGCGCGTCATGAAAAACTTGACGGGCGAGGCTTCGCGCGCCATTTAGATAGTCGAGCGTCGAAAGAAAGCGTGTGACGCGTCAACAACGCCTCTTCGCGTCAGTTGCGAAGAGGCGTTGATTTCATCTGCCCTCAATCCCACAGGAGCAGGCGCTTAACGCCTAGATACGAGCGTTCGTGTTGGGCCGTTTTCATCTCTGGCAAAGAATCATAGTTGTGATCTTCCAGCCATTTCACGCGCTCTTCCACGGTCGCGTAATAGGTTAGGTAGATCGAAAAATCGCTGGGCGGAAGCTCGAATCCGTCTTCCGCATGGAAACAACAGAACCAGAATTGTCGCGGGGCTTTCGGTTTTCCGGCCGGGTCTATAATAAGCTTGATTTCAAGGTTAAGCAGGTTCTTTGTAAGAATCTGGTACAACGCGCGATCGGGGAGATGATCGGCGCAGACGACTATTTGGTTGATTTCACGGAGCGATTCGCAGAGAACTTGGAGTGATCTGGCGATTTCCGCGTCGGTCGCAAGCGACATATTCAGCTGTTGGAAATGCGGCTTGACGAGTGAGCGGATGGTCTTAGCGCATCCGCGCTCCCACGCGCACATGTCTTGAAAATATAAATTTTCTACCGAGAGATCGAGAGGGGGCGCGGCGGCGTCCAGAAAAAGTACGGAGTTGGAAATTCCGGGCGAAAACTCGCTTTCCCCATCAAGAGCAAGCAGACTTTCATACTCAGAGCGTAACCGTGCGTTTTTCGACGTCAGATCTTCACACAAGAGGTTGCTGGCGCCTCCGTTGTATTCGGAATGGGCGTTCATTTCTGACCAGTATGTGTTGCAGGAGCCGCTCGACTCCTGTTATGTTTGCACAGGAATAAAAGCGATCGCGCCGGCAAGAGACTGTTCTCAGGAACGGCGCGGATCGATACGATTCGTAAGAAACCGACAACCAATGAGAAGCGTTCCAAACCTCGGTTCAAAACGTTTCCCACGGCGTCAAAAACAAAGAAGTCCCAGGGGGGTGGGCAAGCGTCCGCTCGAGCGACGATGGGGACGACGACTCTGCCTGACTAAGTTTCCTATCTCCCCATAAGAATAATAGAAGTTTATAGAAATTCAAGCGTCTTTTGAATGAAAAGCGATCCTTGTCGAAAAAATTAGGAAACCGTTCGGTAAAACCCAAAAAACAAAACAATATTGAAAAACACGACTCGCCGCCATTAACTCCAAAGGCGGCGCCTTGATGAAAGGCGTCAAGAGTGAAGTCTTCGAAAAAACGCAACGCGACGCTCGCCGCGAGCGGCATAAGCGTCGCAAAGCTATGGATTTGGAGTTGCTTTCGCGTCCGATTCAGGGTCCTTAAGGACGAGCGTCAACCCCTGCGCGTCGCAAAATTCATGAAGCTCGCGTAAACCGTTTTCGCCTCCTGGAAGAACCTCGACTTTCACGTAGGGCGCCCAGTACATATTGCGACCGGCGACTCCCCACGATTTCACGCAGAGCGTGATGACGTCGGCGATCTCGGCGTCGCGATCGAGACGCGTCTTGCCTTTCGTTTCGTACGCTACGGTATAACGCGAACGCAGACCTGGCTGTTGCGGAAAGACGTAGCCTTGAGGCGCGCAACGAACGGAGATGGCGCGCTCGTTGCCGCGCGTCGCCGTGCGCGAAAGCTCGCGCGAAACAAGGTACGCCTCCTTCGGAAGCTTTTCATCCTCGCGGATTTCCTTCTTCTCCGGCGGATCAGAAAGGTCGACCGTCTTGTCGAAGATATTCGGTATTCCGTTCGTTTCCTCCTGATTGTCTCCGATCGAAGCGTCGGTCAAATTGGCGAGCGGTCCCTCGGCGACGTCGCTCGCTAATTCGACCCCTTGCGTCGTATCGCCGCACGGCGGTGAAATCATGGCTTGCGCCGACGAGTTGGGGAAATATTGACTGGCGTCCTGACGCGTCGTCTGCGACGGGGCGCCTAGCGCGAACTCCCCGGCCGGCGAGACGCCCTGTTGCGTCGCAAACTCGGTGTCGGCGCCGCCATTCAAGGCGCTCTGCGAGGCGCTTGCCGAATCGGACGTCGTGTAGGGCGCGTACAGGTCCGTTGAGGGGACGTCGCGCGCTAATGCGCCGTCTCCGTTCCGGTCCGCATTCGCGAGCGCGGCGTTCGCGACGTTGTCGGCGGCGCTCGTAAAGACTCCGGCGCCCGACGCGTAAGTTCCGACGCCCCCTAGACGCGTCTCGGCGCGAGGCGCGGCGCCACGAGGCGCGCCGCCGAGCGCCATTTGAGGCGGCGGAGTCAGGGACGCGTTGGCGGTCCCGACGGCGACGCGATCGCGTCCCTCGGCGGCAAAGGGAGCGCCTTCGCCGGCGTTCCGCGGCGTTTGCGCCGCTCCGCGCGCTGCGGCGTCGTCGGGCGCGTTCGTGCGCTCCGCGACCCTTCTTAGATCGGCGTCGCCCGCGAGAGGATTGGCGGCGCCGAGTCTCACGTTCGATCCGAGACGCGCCTGAAGTTCTGTGTCGGGCACGGCGGCTGCGGCGGCGGTCGACGAGCTGGCGTTCCGTCGCGCGCGCGATTCCGCGACGATCTGCGCGTTGCGAATCGAGAGCGCGTTCGCGAGTTGGACCTGCATGCGCTGGCGCGCGTCGTCCGCTTGACCTTGCGCGAGCGTTTTCAGGACGGGGTCCGGCTCAGGATAGGCGAGCGCTAGATCTTCTTCGACAAATTCATAACCGTAGAGGCCGCCCCATGACGCGAGCGCGGCGATCGCCGCGTAAAAATAACGCGCGCCGCTCGGACGAACGATAATGAGCGGATAAGGTTCAATCGCTTCGCCCGACGCGGTGCGCTGACCCCCGGTTACAAGGAAACGCTGCGACGCGGCGCGCAACGCCGTGTCGAAGGGATTGCCTGGATATTGAGCGAGCAGAAAATCAGAGTCGTCGAAGCGTATCCCCTCGGGCTGGATATAGACTCCCGAGTCATTGCATTCAACGTAGATAGGCCGTCGGAAGGTCCCCTTTTTACCCTGATAGGGGACGATCGCGTACGATTTTTTGGCGTTGGCGTTTTGTTCGCGCAGGTCGGCGGTTTCTTCGCCGAGCTTTTCAATTTCTTGATCAAGCTCCGCAACGCGCGCTTTGAGCGTCTCGGCGCCTTGATCGTCGGTGTTTTCCTGCATGAGCGCGTCGTAGCGCTTCTGAGCGACGTCCGCTTCTTCGCGGATCTTGGCGATCCCCGCTTCCGCGTTGGCGAGACGCTGTCGTTCTTCCTCGAAGGTCTCGGCTGACTTCGAATCGATTGTAGTGAGTTCCTGAAGGAACCACTCGACCGTTTCCTTCTCGTCGAGTACTTCTTCAAGGGACGCGGCGCCGGTCTTAACGAGCGCTTCTTCGTAGGCGTTCTCTGGCAGCGGCGCTTCAAGCTCGTGCTCGCCGGCGTCCTCCGCAAGCGAGTCGACGTTGTGGCGTTTCTTCCCGCCGAGTCCGTTGTTGATCGCGTCGGCAAGCTCGTCCGCGCCGATGATCGAACCGTACGGGACCGCGTCCTTTAGACCAGCGCTTGCGTCAAAGGCGATCGCGCGTTCCTCGACCGCGTCTTCGATCGGATCGGCGGAGGTTTTCTGCGCGATCAAAACGAAGACGAGCGCGAGCGTTCCCATCGTGCATAGGAGGACGGCGAGGAAGGGGAAGAGGGAGAACGCTTCTTCTGATTCGGCTCTTAAACGGCGCGGCATATGAGGTGATGATCGATTAATGTGCGAAGCGCGACAGGACGCGGCGTTCGAAATTCAGAATCTTGGAGAGGACGCTGGAACAACGGGCATGACAACTCACGCGGAGCGCTTTTTCTTGCCCAGAAGCGCGCGCGATCGCGTCGTTTCGACCGGCGCGTTTTTGTGCGAGGCGCTCTCGGAGGCGTTCTCGTCGACGTCGGACGACGCGGCGCCGGGCGCTTCGAGTGGGAAGACCTCGGTGGGGGCGTCGCGTTCCTCGTCGTCGGCGTTGGCGACGTCAGGCTTGAGGGGATACGTCTCGGGCGTTTCCTGATCCGCTTTTTCGTCGAGCGCGCGCAACGCGGCGAGCGTTTCGGAGCGTTGGAGCGCGCGTCGCGCTTCCTCGAGGCTCGGAGTCGTCGTCGGAGCGGCGAGCTTCGCGTTGAGCATGCAGATCGTCGCGTTGAGGTTCGCGAGCGTCTTGTCGAACGCGTTGACCTGAGCGAGTTCTTCGAGGGAAGAGGAGAGCCGGTCTTCGATCGCGACGACGTCGGCGCACGCGCGGAGCGTCTGACGGAGCGCTTCAATTTCCTGCGCGACCTTGTCCTCGAGGGAATCGAAGCGTTTGGCGCGCCGCGCTAACTCTTCGAGCGAGGGCTTGACGCTCCCTTCCACGAACCGATTCTGCGCGTCGGCGAGCGTGCGAACCCACGCGCCGCTCCCTTCGACGAGCCGCTGATCGAGCGCGTCGCCGAATTCCGTCGCCATTCCTCGAATCGAGCGCGTCAGCGTCTCCGCTTGTCGGCGCGTGTTTTCCTCGAGAGCGTCGGAGAGCGTTTGAATGAGGAGCCGCGACGACGGATCAAGGGAATCCGCGGCAAGGAGCGCCGCGTTTTCGTCGTAGAAGCGTCCTTTGAGCTCCGCGTCCGCCATTCTTGCAACGAGTCGCGCGACCGCCGCGTCCTGTCGACGCGAGAAGAATTGCAGGAAATAGAGGAGAAAGACGAGCGACAACGCGAGCGCGGTCGTATCGAACGCAACCTTGAGTCCGTCCGCGAGTTTTTCGCTCGTCGTTTCAATTTGCGTTAAATCAAGGCTCCCGAGCGCGACCGTGATCCCGAGCACCGTTCCGAGGAATCCGAGGATCGGAATCGCCCAGATGAAGGTTCGTGCGAGCCCGTAATCGCCGTCGCGATCGTCGTAGGCGTCGTCGTCGAGTCGTCGCAACTCGAGATCGAGGTCGTCCGGAGCGCCCCCGAGTTTCAGGAAATTAAGCGCGTTGCTCAACCTTTCAAGGTAGCTGGAATCGCCTCGAACGGCGCGCGCCTTGTCGATTGCGCTCAGGTAATCGTCGACCTTCGACAGCGGTTCCTTCTCGGACGTTTTAGGCGGAAAGAGGAGCCCGCGTTTGAGCGTTCCGCGTTCGCGCCGCGTCGAGAAGAGCTTGAAGGACAGGTCGCAGAGCCCTATCAGGAACATTCCGATCGTAATATATTCGACGGGATGTCCGGTAGCGTACCGCAGCAGCGTTTCGTTATCGATGTAGCCGCGATTGAGGGAGTAGTAGAAAGCGAAGGTTGCGACCAGACCCCATAGTACGGCAGAGCCCGCAAGACCGGTAAGGATTCGTTTCATGCTTGATTTACGTTGCTATTTGGCGCGTCTGGACGTCGCGTCGACGCGCAGTTAATATACTTAAACGCGAGAGGGGCTTTGGCTTTTTCAGAAGTCGTACCAGATTCCGCCGCCGATCTTACGCTGGTAATGCGTGTGGAACTGATAAAGGTCGTCGCCGCCCATGAAATATTCGACTCCGAGTCGCAAGAGCGAGTTCGTTGGACTACGCCATTGGAGTCCGGCTTGCGTCGCCCAATATCCTCCGAAGTCTCGTTCCTCATAGAGGTGACCGTGGGACGCGAGGAATGGCCGAAACGCCCAATTCGAGGCCATTGGCGTAAATTGGGGCGTGTATTCGGCGCCGAACTGGAATTCCCACTCCTCCGTCGTGTGACCGCTGTGGAACGCGTAGTCGACTTCCGCATAGAGCCGAACGTCGTCGGTCGGCTTAAACGCGAGCCCGAACATAATCGAGTCGCGTGAATAGTGTTTTCGTGGACGAAAATCGTCCATGAGGTAGTTGTCGCCCAGGTGCGAACTGACGTGGTAATAGCCTGTCTTGAACTGCCAACGCCTTGTGCCGTAGATGAGGGGGACTCCCGCGCGATAGTCGGTCGCCGCAAGGTTTCGATGCCGTTCCCAGTCGAGTCTCAGAAGCGCTGCGCCTTCGATTTCAAGTTGCCAACCTTCCGGCTGCACAATATCCGTCGTGCCGTAGCGGAAGATCGGCGCTCGGCCGCCGAGCGTGATATCCCATAGAGTCCCGTAACCATCCTCGTACGTAATAATGCTCTGGAGGCGCGATTCCTTACGACCCGCAAGATACGAGGGATACATCGTTCCGACGGGCAGAAACTGCTTGGTCCACGCGCTCGATTCCACGTCTGGCATAATCCAACGTTCGTAGAAAGTATCGCCGTCGCGCGCGTTCGTCTCGACGGCGTAGCCGAAGATATCTCGAGACTGGACCTTTTTCGATTGCGTTCCGTTTCCCGAAGAGGCGTTGAAGATTCCGTCGCCGTTCGCGCCTACGTTGCGCTCGAAGAGCGCGTTCGTCTCCGAGTCGAGCCAAGCGTTTGACCCGACGTCCGCGCCGGCGTTGAGGTAGCCGAAGTCGGGCGCGCCTGACGTCAGGGAGTTGGGCGAATTGAAATCGGGAATTTCTTCAGATACGACGTAAGCGTCGTCTGAAGCATATTGATAATCGGAGACATAGAGGGGTTGTCCGGCGTCATACGACTGAGCGGCGGCGCCATGCAACGACGCAAAGAGGGCGACAACGACCAGAGCGCGCGTTGCGATCGTTCGAAACAATCTTTCTGTAAGGCGTTGTTGTTGATTCATATTGCACCTGCGACTTCCTGTCATTATTGGGCGACGTTCCTTGTCGCACGACGCCCCGACGACGGGGCGAACGGATGCGAATAGCGGCGATGCGCAAGGCGTCTGACGCCGACTATTCTTCCGCGAGGCGTAATTCCGCGCGCTTTCGAGCTTTCTGCGGCGACCGCGCGATTCTAATACGCCATACTGAAAAGAGATAACGATTTTTTCGAAAGAAAGCAAGAGCAGTTCTGCCGGCGCCGACGCGTTATGAATGCTTAGAGATAAAAAAAGTCGACGCAAAGAGAGAACTTTGCGTCGACTTTCAAACCTACTTGGCGTGTGACGTCGAACGGTCGTCCGCCCTGGCGTTTTAGAGGAAACTCTTAAAGCTTGCGACGGCGGCGCGCTTGTCCGGCGCGGTGAGGATCGCTTCGCCGAGTCCCAGACGCTTGATTCCCGACATAAGAACCTGTCGGCAATTCTGTTCGTTTATACCTCCAAACGCGAAGATAGGAGGGGGCGCGGCGCCCTCGAAATGTTCGAAGAGGGAACGAAAGATTGAGAGACCTGTTCGCGAGATCGCACCCTGATCGGCAAAGATCGGACCGACTTCGATGAAGTCGACGTATCCAGCGCTCCAGGCCTGCAACGCGGCGAGCGTGTCTCTGAGCGATGAAACGATCACGCCCAGGAGCGCGTCGCGACCAATTGCGTTGCGCGCGCGGACGACGCTGTCGATCGGCACGACCCATCCGTCGAGCACATCGCCCCAGAACCCGGAATCGCGCGTCAGGAGCAACGGTCGATCATTCAGATTGCTCGTCGCGTCCGGATATTTGTTAAACCATTGGCGCAGAAAACCTTCCGTTTGTTCGAACGTTTCGCTTTCGAAGTCAGAGTCGAAACTCAGCTCGAAGATATCCGCGCTCGAACTTAGAAGATCGTGGAGTTCCGTGGTCGGGAGTTTTCGGTCGACGTAGCAGCACAAGACGGCTTCGCGGAGTTTAGCGCGTCGCGCTTCGCGAAGGCTCAGCCCGCTGAGATCTCTTTTCGGCGCGCGTTGAGTAGCGCGAGGAGGATCGTCAGATTCAGGCTCGGCGTCAGCTTCCTCCGACGGTTCACGAATCTCTTCTTGCGCTTCTTCTTCCTTGACGCATTTTTCGGCTTCTTCTTTCAAAGCGTCGTCGTGTGCGCACGGAGCAGGTTCGTCGTCGGTCGTTGGCGCGCTCGTCGCTTCAGGCGCGCGCGTCATTTCAGGCGAGCGCGTCGTTGGCGTATCTTCCGACTCAGCGGCGCGGCGGAGCAGCCGCTCCCGTCCCGCTTCGTAGACTTCTTTTTCGAGCGAATACGCGTTGTAACGAATCTGCTCCCATTCTCTGGCGAGTTGCGGCTCGACGATCTTAGAAAATTCCTCCAGACTTCGAGCGGCTTCTTCAAGTCTTGCAAAGTTGGCGATGAGCGCTTCGAGAAGCGTCGATCGTCGATATTCGTCTTGCGTTTCAATTCTCGTCCCGACGTCGCCGAGCGTGTCGCGCGCGAGCATTCTTTCGTGCAGGTCGAGCTTGTTGGCGGTCGCGGCGAACTGGTGACGCGCGCTCTTGAGGAGCGTGGCGAGCCGCTCGGAATCGTCTAGAAAACGAACGGCGTCTTCGATGACTCGAAGCGCTTCGCGTCCGCGATTCGCCGCCGCGTCGAGGATGCGATATATTTCTCTCTTAGACATAGACGTTTCTTCCTTTATCAACGCGCCGCAATCGGTTCCAACGTGGTCGGATTTCGTCGCGGCAGTTCCATAAATCCGAATTTTTAGCCCGAGAGGGGCCAGAACGCCTTCTATAAACTTTTCAAGACAGGCGCCATTCGCTGAAAATTATGGAATAAATTTCACGTCGCCGACAAATTCATTGGCGTGAAATGGGAAATCCTTCTCCGGGTGAACCGATCGCTCTCCGATCGTAATATTCTCGAACGTCACGCCCTGAACGTCGCATTCGGCGTTGAGCCCGTCGAGGCTGATCGGCGGGAGTCGCGTTCCAAAGATTTTGATATCTTTGAAGAGGACGTTGCGAACCGTTCCGTTTTCGTCGTCTGAAGAATAGCCGGTGCGGCGGATAACAATCACGGCGAGAGAGGGACAGAAATTCGGGTCGGCGTCAGGGTCGTAAATCTGTTCGTCGGAATGCTGGTAGACGGGCGTTGGAATCTTATCGTCGAATTCGACGCGGATATTCTGGAAGGTTACGTTCGAAATTTTCGCGCGGTCGCCGTGCTGGATATCCATCGCGATATGCGTGTTGCGGATAATATCGGAATCTTCGAAGCAGATATTCGTAAACTCGGGCGCGCTCGTTTCGGCGCCAAGCTCCATCGCGCGTCCCCAGTCGCACCAAATCGTGTTCTTTCGGAACACAAGATCTTTGACCGGTTGAGTCGACCTCCCGAGCCCCTTGACGACAAGGGCGTCGTCGAAGGTTCGCAGGAACGAATTCTCAACGAGTACGTCCTCGCTGTTACAGACGTCGATTCCGTCCGCGTTGTAGCGCCAGAAGCCGATCAGCTTCGTGTTGGCGATATACACGTTCTTGCAGTGGCGGAGTGTCGTCGCCCAGACGTCAGTGTCGCGTTGCACGATTCCGTCGATTGAGACGTTTTCGCATTCGTTAAAGTTGAAGATTCCGCCGAGTTTGCCGCGCTCAAATGGCGCGCCGTCAAGGATTCCCGGCCCCGAAATCTTCACGTTCTCGACCCCGTTACCGTGGATTCCCCCGTAGACGACGGCGCCCGCGTCGACGAAGATCTCGTCGCCGCTTTCAACGTTGATCGCGCCGACGTTGTGGACGCCTGGTCCGAAATAGCGGAGATTCGGCGCGTCGAGGTTCGCGGGCCGCTCGTAGAGCGGGAAGGGCAGCAGATGAAGCGCGTTGTGGAACCCGTTGATTTCCACGACGATCGAGGCTCCGCCCGGCGCGGTAAAGGCGATTTCTTTCTTGGCTTTGTCGACCGTCGGCGTAATCCCCAGGGACGCCGGTCGAATAACGACGGAATCGAAGTCGACGACGTCGGCGCGATTGCATTTGACGACGATCTCGTTCGATTCGGCGTCCGTCTCCCACGTGGCGAAGCCCGCGAGTTCCGACTGGTCGATCGAACGTTGATAGCCCGGCCAGACGCGATTGAAGGGGATCGCGCTCACACGGCAACGCCAGACGGGCGCTTCTTCGCCGTCGACGGAGACGACATAGTCGGGATAGGGCGTTTCGCCCTCCGGTATTGTTGGAACGATATTTTTTGCCTCAACTCGAAGCGCGGAGAAGAGGGCGCACGCGCATACGACAAACGTGAAAAAACGAAGCGAACGAGGCATGGCTTTCTCCTTGTTAATCATGAAGGGATAGGAAAATGAGACGGGCTAACCCGCCGTTTATTATAGAAATGGAGCGGTCTATCCGCAAGTTTTTTGCGCAGAAATTTCAATCGACGTTTGCAAGAAGAGCGCCCCGCGACGGTTCAGACAAACGTCCGAAGTTCGACGAAAAAGGCGCGCAGTCGTATGACCGCGCGCCTCAAATTTTCCCCAAATCAGACGCGAAGCCTGATGAGGTCCGAATCGCTATTTCTCGATCGTGAGTCCGTCGTTTACGTTCGCATACTTGCCAAGGATCGACTGAGCGGTCGTGGAGCTAAAGAAGTGCACGGAGCCGTCGGCCAAGACGATGTTGCATCCGCCGGGGTGCCAGCTGCCGATCGTGGAGTTAATAGACGGCGCATGGTGGTCCTCTGAGACCTGGTTGTCGTAGGGTCCAAGAATGCCGTTAGCGAGGATCGACGCCGGCGAGTGTTTGGACCCGTCGTCGTTGTAAATCCAGTAAGTCTGAAGAGCTTTGAAGATCGAGCCTTCGTCGGTCGCTTCGTTCGTGCTCAAGTAAGAGCAGTCGTAGCAGTGAGACCATTCGGTAGCGCTTGGCTGTTGAGAGTTGCAGACTCCCAGTTCGCCGATCGGAATGTGTTTTTCAGCGATGAGGAACTGGTTGGAGGTTCCGTCGGCGAAACGCGATAACGTATCGGCGGGCTTGGAGCCGGTGCTGAAGACGTCGTTTGCCGTGAGCCTCGCGCCTCGGAAGGGCCCCTCCTGGTTCGCGTTCTTGTTGCCCCATTCGGTCACGCGGTTATTACAGGCGCGGACGTGGTAGTGGTTGTCCTTGCCTTGGCCGCCCTGGGCATGAGCGCATATGATGGCGTAATCCGTCTGCGGACCGGGCGTGGCCGCGCCGCCAAGGTCGCCGTCCCATTGTTTAGCGGCGGGTCCAGAACGACGCGACGGACACTTCATATACGGAACCGAGGAGAAGCCTTTCTTCTGTTCTTCGTTAAGCGTGACGCCCGCCCAACCGGCGCCAGTGTTCCAGAAATAGCGACCAAGGGTCACCGGGTCATGCGTGGGGTTCGGAGCGACTATCTCCCACAGATTGGTCTGCTCACAGAACGGGTAGAGATAGCCCCAGAACGTGATTCGGTGCCAGCCGATGGCGGCGGGCGGTAGACCCTGTTGGTTCGTGTCGCAGAAGTTCTGTACGGCGAGTCCCATCTGCTTGAGATTGTTCGTACACTGCATGCGGCGCGCCGCCTCGCGCGCGGCCTGAACGGCCGGCAGAAGTAGACCGATAAGAATGCCTATGATTGCGATCACCACAAGCAGTTCAACAAGGGTAAAACCCCTCTTTTTGGAAAGTGTCATAAAAGCCTGCCTTTCATCATGAGATTAAAATAAATGCGTTTATTGCCTGGCAAAATATACTGAACGACGGGAGCGTCGCCAGGCGGACGATCGAGAATATGGCGTTACTCTGAGTTGACGTCAAAGGCGCGTCGTATCCTTCGGCATAAGTTTTATAAGAGCTCGGGCCGAACGAGCCTTGGCTTCGGCGGCTCGACGTCGGAGCCCTCGCTGTCCTCATCCTCCCGCGCCTTGTCCTGCCAATATTCCCGGACCTTCTTCGCGCGGTATTGAGGGTCGAACTGGAAGCGCGCCTCTTCCGTCACTTCATCCTCCGGAACTTCGCCGGGGGGATAGACCGTGAAATCAAAGGACGACGCTTTCTTACTGACTTCGACGACCCAACCGCTCGTCCGAGCGTTCGTGTACTGCAGGTCAATGAGCTCGACGACCTTAGCGATATTGCCGGACTTGAGGACAACGTAACGATCGTCCTCCTCTCCGTCGGGCGTCTTAGGAACCGACACGACAGTATCGTCCGCCTCAAATCGTAGGGCGCTCGTGATGTAAACCTGATAGATTCCGGGCGGGACGCCGTCGTTCTTCCGGAAAATGTGGAGCGAATACTCGCCATTTTTATCCAGGTCGCTGCGACCCAGATAATATCCCCCGTCAAAGCAGATCTGGCCGCGTGTGAGCGGCGTTCCGTCGGCGTAGGTTACCTTGCCCGTCACGCGCACGAACTTGGACTCGTAACAACCGACGCAGCAGTATACTATCGTCCCGAGCATTAATGCGGCGATCAGGGAGCGTTTCTTCATACGACCTTTCATTCCGGACGCAACTTCACGCGGATTGAGTTATGAGTTAACGGAACAGGAGCGCGCGCGAATGATCACTCGATGATAATATCGTAGGTCATGCTTTTCTTCACGTCGCAGACGAGACCGCTATTGACCGGATCGCTATATTTCAGGTCGATTGTGGAAGCGTTTTGGCCAACTTCCTGCCAGCTCATCTCGTCGTCTCCGCTTTCGCCAGATCGTGTGGTCCTTTCATTGCCGCCCGAGAGGGATAACGTTTCGGTCAGGTAGACGTTATAACGACCAGGATCGATGCCGTCCCCGGGCTTAAACGTTCGCATCTGGTAGGTGCCGTCGCGTTTGATTTCCCCGCGCAGGACGACTTCGCCGTCCGTGAAGTTGACGACCCCGACGGTAAGAGGCGTTCCATCCGCCATTTTCACCGTGCCTTTAACCTGGCATCGCCCGCTGCATCCGGTGAAAACGAGGAGCAATGCAAGGGAAAAAAATGTGAAAAGTTTAAATGTCTTTTTCATGGTTGAGGTCCGTTCAGAGGTGTAAGGCTCAATAGCAGGGGGATTTTCCCTTCCGACGCGGGCAACGAAGCGTCGCGCCTACAACACGACCCAAGGAGCAAATAGCGGACTCCTAACAGGATACGCGACTTCGCTCTTTCTAATGGCGGTCAGGGATTCGACGAGGGCGTTCTTTTGCCGATTTTCGTAACATGATTTCACGCCAGCCTGCGTCTGTGTTTGTACTAAAAAGAAGTTCATTTGTCAACAGAAAATGCCTTTTTTGCGAACTGTAATCAAAAAAAATGTTATTGCTGCCGATTTGCCGGATCGATCGGTTTTGAGGCTCAAGTTCTTTGGAGCGGCTCGCTCCATTATTGACGCCGCTCGATATTGCAAGATAATAGCGAGAATAGGCGCTTGAGGAGAAGCAGATTCGAGCCGAAACGCGGTCAGACGGCGCTTTGAGCGCTTAGCGCGAGCGTTGCGTACACGTGCAATTAATTATATGCGTGTTCGATCTTGCGTTTTTTACAAGCGAAGAACGATCCCTCTACCGTTAGGAGACTTTTGCGTCATGACATTCAGCAAAAGGTTGATGAAGTTAGTGAGTCTGAGCGCGTTTATGCTCGCTCTGACAGTGGGATTTGCCACGGCGTCCCACCAGAATATCGCGTTTGCTCAAGACGATCCCGTGGCGGTCGCCGCGGACGACGCTCAGGCCGAGCTCGTCCCTGTTTCCAAGGCCGCTGCGCCAGCGCTCGATGAAGCGACGACGGAAACTACCGCGCTGCAGGAAACCGCTGCAACCAACCTGGATGTTGAAGTTGACGAACGTCTGAGCTTTTTCTCGCTCTTTGGGTTCCTCTGGATCCTCGTGCTCGCTTGCTCCATCGCCGCTCTCGTCTATGCGGTTCGATTCTTCAAAGCGATGATGAAGGCCGACGAAGGCACGCCCGATATGATCAAGATCGCGGCCGCCGTCCGCAAAGGCGCCAACGCTTATCTCAAGCAGCAGTATAAAGTTGTCGCGATGTTCTTTGTCGTGATCTGGGCGCTCCTCATGTGGCTCGCCTGGGGCGTCGGCGTTCAGAATAAGATCGTGCCGTGGGCGTTCCTCACCGGAGGTTTCTTCTCCGGTCTCGCCGGTTGGTTCGGAATGAAGACGGCGACGTGGGCGTCTTCTCGTACCGCCGCGGGCGCACAAAAATCTCTTAACGAAGGCTTGCAGGTCGCGTTCCGCTCGGGCGCGGTCATGGGATTGACGGTCGTTGGACTCGGACTCCTCGACGTCGTGCTCTGGTTTGGCGCGCTCTACTGGGTCTTCCCGATGTTCAACTGGACGATGAGTCTTACGGAAATCACGGTCGTCATGCTCTGCTTCGGTATGGGCGCGTCTTCTCAGGCGCTCTTCGCACGCGTCGGGGGCGGTATCTATACGAAGGCGGCGGACGTCGGCGCAGACCTTGTTGGTAAAGTTGAGGCGGGCATTCCTGAAGACGACCGCCGCAACCCGGCGACCATCGCGGACAACGTCGGCGACAACGTAGGCGACGTCGCCGGCATGGGCGCGGACCTCTACGAATCCTACTGCGGTTCGATTCTCTCCTCAGCGGCGCTCGGCGTCGCCGCGTACGCGTCCGTCGGCGCGAGCGTTTCGACGCAGATGAGTGCGCTCTTTCTCCCGATGACCCTCGCGGCCGTCGGTATCGTCCTCTCGATTGTCGGCGTCTTCCTTGTTAAAACGGAAGAAAAGACCGAACAGGGCGCGCTCCTCAAGGCGCTCGCGAGAGGCGTTAACCTGCCGGCGATCATTATCGGCGTCCTGTCGGTTATCATCGCGGCGATCATGCTTCCGGGCTCAGCGAAATGGGCGGGCCTCTCGGTTGTGACCGGACTCTTCGCGGGCTGGCTCATCGGCAAATGGACCGAATACCGCACCGCTTACGAGTACAATCCTACGAAAACGATCGCGCGTCAGGGTAAGACTGGGCCCGCGACCGTCATTATCGCCGGTATTGCGGAAGGGATGTTCAGCGTTTGGGCGCCGGTCGTGATCGTCGGATGCGCGACGATCCTCGCCTTCGGCTTTACGACGGGCTTCGATTTCTCGAATGTCCAGACCTTCTCGCTCGGACTCTACGGGGTCGGCGTCGCGGCGGTCGGAATGCTTTCGACCCTCGGCGTCACGCTCGCGACCGACGCTTACGGTCCGATTGCGGATAACGCCGGCGGCAACGCGGAGATGGCGGGACTTCCCGAAGAAACTCGTCAACGCACCGACGCGCTTGACTCCCTCGGCAACACGACGGCGGCGACGGGCAAGGGGTTCGCGATTGGAAGCGCCGCGCTCACCGCGCTTGCGCTCCTCTCCGCCTACGTCGAGGAAGTCCGCGTCGGCTTCGAACGATGGGGCGTCTCCGCTGTGAAGACGCTTGAGGCCAATGAAGACGCTCAGGCGGGCTTCTACAAGGTCTCTGACAGTTTCGTCGTCTACTATGCCGGTAAAGAAAGAGTTGAGGCCGAAAAAGCGGCGCTCCGAGAAACCGGTAGAGAATGGTTCCCAGAGACCTATCTCGTTCGTCCTAACCAGGTTAGAAACCCGAACGAAGACGCCGCTATCTATCGCGGCGCATCGACGACCTGGAAGGAATCCAACGAAGCTTGGGCGAGCCTCTCCACCGCTAAGGGACCCGCCTATATTACTCAGGAAGTCGCGAACGTTTGTCCGTTTATTCCGGCCGAGAAAGACGAGACCCCAGAAATGGTCGCCGTTAAAAGCGCGAACATGATGGACTGGATGGATTACTATTCCTGCAACCTTCTTAATCCTAAGGTCCTTGTCGGTATTTTCCTCGGCGCGATGACAATCTTTGTCTTTGGCGCGCTCACGATGACCGCCGTTGGACGCGCCGCGTCCGGCATGGTCCAAGAGGTTCGCCGTCAGTTCCGCGAAATCGAAGGCATTATGGAGTATAAGAACGAGCCTGACTACGAGACGCCCGTCTCCATTTCGACGAAGGCCGCGCAGCGCGAGATGATCATTCCCTCGTTGCTCGGACTCGTGATGCCGATCCTCGTCGGACTCATCCTTGGCGTCACCGGCGTGATCGGACTCCTGGTCGGCGCGCTCACGACGGGCTTCTGCGTCGCGGTCTATATGGCGAACGCAGGCGGCGCGTGGGACAACGCGAAGAAATACGTCGAAGCGGATATCGAGCCGGAGCTCGGCGGTAAACACTCCGAGTGCCATAAGGCGGCCGTCGTCGGCGATACGGTCGGCGACCCCTTCAAAGATACGACCGGTCCTTCTCTCAACATCATCATCAAGTTGATGAGCATGGTTTCCGTTGTCGCGGCGGGCTTCATCGTCGCGTACGGCGGCTGGTTCTGATATCAAGCGCGACGCGTTGACGCGCGACGTCAACGCTCCTTTGGCTTACCTTTGGAAAATCGCCTGTCTGCGACGCAAGCGGACGGGCGATTTTTTCTTTGACGCGGCGCTCGCGCGCATCGTGGAACTTCCCGTCGCCGAACGCGTCGAAAAGAGGTCGTCGCATTCGCGTTGACGCCGTCGGAATACTGTCTTATAATGCGAAATCCGACGTCGCTTCGCTCGGCGTTCAGCTCGAGCCGGCGCGTCGGATGCAGAATTTTGTCATAGCGGCGCGAGCGGCGTCAAGCGGAATTTCGCGGCGTAATCCCGCGAGAGCACCCCCCGTTCGTCATTCGATTTATTAGTAGAGGAGGCGCAGTTTTGGGCGCGATACCGTCGGGAATAAGGCGAGCCTGCGCGCGACTGGCGCCGTTCACAACGTCGGGTCGACTCGCAAAATGGTCGTATGAGTTGGATCGAGTCAACGCGCTTGAGCCGAAATTTCGGAAACTTTCCGACGCGGAGCTGCGCAAATTCAGCCTCTCGCTTCGCTACCGCGCGCGAAGCGGCGAGCCCCTCTCAAGGCTCTTGCCGGAAGCGTTCGCGCTCGTTCGTGAAGCGGGGGCGCGAACGATCGGAATGCGTCACTTTGACGTTCAGATTCTAGGCGGAATCGCGATCTTTAATCGTTCGATCGTCGAGATGCAGACGGGCGAAGGTAAAACGCTCACGGCGACCGCGCCAATGTATCTTAGAGCGCTCGCAGGGAAGGGCGCGCTCCTCGCGACCGTGAACGACTACCTCGCCGAACGCGACGCCGAGCTCATGGGGCCCGTCTATCGTGCGCTCGGAATGAAGGTGGGCGTCATTCAAACTCAGCAGCCGACCGACGACCGTCGCAAAGCATATCAGTGCGACGTCACCTACGGCACGGCGAAGGAATTCGGATTCGACTTCCTGCGCGATCGACTGCTACTGCGTCGAATACGCGAAGGACAGACCGATATTCTCGGCGCGATGCTCAACGAGCAGCGCGAGCGCGACGAACAGCCGACCCAGCGTAGCGATCCCTATTTTTGCCTCGTCGACGAAGCGGACTCCATCCTCATCGACGAAGCAAGCACGCCCCTCATCATCAGCGCGCTTCCGACCGAAGAGCAGAAGCAGGAGGTCGAGGCGTACAAATGGGCGTCGGACTCGATCTACGAATTCATCGAGGACGAAGACTATACCTACGACCATGAAAAGCGCGAGGTTGAGCTGACGCGCGAAGGTCGCCTCAAGGCGCGCCGACTCCCCAAGCCCGAGGCGATGGAGCGGACGGGCCTTTATCACGTTTACGAGTACGTCAAGCGCGCGATCAAGGTCGACCGCGAGTTCCACCTCGACCAGCAGTACGTCGTTCGCGACGGCGAGATCGTTATCGTCGACGAATTTACCGGACGACTCGGCGAAGGACGAAAGTGGCGCGAAGGGATCCACCAGGCGGTCGAGGCGAAGGAGGGCGTCGAGATTACCGTGGCGACGGGCCAGGCGGCGCGCGTGACGGTTCAGGACTTCTTCCTGAGATTTGAGCATCTCGCCGGCATGACCGGAACCGCCGCGGCGTCAAAAAAAGAGCTCTCACGCATCTATAAATGCCGCGTCATTCCCGTTCCGACGAACCGTCCCCCGCGACGCGTACAGCTTCAGACGCGCGTCTTTGCGACGGAACGCGCGAAATGGTCGGCGATCGTCAACGAGATTTCCGAACTCCACGAGCTTGGGCGACCGACGCTCCTTGGTACGCGAACGATCGACAAATCGGAGATCCTCTCGGAACTCCTCGACGAGCGCAAGCTCAAGCACAGCGTTCTCAACGCGAACAGGATCGCGGAGGAGGCGGAAATCGTCGCGGACGCGGGCCATTGGGGCAAGATCACCGTCTCCACGAACATGGCGGGACGCGGCACCGACATTAAACTGCCCGAGGAGGTCCTCGAAATCGGAGGCCTTAACGTCATCTGTACGGAGCTCCACGAGTCGGCGCGTATCGACCGACAGCTCATCGGTCGTTGCGGTCGCCAGGGCGACCCGGGAAGCTATCGGCAGTATTTGTCGATGGAAGATGAAATCCTCGAAAAGGCCTACGGTCCCAAAAAGGCGAAGAAGATCGCCGCGCGATACGAGGACGAGCCCGAGAAAGAGTATCCGGAAAAGATCCAAATGTTCTACCGCGCTCAGCGCAAAGTCGAACGCAAGAGCTACCGTAATCGCAAGACGATGCTTTATTACGAAAAGCAGCGTAAAAAGATGCAGCGCGGGATGGGGCAGGATCCCTACCTCGATACCCCGAACTGACGCGCGTTGAGTCGATAAACGCGCTAAATTTCGTCAAGGATTTCATGAGCCTGAAATTTCCCGCGTGAAAAAAACCGGGGACTTTTATTTTTCGACATATCAAGTAAAATGGCCGTCTACGCCCCTCGTTCAGGTCGCGGCTATGACCGCGATAGAACTGGAACGAGGGGACTTTTATTTTTGGATCGCGAACGCGCAATTCAGACGCGTTTGCCCCTGACTCGCGGTTTAATTCAAAAGAGGATCAGATGTCTGCAACTTGCGTAATCGGTCTACAGTGGGGCGACGAAGCGAAAGGCAAAATCGTCGATTTTCTCACTTCGCAACACGACGTCGTCGTCCGCTACCAGGGTGGCGCCAACGCTGGTCATACTGTTGTCTTTGACGGTAAGAAATTTAAGCTTTCTCTCATCCCGAGCGGCGTTTTCCGACCCGAGGTGAAGTCGGTTGTCGCGAGCGGCGTCGTGATCGATCCTGAGTTAATCCTCAACGAAATCGATAGGCTCCGGGGCGGCGGCGTCAAAATTGAAGAGAACCTTTTCATCAGCGAGCGCGCGCACGTGATCTTTCCGTGGCACAAGGAAGAGGACCGTCTCACGAATGACTCCGGCGTTCGCTCCGAAGCGATCGGCACGACGCTTCGCGGAATCGGACCTTGCTATCGCGACAAGGTCGGACGCGCCACGGCGATCCGCGTGGGCGACATGTACCGCCCTGATTTTGCGGATAAGGTACGTACTATTTGCAGCCTCAAGAACCGATATCTTCCAAGTATCGCGCGCGACGACGAAACGCGCGAGACCGTGAAACCGATCGACGCCGAAAAGGTTGTCGACGATTATCTCGGTTACGCCGAGCGTCTGCGCCCCTTCGTCGGCGACGTCGTCCACTACCTCCTTGACGCCGTTGACGCCGATAAACGCATTCTTCTCGAAGGCGCTCAGGGTTCGCTTCTCGACGTCGATTACGGAACGTTCCCTTATGTGACGAGCAGCAACAGCTCCGGCGCTGGCGTGACCTCCGGTTCCGGCATACCTGCGACCTTTTTTAAGCGCGTCGTCGGAGTCGCTAAAGCGTATACGACGCGCGTTGGCGGCGGTCCTTTCCCAACGGAACTCCACGACGAGATCGGCCAGCGTATCCGCGACGCCGGCAACGAGTACGGTACGGTCACGCGTCGACCGCGCCGTTGCGGTTGGTTCGACGCGGTCGCCGTTCGTTATACATGTCGACTCGCCGGCGTGACGGAGTTGTCCGTTATGCTCGTCGACGTCCTCAGCGGTTTCGAAACGCTCAATCTCTGCGTTGCCTACGAGCTCGACGGCAAGCGCATCGACAAGTTCCCCGCCAACGTCGACGACCTCGCTCGCTTGACCCCGATCTACGAAACGCTTCCGGGCTGGTCCGAGGATATCACCGGCGTCAAGACGTACGACGCGCTCCCAGAAAACGCGAAGAAGTATCTTGAACGGCTCTCCGAAGTCGTCGGCAGGCCTATCAAGTTCGTCTCTGTGGGCCCGAGTCGAGACCAGACGATCGTTCTGTGAGTCATTATTGCGCTTAATGACGAGAATCTGACACGCCCGGCGTCGGTTTGTGAATCGACGTCGGGCGTTTTTTTATCTCGGCCGTTGAACGGATAACTAATCTGGCGCGTCAATTCGCGCCCCCTTGGCGTTCCTTTCTCAAGCGCGAATATTTTTGCGTGGAAACGCGTTTTCACAAGACGTCTATTTGAAATAAGCGGCGTTTCCTCATATAATTTCAACAGCGCGCCCTTTGCGCGTTTCATACTAACAAGGTTACTGTAGAAGGACGTCCTGCTATGAAAAAGAACCTCGTTGCCTTTGCGCTCATCGCTGTAACGCTTGCGTGTTGCGCCTCGCGCGCCATGACCGCGTTCGCGGAAGACGTCGTCGTCGACGGCAAAAACTATCGAAAAATTTCCGTCGAGGAATATCGCGATAAAATGAAGGGAGGCTGGATTGGCCAGATCGCCGGCGTATGCTGGGGCGCGCCGACCGAATTCCGCTTCTGTAACCGCATTATCCCGGAAGATGAAATGCCGGAATGGTCTCCGGAGATGATCAACGACGCCTTCGGACAGGACGATCTCTACGTCGAAATGACGTTCCTGCGCTCCATGGAGGAACATGGGCTCGACGTCTCGATCCGCCAGGCGGGAATCGATTTTGCCAACAGCGAGTATCCGCTCTGGCACGCAAATTTCCACGGTCGCCATAACTTGCGTTGCGGGATCGCGCCGCCAAATTCGAGTCGTCCAGAGTTTAGCCGTTGCGCCGACGATATCGACTATCAGATCGAGGCCGACTTCTCTGGCCTGATCTCGCCCGGCATGCCGAACAACGCCGTTCGTATGGGCGAAACATTCGGTCGCCTCATGAACTACGGCGACGGGGTGTACGCCGGTCAGTTTGTCGGAGCGCTCTATTGCGAAGCGTTCTTCGAAACGGACGTGACGAAGATCGTCAAGACGGCGCTCAACGCGATCCCCGCTGAATCGGGCTACGCCGAAATGGTCCGCGACGTGCTCCAGTGGAAGGAAGAATTCCCAGACGACTGGGAAGCATGCTGGAATAAAATCAACGAAAAATACCAGCTTAACCCCGAATATCGCCAATGGTCCTGCACGGGGCCGGAGAGCGACTTCAATATCGACGCGAAGATCAACGGCGCGTATATCCTCGTCGGGCTCCTTTATGGCGACGGCGACCTCGATAAGACGATCGTCATCTCGACGCGCTGCGGGCAGGACTCCGACTGCAACCCTTCGAACGCGGGAGGCGTCCTCTTCACGACGCTCGGGTTCAAAGCGCTTCCGCCTCGATTCACAGAAGAGCTCGATGAAACGCGAGTCTTCAGCAACACGGCGTACGACTTCCCTGCGCTCATTAACGTCTGCGAAAGCCTCGCGATCCAGGCGGTCGAACGAGAAGGGGGCTTCATCCAGGAAGAGGATGGAGAGCAATACTTCTATATTCCGCGAACGGAAGTCGTTCCGAGCGCGCTCACTTCATGCGTCAATCCGACGGACCAACCCGACGAGACGGCGACCGGTCGTTATTCTGAGGAAGAGCTCCAGCAGATCAAATTCCGCGAGTATTCCGACGAAGAAATCCTCAACCGCAAATTCTCGGGCTTCCAGCCTTCGCATATGGGCTCGGATATGAACCCCGGCGTTCGCAGCGAATATCGCGGTAGAGAGTACGTCTTCATGACGCATCCTGAAAGCCGCGAGGTCGGCGCGGTTCTCTCGAAGACCATAACTCCAACGCGCGGCGAGTACCTCGAATTCACCGTCTCGAATCATGTCGCCGATGGATATTCCGGCGATTTCGAGCTGATCGTCAAAGCGAATGGCAAGGTTCTTAAAGAGACGCTCGTTTCGAACGATACGGTCGAAGCCGACGGATGGATGCACGTCTTCCTCCCCCTGGACGAATTTGCCGGGCAAGAGACGCTCATCGAGATTATCAACCAACCCAACGGTTGGTCCTGGGAGGCGGCGTACTTCGGAGAAATTCTGCTCGTGAGGGAGATCGATTAAAATAACGGGCATGTTGTGCGGAACGAACGGACAAACGTCGCGCGTTCGTTCCGCCGACGCGTCAAGTTAATGAAGGGGCTGACGTCGCGCCCTGTAGCAAACCGACAAACCCTCCGCAACGTCCGGTTTTTATCCTTAGCGTTCAATATATCTGTTCATTGAAACGACTCGTTTTCGAACTATGTCTGAAAAATTTTGCTTTTTTCAAATAATTTTTGAGATTCTTTGTCGCTCGGCCGCTCTCTGTAGTAGACGCCTGCCGACTTCAGACGTCCGCGAGGGGCTTTATGTCGTTCAAAATTAAAGCCTGTTCGAGCGCCTCGGCGCCGGACGCGTATCGCGAGTGGTTCGAACAGTGGGAAAAATATCTCCCCTGGGACGAGCGCAAAGACGCGGTTCGCGATCGACTCGAGAGCCTCAGTCAGGGATACCGGGCGAAATTCGATCCGCGACGCGTGATGTTCGACGCGGAATCGCCCCTCTTCCGACGTCTCCTGTACTCCTTGACGTACCATTGGACGCAGATGAAAGACGCGCCGCCGACCGACGACGAGGAGACGATTAAGTCGCTCGAAACGCATGGCCGCGGCGGCTCCAATCCACTCGAGGATCTGACGCTCGCCGATTCGATGCTCGCAGAGATTCACGAGAACCGAACCCAGGCCAAGGAATATTTGGAACGGCGCTTCGGAGGCTTTGCCGTTAAGACCGCGCGGAAGATGGGGCTGCGCGTCTTACCCAATTTGAACGAGTGCGAATGGTGGCTCAACGCTTATTATTCGCTCGTCGGACTCATGGGGAACGCGCCCGCGCTCGCCTCGTACGCCGGTCGCGCGGGCGTCGGAACGTGGATCAAGATGGTTGTCTATTCTTCCAACAGGAGCAAATCCGCGCCGAAAACGTTCAGCGAAACCGTTGCCGACGAAGAAAAACTTCAATACATTGTCGCCAACATTCCGCAGAAGAACGTCGGCTCAGCGTCGCGCCTTGCGGAGGCGCACGAATTCAACGACTCGCTCCGAGCGTTCTGGCTCGAACTCTCCCCGATCGAGAGAGCGCTACTCCTCTATTGGAACGAAAAGACGCCAAAGCGGTTCATACGCGTCGTTAACGCGGGCGACTATGACGACGCCTGGACGATATCGCCCAAAGACGTGCGTGAAGCGTACAAGCTTTGCGGGGTCGGTCTCAAGTCGAAGAAGTTCGTGCTCGCGCTCGTCGAGCGGCGCAAGGCTTTTTTACGACAATTCGACTTCGAACCGATGGACTCGAAGACTTTTGTCCCTTTATATTGGAATCGACTTGTCGAACTCGGACGTGAATTCCCGATTGCCGAGGAAGAGTTTGCCGCAGACTCGCGACGTCGATTCGGAAACTGACTTCAACCTTCGGCGAACTCGCCTACCGATTGCTGAGAGCTAGATAAGGCTTAGAAAAATGACAAACTCGAATTCTTCCGATAAGAACGAAGCGCGTGCCCGAGCCGCGCTTTCGCCCGAGGAGCTTGACGAGCTTGATCGCCTCAACGCCGGGGTTCTCTCCTCAGAGGAGCGCGGTAAGCTCTTCGCCGAGCTCTATTCCAATCGCGATAAAAGACAAATTCTAGCCGAGATGTTTGAGCTTGAACTTCTCGAACGCGCGAAACTCGACGCCTCGGACGAGCTCAAGCTCGGCGTCCCGACGGCCATGAAAAACGAGCGACGCCGCAAGCGTCGACGACGCATAGCCGTAGCGTCCGCCGTTGCCGCCGCGCTTGCCGTCGTCGTTGCGATCGACGCGCGTTGGCGGTCACCGCGCGACCTGGCGCGAAAATCTGTCGACGAGGTGGAGACGTTCGACGCTGAGTCCCAGACGCCCATGAGCATGTATCTCTCCACGACGGAGCTTGACGAATCTCAAGACGCGCAGGATATGGCGTCTAAGGAGCCGTTGAGCTTTCCGTCGCCTATGAACTTCTCCGGCGCTTTTTCCGATTCGGAGCCCTCTGGCGCCGCAATGCAAGACTCCGCAACCATGGGGAGCGCCGACCCCGTCATAATGGGCGGCGGGGAAAACCGATCCGCACGCTCGATGGACGCCGATATGTTGGGCGCTCACTCCGTTCAGCCAAACATGAACTCCCGTTCGCCCCAAGGAGGGGCTCCTATGAGGACGTCTGCCCCTAGAGGAGGGATGGATATGAATATGGGTATGGTTACGGGAGAAGATATGGAGGGAATGTATGGAACCAGTAATCTGAATACCATGAGCGGTACGGGCGGAATGGAGTCTATGAACAAGATGGGAGGCATGGGAGGAGGAAGTAGGCATGTAGGAGAAACCATGGGAATGAATAGCTCTGGCGCTATGGGAGGTGTGGGAGCTATGAGTATGCAGGGAGGTATGAGCGGCGCGAGATCTCCGGAGAGAATGTCGAGCGGCTCCATGAGCGCTCCGCCCTCCCACAACCAGAGAAGCATGGACGACTATGCGCCAGCTCCTGAGGCCTTCGAAGCAGGAGGTCGGAACTATAATCAGAAAACGACGCGAGATAGCCATGAGGACGTCGACGAGCTTTTGGCGAACGATAGTCTTGTTGTCGCCTCCCATCTTATCGACGATTCGGAGCGCAAGACTGAGGAAAGCGATCACGCGTTCGGAACGACCGACACGCCCGAGGTTAACAAGTGGTTTTCGCGCAGCGCCGTTACTGGGACGCTTGCGAAGATTATTCGTCTTATGGATCGGCGCGAGTTTGATCGCGCGCAAATCGAGTTCGACAAGCTCTCCGAATCTCTGAAAACAAGCGCGCCGGGCGAGATGATCCGCGGCGTCTTGGCGTATCAACGTTGCGACTACGAGACGTCGGAACGCGCGTTTCGCGCCGTGTACGCGCTGCGACCTGATTCTGTCGCGGTACGTTACAACTTAGCTGCAACCCTTCAGATTCTCGACAAAACGCAGGAATCGTCGGCGATCTTTGAAACGCTTTCATCGGAGATTGCGGATAACGAACGTTGGGAGTTCCTGCGCAGCGAGGAAACGCGCCGCGACGTCGAGCGCCGAGCGGAAGAATATCGCCGCGAAAGCTCTGAAAAAGAATCCTCTGACTGAGGGAGTGACGTCTGAAGAGAAAGGCTCCACCGCGGGCGCATTTTCGCTATGAGACGTCGCCTTAATTAATGGGCTCGATTTTTATGATTTTTGGGCGTTAATTCAGCAAATTTATCTCTTGAAAATCGGACGCCAGATTTCTTGGCAAAATGTCGCCCACGTTTCCTTGCCCGTATAAACGTTATAAACGTAACATCTTGTCCTGTCTTAATCTTGGGTTAGTCTGGCTAAGGGGCGTCATTTAGATAATTTTCGGAAAATATCCAAAATAAACCGATTTTTCATTGACAAGCGGAGCCTTCTATGTATATTGTGAAGAAAAGGAGATCCCCCTGGGATTTTCTGAATTTTTTGATTCAGGCGACGCTGTTATTGGTCGGGTTGTGTGTAAGGTCAATGACGTCGGCGCCACGAAACTACCAAGTTAGGAGTTACTCCAAAATGAAAAAGTTTCTGAGCACGTTTGCGGCGTTGGCGCTCGTCCTTTCCGCCTCCTACTCATTTGCTCAAGATCAGGATGTCCAGCCGGCTGCCGAGCCTGCTGAACAGGTTGAGATGGCAGTTGCTGAAGCTGACGTCCTTGCAGCTCCGGAAGCCGTTGAGGCTGACGAAGTTGCTCCGTCCGCTTGCGGCGCCGTTGAATTTGATTGCGCGCCCGTCTACCAGGCGACTCCCTTCTGCTTCCGTCCTTGCTGGAATCTTAGAGCCTACCGCGCGAGCCGCTTCTGCGCGCCCGCCGCGTGCGACGTTGTCGAGCCTTGCGACGTTGTCGAGCCTTGCGATCCTGTCGCTCCTTGCGACGCCGTTGAAATCGCTCCGATCGAAACGGTCGAAACGGTCGCTCCTTGCGCCCCCGTCTGCGCGCCTTGCCCGACGGTCTGCAAGCCCCGTTGCTTCCCGAAAGTTCGTCCGATCTGCCGTCCTGCCGTTTGCAAGCCGGTCGTTCGTCCTGTTTGCCGTCCCGTCGTTTGCAAGCCGGTCGTTCGTCGCGTTTGCCGACCCGCGTTCTGCCGACCTCTGTGCTGCCCTCGCGCCACCGTCGCGCCTTGCGCGCCCGTTAGCGTTCCGGCCTGCGCGCCCGTCGCTTGCTGCGGCTGAGTTTCATCAACTCTCCTGAACATTCAGTTCGTTATTTAGCGAACTGAATCAAAGCAGAAAAAAGGGCGCTTCTGTTCTGTAACGGAAGCGCCTCTTTTTACCGCACACGTCCAAACTTCGGTTTGGCGTTACGACGTCCGGAATTCCGCGGCGTCGGTCTAGCGCGACTCGTCTTGAGAAGCGTTACGTATTCGTCGGGCCCTTGCTTGAACCACCCGACTCATGACCGGCCTGATCTATACGCCGCGTTTACGTTAGAGGATCGCGAAGTTCTTCGAGCTTCGCGGTCCTTCTTTTTTGTCTTCAAAGGTTGCTGCTGATTGGCGCCGTTGCGCACAAAAAAACCGCGAAGCTCAACAGAGTCTTCGCGGTTTATTTTTTGCTCTCTTAGTGGAAAGCGCCTTTATATTAACGACTCATGCGTTCTTTTTGGCGAAATCAACCATGAAATCGCGGAGCGCGACGACGCCTTCGACGGGCATCGCGTTGTAAATGGAGGCGCGCTCGCCGCCGAGGTCGCGGTGACCGGCAAGGTTGATAAGCTTGCACCCCTTCGCTTCTTCCTGGAATTTCTTGTCGAGCTCTTCCGTCGGTAGGCGGAAGGAAACGTTCATGTAGGAGCGATATTCCTTATTCGCATGGACGCGATAGAATCCTTCCGTCGCGTCGATCGCGTCGTAAAGGAGCTTCGCCTTCGCAACGTTCTTTTCATACATCGCTTGGAGACCGCCCTGTTCCTTAAGCCAGTCGGTCACGAGCTTCATCATGTAAATGCCAAAGGTCGGAGGCGTGTTGAGCATCGAATCCTTTGCCGCGAGCTTCTTGTAGGAGAACATCGACGGAAGGTCGTCGCCGCTGAGTTCGACGAAATCGTCGCGCATGACGACGAGGGTTACGCCCGCGGGCCCCGCGTTCTTTTGCGCGCAGCCAAAGAGAACGCCGTACTTCTCGATATCGACGGGCCGGCTGAAGATCTCGCTCGACGCGTCGCAAACGAGAGGCGCCGCGACGTTCGGTTCGCGCGGAAATTGGACGCCTTCAATCGTTTCATTCATGCAGATATAGCAGTATTTGGCGCCGGGGGTAATCTGGAGCTCTTCGTCCTTAGGCTTGCGTACGTAGCCTTCGTCCTTGTTGTCGAAGATAATATTGACCTTACCCTGCGTTTTCGCTTCCGCGGCGGCCTTCTTGCTCCAATTTCCGGTAACGACGTAATCGGCGGACGCGTCGCGGTTGCGAATGAAGTTCATCGGGAGCATCGCGAACTGGGTCAGCGAGCCGCCCTGGAGGAACATGATCTTGTAGTTTTCTGGCGCTCCGAGGAGTTCGCGAACGTTCGCTTTCGTCTGTGCGAGAATTTCACCGAACTGCTTAGAACGGTGACTGATTTCAAGGATAGAAGCGCCGCAACCGGGTAGGCACAGAAGCTCTTCCTGAGCTTTCTTTAAAACGGGAACCGGCAAAACGGCAGGACCGGCCGAAAAATTGTAAAGTCGTTCTTCTGGCATGAATCATTTCCTTTCGCCGCTGGCGATGAAATCAGGTTGAGGCGTCCGCATGCTCTTCATGCGCGCGTGCTGCGCGCCTTGCTACAATAAACACAAACGCCCATACCGCCGTATTATAACTCAAGGTTGTCGTAGAGACAGGGGGCGTCGCCGCAAAGACAGCGGCGCGGCGATCTTCTGGCGCCTCGAGCGCGGCGTTTTTTCAGCGACAGAAAGAAAGAAAAATTCACCTCGTTTCTCGAGAACGCTCGTCGTTGTTTTCCTGAAAAAATGGCGCGTTGTCTTGACAACTGACCGCTTTAACTATAGCATTTCACAGTGTAGTGTCGTTGTTTTCCTGAAAAAATGGCGCGTTGTCTTGACAACTGACCGCTTTAACTATAGCATTTCACAGTGTAGTGTCGTCGATTTACCGCTTCAAGTCGGCGACCGCTGCGGCGCGTTGTTGACATTGGGTCGAGTCCTTGCGTCGCGAGGGCTCGGCGCCGCCTTTTTTATTTTGCCCGGTTGCGTTCCAGATGATTGAAACGATTAAGGTTAGTCCTGTCTCTTTAGCACGCGAGCTCAGCCTTCCCATTGAGAAGGTCGAAGCGACGACGACCCTGTTAGACAGCGGTCTTTCCGTTCCTTACATCCTCTGCTATTGCAAGGATCAGACTGCCTTGGAAGACGACGACGTCGTCAAGGTCGCGTTATTATACGACAAACGCCATAAATTTGCCGATAGGAAGTACTCATATCTTAAAACGGTGAGCGAACGCGGGGAGCTCACTCCTGAGCTTGAGAAACTTATGATCGAGGCGCGGCTGCCTTCGCGCCTGGAAGACCTGTATTTCCCCTTCCGTGCAAAGAACGATCCGGCGCCGAAAGCTGCTCGCGAAAAGGGACTGGAACCACTCGCCGACGCCATTCTAAACGCTCAAGACTCCAAAACGCCAATCGAGAAGCTTGCCGAACCCTTCGTCGACGCTTCGAAAGGCGTTGCGACCGTTGAGGACGCGCTTCAGGGCGCTGCGGAGATTATCGCCGAGCGCCTGAGCGATCTTTTTCCGCTGCGACAGAGCGTACGTAAATACTTGCGTCAGAATGCGTTCGTCGTTTCCAAACGCGCCGCCGTTTCCGAGCCGTCCAACGTCGCTACACTGAAGTCCTCGACCCCTGAAAACGCTTCGACCGACAAACAGACGGTAGAAGTCGCCGACGACAAAGAGACGAAGGTAAACGCTGACGTCGAAAAGACGACCGCCGACGCCGGCGAAGAAGCGAAAACGCTCGGCGCTAACGTCGAAAAGGCGACTCCTGACGCAGGCGAAGAAGCGAAGAAGCCTGGCGCTGACGTCGAAAAGGCGACTCCCGACGCAGGTGAAGAAGCGAAGAAACCTAGCGCTGACGTCGAAAAGGCGACTCCCGACGCAGGTGAAGAAGCGAAGAAGCCTGGCGCTGACGACGAAAAGGCGACTTCCGACGCAGGTGAAGAAGCGAAGAAGCCTGGCGCTGACGTCGAAAAGGCGACTTCCGACGCAGGTGAAGAAGCGAAGAAGCCTAGCGCTGACGTCGAAAAGGCGACTCCCGACGCAGGTGAAGAAGGGGAGAAGCCTGGCGCTGACGACGAAACGACGGAGTCCGACGCCGACGAAGAAAGGAAGCAGTCGAACGCCGACGCGCACGCGCAGAGACGCGCCCGTTTCTATTCGCACTTTTTCGACGCGTCCTTCCCGCTTTATCGTTTGACTCGCGATCAGATCTATACGCTCAATCGCGGCAAGAAAGAAAAAATACTCGACGTCTCGTTCCAATTTGACCATGACGCGCTCGTCGAAGTTGCCAAAGAAGTCGCTGTTCCCCAAGGCCGCGCTTACGAGGAATTTCTTACGCCCATTCTGGTCAAAGCGCTGGACTCTCTCCTTGTGCCGACGATCGAAGCCGACGTCCGCACGGAGCTTGTCAACAACGCGGCTGAAAAGGCGCTCGACGACGTCTGCTCCGCGCTGAGCAAAAGGCTGATGCTCCGTCCGGTTAAAGGACGAAGAATCATTGGCGTCGATTCCGGGTTCCGTACCGCGAGTCGAGTCGCAGCGCTTGACGAAAATGGCGCGGTTCTTGAGACGGACTCCGTTTGCCTGCGCGGCGCCGAAGAACGCGTCGACGCGGGAATTGAACGGCTTGCAGAACTCGTCAAGAAGCATGACGTCAGCGTGATAGCGCTCCGCTGCGGCTCGAACCACAGTCGCAACCTCGATTCGCTCATCGCGAAGCTCATTGAGGAAAAACTCGCCGACAAAGATGTCGCCTTTATCAACGTGAATGACGCCGGTTGCGACGCGTATGGAGCCTCGCCTGGCGCCGTTGAGGAATTCCCAGATTTTGACCCCTTTACGCGCGTTGCGATTTCGTTAGGGCGACGACTCCTTGACCCCCTTGCTGAATATGTCAAGGTCTCTCCCGACGCTCTTTGCGACGATTCGGCTTGTCAACGAATACGCGAAAAAACTCTTCGCGAAGCGCTCGGCAAGATCGTGTCCCGATGCGTTTCGGTCGTCGGCGTCGACGCGAACAAGGTCGATGAAGCGACCCTCTCGTTCATCGCGGGGTTCACGCCCCTCTCCGTTAAGAACTTTCTCGAATATCGTAAGACGAAGGGCCCGTTCCGCACAAGAGAGCAATTCAAGAGAGTCAAAGGCGTTTCCGATTCGACCTTCCGGCAGTGCGCCGGGTTCATGAAGATCGTCGACGGAGAGAATCCGCTTGACGCAACTTGGATTCACCCGGAAAGTTATCAGACGGCGCTCGCGCTTCTGGAGAAGTTCGAGATGACCGTTGACGACCTTCGTTCCGAGGAACAGCGCGCGAAACTCGGCGAAAAGACGAAGGACGCCGACGTCGCGGCGCTCGCCAAAGAGCTCGGAGTCGGTCCGCTCGCGCTAGCCGATATCCTTTCGGAACTGGTAACGCCCGGTCAGGATCCTCGTGAGAAAGAATCGTATCCGATCTTCAAGAAGAGTCTGATCAAATTAAAGGATCTCAAATTCGCGATGGAGCTTGTCGGCGTTGCGACGCGAGTCCTTGACTACGGCGCGTTCATTGATTTTGGCGGCGAGGTCCAAGGTCTGCTTCATGTCAGCCGTCTTAGTTCTGATCGAATCTCGGACGCGCGCGACGTGATTGTTCGCGGCGACAAGGTCAAGGTCAGGGTTGTGGGAATTGACCTCGCCCAGCGTCGCGTTTCCTTTGCGAGCGCCGATTCGACCGCCGATGATAGTCGTCCGCCCCATCGCGGCTCGCGTCGACGCGATTCCCGCGCAAAGGGCTCGGAGTCGCGCGAACGCCGACCTCGACGCCATTCCGAGGGCGAGCGCTCTCGAGACGGCGAGGCCAGGGGTGGCGCCAGGCGCAAACGCGCCGACAACGGCGAGCGAAGAGAAGGCGGATATGGCAAGCGCCGCGGTCGAGATAACGACCGTTCCCGACCGCCGCGCACCTACCAAATCGCCGCTGCTAAGGAAGAGAAGCCGCTTTCTGAGGAGAAAAAGTCTGGTAAAGAGGCGCTCCAGGGCTTCGACGAACTCAGGCAGTTTTTCTTCGGTATGAACGATTCCTCTTCGGAAAAGAAATGAACGACGGTTATAAGCGCGCAGTGAGGCGAAGCGACGCGTCTAGATCGCCTTCGCGTCTTTCTGAGCGCTTTATATGTTAGCGAGTTATAGTGAAAATAGCGCAAATTACAGGGGGCGCCGCTTACCTCCCTCAGGGGCGGCTGGACAACGCCGAGCTGGTCAAAGCCTTTCCGAAATGGACCGAGGATAAGCTTCGGCGCAAGCTTGGAATCGCGACGCGCTGCATCGCGTCTACGGAAGAGACGGCGACGGATCTTGCCGAAGCCGCGGCCCGACGGCTCTTTGACGAAGGAATCGCGCGACCGGAAGAGATCGATTTTCTCGTCTTGTGCACCCAGTCGCCTGATTATCACCTTCCGACTTCCGCGTGTCTACTCCAGGAACGTCTTGGGCTCCGCAACGAATGCGGCGCCTTCGATATCAATCTCGGATGCAGCGGGTATATCTATGGTCTCGGGGTTTGTAAAGGACTGATCGAGTCGGGGCTCGCGCGCAAAGTCCTCTTCATTACCGCCGAGACCTATTGCAAGTATATCAACGAGTTGGACAGCGTCACTCGACCTCTTTTTTCCGACGGGGCCGCCGCGACGCTCCTCGAAGAATGCGAAAGTCCGTCGAACGACCCGCTCGAAGGAGCGCCAGCTATGGGCCACTTCGAGTTTGGAACCGCCGGCGCCGGCGCCGATATGCTCGTCGTCAAAGCGGGAGGCGCGCGCCTGCCGTCGAACAAGGCGACGAGGACCGTCCGAACTGACGCGAGGGGCAACCGTCGTTCGCAGGAACAGCTCTATATGAACGGTCCCGGCGTCTTTAGGTTTTCGATCGACGTCGTTCCGCCCCTTATCAAGCGATTCGAAGATCTCGTCGCGGAGCGCGAAGCGCAAATCGACGCCTATCTCCTGCACCAGGCTAACAAATTTGTACTCGACCGGCTCCGCGACCTTGCCAAGATCGATCCGGATAAGTACTTCAACGATATCGAAATGCGCGGTAATACGGTTTCGAGCACGATTCCGATCGCGATTATCGACGCGGTTAAGGCAGGGCTCGTTAAGCCGGGCTCGCTGGCGTTGCTCGTCGGGTTTGGCGTCGGGTTGTCCTGGGGCGCGTGTCTCGTGCGGTTCCCTGAAAATTTCCGCGTCGCGTTCCTGGATTGACCTCCGCGCGAAGGCGTGCAAAAGATCTGAAAAGGCGCGGCGATTGTAGCGTCGCGACGACGATAGAGGAGAATATGGCAGAAAAGAAAGCGCAATCCGTGAAGCCGTGGGGCGGCGTCTTTACCGAAGCGACCGACGAACTTTTCGAGAAATTCAGCGAAAGTATAAGCTTCGATAGTCGTATGTACGCTCAGGATATCGCCGGGTCCATCGCGCACGCGAGGATGCTCAGCGACGTCGGAATCCTGACGAAGGACGAGTTTGAGGCGATCGAACGCGAGCTCAACGCGATTAAAGCGCAAATTGAACGCGGCGAAATGGAGTTCACGAGCAGCCTCGAGGACGTCCATATGCACGTCGAGAGCGCGCTTGTCAAGAAGCTCGGCGACGTCGGGCGCAAACTTCACACGGCGCGAAGCCGCAACGACCAGGTTTCGACCGACTTCCGGCTCTGGACTCGTGAAGCGATCGATCGGCTTGAAGACCTGCTCCTCGAGCTCCAGAAGGCGTTTGTCGCGCGATGCGACGCGGACTTCGACGTTATTGTGCCCGCCTATACGCACGCGCAGCGCGCCCAGCCCGTCCTAGCGCCGCATATCTGGCTCTCATACGTCGAGAAACTGGAACGCGATCGCGAACGCCTCATGGATTGCCGAAAGCGCGTTAATACGCTCAGTCTCGGCGCGGCGGCGTGCGCGGGAACAAGTCTCCCCATCGATCGAACCAAAACGGCGCAATATCTCGGATTCGAACGCATTGCCGCCAACAGCGTCGACGTTTCGAGCGACCGCGACTTTGCCGTCGAATTCGCCTTCGATATGGCGCAGATCGCGATTCACCTGAGCGGCTGGGCGGAGGATTGGATCTGGCAGTCGACGGTCGAATTTGACTTTATCGAGCTCCCACAGGCGTACTGCACCGGTTCGTCGATCATGCCGCAGAAGGTCAACCCGGACGCGCTCGAGCTTATCCGCGGAAAAACAGCGCGCGTTGTCGGAACCCTCCAGTCCCTTCTCATGCTGACGAAAGGGCTCCCCCTCGCGTATAACCGCGACCTGCAAGAAGATAAGGCGCCGATCTTCGACGCCTTCGACACGGTCTCGATCTGTCTCGCGATCGCCGCGCGCGTCGTCGCCGGCGCAAAGCTTAAGCGCGAATCGATCACCGCGCGACTCGACAAAGGATATCTGGACGCGACGAGCTTTATGGAATACCTCGTTCGCCAGGGCGTTCCGCAGCGCACGGCGCACGGGGTCGTCGGTCGACTCGTTCGCAAGGGCATCGATTCTGGTCGCGCGCTCGCAGAGTTCTCACTCGACGAGCTCCGTGCGGAATGCGATCGCGTCGACGAGAACGTCTACGACTATCTTGGCGCCGTCAACGCCGTCAAAGCAATGAAGTCCTACGGTTCGACTGCGCCCGACCAGGTGCGGTTCCAGATCGATTCCTGGAAGAAGAAGCTCGGACTTTGATTCAATTCCTGCGGTCGGCTATTTGTAAACGCAACGCGCCGATTGTCTATTCATCGTCAACGACGGACGTTTAACGCGCAGGCGACGTTCGTCGAGACGCTGTCGATAACCTCCTTGATACTCGCGTCCGCCAGAAAAGGGCGCAGACGACATGACTTCAAATTCCTCGAATGAGCGCCGTAACGACGATCAAGATATAGGGCTCGAACCCCTTGACGAGCTCGAACGCGTCGGCGAAGCCCCTTCGTGGGAACCGCCGATGGAAAAGGTCGGCGAAGTTGCGAAGCGCGTCGTGACTGAAGCGGAAGCGGGGTGGCGCCTTGACCTCTTCCTCGCGGCGAAGTTTCCGCAATATAGTCGCGTATTGCTGCGCAAAGCCATTCAGGCGGAGGAGGGCGTCGACGTTGACGGACGACACGGCAAACCGTCGTTCCGACTCAAGCCGGGTGAAGTCGTCTCGTTCCGGCTCGTCGAGCCGCCGCGGGAAAGTCCAGCGCCCGAGGTAATACCCCTTGATATCCTCTATGAAGACGACGACCTTGCCGTTGTCAACAAGCCCGCGGATATGGTGGTCCATCCTTCTCGAGGTCACTGGTCTGGGACGCTTGTCAGCGCGCTGGCGCATCGGTTTGCGGGCCAGCTCAGTCAGAATCGCGGCCCGGCGCGACCGGGAATCGTGCATCGCCTTGACCGCGATACGAGCGGCGCGATTATCGTCGCCAAAAACGACCAGGCGCATGCGTTTCTCGCGGCGCAATTTGAAGAGAAGAGCGTCAAGAAAGAATATTTTGCCATCACGCTCGGCGGAATCAGAGCTGATCGCGAGGTCGTCGACCTTCCGATCGGTCGCCATCCGAAAGATCGCGTAAAAATGGCGATCGCGCCCAATGATCCGGACGCGAAGGAAGCGCTCACCTTCTTCGAGGTCCTCGAGAGATTCCGTGGATTTTCCACGGTCCGATGCCTCCCCAAGACGGGCAGAACGCACCAGATTCGCCTGCACCTTGCGAATCTAGGAACGCCTATCCTGTGCGACAAACTTTACGGCGGTCGTTCGATCATCACGCGAGAGGAGATCGCGGGCGTCATTGACCGTCGTCCGAAAAAGAAGAACGAAGACGCGCCGCCTCCGCTAACGCCTATCTTGGCGCGCCAGGCGCTCCATGCTCGAAAAATTACCTTCGAGCTTCCGTCGACGCGTCAGACGATCGCCGTCGAGGCGCCCCTGCCTGACGACATTCGTGAAACGCTAGAGGCGCTCCGCGAATGTCGCGCGCTCGAGCGACCCGCTTGACATGTTCCTTTGAACCGACCCTAAAACCTCGCGAGAGATGAAATGAACTCAGGACAATCCGTCGTCGAATACCCGCGCAACGTCGATAATTGGCGCGCCTTGTACCCCTTTGAATCGCATGACGAAACGATCGGAGGGTTCCGTTTCCATTATCTCGACGAAGGGCCCGAAAAACCTGACCCGAACAAGCCGACGATCCTGTGTTCGCACGGCAACCCGACGTGGTCCTTCTTCTTCCGTTCGATCATTAACGAATTCCGCGACGAGTATCGCGTCATTGTCGTCGACCATATCGGCTGCGGTTTGTCGGAGAAGCCGAGTCCGCATAAGTACCCCTATTCCCTTGCGCGTCGCGGACAGGATTTGATCGAGTTTATCGACAAGCTTGGACTCGATAAATTGGCGTTGATTGCGCACGATTGGGGCGGCGCAATCGGCATGTGCGCGGCGACTCAGATTCCGGACCGGTTTTCTAAGATCGTGCTGATGAATACGGCGGCGTTTCCGAGTCGCCGAGCGCCTTGGAGGATCCGTCTCTGCCGCATTCCGATTCTCAGCCGTATTATGCTCCAATGCATGAACGTATTCCCATCTGCCGCGACGACCATGGTGACCGCTAAGGGCCTCGCTCCCGACGTTAAGGCGGGTCTCCTTGCGCCATACGACCGCTGTAAGAACCGAATCGCTATCTGCGAGTTCGTCCAGGATATTCCTCTTTCGCCGCGTCATCGCAGCTACGAGGCGCTACGAACGATGGGCGAACGCCTCAACGTCTTCAAGGACGAGCAGGTCGCGCTCATTTGGGGCGCCAAGGACTGGTGTTTTCCCCCGGACGTCTTCATGGCGGAGTTCCAGCAGCGTTATCCGAACGCGTTCGCACGCATAATCGAAGACGCTGGACATTATCTTTTGGAGGATAGCCCTGAGGAAACGCTCGCGGCGATCCGCGATTTTTTGGAAAAATGACGCGCTGACCGCGCAGAAAAACGCGTTCTAATGGAGTAATCGCGATGACGACGGAACGATCGGACGAACTACGGCCGCAACAGCAGCCACAACGGCAAGGACAGCCTCAAAACGTCGCGAAGCTACAGGGGCAGGCGCGACAGCAGAACCTTGGCGCGCTCCTTCAGGAGTTTGGCCAGACGCTCGTCGCGTTAGAAAATGAACTCGCAAAGGTTGTCGTCGGACAGCAGGCGGCGATACGTCAGATCTTCGCCGCGATCTTTACGAAGGGGCATTGTCTGCTCGAAGGGGTTCCGGGGCTTGCCAAAACGCTGATGGTCTCGACGATCGCGAGGATCCTCGACGTCGGTTTCCAGCGCATTCAGTTTACGCCCGACCTCACGCCTTCAGATATCACGGGCACCAACGTTCTGGAGGAAGACGCGCAAGGTCGTCGTTCTTTCCGGTTCGTGCAGGGGCCGGTCTTTACGAATATCCTGCTTGCGGACGAAATTAACCGCACTCCTCCGAAGACCCAGTCGGCGCTCTTGCAGGCGATGCAGGAACGAGAAATCACCGTCGGCGGCGCGACGTATAAACTGCCCGAGCCGTTCCTTGTCGTCGCGACGCAGAACCCGATCGACCAGGAGGGCACCTACCCGTTGCCCGAAGCGCAGCTCGACCGCTTCATGTTCAACGTTAAGATCGACTATCCGTCCCTCGAGGAGGAGGAGCGCATTCTGACCGCGACGACTCGAGGTGAAACCGCGGAGCCGCGCAAGCTCCTTAACGCTAGAATTCTTCTCAACATGCAGCGCCTCGTTGCGAGCGTCGCCGTGAGCCAGTACGTCGTTCAGTATGCGACGCGCCTCGTTCGCGCGACCCGACCTCATGACGAGAGCGCGCCCGACTTTGTGCGCGATCTCGTCGACTGGGGCGCCGGACCGCGCGCCGGTCAATTCCTGATCAACGGCGGTAAAGCGTTTGCAGCGATGGACGGTCGCTTCTCCGTCTCGATCGAAGACGTCAAAGCGGCCGCCGTGCCCGTCCTTCGCAAGCGCGTCGGCGCCAACTTCCAGGCGCAGGCGGAGGGAATGACGACCGACAAGATCGTCCAACAGCTCCTCGAGACTGTGCCGACTCCTAAAATTGAGAAATTTTCCCGCTGATCCCGAACCGCCGACAGATTTCTTCACGCCGCAGGACGCTTCAATATCCAAGTTTCTCGTCGACGAGAACTATTTCATATTTCGCGAGCGACGGCGCCGCGTAAAAGATCGCGCAGACGCGTGAGATAAGCGCGATCGACTCGGGGTCGACCGGCGCGTCTGGACGGAGACGTCTTGCGTTGAGGGGCGCGGCGACAGTTTTGGCGCGTTCGAGCGCGTCGGCGAGCGTTGGAACGATCTTGTTGCGCCCGACCACCATGTAGACTCGATCGTGCCCAAAGCAAGTTTCTGCGACGCGGTTCCCGTTCCCGTCGATGTTAACGATCTCGCCCGTCTCCGCGACGGCGTTGGCGGAACAGACGTAGACGCTCGCATTCCGCGCGGCGCGGAGCTCGTCGCGCGCCGTCGAACCGCTCGGGACGCGCCAATGCCAGTGAACGACGTTCGATTCCGAGAGCGCGTCGTAGAGCCCGATCTCATCGAGCGTCACCGACCCGCCGAACGCGACCGTCGTATCGCGAACGACCGACGAGAGATATTCCGTCGCCGCGTCGCCCGACTCAACGAGTGTGACGGCGTACTTCTTCGCGCGAAGATTTTTCTGGAGCGTGTCAAACATGGGCGTTGCCTACTTTCTTAAAATAGTGTGTCAGGCGTCGAGCGCTTGAATGTGCGGTTTGAAAACGTCATAAAACTTTTTGCTCCATTTTGCATGGAAATCGGATGCTCTTTCCCAATCTCTCTTCTTGGCATAGGAAACGCCCTCGAGGCGATGGTAGACTCTCGACGACTTGAGGCCGTCTGAGCGATCCCAAGTTAACTCTACCCCGAGTTTCTCCTCGATGGGCTCTTTCTGAATGAGCAATTTGTCAAATTGTTGTTTATTCCAGTCCTTGTTTCCACTTTCAAACCTGATTTCGACGTCGGCTTTGCTCTTGTTGATGGAGCAAAGAATTTTTACCCCCGGGATTCCCAGATGACCGGGAATAATACCCCCTGGAACGGGGTTTGTTTTACTGAAAGATTGGAAGCTGGGGATATTATTGATTTTTTCCAATGCGACGCCCCAGTACGCTTTGCGCATTTGATCGCGTTTCTCCCTCTTTGTAGCAAAATCCTTGGAGTCCTTCTCGGATTCGGGCCCCAGGTAGAACGTCAACGACGAGTGATCTATCTTATAACGCGAGAAGAGCTCACGAAGTGTGTTTTTCTTTGCCTGCGCGCTAGAAAGAGTGTTATAATAAACCCCTTCTATAACTTTTTTATACCATTCTTCTTCGGTTGTCCGGAAATTTTTGGCAAGTCCCTCCTGAGAAGATGACGCTAGCTTTTGAAGTTCCAAGGGATATTCTTCATTGAATATCTTGAGAAATTCAATCATTGTTTCATTCCACGACGAAACGTTACGTTCCAGCCCAGAGTAGGCGAATTTTAGAATAGAACGACCCGTTAAATCAACATTGTCGGCGAGCGTACAAACCTCTTCGTCCTTAATCGGCGGCAGGTAATCTGTCCTCGGATGACGCCATATTTGCAACGCTCTTTCGCTGAGAATCTTGTCGCGTTCTTCAAGTTCGGCTACTGTCCATTGAGATTGTTTTCCTACGAAGCGTGTGAGGCGGTACTTGCTATGAATATAACCGTTGTTCTTGCCTTCCTGACCCGCTTTTTTTCTCAAAAAACTCAGATTGCTGTATTCAGGGTTGTAACCGGTGAGCGTTAGATTAGCGGCGCGATGCAACCATTTTTTATGGACCTCATCGGCGTGCAGCCCAAGCTCGGAACGCCATTCTTCAGAGAGCTTCTGAGGCATGATGTGTTCAATCGAACACGAACCTGAGTCTGCGTCGGCGTAGACGCTATTGGTTTCTTTTGTGCCGTAATTCTCAAGTCGCTCCAAGGTATAGAGCCTGTACTCAGAAGACATATCCTCATAGAGCCCACGTTCGGAGAATTTGCGCTCAAATTCCTCATCATCGGGGAAACGACTCGAGCCGCGTTGTCTCTGGAGCGTGTATTTAAATTTGCCAACGTAGTTTTTCGTCGTGCCGTCGTAACGGAGGATATCGCGCGGAAGAGCCGCAAAAACTCTATTCGGACCATCTGTATTGTTAGAACAAATTTTTTTGCGGAACAGATAAGTTTCGGACGTTTGGAAAACGTCTATTAAATCCTCTACGGAGAGGTCTCCCATTTCATAGAGTCGCAGCGCGTCTAGGAAAAAGGAGTGTGGAGTCCTCAACTTCAGACGTCGGAGACGATAAAGACAGGCGTCAATTCGCGGTTCGAATGATTTGGCGCTAAGGATAATCTCATACTGTTTAGCGTACGCAAGCAATTCCGCCAGGAGCTTTTCAGTATCAAGCTCATTTTTGCGTACATATTGTTTGAATTCGTTATAGAGCGCCTTTATTCTAGGAATCGTACCTGTTTTAAGTCGTAGATAATCGCGTATGAATTCGCTCACGCGGCTTTGGCCGTTTTCGCGACATAAAACTTCGATCTTGTGCCAGTATTTTTCGTAGTATTCAGTTTGACGTTTGGTATCAAGCTCCATGAGAATGAAGTTACGAATCTTGTCTGCCTCGGTGAGATCGCGCCCTGTTGAATTGAGACTTTCGAAGATAAGTTGAGGATCGTCGTCCTCGCCAAGCAGGATGTGAATGACTTCAAGACGCCATACAGCTTCATAGAGTTCGTCTGCCGAAAGCCTCCCTTGACGGATTAACCTGCAGAAGAATTCATAGTTTGTCGAGAGATTCGAAGAAATATTTCTGTTTTCAGGATCGCTGTAGAGTTGTTTGAGCGCTTTCATATCGTCTTTAACGGGACGAAGTTTGAAAGGCGGTTCCACGTATTTACTGTAGTGGAATACGTCGTAGATCAGTTCAGCAAGTTTTGGATTCGCAGAGGAGACTTCGCCCCGCTCAAGGAGACGGTGAAGAGCCCACATGAGCAGCGTTATGGTTGTCAGACGCTGCTGACCGTCGATAATGACGTGAGTGGTTGCCATGGTGCTTTCAACGTTCCCCTTCGAAACGATCGATCCAAAGAAGTGACTTGGTCGATTGTCCTTGACGACACTGACAAGATCAGAGAAGAGTTGCCGGCAGTGGGCCTGGCTCCAGTCGTAATTCCTTTGGTAAACTGGTATAAAGAGGAGATCTGCGCTTTTAATAAACGCTGCAAATTTTTCTGCCGAACCCTTCATTTTAATTTCCCCTTGAATTAAAGACGTTAAAGTTATTAATTTATCTCATTCTAGGAAGTTAATATTTGAAACACGACTGATTTAAACCAGATAGCGCTAAACGCGTGCCGACTCTCGCGTTCTTTTCAAAAAACGGAACATCCTCGTTAAATCAAAGGTCAGATAACGTGGCGTCGTTAGGGGGCGCGTTGAGCGCGTCTTCGTATTCGCCGAACGCAACGTTCGACTTCGAGAACGTGTCGTGGAGTGCGATCTGATCGAGCGTAACCGATCCGCTGCACGCGACCGTCGTATTGCGAATTGCGAGCGAGAGATATTGATATTCCGTCGCTCTTCCCGACTCAACAATAGCGACAGCGTATTTCTTCGCGCGGAGATTTTTCTGGAGCGTTTCAAACATGGGGCGTTACCTTACTTTCTCAAAATAGCCTGTCAGGGTTGTGCGCCTAAATGTACGGTCTGAAAACGTCGTAAAACTTTTTGCTCCATTTTGCGTGGAAATCGGACGCCCTTTCCCAATCGCTCTCCTCGGCGTAGGAGACGCCCTCGAGGCGATGGTAAATTCTTGACAACTTACGGTTATCTGAGCGATCCCAGGTCAACTCTACCCCGAGTTTGTCTTCGATGGAGTCCTTCTGCATGAGTAATTTGTCAAATTGTTGTTTATTCCAATCCTTGTTTCCACTTTCAAACCTGATTTCGACGTCGGCTCTACTTTTATTGATGGAGCAAAGAATTTTTACCCCCCGGGATTTCCAGAAGTCCTGAAATAAGTCCCGATGAAACGGGGGCTGTTTGATGGAAACACGGGAAACCTGGAATGTCGTTTATTTTTTTCAGCGCAACGCTCCAGTACGTTCTGCGCATTTGATCGCGGTTCTCTCTCTTTGTAGCAGAATCCTTGGATTCCTTCTTGGATTCGTCGCCGAGATAGAACGTCAACGACGACTGATCGACCTTACAATGGGTAAAGAGTTCACGAAGCGTACGTTTCATTACGTATACGCTGGAGAGCGTTTTATAATAAACTCCGTCTGCGATTTTCTCGAACCATTTTTCTTCCGTTGGATTGAAACGCTGTGCAAGTCCCTCATCAGGCGATTGAGCTAATTTTTGAAGTTCCGTGGGATGTTCTTCGTTGAAAATCTTGAGAATTTCAATCATTGCTTCCTTCCACGAAGAAACGCGACATTCTTTTTCTCCGAAGGTGAATTTGACAATGGAACGTCCCGTTAAATCCATATTGTCGGCGAGCTTACAAACGCCTTCCAGACCACGCGGCGGCTGGTAATCTGTCGTCAAATTGCGCCATATCTGCAATGCTTTTTCGCGGAGAATCTTGTCGCGTTCTTCGAGTTCAGCTTCTGTCCATTTGTCTTTAGTCGCCACGAAGCGTGTGAGGTGGTACTTGCTATGAGTGTAACCGTTGTTCTCGTTCTCCTTTCCCGCTTTTTTTTCGCAAAACTAAAATTGCTATATTCAGGGTTGTAACGGGTGAGCGTCAGGTTAGCGACGCGGTGCAACCATTTTTTATGGACCTCATCGGCGTTGGGCCCGAGTGCGGATCGCCATTCTTTAGTGAGCTTCTGGGGCATGATATGTTCGATTGTGCACGCGCCCGAGTCGGCGTCGGCGGCGGCGTAGACGTCGTTCGTTTCTTTTGTGCCATAATTCTCAAGTCGTTCCAAGGTATAGAGTCTGTACTCGTAAGACATGTCCTCGTAGAGTTTACGTTCGGAGAATTTACGCTCAAATTCTTCATCGTCTGGAAAACGACTCGAGCCGCGCTGTCTCTGAAGAGTGTATTTGAATTTACCAACGTAGTTTTTCGTCGTGCCGTCGTAACGCCGAATATCGCGTGGAAGAGCCGCAAAGACGTTATTCAGGCCCGCTGTGGCGTTAGTGCATATTTTTTTGCGGAACAGATAAGTTTCAGACGTTTGGAAAAGTTCTATTAAATCCTCTTTGGAAAGTTCTCCTTGTTTATGGAGTCGAAGCGCGTCGAGGAAAAATGAGCGTGGCGCTGTAAGCTTCATGCGTCGGAGACGATAAAGGCAGGCGTCAATTCGCGGTTCGAATGATTGCGCGCCAAGGATGATTTTGTACTGGTTAGCGTACTCAAGTAATTCCTTAAGGAGCTTTTCAGTATCAAGCTCGTTTTTGCGTACGTGTTGTTTGAATTCGTTGTAGAGCGCCTTGATTCCAGGAACCGTACCGGTCTTAAGTCGCAGATAATCGCGAATGAATTCGCTCATCCGGCTTTCGTCATTTTCACGGCATAACTGTTCGATCGTATACCAGTACTGTTTGTAGTATTTTTTCTGAAGTTCTGGCGTTAGCTCCATGAGTATGAAGTTGCGAATCTTATCCGCCTCAGTGAGAGCGAGTCCCGTCGAATTGAGACTTTCGAAGATAAGCTGAGGATCGTCGTTCGCGTCAAGCTGGATATTAATAACGACAAGACTCCACACGGCTTCGCAGAGTTCCTCTGCCGAGAGCGTCCCCTGACGGGTTAGCTTGCAGAAGAATTCATAGTTTGTCGTGATGTTGGAAGAAACAATTTTGTTTTCAGGATTGAGGTAGAGTTGTTTTAGCGCTTCCATATCGTCTTCAACTGGCCGAAGCTTGAAAGGCGGATCCCTGAATTGACTGTGGTGGAATACGTCGTAGATCTGGTCGGCAAGTTGCGGTTCTGAAGAATGAACGACCTCCTGTTTCAGAAGATGGTAAAGCGCGAGCATCAGCAACGTCACCGTTGTCAGGCGTTGCTGACCGTCAATAATGACGCGACTTGTCCCGAGTCTGCTTTCAACAATCGCCTGTGATACGATACAACCAAAGAAATGGCTTGGGCGGTCTTCACGTATCACTTTTACCAGGTCGGAGAAGAGTTGTCGACAATTCTCTTGGGGCCAGTCATAATTCCTCTGGTAAACCGGTATTGTCAAAAGACGCGTCGTGTTGATAAACTCAGCAAAACTTACTGCAGCTCCGTCCATTTTCATGCTCCCCTGAATTAAGGAGGTTGAAGTTATTAATTTCACTCATTCTAGAAAGTTAATATCGCGAAACAAGACTTTTTTAAAACAGACAGCACGGACAACGTCCAATCTAGAGAAATAGGCGGCGTTCTATTCAAAGAAAAAAACGTTCATTCCTCGTTAAATCAAAGGCCAAACTCTGTTCCAGAGTTCCTAGAATATTTTGAGAAAATTTTCTTAAATTCGGTTAAACACTCAATTCATTCGGCAATTTTGCGAAAGTCGAGGGCAGCGCTCAGGGTCAATATTGCGTTTGCAACGAAAGGAGGAGTCGACGCACGTCGTTAGCGAGTTGCGGGTCATTGATGCGGTCGGCGGCGCGGCGGAACTGGCGCTCAGCGGCTTCGGGGATTCCGCGGCGGAGGTAGAGTTTGCCGAGCTCAACGCGGAGCGCGGGGTCGTTCGGGGACGCGTCGAGGGCGGTGTGAAACGCGGCGAGCGCGTCGTCGTATTCGCCGAGCGCGACGCTTGTGCGACCGAGTCCAACGCGCGCTTCCGTCAGGTTCGGGTCGAGCTCAAGCGCGGAGAGGAACCGTTCGCGCGCGGCGGAGTAATCGCCGACATGGTACAGCGTCCGAGCGAGGCAAAGGTTAATGCTCGGGTCGGCGCCGCCTGCAAGACCGGCGAGCCGGTAGGCGCGAATCGCCTCTTCCCAATATCCTTCGCGTTCGTAACGCCACGCCTGCGAACATAGCGCGACCTGACGACGCCGCGCCGCTCTTTGCCAGTGCAACTTGGCGTCTTCCTCAAGCCCGCTCGTCGGCGTCGGTTCGACCTGTTCCTCAGGAACGCTTGCGGCGTCCTCAGCGAGGACTGGAGACGCGTCGACGTCAGGATCTTCTTCGCCGGGGAAGAGCGCCAGGAAGGCGGGCGCGCCCTGTTCGGCGGTCGTTTGCGCGTTCCATTCGCTGAGACGATCGGCGATCGCGATCTGCTCCTCTTCAGAGGAGAGCGTCGACGGGGGGAGGGGCGTGTCGCGCGCGCCGTCGGGCGGTTGCGCGGCGAACTCAAAAAAACGCTGGCCATGCGAGTCGACGGGCGCGTCGGAATCGCCGTGGGCGGCTGGAACCCTCAGAAGCTCGCGTCCGTCCGTCGAGAGCGTGAGACTCAAAATAATGGCGCCGGCGTCGACGTCGAGAGGAGGCGGCTCCAAGCTGACGGCGCGGCGCGAGCGCTCGACGCGGCGTGAGCGCTCGACGCGGCGTGAGTCGAACGCGTCGCGGTGAGCGAAAAGCGGAAAACGCGCGGCGTCGGACTCGTCATTGGGCGCTTTCGGGGGCGATTCCGTTTCGGCGGCGTGTTGCACGATCGCGCGAATTCGCTTGGCGAGCCGGTCTTCGGACGCTTCGTCGGGGCATAGAAACGCGAGGCGTCGCGCGACCTGAATTTCGCGCGCGGAGAGTAACGGCAGTCGGCTCGTCGGGGCGGTCGGCGTCAAGAAACCTTTTCGGAGCCAGCGGCGGATCGTCGCGACCGAGGCGCCGACGACGCTCGCAACCGCGGCGGGCGTCGCGCCGTCTTGCGAATCCTGTGGACTTTCGTCGAGCCCGACCTTCGCGATTTCTGCGAGAAATTCACGCTCCGTTATAATCTGGAGCGTTCCATTTTCAAATGCGAGTCGCGATCGTTCGTCGAACTCCGCTGCGAGCGCCGCGCGCGTCTCCGCCAGCGGCGCGCCTTCTCCGAGCGCGACGAAGTCAACCCCCGAGTTCAGCGTCGACGCGACGCGATACCCCGCCGCGCGCGCGAGCTTCGACGCGTCCGCTCGCGTGGCGCCCGCGAGCTTCCCATAAAAATAAACGATCGGATCGCGCGTTGCGACCATGTCTCGACTCCTCGGCGTTCCCGCCGTCATTGATTTGTCGACGTTCGCACGTCGCTGTGGCGAACGAGTTCAACCCCCTTATTATACCAAACTTTATCAAAATCTCGCGCCCTTGTTTTTAACGACCTCCTTTATTTCAAAGCTTCCACGATTTCTTGCCTTTTTTTTCTCTTTCTGATAGAATCGGGCCCATAACATACAGCGGTTCGGCGGCGTGGCGTTCGATTTTTTCCTGCGTTGAAACCGCTATTTTAATTCCAGGAAAGGTATTATAACAATGGCTAATAAACAGGCCTTCGATCGTCGTTTCTTCCTGCAAAGCGCGGCAGCGGGCGCGGTCGGCGTCGCTCTCGGCGCGAATCTGACTCCCGTCGCGGAAGCGGGGTGGGAGACGGGCGCCGCCGAGGAAAGCGGAGCGCGACGCGGCAACCTCATTGGCGTTTCAAGCTATTCCTTCTGGCATTTTGCCGACGAAGTATCGCCGATGGACAAGTGCCTGCAAATGGCGGCGGAGATGGGGTTCGACGCGTTCGAGGTCCTCGAGCAGCAGCTTGACCGCGTTGATCTACCGTACCTGCGCGAGCTCCGACGCGACGCGTTCAAAGCGGGAATCTCTATCTGCAGCATGTCGACGCACCAGACCTTCGTGCGCGTCGATCCCGAGGTGCGCGAAGCAAACGTCAAAAAGACGATGAACAGCATTGATCTTGCGAACGAGATGGGCATTCCAACGCTGCGCGTGAACACTGGCCGCTGGGACACGTGGGGTAGCTTCGACGCGCTCATGGAGCATCGCGGTATCGAAGAGCCGTTGCCGGGCCACACGGACGAAGAAGCGTTCAAATGGTGCATCGACGCGTTCGACAAGCTCCTCCCGTACGCCGAAAGCAAAGGCGTCATGCTGTGTCTTGAAAATCACTGGGGCCTCGCGCGCACCGCCAAGGGACTTTTGCGTATCCTCGACGCGGTCGATTCGCCGTGGTTCGGATGCATGCTCGATACCGGCAACTTCCTCGACGATACGGAGGAACAGATCGAAATGTTGCTCCCGCGCACGACGATGGTTCAGGCGAAAACCTACTATGGCGGCGGGGTGTGGTACGAGCTGCCTCTCGACTATGAGCGCATCGGAGATCTCTTCCGGAAGTACCGCTACCGCGGATTCGTTTCGCTGGAGTTTGAAGGGAAGGAAGAGCCCGAGATCGCCGTTCCGAAGAGCCTGGCTTTGCTTAGAAAGAACTTTTATTTCTGAAGTTAAGCATGAAGATATCATTTCTAATTTAGGAGAATTATAGATTATGAAAAAGACTCGTTTTTTGCAAATGGCAACGCTAGGCGGGACGCTAGCGGTTGCGTTAGTCGCGAACGCAGCGTTGGTTGCGCAAGATAACCCCACTGAGACGACGCTTGCCGCGTCCTCTCAGCGCATCGATGGAAATGGCGAAGTCTTTACGGAGACGATCGGCAGGATTGACGCGGAAACGACGCTTCCTGGCGACGTCAAGGTTTCCGTCGTTAAGATCGGTCAGGAGCCCGCCGTCGCAACGATTACGGAGCCTGGCAAAGATCCCGTCGAGTTCGACGCCTACGAGCCGATTGAGACGGCGCCCGAGGCTGCGCAGGAATATTTGACGAAAATGTGGGAACGTCTCGGCGAAACGCCTGAGAAACTCATCGACGTTGAAATCGATACAAGCGAGGCGCCAGACGCCGCCGATTGGGCGCGTCGCGCTCAGGCTCGCGTCCAATATTGGTACCCTAAGGTTATCAAGATGCTTGACGGCAAAGAAGGACTCGATCGCATTCCTGAGGATTTCAAGATCAGGCTCGTCTTCAAGCCGATGGACGGCGTCGCTTATGCATCCGGCCGAGAGATTACGGTCTCGAGCAACTATATCAAGGCTCGTCCCGACGATTTCGGGCTCGTGATCCACGAAACGACGCACGTCGCGCAGGCGTACGGTCGCGTTCGTGAAACCTGGGCGATGGAAGGAATGACCGACTGGATTCGATATTTCGTGACCGAACCGCGTTCACGCAACCGTTGGCGCGTCGATCCTGAGCGTTCGAAGTACACGGACAGTTACGGCGTTACGGCGACGTTCTTCAACTGGATCGTTGAGAACAAGGATCCGGAATTCATCCGCAAGATTCACAAGGCGTTCCGCTGGGGCGGCTCGGTCGAGCGCCTCGCCGTCGCCGAATATGACAAGACGCTCCAGGAACTCTGGGACGAGTATATCGCCGACGTTACGAAGGAGTAATTCCGCGCGTAAGTCGCAATCTCTATTGAAGAAAAGGCGCCGTTCCCCGTTAGGAACGACGCCTTTTTTAACATATGTTACAATCCTGAACGTGTTTAAGGCTCTTCTTCCTCGACAACCGCGTTGAAAAACTCGTACGGTTCGATTCGGACGAGGGGCGCGACGAACATTCCCGCGCCCTTCGAAATTTTAGAGTTCGCTTCCGCAACGAGGTTGTTGTAGCGGCTCCGTTCCCTCACGATGGCGCTCTGCGCGGCCGCGAGTTTTTCGAGGCTATCGCGATAGCTCTCGTCGTTCCGCAACTCCTCGCGTTCGCTCATCTCGAGGAGAACCTTGCCAATCGCCGCGCTGAGCGCCGCTTCTGCGTTGGCGGCGTAAGGCGGCGTTGTCGCGCCCTCGAGTCGCTCGCTCGCTGCGCGCAGGTTCTCCGTCGCGGCTTCAAGCGCGTCCTTCTGTCCTTCGTCGGTCGATTCTTCTGCCGCGGCGAGTTGGTCGACGGCGTCGGCGAACTCAAGCGACAGCGCCGAACGTTCATGCAGGAGCGAACAAAGTCTATCCCAGGATTCGTCGATTTGGTCTCTCGTCGCGTTAAAGCCCGACCTGACAACCAATCCGTAGACGAGCGCCACGACGACCAATACGAGGAAAAAGCCTAGTCGTCGCCATGGTCGCGCTTTAAGACGACGTGCACGACGCCCCGGCTCGGTTGACTCGGGGCGTGGGGAAGGGGGTTCGGAACTGGAACCTGACGTTGGACGAGGATGAGCGCTCGGCGGCATGTTATCTCCCTGACAAAGTGAACGAGTCATATAAAATGAGCGCCGACGCTCGCTGTCGTGCGCCGACGCCCGTGGGAACATTGTACCGTCCTAACGTCATTCGTCGAGCCAGTCGAGCGTTTCCGGCAACGGCCCCCCGAGATTGACGCAGCCTGTCTCCGTGACGGTCACGATATCTTCGGTTCTGATTCCGCCGAGGCGTTTATCATAAAGCCCCGGTTCGACGGAGACAACGTCGCCGACGACGAGCTCCGGCCCCTTAAAATCGAGGAGCGGCGGCTCGTGAATCGACAGGCCGAGTCCATGGCCCGTCCCGTGCGTCATGCGCGTATTGTTTTCCGCCTCTTCGGACCCCGGCTCCGCGTAGCCGTACCCGTGCGCTTCGAGCGCGGCGATCGTCGCCTTATGGACCGTTTCGCCGTCGACTCCAGCGCGAATCGTCGCGATTGCGGCCGCCTTCGCCGCCGTGAGCGCTTCGTGCATCTTGAGGTAGACGGGCTCGATCTTTCCGTGCACGACGGTTCGCGTGCAGTCGCCGTTGTAGAGCGTCGCCTTATTCATCGGAAAGACGTCGATCATGATCGGCTCGCCCGTGTAGAGATATCCTGACCCGTCGTTGTGGCAGTCGCCCCCGTCCTTCTTGCCCGCCACGATCGCCGTCGGGTTCTGGTACCCCGCGTCGAGCAGGGTTCGGTCGATGAAGGCGCGGAGATTTTCGGAGGTGAGGAGCTCGCCGTCGTCTTGGGCGACGAGTCGGCCCTCTTCGTCAGTGGCCGCGGTCGCGACGCGGCGGCACGCTTTACGAATCGCCTCTTCCGTCGCGAGTTGCGCTTCACGGATGTAAGCGAGTTCGTCCTTGTCCTTGGAGCGTCGCTCAAGGATTCCGCGCATGACGTCGCATTGACTTCGGATACCGGCCTTTTCCAGCGCGTCGACGTAAACGAAGGGCAAAGAGCGGTCGGAGATCACGAGTTCCGTTCCGGCGCGCCGAAACGCCTCCGCGACGCTCTGCGCGGTCGCGATCTCGCGGTCGCCGGAGAGTCCGCCCTCAGGCGTGTAATCCGCCGGACACGCGACATAATCTGCCGCCGCGGACGCGATCGCGCGTTCATTTTCGACGTCGCGAATGATGAGAAGCCGCGTCTTGCCGGGCTTTTTCGGCGAACGCGCGTTCGTCGAAGGTCTCGCTTCGGGAAATTCCCGATCTTCGTCAAATTCCAAAACGGCGGCGGGATCCTCCGCGAGGAAACGCGCTTTCCAGTAGACGGTCGCGCTCGTAACGGGCGCGCCGGCGGTCAGATATGCTGTTTTCATGCCTTTCCTTCTCCGTCCTTTTGCGCGGACGGCGGACGATTGAGTTTCGAGATTATTTTTCAACGGCGTCGGGATGTTCCGCCGCGAGATGGACGAGGGTCGCGCGCGCGAGCGCCTTGCAGATCGGCTCGATGTTCGCCAAAATCCAGGTCGCGTCCTCTTTGTTGTCGTGGAACGCGATTTCGACGAGGCACGCGGGCATATTCGAGTCCGCGGTCTCCCACATCGGCTTGTCGCCGAAGCGGTTGTAGCCCTCTTTGACGCCGCGATCGGGACCTTGATAAATCTTCATGAGCTCGCGACCTATCCGTTTTGCAAAGCGTTCTCCTTCGCCTCCCCTGCGATGGCACCACGTTTCGGTTCCGCGAACTTTGCCGTTGAAGGCGTTGCTGTGAATCGAAAGATAGAGATCCGTCTTAAGACGGTTCGCTTCCGCGGTATAATCGCGGATTCCTTTTTCAGGATCGTTGCGATAAACCTTGATTCCCTGAGCTTTAAGGATCGGTTCGACGACGTCGGCAACTTCGTTCATTCGTTCCTTTTCAGAGCGATATTCGCCGTATCCGATATTGTGGATCTGATTCGACGGGCTCAGCCAGACCGAAAGAACGTCTTGCTTAAATTTTGGGAGAGGCGCGTCGGCGACGTCCTGAGCGGAACCGTTGAGAGGAGTCAGGAACGCGCAGAAGAACGCCAGGAAAAGAAAACGCAGAGCGCGATGAATCGTCATTTTTCGTTCCATAGAGATGAGAGATAATCAACGCGAAACTCCGCGAAGGCGCCGGCGAACGCGCGCCGACAGCCTGCGGAGCTTCTTTAAGACAAATCGACTCAGTCCTCGATGATGAGTCGAATGCCGACGTTATGAACCTTCTGCCACGGGAGATACGCTTGGCGGAAGGAGCTTCCGGCGACCTTGGGACGATCGTGCCATGAGCCGCCGCGCACCGTCTTGCGCGCATTGGCGTCGAGGTCGTTGCGTCCGTCCGCGTCGTCGTAGGGGTACGCTTTATAATCGGTTCTCGTCCATTCGGCGACGTTGCCGATCATGTCGTAGAGTCCCCACGCGTTCGGGAGATTCTGCGCGACGTAGTCGACGATGAACCAGTTATCCGTAAAGCGGTCGTCGCGGAGCGGGAAGACGCTATTTTCGGGATAGTTATGGCGCACGTGAATCGTCGCGCCGTTTTCCCACGTCGTGTAGAGACGCCGGCGATCCGCGTCGGCGAGGTTCGCGTACTTCGAGAAGTCTGCTTCGAAGGGGCCGAAGTAGAATTTTTCCGCGGAGCCTGCGCGCGCCGCCCATTCCCATTGCGCTTCGGTCGGAAGCGCGGCGTTAACGCCCTTTTCGTCGCGGAGCCACTGAACGAAACTCTGCGCTTCGTTCCAGCTCACGCGCGCGACCGGCTGATCGGGATGATTGGCGATGTAACCGGGGACGATGTGGTCCTTACCGTGCTCTTCGATATAGCGCGTGTCGTGCTCAGGATCATACGCGTTGTACTGCGCGTTCGTGATTTCCGTCTTGCTCATCCAGAACGGCTTATCGATCGTTATCACGTTACGAGGATATTCGTCAAGGAAACCGTCGAGGGACCCCATCACGAACTCGCCAGCGGGAATGCGGACGAATTCAACGTCAACGCCGGGCGCGAGTTCGATCGTTTTCGTCTCTGCGTCGCCGTCGAGCGCCTGCTTCTGGAGTTCAGCGGCTTCAGCTTCGTCGAAGGTCCAAGAGTCGTCGAGGTCGTCTTCGCGTTCGACCGTGGCGTTGGGCTCGACAAATTCGGGGTCGGGCATGGCGCGCATCTCGCCCAGGAGCCGGTCGTATTCGTTTTCAATGTCGACGGCGGCGGCGTCCGCGTAGAGCGCCGAGAGTTCCAGACGACGCGTCGATTCAGGCTCGTTGCCCCACTTGCCGCGCCATGGCGCGTTGAAGTCGATCCAGTTCACGATCAGACGATTCGCCTCGTCGTCGAGTTCGACCCCGTAGTGGCCTTTTTCGAGCATCTGGACGAGCTCGCTCGTCGACGCGTGGTATTCGTAAGGCGGCAGCACGTCCATATCCGTTTCAGGACCAGGTCGGCGAACGAACGGATGGATATTGTCGTACGCGCTCTTCGCGTCGGCGAAAGAAGGTCGATCCGGTTCGGAGCCGTCGTGGCACTCGATGCAGAACTTCTTGACGACGCGGTGATACAGGTCGAGTTCAAACGTGATCGAACGCGGCGGACCAAAGTATTCCTGAATCTCGCTCGGTGCGCGTCGCGACGCTTGGGTGAGCACGGACTGAGTCGCGTCAAGTTGCGATTCGTGGCAGCCGTTGCAGCTCACGTTTTCGCCCGGCATACCGACGAACCAGCTGCGGAAGAGCTGAACCGCCGCGCCGTCCTTGTCTACGGGCAGCAGCGCGACGGGCGTGTTCGCGGGAATCTTGAAGAACGCGGAACCGTCCTCTTCGACGGGGACGTAACCGAGGATGCGCTTAATGTCCCAGCTACTCTGGACGCCGACCGATTCATGACCGCCGGTGTTCAGATACGCGAAGTGATACGCGAAGATCTTGAGCCCGACGATTTCGCCGCGCGGAACGTTTTCCGTGCCGAGGCCGTTGTAAACGTCCGTAATGAAGACGGTCGCTTCCTTCGAGCTTTCGTCGACTCGGTCCGCGATCACTGGCGGCAGATCGCGCTCGATCAGGGGCGTCGGGAAGAAATATCCTTCGTGCGGGATCACGCTGATCGGCGTCATGTTGTCGAACGTGTCGACAAGGTAGAGACCGTAGGTACCCGGCGCGCCGTCGATTTCACAGTTGACGAGAATGTAATTGTCGCAAAGAGGATAGGGGAAGACGAAGTTGTACTTGAGTCCTGTCGACTGCATGTCGAGGACGTTGCCCACCACCGGCTGACCATAACCGGGGATTTCAGCGACGAAGCCCGTCACTTCCGCCGGGAAGATCTCGGGGTGAACGTCCAGCTGCGTGTTTTCCGGGCCCCATTCGCGGTCGGTCGGATGGAAGCGGAACGGATATTTACGCGCGATCGTCGGGTCGATGATAAGAAGACGACCCGTGTCGCCGCGACCATGGTGTCCGCCGCCGATTCCGACGATTTTCGAAGAATCGGGGAATTCGCGCGCATGCTTGAACGCGGTCGGGAAGTAGGATCCGGAGCCGTAGAGCTCGGCCTGATTCGTTCCGTCCGGGTTCATATGGAAGAGAATGCGGCTGAAATAATGCATAATGTCGCTGTATTCCCAGCGCAGATACATAATGCGTCCGTTCTTGAGGGGCGTCGGATGCCAGTCGGAGTCCTGTTCGAAGGTCAGCTGGCGCACCTTTTTCGTCTCAGGGTCGATGAGATAGATGTTCGCCATCGGATCGGACCCGTTGATGCAGGGCAGTCCCTGTTTACCCGCGTTCGAGCATGCGATAACCTTGCCCGCGGGCGTGTAGCAGGAGTCGAAGAAGTCGACGTCGGGCTGATCGGTCGGCGTCAGGGTCTTGAGATCGGTTCCGTCGACGTTGATCTCAAAGACGGCCCAGCGTTTATTATCTTCGGAAACGCTGGAGAACATAACGCGGTCTCCGTCCCAGTGCAGCTCGGGCTCAAGGATGGGTCGACCATTTTCCGGGTGGTATATCGATGTAAACGTCGGGTTGCCTGAGCGAAGATCGGAGAGGATTCCCAGGTCGACGTCCCAGCCGCCCTTCGGAACTTTATCGATCGTCATGAAGTTGTCGCCGACGGCGGGAAGACGATTGGAGCGCACAACAATGAGTTCGAGATCGTCGAGCTCTGGGAGCGCGAGGAGCGCTTTGCGACGGAACTCGGCGAATTTCTGGTTCCATGCGTCGTCCTTATTCGGCTCCTGTTCGAGCGCGTCGAGCTCCTCGAGGTAGGCTTCGCCGTCGGGGTACTCGTCGCCGAACTGAGTGATCATATCGTTGATAGCGCGCCGAACAGATTCGACCGTATTCATAGGACGATCGTTATCGTTTCCGGGGAACGGACGCGCCGCTCTACTGGGCGTCGCTATCGCGAGCGTCGCGCAGAGAGCAAGAAAGAACAAGATCCGTTTCATCAGGAAGGCCTCTTTATGTTAAAATGGAAGGCGAGCGCGTCGGCGTCGATTGGAACGTCGGAGGGCGCACATCGCAACCTACGTATTCTAGCGTACAGGAGGCCGACAGTCAAAGAAGAATGCGGATTTTTGTGAAAATATTTTAGAGCGGTTGTCTGGCGGCGCTTTTGACGCGTCCTCCCTTTGCGCGTGATAAAATAGGAATGCGCGGGTTAGGAGAGAATTTCCGAAGAAAGTTGGTTAAAAAAACGTTTTTTATGGGAAAATACTTGATAATCGAGGACGTGCGGGTTAATTTGTTGTAGAATAGAGATACGGAGGCCTCGAAGTTGCCGCGACGTCGAACGCCCGCTGACGCACAGAGCGTTCGCAGACGCTTTGGTTGCGCGCGGTCTTTGTGTTGTCTCGGGAATCCGAGAAGCGAAGACGCCGGAGCCGCAGCGCGTTGCGACCTGACAGGCGAGGGCGATTCCCTTCCGGGACCGCTCGGTTGGTTGTGGATTTTTTGTTGACCGTCGGAGAATACTGGCAAAATCGTCCGACGGAAAAAGTACGGCAGACCAGCCGCGCGGCTGGCGCGGATTCGGGAACCGGCGTCAGAACGCTGGTAGTTGAAAAACTGATAGAGGACTAAAAATGACGTTTAATCACATTTCGAACTCGGCGTTCCGCGTCGTCAGAACGGCGCTCTGCGCGTTAATGGTTCTGACACTGGTCGTTTGCTTCGCGTCGCAGGGTTATGGCCAGAATAATAACAATAATAACCGCAATAACAACAATAATAATAACAGTAACAACAACCGCAACAATAACAATAACAACAATAATAACAACAATTACAACGACGGCTACTACAACAATGATTACTACCGTTGGGGGTATCGTAGTAGCGTTGGCGGCGTGAAGATCGACGCGAACAACGTCCTTCGTAACGCGACGCAGGTCGAACTCAGAGCGTCCGCCGCGGAGATGATCGCTCAGATGGAAGCGATTCCAAGCGATCTTGAGAAGGTTTCCAAAGCGCGGAAAATCTCGCTGAAGCGCCTCGACGCTCTTCTTAAGGAGTGCGCGGAAAACGACCTTCAAATCTCTGACGCCGCTCGTTATCTTGGCGGGCTCACCTCGATTGACTACGTCGTCGCCGATCCTGAGGCGAACGATATCTACCTCGTCGGCGCGGCGGAACCCTGGACGCTCGGCCTAGACGGCTCGATCGTCGGCGCGAAGTCGGGTAAACCCGTCTTCCAGCTTGAAGACCTCATGACCGCGATGCGCGCGCTTACCGCCGACAATCATGAGCTCATTTCATGCTCGATCGATCCGACGCAGGAAGCGCTCGTGCGGCTCGCGTCTCTCGAGAATATGGCGAATACGAACGCGAACGTCGCCGCGATGGGCGATATGAACGTTACGCTCACCGGAGTGCCCGCCGATAGCCGGATGGCGAACGTGCTCGTCGCCGCCGACTACCGTCTCAAGCGCGTCTCGCTCGGCTTTGACGAAACCGCCGTCAGGAACTTCAAGAGCTACTTCAGCATGATTCGACCTGGCGCTTCTCGCACCTTCGCTCAGCGCTTCTGGATGGAACCGAAATACGAGACCCTTTATCGCGACGCCGATTCTCTCGTCTGGAAGGTCTCCAGCTCCAGCGTTAACGTCCTGACCGAACGCGAATATTTCAACGCGAACGGCGATCGTAAAATGAGCGGCAAAGTCGACGCGATCGCGGAAAAGTTCGCGCGCACGATGAATAATCGTTACGACGAAATCGCCAAAGCGGAACCGGTTTTCGCGGAAGCGAAGAACTGCATGGACGTTGCGCTTGTCGCCGCGCTCATCTACCGTGAAAACCTCCAGAAGAAGGCGGGCTGCGAGCTTTCTGAGCTCACCGGCGCGACCCTGATTCCCGCGATGTCGGCGCCGAGCTCCGTCGCGAGCGACTCTGTCGCGCGATTCGACGGAAAGGGCATTGTCTCCGTGACCGGCGGGGTCATCGTCAATCCTTGGGAAGCTCTTGAAAACCAGGTTAAGGTTGACGAAAGGCTGAATTCCTACGCCGTTAACTTCACCAGCTCGAAGTGGTACGAGGACTGATCGGCAAACGTTCAGGTTCAATAAAAAAGGCGCGGATCCTTTGATCCGCGCCTTTTCTTTTTAACGTCCTCTCCTCCGACCGCGGGTCGGAGGAGAGTCTTATTTACAGGGCAGGAAGCGCGTTTGTCGCGCGCTTCCCTCGCTCGGCGTTATGATTTCTTGACGTTGATCCAGTCGGTGTGGAAGGGACCTTCGTTCGGCTTGTCGACGCGGAGATAGGTGTGCGCGCCGAAGTAGTCGCGTTGCGCCTGAATGAGGTTTGCGGGCAGCGACGCGGAGCGGTACGAGTCGTAGTAGGTGAGCGCGGTGGCGAAGCCGGGGACAGGAATCCCGAGCTCGAACGCGGTCGCGACGACCTTGCGCCAAGCGGGCTGCGCTTTCTCAACTTCGGCCTTGAAGTAAGGATCGAGGAGCAGGTTTTCGAGGTTCGGGTCTTTGTCGTACGCTTCCTTGATTCTTTCAAGGAAGACCGCGCGGATGATGCAGCCGCCGCGCCACAGGAGCGCGATGCGTCCGCAGTCGAGCTTCCAGTCGTATTCCTTCGCCGCCGCCTGCATCTGGACGAAGCCCTGCGCGTAGCTGCAAATCTTGGAGGCGTAGAGCGCCTTCTTAACGTTCTCGATGAACTCGGCGCGGTCGCCTTCAAAGTTGACCGCCGGACCCGAAAGAATCGAGCTCGCGTTGACGCGCTCCTGTTTCATCGAGGAGATCGCGCGCGCGTAGACCGCTTCCGTTACGAGTGTGCTCGGGACGCCAAGGTCAAGCGCGAGCTGGCTCATCCACTTGCCGGTCCCTTTCGCGCCCGCCGCGTCGAGGATGAGGTCGACGAGCGGCTTGCCGGTCTCGGGGTCGTCGACCGTGAAGATATCGCGCGTGATCTCGACGAGGTAGCTGTCGAGCTCCGTCTCGTTCCAGTCGCGGAAGACCTCGTAGAGCTCCTTATTGCTAAGTCCAAGCGCATGCTTCATGAACCAGTACGCGTCGGAGATGAGCTGCATGTCGCCGTACTCGACCCCGTTGTGGACCATCTTGACGTAGTGGCCGGCGCCGCGATCGCCGATCCAATCGCAACAGGGCACGTCGTTATTCGGACCGACCTTCGCAGAGATCGCCTGGAAGATCGGCTTGACGAACGGCCACGCTTCCGGATCGCCGCCGGGCATCATGCTCGGGCCGCGTCGCGCGCCTTCTTCGCCGCCGGAAACGCCGGTCCCGATATAACGAATACCGCGCGTCTGGAGATACTTCGTGCGACGTTCCGTGTCCTTATAATGCGTGTTGCCGCCGTCGATAATGACGTCGCCCTTGTCGAGGAGCGGGATCAGGTCGGCGATGACCGCGTCGACCGCCGCTATCTCAGGATAGAGCGCGATCTCGGGCGCCGGCGCCGCGTCCTTCGATTGGACCATGAGCATGATCTTTCGCGGCGACTTGAGCTTCGAAACGAGCTCCTCGAGAGAGTGCGCGCCGGTGAATTTATCGCCCTTGGACTTCGCCTCGGGCGACGCCAGGAACGCGTCGACCTTTGACGTCGTTCTATTGAAGACGGCGACGTCGAAGCCATGGTCGACCATGTTGAGCGCCAGATTCTGACCCATGACGGCCAGTCCCATCAAACCGATATCGTATAATTTTTCAGCCATAACATTCCCACGTTTAGACGCGTTCGTTTCCGCAATGCGCGATTCGGCGTTGAGAAAGAAACGCCGCGTCCGCCTGTGCCGTAGCACGACGACGACCGCACCGTCAACAAAGATTCGACGCGACTCCGACGCCGCGTCCACGTTAGGGCGATTATACAAAATCAGCGTCGTATTAAAAGGCGTCGCGAAGTTGGTTACGCTGCATTTTAAGCGAACTTTCGACAATATCGCGCCAGACGGCGACTATTCGCGACTTCGACCCCGAAACGCGCTTGGAGCCTTGACTTTTGGCGTGTTTTTTCATATGATTCACGCCCGGGAGGTCCAGCATGAAGGTCTGCGTTGTAGGAACAGGGAATACGGGAAGCGCGCACGCGGCGATCTTATCGCGCGCGGGCCACGAGGTCACGGCGCTTAAGACGACGCGCGCCGATATGGAGCATTTCGAGGCGCTCGAGCGCTGCGGCGGTTTGACGCTTCGCGACCGCGACGGTTCGGAAGCGTTCGTACCGATTGCGCGCGTTACGCGCGACCCGGCGGAAGCGTTACGCGACCCGATCGACGTCCTTCTCGTTCTTCAGCAGACGTCGGGGCTTGAACAAACGGCGAAGCTCGTCGGTTCCGCGCTCCGTCGCGCCGAGTTGACGATCGTGGCGCCCGGCTATCTGGGGTCCGTTTACTTTCGTCGCGAGCTCGGCGACCGATCGCCGATTGTCGCGGAAGGGGAGTCGCCCGCGTATGACGCGAGAATCGACGAACCGGGAGTCGTGCGCGTCTGTTTCAAGAACGTCCGCAACGCGCTTGGCTTCATCTCGCCCGATAAAACGGAGACAGGGCTTAAGATCGCGGGCCGTCTCATCGACACGTATCGGTACCGTCGCGCGAACGTCGTCGACGCCGCGTTGCACAACCCGAACCTCGTGCTCCATACGCTCGGTTGCGTGACCTCCGCGTCCCGCATCGAATATAGCCGCGGCGAATTCTGGATGTATCGCGAGGGTTTTACGCCGTCGGTGTGGCGCGCGCTCGAACGCCTCGACGAAGAACGCCGCGCCGTCGTCGCCGCGTACGGGGGTGCCCCGACGCGTTACCTTGAGGACTGCGTCTTCCGGAATGCGGTCGACAGGCACGCCGACCCGAGCGCCACGTTCGAAAGCTACGCGCAGTCCGGCGGTCCGAAAGGGCCTGCGACGCTCGAAACGCGGTACCTGACGGAGGACGTTCCCGTGGGTCTCGGGCTGCTCCGCTCGCTCGGCGCGGCGCGTGGAATTCCGACGCCCGTCGCGGACGCCGTGACGATGCTCACAGGCGCGCTCCTTCCGAAGGAGATCATGTCGCCGCTGCGAACGCTCGAATCGCTAGGGCTCGGCGACGCCTCCGACGACGCACTGAAGAAGCTGGGGATCCTGTAACGCCCGCGCAGTCTCCCTTAGAAAAAGTAGCGAGAGCGCTGGAAATTCTTAATTATTAATCGCGTTGAAGCCGTGAAGATTGTTTCAGAAACAGCGTTGGCAATGCGATCTACGTGGACAAAAAAGCGAGACGACAGGATGCGGACACGAATATGACTCGGGAAGAAGCCCAATTAGAAATCGAGCGACTGACGCGTGAGATACGACGCTGCGATCAGCTCTATTACGTCGAGGCGAAGCCAGATATTCCGGATCATGAGTACGACGCGCTCATGAGTCGACTTGCCGCGCTCGAGAAGGAATTCCCGGAGTTACTGAGCTCCTCAAGCCCGACGCAGCGTATCGGCGAAAAGCTTGACGGAAAGGCGGCGGTTTTCCGTCATGAGACTCCCATGCTGTCGATCGCAAACGTCTACGAAGAGGAGGATCTTCGCAAGTTTGTCGAGGCGGCGCAGGAGGGGTTCGACAAGCCTCTCGCGTGGGTCTGCGAGCTTAAGATCGACGGGGTCGCCTGCGCGCTGCGTTATGAAAACCGCGAGCTCGCGCTAGGGCTAACGCGCGGCGACGGAATTTGGGGCGAAGATATCACGGCGAACGTTCGCGCGGTCAAGGATATCCCGCTGAGATTGCCCGACGACGCGCCGAGCTCCCTCGAAGTGCGCGGCGAGCTCTATATTACCAATACCAATCTCGCGCGCGTCAACGAGGAACGCAGCGCGCTCGCGCTTGAGGAGAAGCGCGAATTCCAACCATTTGCGAACGCGCGCAATCTCACGGCGGGGACCGTCAAACAGCTCGATCCGAAGGTCTCCGCGGAACGTCGTCTTCAGTTCTTCGCCCATTCGGTCGGCGCCGGCCAGAGCGCGATCGCGTCGACGCACTTCGAGTTCATGAAGCGACTGCGCAAGTTCGGGTTCCCGACCGCGCCTATGATTCGGCGGTTCGCAACTTTTGAACGTGCGCTGCCCTACGTTCTCGATATGCAGAGCCGGCTTCATGAGGTTGACTTCGAGGTCGACGGCGTCGTGCTTAAGGTCGACGACTTCGCCGCACGGGAAAAGATCGGCGCGACTTCGAAATATCCTAAGTGGATCGTCGCGTGCAAGTTTGAGAAATACGAAGCGCAGACAAGGCTGAACAATATTGTGGTGGGCGTCGGCAAGACGGGCCTTATTACTCCGGTTGCGGAGCTTGAACCGGTAGAAATTGCCGGCACGACCGTCTCAAGGGCAAGCCTTTACAATAAAAAGGCAATCGAGCGACTCGGAGTCCGTATCGGCGATACGGTCATTGTGGCGAAGGCGGGCAAGATCATTCCACGCGTCTCGCGCGTCGAAACTTACCTCCGCGACCGCCAGAATCCGCCGACGCCTTACGTCTTTCCCACTCATTGTCCGAGCTGCGGCTCCGAGTTGCAAAACGACCTCGACTCTGTTTTAATTCGATGCGGCGACCCCGAATGCCCCGCGCAGTTCCAAAAACGTCTGAAATACTTTGCCTCGAAAGAAGCGATGGATATCGACGGAATTGGTCCGAAGGAGGTTAAGCTTCTCACGACTCCGATCGTAAGAACGCTCTTTGGGACCAAAAAGCCGCTCGTCACGCGTTTTGCGGATCTCTATCGGCTCACGCCGGAAGCGCTCCAGGAGCTCTACGCGCATAGGAGTGGGACGAAGAAGAAATCTTCGACGGAACGTTCGTCGACGAAACTCGTCGACGCGATTCAAGGGAGCAAAACGGCGGGGCCGGCGCGTCTCCTTGCCGCGCTTTCGATTCGAGAGGTAGGAGTCCAGACTGCGAAGGCGGTCATTGAGGAATTTCGCTCCTTCGACGCGATGGAGAAAACCGAGTCGGCGAAGGAATTCGAGACGGTCGACGGCGTCGGTAAAGTCGTCGCGGAGAATCTTTTTAACTTCTTCCATTCGGAAGACGGCGCTCGCATCTGCGCGGAGCTCCGGGAACAGGGACTTGTGATGGCGCTCCCCGATACGACTGAGGAGGCAAAAGGGGACGGAGCGCTTGCAGGAAACGTCGTTTGCGTAACGGGGACTTTAGACGGCTACAAGCACGAGGAGATCAAAGCAACGATCGAGCGTCACGGGGGCAAAGCGACTGCCGCCGTCTCCCGCAACACGACATTTATGCTCGTTGGAAGGAACCCCGGGCAGAAAAAAATCGCACGGGCAAAAATCCTTGATATTCGTATCGTCACGGAAGAGGAATTTGATGCGATGATCGGTGAGCGCCGGTCCGGCGATTCGCGATCCGCGCCGAGTTTGCTGGATGCAGATTGACGATCGCCCGCAGCGTCATAGTTGCGGACGCTCGCGCAACGACGCGTTGCGCATTGCGAAGAGTTTCACATTGCAGGAAAACGAACGATGAACGACAGAACGCCTGAATTACCTTTCGGCGCACACGATTCCAGGAAACGACGCGTTCCTAAGGAGCGTCTTGCGGGAAGCGAACCTTTCGACCTGGAGCCGACCTCTCTCGACGACTTTTTTGGCAGTGAAACCGGCGATGCGGAAGACGCGCGCGGAACCGATGATCTCGCTGCGAAAGGTTCGATCAAGTCGGACGGGTTCGTCTCTGAGATCGAACGGCTGACGCGACTCTCCGCTCCGACGCCGACCCCGTCGGTCGTGCAAACCTCTTCCAACGACGAACGTCAGTCCTCTGTTTTCGGATCGAAGACGGAAAGATCGAGCGCGTTCCAGTCATCCCCGCGCGCCGACGGCGTCGACCCGTTCCATGCGAGCTTCAAGAGTCAGGCTCCTCTTCCGTCGCAACTTGCGTCGTCTCTCAGGTCGTCGACCGCGGAAGCGCTCGAACGACTCGCCGAGAAAAGCGAAATTCGGACCAACCACAAACCGACGCTTCCTTCCGAACGTCGCGCCGCGCGCACGACGTCCCGGCCGGAGACCGCCTCGACGGCGCCGCGCGCTGCAACGTCGGCGCGCTCCTTCCCGAAATCTGACGCCGCCGCGCCAGAACAGCCCGCGCAACCGCGATTCCACCCGATGACCGGCGAACCGCTGACCTCGGCGGATGCGATTTCCGACCCTCCTTTGTTCGAAAATTTCAAAAAATCTGAAAATCAAGCGCCCCGCATCGGATGCGTGTCAAGCGTTGTCATCCTGATGATTTTTCTGATCGTGGGCTCGGAGTTCGATATGGGCTTGCCTGCATTAATCGTCGGGCTCATCGTTATCGCAGCGATTAATTCGGCGAGGAGTCAGAAGCCGTCATAATACGCGCCGGCGACCCGACTTTCGACGCCGCGTTCAAGGGACGGCGTCAGACATCCTTCAGCCTGTCGTCGGTAGATTTCGTCTTTATCGGTTGGTATAATACTTCTATAAGATCGGACGCTCATAACGAGATGCGTTCTCTCTGATCCTATGGGAGCCGAAAACGATGAGACAGGGAATCATTCTGACGGCGCTTGCGGCGGTCTTTGTCGTCTGCGCGACCAATGGTTACGTTCAAGCACAGGAGAAAATCGGGAAACGCCCCTACGAAATGGATTGGGCGGGCAGAACGGAGGAAGTGCGAACGCCTCTCGTCGATTTTGAAAATCTCGACGGGTGGACCGTGACGACGGTTAACGCGGTCGCGGCCTTCGAAAGATCCCGCGAAGAGCAGATGTACGGCGATTACGTCGGCAAGCTCGTCTATCGCTGCGATGACCCAAGCGGTTCGACTCCGATCGTCGAAATCCGACCGAAGAAACCGATCCCCTTCACTGAAAAGGACGTCGACGCATACTCCATGTGGGTTGTCGGCAACAATTGGGGCTGGACTGTCGATCCGTCGACCCCGCGCGTGCGCATTATGCTCATCTTCGCCGACGCGTCCGGCAAGGAAACGGACTTTCACTCGCCGTCGTCAACTGGAAAGAATGGTTTCTCTGCTATGGCGTCTTTCCAAAGGATTTAGCCCAGACCTTCAAGGATGGCGGTTCTTTTACCGGCATGCGCGTCGTCGCTGGAACTAACACGGAAGACCGAACGCTCTATTTCGATTCTCTCTGCGTCTTTAAGGAGGATCGGGCGCCCCTCGAATTTTCAGAGCGGCCGCGACCGGGAATCGATCTCTTCGAAGGACAGCCTCTCGGCGTCAACACGGGCAAAGAGCGGCTCCCATTCCCCACGAACGACGATACCGTGATTCCTGATTCGAGTAAGAACCTCGTCAAACCGGCGTTTCATTTCTACGGCGACTCCTGCGACTTCGTGTATGAAGGGACCGACGGAACGCTTGTGGATTGGCAACCCCTTTTTGGACAAAATCCTACTTAACATAGATTTTATTAAATATCTATGATGCCTTTCCTAATGTCATAATATTTAGTTCTCTATATTCAATTGGTGTCTTATACCCTAAAGATCCATGAAACCTTAGGTTGTTATACCAATAGATATACTCCGCTAGCTCTAATTGTAGTTGTTCTAAGGTCTCAAATTTTCTTTGATATATGAATTCTGTCTTTAATATTTTATTGGTAGCTTCACTAACTGCATTATCATAGGGGTTTCCCTTATTACTTAAAGATCTTTCTATATTAAAAGTACTTAAAATGTTATCTATTAGTGTATTATCATATTCATTACCACGATCTGAATGGAAAATCTTGATATCTTTTAGGGAGTATTTACATCTTAAGAGAGCTGTTTCTATAAGCTTAGCATCTTTCTTAGTCCCAGCCGCATAACCAATAATCTCTCTATTATATAAATCTATTAAAGTGCATACATAGTTCCATTTATCAGCTACTTTGACATAGGTTAAATCGCTCACTGCTACCTCTAGTTTCTTTCTATTATCAAATTTTCTATCTACTATGTTTGGAATAGAGGATTCATTGCAATTAGCAACATGAACCTTATATTGAGCCACTGTGTAGTTAGATACCAGGCCATTTTCATTCATAATTCTAGATATCCTTCTTCTTGAAACATTATGGCCTAATTTTTCTAGTTCTACTTTAATTTTTCTTGTTCCATAATTATTTTTACTACGCCTAAAGATATCTTTAATGTGTTTTGTAATTATGGATTCCTCATTGCAAGGAGTAGAAGGCTCTTTATTTAAATGGTAATATACTAAACTTCTTTGGACCTTTAAAAGTTCACACATTGCACTAATACTGTATTTCTCTCTATTAGAAATGATAAGGTCTATTTTTTGCCTAGTAGTAGTGCTGCCTGCTTTAAAATATCATTTTCCATTTCAAGTTGCTTTACTTTCTTCCTAAGTTCAATTAATTCTTTTTCCTCTTCAGTTCTATTATCTTCCACATCAAAGGAATTAGAATTATTATATCTTAGTACCCAGGTTCTAATAGTAGGGGCGGCTACACCATATTCATCACCTAGACTTCTGTAACTGTGATTTCCTTGGTTGTAGATCTTTACTAACTGTTTTTTGAAATCTTCATCATAACGTTTTCTGGTCATTAAAATCTCCTCCTGATTTTATTGTACCATGTTAAGTAAAGATCTGTCCTATTAAGTGTAACCTATCCAATAAATCTATTTAAATACATTTGTGGTATATAGTGCTGATTTTTAATTTTTCCTAACATTTTACCCTTCATTTCATATGTTTAGAGCTACATAAGAAATAGTTTTTTTGCTATTTCCTATCTAACACTCCAATCCACCGTATCAGCCCTTTATAGATCTAACTCTCTCAATCTAACTATACTCTATATTGTTAGATTCTAATTTTTAGAAGTCTAGACTTCTCTTTTTTGACATTCAAGAATTATCAAAATTAATATTCTTGACTTCCTCTTTTTGCAAGTCTAAGTATACATCTGCAGAATCAACAAAGTTTTTATACCCAGTTAATTCCCGTTTCTTTCTTACTTCCATGTATACCTATAAAAATATAAACTTTGATTAAACTATTTTATGGAATTTTATGAAACCATACAGCATCATATATCTTGTCACAGTGTTCTTTAAACCATGAACTCCATAACACAGGTATTGCCTCAATTTCTCTATTTTCATTTTCATATTTTAAATAGGCTATTAATAATTTGCGAATTGAATCTTTTATTGTTTCTATTTCAACCTCATATATTTCATAAAAATCCCACCATTTTGATTTTGATGGATGGGCAGTAAACCTACATCTTAACAAATATAATCTATCTAAATTATACTTCATAATACTATTATAACATCTGATTTCATCATACACATAGCTGCTCATTTCTTCACGACTTTGCGTTGGTTTCTTGAGTCTCTTCTTTATCGACTGAAATATTACATCAACCATATTATCTGCTGCAGTTAATGCTTCTTCTACAAAATCCAATTCATATAACTCCAAGAATTTAACATAATAGAATATTGCTTTATTTACATAAGGATCCAATGCATTTATCAATTTTAGATACCCTAAGGTTCTTAAATTTAAAATAGAAGAATCACCATCTAAATACTTTTTAAAACTATTTACCTCTTGAGCAACATTACCCCCGTATACATATCTAAGAGTGTTTCCCCTAAAATCTGTTGGCCTATCAATAGATAAGGCAATAGCCCCTATTAAATTTACTTGATAACTACGATAAACATACTGCGATATGAAATGAAATAAATATTCTATTTGTTCAGAAACAAATTTATCTTTTGATATACCTCTCCATCCATTACTCCAATTAGGACAAATAACACCCACCATCAATGCATTTTCTTCATTTGAATAATAGCACATAATGTTATTTAAATTTAGGCTTAAGTTTAAATCCATAGTATTTGTAAAATCTCTAACTTGAAATAATTGTTCATTATCCCTTCTTGGGAGTTCATAATAAACTATCTTATCAAGAGTATCTTTAAAATACTCAATTTTATTATTTGCATATTTACATGACCCAAAATAATTACAAATTTGGCTTTTAAATTTATTAAATCCCAAAATGCCCCTCCTCTCTTAAGTTTGTTTTATTAATCGATATACAAATTTCAAAACATCTTTATAACTAATATCATATCCAAATGCTTGGAAAGACTCTATATTGTTTATTATACACCTACCCAATACTCCAATCCACCCTATCAGCTCTATATAAATCTAACTCCTATCAATCTAACTATACTCTATATAGTTAGGTTGTCTTTTTGACAAGTCTAGACTTTTCCTTTTTGCCATTCTAGAATTATCAAAATCACCATTCTTGACTTGTCCTTTTGATAAGTCTGAAAGCATAAATGCAAAAATCAGCAAGCTTTTTTATCCTTGCTGATTCTCACTTTTGTCCTTATTTTCTTGTATCTCCACTAACTAGGTCAACCACCACTGAAACATTGAAATACCTTTTCAGCACCTTTTTCTTAAAATTATGCTCATCTTCTTCGAAGGCAAAATAGTCGTGAAAGAGCTTGAATCTCAGGATTTCTACGAAATTTCCTTTTGTAGTAACGCTATAGTCTCTATATGGACGGGCAGCGCAACGACGTCTACGAGCGCTTCGTCATAACCTTCTCGCCAACCTTTGAGGAGGTCCTTCCAACAATCGCTAATCCGCCGTCCCCCTACCGCCATATCGCTGGAAAGTGCGTCTGGCAAGCCTATGGAGCCTCAACGCGAGACGGAGACAAAAAGTATTGGTACGACGTTTATCGTCATGGGCTCCGTCATATGATCGTCGTGGACCATGAGGACTGCTGGCGCGACGGCGGCGAAAGCTTTACGTTTCGCACCAAGCCCGCGCCTGCCAAAGGCGGCGACGAGGGATGGTACGATTACTGCCGGTTTATGCAGGACCAGCTTGGGTTCGTCTACGGTCCGTATAACAACTTCACGGACTTTGCGCCCGTTAACGAATACTGGTCTCCCGACATAATCAGCCGCAGCGCCGACTGGTCGTTGCAGCCCGCCTGGATGCGCTGCTATGCGCCGAAGCCGATTCGCGCCGTCGAATATTGCGAAAAGCTCACCCCGATCATCGCGGAAAAGTTCCGCTTCGGCTGCGCCTACTGCGACGTTCATACTTCCGTTGCCCCGTGGACGCGAACAGACTACGACGAGCGCGTTCCCGGCGCCGGAACCTTTATGAGCGTCTACTACCCTTACGGTGAAATCTTCCTGATACAGAAACGGAACTGGGGCGGTCCAACCTTCTCCGAGGGGCCGCATCACTGTTTTTACGCCGGACTGGTCGACGGAAACTATGGACAGGAACGGCCTTATAACATTTATCGGAACCCGTGGTTCGTCGATTTCGACCTCCGCAAGATGCATGATCTCGAGGTCGACTTTGGAATCGGCAATCTTTGGATTTTCGCGCCGGGCGTCGAGCCGAAAAACGTTCAGGAACAAAGCGAACTCCTCGATCGCTTTATCGCCGCGACGCTCGCGTTCGGTCATGCTGGAATCCGCGTCTCCGGATATGGTTGGCCGGCGGCGGCGCGTTCCTATTTCATGACGCAGCAGATCGCGTCTTATTACACACAGACGTCGGCGGATACGATTCGCTATTTCGACGAAAAGGGCGACGCCTTCGACACGAGCGAGGCGCTCGAGCGCGGTGTTGTTAGACGCAGCCAGCTTTGCGTTGTCTATAAGGACGGAACGACGGTCGTCTCTAATGGAAATAAAACGGAAGGGCTTGTCACGAAGGTCGGCGACCGCGAGGTCGAACTGCCGCCGAACGGGTACGTCGCCTGGTCGGGCGACGGCAAGGTCCTCGTCGAATCGCGCCTCAACAGCGCCGAACGACGTTACGATTATTGCGAATCGCCCGAGTATATCTGGTTCGACAGTCGCGGAATTTGGACCGACTGCCGGCTCGCTCGCGGCAACGGCGTCGCGCTGTGCCGGATGCTTGAAACGCCGGGCGAATACGAGGTTATTCCCTACGACAATAACGAAGTCGGGTTCAAAATTGCGCCGTCGTCTGACGCCGTTTCCGCCGTCGCGCTCGCGTACGATGAATCGGAGATTGGCCCCGCGCTGGTCCGCGTTTCCGACGGGTTCCTCTTCGTTCAGCCGGTTGACGGGGCCTTTTCATACAAGGTCGTCGTGAAATCCGGCGAGGGAAACGCGGTTGACTCATGGCAAACGTCGAAAGCGATTGTGGAGCAGGGCGAAACGATCAAGCTGACTAAAGGCGCTCGCAGCGTCGAGTGGACGGCGCCGGAATTTGAGGACGTCGACGACCAAACCTTCGCGGAGGGGCCGCTCGGACTCGACTCCGAACGCTTCTGGTATGCGAACGTCGACCCCGTCCGGCATTGCTGGGCTGAGCCGGAGCAAGGCGAATTTGTCGACGTCCTTGTCGTGACTTCGCCCGTTTTGGCGTTCCGCTTCGATTCCGACGGCGCGCTCTGGCAGCGTCGCCTCGGCGGCGACGAAACGATCCGAGTCGACGTCGCCGAGCCGACGAAGGCCGGGCCGGAGACGCTTACCGTCGAAGCGAACGGACGACGCTTCGACCTCGCCTGCGACGTCGCGGACGCTTTCAGACGTTACCCCATCGATTTTGAAAATGAATTGAATACGCCTCGGGTTTTTATCCAGCGTCGCGGTCAGGAGCCGACGCTTGAGATCGACGGGTCCGGGACGCGAGACCACGTTCAGGAGGACGTCGTTTGCGGCGGCGTCGTGAAGCCCGCGAGACTTTTGCATCCCCCTTATATGGGCGGTCAGATGGGCCGAGCGTACGTCGAATACAGACTTGTCGTTCCGAATGACGGCCCCGTCGCGTTTCGCCTTGAAGTCGGCAAGAATGACGGTTCCGGACTCGGCGACGGGATCCTCTACCAGATCGCGGTCAAACGCGACGGCTCGGACGAAGAAATCACGCTCGCTGAACGCGTCGTCACGGAGAATGAATGGACTCCGTTTGAGGCGGAACTAACCCCTTACGCCGGCGAGCAGATTATCTTGATGGTGATCGTCGATCCTCGCGAGAACACGAGCGGCGACTGGGCCTGTTACGCCGATCTGCGACTCGAATCAGCCAATTCGTTCCTCAGACGAACGATTACCGGAGTTCAGGTTCATACCGAGGATCGCTGATCAATGGGCGCCGACGCCCTCCTCGCGGAATGTGGCGGCGACCGTCGATAAATTATCGACGAATGAATCGAACAGTTGACCCTGTGCGCCTTAGTAAAGACTTTGACTGTAATGATATGGCGTACTACTGCAAAGTAAATTTAAGAATTAAAAAGTAAAAAAACAATTGACGCCGATCTTTTTCATGGGTGTTCTCTATGGGGAGGAAGTATGTGATCATCGACGAGCGGCGCGCCGCTTGTCGCCAGCCTTAGAGGACGGACGCCGCGTTTTGCCGCCGACAGCTTCGCGAGTCCAATCCCATTCGAGACTTTAGGCTTGGACGTCGCAGAAGCAGTCGTCATACGCGCCTGCGACCCGACTTTCAACGCAACGTTCTGGGACGGCGTCCGGACCCCTTCAGCCTGTCGTCGGTAGATTTCGTCTTTTTCGTTTGATACAATAACTCCCATAAGATCGAGCGCTTAACGAGCTGCGATCTGTCCAACCCCATGGGAGACGAACACGATGAGACAGGGAATCATTCTGACGGCGCTTGCGGCGGCGGTCTTCGCCGTCTGCGCGACCAACGGTTACGCTCAGGCACAGGAGAAAATCGGGAAACGCCCCTACGAAATGGATTGGGCGGGCAGAACGGAGGAAGTGCGAACGCCGCTCGTCGATTTTGAAAATCTCGACGGGTGGACCGTGACGACGGTTAACGCGGTCGCGACCTTCGAGCGATCCCGCGAAGAGCAGATGTACGGCGATTACGTCGGCAAGCTCGTCTACCGCTGCGAGGACCCCAGCGGCTCGACCCCGATCGTTGAAATCCGACCGAAGGAACCGATCCCCTTCACCGAAAAGGACGTCGACGCATACTCCATGTGGGTTGTCGGCAACAATTGGGGCTGGACCACCGATCCGTCGACCCCTCGCGTCCGCGTCAAACTCATGTTCGCCGACGCGTCCGGCAAGGAAACGGAACTGCAGATCGCCACTGTCAACTGGAAAGAATGGTTTCTCTGCTATGGCGTCTTTCCAAAGGATCTAGCCCAGACCTTCAAGGAAGGCGGTTCTTTTACCGGCATGCGGGTCGTCGCCGGAACCAACACGGAAGACCGAACGCTCTATTTCGATTCTCTCTGCGTCTTTAAGGAGGATCGAGCGCCCCTCGAATTTTCAGAACGACCGCGACCGGGAATCGATCTCTTCGAAGGTCAGCCCCTCGGCGTCAATACGGGCAAAGAGCGGCTCCCATTCCCCACGAACGACGATACCGTGCTCCCTGATTCGAGTAAGAACCTCGTCAAACCGGCGTTTCATTTCTACGGCGACTCCTGCGACTTCGTGTATGAAGGGACCGACGGAACGCTTATCTACGAATATAAACCCCGTTCCGGCAACTGGTCCGATCTGACGGCGCGCTGGAACGACTCCGCTTCCTTCCGCCCCTGCGACGGCGGCGGAATCGTCAACCTCATCGGCGCAGACGGCGCGACGGAACCGGTCGAAAATGCGGAGCTGCTTGAATTCAAAGCGGCCGACGGGCAGGCGAACGCGCGATGGACGCTCCGTTCTGAGACGTCGCAAATCGAGGTCGAATACCGATTTAAGATCAAAGGCAAGAGCCTTGTACTCGATACGATCGCCAAGGGCGGCGTCGTCCCCGAGGTCGGTTTCGGGCGCGTCGCTGAAATTGACGACCTCTCGATCTTTACGAGTCCTTACTACCTCTACGACTACAACCAACGTCCCGGTTTCGGCCTTCTGACGCTGAAAAAACGCAATGAGCGGTCGGGTCAACAGGAAAAGGTTTTCGCCGGCGCGCACATCGACTGGTATCGCAGCGGCGCGTCCTACCTCCGAGGTCGCGGCGCGACCGCGTCCCTCAACGGCGGCGCGGAATATCGCGTTAAGACGGACGGAAAGAGAAACGACGTCTACGAGCGCTTCGTGATAACCTTCTCGCCGACCTTTGAAGAAGTCCTTCCAACGATCGCCAATCCGCCCTCTCCATACCGCCATATCGCTGGAAAGGGCGTCTGGCGAGCTCATGGGGCCACGACGCGAGACGGCGATAAAAAATATTGGACCGACGTTTATCGTCACGGGCTCCGCCATATGATCGTCACGGACCATGAGGTCTGCTGGCGCGACGGCGGCGAGAGCTTTACGTTCCGCACCAAGCCCGCGCCCGGCAAAGGCGGCGACGAGGGATGGTACGATTACTGCCGGTTTATGCAGGACCGCCTCGGGTTCGTCTACGGACCGTATAACAACTTCACGGACTTTGCGCCCGTCAACGAATACTGGTCCCCCGACATGATCAGCCGCGCCGCGGACTGGTCCTTGCAGCCCGCCTGGATGCGCTGCTACGCGCCGAAGCCGACTCGCGCCGTTGAATATTGCGAAAAGCTCACCCCGATCAACGCGGAAAAATTCCGCTTCAGCTGCGCCTATTGCGACGTTCATTCGTCCGTTCCCCCGTGGACGCGAACAGACTACGACGAGCGCGTTCCCGGCGCCGGAACTTTCATGAGCGTCTACTATCCTTACGGTGAAATCTTCCTGATTCAGAAACGGAACTGGGGCGGTCCAACCTATTCCGAGGGGCCGCATCACTGCTTCTACGCCGGACTTGTCGACGGAAACTACGGACAGGACCAGCATTATAACATTTACCGGAACCCGTGGCTCGTCGATTTCGACCTCCGTAAGATGCATGATCTTGAGGTCGACTTTGGAATCGGCAATCTTGGAATGTTCGCGCCGGGCGTTCAGCCGAAAGACGCTCAGGAACGAAGCGAGCTTCTCGATCGCTTTATCGCCGCGACGCTCGCGTTCGGTCATTCCGGGTTCTACGCCGGCGAATACGGGTGGCCGATGGCGGCGCGATCGTACTTCATGACGCAGCAGATCGCGTCGTACTACACGCAGACGTCGGCGGAGACGATTCGCTATTTCGACGAAAAGGGCGACGCTTTCGACACGAGCGAGGCGCTCGCGCGCAACCTCGTTGCACGCAGCCAGCTTTGCGTCGTCTATAAGGACGGAACGACGGTCGTCTCCAATGGAAACGTAACGGAAGGACTTGTAACGACGGTCGGCGACCGCGAGGTCGAGCTGCCGCCGAACGGGTACGTCGCCTGGTCGGGAGACGGCAAGGTTCTCGTCGAATCGCGCCTCAACAACTCTGAACGTCGTTACGATTATTGCGAATCGCCCGAGTATATCTGGTTCGACAGTCGTGGAATCTGGACCGACTGCCGTCTTGCTCGCGGCAATGGCGTCGCGCTGTGCCGGATGCTCGAAACGCCGGGCGAGTACGAGGTTATTCCGTATGACAATAACGAAGTCGGGTTCAAAATCGCGTCGTCGTCCGACGCTGTTTCCGCCGTCGCGCTCGCGTACGACGAATCGGAGATCGGGCCCGCGCAGGTCCGCGTTTCCGACGGGTTCCTCTTCGTCCAGCCGGTTGACGGCGCTTTTTCGTACAAGGTCGTCGTAAAATCCGGCGAAGGATATGCGGCGGACTCATGGCAGGCGTCGAAAGCGATTGTGGAGCAGGGTGAAATGATCAAGCTGACCAAAGGCGCGCGGAGCGTCGAGTGGACGGCGCCGACCTTCGCCGACGCCGGCGACCAGACCTTCGCCGAGGGACCGCTCGGACTCGACTCCGAACGCTTCTGGTATGCGAACGTCGACCCCGTCCGGCATTGCTGGGCAGAGCCGGAAGAAGGCGAATTTGTCGGCGTCCTTGTCGCCGCCGCGCCCGTTTCTGCGTTCCGCTTCGATCCCGACGGAGCGCTCTGGCAGCGTCTCCTTGGCGGCGGAACGAGCCGAGTCGACGTCGCCGAGCCGACGAAGGTCGGGCCGGAAACGCTTACTGTCGAAGCGAACGGACGTAGCTTCGACTTTTCATGCGACGTCGCGAACGCCTTCATGGAGTATCCTGTCGATTTTGAAAGCAAGTTGAATCTACCGAAGGTCTTTATCGAGCGTCGCGATCAGGCGCCGACGCTTGAGCTCAACGGGTCCGGCACACGGGACGTCATTCAGGAAGGGGCCTCGTGCGGCGGCGTCGCGAAGCGCGCGAGACTGGTGCATCCCCCGTATATGGCCGGTCCGATGGGCAGAGCGTACGTCGAGTACAGACTTGTCGTTCCGAAGGACGGCCCCGTCGCGCTTCGCCTTGAAGTCGGCAAGATGGACGGCTCCGACCCCGGCGACGGGATTCTCTATCAGATTGCCGTCAAACGCGACGGGTCGGACGAGGAAATCACGCTCGCCGAACGCGTCGTTACGGAGCATGAATGGGCGCCGCTTGAGGCGGATCTGACCCCTTACGCCGGCGAGCAGATTACCTTGATGGTGATCGTCGATCCTCGTGAGAACACGAGCGGCGACTGGGCATGCTACGCCGACCTGCGACTTGAATCGGCCAATTCGTTCCTTAGAAGAACGATTACCGGCGTCAAGGTCCATACCGAAGATCGTTGATTAAAGGGGCCGATTGCGCCGGACGCCGGATTTTGGGACAAACCTCTCGCATGACGCGGGAGGGGCGTCCCATTCTGCTCACTTATCTGTTGCGTTGAAACTCTATTTTCACCATCATGAACTGCGCTTCCTGACGGAAAGTTGATTTTTCAGATTTGATTCCGAGGCTGGGACCGGCGCTTTACCCTTTGATTCATGCAAGGAATTGAACAGTTAGCTCCGTTGCGCTTTTGAAATGATTCGACTGTGATGAAAAACCTCTTGCCGCAAAAAAATTTAGGGATTTTTTGAAAAAATAGAAAAATAATTCACGCCCGTCCTTTTTCATGAGCTCTCTATCAAGGGGTATGAAGACGAATTAGCGACGCATGCCGTGATTTTTTCTGGAACGGCTTCGCGAGTCCAATCCTATTCGAGACCTCGGGAACCGCCGGCTGAGGCTGCTGAATGAGATCAACCCCTATTAAATAGGCGGATTGATCCGCGCAATTTAATTCAAGGAGCAGAAGAATGAAGTACAAACGGTTCAGCTTTCTCGCAACGCTGTGTTGTTTTTCTTTGGCGCTTTCGTGCTCGCGGGGTCAGACGACCTTTGACGTTCCGACGCCAGGGGAGGTCGTTGTGGCGTACGAAGACGACCTTGACTCTGGCAAGGTCAAACAGACGGTCGAGGTTTTCCCGAACGAGATTTATTTTGGGGATACCGTCTATTTCGCGTTTTATCTCGAAAATCTTTCCGATTCGACAGTCAATTCGATTGGCGACTTTAATAATTTTGATCTATGGCGGAGAAAACTTAATGTTGTTATTTCGTCGCCCCAGCTTAAAGAGCAATATCGTTATCGATTTGAAAATCCAACGGGAGTTGACTTTTTCACGCTCGCCAAACCGCTCAAGCTTGAGCCGGGTGAGAAATATTGCAATTGGAAACTTTACTTAGATCTTTGTCCCATAGAGGCTTACGACGATCCTTTCTGGCAAGAGCCCGAGAAAACCTATCGCCGGATGGCGTCATCTGCGAGGTGAACGTTGAAACTGGCGGCGGTAGCGCTAACCCAAGGTGGTCTTTTTCTCAGAAGATTCTCGTGAAACCGCGGCCGGATGAGGAAATGGCGCTGCTGGAGACATGCTATAAGAATACGCTGAATGAGCCGACGCCAGTTGCAGAGGGATACAAGGGTGAATTGCCGAACAGCGGCATGAACGCCGTTCGACTTGTTTCTTTTCCCAATAAGAGCTACGATCCCTGGCTTTTTATCCGTGTCGGTAATCGCAAGCTGTCCGATCCCAATAATCCTCAAACGCTTGAGGGCTGGCGCGAACTTGAGAAGAGTCTCATTCCAAGTACAATGCGCGACGAAGTCCGGTTGACGCGTTTTCGAATCGAGTATCTTTCGTCAAAGAGCGCTCCCGACGGCAAACTCGTCAAAGAGGAGTTTAGCGAGTGGCTCGAGAGTTTGCCCGAACCCCAGCGATTGATCATGGCGTTGTACCCCTATAAATATGAGGGGCCGTGGACAGATTTTGAATTCAGCAAGAAGTTCGAGAATCTGAAGCAAATCCAGTCTCAATCGAATCCCCAGGATTCGCCTTCTGAAGAGCCCGCCTATGTTCCGACGTCGGGCGAGGTCGTTGTGGCGTATGAAGACGCGCTTGACTCTGGCAAGGTCAAACGAACGGTCGAGGTTTTCCCGAATGAAGTTTATTTCGGGGATACCGTCTATTTCCCCTTTTATCTCGAAAATCTTTCTGATTCGGAGATCATCAGGTACCGCCAAGCTTCCAATGGGGATATGTGGATGGATGGGTTTAAGGTTGTTATTTCGTCGCCTCAGCTTAAAGAAGAATATCGTTATCGCTTCGAAAATCCAACGGGCGTTCCTGTGGCAACCAGGTTTCGCCCATTGCACAAGCTTGTGCCAGGTGAGAAATATTGCTACAAGCGACTTTATCTTGAGCTTTGTCCTCTTGAAGCCTATGACGATCCTTTCTGGCAAGAGCTCCGAGAAAACCTATCGCCGGATGGCGTCATCTGCGAGGTGAACGTTGAAACCGGAGAGAGCGATGAAGACGCACTCGATTTCTCGTCTTTCCAAGATCCCCTTTGCAAGTTTTCTCAGAAAATTCTTGTGAAACCGCGACCGGATGAAGAGATGGCGCTGCTGGAGAATTGGTATAAGAATATGCCGAAAGATCTGACGCCTGTTATGGACGGGCGCAACGGCGCATTGCCGAACAGCGGCAAGAGCAATATTCGCTTGCCAGGTTATTTCAAGCAGACTTACGATCCCTGGCTCTTCATCCGTGCCGGTTATCGCAAGCCGTCCGATCCTAACAATCCTCAAACGCTTGAGGGCTGGCGCGATCTTGAGGCGAGTCTCATTCCGAGTACGCTGCGCGATGAAATCCGGCTGACGCGTTTTCGAATCGAGTACTTGGCGACAAAGCGCACTGCCGAAGCTGAGCGCGTCACGGACGAGTATGCCAAGTGGATGAAGAGTTTGCCCGAGCCTCAGCGAAAAATCATGCTTTCGTATCCCTATGTAAGTCATACGAGGTTGGGAGAGACTGAATTCGGCGAGAAATACTGGGATCTGCAGCATTTGAATTAGCCGTCTTGCATTCGCGGCCTTCGGTAGAGCGTTGACCCGGCGTTTTCGCGTCGATATAATGAGGCCGCGCGCCGTATGAGAAGGACGGCGCGCGGTCTTAAAATTTGCAAACGCGATCGAAGGGTTCAACAGATGCAGAAAACGATATTTACTTTTGCCGTCGCGCTTGCGGCGCAGCTTTTGGTCTGCGCCGTCGGCGTCGCGGAAAGTCCTGACTCGCCCGAGGCGAGAGCGTTGCAGGAGCGCTATCTTGGCGCGACGGCCGCTAACGCGACCGCGTCAGACTTCAAGGTCTGGTTCCACGAAGCGCCCTCGACGTTTCACGACGGCAAAACGCCCCTGAAAGGGCTGCCCCTCTGGCATACGAACGGCGAGCTCACCGACGAAATCATCCACGAAATTTTTGAAGTCGGACAGCGCAACGGCTTTGGCGGCGTCACTTTTCTTCCGCTAACAAGAACGACGCCGAAGTACCTCACGGAGGACTACTTCCGGCAGTACGGCAAGGCCCTCGACCTCGCCGATAAGCTCGGCATGAAGGTCATTTTCTACGACGACGTCGATTTCCCGAGCGGAACGGCGGGCGGGCGTCTGAAGGAACTCTTCCCGGACTCCACGATCAAACGCCTCGACAAAGCCGAATGGGAGGCCAAAGGGCCCGCAAAATTCGTGGAGAAATGCCCGATCGGACTTGCGGACAAGGCGCTCTTTGGCGCCCCCTCGGGCGTGTTGCAGGCGGCCGTCGCGATGAATACGTCGACCTTCGAGCGCGTCAATCTCCGCGATTGCGTCGCGCAGGACGGGACCGTAACCTGGGACGTCCCCGAGGGCGACTGGAAGATCTTCGTCTTCGTTTGCGTCGCCGACGCTCGAGACCTCGTCGACTACATGTCGCCATCCTCCGTAAAGAATTTCCTGTCGCTGACTTACGATACGTTCTACGAACGCTTCCCCGAGCGTTTTGGAACGACGATCACGGCGTCTTTCTTCGACGATATCACGAACACGCAGACGGAAGGGGCCCGTAACTGGGCGCTCGAATTTAACGATAAGTACCGTGAACTCTGGAACGCCGACCCCGATCTCGATTATCCGGCGCTCTTCTGCGCGATCGGCGACGAGACGCCCTCGGCGCGGTATCGACTCTGGACGACGAGAAACCGCCTCTTTGCCGACGGTTACATCAAGCTCGTGAACGAATGGCGCCGCGAACGCGGGATCGACATGATCACGACGGGACACCCTCAGGGGCCCTATGTGATCCAGCCGGTCGACATGTCGGGGGACGGGATAGCGTCCCATAAACACTCCGACGCGGTCCTCTTCGACTCGATTCACTATTACGGTCACGGCCGAGACGGGTTCAAGATTCCGACCTCCGCGGCGTTTAACTACGATTTCCCCCTCTGCTTTGTCGAAATTTACGGCAATTATCGCGATAATTCCTTCGACCCGTCGATGATGTATCGTTCCGCGATGGAAATCTTTGCGCGCGGCGGCAATCTGCTGCTGCCGCACGGGATCTGGACCGATCCGGCGTCGGTCTACATTCCGCCTGAGATTTCATGGCGCAACCCGAAGCTTAAGGGCTTCCTTCCGCGATACGGCGACTTCGTTTCGCGATGCTCCATGATGCTTCAGGGCGGTCGTCACGTCGCCGACTTCGCGTTTCTGTATCCGGTCGACAACCTGAAGGCGTTCTACCGCTTCCAAAAAGCCTTTGTGAACGGCGACTATCCTTACGGCGTCTTGATCCCGCGCGAGACGGATTATCTCGGAGTCGGCGCCGACTTCTCGACGCGGCTTTGGCGCGACTTTACGTTCCTTCATCCTCAGGTCCTCGACGAGAAATGCTCCGTCGAAACGAAGGACGGCGAGACGCTCCTGCGCCTCGATAACGTCTCGAACTGGGAAGAATTCCGCGTCTTCGTCATCCCGGGCGCGGACGTGATTTCCCTTGCGAACCTTGAAAAGATCTTCGCGTTTTACGAGGCCGGCGGCCGCGTCCTGGCGACAACGCGGCTTCCGTCGATCGCGGCGGAAGGGCCCGACGGGAACGCGCGCGTCTGCGAGATCGTCGAGTCAATCTTCGGGGTCGACCCCCTGACGCAGGCGCCGCGCGACGCGATTAAGACGGGGCAGGAAGATATCACGCTCCCCTCGACCTTCGCGCAGGCGCGCGAGGTCAACGCGGCGAGCGAATACCGTCCGAAGCTCGCCGAGGATCTCACGACGTACGAAGACCCGATCTATCGCGACCGCGCCGTCTTCGTTCCGCGCCCGACGTCCGAAGCGCTCCGCGCCGCCGCCGATTATCTCGCGCCGGTCGCCGACGTGCGCCTCGAACCGGTCGAAGGGACGGAGCTGCCGACCCTTAACGTCGTTCCGCGCTGGGATTACGAGATCGACGGCATGCTCTCCTATATCCACAAAGTCAAGAATGGAACCGACGTCTATTTCATCGCGAACTCGTCTAACCGTCCTGCGGAATTGACCGCGACGCTCCGAGGGACCTTCCGCTGGCTCGATATCTGGAACCCGATCACGGGCGAAACGACGCGCGTCGACCAGAACCCGGAGATTACGACCATCGACGCGGAGAAGGGCACGACGACCGTCCGGATGAGCCTTAAGTCGATTGAATGCGCCATGATACTCGGCGAACGAGTCGTTCCGGAACCGGCGGAAGAGTAAACCGGCTTAACGTCCATTCCAGAAAAAAGATAAGCGCGCGGCGTCCGGAAACGGTTCCAGACGCCGCGCGCTCTTGTTATTTAGAGTAGCCGTGTCGCGCGTTATTTATCGGCGAGATAGCGTTCCCACGCGGCCTTGGCGAGCTCGGCGCCGGCGTTGCGGCATGATTCGAGCGCGGCGGCGTTGGGGCGTTGTCTGGCGACAATCGGGGAAGCGTCGAGCGCGGGGTATTTGAGCGCAGCGAGCGTTTCCTGGATGATCTCGGGCGCGCCGCGGCCCCAGCCGTGGGAACCGAAGGAGAGCGCGGTCTTTTCGCGGAACTTGAGGCCCTGGAAATACCCGAGGACCGCCTCCATCTGGGGCATGACGAACGCGTGGAGCGTCGCGCTTCCGAACGCGACCGCGGCCGCGTCGAGCGCCTCGTGGGCGATGCGCGTGAGGGTTGTCTTGCGCGCGTGCAGGAGATGAACTTCGAGCGCCGGTTCGTTCGGATTTTCGGCGGCGAGGCGCTTCCCGTACTCGACCGCGCCGGCGTAGATCTCTTCCGCCATCAGCTCGGTGCTGTGCCACATCGAGTCGTAGATCACGAGAACCTTCGGCGCGTATTTACCCGACGCCCAATCGGGGTACGCTTCAAGGATCTCCTTGACGTGCGAACGCCAGATGACGCCGTGGGCGGGCGCAATCATTTCCGGTTGCAGCTCGTCGACCGATTTGAGGACCTTGAGAACCTGTCGGCCGTAGGGTGTCACAATGTTCGCATAGTAGATCTTGGCTTCTGCGAGGATCAGGGGGAGATAGCATTCGTCGTCGAAGCGGTTCGAGGTCGCGAGATGCTGACCGAACGCGTCGCTCGAGAAGAGGATCTTTTCCTCCGGCATGAAGGCGACGGAGGATTCCGGCCAATGCACCATCGGGACGTTCATGAAGGTGAGGGAACGCTTGCCGAGGGAAAGGGTTTCGCCATTTTCGAAAATTTGGAACTTCCATCCTTCGACGTCGAAGAGACTCGCAAGGACTTCCTTGCATTTCGCGTTGCAGACGACGGTCGCGTTGGGACACGCCTTGACCATCTCGGGGAGCGCGCCAGAATGGTCAAGCTCGGCGTGGAGACAGACGAGGTAATCGATCTTGTCGAGCTCGACGAGCGATGTGACGTTGCGCTGGAACTGGTCGACGAAGTCCGGGTGGGCCGTGTCGATGAGCGCGACCTTCTCGTCGCGGATAAGGTAGGCGTTGTAACTCGAGCCGAGGCTCGTGTCGAAGCCATGGAAATCGCGAAGGTTATGATCGACGACGCCGACAAGGTCGACGCCGGGCCGGAGCTCAAAAGTTAGTTTCATGATGATTCGTCGTGTTGATGTAAGGTTGATGGACTTACGAAAAGGCTCGGCGGACCGTGCGCGCCGTCGCGCGGCCGCCGAGGAGACGGCGACGGTCAGGCATTCTTGAGCGCAAAGTCGCGGCCAAGGTTGAACGCGTCGATGTTCAGATCAACGAATTTCGGTTTGACGCACTTCTTGATCGCGCCGATCCAGGCGTCGCGGTCAAGGTTGTCGAGTTTCGTCGAGAGCGCGCCGAGGAGCACGACGTTCGCCGCGCGCGCGTTGCCGAGCGCGACCGCATGCTCGAGCGCGTTGACGTAGACGAGGTTCGGGAAGAACTTCCTGAGCCCCTCTTCGTCGATCTCGGGGTAGGAGGCGCCGCCAAGGGAGACGGAGACCGGCACGATGACCTGGTCGGAGACGACCGCGAGGCCGTTCGGCGCAAGGTAATCGACGTACCGCAGCGATTCGCAACGTTCGAGGGACGCGAGGACCGTCGCGCCGCCCTTCGGAATGAGCGGACTGCGGACTTTCTTGCCGTAGCGCACCTGCGCGACGACGGATCCGCCGCGCTGCGCCATCCCGTGAATCTCATAGGTCTTAACGTCGTAACCGGCGCTCAGCGCCGCCTGCGCGACGACCGCGCTTGCGAGCAGAATTCCCTGGCCCCCGACGCCGGCGAAAAAGACGCTGGTGGAGTTGTTCGATTGGGTCGTCATACGAGACCTCCCTTCGTCGATTCGAGTTCATATTCCTCAAGCGCGGAGAATTTGCAGACCTGTTTGCAGAGCCCGCACGAGATGCAAAGCGCGCTGTTGATCGTGACCTTCTTGTTTGCGTCGCGCTCAATGGCGGGGCATCCGAGCTTAATGCAGGCGCCGCACTTTTTGCAATTTTCCTGGTTGACGCGCATACCCGTCGTGAGCTTCCGCTTGTAGGCGAGGGGGCAGGGCTCTTTCAAGACGACGAGCGCCGGTTCCTTCGAGTTGATCGCCTTATCGAGCGCCTTCGTCGTTTCTTCGAGGTTGCTCGGGTTCGCTTCGGAGATATTCTTCATGCCCATCGCGCGCGCAATTTCGGCGATATCGGCGGCGAACGTTTCGTCGCCGTTGATCGTCTTGCCCGTCCCGGGGTTGTCCTGGTGGCCGGTCATCGCCGTGATGCGGTTGTCGAGGACGCAGAGCGTCGAATTGCCCTTGTTGTAGATGACGTCCATGAGGCCCGTCATTCCGGAATGGAAGAAGGTGGAGTCTCCGAGGACGCCGACGACGGGTCGGTCGTTCTTAGCGCAGTCCATTCCGTGCGCGACCGTGAAGCCGCCGCCCATGCAGAGGATCGTGTCCATGCAGTTGAGGGGCGGCGCGACGGCGAGCGAATAGCAGCCGATGTCGCCGGAAACGACGCACTTGAACTTACTCAGCGCGTAGAAGAATCCGCGGTGAGGGCAGCCGGGGCAAAGGACCGGCGGACGACCGGGGAGTTCCGGGAGCGTCTCATGGTCGACGACGGGGAGATATTCCGCGATCGCGGGGTCGGCGTCGACGAACTTGGAGGTCAGCGGGCTCTCGCCGAGCTGACGACGAACGCGACGAAGGACGTCGACGTCGAGCGCTCCGATGTTCGGGACGAGTTTCTCGTCGCCGAGCGTCTTGCCGTGCGTCTTAATGCCGATCGCGCGAAGATGCTGCTCCATGAAATCTTCGAGCTCTTCAATGACGACGACGCATTCGACCTGCTCCGCGAAGCTCTTGAAGAGCTTGTCGGGGAAGGGATAGGCCCAGCCGATCTTGAGGATGTTGGCGTCCGGGAACGTTTCCTTAACGTACTGATAGGCGGCGCCGGAGGTAACGATTCCGAGTCGTCGGTCGCCGCTTTCGTTGAGCTCGACGCGGTTGAGGGGCGATTTGGAGGCCTCCTCAGCGAGCGCTTCGAGGCGTTCCTCGAGCTTCACGCGCATGATTCGGGAGAACGCGGGGACCGGCACGAAGCGGACCGGATCGCTCTCGAAGGAATGAACGCGGTTAAGCGCGATCGGATCGGCGGTCTCGACGACGCTGCGAGAGTGGCTGACCGTGACCGTCGTGCGCAGGATGACGGGCGCTCCGAATTTTTCCGAGAGCTCGAATCCTGCTTTCACGAAATCTTTCGCTTCCTGGGAATCGGAGGGTTCGAGGACGGGTACTTTCGCGAAATGCGCGAAGAGACGCGTGTCCTGCTCGTTCTGCGACGAGTTCATGCCGGGGTCGTCCGCGACGACGGCGATAAAACCGCCCCTGACGCCGGTGTAGGCTAGGGTCATGAGCGGGTCGGCGGCGACGTTGAGGCCGACGAGCTTCATCGTGGTCATCGCGCGCGCGCCGGTCGTGGAGGCGCCGACCGCCGCTTCAAACGCAACTTTTTCATTCGGCGCCCACTCGCAGTAGACGTCGTCCTTATAGAACTTACTGACGTTCTCGAGAATTTCGGTTGAAGGCGTGCCCGGATAACCGGTCGCTACCGACGCGTTCGCTTCGTAAGCGCCGCGCGCGATCGCCTCGTTGCCCGTTAAAAGTGTTTTCTCCATTTCAGTCGATTCTTTCCTGTTGAGTCGAACTTGGTCTCTGTTTTCGCAGGGCGCGAAACTCGCGTCGGCGCTCTGAGGAGGAGAACTCATGGAGCGCCGGTTGCGCGCCGTGAACCCGTCCACGTAAGTATATTCCTTCGAGCGCTTCTTGCAAGCGCCGAAGGGCCTCTTAGCGACCGACTCTTTTGAAGAACGAGGGTCGTCGTCGCGTTGCTTACAGGACGAAAGTCGCGTCGTCAGGCGTTTTTTTCGAGCCCTAGCCAGCCCGCGAGGCGCCGACCGAACCATGCGACGGGAATGATCGTCGAGGTCAGCGCGGTCACCTGGATCCACTGCCAAAGCTCAAGGGGAACGGTTCTGAAGAATTTGCCGACCGCGGGCAACTGGACCATAATGATCTGGGTCGCGGTGATCGAGAAAATAATGACGAGAAAAGGCCGGTTTTTCCAGAGAAGCGCGAAGGGCGATTCGTCGTGACTGAGGGACCGGCAGTTGAATTTATGCCAGAACTGGAACATGACGAGGATCGTGAAGAAGAGCGTGAGCGCTTCAAGGTTCTGCGCTTCCGTCGCGGTCGAGGAATATTCCGCGCCCACGACGAACCATCCTCCGAAGAGCGCCGCGAAGAGGATCGCCGTCTGATAGATTCCGGCGACGAGGATCGAGAGCCCCATCGAGCTCGTCACGATATGCGAGCCGCGCGGGATCGGCGGACGTCTCATCGAGCTTGGACGCGGGGGGTCGGTCGAGAGCGCGAGCGCCGCAAAGGTGTCCATAATGACGTTGATCCAGAGGAGCTGCGCGACGGTGAGGGGTAGCGGTACGCCGACGAGGGGCCCGATCGTCGCCGCGGCGAGCGCGACGAAGTTCACCGAAAGCTGGAACTGGAGGAACCGCCGGATATTCTGGAAGATCGAGCGTCCCCACCAGACGCCGGTCGCAACGCTCTTGAAGTTGTCGTCGACGAGCACGATATCGGACGCTTCCTTCGCGACCTCGGATCCGGAGATACCCATCGAGATTCCGACGTCCGCCGCTTTGAGCGCCGGCGCGTCGTTCGTACCGTCGCCGGTCATCGCGACGACCTCGCCGTCCCGGTGGAGCGCCTGGACGAGGCGGAGCTTATCGGAGGGCGTCGAACGCGCGAGGATGCGAATCTTTTCCGCGATTTCCGGGAGCTCGGCGTCTGAAATTTTCGCGAATTCCTCCGAGTCGAGCGCGAGTTCGTCGGCGCCGCCGGTATAGATCCCGACTTCCTTCGCGACGGCGACGGCGGTCGGACGCGCGTCGCCGGTGACCATTTTGACTTGGATCCCCGCGCCCTGACAGAGCCGGACCGCGTCGAGAGCCTCGGCGCGAGGAGGGTCGGCGATCCCCAGGAACGCGACGAAAACGTAGTCGTCGCGGCGGAGCGCGTCGAATTTCTCTTGCGTGTCGCCCTTTTCGAAGAGTTCGCGCTCCCTTGAATCGAGAACGCGCTGGCAGAATCCCAGGACGCGTAGCGCGCCTTCCGACGCTTTCTCGAGACTCGCGAGGAGCTGATCCCGATATTCAGCGATCGGACGTCGTTCGCCGTCGATCATGATTGTGGAGCATCGCTCAAGGATGCGTTCCGGCGCGCCCTTCATGAACGCGACGACGCGACCGTCCTCTTCTTCCACGACCGCGGCGGAGAATTTGCGATCCGAGTTATGCTCAAGGTCGTAAAGACGGTTGCGGACGGCGCCTCGAAGCCGGCGATAATCGAGTCCGCGGTCATAGAGGAACCGCAACAACGCGCCTTCCGTCGGGTTCCCGATATTCGTGACGATCGGTCGTTCCGGGAGGTCCGGGTTCGGCGCGAAATGGAGCTCCGCGCGGCTGTCGACGGCGATCCCGTCGACGAGTTCGCGCCATACCGGCGATTCGGCGAGCTGATAGAATTCCTCGCGCGAATAATCGCGACCGTTCGCGGAGACCCACGCCGGCTTCATCTTATTTTCGGTGAGCGTGCCCGTCTTATCGGTGCACACGACGGTCGCGGAACCGATCGTTTCGGATGCGACGAGTTTCCGCGCGAGGCAGTTTTCACGCGCCATCTTGCGCCCGTTGAGCGCAAGGCTGACCGCGACCATCATCGGCAGCCCCTCGGGCACGGCGACGACGATGATCGTGACGGCGACGACGAAGGAGAGGATAATCGCTCGTAGAATCCCTAGTCCGAACGCGATGGAACTTTCATGCCCTATAAATCGTAGCGCGAGGACGATAAAGAGCGCCGCGAGCGCGCAGGGGACGTAGAAGCAAAAAGCAACGAAGGGCGATTTGATCGGCGTTCCCATGCTCTTAAAGAAAGGTTTCGCGCAAAATCGCACGACGAGATATCCGAGTACGAGCGCGACGAGAACGAGCGCCGCGAAGGTCCCGTGCGTCGTCGCCTCGATCGACGTCGAGACGAGGCGGACGCGGAACGCATAGACGAGGTTCATGACGGTAAAGATCGCCGTCGCGGCGACGACCCCGACGACGCTGATCTGCTTCGCGAGGCGCGCGAGCTTTTGCATGAGCGGGGTCTCCGCTTCGTCGAGCGCGGAGGCTTCGAGCGCGCCGGCGATCTTGCCGAGCTCCGTCGCGTCGCCGACCGACGTGACGAGGAGCCGCCCTCGTCCGTCGCAGACGGCGGACCCGCGCGCCACGAAAGATTTTGAGCCGAGCTTCGCCGACTCCGCGAGCGTCGACAGGTTCCATTCGTCCTGCGTCGCGGCCTTCGCGACCGGGAACGATTCGCCGGTAAAGGTCGACTCGTCGACCCTTAGTTCCGACACGACGAGCATGACGCCGTCGGCGGGCGCGCGGTCCCCCGGTTCCAGGACGACGAGGTCGCCGACGACGAGGTCCCCGATATGAATTTCGGCGATCTGACCGTCGCGATAGACTCTGACGGGGACGTCGTCTTTGATCTTGTTGAGCGCTTCAAATTCTTTCGCGCTTTTGCGTTCGCTGAAGAAGCCCGCGAGCGTCGCGAGCGCGACCGCGACGAAGACGCCGATCGTGTCGACGAAGGTCGCGTCCGGATCGTTGAGCGCGTAGCGCGCGACGGCGGTTGAAATAAGAGAAAGCGCGGCGGCGGCGAGGAGAATTTTAATCGTCGGATCGTCAAAGCGTTCGAGGAGATCGAGCCACCATGGTTTGCGCTTCGGGGGCGTCAGTTCGTTGCGGCCGTATTTTGCGCGCGAAGCCGCCGCCTGCTCCGACGTGAGACCCTGGTCAAGCGCGTAGCGCGCGCCGTCAAATTCTACATGCTGATTTTTCGCGAAATTCACTCCGATCTCCCGAAAAAAGACGCCGCGTCGTCGTGCCGAGAGACGCGGCGTAAAAACGCTTTTCTTCTCCGGGATATTATGCATCCTGACCGGAGATCCGCCAGCCCCCCCTGCGAGGAAACGTCGCGACGCGACGTAAGAAAAAAGGGGGCGTTCGGCGCGCGTGGGAGAGCCGCGCGTTAGGGCTGGCGGATCGCGTTCCTATCGATCGAACGTTTGTCGATTTTCCGCGCGGCGCTCCCCGGCGACGCGGCGCCGAACCGGTAGTTGCTCGGCTGTTCGTCAAAGGTGTCGTCGATCGAGAATTTTCCGAGGATTTCGCCCTCCGCCGCGTCGTAGACCCAAAATTCGACCTGACGCGTATAGAGCGCGAAGTTACCCGACGCGCCAAGCAGGCCCGTGTCCCCGAGCCCCTGGTAGTCGAGGACCGCGATCGCGAGGACGCAGATCGTGTTTTTCATGCGCTCGTAATCGTCGGAGGGTAGACCGCTGACGCGCCAGCAATAGGAGTCGGAGTTGGCCCACTTGAAGCCGGTGTCGAGGGGCGATTCGATCGCGAGACCGTAGGCGCCGCTCGAGAGGAGGAAGGGCGCGACGTATCGTCCGTCGAAGAAGGAGACGCTATAGCCTCCAAGCGTCTTCATGACGGAGAGGGTTTTCGAAGGCGAGTCGTACGTCGTCGTAACGTAGTCGACGCCAGTCTGGTAGCGGCTGTCGTTGCGCACCATTTCGATATTCGGCAGCACGAAGGCGAGTCGCGAGTTTGGCATGACGGAGCCGAAGAGGGGCGTTTCGCCCGCGCGGCGCGCCGCTGCGGCGCGCCGACTCTGGTAGTTCGCGTCCGATTCGTTCGGTCGTCGTTCCGGGATCTGGTAATCGGTTCGCATCAACGCGTCTCGAATCGCTGTGAAATTGTGGCCGCGGAAGTTGGTCGGGATCCGCGTGATATTGGCGTCAAATGGCGCCGTGAGCCAGGCTTGGCCGTCGATCGGAAGGTAGACGTTCGGGCTAATTTCGATCGGTTCCGTTTCGAGTTCGTCGTCGACCGAATCCTGAGACGAGGCTTCGTCTTCCGGCACGACGTCGAAGGGCGACGTATCGTCCGAGAAGCCCGAGTCGTCGTCGATAAGGTCTTCCGGATCGGTCGTGTCCTCGGGGACGTCGACGACAGGAACGCCAACGTCGGGCGTTTCGTCGTCAGGCGTCGTTTCGTCGTCCGCGGGTATCGGGGGGAGCGTCGTATCTTCTGGCGCGGTTATATCTTCAGGCCCAGTTACGTCTTCGGGCGCAGTTGCATCCTCGGGGGCGGTCGTATCCTCGGGGGATTGAGGTTCGACGGAGGGGGCCGATTCGGATTCCTCGCCGGCGTCAGTCGGTTCCTCTTCGCTGGCGGCGTCAGGCGTTGGCGTCGCGTCCTCCTCGTCGACGTCGACGTCGGGGGTCTCGTCGTCCTCAGGGGCGACGACGATCGGCTGGTCGGGCGTCACGGGCGGTTTCTTTTCGCTGACAATGAAGGCGAGCCACACGACGCCGGCGACCGTCATGATGAAGAGCAGGACCGCCAGGCCGATAAGGATGGGGGTGGGGTTGAAGGTCGGCTTGGGGGAGAGGAAGTAGTCGGGGACCGGCGACTGACGGAGCTGGGGAATGAAATCGTTCGCGCGATAAAGCCGTTTCTTGAAATAGACGGGCGAACCGGGCTTCACGATTCCCTTGCGGAAGAGTTCGACGAGTTCCTCCGGCGTCGCGCTGATCACGCCAGTGTTGAAGATAATATCGATCGTCGGCGACGATCCGCGCGGCGGCGCCGGCTGAGCGGACGCGTCGTCGTCGCTCTTTTCCGCGGGACTCGAAGCGTCCGAGTCGTCGGGCGTTGCGGCGACGGCGTCAGGAACCTCCGTTTTTTCAGGGACCGGCGTCGGCTGTCGCGGGACGTCGACTTTTTCAGGCGCCGCGTCCCGCTGTTCTTTGTCGTCGACGTCCTTGGCCTGACGATCTTGATCTTGATCTTGAGAGGAATCGTCGAGGACGAGTTCGTCGGAGCTCGACGGGTCCTTCTCTGGTCGCTGTTGCGGCTCGTTTTCAGGTGAATCGCCGCCAAGGTCGATGAATTCGCCTGACCCGAGGACGCGTTCCTGATCGGAGGGGTCGTTGTTCTTCGGGGACTCAGGCGCGTTATCAGCCGCGTCTTTTCGACGGGGATCGTGATTATCGTTCATATCTCTGTCTCCGGATGAACTGTCATGTGGTTCGACGTCAGACGAGACAGATCGCCCGACGCTCTTAGTTATCTTCGCAAGAGCCGTCGGCGTCAAGAATTGCACCCTGTCGTCGACGACTTTACGCCGCATTATTGCGCGCAAAGTCCGACATTGCCAAAAGGGCAAAGGAGGGGAGCGACGCAAAAAATATCGGCGTTTTTCTTGTCAGGACGCTTTTTTCGCAATAAAATGGAATCGTCGCAGACTCGGCGACGGTCGCGACGTTTTGGACCCTAACGCAGGAAGAGCGAGATGAATTCGAAAGCATGGATAGACTGTTTGCTTGCGGCGTACCGCGTTTTTGGAACGTCTTTTCCTGAGGGCGCGGCGCCGGAAAACGCCGTGGAACTCGCGAGTTTTCGCGACGCGCTCTTATCCGCGCTCCATTCCGAATTTCCTGGCCTCGAATCTGAACTCAGGACCCTTGACGATCAGCAGTGGGCGGCGATTCTCGTCAACCTGGGGATTTGTATTGAGCGTCGCGTCGTCCCTCTCTATCAGTTTCCCATCGTCGACGCGCTGTACAGTCGGCTCGCGGAGCGCCGCGAAGTCGAGCCTCTGACCGGTCTTCCCGACGGCGCGAAGGAGTCGACGACGCCCCTCTGCCCCCGTCTCTTTGTATGCGATTCGATCTGCCGATCGAGCCAGATTCTCTATTCCGACGCGTTTCTGACGCGACGCGCGAACGAACTTGCCGCCTTTGGCGTTAACAACGTTGAAACGCTTGCGTCTTTTTTCAAAGAATTGGAAATCTTCCCCTTCAAGAGCTCCGACGGTCGTTTCTTCGCAGCGCGAGAGGACTCGGAAGAACGTCTCGCGGAGGAGACGCTCCATCGCCGCGCGAGCGCGCTGATGAAGGCGAGCGCGGCCACGGGGCCCGCTCCGCCCGCGACATTCGATAAGCTCCTCGACAAGGTCTATATTCCCCCAGAGCTTGCGCGTCGCGTTCTCAATTCGGACTCCGCTCCCTTCCAGCGTAAGGAGCATGATTCTTACGCGCCCCTCGACGCGGAGGGCGTCCCCGTCGTCGCGACGCTCGACGTTGCGGACGAGCCGCGTTCCTTCGAGCCCGGCGCCGGCGACGACGCGTTTCGCCGTCCGGAACGCGAGGCGACCCTCGACTCCGAACCGAATCAACGACTCTATCAGGCCCTTCTCGACGCCGGCGTTGAAGGCGAGAAGAATGGTTCACGCACGCTAGAAAACGACGACTCCGGCGCTGATTACCGTCAGCCCGAAAGTATTCCGTACGACCGGCGGCTGTACGACGAGCTCCTCGCCCTTCCGCTGCATTTTCCGCCGGACCCTTCCGCCGATTCGGGGATCGCCGCCAAAGATCTTGCCGAGCTCGGACGAGCGATCGACGAGCTCTTTGCGTCGGGGCATATGATTCTCTATTACGCACCCCTTTTTAAACGGCACGAGGAGAAATTGCGCGCCGCGGGGATTGAAAGCTCGCGACTCGAGACGGTCTTGGACTACATTCGCCCTCAATACAAGAGCTACTCCGGGGCATATATGCAGAACTGCGACGCTAGGGTCGACGCATGGCCTCTTGTGGAAGGGGAGCTCGTCGCCTTTTGGCCCGAGGAGCGGCGCACGACCGTGAAGCGGCTCGCGGAACGCGTCTATATTCCGAACGAGCAGATTCGCGTGTCGATCAAAAAATCGCGCATTATGAAAGAGCTCCCCACGGGCGAGGTGGTACTCCACGACTCCGAGCTGCGAAAGGTTAAGGAAGCAGGACTCGATCGCATGCTCGCCTTTGATCAGCGAATGAAGCGCAAGCGCATCGCCTTCTATTCGCAGCTCTTCGTCAGAACCGTGATCTTCTGCGCCTTTTGTGGAATCAAGAGTCCGGAGGAACTGAGGTCCTTCATTGTTGAGCATATGGAGAACGTTCGCGATTACGGCGACTACCTGATTGTCGGTAACCCTCGTGGCGACAAATACGACCTGATCGCGGCAGAGACGCTAAGACTCGGCTATTGTGAGCATCTTAGTGAAATCAAGGCTTTTAGCAGAAAGCGCTCTGACGACCTCCGGATCGTCGATGCAGAGCTCCGACGCCGTCCGAAGAACTTCAAAGTCTCTCACGTCGCCACGAAATTGGACTTCCCTTCCGACGAATTAATCAGCGCTATGGAGGCGCACGATAAATATTTCTACCACGAGAAAAAAGAACACTGGCGATGTTTGTACCCGTCAGGCGCAGACTATTCGATTCGTAACGTCGACGAAATAGAAGAAGCGCTTAACAGCGAGACGTCCTTTATCAATATGGCGCTTTCGGAGGCGCCCTCGGAGGAGTCCTCCGAAGAGGACGTCGCGTCTGAAGCGCCAGCCGACGACGAGCGGGAAGAACCGACCCCCGAATCCTCCGAGGCGCGAGCAGACGACGGCGAGGTGGAAGCAAGCGCCGAGGAGGAAGGATTCGCGGAGAGCTCGGTTGACGCCGAAACGGAAGAGTCGGAAGACGAGTCGCCGCGGGACGCGCCTCAGGCGCCGGCGCCGAAAGTCGAGCGTCCTCCTGAGCTCACGACGGAAGAGCGCCTCGCGGAGCTCGTCGAAGGGTTCGCGACGGAGGGGCAGACGATCCTCTACTATCGGACGATGCTCGAGCGGAACGATTGGCTCGACGAGGCGTACGAGGACGAGACGGCGCTCCGGGGCGCGCTTCAGACGCTCTTTCCGAGCTTTGGATTCTACGAGACGTTCTGCGAGCCTCGTCGTCGCGACGAAAAGGAGCCCGAGGAGGCGAAGATTCGGCGCTCGCTGATTCTCGGCTGGGGCTCCATCGACCGCACGAATCTTGACAAGCTTAAGCGTCAGTTCTGCGCGCCGTCGACGCTCATTGAGCGGACGCTCAAGAAATACCCCGACGACTTTGCGGCGAAGGGGAGATCTCGCTTCAGCCTGACCGCCGCAGGGCGCGCGTATGCGGAGAGGCTTGAGCTCCTTTCGTCAAAACTCCTCGACGAGCTCGGGAACCTCAAAGACGACGCCGACGCGTTCCTCTTCTACGAGGTCTATTTTCGGTTCAACGAAAGCTCGCTTGCGGAGATGGGGATCGCTTCGCCGAAAGAGCTCCGCCGCGAGCTCGCGAACCTCAATAAGGAGAAAGAACTCGGGTTGAACTTCTATCGAGAATACTGTGAATACTGCGAGCCCGAGGGCGTGAGGACGCGTTATTTCGAGCGCCTGCGTCGCCAAATCCACAAGAACTGGGGCGACAGTCAGCGCACGACGGTCGAGCTCCTTGGCGAGTCGATCTACGCGCCGCTCGACGATATCCGTTCGGCGCTTAACTCCTTCCTCGATTTCACGCACGACGGCTTCGGCCGATACCGTCGCGTCCGTGACGTCGACGGGTCGCCCCTCTGAGCGTCGACGGTATAAAAAAAAGCTCCGGTCCAGGGGTCGAACCGGAGCTTTTTCTTTGCTCGCGCAACGCCGTCGAGCGTGGGTGCGTCAGTAGTTGTACCCGACTCCCGCGACGACTCCATGCGCGAGGAAGTCGGTCTTCCTGCCGCGGACAACGCCGGAGTTATACCATCCGTTGAACTCGTAACCCGCGCGCGCCTCGAGGCCGTTGACGCGCCATGAGAGTCCGAGTCCCGCGTCGACGGAGGGCGTGAGGTATGTTTTCTTGAACTCGCTTCTCGGGTTCCATCCCGCGTCGTAGGTCGTCGATTTCACGCGACCCGCCGAGAGACCGCCCGCGCCTTTACCGTAGATCCCCAGTCCATTGGCGAGGGGTACGCGCATTTCAAGTCCGACGCGCATTCCGTAGGCGTTGAGTCGCGAGCGTACGCCGACCGATTCGAGCGCGCTGGTCGTCGCGAGGGTCGGCGCGCCGGGTCGCAAGGCGCCGGACGCGGCGATTTCGTCGACGCCGTCTGAGAATTCTTCAGGGTCAAGGATGACGATTTCGTTGCCGATGAGGTCGTCGTCGCTTGAGGAGGCGACGCTATACCGTCCGTAGTCGGTCGTCTGCTGGTTCAGGTTCGTCCATTGGACGCCTCCGAAGGCTCGGAATTCCCAGGCGCCGATCTGCGAGACGCGTCCGACGTCGATGTTGATCGACTGAAGGTCCGTCTTGAGTCGCGACGTTATCGATTCGAGTTCAAGATCGTGTCCGATGCGGACGTTGGAGAGCGTCTGACCGTCCTTGAGTCGGTCGGCGTTGAATCTTCCTTCGTCGCTTTGGTTGAACCATGTGTAGGTTCCGATCAGGTCCCATCCCGCTGCGGATCGGAACCCGAACCTTCCGCGTAGTCCTGACCCCTCCGATTCGAGGTCATGACCGTCGATAACTCCCGCCGCGCCGCTGACGGTCGCGTAGGAGACGTCCGCGTCGGTCGTCCAATAGAGCCATTCCGCTCCGCCGACGATCCCTGTTCGCCAAGTCGCGTAGTCGTCGTTCGCGAACTCGAGGTCGTTTTCGACGATTTCATATACGTACGAAAATGTTTCGCCGCGCTGCGGGATTCCGACGACGCGTTGCGAGGGGATCCCGCGCGTCTGAGGAAGGTGGAACGCGCCCGGGGGCGTCATGTTCGGGCCGACCGAGATATAGTCCTGCCGAGGGGCGTAAGGAGCGACGCGTCTCGGGGAAGGATAGATCGGACCGTAGGCGGGGCCATAGGCCGGACCGTAGGTTGGACCGTAGGTAGGCGTAGCGGTCGGACCGTAGGCGGGTAGCGGGGACTGCGCGACGGGCGAGTCCATGTCGGCGGGCGCGGGCTCGCTCGGCGACGTCTTATTCGGAGACGGCGCGGAGGATTCGGGGGCCGCGACGTCGTCGGTCTCGAGCGCTTCGGGCTGAACCTCGGGCATGGGCGCGACGGCGCGAGGAATATACTCGTCGTCGTGGACGTCGGGCGCTGCGTCGGCGGGTTGCGTCAGCGCGCTCGGCGCGGCCGGTTCGAGCTCATCGAAGGCGGGAAGGTCGGGGACGTCGGAGTCGTCGGAGTCGTCGAACTCGATATCCTCGGGCTGGAGCTCGGGCATTGGGGCGACGGCGTCGGGCGCGTCGTCGATGAAATCTTCCGCGTCGTCGTCGAAGGAACCGAGTGAACCCCCGGCGCCGTGGATTTCGCGCAGAACGTCGTCGGCGAGGCTCGGCTCGTCGAGCGTCGCCGTCGCGTCAAGCTCAAGTTCGTTGTCGAGGGGCGCCGTTGCGTCGAGCTCAAGTTCGTCGTCGATCGTCGCCGTTGCGTCGATCCCAAGTTCATCGTCGTTCGTCGCCGCGCCGGAGACCTCGAGGTCGCTTCCGCCCTGTTCCGCGTAGGAGGCGTCGGTCGTTGCGAGGACCGAATCGACGATCGCGGGCGTCCACGGGTAGGCGCTCATCGACGTCTGAGTCTGCGCGTTACCGCTAGGCGAGTACTGAAGATATTGCGCCGTCACGTCCTGCGGCGGCGCTGGGGGCGCGGGCGGCTGCGCCTGCGCCTTCGGACGCTGCGCTTGCGGTTTGTCCTTGAGCATCCCTAGGGTCGTCGGGACGTTAATCGGTCGCGGCGCGCGTCGATAGCGCGCGCGTTCCTGATTCGCGTCGTACGCTTTCTGAAGTTTGTCAAGATCAAGTTCCGCTTCGAAGGACGGAAGTTCCGGCGAGCTTTCGTAGGTACTGATCGGCGTCGCGGATTCGTTAACGCCGGCGTTCGGCGTGATGAAGACGCCGCTGCGACTGGTCCTCGGACCGTCGTCGAGTTGCGCGTTCGCCGACCCGACCCCTTCGGTCGTAAAGTCCGATCGAATCTGCGCATGCGCCGTCTGTGGCGCCGCGAGCGCTGCGGCGGCGACGACGAGCGCCGCTCCGATCGAATATTGAGCGATCCATTTCATGGTAATACCCCTGTAATAACGCGCCGCGGCGTTCGACGCGGCGGCGGCAAATGCTTAGCGGCTCATGGAGAGCCTTAGGACGCTCGAATGAACAACGCGCCGATATTAAGCGCATTACCAGCGTCGTTGTTACAATCGTCATAAACGGCCGTCTTTTTGTAGTCTTTTTTCTAAAAACTCTCTTTTTTGTTAAATTCCAGCGTCGCATTATGCCGCAGCGCGCCTCTTCCGGGGCGCGTCCTTCTCCACGTTGACAAAAAGGGGCGTTTAAGAAAAGACCGCGTTCGCTCTTTTCATCTGAGAAATATAAAACTTGAAATGGCGTAGCTATCTGATAAAATAGCGAGTCGTTTGCGGGATCTGCGCAAACAGTCTCGTGTTGTAACCCGCGGCGCCTATGATGGGAGTTGGAATAAAATGCGCATTGATCGAATCGAAGGGTTTCTTGTACGTATTCCCCTTAAAAAAGAATTTCGCTTTGCCGATTCGCCCGCGAAGTTTTGCGAATCGGTTCTTCTCAGGCTGGAAGGCGAGGGCGCCGTCGGCTGGTCCGAAGTGACGCCCGGCGCCGCCCCGCTGCTGACCTCCGAATGGGCCGGCGCGACGTTCCTGACGCTCCGCGATTACCTCGCGCCCGCGTTGGCGAATCTCCGCGCGGTCGCGAATCAGAAGATGATCAACGACGCGTTCGCGCCCTTCAGGGGCAATAATTATGCGAAGGCGGCGTTGGAGATCGCGTGGCAGGATCTTCAGGCAAAGCTCGAGGGCGTTCCGCTCTGGAAGAAGCTCGGCGGCGAAAAGAAGCCCCTGAAGCTCGGACTGACCTTCGACCGTTCCGTTGAACGAGACGAATTCTTCAAGGAGCTCGCGCGCGCGGCGGAGGACCGCTTTGCGCGCGTGACGCTGAAGCTCCGACCCGGCTGGGACGTGCAGGTCCTCAACTTCGCGCGCGTCGACTCGCCGTCGTGGCTGAAACTGCAAGTCGACGTCGAAGGCGGGCTCGATATGGAGCTCCATTCGGACACGCTTTACCGTATGGACGACTTCTTCCTCTCCTGCGTTGAGCAGCCGCTGAATCCCCGCGATTTCGTCGCCCACGCGATGCTCGAGGAGACGATCCGGACCCCTCTTTGCCTCGACGAATCGATCGAATCCCTTGCGGACGCGAAGATCGCGCTCGACCTCAAGGCGTGCGAATGCATCTGTCTCAAGCCGGGTCGCGTCGGAGGAATCGGGAATATTCTGGAAATCGCCGAGTTCGCCAAAAATAACGACGCCGACGTCTATACCGGCTTCGAGCTCGGGACCTCCCTTGCATGGCGCGCGAACCTCGCGGTCGCGGCGGCGTCAGGCTCCGACTGGCCCGTCGACTACCTGCGCTTCGACGAGCTCCTGGAATACGACCTGATTCCGCAGCTCCCGATCCGGCTCATTGAAGAGCCCGGTACGGAGAAGCGTCCGCCGCGTTCCTTCCAGTTCGTCGATCTTTGGGACGAGCCCGGCCTCGGCGCGGAGCCCGATCTCGAAGAGGCCTCGAAATATATCCTCGATAAATTTGAGATTAAAGTCTGATCGGGCGAGACGCGTCGCGCCTATGCCGACGGCTGGCGCGACATATCGCCGTAGATAGCGCGGATAAGAGCGTGGGAAGGGAAGAACTCCCCGAGCTCGAGTCCGCGTTTTTTAAGAAATTCCTGCGCGACGCGCATCTTAAGCTCGTCCTCAAGCTCTTTGCGACGCACGATCGGGAACGTCCCCATCACGTAATCGAGCGCGTCGATCGGCGTCGGGAAGAGATCCGTGAGCGCCGCGAATTCCTCCTCGGACTCCGGATGTTCCGTCGCCTCGCGCCATTCGCCGAACCCGAAATAGAGCCCGAAGAAGAGCGCGTCAAGCTCGCATCGAAGGATAAAGCGCCGCTCGTCGTCCCAACGGAACGGTTCCCCCTCGTAACCGACGCTTTCCGCGAATCCTTGCATATCCCACGCCGTATACGCAAGCTCCAGAACGCGCGGCTTGATATAATCCGCGACCGTCATATCAGGTGAGAAGGGACATGGGGAGGAATAGGTTGATGGGGGAAGTGTTGGTATCTGTTTGACGATAAACATCGATAAATGCGTCCCGCTTATTTTCTGTCTGGCAATATAGTCGTGGACGTAACTCGACCAATCGGCACAGATGGTGTGACCGAGCCCATCGCCCGCGCCGCCATCCTTTAAAAAGAACAGTGACTCAGTGTTTCCGAATCCGACAATCGGCGTCATCGTGGCGATCACAGTCCTCTCATTTGTGCTTCCTGCAATATCCCTCCAGCCCATTAAAAATTGGGTTGATTCTGGTATCCGCTTTAAAACTTCCTCGTCTCGAACCCAGTATCTCGGCATAGTGGTGTAATTCGGATTCAGGTATCTTTCTACGGGAACGTCGGGAAGCTGCGTCGATTTCGACCCCTCGGGTAAATCGCTATAATCTCCGAAACGGTGATTATAATGATGCGTCATTTTTGCTTCGAAGAGCGGCCAGAATTCGGTTTTGTCAGGTGACTGCAAGCGATTGCCAATCAGAGGCGCTGCCAAGTTTTTCAAGCTCGTCCCGCGTATAGAAAAGATGAGAGTCGTTTGTCATATCGAACATGCGGAGGAAGGAGACGTCCCACGGATTGGCTTCTTCCTGCCGTTCGTTCTTTTCGCGGAGAAGGACGGGGACGCGGCGATAGGCAGCTTTCGAGAGTTCCAAATCTTTGACGCCGCGAAAGACGGGACAGGTCAGTGTGTTCGGGTTGAGCAGCGCGAAGTCGTCGCCTGTCAGCGTGAAAGCGCGTCCTTCCTCGTCGATATCGGACGTAGAGAGGTTAAAGAACGCCATTCGGGGCTTAGTACGTGTTGCTACTTTCTCGCCGCGAGTCGTAAGAAGCGTGAATTTCACGCGGCTGTCGACGGCAGGGAAGAGCCCCTTTCTGTTTTCAAAATCGTAAAGGGTAAAGATGGCGTTTTTCTGAACGAGATCCTGAAAGAAGAACCGCGTTGTGTTGTCCATTGCGATTCCGCTCGGAACGATGAATCCGGCGCGACCCGTCGGCGCAGCGAGATTCCGGTCCAGCTCCGCGAAGAGCGCGTACGTGTTGACGTCGCCAGCTCCGCAGAAGGGGAACCGACCTGAATAGCGCGGAAAGGAGCTAAGCGTCTGCGAGCGACGCAGCGCGTGACGATAGTCGTCCAAGAGTTCAGGATTTGTTTCCGCAAGGTTTTTAATCATCCGGACGCGCGTCGCCCTATTCCGCGCGTTGGCGATTTCCGGGGCGCGTTGCGCGAACCACTCCTTATCCTGAAGCTTCACGCGTTCCCACGGGGGGTTACCCAGCACAACGTCGAATCCGCGCTTGGAACCGGCTCCGAAGACTTCGGGGAATTCGATATCCCAGTGGAAGGCGTCATATTCCTCAGCGACCTGCCGGTTGCGCTCCAGAAGGGTTGGGTCGAGTGTTTCCGGGTCTATCTTTGCTCTCACGACGACGTCGTTCGTCACGCAGTATTCGACGGTCGCTTTTGTTTTTTCAAGGAGGAAGGCGCCGCAGAAGAGGTCGCGGAGCGTTTTTTCACGCAGAAATTCTTCCGACGCGCGGTATTCGCTGTAGCGCGCGCTGCGCTTTTGGTAGTCGTCGGCGTCGTCGTTCGGGAGCGCGGAGAAGTCGGGGGCGGAGGCTGGCGCTTGCCACCCTTTGACGTCGACCCTTCCGTCGACTCCGAAGAACCAGTGCTGGCCCTTCGCCGCGTCCCGGTTGCGCTTCTTAAGTTCCCGGCAGACCTCCTTGTCGTCCCCCTCGAGGGGCGTGAAGGCGCCGTCGGGAACGACGTCGCTCGGGTTGCCTTTGTCGATTCCGTCGAGCTGGCGCTGCGTCGCGCCGACGAGGGAGTTTCCGCACCGGATCCGGTGATCGAGGAACATGAGCGCTTTCCCCGGCTCCATCGTTTCGAGCCATAGCGAGAATTTGCACAGCTCGACGGCCATCTCGTTCAGGTCGACCCCGTAAATGCAGTTCGCAACGACGTCGCGGATCGCTTCGCGGAGCTCGGCGGGGGTCGGCTCCGAGAGTTCGGAGTCGCCGGTGCGGATATTCGCGAGGCGCTTCCCGAGGCGTCGCGCCGCCCCGACGAGGAAATGGCCGCTCCCGCACGCGGGGTCGCAGACCTTCATCCCGAGGAGCCGGCGCTCCCGTTCCGCGACGTTCTCGGCGCCCTCGAGGGTCTCCTTGAGCGTCGGTTCGAGCGCCGTCTCGATGAGCGAGTTCACAAGGGACGTCGGCGTGTAATAGCTTCCCGTCGTCTTCCGCTCGTTACCCGCCGTCGTCTGGAGGTAAAAGCTGCCAGAGCGTCGCCGCGAGCGCGTGTCGACCTCGGGCCGCTGCTCGAGGAGGAGCTCGTAGACGCTCCCGATCTCTTCCGCGCCGAGGTTACGGTAATCGACGCGTTGCCGGACGTTATTCTTCCGCGTGTGCGTCAATTCCCGGACCGCCGCGAGGAGATCGATATTTTCAAGCGTGCAGCGCTGCAAGATCGGCGTGAAGCTCTCGCTGAAGAGCGCCGAGTCGAGCTGCGGGACCCCGAGCTCCGGTTTCCCTTCGTTGAAACATCGGAAGACCAAACTGAGCTGTCGCCAAAGGTCGACGTGACGCGTCCCGCGAATCTTGCGCGAAAGTTCCCGGATCCGCGATATCGAGTAGTATCGCATATACCGCTCGAAATTCGCCGCCGCCTCGCCGTCCTGGTTCCTAGCCTTATCGAAGAGGAGCCCGCGATCCTCCGCCATCAGGAGGAAGATAATCCTGTAGACGACGCGCAGGAGCTCATGGTAATAATCCTGGGAGTCGTATTTATTCCCCCGAGCGTCGCGACCGGTCGCGAGCGCTTCGCGGAGCTCCTCGTTCGACCGGCATGCGAGGAACCCCGCGCCGAGGTAGTTGATCGCGGCGGCGACGCCGTCGTAGAGGCCGTCGAGCGCGCGAACGCCGTCCGTCTGGACCTGATTGTGCCATTTTTCGAGCCAGCAGCCGGAATCGAGTTGCGCCGCTTCCTCCTCCGAGAGCGCGCCCGACTCTTCCGCGAGTTCCTCCGCCAGGGTCCGTTTGGCAAACCGCGAGCGGTGCGCGAGGAGATAGAAGAGGTAGAAGTTTCCGTAGTCGTCCGTCTCCATGATCGTTTCGAGATCAAATTCGACGAACGCGGCGCGCGTAAAGGACGCGTTGTCGCGCAGAAAGCGGAACTTTAAACCGTTCGTGACGACGCCCCAGACGTACGGCTCGCTCTGGTTCAGAAACTCCTGCATGAGCGAGTGGGGCGTCATCCGGCTATTCGACGGGTTGCGAGGGTTCTTCTTCTCAAGGTCCTGCCGGAAACTATCGAGATAGAGCGCGACGGGCTCCGCGACGCGGTGCGTGACAAGATACCGGTTCCCGTCGACTTCTTCCCCTCCGCGCAGATAGACGAGATGAAATCCGAGCGTTTCGAAGAGGGGCATGAGCCATTTTTGGCGCGTTATCGCGACCCCGAAATCGTCGTCGGGGAGTTCGCGACGGCGTTCGCGGAAAACCGCCCAATAGTCTTTGAGGTCGGTCCATGCGCGGGTCGCAAGCTCGTTGAGGCGCGCGTTCGGCCGGTCCGAGTAATCCTGGGGTCGTAGCCCGGGCACGGTCGGGTCGTTCGCGGCGATCTTCGCGAGCATCTCGTTCGAGAGGAGCCCTCCTTCGACGCGAACGTTGCGGAACTCGAGAGACGAGTCCTTGCCGCGCCTTCGACGCGGCGCGCTCGACGGCGCGCGTTTACGCGTAAGTTCGGCGGTTTTTCGAGGACGAGCCATGGATGAAACCTCCTGACGGACGAGTGATGCGACCTCGTTTGCGCCGATCGACGTCGCGTTATAGGGACGCTTCCACGAAACACCCGGGCGATTCTTCGAGCCGCAGGGTCAGGGAATATCGGTCCCGGGGGAAGGGCAGCGTCGCGTTATCGAGCCATTCCAGGAGCAACTTGGCGGCGATGATTTCGGCGGACGCGTTCGTCGCGTCGAGCCATAACACGCTCGAGAGGGGCGCCGTGAAGGTCAAAGGTTGCGGCGCGCCGCGCCATTCGATTTCGATCGCGTCCTGTTCCGGCGATTCCCGGTACCGCGCGCGGGGCGTGTTGCGCGCGAGGAGCGTTTTACCGTCCCATCGTTTGAGCGTTTTCAAGAGCGCGCGTTTTGCGGCGATGAAATCGACGACGCAGTCGGCGTCGTCGAGGGGCCCGACGATTCGCAACGCGACGTGAAAATCATGCTCGTGGAGTCGTTCCCCGAGCCACTGCGCGTTCTCGGCGAGAGCCTGGCCCTCGTCGCCTTCGCCGCGGATCGGAAAGGCGACGAAATGCGCGGCGCGAAACCTAAACGCGTCGCTCTGCAACACAACGCCGTATTCCATTTTACCCTCCGTAAAAAAAGCCGCAACGTGCGAATGGACGCGTTGCGGCTCACAGATTCCCGACGCCCACGGCTTGGAGTCGGACGCGTCGTGAAGCGCTCGTCAGAGCGCCGTCTGAATCGCAAGAATGTCGGAGTAATCCTTCGTGATTCTCAGAACCTCGTCGAGATAGTAGTCGCGCTCAATGCCGACTCCTCCGAGCACGTTTTCTTCCATCTTATCCGTCTCTTCCTTGCTGTCGAGCTTATCGAGCTCGGCGAAGAACTTTTCGCGGTTAAGGGGCGTCGCCTTGCGCAGCTTGCTATTCTTATAATGATCGATTTTTTCGATCTCGTCCTGGAATTCCTCCGACGCGGCGAGGCGCGCGGCGGAACGCGTGACGAGCTCGTTGACGATCTCAGGCGACACGACGTCGAAGACGGGATACTTCGCGGGCTCAACCTTCTCGAAGGCGAGTGGATAATCGAGGTCCGACTCGGAGATATCCTCGAGCGCGCTCGTGAACTGCGGGATCACGACGTCGGAGGGGACTCCCTGAAGCTGCGGCGATTCGCCGCCGGGGAGGTAATACCCCTGAATCGTGAGCTTGACCGCCCCGAGATTCATCGAGTTCTTGTTCACAAGGAGCGACCCGAAGAGCGCGTTCGAGATCTCCATCATCGACTGGACGGACCCTTTTCCGTGCGTCGTTTCGTCGCCGACGATGACGCCGCGTCGATAGTCTCTAATCGCGCCGGCGAAAATTTCGCTCGCGCTCGCGCTCAGACGACTCGTGAGCATCACGAGGGGCTTCGTCCAAACGACGTCGGGGTCAGGGTCGTTAAGTGAACGAGGACGATTGCCGAATTCGGAGGGCTTCGTCTGCACAACGGCGCCCGTCTTGATGAAGAGTCCGGTCGTCGCGACCGCTTCGGGCAGCGAACCGCCGCCATTGTATCGGAGGTCGACGACGCACGCGTCGACGTTCCGGTTGTTGAAGTCGTTGAGGATCGCGCGTACGTCGGCGCTCGCGCTCCGTCCGCCCGAGTTACCGCGCGCCTTCATGTCGAGGTAGAAGCTCGGGAGGTCGATGACGCCGACGCGCAGGCCCGACTTTTCGGGGTTCTCGCCCTTCGGAATTTCGATGAACTCGACGTCGCCGCCGTCCGCGGTCGGCTTGAGGTCAAAGATCGTCGCCTGCGCGGCGCTGTCCTCAAGGTCGACTTTTTCGCGAACGATCGAGATGAGCTTCTTCTTGCCGTCGGGTGAAACGACCTGGAGCCGAACGACGGTGCCGCCCTTGCCGCGAATCTTGTCGACGACGTCGGTAAGCTTCATGTCGACGACGTCCTCGATCGGGCCGTCTTCGCCCTGACCGACCCCGACGATCTTGTCGTCTTCCTTAAGATCGCCCTGCTTATCGGCGGGGCTACCCTTTACGATGCGTCTCACGACCGTGTACCCGTCGTCCCACTGGAGCGTCGCGCCGATGCCCTCGAGATTGAGTCCGATCTGGATGATAAAGTTCTCGTAGGATTTCGGGGACATGTAGGTTGAGTGCGGATCGTAGGCGTTCGAGATCGCGGTGAGGTAGATTTCGAGGAGATCGTCGTTCGAGGTCTGACGGAGACGCTTCTGCAGCGTGGCGTAGCGTCTCTTGAGCTTCGAGATCGGGTCCTCGGGGCGGTCGAGGTTCGTTTCGAAGTCCGCGTCGCCGGAGGAATCCTCCTCCGAGGCCTCGGAGTCGTCTTCCTCGTCGGCGCCGTTACCTTCGGCCTTCTTCGCGTCCTCTTCCTTCTTCTTATCCCGCTCTTGAGCCTCCAGGGACAGAATCTCCGACTTCACGCGCTTGCGCATCCGGTCGAGGACTTCTGCCTCCGTCTTGGGATACTGCAGGAGTTTTTTCTCGCGAATGAGCTCTTCGTCGATCGTGAAGTCGAATTTGTTTTCGTCGAGGAGTTTTTGGGCGATCGCGCAGCGTTCGTCGACGCGTTGCAGGTAGACCTGATACATCTCGAAGGCGGGCGTCACGACGCCCTTTTCAGCCTGCTGACCCATCGTTTTGGCGTAACGCTCGGCGAAGAGATCGACGTCGCTCTGATTGAAGTAGATCTTGTTCGGGTCGATCGCTTTGAGGAAGAGCTCAAAGCTTCGCTCGGAGAGCGCCTCGTCGATCTTGACACCGGAGACATGGCGTCTTTCGAGGAGACGCGTGAAGTTGATCGCGATTTGCTTGTCGCGCACGGTCGGCGTCAGCGCGCTCGATTCGTCCGGAGCGCCGGCGCCGCGCGCGGAACAGCACGCGCAAACTGCGATAATAAGAATCAGAGAGAGCGAGACGAACCGTGCGCCTCGCCTATCGTTACGCTTTTTCATTCGACGTCCTTTACGTTCAATGAAGACTGACGCGTTCCTTCGAGAGAAGGCGTCCAACGAGCGCGTCGCGCGCGTCGGCGGAAGAATGCCATTTCGTCTATTATCCGCTTAACGCGTCGCGTTGCAACTTGTCAGGTTTCTAAAAAAAGGTCCTTGCGCACGCCGGGAAGGCGTACAAAAAGGACAGCGGTCGAGTATATCCGTTTTTGCCAGATTCTGGCAAGAGGTCTTTTCGCTCGGAAACGCTTTTCGAGAGAAGGCGTTTCCGAGCTCGATTCGCGCGGCGGCGTCTCGACTCCGTTCGCATCGCCGCGCCATGACAGTTTAGTCGTCGAGGGAGTCGCCTTTGACGACCGCCGCGCTCCCTTCGCCGACGGGAACGTGGATCTCGACGCGCTCCTCGTCCGCAAACGCTTTCGCGACGCGCGCCGGCTCGAGCTTCTTCGTCATCGCGCTCACAACGGGCACGACGATAAATGGCAGGACCATCGCGATCGAGGCGCCGACGGGCGAGAATTTTTTCGCGGTCGCGGCGCCTTCGCTGAAGAAGAGGAACCAGTAGAAGGCGTTGGAGACGATTATCCCCGCGAGCATTCCAGCGATGGCGCCCGACTTCGTCGTTCCTCGCCAGAAGAGTCCGTAGACGTATGGCGCGAGGAAACCCCCGCAAATCGCGCCCCAGCTCAGCGCGGTGAGCGCGACGATCCAGGACGGATTAAAGAGCGCGATAAAGTAGGAGCATATGATAAAGATTCCGCAGCAGATGCGTAGGATCGCGAGATGCGTTTTTTCCGACGCGTTCGGCGCGACGAAGCCTTTGACGAGGTCAAGGCTCAGCGCGGCGGAGGAGGTGAGCGCCAGTGAACAGAGCGTCGACATGGAGGCGGAGAGGACGAGCAGGAGCACGACCGCTAGGAACCAGGACGGTAGGCACGCGACGAGCATCGTCGGTACGAGCCTGTTCGCGTCGATCGTTTGGCCGTCGGACGTGAGCGTCGAACGGAGCGCGTCCTCGGGTAGCAGGTGCGCGAGGGATCCGACCCCGTACGCCGTGAGACCGACGACGATCGCGAAGACGCAGCATACGACCGCGCCCTTGACGATCTGGTCCTTATCCTTGATCGCGTAGAACTTGTGCGCCATCTGGGGGAGCCCCCATGGCGCGATCGAGGTCATGAAGACGACGGACCAGAAGAGCCAGCTCGGTATCGGTTCGAATGGCGCCGCCTGGACCGCGCTCATCTCTCCGTTGAGGCGCGCCTGATAATTCGCCATCGACCTCTCGACGACGCCGGCGAAACCCCCGTAATCCTTCGCGAAATAGGAGAACGCGAAGAGCGCCATGAATAGGGCTCCGAAAAATATGATCGCGCCCTGAAGGAAGTCGATTCTCGCCGCCGCCTTGTATCCCCCGACGACGAGATAGACGCCCGTCGCGACCGTGATGATCGTGAGCGCGCTCGTCATCGAAATGTTAAAGACTTCCTTGAAGAGGTACGTGAGGCCCGCGAAAACGGAGGCGGAGTAGGGTAGAAGAAATACGAATATGACGGCGGCGCCTAGGATCTTCATGAAGTTGGAGCCATATCGCTGCGCGAAGAACTCTGGTATCGTCGCGGAGTCGAGGTTGCGCGTCATCTTTCGGGTCGCGCGTCCTAGTACGAGCCATGCGGCGAGTCCTCCGACAACTCCGTTCGCGAGTCCGATCCATAGCGATTTAAAGGATACGAGCCATCCGTAGGTCCCCGCGAAACCGATGAAGACGACGGCGCTGAAGTAGGACGCGCCGTAGGATAGCGCGAGGATCCATGGTCCGAGCGTTCGTCCCCCCAGGAAGAAGTCGTTCGTGTCGTTTGTTTTCTTCATACCCCATGCGGCGATGGCGAGTATCACGGCGAAGAAGAGGCCGGTCGCCACGATGGGTAGCATGCTGCGAGGAGCGTCCTCGACGGCAAAGAGCAGCGTTTCCATTGCAGAATCTGATGGTTAAAGGTGATCGCAACGTTGCCGAGCGCGTCGACGAGCGCGCTCTCAAAGCATTATTTTGTGTTTTTCGGCGGCAGAATTCTGACGGCGCGGTGGGGGCAGTCTTTTCTGTTGTAAACCTCGATGCGTCCTTCGGAAAGGTAGCGCAGAACTTGGGGATAGGCGACGAACTCGCACTCGTGTAGAACGCGCGTTTGCAGCGTCTCGGGCGTGTCGTCGTCGTGGACGTCGATCACCTTCTGGAGAATGATCGGGCCGTTGTCGTAGATGTTGTCGACGAAGTGGACGGTGCAGCCGGTGACCTTAACGCCGCGTTCGATCGCCTGCTGATGGACCCCGATCCCATACATCCCCTTACCGCAGAAAGAGGGTATCAGGGACGGATGAATGTTGAGGACGCGGTCCCTGTACTCGTGAGGGATGAGGAGGAGCTTGAGATAGCCCGCCATCACGACGTAATCGACACGTCGGGCGGTGATCGGCGTGAAGACGCCTTCGCTGAAATCTTCATTCGATTCATATCCGTCGCTTGAGATGACCAAGGTGGGGATCTTACGCTGCTCCGCACATTGGAGGCCCGGGCAATCTTCCTTCGAGGCGATGACAAGTTCGACTTTGGCGTTGAGTTCGCCCCTCTCGATGACGTTAAGGATATTCTTGAGGGTACGGCCCTGACCGGAGATCAGGACTGCCAGCTTCAGTAGTTCGGACATAGCGTTTTTCCTGCATTTCTGTGGATATTATAGAATAAGCGTCGCGACCGTCGCGACGAGGAGTCGTCGAGGCGGTCGCGTTTGATGAGGGAGCAACGCGACGTCGGTCCGATGGCGTCGTTAGACGTCGGCGACCTTGACGTAGATCGCGACGCGCTCGCCGTCGATCTTAACCTCGGAGGGTTCGACGTCAGGGAGCGCCTCGAGCCGGAGCTCGACCGCGAGCGTCTCGCCCTTGACGTAATCCGCGTACTGCGTCGCGGCGGCGTTCACCGGCTCGGAGTCGGTCTCGATTCCAACGACGACGCGGTCGACGTAATTGCAGTCGAGTTCCTTGCGACGGTCCTGAATCGATCGGACGATCTCTCTCGCGACGCCTTCCGAAATGAGTTCGGGCGTGAGCTCCGTCGCGATCGCGACGACGCAATTTGTTCCCTGCGCGGCGGCGAAGCCTTCCTTCGCGACGAGTCGAATCTGGACCTCGTCGGCGGCGAGTTCGACGTTCGAACCGTCGTCGAGCGTGAGCTCGAGCTTACCCTTCGCGGTCGCCTGCGCGTTCGCGGCGGCCCCGTCGAGTTGGGAGAGCGCCTTCTTCACGAGCGGGAGTTTCCGACCGAGCTTCGGACCGAGCTTCTTGAAGTCGGGAAGGAACGTGTAGGAGACGTATTCGTCGGCGCGCTTAATGAAGCTCACTTCCTTCACGTTGAGCTCTTCCTTAATGAGTTCGACGTAATCCTTGAACGCGGCGTCGGCGTTTTCGTCGGGCAGCGCGACGTCGACGCGGGAAAGGGGCTGACGCACCTTAAGTTTTTCCGCCATCCGCGCGTTGCGACCGAGCGAGACGATTTCGCGAACGACCGCCATTCTCCGCGCGAGCGCGTCGTCGCGCACGCTTTCGTCGGCGACGGGATAGTCGCACCAGTGGACGCTCGCGAGGGTCGCGTCGCCAAAGTTTTCCGTCGTTTCGAGCCAGATGCGTTCCGAGATGAAGGGCACGAAGGGCGCGACGAGCTTCGAGAGCGTCACGAGGCACTCGAAGAGCGTCCAGTAGGCGTCGGCTTTCGCTTCGTTCGCTTCGGAGGACCAGAATCGATCGCGGCTCCGTCGTACGTACCAGTTCGAGAGGGAATCGACAAATTCCTTGATGCGACCGCACGCGGCGAAGTGGTCGTACGCGGCAAGTCGCGCGTCGACGAAAGCGATCGTCGAATTGAGTTCGCCGATAATCCATCGGTCGAGCTCGACGCGCTCTGCGTAGGGTCGGAACGTTTTACCCGTCGCGAGAACGTCGGGCGTGAGCATGCCGCCGGAGGACTTCACGAGCGCCGGGTCGATCTCCTTCTCGGGCGCAAAGCCGTCGATCTTCTGGTAGACCTTGAAGAAGGAGACGACGTTCCACAGCCTGAGCATGAACTCGGGCATGCTGTCCTTGATCGAGTTTTCGCTGTAAACGATGGAGTTCCACGGGGCCTGGTTCGAGAAGAAGTACCATCGGAGCGCGTCGGCGCCATATTGGTCGAAGATCTCGTGAGGAGGTCGGTAGTTTTTAAGGGACTTCGACATCTTGCCGATATGCTTCGAGAATTTGCCCTTCCCGAACGCTTGGTTCGCGTCCTTTTCCGAGAGCCGGATATCAGTCTTGTCCGCGTTGTTCTCGTACCATTCCGCGAGCATGAGGCCGAGTACGACGCAGTTTTTGAAGGGTAGCGGGAAATCGCGTTCGAGGCCAAGGCGTTGGCGATTCTCTTCGTCGCCAAAGAGGAGCGTCGAGATCGCGACGAGGGAGTAGAACCATCCTCGCGTCTGGTCGATCGCTTCGCTGATGAAATCGGCGGGGAAGTTCTCCTCAAATTTTTCTTTGGAGCCGGGCAGGAAGGGGTAGCCGAACTGCGCGAAGGGCATCGAGCCCGAGTCGAACCAGCAGTCGACGACTTCGGGTACGCGTCGCATCTTCTTGCCGGGCGCTTTCGGGGAGTCGTAGGTCACCGCGTCGATATAGGGTTTGTGGACGCGCAGGTGGTCCCAGAGATCTTCGTCGCTCTCGGTCCATTCGTCTCCCTTTTTCGCCTTCGCTTCGTCGTGCGCGGCGCGCCAGACTTCCGTGCCGGAGATTCCCGGCTTGTCGAGGAGCTCGTCGTAGGATCCGACCGCTTCCTGATAGCCGGTTTCTTCGCAGACCCAGATCGGCAGCGGCGTGCCCCAGTATCGTTCGCGGGAGAGCGCCCAGTCGACGTTACCCTCGAGGAAGTGTCCGAAACGACCATTCTTGATGTGCTCGGGCCGCCAGTTGATTTGCGCGTTGTTCGCGAGCATCTTGTCGACGAACTCCGTCGTGCGCACGAACCAGCTCCGCCGCGGATACTGGATCAGCGGATCGTTCGGCGCGCGCCAGCAGAAGGGATAATCGTGGAGATACTGCTCCTGCCAGTAGAGGAGTCCTCGTTCTTTCATGTCGCGAACGATATCCTTGTCCGCTTCCTTGACCCATCGGCCTTCGAATTCTGGGAAATCGCTCGTGAACTTGCCATTCGGCGCGACCGCGCAGAGGAGCTCGGGCCCCTGGCCGTCGACGAAACGACGCTGTTCCTCCATAAGGGAGTTGAAGTCGTCTTCGCCGAACGCGCCGGCCTGGTGCACGAGACCGGTTCCCGATTCTGTCGAGACGTAGGTCGCTGCAATCACGCGCCATGAGCGGTAGATTTCTCCGCCCTCCTTGAGCGCGCCCTTAAGGGGACCCTGCGTCTTATAATAGCAGTCGAAGGGCGGGACGTAGCGCATGTCGAGGAGCTCGTCGCCGCGGCATGTGAAGAGGACCTTCGCCGTCCCTTTGATCTTCGACGCGATCGTCTCGACGAGATTCGTCGCGATAATCATCGCGCGGTCGTCCTCGACGCCGTCCTTCGTCACGAGCTTGATCGCGGAATATTCGAGTTCCGGGTGAACCGCGACAAACTGGTTGCTCGGGAGCGTCCATGGCGTGGTCGTCCATACGAGGAGATCGACGTCCTTCCATTTCGGGTCGTCGGAGTCGTTGACGACGGGACATCGCACGAAGACGCTCGGATCGCCGACCTCGCGGTATCCCTGGCCCACTTCGCCCGCCGAGAGCGCGGTGCCGCCCTGCGCCCACCACCAGACGATTTTATGACCCTGATAGAGGAGCCCTCGATCGAAGAAGTTCTTGAGGACGAACCAGACGCTTTCGACAAAGGAACGTCGGTAGGTTGCGTACGCGTTGCGCAGGTCGACCCAGAATCCGATCCGTTCGGTGAGCGCTTCCCACTCCGAGGTGTAGCGGAAGACGTTTTCAACGCATCGATGCACGAAGGGTTCGATCCCGAATTTTTCGATCTCTTCCTTCGAGTTTTCGGCGATCAGTCCCTCGTTGACAAGCTCTTTTCCGACCTCGACCTCGACGGGCAGTCCGTGCGTGTCCCAGCCCGCCTTACGCTCGCAGAGGTACCCTTTCATCGTCTTGTAACGAGGATAGAGGTCCTTGATCGCGCGAGTGAGGCAGTGGCCGGGGTGGGGCATGCCGTTCGCGGTCGGCGGACCTTCGTAGAAGACGAAAGTTCCTTTGTTGTCGGCGCGCCGACGTTTAAGAGATTCCTTATAGACGTCGAGCTTGCGCCATCGCTCGATGACGCGCTCTTCGTTTCGTGGGAAATCGGCGCTCAAGGGGGAAGTGGAGTCGTTCTGATCGGAGTGTCCGGATAATGCTTGTTCGTTTGACATGTCTATCGCTGAAAAAGGCGTCGGCGCAACGCAGACGCGTCGGAGGATTACAGGGATTGGAGGACGCCGCAGATGATCGCGTTCATTTTCGGCTCCGCGTTCATCGCGTTCGCGACGATGCGCTCGACGTTGACGGGCTCAAGCGCGTCGGCGAGCCCCATATCCGTCACGATGGAGAGTCCCAGGACCTTCATGCCCGCGTGGACCGCGACGATCGTTTCCGGAACGGTCGACATTCCAACGACGTCGGCGCCGATCGCGCGGAGGAACCGATATTCCGCGCGCGTCTCGAGGTTAGGGCCCGCAACCGCGACGTAAACGCCCTTCTGGAGCGGAATCGCGTTCTCGAGCGCCACCTTCTGAGCCTTTTCGATGAGCGCGTGGGAGTAGGGTTCGATCATGTCGGGATACCTTGGTCCGAGGCGTTCGTCGTTCGAGCCAATCAGGGGATTGATCCCGAGGAGGTTGATGTGGTCCTCGATGAGCATGACGTCGCCCGCCTTGAACTGAGGGTTGAGCCCTCCGCACGCGTTCGAGACGACGAGCGTTTCCGCGCCGAGCGCGCGCATAACGCGGATCGGGAAGGTAATCTGCTTCGCCGTGAACCCTTCGTAATAGTGGAACCGACCCTGCATGGCGACGATCGTTTTCCCCTCGAGCGTTCCGAGTATCAGCTTGCCGGCGTGCGTTTCGACGGTCGAGCGCGCGAAATGCGGGAGTTCTTCGTAGGGGATCGCGAGGTCGGCGTCGATTCGGTCGGCGAGAGCGCCCAGGCCGGTGCCGAGCACGATTCCGACGTCGGCTCTTTTGGTCCATCGCGTTCTGATCGCCGCGACGGCTTCCTGAATCATGTCATATTCGGTCATAGTTGCGCTGCCCTCAAGGGGTCGTCATTCCTCGTCTTCTTTGTCTTCTTCTTCGGCTTTTTCTTCGGCGATCGATTTGATCGCGAGCTCGTCGAGCTGCTTCGGATCGACCGGCGCGGGCGCGCCCGTCATGAGGTCGCTTGCTTTCGTCGTCTTCGGGAACGCGATGCAGTCGCGGATATTGTCGACGCCCGCGAAGAGCATGACGATACGATCGAGTCCGAGCGCGAACCCACCGTGAGGGGGCGCGCCGAATCGTAGCGCGTCGACGAGGAACCCGAAGCGTTCCTTCGCCTGTTCGCGGGTCATGCCGAGGAGGCTGAAGACTTTGTTCTGAACTTCCGGATCGTGGATTCGTATCGTACCGCCGCCCGCCTCGAAGCCGTTGAGGACGAGGTCGTAGGCTTGCGCGCGCATCGAGCCGGCGTCGTCGTGGTCGCCGTCGAGTTTCTTGAGGTCTTCGTCAAGGGGCGCCGTGAAGGGATGGTGCTCGGCGACCCAGCGATTTTCTTCCTCGTCCCAGTGGAACATCGGGAATTGTACGACCCAGCAGAAGTTCATTTCCTCCGGATCGTAGAGTTTGAGCTCGGCGGCGAGCCGTCGTCGCAGACCGTTGAGGACGCGGCACGTCAGGTTGAAGTCGCCGCACGAGAAGAGTAGCAGGTCGTTCGGTTCGACCTCGAGCTTCTCGCCGATCGCTTCGAGCGCTTCCTGTGAGAAATTCTTGGCGCTTGGGCCCCCCGGTGTCCCTTCCGCGTCGACTTTGAACCAGACGATTCCCTTCGCGCCGAACTGCTCGGCGGTCCAAGAGGTCAGATTGTCGATATCCTTGCGTGAATATTTGTCGGCGGCGTCCTTGACGTTGATTCCGCGGACGCGTCCGCCGCCCTCCGCGACGTTGCGGAAGACCCTGAAATCGACCGTCTTGGCGATCTCCGTGACGTCCTTAATCTCCATGCCGTATCGCAGGTCGGGCGCGTCGCTTCCAAAGCGCTCCATCGCCTCGTCGTAGCAGATGCGCGGGAGGGGTAGCGAGATATCGACGCCCTTGATCTCCTTCATCAGGCGTTGAACGAGGCGGCTAATGACGTCGATCACGTCCTCCATCTCGACGAAGGCCATCTCCATATCGAGCTGGGTGAATTCAGGCTGTCGATCGGCGCGGAGGTCTTCGTCGCGGAAGCACCGCGCGACCTGGACGTAGCGGTCGTAGCCCGCGATCATGAGGAGCTGCTTGTAGAGCTGCGGGGACTGCGGGAGCGCGTAGAAGGCGCCCTGCGTAATTCTGCTCGGCACGAGATAGTCTCGCGCGCCTTCGGGCGTGCTACGGCCGAGGATCGGGGTCTCGATTTCAAGGAAATCGTTTTCGTCGAAATAGTCGCGGAGCGTCTTCGTGATACGGTGCCGGAGCGCGAGGACGCGCTGCGTCTCGGGTCGACGCAGTTCGATGTATCGATACTTGAGTCTCGCCTCTTCCGAGGGGATCTCAGGCGCGGTCGGGAGAAAGGGGACGGTTTCCGAGCGGTTCAGGAGGACGAGTTTCGTTGCGCGGACCTCGATTTCGCCCGTCGGCATATCGGGATTGACGAGTCCGTCGGGTCGCGCGAGGACCTCGCCGGTAATCTGAACGACGTCTTCGTTATGAAGCTTCTTAACGCGTTCGAAGAGTTCATGATCCGACGCGGCGTCAAAGACCGTCTGCGTCTTACCGTATCGGTCGCGAATATTAATAAAGAAAACGCCGCTGTGATCGCGCGCGGAATCAACCCAACCGCAGAGCGTTACGGACTTGCCGACGTCTGCGCGGCGCAACTCGCCGCAGGTTTTAGTTCGATACACCGTCAATATCCCCAATTACACTACATTAATATATTAAGCTTGTCTTCAGCGTGACTCTCGATGACCGCGCCGACCAAGCGTCGTCAATCCTGTCCATTTTAGAGCAAACGCGGGATACGACAAGGCGTCGAGGCGCGAGCGCGGTTCATCTTGAGAGCGGCGCGCAGCGCGATTTTTAAGCTCATAAACGTGAAGGGCGTGTAAATCGGCGTAAAAACGCGACTTTTTTGAGAAAAAAAGTTTTCAACTCTTTTCGACAGTTTGTCTGCATGTTATATATAATTAGCCGCGGCGCGTCTCAGAATTTGGCGTCTGAGTCGCGCCGTCGTAATGAAGATAGGGGGGCGTGATGATGAAAGATAATCGACACAACGACGATCTTGCCGACGATATCAACCATTCGGGCGAAGAAGACTACCAGGCTGGCGCGAGCAGCAACCTTGAGCCTGGCGACGTGGAGTATATCGAATACAACGCGGAAGAGTTCGAGGGCTTCATCGTCGAGAACGACGGAGAATATTATAGCGAGGGCGGCGGCGACGATCAGACTTTCCATTTCGACGGCTACGGCTCTGAAGCGAACCTCGAAGAGGACGATTTCGACGACGATTTCGATATAGATTTCCCAAAAATTTCAGACGTGGAGTTCGACGAACTCTTTGAATCGGACGACGAGCTCGGAGGGAAAGAGAGCGGCGACGCGTCTAAGGATAGCTCGGAGGCGCAAGAGACTTCGATCGACGAGGAATTCGATCAGCTTAACGCCGACGAAAACGTTTACGAAGACGACCTCGAAGACGAAGACTGATCGTCTTCTCAGGGGAACGCCAGGCGCCGCCTTAGGACGGCGCCTTTTTTATTGCGCTCGCGTCGCGATAAAAAAAGCCGCGCTCCAGGAACAGAAGCGCGGCTTGATAGGGCGGGAGGTTACCGGGAAGATCAATCAGATGTCGGAGTCGAGCGAGACGCCGGCGGCGGCGGTCCTGGACGCGGCTTCCGCTCTTTCGAGCGCGGCGAACTGCGCCTGAGCGATCTTGGCCGCCTTCATCGCGTTGTCGGCGATGAGCGCGTCGATCGCGTCCTGACACTCTTGGACTCCGCGTTCGGCGGCCAGGAGCGTCTTCTCCACGAGGTTGCAATGTCTGTTCATCGTGGCGAGCTTCGCCTGCGTCGCGACGATATCTTCACGCCATGAGGCGACCTTTTTACGCGCGACCGCGGCGGCGTAGATCTCGTCCCAGTCCTCAAAGGCGAGGACGTTTTCATCGTCGACTTCGTCGCCGATCGCAACGAGCTGGTCCGCGACGACGTTGGTGAGCGTCTTGACCGCGAACGCGAGTCGCGAATTAATAATGTTCCGTTCGTCACGTAGTGCCCAGTTCCCCTCGATCGCGCCCTGCAAATCGACGGGATACCTTGAATTGGCGCCAAGCGCTTCGCCGTCGGCGATCGCGGCGACGTCCTCGCTCGTGAACGTCTTGACGACAAAGAGCGCGGTCTCGCTTGGCAGGCTCTTAGCGCGGTCGGGCGACTCGCTCTCGAAGTAGGCGAGGTCGGCGGGCGAATCGATCGGAAGTCGATCGGCGTAGACGACCCAGCTGTTGCCGCTTCGCGCGGAATCTCTGAGCGCTGCGAGCTCGTCGACGGAGGGACGACCGATCGACACGAGATTGACCTGCGTCTCCGTCGCGCCGGTGACCTTGAAGGCGCCCAGGAAGCTGTAGATTCCGCCTCCGGCGGTCGCGGCGTCGTCGTCGATCGACTCAGCGGTCGCGTCGTCGCCGGTTAAGGACTGCTGGACGAGGGGTTCGCCCGAGTCAAAGACGAAGGCGACGACGCCCGAGCGGAACGCGGTCGTCTTGCTGTCAGGGTCGACTCCGAATGCGATCGTCGAGCTCAAGTTGGTCTCGTCGACGCGCGCTTCGATCGGCTGGCAGTTGAGGAACGCTTCGCCATTCTGGAGGTTGCGGACATAGCGGAGCTGACCGTCGACTCCTAGCTCTCGCCAGTTATCGACCGCCTTTTCGGCGCCGCCGTAAATTTCACTGCGAAGCTTCTCGATTTCGCCTCGCGTTCTCGAAAGATCCGCTTCCAGATTCTGGATCGCGGTTTCCTGATCTTTCGCATACTGATACCTGTTCGCCGCGAGCACGCCGAAGACGGCGCACAAGATCGTGATCAGGACCATTAAAACTTTATTCCAAACGTTCATTTTCCCGCCTCTGCTCCCCCTTTCCAGGGAGTAACGAGTTTTTATCGCGCTCACGCGCGGACTTCGCGCGTCTCTTGTAGCATATCGTCCGCAGCGACGCTGGTACTTAGCTTATTTAGCTAAATTTCCTGTTTTAACAGAACAGCGTAAATTAGCGCTGAGCGCGCAAAAATTCTACGCTCTCGATGTTACCGTCAAAGCGGGTAATTGTCAAGTTTTTTATCGTGTTTGTGAAGAAAAACTGACTCATCTTTCTTGCCTGGCTTGCGTTATCGTTAAGATCGTATTTTTCGAAACTTTCGACCGCGTTGACGCAGAGTAACGACGCGTGACGCCGGTCGCTTCTCGCCGGTGAAATTGTCTCTTACGCTAAGCGCGGAGTTTTGGGCAAAAGCGTCGCAACTGTTAAATTTGACTGAATCCTAACAAGTCGGTTTGTCGATAACCCCGCTGAAAAGCGTCAGAGTTTTCGTACGCTCTGATTGTGTATTAACTGCTGAAGTTCCCGGCGTTCTTCTGAGCGCGACGCGTCGCGCGAGGCGCCGGTACGCCAGTTATTCTCCGCGCGGAAACGTTGCGGAACAAGAAAAGAGATGGAATAATGTACAGAAACACAGCCTCGGCGGATCCTGCGCGGCCAGCGCACCAGCGGCGTTGGCAGCGCCAGCGCCAGCGTCGACGGCTCGCGCTCGCGCTCATCGGAGTCGCGCTCGCGAGCGTCGCTGGAACAGGATGCGCGCGAGATCAGTATCGGACCGCCGCAGACGACGACGTCTACGCGCTCCTCAACACGGTCGACAAGAGCGACGACGAGAAATACTGGGAGCTCGAGAACTTTACGCTCGACGCGCCAAGTACTTCTCGTTATGCGAATCTCCACGATCCGGACGCTCAGCCGTCCCCGATCGACGACGGAACCGCAGGAAAGCTACTCGCCGACGTCGAGGGGCCAAGAGGTCTAAAAAAATGGACCAAGAACGGCTTCACGACTGCGATCGACAACCAGAATTGGCGTAATACGCTCCCGGCGCCGAATGAAGACGGCGAGATCATCCTCGACCAGAAGGTCGCCTTCGATCTTGCGCTCCTTCATTCGCCTCAATACCGCACGGCGCTCGAAAACGTCTATATGGCCGCGCTGTCGGTCACCGCGGAGCGCTACGCCTTCGACACGAAATTCTACGGCGGAACCTCGTTGTTCTATAACAACCGCGGCGGCTTTAAACGTAACGCGAGCACGGGTACTCTCGACGCGACGACGCTCGACGCGGGCACGACGCGTAAACTTGCCGCGGGCGCAAACGTCGTCGCCGAGATCGCTAACTCGATGGTCTGGACCTTCAGTCCCGACGGGAACACGATGGTCCCGACGACCCAGCTGAGCTACTCGATTACGCAACCGTTCCTTCGCGGGGCGGGACGCGCGATCGTCCTCGAAAACTTGACGCGTAGCGAACGTCGACTCCTCGCGAACGTGCGACAGCTCGCGTTCTACCAGCAAGGGTTCTACGTCGGCGTCCTGACCGGATCGTCGCCCGTCTCGCAGCCCTCGAGCGGCGGGTATCCGGGCAGCGGGGTCGGGAACGCGGGCGTGGGAGGATTCTACGGACTCCTATCGAGCCAGATCCAGATTCTGAACCAGGAATCGAACGTCGCGTCCTCAGCGGATAACTACCAGCGATACGAAGAATATTTCGCGACAAGCCGCATCACGGACCGAACCGACGTCGATCGTATGCGCCAGAACTGGCTCTCGTCGCAGCAGAACCTTATTCAGCTTAAGGACAATTACCGCGACTCTGTCGAGAGCTACCTCATTCAGCTCGGGCTCCCGCCCGATATCGAGAACATCGTCGTGCGCGACCCGTTGCTCGATCAGTTCGTCCTGATGCCCCAAACCCTTGAGAAGTTTCAGAACGACCTTGCCGTCTTCCTCGCATGGCTGCGGAATAAGGATCACCAGGTCATCGGGACGACGAGCGAGCGGTACATCAACTCGATCGACGATCTTCGCGGCGGCCGCGCGGACGTCCCGCGACTATCGATCGCCGACCTGCGCTCGATCTTCGCCGAATTCGACCGGCAATTCGCCGTCGGACTCAACGAGACGACCGCCGACGTCGAGAACCTTGAGCGGAACGTCCGACCGCGACGCGTGCAATCTCTCATGTCGATGCGCGAACGATTCGAAAAGGACAACCCTGAACTCGACAGCTCCTTCGCCGATTACAAACTTCTTGACGAACGGATCGCCGCGATTCGCGACGACCTCGACCGTCCGAGCGAAGAGGTCAACGAATTTGGCGTCGTCCTTAAATCGCGGGGCACGAAATACGACGTCGCGAAGATGCTCGAGCTCGTCAACCAGACGGCGCTCGCCTATTCGCCCGACGAGCTCGCGACGATGATCGCGATTCATCGCGAGGACCCGAGCCGACAGGTTTTCTCCGAGACCGTCTTGCAGCTCGTCGCCGATCTTCATATGGAATCGGAGCTTAACGATCCGATTCAGTTCAATGCGAGCGAGATTGAGGCGGAGATCCAAGCGCTCGAAGTGATGGCTCAGAACCTTTCTGAGCGTAATCGCGCCGAATTCATGGAGCGCCGCGCCGCGCTTGAAAATTCGCTCGCGGCGCTCCGTTCAGGCGCGCTCTTGCGCGGCGCCGTCTACCGACACTGGTTCAGCGCGTGCCTCACGAAGCTTTCGGAGGAAATCATGACGCTCCGCCTTATCCAGGCGCGCGCGCGACTCGAGGCGATCGAGCTCGCGATCGTCGACGTCGATTCTGGCCTGGCGTTCCAGGTCGCGCGAGAACGTCGACTCGACTGGATGAACGTGCGTTCGAATCTCGTCGACCAGTGGCGCAATATCGAGATCGTCGCGGACCGGCTCCGCAGCGACCTGAGCGTCAACATCGGCGGTTCGATCACGAACGAAGGGAGCAACCCTCTTAACTTCAACTCGAGGAACGCGCGCTTCACGACAGGGTTCCAGTTCGACGCGCCCCTCGACAGGTTCCTCGAACGCAACAGCTACCGTCAGGCGCTCATCTCCTACGACCAGAGTCGCCGCAGCTATTACGCGTACGTCGACGGCGTTCATCAGCAGATTCGCAGCGCGGTGCGCGCGATCGAGCTCGCGCAGATTCGCTTCGAGCTCCAGCGCGACAGCGTTCTCACCTCGATCAAACGCGTCCACTCCGCGCAGCTCAACTTGACGAAACCGCCGACGGGTTCGTCGCGTATCGGCTCCGTCAACACGAGCGCGGAAGCGTTGACCAACGCGCTCGAGTCGCTCCTGAACTCCCAGAACCAGATCATGACGACCTGGCTTCAGTACCAGTCTCGGCGAATGAACCTCATGCTCCTCATGGGCGTCTTCGACCTTGACGCGACGGGTCGATGGATCGATCCGGGCAATATCGACCGAACGCTCCTGCAATCCTACCTCGACGAGGTCGACATGTCGCAGGATACGCTCGCGGGCGTCGATCAGCTCCCGACCTTCGAGGAGCTCTCGGGCGGTCGGTCCGTCGACGCGGTTCGTGAGATGGGCGACGCCGACGTGAACGTCGCGTCGGAAGAGGAGCAGGGCGCGACCTACGCGGACGCCGACTCCGACGGCCGGTATCAACGCGCGATGACGCACGAGCGATACGCGGAAGAAGCGCACGTCGCGCGCGACGAAGAGACGCTTCGACGACGCGCCGAGGAGCTCGGACTCGTCCATAATGAACTTCAGGATCCCGAGAAGGACGATAAGGTCCTCGCGCTCTTCGACATAGAGGATGAAGAGAAGCCGGCGAGAGAAGTCGTCCCGGTCGTTGCGACCGTCCACGGCGAAGTTCGAAGATAAAGGTCAGTAGAGCGCCGGAAACCGCATGGAGGAGGATTCCGGCCTCACGAAAGCTCGCGCGCGAAGGAACGACCGTCGTTGGTCGTCATTTCGAGCGCGCCGACGGCGCGAGGAAGGGCGCGCGGATACTTTTAACTCTTTTCTGTCCGCTCCCGAACCTTGCCGATATCGCCCCGACGCCTTCGCGAAGCGTCGGGGCTTTTTTTTCGCCGCGACGAACCGATTCAGACCATCCCCCAGCGACGTCGGAGGATCCAGTCGGCGGTCATAAGGAGGACGAAGGCGATCAGGACGGGCCAAGTATCGTAGAGGGTGATCCTTTCTTCGTGGGCGTCGACAATTTTTCCACGTTCCTTAAGGAGCTCTTCAAGGTAGCTCTTGAATTCGGTTGGCTCAATCACGCTTCCCTGCGTCGTGGCGGCGAGCGCTTCCAAGACCTCGATCGCCGCGCCGGGACGCTCGAGCTCCAGGTTCTTTTCGGAGACGAGGAATCGCGAACGACCCGTCTGTAACGTTTCCCCCGACGCGGAGATAAGCGCCGCTTCGATTCGATAATCGCCGAGCGCGCTCGTCGCGCCGCCCGATCCGCGCCAGATATTCCCCTCGCGCGCGAGCGTTACGTTTTCACGCGTTCCGTCGGGCCCGACGATCGACGCCTCGGCGCGAACCTCGTCGACGTTCTCGCCCTCTTTCGGGCGATAGACGACGCTGAACTCCGCCGGTTCCTCGGGCGCAAGTCTCGGATTCTCGGGCTCAACGAGGAGTTCGCCCTCGAGCGCCTCGTCCGATCGCGCCGACCATAAGAGCAGCTGTCGCCAGAATTTAGCGTGCGTCTCTTCTTGACCGCGCATCCTCCATCGCCACGTCGAGTCGGTCGCGACGACCGCGACGCGCCCGAGACCGTAACGCTGGGTGATAAGGAGAGGATAGCTCGGCGCGCTCGAGGATCCGACCTGGCGCGCGGCGAGGAGCGTCGTCGCGTTGCGCTTGACGCGTCCGACGCGGTAGACGTCCTTGAGGGGCGGCGTCGCGCGCCAGATTTCGAGGTTCTTTTTCGCGTCGACGTTGAGATCGATCGCAAACGCGTCGCGGGACGCGAGCGCGTCCTCCGTCGGCGTCGCGATGAAGTCGCCGACGATCCGCGATCGCTGCGACTCCGAGGTCGCCGATTCGTAGTCGGACAGATCCGCGTCGAGCGGGACCCTCGCCGCCTCAAGCGTTTCGACGGGCAGCAGGTCCGCGAGGGGCGTCGACGCGTAGCCCCCGAGGCTCAGCGAACGTTCGCCCGCGAGCGCGACGAGCCCCGCGCCCCCTTCCACGAGTTTGGCGAGCGCCTCGAGCTCCTCCGGTTGGAACGCGGTCGCGTCGACGTCGCCGAGGATATACGTCGCGTACTTACCCTCCGAAAAGAAGGGTTCGACGAGGGAATTTCGAGAGTTCGCGAGCGTTGAAACAAGCTCCGCTTCCGTCCTGTCGGGGAACTTGGAAATGAGCGCCGACGTCGGAGGACGCCAGTATTGCACGAGGACGTCGGAGTATGAGTCGAGCGCTGCGCGCAGGAAATTCTGCTCGTAACGTCGCGTGCCCTCGATATAGAGCGCCTTGACGCCCCCGTCGACCGCCTTAACGAACCCGCTGAGCTCGTTGTTCGCGTCGAGGAGCTCATTCGTCTGGACAGGGGTCGAAACGCGGAGCTTCCATTCCCCCGCGGTCGTCGGCTTGTAGGTAAAACTCCATGGGATCGTCGCGTCGTCCGAATTTGGCGTTAGCGTCGTCGTTCCGACGACCGTCGTTTCGCCGGGCGAGGTCTCGAATTCAAAGTTGACCGGAATCTCGCGCTCGGCGAACCCGACCGCGCGGAGCTGGCCCGAGACGGTAAATTGGTTGCCGATAAAGACGCGTTCGTTGGCGCGTAGCTCCGCGATCGCGAGGTCGCGAATCGCCGCCGACCCCGACCTTGAGCCGAAGGGTACGACGTTGATCGGTCGCTCGGCGTCGCGGTATCGTAGCGCGGCATCCTGCGGCGTCGTCGCCTCGAGGTCCCATGACCGCTGGGATCCGTCCGAGAGCGCCGCGACGCTCAGGAGCCTCTTGCCGGTCGTTTTTCTCAGTTCGTCCTCGAGGACTTCGCCGAGTCGCGTTTCGCGCCCGGTCGGCGCCTCGGGAAAAGCGACGACCCCGTCCGTCACGGTCAGCTCTTCGGTCGTCTCGCCGAACCCGACGACATGGACGTCGAACTCTTCGCATAGCTCTTTTAGAACCGGCTGAGCGTCCTTAAAGGCCGCGCGCATCGCGTCGTAGCGACTTAACCCGGACCCGTCGCCGTCGGCGATCGACATGCTTTCAGAGAGATCGCACAGGAGCGTGACGGTCGCCGGAAGCGTCTCGACGACGACGAAGGAAATCGACGGTCGCGTGAGCAGAATCGCGAAGAGAGGGAGCGCAAGGAGCCGCAGGCCCATTTCAACCCTGCGACGCGTCGTCGACAGTCCGCGCGTTCGAGGCGCGATAAAGAGCACGACGCCGGCGATGGCGGCAAGGAGAAGAGCGACAAGGGTCCAGCTCCCGCCCAGCGGGTTGAAATTCATGGTTTTTTTCCAGCGGTTAGCGACCTGTTGGCCGCGAAGGGATCAGCGATGCAATCGTCGCGCTTCGAACGCCGGCGCGATTCCGGCTCCAAAGGACGAACGTCCTGCGGCATTCTAGCTTATTATTGAGCTTAAGACAATAAAAAAAGCGCCGCGGGAACCGAAAATTTCCCGCGACGCCCTTATCTTGCGTTCGCCGCGACCGCGCAAGGCCTCAAGAGGCCGTCGCGACTAGCCGCGCGTCGGTCATTTTTCCTCGGCGATCACGACCGGCCCGAAGAGCCCGGACTTCTTCAGCGGAGAATCGGGCGTGTAGGTGTTGACCGGACACCATGTTTTTCGCTGATCCTCTGGCAGTTTGGAGTCGCCGATGAGACGGTTGACCCAGCAGTTAACGACGTCGATCTCGATCGTGTTTTCGCCCTCTTTGACGAACCCCGAGACGTCGAGACGCAGCGGCGCGGTCCAGACCCCGCCGACATACTCGCCGTTGATCTTGACCTTCGCCATTTCAGAGACGGCGCCGAGGGAGAGGAAGACCTTGCCCTGAGGCGCGGCGTCAAGATCGAAGGTCGTTCGGTAGACCGCCGTTCCGGAGTAATACTTGATCGCGTCGTCGTCGGAGAGCGACCAGTCGGTCAGGGCGTCGAACTTCACCGTTTCCTTCGGACCGCGCGCAATTTCACCGGAATCAAAGGTCACGTCCCAATCGGAATCGAGCTCCGCAATCGTCGTGAGTTCGAAGTCGTTCGAGGTTGCGTTCGGTTCGCCGGAGGTCGCGTCGGTATCCTTCGCAAAGACGACGAAGAAACTCTGCTGCGCGGCGAAGGAAAGGGGCATGGTCGTTCGTCCGTCCTTCGCGGTCCACGCTTTCGCGTCGTGCGTTTCGCCAGTCGTCGGGTCCCAGATTTCCGGAACCTTGCCCGAGACGCGGAACGTGATCGCGACGTCCTTGAGCTCGGCGTCCGTCTGGTTCGCGACGAAGTAGAGATCGGAATCCTTCAGCGTGCGACGACCATAGACGAGCGAGGTCGCCGGATCATATTCGCAATCGGGTTTCAGGTCGATCATCTCGAACGCTTCCTCTATCGAGAGTCCGGACGCGATCGTTCCCTTGTCGGCCTTGCGACTCTTGACGTTCACGCCGTCGACGTCGCCCCAGAGCTCGTCGGCGAGTTCCTTAACCTCCGCGTCTGCCTGAGGATAGTTCTGGAGACTCGGGGAACGCGTCGGCTTCGGACCGAGAACGAACGCGCCATCTTCCACGAGTTCCTTAATGCGCCTGAGGAGCTCGGGTCGCATCGTTTCGAGAGGCGGAAGGACAAGGAGTCGGTACCGCGTTCCGTGCGGGAGCGTCAGTAGGCCGTTTTCGTCGACGCTCGTCGTTTCGCGGAGGACTTCGCCGTTGATGAAGTCGAACTGATAGCCGGAGGGGAGGGGCGGATCGACGATTCCAACCATCTTCGGAGCGTCTTCGCCGATGAAATAGGCGACGTCGGCGACGTTAAGACCCTGCTGAAGCATGTAGTTCACCCGCTTGAGGTACATGACGTACAGGTCAAGCTGATTGAACCACGTGTTGTGACGGTTGAACTCGTTGCCAAACCACGCGTTAAAGCCAGGAACGCGCTCGTCAGGCTGCTGGACAAAGAGGTGAAGGAGCGTGTTGTTAATTCCGTCGGCGAAGAACCGGTCCGTGCGCTTCTTCATATTGACGGGGCTGCGGCTGTAAGGCGCGCCCGCGCAAGTGTTCGATTCGGACCAGATCCGCGTTTTACCGTAGATGTGGCCGCAAGAGGACGCGATTCGGTTCTCGATATCGCCAAGATCGCCTTCGCTCCAGTATTCGCCGGCGATTTCGTCGGACTGTCCCCCGTATTGCAGGAATTCGCCGGGGAAGCCCCAGTGACCGTAGCATTCAAGCCAGGTTTTCTTGCCATATTTGTTGCTCGCGTCGCGGAGGCCGCCGACGTAGGAGTAGGCGACTTCGTCGGCGATGAAGCGACGGAGGTCCCAGAGGAACCGGTCGGAGACGTCGAGATTGCTCGCGACCGCGCCGTAGAAGACGGGCATGTAAGGGGTCGGATCATAGCCGAAGGAGGCCTCGAACTTCTCGGCAAAGTCGTCCGTGTAGTTCTGACCGCCCATCTCGTAGCTGTCCTGGACGACGGTCGTGAAGGATTTCATATCTTCAGCGGGGAACCGTTGGATGAGGTCGAGCATGTACGCGTTGAAATGCTCGATCGTGTGTTCGCGGCTCATCTTGTCGACTTCGTAGCCGGTCGCTTCGGGTACGGCGGGCGCATTCTTCGCGCCGGTCGGAACGCATCCGAAACGCACGACGACCCATTTTCCGTCGGGGACGTCCCATGTCAGGAGTCCGTCCTCGAACGAGTCGGCGAGATCGATCGCTTGCGTCGGATCATAGGCCCCGACGGAGTCAAATCGGGCCGGCTCAACGGCGGGCGCCCACTGATATTCCTCCCACATCGGGTGAGGAGTCTCGTGCATCTTCGCGAGAGTCTGGTTGAAGACCTGATTCACGACGGGGGTCGCCTGGAGCGTCACTTTTGAGAGCCCGGAATCCCGGTCGCTCGTCACGACGAGTTCGAAGTCGGTCGACGTCGTCGCGTTGAAGTTCGCGGTCACCGGCGCGTAGGGGATGAACCCGACGTTGATCGCGGAGTTATAACGGCTGATCGGGAAGGTTGCGAGTTTCTCCTTCTCGCCGTCGACGGTCGCGTAAAGCTCGGCGGTAGCGACGAGGGGCTGGTCTCTGAATTCCACGACGATTCCGCGCGCCGTAAAGGGCTCGGCGCTCGTGAGCGCGATCGCGGTCGGTTCGTGCGCCTTGAGATCGTAACCGCCTTCTTGAGCGGCGACGACGAGCGCGCCGTAACCTTCAGGAGCGGGATAGGCGACGACGTTCACGTCCTGATACTCGTCTTCGGGCGCGCCTTGGAACTCGGGGCGCGCGAGCTCAACTTTGACCTCGCCGGGGCCCTCGACGAGCGTCTCGCTCTGGACGAGATAGCGCATCGCCATGTCGTGCTTCACCCACGGACCGCCCGACTGGCTCCATCCCGGCGAGTTGAAGATTCCAACTTCGACGCCGATTTCGGAGCCCGTCTTGAACGCCTGATGGACGATCGCCCACCATTCGTCGGAGAAGAATCGCACTGGACCGGTCGGCACGGCGTCTTGACCGATGTCGCCGATATAGGCGCGGTCAATTCCGACGGACTTCATCGCGATGAGGTCCTTTGTCACGCCTTCGCGCGACGAGTTGCCCGAAAGCCAGTACCAGTAAGCGCCGGTTCGGACGACGTCGACTGGGTCGACGAAGTCGGCGAGGAGCTCGCCGCGATCAGGCGCGGTTGGCAGCTGATTCGTATCGGCGGGCATTTTGTGGGAAAATTGTAGATCGTTTGCGCGCTGAGCATAGAGAGACGCGCTGAACGCGACAAGGATCGTCGCGACGAGCGCCGCGCAAGGAATGAATCTGCGTCTGGGGATGGTGGTCATAAAGACGGTTCTTTCTGGGGTTGGGGGGAACGAGGCGCGACCGATTTGGACGACGCGGTCGCAACTGTCTTGATCAGAGGCCATTATAACAGGCTTAACACGCATTTACCACACAAATCAACCGAAAAATGAACCGTGACTCCATTTTTTTGATGCAAAAGAACCGCGCCTCTATAATACTTGAGAGATAATCGGATAAGTTGCGATCTTCGCGTCGCTCAAGACACAAGCGTCTCAACGTGGAGAGGGTCAGTTATGAGTAAAAAGAAGCGCGCCCGTGCGCAGAGAAAGTATTCCGATCCTGATTACGACGCGTATGTTAAGGAACTCAAGAAGGATCGGAAAAAGCGCGACAGGGCAGATATTTACCAAACGCAGGACGAACCGCCCCCCGTCGCGGACTCGTCCGTCTCTAACGACGTGACGGACGTTCAGAAAAAGTTGCGTCGTCGCGCCTCGCAACGCCTCGCGTCCCTCGACGCGTTGCGTGGACTCAACATGCTTTGCATCGTCGGGCTCGCGACGCTCGTCACGCTCGTCTGCAACCTGCATATTTCAGACTTCCGCGTCTTCGGAGAGGACGCCGTTCAGGCGGCGACCTCCTTCCGTCAACATTGGCCGGGCCCGGCGCCGGAGACAATCGCGAAACATATGCGTCACGTTGAGTGGAACGGGGCGCTGCATCATGATACGATCTTCCCCCTCTTTCTGTTCCTCGCGGGCGTCTCTTTTCCCTTTTCACTTCGGAAACAGCGCGCGAACGGGCGTTCAATGTTCCGTATTCTCTGCAAAGCGTTTCGACGCGGATTCGCGCTCATATTCTTGGGAATTATATATTCCAATACGGTGAAATTTGACTTTGCACACCTGCGGTATATGGGCGTGCTCCAGCATATCGGTTTGGCGTGGTTCTTTGCGGCGCTCATCTATCTTATGCTTCACCGGCACGTTAAGTCGTTGTTGACGATCTGCGCCTTAATGCTCGTTTCCTACTGGCTCGTCGTCGCGCTCGTTCCTGCGCCCGACGTCGCGCCGGAGGAAGCGTTTACGAAAGAGGCGTTTGCGAGCCGCGCTAAGGAGCTCTTCAAGGTCCAGCAGCCGTACGGTCTCGTCGACGCCGAGGAGCCCGACGTTGCGCCTGCGGAAGAGACAAACTCCGTAGCGCCGGCGGACGAGAACTCGACGCTCGCCGATTCTGAGGAACCCGTCGTGGACGCCGCCGACGACTCCGAAGAGAGCGCCGTCGCGCACAAGGGGGTGAAAATCGTTCCTATCTTCGAGAATAACGCGCTTCCCGACTTCGACGCGCCCGATTACCCCGAGATCGGCTCCGTCGCCCATAATATGTTGCCTGAAGGGTGCATTGTGAACTATCTCAATCGTATCCTCGTTCCAGGCAAGCTGTATCATCAGCCGATGAACGTCGAGCGCGAGCTCAGTACCGGCAAGCTTTATCTTGTCGAGGGAGAAGGCGACGAACGCACGGTCGAGGAGATCACGGAATACGATCCGGCGCTCTACCGCCAGATGCGCGATCCGGAAGGGCTCGCTTCGACATGGCCCGCGATTGTGACCGCGCTCCTCGGGATGCTCTTCGGCGGCGTTTTGACGCGCGAAAACGAGGTCTACTCGAAGTGGCGCAAGTTCCTCATCATGACGGTCGGAGGCCTGCTCCTCCTCGCGATCGGCTTTGCGTGGCACCTGGTCTTCCCGATCAACAAGAATCTCTGGAACAGCTCCTTTGTCTGCTTTGTCGGAGGGTATTCCGCGCTCGCGCTCGCGATCTTCTACCTGGTCATCGATATCTTCCCCTTCAAGTGGCTGGCGTTCCCCTTCGTCGTTGTCGGTATGAATTCGATCACGATCTACCTGGCCGCGCGGATTGTCAACTTCAACCACATGCGCGACTTCTTCTTCGCCGACGCGATCCAACGCTTCGTCCCCACGACTTGCACGATTATCGACGAAGCCGGCGCGGAGGCCGTCTTTGAAACGAGCGCGTTCACAAGTATCGCGACCGTAGCCGCCGGACTTCTCGTCGCATGGGGGTTCCTCTACTGGCTCTATCGGCGTAAGATTTTCCTGAAAGTCTAGTCGCTCAGACGACCCTTTGCCCCCTGGGACGTAAAAAGCCGCCGCGACGTTGGAGAACCAGCGTCGCGGCGGCGTCCTTTCTGTAAGCGCGTGTTTCAGGTTACGCGTTGAGCCATTCTTCGTACTTCGGGTCGAGCCACGAGACGTCGTTGAGCGCGTCGCCAAGAGGGTCGATATCCTCCTGGGAGAGGCCAAGGTAATTGTGCCGGCGCCACCCCTCCGCGTATTTGAATTTTCCAGAGAGATTGCCGACGAGCGCGGAATTCATCCGCATCGACTCAATGTACGCGCTGTAACCCTGCGTCGCGTCGAGCCATGCGCCCTGGCTCTCGTGACATGCGAGCGCCGCGCTTTTGCGATCGATCACGGACGTCACGTCGACGTAAAGTTCCGAGCGAACGACTTTGCGCATCATGTCGCGACCGCCGTGCGGCGCGCCGTGATAGACCGCGACGTCCTTGAAGGTCGCGGGCGTCGGCGGCTCAACGGGCGCGTTCGGCATGCATCGACAGAACGCGGCGGTGTAGGTGAGACGAACCGCGTTTTGGTGATCTTCCATGTAGTCGGCAGGGGACTGGCAGAGGACGACGTCGGGATTCACTTCGCGCATAACCGCGGTGAGTCGCATGAGGGGCCGATGAGAAAAAGTGACGTCGAGGTCGTCGACGAGCGATTCGTGATAACTCGCACCGAGGAGCGTCGCCGCCGCTCGCGCTTCCTTGCGACGCACGCGGATAAGCTCCTCGCGACGAATCGTCTCGGAGCCCCACGAACCGTTCGCGATCGTCATGTAATGAATTTCATGGCCGCGATCCTTCAGGAGCGCGAGAGTGCCCGCCATCGTGAATTCAATATCGTCTGGATGGCACCCAACGGCGAAGACAATCATTTTTTAGAAGTCCTTTGTTTGTCGTCTTGTCGTAAGACGGTTTATATCGTTAACGATTTGGGAAATCGGAATCCTGCGCGTAGGAGTCGTGCGGATCGTAGGGACAGAAGAGTTTCGAAACGTCTTTGGAGATCCTGACGATAAAGAGCTTCTGAAATTCGGTCTCTTCATAGTCGCTTACCGGGACCGGCGTCGGAGGATAGACAAACGGGGGCATCGACTCGCGGAACATCGTCTCCTGGTTGTTCACGTCGACAAGTCGGACGTGCAGCTTGCTGGAACCCTGATAAAACTGACTCGAATGACGCGTCTCGAAAGAGTCGACTTCGACTCCAATAACGTAATCGGCGCCGAGTTTGGCGCCAAGTTTCTCAAAACTTAACGAATTGAGTTCGTCCGTTTCAAAAGCGTCTTCGACCTCGGAATAGGGTATCCATTCGAGCTTTTTCTTTTTCTTATCCTTGAGATTTTGCGAAACGACGTACGTGATACCGGTCGCAAGATCGGCGTTCGGGTTCGAGGAGCCGTAGAGATTCAGGTTGGATCGACAGATCACGACCATCTTCGACCCCTTTTTGATTTCCTTGACCTCGCTTTGATGAATGGCGGGCGAATCGGTTCCGTAGATGAGATAATACGGCATCAATAACGCCCCGGCGCATCCGTTAGCGCTCAAGAGCGCGAGCGACGAGAGCGCCGCCAGGACTAACGCCATTAATTTGCTTCTCGCGTGGGTCATCTTGCAATCCTTTGCAGGGTAATCTATCATCATAGGCCGATCCGTCGGCAAAACTCCTCTATCTGCCCCTATCGGACGTTGTAGTCTATAACTTTATTAAAATTTGCGCAATCGTTAAAATCGGATTATGGCGTCGCGGTAAAAAAAGAGCGTATCCGCGCTGCGTAAAGGTAGAAAAGTCGTTCGTAAGAAAAGGGAAATTCGCTAGCGAACGCAGGCGTCGACGAACTGGTCGGAGCTCACGTTCGCGGGGAAGAACGCCATATATTCGGCGATCGACATGTTCAGCTCGACCACCTGGTTCACGAAGAAGAGCGCCGATTCGCGTTTCTTCTCGAGCGTCGCCGTAATCGTTTCGGAATTTACGACCGAGACGTTCGTTGTGTCGACGTTCAGGAGCTCGCCTGGAGGGCTCATCGCGTTCCCGAGGGTCTGAAGCGCGCTCGACCGCGATTCGATGAGGCCCGCCGAACGACGCATGCGCGCGTTGTAGCGACGCGGCTCGCCGAAATCGAATTTTGAGCCGCAGAAGGGCGTCGTCGCGGGCAGGGGATACGCCGAATAGTCAGACGAGAGCCCCATGAGCTTCAAAAGTTCGAGCTGCGCGGCGCGGAGATTCGATTTCGACTCCGCGATGCGCGCCTCCTGACGGAGCGCCCCCGCGAGACAGGCGCGCGTCGCTTCGGAGTTGGCGCCCGCCTGATTCATGAGCTCGTTATAGACGTTCGCGTAATTCCTGAAGATCGTCTCCTCAATGCGTTTTCGCGCGCAGGCGCCCTGGAGTTTCCAGAACGCGGTCGCGACCGCGTAGCGTCCCTCCGGACTCTGATTCGAGCGGAACGCAATTTCATGGAGCGTGTAGAGTCGCTCGTAGACCTTCGAGCCCGGCTCGGGGACCATCGGCTCCTCGACTGCGAAGAGCGCGCGAACGAGCTCGCGCGTCCTCAAGGGATCGCGGACCTGGCTCGGCGCGACCCCGGATTGAGGATTGGCCGCGCCGGACTGACGATTGGCGCTCGCGGCGTCGGATGTCTCGGGCTCGTCGGCAAAGGTGGAGAAATATTCGTCGTCGATCTCCTGACCGCGGATTACGTATTCGTCGGAGAGGTCGCGTTTCGGCGTCAGACGCGCGCCAAGACTCGCGAGAAGCGCGACGAGGGGCCTGTTGCGGCGCGGAGGATAGAAGGCGCCGTCCGGTTCGTCGGGACTATCCTGCTGACCCGAGGCGGTCGCCGATTCGGTTTCATCCGGAACACTTGCCGGAAGAGGCAGAAAAAACTCGGCCGGGAGCGGCGCGTCGTCATTTGCGAGGATATCGCCGTCCCTGAGGCCGTCAGAATCGTACAGGTCAGGTTCTTCCGTCTCGGGCTCAGAAGTTTCTTTCGACTGAGACTCCTCTGTCGCAGGCGTTGAGATACCTTCAGGCGTACTCCGCTCCGTCGTGGACGCGGAGGTTTTTCCAGAGGTAGCCTGCGCGCTTCCACCGGAAGGCTGCTGCGAAGCGCCGGTCTGCGATTGCGTGTTTTCAACAGGAAGCTGCTGCGAAGCGCCGGTCCGCGATTGATCGCTTTCAACGGGAAGCTGCTGCGAAGCGACGGATCGCGGTTGCGTGTTTTCAACGGGAAGCTGCTGCGAAGCGACGGATCGCGGTTGCGTGTTTTCAACAGGAAGCTGCTGCGAAGCGCCGGTGCGCGATTGAGCGCTTTCGAACGGAAGCTGCTGCGAGGCGCCGGTCCGCGATTGAGCGCTTTCGAACGGGAGCTGCTGCGCGACGACAGGCGATTGCGTGGCGTCGACGCTACGCGTCGAGGTCAGCGGCGCGGGAGGAGTTTGGCCTTGTGGCGTCTCATAGCCAACGAGGGCAAAGGACGCGGGGGTGGTCCCATCGGACGCGAGAGTCGACAGGACGTTGGAGAGGGGCCGAATAGACGCGAGCGACGCGACCTGGGATTCGGCGGCGTCGCTCGGAGCGTCTGCGGCGGCGGAACTGATCAACCGGTATACCGGATGTTCAGGCGTCGAGGCGACGTTTGGCTCCTCCATACCGTCGGGGAGACGTCCGGGGAAGTAATATCCATAACTCTGCGACGCGTCGGGCGCGCTGCGCTGCGTCCCCTGATTCGCCGACCCTTCCTGCTGCGCGGCGCCGGACTCGGAACGACGTTGTTGCGTCGGCGGACTCTGCCCGCTCGGACGCTGGTTGATCGTCGCGAGGAACGCGGCGCCCTGGACGGAGCCGGGAATCATTTGCGTCGCGTACGCGGCGATCGCCTGGTTATAGCTGACCGCCGCTTCGATCGTCTGACGCTGAGCGTCATGGTAGCGGTCGAGCGCGTCAAAGAGCGACGTTTCGGAAACCTGCGATGATTGGACAAGTCCGATGAGCACGTCGAGCTCGCGCGCCGTCTGGTTCGCGCGCGCCTGCAACGTTTCGTAGAGGAGCGGCAAAAGCGCGTTGAGACGCGCCGCTTCCGCCGACGCGCGACGATATTGCGTCATTGCGGCGTATCGAGTCTGATAGACGTCGGTCGCGGGTCGCGCCGAGGGTAGATAGAGGACGACGTTGTGCGTTGGATCAAGAAACTCGGCGCCGGAGTTCGCCGCTCTGGCGATCGCCGCGCGCCGACCCGCCGCCGACGTAAAAGCGCCGTCGAAATCATACTGAGCCTGAAGCAATCTGAGGCGCGCCGCAGACTGGCGCTCCGCCGCAATCAAACGAACGGCGGCCAGGAAACGCTGCGTTTCAGGAGTCGAGCCCTGATTTTCGATCTTCGTCGCGCATTCGCCCGCATACGCGGTGCACGTGACGCAAAGGTTATAATAGGCGTTCTTGCCCGCAAGATCCCAATAAGCGACGAGCCTTCGATAACGTTCCGCAGGCGAATAGACGCCGTAGAGGAGTCGTTCCAGGGGCAGCGCTTCGCCCCGAATTTCTTTCCTCGCGGTTGTGAAGAACGTCGCGAGTTGACTGCCCGCAACGTCAGGGCTCGGGCCTCGCGCCTGCGTCTGCGCCTGAGCTTGCTGCGGTTGCCCCTGAGTCGCGCTCGGCGACGCCTGACCTCCCTGACCAAAGACCGCGTTTGTGAAGAAGAGAAGTACGACGCTCCCCAGAATAACGCGCGCGACGCGCGCAGGCAGAAAAGGCAAACTGCGCGAGGAGTTCAATTGGGGCGCGGCGATCTTCATTAGGAGCTCCTTCCAGGAACTTTCGAATGGCGGTTGGCGGTTCAGCGCGCGCTTCGCGACGGCGGTCGTTTATGCGCCGGTTCTTGCGGACGCTCGGTTCTACTTTATAATACCTTCGGGTTTCGGAGAAGAGGCGCCTCGCGTTGACGCTTTCCCGAAAAATGATTAATGATTGAGGGGCGTCGGTTCCGACGCGCAGAGCGCCGAATCCGCCCCATCCTAATTATACTTGGGCGGCCCCTTGGATGTAGACGCTTTAAGGAATCGGCCGACCTTTTGGTGAAAATTTAAAATATTTACTTTGCGCACGAAAGATTATAACGCAATTGCGTTTTATGTCGAATATTGTAAAAATACCGGTTGTCGCAGCGGCGTCGATTCGGAGAAGATGAAGATCAGGACGTTCCTTCGTTATGAGCAGAGACAGTAAACCGCGCCGTCGTTCCATTAAGTTGATCGTTGTCCTCGCGCTGGTTTTTGGCGCGCTGGGATATTGCGGATGGCAATATTACATGATCGTTTTTGCGCCGATCAACGTCGCGAACGCGACGAACGCGCATGCGCTGAGCTGGTTAGCGCTCCGCGACCTTTCGTCGGAGTCCCAGGACCAGCTCGCCGAGCTCTTTGATTTCTACTGCTCTCGACTCACCGGAGACGAGAGCGGCGAGTTCGTTTTTGACGACAGCGTTTCCCTTGAGGCGCCCGAAAGTATCCGCGGCGTCGTGGGCTCCGTCCTGAGCGCGACTGACAGCAGGACGTTGACCTGGGCGGAGAACCGCGTTCGTCCGCCCTATGCGCGCATCGATTACGTCGTTGTTCCGACGCCAGAGCGTGCGTCGCGGTATGTCGTTTCCGCCGATATCAAGCCCGGTCCAGCGCTCGAAAAACGCTGGCAGGGTCGACAAATCGCCGTCGCAAGGGGTGAAACGCGCAGCTCCAATGTCGAACGCAATATCCGAGCGCTCGTCATGCAGTGGTTCGTCAGTCGCCTCCGTCGCTACGACGCGACGCCCGACGAAAAGAAGAAGGAATATCTCGACGCAACCGCGCGGGAGCTCATTGCGTTCCAAGGCTTTTACAACCGTTTCCGCGTTTCCAACGGGAGTCCGGAACTTTCGCTCGTCGAACTGCTCCGCGAATTTGAACGCACGAACGAAGGATGGTGCGAAATCACCCCGCTCGACGAACTCGCGCGAGTCATGTGGTTCAAAGACCTCCTCGTCTCCATCGTCGTCCTTCAGAGAGCCAATATTGATTTGCCCCTCTATCCGCCGACGGTCGCTGTAAAGGGCGATAAGGAGTCCGGAACGGCAGCCGGCTCGCGTGTGAACTCCGCCGTCAAAGCGACGAGACGCGCTCTTCGAAAATATTTCTTTGAGGGTGATCACCGGCGTTCAATAGCGAGCGATTAATTCTCGCCTTCAGCGCTTCTAAAAGAAAACGGACGTCTCGAAATCATCGGGACGTCCGTTTTTTATCCTTCATGCGTTGCGAGCGTCAGTCGCCGGAATTCTCCGTCGCCAGCTGTCGCAGCACGGTTTGAAGCGTTCCGCCGTTGAGGTAGTATTCCAGTTCGACCCGCGCGTCGATGCGAACGCGAACCTTGAAGGTCTTCTTCTCGCCGACGGTTCCCGGCGCCGTTGACGTCGCCGTGACTTCGATTATGTCGCGAGGCTTGAAATCGCGTTCGATCGTCGGGATATCGAAAAGCTCGGTGCCGTCGAGCTCGAGGGACTTCCAGCTCTGACCGTCGACGAATTCCAATGGCAAGACGCCCATGCCGACCAGGTTGCCGCGGTGGATGCGCTCAAAGCTCGACGCGATGACCGCGCGGACCCCCAGGAGCGAGGTTCCCTTTGCCGCCCAGTCGCGACTGCTGCCCGTCCCGTACTCGGCGCCCGCGAGGACCACAAGGGGCGTTTTCTCCGACCGGTATTTCATCGCCGCGTCGTAGACGCTCTCGACGGGACCGTCGTGGTTCGTCTTGCCGAGATATTTCGTTACGCCTCCTTCGGTACCGGGCGCAAGGAGGTTGCGAATTCTGATGTTCGCAAACGTTCCGCGCGTCATGACGCTGTCGGCGCCGCGACGTGAGCCGTAGCTGTTGAAGTCGCTCTTCGAGACTCCATGCTCCTTGAGGAACCGTCCTGCGGGCGAATCTTCTTTAATCGCGCCCGCGGGCGAGATGTGATCCGTTGTAATCGAGTCGCCGAGCTTCAGGAGCGCGCGCGCGCCGACGATTGGCTCGCGTTCGCTCGCCTTGAGCGTCATGTCCGTAAGGAACGGGGGTTCCTGGACATAAAGGCTGTCGGGGTCCCAGTCGTAGAGTTCGCTCTCCGTTGCGGGAATCGCGTTCCAGAGCGGATTGGAGTTGGCGACGTCGGCGTAATTTTGGGCGTATGTCTCGCCGTCGAGCGCGTCTTTGGCGATCGCGTCGATCTCGTCGTTGGTCGGGAAGAGTTCCGAGAGCATGACCGGCTTGCCGTCCTTGTCGATCCCGACCGGCTCGGTCGCCATATCAATATCGACGGTTCCGGCGATCGCGTACGCGACGACAAGGGGCGGGCTCGCAAGATAATTCGCCTTGATGAGCGGATTAACGCGTCCTTCAAAGTTCCGGTTGCCGCTCAAGACCGCAGCCGAGACCAGATCGCCTTCAACGATCGCCTTGCCGACCGGTTCTGGAAGAGGTCCGCTGTTGCCAATGCACGTGAGACATCCGAACCCGACGACGTTGAATCCGAGCGTCTTGAGGGGCTCGAGCAGATCTGCTTTCCTGAGATACTCTACGACGACGCGCGACCCCGGCCCAAAGCTCGTCTTGACGTACGGTTTCGGTTGGAGACCGCGCTCGACCGCTTTCTTTGCGAGGAGTCCTGCGGCGATCATGAGTCTCGGCGCGCTCGTGTTCGTGCAGCTGGTAATCGACGCGATAGCGATCGCTCCGTGCCCAATCTCAACGGTTCCGGTATTAGGAAGTCGCGGCGAACACTCGGCGCTCTCTTTATCCCAAACGATCGTCGCCTTTTTCGCGCATTCTCCTTCCGTGAGCGCGAAGCCGCGCTCGCTGATCGGCGCGCGCAGCGAATGGTGGAACGATTCCTTCATCTCGGTGAGCGGGACGCGGTCCTGCGGGCGTTTCGGGCCCGCAAGGGAGGGTACGACCGTCGCAAGGTCGAGCGTAAGAGTTTTGGTGTATTCCGGAAGCGGCGCGTCGGCGTCGCGGAAGAGTCCTTGCGCGCGCGCGTAAGCTTCCACGAGGTCGATCTGCGCTTGGTCGCGACCCGTCGCATGGAGAAATTCAAGCGTCTTTTCGTCGACGGGAAAGAATCCGGTCGTCGCGCCATATTCGGGCCCCATATTTGCGAGAACCGCGCGATCGGCGACGTCGAGCTGCGTCGCGCCGTCTCCGAAATATTCGACGAACTTCCCGACGACGCCTTCTTTACGCAGCGCCTGGACGATCGTGAGCGCGAGGTCGGTCGCCGTCACGCCTTCCGAAAGCCGGCCTTTGAGTTCAAACCCGACGACCTGCGGCGCGAGCATATAATACGGCTGTCCCAGCATGACCGCTTCCGCTTCGATTCCGCCGACGCCCCAGCCAAGAACGCCGAGGCCGTTGATCATAACGGTGTGGCTGTCCGTGCCGACGACGCTGTCGGGGAACGCGACGCCGTCGAGCCCTTGCGCCTCCGAGAGCGCGTTCTTACCGACCGCGACGACCTTCGCAAGATATTCGAGGTTCGTCTGATGGACGATCCCAACCGACGGAGGGATAACGCTGAAGTTGTCGAGCGAGCGCTGAGCCCATCGGAGCAACGAATAACGCTCCATGTTGCGCACAAATTCCAGCTGGACGTTCTGTTCGAGCGCGTACGGCGAGCCGTAGCAGTCCGTCTGCACCGAATGGTCGACAACCGCGTCGACGGGAATCAACGGGTTGATCTTTTTCGGATCGCCGCCGAGGCGTTTCATGGCGGAGCGCATCGCCGCGAGGTCGACGACCGCCGGAACGCCGGTGAAATCCTGAAGAATAACGCGCGCAGGCTTGAAGGGAATTTCAAAGGAGGGGACGTCGGGCTTCCACTGCGCGAGATTCTTAACGTCCGCTTCAGTCACCGCGAAGTCGTCACAGTTGCGGAGCGTCGCTTCAAGCAGCACGCGGATGGCGTATGGGAGCGTCGAGAGCTTGACGAGTCCAGCCTCTTCCAGCGCGCCGAGACGATAGTATCCGTATTTCGCGTCATTAACCCTCAGGACGTCGAAGGAATGAAAATAATCGCGAGGCGTCGATTTTTCTGCCATGCGCGCGTCTCCTTGTAAAACAGAATTGCAATAAACTTCCGCGCAGCGTCGCGCAGGAACAAAAAAAGCCGCTCCTTACAGAACGGCTTGAATTCGGGGACGACCGCAGGACCGTCCTAACAGAATTGCGGGAGCAGGATTCGAACCTACGACCTCGAGGTTATGAGCCTCGCGAGCTGCCAGCTGCTCCATCCCGCGATCACAAGCGACCGATTCAATGGGTCGCGGAAACAATAACGTTGACGTGAAGTCGCTGCGCTTAAAAAAGTTGCGGGAGCAGGATTCGAACCTACGACCTCGAGGTTATGAGCCTCGCGAGCTACCAGCTGCTCCATCCCGCGGTCATATTGCGCAGCGACCTCAGCTTCGGAGAAGCTTCGATCAACGTCAGTACAAGTATACAGCATAACGACGCTTTGTCGAGGGGCTTCTTCATTTTTTTTCAAAACGTCGCGTCGTTGAAACCGTCTCTCGACGTCGGTACAATGAAGGTCAGGACTTCCACGCGTTGCTCTCTAACGCGGAAAAAGTCGTGAAGTCTCTAGATCATATTTCGTCGGCGCAGGTCGACTCCTCGATGAAGGAACATATTATGACGCGAGCTATGATACGAACGAATTTTGCCATTTGCATGGCGACATTTTTCTTCTTCGCCGTCGCGCTTTCTGCGCGCGCTCAGGAAACGCCCCCTCAAACCTGGGATCCGAACGCGACCGCCGAGTCGCTGGGACTTGAGCCTTATGAGATCCCCGACGACCTCTTTCCCGTCTTCCCATGGGACCACCTTGGAGATTGGATGAGCGATTATCAGACGCTCGACGTCGCGATGGAATCGATGGCCGAATGCGAGTTCACGCTCTCAGGGTTTGTCAACAGCGTCGAGATGGCGCGAGAAGCGGAAAAGAACGGGCTCATGTGTATTTACGAGACTGGCGTCGATATTTTTGACGCTCGCAACCTCTCCGACGAAGAGATCGCCGTGAAATGCGCGGAGATCGACGAACGGATCCGAACCGTCGTCGAGGAAACAAAGGACCTTCCGAACGTTATCGGGTACAACCTCGTCGACGAGCCGAGCTGCTATAAGTTTAAGGCGTTGGCGGCGGCCGTCGCGGCGGTTAAGAAGTACGCGCCGGGTAAACTCGCGTACGTCAACCTCTATCCCGGCTACGCGTCGACGATCGGCGCGGACGCCGATTCGCAGCTAGGAGCGTATTCCTTCGAAGAATATCTGGAACGCTATGTCCAGGAGGTGAAACCCCAGCTTCTGAGCTACGATAACTATATGCTTGAATATTCCGAGGATATGCGAAATTACGAGCGCGCTCATGTCTTCTTCTCCGACCTCTTCCTCGTTCGAAGCATTGCGCTTAAGTACAATATTCCCTTCTGGTTCATCGGCAGCAGTCTTTGTATTCTCGAAAATTCGTCTCCACCCACCCCGGCGCGCTACGCGCTTCAAACCTACATGCCTCTGGCGGCCGGCTCAGACGGCGCGACCTGGTTCCTCTATTATCCGCTCGGATGGCGGTACAGCCCGATCGATCGCAACGGCTCGAAGACGCTCTCATGGCTCTATATGCGCGACATTAATATCCAAGCGCGCGCGATCGGAACGTATCTTAAGAAGTTCCGCTCCACAGACCTGGGTATGGATCCTTTCTATACCCAGGAAGAGGCGCCGAATCTACCCCAGTTCCCCGCTAAACCGACACATGTTCTCCCGAACCTCGTCGCGAACGCTTCCGCTAACGGAACCTACTCCGATAAGGAAGCGCCGAAGCTTATGGTCGGCGAATTTGCCGCAAAGGAAGGGGACGCGCTCGCCGCGCTCGTCGTCAATATGAGTCTTGAGACCTCCGTGAAGGTCACTTTCCAGAAACCGGCGGGATACTCTACTCTCAAGGTCGTCTCACCCATCGACGGCTCCGAAAAGGTTGTGAGCGACGAAGATTTCGCCGAGGGCTTTTGGATCATACCGGGGCACGGAACCCTTTTTGTTCTTGAAAAATAACGTTTGAACGGGAGATGATTGTAGAACCGCTTGTAAATTTCGCCTTTCAGCGCCTGGCGAATCGCCGATCAACGCGTCTGCCGGGCGTTTTAAAGACGTTTTCGATAAAACGCGTTGCCACGCGTCCTCCTTCTTGACAGGATCCGCGCTTCAGGATACGAGGGCTCTCGAGTCGCAACCGGACTCCGCCGCTTCCGAAGACGCCGCGACGCTCGACGATTGACGATTGACGATTGACGAGAATTCTTTGGTTTTTCAAACGTCAGCGCATATAAAAAAGAAACCGTCGCAACCTTGATCTGTGTTGCGACGGTTTTTATCGAGGAGCCTTTCCGCGATTAGCGCCCGCTAGCGCGGCAAGCCGGCGCGCAAAAGCGCTCATTTGACGTCTGGGAAGATCTTTTCGAGGAGTTCCTTCACACGATCGAAGTCCGGTATTTCGGTAGCGATAACCTTGCCGACCGTGTCGACGAGGATCAGGATCAAGGTCGTGTTGACGCTGTAATATTTGATGAGATCCGCGTAGTTTTTACCCATCGTCACATTCGCTTCGAGTGTGAGTTTACGAGCGACGGTGCGCCACGGAAGCTGCTGCTCCTTTTCGAAATTTTCCAGCGCGCCGAGGTCGTCATAGTAGCCGATAACGTCGAAGCCCGCGGTGTGGTACTTGTCATAAAGCGCGAGGATCTCTGTGGTTACTTCGACGATTGAACCGAACTGGGAATCCCAGCAGTAAAGGAGCACGACCTTGCCGCGATAGGAGCTCCAGTCAAGCTCTTCGCCGTCGTCATAGACGCCCTCGACGACCATCTCGTTTCCAACGAGGTTCAAGAAACGAAGCATGCCTTCGAGTTCTTCGGCTTCCCCATGAAGAAATTCGTCTTCCGAAGCCTTTAAGGATTTGACCATCCGCTTGAGAAACGCTTTCGCTTCTTCTTTATTGTAATCGGAGATGATATTGGCGACATAGTTGACGTCCGAGGCATCCCAGTCGCCTTCTTCCACGAGCCCTTCCAGCTCGCTCTCGACCTCTTCAATCGCCGTTTTGAGCGCTTTATCGCCAGACTCGCCCGCCTTGTGGATCATCGCGCAGAGGATGAAAAACTGAAGCAAGTAGACTCGTTCCTGATCGACGTTGTCTTTCGCTTTTTCAAGGGTCATGAGCGCCTTAAGCTCGTCGACATTCCCCTCGTTCAAGATGCTGTTCGTGTATTCATGAAAAAAATGGAACGCCTCCTCGGGGGCGACGTCGTCGGCAAACGCGAGTTTCTTTGCGATCTTGTGCCGCGCTACGTCATACTTCTCGATAAGCGCGTTATATTCTTTGCGATCTGCCTGACTTGCGAATTCTTGTAAGTTTTCCTGAATCGTTTCGAGGCGCTCCAGGTAGAACTTCGAGGTCTCGTCTTCTGGAATCTCGAAGAGACTCTCGTCGAATTTCGCCTTTTCGGAAGTTTGGGGGACGTCAAGCGCTTGTTTGGTTATTCTTCTTCCGACTTCCGGGAACGCCATTTTGAGGAGTCTTTTCACACGATTGACATTCGCTTTTGAGGTAGCGATCACCTTACCGTCCTTGTCGACGAGGATCATTACCGAGGTCGTGTTGACGCCGTAGTATTCGTAGAGATCCGTGTAGTTTTTACCCATCGTCTCGTTCGCTTCGAGTGTGAGTTCACGAACGACAGTGCGCCACGGAACACGCTGCTCCTTTTCGAAATTTTCCAGCGCGTCGAGGTCATAGTCGTAGTAGTAGCCGATAACGTCGAATCCCGCGGCGTGGTACTTGTCATAAAGCGTGAGGATATCTGTAGTTACTTCGCCGATTGAACCGAACTGGGAATGCCAGCCGTAGACGAGCGCGACCTTGCCGCGATAGGAGCTCCAGTCAAGCTCCTCGCCGTCGTCATCGACGCCCTCGAAGACCATTTCATTTCCAACGAGGTTCAAGAAACGAAGCATGCCTTCGAGTTTTTCGGCGTCCCGATGAAGAAATTCGTCTTCTGAAGCCTTGAAGGATTCGACCATCCGCTCGAGGAACGCTTGCGCTTCTTCCTTGTTGTAATCGGAGATGATATCGGCGACATAGTTGACTTCCGTGGCGTCCCAGTCGCCTTCTTCCACGAACCCTTCCAGCTTACTTTCGACCTCTTCAATCGCCGTTTTGAGCGCTTTATCAGACCCGCCCGCCTTGTGGATCATCGCGCAGAGGATGAAAAACTGAAGCTTGCGGACTCGTTCCTGATCGACGTTGTCTTTCGCTTTCTCAAGGGTCATGAGCGTCTTAAGCTTGTCGACATTCCCCTTGTTCGCGATTCTGTTCGTGTATTTATGAAAAAAAACGAACGCCACCTCGGGGTCGACGTCGTCGGCAAACGCGAGTTTCTTTGCGATCTTGTGCCGCGCTTCGTTATACTTCTCGATAAGCGCGTTATATTTTTTGCGGCCTGCCTGATTTGCGAATTTCTGCAAGTTTTCCTGAATCGCTTTGAGGCGCTCCAGGTAGAATTTCGAGGTCTCGTCTTCCGGAATCTCGAAGAGACGCTCGTCGAATTTCGCATCTTCGGAGGTCTGAGCGACGGCTGGCTCCGCATTTTGGGTGGGTTGCATTTTCTGGACGTGCTCCGCTTTCTGGGTGGACTGCGCTTTCTAGCGACCACCGATCGACGCCAAGGACTTCCAGACGATAAGTCCCACCGAGACCGCGACGGCAAGCGCTACTTTGTGGATACGCATTGTTATTCGTCTGGTTGGCTCTAAATACGAGTGGGAATGAAGAGCGTCGACCCCGACCCGCGACCGACGGCAAACTCTCTTCGCGGAATTCTAGCGAGTAAAAAAGTTTATTCAACAAGAGAGACGAGAGACGTTAAGAGAAAATTATGGTAAAATTCCGTATATTAGAAGATGCGCTTTTAGCGAACTTGTCGCTTTCTATCGCTCGGCGTCTTGCGTCAACGGTCGCGTCTGCCGGGCCTTTTTTTCGGACGTCGGAGAGTGGGGTTATGCCGGTCGTTTTAAAGACGTTTTTGATAAAACGCGTCGTCGCGCGTCCCCCTTCTTGACGGACCTCGCGCGCGCTCTTAGACTCAGTCTGCTCCTTCACGCCGCGCTTCGACGAGGAGGCGCGGATCGACTTTTGGCAGGTGAAGATTATGAAACGTCTGGTTCAATATTTTATCGGGTCGTCGCTCGTCTTTCTTATGATTATGAGCGTCTTTAATCTGGCGTTGTTTTTACAGGCGGTTCAATGCGCCGAGTCCGGCCTCGCCGGTTTGAACGGTTCGATCTTCAGCGACGAGCTCTACGCGCGGCTCTGGCGAGCGTTCGCCGTCATCGGAGTCCTCTTCATCGCGCACTTCGCCGCCTCCGCCGTCCTCGCCGCCGTCTATTGGGTGTGCTGGCGGCCCGCGAAAAAGAAGAGCGCCGAAGCCGACGGCGCGAACGAGGATGAAACGACGGACTCCTCCGCCTCGCTCGACGAGATCCTCGGATCCTCGCGGTCTCTGTCGCCATTCTTCGCCGTCGTCTTTGCGCTTATCGTTCTCTCTCCGATCCTCGCGAGGGGTATCGGTAAGATTTACGGTGAACTGAGCGAATTCCTCGACGCCATGATAACTCAACCCCTCGTGAACGTGGCGACGCAGCAATATGATAATGCCGCCGTCTCTGGAAGCCTTCCCGAGCTACCAAATGACGCTCCTCAGGATATGACGCCGCCCGAAGGCGACGCGACGATCGAGGAGTAATGATAACCCCTTATTATATCGATTGTTAGCGCATATATAAAAAAGAAACCGTCGCACCCTGAACCAGGTTGCGACGGTTTTTGCATAGGGTCGACTTTCCGCGATGCGCTTCCGCTGGCGCGGTCAGTCGGCGCTCAGCAGCGCTCATTCAACGTCCGGGAACGCCTTTTCGAGGTGTTCCTTGAGGCGTTCGCCGCGCGCTTGGGTATCGATAACCTTGCCGTCCTTGTCGACGAGAATCATCGTCGGGATAGCGTTAACGCCATAATATTCGGTCAGGTTCGTGTAGTTCTTACCTTCCTTCTCATTCGCTTCAAGGGAGAGTTTATGAACGGCGGTGCGCCACGGAAGCTGACGCTCTTTTTCGAACCTTTCGAGCGCCTCGAGGTCTTCGTCGAGGCTGTAGCCGAGAACGTCGAAGCCAGCGTCGTGGTACTTGTTATAAAGCGCGAGGACGTTCGGAACTTCAGCGACGCATGGGCCGCACCAGGTCGCCCAGAAATCGACGAGCACGACCTTGCCGCGATAGGAGCTCCAGTCGACCTCTTCGCCGTCGTCATAGACGCCTTCGAAGATCATTTCGTTGCCGACGAGGTTCGCGAAACGAATCTTGCCTTCGAGAGATTTCGCGAGCTGCTGACGAAATTCGCTTTCTGAAGCCTTGAAGGATTCGACCGTTCGCTCAAGGAACGCGTTTCCTTCTTCCTTGTTGTACATGGAGACGATCATAGCGAACTCGCTGACGCGTTCGGCAACCCAATCGCTTTCGGCTATCGCGCTCTCAGCCTCTTTGATCGCTGCTTTGAGCTCAGCTTCGCCAGACTGGCCAGCCTTGTCGAGCGACGCGGAGACGATGAGATACTGAAGCCAGTCGACGCGATCTTGAACGACGTTGGTTTTCGCTTTCTCGAGAGTCATGAGCGTCTTAAGCTCGTCGATTTTTCCCTCGCGCGCGATTCCGACCGTGTAGGAGCGGAAAAACATCAACGACTCTGCCGGCTCGACGTCGTCGGCAAACGCGAGTTTCTTACCGATCTTCTGGACCGCTTCGTTATACTTGGCGAAGATCGCATTAAGTTCTTCGCGATCTGCCTGACTGGCGAATTCCTGCAAGGCGCGCTGAATCGCTGCGAAGCGCTCCTGATAGAACTTCGAGGTCTCGTTTTCCGGAATCTCAAAGAGACTCTCGTCGAATTCCGCCTTTTCGGAAGCCTGCGCGTCGGCGGGCTCCGCTTCCTGGCTGTAACCGATCGACGCAAAGGACGTTCCGACGATAAGTCCCGCCGAAAGCGCGACGCCTAGCGCTAGTTTGTAGATACGCATGTGTGTTCTCTTCCTTCTGATGGTAGATACGACTGGGAATACAAGAGAGTCGACTCCGATCTGCGTCCGGCAGGCAACTCCCTCCGCGAAATTTTACCCGCTAAAAAAGTTTCTTCAATGAGAGAGACGAAAGACAGTATGAGAAAAACAGGATAAAGTTTGGCATATTAGAACGCGCTACTCCGGAACGTCGAAAGCGACGAGGATATAAAAAAACCGTCGCAACCTGATCCAAGTTGCGACGATCTTATTAATAACGCTTCGACCGCGCGTTACATTGAATCGGCAAGGCGCTTGAGAGCGCTCATTCGACGTCCGGGAAAGCCTTCTCAAGAAGCTCCTTCAGACGCTCGCCGCTAGCGTATGTGTCGATCACTTTGCCGTCCTTGTCGACGAGAATCATCGTCGGAGTAGTTCTGACGCCGTAATATTCGGCGAGATCCGTGTAGTTTTTACCGTCTTTCTGGTTCGCTTCACGGGAAAGCTTACGAACGGCGGTGCGCCACGGAAGCTGACGCTCCTCTTCAAACTTTTCAAGCGCGTCGAGATTGCCGTCGAGACTGTAACCGAGAACGTCGAAGCCCGCGTCGTGGTACTTGCTGTACAGCGCGAGAAGATTCGGGATTTCCTCGACGCTAGGAGCGCTCCGGGGCGCCCAGAAAATAACGAGCACGACCTTGCCGCGATAGGAGCTCCAATCGACCTCCTCGCCATTGTCATAGACGCCCTCGAAGACCATGTCATTCCCGACGAGGTTGACGAAACGAAGGTTACCTTCGAGCGACTCAGCGGTCATCTGACGAATCCTGCTGTCCGAAGCTTTGAAGGATTCGACCGTTCGTTTGAGCAGCGCGTCTCCTTCTTCCTGATTGTACGAGCTGACGATTTCCACGATTTTTGGGAAGAAAATCGCGACAGTGTCGTCTTCGGGCAGCGCTCTTTCCACGTCCTTGATCGCCGCTTTAAGCTCGTTCTCGCCCGACTTGCCTGCCTCGTCGAGCGTCAGGCAGAGGGTATAATACTGAAGTAACTGGACGCGGTCGCGATATTCCCGGTACTTCGCTTCGTCACGAGCCAAGAGTTCTTTAAGTTCGTCAAGTTTCCCTGCGTGTGCGATTGTGGACGTGTATTTCTCGAAACACACCCCACTCACATTTTCATTGCCGTAGTCGGGAAACGCGACCTTTTTCTCGATATTCTTTATCGCGTCGTAGTGTGTCATATAAAACTCATTGAGTTCTTCGACGCTCGCCGTCCTGGCGAATTCCTGGAAACTATCCTGAATCGCGATGTATCGCTCCTGATAGAATGCCAACGACTGGTTTTCTGGAATCTCTAAGAGACTCTCGTCGAATTCCGCCTTTTCGGAAGCCTGCGCATCTGTGGACGCTGCTTTCTGGCTATAACCGATCGACGCAAAGGACGTCCCGACGATAAGTCCCGCAAATAGCGCGATCCCAAGCGCTGCCTTGTTGATTCGCATTGCTACTCTCCTTCCGTTAAGATAATTATGGCTGAGAATTATAAGCGTTGAGTTCTAATCCTGGATTGGAAGACGCCCCAGTAAGACTCTAGATATATAGATATGAGAAATTATCATGATAATAAACGCTATTTCAACATCTAAGGGACCGGCCAGCAAGAGAAAATTATAGTAAAATTCCAAATACGATAGAACGCGCTATGCCGAAACTTCGAAAGCGACGGGGACGGGAAACGACGCGTTGAACGCTGCGAGCCTTTTTCCTGTTGAACCGCCGGGGCGCGCACGGTACAATCGCAGAAAAGCGGCGTTGCGCCGGCGTCTAAGATTTTGAGGGAAATATGAACCATCGTTCTTGCTGTTTCACGGCGATTCTCGCCATAACGCTCCTGGCGGCGTGCGGTTCGACTCGCGCCGAGATCACCGATACGACCGCGCCCGGACCATTGACGGTCGAAGCGTTTCGCAATCCGTCGGACTCCGTTAAACCGTGGTGTTATTACTGGCAGCTCAAGGGCAATACGTCGAAGGAGCTTATTACCCGAGACCTTGAGAACATGGCTCAGATCGGATTCGGCGGGCTCCTCGTCTTTGATTCAAGGCGCTATTGGGACGATTACGCCTCGACGACGCACGTGCCCGTCCCACTTGAGATTAAATACGAGTTTATGTCCGAGGGCTGGCAGGACGCGATGGCGTGGCTCGTCTCTGAAGCCGACCGACTCGGGCTACAGGCGAGCTTTAATATTTCCGACAGCGGCGGCCAGCTCCGAGGACCATGGGATATGAAGGAACTCGGTCCTCGCGAGTTGATCTGGACCGAAGAAAACGTCGACGGTCCAAAGCGTTACGTCGTTGAACTTCCGGTTCCGCAGGACAAAAATTATTATTCCGACGTCGCCTGTTACGCCGTTCGAATAACTTCCGACGTCTCTCAAGGAAACGAGTCCGTTCAGCTCAACGATCGCTGGGAACAGATTCGCGTTCCCGATGAGAACGCTCCGACATTCGACTCCCTCGTTCGACTCGACGATTTCATCGAGAACGGTAGGCTCGAATGGGAGGTCCCCGAGGGGGCGTGGAAAATCTTGAGATTTGGCGCGGCGCGAATCGGCGAACCAGGTTGCGTCGATATCCTTAACGCTAAATCCGTCGACGATTACTTCGATAAAATGCCGGGCGCGCTCCTAGACAAGGTCGGCGATCTCGCGGGCAAGACGCTCAGCCACTTCTATAACGTGTCGTGGGAGGGCGTTCATCCGAACTGGACCGACGGATTCGACGAATTCTTCCTAACGCGCCGCGGATACTCGATTTATGGTTATCTTCCGCTCCTCGCTGGAATGGCGCCCGTTGGCGACGACGCCGTCGACGCAAATCGGTTCGCCGAAGATTACTTCAAGACGATCTCCGACGCGTTCTGCGCAAACTGCTACGAAACGATCGGTCGACGATGTCATGAGCGCGGCGTTTTGTGGCATTCGGAAGACGGCGGACCTTGGAATCGGCAGTCGCCTCTCTTCCGCGAGGCCGATATGCTCTCCTTCTGGGGTCAGAACGACTTCCCGCAGGGCGAATTCTGGATCGGCGACCTTGAGCGTTCGAACGCGCTCTTCGCGGCGATGGCTGCGCATATCTACGGGCGGCGCAACGTATCCCTCGAAGCGTTCACCCATATGACCAAACACTGGTCGGTCTATCCGGCGCTCCTTAAACCCTACGCGGACGTCAATTTCGCCGCCGGCGCAAACTTCATGATTTGGCATACCTATACCGCGTCGCCGGAAGAACTTGGAAAACCGGGCTTTGAATATTTCGCCGGAACCCACGTCAATTCCAACGTGACCTGGCAGCCGTACGTGTACCCGTTCCTGAAATATATGGCGCGATGCCAGCAGATGTTGCGTCAGGGCGTCGACGCGTCCGACGTGTGCATCTACATGAGCGACAAGAATTACGAAACATGGGGCTTCCCCGAAAAATGGAACAAGAACTCCAAGCTGTCGATTCCTGACGGGTATCGTTACGACCTGCTCGACACGAAAATTCTTGTCGAACGCCTTGAATATAAGGACGGGCTCTTCGTCCTGCCCGGGGGCGCCGAATATCGACTCCTCGTCCTTGATCCAGATTCCGACGCGCTGCCCGTCGCCGCGATGCGCAAGATTGCCGAGTTCGCCAACCTTGGCGCTCCGATTATTCTTGGCGAACGGCGCCCGGCGAGAACCGTCGGACTGACAGGATGGCGCGACGCGGATTCCGAGGTCCGGAAACTCTCCGACGACCTTTGGACGCGCGAGCGCACGAACGTCGTCCAAGACGCGACCGTCGCCGACGCGCTCGCAGACCTTGGCGTTCAACCTGAATTTGAAGGACCTTACCGATTTTCGAGACGCGTCGCCGGAGACGCGGATATCTACTTCCTCGCGGGGGAAGGGAAGAGCGAGTGCGTCTTCCGCGTCTCGGGCAAAAAAGCGTCCCTCTGGGACCCAATGACGGGCGACGTCGTTGCGGTCGACTCCAAACCGACGGAGGATGGACGCGTCAGTCTCGCGCTCGAGCTCCCGAAGAACGGTTCGATTTTCGTCGTCTTTTCTAACGACGTCGACGTTGAACCCGCCGGCGACGCGACTTCTAGAGAACTCATGATGATGCTCGACGCGCCGTGGAATGTTGCGTTCGACACGAGATACGGAGGCCCCGAGGAAAAGATCTTTGAAAAGCTGACCCTCTGGAACGAGAGCGACGAACCCGGCGTTAGATATTACTCAGGCGTCGCGACCTACACGACGGAATTCGAGCTTTCCGACGAACAGGCGGCGCAGGCGCTGATCCTCACCCTCGGCGAAGTTCATGATATTGCCGACGTCAGGCTCAACGGCGAAGAGCTTGGCGTCGTCTGGACCGATCCGTGGGAGATTCCCCTCGGCGCCGCGGCGCGCGCGGGCAAGAACCGACTGGAGATCGACGTCGTCAACTGCTGGAGAAACCGCCTTATCGGCGACGCCGGGCTCGAGTCCGAGGAGCGTTATACGAAGACGAACGTCGTTCTCGAAAAGACGGCGGAAAAGACGCCTCCCTACCGCGGTTACGTCTCAACGGACGCGCTCCAACCGAGCGGTCTCCTCGGGCCCGTTGAAATAAGTCGCGAATTCTGAAGCGGCGTTGGCGAAGGAACTGGCGAAATCATGCCGCCGTCGTTATTGGAGAGGGTAAAAATGAGAGCCTAATAGTTGCGGCGCCAGTAAAAAAACTAGATGTGGCGCCCAGTGAGAAATTTTGCAGTTTTTTTAAAAAGACTGTTGACTCTTAGGAAAGCTCTGTTAGAATTCCACCTGTCGCCTTTGGGCGGCCCCTGAATTCAGGCGACTGATTTCAGGACGTTCAGGCGCAAGCCTGACAGCTATTTTACAATAAGGTAATGCAAGAGTGGCGTATTTATAACACACTATAATTTTGTCGATTGACGTACCGACGCGAGTCGGCGCGTTGATAGAGTTCAAAATAATAGAGCGACAAGAATACTCAAATAAACGTTACATCTTCGGGCTTTTTTAAAAGTCTCGATAGCGACGATTTGTTATTAGCGTAGCGATATGCGAATAATGGATTAACGCGATCAAACGAAGAAGAGCGCATGGGGGACGTCTTGGCGTCGGAAGGCATTGAAGGGCGTGGAAAACTGCGATAAGCTGCGGGTAGCTGTTAAACAAGCGCTGATCCGCAGATTCCTGAACAGTCCTGAACTGAATCCATAGGTTCAGGTCGCCAACCTGGAGAACTGAAACATCTCAGTATCTAGAGGAACAGAAAGAAAAATCGATTCCGTCAGTAGCGGCGAGCGAAAGCGGAACAGCCTAAACCAGATCCATTTTGGAACTGGGGTTGTAGGACATTCATCACGAGTTGCATATGATAGCGGAAACCGTTTGGAACGGCGGTACCATAGAGGGCGAACGTCCCGTACGCGAAATCAGATTGTGGTTCAGAGTGTATCCTGAGTAGGTCGAGTCACGTGAAACCTTGACTGAATCCGCGAGGTCCATCTCGCAAGGCTAAATACTCTCCGACGACCGATAGTGAACAGTAGAGTGATCGAATGATGAAAAGCACCCCTTTAAGGGGAGGGAAAGAACCCGAAACCATGCGTTTACAAGCAGTCGTAGCGCGTTTTAATGCGCAACGGCGTGCCTTTTGGATAATGATCCGGCGAGTTACCGTTGGCAGCGTGGTTAAGTCCTTCCGGGACGAAGCCGTAGGGAAACCGAGTCTTAATAGGGCGAATTTGTTGTCGGTGGTAGACGCGAAACCCAGTGAACTACCCATGAGCAGGTTGAAGCGCGGGTTATACTGCGTGGAGGACCGAACCCACTTGGGTTGAAAACCGAGGGGATGACTTGTGGGGAGGAGTGAAAGTCTAATCAAACTGGGAGATAGCTCGTTCTCTCCGAAACAGCTTTAGGGCTGGCCTTGAGCCACTATATTGCGGGGGTAGAGACACTGAAGTGCAGAAGGGCCCATCCCCGGGTACCTTCTCTAACCAAACTCCGAATACCGCAATAACTATCTCAGGAGTGAGTCCGCGAGGGATAAGCTTCGCGGTCGAGAGGGAAACAACCCAGATCGCCAACTAAGGCCCCAGATAGGTACTTAGTCACTAAGGAAGTTTTAGCGCAGAGACAGCCAGGATGTTGGCTTAGAAGCAGCCACCATTTAAAAAGTGCGTAACAGCTTACTGGTCGAGCGCTAGAGCGCCGATAATGAACGGGAGTAAGTACCTAGCCGAAGTTGCGGAATCGCAAGATTGGTAGGAGAGCGTTGTATGGGAGACACGAGGGATACCGCAAGGAGTCCTGTAGGCCCATACAAGTGATTATGCCGGAATGAGTAACGATAAGTCAGGTGAGAATCCTGACCGCCGCAAGCCTAAGGTTTCCTGGGGAAGGTAAATCCGCCCAGGGTAAGCCGGTGCCTTAGTCGAGGCCGCGAGGCGTAGACGATGGATTTGGGGTTAACATTCCCCAGCTTGTATAATTTTCCGTACAGTGACGGCGTTTGAACGACGATCGGGGCGTTGGAAATCCCCGTTGCGCAAGCATGATCCTCCGGGAGAAATCGTCCGACTGACGTCCACGAAAAGCTGGATCGGGTTAAGGTTATACGAACCGTACTAAAACTGACACAGGTAGGCGGGTAGAGCATACTAAGGCGCTCGGGATAACGCTGGTTAAGGAACTCTGCAAATTGGCCCCGTACGTTCGCAATAAGGGGTGCCATTCATTAAGATTATTCGTTTGGATGGCCACAGTAAATCGGCAACAGCAACTGTTTATCAAAAACATAGGACCGTGCGAACACGTAAGTGGAAGTATACGGTCTGACGCCTGCCCGGTGCCGGTAAGTCAAGGAAGCCTGTTATCGAATTTTTTCGAGAAGCTTGCGACCAAAGCTCCGGTAAACGGCGGCCCTAACCTTGAGGGTCCTAAGGTAGCGAAGTTCCTTGTCGGGTAAGTTCCGACCTGCATGAAAGGCGTAATGACTGTTGCACTGTCTCGATCAGCGACCCGGTGAAATTGTAGTCGTGGTGAAGACGCCACGTACCCGCAGTAAGACGGAAAGACCCCGTGAACCTTTACTGTAGTCTGAAATTGGTCAGAGGTCTGTTTTGTGCAGCATAGGTGGGAGGCGTTGAAGCGACCGCGCCAGCGGTTGTGGAGCCATCGTTGAAATACCACCCTGAACATACTTTTGCTCTAACGACGATTCCCATGAATCTGGGCGTCGGACATTTTCAGTCGGGCAGTTTGACTGGGGCGGTCTCCTCCCAAAGAGTAACGGAGGAGTCCAAAGGTCGCCTCAGCCTGTTTGGCAATCAGGCTTAGAGCGTAATGGTATAAGGCGGCTTGACTGCGAGACCTATAAGTCGAGCAGAGACGAAAGTCGGGCATAGTGATCCGGTGGTTCCGAATGGCAGGGCCATCGCTCATCAGATAAAAGGTACTCCGGGGATAACAGGCTTATCGCTCCCGAGCGTCCACAGCGGCGGAGCGGTTTGGCACCTCGATGTCGGCTCATCGCATCCTGGGGGTGGAGAAGCTCCCAAGGGTTTGGCTGTTCGCCAATTAAAGCGGTACGTGAGCTGGGTTCAGACCGTCGTGAGACAGGTCGGTCCCTATCTGCTGTGGGCGCACGAAATTTGCGGAGGTATCTCTTTAGTACGAAAGGACTTAGAGGTAGGTAGCTCTGGTGTTCCAGTTGTCAGGCCACTGGCACGGCTGGGTATCTAACTACCGATCGGATAAGCGCTGAAAGCATCTAAGCGCGAAGCCATCTCCAAGATAAGATTTCGTAGAATATTTTCGAGAGTCCCCTGGGAGACGACCAGGTTGATAGGCCGGACGTGTAAGGATAGTGATATATTTAGCGAACCGGTACTAACGGACGAAAGTTTGATCGCGTTTATCGATTATTCGGTATAGTTACGTTAACTCTTGCATTACATCTTTGTATTCTTGCGAGAGTTGAAGAGCTTTCGGGAGAACTTCCGGCGATCATATCCAGACGGAAACGCGCGTTCCCATCCCGAATACGAATGCTAAGCGTCTGGAGCCGATGATAGTTGTGAAACCGCGAAAGTAGGTCTCGCCGGGTTATTTAAAAACTCTCTCAGAAATGGGAGAGTTTTTTTATTTCTTGTACGAGCGTATTAAGTTTTCTCTTGCCTTGCGACTCGAACTAAAATTTCTGAAAAAATTAGAATTATTTTGAAAAACGTCTCTCTTTGGATACTCTCTATGGTAGCGGTCGCTGACGTATGATCTGGATATTAAGAGACCTAATATTCAAAACAGTGGAAAAAATGTTGATACGATATGTGGGCGTCGCCATAATAATTAATAGCGGCTCTCTTTCTTAGCCATTGTAGTTTCTATGAAGCGAGAGCAGGAACTTATATTGAGGACGGAGTCATAGCATAATAAATCATATCAATGTTTAACGCAGCGTTTCCGAAACCTCGAAGTGGATTTATGCGGTTAGCGCTGCGTTGTCAGAGGTGGAATCATGTACGTAAAATACTCGACTCCCTGAAGCCGATGTTCTGGGGACTATCCTTCATTGTGGTTATAACTGCCCTGATAGCATTTCCTCTGACCGAAACCGGTTGCGATACCTGTGCTCGCGTTGTTTTTTACTTGTTAGATTCACCAGGATACGAAGGGCACAGGATTCTCAGACAATTTGACGAGATGGTGGAGGACGGTCCTTATCCCTTAGCGGTTAAAAATGCGCAACAATTTGAGAAATGGGAAAAGAAAGCGGTAGAATGGCAGAAAAAATACGACGCCAAGTGGACAGAAAAGGCCGCTAAGGGGGAAAAGCCGAGCGAAAGCGGGGCCGCTGCACAAAAGATACGCGAGTATACGGCTATACTTATCCCTCTCGCTATATGCTAGCTTACGATCTCTCTGGCGATTACGACAAGGCGCTTGAGTGGGCGAAAAAACGTGAGGAGATCCCTCGGCCGCCAGCAGGGAAAATAAATTGCAGTATACGCCGAGTCAGTATGAGTTTGCCGCCGTAGCGCGTCTCCACTATAAAGCTGGCGATAAGAAGCAGGCTTTTTTGGATTACGTCGACCTCTACAATAACCGTTTTAAGGGAGGGAGGATATTCCGCGGTGATCAAGATACCCCAGATATTCCCGACTTTCTAGACGGTAAGCATTTTGTACTGACGCTTCATGAGGGCGACAAGCCGATCGGTTACCAATATTACCAAGAGACTTCCTGCTTTGATTATCTCGGTTTCCTTGCGTTCATGAACGCGGAATATGAAAAGCTCGGCGAACCCGCCGAATATGAAGCGGCGATGACTTATTATCGTGCGTTAGAAAACGAAGCTACTTTTGAGGCTTTTTTGCCGATGCTCTCGATCGACGAGGAAGATCCTCGCTTCTTTCGTGTTCCATAAATGTGTGATTGTATGTGAACGATTATCCAACGTTTAGGATTCATTTTCCAGGGGGTATAGGGACTAATTGGTAGCCATGCGCGCGTCATTCTCCCTCGGTATAGAGATCTTAGAAATAAAAAGTCAGAAAATTTTTAAAATTTCGCTTGACGTGTTTTTGAGACATGATATACTCTTAACTGCCTTCGGGGACAGCTGACGCAAATCAGCTGCGACGAAGCGGGCGCGCGAGCGCCACGATATTTGACAATCAGGTAAAGTACAAATCATACAGTGTGAGAAACCAACCGTCGGGAGATTTATCTTCCGACCTTTGATAAAGCCAAAATAAACGATTCAAAGAATTGTCTTTCTCTTTGACCGGAGAGAGACCCAAGATCGAACGAAACTTCTTTTATAGAAGATTCAGAATATTAAAAAAACTGAAGGGTTTGATCCTGGCTCAGAATGAACGTTGGCGGCGTGGATTAGGCATGCAAGTCGAGCGGCAAGGTAGCTTCGGCTACCCTAGAGCGGCGAAAGGGATAGTACAATATAGATAACGTGCCTCTCAGCTCAGGATAGCGTCTGGAAACGGACGATAATACTGAATGCAGTCTTCGGACTAAAGGTGCGATTCCGCTGAGAGATCGGTCTATAGCCTATTAGTTAGTTGGCAGGGTAATGGCCTACCAAGACTTTGATGGGTACGGGGCGTGAGAGCGCGACCCCGATCACTGGGACTGAGACACTGCCCAGACGCCTACGGGCGGCTGCAGTCGAGAATCTTCGGCAATGGACGGAAGTCTGACCGAGCGACGCCGCGTGTATGAGGAAGGCCTTCGGGTTGTAAAGTACTGTCGATTGGGAGGAAATGAAATAGGGCTATCCTTATTTTTTGACCTATCATTTGAGGAAGGACGGGCTAAGTTCGTGCCAGCAGCCGCGGTAAGACGAACTGTTCGAACGTTATTCGGAATCACTGGGCTTAAAGGGCATGTAGGCGGCGTTATAAGCGAGGTCTGAAATCCCGCGGCTCAACCGCGGAATTGGGCTTCGAACTGTAGCGCTTGAGTGAAGTATGGGCAAACGGAACTTGCGGTGGAGCGGTGAAATGCGTTGATATTGCAAGGAACACCAGTGGCGAAAGCGGTTTGCTTGGCTTCAACTGACGCTCAAATGCGAAAGCCAGGGTAGCGAACGGGATTAGATACCCCGGTAGTCCTGGCTGTAAACGCTGAGCGCTTGTTCGAGGGGATTTTTTTCATCTCGAGCGTAGCGAAAGTCTTAAGCGCTCCGCCTGGGGAGTATGGTCGCAAGGCTGAAACTCAAAGGAATTGACGGGGGCTCACACAAGCGGTGGAGGATGTGGCTTAATTCGAGGCTACGCGAAGAACCTTATCCCAGGCTTGACATGCAAGGATGCCCTTTACGAAAGTAAAGTAAGTTGTTAGCAATAATGAAACTTGCACAGGTGCTGCATGGCTGTCGTCAGCTCGTGTCGTGAGACGTCGGGTTAAGTCCCTTAACGAGCGCAACCCCTATCGTCAGTTGCCATCATTTAGTTGGGAACGCTGGCGAGACTGCCAAAGTTAATGCGGAGGAAGGCGGGGACGACGTCAAGTCCTCATGGCCCTTATGCTTGGGGCTGCACACGTCCTACAATGGATTCCACAGAGGGCAGCGAGATCGTGAGATTTAGCAAACCCCTAAAAAGGATCCTCAGTTCGGATTGTAGTCTGCAACTCGACTACATGAAGTCGGAATCGCTAGTAATCGCGGGTCAGCATACCGCGGTGAATATGTTCCTGAGCCTTGTACACACCGCCCGTCAAGCCACGAAAGCAGGGGGCGTCCGAAGTCGCCGTAGCAACCTTTATTGGAGCAAAGCGCCTAAGATGAACTTTGCGATTGGGACTAAGTCGTAACAAGGTAGCCGTAGGGGAACCTGCGGCTGGATCACCTCCTTTCTAAGGATAATTAGAAACTCGGATCTTATCGGTCCGTTTTAGAAGGAGTCGTGATTTTGGCTCTCCCTGTATGATTTTGCTTTACTTTGATATATAAGCCTCAGTCTTCGGACTGAGGCTTTTTTATTTCTTGACAGACGTTTTGTTACCGCACCTTTTCCGTCTCTCTCTCACGGGCGTCGGTCTTAGAGAACTTTGCGGCTGGAACTCAGTCGCGTTTTAACAATGAAAAAACCGCTGTTGGAGAACAGCGCCTTATCTTTTCCAGACTTCCAATCTTCTCCATAATCTATCATTCAACTCTGATTTCGTTCTGAAAATCAAAAAAAATATTGGTACCAATATTATGATTCTTGCTATTAATAAACCGTGAGTCTACAATTCAGTTAGAGTGAGTTTGGGGTGCGTTTTGCGAAGCGCAGCCTTGTATTTGTATTCGAGGTCCTCTTTTAAGGGGCGCAACGAATGACGCTCGTTTTGAAACGCGCGTCGATCGACTCGAAACATAAAATCAACTCGAAGATTGAGAGGTATTTTCTATGGGACATTCTAAGAAGGGCTTTACGCTCGTCGAGCTTCTCGTCGTCATCGCTATTATTGGTATTTTGGTTGGGTTGCTGCTGCCCGCGGTCCAGGCGGCGCGCGAGGCGGCGCGCCGTATGCAGTGCTCGAACAATCTTAAACAGCTCGGACTTGCGATTCATAACTTCGTGGACGCCAACGGACGTTTGCCGAACCAGTGTCACGACGATTACTGGGTCAAAGGGTTCTGTAAGAGCGGCACGAAGGACCGTATCGACGTCGTCGACACTTATTCCGTCATGTCGCTGTTACTTCCTTTCATCGAACAGAACGCACTGATGGATACCATCGTTGGTTACTGCCGTACGGCGGCGAATCGCCAGCCTTACGTCTGGGAGGATATTCCTCTTTCCTGGGCCGGCGGCACGATGGCGGACGGTAGTCCGAACCCGTTCACAACGGTTGTTTCCAGCTATATCTGTCCTTCCGATGTGAAGAACCAGACTTTGACGTTCGGATCGACGTACAGCGGATGCAGCAACTATGGATGCAACCGCGGCGACTTCATGATCGGCAACGACTGGGACGAGAATCGCAACAGGCGCGGAGTCTTCTTCTGCGGCCAAAAGGGCGGTCGTATGCTCCTGGAAGGCGTTACCGACGGTACTTCGAACACGCTTCTTTTCGCTGAAATCAACGTTTCGAATAGCGCCGGCGGCGACGTCATGTACAAGTCGACGGTCGTTGGCGCGAATATTCACGGTCAGCCGTCCTCCGCCTGCCTGACCCAGCGCGGTGAAAAGGGGATGGTCAACAACGTCGGCGATACGTGGCCGATTAAGGGACGTCGTTGGGCTGACGCTCGCGCGGCGTACACGAACTTCCACGCCGCGGTTCCGCCCAACAGTCCGAGTTGCTACGGCGCGAACTATGGTCGCAACGAAGGTCATACCTGCATGTGCGTTTCCGCGTCTTCGAACCACAGCGGCGGCGTCAACGCCAGTATGGTCGACGGCTCCGTTCGTTTCATCTCTGAAACGATCGATTGCGGCGATACCATCCACGTTCTTGGTTATCCGCAGTGGGAAGGCGAAGGTCACCAGTGGATCGGTCCTTCGACGCAGGGCGTCTGGGGCTGTATGGCGACTCCGGCCGGCGGCGAGACGGTCGCGCTCTAATTCTTGAACCGGCATCTGCGTTTCAATGACGTCTGGCCTAAGGACGCGGTCGTTTCTTTGATAGGACGTCCGCGTCCTTTCAGTATGGAATCTAGCTAGATAAAATTTTCTGGAATAATCTCAAAATTCTTGTTAATCAAATTCAGCGGGTTTACAATGAGCATATCATGACGAGAGCAACGCTTCATGAAGGAGCGCTTTTGCTTTTGTGCGAGAACGCTAGTTCAGGCGTTGCAACGAATTAGATTCGTTTGAAGACGCGCGGCAGTCAATTCGCAACGGCAGCTCGACGCGAAGATTGAGGGGGTTTTCATGAAATATTCCAAGAAAGGCTTTACGCGCGTCGAGCTTATCGTTGTCGTCCTGATCGCCGTCGTCTTGAGTGCGCTCCTGCTCCCCAGCATTTCGAGGTCGCGCGAGGCCGCGCGTCGCATGCAGTGCACGAACAATCTCAAGCAGCTCGGGTTAGCCGTTCATAGTTTCTCAGACGCCAACCGTCGTTTCCCCAATCAGGGCCACGATGAACTTTGGGTCAAGGAGTTTCTCAAGAGCGGCTCCGAGGAACCTCTCGACGGCGTTGACGTCTACTCTGTCCAAACGCTATTGCTTCCCTATCTCGAGCAGATCGCGTTGATGAATTCGATCGTGGGTTACTGCCGCAAGGCGTCGGAACTCGAGTCTTACAGCTTGGACGAGCGCTCGATTCCCCTGCCTTGGGACGACGCCACGATGAACGACGACGCGCCTAGCCCGTTCACGATGGTCGTTCCTTCCTTCGTTTGTCCCTCCGACGTGAACCAGAGTTTGTGGTACAAGCCGGGCCAGCTTGCATGTTGCAACTACGGTTGCAGCCGCGGCGACTCCATGATTGGCGACGACTGGGAGGAAAACCGCAACAAGCGCGGCGTTTTCTTCGACGGTCGGTTTGGTCAAATGACCCTTGGCGACGTCAAGGACGGTACTTCGAACACGCTTCTTTTTGCCGAGATTAACACGTCAAGGTTTTCTGGGCACGACTACGAATATAGGACGACGGTCGCCGGCGCGAACATTCACGGTCAACCTGTTTCCGCGTGTCTTGCTCAGCGCGGAGTCTATGGGATGGCCAACAATATTGACGACACATGGCCGATCAAGGGGCGTCGTTGGGCAGACAGCCGCGCGACGTACACGAACTTCCACGCCGTCGTTCCCCCTAACGGCCCGAGCTGCTACGACGCGAACTATGGACGCAACGAAAGACATGCCTGTTTCTGCGTAACCGCTTCTTCAAACCACTTCGGCGGCGCCAACGTCCTTTTGGTCGACGGTTCCACTCGGTTCATTTCCGAGACGATCGACTGCGGCGACGTGAACCATGTCCTCGGGTACCCGGAGTGGGAAGGCTATGGTTACCAATGGGACGGCGCGTCGACGCAGGGCGTCTGGGGCGCGTTAGCGACGCCAGCCGGAAGGGAGAAGAACGTTCTCTGATTCTCAAACCGGCGCGCAAGCGCTCGACGTCGTCCGACTAAATAAGGACGCGGTCGTTTCTCTAACGAGAGCGATCGCGTCCTTTTACTTTAGAACTCAGCGACGCGTTCAGCGAAGATGATTTCGCCGAAATTCTGTAAAATGTACAGAGGAACTTATACAAAATGTACAAAAGTCTTGACAAAGAAAATCCAAGAGTTCACAATTAGGGTATAATGAGATGGGCTGTTAGGGTATAATGAGATGGGCTGTGCCATGTAAAGCGCAGTTTTGCATTTTATTGAGACGCTGTTTTAAGCGTCTCGTCAGATTACGCTCGTTTAGAAGCGCGCGACGATCGGCTCAGACGAGCCGTTCAACGCGAAGATTGAAAGGATTTTTCGATGCAACCTTCTAAAAAGGGCTTTACGCTCGTCGAGCTTCTTGTCGTCATAGCGATCATCGGTATTTTGATCGGACTCCTTCTTCCAGCTGTTCAGGCGGCGCGCGAGGCGGCGCGGCGCATGCAGTGCTCGAATAACCTCAAGCAACTTGGACTGGCGATCCACAACTTTGTGGACGCCAACAAGCGTCTGCCTAACCATGGACACGACGATTATTGGGTTAAGGGGTTCTGCAGGAACGGCACCAAGGAACGTATCGACGGGGTCGACGTTTACTCAGTCCAAACGTTGTTGCTTCCCTTTGTCGAACAAACCGCGCTGATGGATCAAATCGTCGGTTACTGCCGTACGGCGTCGAACCTCCAACCCTATGAATGGATCGAACATTCGATTCCGCTCCCTTGGGATGGAAGCGATATGAACGACGGCGCTCGTAACCCGTTCACGATGGTGGTTCCCGGTTACGTTTGTCCTTCCGACGGCAACCAGTCTTCGACGGCCTCGATGGGAGGCATTAAGGGCGGTAACTACGGGGTCAGCCGCGGCGACTTCATGATCGGCCACGACTGGGGCGAGAACCGCAACAGGCGCGGCGTCTTCTTCGACGGCCGGTTTGGACGTATGACCCTCGGCGGTATCACCGACGGCACTTCGAACACGCTCCTTTTCGCTGAGATCAACTCTTCGAAACCTTCCGGGGGCGACTATATGATTAAGACGACGCTCGTCGGCGCGAACATCCATGGTCAGCCTGTTTCCGCTTGTCTGGCGCAGCGCGGCGAAGATGGGATGGTCAACAATACTGGCGACACTTGGGCTATCAAGGGACGTCGTTGGTCCGACAACCGCGCGGCCTACTCGAGCTTCAACGCGGCCGTTCCGCCTAATAGCCCGAGCTGCTTCCGTGAAGGCTACCGTTCCGAATGGAACTCCTGCATGTGCGTTTCCGCGTCTTCGAACCACAGCGGCGGCGCGAACGCCGCGATGGTCGACGGTTCCGTTCGTTTCGTCTCGGAGACGATCGATTGCGGCGATACGATCCACGTCCTCGGTTACCCGAAATGGGAAGGTGAAGGGCACCAGTGGGTTGGTCCTTCGACGCAGGGCGTCTGGGGCTCGATGGCGACTCCGTCCGGCGGCGAGACGATCGCTCTCTGATCGTTATTCTGATCGCGTCGCGTCATGCGCGACGCGATCTCAAACTGGAGCTCGAGCGTTTCGGCGCCGTCCGACGCTCGAGCTCTTTTTAAAAGTAAGGACTTACGAGACGTCGACGTCTCTCGATAAAATTTTAGAATTTAATGAAAGCGTCATTATGAAAAGAGCATTTACTTTAACCGCCGTTGTTTTTTGCGCGCTTGCGCTTGTTGTCGGGTGCGGTCAAAAGCATATCAAGACGGAAGGCGTTACCGGCACGATCACCCTTGACGGGACGCCCCAGCAAAACGTTAACGTCTATTTTGTTCCTGAGAGCGAAGGCGGCTCCCCCAGCTATGCGATGACGGACGAGAACGGTCACTACAAGTTGCAGACGCTCGCGGGCGCGGCGAATGCGGGCACGACTCCCGGTACTTACCTCGTTAAGTTCGATTATCAGATCAAGAAAGAAGACGGCACGATGGAAGAGAACGGCGAGATCGTGACTCGTTACACGAGCGTCCCGGGCCTTGCCAAGAAATGGACGAATGAAAAGACTTCAGGCGTTCAAGTCGAGGTTAAGCCCGGCGACAACGTCTTCGATTTCGAAATCACCTCCAACTGACGCCCTCCTTTGAGTCGCGCACGCCTTCGGCGTTGGGCTTAAACTTTTAATTCTACCCTGAGGAACAAGCCGTCGATCATCTATCGGCGGCTTGTTGGCGCCCTCTCTTTCGTCGCCAACTATTGACGCGGCTTGCTTTAAGTTTCTACCGAGTATGAAGCCGACCTTCGTCGCCCTGTCTACTGCGCGGCGCGTTCTAAGGACGCCCTGTTTAACGTCATATCGATATCAGACTCACTTATGAAAGAGAGTTTAATATTAATTATTGTGCACAAGGTATTACGTCGAGTATTCTTTCCTTAAAAACTTTTGATAAAATGCGCTAAAATCAATACCAGCGCCATAGCGTGATTTTACATTTGGTGTACAATATGCTAACCACTCTCTGTGGTATTCGGTTCGGCATTCTTATTTGACAGCTTTAAATTTTCAACGTCACGGCGTTGTTGCGCAAGGAGTATGCTCATTTGAGAGCGCAGCGACGCACAGCATTGGAAAGGTATCATTAGCTATGAAACGTACTAAGAAGGGGTTTACGCTCGTTGAGCTCCTCGTCGTTATCGCAATCATTGGCATCTTGATCGGGCTTCTGCTTCCTGCCGTTCAGGCAGCGCGCGAAGCGGCGCGTCGGATGCAGTGCACGAATAACCTCAAGCAGCTTGGACTTGCGGTTCATAACTTCGTTGACAGCCATAATCGCGTCCCTAACCATGGGCACGACGAATACTGGGTCAAGGGCTTCTGCAAGAGCGGTACCAAAGACCGTATCGACGGGATCGACGTCTACGCCGCTCAGACGCTCTTCCTCCCGTATATTGAACAAACTGCGCTGATGGATCAGATCGTCGGGTACTGCCGAACCGCGGCGAACCTCCAGCCCTACACCTGGATCGAGCATTCGATTCCTCTTCCGTGGGATGGCGCCGACATGAACGACGGCGCTCGTAACCCGTTCACGATGGTCGTTCCCACCTACGTTTGTCCTTCCGACGGCAACCAGTCTGCGACGACTTCGATGGGCGGCATTAAGGGCGGCAACTACGCAGTCAGCCGCGGCGACTTCATGATCGGCCACGACTGGGGCGAGAACCGCAACCGACGCGGCGTCTTCTTCGACGGTCGATTTGGTCGTATGAACCTCAGCGGCATTACCGACGGCACTTCGAACACGCTGCTCTTCTCGGAGATCAACTCTTCGAAGCCTTCCGGCGGCGATTATATGATTAAGTCGACGCTCGTCGGCGCGAACATCCACGGTCAGCCCGTTTCCGCTTGCCTTGCGCAGCGCGGCGAAAACGGAATGGTCAACAACACCGGCGACACTTGGGCGAGCAAGGGACGGCGTTGGTCTGACTGCCGCGCGGGCTACACCAGCTTCAACGCTGCCGTTCCGCCCAACAGCCCGAGCTGCTTCCGCGAGGGCAACCGCTCCGAGTGGAACTCCTGCATGTGCATTTCCGCGTCTTCGAACCACAGCGGCGGCGCGAACGCCGCGATGGCCGACGGTTCCGTACGTTTCATCTCTGAAACGATCGATTGCGGCGACACCGTCCACGTCCTCGGCTATCCGCAGTGGGAAGGCGAAGGTCACCAGTGGACCGGTCCTTCGACGCAGGGCGTCTGGGGTTCGATGGCGACTCCGGCCGGCGGCGAGACGGTCGCTCTCTGATCGTTATCGATGAACGCGCCGCGTCATGCGCGGCGTGATCTCAATCTGGAGCTCGAGCGTTTCGGCGCCGTCCGACGCTCGAGCTCTTTTTGGAAAGTAAAGACTTGCGAGACGTCGACGTCTCTCGATAAAAATTTAGAATTTAATGAAAGCGTCATTATGAAAAGAGCATTTACTTTAACCGCCGTTGTTTTCTGCGCGCTTGCGTTGGTTGTCGGGTGCGGTCAAAAGCATATCAAGACGGAAGGGGTCACCGGCACGATCACTCTTGACGGCCAACCTCAGCAGAACGTTAACGTCTACTTTGTTCCTGAGAGCGAAGGCGGCTCCCCCAGCTATGCGATGACGGACGAGAATGGTCACTACAAGTTGCAGACGCTCGCGGGCGCGGCGAATGCGGGCACGACGCCCGGTACTTACCTCGTTAAGTTCGACTATCAGATCAAGAAAGAAGACGGCACGATGGAGGAGAACGGCGAGATCGTGACTCGTTATACGAGCGTTCCGGGCCTTGCCAAGAAATGGACGAATGAAAAGACGTCTGGCGTTCAAGTCGAAGTTCAGCCCGGCGACAACGTCTTCGATTTCGAAATTACCTCCAACTGAAGCTCTCTTGAGCGCGCGCGAGGCGCTCGCGTCTTTCACGTTGAGCGGCGTTTAGCGAAAAAAAAGCGGTCGTTCCCGTCAAAAGGAACGACCGCTTTACTTTATATGCGTTCATGGAGACGCGAGGCGCGTCATTCTTTCTCCTCGTTTTCTTTTTCTTTGAGCGAGGCGGCGGCCGCGGCCGCGAGTTCCTTCGGGTCGGGCGCGAAGAACGCGTAGATTCCGACAAGGATCGCGCCGCAAACAAGGCATGAGTCTGCAATATTGAAGTTTGGCCATGGATAGTTGCCGATCATGACGAGGATCCAGTCGCGAACGCCATGTATCGGCTGTCCGAGGAGCTCGGGGTCCGTAGCGTTCCAGACGGCGAGGTCGAATTCGGTCCACTTCATCCCGTGGAGCGCGCAACGATCCCAGAGATTGCCAAGGATCCCGGCGGCTATCAGGCCGAGCGTCAACGCGAGATAACGATTCTTCGTAATATCAGCCCAGACCCACCAGAAGACTCCGATGAGCGCGATAAAGGATAGCGTGACAAAGAGCGGAATCTGACCCTGTCCAATCCCAAAGAGCGCTCCTTGATTGATCGACGTTTGAAACCCAAAGACGTTGGGAATGATCCACCAGATTTCCTTTTCGCCGGGTCGACCGAGTTCTTCGAAGATCCAATGCTTCGTGGCGAGGTCGAGCAAGAAACCGAGCGCGGCGACGATAAGGAACAAAGTAATACGATAGGTACGCGACTTCTTATTCTTCATTTTTTACGCAGCAGTTGATAACTTTTCGAGCGCCGGGGGTACCCGAGCGCGGAGACGGCGTTCCGACGCGCCGCGACGGGAAACATTCTAGCGAGATTCAGCGTTCAAGTCAAATCCATTTCAGGATCAAGTCGAGATCCGTCGAGGCAAATGAATCTTCGTAAGCGCGACGTCAGGGCGACCTTATAATCTCCGGCGCATTGAAACGCTAGCCGGGGGGGCTTAAATGTCGCCAATTTTTGGATAGAATGGGCTGCGGTCCGATTATGCGGATGAATCGGGCAAGTACGTCAGACCCTTTGCGTCCGCGAACCCGCCGAAAACAATGTGAAACCGTAGCGGGAAGAGATCTATCAGGAGAACCGGAAGATGACCGCTTTTCAACGCTGCATTAATCCAGATTGCCAGGCGACCTTTGGGATCACGGAAGTTCATCACCGTTGTCCCGCGTGCGGCAGTTTGCTCGACGTCGATTACGAGTGGGATAAAATTTCGACGCCGAAGAGCATGTCCTGGTTCGAACGATTCTGGACCGAGCGCTCGCATCCCCAGCGTTTCAGCGGCGTCTGGCGATTCCACGAACTCCTACCCTTCGCGCCGATCGACGAATGCGTAACCGTCGGGGAAGGACAGACGATTCTCCAGCAGAACGACGGCGTTGCGTCCTTCGTGGGCAAAGATTCAGGGTCGCTCTTCCTGCAATATGAGGGTTTGAATCCCTCGGGCTCCTTTAAAGACAACGGAATGGCGGCGGGTACGACGCACGGTCGACTCGTTGGCGCGAAGAAGGCGGCGTGCGCGTCGACGGGCAACACGAGCGCGTCCCTCGCGCTCTACTGCGGCGTGTCAAAATTGATGAAGCCGGTCGTCTTCGTCGGTTCGGGAAAGATCGCGTATGGAAAGCTGTCGCAGGCGCTCGATTACGGAGCGCGCACGGTTCAGATCCGCGGCGACTTCGACGACGCGATGGCGCGCGTTCAGGAAGTTTCCCAAAAGGCGGGAATTTACCTCCTCAACAGCCTCAACCCGTTCCGTCTTGAAGGCCAGAAGACGATCATGTTCCGCGTTCTGGAAGCGCTCCGCTGGGAGAGCCCCGACTGGATTGTCGTACCCGGGGGTAATCTTGGCAATTCGAGCGCCTTCGGGAAAGCGTTCATCGAACTTCATAAGCTCGGGCTGATCGATAAGATTCCGCGTCTGGCGGTGATTAACGCGTCGGGCGCGGATTCCCTCTACCGCCTCTTCAACGATGAAGGCGCGCGGTGGAACGACGGACATATCGACCATGCGAAGATCGACGCGTTCTTTGCGCAGATGAACAAAGAGAATCGCCGCGCCAATACGATTGCCAGCGCGATTGAAATCAACCGTCCGGTCAACCTGACGAAATGTCTCCGCGCGTTGGATTTCTGTAACGGCGTTGTTCGCAGGGTCACGGATCAGCAGATTCTCGACGCGAAAGCTCAAATCGGCGCGAATGGTTTCGGATGCGAGCCCGCCTCCGCCGCGAGCGTCGCCGGCGCGAAAATCCTGACAGAGGAGGGCGTCATTGGCAAGGACGAGCGCGTGGTATGCATTTTGACGGGCAACCAGCTCAAGGATCCTAACGCGACGGTCGCGTACCATGGCAACGACAAAGCGTTCTTCGAGGACTGCCTCGGCAGCCGCGGCGTGAGGACGGCGCAGTATGCGAATCGTCCGGTCGTGGTCGACAATGAGATCGAGAAGATTCTTGACGTCCTTGGGTAGTCAAAACGGTCCAAAGATTGGGGGCAGACTTTGAAAAAACAGGACGAGTCTGTTACAATTCGCAACGTTGAAGACGAGATCGCGACAGAGCGTTCGGGTAAGAGAAATGTCCGGCGCGGCAGTCGCTCGCGTCGTATTTGGCTTGCGAGCGGGTGTGCGTTGGCCGCTCTAGGAGTCGCAGGACTCGCGACTCTGACGGCGCAACCCAGGCTTGCAGGACAGAGCGAACCGACGGTCGCGACGTTCCGAGTCCAGAGTCGCTCGATGGAGCCGACCTGGCGCGGACCGCGATTTGAGACCGTCTGCGCCGACTGCGGGCGTAAGATCGTGACGTCGGTCGATATCACGTCGATACCGCCGAGTTCCGATTACGACGGCGCCAACGCGTCGTCGGCTGAGGTCCGTGCGTTCCGCGAGACCGTTCGCGTCATGACGTGTCCCTATTGCGGTTCGTCGGAAGCGCGCGCCGCGTCCTCCGTCTTTTGCGACGGCGACCTTTTGCGCGTTCTCTCGGAGCGCGCGGCGAGACGAACGCCGAAACGTTGGCGCGCCGCGATTATCCGCGACGCCGGCGGCACGTACTCTCTTAAACGGATTGTCGGGACGCCCGGGGAATGCGTGACGATCCGCAACGGCGACGCCTGGATTGACGGCGCCCCGGCGCGTCGAAGCTCGGATCAAATTTGGACGACCGCGGCGGTGATCCACCCGACCGCGGAGACGCGCGCGTCCGATCGGTTATTCCTGACGCGCGTGACGAACGTTCGTGAGACCTTGCAGGACGGTACGACGCAGATCGAAGCGGTTCCAACCGCGATCTCAAACGAGTCGTCGACCCCTTCCTTTAACGGAGGCGCGTCGGCGCCGACGGAACTCGTTCGCGACTTTCTCGCGCGTTTTAATTGGGACGCGACCGGCGTTGGAGGCGGACGCTTTACGATGCTCGCGCGCCGACCTGATCGCGCATGGTGTTTAGAATTTTTCGCGACGCGCGGGAAAATCGTCGCGCGTTCGATCCCTCTTGAGGACGGCCAATCGTTGCAGGGCCTTCCCTTTGAAGAGCTTAGCGAGGCGGACTTTGCGGACGTGGAACCGCTCGTCGCGCGCTTTCCTGCAAGCCAAGCGAATGCAACGCTTGGCGTCTCGGTCGCGCTCGTCGACGGCGAACTCATCTTTGCCATCGACGACGAGGAGATCGCTAAATTCGATCTTGGCGACGCGGCCTCGGACGTACAGGCGCCTATCTCGACGCCGTTCGTTATTCTCGGCGACGCTTCGCGCGCGTCGTCCTTCAAGATATATCGCGATCTTCATTATTCGTCGATTGCCGAGAGCGACTCGGTTACGCCGACGAAGGGTTATTACGTGCTGGGGGACAATTCCCCGGCGTCGCTTGATAGTCGTTCTCCCGAAGTGGGCGCAATTCCCGTGGAGAACGTTCAGTACATCGTAGCGAAGTCGGGCGAATTCCATTAACAAAGGGAACGAATTCATATAGAAAGGAGGCGTTATGGCAACGCGTATTCCCCTTAATCCAGAAGACGTCAGACGACGCGACATGCATGAAAAACTTTCCATGAGCCTTGCGGAGATCGGACTTTCGGTTCGAACGACGAATTGCCTTGACGAACAGGGGATTGCGACGGTCGCTGATCTGATCAAACGTTCTCGTCAGTCGCTTCTCGATATTCCGAATTTCGGCGAAAAGACGCTCGAAGAGGTTTTCAGAGCTCTTGAAAAACTCGGGTTCGTGCGCGCCGAGCTTCGGAACAGCAAGAGCGGATACGCTCCGGACGAGGCGGCGGAGTTGGTGAAAGCTCGTGCGGAGGGTAAGATCTGACGTTCTTGAACGCTTCATCTCGCAGGCGCAGCGCGTATGTTCTCCGCTAAGCTCGCGCTCATAGGCGACGGTTGGAGCAGGTTTGGCAATCTTTGGTAATTTTTTCGCTATCCTCAGGAGCGACTTAAGGTCGCGATAAAGGCGCTGTCATGACGGAGCATATGAAGTCCAAATCGGTCGAATCCCCCGGTCGATTTGTTTTTCAAGCTCAATTGCGGCTTTCAGAGCTTTTAGCCTTATCCGTCATTTTCGCACTGGGGGTCGTGATTTTTATAATTCATCTTGCGACCTGGGGCGTCGAGGCGCGTCGCGAAGCGAAATTTCTCGCCGCCGTTCCCTGCGTGGTGGAACGTTCGGAGATTCGCGCTGATCCTTGCGCGCCCCACAAGCGGTTCCGACCTGAGGTGACGATTCGCTACGAGGTCGACGGCGAATCCTTCACAACGACGACTTACGACCGCCTGACGCTTTCTGAATCGGACGGTTTTACGTACGATCAATTCGGGGCGCAATCGGCGATCCAGGCGTTCTATCCCGGTCGCGCGACGGCGTGTTGGGTCAGAATGGACGACCCGACGAAGGCGGTACTTGTCAAGAGGTCGACCGTCTGGGGTTGGGTCTTTCTTCTGATCCCGATCCTGCTGATGCTCTCCGGCGGAACGCTGCTGGTCGCGCGTATCTACGAACGCGTTTTCTCCGAAGAGGCGCGCGCGAGCGCCAAACGCCGTTCGACCCGATATCCGACGCTTCCGAACGTCGATTCGAGTTCGACGCCCGGCGTGGAGCTTGAACGTCGCCTGATACCCGACGCGCGATCGACCTTTGCGTTCAGCATGGCGACGGTCGGAACAATCATCTGGAACCTTGCGGCGTGGTTGATCTTTATCAACGTCCTGTCGACCTCAAAGACGCGCTCTGATTTCGTTTCATCGTGGCTCTTCTTTCTGATATTCTGCGGCCTCGGCGTTGTCTTTGCGTGTCGAATGTGGAGTCGCTATCAGATCGAACGCGTCGCCGGTTCAACGGATCTTGAAATCTCCACGCTGCCCGTCCTGCCGGGCCGTAAGATAAAATTCTGTCTCTTCCTCCGCGGTCGCATCAGGACGAAGCGTATCGACGTTTTTCTAAAATGCGTCGAGATCGCGCGTTACGTCCAGGGTACGAACACGATCGTGCATCGTCATGAGGCGTATAGTTCGACGCTCTTCACGAAGTACGGCGTCGACGTTCCTCCTCGTCAGTCGCAACTCGAACGCTTTACGACGACGATCCCAATCGGCGCGGCGCCTTCCTTTGTCGCGGAACATAACGAGATCGTCTGGAAGCTCGTGTTGCAAATGGAGTTCGACGACGGCGGAACCTTCTCGCGAGATTTTGGAATCGTCGTCTACCCGTTTTTACCGAAAGATCGGTGACGTCCGCAACGCCCTCGCGGGTCAAGTCCTGACGAAATAAAGAAGCCCGCCGTCGCGAACCTAAAATTCGCGGCGGCGGGTTTTTGTCTTAGGAAGCAATCGGCGTTCGACTTGAACTCATTGAGCAATGAATTCGAGCGCCGCGGGGAGAGCGGTTCGCCAGTATTCCCAGTCGTGTCCGCCGTCGCGGACGCGGAGTTCGCAGGAGACGCCCGACTGGCGCGCTACCAAAAAGAACGCTAAGTTACCGACGAGGAGCCTATCGTCGTCGCCGCAGTCAAGGAGGAACCGGAGCGATTCCTTCGCGTCCTCGGGGAGCTCCTTAACGAGGGCGATAGGGTCGTTGGCGTTGTAATAATCGTCGAAGCGTTCGGAGTCGCCTGCCTGCTGGTCGCCGCGACTGCGATATCGACGTAGAAATTCCTCAGGGGACTGTCTGGCGACGTCGCTTCTGGTCCTGATCGCGGCGCTCATCGCGTAGCATGCGGAGAACATATCGGGCCGGTGCGTCGCGTAAAGAAGCGAACCGTAGCCGCCCATCGAGAGGCCCGCGATCGCTCGAGTCTCGCCCTCCGTTTTGCAACGGAACCGTTTCTGAACCTCGGGGATCAGCTCTTCAAAGAAAAAGGTCTCGTATTTCGAGGAGTCGTCCGCGGAATCTCGATACCAGAGATTGCCGCCGTCAGGCATAATGACGATCCGTTTCTGTTCAGGATGTTCGGCGAAATATTCGTCGCAGATCGCCTGCATATTACCCTGTTCGGGGGTACTCCAATTCGCTTCGTTTCCATAGAGCCCGTGAAGGAGGTAGAGCGTCGGGAAATAGATGGAGGTCGTTCGGTATCCATTGGGGGTATAGACGCGGTATTTCACGTCGCGTTTGAGCGCGTCGCTGTACATGGAGAGGGACCAGATTCCGCTTCCCGACTCGCCTTTCTTCGGTTTGAGCGATTTTTCGACCTCTTTAAGGTTCGCAAGCGCTTCTGGATTTTCCGGGAGCGGCGCGTCCTTAGCGGCCGGAATGAGATTGTCGAAGAGGACGTTGAGGACCCCCTGATAGTTATTGGAGTCTGAGTTCACGGCACAGACGATATTCTGCTCCGGCATGACGAGGCAGAACTGCGAATACATGCCGTCGCCTCGAAACGCGTTGTAGCGGCATCGCCAGAACTGGTATCCGTAGCCCTGCGCCCAGTCGCTATTCGGATCGTCGCCATTGGAGACGTGCCACGCTGTCGCGTCGTCGACCCAGGCTTCAGGAAGGATCTGCTCGCCGTTCCATTTGCCTTTCTGCAGGTAAAGCTGCCCGAATTTTGCGATATCCTCCGTCTTAAGAAAGAGTCCGGTACCGCCTTTGTTGACGCCTTGCGGCGATTCTTCCCAATAGGGTTTGTCAATATGGAGGGGTTCGAAAAGTCTTGGCGTCAAATAATCGACGATCTTTTCTCCAACGACCTTCTGCACGATCGCGGAGCACATGTAGGTGCCCGTCGTATTGTAGACGAAATGCGTTCCCGGCTCGAATTCGATCTTGCGCGCGAGGAACTGCTGCACCCAGGTCGGCTTTGCGTCCGAGAGTCTCGGCGGCAGACCGTAGTCCGTTCCGACAAGCTCGGGGGGGCCGGGGTCTGAGGCGTTGCCGCCGGACATCGTGAGAAGATGCTGAACCGTGACGTCTTTAAGTCGCGGGTCGGGGTTTTCCGGGAGCTCGTCCGGGAAGAATTCGACGATTTTCTGGTCGAGGGAAAGTTTACCCTCGGCGACGGCGAATCCTACGGCGGTCGAGCAGAAGCTCTTGCTCAGCGAGTAGAGCGCGTGGGGGATCGTCGGACCGTTCGGTTCGCGCCACGCTTCGGCGACGGCTTTTCCGTCGCGAAGGATCATGACGGCGTCGACGCGAGTGAATTGTTCGTCGAGCTGCGTTATCGTATTGGCGATCGCGGTGGAATCGAGTCCTACCGACTCCGGCGTCGCACGCGGCAGCGCGCCGTTTTCATCAAGATTCTGAGCGTAGGCGCCGACGGTCAGCGCCGCGCAGAGCGCCGTCGTCGCGACGAGTAAGAAACGTTTCATGGGCAATATTCCTCTTCTATCAACTGGCGTCCTGTCAGGCGGACGACGGCCGGCCGCGAGCGCAACCCGTTGATGATCTTAACGTTGATCGCCGCTCGGTCCGCTCTCAGACAGACTGGTTGAATCTTACTCGTAGAAGGTTGCAAAATCAATATGCCGCTCGTATCAAGGGGACTATTCCGCCAAGTTTGTCAGATATCGGCGGCCGCATGGTCATTCAAGAAGGCGCACGCAAAAAAAACGCGGCGCCCCGGGATCGGGACGCCGCGTTGTATTATGGACTATTTGCGGTTACGCAGTACTCGTCGCGCTCAGTTCTTCTTGAGTTCTTCGAGCGACTTGTAGTATTCGTAACGCTTGTAGACGTCGTTCTGCGCCTCTTCGCCGTACAGGGCGGCGGCGTCAGGATTGATACGCTTGAGGGACTTGAAGCGGTTCTGCTTCGCCGCGAAGTCGGCAAGGAGACCTTCCGGCGCGCGGCTCGCGAGCGTGAAGGGCTTCTCAAGGCGCGGGTCATAGGACCAGAGGGGCCAGTAACCGCACTTGACGGCTTCCTTCTGGAGCAGCATGCCGTTCGTCATATTGATGCCTTGACCAATGCAGTGGCTATAGGCGATGACGAGGGAAGGACCGTTATAGGATTCCGCCGCGACAAGCGTTTTGATCGCGTGAGACGGGTTCGCGCCGAGCGAAATCTGACCAACGAAGCAGGTTCCGTAGGACACGGCCATCATTCCGAGGTCCTTTTTAGCGGTCGCTTTTCCGCTCGAGGCGAACTTAGCGACGGCGCCCTTCGGGGTCGCCTTGGAGGCCTGACCGCCGGTATTGGAGTAAACCTCCGTATCAAGGACGAGAATGTTGACGTCACGCTGCTGCGCAACGACGTGGTCGAGTCCGCCGTAGCCGATGTCGTACGCCCATCCGTCGCCGCCGATGATCCAGTTGCTGCGACGAACGAGGTAGTCGACCGACGCGCCCAGGACTTTGCTATCGTCGCAGTCCCATGAGGCGAGCTTCGTCTTGAGTTCCTTGACCCACTCGCGCTGCTGCGCAATTTCCTCTTCCGTCTCCTGTTTATTGTTCAGGAGATTGTCGACGAGTTCGGCGCCGAGGTCTTCGCGTTTCGCCGTAATGATCTCGCGGACGAATTCCGTCTGCTGATCGACCGCGGCGCGCATACCGTAACCGAATTCCGCGTTGTCTTCGAAGAGGGAGTTCGCCCACGCGGGACCGTAGCCGTTCGCGTTGGTCGTGTAGGGCGTCGACGGGAGGTTCGCGCCGTAAATCGAGGAACATCCGGTCGCGTTCGCGATGAGCATCCTATCGCCGAAGAGTTGCGTTACGAGCTTGATGTAAGGCGTTTCGCCGCAGCCCGCGCACGCGCCCGAGAACTCGAAGAGGGGCAGCAGGAGCTGCGAGCCCTTGACCGTGCTGGTTCTCGCCTTCGAGCGGTCGTAATCGGGGAGCGTGAGGAAGAAGTCCCAGTTCTTGCGCTCGGTTTCGAGATGCTTGAGCTGGTTCTCCATGTTGATCGCCTTCTTCGTCGGATCCTGCTTGTTCTTGCCGGGGCAGACGCTCGTGCAGACTCCGCAGCCGGTGCAATCGTCGGGCGCGACCTGAATCGTGTACTGTTTGCCCTCGAATTCAGGGGTCCTCGCGTCGATATGACGGAACCCTTCGGGCGCGCCTTCTGCGGAATCGTAGATCTTCAAGCGGATGGCGGCGTGAGGACAGACGAGAGAGCAGGTGCCGCACTGAATGCAGGAGTTCGGATCCCAGATGGGGATGTCGATCGCGATGGAGTTCTTTTCGTACTTCGTCGTGCCGGTCGGGAACGTGCCGTCGGCGGTGGAGAGCATGTCGCTGACCTTGAGGTCTTCTCCGCGGGACGCCATGATTTCGCCGAGGACATTCTTGACGAATTCCGGCGCGTCTCCTTGCGCTCCGTTGACGCGGTGGAAAGTCGAGGTCGCCTTTTCGGGGACCTTAACTTCATGAAGGGCGTCGAGCGCGGAATCGACCGCCTTGAAGTTCTTTTCGACGATCTCCGGACCCTTTTTGCCGTAAACGTTCTGGATACTGGCCTTAATGCGTTCGATACCTTCGTCGACCGGCATGAAGTTGCCAAGCTTGAAGAAGCAGGTCTCCATGACCGTGTTGATTCGACCGCCCATTCCGGCGGCTCTCGCGACGGAGACCGCGTCGACGACGTAGAACTTGAGCTTCTTGTCGATGATTTCCTGCTGAAGCTCGATCGGGAGATGGTCCCAGACCTCGTCCGCGCTGTAGGGCGAGTTGAGAAGGAAGACTCCGCCCTCGACGATGTTGGAAAGCATGTCGAGCTTCCTCGTGAAAACGAACTGATGGCACGCGACGAAGTTTGCGGAGTTGATCAGATAGGAGCCCTTGATCGGTCGCGGCGAGAATCTCAGGTGCGAAATCGTGATCGCGCCCGCCTTCTTGGAGTCGTAAACGAAGTAACCCTGGCTGTAGCTCGGGGTATATTCTCCGACGATCTTGGCGGCTTCCTTGTTCGCGCCGACGGTGCCGTCGCTTCCAAGTCCGTAGAAGATGCAACGACGAACGTCGTCCTGCTCGGAGCTGAAGTTCGGATCGTAATCGACGCTCAGGTTAGTGACGTCGTCGTCAATACCGATCGTGAAGTTGTTTTTGAGGGAGCCGGCGACCATGGCGTCGTAGACGCCCTTGACCATCGCGGGCGTGAAGTCCTTGGACGCGAGTCCGAATCGACCGCCGTAAACTGTCGGCAAGGCGCCTTCCCACTTTCTGGCAAGGGAGGCGACGACGTCGAGGTACAGCGGTTCGCCGGACGAACCCGGCTCTTTCGTGCGGTCGAGGACCGCGATCTTTTTGACCGTCTTGGGTAGCGCCGCGACGAACGCTTCGTCGAAGAAGGGACGATAGAGACGGACTTTGAGAAGCCCGAGTTTCTGGTCCATGCCGACCGTGTCGAGATATTCTTCAACGACGCCTACGCCGCTGCCCATAACGACGATAACGTTCTCAGCGTTCGGATCGCCGAGGTAATCGAAGAGATGATACTGGCGGCCGGTGAACTTGGCGAACTTGTCCATCTGGTCCTGGACAATCGCGGGGACTTCGTTGTAGGTCTTGTTGGAGGCTTCCCGCGCCTGGAAGAAGACGTCGGAGTTCTGGGCGGTGCCGCGGATGCAGGGGCTCGAGGGGTCAAGTCGGCGGTCGCGGAACGCTTTAATGAGATCGAAGTCGAGCATCGTGCGCACGTCGTCTTCGGAAAGCTGCTCAAGCTTACCGATCTCGTGCGAGGTTCGGAATCCGTCGAAGAAATGGATGAACGGGATGCGGCTCTTATAGGTCGCCGCGTAGGAGATGAGCGCGAGGTCGTGGGTTTCCTGAACGGAGCTGCACGCGAGCATCGCCCAACCGCATGAACGCGCCGCCATCACGTCGGAATGGTCGCCGAAGATGGAGAGCGCGTGGGTCGCGACGCAACGCGCGGCGACGTGGAAAACCGTTGGAATCTGTTCGCCGGCAATCTTGAAGAGGTTCGGGATCATCAAGAGCAGGCCTTGAGACGCGGTGAAGGTGCACGTGAGCGCGCCCGCCATGAGCGAGCCGTGGACCGCGCCGGCGGCGCCGGCCTCGCTTTGCATTTCAATGACTTGCGGGACGGTCCCAAAGAGGTTCTTCCTACCCTTTGCGGCCCATTCGTCCGTCAGTTCGCCCATGGTTGAAGACGGCGTGATCGGGTAAATTGCCATGACTTCGTTGCAAAGATGCGCGATCGTTGCCGCGGCTTCATTGCCGTCGCACATAACAAAGCGTTTTTCGTCGCTCACAGTAGGTCTCCTTATACAATTCAGATGATATTTTTGGGCGTATGCCGTTTTTTTTCCGAGCAATTGAGGCGAGGCAGATATCGTGTGAGAATGAGAGGTCTCATAAGTTGCGCTTCTTTCACTCTTATCCTTGAAAGTTGGCAGCGCGTCGCGCTGTCCCAACGCTAAGATTTGAATTATATCTGCACACTCTTAAGATTCAAGGGGGCGCTGCGTCGATAACGCGGGGTTTCCGTCTGGTTTACGTCGCTCGCTAACGGCGTCGATCAAAAGGCGCGTCGTCGAAGATCGTTTTCGTTCTTTTGGAAGGACGCGTCGTCTTTTTTTATCGTCGATAGGATCGGCATGACTTAAATTCTAGAAAGGAAAAAAGTAACGTTAGATTACTTCTCTTAAAGTTAGAAAATGCCTTAAATTTGAAAAAAGACTCCTCTACGTATGTTGCGTGATTCCACTAATCGGTATATAATGATATGACTGATAAACGCTCGAGCGGCGAGCGTCGGAGATCGCGTTTTTACGGCGCGACCCTCCTTCCTTGCCGGTTGCGCTGGGTATTGCAAGAGCGTGAACTAAGGACGGCAGCGCCGTGTCGACTGTGGGACGCATAGTCGATAACGACGTCGACCGTTTTTTGTTTATATTGGGAAGACAAGAGGGCGCGCCAGCGAGTCGCCCCATACACTTAACACAAGGCACATCATGTTTGAGAGTCGAACCAAACCGACATTTGGCGTTGCGAGCGCCGCGGGCGCGCACACAGCGAGCTTCCGTTACCAGTTGGTCGGATGGTGCGAGCTTATCGCGAATAACGTCGTTAAAGCGCGTGAGCTCAATAACCACAGCGACCTCATCGACCAGTTTCTACTCGACGCATTGACGGCGTCGTCGGAGCTTTCATGCCTTGACAAGGTTTCCCTTACTCGACTTCTGCTCTGCGCCGACTATATTCTACAACTTTCGGAAGGCGCGGCGGAAGAGCCGTCGGCAAATGTTGTCGCCGAACTCGAACGTCAGGTGGCTGAAGCGATTGCGGATCTCGAGACGCCCGATGAAACGCTCATTCCCGAGCTGGAAGCGCAGGGCGCGGGTTATCTTCCTGAAAACCGACTAGCGGCGATTGGACCGGAACGTTTCGCGCTTATCGACACGATTGTCGCGCAGCTCGTGGGAATCGCTGGAATTATGGAACGCGCGCTCAAGCTCTCCGTCGGCGCGCGCGAGACTCTCGGGTACGAGGCGGAAGGCCTGATCAAACACGTGGCGACGCTCAGGCCGAAAGATCGTCGCGAACGAGGACCGGAGCTTAAAGAGCAAGCGGAGGAACTCAAGCGCTGCGTCGAAGAATGGGGACGCAAGAACCGCGAGACGCTCGACGGTATCGTCGACGCGCTCGCGGCGATCGCCGATCCCGAGACGACGGAAGAAGAACTTTACGAGCTCATGGTTAAGGTCGGCGCGCTTTATGCGACGGCGCTGGAACTCCACGAGCAAGGCGATTTGCGCAAATATGGGGAACCGTCGCCGCGCGGAGTCCTGATTACGCCCAATAGAAAGGGATATTGCATCCTCTACTGCGGCGACAACCTTGACACGCTCAGCGAGTTGCTCGATCAGGCGGAATATCATGGCGTCGACGTTTGGACGAATGGCGACGCGGTCTCGGCGCACTCGTACAAGGTCCTGTACGATCGTCGACGTCTTGCGGGCCATTACGCGGGCTCTTGGCGGACTCGTCAGGATCGTCTCGGCGCTTTTCCGGGCGGGATCATCATCGATAGGACGGTGATCGACGAACCCGACGGATCCTACGCGCCTTACACTTTTTCGACGACCCCGACGATCTGGGACTCCATCGAGACGCTCCCGAAGAACGAGGACGGAACGTTCGATATGACGCCGGCTGTTCGCGCGGCGAAGGACTCGCCCGGATTCTTCCGGAGCCCCGACGCCGTAAAATTTCCGATCGGATATGGCGGCGAGCATCTGCCGATGGTCGTCGATAAGGCGGCGCGCGCGTACCGCGACAACGCGCTGCGCCAGATTGTCGCCGTCGTCGGTCAGGACGCGCCTGGCGACGAGAACGACTATTTCTCGCGACTCTTCTCCGACGTCGCCGAGGACTCCTTTATGCTTGCGTGCGGCGACGTAAAATTCCGATTCGACGTTGACAACCTTGCCACAACTTCGTACGGCCTGTCGAACCTCGTCGACCTTGGTCGCGAGCGGGACGCGAATGCGCTGCTGCGCTTTGCCGGCGACTTTGCGCGCGAGCTCGATCGTAGCGCCGCCGAGGTCCCGATCAAGTTCTTTGTGAGCCTCTGGAGCGAAGCGTCGGTCGCGCTGACCTTCGCGCTTGTCGCGCAAGGGTACCGGGATATTACCGTCGGTCCCAATCCGCCCGAGTGCTGGACCCCCGAGTTTATCGAGGAGCTCCGCACGCGGTTTGGGATTAAGATCGCCGACGAGCCTGAAGCAGACCTCGGCTAAGCGCGTTGCACGCCGATCGTCGATCTCTGCGTCGCCGCTCGGCGCCTCTTGAATGGGTCGGTCGCCGAGCGCAACCAGACGCGCGTTCGCCGCGTTGGCGCGCGGTGGTCACGAGTTAATGGAGGTGATCTTGACGAATTCGCCGAGACGTTTTTCACCGTTACGGATCGCGCTTCTTTCGATGGTGATTTATTACGCGTCGACGCCTCCGAACGGATGGCGTTACGCGATCTTCATCGTTCCAGCGCTGTGGGTCGCGCTCCTCGTTCCTAATCGCGGAGGTTGGCGCCGCGAACCGCGCGCGAAGGAAGGCGGATGGGTTCGTCGCGCCTGTCGGTTCTTCTTCGGTTTCTTTACGCGAGGCGAATACCGCCAATATTGGCTCGCGTCCTTTCTCTTCTGGCTCGTCACGCTCGTGTGGGTCAGTTATCCGCACCCGGCGACGAGCCTCGGATGGGTCGCGCTGTGCGCTTATCTTGCGTGCTATTTTCCACTCTTTATCTGGCAGACGCGAATTCTTTGGCGCGTTCTACGGCTGCCGCTCTCGATTGCCGCGACTCTCGCATGGCTTGCGGTCGAGTCGCTGCGCAACGTCGTTTTCGGCGGTTTCTCCTTCGCGGGCCTTTCCTATGCGCTCTACGACGTTCCGACGCTCATTCAATGCGCCGATCTTTTCGGGGAATATGGCGTCTCGCTCATGATCATGCTCGCCGGTTCGCTCCTTGGACTTGGATTCTTTGGCGTTCCACCTCGTAACGCAGGCGTCAACGTTAAACTCGAACCAAGCGCGCGCCTTGTAAGTTTCGCGATCATGATCGTCCTCGCCGCGTCTATCTATGGCGTCGCGACGCTTTCACGCTTCGATGATCTCGAATTGAACGCTGCCGCGCGCGGCGCGCGTTCCGCTCGCCTTGCGCTCCTGCAATGCGGCGATTCCTACAGTTTCCCTATTCCACAAGAGTTCGAACGCCAGGTCTCGGATACTTATCTCGCCCTTGCTAACGAGGCGAGCGAGGACCCTGACGGCTACGACGCGATCGTCTGGCCCGAGGGAACCTATCCTGGGATCTTTCTCGACTTTTCGTACGATCCGGCAACGACCCCCGAGACGGTTCCGGTCGCCGACGCGAACGACCCGAATCTGAGTTTCTCCGAGAGCCGCTTCAGTCGCGAATGGGTCCTCCGACGTATGCGCGTCTCCCGTCTTCAATATGCGAATCTTACCGCGCGACTCAAAACGCCCGCGCTCCTGGGCATGGGATCGGCGGTCTTCGACGAAGAAGGGAAAGGTACGTCGTATAACACGCTTGTCTACGTCCCATATTTCGGCTCAGAAGAGGTGTCGGCGGCGCTTGATCAGGAGATCCTTGAACGCGCGCCTTCGTCCTCCTATTATGAAGATCAGACAAACCTGTTCCGACGTTACGACAAGGTCCATCTCGTTCTCTTTGGCGAATACATTCCCTTTGCGAAGTATCTTCCCGACAGTTGGGAGATCAAAGCGGCGTGCGCGGACGCGGAGCTCGGGCGCGGACGCGGACCGACGACCTTTCGCATTCCGTCGCGGAAGGGCGACGCGAGTTTCATCGTCGCGCCGCATATTTGCTTCGAAAGCGTTGTGCCGCAATTTATAACGGGACAGCTCGCTGAACTCCGCGCCGAGGGCGTCGACCCGGATATCCTCTTGAACGTCTCGAACGACGGGTGGTTCCGCAACGGTCAGGAGACCGATCTGCACCTTGCGTCAATGGTTTTTCGAGCGGTTGAAAATCGCCGACCTCTCGTCACGGCGACGCATGGCGGATTCTCCGCGTATATCGACTCCGCCGGTCGCGTTCAGAGCAAAGGGAAACGCGGCGCGACGGAGATTGTCGACGCGAACTTTTTGATCGTGAAAACGCGTCCGCACAACGTTGTTAAGGTCAATAATGACGGCGAAGTGAGCTTTATCTGCCTATCCGACGTCGTGCGGCGCATAGGCTATGTCGTCTTTTTTACGTGTGTTTTCGCTCAACTTATCCTATCGGCGGTTCATTATTTGACCGCAAAATCAGACAGGAGATCGAAATGAAGAATCGCGTAACTTTAAGAGCATGCGTCGCGTTGGCAGCGGCGCTCGTCTGCGCCATTGGCGGCGCTGAAGATCTGAATTGGACCGCGGTTTACGACGGAATCGAGCTCGCGACCTTTGCCGAAGAAAATCCGTTGCGTAAAGTCGTCGTTGCGCGCGTTGATCTTCAGGCGCCTGGCGTCGCGCTCAAAACGACGGGCCCGAATCCAGACTTTGCCCCCGACGAGCGCGAGACTGTTCGCGAAACTGTCCCGATGTTCCTCGAGAGGAACGATCTTACGCTCGCCGTCAACGGCAACTACTACACTCCTTTCGGCGGCCGCACGATCACGAAGCCGGGCGACGCGAATCTTCGAGGACTCGCCGTCTGCGACGGATTCGTCGTGTCGAAGCCAGAGCCCGGTTTCCCATCTTTTGTCCTTAAAAAGGACGGGTCGCTGGAGATTCGCCAGTATGGGGTCGACGAAGATCTTTCGGAAATCCAGATCGCCGTTTCCGGACCCCGCGCCGTGCTGAAGGACGGCGAAATTCTCGAACAAACAGACGTCGCGGTTCACCCCAGGACCGCGATTGGCTTTTCTAAGGATCAGCGTTACCTTTATCTCATGACAATCGACGGCCGACGTCCCGAATACAGCGTCGGAGCGAAGTATTCCGACGTTGGCGCCGACCTCCTCAAAGCGGGCGCTTACGACGGTCTCAACCTCGACGGGGGCGGCTCCACGACGATGGCGGCGCGCGGCGAGGATGGTAAGACGGAGATTCTGAACTGGCCTATTAACGCGATTTCGCCCGACGGATTGCGCTTTAACGGCAACGCGATCGGCGTGACCGCCGAAGGCGAACTGAAAACGCCGCTCGGTGAAGTCGTGTCGATTCGCAATACGGGCGAAGCGATCGAATGGACCCCGGCGTACGACGGAATTGAAATTGCGACGTGGATCGAATACGACGCTCCGCTCCAGAAGATCTACGCTGCGCGAATCGACCTTCGTCAGCCGGGCGTTGAGATCAAGACGAGCGCTCCGCATGAGAATTTCGAGCTGAACAAACGAGAAACATATCGCCAGACGACCGCGCAGTTCCTTGAAACCTCGAAGGTTAACATCGCGGTCAACGCAAACTTCTACTCCCCCTTCAACGCGACCACGATCAGAACGCCGGGCGACGCTAACGTCTCCGGACTCGCCGTTTGCGACGGGTTCGTCGAATCGACGCCGCAGGACGGTTATCCGTCCTTCGTCGTCTACAAGAACGGCGACGTCGATATCCGTCAGTTCTCAGCGGACGAGGATTTGTCGGAGATCGCGCAGGCGGTTTCTGGCAACCGCATCGTTCTGCGAGAGGGCGAGATCGTCTCCGACCCCGATAATTCGGTTCATCCGCGCACCGCGATCGGATATTCCAAAGATCGTCAATACCTTTATTTTGTCGTGATCGACGGTCGTCAGGAAGGTTACAGCGTCGGTGCGGGCTACGAAAACGTCGCGAAGGCGTTGCAGCTCTGCGGCGCATACGACGGTCTGAACCTTGACGGAGGCGGCTCCACGACGATGGCGATTCTCGACGAAGACGGCGAAGCGCTCGTGCTGAACCGACCCGCGAACGCGACGAACGACCTTCTCCGATTTAACGGCAACTCCATCGGCGTCGCCGCGCCGGGTAAGCTCCGTACGCGACTCGTCGACGGCCGCGTAAAAACGCCGAGTCAGTCGACGGAAGGCTCCGTCAAATTCGTGGTTCCGGATAAGCTTTGACGTCGACGCGTCGAGCGCCGCGTTCCCGATTTGGCGTTATTATGTCGGTTTACCTCCGTTGGACGGCGCTGATCGTCCTGTTCCTCCTCTTCGCCGCGACGTCTCAAGAATTGGACGACGAGGTCTTCGAGCTTGGAAAGGACGACGCGCCCGTCGTGATATGGCGACGCGCCTATCCCGGTATCGATCTTGCGACGTGGCGTCGCAAAGATCCGCTCTACCGCGTCTATGCGGCGCGGATCGACCTGACTGCGCCTGGACTTGAAATGAAGGCGACCCCGCGCCATAAGCGATACGTCGAGAATAAGAGGGAAACGCGTCGCCAGACGACGCTTAAATTTCTAGAAGAACATGATTTAGATTTCGCGATCAACACGAACAACTATACGCCCTTCAACTGGCGGACGGTTGCGATGGAAGGCGATGCGAACGTCAGCGGACTCGCAATCGCCGACGGGGTCGTCGTTTCGCCCGCCCAGGAGGGGTTCATTTCACTCCTGATCCGGAAAGACGGCGATCTTGAAATCAAGCGCGTTCTGCCGGGCGATCCGATCGACGACGTCCTCTTTGCGTTTTCAGGGCGCAAAAAAACGCTCACGGCGGGCGTACCCTGCGAAAGAAACGATCCGACGAACCGTGACCCGCGAACTGCGGTCGGCGTCTCGAAAGACGAACGTCGACTTTATTTCATCGTGATTGACGGTAGACAGGAAGGCTACAGCGTCGGCGCGACCTTCGACGAAGAAGGCTTGGAACTCCTGCGTTGCGGCGCGTACGAGGGGTTCAACCTCGATGGAGGCGGTTCCTCGACGATGGTTATTCGCGGCGCCGACGGGCGCGGCGTCGTTCTTAACCGACCGTGCAACTGGACGTTCAATAAGCTGCGTAACAACGCCAACGCGTTCGGATTCAGGACGGCGCGCGGCGATCTGCCGAAATGACGCGTCGCTGTCCGCTCAACGTCGCCGGATCGCGTCGATTTCGCGGAGATACGTCGCGACGACGTCGGCGCGAGAAAATCCGACGGCGACTTTTTCTCGCCCTTTTTGGCCCATTTGTCGACGTTCCTGTCGAGGAAGCGCGAGGAATTTTTCGACCGCGTCGACGACCGCGTCGGCGGATCGCGGTTTGAAGCCGAATCCTGTGACGCCCTCGTCGAAGACCTCTCTACATCCTGGGACGTCGCTTGCAAGGACAGGACGCGCCGCCGCCGCCGCTTCGAGGAGCACGTTCGAGAGTCCTTCGTGGTAACTCGGTAAAATGAGAGCGCTCGCTTCCTTCAGATAGGGTTTGACGTCCTTCTGGTAGCCGAGATATTCGACGCTTCCCTCCTCAGCGGCCGTCGAGACCGCGACGTCTTCCCGACATCCGCGTTCCGACGCTCCGATCATCTGGAACGCGACGTCGTGGCGTTTCGCGCGGATACGTCGCGCGCATTCCAGAAATTCGGCAACGCCTTTGTCGCGCATCAAACGCCCGATAAAGAGAAGTGTGATCTTCGATTCCTCGTCGGGATAGGGGAGCGGTTCGAATCGAGAGAGGTCGACGCCGCTGCCCGCGACCTGAACAATCTGTTCGCGTCGCGCGATCCGCTCCGAGACGACGCGTTCGACAATCGCGGCGTTTTGACAGACAACGCGATCTGCGCGCCGCAGCCCTCGACGATAGAGGCAGGTCGATATCCATCGCAACGGCCCCGACCCGTTCATAGCGGCGCCGAGTCCTGAAATCGTTGCGCAGTATGGTACGCCCAACTTTCCGCAAATCGCGCCGCAATACACGTTCGGTTTGATCGTAAAGAGGAGGACGACGTCGGGTTTTTCGCGTTGCAGCAGTTCGCGGTAGAATCGCCGTAACTTGAGATCGCGGAAGGGATTGACCCCGCGTGGATCGATCGGCGTCGGGATAATGCGCGCCGACGTCTTGCGAAAATATTCGGCGCGGAAATCCTCTTCAAAGGAGAGCAGGACCTCGTCTCCGCGCGCGAGCAACGCGTCGACAAGCTCTCGTTTAAAGTCATACAGAACACGCGCCTGATTGATGGCGATCAAAATCTTCATACTTCTCTCCCGGACTCGACCAAATGCTGCCGGAACCGTTTTTCCATTGTATCCTTCGAGAATCCTCAGGACAAGGCGACGCTGAGTTTTGCGCCTGAAAAGACGCGCCGCTCGACGACGCGAAGGACAAGATATCGCCGTGCCTTTGACGCTTTGCCCCTTGATTTTACGAACGTTAGGTGTATAAATGGCGGCGGCGGTTAGCGTGCAACAGAGCTTGAATCAACGCGGAATCCTGCAATTCGCAAGCTTATGCGGCGGCGAGTCGTTAATCGCCGCCAAAGAAAACGGCTGGAGGTTGCGAAACGTCGTCAGCGCTGAGCGCAACCTCGGAAAAGCATTGGTTCGTCGTCGAGCATTTTTTTCAGAGATTGACGCAGGACTTTTTTTAGAAGGTCGCGCATGGCTAAGTTTTCGCTTTTTCCTTTTGAGTATTTTACGGAAATTCTCTCGTCGCCCCTTGTGAAGCCGCTCGCGCAAAGGCTGCATCCTTCGACGGTTACTGCGGTACTCAAAGGCGTTTTTGAAGACGTTTCGGCCGAGCTCCGGTACGTCGTTACGGAACAGAAACGCCCTGATTTGAATATGCTCCTTGACAAGGTCGTTTCGCGACTTACGGCGGCGCTTGATATTTCCGAGCCGTTGACGATCGACGCGCGCGGACGACTCTTTCCCGACGATCTGGAACGCCTTGCGGACGCCGCGCACCAGGAGCAGGTCTGGCTTGCGGCGGAGCCTCTCTCGGAGTACACCAGTCGTCAGGACCGTCAGCGTGAGAAGACGGCGCTCGCGCGGCTCGCGCGGCTCGGCGGTTCCGAAGCGGCGCTTGTCTTTCCGAGCGCGGCGATCGCTCGCGTCGCCGTCTTGCAGGCGCTCTATGATTCCGGTAAAGAGCTTGTCGTCGCGCGCCGCGATTTCTATGAACGGGAGAATGGCGAGCGACTCGAAGATTCCTTCGACGTTTTTCCGCAGCAGCGGCGCGTCGAGGTCGGCGCGAGCAACTCCGTCGACTATTCGGACTACGACCGCGCCTGTTGCGAGCAAACCGGACTTATTTGGCGTTCCTACTCCCGCTGGTTACCGAGCGGACGGATCGTTCCAGAGGACGGGATCGTTAAATTGCGCGCCGCCAGAGATCTCTCCTTTCTGATTCTCGCCGACGTCGAATTTGCGCCCCTCATCGATCTTTCGAAATATTTCGACGGAACTGTGTTGACCGTCGCGGAACGGATAAAAAAAGGAACGGATCTCGTCATTTGCGACGGAGCGCAGCTTATCGGGGGACCGAATTGCGGGCTGCTCTTTGGTTCAAAGGACGCGATCGAGCAGGTCAAATCGACGGCGACGTTTGCTCTCTCGGAGGTCAATCGCGTTACGTTCGGCGCGATTGCCAAGACCCTTGAACTCTACGACGACCCCGATACGGCGCTCAGTTCGATACCCGTCTTGCGCGCGCTGAGCCTCTCCATTGCGAATCTTGAGAGCCGCGCCAAACGACTCGCGGCGATCCTGGAGACCTGTAATCGGGTCCAGATAGCGCGTGTTGTCGAAGGTCGCTCGCTCCTGTGCGCGAACGCGTCCTTTGGGTCTTCGCCGACTCGACTTATCGAACTTCGACCACGAGGCGCTTCGCCGGCGGAGCTCGCCGCGTTCCTCGAAAAAAGCTCGCCGAGACTTCTGGCAAGGTGGACCCGCGACACGCTGCTCCTCGATCTGAGAACGTTGCCGCCGGAGCTTGATACGGTCGTCGCTGAAATCTTTGAAAAACTTACGCCCATCTTAGAGTCGCCGGAAGCTTAAAAGCCCCTTGATCTTGACGCACGCCACGTTTTACGCTACTCTTATAGACGTCGCCTTCTTGTAGGCGTACGTGTTATTTTGGCATTTCAAGGTCGCGTCATGAGCAATCGATTACAAATCGCCGGGCTTTTTATGCTCGTATCGTTCTGCTCCTGCCTCTTCTTTCTAACGCAGGATTGGAATGAACGGAGCGTCGACCAGGCCGTCGTTGCCGACGAGCCGGTCGAGCAGCCGGTCCGCTGTGTCCAACCTAAGCTCGAGATGGCGTTCGTCGCGGCGCCCGTGACGCAAAATTCTCAGCATACCGTCGCTTCCGTCGATCCAGAGAGCGCGCGATATCGTTCCTTTTACGGTCGTTTTCCCGTCGTCTCCGACGCGACCCCTTTATTATCTGCCGGCGAATTCTTTCCGCTCGCCAACTTGGACGATCCGGTTGACGACGCGACTCGATTTTCCGCGTGGGCGAAATTTCCCGTCGGCAGCTGGGCGCGCGTTCGCGTGAGCGCGCGAACGGTTGAGGATGGAAAGGCGGTCGAAAGCGTTACGGAGACGCGCGCCACGCTCGTCGAAGTCGATCGTCAAGCGAAACGTTACACGCTTCGTTACGATTCAGCGATCAAGATGGGCGGCGTCGATCACCAGCGTAGCGCGGAGTTTGCAGAGTATAACTTCTGGGATATGCTCGTCGACGGCGAAGAGCGTGAAGAGGACCTTCCCGCCGCGAATCTCCTGATAGGTCGCAGGGCGACGCCCTGTCGCGTCAAGCGCGTCGTCCATGAGTCGGCTCGCGTTCGTGAAACGACGACGATCTGGTATTCCCCGACGATCGCGCCGTACGCATTTCAGCGCGAAACGGTCCGCGAAAACTTCGTCGGCGGCGAAAAAGAGGAAGCGTCTCGTGAACTCTACGTCGTCCAGAAAATCACGTCCTCGAGCGCTTCGGCGCCCGACGCGAACGAAGCGCTTTTCTCCAAATCGATCGGCGGTCGCAATGTGACCGGTTCGACGTTGCGATCTTCCGCGATTCCCGGCGGTCTCATTTGCGCGTCCTCCATTGAAACAGATCCAGAAAACGGCGACATACCATACAGATCCGTCTCGACGCTCCTCGATTATTACGTCGCTCGCTAGCGAGTCGGGAAGGGCGTCGACAAAAAAAGCCAAACGTTCAATGTCGAACGTTTGGCTTTTCGTTTTTCTTTAAGAGGCGGCTCAGCCTTGATATCGGCGCATGTAGATCGCTGAGGTCTGGCCCGCGAGGTTCGCGCACACCTTAAGAAAGGAGTCGCCCGGCGCCGCGCCGAAATTCTGAACCGCGTTGACGCGACATTCGGGGTCGGGCGTTTCGTAGTTCAGGATCGGGAAAAGTTCCTCGTGCTCGAGCGCGAGGATGCTCGCAATCGTCTGGAGCGCGCCGCAGCCCGCGCCTGTGTTGCCGATATGTCCGGCGAGCGTGGTCGTTGGAATTCGATCGAGCGCGTCGCCGAGCACGTCGCGCAGGCCCGCGGCTTCCGCCTTATCGAGGAGCGCGTCGCCGCGCGCCGCCGCGTTGATATGACCGATATCTTCTGGTTCGAATCCAGCTTTCGTCGCGAGCGCGCGGAGCGTCAGTCGGAACGATTCGCGGAGCGATTCAAAAGAGGAACAGATATCGCATCCCTGCTTTCCTTGGTTGCGCGCGTGGCGAATGACGCTTCTTGTCGCGCCTCCGACGGCTTCCGCGTAAATTTTTGCGCCGCGTTTGAGAGCGGTCTCTTCCGCTTCAATGAGGAGCGCTCCTGCGCCCTCGCCGGGAATCGTGCCGACGCGTCGCGCGTCGAAAGGGCGACAGACGCCAGGTTCCGTCGCACCCTCCGAGCGGAGAATCTCAGGCGTGAGTTCTCCGTATTTAAGGACGTCGACGAAGCGATAGGGGTGCACGTGCGAGCCGGTCGCTCCGACAATCATTGCGTCGGCGGCGCCTTGCTTGATCGTGTCGACCGATTCGGCGAGCGCGATTCCAAAGGACGCTTCACGCGCGGTGACGTCGAACGCGGGCCCGAAGAATTCATTGAAGATCGTGATATGGCTTGCGGCCATATTCGTAAGGTATTTCAGTTGCCACAACGGGGTCATCTTTGACATTCCGAACTCACGCCATTTGTCAAATCGGAGTCTCGGTTGACCGTCGACGACTTCGCGGCATGCGAACATCGCGTCGGCGACTTCCTGCGGCGGTTGAACAATGTAGCCCGAGGCAAAGGAGACCCCGACTCGTAACGAGGGGTATTCCTTCGCATATTTACCGTTCTGGAGCGCCAGTTGCGCGGCGGCGACGCCCATCTGAATCTCACGCGCCATAAGCTTGCAACCCTTGCGGATCGCTCTTTTCTGCGCGGAATCGAGTTCGCCAAAGTCCTGGATCTTGCCCGTAAAGCGGTCGGCAGGCGCATAAGTTGTGACTGGTAAAGGCGCGTTCGTCGGATTATCTTTAAATCCTGACCGACCTTCGCGGCATGCGTTCCAGAATTCGTCCACACTTAAGCCAAGAGAGCTCACAACGCCCAATCCGGTGACGACAACGCGTCGGGACGTATCTTTCTTCATCATAATCGTGTCGTTTCTGGTCTGTTTCGTATACGGTGGGCTGGCTGAACTAAGCGCCGTGGCGCGGCGCTGATAATCTGTTCCTAGCGGAAAGTTTATTATAGTCGAGACTTGTATTTCGTAAAGGCGCTTTCACCACGCGTTTGCGTGAGAAAAAACGCCGTTCATCGATTTGAACGGCGTTTATAAAAAGTGACAAGACTATAGGCCGGGCTGTATGCTCGCGGGGTCCGGGGACGGTGATTCGGCCGGAGGCGTTTCGCGTAACGGCGCCGACTGTTGAGGTTGGGGCCGGGGGGAGCTCTGTTGGCTGTTGAGCGCTAGCGGGCTTGACCCGACAATCCTCGCATTGAGGTTGAGGGGCGCGTTCGGATCCTGACGCTTCTGCGGATTTGCGTCGCGGCGAACCGAGAAGTTGATCACCGCCTTGTCGCGCGAGGGGATCCCCGAGAGGTCCCAGCGAACCCACGTCTTGTCTTGCGCTTCCTGAGCCCACTGCGTATCGCAGGTCACGAGGCGCGTGTCCGTGTCAGGCATAACGAGCTCGACGACGGTGCGCTGCGGGAAATCTGAAAGGTTATTCACGACAAGCTGATACTGCGCTTCCTGGCCCGTCGTGTACTGTTCAGGCCCGTGAATCGATAGCGCGACAGGCGCCGAATAAGTCCAGGTGTAGAAGAATATTCGCGAATCGACTTCAACCTGACGATTACGGGCCGTCGCCGGTCGGATGATCGTCGCCTTAAGCTTTGCCGTTCCGGCGGTTCCGCTCGTCTGCGAAAGGGAAACGCTCGCCTGTCCCTGATCGTCGGTCGAGACAACAAGGCTCTTCTGGCGATTTGGGCCGAACGCCGCGTCGCCGCCAAGGACGTCGTAGCGGACGAGCCAGTTTTCGCGCGGCTCAGCGGTCGAACGTCGCACAATCTGCGTGGTGAGCGTCGTCGTTGAATTGATCGTTCCGATTCCCGATTGCGGATATTTGAACGCCGCGTCGACCCAGTTGATCTGCGCGACGGCGCGACGCTTATCCCAGCTTGCGATCGTCGGCGCCGTGACGACGACGGAGCTCGTGCCTTCTTCGTTCGACGAGACCGACGCCCAGGATTGACCGCGCAGGATCGTGACGTCGTCGCGCGTAGATTCAGTGCCGCGCGTGATACGGTAGAGAACGCTCGACGTGGTCGTCGTCATAGCGGGCGCGTCGACTTTTTTCGTTTTTTTCAGGAGCGGACAGTCGCAGAGACAGCCTTTGTAGTCCGTTGAAAAAATTCCCCCCGCCGCCGTTTCGCTTGGGTTCGTCTCAAGGAATTGACCGACCCCTGAAACGTCCCAGGACAACCGCTCGCCGACGCGGAGATATTCTGAATCGGGGCCAATGTAGCTCGCGACAACGATGACGTCGGCGCCGACGGGCGCAGAGATATTCGCCGGCGCGATAACGAGCGCCGGTCCCGGAGCGTTCCAAGAGGTCGGGAAGAGCGCTCCGCCGTTCGGAAGCTGCGTGTTCCAAACGTAATCCTCGAGGTCGATTCCTGCGTCTTGCGCGGCGGCGAGTTCTTCGTCCGTCGGATCCCACGCCTCTTTGCGGTTCGAGGTTCCGATACTTGCTCTCGCGATCGCGTCCTGTTCGTCCTTCCGCGTTCCTGACTTGACCGTTGATTTCGAGCTTTTTCCGAAGAGCCCATTCTCAGAAAACAGAGGACATTTACGCTCTTCGAGCGCTTTGCAGCCGGCGCACGCGAGCGTCGCGCCGACGAGCAGAAGAACAGCCGCAAGCGCGAGTCCGCGTCGCTTTACGATTGTCCTTTGAGGGCGCGTCGAATTATCGTTGTGGCGTATCGTCATACTCTTCGCGGTTTCGGCGCGCCAGGCATGCCGAACAGACCGCTCTCCTTTGTTTTAATCACAGGGGGCGTCGCTCGAGCGAACGCTCGGGACGCCTTGGCCTTGACCTTCAACCTCCTACATTATACGACTTCCCAGAAATTCCGCCTCTTGTTTAAGGCGTTACATGGCGTGATAATTATAATTTCTTAGGGTTTATTTTCGATATAACCGATATTTTATGAATTTAATCGCGCGCGCCGAGTGCGTTGCGTGAAAATTCGTCGCGTCCCTTTTTTTTTTCAGAGGGACCTTTATATTATACGAAGTCTGCGCCGATACGCGCGCCTTTTCCATTAACGAGTTCCGTTTTCCGCAACGTGAACGCAGTCGTCCTTCGACGAGAACCGTCAGTTTCCTATGTCCACCACAGCACAATCGAGTCCTCGCGTTAAAACCATGTCGATCGTGTCCCTTGGATGTCCCAAGAACCTCGTCGACTCCGAATCGATGACGGGCAGACTTCAGGCGTCGGGCTACGTTATCACCACCGACGAACCCGCGGTTGATCTGTTTTTGCTTAACACGTGCGGGTTCCTTCGTTCGGCGAGAGCTGAAGCGGAAGAGTATATTCAGCAAGCGCTTAAGGAGAAAGCCGCCGGGAATATCGAACGTCTGGTGGTCACGGGCTGCGCGGTCGTTTCCGACGGCGCGGAGCTCGCAGCGAGTTATCCGGAGGTCGACGCGTGGATCGGACCGAACGACGAACGCCGGATCATCGAGATTGTCGATTCGCTCTTGGAGGAACCGGAATCCGCCGACGCCGAGCGCGTTGAACTCAACGTCCTGACGGCTGAAGAGGCGGACTCCGCGCGCGCTCAGGCCGATGCGCAGCCTTCCGTCGCCGCCCCTCGCCTTTTTCTTACGCCGACGAAACAACTGACGCTCGACGATACGGTTCGCGCGACGTTGACTGAACCGCACGTCGCCTACCTCAAGATCGCCGACGGATGCGATCGCTTCTGCTCCTACTGCGCGATCCCGAAGATTCGCGGTCGCTACGTGAGCAAGCCCTTTGAGACGATCCTCGACGAATCGCGCGCGCTCGCCGACCGCGGCGTCCGCGAGCTCGTTCTCATCGCGCAGGAGACCACCTTCTGGGGCGCCGATCTCTACGGCAAGCCCGACCTTGCGCGACTCCTCGCCGCGCTCAAAGATCGCAATGATTTCGACTGGATTCGCGTCCTCTACACATATCCTCTCTTTTGGGAGAAGGAGCTCACCTCCCTCTTTAAACTCGAAGAGTCGGGGACGACGTCGATCCTGCCGTATATCGATATACCCCTTCAGCATTGCAACTCAGAGCTGTTGCGACGGATGAACCGCCGCGTCGACAAGGTCGAGACAGAAGAACTGATCGCGCGGCTCCGCGAAGAAATTCCCGACGTCGTTCTCCGAACGACCTTCATTGTCGGGTTCCCCGGCGAGACGGACGAGATGTTCCATGAGCTCGTCGATTTCGTTGAACGAAGCCGCTTTGAGCGCGCCGGCGTCTTCCAGTTTTCTCCTGAGCCCGGCGTCCCCGCGTCGTCCATGCCCGACCAGGTCGACGAGAAGACCAAATCGCGTCGCCTTGCGCGCCTTTTCGCGCGACAGGAACGCATCTCGCACCAGTTTGCGCGCGAGCTCGTCGGCACGACGCTCGACGTTCTCCTCGATTCCCGCGCGATCGCCGAGAATGGCGAACCGATGAAGAACGTATGCGTCGGTCGCACGCGCGCCGACGCGCCCGACGTCGATCCGGTCGTTTACGTTACCGGTCGGAACCTTAAGCCCGGCGAAATGCTTCCGTGCGAAATCGTCGACGTCGCGGGGCTCGATCTTGTCGCCATTCCCGCGGATCCGAAACGCCTTTTTATCCCTAAGAGCGAAGGACGCCGAAAGTCGGGATCGCAAAGGAAGCGTCGCAACAAGCGTAAGCGCTGATTCCCGCCGCGCATAAAACGGCAATGAGAATAAGAAAAGCCCTGCGCTCATCGAAAGCGCGGGGCTTTTCTGTTATTCGACGTTCAAAAGGCTGCAACCGCTACCGAGCGCCGGTCGCCGATTGTTGCGAGCCGTCGACGAAATGGGGCGAGACGTCTTCTCCAGCGTCGCCCCAGTTCGCCTTGAGGCCGACGTCCTTGAGCGAAATTCCAGACTCGTCGGAGAGCCATTTCTTCAGCGCCTTACTGTTCGTATAGAAGACTTCTTCAGGGGTCTTGGCGAGCTCGTCGGGCCGGACGCCGAGTTTCTTAAGATCGGGCGTCGCGCTACGACGAGTATTGCCGACAAAGACGTTGACGGCGTCGCCGTCACGGTTGAAAGCGCTGCAGTTAATCGCCTGATTATCGAAAATGTAGTTCCGGTCGTAATGACTGAAGATTTCGTCGAAGAAGGGGTAAACGCTTTCGTAGAGCGGCGATCCAACATGCTTAGAAAACCGTTCCTTGACGAATTTCTCATACCGGTCGCCGCCCCAGACGCTGAAGCTGACCGCGTATTTGCAGTCGACAAACGCGTTGTTGATAACGAGATTATCCTTGCCTCCGTGGATCTGGATCCCGCCGAAAATTCCGCCCGAAGAACGATAGAAGACGTTTTCCCTCATGACGACGCCGGAGATCGAGTCGTCGAGTCGGACGCCCGCCTGACCGCAGAGCGAGAACGCGGAGCCAATGTGCCGCCACAGGTTGCGTTCGATCAGGATTCCGCGGAAGCTCGGGTCGCAGTAGATATCGATTCCAGACTGGTCGCTATATTCGTAGACGACGGAGTGAATCTCATTTCGAGCGACGTAGATATCCTGACCGTCGGTGCGCATCGCATGGTGCGGTGAATCGCAGAACAGGTTGTTCGTGATCGCAAAGCCGCACCCATACGCGGTGACCGCCGGCGCGTAGACGCGATCGATCCTGCTAAAGTCGCTCACGTAACAGTTGTGGACGAGATGTCGGCACGGCTTGAGCGTGTCGGAGTCGCCGCCCGTCATCCTGACGCCGCCCGCTCCGAGGCTGCGGAGTCTCGAGTTGACAACGCCGCAGAATTCACCGTCGCTAATCACGACCCCGTTGCCCCCCATCTGTTCGATCACGCACTCCGAGAGATAGCAACGTACGCAATCTTTCATGGCGACGGCGGTTTCGCGTCCACCCGACATAGCGAGGTCCGAGATCACGACGTCAGAAACGTCGCTAAGTTCGATGAATCGTCCTTCATATTCGTCATATTCCACCGTCGCGGCGTTGAGCGCCTCCGCGGAGTCAAAGCTTTTCGGAGGATAGAAATAGAGCGTTCCCGACTCGCTGTCGACATAATATTCGCCGGGCGAATCGAGTTCTTCAAGGACGTTTACGAAATAATAATCGAATTTTCCGGAGCCGTCCTTATAGTCGAACGCGATCGTTTTCGCGTCGCGATCAATATTGACGACGCGGCGGAGGTCGGCCGCCCATTCCCATTCGTAGAGCCCGAACGCCCAGATATCGTCTGTTTGGCCGTCGAGAAGCCAGTTATCGACGCGATCGAAATCGTAGCGGAAAGTCGAGACGCCTTCTGGGCCGCCCTCGACCTTTTCTCCGAATGGGAGCGTCTCCTGACCGACGTTAGGCCATCGCGCGATCGTTTGCGCAGCGCCGTTGAGCGTCAGCGTTGGCACAGGATTGACTTTCGCGCCGCCGCCGTAACCTCGATTTTTGAGCGAGCCGATATTCTCGACGCCCGCCGCCTTCAGATCCGCGACGAAAATCTTGTCGCGCGCCTCGTCCTGGAACCGCTCGGACGCCTCGGCAGCATGCGAATTCGTCGTCGCAGCGTCCTCGAGGGACGCGAAGTTCGCAATTCTGCGCGCGCCGGTGATCCGCGTGTTCTCTTTGCTCGCGCCGCGCACGACCACGTTAGAGACGTTCTCAAGCGTCGCGGGCGCCGTAGTGAAATACTCGCCGGCCGCCACGTCGATAATGGTCTTCATCGGAGTTTTACCCGCTTTGATCGCCTCCGCGTTCGTTGTTTCGACGTCTTTAAAGGCGCGCGCGAGGGTCGCGTAGGGCGCTCGCAGCGAGCCGTTGCCCGTCTCGTCGTCGCCCGTCGTCGCAACCTTGATTTGCCGTGTGTTTCTTTGCACGCGCGGAATGGCGGTCAGACCGTAATAGATTCCCAACGCGTCGCGTTCGAGGCGCCGAACGCGCTCTTCAGAAACTTCAAGCTTCCGGACGGTAGCGAAAACCGCCTCTTCGCGAGGATAGCGCTGCGCGAGCTCTTTGAGCGTGTCGCCGGCGCGCGACGCGTTGATTCCGAATCGGGAGAGAGTTGCGTTCGCTTTATTGGCGAACGTGCGATTGACGTCGCTGTTGAAGCTCGTCGAGACCATGAGGCTGCGCGTTTTGGCCGCGCAGGAGCTCGAAATCTCGCGGAGTCGCTCGAGCGCGTTTTTGAGTCGACCGTACGTCTCGAGCTGGTCGCTCGTCAGGGACGCGGAATCGGCGTCGGGCTCTTCGGCGGTTTCAAGCGCGGCCTTTGCGGCGTTAAAGACGAGCGCGGCGAACTCGTCGTAGAGTTCCGTATTGAGGCTGCGGTCGACGTCGTATTCGCGAACCATCAGCGTCGCAAGGAGTTGATCGCGGAGCCGCACCTTGGCGCTTTCCGGGATATCGAGCGCGAGCGCGTCGCGAAGCTTCTGAGGAGACTGATCGACGCTCATGGAGGAGTCCGACGCGGTTTCAACGTCGCGCAGCGCAGCGATAGCAGCGCGTTCTTCCTCTGGTCGCGCGGCCTCGCGCGCGGCGATCTCCTGAGCTGAGAGCGCGCGCGTCCAGGTCTCCGCTTTATCGACGTACATGCGGTTCGAACCGACGCCCGAGCCGCCGAATCCGATGTTGAGCGGCTCGTTCCTCGTCTCGAGTTCGCCGTCAAATTTGGCGGTCTGCGCGAGCTCGCCGTCGACGTAGAGCCGCGCTTCTCGCGTCTCGCCGTCGAAGGTTGCGACGACGTCGCGCATCACACCGGGGAAGTATCCGCGAGACGACCCTAAGCTGATCCCTCCGCCCGGTTTCCCGAGCTGGAACGCGATCTGCGAGTTGCGCCACTGGAAGACGACGCGCATTCCGGAATCCCAGCCGTTCGAGACGTTCCATATCATTCCGAGTCCGTCGCCGTTGCCCGGCTCGGAGCCTTGCTCGAGGATCTTTGCGCGGACGGCGACGGTAAAGGACCCGGCGGAGGCGTCGAAAGGATCTTCCGCTTTGACGGAGTTGTCGACGAGTTCGCGATCAACGACGATCGTCGTATCCTGGGCGCCGATCTGCGGCGTCAAAAAGAGGGCGGCGAGGAGCGCGGCGCAAAGCGCGACCGCGCGAGGAACGCGATGAAGCTGTCTCATGGCGTCGATTCTCCAAGAAAAAAGGGATGGAAACGTCGCTCAGCGCAAACAACGATATGGGCGACTCTTGCGTTCATTTTACCTTGGCAAAAGTCGCGAGGCAAGAATATTTCAAGATTGGCTTCATATTTCCTGAAGAAGTCGCGCGCTCGTGCGGTTTCAGTACGTCGGCGACCGGCGATATGCGAGCGCGTCGCGCGGCGCGTAAATCGCAAGCGGTCGTGCGGTTGCAGCGATTGGCGAGAATACGCAAAAGACGCCGCAACGATCCTTAATTCCCCCTTGTCGGCGAACGATGCGACGATATAATGGCATGGTATCTGTTTCCACTTGTCGCGAGGCCTTGTCTTGCGACGTAATGTAACCGAAGGGTAAACGATTCACACACATCTGTGGAATCGACCGGTTTCGCTGCGACGCGTTGCTAGTCGACTTCCCCCTGTAGTAAAGGTTTCTACGATGACGATTATGAGTAAAGAGGAAAAGCAGGCGCTCATCGCCGAGTATCGCCGCAGTGAATCCGACGTCGGATCTCCTGAAGTCCAGGTTGCGATCCTCACGGCGAAGATCAGAGCTCTTACGGAGCACATGAAGAAGTATCCGAAGGACCATTCGACGCGCCGTGGGCTCCTGCGGATGGTCAGTCGCCGCCGTCGTCTCCTCGACTATCTTGCGAGCAAAGACCAAGATCGCTATGCCGAGCTTATCAAACGACTTGGTCTCCGTAGATGATTTTTTATGCGTCGCGCGTTCTCTTCTCATAAGTTGAACGCAGCGGCGCGTTTCTTTTTAGCCGGATGTTTTACAAAACGCGGCGCTAGCGCGGCTTCTTTTAAAAACGTCCGGTTTGTCCCTCCCGAGCGCCGGTCGTCCGGGTCTTTTGCGTTGGACGTCGATCGGCGAACGTTCCTGCGGAACGCGAAGGATATTTGATCGTTGTTTTCGATTATTTGTTTTTGTCGTTTTTGAGGAAATTATTAAAAATTCGTCGCGCGGGATGACGGCGCGGCGCAGTCGTCGCGCCGATCTATTTTCTTTGACGAGTTTTTCCACGCGACGTTGACGTTATGTTGAAAGGATCGAGCTCTCGCTCAACGCAAGGTCCCGACAACGTCCCTCCGACGGACGAAGCAGGTTCCGTCGGCTTGTAAGTTTATGAAAGGGAATATTTTGAAGTTCAGAGTTGAAAAGAAGATTGGCGACGGGATATTTTGGTATGAAACAGGCGAGCTTGCCAAACAGGCGCACGGCAGCTGCCTCGCGGGCTACAACGACAACGTCGTCCTTTGCGCGACGACGACCGCGCCTAGCAGACCGGGTATGGATTTCTTCCCCCTGACGTGCGATTATCGCGAGCGCTTCGCGGCTACCGGCAAATTTCCAGGCGGGTTTCTGAAGCGAGAGGGACGTCCCAGTCTCAAGGAAACTCTTACCTCGCGTCTTATCGACCGTCCGATTCGTCCTCTCTTCCCCGAAGGATTCTTTAACGACGTTCAGGTCTTCGCCAACGTCCTCTCCTGCGACCAGAAGGTCGACCCCGACGTTGTCGCTATGAACGGCTGCGCGACGTGTCTCCAGATTAGCCCCTTGCCATTCGAAGGTCCTCTCGCTTCGGTGCGTCTCGGACTCGTCGGCGACGAATTTATCGTCTTCCCGACCGTCCAACAGCTTGAAGAGAGCGATCTCGACCTCGTCGTTTCCGGAAATCAGGACTCCGTCCTCATGATCGAGGGCTTCGCTCGCGAGCTTCCGGAACCAAAGATGTTTGAAGCGATCATGACCGCGCATGACTACGTTAAAGAACTCTGCGCGCTTCAGTTGGAACTTGTCGAAAAGGTTGCGCCCAAGAAGATGGCCTTTACGCCGCTCGACGTCTCCCCGCTCTACGAAAAACTCGTCGAGAAATATTACGACGACATGAAGGCCGCGAAACAGACCGACGGGAAGATAGCGCGCGCCCACGCGTGCGACGCCGTCAAGGAGAAGGCGCGCGAAGAACTCGTCGTCGAGACGCCGAGCGACGGCGCAGAGACGAATCATTTTGCGCCGGAATATTTCGAAATCGCGTTTGATAAACTGACCTCGCGCGTCGTGCGCGACCTCATTCTCCGCGAAAGTAAGCGTATCGACGGTCGAGGCCTCTTCGACGTCCGTCCTATCGAGTGCCGCGCCAACGTGTTGCCGCGCGTCCACGGTTCCGCGCTCTTCCAGCGCGGCGAAACCCAGGCGCTCGTTACGGTCACGCTTGGGACCTCGAAAGACGAGCAGCGCGTCGACGGACTCTTCGAAGAGTATTCCAAACGCTTCATGCTCCACTATAACTTCCCGCCTTATTCCGTTGGCGAATGCAAACCGTACCGCGGCGTCGGTCGTCGGGAATACGGTCACGGCGCGCTCGCGGAACGTAGCGTCAATTCCGTCATGCCTGACGCGGAAACGTTCCCCTACACCGTTCGCGTCATTTCCGATATCCTCGAATCGAACGGTTCGAGCTCCATGGCGTCCGTCTGCGGCGCGACGCTGGGCCTCATGTCCGCCGGCGTTCCGATCTCCAACCCCGTCGCGGGTATCTCTATCGGGCTCGTTAAGGAAGGCGACGGCAAGGGCGACTGGGTCACGATCACCGACATCATGGGCGATGAAGACCACTACGGCGATATGGACTTCAAAGTGGCGGGCTCGCAGCGAGGTATCACGGGCGTCCAGCTCGACCTCAAGACGAATGGCGTCTCCGGCGCCATCATCGCGCAGACGCTCAAGCAGGCGCGCGACGCGCGTATCGGCATCCTTCGCACAATGCTCACCGCGATCCCGGCACCCGCTGAGGACATCTCCGAATACGCTCCTCGTCTACTCCGCACGACGATCGATCCGATGAAAATTGGACAGCTCATCGGCCCCGGCGGAAAAACGATTCGCAGCATCCAGGAGTCGACCGGCGCAAGCGTTACGGTCGATGACGACGGCGTCGTGACGATCGCCTCATGCGACCTTGAGAGCGCTGAAACGGCGATGGATAAGATCAACGGGCTTACCGCAACCGTTGAGATCGGCAAAATCTACGAAGGCACCATCACGACGGTCAAGGAGTACGGCGCGTTCCTGGAGATCCTTCCGGGGCTCGACGGACTCTGCCACGTCAGCGAACTCTCGGACGCCTACATCAAGAATGTTGCGAGCTTCTGCCGACCCGGCGAGAAGATGGAAGTCAAGGTCATTGGCATCGACGATCAGAATCGTATCAAACTCAGCCGTAAGGCGGCGTTAGAAGAACGCGGCGAGACCGATCAGACCGAAGACGACCGCGACTACGGCGACTATTCTCGTAACGATGGCCGTCGCGACCGAGACGATCGACGCGGCAACGGCGGTCGACGTCGACGTCGCAACAACAATCACGACGACTTCTGAGCCTCCCTCCGCGACACGCTCGTCGACAACGTCCTCTAACAGAACAGGCTCTGCGCATAAACGCGGAGCCTGTTTTTTATGGAACAGCTCTCTGAAAATCCAGACGAATTCTGAAATTTGCCGCGTCGGGCGTCCCGGAATCCCGGTCTCGACGGATAGAAAGTGAAAAAGCGAGGAAAAAACGCGTCCCTTGTCGCGTGAGGCCGATCGATTTTGTATAATGCGTTAAAGAGTTTTCAGAGCCGAGCTTGCGGAAATCGCAACCGTCGATTAGACGCATTTGGAGATTATTATGAAAGTTGACATGAAAGATAAATTTACAATTCTTACCGTCGCCCTCTGCGTGGCGCTCGTTTCGTTCTTGGCGTCGACGTCTGCGACGCCCGCGACAGCGCAGTCGGTCGATCCAGAGACAGCCGTCGCGTTGCCCGAGGGGTTCGCGGACGATCTCGCGCCCGGCGCGGTTCATGACCAGCGCGTTCGTCAGTATCTCTATCCTCGTCGCATCCTATGGACGTCGGAGGAGGGCGTTAAGAACGCCGAATTGTTGCTCGAACCGACGCTCGGACAGACTTCGACCTCGATCATGAGCGACGACAGTCAGGCGTGCACACTCACGGGCGGCGGCGCGATTCTCCTCGATTTCGGCTGCGAAATTCAAGGGTCTTTCCGCGTTGAAGCGCGCGATCTCACGCCTGGAAAATCAAGCGTTGGCAAGACGGCGCAGCTCCGAATTCGCTTCGGCGAATCGGTCGACGAAGCGAACTCGACCGTCGGCGAGAAGGGCTCGGTCAACGAGCATTCGACGCGCGACCAGATCGTTGCGGTCCCATGGCTCGGCGCCATCGAATGCGGCGAATCGGCGTTCCGCTTTGTCCGAATCGACCTCGTCGACGACGATGCGAAGATCCTCTTCGATTCCGCGCAAGCCGTCTTTATCTATCGCGACATGCCGCGCCTCGGAGAGTTCAAATCCTCCGACGACCGGCTCAACGAGGTCTGGGATATCTCGGCGCGCACGATGCACCTGACGATGCAGCGTTATGTTTTCGAGGGCGCCAAGCGCGACCGCCTCGTCTGGTACGGCGATTTTGCCCCTCAGACGATGACCGCGCTGCGCGTTTTCGGCGACAGCAAGGTCCTACGCGACACGCTTGGTTACTACGCGCGCGAGACATGGCCCCTTCCGAAATGGATGAACGGCATGCCGAACTATTCCCTCTGGTGGCTCATAACGATCGGGGACCTCTATCGCCATTCGGGCGACGCTCAATTCGTCGCTGAACAGTGGGATTACGTCAAGGGACTCTTCGAACAGCTTCTGCCGTACGTTGATGAGAGCGGAGAGGCGTCCTTCCCGAACCCGTTCCTCGATTGGCCGACGAGCGACAAGCCCCTTGCTCTTGCGGCGGGTACCCACGCGATGTTTGCGCTCGCCTTTGACCGCATCGCCGAGATGGCGCAGATCGTCGGCGACGAGCCGATGGTAGAGCGCGCGACCGCGGCGGCGGCGCGCGTTCGCACGTTCGCCCCGACGAACGCCGATAATAAGCAGGCCGCCGCGCTCCTCGCGCTCGCCGGGATCGAACGCGACGGCGAAGACAACGTCGCGGTCGTCGCGAAGGACGGCGCCAAGGGCTTCTCCACCTTCTACGGATATTTTATGCTCGAAGCGCTTTCTGAAGGCGGTCTTGATCAGGTCGCGCTCGACGTCTGTCGGGATTACTGGGGCGCGATGATCGACGTTGGCGCGACGACCTTCTGGGAAGACTTCGATCTTGACTGGCTCGAAGGCGCAGGACGCATCGATGAGCCGACGCCGGAAGGACTGGAGAGTCTCCACGGTGACCGCGGCGCCTACTGCTACGAGGGCTTCCGTCATTCGCTCTGCCACGGCTGGGCGTCGGGCCCCGCCGCATGGATGAGCGCGCATGTTCTCGGCGTCACGCCCCTCGAGCCGGGCTTTAAGAAGGCGCGTGTCGCGCCGTTCCTCGGCGATCTTGATTGGGTCGAAGGCGCCGTCCCGACTCCTTACGGAGTCATTAAGGTTCGCGCCGAGAAGGAGGCCGACGGCGGCGTCGCGGTCATGATCGAGGCGCCCGAGGAGGTGGAAATCGTCGAAGTCCGCTGATCCGGCGCTCGTTCAGGCGCGGCGTCGTGCCGCGCCTGAGATAAACCGCCTTCTTGGCAGCGCGAGAAGGCGGCGATTTCTATCTCTTAATTTCTACGCTCGTCATTCCTAGCCGACAATACAGGACTTATGGAAAGGAGAACAATGAATTCATATGATTAAGAAATTTAACCGCTGGTTCTCGCCGGGCGGTCGGGAATGCCGTATCCACCTGTATCTGCCCGATAACTACGACCAGACGGACGAACGATATCCGACGCTCTATTTTTTCGACGGCCAGAACCTTTTTTGCGACGACGACGCGTCTTACGGAACGTGCCTGGGACTCAAGGATTTCCTTGATCGGTGGCATAAAAAGCTTATCGTCGTTGGAATCGAAAGCTCCAAGGACGGCTTTACCCGAGCGCGCGAATATATTCCGTACCGATTGATGAGCGTGCGGTATGGACCGATCCACGGTCGCGCCGACGCGACGCTCAACTGGCTGGTCCATGAACTTAAGTCGTATATTGACAAGAAATATCGAACGTGCTGTTTCCGCGAAACGACCTCGATTGGAGGATGCGGGATAGGCGGACTTGCGGCGCTCTACGGCGTCCTGCGATATAACCAGTATTTTTCCAAAGCGGCGATTCTTTCGCCGTCAATGATGTTGGGAAAAGACCATTTCATCCGCGAGCTCGACGAACATGACTACTCCACGGATACGCGAATTTACCTAAGTTGGGGTACGAACGAGTATAATCCTGAGATGACCTCGCTATTGTCTCAGAGCGCCTTCGAGGTCGAAAAAAAGGCGTTGGAGAAGGGGATTAAAACGTATATCCATAGTCAACAGGACGGCGATCACAGCGAAGCGAGCTGGCGCGAACAGACGGAGACCTGGATGCGGTTCCTTTGGGAATAAGGCAGGATAGCGGGAAGAGCGTCGCGCGCGGAACGAGGCGTCATATCGCTTATACTCTTCGAATGTTATGACAGCTTTGCGAACCAACGAAGAGGTTCGACGCACGTTATGGGCTCGGCGTGCGCCCCTATAAGAATCTGTATTGTCGCGACGCCAAATCGCTTACGGCATAGTTCTGATCTCATCTTGGAGAATTACGGCGCCGCCTATCGCGGGACGGCGTTCTTTATTGCCAGATACGCGCTCGTCGACGGCGTCGAATCTACATAACGCGCGACTCCTTCAACGTTTGAGGCAGCGCCGCGTCGACGAGTTTTCAGGGGTTCAATCGAAATCCGCCATGATGAGTCGCTTTTCTCTTATAATCGTGCAAACGGCGCGATAATTGCTTGTAATTCTAAAGATATCGCACGTCTCAAGGAGCGTTTGAAGGAAGTTGGATAACCAGACGTATCGTGTCCGACTTGTAAGCTCAACGGCGCTCCATGAGCGGAACGCTTTCATTCTGAACGCGTCGACGAAAGATGAACGCGCGTCTTAGATCATATAACGGAAAACAAGGGGCGTGAAATGCTTCATGTGGAAAACGCCAGGATTAAGGAACTGGCGCTTCATGGCAATATCGGCTTGGAGAAGGAAGGTCACCGCGTAACGCAAAACGGTCGTATGGCGCGGACTCCTCATCCTTTTAGTCCTCTTGAACCGCATATAACGCGCGATTTCAGCGAGAACCAGATGGAGATCAATACCGACCCGTTTCCTAACGCGCACGAGGCGGTCGCGTCCCTCGGCGAGATTACGCGTCAAGTCCAACAAACGCTCGCGACGCTCCCGGAACGGGAATATCTGTGGCCCTTTTCCAATCCGCCTTTTCTTCAGGACGAGAAGGATATCCCGATCGCTATATTTGAAGGGCCTCAGGCGGGGAAAACGTCGTATCGCCGATATCTCGCGAATAATTACGGCAAGTACAAAATGACCTTTTCCGGGATCCACTTGAATTTTTCTTTCAGCGACGAGCTTCTGGAGGAAGATTTTAAACTCTCCGGTGGAAACGATTTCCAGACATATAAGAATTTACTCTACCTTAAAGTTGCAGAGAAGGCGGCGGAATACGGGTGGATCCTGACTTTTCTAACGGCGGCGAGCCCGCTTATGGACGCTTCCTTCTTTTCAAAAGGACTCAAGGGGCGCGACGCGTTCGTCGGAATGGGGTCGGTACGATGCGGCGAATTGGGATACTGGAACCATTTTACGCCGATCCTCGACTACACGAGCGCCACCGCCTATGCGTCAAGCATCCAGCGTTACGTCGATAACGGATTCATCGTGGCGCCGACGGAGCTGTATTATCCGATTCGCCTTAAACCGCGCGGCGTCAACAGTCTTGAGGGAATCGTCAGGAACGGAATCAATCATATCGAGCTGCGAATGATCGACCTGAATCCGTTGACGCGCGAAGGGTTGGACGTTCGCGACGCGCGCTTTGCGCAGCTCTTCCTCGTCTTTCTCGCGTCGACGCCGCAGACGTACCTTGGAACGAAGTCGCAAGTTCGCGCGATTCAAAACTTTAAGAACGCGGCGCGTTACGACGCCAGGCTGATCAATATACTCTTGCCGAACGGCGACTCGTGCGCCGTCACGGAGGCGGGTATGACGATCATCGAGCAGATGAAAAAGTTCTATCTCGACGCGGACGACGAGGTTCAGGAAGTCCTGCGCTTTCAGGCGTCAAAATTTCTCCGACCTGAAAACCGCTATCCTTTCCAGGTCTTCCAACGTTTCCGCGACGTCTTTACTGAAAAGGGTCTCGAGCGCGCCAAAGAGTTGCAGGAAGAATACTTGAGCGCGTGAAATATCGTCGCCGAGCCGACGCCTGGACGCGCGTCGGTTCAGGTGATTTGTTCGAGCGTTCGAGCGGCTTGGTAGTTGACGAAGCCCAGATAGAAAAAGAAGATGCTCGCAAACCAGCTGCTTTCGCGAAGGAAGACCCCTCCGATGAGGAGCGCGCAGGCCATCGAGACGTACATGGAGTTGCGCGCGTCTCTATTTGAGCGCGCAAAGGATGCGAGAACTTGACCGCCGTCGAGCGGGTAGATCGGCAAGAGGTTGATCACGCTCCAGAAGACGTTGACCCAGAAGAATCCGTACGTAAAGTATCCGATGAAGAGATCCATGGCGCTCACGCCGGTAACTTTGACGAGCCAGGCTTTCGGAAAGACGACGGGTAGGACGCCGAATTCCTTTTGCACGATGAACGTCGAGTCGAGTTTCTCTGTGAGCGAAGGCGCCGCGGAGGCGCCGCCGGCGACTTCTTCGACGATCGGCGTCGAAGTCGTCGCGAACGCGAGCGCGAGTCCTAGCGCCGCGGCAAGGAGCGCCGCGAGGGGCCCCGACGCCGAGACGAATGCGCGCGCGCCTCTCGAAATGGAGCGCGCCTGCGAACGCCGCCATGTCGTGACCCCACCGAAGACGGACGCGCCGGAGGGCGCGCGACCGATTCCAAGCGCGATTTCAGGATCGACCCCGAAATATCGACGACCCGCGAGTCCGTGCCCGAGCTCGTGGATAAGAAAGGACGTCAAGAGCGCGGCGATCCAGCCCGCGGCGCCAAAGAGCCACGGACGATCGTCAGAAGGGTTCCGCATCGACATGAAGGGCGAAAAAAGAATGCACAGGACCCAAAATCCCGGCATAATGCAGATGGGAATCCCAAAAAGCTTGAACTTGATATTGAATTGCGATAAGTCCATTGCAGCGGATAGCGAATAGTTTGCCGAGGGATATAGGCAGTCTTGTCCAACGCGTCCAGCAACGGACGGCGTCGTAAACAAGACTGCCGCGCTTTATTCAGCGCAGCGCCGTCGAGCGCTAGACGTCGGTCGGGGGGTCGATTCCAAAGTCTTGGATTGTCAGGAGCGATCGGAGCGTGTAGCCGCGCGAGGCAAACGCTTGCGCGCCGCCTTCCATACGGTCGACGATCGCGATAACGCCTTCGACCTTAATGCCGACTGCTTCCAGACGTTCGATTGCCTTAAGGGAGCTCCCGCCCGTCGTGACGACGTCCTCGACCACAACGACCGTGTCGCCGGCCTTCACGGGCCCTTCGACGTACTTCTTCGTCCCGTGATCCTTGCTCTCTTTGCGCACGAGGAACCCTCGAAGATCAAGTCCGCGACTGCCAGCGATCGTCAGAACGGCCGCCGTGATAGGGTCCGCGCCGATCGACATTCCGCCGACCGCGTCTGGGAGCTTACCGTCGGCGAGGAGCATCTCAAGAATGCCCTCTCCGACGAGCGTCAGCCCTTTCGCGTCGAGCGTCGTCTGCTTGCCGTCGAGGTAATATGTCGCCTTCTTGCCGGACGCGAGAGTGAAGTCTCCAAATTTAAGGGAACGATCGAGAATGATCTGCTTGAGCGCTTCTTTATTGTACATTTGATTTTACTGAACGCATGAGTCGTAACGCCGGTCGCGTCGCGCCTGCGATCAACCGCGGTCGCAGGCAATCGGCGAGGTTGTAACGCGCGACGCGGGTACATTATAGAGCGTTTTTATTTTCTTTCAACGACCGTCGCGGCGCGGCGTCGGGAGGGTGCAAACGCTCCGAATTCGACGAACGCGGCGAGCGTTATCGTCGACCAGAGCGCAACTTGGAGCGCGAGGAGCGTCCAAGGCGCGCGCTCGGAACTCGTCGACGCCCAGGCGCGAGGTTGGAGCGAGTATCGGGTCGTCGCTTCAACGAGCGCAGGAAACGCGGGCGCGGCGGCGAGAGCGCCGAAAGAAGGATCGGGGGAGAACGCGAACCAGCATATTCCGTCGTCGAGTTGCGAGAAGGTTGGAACGCGGAAGCGGCGGTCGCGGAGGATCGGCGCCGCGTCGGGGCCGACGCAGAGAATGGCGCGATCGCAAGGGAGCGCGTCGAGCGCGGCGGATCGTCCGCCGGGAAACGCGGCGATAAAAGCGCGCTGCGCGGCGTTCGCGGGGACTCGGGGCGCGTCCTCGAGCTTCGAATCGACGATACGCGCGTCGATTTGCCAGTTCCGGAGCGTTGCGTTCCAGCGCTCAACATCGTTGTTCGGGCCGGGCCAGACGACGACTCCGACGCCGCGTTGCGCGGCGGATTCGAGCGCTCGTTCTTCGAGACGCGTCAGGGAAGGGACGTCGACGAGGAGCGTCGCGTCGCAGGAACGAAGCGCCGATTCGGGACGGATCGCGAAATCAAGGGAAGGGACGCGTTCGATCCGCGCGTCGGCGAGTTGCGCGTCGAGCGCGAGCTCGAGAATTCTGGCGGAGGAGAGCGACGATTTTTGGAACGCGTCGGGATTGGAGTCGGAACCGTCGACGATCAGAATCGAGCGGAGCGGTTTGGCTGCGGCGACGAGCTCGGGGGCGACGTCGGAACTCGTTACGGACGCGTCGGGGTTGAGGTCGGCCCAAAGAAGGACGAGCGCGACGACGGCAAGAGAACGCAGCGCGGCGCGAAGGAGACGTCGCCGCGTCGTATCGCGGCGAATTCGCGACAAGGAGATAAGTCGTAACGCGGGGAACGACACGCGTGGAGCGTTAACGCGCGGCGGGCGCAATAGGAGCGCCCAGGGGATAAGGGCAAGGAAAAGCGCCCAGAGGGCGTAAGATCTGACCATATTGGTACTTATGATCGGCGGATGAAGCGAATAGCGGAAAGTCTACCGACCGGTCGGCAGTCGGTTTCTTCAGCGCTCCAGTCGTTTGTCGTCGCGAATTCCAGACGACCGGGACGTTGCGCTTGCAAACTATCCGCTATTCGCTATATGCTCTTGGCGTCGACGCCGTAGGTCATTCGATTCCCGTAGCGGTCGACATGATCGTGTAGACGTCGATGTTATAAATATAATCGCCGCTGAAGTTCCAGAACTTAGCGGCTTTCGCATCGTTCCCACGGATGAAATTCATCGCTGACTCGGCGCCGGCGCCCTTAGCGCAGAAGGGCACGAGCGCGTTCGTGTGACCTCCTGAGAGATACTGAACGTCGGGAACTTCGCCCTTTTTGGAAGCTTCGATCTTCTGGAAACCTTCGAAGGTATCTTCAGAATCATATCGGCCGTTGTTGTTTTCGTCAACGTAGGTTCCGTCGCCCCAAATTTGACCCGTTTCATGGTCGGCGGTCACAATCATGAGCGTTTCGTCCCACGAGGAGTACTTTTCGACCCATTCGATCGCCGCGTCGATCGCTTTCGCGAAACCGGTGTGTTCGAGAACGGAGTTTGCGGCGTTGTTGGAGTGGTTTGCGCCGTCAATATTACCGCCCTCGACCATGAGGTAGAAGCCGTTGTCGTTCGTGGAGAGGACGTTGAGCGCTCCGAGCGTCATTTCCGTGAGACTCGGGATCGCGTCGACGGTCTCCTGCGAGTATTTGTCGATCATCTTTTGGGGATCGTCGACGTCGCCGTCAATCGGCGGCGCTCCGCCGCCAGTGCGGACTATTCCGAGAACCTTACTGGGGACCTCTTGGCCGGAATCAGGAGTCGCGGCGGCAAGTTCTGCGAATTGGCTGCGATGATCAATGAAGTTCCAGTCTTTATAACCATCATTCGCCTTGACCTTTTCCCAGAGTTCGCGACCGCCGACGAACTGATACTGCAAGTCTTCAGGCTTCTTATCGATTTTCCGGCCGTTGTTGTATTCAGGATGGCCGGCGCCCATGAGGACGTTAATCGGCGCGTCGTTAATCTGCTCCTGGGAAATTTCCTGGTAAGCGTTGCGATTGTCGTTGTGAGCGCAGACGCCGGCGGGGGTCGCGTGGGAGATTTGCGTGGTGGTGACGACGCCGACGGAGCGTCCGGCCTTGGCGTTCTTCTGCGCAAAGTTTTCAAGGACGTTATCCTGCGGATCAACATTGATGCGACCGTTGTTTGTTTTGACGCCGGTGTTTATCGCGGTGGCAGCGGCGGCGGAATCGGTCACCGCCGTATTCGACGCGCGCCAGTGTGCGCCGGAAGGATCCTTCCAGAATTCGCTGGGGACGTAGCCCGCGTTCATTTCAGGCTCTTTGACGGGGTCCCATTTGACTTCGCGGTTGGAGCTTCTGTGGATCGCGAAGGTTGAGACTCCAAGGATCGTTGGGAAATTCTGATAGCTCTCGCCCCACGCTTCTCCCGTGCGGTAATAGGATCCGAGGACTTCGGAGTTGAATCCAGCGCCATCGGCAATGAAGAGGATCACGTTTTTGGCCTTAGGAGGCTCGTCCGCGCGAACGCAGACGACCGCGGAAACGCAGAGAAGTACGGTAAGCGTCGCGATCAGAAAATGACGCGATTTGTAAAGAGCGCTCATGGGGTATACCTTTCATTTGAAACATTACGTCGATCCGGCGCTGCGCCGGAACGAGCGATGAAGGACGCGCACACGCGCGCTGTTACCCTGACTGCTGCGGCTCGTCTCCCTGTCGCTAGACGGCGCCGAGCGGCGCAGAGGAACGAACATTTCGCGGCATTCTACAACAAAGATTGAAAAGGGAAAGAGAGGGCGCAAATCTGTGGCGAATGAGTTTAAGCGTCGCAACGTTTGTAAGGCGCCGAGAGAAGAATTCAAAGGACGATGGTCGCACGACTATGCGTAAATTAAGGTATAACAAGACGGGAGCCTCTTATCCACGACGCTTTTGAGAAGAGAAAGAGCGCTGAATTCCGGGCGAAAATCAGAAAATTAAGCGAGATTTTATTCTTTTTATTACGGATTATTTTTTGGAAATTTATTGAAAATTTAGGCTATGTCACAACAAACAGTTGATAAATAGCCATTTTTATAGGGGAGTATCAGAACTCCCCTACAAACTGTTATTTGCAGTTATCTATACTCATTTGGAATTTCGATATGAAATGTCTCACACAATAACTTCACATCATGTGCATCATTTTCATCAAACTCGTATCCCAGATGGAACATTACTTGACTATATGGTTCAATACAGGAAACCTCTATTTCCTCAATTCTTCCTTTACCCGAAAAAGTTTCTACCGGAAAACAATCCCCATCATAAAGAATTTCACCTTCGTCCGTATATTCAAAACAATGCAAATCAATAATTCTGTTTTTCAAATCTTCCCATACAGTATGGTTCAATGTTGTATATTCCATCTTAATCTCATAAAAGCCATTAGCTTTCATTATTTCTATAAAGTTCTGATAATCGTTCTTTTCTACAAAAATGTCAATATCATTATGGGCTCTTGACTGATATCCAAGAAGAGCATCTACACCCCAGCCACCATCAAGAAAGACTTTAATCTCCGCATCTATTGCAAATTGAAGAATCTGTTTTACATCTGTTATATTGACCATCTTATCATCTCCACAAATTCTAATTAGGCGACCAGAGGAACTGCTGGTCTGTTTGATAAATCTCTGCATTTAGCAGTTTTCAATGTTGCCAAAACGAAAGTTAAGAAGATGTTCCTTTTCTCCATGTCGCTTTCTTTGGCGTAATTTACAAGGTTATTCCACACAAGATAGTTGTTCAGATACTTGGTAGAAACACCGTTAAAGCCACGCATAAACCTCTTTAGCTGGCTATGGTAGCTATTGATATGTTGGATATTATAAATGCCTTTCTTGGCTTTGCCAGTCTTTAACTGCACAAGGTCAATGCCATTGGCATTTGTAAATCTCACATAGGAGTTCATCTTGTCCGTAACAAGAGTGGAATTGGTCTTAATCCTACCATCATAAATATGATGTAAATCTCTTGTAGAAACTCTACCAGTATTCGTAATCTTGGAGATAGACAAGCCATTCCTATTAACCGCACAAGGAACACATACCTTTTCTTGGGACAAGCCTCTGATATGTGTAGAATGACCACGCTTATGAGCCTTGCGTGGCATAGCAAATGTCTTACTCTTGCTATGATTGCCCTTGTACGAGATGGCGAAAAAAGTTTCGTCAGCCTCAATAATGCCGTCAAGGGTAACATCGTCTGCCATATTCTGAAGTGCATCCAAAATCTTGTGTCTCCAAAGGAATGCGGTGTTTCTGTGAATCCCACAAGCAACAGCAGTCTTACGAATGGATAAGCCATTCATCATACAATCAATGTACTGCTCCCACACGGACAAGTCTTTTCTTGTACCAGACACAATGGAGTTCGTAGCAATCACGAAGGACTTGCCACAATCCTTACATACATATCGCTGTGTGCCATCTTTACGATGACCATTGCGAACCACATGGATACAGCCACAAAGAGGGCATACACGACCATTTGCAAAGCGTTCCTTTGCTACGAAATCTTCAATATTCAAAGACTTTACAAAGGCAGGACTTAAAAGCATTGTTTTAAGGCTTTCCTGCTCTGCGACAGTCAACTTACCGATAATATCTAATGCGTCTTTGATAGTAGGCATATCCAATTACCTCCTTCGGTGGTACTGTTTCTTACTATTATTATACGCTATTTCTCGTCAAAAATCAACCATTTGTTGTGACAGAGCCAAAATTTAAAATAGCGCCGCGTTTTAAGAGCATTTTTTGGCGCTGAATATTTCATCGAGCAGGGTGCGACACGCCATATTTTTCATGAGCGCCGCGGCGGTCTTTCTCCGCGTCGTGGCGCCGGGAGGGACGTCCGAGACTTCTTTTACGGTTTGCGAATCTAGACGTCTCCGTCCTGCTTGTTAGACTCCGTCAATCTGGTATTATTTTACGAACGAAGCCGGGCGCTTCGCCTTTAAAGTCAAATCTGAGGGAGAGTTTCTCATGACATATACGATCATTCAGACGCTTTTGGACGCAATGACCTCGCCGATCCTTTGGAGCGTCGCGCTATGTTGCGGCGCGCTCATTATTGCTAACGCCGGCCTCAACGACGAGAGCGAGGATTATGAGGATTTGGAAGACGATTTCCAGTTTACCCGCGCCGACCTGGAGGAATATCGCGAGTTTATCGAAACGACGAACCGGCTCATAACGGAGAAGACCGAAGAACTTGACGCCGGCGCCGATCCCAAGACGACCCTTCCTGAACTCGTTTCGCTCTATCTTTCTCGCGCCGCGCGCTATCATGAAGAGGGCGAGTTTGAGCCTGCCGTCGACGACTATGCCGCCGCGTTCGCGCGATATGCCGAATATGTCGACCTTTTTGACGAGTCGCTCGAGCTGCTCAAAATTGTCGCGGCGGGTCGCCTGAATTACGGGATCTTGCTCAATGACGCCGGCGAACTTAGCGACGCCGACGAAGAATACGCTCGCGCGGAGCAGGCGACTCAGAAACTCGCCGACTTTGGCGACCGCGACGCGAAGATCGATCTTGTCGGGACACGTCTCAACCGCGCGTCGATCGCATTCGATCTTGGCGACCATACCGGCAGCATCGAATCGCTCGACGACGTCGCTGAGGAATTCCGTAAAATCATCGACGACCCAGAGACCATTGGTACCGAAGCGCTCTTCTACCTCGCGAAAACATGCTTCACCAAAGCTAGCCTACTGCGCTCGATTCTTGACGTGAACGACCTCGACAGTCCCGACGCTCTTGAGGCGAGCGCCGCGCTGAAGGAGGCGATCGACGTCTATCGTCGACTCATCGCGGGAGGCGAAACTCAATACCGTCGCGATCTTGCCGACGCGCTCGTCCTCGGCGTGTCGTCGACGCCGACGCGTAGCAAGGAGGAACTCGTCGCCGCGTCCGACGCGCTCGCGGAAGCGTGCAACGCGTATCATCAGGTCATCACATACGGCGAGCACGACGCTTGCGTCGACCTCTTCGACGCGAGTCTGCAACGCGCCAAAATTCTTATGCGACTTGAGCTCTTTGACGACGCGCTCGCGCTCTATACGACCGTGGTCGAATCCTTCAAAAGCTTTGGCGATACGGACGAGCTGCCTCTCGTCGAGGGACTCGCGACCGCCTACCTGAATCGCGCTAAGTTGCGCAAAGGTTCCGTCAAGCCCAACGTTCTCGTCGCCGATCTTACCGAGGCGATCAGACTTCAGAGCGCGGTCGCCAGGTCGCTCATCAAATCGCTCGGAGGGAGTGACTGCGACGACTGCTGCTGCGAGCATGAACATGAGCATTTGAGCGAGACGGCGCGAAATTTCCTAATGGAGCGTTGGGCTTTCGAGAACTTTAGGAATTTGATGGAGTGCTATTACGAGCGCATTAACGCGCGTCTTGAAGAGAGGGACACCGTCAACGCGGCGGCCGACTGTCTTGCGGCGGAAGACGCCGCGAGGGCGTATCGATCCGTCTTGCGCGAGGGCGAGTCGTTCGACGAAGAGACGCTCGACGCGATTAGGCGCGTTCGCAGAAATCTGTGACGTCCCATAGCATATATATAGATAAACAAAGCCCGAGATTTCAAGGAATCCCGGGCTTTATTTATGTTATAGCGGCCTTGGCTATTCTCGCACCTGTCGAGCGCGGAGCACAAAATTATCGGCGCCTCGATCCTGACAGACGGAGATCGCCTTCTGGATGAACCCGACGTTAACGTTTCCGTCTCCTCGGATAATAATCGTTACGTCTTTCGGGTCGACGCGCCGTAAGGTATGGAGGACGTCGAGCTCGCGTCTGATCGCTTCGCTGAGCGAGCTTGCTCGCAATTCGTTCCCTTCAATTCCGTATCTCCTGGCGCCGAGCAGAATCGTTCTGTCGGCGAGGACCTGAAGGGTGATCATCTCCGGCGGCGCCGCGTCGGGCGGTTGCGCCAGTTCGCTCTTGGGGAGCCTGACCTCTTCGTTTTGCTCCGCCTGTGAGAAGTTCATGACGAGGGTAAAGAAGGAGATCAGCAGAAAGACGACGTCGATCATCGGCGTCATGTTTGGTTCAGCAGACGTAAGTCTCCCGACGTTTCGTTTCTTTCTCATGCCGAACCCCTATCGTCCCGACTTGACTTCGGAGAATCGCCCCATGAAGGAATCGCTGATAACGGCGACGTCGAGGACGTATCGCGCCAGACGGTTCTTGAGAATATCGAACGCGGCGAGCGCGGGCAACGCGATCGCGAGTCCAACTCCCGTCGTAAAGAGCGCCGTTGCGATTCCTTCGGCGAGCTTCTGGGGCGAGGGCGCCGCGCCGCCGGTCGCGATCGCCTGGAAGGACGCGATCATTCCGATGACCGTTCCGAAAAGCCCGATCATCGGCGAAAGGTTGCCAATGAGCGCGAGATATCCGAGTTGATGTTCAAGGCGCATCGTTTCTTCCTGTTCGACGTCCTCCATCGCCTGCGTCGCTTTTTCGAAGCCCGAGGGCATCCGCGCAAGGCCCGTCGCGAGGACGCGACCGAGAAGCGATTCGTCCTCTTTGGCGAACTCATACGCCTCCTGGAACTTATTTTCGTCAAGGAGTCGTCCGAAACCTGCCGCGAGCTCCTCCGGCGCGATCGAATGACGCCGCAACGCAACGATGTTAATGACGATCAGCGCGACCATCGTGATCGAGAGGAGCAAGAAGACGATCGAGAAGAACCAGCCGAGGGAGCGGAACATCCAGACGAGGTAGTTGTCAGTTTGCGTGGTCTCGGCGGTCGTGTCGGCGCTCGCTTCAGCGGCAGGTGCGGGCACGTCGGGCGCCGCCGCGACCGGCTCTTCATCGTCGGCGCCGAAGTCGAATTCCTGAGCGCGCGCGGTCGCAGAGAAACAGAAGATCGCGAGGCACGCCGCCGCGAGCGCGAGAAGACCGCGTCGCCGCGTCGCCGAGTTTAACGCGCGGTTTCTACACTGGAAAAAACGTTCTGAAAGGGACATGTTGCACCTCTATGTTACGGCAGTATGCGTCGCAGGACGCAACCGGTCGCGTTCTCGTCTGCGAACCGGAATGGAATTTCAATGAAACGCGCGGCGTTACCGGACGTCGACGTTAAAGCGTTCGCGGAGCCTTTCGATCGTTTCCCGAGCGCGATCTTCTCGCCCGAGCTTTCGCCACTGTCCCACGAGCGCCTTGAGCGCGGCGACACGTTCCGTCCGCGCGGCAGGATAGAGCAGATCGATATGCAAATAGGCGACGACCGCCTCCTGCGGACGATTGGCGTCCGCGAGGACGTCGCCGAGCGCGTTATAAATCTTGGCGCGACGCAACGTCGAATCGTTGGGCGTTACGGAGAGGAGCTCGTTGAGCAGCTCCGTCGCCTCCTCCGTTCGACCCTGACGCGCCGTCGTTCGCGCGAGTCCAATCGTCGCTTCCGCATATTCGACGTCGAATTCGCTGTGCTGCGCGACCTCGTTGAAGAGCGTTTCGGCGTCGTCGAGTTCGTCGGCCGCGAGCGCGACCGTGGCGAGTCCGAGTTTGCCGCGCGCTCTGACGATCTCCGAGTTGGCGCGCTCGAGCGTGGAGTATGCCTCTCGCGCGTTATCAAGGTTCCTCTGGCGGCGAGCGCTTTGCGTCTGCAAGTTGCTCATCGCGTAGAGCGCGTCGCCGAGGAGACGTCGACCCTCGTAATATCGGTAACTATCCGGATGTTCTTTGCAAAACTCGTTCATCGCGGTTCCGCCTTCGCTGAAGGTCCCCGCGTCGGCGAGCGCGAGCTGGAGCGACGCATACGCTCTGTACCAATCGATTTCTGCGGCGACGAGCGGATACTGCTGCGGATCGGCGTCTTCAGGTTTGATATCGTCGAGCTTCTCGAGCGCCTCTTCGTAATTTCCCACCTCCGTCTCAACGCGAGCTGCGGCGAGATTGATTGGAGCGCCCTGGAGGAGAATCCAGAGGACGCGCTCGGAGGGGATCGGGTTTTCCGCGAGTGCGTTCTGGTCCTTCATTTCAAGCTCGATTCCGTCGGGCGACACGGCGACAATCACGCCCTCGACAGAGCGTTCTTCGTAGGCGCCCGTCTCCGTCTTGACGAGATAACGAACGAGGTCGTCGGCGTTGCACGCGGCGGATGCGAAGAACGCGACTGCAAGCGCGACCGCGCAGGGGAACGCCTGCGCGCTGACCGAGCGCAGGACGGTTTTAACGACGCCGAATACAGAATATCGTTTGATCATTTTGAATGGTCCTCGATCTTTCATTTTCCAGCGGAGTCTTTTAAACCGACGGGCTCTGCGACGCCTCGCAGTCTCTGGAAAGCTCGATAGGCGTCGTTAAAAATTTTGGTCGATTCCGGACCGTTGAAGCCGGGATGCATCTGCCAAAAACGTAGGACTTCGTCTTCCGCAGCCTGCGCCTGTCGCTTCTTTTCGACGGGATCGCCGATGCTCCGAACGTACTTATACCGGGTCCACACCTTTTCTTTGCACGCGTCGAAATAGAGAGTCCTGAAGCGTTCGCCCTTGTCAATCGAGGGCGCGAGGCGGCGCATGAGGCCGTTCCAGCCCCAGACGAGTCGTTTCGTCGGGTCGGTCGGCGTATCGCCGGCGATCGCTTTCGTATAGTATCGCGGGTCGACGTCGCCCCACGCTCCAAGGAGCGTCGCGGTCTCCCACTGCGCTTCGACGCTCAACGGCGAGGACTCGAGGAGCATGACCAGGTTCTTATAGGCGGTCTGGTATTTACCCTCGTAGCGCATAATTTCGCAGACCTTAAGGAGGACGGCGAGACTCGCGTCAGGGGAGGGCGCAAAGTTGGGGTCGGCGTTGATATTGTCGACGAGTTTTTTGCAGATCTGCCGCGCTTTCGCAAAGGATGGCGCCGATTCGGGGGTCGCGCGACCGTTCTTATCAAGAAAGCCTTTCCCAATAGCGAGATAGGATTCCGCGATCCACCGAAGCGACGCGTAGCTGTTACCCTCCTCGCGGTCGGCGACTTTGTCGAGGAACGTCTCAAAGACCTTCGAGGCGTTGGCGAGTTCCTCGCGTTTCGAATCGTCGCCGGCGTCCGCCTGTTTCTTGAGCGCGACGACGCGTTCTTCAAAGCGTTTTCCGATCGCGAGATAAACGCGCGTTAGCTTTGCGGAGGAGTTCTCGCCGTCCTCCGAATTTTCGACGATCGAGTCGAGCCGCGCCATCGTTTTGACGGCGTCGTCGGCGCGGTCCGGATTATTCGCGGCGACGCGCAATTCGAGCGCAAGGACCGCGACCTTAAAGGAATCGTCGACGAAGGGGAGAGGTTCCGCGTCAGGCTGCGAGACGCGGTCAACGACCGCTAGCGCGCCAATCTTCGGATGCGTGAGCCATTTTTCAGCGTTCGCAAAGTCGCCCTGCTGCGCGTACGTTTGAGCGAGGAGATACGTGGAGAAGATCAGGAACCAGTCGTCTTCTGCGACGCCTTCATCGCTCGTTATCTGGCGTTCGAGCCCGGCGAGGAGCGATTGACACGCGAGTTCGAGAACGGCGTCCGGTTCGACGAGGTCGCTCGCTTCATAGCCTCCGTCTTCATCCTCTTCGACGTTGGCGGTTCGTTCGGAGGTCAATCGAATCCAGAGCGACCACATCAACTGTCCAAGCTTGAGTTCCGCGTGCGCTCTTCGCGGCGAGTCGTCCGGGATTTTTGCAAGCGCGTCGGTTGCGCCGATGACGTCGCCGCTTTCGGCGGCGACGTCAAGCTGGGCGACGATCGCTTCCTGCGCAATCGGGGAACTTTCGTCTTCGCCCCAGCGCTCGTAAGTGAAGGCGAGATATTCCATAACGCGCTTATCGAGAGCGTCGATTTCGTCGCTACCAGATTTTTTGGCGTTCGCGTGGATCGTCTGGAGCGATCGAAGGGCGACGATCGCGCCTTGCGCGGCGTCTTCAAAGTCGTCGATTCGCGCGACGGCGTCTGCCGCCACGAAGGCGTTTTCATAGCGTTCCGTCATGAATTCGACGACAGCGAGGCGCAGCGTGAGATTCGCGCGTTCCTCGAGCGTCGCGACGACGGTTTCCTCGGGAAGCCTGCCGCGCCGGTCGGGTCGCAACTCCTTGGCGCTGAAATCGATCGCCGTTCGGAGCGCCTCGCGAGCGTTGCGCGCGGCGAGGTCGAGCTCGAGTTTCGCCTCGTCTTGGACTTCAGGGTCCGCGGTGAGATAACTCATGCGCTTTTCGGAGAAGACGGCAGCGGCGCGCGTCGCGATATCGGCGGCAGAATTGAAGTCCGTCGCTTTCTGGGTAAATGAATATTTCGCGATATCGATTCCCTCGAAGATCTCGTCCTTCAGGAGTTCCTGAGCGTTGAGCGCGTCTTCGGTGCGCCCGGAACCGACGACGCTGAGCGTTCTGAGCGCCGCCGTTACGATCGTCGAGTTCCGACTCCTCTCGCTGACGTTCAAAATTTTGTACGCCGGGTCGTCCGCGTCGACAAAGGTCTTATGGCCCGCCGCCGCGAAACTGTTGAAATCGGACCGACGGAGCTTTTCGAGGCGAACGAGCGCCTTGCCTGACAGATAGTAGATCCGTCGTCCCTCCGCGCTCTGGTAATAGAGGTCGGGAAGTTTCGCGCCGTCCGACCATTCAAGGAATTTCTGGACGAGCTCCATGAGTAGCGCGGGGTCGTTTCTTGAGTCGACGATCTCGGCAAAGAGGGCGAGGGAGCGCGTCTTAAGGGAATAGAAGGTTTCTTCGAAGGGCAGGACGCCGATTTCGGAAAGAATTTCGAGCGCCTTATCGTCGTCGTCGAGCTCATGCGCGATGACGGCCTCGGCAAAGCGCGCCTGATACGCGCCGACGAACTGCTGGTAAGTCGTGAAAATCCGATTGAAAGACTCCGCGGCGGCGGTCAGGCCCGACTTATATGCTTCGGAATCCTTTGGATAGACGCGCGCAATCTGCGCGATCGTGTCGGCGTTGCGGATATCGAGATCGAGGAAATGCGCCTGGGCGGCGCGGAGTTCGTTCAGTTGCGCGGAGGGGGCGTTTTGAAGCGATTGGACGCGCTCTCTTGCGAGCTTAATCGCGTCGCTGAATTTCGTTTTCGCGTCGGAGTAATATTTACGCGCGAGCGCGAGTTTCTCTTCGCGGACCGTCTCCTGGACGCCTTTGCGATTCGCTTCGTCAAAGAGTCGCGCGCCGCGGGACGCGGCGATTCGCGCGAGCCCCGAGGTCGCCTCGAGCGCGGAGGGACCGTCGGGGTGGGAGGAGAGGTAGTTTTCAAACGCGTCCGACGCCTGATTCAGGAGCGACTCGCGTCGCGTTCCGCTCACGCCGATCGCTTCGTCGAACGCGGCGGCGCCGATACGGTAGTCAAGTTCCGCGTCGAGCTCGGGGGGCGCCTGGCCCTCGTCCTGAAGCTGCTTGAGATAGACGAGCGCGACGTCGTTATATCCTCGCGCTTTAAGAGCGTCGAGAAAGGCGGACCAATCTTCAGCGGCGTATCCGGGACGGACGACGCATGCGAGCGCAACGAGCGTTATAGCGCAGAGGCGGCGCAGCGACGCCAAACGCGGCGCAACGGAGGAACGATCTGAACGCGGCATAGGAACTCTCAAGTACTGGGGTATTCGCTTCAGCCCCGTAAAGGGCCCGGTCTATCATAACCAGAATCGTCCGAAAAATCAATTGATTTCACCGAATTATTGGGCTGCGATTCTTAAGAAGTTTGCTCCAAAGCGAGATTGTCAACCATGCTCGTTCCTCCGTCGATTTCTCGCGACGGATTGACGTACGTCGTTCCGGTCTGATATAATCCTGTCGCGCGTTGAACGGAGCGGTTCCGTTCCAACGCGACCATTCCCACGTCTCTGAGACACGAGAGCCGACGACGATGATGAACGCCTGCTGCGCGCCGCGTCGAGCGTGTCGCGCGATACTCCTGTATGCGCTCGTTTGGTGGGCGGTTTTGTCTTTATTTGCCGCGGTTGTCCCGGCGCAGGAACGCGCGTCGACCCCCGAGTTCGATCTCTCAGTCTGGCGCAAAGACGGCTTTCCTCTCCAGCCTGGTCGCGACGCAGACGCGCTCCGCTCGATCTGGTCGACTCTTGAAGCGACGACGAGCTCGACGCCCTTTGCCAACGCCGTAACGCTCCAGCTCCAGCGTCAGAGCGGCAGATATAAGGGCAAGCTCCTTTCGGTCGAAGGGCGGCTCCTGCGCGCCGATCGCGTTCCGCTCTCCGACGACGAGTATTTCTGCGACCTTTGGATCCTCCTTCCCGACTCCAAAACTGACCCCGTCCGGTTATTGGCGCGTCGTGCGCCCGAGGGATTCGCGTTCGATACCGGTAAGCTTCCCGCTCAAGCGGGCGACAAGGACGTCGAATATCGTCATGAGACGATTCGCGCAAAGGGCGTCTATTATCGTACGACGGCATACGACGCCGGCGTCGATCTTCTCGCGGCGCCGACCCTTGTGTCGGAAGGGTTTGAAATTGTGAACGACCCGGCGTCGACTCGCGCGAATGGACCGGGGGAGGGGCATGCGGCGTCCCGGGGAGGGGGGCTCCTGATCAAGGTCTCGGCGGTTCTGGCGATCGTTGCGATTTGGTTCGCGTTGAGAAGCGCGACGCGCCGACGCCGAACGCGACCGAGGGGCAAGGGGATCTCTCCGCCAATTATCCTGGCGCTCGCCTTTGCGGCGACATGCAACGTTTTTGGCGCGGATGTGACGGAAGGAAACGAGTTCTGGGGGAGTCTTTCGGGCATAGGCGCCGAGAAATGGAGCATTGAGACGCGCGACGGTCGTCCGCGACTCGACGAACAGACTCCAGAGAGCGCCGAACGTCGGAGCGCGGCGCTCGGAATCCTGGGGATCGGCGAGCGGCTCCTCTCGACGGAAATCCTGCTCGAACGCGCGGCGCTCGGCGAGGTCCGGCGACTCCGCGGGACGCTCGTTGCGGTCAAGCGCCTTCCGCTCAACGCATCCGAAGAGGATCGCGTCGGAGCCGAGACGGTCTGTCGCGCGACGATCGAACTTGAGAGCGGCGGTCGCGCGGCGGTCTATCTTGTCCGGACGCCTAAATTTGCAGCGCCGGCAAGTTTCTTCTTCGAGAAACCGAGCGCGCCCCAAAATTCGGCGGACGCAGGGGTCGGCGAGCGCGTCGAGACGCTGGGAATTTGCTTTGGAGTTGAAGAGGACGAGACGCTCGCGTTCCTTGCCCCGAGGATGGCGTGGACTCCCGACTCCGCGCCGCTCGGTCGCGCCGGCGTCGACCTCGCCGCATTCGAGTCCGTTCCCGTCCTTGCGCCCGACGCCCTTGAAAACGCGTCCACAGACGAAACGCGTCGACAAATCGCTCGAGCGTTGCGATGGACGACCGACGATCGCCGCGCGTTCTACGGGTCGCTCGCGGGATATCGCGACCGCGCGGTCCATGACGACCGCGGCGCCGTCGGAGTCGTTGAACTTTTCAACTCGCCTCAGAGCGTCCAGGGCGCGCGCGTACGTCTTCGAGGCTGGGTTCGTCGCGTCAATATGATTCTTGTGACCGATCCGGAGATTATCGCGGAGACGGGGATAGATCGATATTATCAGCTCTACCTTTTTACGGACGATTCGCAGGGCTGGCCTATCGTCCTGTGCGCGCCGGAGCTTCCGCCGGGGCTCGCAACGGGCGGCGGTTCCGATTACCGCTGCGTCGTCGCGTTCGACGGTTTCTTCTATAAGACGTGGGCTTACGAGATCTCCGACGAGAGTCGGACGTCCGAGTCCGCAGACTTCGAGGAGGATTCCGACGCGCCGATCGACTTGGAAGCCGCCAAACGCTGGATCCGCGCGCCTGTCGCGATCGGGAGGATCACCGACGTCGTTCTTGAAGAAGAATCGCGTCCCGCTCCCATGACCCCGACGGCGATTTTTATAAGTTTTGCGCTCCTTGCGTGCGCGTGGATTATCCTGCGCCGCGTCTCGCTGAGGAGCGGAACGAGCCTGGCCGAACGACGCAGGCGGTAACCTTTCCCCTTCGTCGCGCGTTTTCCGCAAAAAAAATCAAAAAATTCAAATCTATTGCGCCTCATCCGCTTTGAGGTTATGATACAATAGGCTAGGCGGCGACGGCTTCGGATAAGAGGCGCTCGCCGGAGAACCGAGTCGTTTGCGGACGCGCAGACGGTTCTCATCTATCGAACAACCACACGGTAAAGCACAATGACACATCCCTCTTTTTCCGGGCTGCGCGCGCCCAGCAACGGCGTTCGTCGAACCCTTTTAGCCGTCGTTGCGTCGGCGTTATGTCTTCTTATTTTCGCGTCGACGTCTTTCGGACAGGAGTTCAAAGAAGCGCCGGTCGACACAAGTCTCGATGGTCAGGATACAAAGAACGCTGTCCTTTCGAGCGGCGATGCGGAACAGGTCAGAAATTACCTACGCAAATATTATCTTGCTCGATGGACGGTTCGCTCGAACGGTCGCGACCTCGCTAAATTCCGTAAAGAACTTGAAACAGACGCCGAGAGACCCGGGCCTGGTCAGGCCGTGTTCCTTAAAGAGGCGCTCGATTTCCTCAACGCAGTTGCGGGTTACGACGGCTACTATCCCGCGTGTCGTCTCAACGCGGCGCTCGCGATGGGTACGCTCAACGAGGCCAGCGGGACCCCCTACGCTGCAGCGATTGAGCCTCTCAGGACGCTTGTGCGCTCCAACGATCGTCCCTATCCCGATTACGTTCGTCTCTCCGCGCTCATTGGCTTGGAGCGTCATGCGCAACTCGGTATTAAGGACAACCAGAAGCGCAGCGACGTCATGTCGCTTTTTGTGGAGATTCTTGATCCGTCGTACGCGAAAGAGAAGGAGCTCCGGCCCGAGATCTACGAGTGGTTCCAGGAAATTGCCGTCAAGGGCCTCGCCAGTTTTAAGTCTCCTGCAGGCTTGAACGGCGGGACCGGTACGCTTGACCTCTTCAAGAAGCTCATCGACGACAACACGCAGAGTTACGAGGTTCGCTGTATCGCGGCGCGCGCGATCGGCGAAATGGATCTTTCCAGCGTTACGAATTACGACTACGTTGATCTTTCCAAGTCGCTTATCACGCTCGCGCGCGACTTCTGCACAGAAAACATGGGCTACATCGACGAAGAGATCGTCCGCGACACGGTGAAGAGCGCCGCGGCTAGCGGCGTCGGCGGCGCCGGCGGCATGTCGGGCGCAGGAATGATGGGCGGCGGTCCGTCGGGTTCCGGCAGCGGGATGATGGGCGGCGGCATGATGGGCGGCGGGATGAGCGGTTCGATTCAGAACGCCAAGGCTCTCGAAGCGGTCGCCGGACGTATCGAATACGGCTTTGATTGCATTCGGAAAGCGGTCAGTAAACCGAAGGGCAGAAGCGGAGCGCCCGTTCCCGAGGGCGTTTACTCCAGACTTGACGAAGCTCAAGCAGCCCAGAAGGATATGAAAGATAACCTTGACACGCTCGTCGCCGAATTCGACGAAATGTCGACGTTCATTAAGGAAGGCAACCCGTCCGGCTTTGGCATGGCGGGCGGCGCCGGCGGCTACGGCGGCGGCTACGGCGGCGGCTACGGCGGCATGGGCTCGGGTAGCGATAAGGTCGCGGTCGACGCGAACTCCCTCAAAGATCACCTTCTTGCAAAGCGAATCAAATTCAACGAGCTTCTGGGAATCAATTCCTATTGACGCTCCGAAGATTTACCTTGCGCTCTTATTTTGCCCGACTTAGCGTCGGGCTTTTTTTGTGGCTTGGCGAGATTTTCTCGACGACTGCTGGAATTCTTGCAAAAAAATGGAACTGGCAAGATATCTTTTCGTCAGAAAGTACAATCTCCGCGATTCTGGAGGTTTAGGATGGTTGGAAGTTTAGGATAGTTGTATTGAGTATAACTTTTCGCAAACGCGGTCAAAAAAATTTTTTACAGGAAAAGATTGAGCGCGTCGGCGTTCTTAGACGATAACCTCCGTACGGTTCCTCGTCCCTAATCTTTCGATTCTGGAACTGGGGACCTTGGTATTTGGACAGCGACAGGCGCGCTTCGCGTTTCGCTCGCAGTTGCGATTAACCGCTTATTCAAGGGTTTCAAAGTAATGAAAAAAGAAATCTACGCCGACGGCGTTGGTCAGATTCACTTCGCTGGCAATATGGTTCGCTTTGACTTTGTCACGCTTCAGCCCGCCGCAGACGGCGAAGCGCCGAAGCCGGAGCCATCTGAACGCGTTATTATGCCGCCTCAGGGATTCCTCTCCATGTTCAACAGCATGCAGCAGCTTATCGATAAGCTCGTTGAGGCCGGCGTTCTCCAGAAGAATGACGCCGCCAAGTGATTGACGAGGTCGTCGACGTCGGGCGCTCCTGAGCGCCAGACGTCCATGGGTCGCTCAAAAAAACCGGTTCGTTGGGATCGGTTTTTTTGTTTTTCTACGGCGGTGAAAGCGCTTGAACGGTTGCGACGACGCAATGTGAAATATATAATGAAAAGAGCCCCCTTTTATATGCTTAAAATCCTGCTATAATCGGGCGACGTTTTGCGACGGTGGCGAAACCGCAATGCTATTGTTCCGGTTCGCGGCGCCGCGCCGAAGTGGGTCGGCGTGCGTCTCTTGTAATAATAATGGCGCGGCCTTGCATTATGCGAGGCCCTAGTTAAGTCGAGGGAGATAGACGTGGGAACGAAGAAAAGTGGAAAAGGGCGGCGTAAGCTTGGCCGTAAGAAGCGACGAATGCGATCTAAGATCCGTCATCGCAAAGACTGAGAAGGCGGAGCGGTTCCGCGCGGTTACTGGCGCGGCGCCTCTATCTTTCGCCATCGGTCGCCCGCGCGCGAGTACCGACGCGTTTACACAAGACTCCCGAACGATTGTCGGGGGTCTTTTTTTTTGAATTCTATCTTTTCAAAAGGGCTTCATCTTGCGTTGCGCGCCCTTTCTAGCGCCAAGAAAGGTTTTCTCAAACGCCTGACCGTCTTCTCAAGAAGACGTTGAAATAAAAGAGGTTCCTTGCTATAATGGCGTCGCGATTAGCGGCCTTCGACTTCTACAACTCTCATAAAGCTCGAAATGCCGTTAACTGTCGAAAGCTTTAAAGCCGGCCTATTTGTTAAAATACGTATTTAAAAGTGAAAAAAATGTCCTGAATTCTACCGATTGTTGTTGATATTTTGCGATACGCGGAATAGAATGACAAGGGAATATAGACAAGCTGGATGCAATGAGTAAAAATAACGAAGGAGCGTTAGAATTGCGTAAGGAAGCGAATGAACGACGCGGTCGATTAGGCGTAGCGACGGCGTTGGTCGTGGGGTTTGTTGTAGGCGCGGCGCTCGTAGGCGCGACGCTTAATGCTCGCGCACAGAATCCGATGGGTTCCAACGGGTCGAACGAGTCCGTTGATCTTCGCGGCGTCTTTGAGTCGAACGCGGCGCCGAGGGTTACGTCGAGCGCGAATGGTCAGACGAAATTTTCGAGACCGTTGGAAGTGCCGCCCCTCTACGCGTTTGACTCGCCCCTTGACGCGACGGGTCGCCAGATTATCCTCGTGGACGCGGAGACCAAGCGGATCTGCGTCTACTGGATCCGGCAGCGCGGCGCGAATAGTACGATTGAGCTTGTCGCGACGCGCGCGTACGAGCTTGATCTCACGTTAGAGAATTTTAACGGCGAAGGGTTAACTCCGAGTCAGATCCGAGAACAGCTCAACGGAATATGACGAACGACGGATCCCGACGCTGTGACGCTATTATAAACGCTAGAATAAGCACAATCGCAGTTTTCAAGCGAAAGTTTATTTTTGCCTGGCCTGCGGTCGAAACTATGTAAGCGGTCTTTTTCGATTTTTCGTGCGAGGTTCGCCTCTGAGTCGAGAGATTGAGACGGGAGCCGTCTGGCGCGTTTGCCGTTCCTCGGAGACGCGTCCGGTCTCCGACGGTCGGTTGGGATCCCTTGGATAAAAAAACAGGAACGTTCGTTATGTATTATAACCTTTCAAAAACCGCTGAACTGTTAGGTCTTACGACGGGCGACGTGAATCGTCTCCGCGAACAAGGCAAACTTCGCGCGTACAGGGACGGCTCGGACTGGAAATTCCGTAAGGAGGAGGTCGAGCAGTACCTCACGAATATGATCAAGGAGCGTTCTGGGCAGTCTGACGCCGACTCGCTTCTTTCTACGGAAGATGACGATGAAGCGACCAAGCTCGCCGATTCTGCGATGTTCGACGCGATGTTCGACCAGGCGGGGGACGATCTGGAAGTCACGGCGAAAGAGGACGCGCAAGTTAAAGTCTCCGACGACGGCATGACCCCCGCGGTTGACGATGAACCCCCCGCGGTTGACGATGAAACACCCGCGGTCGACGATGAAACGCCCGTGGACGACGACCTGGTCCTTGCGCCTGAAGACGACGATCTGGTTCTCGCGTCCGACGAGGAGAGCGGCGATTCATCTGTCCAGGCGGCCGACGCTACGGAAGAAAAACCGACCGATCAGGTTCAAGATGAGAGCGATTCTTTGACGCCGCAGCCCGAAGATGAGTCCTCCGACGTGTTCGCGATCGCTGACGCCGGCGCGAGCGAAGAGGTCGCGCCTGAAGACGCGCTCATTGATTTTGGCGATTCGCCCCTCACGAGCGAAGATTCGGCGCTCGCCGAAGACGTCAGTCCTACCGGCTCGGGCTCTGGCACGGGCTCCGGTTCTAATCTCAATCTCGATAGCGATAGCGGTATCTCGCTTCTTGGCGGTAGCGATAGCGGTATTTCTCTCCTCGACGTGAGCGGTTCGGACGTCGATCTCGCGGGCGACGACATCGTTCTCGGCGGCGGTTCCGGATCGTCCGGCGGTCTCGACCTCGGCAGCGACAGCGGTATTGCGCTCATGAGCGACTCTGACGGCGGCTTTGAACTCGACGCGGCTATCCAGGAGCAGGGTGAACTTGGTCTCGCGCCGATCGGCGACGACGACGACAGCGTTTTCCAGCTTGAAGGCGAAAGTTCGACCCCCTCCGACCCCGCGCAGATTCTCAGCTTGGATCAGCGTGCGGATTCCGAGGCGCCGACGGAGCTCGCCGCCGACGAAAGCGTCTTCGAGCTCTCGACTGATTCGACAGACGTTAAGGCCGCGACCGACCCAAGTTCCTCCATCTTCATGACGGAGGCAGGCTCTTCCGAATCGGCGAGTCCTTTCCTTTCAGACGACAGCGTCGCGGACGACGACGGCGGGATCTTTGGACTCGCCGAGGAGCCCGACGTTCCGCCTCTCGGCGACGGCGACTCGACGAGCGAATCGCGATCGATCGACGTCCTCGACGAACCGTCCTCTGAAGCGTCGACGGATCAGTTCCTTTCCGCCGATTCGAGCGACAGTCCCTTCGGAGCGCCGTCAAGCGACGTTTCGCCTTTTGCCGATCCTTCTTCAGGGATCGCGATGGATGATAGTTCCGGCGCCGCCGACATGTTTGCCGCCGACGCTTTCAGCGCGGCTCCCGCTGCGGAATTTGGCGGACCGCCCGAATTCGGCGGCGAAACGCCTACTTTCGGCGCCCAGACGAAGCCTCTTGCGCAGGCGACCTCGTCGACTCAGTTTACCGGCAAGGATCTCATCTATCTCGTTCCGTGCCTGATCTTCCTCATCCTTGCGACGATCGGCGCGCTGGAGCTTTGCCGCACAATCTGGAGCTATCAGGAAGGAACGTTCGAAGTTGGCGGTCCGATTCTTGAGGCGATTGCGAAGATGGTTAAGCTGATATAACGCAAGGGTTTCTAAAAACCTTTTCGAAGACGCCGCGCTGGAAAGCTCGGCGTCTTTTTTCTTTCTATCTTGAAGAAAAAGCGTATACTAACCCGACGTCCTCTCTCTGGGGGTTGTTCCAGCGGTGGGTTACGTTAAAATGATAAGACGCACTTGTCGGGGTCGACGCGAAGCGCCAGATTCTAACCGGACAGACAGCGACTGACGCGCGTGCGTATTGAACAATCTGAAATCATTCTGGATGACGCGGCGTAGCGTGCCTGCAAGTTCAGTCGTCGACCAAGCGCCGTCGTTTAACGCCGTCTGCTATTCGCTCAACACCGTAGTATCGGAGCGCGACGACGCTCCACGCAAAAGATGACTGAAAAGAAATATGACGCGGTAATCGTCGGCGCCGGGATGTCCGGGCTGGCGGCTGGAATTCGACTCGCTCAATTTGACCGCAGCGTTTGTATTCTTGAAAAGCACAAAATCTTTGGCGGTCTCAATTCTTTCTATCGCCGCAACGGCCGAAATTACGACGTTGGACTCCATGCGATGACGAATTATGTTCCGAAAGGAACGCGACGCGGACCTCTTTCGCGCCTTATACGCCTCTTGAGAATTTCTTGGGAGGAATTCGGGCTTGTCCAGCAGACAGGTTCGTCGATCGCTTTTCCTGGCGTCGAGTTGAACTTTACGAACGACTTCGAGCGGTTCGAGACGGAAGTTGCGGAGAAGTTTCCGGCGCAAATCGACGGGTTTCGCAAGATGGTCGAAGGCCTTGCGAGCTATGACCAGCTCGGAAGCGGAACCGGCGGCGGTTCCGCCCGAGAGTATGTTGCAAGCTGCATCTCTGATCCGAAGCTCGTCGACATGATCTTCTGTCCGATCCTCTATTATGGCGGCGCGCGGGAGCAGGATATGGAGTTCGGGCAATTCTGCATCATGTTCCGCTCGATCTTCCTTGAAGGGTTCGCGCGTCCTTACGACGGCGTCCGCCACCTTCTCTTCAAGCTCGTGCGACGCTTTAAGGGACTTGGCGGCGAGATCCGGCTCAATACCGGCGCGAAAAGTATTGTGCACAACTCCCAGGGCGAAGTCGACCATATCCTTCTCGAAGACGGGAACAAGATTCGCGCGAAGCGTTACCTCTCGTCGGCGGGCTGGCCCGAGACGATGAAGCTTTGCGGGTTTGGCGCGCAAGTTCCAGAAAGCTCTCTCGGCAAGCTCGGATTCATCGAGACGATCAGCGTTTTGGACAAGGATCCCAGGAAGAACGGTCACGATAAAACGATCGTTTTCTTCAACGATTCGGAACGCTTCAGTTATCGGAATCCCGACTCGCTCGTCGATTTGCGCAGCGGCGTCATCTGCGTGCCGGGTAACTTTGAGTTTGCGAAGCCGTTGGAAGAGAATATGCTGCGCGTCACGGCGCTCGCGAACTACGACCTTTGGCGTCAGCTCTCGCCCGAAGAGTACCGTCGTCAGAAGTTGATACAATATGAAAAGACGCTTGAGTCGGCGGCGCGCTTCGTGCCCGAATTTCGCGGCAACGTCGTCGACGTCGATATGTTCACGCCATTGACGATCCAGCGTTACACGGGTCGTGAACGCGGCGCGATCTATGGCGCGGCTGACAAGCAGTACGACGGTCTCACGCCTCTGAAAAACCTCTTCATCTGCGGCGCAGATCAGGGAATGGTGGGCATTGTCGGCGCGCTCATGAGCGGCGTCGTGATGGCCAACAAACACGTTCTGAGTACCTGATCGCTTAACAACGATATCAGCCCGAACTTGCGCGGAAACGCCCAGTTCGGGCTCTTTAATTTTCTTGCCTCCTTAGCAATTTCTGACGCCGAGGACGAGCTGAGTTTTTTTCTGCCTCGTTCTAGAAGATTTTAAAGTAAGATAATTCCCCAGAGGTTTCGGGCAAGAAAAAAAAACGAACGCCGCTTTCTGGGAAGCCGCGTTCGTTTGAGAGTTAAGTTTGAAGCGCCATCGCGTCAGACGGGGTTCTCCGTAGCCTGGATGGATTCGACGACATGGTCGACAATACCGTAATCACGAGCTGATTCCGCCGACATGAAGTTATCGCGATCTGTGTCGCGCTGGACTTCTTCGAGGGTCCGGCCGGTGTGCTTGATGAGAATCTCGTTGAGTTTGCTTTTGATAAAGCGGAATTCCTGCGCGTGGATCATGATCTCTTCCGCGGTGCCCTGCATCCCGGCAAGGGGCTGGTGGATCATGATACGCGAATTCGGCAACGCAAACCGCTTGCCCTTAGCGCCGGCGGCGAGGAGGACGGCGCCCATCGACGCGCATTGTCCTATGCAGTAGGTGCAGACGTCGCAACTAATGTACTGCATCGTATCGTAGATCGCGAGACCTGCGGTAACGGAACCGCCTGGAGAGTTGATGTAAAGATGGACGTCCGCTTTCGGATCGACGGACTGCAAATAGAGGAGCTGGGCGACGATCGAGTTTGCGCTCTCGTCGGCGACCTGCGATCCCAGGAAAACGACGCGGTCCTCAAGAAGGCGACTGTAAATGTCCATCGCGCGTTCTTCGCGACCGTTTTTGTCGATGACAATCGGAATAAGCGACACTATTTTCTTCCTTGTTTCTTAGCGTAAGGTTCGTTGGCTTGGCGATTTCACTCAAGATTCGTCGTCGAGCGTCGGCGTCTTCGTCAAGATGTTGTCGACGAGACCGTAATCTTTCGCTTCCGACGCGGAGAGGTAGAAATCTCGATCGATATCCTTCGCGATCTGCTCGACCGTCTTGCCCGTGCTCGCCGAAAGAATTTTGTTGAGCGTCTCGCGATCCTTAAGAATTTCCTTCGCTTGAATTTCAATATCGGAGACCTGACCGCCAACTCCGCCCCAAGGCTGGTGAATCATCATCTTCGAGTGCGGCAACGCGTAACGTTTTCCCTTGGTTCCGCCCGCGAGGAGGATCGCGCCGCCGCTCGCGGCGAGCCCGACGCAATATGTTGCGATGGGGCACGAGAGGATCTTCATCGTGTCGTAAATGGCGAGGGTCGCGGTGACGCTTCCGCCGGGCGAGTTGATATAGAAGTTAATATCTTTACGACGATTGACGCTCTGGAGGTAGAGCAACTTCATAATGAGTTCGTTAGCGGAGGCGTTCGTGATCTCGCCCTGAAGGAAAATAATTCGATTTTCAAGGAGTAGATCGCCGAGCGTCATCGTTCGCTGACGGTTATACTCGACGTAAGAGGCGTTCATAGGCGGACGTACTTCGTAAGGCATAAGGCTTTCCACAAAATAACGGAGGTCGCGCCTTCGCAGTAGGAAGGCTTCGTAGCGGCGCGGCGAGGAGACTCGTCGCGTCCGCATTTCGCCTCGGACAATTCAGAGGCGAAAGTTACTCTTACCGTTAGGCAAGACAGGCGCCATTAAGAAAGAAACGTCGCGTTTCCGCGGCGTTTCTATTAAATTAATGCGCGCGTCGCCAACTCGTCGCGTACAGAGGACCGACGCGACGAGTTCGTGACACGCTTCTGTTCACTTGTCGATCACTTAACGCGACGGAGCATGATGCGCGCGTCGGCGACGGAGCATCCCTTGCCTTCCGCGTGAACGATGAGCGGGTTAATGTCGCATTCGGCGATCTCGGGGTGATTCACGAGCATCGTCGCGAAGCTCAAGAGCGTTTTTTCGAGCGTCGCCACGTCGCACTTCGGGGCGCCGCGGAATCCGTCGAGCATCTTGAAGGTCTTGATCTGTCGCACCATGCGCTGCGCGGAAACTTTACGCATCGGCGCGAGACGGAACGCGACGTCCTTCCAAAGCTCGGCATAGGTGCCGCCGTGACCGATCATGACGAGGGGACCAAACTTCGCGTCGCGGTTGCATCCGAGGATGACTTCGACGCCCTTGTCCGCCATCTGCTCGATGAGGATCGAGTCGATCTTGGCGCCGGGGACGTTCTTTTCGACGTTCGCATAGATCTGCGCGAACGCTTCCTTCGCGGCGTCAGGACCGTCGACGTTGAGAATAACGCCGCCGCCGTCAAACTTGTGTTTCACGTCGCTCGACATGACCTTCATGACGACTTTCGCGCCGATCTTGCTCACGATCTCGGCCGCTTCGTCCGCCGTCTTAGCGACGCCGCTTGCGAGAAGCGGAAGATTGTAGCACTGGAAGATATCGCGGCAATCTGCCTGCGCGAGGTACTTGGAATCTTCGTCGCCAAGGTAATCGGCGATGATTTTTTTCGCCTTATCGACGTCGCAATCGGCGGCGTCGAGGTATTCGCGGTCGGATAGCGCACGAAATTCAGCGGCCTGAACGTAGGCGCCGAGCGCTTTGACGGCGTCTTCGGGGAACTCATAGTTCGGGACGCCCTGAGCGACGAGCGTCTCAACGCCTTCGGCGACCGCCTTGACGCCCATGAACGCGCAGACGACCGGTTTACCCGACTTTTTGACAACCGCGGGCAGGTCGCGACCGATATTGTCGGAGTCGGTCATCGACTGCGGGGTGAGGAGGATAAGCCCCATATCGACGTTGGGATCAGCCATGATAACCTCGGTCGCCGCCTGATAACGATCGCTGTGCGCGTCGCCGAGAACGTCGACGGGGTTACGAGTGGACGACGCGGAGGGCAAACTTTCCTTGAGCTTCGCGCTGGTTTCATCGGAGAATTGCGCGAGCTTGAGCCCCGCATTAATCGCCGCGTCGGTCGCCATGACGCCCGGACCGCCCGCGTTCGTAATAATGGCAAGGTTTCGACCTTTGGGGGCGGGCTGGGTCGTGTAGAGAGAGGCGCGGTCGAAGAGCTCGGAGATGGCGTCGACGCGCTGGACTCCAGACTGAGTGAAGATCGCGTCGTAAACCGCGTCGGAGCCCGCAAGAGAACCGGTGTGGCTGCTGACCGCCTTGGCGCCTTCCGCGCTTCGTCCGGACTTCAGGCAGAGAATAATCTTGCCCTTTTCCCAGAAGATTTTCGAGGCGATTTCGATGAAGCCTTCGCCGTCGGCGATATCCTCGAGGTACATGGCGATCGCTTTGGTTTCCGGATCGTCGGCGAGGTATTCGAGGAGCTCGACTTCGTTGACGTCCGATTTGTTACCGACGGAAATGAACTTGGAGAAGCCCATCTGTCGCGCTTCGGCAAAGTCAAGGACGGAGGTGCAGAGCGCGCCGGACTGGGAGATGAACGCGAGGCTGCCAGGTTTGCAGATCTTGGAGGAGAAGCTTGCATTGAGGCCCGCCGAAGCGTTGATAATTCCGAGACAGTTTGGTCCGACGAGCGGAATATTCGCCTCTTGCGCCTTGCGTGCCATTTCCTTTTCGATCTTGGCGCCTTCCTCGCTAACCTCCTTGAAGCCCGCCGAGACGATGACGATTCCCGCGACGTTCTTTTCGATCGCCTGATCGACGACGTCGGCGACGAATCGAGCATTAACAAGAACAAGAGCGAGATCGACGTCGCCAGGAACTTCGAGGATACTCGTGTAGGCTTTAACCCCTTCGATCTCGCCGCCCTTGGGGTTGACGGGGTAGATCGTTCCCTTATAGTCCTTGATGAGGTTGAGCAGCACGTCGTTGCCGACCCCGCCTTTCTTGGCGGAAGCGCCGATAACGGCGACTGACTTCGGGTTAAACATTCTATCAAATTTGGAGAAACGATCTTTAGACGCCACTTGATCCACCCTTTCAATCGTAACAAAATGCAACGGCAGTCGACGGGACGACTGCACGGAGTAAGAAGAACGCGTTATTGACAGTTAAATAACGATTCGTTTATATTACCATTTTTCCACGACTTGTGAAGATTAGGCCGCTATAAAGAGTTGGAAATTTTATTTCTTAGCAGGTATAGCGTCCTCGCGGTCATTTTCAACTAGAAACGCGCGCGACCGCCGCCCTCGGCGACTTGAATGAAACCCTCTCTATTAGAGCGCGCGCGCAACTTCTTCGACGAAATCGCGGAGGCGGTTCATCCCTTCAACGTTGGAAATTTTGGGAACGAATCCGAGCTCTGTTCTCGCGCGCGTCGTGTCGAACCAGTATGATTTGGCGAGCTGGGTGGCAAGAAATCGGGTCATGACGGGCTCGCCCTTATACCGGCAGAGGAAGTAGACCTTTTCTAAGACGGAGCCGAGGAACCACGCTTTTCTGAAGGAGAGACTGCGCGTCACCGGCGGTTCGTCCGCGAACGCCAGGAGTTCGTCGATCCACTTCCAGCAGTTAAAGGGTTCCTCTTGCGCGATATAGTAGACGGAGCCGGGAACTGAAGTTCCAGGCTTGAGCGCGTCGCAGGCGAGCTTATGAGCGTCGGCGCAGTTTTCAACGTAGATCGTCGAGAGCATGTTGGTACCGTCGCCGACGCGCGCAAGTTTTCGCGCACGAGAGCGCTGGAGCATCCGCGTCACGAGGTGTCGGTCGCCTGGTCCCCAGATGAGGTGGGGGCGGAGCGCGACGGTCATGAGGACGTCTTCGCGCGAAGCGTCGCGCTCGGGGATCGAGAAAGTCGCGTCAGGATTAAGTCTTCTATAGTTTTTGGGGGAGAAGTCGAGTCCGCCGAAGTCGTAGTCGTCGGTCCATGGCGCGTAATTCGCGGCGCGGACAAGCTGCTCGGCGATCGCCTTCGTCATCTGGTACCAACAGAGGAATTTTGGCGCGTAGGGTACGGACTCGTCGACGCCTTCCTGAGATTCGACCGTGTTCGCGACGCATTGCGTGCTCGTATAGACGAGCTTGCGCGCCTTGTTCTTGAGGCATGCGGCGATAACGTTGCGCGTCCCGAGGAGATTGGTGCGATAGTACGGGTCCGGGTCCATGACGATACTTGGGAAGGCCGCGACGTGAAAGACGACGTCGCAGCCTTGGACGGCGCGGTCGACGTCGTCAAAGGAATCGAGATTACCGAGTCGCTGTTCGACGCCGAGCGCGTCGAGTTCAGGGTAGTGGGAACGACTGAAGGAGACGGGCTCAACGCCGTCGTCGGCGAGGCGTTTGACGAGGTATTGACCTACAAAGCCTCCGCCGCCCGTGACTAACGCTTTTTTTGCCATGCTTTTTAAGTCGCGTTCAGAGGTCGACCGCCGATGTTGAGGTTTTGAAGCCCAGAAACGCCGTCGCGTCGATCACGACCGCGCGTTTTGGTCAACGTTGCAAAATGGACCGAGATCTCGACGCTAGAATCCGAAGTCGTCGAAATCGCTTATTTCGCCGTATCCATCGTCCTCCGGGGGATTTAAGAAACAAGTGTACTCGCTTTTCCAGTGGAGCTTGACGTCGCCGACTGGCCCGTTGCGCTGCTTGGCGACGATGATTTCAGCGAGTCCGTGGATCCCCTTATCTTCGGCGTCCTCGCGAGAATGGTAATATTCTTCGCGGTGTACGAACATGACGACGTCCGCGTCCTGTTCGATTGCCCCCGACTCGCGCAGATGGCTTAATCGCGGACGGTTATCCTTCGTCATTTCCGCCATACGGTTGAGCTGCGCAAGGCACAGGATCGGCACGTTGAGTTCGCGCGCGAGTCCTTTAAGGCGTCGCGCAATTTTTGCGACCTGCTCCTGACGCGGGTCGGCCGGGTTATCCGGCTCGATGAGCCCGAGGTAGTCGACGACGATGAGCCCGAGCCCCTGCTTGCGCTTGAGTCGTCTCGCGACCGCGCCAATTTCCATGACGGTGCGCGACGGCGTGTCGTCGATGTAAAGGGGCGCTTCTCCGAGCGCGCTCGCCGCTTTCATGAGCTTTTTACCATCCTGATCGGCGATTCGTCCGCGGAGATTCTGGCTCGCGATTTTTCCGCGCGCGCAGAGCATACGCAGCGCGAGTTCCGTTTTCGCCATTTCGAGACTAAAGAAGAGGACGGGCTCTTGAGTCTCCACGGCGACGTGGTCGGCAATGTTTGTTGCGAACGCCGTTTTACCCATCGACGGTCTCGCCGCCAGAATGATGAGTTCGGAGCCGTGCAGTCCGCCAAGCATCTGGTCGAGATCAAAGAATCCGGTCGAGACGCCGTCGACCTGGCCCGCCGCGCGACGGTCCAGAAGGTGATAGACGTCCTGAACGAGGTCGTACATCGGCGTGAGCGCGGAGGTCGAGCGCGCGTCGTTGAGCGCAAAGATCATCTGCTCGGCGCGGTTGAGGAGTTCTTTTGCGGCGACGTCGGGCGCGTACGAGTCGTTCATGATCGAACCGCACGTATCGATGAGCCCTCGCCGCAGCGAGTTCTGCGCAACGATTTCCGCGTAATAGACCGCATGCGCGGTAACCTGGACGCTCTGCATAAGCTCGGCGATATACGCTTCGCCGCCGATTTCCTCAAGCTCGTTGTTCTCTCGGAGACGCTCGACGAGGAGCGTGAAGTCGACGCCGAAGGACTCCGACTGCATGTCGAGGAGCGCCTTGAAGATGCGACGGTGTTTGTCGAGGTAGAAATCAGACGGTCGTACAATCGTCGCCACGTCGTCGCAGAGGTTCGGATTGAGCAGAATCGCTCCGATAACGCCGCGTTCTGCGTCAAGATTGCAGGGCGTCGAGCGATCGACGCCGATCGTCAATTTGGATAAAGAGGTCTTCGTTGCTTGTGAAGATGTTTCAGCCATATCTATCTCTGTTTGCTACCTTAGCGCGTTCTGTTCTTAATGCCCTCGCGCCAGGCGGCCATTATAAGCGTTTTTTGACCCTCCTTCAAGAGATCGAGTCAAAAGAGGGATGGCGATCGAACGAATTTTCCCCCGGGGGGACTGTTGACTTTGTTGAAAGTCGTGAAAATTATCCCCAGCGTCGCGCGCGGAGACGCGGCGCGCGGTTATCGAAAGCAACGACGCCATGATTCAACTTGAAAACGTGAACTTTTCCTACAGCGCGGAGCAGCCTCCCGCTCTTGAGAACGCGACGTTCTCGGTTCCTCGGGGCGTCTTTGCGTCGATTGTCGGTCCCAACGGCGGCGGTAAATCGACCCTCGTCAAGGTGATCCTCGGACTCCTCAAGCCGCAAGATGGGACCGTTCGACTCTTTGGCGAGTCGCCCGAAAGGTCGCGATATCGCGTCGGATACGTTCCGCAACAGGCGCGCGTCGATTCGCGGTTCCCGATCAACGCCCTCGACGTCGTCCTTGCCGGACGTTTTGGGACGAAGGCGAAGAAGTCCCGCGTCTTTTTTCGATTCGACCGCGGGAGTAAAGAGAGAGCGGTCGCCGCGCTCGAAACAATGGGCGTCGCCGATCTCTGCCGGCGATCTTTCGGCGATCTTTCAGGCGGTCAGCGACAGCGCGTTCTCATCGCGCGAGCGTTGTGTTGCGACCCCGAGTTGCTGATCCTCGACGAGCCGACGAACAACGTCGATCCTTCGAGCGCCGAACGCTTCTACGAGCTCCTCCAAGAGCTCCATGAGCGCGTGTCGATTCTTATTGCGTCGCACGATATCGGCGTCGTCTCCCAGCTCGTCGACAGCGTTGTGTGCGTGAACCGAGTCGTTTGCGTTCATCCGACGGACGAATTCACAGGCGACCTTGTACGAGAACTCTACCAAAGCGACGTTCGCTTTGTCCGCCATGATCAGCGCGGAGGTTTGTAGACGCCGACCGTCGACCTTGTCCCTCAAGGCGTTCGAGGGGCGCCGGCAGGACGTCGCCCCCTGTGCATGAGCGCGCGCACGCGTTATAATATACCGAAAAATGGCGTCATAACTAGAAAATAGCAAATGGCGCAAGCGGCGGCGTCGTCGCCGCGTCGACTTCATTAAGGAACAAGCAAAAATGAGTGAAAAACTGCCGTACAAAGTCGCAGATATGAGCCTTGCCGATTGGGGACGCAAAGAGATTATGCTCGCCGAGAACGAGATGCCCGGTCTCATGGCGCTCCGTAAAAAATACGGTCCCACGCAGCCCCTTAAGGGCGCGCGGATCGGCGGCAGCCTCCACATGACGATTCAGACGGCGGTCCTGATCGAGACGCTCGTCGCGCTCGGCGCGAAAGTCTCGTGGGCAAGCTGCAACCGTTTCTCGACGCAGGATCACGCCGCCGCGGCGATCGCCGCGACCGGCGTCCCCGTCTACGCATGGAAGGGCGAAACGGACGAAGAATATGACTGGTGCACGGAACAGACGATTTTTTTCCCGGACGGCGAACCGCTCAATATGATCGTCGACGACGGCGGCGACCTCACCCATATGATTCATCTCCCGAAGTACAGCTCGATCATCGGGGGCGTCAAGGGTATCTCCGAGGAGACGACGACGGGGGTCCATCGCCTCTACCAGATGCACGCGCGCGGGGAACTTAAGGTCCCCTGCATCAACGTGAACGACAGCGTGACGAAGAGCAAATTCGACAACCTCTACGGATGCCGCGAGTCCCTCGCCGACGGAATCAAGCGCGCGACCGACGTGATGGTCGCGGGCAAGGTCGTCGTGGTCGCAGGCTACGGGGACGTCGGGAAGGGTTGCGCGCAATCGATGCGTTCCTATGGCGCGCGCGTTCTCGTCACGGAGATCGACCCGATCTGCGCGTTGCAGGCGGCGATGGAAGGCTTCGAAGTGACGACGATGGAAGACGCCTGCGAGCGCGGCAACATCTTTGTGACCGCGACAGGATGCTGCGATATTATTTCGGCGGAGCAGTGCTCGCGGATGCCCAACGACGCGATCGTCTGCAACATCGGTCACTTTGACTGCGAGATCGACTACGCCGGCCTCGAAAGCTACCCGGGCGTTAAGAAGACGCAGATCAAGCCGCTCGTCGACCGCTATACGTTCCCGAATGGCGCCAGCATTATTCTTCTGGCGGAAGGACGTCTTGTGAACCTCGGTTGCGCGACGGGCCATCCGTCTTTCGTTATGTCGACTTCCTTTACGAATCAGGTTCTCGCGCAGATCGCGCTCTGGACCGAAGGGGAAAAGTATCCGCTCGGCGTTCATATGCTGCCAAAGGAGCTCGACGAAGAAGTCGCGCGCCTTCACCTTGGTCAGCTCGGCGTCAAGCTCGAGACGCTCACGCAGAAGCAGGCGGATTATCTCGGCATTCCAGTCGAGGGGCCCTACAAGTCTGATTACTACCGATATTAATCACCGATTTTAACGAACGCGCGACGAGTCGCGCAACGTCTCGTTGGTTCACGCAAAACGCCGGCGACGCCGGACAGGAGTATTCAATGCCTAACATTCAGCCTTTCCAGGGATTACGTTATAATCTCGCGCAGGTCGGCTCGCTCAGCGACGTCGTCGCGCCCCCTTACGACGTTATCAGCCCGGAACTGCAGGACGCGCTTTACGCGAAGCATCCGAACAACGTTGTGCGCCTCATCCTCAACAAAATGAACCCTACCGACGACGAGCAGAACAACCGGTACACTCGGAGCGCGAAATACCTCAAGGATTGGAAGGAATCGGGCGTGCTCGTCAAGGAGCCGCAGCCGTCCCTTTACGTCTATCATCAGATTTTCGAGGCGAATGGGAAAAAGTATGTCCGCAAAGGCTTTATGTGCGGCTGCGAAGCGGTTCCGTTCGGCGAGGGGATGGTTTTCCCGCACGAAATCACGATGAGCGGTCCGAAGCTCGACCGCCTCATGCTCACGACCGCGTGCAAGACGAATCTCAGTCAGATTTTCGGACTCTATCCTGATCCCGAGAACGAGGTTCAGAACATTCTGGAGGACGCGGTTGCAGGTATTACGCCCCTCGAAGCGACCGACGAAGACGGGGTCGTCAACCGCATGTGGATTGTCGACGACCCTGAAGTTATTTCGAAGGTCGTCGAGCTCATGGGGCCCAAGCCGATCTTCATCGCGGACGGCCACCATCGTTACGAGACCGCCTGCAACTATCGCAAGCAGATTCGCCAGCAGGGCTTGCTGACGTCGGATCATCCGGCGAATCACGTTCTGATGGTCTGCGTCGCGATGGAAGACCCTGGTCTCATCGTCTTGCCGACCCACCGTGTTTTCCGCAACGTCCCGGCGTTCTCGCAGCAGGATCTCATCGACAAGCTTGGCGAATATTTCCGCATCTCGACGATCGGCGAAGGCTACAAGCAGGCGCATAAGGCGTGGGCTGAAGTCGAGCTCCTTGGCGATCAGGGGACGATGGCGCTCTACTCCGCGCGCGACGGCAAATGGAGCCTGTTCCAGATCACTGACAAGGGACGTGAAAAGATGGACGAAGTCGCTTCCGACCATCAGCCTGAATGGCGTCGGCTCGGGGTCGCGATTCTCCACACGCTCGTGATCGATACGCTCCTTGGCCTTAAGGGACATGAAAAGCCCGAGTATGTCGACGACGTCTCCGAAGTGGTGCGCAACCTCAAGGATAATCCTGAGGAATTTACGCTCGCCGCGTTCGTTCAGCCCGCCACCGTCGAGCTCATTAAGGAATGCAGCATGGTCCGCGAACGCATGCCTGCGAAGAGCACGTACTTCTATCCGAAGCTCATTACGGGCTTCGTCTTCAAGCCGCTCGAGTGAAATTCCGCTCAAAGGAGTCGTCGGGAGGCGACGGTTCTTGAGGATGGCGCCGAGCGCTGATCGCGCGGCGGTCCCCATTGAGAAAAATGAAAGGGAGAGACGATTCAAAGCGTCTCTCCCTTTTTTTATTTCAGATCATCTTGCGCAGGAATGGAATCCTTTTGACGAGCGCCGCGACGCACGCCGAGACGACAAATGTCAGCGCGCTCAGCGCAAAGGCGCCCCAGACGTTCGGCGACGCGTCTGGGAACGCTCTCGACGTCGCTCGCGTCAGGACCGCAAGGACCGCAATGTGCGCGACGTAGATTCCATAGGTGAGCGCCGCGAGCTTTTCAAGGATCGCGCCGAGTTTGGGAGCGATCTTCTCTGGGCGCGTCAACGCATAGAACCAGAGCCCTAGCGCGAGGAGGACGCAAGGGGGAAGAAAGTCGCTGCGCGCGTAGTCGTAGCCGACGAAATAACTCGTCGCCGTCATCGCGGCGAGCCCGAGAATCGCCGCAAAAATCGCCGTCGCGGCAAGTTCGCGCCGCGGATCGTTCGCGCGAATCGACGTCAACGCCCCGGAAAGGGCGATACGTAAGAGGAAGGGCGCGAAGGTCGCCGCCAGGATCACCATGTAGACAATTTCACGACCACCCCCGAACGCGAAGCAATATCCGATTCCAGCAAGAATGATCGTCGTTAACAGGAGAGCGTTTCCGACGGTCGGGAAGGGCCGTTTCGATTGCGTTGGGAGGATTCGCTCGACGACGCGCTCCTGCGCTTTGAACTTGTTCTCGTGGAAGAGGTTCGCGAGAGCGCTCTGTCCCCTTGCGAGTTCCTCGACGCGCTCCGACGCGAGCAAGACGCCCGAGTACGCTCCGACGCAGTACCATGGCAGGTAGCCGACGGCCAGCGCGCCGATAAAGATCGCGCTGCGATCGCCGCCCGACTTGAAGGTATAGACTGCGATCGCGATGTAGATAAAAAGAAGGGTTAAGTCTGCCGCGCGGCGCCGGCGCCAGATCGCATGCCACGGCGCGATGAGTTCAAGGACGATAAGCGCGTAGAGAAACCAGAGATGATAGCCCGCGCCAGGCTTGCCGTTCCAGAACCAGTTCCGGAAGAGCTTGGACCAGTCGATTGCTCGCCATCCGCCGTCGGCGCTCTTCATGGCGAAGTAGAGCGTCAGATAGACGAGGCTCCAGAAGAGCGTCGGTATCCAAATTCGTCGGAGTCGTTTGCGCCAGAAGCGTCCGATCTCCGTCGACGATCGAAGATTGCGGAGCGCAAAATAACCTGCCGTCATGAAGAAGAGGGGCACCGACGCGTGGGCAAGGCAGTGCGCAACAACGGCGACGATTCCTTCGAAGGTTGGTTGGGCCTCGCTTTGGAACTGACCCGTCGTGTGCGCGACGATTACAAGAACGCAAGCGACGACGCGAACGAGGTCGAAGCGCCAGTCGCGAGCGCGCTGCGGCGCGAGGTTGCGTTCCGACATAACTTTTCTCCAACGTGCGAAGAGGGCGCGGAAACGTTAACGCAGCGAAACAAAAAGCTCTCGTTTGTTCCGCGCTTGGAGACGCGAAAACTCACGAGAGCGAAAGGGAAGGAACGCGCGGACAGAGCGTTCCGCGCAACGCCGCGGTCAGTTGCTGAGCGACTGGAGCGGCGCGGGTATACGCCCGCCGAAGTTCACAAAGTCGTCGCTTGCGCCGACGTTGCGAACCTGCATGACCGGCGAGGCGCCGAAGAGTCCCCCGTAAGAAACGAATTCGCCCGCCTCTTTGCCAGGACAGGGTACGAGTCTCGTCGCCGTCGTCTTATTATTAATGACTCCGATCGCGAGCTCGTCGGCCATAATTCCAGCGATAGTCGTCGCGGGCGTGTCGCCGGGAATGAGGATCATGTCGAGTCCTACGGAGCACACGGCGGTCATCGCTTCGAGCTTTTCGAGGGTCAGATGTCCCTTGGCGGCCGCGTCGGCGAGGCAGGAGTCTTCTGAGACGGGAATGAAGGCGCCGCTGAGGCCTCCAACTGAACCCGACGCGAAGAGTCCGCCCTTCTTGACGGCGTCGTTGAGCATCGCGATCGCGGCGGTCGAGCCAGGCGCGCCAACGTGGGCGAGCCCTAACGCCTTGAGAATTTCGCCGATCGAGTCTCCGACCGCGGGCGTAGGCGCGAGCGAAAGGTCGACGACTCCAAACTGCGTGTTGAGGCGTTCCGCGACCTCGCGACCGATGAGCTCTCCGACGCGCGTGACGCGGAAGCTCGCGATCTTGATCTCTTCCGCGAGGTCGGAGAGTGTGAGCTTTTTACCCGATTCCTTCGCGGAGGCGATTCGACGCTGTAACGCGCTACTCACGACTCCGGGCCCCGAGACGCCGATGTTGATCGCCGCCTCCGGTTCGCCGGCGCCCATGTAGGCGCCCGCCATGAAGGGGTTGTCGTCGGGGATATTGGCGAAGACGACAAGTTTCGCGGCGGCAAATCCGTTGTTCTTTTCATCGGCGTGGGCGACTTCAAGGATGATTTCGCCGAGGCGCTTGACCGCGTCCATATTAATGCCCGCCTTGCGCGACGCGGCGTTGACCGACGCGCAGACGCAACTCGTCTGATTAAGGACCTCCGGCAGCGAGTCAATCAGGACTTCGGCGCCGCCGGAGACTCCCTTTTGCACGAGCGCGGAAAAGCCGCCCACAAAGTCGACGCGACAGTATTTTCCAGCTTCGTCGAGCGCGTGCGCGAGCTCGAGCGCCGCCGACTTAGTGTGCCCGGCAAGGAGCGTTGCGGCGGGCGAGATGGCGAGACGCTTGTTGGTGATCGGGACGCCGTACTTTCCGCCGACTTCGTTGCAGACGTCGACGAGCGACTTGGCTCGCGAGACGATCTTATGGTACGCCTTCTTGCACATTTGATCGACGTTGGGCGACGCGCAGTCGTTGAGGTTAAGAGCAAGGGTCACGGCGCGCACGTCCAGATGTTCGGCGTGCAACATACGTACAGTCGAGAGAATTTCGTCGGTTTGAAGCATGGCGGTCCAGCTCCTTGGGGGATTCTAAACGGCGACAAATGCATAGGGGCGTCGAGTCCGCCGTCGGACTCGCGCAACGTCGTGGCGACGCGCAGAAACGACTCGCTGATTATATGTTCTTTACCGCCTCGTTCAAGACCCCTTTGTCACGCCTCGACGTCGCCTCGTTGGATGAAGTCAGAGCGTTTCGCGCCTCCTTTGAGACGGAACGCTTCACAAAAGCGCGCGTCTCTTTATTACGATTACAACAGAAGCGCCGGTTATGCCGTGAGTTTGTGTTAAGGCGCGTGGAATAAGGGGAATTTTTGCGTGAAAATGGAGGTTTAGCGCTTTAAATTTTATGATACCTGAGCTAAAATGAGCTAAATTATTCGCCTGGGCAAGTGGCGGTGTTTGTGTCGAAAGCCCGGGTTGTACAGCGGCGTTCAGTTTCCTGAGTCGCCTGGATTTGAAACGCAATCGCGACTTTGCGATCCGGCGTCGTTCGACGTTCTCCAGCTAAGAGCGTCGCGCGAGGTGAAAACCACCCGAAATCTATAGCTGTTTGGTTTGTAACTACATAGGCAGACCGGTTGCGGCGACGCGCGTGGCGGCGATTGCGACGGTTGAGAGGAGGCGTCTCTTGGACAAGACAAAAAAGTGTGGCTGCTGCGCGGCCGTAGTGATCGCTCTGATCGTAGCGCTGCGGATCGGAGTCGGGTGGCACTTCCTATACGAGGGGATTTGGAAAACGGTTCCATCCAACGACTTTTCTTCCAAAGGATTCCTCGGCATGGCCAAGGGGCCTTTTAGAGGATTCTATTACGCCAACCTTCCGGACCTCGGCGGCGAAAAGCGGCTCAAGATGGCGCAGGTCTACGTCGGAAGCTTTGACGAGAACGGAAAAAAGCGCGTCCAGTCTGACGGACGCATCGGATGGACCTTCCCCGTGATTGAAAAGGAATGGTACATCTATTTCAACAAGTTCTGCGCGAAATACGGGCTCGCCGCCCCTGAGAACGCGGCGCTGCTGAAGGAAGCGAGAGCCATTCGCGACCAATATGTTCTCTCTCTTCGCGAATACGTCTTGGAGAACCGCTCCGATATTCGAGGGTTTGTCTCCAGCAAAGCTCGCTTCAAGGAGGAACTCGCCAAGGGGCGGAACGACGCCGAATATCAGCGGATCCGCAACTGGGACGCCGAGATTGGATATCGCAACGAAGGCGAAGAGTTCATTCAAGAGCCGATAGCGATGGGCGAAGATATGCAGCGCGCTCTTTGGAACGTCCTGACGCCTGAACAGCGAGCGCTCGGCGAACTGCCGGCGATCACGTACGGGTCGGACCGTTGTCCGCTCATGAAGTTCGTCGCGAATCTTCCATGGATCAGCAACTTCGCGCAGCCGTCGACGCTCGGATTCCTGGATCTGGTCGTCACGCTTGGCATCACCGCGATTGGGCTGTGCCTCATGCTTGGATTCTGCACGCGACTCGCGGCGCTCGGCGGAGCCTGCTTCCTCCTCAACGTCGTCCTCTCGCAGTTCCCGTGGCCGACCGTCTATCCCTATTTTTCCGACCAGATCGGTCACTTCATGATCTTCAGCAAGGATGCGATCGAGCTCCTCGTTTGCCTCTTCCTCGCCTCAATTCCGGCTGGACGCTGGGGAGGTCTCGACTGGTTCGTCTGGAATTTCTTCGGCAAGTACGTGTACTGCTACTACGGAATCAAGAGCGATCCGATCGTTCCGGCGCGTCTCTCGACCGTCGAAGGACACTGCTGCGGCAACGATTGAGTTGGTTCTGAGACGAACCGAAGTCGACGCCGGACCTGCTTTATCAGGTCCGACGTTACAAAGAAGAGAAAAGCAACTATAATATTGAGGTCGGTTCGACTTTGAGCGCGAGTAGTCGCGCGGCGAGTCGACCGGCGCCGAAGCGAAACAGGAGTCGACCGCAAGTCGGTCGCAACGTCGACCGTTGAGTTGGCGACGCGCCGGCTCCTAAGGGCGTTTCGAAGATATACAGGAAAGAGTAACGATGAGTTCAAAGACAGAGAAAAAGGCGGCCTCCTGCGGTTGCTCGCGACGAAATTTTCTCAAGGCGGGCGCGCTCGCGGCGGTTGTTCCGGCAGCGAGCGCCGGCGCCTTCTATTACGGCTATTCTAAGGCGCATCCGTCGCCGCTGCGCGTTGCGGTTCTCGGAACAGGAGACGAAGGCAGCGTGCTCATCGGCGCGTGCAATCCGGAATTCGTCCAGATTGTCGCGATTGCGGATATTCGCCCCTACAACCAATATCGCGCGTTCCACGGCGACAATTACAGCGAGGTCGCCTTTGAGGCGCGACCAGGGCTGATGGAGAAATACGGGTGGAAGACGGAAGACGAAGCGCGCGAACATGTCGCCGTTTACTCCGACTACCGCGATCTACTCCTCGACGCCAAAAAGCTCGGAATCGAAGCGGTCATCATCGGTCTTCCGCTCCATCTCCATGCGGTCGCGTCGATCCAGGCGATGAGCAGAGGACTTCACGTGCTCTGCGAAAAGCTCATGGGGCACACGATCATCGAGTGTAAAGAGATGGCGCGCGCCGCGAAGGTGTTCCGCAAGCACCTCGCGATCGGTCACCAGCGTCATTACAACGAGCTTTACGAAGAGGCTTCGGACCAGATCGAACGCGGGCTCCTCGGCGACGTTCACTACATTCGCGCGCAGTGGCACCGCGGCAACTCGCCGGGCGCCGACAGCTGGCAGATGCCGATGCCGTACGACTTCAAGCCGGAAGATACGCAGTCTCGTAAACTCGCGGAAGAACTCGCGCAGTGGAAGAGCGAACTCGCCGACGCGCGTGGACTCGAGATTGAATCATGGCGCCGCAAGGTCGCGCAGAAGCAAGCGCAGCTCGCCGACTCCTTGATGCTTGAAAAGGATGCGGAATACAAGGGCCAGCCCCTTAGGACGCCCGCGGAATACGGCTATCAGGATATGGTGATCGGCAGCGGCGCGAATCAGTATATACGACCGAGCGCGGAAGAGCTCGTTCGTTGGCGACTCTGGAAGCGTACCGGCGGCGGCCTAATGGTCGAGCTTGGCAGCCACCAGCTCGACGCGGCGTCGATCTTCCTGGCGGCGTCGAACCGTCGCGCGGCGCTCATGCGCGGACAGGACCCCTCGGAGCTTCCGGACAACGGTAAGGTCCACCCGTTGCGCGTTCATGTTTCCGCGAACCGCAACCTTTTTGCGCTCGATCGCGAGGTGCACGACCATATTACGACGCTCGTCGAGTTCCCCGCGCCGAATTACAACCCTGATACTCCAGAGGGTCGTCGCCGCACGGTCACGGTCCAGTATTCCACGATCAACGGTAACGGTTTCGGCGGCTACGGCGAGATCGTCTTCGGGAACAAGGGTACGATCATTCTCGAGCGCGAGCAGGAATCTCAGTTCCTTCGCGGACCGTCGGAGAGTAAAGTCGAGAAGAAAGAGGCGGGCGCGGCGGCGCTCGACACTCAGGCAAGCGCGCCCGCCCAGACCGCGGTTGAGGGCGACGACGCGGGTCCCGCCGTGAGTCGCGGCTATAAAGAAGAGATTGAGCACTGGGCTTGGTGCGTTAAGGAGAACCCGAACTGCGTCGACCCGAGGATCCAGCCGCGTTGCACTCCTCGCATTGCGCTTGGCGACGCGGTCATCGCGCTCGTGACGAATATCGCGGCGGATAAGGGCGAAAGCGTCTCCTTCAAAGAATCCTGGTTCGATCCTGATAACGACGAGACTCCTGAAAACGATCTTGGCGTCGAACGCGGCGTTCCAGATATCAATCAGGAGAAGTACAAGCTTTGATTCGACGACGACGCGCGGCGTTGCGCCGCACGTCGTCCTGCGGAGACGCTCCCGATTTCGGAGTCGTCGGAGTTACAACAATACTGCTTGTCGTTCCGCGCTGTCAGCCGGACGCGAGCTTAAGCATACCAGGTTGAAAAATGGAATTAAATCTATCTACCGAACAGAAAGACGTCGGTAAGGAAAACTTTCTTGCCGCAATCGGCAGTCCTCTGACGCGACGTGATTTCCTTAAGCAGTCCGCTCGCGCCGAGCTTTCCTCCGGCAATGGCGTCGGGTCGTATTACTTTAAGTATGGGATCGTGGACGAACCTGTTCGCGTCGCGATCCTCGGTACGGGCGACGAAGGCAACGTTCTCATCGGCGGCATTAATCCGAAGTACATCCAGGTCGTGGCGATCGCAGACTGCCGACCGTACAACCAGTATCGCGCGTTCCATGGCGACTGCTACAGCGCGAGCGCCGCCGCCGTCCGACCTGGTCTCATGAAGAAATACGGGTGGAAGACGGAAGAAGAAGCGCGCAGTCACGTCAAGGTCTACAACGACTACCGCGATCTTCTCAAGGACGCGAAGAGCCTGGGAATCGAGGGCGTGATCATCGGACTACCCCTCTTCCTTCACGCGCCCGCGGCGATCCTCGCGATGCGACAGGGTTGCCACGTCTTGACCGAAAAACTGATGGGGCATTCGGTCGCGAACTGCAAGGAAATGATCCGAGTCGCGCGCGAGGAGAACAGGCATCTCGCGATCGGTCACCAGCGTCATTACAATATTCTTTACGACAACGCGACGGCGCTTATCAATTCGACGGCGATCGGCGATATCCACTATATCCGCGCGCAATGGCATCGCGGTAACCTCCCGGGCTCCGACAGCTGGCAGCAGCCGCTTCCTGAAGGCTCGAAGGCTGAGGATATCAAGAAGGGCGAGCTGATGCGCGAATGGAAGGAGTGGAACGACGAGGCGGACAAGTACAAAGCCTCGATCGTCCGGTCCCTTACCCGCGTCGACGCGATTAGGTCGCTGCCGCCAGAGCAGGTGACGCCCGAGCTTGTCGACGAAGCGAAACGACTTTCGCGCGAAGGCGTTGCGGCGCAGCGTGATCTCGCGGAGCTCCAGAAGAGGATCGCGCAGAAACGCGCTCAGCTTGCCGACTACGTCCTTATCGAGGGCGGCGAGCACGGCGGCGTTGAGTTCGACAAGGCGGAAGAATACGGCTATCAGGCGACGGTTCGCAGCGACGGCGAGGAAACCTACGATCGTCCGGCGATTGAAGAGCTTATCCGCTGGCGTCTCTGGAACCGCACCGGCGGCGGACTCATGGCGGAGCTAGGCAGTCACCAGCTTGACGCCGCGTCGATCTTTATCGCCGCGATGCACGGAGGCAAGAAGCAGCGTCCGCTGTCCGTCTCCGCGTCCGGCTCTCGTTCGCTCTTCAGCGCTCTTGACCGCGACGTCGACGACCATGTCGCCGCGCTTTACGAGTATCCGGCGGCGGGCTATGATCCGGACGACGAGCTTGGCCGACAGCGTACGATCACCGTCGCCTACGCCACGATTAACGGGAACGGTTTCGGCGGCTACGGCGAGGTCGTCTTCGGGACGAAGGGCACGATTCAGATCGATTCTGAGAAGGAAGCGTACCTCTACCGAACCTCCGCGGTCAACGACAAGACGAGGGTCGCGGGCTCCAAGGGCGCGCTCGACGTCGTGATCGACGAAGACGGAGATAAGCTCTCCTCGGCGATCGGTTACCAGGCGGTCTACGGAACGGACGTGAGCCGCGGATACTGCGAAGAGCTCGAGCATTGGGCGTACTGCATTCGCAAGAATCCGACCGCCGATCCTAACAAGGTCGACGAAGAGATCATGCCGCTCCTGACCGCCGCCTACGGCAAGAAGACGTTCGGCGACGAGGTCAACGCGAAGCCGCTTCTTCTGACTCGATGCCGCGGCGAAGTTGCGATTTGGGACGCGATCATCGCGCTCGTGACCAATATTTCGGCGGACCTCAATGCGACCGTCGAGTTCAAAGACTCGTGGTTCGATCCGGACTCCGACGAGACGCCCGAGGCGGACTACGCCGAAGAACTCGTGCGTAATAACGCGGTCGCCGGGACTTCCGAAGATGAGATCGCCAAACTCGCCGCCGAAGCGGTCGCCAACGCCACGCCGCAACTCGATCGGCCCGAGTATTCCTTGTGATCAGGCGCGTTAGCGCGCTTCAGCCATAGAACAAGCCGCGTCGCTCACGAAGCGACGCGGCTTTTTTATTGGAGCGCGGAAACCATGCGCGCGGTCACGGAAACAACGCGAATATTCCTAAAAAAGGCGTCGCAAGCACGTACCAGAAGAAGAGCGCCCAATTGAAGAGAGGTTCTGGGATAATAGTCGAGGTTACGGTCAACGACGTAAAAATCGAGACAAGGACTTCCAATGCTTGTATAAGCATTTCCAATGATCCTAAGGGAGACGAACCTGAAAATAATATTGGAAGGGAGATGAAGATCATCGGGCACAAAAATGCGCAAAGAAGCAGGAATCCTACCAACGCGAGTACGAAGGGGACGCCAAAACCGTTGAATAATGATCCGGCGCGCCAATGCAGCCAGCCCGAATATCCGCCCAGCGCGAGAAAGAGGATCGCGATGGGCGCTCCGATGAGCTCAAAATAGAAGGTCGCAAGATACCTGGCTTCCTGCCAAGTTACCGTATGACGGGCGCCGACCTCTTCATATGTAGCTCCCCCGAATAATGCCGTGAGAAAACCCGTTAATAAGAGTAGGTAGAGGGTTGCCAGGGCTAAAAACGTCATAAGGGCCACGCCGCCCATTGGGCAGAATGCAGACGCAAATTCCTTGCCTCGCTCGAACCTCAGTTTCCCATTGGACGCATAAAAGCGTCCGACGTCCTTACGGCGGTCGCTCGAAGCGGCAACGACGGCGGCGCCGCGCGCTTTTACGATTGAGCCGTCCTCGAGCGTGACCTCCGCGTTGCGAAGGAACCCGAATGGAGTTCGCCAAGGTTTAGCTGAAGCGGCGACGACGTCGTCGAGCCGACTGACCTCGGCGCCGCGCGCTTGCACGATTGACCCGTCCTCAAGTATGACAACGGCGTTGCGGCAGAATCCGAATGGAGTTCGCCAAGGTTTAGCCGACGCGGCGACGACTCCAACGCCGAGGTTCGAAAGAAAGCGAACGTCTATTTTTTTCTGCTCGCTCGAATCTCCCATTTGGCATTCGTCTTTGAGTTCCTCTATAGAATCTGGAAAACGCCCTTCGCGTTGATGAAAATCAAAGACGGCGTCGCGCAATCGTACGAAGTCTCTGAGCGTCGTTGCAATCCGTCGTTCCTTCTTAAGTTGACTGCGAACGTAGACGACAGCTAAGGCCGCCAGGAGGGCGTAGAGCAGGATAGAAAGGCAAACTAGTTGCAGAGTCAACTGATACTTCCACGCAATATCCACTATAGGCGGCGGACCGCCCAGCCAACTAAAATTGAGCCAGGTCCTTCTGAGCGCTACAGAAAGAGGTATGCTGACCAAAGGAACGAGTATAAAACAAGCGATCCAAAACAACCCCAATCTTGTTATCCAACGACGGAAAATGCCAAACGCTATAGTTCTCACTGAAGGATTCCTTATTTTGTGCGGTCAATCGTCAGGATGCGAGTTCGCCTTGAGGAGAACGCAACGCCGTTCCTGCCCTTTAGCGCGAGGTGAAGCTTTTTTAACAAATCCGTAACGCGAAAGATCTCCTCGGCGACCGGCGTTGTATCCAGGCGTACAACAAGGGTTTCCTGCCGATTTCAACGCACTGGCGTAGAAACCGGAGTTTAAGACGGCGGTCACGAGAACAACTGAAGCAGTCCCCAAAAGGGCGCCGCGAGCACATACCAGAAACAACAGCACCACCCTGAAACTACAAAAAATACGGGAAACGTGAAATGGAGTAACAAAGCTCGCGCCACAAAAATTGCGTTGTTTTGACCCGACAGAACAACGATGAAAAACCAGAGGAAAGATGCGCAGGCGGCTAATGCGCCGACTAACGCAGACGAGAGGGGCGCTACATTGCGCCTTTCCCATGCGCCTGCGCGCCAATGCAGCCATCCCGCATAGGCGCACAGCGCAAGGAGCAAGACCGCAGCGAGAATGAGGCCAATAGTAAGAGGCGCTGATACTAATATACCAGATAGATAAATAAACGCCTCAGGTATCTCAAACGGATTCCAATGGTTGACGCAATAAAAGAAGAGATCAAAACTCAGTTTGCCCAGGACGAGGCATGGCAGCGCAAAAAATGGCGTCACTGCAAGGACGCGCAGCGGGCAGAATGCGGACGCAAAGCCTGTGCCGCGTTCAAACTTCAGCTTGCCGAAGGACGAATAAAAGCGACCTACGTCACTATTGTGATCGCTCGAAGCGCTGATAACGTCGTAGAGTCGAGTGACAGCGCGGCCGCGCGCTTTCACGATTGTCCCGTCCTCAAGTATAACAAACGCACAGCGGAGAATGCCGAAGGGATTTCGCCAGGGTTTAGCTGAGGCGGCGACAATTCCGACGTCAAGGTTCGACAGGAACCGAACGTCCGGTTTCTTCTCGTCGCAACCGTCTTCTTGTTGCGGTCCGTCTTCAAGTTCCGCCCATGAATTTGGAAAACGACCCTCGCGTTTGTGAAAATCAAGCGCCGCGTCGCGCAATCGCTCGACGCCGCTGAGCGTTGTTGCAATCCGTCGTTTCTTTTTAAGTTGGCGGCGAACGTCAAAGACCACCGCAATTATCAGAAGCGCATAGCACAGCGCGGAAAGGGACATTATCAGCGGGGACGTCAGCTCGTTGCCTTCAAAATAATCCTTCAGAATCACTGAGGCGCCTGGCACAAGATCCATGAGTTCTTGATGATGACGTGCGTTTAATCTGACCATGATTGCAATAGGCACGAAGGCCAGCTGAAAGACTAAAACAACAGCGACCCAAATCAACGCCAGTCTGATTGTCCAACGGCGGAAAATTCCAAACGCTATAGTTCTCATAGGATGACTCCTTATTTTGAGCGGTCAATTGTCAGGGTGCGAGTCCGGATCGGAGTTGCATTCAAGTAATACCCATCTGCCAGGAAAAACTTTTATGAAGAGTAACTGAAAAACCTTTCAACTGGCGCGACTTTTTATCGGGGCGCATAAAGAAAGGCGCTGCGTTGGTTTCTGCATGGGCGGGGGTGACTGAACTTAAAACGCAAACCGTCACAAAAAGAATGCGAATATTCTCCACAATACCCACATTGGAGATAAAAGAAGCCCCCAAAAAGCTAACAAAAAATCGTAGCCTGACGTCCATCTGAGCGCTCCGGAAAAAAACGCCAAAGAGCACACCATATCAGCGACGTCGGATTGACGATCTGAAATAACTTTGAGTAACCAGACGAGATACACGCAGAAGAGGAAAGTCCCGAGCAACGCAAATGAGACGGGCAGTACGTTGCGCAATCCCGACAATCCTGCGCGATAATGCAACCAGCCCGCATAGACGCTTAGCGCTAAAATCAAGACCGCGAGGAGGAGGAAGCCCAGGAAAAAGATTGACGTCGAGTAAGCGATCGGCGAGCCGGCGAAAGCCATGAATCCTTCAAAAACGTCATAACGTTCGACGTAGTGCAATACCCTTCTACAGAAGACGAGACATGACAAGGCCAAAACAGGCATAACGGCAACGACGTTCAGCGGGCAGAACGCGGACGCAAATTCTTTGCCTCGCTCGAATCTCAATCTGCCGTCGTCGCGCGCGTGGAAGCGACCGACGTCCTTGCCGCGACCTTTCGAAGCCCATATAACGTCGAGAAGTCGATTGAGAGCGCGGCCGCGCGCGTCCACGATCGTTCCTTCTTCAAGGATGACAAACGCATGGCGACGAAAAAAGAAGGGAGATCGCCAAAGTTTGGACGACATGGCGACGACTCCGACGTTAAGGTTCGAAAGGAATCGAACGACAGTTTTTCCACGTCTGGTAAAATCATTTGTCAGGCGTTCGTCTTTGAGTTCCTCCAAGGAATCGGGGAAACGCCCTTCGCGGTTGCGAAAAGCAAAGAGGGCGTCGCGCAATCGTTCGAAGTCGCTCAGTGACGTTGCGATCGTTAGTCGCCTTTTGAGTTGCCTGCGAACAAAAACGCGAATCAGGAGCGCCAGGAGGGCGTAGATCAGAGCGGAAAGGAAAATGATCAGCAGGGTTTCCAGAACGTTTCCTCGTGCGCAGATCCGCAGGACAAACGCAGCGCCTGGCATATCGATAGTAAAACCTCCATACTGAGAGAGGTCAAATTGGGCTAAAAGCGCCAATGGAATAGCGACCAAAGAAAACAGTAAAAAATAGGCGAGCCAAAACAACGCCAGTCTGATTGTCCAACGGCGGAAAATTCCAAACGCTATGTTTCTCATTGAAAGGCTCTTCATTTTTGCGGTCAATCGATGGGCTTCCATTTCGCATTGGATGTGTAATCACACCACAGCTGTCCTCCGGGACAGGAAAAACTTTTGTTTAACAAAATTTTAACACGAAAGACTTCCCCGGAGTTTCTTACTCCATTTTTTAAACAACTTTGAACGATAAACCCCGCGCGGGGCAATCCATGGGCATAAGAGGAATCCCAGTTCATGCTGAAATCATAGAGATCAGAACAGACTCCGTCGATCGTAAAATTAGTCAGTGAAATCGTGCCGTTTTCATCTTTTGTTACTGTGATCCAGACGTCGCTCAGGTCGATTGAACAATGACCCAGGGCAAAGTGTAAGTCCTTATCGTCGTTCGCGGTAAAGTTAAGAGGCACACTGATGTTATGAATCGTTGTTGAATAAGAGGACTCAGTAGGATGAGTTTTGAAGTAACCCGTTAAATCAGCGAAGGGCACACTCCTGAAAAGCTCTTGTACAATAGCTTTAGGAAAGACTTTTGAATTATATATGCTTTCGGCAAAACTTGAGGTGTTGCCCCATACGTACCTAGTTGCCCGTCCCATTTGAAGTTCTGGAAATCGGATTCCCATCCCATTTGAAAGCGACAGCTCACTATCCCCAACTCTGTAGTATAGATTGCTTGGTTCTTGGTCAACTGTGGAGGAGAGTGGAATAGAGTCAGGCAATAAAAAATTTTCAAGCAACATGTGCGAATTGGCATAAAATCCGAAAACTCCCCCAGCGGCGGAAAGGTTTTTATAGAAATTCAAGGTATCAAGGGAATCCTTCCATTCTTTTTTTCCTATCAAAGTATTTTGAAACACCAACTGATATTCGTCGTCGGATAAGATACCGTCATTGTTTACGTCGTAACCGGCGGCCAACATGACGTCCGATGAGTAGGCGTTATCATGAAAGTTGTCATAATTTGCCGCCACTCTTATAGTCACGGAGTTTGATTCACTAAAATTTCCGTCGGGAACTGTTAGAATCTGGCAGCCGCGATAGGACCTTGCATGCCACAACATCCGCGAACGAATCTCGTCGCTGGCCCCGATTTCCAGCGTGATTTCAGCCACAGCCATATCTTCATCGGGACCGCACCAGACAATACCTGGCATTACCTCATCATAGTCGGAGCGTTGGTTGTCCTCGTACTGGGTTATGATATTGTTAGAGACTCCGACGCACGAGTCGCTCTGTTAGGAGTGCAATTTGGATCGTAAACTCTTGCATAAAAGAATTCACCCAATCTCACAGTGGCCAGATCGTATAACTTCGGATGACCGGGATCGTACGCACAAATCGTAAATGTCGGAGGATTCTCAACTTCTTCCGCTGTCAACGACCTGAGCGTCAAGATTCCGACTCCGTCTTCCGTCGTCACGATGTGGAACAACGGAGCCTCATTCGAGGATTGCAGGGAAAGATTGTTTCCGTCGACAAAGCAATAGTTGCATGACCGCCCCTCGGGGACGACTGCGTTAATTCGCGTTATATTATTTGATGTGTGATTAATGTAGATTTCATAGGAGTCGTCGTTAACGACCTTCGTACCGACAGTATCTTCACCCGAAATAAACTCCGGCGCCTGTAGGATAACGACCGGTCTGGACAGAGTATCGTCGATGGATTCTGTGGGCAAAGGTTTGCCGTTGCACATGGCGCTGCTTATGGTAACCCTATCGGTTTCATCTTTTTCAAATTTGGAGTCTTTACTTGGTATGAGATAAAACACGGTTGTTGCACTGTCTTCGTCTCCGTTCCTTTGGACCGTCACGCGTTTGTCGCCGGGAATTTTGAAGTTGGCAGTCGAATCTCTCACATAGGGATCGGTTGACAGTCGATAGTCGCCCTGACTTGCATATCGATGAGCCTTCGCGAACTCCTCATGTTCCACCACGTTCATATTAAGCACGGCTGTCATCGACGTCCAGCTGTATTCCGTTGAATGCGCCGTTAATACATAAACGACAGGATTGGGCTCAAGTGTGTTGTCAGTTGGGTTAACGCTTGAGAAAAAATCTCTCGGTTCGTAGGTTATGACTTTACCGTCCTCAACAACAGTTTTTATAATAACACTCTCTCCGTCGTTTTCTTGAGATTCAATCATATAGTCTCCGACAATGGTCTTCAACGAAACGATAGTTGTCTCTTTAATCGTAACGGCGGCCTCATCTTTCGACGAGTCAATCTTGTATGCCGAGTCTCCTAGGATCGTAAAATAACAACTTCATCATTTTCAGCAATCGTATCGTCGACAGGGTCCAACTCGACGACGACGCTGTAGACGCCCGCGGGAATCACGACGGTCAATTCTCCGTCTTCAACGTAAATTCTCGTTCGTTCGCCAGAGCTCTGGTCAATGAGATAAAGCTCATAATCGTCCTCGGACGCGGAACCATCGACGCTCAGATGCACGCTTAGAGGATTCGAAGCGTTCGTCTCGCCCGTTCTCGAGATCATATAGCTACCGCAGTCGCTTTCGCTGCGCCCGTTTGCTTCCGCCGCTTCGGAGGCTAGCGCTTCGACTCCTACGTTCCAGTTTTCAAAACGGAACGTTACGGTCAAATGGTCGCAAAACTCCGAAGAACCGTAAGGGATCGTTTCATCAGAAGCAGCGAAAGTATACTGCAATTCTCCAAAGGCCTCTTCCACGCCATTTTCTCGCGCTACGATAAATTCTGGCGTAACGAAAATTCCGCCTGTGGTGGAGTCAATCGTAAACCAGTTGTGTGGATCGTCAATTTCTCTGAAGACAATATTGGACCCGCGCGACGCAGGAGCCCATGGAATATAGAACGGCGCATATGTACCGTCAGGCTTTGCGGGTGGAAACGGGATAAGCGGTAGGTGCAGATGATCGTTGTTGACTTGCGCCGGCTGATCGCCTTCCTGGTCAGGATCGAAGAACTCTGGCGCCTGTATGATCGTGATCGTAGTTGTCGCCGGGTCTATATCCAGACTATTTCTGGATGGCGTCTTCGCAGATTCAATTCCATAAACGATAGTTTCATCGTTTTCATAGAAACGGTCGTGCCTGGCCAGAACGGTCAGAGGAACTTCCGTTTCATTCTCGCGAATCGTAAGAGTTGTCCAGAAGACGCTTGTGTCCGTCCCAGCGTACAAGAGATCATAATCGCCGCCGCGCAACGCAGTTCCAGATTGGCTGAGCGTTATATTCACCGAGTATGTGTCGTCGAGGGTGTATCCTTCGAACGCCTCGATCCATGCCGACGCCTGCTCGTTTGGAACGCGACTTATAATGAGGGGCGTCGAAGAATCCTCGAAGCTCAGCGCGCCGTCGCAAGGTTCGAGAATTTCAACTTCCGAGTCTATGCCTTTTGCCTGGACGACCCACTGGTCGTCGTCTATGATCGTCGCCGTTACGGTCATAACTTCGCCAACAAAATCGTACTCTACAAATCCAAGTGGGGGGTAGGGCGAGGCGACGGGCTCGTTTAGCGTTGCGTTAATGGTTTCGTTCGATTCGGCGAGACTGTCATTTTTTGGAACGATGTAGAATTCAAGCGGATGACTGTAAAAATTGTAGACGCAAGGGGTGGATAAAGCAACGTCCCGAGTCAACGTGTCATAGGTGCCGTCTTGGACGCGAATCACGACGTTATAATCGATTCCGAAAGTCGCAGAATCCGATGAAAAAACGACGTCGCAGGTATAGCCATCCGGAAGGGGAGGGACGTCGAATCGAAGATAATTAACGCCCTCAAAGGGATTGACGTCTTCTTTACCGACCTCGCGGCCAAATCGTTCGATCAACGGGTTCTCGCCAAGGTCGCTTAAGCCGGAGACAATGCCGTCTTCGTTGACTGTCATTCCAAAATTGTAGGTCGGCAGCTCGTCATTTCCCTTCCCTGCGTCGTCGCCCATGGGGTTGAATCCAGACTCTTCAGTGTACTCGACGAAGAGCGCGTTATCGTTAGACGGAATGCTCGTCATAATAACGTGCACCTCAGATGCTCCCCCTGATAGAGCGTCATCCGACTCCTGAACGGAAATAACAAGGTTATAGGAGTCTTGTTCAAGGAGCGCGTTTTCGTGAGCATGATGACAATCGTCAAGAGACGAAAGGTCAATCGCTTCGACTTCGCAGGTAGGACTAGGGGAAGAGGGGCTAACGCAAGGCGTCGCGACCGGTTCGAGGAAAGGCGTTATCGAGAGAAGTTGCCGTTCTTCGAGAGATTCCATTCGGAGACGTCAATGATGAGGAGAGAATTGGAGCTCGTCGTCGGTTCTAAGGATTTTCTTCAAGAAGGAAGCGGCGGCGGAGACGATAGAGTGGACGGAGTTACGTTGTAACATGGCAAAGCCACCGTGAATTACGAATCTGAAAGTTCCGTACTCGGCGAGGCCAGATTGGACCGGCGTCGAGCTTGCCAACCAATTATTCTAAAACTCTGGAAAAATAACGTCAACTATTTCAGGTCATCAGGAAAGATTTTTTGCTGAAAAAGGGGCGGCTATGAGGTCCGGTTATGCGAACGTAATGACAGAATACCTTGATTTTACTGAAGTTATAATTATTCGGTGAAATGCGTTAAAAATAGAATAATTTTTTGTACGTTTCAAAGAAATAACGTGGAACGTCGTCTGTCTGAAATGCGAAGGTTTGTTTCGATATTGCCGGTCGTTTTTTTAGCGTCGTCGCCTGAACCCCTGTGAATCGCGCGTCGTCGGGTGCGTCGCTAATTTTCAGCGGATTACGCGGCGGCGATATTGTCCGTCTCTTTTGGAACTCTATAATGGAACTCCGAGCCCTTTCTGAAATTTCATCTAACAGTACCAAGCGGGGGTTGTACGATGAAGAAGCTGACTAATTTTTTCCTGATTCTTGCGGCGTTGGTCGTCGCGTCCGTCGCGAGCGCGGCGGAATACCCAGACCCAGCGTCGATGGCGACGCCGGTTGTCGCGCCGTCGGAGCTTTCTATGGACGCGGCCTCACTTGACCGCATCGACGCGATCGTCGAAGATAATATCCGCGCGGGCAACTTCCCGGGCGCGGTCGTCGCCGTCGGGCGCGGCAATAAACTCGCGTTCCTACGCGCTTACGGCGATCGTCAGACGGAGCCCGTCGTCGAGCCGTGCACGATCGATACGGTATACGACCTTGCGTCCCTCACCAAGGTCACGGCGACCGCGATTGGGATCGCGATTCTCGTCGAACGCGGCGAAATCGGATACGACGATCCTGTTACGAAATATTTCCCCGAGTTCGGACAGAAGGGGAAGGAAAGTATTACCATTCGCGACTGCCTGACCCACGTCTCCGGACTCACGCCCGACAACAGTCTCAAAGATTACATCGGCTTTAATCGCGAAGAAATCCTCGACAATATCTGTAAGCTTGGACTCGTGACGGAGCCCGGCGAGACGTTCTCTTATAGCGACGTCGGGTTCATCCTGATGGGCTATCTTATCGAGAAGATCACGGGCCAGTCGGAAGACGAATTCGTTCGTGAGAATATCTACCTTCCGCTTGGTATGGTCGATACGGGCTTCAACCCGAACGCTGAGCAGAAATCTCGCGCCGCTGCCGCTGAAAAGCGTCATGCGAACGACGAGGACTGGATCAAGGGCGAAGTCCACGATCCGCGCGCGTACGAGCTTGACGGAATCGCCGGGCACGCGGGGAACTTCTCGACCGCGCCCGACCTGGCGATTCTCGCGTCCATGCTCATTGGGCATGGAACCTATGCCCCGGCGTCCGGCGCTGAGCCCGTAACTATCTTGAAGCCCGAGACTTTCAAGCTCATGACCGAACCAGTTGCGGTTCCGCGCGGGATCCGCTCTCGAGGCTGGGACAAACGTTCGCCCTATTCCAATAACCGCGCCGCGCTCATGTCGCCCGAGGCGATCGGACACAGCGGATTCACCGGGACCTCGATCTGGATCGACCCTGGCACGAATCTCTTCGTGATCTTCCTCGGCAACCGTCTGCATCCTGACGGGAAGGGCGATTACGTCACCATCTGCGGCAAGATCGGCCAGACGGCGCTCGATTCGATTTACGAGAAGGCCGACCCCGTCGCCGCGAAGGCGTTCGTTGAACGCTCTGTCTACCGTTCCCCCAACGCGTCGAAGACGTCGGTTCACGGCGAAACGCTGACAGGCGCCGACGTCCTTGCGCGCGACGAATACGCGCCCCTCAAGGGCCTCAGGGTGGGGCTCCTTACGAACCAGACCGGGCTCCTCAAGGACGGCTCGCGCCTCCCGAAGGCGATGCAGGAGGGCGGAGTCGCGCTCACAACGCTCTTCAGTCCTGAGCATGGTCTCTACGGGGAGCTCGATCAGTCGAATATCGACGACGCGAGAGACCCCGAGACGGGCCTGAAGGTCTACAGTCTCTACGGCGCGACTCGCCGCCCGTCGCCGGAGTCGCTCGAAGACGTCGACGCGTTTGTCTTTGATATCCAGGACGTCGGCGTTCGTTACTACACGTATATCAGCGCGATGTGCTCGGCGATGCAGAGCTGCGCGGATCTTAACAAGAAGTTTGTCGTCCTCGATCGTCCGAACCCGATCAGCGGCGTTAAGGTCGAGGGGCCGTTCCTCGATCCGGGTCGCGAATCGTACGTCGCGTTCTTCCCCATGCCGATTCAGCACGGTATGACGGTCGGCGAACTCGCGCTCGCGTTCGCGTTCAAATACAACCTAAACCTTGATCTCACAGTTATTCCGTGCGAGAACTGGACGCGCGACCAGTATTTCGACGAAACCGGACTCGCCTGGGTCAATCCGTCGCCGAACATGAGGTCCCTCGACGAGGCGCTCCTCTATCCCGGGATCGGGATTCCTGAATTCACGAATATTTCGGTCGGTCGCGGAACGGCGACGCCCTTCGAGGTCGTCGGCGCGCCGTGGATCGACGGAGCGGACCTCGCCGCAAAAATGACGGCGCTGAAGCTCGGCGGAGTCGCCTTTGAAGCGACGAAGTTCACCCCCGACGCGAGTAAATACAAGGACGAAGAGGTCTCTGGAATCCGGATGAAGATTGTCGATCGTTCGAAGCTCGACGCGGTCAGGCTCGGGATCGCGCTCATGACGCAGCTCGCGAAGGATTATCCTGAGTGGGAGCTTCGGAACGCGAACACGCTTCTTCTCAATGACGCGACGCTCGACGCGATTAAGTCCGGTCGACCCCTCGACGAGATCGTCGAACTCTGGTCCTCCGACCTTGCGCGCTTCAACGAGTTCCGCGCGAATTTCCTCATCTACTGAGCAGGCGGCGTCTGTTCGACAGACGCCGAATCATCGACTGCGGACGGAGTAGCGCCGTGCGTCGTTCGTTGACGACGTCCGGCGCTTGCGCGTCTCTCGTCTTCTGAATTTTGAATGGAAACTGGTATCCTGTATGTTTAGAAATCTCGGCCCTCGGCCGTTTTTGTTTCCCATGCCGGTCCTCCTCGTGGCGACCTACGACAAAGATATGGTCGTCGACGTTATGAAACTTTCGTGGGAAGGCAGCTTCAGCCTCAACACTGCTGAGTTCAACATCAATCCCGTCCGGAAGACGTTCAAGAATATCCAGCGTCGCCGAGCGTTTACCCTGAGTATCGCCGATTTACCGCATATCAAGGAAGTCGATTATTTCGGGCGAGTTTCAGGTAACCAGGTCAAAAATAAATTCGAACTTTCCGGACTCAGGGCGGAGCGTAGCGCGCTCGTCGACGCGCCCATTCTTGTCGATTTCCCCCTGACGTCAGAGTGCACCGTCATTGAACTGAGTCCTCGGGGCGGGTACTTTCGCGTCGTTGGGCGCATTCTGAACACGCTTGTGGACGAAGAGATGTTCGACTCGTCCGGCAATCTTGATCCGTCGAAATTTCAAGGGTTCTATTACGACGTCTACAAGGGCGACTATTACTCGGCGGGTGAATATATCGGTCGGGAAGGGACCTTCGGCGCGGAACTCGTTGAAGCAGCGAAAGCTGAAGCGGCGAAAGAGGCGGAGCGCGAAAAAAAGTCGTGACGTCGCGCTCGCCTACTCTCCGCTGAACGCTAGACGCGCAGGAACTTGCCGCGTCGCCAGAAACCCCACAGGTAGAGCCAGAGGAGCGCCGCGCCCACAAGGTAGTTAATCGTCTCCTGCCAGTCTCCGACGAACCGCTCCAGACCGTAGATGAACCATCCTGCGAACTCTCCATAGTGAACGAGGTGAGAGAGCATGTACGCCGCGATGGCGTTCACGCCCCAGACGATCAGGAACGTTCGGAAGAGTCGCCAATTCCAGATATCGTAGACGAGGTAGAAGATCGCCAGCAGAAGAATGCTAAGGCCCGAGCTGTACAGGACCATCGACGGGGTCCAGATGTATTTGATAATCGGGCAGTAACCGGGCTTACCTTCGGGAATCATGCCCCAGAGCTTACCCAACACGACAAAGGCGATCCCGAAGAAGAGGAGCGTCACGAACGCCTGATACTGGATACCGCGGCGTTCTTTTTTCTTGTCTTCCGCGACAGTTCCGAGCTTTTTTCTGGCGTCATAGAGGAACTCGCCCGCGAACATCCCCGACAGCGTCGTCGCAACAAAGGTGAGCGAGCTCAGCAGCCATGTGTAATGATATCCCGAGTTGAACTCGACGACGCCATTAGCGCCGAGCGTCGCCCTGTCGCGAAATCTTCCGAGTACAACGCGATCTATTTCATACGCGATGTTCGTATTCGGCTCGTAACTTCCAAGTCCGCACCCGTTAAGACCGCAAAACTCGTTAATGCACCAGAACGCGGCGAGGAGCGCGACGAAAAGCGCGTAGCGTCCAAGTCTCGGGAGATACAGGTACGCGATGCAGGAGAAGAGATAGCCCGTCGCAATCGCCTGCAACGTGTTCGAATAGAGCTTAAATTGTCTAGAATCGAGGGATAAGAGATTTCCCTGCACGCACATTCCGAAGATCCACAAGACGACGACTCGGCGCGTAATACGCACCCACAGCGCGCAGGTTCGCTTGCGTTCTCCAGAAAGATACTTTGCGAGCGCAAAGGGGATCGCCGCGCCCGCCATGAAGAGGAAGAGGGGCATGATGAGGTCGAGGACCGAGAATCCGCTGTTCCACGGCGTGTGATACGTCTGCTCCATGGCGGCGGCGAAGAATACGCGCGACTTCTCCGCCAAGATTTGCGTGTCGAAAAAGCCGAGGGTGACCCAATCGAACCCGCGCCATATCGCTCTCCACATCTCCGTTCCCTCAGCGAGAGCCCAGCCCGGCCCTCGCTCGAAGACATGCGCGATCTGGTCCAAGAAGATGAGCAGGAAGATATCGAACCCGCGGAGCGCGTCGAGAGACGCAAGTCGCGGAGGTTTTGCCGCAGGAATAGGCGGAACGGTAGATTCGACGCGGTTGGTCATGGCAAGCGAGCCCTTTATAACGCGCGATATAGCAAAGTAAAAGCGGGAACGCGATGGGAGACGTCGCGTTCCCGCTTGAACGAAGTCAGCGGTTGAGAGCTAAGGTCTCGGAACCGACAAGCTTCAAATTGAAGGCGAGTGAGGAACTTTCGCCGGCGGTCAAGGTCGTCGTCTTGACGTCTTCGTAAAGCCGACCGTCGCGCATCGCGACGACGCGAATCTCGAAGGAATAGGTCTGGCCTTCTTCAAGCTCACGTGCGGCGAAAGAGCGAATCTCGCCCTTCTGCTTCGTGCGGTATCCGTTGACGTAGACGACGGAGTCTTCCGGAACGAGCATACGAATCACGCCCGTGTTGAGGTTCGAGTCCGGCATGGGGGTTGGGATCTGCTCCGGATAAGAATCGTCCTGGAGTAGGCCGGAATCGTTGCTGTCATACAGCGAATCGTCGCTATCGTACTGCGGGATCGTAGCGGGACCGTTAGGGTCGAGATCGTCGCCGTCGTCGGTCGAGATCGTTTGGTTGGAGAGCTTCTGAGGCGCTGGATCGACCTGAGAGGGTATGCCCTGGCTCTTCTTAGCGAGACCAGTTTCAGGATCGAGCTCGTTGACCTCTCCGGGATAATACCCGTAGCCGCAACAGACGCCAGGCGCGTAGACGGAAGTCGGAACGATCGCGGAAGGAATGCCGGTCGGCGGGCAGACGTTGTAAGAGATCGGAGGGCACGGATCGCAGACGTCGTAGGTCCAACATGGGTCGCAGACGTACGCCGGACGACAATAGCAGAAGTCGTTGGCGAATAGCCCGCGAACGCCCTGGATCACGCGTCGGACGGGGCGAACGCGGTCGACGAAGTTCACGATCGGACAAACAAGGTTGCGAACCGGCGTCGGACGAGAATAGTAGTAGTAGCCGGTATCCCATACGTAGCTGTCGTAGTACGTGACGCCGCTGTAGTAGACGGTCGAGACGCTCCCGGAGCAACCGAAGCAGTCAGCGTAGCTCGACGCCGTTTCGCTCGACGCGTACTTGGAGACCGGATCGAGCTTGCCGAGCGTGAGCGCCTGACCGGGGAAGAAGGAATCGTCGCTCGCGACGGCATTGTGATTCGAAATGACAGAGAAGCTGTCAAAAGCGCAGGCGCTCGCGGCCGACGCGACGAACGCGACAAGAGCGGCGACACACAGCGCAAAACTACCGTTGGTTCTCATTTTAACACTCCTGAATTGCGCGTCCGTCTATGCAAGCTGCGACTCGATCTGAATGACGACACGCCGATGGCAATATCCGAAAAGTCGCTAAATTTTATAACGACTTATCTTGTGTAAAGCGTCTGGGCTATCCAGACGTTATTATTGCGTTCAATGATATTGAACAACCCATATTCTCTATTTTTTACGTATGATGTAAAGCAAATTTTTGTAATATTAGCGCATAATCTTGCAAAAACGGGGCGTCTGTACTCATTATAACGATAAAAAAGGTTGCTCTTGCGCCCGAGAAAGAGAGTTCTTCGGTTCATCGTCGCTCGCGCGCTCGCGAGCGCGCGGTAGGCGCCGCGCGATGGGATTGTTTTTTATCCAGATTTCGGCGCGACGGTATGAGTTTTCTCGTCTCTTGAAAAGGGATTTTGCGGCCGTTATAATCAGTTTTCGTCGGCGCGGAGGGGCGCCGCGCGTTTTGAGCGGACGGCGGCCGTCCGCGGGCGCAACGCAGCGGTTATTCGTTATTGGCCTCCGGCCGGCGAGAGGAACGCTTGCGGACTCTTTGCAACGAACCGGTCGATTCTCCTCGATATGCTTGGCGCCATCAGTCGTTGCGGAATTTTTGCGCGGTCGGAGGCGCTCGTTAAGATGTCGACAGCAGGAAGAAACGTAGAATGTCACCGCGAATTTAACGAGACGACGTTGCGATCGATCGTCGCTTACGCGAATACTTCCGGGGGACGCGTCTACGTCGGAATCGATGAATTTGGTCGAACGTATGGAGTTAAGAACGCTCAAGAAATTGTAGAGCGCATAAGGTCGCTCACGCGGGAGCAGATTCGACCCGACGCGAGCGCGTATGTCGAATGCCGAATAGAAAACCGCTCCGGTCGCGACGTGGTCGTTGCGACCGTTTTGCGCGGTTCGTCGCGACCATACTGGCTTGTGAGCAAAGGACTTTGTCCCTCCGGCGCGCTCGTCTCGGAGGACGGTCAAATCGTCGTTCCCTCCGAGCGAAAGTTTCGCGCGATGCTTGAGGAATCGGGGTCCGGATCCTTTGAACGCGCACGTTCGCGCGTCCAGAATCTGACCTTTGAGCAGGCGCTCAGAGTTTTTAACGACAAGAAGCTCCGTCTCACCGAGCCAAGACTTTACGAACTGGGAATCGTCGACTCCGAAGGGACCAACACGAATCTTGCGCTTCTCCTCTCAGATCAATGTCCGGCGACGATCCGCTTTGCGACTTACTCGGGCGTTCGCGAGAATCAGCTCCTTGATCGTCTCGAATTCTCCGGCTCGATCCTTCGTCAGTTTCAAGAGGCGTTCGAGTTCCTCGACGTTCCCTCCGAGATATTTCGCGAGGCGCTTCTTAACGCGGTTATCCACCGCAATTATCGGACCGGCGATTTCACGCTCCTACGACGTTACAGCGACCGCGTCGAGATCGTTTCGCCTGGCGGCCTTCCTCGAGATCTGACGCTTTCTGACCTTGATCTTGGCGTCTGCGCGCCGCGTAACCCTCGACTTGCGCGTATTTTCGATCTCCTCGACTACACGGAGTCGTGCGGAAGCGGCATGAGAAAGATACGAGAGGCCTACGCGGAGAGCGAGACGCCGCCAGAATTTGAAGCGACCGCGAATTACTTTAGAATAACGCTCTTCAATCCGCCGCGCGCACGGCGTGAAGCCGAGATCTCCGCTAAGCAAGTGATAGAAATTTTGCCGAGCGAGATTGAGGAGAAGTCCGCGTCCGTCGCGCAGCACGACGCTAAGACAGAAACGCCGCGCTCTCGACGTACGACGACGATTCGGGACGCGATGACCGTCGAATCGCCGATCCTTTCGCCGCCGACCGCGTCCATTCGCGTTGAGAAGCTCCTCTCCGACCGCGAGCGCCGCGCGCTTCGCATCCTTGAGGCGCGAGAAACGATGACGCGCGCGGATCTGGAACATGAACTTCAGGTCGCGCCGGCCGCCGCGGCGGCGATCTTGCGGCGGCTCGTGAGCGCAGGTCGCGTCGTCCTATGCGGCGCCGGCTCAAATATCTGGTATCGCTTGCCTTAAGGCGCCAAGGTCGCGCTTTGGAACGACGCTCTAGTCGTGGATGATCGTGCCGACCTGTTCGCCGGCCGCCGCTCTCGCAAGGTTGCCGTCTTCTCGGAAGTTAAAGATCATGATCGGGAGATTGTGGCCCTGGCATTTCGCGAACGCCTGGAAATCCATGATCCCAAGTTTCTGTTTCAAAACTTCGTCGAATGTCAGTTCCGGATAGAAGACCGCGTTGGGATCCTTTTCCGGATCGGCGCTGTAGACTCCGCGGACCTTCGTCGCTTTGAAGATGACGTCGCAGTCGAGCTCGAGCGCGCGCTGCGCCGCCGCCGTATCCGTCGTGACAAAGGGACTGCCCGTACCGCCCGCGAGGATGACGACGCGTCCTTTCTCGAGATGCCGCCTTGCGCGTCGCCCGATGTAGGGTTCCGCGACCGCGTTCGCTTCGATCGCCGATGTGAGTCTCGCGGGCTGTCCAAGCGCTTCGATCGCGTCGAGGAGCGCGAGTCCGTTGATCACGGTCGCGAGCATGCCCATGTAGTGCGCGGTCGCTTCTTTGAGCGTATTCGCGCCGGTGGTCGCTTTAAACTGCGCGCCCCGAAGGATGTTGCCGCCGCCCATCACGACCGCGATCTGGACCCCCGTCTTTGCAATATCAACGATTTGGGCCGCGAGCGCGTTGACGGAATCCATCGAGATTCCACGTTGATTTGCAGGACAGAAGCTTTCGCCAGAAACCTTCAAAAGAATACGCTTGGGCTTGGAGAAGGAGAAAGGAGTCGATTCGGACATTGGAGAGCTCCGCGAGTTGCAAAAAGAGAGCGCGCCGTTCGTCGGGTCGTTCGTCTCCGCAGACGCGCCGACTTGTTCCGGCGAAGAGCGCACGAGTGGAACGCGTTGCAAGCGTCGAGGTCGTTCGTCGCTTGACCGGCGTCTATTTTGCGGATAATTCAAAAATCGTCAAGTAGAGCGCTCCTCGACTGCGCTGAACAAAAGAAAATGTTCGTCATAAATCAAGTCATATTATGAAGATAAAGACTCGAAAGGAAGAGACGAAGAGAAAGAGCGAGCGTCGTTCCCCGGAACGACGCTCGCCGCGATAGCGCGTCCTTAGCCTAGGGCGTATCGCACAGGTAATGTCGAGGCCGATCACGCCATGTCCTTGAGCCCCTTCAGAGGCTTGACCTTGATCTTGTAGTGCGCGGGCTTGGCCGCACGATCGATCGTTTTGCCCGGATGGAACGGATCAGGAACGTTTTTCTGAGCAGGCTTGGCGGCGACGTACTGCTTTTCGATCTTGATAAGACCAGGAAGCGTGAAGGTGGCGTCGTTGCTCGTCGCGAGGCTCTCGGCGATGACCTTAGAGAGCGTGTCGAGGACGGCGGAGACGTCTTTCTTCGTGAGTTCAGTAGATTCAGCGATTTGCTGGATGATCTGGGTCTTGGTCAACGGCTTGAAAGGCGCGGCGCTTTTGCAGCCCTTCTTGGCGGCGGGTTTCGAGGTTTTCTTTTCTTTAGCCATAAGTAAAGTCCTTACCTGTTACGGGAGTAAAATTGAAACTCTCCTGAGATCATTGAAGCGAAGGGAGTCGCGCAGTCAAACCAAAATAAACCGCTGGTCGCGCGCTCCTGATAAAAGGAGCCGTCCCTTCTGACGAAGATCCGATATAATTCCACAGTACGACCGTTGCCGGTTTGAGCATGACCGAAGATTTAACAGAACGTCGACCGACTGGTTAAACAGCTTCTATGCGCGTTTCTCGCGAGAGAACGGCTCTTACTGATCTCAATGGAGTATTTGTATCGACTCGAAAATGCGGCGTCAACGCTAAATACAGGGTTTTGGCGAATTTTTGTCAAAAAATGAAGGTTTTTTCGAATCTTTTTCTTACAAAGCGGCTTTACGACCCTTTTTTGGGCGCAAAATGGGGGCGGACGACGACTTGAAGATCGCCATTTGATCTTGATTTCGGCCCAGATTTGTCGTGCGAAAGATCACCGTCGCGTTTCGAACGCGTTTTCTTTAGGGCTTGCTTTACAGAATTGCGATTGAGGCTACAATTTGACGGAATAGTTCCGCGTCCGTGCGGCGTGTGCGCTCTGGTTTCTTGCGCCGCGGCGCGCTCCCGTGACAGGCAGATAAACAAAGGTCGACGTAAATGCATAAATACGCCATGAATTCGGCGGCAGACTTCATGCCGGTTGATAGACTTCGCGATATCCAGAATCGGAAATTCATGAAGCGCTTTCGATATACCTACGACAACGTCCGCTGGTATCGCGACCTCCTTGCCAGTCACAACGTCGATCCGAACTCTATCCATTCGATCGACGATATTAGCAAGCTCCCCTTTATCGTCAAGACCGACCTCCGCGATACCTACCCTACCGGTATGCTCGCAGCGAACATGGAAGATATCGTCCGGTTCCATGGAAGCTCCGGCACGACGGGTAAGCCGATCGTTGTGCCCTATACTCGCGAGGACCTCGACGTCTGGGCGGAATGCATCGGTCGATGCCTCACCATGTTCGGCGTCGACGAGCACGACGTCTTGCAGGTTAGTTTCGGCTACGGACTCTTCTCGGGCGGGGTTGGTCTCCACGACGGCGGTCAACATCGCGGCTGCGCGGTCGTGCCGGCGTCAGGAGGTAATACGGCGCGGCAACTCATGCTCATCAAAGACCTTGACGTGACCGTGATCGCGTGCACCCCGAGCTACTTCCTGCATATCGTCGATACGGCGCGCAAGATCGGTTATAACTGGAAAGAGACGAAGCTTCGCGTCGGCATTTTCGGCGCGGAACCCTGGACCGAGGGGATGCGTCAGTTCATCGAAGACGAGACGGGTATCGTCGCGTACGACATTTACGGGCTCACGGAAATCTCTGGCCCTGGCGTTGGCGGCGACTGCTCCTGCCATGCGGGCATCCATATTTTTGAAGATCACTTTTACCCCGAGATCATCGACCCCGAGACCCTTGAACCCCTTCCAGACGGCGAAGAGGGCGAACTCGTCTTCACGACGCTCGACAAGACGGGCCTGCCGATGCTGCGCTATCGTACTCGCGACATGACGCGTCTCCTCCCGGAGCCTTGCGCGTGCGGTCGGACCTGTCGGCGCATCGGACGCATTTCGCACCGCTCCGACGACATGATGATTATCCGCGGCGTCAACGTCTTCCCCGGTCAGATTGAATCCGTCCTCACGGGTATCAACGGGGGCTTCCACCATTACCAGATTCATATCGACAAGAACGATTCGGGCCTTGCCACGATCGAGGTCAAATTCGAAGCGACTCCGGAAATGTACGAGGAATTCAAATCGGCGCCTGAGAAGCGCGACGAGCTCGCCAAAACCGTCGCCGACAAACTCCGACAGACGGTCGGCATCGGCTTCAAAACAACCGTTGTGGACAGGGAGGAGATTCCTCGGAACGACGGCAAGTCGCAGCGCATCGTCGATCATCGCAAAAAGAACTGATCGCAATGCGGTCGTCTTCTACCGTTAACGAAACGCCGTCGTTTTCCGTCAAGGGGGAACGACGGTTTTTTCCACCTGAACCTTAAGGTCGCGACGATGAGGCAGCCGATATCCTTCTCCATGAACCCTTTTGAACCGATTATTCCCCTTCCCGAACTGACGCCTGACGAATACGTCAACTCCTTCGACGAAGCGTTTGAACTCGCGCCTTTGAAACCGAGGGGCGGACCGCGCGTCGCGGCGCTCCTTGAGCGTCGTGTCACCGACGCGCGTCGGCGATGGAGCGCGGCGGCGCCAGGAACGGAAAACGCGGCGCTTAACTCCGTGCGCGAGCGCGGAGTTGGGATCGTCGGCGCCGGACTCATGGGAATTTCGATCGCGGCGGCGTTTGTCAACGCGGAGATTACGGTCCTCTCTTGCGATAAGATCGCCGTGGCGCGAGAGAATGCGCCCGGGAGAGTCGCGGAAGAGCTTGAGACGCTTCGTCGCAACCGCGTCGGAGTCGACGCGTCGAAGGATAGGAAGTCCGAGGACCTGGTCGCGCAATATTTCCGAACGACGGACGCGCTCGCCGAAGTGGCGACGCTGCCCGTCGTTATCGAGGCGATCCCCGAAAAGACGCGTCTCAAACAGGTTCTTTATCGCCAGTTGGAAGCGAACGCGAAGGCGAAACTCCCCCTCTTTACGAACACGTCGTCTCTGACGATCGAGGAGCTTTCGGCGACGCTCCCGCGCGAGGACGAGGACAAGCATACGAGCGCGTCAAGGTTGACGAGCTTTCACTTTTTTCACCCGGCGGCGAAGCGCCAGCCGGTCGAGATTGCGGTCGGATCGTCGGCGACGCCCGAGACGATCGCGCAGGCGGTCGCGCTCACGCGGCTCATTGGCAAGAAACCGATGGTCGTCGGCGACGGGCCGGGCTTTCTCGTGAATCGCATTCTGCAAACGTACCTCAACGAGGCGCTCGTCGCGCTCGACGAGGGGAGCTCGCCCGCTGCGATCGAGAACGCGGCGCGACGCTTCGGGATGGAAGGAGCGCCGCTGAGAGTGATCGACGAAATCGGAGTCGACGTGACGATGCACTCGGGCGCCTCCTTCCTCAAAGCGTTCCCAGATCGCCTCGGCGTCTCGGAAATTCTGATGGAACTGGTGCGACGCGACTACCTTGGACGTAAAACGAAACATGGATTCTATCGCTATGCATCTCAATCGAGCTGGGCGGAGGACGCGACGCTCTCGCTGACGCGCGCGGAGATCGACGAGCTTCTCGGGCCGCGGAACTCCGCCGCGCCCGAAACGCCGGAGGAATTTCACACCGAAGAAGCGCTCGCGTTGCGCTTTGCCATCGCGATGTTTTTCGAGGCGTTTCGAATCGTCGAGGACGGGATTGTCGGTTCGCTGCGCGAGTCGGACGCGGCGCTTGTCGAAGCGCTAGGGTTTCCGGCGGAGAAGGGCGGAGTCTGCTATTGGGCGTTTTCGTTCGGGGTCGAAAAAATTCTTGCCGTCGCGAAGAAATTCGAGGTCCTTGGTCCGCGTTTTAAAGCGCCGGAACTCCTTATCGAGGTCGCGGCAAGACTCCGTAAGTCGACGTCTTGATTTTGACCGACGCGCCTTGTACAATCGACGAACGGCGAGTCGTTGACCGCGGATATATTTGCGCGTCGCTAACGCTCGCCGACAGTCTGCGTCGATGAATCGGAACCTGATTCGGCGCCCAACTTATAGAGACGCAACCGTTCGCGACACGCGAATCGCCGTCGTCGAAGCGACTGAAGCGCTTGTTGCGACAGCCGGCCAACCAATCAGTAAGTTATGCGCGATTCACCAGATATGACGTGTTTAAAATGGGAAGCGACGAGCGACGGCGCCAGGATCTCGAGCTGTCTCAAGACGGCTTATGGGACGGTTGAGATTCCGTCGTCCGTCGACGGTCTCGAGGTTTGCGAGATCAGCGACGACGCGTTTGCAAATTGCACCAAAGTTACGTCGATTATCGTCCCTCCGACGGTTCGTTCGATCGGTCGTCGCGCTTTCCAGCGATGTCGTCGTCTCGAGACGATCCAGCTTCCGGACGCGCTCACGGAGATTCCGGAGGAGGCGTTCCAGCAATGCTATCGTCTCTCCGAGCTCAAATTGCCGGAGAACCTTCTCTCGATTGGGCCCTTTGCGTTTCATCGATGTTATTCGCTCAAGACGGTCGCGATTAACGACAAGCTTGCGCGAATCGGCGAGAGCGCCTTTGAAAAGTGCGTCGCGCTCAAGAATTTTGTCCTCACGCCGTCGATCGTCGAGATTGACGCCGCGGCGTTCGCGAGTTGCGCGTCGCTCGAACTCTTTGTGATTCCCGACAGCGTAACGTTCCTTGGCGACGGCGTTTTCGCGAGCTGCTCTTCCCTCGCCGACGTCAAGGTCTTTAGCGAGAACCAGGCGTACATGCGCGATTTAAGCGGCGCGCTCTTCACGAAAGATCGTAAAAAGCTGATCTTCTACCCTCCGGGCAAGAAAGAAGGGCGTTATTCGCTCCCGGACGAGACGGTCGAGATCGGTCCTCGCGCCTTTGAGGGCGTCACGGCGCTCGTATCGATCAGGCTCCACGACGATACGGTTGCGATTGGCGATCGCGCGTTTCGGAAATGCTCGAAGCTCGAGACGATTGTGCTCGGCGCCGGACTGCGTCGGCTCGGGACCGCCGTTTTTCAGGGCTGCGCCGCGCTCGAAAAGGTCGCGCTGCCCGACGCGTTGGAGGAAATCCCGAACGAAACCTTCGACGGATGTTCCTCGCTCGCGGAGTTCCACTTTCCCCAAAATGTGAAGCGCATTGGCGAGAGCGCCTTCGAGGACTGCGCAACGCTCCGTGAAGTCATTATCGCCGACGGGGTACGTTGGATCGGCAAGAACGCCTTTAACGGATGCTGCTTGCTCCGTAAACTCGTTATCCCCCCGACCGTCGAGACGATCGGCGACAGCGCCTTTGAAGACTGCGCGACCGACGATCCCCCCAGCGCGTTGCGCAAGGTCGATCTTCCTGAAGGAGTTCGTACGATCGGCGCATGGTGCTTTTCCGACGCGAGCTATCTGGAGATTGTCACGATTCCCGAGAGTCTCGAAAAAATTGGAACAGGCGCCTTCGCTTTCTGCTCTGGATTGCAGGTCTTCGACGTTGCGACGGACAACGAAGACTATATGTCGTACGAGGACGTTCTCTATAATCGCGACGGCACGACGCTCATCGCGTATCCGCCGGGTAAGACGCGCCGAACCTTCACGATTCCGGAATGGTGCCGGACGATCGGAGCGCACGCGTTCGCGCTGAGCGTTAATCTTCGCGAACTGGAGCCGTCTCCGAACCTTGAGCGAATCGGTCGCGGCGCATTTTCCGGTTCGTCGCTCCAGCGATTGACGCTCCCCAACGGCGTCGTTCAGATCCCCGACGACGCCTTCTGGCGCTGCGCGTTTCTCGAGGAGATCACGCTGCCGTCGTCGCTCGTTGCTATCGGCGATCGCGCGTTCCGAGGTTGCACTGCGCTCCAAGAGCTTGCGTTCCCCGAGACGCTCCGCACAATTGGCGACGAGGCGTTCTTCGGCTGCGCGACCCTTGAACGACTTCTGCTACCCGCCGCGCTCGAAGAGCTCCGCGGCGTTCCATTCGTCGAAACAACCTGCTTAGCGGAGATTGACGTCGAACGCGAGAATCGTTATTTCAAGTCTGTCGACGGCGTTCTCTTGAACGGCTCGGGCCATAAACTTATCTGTTATCCGCCCGCAAAGAAGGCGGACGAGTACCGCATTCCCAACGACGTTACGACCGTTGCGTCGTGCGCCTTCCAGACCCCGCGATTTCTCACCTCCGTCGTCGTTCCGCCGAGCGTTGAGACGATCGAAGACGACGCGTTCGACCGCCGGATCCGCCTCCTGGCGAAACCCGATTCCTACGCTCACGCCTGGGCGATTAAGAATCGGCGCGCCTGCGACGTCTACTAGATCGCCTGTGTTAGTCGTTGCGCGTCAGAGAGCAAGCGACCGTCCGCGAGTCGCCGATGATCAGCGAGTCCGCGGACGGTGATTAATGCGCTTAACTTAAGGTGAGAAAAACTTTAAGACGACTTTGCGAATAGCGCCGGACTCATTTAGAGTTTCTCATTCGTCCGGCGCGCGCTGCAAATTATTGCAATTCGGCGATCGTTTTGAAATCGTCCTTAAGCGATTGATACAGCTTCTGATAAACGGGGAACGCCTTGTCGTAATAAGCGGTCGCTTCAGGGTTGGGCTGGAGTTCGGAGACGGTCGATATCGTCGCGTCGCACGCTTCCTGGATATTGGAGTATTCTCCACCGGCGACGGCGGCGAGGAGCGCGACGCCGAACCCGGGGCCTTCCTCCGAGTTAAGCGTGACGACCTTCGAACCGTAGACGTCCGCCTGAATCTGTCGCCAGAACGGGCTTTTCGCGCCGCCTCCCGACGCGCGAATTTCTGAGACGGGGACGTTGAGGCCGCGGAAAATATCGATCGCTTCACGCAGGGAATAGACGACTCCCTCCATAATCGACCGCACGAGGCGACCACGGTCGTGCGCCAAGGTCAGTCCGACGAAGCATCCGCGCGCGTTTGGATCGGCGTGCGGCGTTCGTTCGCCGCTCAGATAGGGTAGGAAGAAGAGTCCGTCCGCGCCGATTGGCGTCTCGGCCGCTTCTTTCGAGAGGAGATCGTAGACGTCGACGCCTTCCGCCTTCGCGCGTTTCCAAAGTTCCTGGCACAGCGCGTTGCGGAACCATTGGAGGGACCCGGCCGCGGAGAGCGTCACGCCCATCATGTGCCATTTCCCTCGCACCGAGTGGCAGAAGGTGTGAACGCGTCCGAGGGGGTCGTACTTCACCTCGTCCGAATGGACGAACGCGACCCCGCTCGTGCCGAGCGACGTCGAGAGCGCGCCTGATCGGACAATTCCGTTTCCAACGGCGCCCGCCGCGCAGTCGCCCGCGCCTCCGACGACGAAGCAGTCCGTGGTGAGTCCAAGCGCTTCCGCCGCCGCCGGCGTGAGCTTGCCGGTGACGTCTTCCGATTCGTAGACCGTTGGTAGGAGCGATTCGTCGAGTTCAAGCGCGGCGAGGGTCGGGGCTGACCAGCGTCGTCCGGCGACGTCGAGGAGCAGCGTGCCGCTCGCGTCGCTCACTTCCGTCGCGTATTCGCCCGTGAGACGGCGACGGATCTCGTCTTTCGGGAGCAGCACCTTAGCGACGCGGTCGAAATTCTCCGGCTCGTTGTTGCGGAGCCAGAGGATTTTTGGCGCCGTAAACCCGCTCATCGCGGGGTTGGCGACGAGTTCGATGAGCTTATCGTGTCCGCCGACCGCTTCTTCGATCTCGTCGCATTCTTTCGCCGTGCGCTGGTCGTTCCAGAGGATCGCGGGTCGAATCACCGCGTCCGACTTGTCGAGAAAGACCGACCCGTGCATCTGACCGGAAAGCCCAATGCCTTTGACGTCGGATCCTTTGATTCCCGCTTTCTTCAAGACCTGCGGGACGACTGTTACGACGGCGTTCCACCAGTCGTCCGGATTTTGCTCGCTCCAGAGCGGTCGCGGCGCGTAACATGGATATTCCCCAACTCCGGCGCCTAGAATCTCGCCGTTTGCCGCCATCGCCAAAACTTTCGTTCCCGACGTTCCGACGTCGATTCCGAGATAAATATTCATAGCTCCCTTGTTCCTTTCATACGGAAAACGCCCTCGTCGACCTGCAAGGCAAATAGTGAATCGTGAATGACGAATAGAGCCAAGCGCTCCTGATCATCGCCAATGGTCGGCGCGTTTGCGGGATCTGCTCAAGATCGGTCGTCAACAGTCCGCCGTCCGGTGATATAATACGCTTTTGCGCGTCGAAACTCAACCGTGTTGGATATATTTCAGAAAAATTCACGGCGCGAACGCCGTCGATATAATCGCGTTATACGTCCAGGAGCGGCGTTTTAACCCCATAGCGCAGGGTTTCGGTCGACAAGAGTTGCGACTGGTATATCGACGCGCTACAATAAATCGTACGAGTTAACGACGATGAACGCGTCTTTTATGCAACCGTTGCTCGTCGCCTGTTAAATCGCGTGAAATTCAGCCAGTAATCCGCTTGATGTGAAGGAGCAGGCATGACTGAGAATTTTTCTGAAACAGACGTGAACGCTCGTGAGACGCTCGACGCTAAAAAGCCGAAGCGCTTCCGCAAGACCAAGATTTTTCTGCTGACCCTTCTCATTTTGATCTGCCTCAAAGTCGGTCATTATTACTGCTTTGACAGGCCGACCAAAGCTCTCAACGCGGTGGCGGTCGTCGAGCCCAACGTTTACAGTCCCGACGTCCATTATAAGACGGTTTACGACGACGCGCAGACGCAAGAGTTCTTGCCCGCGAAAGAAAACGGGTTCCGCGAGATTCTCGCGGCGCTCGGTCCGAAATGTCTAAAACAGAACCAGGCTGTACGAACGATCCCTTGGGAAGAATTTCCGACGAACGAGGGCTCCAAAAGCTGGTTCGAAGGGACGTGGGTCCCGTTGTGCGAGATTTTCGAACTCGATCCGAACGCCAAACCGACGATGCTCGACCGCCTTCCGTTCATGGACTACCTCGTCAAGAATGGCGTCACGGGGGAAGAGACTTCACCCGACGCGGGCACGCTTGCGTCTGAACCTTCTTCGGAGCCGTCTGGGGGGCGAACATATTGGGAAAATCACCAGGAGTTACGCGGCGTGATCGGTACCGACGAAGCATATGAGGTCTACGACCGACTCATGTCCTCGCCATGGACGGCGGAGGAATTTCCCGTCGCCGCGCAATGGATCGAAGAAAACGACGACTATTACGAGCTCATCTCGCAAGCGGTTCGCAAGCCGAAATTCGGATGCTGGCATTTTGTGCCCGACGGACCCCTGTGGGCTATGTTGCTCCCCGACGTCCAGCATTTGTGCGAATTTGCAAGGATGTTGAGCCTGCGCGCGAATTATCGCCTTGGCGAGGGCGACGTTTCTGGCGCGCTTGACGACGTCGAGTCGATGACGCTCATCACCGATTCCGTCTTACGCGACGAGAACGCCGTTATGATTCAATCCCTCGTCGCGATCGCCGTTGGCTCCATAGCGCTCGCCGTCCCCCTTGAAGACGCCGACGGCGCGAGTGCGACGGTCGAGGAATGTCAACGCGTCGTCGAGATCTTCGCGAAATACACACAGGATGAAAAATCGCGACAACTCGTCGATCAAAGCATGAAGATGGAAAAATTCTTCGTCTTGAACACGGTCTCGATCCTCCTTGAAGAGCGTCGTCAGGGTAAGGCAAAATTCTCGGACCTCTTGGACGACCGTCGTCAAGATAAGGCAAGTAAGGCGAGATTTCTGCTCCCCCTCTTGGCGCCGCCGATCAACGACGATAAGGTTCTCTGCCGAGTGAACGAGCTCTGGGAGAAATACCTCGACGACGAGACGCGGCCGGAGGTCGAGACAATCTTCGGAAAAAGGAAAAATTACGTCGATTTCTTTCAAATGCCGCCGATGTATTGGGCCGGCAGCAAAGGACTTGCCGACAGCTTCGCCGCGCTTCTCATTCCCGCGACCTCTGCCTTCGAGACCGCGGTTCGCCGCTTTGAAACGGCCGCTCGACTTAAGCAGGTCGCGGCGGCGATCCTTGCGTACGAAGCCGATCATGGGACGTTCCCGCCCGCGTTTAGCGTCGACGCCGCCGGTCAGCCGCTCCTGAGCTGGCGCGTTTTGATCCTCCCATACCTCGGCGATGAGGCGAAGGCGCTCTACGAGGAGTTCGCGCTCGACGAACCGTGGGATTCCGAGCATAACCAGTCGCTCTTAACGAAGATCCCCAACGTTTATCGACGTTTCGGCGACGCGGAGCCCGACATGACGCGCGTTGCCGTTCTTCTTGGAGAGGAATCCTTCTTTGACGATTCAGGGGTCGGCAAAAAGCGCGACGAAGTAACGCTTGCCGAGGGCGGCAATCCGGACGATCTCGCGCTGTTCATGACGTCGGCGACGCTTGTCCCCTGGACCTCGCCTGACACGACGCTCGATCAATCGACGCTTCGGGAGGCGCTCGCCGAGAGTTCTCTGCTGAAATCTGAGGACTCCGACGGTCCGCTCGCGTTTCTCGGGGCGACATACCCCGGCGGCGACCTTTACGCGACCGGCGCCGGCGCCGTCAAATTCCTGCCTCTCCATGAGCTTGGACCCCTTGAGCCCCTCGAAGAGCCCCTCTATGGCAAATCGCTCGAGGACGAGGAATAGCGAGCGCGAGGAGTCGACTATTGGGACCTGGCGACGCCAGGTCCCAATGACTTTGGTTTTCGCGCCCAATTAAAGTTCGTAGAGGTTGATATCTCCGCGCGTCCTGATTACGCTTAAGGACAATATGCGCGTTGAGTTCCGACTCGCAATCTTCCTCTCGTAAAGGAGTCGTCATGACCTTGAATCCTTCTGAAACCGATCTGAACCCTAGCCAGGCGCTCGACGCTCATAAGCCGAAGCGTTTTCGCAAGACCAAGAATTTTCTGCTGTTCCTTCTCATTTTGATCTGCGTCAAAGTCGGTCATTATTACTGCTTTAACAGGCCGACTAAGGCGCTCAACGCGATGGCGGTCGTTGCGCCTGACGTTTATAGTCGCGACGTCGATTATAAAACGGTTTACGACGAGTTGCAGACGAAACAGCTCCTGCCCGCGCAAGAGAACGGGTTCCGCGAGATTCTTGCGGCGCTCGGTCCGAGATGTCTGGAACAGGGCCATGCGGCGCGAACGATCCCTTGGGAAGAATTTCCGACGAACGAGGGCTCCAAAAGCTGGTTCGAGGAGACGTGGACCCCGTTGTGCGAGATTTTCGAGCTCAATCCGAACGCCAAACCGACGATGCTCGACCGCCTTCCGTTCATGGACTACCTCGTCAAGAATGGAATCACGGGAGAGGAGACTTCACCCGACGCTGGCAAGCCTGCCTCTGAAACGGCGTCGGAGCCGATCGGGGGGCGAACATATTGGGAAAACCAGCAGGAGTTGCGCGGCGTGATCGGTACCGACGAAGTCGAGAGAGGTCTACGACCGACTCTTGTCCGCTCCTTGGACGGCGGAGGAATTTCCAGTCGCCGCGCAATGGATCGAGGAGAACGACGACTACTACGACCTGATCTCGCAAGCGGTTCGCAAGCCGAAATTCGGATGCTGGCATTTTGTGCCCGACGCGCCCATGATCGCTATGTTGCTCCCCGACGTCCAACATTTGCGCGAATTTGCAAGGATGTTGAGCCTGCGCGCGAATTATCGGCTTGGGGCGGGCGACGTTTCCGGCGCGCTCGACGACGTCGAATCGATGACGCTCATCGCCGACGCCGTCTTTCGCGACGAGAACGCCGTCTTGATTCAATCCCTTGTTGCAATCGCCATCGGTTCAATCGCCATCTCCGTTCCCCTTGAAGAGGCGGGCGGCGCGGGTCCGACGGTCGAGGAATGCCAACGCGTCGTCGAACTGTTCGCGAAATACGCTCAGGGCGGAAAAATGCAACAACTCGTCGACCGAACCCTGAAGGGAGAAAAATTCTTCGTGATGAACACGATCTTGAGCTTCCTTAATGAGCGTCGTCAAGGCAAAGTGAGATTTCTGCTCCCCTTCCTGGCGCCGCCGACCAACGACGAAAAGATTTTCCTCCGAGTGAACGAGATCTGGGAGAAATACCTCGACGACGAGACGCGTCCTGAAGTCGAGGAACTCTTCCAAAATCCTAAAGATAACGTCAGCTTCTTTCAAATGGTAACAGCGCGTTGGACCAGCGGCAATGCTCTTGCCGAAGCCTTCGCCGCGCAGCTCATGCCGGCGATCTCTGCCTTTGATTCGGCGGTTCGTCGCTTTGAAACGTTAGCTCGATTCAAGCAGATCTCGGCGGCGATCCTCGCGTACGAAGCCGATCACGGGGCTTTGCCGCCCGCGTTCAGCGTCGACGCGGACGGGAAGCCGCTCCTGAGCTGGCGCGTTTTGATCCTCCCTTACCTCGGTGCGGACGCGAAGGCGCTCTACGAGGAGTTCGCGCTCGACGAACCGTGGGACTCCGAGCATAACCAGTCGCTGTTAGAAAAGATCCCCGACGTCTATCAACGTTACGGCGACGCTGAGCCCGGAATGACGCGCGTCGTTGTTCTGCTTGGGGAGGAGTCCTACTTCGACGATTCAGGGGGCGGCAAAAATCGAAACGAACTGACGCTCGCCGAGGGCGCGAATCCCGACGAGCTCGCGCTTCTCATGACGTCGGCGACGCTTGTTCCCTGGACTTCGCCTGACGGGAACCTCGATCAGTCGACGCTTCGGGAATCGCTCGCCGCGAGTCCTGTGCTGAAATCGGAGGACCCCAACGGTCCGCTCGCGTTTCTTGCTACGACATACCCCGACGGCGACATTTACGCGACCGCCAACGGGTCCGTCAAATTTCTGCGTCTCTACGATACTGGCCCATTCGAGTTCCTCGAAGAGCCCCTCTACGGCAAATCGCTCGACAAGGAATAGCGGAGCGCAAGCGCGCGGAGTCAACTATGGCGACCTGGCGACGCTCGGTCGCCATAATTTTTTATTTTCGCGCCTGATTGAAGATTGTGGGGTTGATATCTCCGCGCGTCTTGATTACGCTCGACGTCGATATGCGCGTTGAGTTCCGATGCGCAATTTTCTTCTCGCAAAGGAGCGCTCATGGCCGAGAACATCTCTGAAACTGACGTTACAACGCCGAAGCGATCGCGTAAGACGAAGATTGTCTTGCTCATCGTTCTGATTTTGGTCGGCTTGATCTGCGTAGAGGTCGTTTATTTCTATTCTTTCGACAGGCCTTTCAAGGCGCTCAACGCGATGGCGGTCATCGAGCCCGACGTTTATAGTCCCGACGTCGATTATAGAAAGGTTTACTACAGGTCGCAGATTAAACAGCTCCTGCCCGCGCAAGAGAACGGGTTACGCGAGATTCTCGCGGCGCTTGGCCCGAAATGTCTATTACAGCCGGACGCGGCGTGTACAATCCCTTGGGAAGATTTTCCGACGAACGAGGACTCCAAAATATGGTTCGAGAAGATGTGGACCCCGTATTGCGAGATTTTTGAGCTCGATCCGAACGCCAAACCGTCGATGCTCGACCGACTTTCGTTAGATGACTATCTCATTAAGAATGGAATCACGGGAGAGGAGACTTCCCCTGACGCGGGCAAACCTGCGTCTGAAACTTCAGCGGAGCCGGTCGGGGGAGGAACATATTGGGAAAATCAGCAGGAGTTGCGCGGCGTGATCGGTATCGACGAACTCGAGAAGGTCTACAAACGACTCTTGTCCTCGCCATGGACGGCGGAAGAGTTTCCCGTCGTGGCGCAATGGATCGAAGAGAACGACGACTATTACGACCTCATCTCGCAAGCGGTTCGCAAGCCAAAATTCGGATACTTGCATTCCGTGTCCTCCGAACCCATGTGGAATATGATACTCCCCGAGGCCCCACATTTGCGCGAATTTGCAGGGATGCTGCGTCTGCGCGCGAATTATCGGCTTGGCGCGGGCGACGTTTCCGGCGCGCTCGACGACGTCGAATCGATAACGCTCATCGTCGACTCCGTTTTCCGCGACGAGAACTCCTCCATGATTCAATCCCTTCATGCGATCATCATTGGCACGACCGCTTTCGGCGTCTCCCTGGAAGGGTCGGACGGCGCAGGTCCGACGGTTGAGGAATGCCAACGCGTCGTCGAACTGTACGCGAAATACGCTCAGGATGAGACGTCGCAACAACTCTTCGACCGAAGCCTGAAGATGCAAAAATTCGTCATGATGAACACGATCTCGAGCCTCCTTGCTGAGCGTCGACGCAAAGTAAGATTCCTGCTACCCTTCCTGGCGACGCCGATCAACGACGATGAGGTTCTCCTCCGAATAAACGAGCTCTCTGATAAATACCTCGATGAGGCGACGCGGCCGGAAGTCGAAGAGCTCATCCAAAAAAATGACGACTTCGGTTTCGATGAAGTGGTAACGATGCGTTGGACCAGCGGCAGCGACATTGCCGACGTCTTCGCCGCGCAGTTCATGGGCGCGCTCTCTACCTTTGAGTCGGCGGTTCAACTTTTTGAGACGTCCGCTCGCCTCAAGCAGATCGCGGCGGCGACCCTTGCATATGAAGCCGATCATGGGACGTTGCCGCCCGCGTTTAGCGTCGACGCTGACGGTCAGCCGCTCCTGAGCTGGCGCGTCTTGATCCTTCCGTACCTCGGCGCGGACGCGCAGGCGCTTTATGAGGAGTTCGCGCTCGACGAGCCGTGGGATTCCGAGCATAACCAGCCGCTGTTAGAGAAGATCCCCGACGTTTATCGTCGTCCCAGCGACTCGGAGCCCGGCATGACGCGCATCGCCGCTCTGCTTGGAGAGGAATCCTTTTTTGACGATTCGGGGGTCGGCAAAAAGCGGGACGAAGCGATACTTGCCGAGGGCGGTAATCCCGACGATCTCGCGCTTTTTATGACGTCGGCGACACTTGTCCCCTGGACCTCGCCGGACTCGAACCTCGATCAGTCGGCGCTTCGAGAAGCGCTCGCGGCGAGCCGGAAGCCGAACTCAGAAGCGTCCGTGGGGCCGCTCGCGTTTCTTGCTCCGACGGACCCCACTGGCAACGTTTATGCGACCGCCAACGGCGCCGTCAAATTCCTGCCTCTCTTCAAAGCTGGACCGTTCAGGTTCCTCGAGAGGCCCCTCTACGGCCATTTTCTCGACGAGGAATAGTGGAGCGCGAGCGCGCGGAGTCAATTATGGCGACCTGGCGACGCCGGGTCGCCATAATTTTTGGTTTTCTCGCCTGATTGAAGCTTGAGGGGTTGATATCGCACGCGCCCTGATTACGCTTAAAGAAGATATGCGCGTTGAGTTCCGATTCGCAATTTTCTTCTTGCAGAGGAGCGCTCATGGGCGAGAAATTCTCTGAAACCGACGTTACAACGCCGAAGCGATCGCGTACGACGAAGATTCTCCTGCTCGTCGTTCTTATTTTGGTCTGCATGATCTGCGTACAGATCGGGTATTACTATTCTTTCAACAGGCCTTTCACGGGGCTCAACGCGATGGCGGTCGTCGAGCCGGACGCGTACAGTCGCGACGTCGATTATAAAACGGTTTACAATGAGTCGCAGACGAAAGCGTACCTTCCCGCCAAAGAGAACGGCGTCCGTGCGCTCCTCGCGGCGCTCGGTCCCGACTTGCTAGCGACGCAGGATCTGGGGCGGAGGATTCCGTGGGAAAAGTTCCCGACGAACGAGGAGAGTAAAAATTTCTTCGAGAATACGTGGACGCCGATCTGTGAGATCTACGAACTTGATCCGAAAGCCAAACCGACGATGTATGGACGGTTTCCGCTCCGCGACTACCTTATCAAATATGGCATTAAGGGCGATGAAACGTCGCTCATTGCGGGCAAGCCGGCGCCGGCGGTTCCAGATATTCTCGTCGCAGAAAAATCATATGTGGAGGACGGTCAATATTTTTACGGCGTTCTCGACGGCGGCGATTTGTTTGACGCCGAGAACCGACTTGCAAGCGCGCCTTGGACCGCGGAAGAATTCCCTGTCGCGGCGCGTTGGTTCGAAGAAAACGCCGACTACTTCGATCTTATCACGGAGGCGGTTCGTCAGCCGAAATTCGGATGCTGGCATACGATCCTCGAAGAGAAGGGGTATTGCGGTATTTCATATTCCAACGCTCTCTATTTGCGTCGACTTACGGCAAACTTGGGGCTACGCGCGAATTACCGGCTTGGCAAGGGCGACGTCTCGGGCGCGCTCGAAGACTTTGAATCGATGACGCTTATCGTGGACTCAGTCTTCCAGGACGAGAACGTCGTTACGGTTCATTATCTTCGCGGGATCGCCACTGGCAATCTGGCGATGGCGACGCCTATGGAGCGCGCCGGGTTCCCGGGCCCGACGGTCGACGAATGCCGCCGCGTTGTCGAGCTCGTCTCAAAATACACGCAGGGAGGGGCGTTGGATTCCGCCTTCGAACGATGCGTTGAAAGGGAACGGTTCTTCGCCATGAACGCGATTCCGTTCATGCTTAATGAGCGTCGCCATGGCAAGTTAGGTTGCATGACGCCCTTGCTGGCGCGTCCTATCAACGACGAGAAAGTTATCCGCGACGTCTATAAGCTATGGGAGGATACTCTTGCCCTCGACGAGGCGGACCGCGACGAAGTAGGTATGCTCATCGACGAACTCCTCGGGGACGACTCCGTCGACTCTATCGTCGATTTCTTTTCCGGAGTCCAAGCTTACGCCGATAGATACGCGCTACGCTCCCTCGCGCCGGCTCTCGCCATGTCGGCCGCCCTGCGCCGATTTGAAGCGACCGCGCGACTCAAACAGATCGCGGCGGCGATTCTTGCATATGAAGCGGATCACGGGGCGTTCCCCCCCGCGTTCAGCGTCGACGCCTCCGGGAAGCCGCTCCTGAGCTGGCGCGTACTGATTCTTCCATACCTTGGCGAGGACGCGAAGGCGCTCTACGAGGAGTTTGCGCTCGACGAACCGTGGGATTCCGAGCATAACCGTCCGCTCTTAAAGAAGATCCCGGACGTCTACCGACGGTTCAGCGATAAAGAGCCGGGTACGACGCGCGTCGCCGTTCTTCTCGGGAAGGAGTCCTTCTTCGACGCTTCTGGCGTCGGTAAAAAGCGTGCGGACGTCTCCCTTGCCGAGGGCGGCGACCCCGACAGGCTTGCGCTCCTCATGACGGCGAAGAACCCCGTTCCCTGGACGGAGCCAAACTCTGATCTCGACCAGTCTGCGCTCCGCGACGCGTATACCGCGAGCCTGGAGTGGGACGCAACGTCGTCCGACGGTCCCCTTCAATTCCTCGCTCAGACATTCCCCACCGACGACCTTTACGCCTCCGCCGACGGCGCCGTCGGGTCGATTCCTTTCGACGAGAGGGGATCGTCTGTGTACTTCGAGCCGACCCTTTTCGGCAAATCGACCGTAGATTAGCGGCGGAGGATCAAAGTTGCGCGCGTTGCGACGCCGCTCATTAAAATTCGTACAGAATCCGTTAGTAGTCTTCAGAAAAAGGAACTGTCATGACTGAGAATTCCTCTGAAACCGGCGTTAAAGCGCCGAAGCGATTTCGTAAGACGAAGATTGCTCTGCTAATTCTGCTTGCTCTCGTCGTTGTTAAATTGGGGAGTTATTACTGGTTTGACAGACCCCTCGCGGCGCTCAACGCGATGGCTGTCGTCGAGCCCGACGCGTACAGCCCCGACGTCGATTATAAAACGGTTTACGACGAGGCGCAGGCAAAAGCGTATCTTCCCGCCGAAGAGAACGGGTTTCGCATGCTTCTTGCGGCGAGCGGACCCAAGTGTCTGGGACGCGAGGAGCTGGGTTGGAAAGTTCCGTGGGAAGAATTCCCGACAAACAAGGATACCAAAGATTTCTTTGAGGACCCATGGACGCCGCTCTGTAAGTTTTACGAGCTCGATCCGACCGCCAAACCGACGGCGCTCGACCGGCTTTCCTTGGCGGACTATCTTGTCAAATACGGAGTGAAGGGGGACGAGACGTCGCCCAATGCGGGCAAGCCGGTTGAGGAAAATCCCTATCCTCCCGTCGAGGAGGGGGAATATTGGGAGAATTATCAAAAACTTTACGGCGTCATCGGCAGCGACGAAAGTTGGAACGTCATACGCCAACTTGAGGCTGCGCCTTGGACGGCGGAAGAATTTCCCGTCGCTGCGCGCTGGATTAAAGAAAACGCCGACTATTACGACCTCGTCTCCCGGGCGGTTCGCGAGCCGAAATTCGGAGGCCTGCGTCAGATTAGCGAAGATTATGATATGATCAGCATTGACTCCTGCTATCGTTATCTTCGCGAACTTTCGAATATGTTGAAACTGCGCGCGAATTATCGCCTTGGCGCGGGCGACGTTGCTGGCGCGCTCGACGACTTTGAATCGACGACGCTCTTGATGGACGCGATCTTCCGGGACGAGACCGCCGAGCTAATTCCCGTTCTCATAGGGGTTGCAGCGGGCGAAGACGCGTTGTCCATGCCTTTAGAGGTCGCTGATCGCGCGCGTCCGACGGTCGACGAATGTCGCCGCGTCGTCGAGCTCGTTTCGAAATATACGCGGGAAGAAGCGTGGGAACAGCGCATTCAGCAAAGCGTTAAAAACGAACAATTCTTCGTGCTGAACCAGATAGCGCTCTTGCTTCGCCAGCATAGGCGTAGCAAGTTAAGCGCGCTTTTTCCGCTTTGTATGTCCCCCGTCGACGACGAAAAAGTTATTCGCAACACTTGTAAGATATGGGAAGAATACGCCGCCGGCGTCGCGCAATGCGATGAAATAACGCGTCGGCCCCATGAAAGAGTCGCTCCTAAAGACTACGGATTCTTTGAGCTGACAAAAAAATACCTCTTCCTGAATGAGACTTTCGCCGAAATTTACACCGATCTTTTCAACCCGAAGCTGGGTAACTTTGCGGGAGGGCTTCATCGTTTTGAAGCGCTCGCCCGACTCAAGCAGATCGCCGCGGCGATCCTTGCATACGAAGCGGATCACGGGACGTTCCCGCCCGCGTTCAGCGTCGACGCCAACGGTCAGCCGCTCCTGAGCTGGCGCGTCCTAATCCTCCCGTAGTACCTTGGCGAGGACGCCGAGGCTCTCTACGGCGAGTTTGCGCTCGACGAACCGTGGGATTCCGAAGATAACCGGCCGCTCTTAGAGAGGATCCCCGAGGTCTACCGACGAATCAGCGACAAGGAGCCGGGTACGACGCGCGTCGTCGTTCTCCTCGGGGAGGAGTCCTTCTTCGACGATTCGGGCGTCGGTAAAAAGCGCGAGGAACTGACCCTTGCGGAGGGCGGCGACCCCGACGAGCTCGCGCTCCTCATGACGGCGGCGACGCCTGTCCCGTGGACGGCGCCGGACTCGAACCTTGACCAGTCGGCGCTCCGCGAAGCGTATGCCGCCAGCGAGGATTCGAACGCCGCGGCGTCCGACGGTCCCTGGAAGTTCCTGGCGCAGTCGACTCTTGACGACGAATTTTACGCCGCCGCTAATGGCGCCGTCAGAACGTTTCCCCTTGACGAGAAGGGGGCGTCTTCGTACTTCAAGCCGACGCTCTACGGTAAAACAATCGACGAATAGCGAGCGAGGACTTCCGCGCCCTTGAGCGGTCCGTCGCAAAGGTTGCGCGTTGCGACGCCGCTCATTAAATTCGTGCTGCATTTTATCAGCGCCTGACTGAAAAAGGAGTCGTCATGACCGAGCTCCCCGCGGAAACCGACGTTAAAAAGCCGAGACGTTTTCGTAAGACGAAGATTGCTCTCCTGATTCTGCTCATTCTCGTCGTCGTTAAGGCAGGGTGTTATTATTCTTTTGACAAACCTTTCACGGGGCTCAACGCGATGGCGGTCGTCGAGCCGGACGCGTACAGTCGCGACGTCGATTATAAAACGGTTTACGACGAGTCGCAGGCGAAAGCGTACCTTCCCGCCAACGAGAACGGGGTCCGCATGCTGCTCGCGGCGCTCGGCCCCGACTGCCTGGATTCAAGGGAACTGGGGCGGAGGATTCCGTGGGAAGAATTTCCGACGAACGAGGAGAGCAAAGAGTTCTTCGAGAATACGTGGACGCCGCTATGTAAGATCTACGAGCTCGATCCGAACGCCAAACCGACGATGTTCGGACGGCTTTCACTTGAGGACTACCTTATCAAAAATGGAGTTAAGGGGGACGAGACGTCGCCCAACGCGAGCAAGCCGGCGCCGGAGTTTCCTGATCTTCTCGTCCAAGAAAAAGCATATTGGGAGGAGGGTCAATACGTTTACGGCGTTCTCGACGCCGACGATTTGTTTGACGCCGAAGACCGGCTTGCGAACGCGCCTTGGACGGCGGAAGAATTTCCAGTCGCGGCGCGTTGGTTTGAGGAAAACGCCGATTACTTCGACCTTATAGCGCAGGCGGTTCGTCAGCCGAAATTCGGATGCTGGCATTTGGTCGTCGAGGATGAGAATTATTGCTTCGCTTCGCGCTTCGAGACGGTCTATTCGCGCAAATTCGCAAGTATGTTGAAGTTACGAGCGAATTATCGAATTGGCGAGGGCGACGCCACCGGCGCGCTCGACGACTTTGAAACGACAACGCTCCTCATTGACTCGATCTTCCGAGACGAGAACGTCCTTTTGCTTCACGGTCTCCGCGGGATCGCCGACGGCAATACGGCGTTGGAAATTCCTATGGCGCGCTCCGGCGTCGCGCGTCCGACGGTCGACGAATGCCGCCGCGCCGTCGAGCTCCTCTCGAAGTATACGCAGGAAGGATGGTTGGAGCCTTTCGTTGAACGTTGCGTCGAAAGGGAACGGTTTTTCGCCATGAACGCGATCCCCTTCATGCTTAACGAACGCCGCCATGGCAAGTTCAGTTGTCTCACGCCCTTTCTGGGGTTTCCTATCGACGACGAGACAGTGATCCGCGAAACTTGTCAGCTATGGGAGGACGCTCTCGATCGCGACGAAGAGGATTACGATTCATTCAGGATGGCGCTCACGTTGATTGTCAGCACCGCCGACGGCGACTCTTTCAGGTTTGTCAGAGATTGTTTTTCCGGAAATAAAGCTCACGCGAAAAGATACGCCGGTCACTTCCTTCCGGGGATTTCACCCTTTAGGATCGCCGGTCGGCGTTTCGAATCGGGCGCGCGACTCAAGCAGATCGCCGCGGCGATCCTTGCGTACGAAGCGGATCACGGGACGTTGCCGCCCGCGTTCAGCGTCGACGCCAACGGTCAGCCGCTCCTGAGCTGGCGCGTCCTGATCCTCCCATACCTTGGCGATGAGGCCAAAGCTCTCTATGATGAGTTTGCGCTCGACGAACCGTGGGATTCCAAACGCAACCGGCCGCTCTTAGAGAAGATCCCCGACGTCTACCGACGTTTCGACGATTCGGAGCTCGGCAAGACGCGCGTCGCCGTTCTTCTTGGGGAGGAATCCTTCTTCGACGAGACGGGGAACGGCAAAGTTCGAGACGAGGTGACCCTCGCCGAAGGGGGCGACCCCGACATGCTCGCGCTCCTCGTGATGGCGCAGACGCCAGTCCCATGGACCGCGCCGGACTCGAACCTTGACCAGTCCGCACTCCGAGCGGCGTACGAGGCAAGCCGTCGCCCGAACGCCGAAGAGTCCGACGGTCCTCTCAAGTTCCTCGCGCGACCAGAGGACGGCGGCAACCATTTTGTCACCGCCAGTGGCAGCGTCTTCACAATCTCCTTCGACGTGTCTGAATGCCTCGAGACTTCGCTTTACGGCAAAACGTCCTGGGATTAGCGAGCGCGGGCGGCCGGTGCGTTCCGGTCGCCGTAGGATTTCATTCCTCGAAACGCTCTGATTCGTCGTCGAGTTGCGCGTCGTCGTCGAAGAGATCGTCGTCGTCGGGGTCGCCGAAGTAGAAGTCATCCGACTCGTACGGGTCATAGTCGTGATCTTCTTCATCGTATTCGTCGACCCAGTCTTCATCCTCCTGATCGAAATCGAGGAGATATCCGTCGCGGAAATAGACGGCTTCGGTTGCGTACTCCGCGATAGCGTTGAAGGATTCGAGCGAATTGAACGCGGGAATGGACGCCGCTTTCAATCTTTCAGAGTCGTAGAAAGCGTCCCTGTAGATTCCAAGGACGTCGTCCCCACTAACTTTGTCAGGAACGAGAACATACTCCATGTCGCGTTTGAACCCGTCGATAACGACTCCGTCTTCCAGCTCGCAAAATTCGAGGCGTAGGGACGAGTCCGAAATCTTCAGCAGTTTGGAGAGGTCGAGAGGACCGAGGTCGCCGTCGTCCCCCTCGCGCAGGTCAAGCGCCATGCTCGCAGGAAAGACGACTTGCTCTTCAACGTTGCCGCGGACGGCGTTTCGGACGGCCGTGACGGGCGTTCCCTCGATCGTTTCCGGAATCGTCAACGTCTCGACGGCGCCGAGTATGTTTCTCAAGACGATTCCGGAGTCGAATCTCTGGTACCACAGGTACGCAACGTCCTCTTCGTCGTCCTCGTTGGGAAGACGAATCGCGCCGAAATTTTTACAATTCTTCATCGCTTCGTCGAGCTTTATCGCTTCGGACATGTCGAAGGCTTCAGATCCGACGCTTTCCAAACCTTCCGGAAGGACGAGGTCGACGAGTTCAGAACAATACAGGAACGCATAATTCTTGATCTTTTTGACCCTTGGCGGCAGAACGACGCTTTTGAGCGATTTGTTTCCGGAAAAGGCGTCGGCGCCGATCGTTGTCACGGGCAGGCCGTCAATTTCGCCGGGAACGACAACTTTACCTGCGGCCCCGTCGGAACCTATGATGGCGACAGATTTCTCTCCGCGTCGATACCAGACGACAAAGCGTTGCGATTCTCCGATGGAAAGGGCGCCAAATTTTGCGTTGCCTTCGAAAGCTTCCGTCAGATCAAGCTTGTCGCAGCCGGCGAAGGCGTTCTTTCCGAGCGTCGCAACGTTTTTAAGAGAATCGATCTTCTCAAGGTTCCCGCAACCATTGAAAGCAGAATTGCCGATTTTCACAACCGTTTTAGGGAGCGTCAAGGAACGCAGGGATCGAGCATTCTGAAACGCGGCGGGCGCGATCTCGACGACGGGTTTCTCGTCGAGTTCGTTGGGAATGGTAAGTTCCAGGGGATCGCCCCAAACGCCGTCGACGACCACGCCATTTTTACCATCGTCACTCCATGTCAAGAACTTTTCCGGCGCGGTTTCTTCTGTCTCGTCGCGGTAAAGGACGGGACGATTCGCCTTCTTCGCCGCCTGCTCCGTTATAGACCCAAATTGGACGTACAACCTTGCTTCCGGCGCGAAGGACGATAGTTGGATTGTGCCGAGCCTGAGGGGAAGGTCAAATTCCTTGATCCGCACGGCGCTTTGAAACGCGTAGGGACCGATCGTGAGAATGGATTCGGGCAACGTCGCCGATTCAAGGTTGTCGCACTGGTAGAACGCGGACTCTCCGATCGCTCGGAGCTTTTTCCCCAAGTCGATCGACCTAAGATTTTTACAATACGCAAAGGCATATTCGCCAATGGCGTCAACGGTTTGCGGAAGGGTGACCTCGGTCAGAGTTTCCGCATATTCAAAGGCGCCGTCGTCGATTTTTACGACTTTTTGGTCTTCGATTGTATCGGGCAGCACGAGTTTTTGCGCCGAGCCTCGATATCCTCTAATAGAAACGGATGCGCCAAGACGCTCGAACCAGACGATTCCGCCGTCCTCGGGAAGAGCGTAGGCGCCAAATTTCTGGGTCTCCGCGAAAAGGGCGTTAAAATCGAGTTTTGGTGAATTTAAGAAGACGTTGCCGTCGATCGTTTCAAGATTTCTCGGAAGAACGACCATGTGAAGTTTCGGAAAGGCGCAGAAGGAATTAGGGCCGATTGAAACGAGGGAACTGGGAAGCGTAATCGACTCAATGCGCTCGCGCTTGTCGGAGAATAAAAATTTTTCTGAAAAGTTGAGTTTTTTAACGAGTCGCCCGTCGATCTCTTCTGGAACGACGACGTCGGCGTCGTCTCCGTCGTAGTCGGTGATGGAAACAGTATAGTCCCTTATTTCCCAGCTAAAGCCGTCGTCAGTTTGGCCGGACGCCTGAAGAGGTCCTTCTTCTGCGCGATTAAAGAAGACGTTATAAGCGGGGTCCCGCTCAGTGGCGTTGGACGTCGCGACGGCAAAGTTCTGGGCCATGAGCGCCCCTTGGGACATAAACAAGCAGATTGCCGAGAATAGGCCTGACCAAAGGATCAGGAACAGGAAATTAAAATTATTCATGACGTCATACCACTATATAAAGCGTTATTTTACGGTAATTTTCCCGCGTCCGTCGCGAGACGTCAGCGCGCGTGGTACGCGTTAAATTTGACGCGCGGCGCGCGACCCGTCCCTTGCTTAATTTTAGCGCCGCCGTCGACGCATTTCAATGATTTTTTGCGAAGTTACGGCGCATATCGCGCCCCGGTTGCGCTGAGTGCGGGGTCGTCTTCAACAGGGATATCGGGCTGGTCTGCGACTGGTCAAAACGCGGCGTCGGAGTATAATAGCGCGGCGTAGCCGACAGACTGCGGCGAATTGAGAAAAGCGAGGTTGAAACGATGGCTGAGCAGGCGAAAGAATACGTCTATCTGGATAACAACGCTACGACGCGGGTTGCGCCTGAGGTTGTCGAGACGGTCCATAAATATCTTCGAGATCAATATTGGAATCCGAGTTCGATGTACGAGCCGTCCTTGCGGCTTGCGCGCGAGATCGACGCGGCGCGAGCCACGATTGCCGAAGCTCTTGGCGCCGCGTATCCGGACGAGATCATCTTCACGTCTTGCGCGACGGAAAGCGACAACGCGGCGCTCGTCGGCGGACTGAAAGCGTCGCTGAAGGCGAATCCGAAGCGTCGGCGCATCATCACGACGAAGGTCGAGCATCCGGCGGTCATCGAGGTATGCCGGCGTCTTGAGAAAGACGGATATCCCGTCGACTGGATCGGGGTGGACAGGGACGGGGCGCTCGATATCCGTTCCTTCGTTCATGCGTTGCGACCCGGCGAAACGGCGGTTGTTTCCATCATGCACGCGAACAACGAGACGGGGGTTATCTTCCCGATCGAAAAACTGTCGCGAATCGTCAAACAGACGGACCCGAAGATTCTCTTCCACGTCGACGCGACGCAGTCGGTCACGAAACTTCCGATCAACTTGTCGGCGAAGCCGGAGGATTTTGGCGGCGCGCCGGGCGGGTTCGGATACGTCGACATGCTGTCCCTGAGCGGTCATAAAATCCACGCTCCGAAGGGAATCGGCGCTCTTTACGTTCGTCGCGGCGCGGCGTTCGAGCCGCTGATACTTGGCGGTCGCCAGGAGCGCGGTCGTCGCGCGGGCACGGAGAACGTCCCTTATATCATGGGGCTTGCGGAGGCGCTTTCGATCGAGAACGAACAGATGGTCGAGAATAATCGACGGATAGCGGCGCTCCGCGACAAGCTGCAAAAAGGGATCGAAGAGCGTATCCCGTACGTCGTGGTGAACGGCAAGAATTCGCCACGGAATCCGAACACTCTCAACGTCGCGCTTTACGGGGCGGAGGGCGAAGCGATCCTTGTGCTCATGTCGGAACGCGGGATCTGCTTTTCGAGCGGTTCCGCGTGCACGTCGGGCTCCCTTGAACCGTCTCACGTTCTCACGGAGATGCAGGTTCCGCCGGGCGCGTTGCAGGGGAATTTCCGGTTCAGCTTGAGTCGTTTCACGACGGAAGAGGAGATCGATCGCGCGCTCGAAGCGTTCGTTGAGGTCGTCGCGGTCGTTCGTCAGACGTCGTCGAAATGGGACGACGCCAAGGGCGTTCCAATCGACTGATTGGAAGCGTCCTTTTTGAGACCCGCTCTTGTCGAAAAACGCTATGGTATTACAATAAAACGAATGTTTACAACCAGCTGTTTTTCCGCGAGCGTCGAGACGCGACGCCGACTCTAATGTTGCAGAATCGAATCGCGGACGACAGGAAATAGAAACAGAAACACTGTCTTTCGGAGGCAATTTACAATGAAACGCGCGAAGATCACCATTATCGGCGCCGGAAACGTGGGAGCTACTTGCGCGCAGTATTGCGCAATGGCGGGTCTGGGCGACGTCTACCTTCTCGATATCCCTGCCACGAAGAGTATGCCGAAGGGTAAGGCGCTCGACATTTCGGAAGCGGCTCCAGTTCTCGGATTCGCGGGAACGGTTCACGGCACGACGGATTACGCCGACACGGTCAACAGCGACGTTATCGTCGTCACGGCTGGCGTTCCTCGCAAGCCTGGCATGAGTCGCGACGATCTTCTCGCCACGAACGCCAAGATCGTCGGCTCCGTCGGCGAAGAGATTAAGAAGACGAGCCCGAACGCGGTCGTGATCGTCGTGAGCAACCCAGTTGACACGATGGTTCAGCGTATGCACGACGTGCTCGGTTTCCCGCACGAGCGCGTTATCGGTCAGGCCGGCGTTCTCGACGCGTCTCGTTTCTGCACGTTCATCGCGATGGAACTCGGCGTCGACGTTCGCGACGTCCATGCGATGCTTCTTGGCGGTCACGGCGACTCGATGGTCCCGCTCTCAAGCTGCGCCTCCGTTTCCGGCATTCCGGTGACTCAGCTCATCGCTAAGGATCGTCTTGACGAGATCACGCAGCGCGCTCGCGTCGGCGGCGGCGAAATCGTCAATCTTCTTGGCACCGGCTCCGCGTACTATGCGCCCGCCGCGTCCACGGCGAAGATGGTCAGCGCGATCGTCAACGACGAGAATAGCGTTCTCGCGTGCGTCGCGTTCTGCGATGAAGAATACTCAGTCGGCGGTTATTACGTCGGCGTTCCTGTCGTTCTCGGCGACGGCGGCGTCAAGAAGATCGTTTCGCTCGATATGACGCTCGAAGAAAAAGCGCTCTTCGCGAAGAGCTGCGACGCGGTTCGCACCAACGTCGCGAACATGAAGAAGCTCGTCGATCAGGGCTGAACTTGATCGTCCTGCGCATCGGCGCGTTTTATAGCATAGGAGCGAGTATCGACCATGGGCGTTCGTCCGCGATTCGTACTCGCTCTTTTGTTTTTTCTTGTCGCGCTCGCCGCCGGAATCGCGATTCTGAGCGACGCGTCGCCCCTGTGGCTCCCGATTCCCCCGTGCCCCTTTCATGAGATGACCGGACTCTACTGTCCCGGTTGCGGCTCCACGCGTGCGATCAGGCGAATTCTTCGTTGCGACCTTGTCGGCGCTTTTCGATGCAACCCTTTCCTTGTTCTCCTTGCGCCGTTCTTTTTCTGGCAGCTCGTTCTTTGGTTTTATGACCTGGCGCGCGACGAGCGTCCTTTCCGGCAAAGTTCCTACTGGTTCGCGATCGTCGTCGTCGCGACGGCGCTCGTCTTTACCGTCGCGCGCAACATCCCCTTAGAATCGTTGGAATGGTTGCGGCCTCCAACGTGACGCGCGCGTTGTAAGAAATTCTTTTTCCACGCTCAATTCCCTTTAATCAGCCGTGGGACTGCGTTATAATAGCGAAGGTTCGGTTTGGCGCGTTGCGACATGCTCCTCCGCGTACGACCGTCGTTTCATCGTGGAGGACGATATGAGATACTGCACGCGTTGCGGAGCGCCCGAGCTTGAAGGCGCAAAATTTTGCCCTACCTGCGGAAAATGTTACGAGCCTGGCGACGGATTCAACTGGAAGAACGCGCTGAACTGGCGCCCCTTTGAATCTTTCATTGAAAAAACGACTCATTTTATCGAACCGGCGAGTCGCTTCGCGCTGACTGCGTTGCGTCGCGGCGCCGATTTCGTCTTCTCGCAGAACGCGAGAGCGCCGTCGTACATCATTTGGAATCTGCTCGCGCTCCTTCTTTGCAGCGTTCCGATGGGGCTCGTCGGGGTCGCGTATTCGATCCGCGTTCTCCAGCTCAAAAAGAACGGCGACGCGTCGCCCGAGCTCGCTTCGTACTATGCGAAGCTCTGGTTCGTTCTGGCGATCCTCTGGCTCTTTGTCGTTCGGACGCCGTTTTTGTATTTGAAAAGTCTCTGAGCGCTCCAAGCTTTTGAGGACGCAGCTTCCGCGAGACGCCGCGAATCGTTGAATCGCGTTAGTCCCGCCCCTTCAATGGAGAGAGAGTCGATGAATTGCAGATCTTGCGGTCGTGAAGCCGAGGACGGAACAAAATTTTGCGTCTGGTGCGGAGCGCGCCTCGAGTCGGCGAGCGCGACGTCGGCGGGCGACGCGTTTGCGAATTCTCCTTTGGGTTCGGGGTCGGCGTCCTTCGACGTCGCGTCAGGTTACGACGACGCTCCCACGCCGGAACCTCCAGCGCCTGACGACCCCGAAAATCAGGCCCCGACGCCTGACCGCGGCATGGTCGACGCGAGGAGTTATCTCATTCCGAACATCGTCATGCTCTTCCTTTGCACGCCTGTATGGTTCTTTTCGATCATTGGCGTTTATTATTCGATCAGAGCGGAGTTGGCTAAAGCGACTTCCGATCTCGAGAAGTTCAGGCGTGCGACGATCGCCAAAAGTTTATTTTGGTTTAACCTTGTCGCCGCGCTCGCGTTCTACGCGCTGTTTTTCTACGGCCTCTCCTATCCTGATCCGTCGAATGAACAGCCTAGTCCGAGCGTTACGGCCGCCGTCGTCGACGTCGCGGAATCCCCAGAGCCTGAAACCGACGAGGAATCGGCGTCGTCGCCGGAGGAGAGTCCTTCCGCGCCTCTCGTAGAGGAGTATGAACTCGAAAAACATGGCGCCAACGACTCGGACGCCGCTCCCGATTCCGAGGAGCCCGACGAAGACGATTCCACGACGTCCGCAGAGTAGGAAAGTTGACAGGAAAGGCGATAGATATGCGTTGTCCCTTGTGCGGCGCGGATAATACCGATGCATCCAAATACTGCCAGTGTTGCGGCGTTTCCCTTGCGCCGATTGCCGAAGGGGTCGCTGAAGCGAAGCAGAGTCACGACGCTCCGCGCGAGACTCGTGATCCCGACTATCTTGCCTGGAGCGTCGTCATGGGCGTTGTCTGCTGTGTTCCATATATAGCGATCTTTCCGATCGTATACGCTATTTCTGCGCGCGGACACTTTGCTCGCGGGCATTACGACGTCGCTCGCTACCAAGCGCGTAGAGCTCGAGGTTTATTCTGGTTCGCGCTCTTCTTTGGGCTGGCGATCAATTCCTTCTACGCGTGGACCCACCGCGCCGAGTTAGTTCAGCGATATTACGAACAGCTCTCTCAAATGACGGACTTTGGCGCCGACCCAGCGCCTGAGAGTATGTTCGGCAACGTCGTCGAGGAAACGGAAGAGGAGGGGACGGAGGCCGAGGAGGGGCCTGTCGATCCGTCGGAGGAGTCCGACGCGACGGAGCCCTCTGAAGCGTCGGTCGAGGAGGGTGATTCGACGCCACCCGAGATCGATTTCGAGCCGAACGATTCGTCGGAGAGCGTCGAGAGTAGGACGGAGACGCAGTCCCTCAGCGACTTCCTTAAAAAGGACGGCGACTAAGAAGGGGCGACCGGCGTGGTTTCGCCGCGTCGCCGCTGGAGAACTCAATGACGAAAGACGATGACCGGAAGATCGCGCCTCGGCGATTTCACAGCTGGATTTTGCCGAATATTATCGCGTTCTTACTCTGTTTTCCGATAGGAATTGTCGGGCTGGTATTTTCCGTCAAGGCGCTTCGCGCTTTTCGCCGCGGCGACCTGGCGCTCTCGAAATACCACGCGGAGTCGGCGCGCGCCTACTTCTGGTTCGCGACGCTTCTCGGCGTCCCCTTTGGATTCTTCTGCTTGCTGCAGGCGTGGTTCGCCTCCGGAGCGCCATAAGGCGCGCTCAGCGCATGAAAAAACGGGTCGCGGTCTATTGAAGACTGCGACCCGTTTTCTTTTACAATCGTTTAATAACGCGAAGAGACTTGGCGTCAGAACTCTTCTTCGAAGATTTCTTCGAGATAATCGATGAAGACCGCGTCAATCAACGAGTTAGCGGCGGCGCTATATTCCCACGCTCCGATATCGATCGTTCCAACCTTACGCGCTCGGCCCGCGACGTCTCTTCGCCCGATAACGGTCGTTTGCGCGTACATATTCGAACCGCTATTGACGAGGGTCGCCTGATCTGTTTGCGTGGCTGCGTCGTCGGTGTAGACGACGGCGCTGAAGGTTGCGTCGGTAATCTCGCCCGTGGCGGCGTTGTCTAACGCGCCCGACGCCGCGAAGTCTCCCTCCGCCACGATATAGAACGGGTTCAGGTTAACAGCGCTAATCACGCCGAAGGAACCGTTGGGGTCAAAGTTTGACGCGCCGATATGTCCCTCGGTTGCGACGGAGTTATAAACCCTGATCTTTCTTCCCGCTGCGACCCAGATCGCGTTCTTCACGTTAGGATCGACGCTTTCCGTCGCGAAGAGGGAGTTGGCGACCAGGGGGTCTGCAGCGATTGAGCCGCCGTAATAGAGTCCGTAGCCGCCCAGTTGTTCCTGAGCGTAGATCGTGTTGTTGATGAAGTCGAGATCTTCGCCGACCGCGGCGACCGCCATGCCCGCGTTCCCAGTGAAGTTGGAGTTGTAGATCCTGAGGGTGGAGCCTGAATCGCCGTAGATGACGCCGCCTTCCGTCGGAACGTTCGCGGAGCTATCGTTGTCGATGAAGGAGCAGCCGTTCACGTTAAGGACGGCGTCAGCGCCGCTTACGCGGATCGCGGACCCCTTTTCAGCGACCCCGCCCGTGAAGGTAAGCCCGGCAACGGAGAGGAAGGAGCCGACGACGTTGAACGCGCCGTTTTCAGAGCCGGAGGCGTCGATCACGACCTTGTTGGCGGGATCGGCGACAACGACGAGGTTGCTCGTGACGTCGATCGCGTCGTTCAGCGCGACGCTCGTTACGTCGTCAAAGGTGACGTCGTCGATGACCGCGTCGGGGAACTCGGCGAGGAGACGTTCATGGTAAGCGACGGCTTCGCGGAGCGAGGTCGCGCCGTCATGGGGGTCAACGACGTCTTCGCCGGTCGTGACGACGACGGTGCGAATTTCTTGATCCCAAAGCGATACGCCGTTGGAGGCGACGGCGCGGACGCGGATCGCCTTGTCGGCGTAGGACGCGTCGCCCTTCGTCGCCGTGACGATTCCGTGCTGCTCGCCGAAGCTGACGCCCTGGAGGTTATTCCAGACGCCGGAGTCCTCGTTAAAGTATTCAATCTGATACTGAACGTCGCCGGCGCCGTAGCAGGCGTTGAAGGTCACGACGGTCGCGCCGTAGGTTGAACCGTCGTCGACCGCGGTAACGTTCGAGATGTGCGGGAGATAGGCGAAGGCGTCGCCAAAGACCGAGCTCGCGTAGACGACGGTCTGACGACCCGGGTTGTTCGCGTCGGTGACGACGAGCTTATATTGCGCCGCGCCGGGAGCGTCGACAACGGTATAGGAGGCGCCCGTCGCGCCTTCAATCGGGGTCCAGGTATAGGAGTCGGCTGCGGGGCCGTCGATGAGGAGCGTCGCGCTCGCGTCCGTCGAACGGTACCACTGATACGTGACGTCGGCTTCCGGGGTTACCGTCGCCGTCAACGTATCGACGTTGTACTCGTAGGAGTCGCTCGCGTCGGCGTCGAGTTCGACTCCGATCGGGCTGTAGAGGCCGAGGTACCGTTTGTCAATGACGTTATCGTCGGCGTCAAAGGCAAGGATTCGGTACGCGCCTTCGGACCCGGCGTTGAGCATCTTGGAGGTATAAGTGATCATACCGTCCTCAAGGGTCGCGTTGCCGGAGGTTATCGTTCCGTCTTCGAGGAGGACGTCGGCGGCTCGCGCCCAAACGCCTTCGTCGTTGAGCTTAAGGAACCTGTATTTCGCGACGTCGGGGCTGTAGTTCCAGCTCACCGTAAGGTTGCGGTTGAGCGTGTAGTAAGGCCCGAACTCGTAATCGTTGATGTAATGAAGTTTCCCCTCGACGAGCGCTTCCGCCGAACTTCCGGCCGAGTATCCGATTCCGGTAACGACGACGCGGATCGTGGGGTCTTGTTCATACCAATCGTCGCTCGTCGTGTAGGAGAGGAGTCCTTCGGCGTCTTCGATTTCGACGTCGCCGTTCTCGGTAACAAGGTACCATTTGACGATCGCTTCGGCGTCGCTTGAGGCGACGAGCGTCGCGTTAATCACGTCTCCGGCGGCATATTCGGCAAGATCCGTTCTGACCTTGACAGGCGCAAGGATGGTCTCGCGGTACCCGACGTCGTTACCGTCGGCGTCGTAGCCGTAGACGCGGACGCCGTAGCTCTTGCCCGGGTAGATCCCCTTGAGGGTCCAGGCCTGTTCGTCGAGGTTAGCTGCGCCCGGAACGTTGCCCCATGTAGCGCCGCCGTCCTTCGAGATCCGAACGGCGTAGGTTTCAGCGGTTCCAATCGCGTCCCAGGCGATCGTCGCCGTGGCGTTCGTCGCGTTGTACTGCGCGTCGACTCCGGAGCTCCAAATGGAGACGCCATTGGTCGTTACCGCACGGACGCGGATATACGCAGACGCGTAGGACGCGTCGCCCTTCGTCGCCGTGACGACGCCGTTATCTATCGTGAAGGCAACGCCTTGGAGGTTGTTCCAGTATCCTGACTCGGCGTTGTAATATTCGAGCTGGTACTCGACGTTTGCCGCGTCTCCTTCGTAGGCGTTGAAGGTCACGACGGTCGCGCCATAGGTTGAGCCGTCGTCGACGGCGGTCTGGGAGGCCACGACGGGCATATAGACTCCGGCGCTCGCAAAGAGAGGCGCGGCGTAGGCGACGGATTCGCCGAAGCCATTGGAAACGACGAGCTTGTAGATCGCGCCGTCGTCGCCGTCGTCGACGGTATACGTCGCGCTCGTTGCGCCTTCAATCGCGGTCCAGGTATAGTCGTCGGCGCCGGGGCCTCCGAGAATAACGGCCGCGTTTGCGTCCGTCGAACGATACCACTGGTAAGTCGCGGCGTCGTCGACGCTCGTTTTGGCCGTCAGCGTGGCGCCGTCGCCATAGGCGTCGGCGACGATTTCGACTCCAACCGCGTTGTAGACGTCGAGGAGGCGGGCGTCGATCGCCTCTCCTTCAGCGTCAAAGGCGGCGATGCGGTACACGCCTTCGGTTCCGGCGTTGAGCATCTTCGAGGTATAGACGATCATACCGTCTTCCAAGGTCGCGTTGTTGGAGAGGACCGCTCCGTCTTCGACGACGATATCGGCGGCGCGCGCCCAGATTCCGGCGTCGTTGAGCTTAAGGAATCGGTATTTCGCGACGTCAGGGTTGTAGTTCCAGCTCACCAGGAGGTTGCGGTTGAGCGTGTAGTAAGGCCCGAACTCGGATTCGGTTATGTAATGAACTTTTCCCTCGACGAGTGTTTCCGCCGAACTTCCGGCCGAATACCCTGCGCCAGTAACGACGACGCGGATATCGGGGTCTTTTTCGAGCCATTCGGAGCTCGTCGTGAAGGCGAGGAGCCCTTCGGCGTCTTCGATTTCGACGTCGCCGTCCTCGGTGACAAAGTACCATTTGACGGTTACTTCGGCGTCGCTTGAGGCGACGAGCGTCGCGTTGATCACGTCACCGGCGGCGTATTCGGCGAGATCGGTTCTGACGTTGACGGGCGCGAGCGTCGTGTCGCGGTATCCGACGACTTTACCGTCGGCGTTGTAGCCATAGACGCGGACGCCGTAGCTCTTGCCCGCATAGATACCGTTGAGGGTCCAACTCTGTTCGGCGAGGTTGTTTGCGCCGGGGACGTCGCTCCACGTCGCGCCGCCGTCCTTCGAGATGCGGACGGCGTAGGTTTCAGCGGACGCCATCGCGTCCCAGGCGATCGTCGCCGCGGCGTTCGTCGCGTCGTACTGCGTGTTGACGCCAGAGCTCCAGGTTGAGACGCCATCCGGGGTTACCGCGCGTACGCGGATATAAGTAGACGCGTAGGACGCGTCCGCCTTGGTCGCCGTGACGACGCCGTCCTCGACGCTAAAGGAGAGGTTCTGAACGTTGTTCCAGACGCCGGTTTTCGAGTTGTAGTATTCGAGCTGATACTCGACGTCGTCCCCTTCGAAGGCGTTGAAGGTCACGACGGTCGCGCCGTAGGTTGAGCCGTCGTCGACGGCGGTCTGTGAGGAAACGACGGGTTGATAGACCCCCGGTCCGCCGAAGAGGGGCGCGGCGTACGCGACGGAAGCGCTGCCGTTCGTCGCGACGAGCCGGTAGATCGCGCCGTCGGAGGCGTCGGCGACGGTGTAACTCGCGCTCGTCGCGCCTTCTATCGCGGTCCAGACCGATTCGTCGGTATCGGCGAGAGCGCCATTAATCATGATCGTCGGGCTCGCGGTCGTCGATCGATACCATTGGTAAGTCGTGTCGGCGGAGGAGATGGTCTTTGCGGTTAGCGTGACGGAGTCGCTCGCCGTGTTGTAGGCGTCCGATTCAAGTTGCAGTCCGACGGGCACGAATTCATCGAGTATCACGTTATCGAGGATCGTCACGTCGTCGGCGTCGAAGGCGAGGATTCGGAAGCGGTTTGTTACATTCGGGGCGACCATCTGGACTTTATAGGTAATCGTTCCGTCTTCGAGGGTCGCGTTCCCGGAGGTAATCGCGCCGTCTTCGACGACGATATCGGCGGCGCGCGCCCAAATTCCAGCGGGGGTCATCTTAAGGAACCGGTATTTCGCGATCTCGGAGTCGACGCTCCAGCTGACCGTCACGTTGCGGTTGACGGAGTCGTAGCGGCCGACTTCCACGTCGGTGATAAGGTGATCCGCGGGCGAGACGACGATTTCGGACCGGCTTCCGGCCGCGACGCCCGTTCCGGTCGCGACGACGCGGATATCGTACGTTTCGTCGGTCGGGGCGTAGGAGAGGAGTCCTGCGGCTTCTTCTATTTCAACGTCGCCGTCCTCGGTAACATAATACCATCGGACCGTCGCGGAGGCGTCGTCGCTTCCGTCGAGCGTAACGGTGAAATCCTTGTTAGCCGTGTATTCGTCGGCAGTAGCGTAGAGCGCAATAGGCGCGAAAGTCCCCTCGAGGGGCTCGCCGAAGATAGCGCCATTGGCCTTCGCGCCATAGACTCTATAGGAATAGCTGCGACCGACGTAAATTCCCCTGGCGGTCGTCTCGGTCGTTCCGTCGTCGATCTTTCGATAAGTGAGCCATGTTTCGCCGTCGTCGCGGGAGATACGAACGTTGTAGCCGACGGCGTCGTCGATCGCGTCCCAGAATATTGAGCAGGTATGATCCTCCGGGTTGCCGACGAAAGGTTAGGTCAGATTGCGCCTCTTCGAGGTCTCCGAGGTCGACGACTGCGTTGGAGAAGTCGTCGAGGTCGACGATCGCGGCCGCGCCTTCTACCGCTGCAAGGTTGCCGAGAGGCGTCGCCGAGAGCATCTGACGTTCCTCAAGGTTCTCCAGGCGAAGAAGACGAGCGCCGCCCAACTTTTTGGAATTGTTTTTTGTCATAGAATTTCACCTCAAAAAGCGCCTGCGAAGACTTAAGATAAGCGACCAGGGCGTCGTAGCGCCGGTTGCGCATACGTCTCATTTGACGGACGAACGCCGACGCGACGTTCATTGAATTGTTTTACGCGTTCTTTCTGCTTTCGGAACGTTGATCATTACATAAAAATAAGAGCGAATAGCGCGACAGACCTTGCAGACTTCACGAAGCGCTGAGAGCTCTGCCGAACAACGATTGACGTTCCTTATCGTACAAAGGACGCGTCTGACTCAACCGCGGCGGAATAAGTTGTCTATTTCGTCGCAGCGTCCTTAATCCAGACAAACGTCGGCGCTTTTGACGTCTGTGTTGGATGTTCGTTCTTTGTAAGCTTCTAAACTGCAAAAACGGCATAAAAAGCCATTCTGCATGTATAGTATAATTCGTTTATTAGTTGCAAGTCAACACTACTGACTAAATTTTTTCACAGTTTAGTCAAACTGGAGGAAATCTCATGAAGATAAGCGGTTATTATTGAGCTCTTGACGATGAAAAACTCGACCTTTGTCCTTTGATTTTTGCAAAGCGCTGAGAAAAGCGTCCGTTGCGTCGCCGCGTCGTCGCCGCCCCATTTTAGAAAATTGGAGAAGGGGTTGTGCGAGCGTCAAAAGAAAAACCGCGGACTTAGGGGGGCCGTCGGGGGACGACCGACCGCAGTCCGCGGGATATCGGTTGTATGTATTTGCGCGAGCGGCGTCAGACCTCTTCAAGTCGCGAGGGGTCGCACCGCGAGAAGGCGTCTTCGTCGACGTACATCTTGGCGTTGGGGAACGTGCGCATGACGGAGGCGGGGCAGGCGGTCGTGACGGGCCCTTCGAGGGTCCGTCGGACGGCGAGCGCTTTGAGCTGGCCGGGGACGGAGCAGAAATGTCGATACGCGCCGGCGAGGGTCGGGATCGTCAGCGTCATCGCGTGCGTTGGCGTTAACGCGAAGGTCGGGAAGCAGCCGTCGTTAACCTGCTGGCGACGGCACTCTTCGTCGAGCTCGACGACCTTGATGGGCAGCGGATCGTCAAAGTCGGCGACGTCAGGGTCGTTGAAGGCGATGTGACCGTTTTCGCCGATACCCATGCAGACGACGTCGATCGGCGCCTGCGCGAGAATTTCGGAGTATCGCGCGAGGAGCTTTTCGACCGAATCGCCCTTCTGGTCGTCGATATAGTAGATTCGTTTGAAGGGGAGCTTCTCGAAGAGATGTTTCTTGAGGTAATATGAGAATCTTGCGCCGGAACCGGTCGGGAGACCGATGTATTCGTCCATATGGAGCGCGACGACCTTGGTCCAATCGATATCGGGGGCGTTGACGAGCGTTTCGAGAGTTTCGTTCTGAGAGGGCGCGGCGGCAAAGACGACGCGAGCCTCTCCGTTAGCGTTGATCGCAGCGCGGATAGCGTCGGCTGCGTCGGCGCCGGCGCGCGCGCCAAGTTCGGCGCGGTCGGCGCAAACTTCGATGATGAGTTTGTCTTTACGATAGAGCGTCGACATCGTTGACTCCTTACGGCGTCAGGCCGTGGCAAAGGCGACGCGGATAAGCGGCGCGTCGAGCGTGATTATTCGTAGGTGCGTCCAGACTTATCTTCAACGAAATTAAGGAGCGCCTCTTTCGCAAGTTTGTCGCCCCAAAGCGTTGGGTATTCCTGAGTGACGCACCCGTGACACATGTTGATCTTGTACTTTCCGATCGCATCGAAGATTGATTTGACGGGCAGATATCGCAAGGACGTGCATCCGAGATCCTCCGCCATTTTTTGTTCGATCTCCGGCGTGAGTTTCCAGAGATTCATGACGTTCTCAGTGCAATAGTCCGCGTTTTCAATCCCTTCCTTTCCGCCGTACTCGTTGAAGAGGAACCTCGTGGCGAAGAGTTCGGAGTAGGTGGACATGTCTGTTCCGTAAAAGCATGGTCCGACGACGGGCGGACACGCGACGCGCACGTGGACCTCTTTCGCTTTCCCGATTTCAAGAATGCGCTGGATGAGTACGCGCATCGTGGTCGAACGGACGATCGAATCCTCGACGAGGAGCACGCGTTTGCCCGCGAGAACTTCGGGGAGCGGAGTGTACTTCGTTTTCGCTCTTCGAATCCGGGAGTTCCCGCCTTCGATGAAGGTTCGACCGCTGTAGCGGTTGCGCATCAGTCCTTCGAGGCACGGGGTTCCAAGGGAGTAGGCCATACCTTCGGCGGCGGCGCGGCTCGTATCGGGGACCGGCACGACGATCGTGTTGTCCCTATCTTCCTTCGGCAGTTTATCGAAACCGTTTTCTTTTTCCAGTTTGGCGAGCTCGACTCCGAGCCGGTGTCGAGCGAGGTAGACGCTTCTGCCGTCGAGGACGCTCGCGGCGTTGGAGAAGTAGATCCATTCGAAGAAGCAGTGAGCGGTTCGCGGCGAATCGGCGTAGAGTCGCTCGGTGACGGACCCGTCGGGCTTAACGACGACGCAGCCGCCGGGCGGGACGTCGCGGATCTCGCTGTTGCTGAACCCCAGGTTGAAGAGCGCGACGCTTTCGCTCGCGGCGGCGAAGAGACTTCCGTCGCAGGCGTAGCAGAGCGGTTTGATTCCACGTGGGTCGCGGCAGATAAACATTTCGCCGACGCCGTTGAGGAAGACGAGACTAAAGGCCCCGTCGAGACCCGCCGTTGCGCTCTGGCAGAGTTTGAAGAGATCAGATTCGTGATTGTCGTTGCCTTTGACTCCCATGCAAAAGCGGTGCATAAAGATTTCCGCGTCAGTGTCGAGAGAGAAGTAGATCGTGTCGTCGGACCTGAGTTTCTTACCGAGCTCTTCGAAATTGGTGATCTGACCGTTGAAAGCGAAGCTAAACCATTTACTTTTTCTGTAGTGAAATCGTTCGTACGGGTGGGCGTAGTTCGGATCGTCTTCGCCGCAGGTGGCGTATCGAACGTGTCCGATCCCGGCGTTGCCGAGGAGCCCTTGCATGATCTTTTCGAAGCGCTCTCGGTGATTCTGGTGGAACGCTTCCGAGACGGACCCGACGTCCTTGTAAGTTAAGAGCGGTCTTTTTCTTACGGGGTTGTAGGAGGTAATTCCCGACGAGAGCTGGCCGCGGTTCTGTACGTCAAGCAGCATTCTCGGTATGAGACGCGTCGCTTCAAGGGGACCGCCGTCGGGACACATGGGCGATCGTTCTACTGGATGATCTTTATCGCCAAGGAAGTGGTAAACAGCGACAACGCCGCATTCTTCATGTAACTCGCCCATCGAAGAAATTTGCTCCTGAGTTTTGCCGACGTCCAGCGCGATCGTAGGATCGGGACCTTCCGCGTTCGCGACCAATGAAAACGCGGAACGTCCGACGCCTTTCAGTTATCGTCGGAAGGACGCGTCGCAAACCGAATGCTGCCGGCGAAAACAGAGTCTCTGTCGCGGCTGATTCGTATCCTCGGCGCCATCCGTTCACAAAGAGTAAATTATACCAGACTTACGTAAGATTTGAACGGGGGCGTATGAAAGAGGAGTGAAGTCAGCGCGACGCGCGACGCATTTTCAAAGGGCGTTTCCAGAAGTTTGAACGCGACGTCAAGGCCGGCGTATTTTTTTAAAAAAAAGGACGCGTCTCCGATCGAGTCGCGTCCTTGCGTGATGAGTTTATATGATACGCGGCGTCGAGCCGCACGATTCGGTTGGCGTCACCAGCCGTAGACGATGTTCGACTCGATCGTTTTACGCGCCATGTCGAGGTCGACTCCGGTTTCCTTCATGTAGAGTCTGATGGCGTGGAGCTTGTCTCCCGCGGCTTTCGCGAGGCAGTCTCTCGCGAGCTCGCTCGCGCGCGCATTACCTGTGACGCCGAGCACGGCCTTGGAGATAACCCAGACGTCGCGCGGACGCTTCGTAATGCGAATCGGTTCCTCGTTGGGATAATTTTCCTCGAGCGCGGCCCGGGCGTCGTCTTCGTCGTCCGCCCAGGTGATTACGATATGCGACGGCGTTTCGATTTCAAATAGAGCCATAAAATTCCCTCGTCTAAAAGGGTTGAGTTTATTTTCATCAGGCGTCGCGGTTCGACGTCTGAACATTGATTGGCGCAAGGACGGTTTGAACGCTCTTGCGGAAAGTATTGCGTCGTAGAGCGTCGCGAGACGCCGACCGACGCGTTAAGGAAGAGGGTTATCGCGCCATTGACGACCCAAAGCAAGGCGGCGGATACAGAACCGACGTTCCGAACCCGCCGCCGCGCCTTCTGCGCCGCTTTCGTCGTCGACTCGGCGCGAACGGTTGTTAAGCGAACTTTTTACTTTTCAACGGTGAAGGCGTGAACCGTCGTGTGACGATAGGTTTCGCCGGGCTTGAGAATCGTCGACGGGAAGTCCGGTTGGTTGGGGGAGTCCGGATAATGCTGCGTCTCCAGGCAGAAGGCGTAGAACTGTTCGTACTTGTAATCGCCGACGCCGGTCGATCCGTCGAGGACGGTTCCGGAGTAGAACTGGACGGCGGGCTCCGTCGTTGTGATCGTCATGACGCGGCCCGTCTTGGGATCTTTAACGACGGCGCAGGGCCCCATTTCGCCTTCAGGCTTGTCGGCGAGGACGAGGCAGTGGTCGTATCCGCCGCGGAACTGCGGTTCAGTCACTTTCTTGATATCCTGTCCGATCGGCTTCGGGGTCGTGAAGTCGAGGACCTCGTCGACGTCGGCGACTTCGCCGGTCGGGATGAGCGCGTCGTCCGTCGGGAGATACTTCGGCGCGTTGAGCTCGAGGATATGGTCGCAGATCGAGCCGGAGTTCCAGCCGCCAAGGTTCCAGAAGGTGTGGTTGGTGAGGTTGACGGGCGTCGCCTTATCGGTGGTCGCCGTGTAATCGATGGTCAGCGTATCGTCGTTCCCGAGGGTGTAGACGACCATGACTTCGAGTTTGCCGGGGTAGCCTTCTTCGCCGTCCTCGGAGGTATACTTGAGGACGAGGCTCGCGCCGCAGTCGTCGACGAGGGGTTGGGCGCTCCAGATCTTCTGGTCGAAGCCCTTGAGACCTCCGTGAAGGGAGTTAGGCCCGTCGTTGATCGGGAGGGTGTATTCCTCGCCGTCAATTTCGAATTTACCCGCCTTGATCCGGTTGCCGTAACGTCCGACGAGGGAGCCAAAGAAGGGTCGATATTTCTGATATTCTTCGACGGTCGCGAGGTTGCAGGAAACGTTTGCAAAGTTTCCGTCCTTATCGGGGACGTTCATTTCATAGAGTACGCCGCCGAAATCAAGAATTTTCGCGGAGAGCCCGTTCGCATTTCTGAGCGTATACGCCGTGACGGTTTCTCCCTCTTGCGTTTTCCCGAATTCTTCTACGGAATAGGAAGAAGCGGAGAGGCGAGCGGTGTTCATAGTACAGGCTCCATAGTCAACGTTCTCGACGTAGCGCACGCGTGGGACGCGATGGACGCGGAAGGGTCGGAAAATTCCTTGGGCAAATAGATCAGAGGCGACAAAAGACGCCGCAAGGCATACGACGCCGGCTAAGATCGTCGATTTTTTCATTAGTTGCGATTCCTTCAAAGTGTTATAAAAGTAGCGCGTAAGGACCGCGAGGTCGAGCGCTCGACGCGTCGCAACCTCCGTCTTTCGCCCCGATTCTAACGATTCTTTTCCAAAGAATCAACAGAAGCAGTGTGAAAAAGCGCAAAAAAGAGCGCGCGTTGGCGCGTATACTCGAGCGCGAGACCGTGCCCATACGCGTCTAAGGCTTCTTTGCACCGGGGAAATTTCTCAACTTTCGTTCAAAAAAGAGGTTTTTTCTTCTATTTCCGCTTTTTTAGCTCTTTACAAATTTGCGAGAATTGCGAAAAACATGGGGGAATTGGGACGCCCTTAACGCTTATAACGCGTGTAAGAGGGCGTCGCGAGACGCGCAGCGTCCCGAACGACATCTGAACAGAAAGGTCAACCCGATGACAATTAACGGCAACGGCAACGGCAACGGTAACGGCGCGGGGTCCCTCTCCGCGTATGAGAAATGCTTAGAGATTGCCCATAATATGTGGTGGAGCTGGCGTCCTGAGATCGACTCGATCTTCCAGGCGATCGACGATAAACTGTGGCGCAAGCACGACCATAACCCCATCATCGTTCTCAACCTCTACACCCCCGAGCGTTTCAACGCGCGCGTCGTCGAGCTCTCGCTTCAGACGAGCGTGAACCTCGCGTACTGGCGTTTCAAGCAGTACGTCGCTGAAACGTCTCTCTGGTCGCGTCAGAACGCCGGCGTCCTTGGCTCGCGACCCGTCGCATATTTCTCGCTCGAATTCGGCATCCACGAATCGGTGCCGATTTACTCGGGAGGCCTCGGGGTCCTCGCGGGCGACCATATCAAGAGCAGCAGCGACCTTGGCGTCCCTCTCGTCGCGGTCGGGCTCTTCTACGACAAGGGGTATTTCCGTCAGCTGATCGACGAGAACAACAACCAGAAGGAGATCTACGTCAAGACGGAGGTCGAAAACGTGCCCTTCGAGGACGTCTTCGACAAAGACGGAAATAAACTGACCGTCAGCGTCAAGACGAAGAGCGACACTATTTATGCGCGCGTTCGCCTCGTCAACGTCGGACGCGTTAAGCTTTATCTTCTCGACACGGACATCGAGGAGAATTCCGCGGAGAACCGCGCTCTCACGCGCGCGCTCTACGGGGGCGACAGTCGCACGCGGATCCGTCAGGAACTGATCTGCGCCGTCGGCGGCGTTCGTGCGCTCCGCGCGCTAGGCATCAAGCCGGGCGTTTACCATCTCAACGAAGGTCACAACTCCTTCGCGGCGCTCGCGGCGATCGAGTTCCATATGCAGGAATCGGGTCTCGATTTCGAGCAGGCGGCGACCAACATTGCGCAGAAGACGGTCTTCACGACGCACACGCCGGTCGCGGCGGGTCACGACTACTTCACGCGCGACCTCGTCGAAGAGCACCTCGAGCCGCTCTGCGAGTCCCTTGGAATCGACGTCGACAAGATTATGGAGCTCGGACGCGTCAACCCCGAAGACGAGAGCGAGAAATTCTGCATGACCGTGCTCGGACTGAAGCTTTCTCGTTACGCGAACGGCGTGAGTTCTCTCCACGGCGTCGTGTCGCGACGCATGTGGCACGGCCTCTGGCCCGACAAGAGGGAAGAAGAGGTCCCGATCGGTCACATTACGAACGGCGTTCACGGTCCGACCTGGACTTCGCCTCAGATGAAGATCCTTCTCGAGCGCGCGATTCCGAATTGGACGGAAGACTCGATCGACCCGAACATTTGGGCGGGCGTTTACAACGTCGACCCCGGCGAGCTCTGGGAAACTCACATGGCGTTGAAGACGCGACTCATCAACTTTGCGCGCTTCAAGGTTAAGCGTCAGCTTATCCGTAACAACGCGACGCTTCAGGAGATCGATCAGGTCGAAAATCAGCTCCTCGACCCGAACGCGTTGACGATCGGTTTCGCGCGGCGTTTCGCGGAATACAAGCGCGCGTTCCTCGTTGTCCACGACGAAGAGCGCTTCGATCAGATTGTGAACAACCCGAAGCGTCCTGTGCAGTTTGTCTTCGCCGGGAAAGCGCACCCCGCCGACGATATCGGCAAGGCGGTCATTAACAAGATCATCAGCGTTCAGCGGAACCCGAAGTTCTCGAACAGGGTCGTTTTCCTGGAAGACTACGACATCAACGTTGCGCGCCATCTCGTTCAGGGCGTCGACGTATGGCTTAACAACCCTCGTCGTCCTCAGGAAGCGTCGGGTACGAGCGGTCAGAAGGCGGTGCTCAACGGCGCGCTGAACTTCTCGATTCTCGACGGATGGTGGGCGGAAGCGTACGACGGTTCGAACGGCTTCGCGATTGGAACCGGCGAGACGCACGTCGACACGCATATCATGGACGAACGAGACGGCGACGCGCTCCTTGAGACGCTCGAGAACGTTGTGATTCCAACGTATTACTGTCGCGAAGAGCATGGTATGCCCCTCGAGTGGATCAACCTCATGAAGAACTCGATCGCGTCCCTCTCATGGCGATTCAGCGCGCACCGGATGGTCGCGGACTACGTCAAGAAACAGTATCTCCCCGCCGCTGGCGGCCTGAGCAGCAGAACGCCGTTGTACTAAAATCGAAGCGTTCTCACGTTTTAGTTCGGCGAACGTCGACGCGTTTTCGGACGCGTCGGCGTTTTTTTATTTTCTTTGAAAACGCGCGCGTCGATCTCAGTCGGGGAATATGGAGCTTTTCTTAAAGCGACGACGAAATTTTCTAAAATTCTAGACATTTCTAAATAATAGCGGTTCTATTTTTTAGAATGGCTGTTATTATTACAGCGCATGGTCAAGGCGCTGCTCAAGGAATATGCCGCGTCTTTTCTTGTTGAACGAGCCGCTATTCCTCGGATCGGCTCATTATCGTATATCAAAATAAGACAATATGTTATGATGCGTCGACGTTGACTCTTTTTATTCTTAGATGCACGGAGAAGAGACGTTAGTTTGTCGACGTCGATAAATATTCTAAAAATTAGATATGTTTGCCAGGATTCCTATAAAGAGGTCAGACTCGTGTCCGAGAAGAATCGTTATCGTCCGACCGCCGCGCAGCTCGCGCTTCGGAAACTCGTTCGGGACAAGACGCGGATTCTCGCGTACGGGGGTTCTCGATCGGGTAAGACGTTCGAGTTCTGCCGCGCGCTCGCCGCGCTGGGGCTGCGTTACGGGGGACGTTACGCGATCTTTCGGCGGTACTTCAATTCGGTCAGGAATTCGGTCTTTGACGACACCTTCCCGAAGATGCTCGAGCTCTGCTATCCCGGGCTTGAGTATGAGCGGCGTCTTTCCGACGCGCGCGTCATTTTACCCGACGCCGACGCGGAATTCTGGTTTGTAGGGCTCGATGACGAACGACGCGTCGAACGGATTCTCGGGCGCGAATACGCGGGCGTTTACTTCAACGAGTGTTCGGAAATCGCATATTCCTCCGTCGAAATCGCGACGACGCGGCTCGCGCAACGCCGCTTTGACCGGAACGGAAAACCGCTGCGCAACCGCGCCTTCTTCGACTGCAACCCGCCGGGTCGTTCGCACTGGAGTTACCGGCTCTTTATCGAGGGCATAAATCCGACGACGCGTACCCGCGTTCTCGACTTCGAGAGCTACGGCGCGATTCAGATCAACCCCGCGGACAACGTTGAGAACCTCCCAAAAGACTACATCGAATCGACCCTTGCGTCCGGTTCGGAGCAGATGAAGAAGCGATTTTTGTATGGGGAATTCTCGAACGACCTCGTCAACGCGCTTTGGAAGCAGGAGACGATCGACCGGAACCGCGTCTTGGCGGCGCCGCGCGATCTCGAGCGGATCGTCGTCGGCGTCGACCCCGCGGTGACGAGCGGGACGCGCAGCGACAACACGGGGGTCGTCGTGGCGGGTCGGATTCGCGCGGCGGACGGTCGGCCCTTCTTCTACGTCCTCGACGACCGGTCGCTCCACGCGCCGCCCGATCGCTGGGCGCGCGAAGTCGTCGAGGCCTACCGCTTCTGGCAGGGGGACGCGGTCGTCGTCGAGATCAATCAGGGCGGCGACCTCGTCGCGGCCGCGCTACGACAGGTCGACCCTGATCTGCCGGTCCGGCCCGTGAGAGCGACGCGCGGAAAGATTCTTCGCGCGGAACCGATCGCCATTCTTTACCAGAATTCCCGCGTGAGCCACGTCGGCGTCTTTCCCGAGCTCGAGGAAGAGATGACCTCTTACGCCGGACCGTCGACTCCCGATCAGAGCGTCGATCGCCTTGACGCGCTCGTCTGGGCGATCACGGAGCTCACGGATTACGCCGGAGACTGCGTCGGAGGACTCCTGGGAATATGAGGCGCAATTATCGAAACTTCGTGATTCTCGTAACTTTCTTTGCAAAGGATTGATTTATGAAAGAAGCAATGTTAACGGCGCCGCTTGTCAAAGAGGACGTCGAGACCGCGTCGAAAAAGAAAGCGCGTTGGCATGGAATTTCGCGATTTGAGCGCGCGACGGACGAAGAGATCAGGCGCCATCTGCCCCTTGTGCGCAAGATGATCGACGTTCACGGGTACGGGCGCGCGCTCAATTACGACGAAAAGATCGCCGCGGGGCTCCTGGGGGTCGCCTTTGCGGTCGAGAAGTTCGATCCGGGGTACGGCGTGAAATATTCGTACTGGATATCCTTCCAGATCGACAAAGCGATTCGCAACGAGACGCGCGCCGTAACGCGCCGCCGCAGGTTCGAGTTTCAGCCATTTGAGGATACCGAGGATCCCATCGACGAGCACGACTGGCGGGAACGTTCGACGCGCGACGAACGGGAGGAACGCGAACGACTCGCCGCGCTCGCGGTCGAATCGCTCAAGACGCTCGATCCGCGCTCGCGCCTCATCGTGACGAGGCTCTGTTTCGAGGACAAGACGCAGGACGCGGTTGCGCGGGAGCTCGGGGTCACGCAATCGTGGGTCAGTCGCCTTGCGTGCGCCGCGTTCAAAAAGCTCCGCAAGGAGCTCGAGCGACGTTCGCTCGAGATCTGAAGAGGTTCTAACAAAAGAGGAATAAGATGACGTCAGCCAGAAATTATCCGTCTCAGATTTACAAGCTTTCCGGGGAAACGCCGAACGCTTACGTATTTGTCGTCCAGGCTTCGACGCAAGGTTCGCCGCTCCTGCTCTCGCAGCTCGAAGCGGCGCGTAACGCGGCGACGAGCGTTCTTGAAATCGCGGGCGCAACGGTCGAGAGCGCTAGTTCCGTGTTGCCGATTGAACCCGTCCCTGAAGGCGTCGCGGCGCGCCTCGTTCTTGACCCGCGCGTCGAATTCCTGGACGTCGGCGACTCCGACTCTGGCGATCAAGAGCCCGAGGCGGACGCCGACAGCGCGTGAACGCGTGAGCGCGTAGAGATTTCGTTATGCCCGACACGTCCGATGGCGCGTCGGGCTTTTTTTATGCCGGCGGACGGCGCGCGACGCTCTATAGCCCTGAACTGTTTCCGTAGCGCGACGTGGAATTTCGGGACGAAGAGCCCGAGGAGGACGGGGGGTTCTGTTGCGTCTGAGACGAGTTCGTCGAGCTCGACGATCCGCGGTTGGCGTTCGACGCGATTCCTTGAAGCGCACGCAGGCGCAGCTCTTCCGACGTCGGGATACGCACGGAGGTAGGCGAATTCTGATCGAGTCCTCGTCGATCAGAGGAGATATACGCGTCGTTGACGCCAAGGTTGTTCTGGAGCGGCGCGTCGACGCGCGGTCGAGGGGGCGGCTCCGCGACGATCGGCTCTTCGACCGGCGCAAGGCCCGCCGCGGTGTTAAGGAATCGTTCCGGGATCGTCGTGAGGCGATTCTTCGCCTGAGAAAACCAGACGCTATCGGGATACTGGTCGACGATCATATCGAAGGCGATCATCGCTTTATCGTAATCCTTTGCGCGGAGCGCGATTTCGCCCTTAAGGAAGAGGAGATAATCGACGATCGCGGAGTCGGGACGGTTCCCGAGCGCTTCGTTGACGAGCTTTTCGGCGGGCACGTCGTTTCGGCGGTCCGCCTCGATGCGCGCGAGACTCCAGACGGCGTGGCTCCAATAGGGACTCGAGGGATAGTTGCGGTAGATCCTGTTAAAGGACTGGACCGCGGAATTGACGTCGCCGCGTTCCTGTTCGTTGATTCCGAGATAATAGAGCGCCGCGTCGGCGTAGGGGAAATCGCGTCCGCCGCTCGTGGCGCGCCGTAGGTTGTCAATCGCTTCGTCGCGACGACCGACCGAGTCCGCGAGCGCGCCGAGGTAATAATACGCTACGGACGCTTCCTGAGTGTTCGGCGCCTGAGCGACGAGGTCCTGGCATGTCATCTGCGCTTCCGAGCGTTTCCCGAGCTCCAGGAGCGCGTTGGCGCGCAGGAGCGCGATGCGCGCCGCTTCGGCGGGAGAGTCGGTCCAAAAGGTCTCCGACTGCATCATCGCTTCGAGGAGAACCTCGTTCGCGCGATCAAATTCGAGGTTCGCGTAGTAGTTCGTCGCCTGCTCGAGCGCAAGGCGCGCTTGCTCGGGCGTCAAGCGATTCGCCGCGGGGAGCTGATCGCCCTGACCGACGTTCGCGTTCGGATCGTTAGGATATCCGGACGAGTTCGTCGAGCCCGACTGGTTGTTCGAATTGTTCGCCGGCGGGAAGGGCGGGCGCTGGTTGGTATTGGTATTCGAACCGGGCGCGTAAGTGTTCTGATTCTGGTTCGAACCGCTGTTCTGGTTCCCGCCGCTGTTCTGATTGTTCGGCGGCGTCGAGATTCCGTTATTCTGATTATTCAAGCCCGGGTTCGTGAATCCGTCTCCGCCGACGGGCGCTCCAGGATTCAAGCCCGGCGTGATTGCGTCAAAACCCTCATGAGGGTTGTTCGGATTCGTGATCGCGGCTTTACGCGCTCTGTCAATCGCTCCGAGGATCAACTCGATAGCGGGGTCGCGTAGCGTCGCGACGTATCGCGCCGTCGCCTGATAGAGCGCTTCCTGCGCGGCGTTGTCGGAGGGGTTCTTCGTCGCGCCGTACTGGCCGGCGTACGCGACCGTGAGGCTCCCGCACGCCTCGACGAAATCAAGGGGATCGAGGTGGTTGCGAGACGTGTTGAAATAATTGAATTCAACGACGTTCGAGGTCGGACTCGTCGATCTCGGGGAGAGCATCGCGTTGAGGCTGCTGATCACGCGGTCGCGGTTCCCGAGGACGGCGTCGATCATCGCGCGATGGGCGGTGATGACGTCCGGCTTGTCGAGGCCGTAGGGCGAGTTCGCGAGGCGATTGAGGAGCGATTCCGCGTCCGCGGTTCGGCCGAGCGCGAGGAAGAGCTTGAGCTTGACGGAGGCGGCGGCGGGGGGCAACGTCGAGCCGATGCGTTCGACCTCGTCGATCAGGTTCAGCGCGCGCTGATATTCCTTCATCGCGAAGTAGGCGTACGCTTCGTAGAGATACGCGTCCTGAACGGTCGTGACGGAGTTCGGATCGTTCCGGTAGCGTTGGATATAGGAGTCGAGGAGCCGGATGGCGCCCTGGGCGTCGCGCTGGACAAGCATGATGAGCGCGCGCTGGATCGTCGCCTGGCCGACGACGTTCGAGGGCGCAGTCGAGTCGGAGGCGATCGCCGCGAGTTGTCGCTCCGATTCCGAGTATTGACCCATCCGCCCGTGGAGCGTCGCTTTTTCAAGTTTGCAGAACCACCTCAGGGGCGAGTTAGGAAATTCGGCTTCGCTGCGGTCGTACCATGAGATCGCCTGGTCGAGCGTGCCGACGTTCGTTTCGCAGACCCCGAGGTAATAGTAAACATACTGGAGGAAGTCGTCGCTGGGAAATTCGTTGAGGAATTCGAGGAGCTGCGTTTTCGCGTTCTCGTAATCGCGCGAATTATAGTAGGATCGCGCGTTGTGGAAGAACGCGTCGCGATAATATCCGGCGCTCTTACCCTGCGCGAGGATATAGTCGAAATGGCTTCTGGCGCTCGCGATATCGTTCGCGCTCGCGTTGCGCGCAAGGTACGAGCATCCGAGATAGAGCTCCCCCTTGTTGCGACTCGTCGACGTCGGATACTGCGAGATAAAAGCCTCGAGCGTCGAGACCGCCGCGTTGAAATCGCCGTTCTGATAGTGGGACTGTCCCGTAGCGAGAAGGTCGTCGCCTGCGGCGGCGCGAGCGGTTCTCGCGGGCGCAATCGCAACGACGGCGACAAGGAACGCCGTAACGACGACGCGCGCGACGAATCTTCCAGCGCTCGTCGGGTAAACAAAATTCTTCATGACGACGCCTCTCTCGGGGTAAGTGTAAAGGACGATCGATCGTTGATGCGATCGCGGCGACAGGCCGTGGTCAAGTATAACCAAAGAACGCGGTTGGAACAACAGAAAAAGAAGGACGGGGCATCAAAAAAAGGTTTTTAACGATTAATCAGTCGAGACTGTGATATAAGTAACAGAAATAACGCCTGATAAGGTCCTCGATCGAGGAGCGCTGGTTTGGCTTAGGTTGCGGTAGATTTCGTCGGTTTTGCCTAAATTTACCTTGCCCACTCGTTGATTTTCTCCCCACTGCTTACTACAATGAACCGTGATTCGGCGGCCGACGACGGGAGGTCGGTTCCGCTGACGCGCTCATTCCCGCGCGTCTGCAAAGGTCGCACGCAGGTTGGCGGCTCATCTTGCTCCTGTGAGGAACGTACCATGGCAAAAAATCAGAATAACAACGCGACGAACGAACCTTGGCGCGCAGGCCGACCCTCCTTTAAGGCGTTCTATCCCGAGATCTTTCTGCTGACGTTGGTCACAATTGCGTTCATTGCGCTCGCCTTCCGGTTCAGCTGTTCGGAGATCCGCAAGTCGCGCGAGAAAGCGTCTGGCGGCGGCGCCGCCGACGCCGTCACTTTTGACGCGCCCCTCTTCACGTCCTTAGCTTTCGCGCAGGACGTCGATATCGCCGACGTCGCCGACTCGTCCGACGCCGACGCGAAAAAGTCGGCCCCCAAAGCTGCGTCCGACGCGGACTCCGAATCGGCGGCCGCGCCCGACCCTGCGCCGAAAGACTCCGCCCCTGCGAAGGAGAAGAGCGCTTTCCCCTGGGGTAAAATCATGTGGATCTGGATCATCTGCCTCCTCGTTCCCCTTATCCTCTGGGTCTGGCGAGGGTGCTGCTGGATCTACGCCGTCTTTGGAATTCGTTACGAGCTCCGCGTCGACCCCGACAATCCACGCGCGACGACCTTTCTCACGACGCGCGGAATCTTCAACAAGACGACGGACTCGATGCATATCGGCGCGATCAAGGATATCCGCAGTCTTCAAAGCTTTGTGCAGAAATACTTCATGGGCGGCGTCGGCACCATCGCGCTTTTCACGTCCGATCTCACCGACGGGTCCCTTGAGATGAAAAACATGGCCGAGCCGAGCCGGGTCTTTAATTCGCTCGACACGCTTCGAAGGCATTACTGGAGCCGCGGCGGGATGCAGCTCCACTCTGGCGAAGACGCCATGACGGAAGACGAAGACGGCGCATTCAACGAAGAATTGCCGCACTGAAACTCGCGCGCCTGCCGTTTGCTGCGGCAGGCGCGCTTTTTATTGCTGAAAGGTAGCTTTCTATGAAACCTTTGAAATCTGGAGTCGCGTTCCTCGCGGTTGCGGCGACGCTCGCCGCGGGGTTCGCGATGGCGTCCGACGCCGCTTGGACGATTCGCAACAAGTCTCGCGAGACGATCACGGTCGTCGCGCACCGCGGCGCCGGCGATCTTGCGCCGGAAAACTGCATCTCGTCCCTGGAGCTCACATGGGGAATGGGCGGTATCCCCGAAGTCGACGTTCGCACGACGAAGGACGGACACATTATGATGTTCCACGACGGGAACTTCGAGCGCGTCTGTCCCCATGAATCGGAAGAGATCCGCAAATCGAGCGTCGAATCGATGACTTTTGAGGAGGTCCGCAAGCTCGATATCGGTTCCTTCCGCGGCGAAGAATTTAAGGGCGAGAAGGTCGTGTCGATCGAAGAGATCGTCGACGCGCTCAAGGTTGACGAGCGTCGCGAGATCGTGATCGACGTCAAGAATGTCGACTTCCAGGCGCTCGCCGACGCGGTGCAGGAAGTTCGTTACCAGATCACGCTCACGTCCGGGAACGAAGCCGAGCTCGAACGCTGGGCCGAGATCAACCCCGATTATTACGACGCGACCCTCTGGATGGGGCTCGGGAGATATACCGACCAGGACGTCGAGAAGCGTTTTGAGTCGCTCCGGGAGAAGAATTTCTCGGGGATTAAACGCCTCCAGATCCACGTTGCGAAGGACGCCGACGGGAACTTCCAACCGTCCCTTGCATGTCTCCGCCAATGCGCCGATGAATGCCGCAAGCGCGGAATCGAATTCCAGACGATGCCATGGCGCACTAAGGACTGTCCTCAGGCGGAACAGGACCCCGAATTTGTGAAGGCGCTCATTTCCGTCGGCTCGATGGGCTTCGGGTCCGACCGTCCCGACATAACGTTCGCCGCGATTGACGAATTCTACGCCGAATCCCCCGACGACTGGAACATCGTCGACAATATCCCCCTCGACGAGGTCCTCGTTCAGGGGCACCGCGGGATGGGTAACGAAGCGCCCGAGGGGACCCTCGACACGTTCCGGCTCGCGTGGAGCCGCGGGATCGTCCCGGAGGCGGATATCCGCCAGACGAAGGACGGCGTGATCGTCTCCTTCCACGATAACGATTTTAAGCGGATTATCCCCGACGCGCCGGAAGAGGTTCGCAGCAAGGGCGTCGCGGACATAACCTACGAGGAATGCCTCAAACTCGACGTCGGCGCCTACAAGGGCGAGGAATTCAAGGGCCAGCGGATGGCGGATATCGACGCGATGGTCGCCGCGCTCAAGGAGGACCCGTCGAGGCTCGTCTTCTTCGATATCAAGAAGGTCGATTTCAAGCTCCTCGCCGACGCGACGCGCAGCGTGCATCCGCAGATTATCATGTGTTCCTCGAACTACAATGAAATCAAGGAATGGAAGAAGAACGCGCCGCGTTCGAAAGCGATGCTCTGGATGCCGACGACCTGGAACGGCACGCCCGAGGACCTGGAAGATCGCTTCAACGTCATTCGCGATCAGGGCTTCGAGGGCCTCTACGCGCTTCAGGTTCACGTTTCGGTCGACGCCTCGGGCGTCGCCAAACCTTCGTCGGAAGTTCTCCGTCGCTGCGGAACCGAGTTGCGCAAGAAGGGCGTGATCTTTGAGACGCTCTCCTGGAACAACGGCGACAAGTACGAGACGTACAAGACTCTCCTTGACGCCGGCTGCGCCTCTTTCGCGACCGATTACCCGACCGAGACGATGAACGCGCTCGAAAGGTATTACCGGGAGAAGGGGGCGGAATGAGCGACACTTTCGGCGCGGCGACGGCGGAACGTTCGAATCTCTTTGCCGTCGTTATGGCGGGCGGGCCGGGCGCTCGGCTCTGGCCCGAGAGTCGCCGCGAGCGTCCCAAACCCTTTCTGCCGCTGACGCCAGAGGGCCGCGCGCTCTGCGCCGCGACGATCGACCGGCTCGACGAACTCGTTGCGCCGTCGCGACGTTATATCGTCGCGAGTCGCCGGTGCTCCGCGGCGCTCGACGCGTCGGTTCCGCGCGAGAAGTATGGTCGCGCGCTCCTGGAGCCGGTCGGTCGCGAGACGGCGCCCTGCGTTGCGTGGGGCGCGCTCGTCGCGGCGTCGATCGACCCCGACGCGACCCTCGTCGTGCTCCCCTCCGATCATTGGATATCGCCGGTCGACGCGTTTCGTGCGACGATTCGCCGCGCGGTCGCGCTCGTCGAAGAGGACCCGACGCGCCTGGCGACGCTCGGGATCCGGCCCCTCGAGGCGTCCTCCGCCTACGGCTACATCGAGCGCGGCGCGCCCCTTCCGAGCGACCCGGAGGCGTTTCAGGTCGCCGTCTTTCGGGAGAAACCCGACCCTGAGACGGCGCGGCGCTACGTCGCGTCGGGGCGGTTCTTCTGGAACGCCGGTATTTTTGTCTGGAAAGCGCGGCGGATTCTCGAGCTCATCCGCCGATTTGAGCCGGAGTCCGCCGAGCCTCTCGACGCCATGGCGCGACTAATCTCCGAGGGAATCTCCTCCGGCGCGCTCGACCGCGTCTTCGAAAGCGACGTCTTTGCAAGCGCGTTCGTGCGGCTCCCGAAAATTTCGATCGACCGCGCCGTGCTTCAACGCGCTGAAAGCGTCGTCGCGATCCCCGTCGACTCGTTCCGCTGGAGCGACGTCGGGTCCTTCTCTGAAATGAGACGTCTCGGGATCCCTTCCTCGGGCAACTTCGTCCTCTGGGAGGGAACCGGCGGCGCCGAGCCCGTCGAAGTCGACCCCTCGACGTCTAAGAACTACGTCCGCGTGACGAGCGACGCGCCCCTGCAGCGGCGCCGCGTCGTCGCGCTCGGGAACGTTGAGAATCTCAAAATCGTCGATTCCGGAGACTCTATTGAAATTTCGCGGAGGATGGAGAAAGATTGGGCTGGCGATTCGAAATCGGGCGACGTCGACGTCGTCGCGCTCAATGGCGCCAACCTATACCTTACCGCCGCGACGTCCGATAACAAGCTGGAGCGCGGCTCGCGCAGGTATACTTTCCGCGACGTCGAAGGACTCCTCGTTGTCGACGCCGGCGACGCGCTCTTGATTACCCAATTTGGAGACGAGAACTCGATCAAGGCGCTTGTCGAAGAACTTGGCAACCGCGGGCTCGACGAGTTTCTATAACCCTTTTCGAGGCGCATTGCGTACGATGAACGAAAAATGGCCCGTCCACAGAGAACTGCCGACCTAACTCGCAAGAGAGCTCCCTCGCGCGCTCCGCGCCGCGCGCGAGGCAAGGGCTCTTCCCTTGAATTCCGGAATATCCGCGTTGAAGGGGGACTCTTTTCGAACGAGATGCTCGCGAGGATCGCTGCGAACGACCCGACCGTGCCGGGGCTCCGGCCGCAGGACTATTCCGATCTCCCCGGCGTGCGTCTCAACGAACTTGTCACGCGAGCATGGGGCTACGCAAAAATCTACTGGGATGATTTTCAAGGTCGTCGCAAGGAGTTGCCCGACGACGATTTCGGCGTCGCGCTGACCCGGCAAAAATGGCTCCTGCCACTCTTCAGAATCCTGGGGTTTCAGCCCGAATATCTTCGCGGCGGGGAAGAAGTCGACGGGAACCAGTATCTCATCACGCACCGCGTTGTGGAGCCGGTCGCGCTCTATCTCGATAGTTTCCGTCAGGACCTTGAAAAGAAGGATCCGCGCAACCCTGAGAATCGCCGCATGACGCCCCATTCGCTCATGCAGGAATTTCTGAATCAGAGCGACCCTTACATGTGGGGCGTCGTTACGAACGGCCTGAAGTTCCGCTTTCTGCGCGATAACGCGTCCTTTACGCGCGCGGCGTTCGTTGAATTTGATCTCGAAACGATCATGGAGACGGACGATTATGGAAACTTCTACCTCTTTTATCTCCTTGCGCACCGCTCGCGGTTCGCAAAACGAAGCTTGGCGGAGGAGATTCTCGAGGAGTCGGGCGCGCTCTCGGAGGAGGAAGCGGACCGCGATACCGAATGCTGGCTCGAAAAATGGCACAACCAGGTCCAAACGGACGGCGTGCGCGCGCTCGACGGACTCTACGACGGCGTCGCGGCGGCGGTCAATTATCTCGGCGCGGGGTTCCTGGCGTGCCGGTCAAACGAGGCGCTCCGCGAAGCGCTCAGGACCGGTCGCGACGCGAAGGGGAAAAAATACGACGCGCAGGATTATTACCATGAGATCCTACACGTGGTCTACAGGATTATCTTCCTCCTGATGGCGGAAGATCGAGGACTCCTCTTCGATTCGACGAAAAAGAAAAGCGTCGATGAAACGGCGAATTTCGAACGGTATATGAAATATTATTCGATTTCGCGGATACGTCGCATCTCGCGCAATATTCGAGGGTCGCGCCACGTCGATCTCTGGGATCAGCTCAGTCTCGTCTTTCGATGCTTTAACGACGGGAAACCGGAGCTGGCGATCCCCCAGTTCGACTCGGCGCTCTTCGGGCCAGATTTCATGCCGACGCTACAGGGCTGCAAGCTTGAAAATATCGACCTCCTCGCGGCGGTCCGAGAGCTTACGCACACGCGTAAGAACAACGTCCGTCAGCTCGTCGATTACCGGAATCTCGGCGCGGAAGAAATTGGAAGCGTCTACGAGCTCCTCCTTGAGCAGCGGCCCGAGGTCGACACGCGTTCGCGGCGACGCTCCGGGAGCTTCTGGCTCCAGACGACCGCGGGTAACGAGCGGAAGACGACGGGAAGCTATTACACCCCGACGTCGCTGGTGAACTCGCTCATCGAAACGGCGCTTGAACCGACGCTCAAGGAGACCCTCGAGGGCGCCAACGACGTCGCGGAACGGGAGCGCCGGCTCCTCGGGATGAAGGTCTGCGACCCCGCGTGCGGGAGCGGCCATTTCCTCGTCGGGGCGGCGCGAAGACTCGGGAAACGACTCGCGAATATCCGGACCGGCGACGACGAACTCGCGGAGCCGACCCCCGCCGATCTGCGCGAAGCGATCCGCGACGTCGTCGCGAACTGCATTTACGGGGTCGACCTGAACGAGATGGCGGTGGAGCTCTGCAAATTTGCGCTCTGGCTTGAAACGATGGAGCCTGAGAAGGCTCTCATGTTCCTCGATCACCGTATCCGTTGCGGCAACTCGCTCATCGGCGCGACGCAGGAACAGCTCGACGGCGTCGAGCCGAAGGGGAAGTTACGTGAAAAAAAACCCCACGACGTGATCCCAGACGACGCGTTCAAGCCCCTTGAAGGGGACGATAAAGAAGTTTGCACGGAGCTCAAGAAGCGCAATCGCGAGTCGGCAAGGGGACACCAGTCTTTGTTGGACCCTGCGTTGTATGAAAAGCGCTCTTTGCCCTCCGCGCCCAATTTCAACGCGCTCCCGAACGACACCGCCGACGACTACCAGCTCAGGAGCGGACTCTATAACGAATATCGCGCGTCCGCTGGGTTTCTCCGGGAAAAGGCGCTCCGCGACCTCTTCTGCGGCGCCTTCCTCCTTGAAAAAACAAAAGCGACCGTCGAATACTGCGTGACGAACGACGTCGTCGTGAGAGCAAAGATAGACCCGGAAACACTCGACCCAACCCTTCTGGAGCGCAACCGGCAGGTCGCTGAGGAATATGACGCCTTCCACTGGGATATTGAGTTCCCTGAAGTCTTCGGACCGGGCTCGAGGGGCGGCTTCGACGTTGTTCTGGGTAACCCCCCGTGGGAACAGGTAATGCTTCAGGACAAGGAGTGGTTCGCGCAGCGCGCTCCCGAGATCGCCAACGCGCGAAACCAAGCGGAACGCGGACGAATGATCAAAAGTCTTGCGTACGACCGCCCGGAGCTCTTTGAGGCCTACCGTCACGCATCGCGTCGCTCGCAGGCGCAGAGCGCCTTTCCACGCCTATCCAGTCGTTTTCCCCTCTGCGGAGTCGGCAGGATAAATACATACGCACTCTTCGCGGAACTCGATCGGAAGCTCGCTGCTCCAACCGGGCGTGCCGGGTTTATTGTTCCAAGTGGAATCGCGATGGACCATTCGACGCGGTTCTTCTTTCAGGATCTCATCCAGAAGAACGCCATCTTTACTCTTTACGATTTTGAAAACAGAAAGGGGCTCTTCCCTGCCGTCCACAGCCGCGTGAAATTCACGCTTCTTACGACTCGCGGCGAGAAAGTAGCAACACGTACTAAGCCCCGAATGGCGTTCTTTAACCTCTCTACGTCCGATATCGACGAGGAAGGACGCGCTTTCACGCTGACAGGCGACGACGTCGAGCTTCTCAATCCGAACACGCTGACCTGTCCCGTCTTTCGCGGCGTCAAAGACTTGGAACTCTCGAAAGCCGTCTATCGCCGCGTTCCTGTCCTCCTTCGCGAGAAGAACGAACGACATGAGGAAGCAAATCCGTGGGATGTTTCCTTCCAAAATATGTTCAATATGGCAAGCGACTCCCGGCTTTTCTATACTCACGTCGAACTTGAAGAACTTGGCGGCTCCCTGATCGGCAACCGTTTCCAGACCCCTGACAAAACCGAATTCTGGCCGCTCTTCGAAGCAAAAATGACGCATCATTATAATCACCGTTTCGGAGATTATAGCGATTTACCCGAGGGGTCGAAATCGACGCAGCTTCCCGACGTTCCCGTAGAAAGATACCTGAATCCGAATTACACCACTATGCCGAGATACTGGGTTCGAGACGAGGAAGTTTTAAAGCGGATACCAGAATCAACCCAATTTTTAATGGGCTGGAGGGATATTGCAGGAAGCACAAATGAGAGGACTGTGATCGCCACGATGACGCCGATTGTCGGATTCGGACACACTGAGTCACTGTTCTTTTTAAAGGATGGCGGCGCGGGCGATGGGCTCGGTCACACCATCTGTGCCGATTGGTCGAGTTACGTCCACGACTATATTGCCAGACAGAAAATAAGCGGGACGCATTTATCGAAGTTTATCGTCAAACAGATACCAACACTTCCCCCATCAACCTATTCCGCTCCATGTCCCTTCGCCCCCGACCAGTCGTTCGCGGATTATATCAAACCTCGCGTTCTGGAACTCGCGTACACGGCATGGGATATGAAAGGTTTCGCAGAAAGCGTCGGGTACGATGGACCGCCGTTCCGCTGGGACGACGAGCGACGCTTCATCCTTCGTTGCGAGCTCGACGCGCTCTTCTTCGGGCTCTATTTCGGGTTCGGCGAGTGGCGGCCTGCGACGGAACATCCGGAATCCGACGAGGATTTCGCGGCGCTCACGAAAATCTTCCCCGCGCCTATCAATGCGCTCGATTACGTGATGGAAACGTTCCCGATTGTGCGGCGTAAAGAGCTTGAGGACGAAACGAAGATGCGCGTCGCTCAGGAACTTCTTGCTAAGCGCGGGCTCGAGCTCGGGGACTTATTCCCTTCGCACGCCGTGATACGCGCCATTTACGCCGATATGGCGCGGGAGAGCGGCTTTGAAGAGCTAGTCTCGCCCCCCTACGCGGAGCCACTGTCGTCCGGACGCGTGGGATTGAGCGACGGCGTAGAAGTCGAAGGCGACGGGTATGAATCGCACGACGTCGCCGGCGAGCGCGCCGCGCGCGACGATCTTTGCGCGGATTTCGGCAGCGAGGCCGTGGATCGCCGCGCCGATTCGCGCCGCGTCGAAGCATGACGCGCCCTGACAGAGGAGTCCGAGAATCAGCCCCGTGAGGACGTCGCCGCTGCCGCCCGTCGCGAGGTTCGCGTTGCCCGTCGCGTTCGTCTTCTGTTTGATCTTATGGCCCCCGATTTGAGGGAAGGAGAGATTCGTGACGACCGTCCCTGCCCCCTTGAGGAGGAGCGTTGCGGGTCGTCGATCTTCGCGGCGCGCGTTCGTCGTCTGGCCGTAGAATCTCGCGACATATTTCTTGAGCCATCGCGTCGACGCGTCCTGGCGCGCTCTTTCGTCGCCGGTCGGCTTTGCGCCGGAGAGACGCTCAAATTCACCCGGATGCGGCGTAAAGATTCGCTCGCCCTTCGGAAACCGGTCCGCATATCGCGGATCGTCCGTAAAGACGCCGGCGGCGGCGAGCGCGTTGAGCGCGTCGGCGTCGAAGAGGGCGGGCCGATCGAGTTCGAAGAAGAGCTCCGTCACGAGCTTGTCGAGCGCCTCCGATCGTCCGAGCCCCGGCCCGACCGCGACGGCGGTCGCCTGCCGAGAGGCTTCGAGCGCCGGTTCGAGCGCGGCGTCGGCCAGTCGTCCCTGCGCGTCGCAGGGTAGGGGAATCGTCGTGTATTCCGGCGCGTAGCTCGCGACCGTTTCGAGAATCGCGTCGGGGACCGCGAGGCGCGAAAGGCCCGACCCTGCGACGAGCGCCGCTATCCCCGCGAGACCGACCGCGCCCGTCATACCGCGAGCTCCGCCGATCGTGAGCGCGGTCCCGAAGTTTCCTTTATGAGCGTCGCTCGGTCGCGCCGGCAGTTCCGGCACGTCGCGCCAGAATGCGCGTCGCTCGCCGTACGAGTCCTCTTCCGCAAGTCTTCGCAACGTTGCGTTCGTTCCGTCGTCTGGCAAATATGTTTCCATGCTGTTTCTCCCGCGTTGAACCGCATTTTGCGGCGTCAAGGCGCGTCGTGCGCTCCTCAGCGACGATTGTACGCGCTTTTGTGAAAAAATAAATAACGTCGCGGCTCTTTGTTCCTCCGTCTCTCAGGCGATCTTTTCGCGCTTGCGCTCCTCCTGTTTTTTTCTTAAAGTACCCCATGCGTCGCTATGCGCGAACGTCGCGCGATAGGAACGCGTAGCAGATTAAGGAGGGTCGTTATGCGAAATTGGGGAATCCTGAGGAGCGCGCGCTGCGTCGCGGTCGTCGCGGTGGTAGCGATCGCCGCGCAAGTCGCCGCTTTTGACCTGGTGATCCCTATCCCTAAACCGAGTCTTCCGCCGATCCCGACTCCGTCCTTTCTGGCCCGACCCGGCAAGAAACTTACCGAAGAGGAGGTCCGAGAGGCTCAGGAGGCGAGCGATCGTCGCCGGGATACGGTGCGGATGGCGAGCGAACCGCGTCAGGCGACCTTTGCGCCCGGCGCGCCCGGCGTCGCGTCGTCGTTGCCAACCCGCGCTAATGATCCGCAACGCTTTTACGACTCCGGCGGCGTCGACCTCTCTCCGAGTTACTCAGCGTATCTACCATACTGTATGGTTCTCGGTCGCGTCGTCTGCGAATCGAACGTCCCGCTCGACTCCGTCGCCGGCCTTCAGGCGGAGCTCGTGCAGCTTCAGATCGACCTGACGACCTATCTTCAAATCCCCACGGCGAATGAAAAAATTGAACTGTGCGTCTTCAAGGACCGCGACTCCTATACGCGCTTCATCACGACCGTCTTCCCGGGCGCGCCCGTCGACCGGCCCGCGCTCTACATCCGCCACGGCGATAAGCCGGGGACCCTGATGGTTCAGAACGACGCGAATCTCATCGTGAACGTGCGTCATGAGATGACCCACGCGTACCTGAACGCGACGCATCGCAACATTCCGATCTGGCTCGACGAAGGACTCGCGAAATACTTCGAGACGCCGCCCGGTGAACGCGGATTCCGCAACCCCTACCTTCCGGACGTCGAGGACCGCGCGTCGGGGCTCTTCAGCTCTCCGCCGTCCCTCTCGCGGCTCGAAAAGCTCACGCGCGTCGACCAGATGCGCTCGCGAGAATACCGCGAGTCATGGTCGTGGGTCCACTTCATGCTCCATTATTCGCCCGCGACGCACCGAACCCTTGTATGGTATCTCTCGACGCTTCGCGTTGAGAATCAGCGCGGCGTCACGTCGGCCGACGCGTATCAGTTGCAGAAGAAGTCGCCGATGAAGACGGCGCTCTCCGCCTCCGTTCCGGACTTCGAGCGCAAATACGTGGAACATTTCAGAAATTGGGACAAGAAACAGGCGGCCTACGAGAACAGGCGCGCTGAAAGCGAGCTCTAATATGGCGAAAGAACCGGCGAATCGTCTCCCCGAAGAGGACCAGACCTCTGACCGCGCGCGTCGATGGTTTACGACGCGACAGGTCGTTGCGCTCACGGGCCTTTGCGCGCGCAAGCCCGTCCCATGCCTTGCCTGCGCGTTCGCGGTCGCCGCCGCCGCGCTCTTCTTCGCCTACTGCTACCTCGATACGCAGCGTTCGATCTTCCGACTCGACCTTAACCCCGGGAGCGTCGCCGCGACGCTCCGCGACGAATTCTTCGCGGAAGTCGTTAACCCCGTCGAGGCGTACGTTGTCGTTGAACAGCGTGATTCCGAGACGACCCCGAAGGACGTCAAGGAGACGCTCGACGCGGTCTACGCCGAACTCCTCGCGCGACCGGAACTCTTCAGCGTCGTCGGTAACGGGTTCGACAGCGATTCTTTCAAGACGAACCGGCTCTACTTCTATTCCGCGGACGAATACGCGGAGGCGCTCGAGCTCGCCAAGACGGCGCGCGCGCTCGAACGCGGCGATTGGTCCCAGTTCGCCGCCGACGCGATGGCGGACGAACTCAGGGAACGCACGCTCTCCGACCTTGCCGAAGATCGTCGTTCGCACGACGTTTCCGCGGACGTCCTCGCCTACGCGCGTTCTCTCGCGGCGCACGTCGGGCCCGAAACGACCTCCTCCGAAGAGGTTCCGTCGCCGGTCGTGAGCGGCGTCGAAGCGAGCGTCCCCAAAAAACTTCAGCCTGATCCGTACTATATCTTCCAGTCGGAAACGTCGCTCGGGGGCGGCGTGATGTTCGAACTCGCCGAGAATCTCGACGCGGACGACTACCAGAAGGCGGTGACCGCGGTCGAAGGGATCGTCAACCGTGTGCGACAGGCGCATCCGAAGACGATCGTCGAGGCGTCGGGCCAGCCCTTTACGGAACGTCGCGAGTACGACTCCTTCGAGCGCGCGAGCCTCGCGAGCCTCGTCTTCCTCGTCGCGAGCGTCTTCGTCTTCTTCTGGGCCTTCTTTGGCGCGATCTCGCGGCCCCTCGTCGTCCTTGCGTCCCTCTTCGTCGGCATGTCCTGGACGATCGGCGTTCAGACGCTCGTCTTTCGCAGTACCTCCCCCGACTCGGTCCACGAATGGTTCGTGACGCTCTGCGTCGGAATCGCGGTCTCCGCCGTCTATCTCTCGGAATACACGAAACGTCGTCAAACGAATCGTTCGGCGAGCGAAGCGCTGATGGAAACGGCTTCCGGCGCTGGCGCGTCGATCGCGGCGTTTGCGGCGGTCGCGGCGATCGCCTCCATCGCGTTCGCGTTCACGAACGTTGCGACGCGCGTCTTCTGCTTCATGTGCGGCTCGGGCGTCGCGCTCACGACGCTCGCGACGCTCGTCGTGACCCCCTCGGCGCTCAAGCTCGTCGACGGCGCGCGACCCTTCCGGAGCGTCGAGGCGTCGTCGACCCTCGTTATCGACCGAGAACTGACGAACCCTTACCTTCGCGCCTTCGCGATTGTCGGGCTCGTCGTCGCCGCCGTGATATGTCTGGGGATCGGAAAAGTTAAGATCGATCCGACCCTTGCGTCCTTCCACGGTCTGCGCTTCGAAAATATCAGGACGCATGAGCGCGCTTCGCAGTATCTTGAGAGTCGTTCCCTTTACGGCGCGATTTTCGCGGACTCCGTCGCCGCCGCGCAGGAAATTGCGGCGCGCCTGAACGAGACGCAGTCGGAGGATCCGAGCTTTTACGTCGACAACGTCGCGGACCGGATTCCTACGCCGGGTCTGGAGGACGTTCTGCGCGTCGAAGCGATCGGGGACTCGCTCCGTTCGCTGCGACCCGAGATCGGACCCCTTCCGATTCCAACGCGCGAGGAGCTCGTCGCGGCGGTCGAGTCGCTCCGCGACGCGGCGCAGGGCGCCTTTGTCTCGCGAACGGAAAACTTCGAGATCGAGGAGAATCTCAATCGCGCGCTCGAAGAACTCGAGACGCTCTCCGATCAGGAATACCTGAAGCGCGTCGACTCCTTTGAACGCCTCGCCGCGCTCGAGACGCTCAAACGCCTCTACATGCTCCGCGACGCGTCCGACTCAACCGCGCCTTCCGTCGACGACCTCTCCGACGCGCTCAAGACGCGGTATCTCGGCGCGGCGACGGGTCGCGTCGTTCTGCGCGTCTATTCCTTCCGATCGACCGCGAACGCGACGAACCTCCTGAATTTCGTACGAGATTTGCGAGAAGTCGACCCGAACGCGACGGGGCCCGCGGTCATAACATACGAGAAGGGCGCGCAGCTGAGCCGATGGATTTCATGGTACTTCGCGACGATCGTTCTCGCGGTCGCGATCTCCGTCTACATCCGGTTCCAGAACCTTCGCGGCGCCTTCGGAGTCGTCTTCGCGCCGGGGTTCGCGACCCTTGTCCTCCTCGGCGCCGCTGGACTCCTCAATATCTCCCTTAACCCGATCAACTGGCTCGCGCTCGCCGTCGGAATTTTCCTCGCGCTCTGCTTCGGTCAGCGATTCGCCGAGGATTACGAGAATTCGCCCGACCGATTCTTCCTGAGCGAACAGGCGCTCGCCGTCGGCGTCGCCTGCGCGACCGTCGCCGGACTCTTCACGTTCGGACTCGTCTGTCAGGAGACGGGCTGGCAGAATCTTGCGCGACTGGGGATACTGACCGCCGCCGTCGCCGCAGGCTCCGCGCTCGTCTTAACGCCCGCGTTGCTCAACTGGAGCGCGATCCAGCCTATCGAAGAGGTTCTCGTTGGATCCGACGAGAACTGTGCGAAACACGATCCATAATTTAATCGAAGGGAAAAGCGATGAAAAACGTCATATGCATGAAATGGGGCGACAAATTCTCGCCGAAGTACGTCAATATCCTTGCATCGCGCGTTCGTCAAAATCTCTCGTGCGATTACCGTTTTGTCTGCTTCACGGACGACACAACGGGCCTGCGACCCGAGATTGAGACGCGTCCTCTTCCCGAAATGACGGGTCTCGAAGGGCGACCCGAACGAGGATGGCGGAAACTCACGCTCTTTCAGGAAAAGCTCGACGACCTCGAAGGGACCGCGCTCTTCCTCGACCTCGACGTCGTGATCGCCGATTCTCTTGACCCCTTCTTCGAGGTCCCCGGCTCCTTCCGCATCATCGAGGACTGGAACCTTCCCGGGACCGGTATCGGCAACTCGTCGGTCTTTCGCTTCGAAATTGGGAGTCGACCCGACGTTCTCGAGTATTTCCTTTCGAACCGCGAAAAGGTCTACGCGGCGCACCGCAACGAACAGGCGTACCTGAGCTGGGCGATTCGGCAGAAGGAAGAGCTCGAATACTGGGACCCGGAATGGTGCCTGAGCTTTAAACGTCATTTCATGCGCCGATTTCCGCTCGGATATTTCCTCGAGCCGAAGCCTCGCCCCGGCGTTAAAGTGATCGTTTTCCACGGCAACCCGAACCCCGACTGCGCTATCGACGGATGGCGTAATAAAACGTGCCTCCGCGCCGTCAAAAAGACCCCGTGGCTCGCTAAATTGTGGTCCGAAGACTAGCGAAGGAATTTCGCCTGCCGTCTTAAAATCAGCGTTGCGTTTTGCTCGGCAAAGCGCGATTTTGCTACAAAATTCGCCTTTACGAATCGACGGCCCCTTTTATAATACGCCCATCGATAGAATTAGTTTAGACCGAGGTCTTAGAGTCGCGTCGTTGCTTTGGCGGCGCCGTCCTGAAAAGAGCGGGCCGTGAACGAATATTTCGTTCCCAATATGGCGATCATTCTCATCTCCGGGTTCATCGCGGGGACTATCTGCAAGTATCTCAAAGCGTCGCCGCTCATCGGCTATCTTGTGATCGGCGCGATTATCGGACCGGGATGTCTCGACCTCACGAACGTCCGCGCATACCAGCGCGCGAAGGCGAGTCACGAGGAACGTATCGAACGAGACGCGCGGGAAGAAGAAGCGCGGAGAGCGGACGAAGAGGGCTGGCAGTCTGCGGCGACGGGAATCGACGACGACGACCCCTTCGCCGCCGCGCCGTCCCTTGAGTCGGAGAACGCGGAATTGCGCCGCGAACTTGCAAGCGCGCGGCTCGAACTCGAAGAGCGGAATGCGCGCAAGGGAAGCGCCGAGGACGCCTCCGCCGAGGATGAATTCGCCAAAATGGAGGAGGGGCGTTTCGCGCTCCAGGCGGCGACCGAATTTGGAGTCCTGCTGCTCCTCTTCTCGATCGGCATTGAATTTACCTTTGCGCAGCTCACGGCGACCGCCAAGTACATGTTCATCGGCGGCATGCTGCAGATGGGCGAGACGATCGCGCTCGGAATTTTAATATGCGTCATCTTCAAGATGGGTTGGGTCGCGGGCCTTGCGCTCGGGAGCGTCGTCGCGCTCAGTTCGACCGCGCTCGTCTACAAGACGCTCTGCGACCTCGGACGCGCCGACACGCGCCGACACGCGGCGCACGAAGGCGACCCTCGGCGTCCTCATCTTCCAGGATATCGCGCTCGTGCCGCTACTGCTCATTCTGCCGATCGTCCTCGGGACAACCGCCGAACAAGACGTCTCTTATTTCCTTAATAACCCCTGGATCGATATGACGGTCAAGTCGGTCCTCTTCTGCGTCATCGTCGTCGGGTTGAAGGTCGGTAGCCGCGCGATCGTCATTCCGCGCCTCGCCGCGCTCCGTTCCAATGATCTCGTGATTCTCTACGCGATCGTCATCCTTACCGGAATGTGCGTCGTCGCCGCGGCGCTAGGGCTCACGCCTGCGCTCGGCGCGCTCGCAGCGGGCGTTATTCTCGGCGAAAACAGACTCACGCATCAGATCGACTCCCTCGTGCTGCCCTTCCGGGAAGCGTTTTCGGCGGTCTTCTTTATCTCGCTCGGGATGATGACGGACTTCAATTACGTTTTCCAGCATCCTCTCCTTTGCTTCGCGGCGTTATTCGGCGCGATTGTCTTTAAGGCGTTCTGCGCGACCTTCGCGCTGCGCGTCTGCGGCATGGATCGACGCAGCGCGATCGCCTATGGCGTCTCGATCTCACAGATTGGCGAACTCGCCTTCATGCTCCTCTCCGTCGCTTACTTTGCGCGCGCGATCGACGACGAAACGTACAACACGATGCTCTTTGTCGCCGTCGCGTCCCTCGTTCTCACCCCGAATATGGTCAAGATCGCGATGCAGAACTCGGCGCGGAGCCCGAAGACGTCGAGGTCAGCAAGGCGGACGAGGGAATTTCGCCGCAGCTTATCCGCGCGATCTCTAACTCTTCCGGACACGCGATCATCGTCGGGGCGGGCCCCATCGGTCAAACGCTCGCGAACGCGCTCCTTGCCGCCGAACGTTCGGTCTGCGTCGTCGACTTCAATCCCGTCAATCTTCAGGCGTTCTCCCAGAACGACGTGCCGACCGTCTCAGGAGACGGCGCGGACCCCGAGATTCTCCGCCGCGCGGGGATCGGGTACGCGCACGTCGTCTTCGTTACGATTCCGCGCGACGAACTCTCGATCGACGTCGTTAAGACGGTCCGCGGCCTCAATCCTACCGCCGAGATCGCCGCGCGAACGCGATATCGCGCCAACATTCCGATCTTGAAGCGCGCCGGCGCGGCGCTCGTGCTCTGCGAAGAAAACTCGATCGCTGAAGATATGCTCCAAATCGTGATGGAACACCTCGATCCGCAGCCGTCGCCCGCCGTCTCATGACGCGCGAACGACCCTGATTTTCTGGAATCGCCGACGCCGGCCCCCTGTTGAACCAAGGGGCCGGCGTTTCTATAATGGGTGCAAGCGAGCGCGCGACGCGTTCCGGTTATGTCAGGGAGTATGGAGACGACGTTTTATGAGTTCTGATTCGCCAAATGCGATGAATACGGTTGCTGCGCGCCAACTACGGCGCTCAAAGAATATCTTTTGCCTTACGATCGATAGGCTTAACTGCGATATACTCGGCGCTTACGGCGCGACGAGCGTCGAAACGCCCTCGATCGACGCGCTGGCCGCGGAATCGATCCTCTTCGATTCCTTTTACGCCTCTTCCCTCGACCGCGACGCGCTCTATCGCGCGTTCCTGCGCGGCGAAGCGCCCAACGAGATCTCGCTCGACGATAAGCTCGAGGACCGCGAATCGATCTTTCGCGTCATGAAAAAGCGAGGATATCGAACGTTTCTTATCTCTGACGTCGAAAGCGTCGCGCACGCGCCCTACGTCGATAGCGACGACTGCGACGGCCGGATCCTCCTTGACTCCGAACGCGTCGACGCGCCGGTCGAAAGCGTCGAGGAAACCGCATGTTTCAAAAATTTCGAGAAGCTCGCGCGGTTCCTCGTCGAGCTCGACGACCATGAGGTCCTCGAGACGCCGGCGCCGTGGTTCGTATGGTGTTTCCTTTCCGGCTGGAACGAAGAATGGGACTGGCCCCTCGCTCTTCGCGAGTCGTTCCGGCATATCGAGGAGGAGGAGGAACTCTCCGACCCTGAATCGTACGGCGCGGCGCGACCGCCCTATTTCCGGCGACCGACGAGCGCGAAGCGCGTCGTGCGCCGCGAGCGCGTTTACGACGCGCCTGACGCCGAATCGCTCGTCGTCTCCGCGTCGAGCGCCCCTCTCGTTCAGGAGGAACACCGGCGTCTTGCGGCGCTCAGCGAACCGGAGCGCCGCCAGGCGGTCGTCCAGGCCTATTGCGGCGGCGTCGCGACCTTCGACGACGTTTTCGGCGCGTTCTTTAATCTCGTCAAGGAGCGCGACGTTCCGAAACACGCGCTCTTCGCGCTTACCGGAGCGCGCGGGTTCGCGCTCGGCGATCCCTCGGCGCTCGGAATTCCCGGCGCCGGCGACGCGACGTCGCCCTTCTATTCGGAAGAGCTCCGCGTCCCGCTCATCGTGCGGCTACCCGACGGAACCGGCGCGACGCTGCGACTCCCGACGCTCTGCGAGCCGCGCGATCTCTTCGCGACGCTCCGCGACTGGCATGATTTCGCCGAAACGCTCGCGGAGCCCGGATTCTGGCGCCTTGAATCGCAACAGGTCTCGCCCTTCGCCGGAAAATGGAGCGACGATCCGCCCGAAGAGATCGACGAATCGGCGCCGACGAGCGCCTTCGATACGTCGAAAGAGGGCCAGAATCTTCTCGCGCTCCTCTGCGACGAATCGAGCGCGGTTCGCGATTCCGTCCTCGCCGTCGCAAAGGACTCTCGCTCGCCGGAACGCGCGCTCGTCGTCGACGACTGGTTCCTCAAGCGCACGCCCCTCGACCCCGACGAAATAGAAGACGAATTTGCCCCCGTCGAGAGGTTCGAGCTCTTTGTTTTCCCCGACGACCGATATTGCGTCAACGACGTTGCCGACCGCTGTCAGGACGACGTCGACGCGCTGCGCCCCTACCTGCGAATGGCGTCCGAGTCTGATTCGCATACGTAACGCGTCCTTTCTACCTGAAAGCGGCGCGTTCATCCCCCCCCTCTCTTCTACCATGAAAGGAGAAGCCCATGAGATTTTTTGGAACGACCTGCGCAGCCGCCTTTGCCGCGCTGTGCCTTTGCCTCAGTTCGAGCGCGACGCCGGCGCAGGCGGCGACGCCCGACGCTCCGAAGGGCGAGCTGACGATCTTCGACGCGTCGACTCCGCTCGATTCGATTCGCCTTCAGGGCGTCGAGGTTACCCGCGTCGACGACGGCGCGCTCGCCATTAAGAACGGCACGACCGATCGGTGGCCGGGAATTCACTTCGAAGATAATTGGAATCTTGCCGATTACGGCGCGCTTATCCTGGACGTTCGTTCGACGAGCGACGAAGAGATCACGCTCTACTGCCGGATGGACAGCGCAAAAAGCGACCTCCAGACCATGGACGGGGTCGTGACGCGCGAGATGAAGCTCAAGCCGGGCGAGTCGAAGCGTTGGCGAATCGAGTTTGAATCGCTCCTGAACCCCGAGGTCCGCGAAAAGCTCTTCGCGATGCGCGGCAAGCCGGGCGGGATCAAAACGGACTCCTATTCGGTCGATAAGGGCGCCGCGTTCGACCGCAGCGAACTCATCGCGATCCGCCCCTTTGAAAATCAGAATGGTCGCGGCGATTCCTGGGTCCTTGAGAAGATCGTCGCCGAGCCTGTCGACCCCGCGAAATTGGCGACCGAAGAGTATCTCCAGTGGCCCCCCGAGAAGTTCTTCCCGATGATCGACGAATTCGGCCAGTTCAAGCACAAGGATTGGCCCGGCAAGACGCATAGCGTCGAGGAACTTCGCGCGCAAATCGAGGAAGAAGACGCCGATCTCGCCGCGAATCAGCCTGCGGAATTCAATCAATACGGCGGCTGGGCGAATGGTCCTCAACTCGAAGCGACCGGCGCGTTCCGCGTTGAAAAAGTCAACGGATTCTGGTACTTCGTCGACCCGGAGGGCAAACTCTTCTGGTCCCATGGCGTCGACTGCGTCGGCTATGACTCCGCCACCACTCCGCTCACCGACCGCGAGTTCTACTTTGACCCCGCGATCCCGACGAGCCGCGATAGCGATTCTGAATATGCCCAATTCCTCAGCGTCAGTTCGCATTCGGTGAACAACTATTACGTAGGCCGCGGCGAGTATCTCAACTATAACTTCTCCGCGTCGAACCTCTACAAGAAGTATGGTCCGGAATGGCGTGAAGCGCATCGCGCGCTCGTGCCGCGTCGGCTCAGAAGCTGGGGTCTCAATACGATCGCCAACTGGTCCAACCCGAGCGTCTACCTTGGCGCGAAGACCCCCTATACGGCGACGACCTCGACCGGCGGCCCGAGCATCGCGGGAAGCAGCGGATATTGGGGCAAGTTTGTCGACCCGTTCAGCGAGGAATTTGCGCGTCGTACCCGCGATAATATCGCTTGGATCGCCGAAAGGACCGCCGACGACCCCTGGTGCATCGGTTATTTCGTCGACAACGAGATCTCCTGGGGCGAGAAGGGCTCCCTTGCGGTCGCCGCGCTCGCGTCGCCGGAAGGTCAGCCGGTGAAGAACGCGTACGTCGACTGGCTGCGCGAGAAATACGAGACGATCGACCGCTTTAACGAAGCGTGGAAAACGAACGTCGAAGGCTGGGACGCGCTGCGCGCCGAGCCCTTTGAGTCTCCCAACAACGCGACCGCGAACGCCGACAACGACGCGTTCTATACGGTGATATGCGAGAAATACTTCTCTCAGATCGCCGCGTTCGTCCATGAACTTGCGCCGCAAAAACTCTACCTCGGATGCCGGTTCGCATGGAACAACGATCTTGCGCGCGCCGCCGGTCAGAAATATTGCGACGTCGTGAGTTACAACTTCTACCGCACCTCGATCGAGGACTTCAAGCCTGTCGAAGGGCCCGATAAGCCAGTCATTATCGGCGAGTTCCACTTCGGAGCGCTCGACCGCGGACTCTTCCATACCGGCCTCGGTCCTCGCGCGAACCAGGACGACCGCGCGAATGCGTACAAAAACTACGTCGTCGGAGCGCTGAAGAACCCGTGGATTATAGGAACGCACTGGTTCCAGTATCAGGACCAGGCGACGACGGGTCGATTTGACGGAGAAAACTATCAGATAGGACTTATCGACGTCTGCGACCGACCCTACAAAGAAACAATCGCGGCGGTTCGAGAGGTCGGATACCAGCTCTACGATCTTCGTCAGAAAGCGTCGGAAGATAAAGAGTAACGCTCTGACAGGTCAAATGAATATCAAGATTTCGCAGACGGAACTTACTCGTTCCGTCTGCGGAACGACCTCGCGCGTTGCGTCATTCGGTTGACGTAAGCGCGATGCGGAACCCGCATTCGCTTGAGCGAACGCCGGGTATGAAACCGTAACGGTAGGCGGCGCGGCATCGGCGCGCGATATTGCTCCAGCTCCCGCCGCGCGCGGCGCGGAGCGTGCCCGTCTTGGGACCTTCAGGGTCGACGACCGCGTCGGCGGAATAGTCGCCGATCCAGTCTTTGCACCATTCCCAGACGTTGCCGTGCATATCGTAGAGATTCCACTCGTTGCACCCGTAGCTGCGCACCGGCGTCGTCTTATTGTGGAATCGTCCTCGTTCCTCCGTTCCGGAGGGATAGTTTCCGTCGCAGTTGGCGCGGTCGCCGTTGAGCGAATCGCCCCACCAATATGGGGTCGTCGTTCCGGCGCGACAAGCGTATTCCCACTGCGCTTCCGTTGGAAGCGTGACGCTCATACTGTCGGGTAGGAGCGCGTCGAGCTTGTTGCAGAACGCGATCGCCTCGTCGTAACAAACGTTCTCGACGGGTAAGTCGTCGCCTTTGAATTCGCTCGGATTATTGTTCATGAGGAGTTCGTAGACTCTCTGCGTTACCGGCGTCTCGAGGAGCCAGAACCCTTTCGTGAGCTTGACGTGGTGCGGGATCTCGTCGGAACGTCGGTCGACTTCCTCCGCCGGGCTACCCATCTGGAATTCTCCCGCGGGGCACCAACAGAACCCTAGTCCCTGAAACATGAGTTCGTTTCGCGTTCCGGCGCGTCGCGTCTTCGATTCGCCCCAGAGGGACGTCACGGCGGTTGGCGCCGGCTCGGGACTCTCAACTCGCGTCTGAAGCTCGAGCATCTGACCTTGAAGCCCTCGCACCAGATCCCGGAGCTCGTTCATCTGACTCTCAAGGTCGACAATCTGCTCTCGAAGTTCGTCTTTTTTTGTTGCCATATAATTTCACCTCTATTAAAGAAGGACCTTTCCGGTCGCCGCGTTCGCACGCGGATTCGGCGCCTCTCGAACGCCGCGCGCTCGAAGGTCGCGACGGTCGTGCGATCGTCGGAGTCGAGCGAACAGACTCGGAAGAGGCGCAGCGCGCGACGCTATCGAGGTCGTCGATAGAACGCGCCAGGGGACGCGCCACCCGCCGGGACTTGTTGTATTATAGGAGGGCGAGGGGCCCTTATCAATCGGTTTCTCGGCTTCTCAGAGTAATTTTTTAGGCGCGAGAGATAACGACGCCGCTAAAATCTATTTTACGCCCCTTTTCAACTCTCGTTCTAAGGATATAATCATCGCCGTTGAGCCGAAGTGGCGGAATTGGCAGACGCGCCAGGTTCAGGTCCTGGTCCCCAATTGCTGGGGGTGAAGGTTCGATTCCTTTCTTCGGCATGAAACGCGGTAGCTCCTACGAGCGACCGCGTTTTTTCTTTTTAACGCCGCGCGTCGACCCTTGCGAAGGCGTTCTTACAGGTCAATCGACGCGTTGAAGAGCCTCGCCGCGGCGCCCCGACCGCGATTCTTGGCCCTATTTTCATTATTTTTCTAGAGCGCTCGCGCGACGGTCGCAGGAGCCTAATTTCTAGAAAATCTCCAGATTCAACTCAAAAAAGCTTGAAATCCGCGCCTCGACGTAGGATAATCGCGTCATGTGGAATAGGGAGCCGCGCGCGCGACGATCCTGCGGCATATGGATCGCGCGACGTCCCGTATTTTATCGCAACCCGAGAAACGACGTTCGCGGCGGCGTCTCTCTATGAAAACAGACGCAGGAAATTTATGTCGACGCGAACTCTTATAACTGCTGTCGTTACGTCTCTTGTCATGCTCGTCGCGAGCGGCGCCTATGCCGGCGACTACAAGGGCCCCATTAAGCTTTTACCGACAAGCGACGGCTCGACGCTCTATTCTCTCAACATGGACGCGAAGGAAATCGCGGTCGTATCTGTCGCCGACGCCGCCGTGACCAGGACGATTCCTCTTCCTGGCGTTCCCAACGATATGTGCATGAGCGCCGACGAGAAGACGATGTACGTCGGCTACGGCGATTATCAGGGTAAGATCTGCGCCGTCGATCTTGAGTCGGGGACCGTGACCGGCGAAGGGGTCGTCGGCCACACGCCCTGCGGACTATGCCTCACGTCGGACGGCTCGGCGCTCTATATCTGCTTGCGCCACGACTGGGAACTCGCGAAGGTCTCGCTCCCTGATTTCACGGTCGAAGCGCGCTATCCGGCGATTCACGAGCCCTGCGCCGGCGTTCTCACGCCCGACGATCGATCTTATTTCGCCGCGAACTTCCTGCCGCTCGATCCCGCCGACGGCGCGAATGTCGCCGCGGAAATCACGTGCCTCGATACCGCGTCTGGCGAAACGATGCAGATTCGGCTCCCGAACGGAAGTTCGAGTATGCACCAGATCGCGATTTCACCCGACGGAAAGTACGTCTACACGACCGCGATCCTCGCGCGCTACCAGCTCCCGACGACGCAGGTCGAACGCGGCTGGATGAATACGAACGGGTTCAGCATCATCGACGCAGAAAAGCGCGAATTCATCAACACGGTTCTCCTCGACGACGTCGACTCGGGCGCCGCCAACCCGTGGCCGATCGTCGTGACGCCCGACAATGAGAAGATCTGCATCGGGCTCGCCGGAACTCACGAGCTGTGCGTCGTCGACCGCGCCGGTACGCACGAGAAACTCGCAGGACTTCCGAAAGACGCTGAAGAAGCGAAGGAGATGGGCCTTTCGAACGCGACGACCGCGGACCAGGCGCCGCAGCTCCTCGCGTTCCTTGTCGGGCTCAAGACGCGCATCAAGCTCACGTCGCGGAAGCTCCCCTATAAGGCGCCGAGAAGCCTCGCCGTTATCGGCAATAAGGTCTACGTCGGGATGTATTTCTCCGACACGATCGTCGTCGTCGATATCTCGGCGCGTCGTCCGAAGATGCAGGAATTCTGCGATCTCGGGCCCGAGCCTGAAATGGACGCGGCGCGACGCGGCGAACTCGCCTGGAACGACGCGCAACTGTGCTTCCAGACCTGGCAGAGCTGCAACAGCTGCCATCCTGACGCTCGCTCCGACGCGCTCAACTGGGACCTTCTCAACGACGGAATGGGTAACCCGAAGAACGCCAAAGCGATGATCTACTCGATCGCGACCCCGCCCGCGATGTGGCACGGCGTACGTGAAACCGCGGAAGAAGCGATTCGCACCGGCTTCAAATTTATCTGCTTTGCAAACGTTCCGGAAGAAACATGCGTCGACGTCGAAGAATATATCAAGTCGCTCGAGGAAGTTCCGAGTCCTTATCTCGTCGACGGCGAACTCAGCGAGAAAGCGCTCCGCGGCAAGGCGATCTTTGAAAGTGAGAAATACGGCTGCCTGGAATGCCATCACGGCGAATACTTCACCGACATGAAGATGCACGACGTCGGCTCGCGTACCGATTACGACCATATGGCCGAGTTCGATACGCCGACGCTCCGCGGAATATGGCGCACGCCGCCCTATATGCACGACGGTAGCTACGTCGAGCTCCGCGACGTCTTCCTGGAAGGCTTCCACGGCGACGTCTTCGGCGATATCGAAGATATGACGGAGGAAGAGTGCGACGACCTCGTCGAATATCTGCTCTCCCTTTGATCCTCTATCACGGGCGCGGCGTCTCGCCGCGCCCTTTGTTTCCCGTCGGATTTCATGCAAGACGGAGGCTCGATAACGGCGGTTCCGACGCCGCCGGAACGTCGCGTTCGCCATGAAGGGCGACGTTATTTTCTCTCATTAAGACTCCGGAGGAACCGAACCGTGAAGAAAGAAGCTCGTCACGTTTCTCGAGCGTCGGCGCAAAAGACGTCCGGAACGTCTGAAGAGAGCGCCAAGACTGTGAAAAAAACGAGGCGTCGCCGCAACGGCGGTAAAACTAAAGCCACTCGCGATAATAAGTTCGTACTCAAGCGCCAATGGGATATCCTCCAGGCGCTGACGACCTCTCCTAAAGGCCTGACCCTTGAGGAGATGGCGGCGCTCTTCGACGTCAGTTGCAAAACGATTAAGCGCGACCTGAAGACCCTTGAGTACGCATTTGGCGAGTTCCGAACGAAGAATGAAGCGCACGGACGGAAGCGATATTTCTACGACGGCAACCCTTTTTCTTTTTCGCTGAGTCTCGACCGGGACGAACTCCTCTCGATTTACGTCGGTCAGACGCTCATGACGTCGCTGCGCGGAACGTTCTTCTGGGACGGACTCCAGTCGAGTCGCGAGAAAATTAAGCAGATTCTCCGTGAAGAGACGGTGCAGTACGCGGAGCGCGTCGCGCCCTTCTTCTATCGGTTCGAACCGACGGAGATGCATTATTCCGAGCAGATGCGTCGTCTCGTCGACCAGGCGCTCATCTCGATGGTCGACAGCTGCGCGTTGAGGATCAAATACCGATCGGTGAGAGCGCGTCGCAGCAAGACGTACGACGTCTACCCGTACAATTTCATCTATTGGAACAGTTCGATCTATCTTATCGGATACTGCTGTCGCGATCGTAAGATCAAGACCTGGAAGGTCGATCGGCTTTACGATGCGAAATCGCTTCCGCAGCGCAAATTTTCGCGCGAGAATTTTGACGTCGACAAGTATCTTTCGAACTCCGTCGCGCCCTTCGTAGGCGCGACGCCTGTGACGCGCGTGACGGTTCGTTTCACGCGCTACGCGGCGCGTGTCGTCGAGGAGCAGAAGCTCCGTTCGGTCGTCAAGCTAACGAAGGAGCCGAGCGGCGCAATCGTCGTTGAAATGGACACGGAGACGGGCGAATCCTTCACGCGTTGGGTTCTCGGATTCGGACGTCATGCGGAGATCCTTGCCCCGGAGAAGATTCGCGAAGAATTTCTGAATGAACTCAAGAGCGTTGTCGCGCACTATTCCGAGAACGGCGACGACCCTGTGGAATATTACGAGGAGGATGATCGCGCTGCTCCGAAAAAAGACGCGTAATCCTCGCGCTGCGCGCCTTGACGCCCTCCCTCTTCAGTGTAGAATGGGCGCGTTCTTGTCCTAGCGACAAGCGCTCCATAAGGGGCCGTAGCTCAATTGGGAGAGCGTCGGCTTTGCAAGCCGAAGGTCGCCGGTTCGATCCCGGTCGGCTCCACTTGCCCCGCGTCTCGCTATTTCCCGGGTGAAACGCGATTCTGTTTTCCGTTTTTTGCATCTTCAACTCTTGCCAAAAAGGGACGCCGGCGTCCCTTTTGAGGAAAAAGGTTGGCAGACGCCTTCCAATTTTCTAGCCGGTCGCCGCAAAATCTTGGCTTTTTCAGAAAAATGCAACGTTTTTGAAGAAAAAGGTTTGACATGGAAGAAAAAGGCGGTATAATGACGCACGTCCATGAATCTCTAGGATTGGACAATAAAACCTTTCGGGGCGCGGTTCCATTTTTGGGGCCGCGCCTTTTTTTATCTGGGAAGAGAGCGACCGAGGCTGGAATCTCAGTCTCACTACCGACGGATAATCCTTTATGTTTCTGAGAAGGCGGGAGTTCCCAAGCGAGCGCCCAACCTGCTTCTGCGCCTTTACGCGTCGGAAATCAGGGGGAAATACGGACTTGAGGCCGCGCAGATCATGCTGAGGCGTCCCAAGGCGGACGCTACGGAGCTATACGCGGAAAGAAAAATGAAAAAAATGGAAAAATTCAACGAAAAAAGGTTGACATGAGAGGGAGAGGTGGGTATATATAGTGAAGCTCTCGATGTGTTTTACATTATGAGCAGCTAAAAACCTTTCTTTCCGGGCGCGGTTCCAGCTTTTTGGGCCGCGCCCTTTTTATCTCCGAAGAGAGCCTCCGAGCCTGTAGTCTGAGTCGAGCTACCGACGGCCATCCATTATGTTTCAGAGAAGGCGGGCGTTCCAAAGCGGGGTCCAACCGGCGTCAGCGCCTTTACGCGTAGGAAATCAGAGGAAAATACGGACTTGAAGCTGCGCAGATCATGCTGAGGCGTCCCAAGGCGGACGTTACGGAGCTATACGCGGAAAGAAAGATGAAAAAAATGGCAAAATTCAACGAAAAAAGGTTGACATGAGAGGGAGAGGTGGGTATATATATGGAAGCTCTCACTGTGTTTTACATTATGAGTAGCTAAAAACCTTTCTTTCCGGGCGCGGTTCCAGCTTTTTGGGCCGCGCCCTTTTTATCTCCGAAGAGAGCCTCCGAGCCTGTAGTCTGAGTCGAGCTACCGACGGCCATCCATTATGTTTCAGAGAAGGCGGGCGTTCCAAAGCGGGGTCCAACCGGCGTCAGCGCCTTTACGCGTAGGAAATCAGGGGGGAAATATGGCCTTGAGACCGCAGATCATGCCGTGGCGCCCCAAGGCGGACGTTACGGAGCTATACGTGGAAAGAAACGTGAAAAAATGAAAAAATTCAACGAAAGAAGGTTGACATGAAAGAAAAAGGCGGGTATATATAAGAGCACTCTCATTGTGTTTTACACTTTGAGGGTAAAAACCTTTCATTTATTTCACCTAAGCGGGGGGGCGGTTCCAAATTTTGGGGCCGCACCCTTCTTTTTATCTCCGAAGAGAACGCCGAGCCGAGCCTGGAATCTGAGGGAATCCGATGAGATATGTCGCGCGCTATGAATCTCCGATCGGGCCGGTCACGCTCGCGAGCGACGGCGAACGACTTGTCGGACTGTGGTTCGACGGTCAGAGATATGATCGCGCCGCGCTTGCGGATGAAGAATTAGCGAACCTCGATTTGCCCATCTTTGCAGAAACGCGACGCTGGCTCGACCTGTACTTCAGCGGCGCGGCGCCCGACTTCACGCCGCCCCTCAAGCTCGAAGGAACCACGCTCCGACGCGAGGTCGGCGCGCTGATGTTAGCGATCCCCTACGGCCAGACGACGACCTACGGCGCCCTGGCGCAAAGAGTTGCCGAGCGCAGGGGCAGGGGCCGTTCCTCGGCGCGCGCCGTCGGCGGCGCGGTCGCGCATAACCCGATCTCGCTCGTCGTCCCGTGCCATCGAGTGATCGGCGCCAAGGGTAAGCTCACGGGCTACGCCGGCGGACTGGAAAAGAAAATCTGGCTCCTGCAACACGAAGGCGTCGCGCTTGACCAACTCTCTCGATGACTGCGCTTCGCTATCCTGTCTATCTTAACAATACGTAACGCGCTCTTTCTCAAAGAGGCCAAGATCGGGAATAACGCCGCGTCCGATGAAAGGATTTTACTTTCTCTTGACGTTCTAGTACAATTTTCATGGACGGAGATATCGTTCAGTCAACGTTTTCAAAAGGTACTAATTAAGGGGACGCTATGGACGAAGATCTTGAATTTTTGCATACGGGTTTCGGCGCCAACGCTTCGGCGGAAAAGACCTTAAATATTCTTTATGGCGTCCTTCTCGGATTCATCGCCGACGGCGTGATACAAGACGAGGAAAAAGAGTATCTGAAAAAAAAGCGCCGCGAACATGACGAGGAAAGGGCGGTTAAACGGCTCCGACCCGTCTTTACGGCGATCGACAAATGTCTCGTCAACGATAGGTTGACCGTCGAGGACGTTATCGGTATCCTCAAAATCATCGACGAAACGGGTTCCTTTAAAACAGATTATCGCCCCGAGGCGATCGATACCCAGCTGCTTTTAGGCGTCTGCAATGGGATCATCGCCGATGGGAAGATTACCCGAGAAGAGATCAGCCTCCTTCTCCATACCCTGGAGTCGAACAGTCGAGCCGAAATATCGTCGGAATGGCGTGCATGCCTGGGCAAAATATCGGCGCTCTTCAACGCCTCACAGACCATTTCGAGAGAGTTGCTCGACGAATTACGAGGGCATATCAAGGACTTTGTCTGCTGCCCCGCCGCCGACGATCTGCCTGTTGAGTTTGAAGATAATCTCTTTGTCCTGTCGGGCCAATTCGCGTTGGGACGAAAGAAAGACGTCGCCGAACTCATTGAAGACCGCGGAGGTCTTGTCGTCTCTGGCGTCAGCATGAAGACTCGTTACGTCGTCGTCGGCGGTACGCGTTCCATTCTTTGGAAATACGACGTCTACGGAACGAAAGTGGCAAGGGCGAAAGAGTTAAAAGAATCGGGCTGCCTTATCGACGTCATCTCAGAATCGAACTTGTCCCACGCTCTCGAATAAAACAAAAGGGCGCGTTCATAGACGCGCCCTCTTCCTTGACGAGACGAGCGTTTGAAAGAGATCTGTAAGGGTCGGTCGGCGTCCCTTCGGTCGGCTTACCGCTCTTTCTCAGGCTTCCAGCTCGCCAACTTCATTTTTAGTTTAATATGGGGCAGACCGTCCATGACAAAGGGTTCGGAGCACGGTCTGAACCCGAACTTCTCATAGAACCCCTGCGCCTGACATTGCGACTCGATTCCTATCGTCGCGTTCGGGTTGCGTTCGTAGACGTATTTATATCCCTTGGGAAGGATCGTCGCGCCGAGCCCTTGCCCGTATTTCCGCGTTACGACGCGCCCGAACTTCCAGAAGTCCTCCGGATCGCCTTCGATCTGGTAAATGCGCATGTATGCGTCGAGGCGATCCTCGTTCCACAACATGAGGTGGGCGCTGTCGTAGTCGACATAGTCGAGGTCTTGATAAATGCTGCGCTGTTCCACCACAAAGATTTGCGAACGCAGTCTCAATATTTCGTACAGCTCGCGGGTCGTGAGCTCGTCAAAGGTTTTGATTTCCAGTTTCATTTTCTTATACGTTTTCAGCGTTGCAGCTAATCCTGTATGTAGTTGAGAATCCTCAGGTTACGAATCGACCCGAAGAACTGATATTGCGGTCCTTGTTCGGCGGAATATTGTCCGACGAACAATTCGCCGCTCCATGGCGCTAGAGCCGGCTGGGCTACGCGTTCCCCGACGAGTTTCCCATCCTGGCGGATCTGGAGCTTTTCGCCGTCGAACGTCGCGACAATGTGAAGCTCCTTGCCAACGGGAACCTGCTCCGTCGCGTCGCAATCGACTCCGCCGAAGTGGAACCGCCACCCGTCGTTAAAGCGTTGCAAAAACCAGCCGCTTTGCCGCCATCTTCCAAACCCGACGACGACCGGCATTTCGCCCGGTTCGTCGAAGGTTACGTCGAACTCCAACGTGAATTTGCGCCCGGAATTGTATTCCGCGCGATGGGGGAACGCGAGATACTCTCCGGCGGCCAAGGTTACGCGCTCGTCACGAATCTTTGGCGAACCGACGATACGCGGCTCTTCTGACGACGATTCGTCGGCGACTTTCGCGCTAAAATCGGCGGAGAAGGGCGCCTCGAAGAGCGTTTCGCGTTTCGCCGCCACCGCGCGTCCGGAGCAGCTGGTCGGCTCCGATTCGTCCTGGCGACTTGAAACGGAGACAACTTTGTAGACGTAGTCGACGCCGGGGTTTGCCGTCGCGTCGACGTAGGTCGAACCGTAGATCGGTTCGGGCGTCAGGAGCTTGACGGCGCCCGATTCCGCGTTCGTTCGGTAAACGTTATAACGCGTTGGACGCGCGAAAGACCGCTGCGGTTCGTCCCAGCTCAGCGCGATCTGTTCGATCTCGGAACTTGCGCGCAAATTCGTTGGCGCAGCGGGTCGCTCCGATTCGACGCGCACGACGCGCGAAATCGGCTCGCCGACGAGCATGCGATATCGCCTGGAGACCCGCGATTCAGCGCTAGTCCTGTATGCGGCGCTGGTTCGCGCCGGGTCGGAAATCGGCGTTAATTCATAGCGGACCTCCCCTTCCGGAGCGTCGCGATCGACATATCGGAAGCGTTCCGTGACTGTGATTAGATCGCCTATATCGTTGCTTTCGTTTTCGCCTTCATTCTCAACGAAACGACGCAGCTTGAAGACGAGTCCTATCGTCCGCGCCGAACGTTCCCAGTCGAGCTCGACAGCCCCGTCCGACGTCGCGACCGCGTTGAACGCTATTTCATCTTCCGGCAGGGGGATCGGTAGAATCTGTCGCGAACGTCCCTCGCGGACCGCGCCGAGCCAGTCGGCGTTGGGCATATCGATTCTCGGATTAGCGAGCGCTCTTGTCCGAGCGCGTTCAATGATCGCGAGCGCGCGTTGGAACGTCTCGTCCTGACGCGACTTAAAGACGGCGACCGGTTCGCCGCTTTCGTCCGGTCCGCGCCATTCCTGCGTCGGGAACATTTTCAGCTCCTTGACCGCATGCTCGTAGCGTCCGTCCGACATCACGCCTAATCGGAGGAAATCCTGCGGGAATTTTCGGTCGCGGCAGATCGCGAGGCCGGCGATTTCTTTCGGATCGTCGTCCGATGGCGCCAGGGGCGCGCGAAGGACGCGGCTCGATTCCGGATTCTCGATGTTGATCCAGTCGTTTTCAAATCGCGCGAAATTCCCATGGCATTGGGCGCAACCACTCTCCGGTTCGCTCAACAAGGCGGCGAGTTCGCGCCGCGCGTCCTCGATAGGCGTCAGGATGGGACCCGACTGCGTATAGTCCCAGGTTCCATAATAGATTCCGTTCGAGTCGATCCATGTGAAGACGAGCTCTCGTTCCTCCCGCGTGAGGAGATCGCGGTGCAGTTCGTCGTTGAGGAGTATGTCGGCGAGGGGCGCCTTAGCGGAGCCATGCTCGTAGGGCTCGAAGAATTTGCACGAATAGTACGCGGTGCCGTTCATGCAGCACACTCCGGCGATGAGGTCGATCTGATACTGATTCTGTCGCCGGCTCGTGAGGTTCTCATAACTGATATTGAAGAGCCGCGTCGGCGCGCCCGAGAGGTCGAGGCCCGCCGCAATTCCAGCTGCCGCCGCGCACGACACGCTGCTCAAATTCCTGCGGTCCCTGCGGGTCGACGAGCGGACCCTCGGGGTAGGGGCCGTAGCCGTCGCGGCACCATTCGCAGATGTTTCCGTGCATATCGTAAAGACCCCACTGATTGGGCGGATACTGCTTCACGTCGATGCGGGCGCGAGTAATATTGGCTTTGTCTTCGTCCCATTCGTCGCCCCAGTTGTAAGCGGTCGACGTTCCGGCGCGGCACGCATATTCCCACTGCGCTTCCGTTGGAAGTTCGGCGACAAGTCCTTCGGGGAGCCGTTCTGAGAGCTTCTGGCAGAATTCGGTCGCCTGGTCCCAGGAAACGCATTCGACGGGCCGGTCGTCGCCCTGCTGAAAGCTCGGGTTGTCGCCCATGATCTGACGATAAAGCTTCTGCGTCACGGCAGTTTCAAGGAGCCAGAATCCGGAGGTCAGCGTCACATGTCGCTGCGGACGATCGTTTTTCCGGCCATTCGGATCCTGAGGATCGCCCATCTCAAATTCGCCCGCCGGGATCCAGCGCAGGCCATATTCGTCGCCGTCGATTTCGAACGTCTGCCGCGTTCCCGGCGCACGATCGCTTGAGTCGACCCATGACGCGGCGACCGTCGGCGCGGCCGGCTCGTCGCCAAGACAGATTCCGACGGTCAGGACGGCGCAAAAGCAAAGCGCAACGCTCGTCCAGTGTTTTCGTAGACACATGATTTTTCTTCTCTTCCTTTTGTATGATACGTTGGGCAGCGCGTCATCGCGCCGCCTCTTTCTCGGCGCTGAAGCGCTGCTCGATCGTCGCGTTATTGACGTCGCCGTCGACGCGCAGCGCGATTCGCGTCGGCTTGTTCTTGACGAACTCGTCCTTTTCTCCGACAACCGCGCGTTCCGCCTTGAGCGTCAGCGCGGCGCCCGACGCGTCTTTCGCCGTGGCGGTCAGGACGACGTTCGCGAAACGCAGCGTCAGTCCGCCGTCGCTTGTCGACTCGACGTCGATCTCTTTTTCCCGCGTGATGATCGCCGTTTCAAACGCTCCGCGCGCTCCATTCTTAAAGATGACGGAATCGGCGATCGTCACGAACCCGGGATCGTCGCCCGAAGCGCGTCGATAGAGGAAGGTTCGTTGCGCCTTCGCGAGGTTTTCGACCTCGGGGTACGCCGAGGTTATGTCGAGCGTCACGACGTCCTCATCGTCCGTGAAGCTTTTGCGCTCGACGAACGCTCGGGAATCTTTGCCTTCCTTCTGGAGTTTACCCGCGATACGCGGGACCGGATGCCCGAAGGAGTTGAGGAGCTCGCCCTCGTATCGACGCGAGTTGAAAGTTCTCGGGCTGTAAATTTCGGCGCCCGGATCGCGACTCACGAAGACGCCGGGAGCGTCCGGGTCGGCGTTCGTTCCGAAGAGCAACGTGTAGGCGCCGAGGTCGTTGTGATTGTGGAACTCGCCGTTGTCGCCGCCTTTAAAGGCGATGGCGAAATATTCTCCCTTCGCGTCCTTCGCGGGTCGACAGACGAAGACGCTCGCGTCGGCAAACTCCGTTCTGATCGGCGGCGCGTACTCTTTCGGCTCGGGGGGGACCTCAGGAAAGACGACCTCGGAGTCGAATCCGATCGTCGTCGATCGAATCAGTTCGCCGATTTGGAACGCGTCGCCGAGCGAGCGCGCTTCAAAATCCGTGTACCCATAGCCCTTAAGGCGACTGAGGTATCCGATGAAGACCGGGTTGGGGGACGCGTTTTCAGGACAGTCGGAAAAAGAGGGATAGATTCCCTTGTCAATTTCGATCGTCGGCGCGAAATCCAGGATCGCGCGCGTCTTAGGGAACCGGAAGAAGTCGAGCCGTCCTTGCGTCGCGTTGCGTACCGCCGCGCCGAGGCAGAGGTAATGCCCGAAGCCGTAGTTCCAGTATCCCAATCCTTCGTAGCAGTATCCGTCGTTCGTAAAACCTTCGTAGAAGTAACGTTGCAAAAAATATTCCGCGCCGGCGACGAAGAATGCGCGTCGTTCTTTCGATTCAACGACATTGAGCGCGGCGACGACCGTGCCGGCGTGGCAGACCGCGCTCCAGTTGTTGAGGGATTGAAGCCACCACATTCCGCCGCTAGGGTTGTCGACCGCCTTTTCGTACGGCTCAAGGACGCGACGTTCGATTTCCCCCTTCGCCTTAGCGACGACTCTCGGGTCGAGTTTGTCCTCGAAAAGATTAACGGCGACCGCGACGGTAGCAGCCGCGAGCGTCGCGCCGAGGTCAGAAAAGACGACCTTGCCGTCGTAGACCTCGTTTCTCTTGTCGTGGATCGGCAAGACCCAGGATGTCAGGTCGCAGAACCGATCGAGCTCGACGTTGAGCGCGTCGATAAAGCGACCCTTGTCCTCTATACCCTCCGCAAGGGTCAGGAAGGTGATGCGATTTTGCCAGTTATTGTAGGCGGTCGCATAATTCGAGCGGACGCCGGTTCGGCTATATTCCTTGTAGAGGTCTTCCGTAATTTCCGGCGGGTCATTTTTAAGGACGTTTTCGGCGTTTTTGAAGATCAGCGGCGCGTTCGGCGCGTTCGCAAAACGTTCCCACTGCTTGCGCGGCGCCATTTTAGCGCCGGTCGTGTCGTCAAGGATCGCTACGATTTCGTTCGCGCGAGCTCTGATCTGCTCTTCATGACTCGCCGCGTCGACCGCGTCGGTAAGGCAGAGCGCGACGAACAGGGCGGCGCACAGCGAAACCGCAACGCTCGCCCTGTGTTTACGTAACCGCATGATCTTCTTTGCCGACGCAAGCGTCATCGGGTTTCCGTGCCCTCGACGCTGAAGCGCTGCACGATCGTCGCGTTGTTGACGTCGCCGTCGACGCGCAACGCGATTCGAGTCGGCTTGAACCTTGCGTTGTCGTCGTTTTCACCGACGATCGCGCGGTCCGTTGTAAGGGGCAGCGCTTTACCCGACGCGTCTTTCGCTTCGACCGAAAGGACGACGCCCGCGAAACGCAACGTCAGTCCGCCGGCGCTCGTCGAATCGACGTCGATCTCTTTTTCCTGCGTGATGATCGCCGTTTCAATCGCGCCTTCTTCGCCTTCCTTAAAGGCGATCGCGTCGGTAATCGTTACGAACCCGGGATCGTCTCCCGACGCGCGTCGATAGAGGAAGGTTCGTTCCGCCTTCTCAAGGGCTTCGGCGTCGGGATACGCCGAGGTTATGTCGAAGGTCACGAGGTCCTCGTCGTCAGTAAAGCTTTTGTTCGTGACGACTCCGCGCGACCTGCCGCCCGGCGACTGAAGCTTGTCCGCGATTCGAGGAACCGGATGCCCGAAGGAGTTGAGGAGCTCGCCCTCGTATCGACGGTTGCTGAAGGTTCGCGCGGTGTAGGTTTCGCCGCCCGGATCGCGGCTTACGAAGACGGGTTCAGCGTTCGGGTCGGCGTTCGTATTACGGATCAGGGTGTAGGACCCGACGTCGTTGTGATTGTGGAGCTCGTTGTTATGGCCTCCTTTAAGGGCGATGGCGAAATAATCTCCCTTCGCGTCCTCTGCCGGCCGGCAGATCAGGACGCCCGCGTCGGCAAATTCTGTTCGGATCGGCGGAGTGTATTTTTTCGCGTCAGTTGTTTGTTCTGAAAAGACGACTTCGCCGTCGAAACCGATGGTCGTCATCCGCAGGAGCGCGTCGAGTGGGAGCCCAGGTCCGAGCGCGCGCGTGTCAAGGTCCTTTTCAAAATCCGTATATCCATAGCCCTTAAGGCGACTGAGATATCCTACGAAGAGCGGATCAGGCTTCGCGTTGAGTCCGCAGTCTGCGAAAACGGCGTAGGCGCCCCTGTCGATCTCCAGCGTCGGCGCAAAATCGAGGATCGCTCGAGTCTTGGGGAACCTGAAGAAGTCGAGTTTACCCTGCGTGGCGTTGCGAGCCGCCGCGCCAAGGTAAATGTAGTTGCCGTAGCCGTAGTCCCAATACCCCATTCCTTCGGAGCAGTATCCGTCGTCTGTAAATCCTTTATAGAAGTAGTTTTCCGAGAAATATTCCGCGCCGGCGAGGAAGAAGGCGCGTCGTTCCTTCGATTCGACGATATTGAGCGCGGCGACGACCGTGCAGGCGTGGCAGACGGCGTTCCAGTTATTGACTGTCCGGACCCACCACATTCCGCTGTAGGCCTCTCTGACCGCTTTTTCGTAGGGTTGCAGGATGCGTCGTTCGATCTCCGCCTTCGCCTTCTCAACGACTTTCGGGTCAAGCTTGTCGCCGAAAAGATTGATAGCGATCGCAACGTTGGCGGCCGCGAGCGTCGACCCCAGGTCAGAATAGATCGCTTTGCCGTCGTAGATCTCGCCGTTGTTTCTATCGTGGGCGGGCAGGACCCAGGATTTCAGATCGCAGAACCTGTCGAGCTCAACGTTGAGCGCGTTGATAAAGCGTCCTTCATTCTCCAACGCCTCGGCGAGCGTCGTGAAGATAAAGCGTCTCTCTAAGCCGCTAAATGCGTTCTGATAGCGCGAGCGGTTGCCGTTCCGGTAATATTCCTTATAGAGGTCTTCGGTAATTTCCGGCGGGTCGGATTTGATGACGTCGCTCGCGTATTTGATAATGTTCGGCGCGTTCGGCGCGTTCGCGTAGCGGTCCCAATATTCCCGCGGCGCCGCAATTGCGCCGGTCGTATCGTCAAGGAACGCCGCGATTTCGGCCGCGCGCGCTTTGATGATCTTTTCTTCCTGTTCGGTCGCGTTCGCGAAGGGCGCGTTAAGAGCGCCCAGGATCATAGCGATCGCCAGAACGAGCGTCGACAGAAGGCGTTGTCGCGTAAATTTCACAGTCGTCCCCCTTTCGGCGCGTTTTTTGCGCCGGTATAATAGCCGCTATAGTCGGAGAGTTATGAACGAAGGGCGCCGGCTCGTATACAGTTTTCAGACCGCGCGCCGAACGCACGAATTATATCAGAACGAAATATACGTTGCAACGCGCGCGGGCTAACGGATCGCCGCTAAAAAAATAGAAGGAGTTAAGATGAGTAAGAGAAATGTCCGCAGAGGCCGCGGTCGTCAGTCCGGCGGAACCCCTTTCGGACGCAGACCGCGCAGATCAAAGTTTGGCGCGGGCAAGGGCGCAAGGCGGAGATATCGGCCCGGCGAGGCCTCCTCGGCGCGTCGACAGGGCCGCTCCGTGTTTTCTAACGTCGCCCGCGCTCCCAAGTCGAAAAAGAGTCAGGACGATTCGAATTTCAACGCGGCCGCCGATCGAGGGTTCCGTTTGCAGCAAGTTCTCGCTGCGGCGGGCTATGGGAGTCGTCGGCAATGCGAGGCGTTCATAACGGAGGGGCGCGTCGAGGTCGACGGTCAGATCGTCACGGAGCTTGGCGTGCGCGTTAAACCTGGCGAACAGAAGATTCGCGTCGACGGCGAAGGACTCCCAAAGGTTAAACCGGTCTACGTAGCGCTCAATAAGCCCAAGAACACGTTATGCACCAACAGCGATCCCCAGGGTCGCCGCCGCGCGATCGACTTCCTACCAGACGAACTCGGGCGCCTCTTTCCCGTTGGACGACTCGACAAGAATAGCGAAGGGTTACTGCTCCTGACGAACGACGGCGCGCTTGCGCAACGACTCGCTCATCCGAGCTATAAGATTCCTAAGACATACCGCGTGCAGGTCGCCGGACTCGTCGATTACGAGCTTGTCAACGCGCTCAAGCGCGGAGTCCATATCGCCGAAGGAATTGTGCAGGCGGACGACGCGACGATTCGCTCCTCGCATAAGCGCAGCTCGACGCTCGAGATCACGCTGACGGAGGGTAAGAACCGCGAGATTCGCCGGATGCTAGCGCGCGTCGGTCATAAGGTGATGCAGCTCCGGCGCGTGCAGCTCGGTACGATCAAGCTCGGTCGTCTCGGGCCGGGCGAATATCGGCATTTAACCGCTTCCGAGGTCGCGGAACTCTACCGTCTCGCGGAAACGTTGCGCAATGCTCCCGAAATCGAGGAGGCGCCTCGTCGCCAAGCGCCGATCGAAGTTTCAGCGCTTGAGGCGCTCGAGGCGGAAAAGGCGCTCTCTCGCGAGGATTCCAAGGCGCTTGAGCGCTCTCGCGCGCGACAAGCGTCCAAGAACGATTCGGAGTTCGCCGCCGAGGGTCGCCAACGGCCGAAGCGCGGATCCGACGGCGCGCCGCGGAGATTCGGATCGAAGAAGATTTCCGGCGACGGAGAAAGATTCGAGCGGCGCGGTTCTCGTCAACGCGGCGCGTTGCGTTTGAAAGGGGGCGGCGCGAAATCTTTGCGCCGCCGAAAGACGCTCAAACGCGCCGGCGACTTGAGAAATCGAAAAGGGCCTCGTCAGCGCCGCAAAGGACGTTGATTTTAGGACGTCGGCGCCTTTGGCGACACGTCGGTATTCACGCTCTGGAGCTAAGCGCGAACGCAACGCATTGAATCGCTTCCGTCGTCAGCGCTTCGCCCTTCGGTTCGGGCTTTGCGTTTTTTCAGGAGAAACTTCATGTCAGATTGTTGTACTACCCGTCGCGACATATGGTCGGGTTGCGGTTCCGTGCTCATGAATCGCGCCGTTTCGAAGACGATCCGTAAGATCACGGTCGTTGCGCCGGAATTAGCGGAGCGCGTCCAACCGGGCGAGTTCGTTATGCTGCGTCTCCTCGAAGGCGCCGATCCGATCCTGGGACGCCCTCTCGCCGTCTTCGACGCGGACGTGGAGACCGGCGAGGTCGACGCGGTCTACGCGGTCGTCGGGAAGGGGACGCGGCGTCTCGCGCATCTGCGCATTGGAGATTCCGTTGCGATATGGGGTCCGCTCGGGAACGGTTGGCAGGCCGCTAAGCGCGCTGTTCCGCCGAAACGTCTTGCGCTGGTCGCCGGCGGCGTCGGACACGCGCCCTTCCACCTGCTCCTCAAGGAACTGATGGCGCGTCCTGAATCGGAGCGACCGGAGACGACTTTGATTTACGGGGCGCGTTCGCTGAAATTCCTGAGCTGTCTCGAAGATTTCCGCGCGCTTGGCGCAAAGGTTCGCCTTGCGACGGAGGACGGAAGCTTCGGTACGAAAGGCTTTGCGACCGATCTCCTCCCCGAGGTCCTGCCAGACGATTTTCCGGCGGAGGACGCGCAGATACTCGCGTGCGGACCGCCCCCGATGCTCAGCGTGGTTGCGAAATGGAGCGCCGCGCGTAATATCGAATGCTGGACTTCGCTCGAAACGCCGATGGCGTGCGGCCTGGGATTGTGCTATTCCTGCGTCGTCGAATGGAAACGCGACGACGGAACGTGGGACTATAAACGCGCTTGCGTCGACGGACCCGTCTTTGACGCGTCCCGGCTCCAGTGGGACTGACGACAGACGTCCAGCGTTCAGCCGACGTCTGTCAAGGGAGAAGAGACGATGAAGAGAATACTGGCGATCGTCGCCGTTGCGGCGTGTTTGGTCGCGGGACCGGTCAAGGCGCTCCGCGCGCTGGACAGCGCGCCCGTGTGTCCGTTGGGTGACGCGTACGAATTTGCGCCGGAACTTAGCGACGAATTCAACGGCGACGAGCTCGACGACTCCAAATGGTGGGACTTCAATCCATCGTGGCGAGGTCGTAAGCCCGCGCTTTTCTCGCGCGAGAACGTTAAGGTCGCGGACGGTTCGCTCCACCTTATCGCCAGTATGATGGAGCCCGACGAGGGGAATTACGAAGACCGCGTGCGCGGTTACGACAAATACTGGAAGGCGATCGTTAAGAGCAAGAATAAAGGCTGCTACGGATATTATGAAGCGCGCTGCAAATCGATGCGCGCTTGCGTCTGCAACGCGTTCTGGCTTTGCGATCCGCTCTCCGACCGACCCGACCTTAAGTACGTCGAGGGCGAGATTTCTGAAGAAATCGATATTCTCGAATACTGCGGCAAGCCTCTCTCAGAAGGACATAACCGACTCTATTACGCGACGTTGCATCAGTATGTTACGCCTTACCTTGAGTCGATCGTCAATAAGAAAAAGATCAGGATTCCCAACTATTCCTTCAAAAAGAAATGCGACTTCGATTTCTGGGAGGACTACCATACCTTCGGATTCGCATGGACTCCGACGGAACTGCGATGGTATATCGACGGCGAAGAAGTCTTTAAGCGTGAGAACGATATCTTTTTCCGACCGTTGCACGTTACGCTCGACTGCGAAATTATGTCCGACTGGTTCGGCGAGCCCGACCCCTCCGATCTTCCGGCGACCTTTTCGATCGACTACGTTCGCGTCTGGAAACTCAAGGACGCGCCCGAGCCGGAGGCGCTCCCAGAACGCGCAAACTAACGCCCCTCCTTGCGGATAGGTCATGCAAAACGCCGCCATGAAGTAACAACTCATGGCGGCGTTATTTTTTACAGCTTCCGGCGCGAATGATTTCGTTAACGCGTCGTCAACGCGTCTCGTTCTTATCCAAGCGCCTGGTCGATATCCGCGATGATATCGTCGACGTTCTCAATTCCCATGGAGAATCGAACCATATCTGGCAGGACTCCCGCTTCGAGGAGATCCTCGTCGCTGAGCTGGCGGTGCGTCGAGGTCGCGGGATGGAGGACGCAGGACTGCGCGTCGGCAACGTGCGTCGCGATAATGACCGACTGCAATCGAGCCATGAATTTTTCCGCCGCTTCTCGTCCGCCCTTGACCCCGAACGTCATGACGCCGCAGGTGCCCTCGGGCATGTATTTTTGCGCAAGCTCATAGTACTTATCGTTTTCGAGACCGGGGTAACGGATCCATGAGATGCGCGGGTCTTTTTCGAGCCATTTCGCGACCTTGAGCGCGTTCTGGCAATGACGCTCAACGCGCACGGCAAGGGATTCGAGCCCGAGATTTAGGATGTACGCGTTGAAGGGACTGATCATCGAGCCGAGGTCGCGCCCCACCTGAGCGACGAGCTTCGTAATGTACGCGCCCTCGAGTCCGAACGCGTCCGTATAGACGAGGCCGTGGTAACTTGCGTCGGGAGTCGTGAGGCCAGGGAACTTGTCCTTGTGGGCGTTCCAGTCGAATTTTCCAGAGTCGACGACGGCGCCGCCGACGGCGCCGCTGTGGCCGTCCATATATTTTGTCGTCGAATGAACGACGATATCGGCGCCCCATTCGAAGGGACGACAGTGGATCGGGGTCGGGAAGGTGTTGTCGATGACGAGGGGTACTCCGTGCGCGTGCGCGATCTTGGCATAGCGTTCGATATCGAAGACGACGAGCGCGGGGTTCGCGAGCGTTTCGCCGAAAAACGCCTTCGTGTTGGGGCGGAAAACGGCGTTGATCTGCTCGTCGGTCCAGTCCGGTTCGACAAAGTCGACTTCGATCCCCATGCGCTTCATCGTGACGGAGAAAAGATTATAGGTGCCGCCGTAAAGCATCGAACTTGAAACGATATGATCGCCGCACGACGCGATATTGAAGAGTGAGTAGAATACGGCGGCCATGCCCGAGGCGGTGAGGATCGCGGCGGAACCGCCTTCAAGCGCGGCGATCTTTTTCGCGACCGCGTCGTTCGTCGGGTTCGCGAGGCGCGTGTAGAAATATCCGGCTTCTTCAAGGTTGAAAAGCTTCGCCATCGCTTCGCTCGACTCATAGCGGAAGGTGGTGCTTTCAACGATCGGAATCTGTCTCGGTTCGCCGTTAGCGGGTCGACCGCAGCCCTGCACGCAAATTGTTTCCCGTTTCATATTAGTCTCATTCTCCTATCGACACGCAATTGTAAACGGCTTGTATCACGTCCGCCGTTTGAGATCTCTTTTTCAATTTTTCAACGCGACTCAATCGAGCAACGATTTGAGCGCAAGGTAGGCGTTTTCCACGTACTGCGGGTCCGTTTTAACGACGCTGACGGGATGGCCGGAGCGCCATTTGTCCAGGACCCATGCGACCTTCGCGAGCGTCGTTTTGGACATATCGCCGCAGACCTGCGGTTCGTCGCCGGGCCAGAGGATCGTCTTGTCCGGATTCTGACGACGCAGCCGATCGACGAGCTTCCATTCGGTTCCAATGGCGAGCGTTGCGCCCTTCGGAGCGTTGTCGACGACGTCGATGAGCTTCGAGGTGGAGCCGTAGCCGTCGCTGAGCTCGACGACGTCGCGCTGCGATTCAGGGTGCACCCAGACCTGCGCGTCCGGCTGTTTTTTTCGGAGATCCTTAATGAACTTCGCGGAGAAACACTGGTGCGTTGGGCAGTATCCGTCCCAAAGTATCACGCGCGCGCGCTCAATATCCTCCGGACTGAGTCCGCCGTATGGTTTCTCAGAGCGAGGGTTCCAGACGGCAATTTCTTCAGGCTTAATGCCGACGCGGAGCGCCGTCGTTTTGCCGAGCCTCGAGTCGGGCATGAAGAGCGCCTTGGGACGTTTCGCGAGAGCGTCGCGGAGCGTCTTTTCAGCGTTAGCCGAGGTGCAGATCGCGCCGCCGAACTCGCCGCAGAACGCTTTGATCGCCGCGGAAGAGTTGACGTAAGATACCGGCGTAAAATCGTTGAAATCAACGAGTTCCGAGAGCTCGTCTTTCCACGCGTAAGCCTGTTCCGACGTGATCATGTCCGCCATGGGACATCCCGCGGTCAGGTCGGGCGCGAGGACGAGCATCCTTTTTCCGCCGCGCGCGGCGATCTTTTCGGGTCGGTTTGCGAGAATATCGGCGGTTTCGAGCATGAAACGCACGCCGCAAAAGAGCAACGCTTCCGCTTTAGAGTCTGCCGCGCGTTTGGCGAGCGCAAGGCTGTCGCCCACGAAGTCGGCGAGTTCAACGACTTCGTCGACGATATAATAATGAGCGAAGACGGCAAGACGATCGCCGGCTGAATCGCGCACCTCTTGAATTCTGGCGCGAAGCTCGTCATGGGAAAGCTTGTCGTAATCTGCAAGAGCCTTCATTCTGTTTTCCTCTTTGTTAGGCTCAGTTATCAAAGAGCCAGGTGGAAAGGTAACGCTCGCCCGTGTCGGGGAGGAGCGCGACAATATTTTTACCCTCGAACTCGGGTCGTGCGCTCATTTCGAGCGCCACGTGGAGCGCGGCGCCCCCTGAAATGCCGATGAGAATTCCTTCTTGTCGAGCCGCTTCGCGCGCCGCTTTGCCGGCGTCTTCCGCCGAGACCGCCGCGATCTCGTTCACCACGCTCGCGTCGTACGTCTTCGGAACGAAGCCCGCCCCGATTCCCTGAAGCTTATGCGCGCCGGCGGGCTTGCCTGAGAGGACCGCGCTCGTATCGGGCTCGACCGCGACGATATGCGCGTTCGGATTCTTCTCCTTGAGCGCCTTGCCGACGCCCGAGACTGTTCCGCCCGTGCCGACGCCGGCGACGAAGGCGTCGACTTGGCCGTCGAGCGCGTCGTAGATCTCTTGGCCGGTTGTCTTGTAGTGGCGTTTTGGATTCGACGGATTCTCAAACTGCATCGGGATCCAAGATCCGGGAATGCTGGCGTTAAGCTCGTTGGCGCGTTTGATAGCGCCGTTCATTCCTTCTTCGCCTGGCGTGAGTTCGATTTTGGCGCCATAGAAGGCGGCGAGTTTACGACGTTCGACGCTCATCGTGTCGGGCATCGTGAGGATGAGCTTGTAACCTTTGACCGCCGCGACGAGCGCGAGCCCGATTCCCGTATTGCCGCTGGTCGGTTCGATGATCGTGGCGCCCGGCTTCAGTATCCCGGCTTTTTCGGCGTCCTCAATCATAGCGATCGCGACGCGATCCTTAACGCTGCCGCCAGGGTTGAAGAACTCGACCTTAACGAAGACGTTTGCTTTGCCGCGGTTAAGCTGATTGACGCGAACCAAAGGCGTGGAACCGACAGTCTCGATGATGTTATTGTAGTATTTTTTTGACATAGTGAAGACCTGCGTAATACGGAAAAGCGCACGCACGGAAAGTGAGCGAGCGTTTCAGCGCTTCTTCTGGCGACGTTATGAGAAGGACGAGCGTCGCTTCGCCTCGTCTTACCCGACGGCGCGCCATGCGCTTCAGTATACATTCCGGATTCGAGAAAACAAAGGCTTATGTTTCTGAATCCGTAAATTGCGGGGAAATTAACGACCGACATTCAACACGCGCCGCAGCGCGACCGAACCCCTTTATCGGAAAAAAGCGCGCCGCAGAGTAGGCAGTCTGCGACGCGCTCATCTGTCAATTTCGTTCAGACTCAGTCGGCGATGATAAGGGGCGTTGCGACCGCGTCGTCAAGTCGTGTAGTCGGCGTTGAGCCGGACGTACTCCGCCGTGAGATCGGAGGTCCAGAACCGAATCTTGCCGTCCCCTTCCTGGAAGAAGAGTTCAAAGCTCGTATCGCGGTTGTTGCGAATGGAGTTGGTCACCTCTTCTTTATCGAATTCCTGCGGGACGCCGTCCTTATAGAGGAGATATCCGTTGATTTTCAAGGAGACCTTCATCGGGTCGTAGGGTACTCCGCATCGTCCCGTCGCAGAGATGATGCGTCCCCAGTTTGGGTCGGCGCCGCAGATCGCGGTTTTGACGAGCGCGTCGTTCGCGACGGTTTCCGCGAGGAGCTTCGCGGAGGCGCGGTCGGGCGCGCCGGTCACGTCGATCGTAATGAGGTGGGAGACGCCTTCGCCGTCGTTGGGGATCATCGGCGCGAGTTCCTGACAGAGGTCGAGGAGCACGCTGGAGAAGCGCGCTAGATCGTCGCCTTTGAGGGGCGTGGAACTCGCGGCGCCATTCGCCATGAGGAGGCACGTGTCGCTCGTGCTCGTGTGTCCCTCGACGCTTACGCAGTTGAAGGTTTCCTCGACGGCGTCGAGGAGCGCCGCGTGCGCGTCGTCCGGTTCGAGCGCCGCGTCGGTCACGATCGTCGCGAGCATCGTCGCCATATTCGGCCCGATCATCGCGGCGCCCTTGCACATGGCGGCGATTCGAATCGTTGCGCCGGACGGGAGCGTCGTCTCGCGCGATGCGATTTTGAGCTTCGTGTCTGTCGTCTGGATCGCGGTCGCCGCTTTTACGAAGTCGCGGAACGTCGTTCCAAGTTTCGCCGCCGCGCGCTCCGCTCCGCGCGCAATCGCCTTCATCGGGAGCTGTACCCCGATCACGCCCGTCGACATAACGAGCGTCTGATCGCCGGTAGCGCCGATCGCTTCGCCGGCGTATTCCGCCATTTTTCGCGCGTTAAAGAGCCCCTCTTTTCCGGTGCATGCGTTCGCGCATCCAGAGTCGGTCGCGATGGCGATAAAGCCTTTTCCCGGCGTGCGTTCGCGGTCGTAGACGACCGGCGCGCCGCAGTTGAGATTCTGCGTGTAGACGCCCGCCGCGGTCGCCGGTTTATCCGAGACGACCAGCGCGAAGTCAAGCTCCCTAGAGCCTGGCTTGATCCCGCAATTTACGCCCGCGTAACGATATCCCTTCGGTAAATAAAAGACGTTTTCCGGCATGTAAGGTTTCCTTTCTGGTCCCAATAATCAACCGTTCAACGCCAGACGGTGAGTTCGCTTTCAAGTTCGACTCCAAGGCGCTCGGACGTCCGCTGTTGAATGAGCTCGATTAAACGTAACGCGTCGTCGCTCGAGCATGGCGGCGCCGTTAGCATAAGATTTGGCAATGTTTCGCAAAGGGAGGCGCCGCCGACTTTTGCGCCGCTCAGGCCAACCTGTTCGACGAGTTCCGCCGCGAGCTCACCCTGCGGATTCTTGAAGAGTCGCGCATAGCCTGTATCCTCGCTCAGCTCGGGACGCGATTGTTCGCGGACGATCCATGTCTTCTGGAGCCTTTTCGTGATCTCTTCCGGACGATCGGGATCAAGCTTACATCGAACGGAAAGGACGACTCCGAGTTCAAGATTGCTGCTGCGATATCCGAAGACGAGCTCTCCCTTGGAGAGTTCGACGATTTCCCCTTCAAAGGTCGCAATTCGCACCGATTCGATCCATTGGCCTAGCGAGACGTCGCGCGTCGACGCGTTGACGAGCGCCGCGGCGCCGACGGTACCCGGCGTTCCGATGAGCCCTTCGAGCCCCGAGAGGCCTTCGCTTGCCGTCGTTGTGACGAGTCGACCGAGCATCGCGCCGCCGCCGACTTCGACGTAGGGGGGCTCAAGTTCGACCTTGCAGAACTCAGGTTCCGAGAGCTGGATCGCGACGCCGCGCGCTCCTTCGTCGGCGACGAGGAGCGCGGAGCCGTCTCCGAGGACGCGCGTTTCGAGTTCCTCGCTACGGCAAGCTTTGACGAGCTCGACGAGCTCCTCTTCGGTTCGCGGTCTGGCGAGATATTCAAGGGGACCGCCGATGCGCAACCAAGTGAGATCCGAGGCGAGCGCGTTGGTCTGAAGGATATCGCGAAAAGCGTCAAGTTTGGACATTTTGAAACTCCGTATAGGAACGCGAAATCAACGCGTCGTCGGTAACGCGCTCTCGCTTTTAATCGCGTCGTCGCCGACGATCGATCGGCGAACTCACGAAGGAGTCGATCAGGATTCTTGGTCCGCCATAATCCGCGTGATGGCGGCGCTGAAATCCTCGACCGTGCTGAATTTATAGTAAACGCTTGCAAAGCGGACGTAAGCGACGACGTCGAGTTTGCGTAGGAGCTCCATCGCCATCTCTCCGATTCGCTGCGACGCGACCTCAGGCTCGCCTTCGAGCTGGGTCTCAATCGTTGCGACGAGCTCAGAAATTTGCGCGTCGCGAATCGGACGGTTCCAGCATGCGCGTTCAATTCCCTGGCGAACCTTGTCGCGATCGAAGGGGACGCGAGACCCGTCGCGCTTGATCACGCTAACGTTGACCGCTTCGATGCGTTCGTAGGTCGTAAAACGATGACCTTTACTGCACAGCCTTCGTCGTCGGATATAGAGACCGTCGCTGCTTGTCCTCGTTTCGATCACATGATCGTTGTCGCCGCCGCAATATGGACATTTCATAACGGTTTTTGCCTACCTTCAGAGAAATGACTACCGAGACGACCCACGCCGAACGTCTCGTAGTGAAGTAATAGAGTGAAAACAGGCGTAACGGCGCCTTATCGATATCAGCGCAGAGTTTGAATCGATCAGGACGCGGAATCATTTAATGGGCGCCGTAGAAGGGCCCGAAAATCAACTGGGAGCTTCTGTCGATGACTCGCCAGAGTCTCCCAGTCCGCTATACGCCGTACGCAACCTGGCCCGCCGTCGTCAGTCGATTTGCTTCCATGACGGATGCGCCGGAAGATGCGAGTCGAAGTCGTCGAGGAGCGCCTGCTGATAATCGCCGGCGAACTCGTCGTTGAGGAATTTATCGATACCTTCCTCGTAGAATTTCTTCCAGGACTCTTCCTCATCGCCCGGGTTAATCGGGAAGAAGAGCGCGTCGTTGGCGACGGCGGCGCGGTAGTCTCCGGGCGCGTCGCCGATCATGAGCGCGTGGTTCTTCGGATAGAGTTTCGCATACTCGAGCGACTGCTTCTTGGTCCCGATTTCCTGACCGCAGATACCGCGTACGTACTGCTCCAGTCCCTGGTTCGCCCATTCTCTCTTGAGAGCGCCCTGCGGGGTCGCAGAAACGACGAGCGCGTCGGCATGCTCGTAAAGCTTCTGGAGACTTTCGCGGACGAGGGGGAAGGGCGGCACGCCGTCGCCGACGATTCGGTCGACCGTACGGTTCACGTCGAGCGACCATTCGAGCGTTTTCTTCATGACCGGATCGCCCGTCTCCTCTACGAATTTCTCCAACGCGACGTTCCCGAGCTTCGTCTCCTTATTCATCCAGTCGACGATCTCTTGAGGAATTTCGATTTTAACGCCTCGCGCGACGACTTCCGGTCGTTTCTGCAACAGTTCGAAGACCTCGATGAGCGCCGGAAAACGGTTAACGCCGCGAGATTTTGAATATAGGTTGACAAACTCGGCCGTTTCGCGAGCGTATTTGCTCACGCCCTTGAGCCCCCAGTGGTGAATAATACATGGAATAAAGCATTCCTTATGCTTGAGTTCCATCGTGTCGAACGCGCACCCGTCAGAGTCGATTCCGACGAGATAATTCTTGGACTTTTTAAAATCGATTTTCATTCTTTCCCTCCAGAGCCTTTGCCGTCGCCGACGGTCCGACGACAGCGAGCCGCGGCGTCGTTCGCCGACTAAAGCTCCTATGATGATAGCGTTTTTTACGCCGATATCAAGGGGTTGTCGCGAAGCGTCGGCGTCGCTACGGCGTCAAAAAAGGCGCACAGACGTTAAAGTCTGGCGCCTTTTTCATTAGCGTTGCGGTCGTCGCAGGAGGCGCTCGGCGCCTCGCGGTTGCAACGAGCCCTTACCGAGCGAAGAGACTGTTACTCAGCGACCGGCTCGGCGACTGATTCAGGTTCCTTCTTCTTGCTAAGCCCGAGTCGTAGATTGAGGAAGTATTTCCCGAACGTCTTGGTCGTCAAGAGCGCCGGCAGGAAGATGAGGTCTCCGATTAAGGCGGTTCCAAGAATCGCGAGCATCATAATCCCGAATCGTTGGGTCGGAACGAAGGTGCTGAAGGAGAAGGAGAAGAGCCCCAGACCGGCGATGAGGGTTGATTCCGTCATTGCAGCGGCGCATCGTCGGTACGCGTTGAGCGCCGCCTCCTTGGGCTCCATCTTTCTCGCTAATCCGTCGGAGAACCATGTCAAATAGTGCATCGTGTCGTCAACGGCGACTCCGAGCGCGACCGACGCGGTCATCATGGTTCCTACGTCGACTTCAACCCCGAGCCACGACATGATTCCGAAGACGACGACGACCGGGAAGAGGTTCGGCGTCATCGCGGTCAAGCTTGCTCGGACGCTTCTCAACAGGAAGACGAAGACGATGAGAATGAGCACGAACGCCATGATAAGACTCGACGTGAGCCCTTTGATGAGCTCGTGTTCCGTCTGGTAGACAAGGGGCACCATTCCGGTGTACTTCATCGAGATTCCCGCCGGATAGATCCAGTCCAAGTCGTGGAATTCGCCCATCGAATGCTGGAGTTCATCCAGATCGGCGCCGCTTTCCTTGAGTACGAATTCGCGTAGGAGCGTTTTTTCGTCCTTCGGATTTTTGACTTTTTTGCCCTCAGGCGGCAGGTTGTCGGCGACATATTTTTGCGCCTCGGCCCATTTCGCTTCAAAATCGCCGCCATTGAGGGTCGTCGTGAGTCGCAGCGACTCTTCCGCGATAATCGGTTCGGCGACGTCTCTGATGTCGTGAATGAACTTGGAATAGTCAATTTGCTTAAGAGCCCAGATCCGGACGCTGATCCGCCATAGCTCGATTCCCTTTTCATTCTGCCATCGAACAGCGGCTTTGCGCAGCAGCGCGTTCTCTTCAAGGGACAGGCGTCGGAAGGATTTACCGTCCCTTGTCGAGTCGAGGATCGCGTTGAGATCGCCCATATGCTGCTCGCGGAGGTATTCGTCGTTTTCGACGACCGTCTGGTACTGCTTTTCGTACTCGTCGGCTTCCTTCTCGAGCGCTTCGATCGCCTGGTACTGAGCGTAATGGGGCGCGGCGTTCTCGTCGAGGTCGTTCGCGTCCAGGTCGTGGAACGCTTCGTAGTTGAGCGCGTTTTCAGAAGCGTCGGCGAGCCCCTGTATGCTCTCTTCGAACTTCGCGAGCTCCGCGTTGAATTCCTCGCGCTTTCGTTCCGCGCCGTCTCGGAGATACTCCATGAACTCGTCAAACGTCGGGTTCCCCTCGATCGTGAGGTAGTCGCGCAGCGCGGCGCGGTTCTCGTCGATCGTCTTGCCGACGACAGTCGAGATCGTCCGATAAGCGGTGCTTCCTTTTGTCGTCATCTCCGTAACGTCCGGCGTAAAGAGCCCGACGGACATCGCGCCGCCGACGTTGTCGGAAAGTTCCGATTTAATCCTTCCCGAGATGCGATTGACGAGCTCAAGTCGCTCCGCAGTCCTGTACGTATTGTGATAAAGCTTATCGTTGTCGAAGCATACGACAAGTTCCATCGGGACGAGCGGACCGAGATGGTCCTCGAGCCATGAATAGAAATGGATGATCTCCGCGTCTTCTGAAAAGAAGTCCATCATCTTCACGGAGGTTTTAATTTGCAGGAGATGGTATCCGCAGAAGGCCATCAAGGATAGGGCGGCTGCGATGACCACCTTGTTGTGCCTAATGATGATTGCGCCGAACGCGCCCCAAAGGTTATGAAGCGCTTTTGCGCCAGTCTCAATTCCTTTCCCGCCATATTTCTCCGCGAATTTTGTCGAGGGATAGAAATAGAGGAGCGCCGGGAGGTAGAAGAAGAGCAGGAGCAGCGTGAAAAGGACGCCGACAGCCGAATAGAAGCCGAATTTCGTAATCGGTACCAGTCGTCCCAGGAAGAGCGATCCGAGGCCGATCGCAGTCGTGAGCTGCGCGAAGAAGCATGGCGTAAACGCGTGGCGGACCGCGCGTTCCGTCGCTCCCTCGAGCCCCTCTTCGCGAATCGCGTCGTGGTAGTAGTTGATGAGGTGAATCGACCCTGACATTCCCAGCACATAGACGAGCGCCGGCATACTCAGCAGGATCGTATCGCATGTGCTGCCCGTGAGCGACACGAACGCGAGCGCGCATCCCGCGGCGAGCAATGCGATCCAGAAGACAAAGGCCGTGAGCCTGATGCTACGGAGACATACGAGCGCGACCGTGCCGCCGATGAGCGCGCAGAGGACCGCGAGTCTCGACAGCGTGCGCTGTCCTTCGTCCGTTAGCGCGACGTTGTCGACCGGCGGACCGCCGAGAATGACCCCGTCCATACGAACATGGCGTCCATGCACCATTTCGCCGAACGTGTCCTTCAAATTATTGACCATTCGCTTTGCGAGAGACCCCGTCTTGATCTTCATCGTGTTGGGGAGTCCGCATTCGGTCGAGATCTCGCGAATTTTATCGAGAATTGGCGCAAGTTTCGTGCTTTCAAAGTCTGAACGTAGCGTGACGATGAGCGCCGTGCTCGTACCGTCGGGCCCAATGAGGGTGCCCTTGAGCCTTTCGCGAATCTTTAGTTCCGTTTCGTCGGGCCCGTCGTCGCTCGCGTCCGTCGTTCTCGATGAACGCTCCGTTCTCGCGTCCGTCGTTCTCGATGAACGCTCCGTTCTCGCGTACGCTTGACGCAGAAGGCGTACGAGGCGCGGCCCCGTCATCACGGATTTGAAATAGTCGGTAGAGGCTTGCGCTCCGTCTGGCGACTCGGCGACTTCCGCCGCGGACGCGTCGAGTAGCGCCTGAGTCGACGCGTTCGGCGAGATCCCCGACGTTTCGCGAAGCTCCTCCTTGGATTCCTCCGGCTCGCTTTCAAGCTTGAGTTCAGCCTTAAAGGTTTCCGTCGGAGCAGCGAGTGTGAAGTTGTCGATCGTCTGCTCCGGAACAAGCTTCTGCGCAAAGAGTTCAATGCGGTCGTCGTCGAGCGTGCAGCCGTCCCAGCTTATAACGACGAAGCCTTCAAATGGAAACTGCTGGAGATACCATTGATAGTCGCGCGTCTCTTGATGCTGCGGCGGCAGCCAGTCCGCGACGTCGTTCGAGTTGCTTTTGAACGTCTGGCGAGTGCCCATCCATACGAAGGAGAGCAAAAAGACGACGACCACAAGGATCTTGAAAGCGTAGTCCTTAAAGAAATCGTTTCTCATACCGGGCCATATCCTGAGTTAAGCGGCTTGCGGTCAATGCAAAGGGTCGGTCGCAAGCATTGTGAGCGAGTTGTCGAGACGCTGATTTACCAGTCGTCGAGCGTCGCTAGACTCGTATTGCAGCGCGATGATCACGCCGTCGGAGACCATTCTTCTCCGACGAGATCGTCTCCGTATTCATCGTCGTTGTTTTCTATCGTCCCGTATTCCTCGTCCTCTTGAGTTTCTTCAACATATTCCTCGAGCGGTTCTTCATAGTATGCCGCTTGGGAGACTCCGGAAGAACTCGCGGCGGAACGGTATGTCGCGAGGCGAGGAGGGGGCGCGACGTTTCGAGCGTTGGGCGCGCTCTCCGGCTCGCGATCGGAGACGAAAGCAAAGTCGGGGAGCTCGGAGATTTCGCGCATGTCGAGGGTCGGGGTCTCCGAGCGTTGGGCGTCGTAATATCTTCTCAGATCAGCGTTTGTGGCGCGGAGCGCTTCGCCGCCGGGGAAGAAGTTATCGTCGGTTGGGGTTGAGGGGCGCTCGTAGGTCGGCGCCGTCCTATTTTGCGGACGAGTTCCGTTCGACCTTTGCGGAGCGCCGTAATCGGGTTCGGCGTCAAGCCTTGCGCGGAGTCGCGCGTTTTCCTCAAGCGCGTCCCGAAGCTCGAACTGAACGCGATAGATCTCGTCTTCGAGTTGACGCCGTTCGCTTATAAGGATTGATTCGTTGATCGCATACTGTCGACGCGTGGTGCAACCGGCGAGCGAAGTCGCGACGACGGCGATCGACGCGACGGCAAGAAGAATCCCGAACCTGCTTCTTCGCGTTAAAATTGAGTGCATAGAAACATCCTTTTTTTTAAGTTCACGTTCGCGCGTCTCCATACGCGCTGCGTCCGCCAGACCCCAACGACATTATTTCCGACCGACTTCCGGGCGATTCTAGCAAATAATCGAAAACACTCCAATACTGTTTTCCTGCTCGATTGACGATTTTTGTCATTTTTTATTGATTTTTTCGTGAAATATTAAGCATGGTTGATAGCGCGGTTTAGATAAAATACGAGAGATAGGATGTTTAGAAATTTGTTCAAGCCCCTCGGTCGGCGTTGACGCGAGATTCCCAGCGCTCGGCGAATCTTTGGCGTGCCGGCGCCGCAAGTATAGCCGATCTGCCGAGTCTGCGAAGGGGTTCGACTCGTTTCGCCGTCGATAAAAAAATCCTCGTAAGCTTTTGCGCTTACGAGGATCGATTTCTAAAGGACCTGGTTCCGCACGCAAAGATTCACAGCGCCTGTTAAAGGGACGCCGCGTTCTTCGCAAGGGGAAAGGGGCCGTTCACTGGCGCCGAGCCCTCGCGACGAGAAAGACGCGTCTTGAGGGCTTCGTTTACGCTCGTTCCGGCGGTACAGCGAGTTTACGGTCGCCGTTCCGCGCGAGTTCGTGGGAGCGTGAACGCGTGCGAAACTTCGCGCTTTCCGCCGGCGACCGAGCGTTGAACGAGGAAACTATTCTTTCGCGAACTGAGCGTCGAAGACGACGTCGACGTTCTTCGGGAACGCGACTTTCTTGACGAATTCATAGGATTCCTTCGCGCCGAACCAGCGGTCCATGCGCTGGTCTTCCCATTCGACGGAGAGAGGACCTTCGTAGTTGATGTCGTTGAGCGCGCGAATGATCTCTTCGAAGTCGACGTCGCCGCGTCCGAGAGATCGGAATTCCCAACCGCGTCGATAATCGCCGAAGGGGAGGTGCGATCCGAGGATTCCAGTTTCGCCGTCGATCTGGAGCGCGGCGTCCTTCATGTGGACGTGGAAGATGCGTTCCGGGAACTTACGAATGAACTTGACCGGGTCGACCATCTGCCAGATGAGGTGGGACGGGTCAAAGTTGAAGCCGAAGGCGGGGTGGAAATCGAGCGCTTTGAGCGCGAGTTCGGCGGAGTAGAGGTCAAATGCGATCTCGGTCGGGTGAACTTCGAGCGCGAATTTAACGCCTTCTTCAGCGAAGACGTCAAGAATCGGGGTCCATCGTTCCTTGAGGAGCTTGAAGCCGTCGTCGATCCAGTCCTGCGGGACGGGCGGGAAGCTGTAGAGATAGGGCCAGATGGAAGAGCCGGTGAAGCCAGTGACGATCGTCGCGCCGAATTTTTTAGCGGCTTTCGCGGTGAGCTTCATCTCTTCGGCGCAGTTCTGCCAGACCTTCTCTTTATCGATCGTGCCGTCGCCATTGTAGGCGCGGAGATATTCCGGAATAACGGTAAGGTTGCGTTCGTCGATCTGATCGAGGACGCCCTGGCCGACGCAGTGATTGGAAAGCGCCCAGCATTTGAGGTTGTACTTCTCAAGTTGCGCTTTTTTGGCTTCGCAGTAACCGCTTTCGTTGAGGCACTTGCGAACGTCGAAGTGGTCGGAGCCGCAAGCGAGTTCGAGCCCGTCGTATCCGATCTCTTGCATCTTGGGGAAAAGTTCGTCGGAAGCGACGTCGCCGAACTGACCGGTGATAATCGTAATTGGTCGTGTCATTTGCAACCTGTCTCCTGTTATGGTGTAAATTTGACGCAGACGCGCAAGACAATCGCGCCACGTGGCGACAACGTCTGTCGCAACGAATCGCCGCGCTTTGACGTCTGGGTTCGAGTCCGCATTTCTGCCTTGCGCGGACATAACGCGCAAGCGCGGCGGCGCAGTCTTCTACGTTGTATCAGATACGCTCTGGCTTTGCAAATATTTTCGCGAAAATTTCTCTTTTTTTTGTTTATTCTGAGAACAAGAGGTCGGACAAAGATTTTTGAAATATTTTAGAGAAACTAGGGAAAAAAGTTGAGTTAATAATGATTTTACCCTACAATGCTAGTTACTGGGACGTTGTAGAGGGCGCTCTCCAATAGAGGACGCCCCTAAAGAGGTCGGCGACGCCAATCAGCGGGAATTGCTCTTGACGTTGAGGATTTTCATGAACCAAGATTGCTGGTAAACGCTCAATTACGAGCCGAACCTCAGATTGGACACAGGGAAGCCGACCGGAGTCCGTCTCGCTGAGACAGACCCAGCGAGACCAACGACGCCCCCAACGTCGACGGTCTGGCAGTTTAGCGAAGACAGTAGGCATTTTTATGAAAGTAGCACTCAAGGTTCTTGGCGGCGCGCGTGCTGGTATGGTGATCCCGATCACGATTCCTCAGTTTATGATAGGTCGTGCGGAGGATTGTCACCTGAAACCGCGAAGCGAGCTCATCAGCCGTTATCACTGCGCGTTGCTCGTCGAATCGGCGTACGTCGCGGTGCGAGATCTCGGCAGTAAAAACGGCGTCTATGTCAACGGCGAGCGCATCGGCGTTGAGCAGGAGCTCAAGCAGGGCGACCGTCTCGCGATCGGTCCCCTCGAATTTGAAATTCTTGTTCAGGCCGACGCGCCAGTTAAAACGGATCCCATCGCCGACCTTGTCGCGCGCGTCGTCGCCGCGGACTCTGTCCCTCCCGTTCAAGCCGCTCCGGCGACTCCTGCCGCGCCAGCGAGTCCCGCCGCCGCGTCGACGCCCGCCGCGCCGGCTACCCCCGCGGCTGAGACGCCCGCCGCCGCTGAGGCGACCCCTGTAGCAGAAGCGACTCCCGCCGCAGCGCAGGCGACTCCCGTCGCCGCGCCGACTGCTGGCGCGCAAGACGGTCCCGTCTCCACCGACGGCAACGACCTCGCCGACTGGCTCCTGGGCGACGACGAAGACGTTTCTGAGGAAACGACGACGATCCAGGCCGCGCTTGACGACCTTGATCTCCCCTATACTCCTCAGGAGCCGAAGGAAGAACCGCAGGAAGAGGATAAGCCCGAGGGGCCTAGCTCCAGCGACGCCGCCGCCGATATGCTCAGAAACTTCTTCAGGGGCGGACGATGATTCCAAACATCGCGTCGCTGCGCGCGCGATGAACGCGCAGCGACGTGAACTCTCTCTTTTCTTTTTTCTCTAACGCGCGGCTTGAGGTCGCGCGTTTTTTTATCATTTGACCGAAACTTTTTCTTTCGGCGACCGTATACAGGTAAAGACGGTAAGTCGCGTTATGTCGTTTTTGACGCTCCGCGACGCTATGAAAAGCGCGTTTTCGCCTTTTTTTTGTTTTCTTTTGTGTATGAATGGGTAAAATGAAAGGAGCATATTGCATCGGCAGATAGGAAAAGCTGGCGTGTGTTTTTGGATAAAAACGAGGATGGCGAGGTTAGTCGTGGACAAGCGAATCGGACGAAAGGAAGCGCGCGCGCCCATGCGCGTTTGCCGCGGCGCGTTGACGCTGGCCGTGTTATGCCTCGCGTTGTACGCGCTCATGCTTCCGTCGCAACTTTGGGCGCAGACGTACGGAAATTGGGGCGCGTACGGAAACGTTCGACCTGAGGAAAAGATACCAGTCTGGATCGTCGACGAAAATGGGTCGTGGCGCGCTCCGTTGCCGAACTGGACCCTCGAAGAAGTGATGCGGTTCGCCGACATGGAGAGCGAACCCGAGAGCCCCCCTCCATGGTCGATCCAGAGCCTCGACGCGTCCGGCTCGATGAGCGACGGAATTGCGCGGCTTCGAATCGAAATTGAGATGAACGTTGCGGACGGAATCGTTCGCGCGCCCCTCGGACTGAGCGAGGGCGTCTATATTCCGTCCCTCGAGGACGAAGAGAGCGGCGCGGCGCGGCGCGGCGGCTTCAGCTACGAAGGGCCGGGCCTGTGCGTGCTCGACGTCGACCGTAAGACGGGCGAGTACATCGCCATCTTCCAGACAACCGAGGCGAACAGGTCTCTCGGGGAGAAGTCGTCCGATGACGCCGCTCCTGGAGCGACCGACCCCGACGAAGTCGCGACGCCGGAGGAATCCTCCGTCGAGACGTCCGACGACAATGCAGATGAAGAAACCGAGGAGAGCGTCTCTTCTGAGAATCCCGTCGAGACAGACGCAGACGCGGACTCGAGTTCCGCAGACGAGCCTGAAGGGTCGACGAGCGCCGAATCCGCAGCGGAACCGACCGAGGTAAGCGCGACGCTCGAGCCTTCCGAGACGAATGAGCACGTCGCCCAGGAAATCGCGTCGAGCGAGTCGGGACGATTTCGTCCGAATTTCTATCGCCTCACGCTTGATCTTTCTTTTACGGTCGACACGCCGGGTCAGAGTCTTGCCGAAGCGCGGTCAGCGCGCGGCGCGACGGACGATTCGGAACATTTTTTCTACGCGACGTTCCCGCCTTCTCTCCATTCGCAGCTCACTCTTGTTATTCCGACCGCCGACGTCGAGCTCTTTGCGGTGGAGGGCGCGGCGGCGGACTCGCCGATAACGATGAGCGAGTCGACGTCGGAGCTTAAATTGCGCGGCCTCGGGCGCGGCGGCGAGCGCGTGGAGTTCGGATGGCGGCGAGATTTGCGGCGCCTTCAGGACTCGAGGGAGGAAGAGCGCGTCGTCTATCAGGTTGAGGACGCGTTAATCGTCGCAGAACTCGACGCTCGCGGAACGATGTACGACGCGACGATTCCGATCCGCGCTTTCGGCGGCGAAAGCGACGTCTTCTACGTCGACCTGCCGATGGACGCAACGCTTACGCCGGACAGCGTCGCGGCGATCGGCGCGAATGGCAATCCCTACGGGGTCGTTAGCGCGCGCGTCGTCGAAGAGGAGCCGAGCGACGACCATGGTCGCGAGGAGCCGAGAAAGTCGGTTGAAATCCGGCTCGCGCAGAAGACCTCGTCGCTGACGTTGCGACTTAAGGCGCTCGCGCTCGCGTCAAGCGCGGACTCGGGCGACGGCGGCGCGCCGAACGACAGGACCGCGCCGCGTCATCTCGGCGGCTTTAGCGTCCGCGACGCGCAGAAGCAGTTCGGTCAGATGCGGATCCTCAAGTCCCAGGATTACGACTTTAACGTGACGCCCTCCTACGGCGTGTCAAGCGCGCTTGAAAATCCGATCGAGGACGGCGCGGAGGTCTACACGTTCTTTTCCCAGCCCTTCCTTATGACGGCGGAAGGCTATCGCCGCGAAACGGTCGTCGGGGTGCGCCCTGAATATCTCATGACGGTCGGTAGCGACGAGCTGCGCCTGAGAGCGCGATTCGCCTATTCGGTCTACGGCTCAAAGATTCGCGAGATGCGACTGCGCCTTAACGGCTGGATCTTATCGCAGGTTTATGATTCGGAGGACACGATTAATCAAGAAGGGATCGTTCCGTCTAACGATCGAGGCGAAACCGTCTTCCCATTGGCGACCCCGTCGGACGGCGAGTTCCAGCTTGAGCTCGAGTTCGTTCGCGACGTCTCGTCCGAGTCGCCCGACGTCGTCGAGACGGATCCGCGCGTCGTGGAGCGTCGCGAGTGCTCCGTGTCGCTTCCGATCCCCCTTTCGGCGCGCGTTGAGCCCGCGTCCGTCGTTATACTCCCAGAAAATGCGATTGAGATCACTCCGCGCGACGACGAGATCGTCGGTTTAACTCGCAAGACGTCGCGTCCCTTTTCGCTGAATCTTGAACTGCCCCCCGACGCGCGGCAGAACCCTATTTTCTATCAAACGCGACTCGGCGGCGCGTCGGAATCGGACCCGCTCTTTGTCGCGGACATTAAACGGCTCGAGCAGGACGTTCGCGTCAAGGTGAGGACGGAGGCGACGATCTCCGAGCAAGGCGTTTTCCACGTCAACGAGACGCTTGAATATCGAATCGAGCGCGAGCCGCTCGACACGTTTGAATTCGAGGCGTCCGCGCCGTTCCTCGCCTCGCTACAGAATCGCGGCGTCAAATGTTTTGTCGACGGTCGTCAGCAGGAACTGATCTTTGATCAGCCTACTGCGCCCTCGACGACCGCAGCGACGACCGATGAAGAAGACGGCGAGTCGGAAGAAAAACGCGAAGATCAGCCGACGGCCGGCAAGACTTCCAGCTGTCGCGTCGTCGTCGATTCCCCGCGCATCGGGGATTGCGTCGTGACGTTTCAATACGATCTCAATCCTATTGCGGCGGGCGAGAATTACACGAACTGGATCCGCGTCTATCTCATTCAGCCGCACTCGAGTATGAAGACGCTGAGCTCTGTTTCAAACGAACTGACGCTTAGCGCGCCGGTCGGACTCGGCCTGCGTTATTCGCAGCCGACGCGCACTTCGCGACGCACGAGCGCGGGGGACGATGTTGCGGATTTCCAGACCTCCTGGGAATCGGGAAAACGCGTTTTTTCGAACGACGGAAAGTCGGAGCTCGTGCATTGCGCCTCGACGACGCCAGAGTTTTCGGCGCTCTTTAGCGCGTCGCGTGATTCGAGGAGGAGTAGCGCGACGATCGTCGACCGCGCGTGGATCCAATCCTGGTTTTCCGGAACCTCACGCGTCGACCGCGTCGTGTGGAAGATGCAATGCGACCGCGACCATATCGAGATCAGACTTCCGGACGGATGCCGGCCTGACCAGGTCGCCGTTTCGGTCGACGGAGATCGTCTCCCGGTCGGCGGCGACGCGCGCCGTAGTTTGCTCTTCCGTAGCAACAACAACACGGCGCGGATCCCGATCGATCCTCAGCGTCAGCGCAAAGAGGTCGTGATCGAGGTCGATTACGTGGTAGCAGACACGACCGGCGCGAGCGGACGACAGACGGTCGAATTTCCAAACTTTGTCATTGATTCCGTATGGATTCGACGCGTCTATTGGCAGACGATCTTCAATCGTAATCAGCTGATGGTCGTCGACCCTCACGACTGGACGACAGAATTCATCGCGCGTCGCGGCGTTGGCTTCGGGGCGCTCTTCTACCGTCGCGTTCCGACGATGACGCAGGACGAGCTCTGCGACTGGATCGGGATCAACCGTCGCGTTCCGATCCCACAGGAAGCGAACGTTTACCTTTACAGCCGGTTCTTCCAGTCGACGTCGTCAGCGAGCGACGACTCGACGTCCACGACGACTCCGCCGACCGTTCAGACGCTTCCTAACGCGCTCTTCTACGTTGCGAACAACGCGTTTCTCGTCTTTTTCGGGAGCGGGATCACGCTTGCGCTCGGACTCGCGCTCATCTACCTCCGCGCTATGACGGCTCGGCAGGCGGCGCTCACGCGCTGGACGCTGCTCGTTCTTTGCGGAATTGCGCTGATCACGGCGTCGTTGCGGCCGTTGCTCGCGCTCCTTTTCCTGCAAACGACGACGATTGGCGCGCTCCTCACGCTTGTGGCGGTCGCGCTTTCATCCTGGTTCGGACGCGGCGCGCGCCGCGTCTCGCCAAAAGAATCTAGCGAGAGCGGCTAACGCGAGCTTGCCGGCGCGACGATGAGATTGAAGTCGGAGAGATTCCTCAACACGTATTACCTGTTATTACGCCTTGCCGCCGACGCGCCTGGGCGGGACTTTAGAATGACAACGTCGAATTTTACGAAACGTTTCCTTTGCGCTTTATGCGTCGTACTCGCGACGGCAAACGCAGCGTTCCTGTTCGGTCAGGAACAGCGGTCGCGTTTCGTCGATCCGTCGTCGCCATCGGGCGTCGTGACGCGAACCGGAACCGACGCGTCGGCGCCGAACTCTTCCGTCGTCGTCGGCTCGGCAGGCGCTGGCGTTTCCTCAACGACGCCGCCTACCGCGAACGACGCGGTCTCGGGCTCTTCCGCGACCCCGAACGTAAACGGCGCGTCGACGACGAGCGCGTCGCCCGCGTCGACCCTTCCTTCGTCGGAGCAGGACGCCGAGGAGCCCCTCGCCGAACGTAGCGCGCAGGAGGAGCAGCGACCGTTTCCAGGATATAGGTATTGGATGGCGCCCGATTCGTCGATCGATCGTTGGCCTTGGGGTACGCGTAAATATCTTCCGATTTCGTCGACCGATTTTGACGATTGGCTCGCCATAACGCAGCGTCGAGCGCTGCTGCAAGATTATATCGACGGTCTTCGATTTCCCGGGGTCGTTTCGACGCTGCGCCTCTCCGCGACGCTCGTGGACGACGCGCTTGTCGGCGACGCTGCGCTCGAGACCCTCGCGTTTCCGATCGACGAAAGCGACGGCGCGTCCTTTACGACTCCGCCGCTCGCGTCCTTCTCCGTCGCCGCGAGCTATCCGGACTCCGATTCTCGAACGCTTGTTGAAGAGTTTGCGACCTACCCCGACGGGGGATTCTATCTTCCGGACGTCGAAGAAAAAACAAGGCGTTTCGAGTGGTCGAAGCGCGGTACGGTCGAGGCGCCGGGCGAGCTTGGCTATGAATTCGATTTCCAGTCCATTCTTCGCGCCGAAATGACGATCGAAACGTCGTCGACCGACCTCGTTATGGCGACCGGCGGCGTCGTGCTGCCGATCGCGTCGGACGACGAACGCGACGTCAGGACATGGCGCGTATGCTTCCGCGGTCGCTCCCACGCGAAGCTTACGATTATCCGCGAAACGAGCGAAATGGACGGCGAGTCGCCCGTCCGCGCGATCGGATACCGTCAAGAGACGTCCTATCGCATCTCTCTTTCAGGGATCGAAGTTTCGTCGCGTTTTGAATTTGAGCGCGCGCCCTCCGACTTCGCTGAAACGACGATAACGCTTGATCCGAGGCTCGAATTCCTGACGCTTGAGTGGGGAACGACTCCGATGCGTCCGATCTCGGTAACGCGCGACGCGGACGGCAAGACGCGCGTTCGGACGCGCATTCCAGCGACGATCGTCGGCGAGACGCCGAACGTGCTGCGCGTGACGGCGTTTCGCAACATGTGGTTTGGCAGTTCGACGCTCCCGACGATCCAGCTTGAATCGTCGACTCTCGCGTGGTATGAAACGCTCCTGAGGCTCGTGATCGCCTCGCCGCTGACCGTTTCGTCGATCGAGCCGATCAACGCCGTTCAGGCGCGCGACGTCAACCGTTCTCGCGCGGAAGGCGCCAGTTATCTGACCTTCAAGCTTTTTGAGCCCGGCGGCGCCGTTCGATTCACGCTCCGTCACATGGTCTCTCCGCCGTCCTTCGACAGCGCGACGGACTGTTATTTTGCCGCCAACGAAATCTCCGCTAAAACGACGCTTTTCCTGAACTTCGACGGCGTCGCGCGTAATTCCGTTACGATCCCGCTTTCGCCGGGTTGGGACGTCGACTCGGTTCAGGCGGCGACGCCAGATTCCGTCTCATGGTCTCGCGAACTTGTCGACGTCGACCGCCGAACGCTGCGTCTTTCCTTCAAGACTCCGCCGCCGCAGGACCAACCGACGCGCGTGACGATCGCGGCGCAGTACGTCGCGCCCATTGAGGAACGCACTCCGGTCGACCGACTTTGTCCACTTGAACTCCAGACCAGTCTTGTCGGCGCCCACGCTCTTTCCGTTCGATCCGACGCTTCGTCGCAGATACGCTACACGACGAGCGCCGGCGCGCCCCTTGCGCCGGTCGAGACGTCGCCGCGCTTCGTCTTCGGGGAATCGCTTCTCCGCGAAGCGACGCCCCTTGCGCCCGGCGGCGTGCGACTATGGCTCGGCGACCAGACGGTCGACGCGTTCGCGTCCCTGGAAAACGTTCGTTCCAGCTATTCGGTCGAGCTTTCATGTTGCTGCGAGCTTGGCGAGGAAAAATTCAAGGAATCGTGGCGACTCCACTGCATCCCATCCTCTGGCATGCGAGTCGACGAGATCGTCTTCTTTGCGAACCCTTCGATCGAGGTCGAGGATTCTCCGCAGGGTCGCTCTAGCGGTCAGAAGTGGACCTGGTCGACGGCGGTCGAGCCTGATCGATTTTTCGAGGCGACGAAGCTTTCGCGGGAAGAGGCGGCCGCGCTCCATGCGCCGGACGGCTGCGACGCGTACGAGATCCGCCTTGGCACCTCGCGAAGCATGCCTTTCGACCTCAACGTCTTCTGCGAAGTTCCCGCGACGTCCAGAATCCAAGCGCCCCTTATTTTCTTTCCTGATTCGGCGGTTCAGACGGTCGAGGTCGTCGTCGACGCGAGTCCTGAAACACGCGTTAAGACGGAAGGACGCGGCATCGCTGAGTCGACCGTTCCGACGTCGGGCGCGAGCGATCCGAGGTTCCTGCGCAAGGCGTTTCGATATGATCCGACGGCGGTCTTCGGCGCGAGCGCGGAATTAGAGCGACTTGTCGCCGCGCGCGAGGACCTTGATCCGAGTGAAACGGAAGACGGCGAGACCGTCGATTCCGGCGCGGCGCGAACGTCGAGTCCTGGCGCTCTCGTTGCGCCGCGACTCGAACTCATCAACGTCCGGCGGCCCCACGAACGCAATGAAGAAGAGACGTTTCTCAGCTCGTTGTGCTGGTTTGAGAATTATGACTCCTATTACCAGACGAACGGAATTCATCGCCACTGCGCGACGTTCTACATCGAGAACCGCGGTCGCGATTCGATCAGAATTCTACTGACGCTCCCCCCCAACAACGACGAGAAAGCGAGCGATTTCGACGAGGATTGGTATCTCCCCGATTCGCTCCGCGACGAAGCGAACGCGAATCGCGACGTATTCTTTACGGGGGCGCTCGCCGGTTATGAGAGCTGGCAATACGTCGGTCACGGCGACGTCTTCGATTCCATCGACGCGGTTTGGGCGGACGGCGAGCGTACTTCCTGGACCCTTTGGCGTTATTCAACGAAGGAGGACGAGCCGCGGCGTTACGTTCTTGACGTACGGCTTTTCGCGAAAAAGCGATACACGCGCGTCGAGCTCGATTATTGCGAACGTTCGAAGGGACGTTTGGGGGGTAGTCGTCGCGTGAAGCCGATTGAAATCAGTTGCGACGCTCCGGTCCTCTCCGGCGTCTGGAACGCTTGGTTCCCGCCTCATTTCCAGACTCGGCGTCCCTACTTCCTCGAAAACGAGGAGGGCGTCGGGATCGGACGCTGGTTCTATGCGGTCGCCGATTCGCTCTTCTTAGCGCGTCGCGATCGTGAAGAATTCGAGGAAATCGCGCGTCGCGTCGCGTCGCGACTCGGCGACGAATTTGCGCTGCGACTCGCGATCAGCGAAGCGCGTCGCGCCGATTCCCGAAAATTACAACGCGAAAAAGCGTCGGAAAACTCTGAGAATAACGCGCTGGAGCAGGGCGCTCAGACGACGGTCAACCCGACGTCGGCTCGCCAGAACGGTTCCGCTCCGAAGTCTGAAAATCTTGAGCTCGACGCTCTGCGCCTCGACGCGCCAACCTGGGGTGACGTCTTCGGTTCGCCGTCAATGGTCTCGACTCTCTTTGCGCCGGGTTCCGAGGAGGACGCCAAGGATTTGAAAGAATTGGACGAGAGCGAAGAGTTCGTCGTCGATTCCGCGTTCGGCAAACTCGAGGGCGTTCGCCGTCCGATCAAGTTGTTCCTCGATCGGTACGCGCTCGTCACCGTCGGCGTTTCTCCCGATCAGCCGCTTCCGACCGTCGAGGAGCGCAATCCGATCGAACGCGCTAACCGACTCCTGGAGGTCGCTGGGATGAAATTATTGCTCGTAACGCCTGAACTCGCGCTTGTCACGACGAGCGAGGCGCTCTCGCGTCAATACAGCGACGAATTTATCTCGCCGCTCATTCCCTCGATCTGCTCGCCTTCCTCGCGAAGCGCCGCTCGACGCATCCGCGACGATATCCTCAACCCGCACTCGCGACGCTACATTGAGCCCGCCCTCTGGCGAGGACTTGTCGAGTCGACGAGCCCATGGACCGCGACCGGCTTTGACGCGTCCGACGGCTCGGCCGTGCGCGGCTGGAGCTTTACGTCGATTCCGCTCGATCGCGCGGGCGAGGGGGTCTATATTGTCAATCGATATATGCTCGTTGGGCTCGAATTTTTTGGATTTATCGCGTTTCTCGTCGTCTTTTGGCGACACTCGCTCATGAAACCGCGATTCCTCATCGCGACGATAGGAATCTGTCTCGCGCTCCTCTTTCCAGCGCGTTACGAACTCGCGTCGCTCGTACGAGGGATCTTTTACGCCGCAATTTGTCTCTTCCTCTGCCGTTCTATCCGCGTCTTCGCGCCGGTTCAGAAGAGTAAGAAAGAGGAAGAGCCCAGCGACGACGAGAGTTTCTCAAGCGAGGGGCGCGTCGACTTTGCGCAATTGTCGCCCGAGGAATATCGCTATATCCAGACCGGCGTCGTCGACCGCCCCCCCTCCGAACCTTTTACGTCAGTCGAAGGAGATTTTCCCGGACGAGAAGGGCGCGCTTCGACGACCGCGCTCATGGCGCTCGCGGCGATCCTCGTTATTCTTTTTGCGACGGCGTCCCTCGCGCAATCGCCTAACGGCGCTCCCGTTCCGCCCGTAACTCCAGGAGACCTCGCGACGACGAGCGAACCTTCGGTCGCGCCCGACGCGCAGGAAGAGGATCCGTATCAGGAGCCGCACCGCGTCTTCGTGCCGATTGACGACGAGCGTCGACATTCCGGGGAATATTACTGGGTTGACACGGAGTTCTACAAGATTATCCGCTCCGACCTCCGCGATCCTCCTCGCGAGCGCTCGTGGCGCATTGTCGACGCGCTCTATCAAGGGATCGTGAACTATAACAGCTTCTCTGAAACGACCTCCATCTTCGGTCTTAGAGCGACCTATACCGTCATTTTGGACGAGCCGACCGCAACGCTCGAGCTTCCGGCGGTCCAGCTCGTCTCCGAAGGGGGCGCGCGTTTCGACAAACAGACGACCACCTTTTCCTACAGCGAAGACGGCTCGAGGATCTTCTTCGACATTCAGTCGGAGCCGGGCGTGCATACGTTCGAGCTATCCCTCGTTGCTCCGCAGTTTTTCGAGACGACGTCGCGCCTCTCGATTCCTATCATTCCCGTTCCCTCCGCGCGACTTGAGCTCGACGTCTCCATTGACGCGCCGTTGCTCGACGCGCCGGGTGCGCTCGGGAGGATAAAACGCTCTCCGCGGCGTTTCAGCGCCGAGCTCGGTCCGATCGATCGACTCGTCGTCACGAAGGCCGAGACGTCGGAGCGCTTTCAAAGGGCCGAGGTCGACGTGGAGCAATATTTTCTCATGCGTCCTCGCGCGACCCAGACCGACGTTCGCGCAATGTTCCGCTGCCAGACGATCGGCGGCAAGATTCAAGCGCTTGAAATCGAATGCGATCCGGCGTTCTCTTTCTCCGGATACTGTAAATGCGACGCGGGCGAAATAGAGAGCGTCGACTCGCCGACGGCGACGAATCCGGCGATGCGCGTCTCCTTTAAAAAGCCGATTTCCGGCGCGTTTACGCTCAATGTGGACTTTGTCGCGCGGAATTTTTCCGGGGTAGGGCGGTTGCCGATTCCTCGCGTTTCAACTCGCGACGCGCGCATCTTAAAGAACTGGCTCGCGATTGCGCCCGAGGCGGGAGTCGAATGTTTCTCGGCGCCGAGCGAGGCCGGACTTGCGACGGCGTTCCAGGCCGCGTGGGGGCCCCTTGAATCGAAGATCGTCGCGGCGTACGATCTCCAAACGATCGACCGATCCGCGCTCGTCGACGTGAGACTTGCGCGTACCGAAGCGCTGACGACTGAAACGACGACCTGCGTCTTCATGCCCGCCTTTACGGAACTCACCTACAACGCGGCGCTCGAGACGGATTCTGACGTCTTCCGGCTCCAGATCGACGTTCCCAAACCCTTTGTCGTCGATTCCGTCGCGGTGACGGACGAGAACGGCGCGGGCGTTTCTGGGATAACGCAAACGCTTGCTGAAGACGGACTTTGTCTCGATTTTGAGACGCCCCTTCGCGGCAAGCGCCTGATTTCCGTCGTCGGCCGAACGCGGCGCGTGATCGGTCGCGACGCGCCTTTCCCGATTCTGGCGATTCGCGATACGTCGCGACAGCGTCGGTTCGTTCGCGTCTTCTGCGCGCCCAACGTCGACCTTGATTGGAAAACCTTCCCTCCGAACTGGATCGCCGTCGCGTCGGACGACCTTGCGAACGTTGAGGACGTCCCCGTCGACGCGCCTCAGGACGTGAGCTATGTCGAATGTTATGAAATTCGCGAGCTCGTCGGTCGCGACGACGCGTCTACCTCTCAGAGCGCCGATTCGGAGCAGGGGACGCTCGCGACTGCGAACGACGAGGTCTCGGAAAACGTCGCGACGCCTCCCGAGCCGGTTGTCGCCGTGCGTATCAACGTGCCGACGATCGAGGGCCTTGAACGTATTTTCCTGTATCCTTCGAGTTCGCCCGTCTCTCGCGCGCAGAGCGGCGAACTCTGGACGGCCGCCTATCAGTTTCGGTTTAAAGTGACGAAAGGTCGCCTCGATCGGCTCTATGTGACCGCCGACGATTCCTTCGCGCTCGAACCGCTGCCTTCCAACTCGATCTTTACGGCGACCGAAACGACGACCTCGTCGGGAGTCAAAGCGATCCTCTTCGAGCCGCGCCATGCGTTGGAGGAAGACGACCGCGAAGTCGAACTCCTCTTTACCGCTAGCTTTAAGAACGATCCGTCTGGCGCGCGTCTGCCTCGATTCCGCGCGACGCAGTCGTCGCTCTATGAGAACCTTTCCGAGGTCGAACGCGTTGCGTTCCTGCCGACCTTTTACGCTGGCTCCCCGATCATGTGGACGACTCGCGACCTTCGCGTCGAGGAGGATCCGATCCTTGAGCGCGACCGTGAGCGCCATGAGCTCCTCAAAGGAATGAATCGCGGTTCGCGCGCGATGGCGATTAGCGGGGCGTCGAGCGCGGACGCCGATTTTGTCGGCGCGACGACTCCCTTTCCTGCCGTCGTCGAGCTCGCGCAGCGGAACGTCAGTCTTGTTTTCGAAAAATATGCGCGCGGCGAAGACGCGTTCGCAAAGCTCGCTTCTCAAAGGGATAGCCTCAAGGTCGAGCTCGCTCGATATTCCTTCTTCGTTAATGAACGTCGCGAAATCTTTGGCGGCGCGATCTTTATGATCGAACCGGGCGCGAACGACAGTTGCATCGTCGCGGCGCCCCCTGGCTATCACATTCTTGAAGCGCGCGTTAATGGCGCGAGAATGCTCGTCGAGCGCGCGCCGGACCACGACCCGGCGGAAGAAGCGGAAGACGAGGACGCCGACGCCAACGAAGCGGATAACGCCAACGACGCGGACGATTCTTATGAGTTCGACGCCTCCGACGCCCCTGAACGGGACGGCGAGACTCGATGGCTCGTCGAGCTCGGCGCAACTCCTTATGTGAAACGATTGGAGATCGCCTTCCAAGCGTCGGGCGCCGCTTCCGCGACCTCGACGCTCTTCAAGACGTTGCGTCGGCAGGGCGAGCGGTTCAGTCTCGATTTCCTCCGTCTCGAAACGGCGAACTCGGCGCGACGACCGGCGTCAATTGAACGTACGCTATGGGCTTGCGCGTTTGAGGATTTCGATTCGGAGAAGGGCGAAGCGCGATGGATCGTTTCCCAGATTTCTTCCGTCGACGCCGACGCCGACGCGTCTTCCGACTCCGAGATCGTTTCGCGCGAATGTTTTCCCGCGCTCGTCGACCAGGCGGGCGTCGCGATGCGTCGGGTCGGGCTGGAGGACGCGTTCGCGCTCCTCAACGCTTATGAAGAGGACGCGGCGACGCTTTCCGGCGCGAGGAGCGACGACCTGGAACGAATGAAGGCGCGGTGGTTCGCGGCATGGCGCGAGGTCGTCGGGGCGACGTCCCCTTACGTCGCGGATCCGCGCAACAATACGCTGATGCTTCAGAGCGCGTTGGCGCGTTCGATCGTCGTCGTCAACAACGGCGTATTTTTACCCGTCGAAGAGGTCGATTCGAATTTCCCGGTTCCCGACTGGAGTCCTTCGCGCGTCGGGGAGATCGAGTCGGCTCGAGAGCGTGTTTTCGAATCGTCAGGGCTCGATCCACGCGCACTGCGCGAGGGGGGCGTCTCGTCGGCGAGCGCGCAAAGTCTTTGGACGCTTCATTCCGGTTCGCGCGCGAAGGCGCTCTTCGGATCGACGAACGCTCGCATCGCGCAAATTGAAATCGTTGCGAAGCCGAAGACGTTTGATTTTTTAGCGTCTCCTTATGCGGCGGCGGTCTTCCTGCTCATGGCGACGGCGGCGATCCTGCAGCTCTTTGACCCGGGATATCGCTCAAGACGCCTCGTGACGGTAGCGCACCTCTCCCTGATGTTGATTTGGGCAATCTGCTTCTTCTTCTTTGGATGGACGTTCGTCGCGCTCGTTGGCGTGTTCATGCTGGGATTCCTGCCCTTCGTCTGGGGCGCCGTCGCGTCGTCTCGACGCGCCCAGCCTGAGAGCGAGACCGTCGTCTCCAGCGCAGCGGAGGAAGAGGAGGCGCCTTCGGATCACGTTTTCCACTCTGGATCCACGACCAAAAGTCTCGATTATCAGAGCTTTGACGACTCTGACGGCGACTATTGACGTCAAGGGTTCTTCAACTACAATAATCTCGGCGGGTTGCGCATCTTGCCAGCGCTGCGCGCAACGATGGCGGTTCTTATAACTCTCGTTGCGACACGCGATTCTGGCGAACGGTCCCTCGGGAAATAGTCGGTCGGCGAACGATCTGGCTGCTTAACGCCGGTTGGATGGCGTTTTGCAAAAACAAGGTTGCTTTTTGACGGCGTCAGGTCGTTTGATTTTCTAAACGATTGTCGCGACGAATCGTTCTGAGGAATGATTGCGTTCCAGAAGGCAAGCGAAATGATCGCTCCCCCACAATGGCATAATTTTAGCGAGCGCTCGCCGCGCGAACCGGCATTATAAAGCGAAGAACGCACGGTCGTCGCGACGCGAGCCAACGAATGAGATAACTACACGTCTATTATGACTAAAAAGCAAAAAAACGAAGACGCCAATGACGAACTTAACCGTCTACTTAAATCCGGTTCTGACGAGTCTAAACCCGAATCCGAATCTGAATCCGCTTCCGACGATGTAAAGGACGGTAAGGAAGCCGACGTCAAGGAGGACGACGTCAAAAAAGATAACGGTAAGAAAGCCGACGACAAGAAAGCCGACGATAAGAAAAACGACGCTAAGAAGGACGACGGTAAGAAAGATAACGACAAGAACGCCGACTCTAAGAAGGACGACGTTAAAAAAGACGACGTTAAGAAGAATAACGCCAAGAAAGACGACGGCAAGAAAGATAAGAAGTCGGCGTCAACGTCGAAGACTGCACGCGCTACGAAGAAGTCGGAACAGCGCGACGCGATTGCGTCCGCGCTTGAGTCGGGCGACTCTTTCGAATCCCTTGACCTTGACTCCGCAGTCCCTGAAGAAAAGAAACCCAAGTCCGCTCCGAAACGCAAGCGCCGTCCGAAGGCCGTTGTTGACGCCAAGTCCGACGGTGAAGAGCGTGAAGTCCTCAAGACTCTCGGCGGCATAGCCTCTCAGGTTGCAAGCTTTGCGCAAGGCAAGAAGCCCGTGAAGAAGTCCTCTAAAGCCTCTAGCGAGAAGACTGATAAAGATCCTGTCCAGACTAAGGACAAGGAGACTAGCAAGTCTAAGGATTCCGCGCAAGCTAAGGAGTCCTGCAAGGCTGAGGATTCTGCTCAAGCTAAGGAATCTTGTAAGAGCAAGGAAGCCGCCCAGTCTGAGGAAATTTGCAAGGCTAAGGACTCTGACCAGCCTAAGGAAACTTGTAAGGCTAAGGAAACCGACCAAACTAAGGATACTACCAAGGCCAAAGAACCAGCTTCGGCCGAAGCGCTGATCGATAGTCGCGCGATCCCCGACGATTTCTGGACTGCCAACGATACGGAAGAGGATCTGAAATTCTTCAAAGACGTCAACAATTCTTTCGGAAGTCAAGAGACGGAGGAGTCTCCGCAACAAACCGATTCTACGAAAGTTGACGACGCGAGCAGTTTGGTCTTTGCCGAGACCGGCGACGGAATTTCACCCGAAGAAGCGCTCGAGAACTTCCTCAGCGTCGGCGCGACAGAGGGGTCTACGAGCTCCGAATTTCCTGAATCTGACGCCTCCGCCTTTCTTTTCGGTTCGTCTATCGAGGAGTCTTCGGACGACGATATGCAAGGGGAGGACGCGAAGAATTATTTTGCCGCGCTCAACGAGAGCGCTCATAAGGGCGACGATTTTGTCGCAACGGTCGAAGGTTCAGGCTGGTCTGAGCCCCAGGACGACGAAGTCCCTTCGAGCGACAAGGCACGTACCCCCGCCGAGCGCGCGAAGGATTTCTTTTCGGACGACGAAGACGACTCGTTCTGGAAGTTCGACGAAAGCCTTGATATCGGCTGGGGCGCTTCAGCTCAGGAGCCTGACGTGACGACCGCCGAGGAATTGTCTCGAGGCAAGGACGGCGCCGATGATCCGCGCGCCGAGCAAGCGTCCGACGCCCCCATGACTATCGATCAGGTCGACCTCGACGATCCTGACGACCTTGCCGATTTCTTCGAAATCCCCTCGTCTCACGAAGACCTCGGATTCACTCGTCCTTCGAAGAGGAAGAAGGAATCCTCGCGCGGAAAACGTCGCGAGGATCGTGAATCGGACTCTTCTCCCGACGCGTCGATGTCCTATGAAGAGTCCTCGGCGCGCGACCTCGATCGCTCGTCAGGCAGAGACCAGCGCCGTCGCGATGGTGATGCTGGCGACGACTCTCGCGGCGGTCGCGGTTCTCGTCGTGGTTCTCGTCGCGATGGTGATTCCAGCGACGATTCCCGCAGCGGTCGCCCGTGGCGCGTTTCGCCTAACCTTTTCAAAGCCCGCGACGCTAACTTTTGGGTCGGACCTCGTCGCGATTCACGCCGTGATTCTCGTAGCGACTCCGATTCTGACGACGATTCTCGCGGCGGTCGCGGTTCTCGTCGCGATTCCGATTCTGACAACGATTCTCGCGGCGGTCGCGGTTCTCGTCGCGATTCCGATTCCGTCAACGATTCTCGCGGCGGTCGCGGTTCACGCCGTGGTTCTCGTCGCGATTCCGATTCTGACGACGATTCCCGCGGCGGTCGCGGTTCACGCCGTGGTTCTCGTCGCGATTCCGATTCTGACGACGATTCCCGCGGCGGTCGCCCGTGGCGCGTTTCGCCTAACCATTCCAAAGCTCGCGACGCGAACGTTTGGCGCGGACCTCGTCGCGACGACGACAAGACGTCGGCTCCCGATCGCAGCGGCGGCAAACGTCGTGCCCGTAAGGTCGACGTCCAGTCGTGGGGCGAAGCGGTCGGCTATGTCGTTAAGTTCAATCTCGATCGTCGTTCGAACCGCGGCGGTCGCAATAGGTGAGACGTTGACGACGACGTCATGGCGCGTTCTTTCGGGAACGCGCCTTTTTTATTCGGAACTTTATCGTTCACGCCTTTTGCGCGTCGGGTCTGCGAGTTACGGATGCGCGTCAACCGCCGTCTTTAGACGCCGTCGTTGCCCGCGCCGTCGGTATTCCCGCTTGCGTCCGCATCAAAAAGGCTCGTTTTTTTTGAAAAATAAAAAAAAGGTGAAAAGTTGTGAATTACTATGATAAAAATAACGATAAACAATCCACGGGAGAAGAGCCAAAAAGGCGGCTTCTCCAGCAACGCGCACATTGACAGTTCGTCTTAGATTGTTGTCGTTGCAAAGATTGTTCCGAACTTTCGCCGAGGAGGTTCCCGCTTTGTCAGGAAGCGCCGCCGGCGGAGTCGCGACGAGTTGCATTTTCGCATTCGTTTGCAGTCTATCCGCCTCAGGCGGCCGGAAAGCGCTGTTTTTGAGCGAGTCTGAACCACGTCGATACGCGCGTCGTCAGAGTTGGCTTCGAAATCAGAACGCCCCTCGGAATGAATAACGAAAATTTATTACCAACACGGATTCCCGAGATCGGTGAGCTCCCCAACAGTTTCGCGTATTTAGGCTTCGACGCGCAGTTTTGTCGTTCGTTTGATACGCAACGTACAGCGCGATCACGCCTGGAAGGCGTCGCGACATTTAATTCCATTGGGAAAGATCTTGGCAGGAGGAAAAGTATGCGACGTTTGTTCGTACCGATTTTTTTCGGCTTAATTATCGCTTTTGGCGTCCCAAGCGTACAGGCCGGCAACCAGGAAGAAGCTAACAGGATCGCTCAGCGTCTGACGCAGCAGTATCCTCAGTACAACATCGAAGTCGCCTATCAGGAAGGTAAAGTTCGTCTTCGCGGCGAGGTTGCTTCCGAGGCTGATCGCGACGAGATCACGAATTTTGTGCGCCGCATTCCTAAAGTTCGCGCCGTTTCAGAGAAGATGACGATCACGCCGTACGCCGCTCGTCCGGTTACCGCGCCCGTCGCCGATCCGTATGCAGAACCCTTTGGCGGTCGTCTCCGCGGCATTCGTTCCGTGCAGGCGGTCACTCCGGTTCCTGAAACGTCCGCGCCGATCGTCTATGGCGCGCCTCAGGACGTCGTCGCCGCCGAGACCACTCCCATGGCCCCTCCCGCTGCGACCACCACCATTTATGGCAACGCGCCTCTCGGCTCCCCGATTAACGCGACTGCTCCGTCTGGCTATCGTTCCCCGAGCGACTACTTTGCTCCTCAGGGCGCGCAGACCCCCGCGAGCGTCAATGGTCAGCCGAATCTTCCCGATTATGCGTGGCCGTCCTACGCGGAATATCCGAACTACTCCCAGGTCACCTATCCGAAGAACTACGAAGCGGACGCGTTCCCGTACATCGGACCCTTCTATCCGTACCCGCAGGCTCCTCTCGGTTGGCGTAAGGTAACGATGCAGTGGCACGACGGCTACTGGTGGCTCGACTTCAACGACGGTTCCAAGAACGGTCCTTTCTCGCCGCTCTTCCGCTCGCAGTCTCAGTATCGTTGATCGTTCATCGCAACTGAATTAACGTTCTCGTTCTAGAAAGAAGCGCCGGAGGCCTTTACAAAAGGTTTCCGGCGCTTTTTAATTACCCGTTCCAAAGGGACCGTCGCAGGCGCGACGCGTTGTTTGCAGACTGCAAGGTCCACATTCCGAACCCGAATTGAAGCCATGCCAATCTATGAATATAAATGCCGCAAGTGCTCCGAAACGTTTGAGACGTTGATCCGCAAATCGACCGACGAGCCGCAGTGTCCTCTATGTCAATCTAAAGACGTCGATCGCCTCATGAGCGCCCCCGCCGCACACACCGACGCGAGTTCTCATGGCGGAGGCCATTCTCCCGGCGCCGGCGGATGCTGCGGCGACTGCGGCTGTTGTTGCGGGCTCCGTTGACTAACCGGTAGGAGCGCGAGAAAGAGAGCGGCGCGCGCCGTAACGCGTCGAGAGTCGGCGCACGGCCCCGTTGTTGATCAGGCAAAGTCCTCGTCGATGTCAAATTCGCTCTTAGGTCGAGGGAAGATCTTGCATAGGAGGATCCCGCCGAAGTAGAGGAAGATAAGACACGAGAGCATGAAGAGCATGCTCCACGGGTCGGGAGGAGTGATGAGCATCGCGAGACAGGCGACGCTGAAGATGGCGATTCGCCATTTCTCCAAGTAGATTTTAATCGAGAAGATTCGCAGCCTCTCAAGGACAAACATCGCAAGGGGCAACTGGAACGCGATTCCAAAGGCGACGGGAATGAGGAGCGCGAAGTTGAGCCATTCGCTGATCCGCGTGTCCGGTTCGATATCCATACCGGCGTTGAATCGGAAGAGGAATTGCAGCATAAACTGGAAGACGACGAAGAACGCGAGCGCGAACCCTAGCAGGAAAAGCGTAATGCTCAGCGGTAGGAAGCGATAGACGTACTTCTTCTCGTTCGGATAGAGCCCGGCGCCAACGAAACGCCAGAAATAGTAGAAGACGCCCGGACTGCCGATAATGATTCCGAGGAAGAGCGCCGTCTTGAGGAAGATGACGAAGGATTCCTGGACGGAGAGCGCGCGCGTCTTTGATCGTGAGTCGTCGCCGAGCTTTTCCCAGAGGAGGATCATCGCCGGTTCGTTCGTGGCGTCAGACGCTCTGAGGCTCGTTTGAGTCGCGATTTCGTCCTTATAAGAGCCGAAGTTGTCAACGTTGCTCAGTCGCCTTTTACGCTGTCGTTCTTCTTCCGGCAGCGAGACGCCGACGGAGGAAAGGACGCCCGCCGTACGGAGCGTTTCCAGATCTTTGGGGAAGATATAGACTGGTCGCGCGGTCATGTTGAGCTTCGCGGGCGCAGAGGCGATGTCCGCGTCGTAGCCGAGTTCTCGGAGCTCGCGCGATTTGCGCTGGAGCTGGCGCTGCGACTGGAGGATGTGATACGTTTCCAGCGATTTCTTAAGAGGCCGCTGAATGTAATCGACCGCCATTGTTGCGAGCGACGGAGCGAACCCTAGCGGAATAACGGAAACAATCAGCCCGAGCGCGACAGAAAGGATCGCTCCTATCATGCATGCGCGGAGCTCGTCGAGATGCTCCAAAAAGGACATGGACGACTGATCGAATAGATCCTCGTCCTTCTTCGTACGTGGCATAGTTGCGCAACCCTTATAATCACTAGACTTCCGCAATCGCGAACTCACTGAACGCGATTTCCTAATAAATATACCCCTCCTTGTCTATTTTGACAAGGTAAAAAAGCGGCAACTGGCATGTCTTTCTTATCAGGCGCCGTCAAATTCGGAACGCCCCATCGCGCGGACGCGTTCGGCATGGCGTCCACCGGGTCGTCGCCGTCGCAACGGAGCGCCGCCGGGAGACCTTTCGATCTCTGTTTGCCCTCGTTGTTCCGCTCTTCGGGCGGCGTTTATCTTGTTGACCTCGTGGCGGCGAAAGGATACAATCCTTGATCGAGCGGGGGATTCGCGTGTTTTTCTGGGAAATCGATGACGTTGGAAATATTTAAAAAGAGCAGTCTCGCCGAACTTATCGGACGTGAAGGAACGCTTCGCCGCGCGTGCGAGCGCGCTGAGATGGCGGCGAACTCCGACGCCCCTGTCTTCCTCCTCGGCGAGCCTGGCGTCGGAAAGGAGACCTTGGCGCGCGCGATCGCCGACGCGACGCAGACGCGCTTCTTTTCGCTCCGCGCGTCGCTCATCTCGGAAGAACGCTGGAACGCGCTTCTCGACGGCCCCGACGTTTTTCAAGGGGCGACGCTCTACATTGCAGAGACGGAGTTTATTCCTAGAAAGCCGGGCCGGAAGCTCGCGACGGCGTTGCGCGAAGGGGCCCTTGAGCTTCGCGTTATTTTCGGTACGACGAAACCTTATCCCGAATTGAGCGCTGCGCCGAGCTTCGCTCCGGAGCTCCTCTCCTTCTTCGCCGCCTTTCCGATCGCGCTTCCGCCCCTTCGCGAGCGAGGGGACGAGACTTCGGAACTCGCCGAATTCTTCTTCATGGCCGCCGCCGAGCGCTTTGGCGTATGGCGCGACCCGTTGACCCCCGACGAGCTTGAAAGTCTTAAGTCGGTCGAGTATCCCGAAAATCTCGATACGCTGCGTCGCCTCGTCGCGGAGATCGTTCGCCGCGATCTTTTTCCGAACGAACCCGACGAGTTCGCCGACTTTGCCGAAGTCGACCTTCTCGAGATTCCCCCTCCGCCCGAGCTTGCGCCGCCCCCTGACGCCACGCGAACCTCCGACCATGACGCGTCGTCTCCCGATTCTCCGGAACGCTTCCCGACGCTCGACGAGACGTCGAAGGCGCACATCGAGCGCGCGCTCCGACTATCTCACGGCGTGGTCGAGGGCAAGAGCGGCGCCGCAACGCTCCTCGATATCAACCCGTATACGCTTCGAGCGAGAATGCGTAAGCTCGGAATCGACTGGACGCTTTTCCGTGACTAACGGAGACGCGAACGATTGACGAGCCGGCGGACTCCGTATAGAATTTTGGCGGAGAAGTTCGCGCTCAATTTAAAGTCGAAGGAGGAGCTTATGACGTCGCGACGCCACTTTACGACCGGACTTGCCGCCGCGCTGGCTTGCCTTCCGTTCGGCCTCAGGGGCCGATTATTCGCCGACGAGCAGGCTGAGACGGGTCGGCTTGCCCCGAAGATGGTGCGCGCTGGCGCCGACCCGTGGACGATCGAATATAAAGGTCGATATTACTCGAGCCAATCGAATAATCCCACGCGTTCGATCAGGCTTTGGGTCTCCGACGCTCCCGACGAGGCGGGCGAATTCAAGACGATTTGGACCGCGCCGAGGAGAGGGCCCTATTCCCGGGAGATCTGGGCGCCGGAGATTCATTTCGTCGACGGACGCTTTTTCGTCTATTTTGCCGCCGACGACGGCGAAAACAGGAACCACAGGACGTACGTCCTCGTTTCGGAGAATGACGATCCCTTTTCAAATTACACGCTGGAAGGGCCGATCTACACGGGAGACGATTTCGAGAATAAGACGGAGAACCGCTGGGCTATCGACGCGACCCTCTTCGAACATAAGGACCAACGGTACCTGATCTGGTCGGGCTGGAAAGACGATCGTGATATCCAGTACCTGTATATTGCGCCGATGGAGCGCTTCCCCGTCCAGACGTCGGGCCCTCGCGTCTTGATCTGCGACAACGCGGACTACCTCTGGGAGCGCGTCGAAGAGCGCGAAGGGACGCGCGGATTGGCGGAAGGACCGGAGATTCTTCGGTCGCCGAACGGTCGCATTTTTTTGACGTATTCTTGCGGCGCGAGCTGGTTGCCCACATATAAGGTCGGAATCCTGGAACTTATTGGGGACGATCCTCTCGATCCAAAGAGCTGGAAGAAATATCCCGAGCCGTTCTTTCAGAGCGACGAGTTCCAATTCGGGGTCGGGCATGGCTCTTTCCCCGTCGATAAGGACGGCCAGACGCTTTTCCTTTACCATGCGAAACGCAGCCGCGAACCAGGCTGGCCTCGCGACGTCTTCGTCCGTTATCTCGACTTCGACGCCGACGGATTTCCTGTCGTTCGTTATTAGCGACGCTTTGACGCCGCAGCGACGGTCGCGCGGCGCCGGCGATGGTTAAACTTGGATTTTAGGGTTGGAGGAACGACGGGGCGCGAAATGAGTTCAAGATTTGAACCGGACGTTACGATTGATTTGCATGGACGCACTCCAGACGCGGCGATGGCGCTCGTGGAGCAGGCGGTGAATTCTGGTCGTTACGTCGGCAAGTCGGTCGAGATCGTGCACGGTTATGGACGCGGAGTTTTGCGCGAGCGCGTCCGAAAGTGGGGCGCGAATTCCTCGCGAGTCAAACGCGTTTTGAACGGCGAGGACGTCTTTCTTCCCGGCGGCGGCGGTGCGACGCTCTTTTTTCTTTGACGTCGCGGTCGCGTCGTTGGACTCTTCAGCTCCGATTGTTGGGTTTCTAACGGTTGAATCCTGTTAAATTTGAAAAAAGGCGGAAAAAAGAACGCGCCTTATTGACGAGACGCGCCTCGCTCGATTATACTGGACTCGGGCGGTTGCGCGCTCTCGTCGTTGCGACGAGACGTCGAGCGCCTCGTGTGAACGTTCCGTAGATAATGAGTCCGTAATCGAGCGAATCCATGGCATCACGTTACAAGAGTCAAGCCGAGCGGCGTTCGAGCCGCAGGAGTATGAAGGCGTTCTGGACGTCGGCGCTTGCCGTCGTCGCGTCCGCTGCGGCGGTCTTTGGGGTCGCTGCGCCACTTTACGCCCAGAATGACGGCGCGGCGAAGATCCGCGTTGTTAAGCCTTTTATCGGCTATGAAGAGACCTACCAGTGGAGCGACGTTCCTGAGATCATCGCCGAGGGCGCGAGGTCGGAAGAGGGCGAAAGCGCGCTCGATTACGCGTGGGCGAGCGACCTCTTCTTCAATAAGCAAATCTGGCAGCTCCAGTTCGCTTACAAGAGTGTCCGTACGATCGACGTCAATTATCCGACGGCAGACGGCACGCTCCAGTCGCGGCGTATCTGGTATATGGTCTATTCGGTGACGAACACGGGTCGCGAGCTCAAGCTTGTCCAGGATAGCAGCGTTCCTTCGAACGTTACGCGGACGATCGTCGACCAGGATCGCAATGAACAGACGTATGATCATCCGGCGAATAACCTTCCGGGCGTCTACAAGAGCGAGGAAGTTCTTTACGCCGCGGGCAACGAAGAGGGCGCGATCGAGTTCGTTCCGCGCTTCGTCTTTGCGACCGCCTCGATTCAGGAACGTCTCGTCTATGAGCGCGGCGCCGACGATCTCTTCTACGGCCATACGCGCGGCAAGGAACAGGGGCTGTATTACGATTCCTTCGAGCCGATTGCGTTCGCGCGTATCGCTCAGGAAGAAGGGCGCAGAAACCAAACTTTTCTCGACTCGACGCGTATCTCCAATCGCAAGATTCTTCCCGGCGACACGGTGTGGGGAATCGCGATCTGGACTGACGTCGATCCACGCATCGACAAATTCTCCGTCTATGTCAGCGGTCTTTCGAACGCGTTGCGCTGGGAAGTCGTCGACGAACCCGACGCGGAACAGGTTGGCGTTGGTCGCGACGTGATGCGCAAAATTTTGAAGATTAATTTCTATAGTCCTGGCGACGAGGCTCACAGCGGCAAACGAATTTATAATAAATTGCCAGGGGAACTTGACTACGACTGGATCTGGCTGTAGAATAGCCGAAATAGTTTGTCTCGGCGACGAACGCGACCGCAGTTGTCTGCACAGTGTCGCTTGATGCGAGACCCCGGCGTAGCGTAGGCTTTTACGTTTCCGAGCGGGTCTTGTGCGCGGCGACTGTCGGCGTTTCGTCCCGGATTCAGACGGAAGGAACCGGACGCGCGCCGTCGAATCCAGAACGTCGCCTGTGGCGTGAAAACAGCGTACGATATATATATAGCGTGAAGGTGGTATAATGGCTCACAAGAAAGGTCAGGGTTCCAGTCGCAACGGTCGCGATTCTAATGGTCAGCGGCGCGGCGTTAAAGTCTACGGCGGTCAGACGGTTCATCCCGGCTGCATCATTATTCGTCAGTGCGGAACCCGCTGGCGACCAGGCCGTGGCGTCGGGCTCGGAAAAGATTACACCATTTATTCCCTTGTCGACGGCGTCGTGATGTTTGATCAGGGCGGTCGTCGCGTGAATGTTGTCGAAGCTGGAGCGAAAGCTTAACCGACAGGGAAGATTTTCCCGATTTCCGGCGAAGTTGTTATAACGAGGGGGAAGCGGTTCCAACGCCGGTTCCCCCCTTTTTGTTTAAAATTTTGTCACGTTGCGCATATCGCTGCGCAAATGATCGGCGCGCCTTTTCATGGCGGCGTTTTCTCCGATCTCCTATCTGGACCAGGAACGATATATATATGTTTGTCGATGAAGTGAGAATCGAAGTTGCAGGCGGCAAAGGCGGCGACGGGTGCGTCAGCTTTCGCCGCGAGAAGTACGTGCCGCGCGGCGGTCCGGACGGCGGCGACGGCGGTCGCGGCGGCGACGTCGTGCTGCGCGCAAATCGCAACGTCTCGAATCTGCTCCATTTGGCGAATAAGCGCACATGGCAGGCGCAAAATGGGGTCCAGGGCGGTTCGGCGCAGTGTCAGGGCGCTAGCGGCAAAGATCTCGTGATCGACGTCCCGGTCGGAACGCTCGTCTTCGATCGCCGGTACGAACTCCTTCTTAAGGACCTCGATAAGGATTCGCTTGAATTCATCGTCGCGCGCGGCGGTAACGGGGGCAAGGGTAACGTTCGTTTCAAGTCGTCGACGCTTCGAGCGCCGACGATCTCGACCCCCGGCGAGCCGGGCGAGTCTCGCGATATCCGGCTCGAACTGCGGATGATCGCCGACGTCGGACTCGTCGGCCTTCCGAACGCGGGTAAGAGCGCGCTCTTGAGCCGTCTCACGAAGGCGCGACCCAAGGTTGCGTCCTACCCCTTTACGACGATGACCCCGGCGCTAGGCTTTGCCCAGATAGACCGGACGCGCGGCTTCGTTATCGCGGATATTCCGGGTCTTATTGAAGGCGCGAGCGAAGGCGTGGGACTCGGTCATGAGTTCCTGCGCCACATCCAGCGCGCCGGAGTTCTGCTTCACCTCGTGGAGCCCGCCCCGCCGGACGGAAGCGACCCCCTCGATAATTACCGAACGATTCGCCACGAGCTTGAGCAGTATGACGCCGAGCTCGGGCGGCGGCTTGAAATCGTCGCCGTCACGAAGGACGATCTTCCAGAAGGGGTCGTCGTTCAGAAGAGGTTCAAGGACGAGCTTGGAATCGACGCGTTCCGTATCTCCGCCGTGACCGGCTATGGTCTCAAGGCGCTCGTTGAGAAGATCGCTTCGATTCTTAAGCCTGAAGAACGGTGGTGATCTCGCGGTCGTCGTTCGTCGGCGCGACGCTATGAGCGTCCGCCAGTAGAAAAGGGTTCTAAACGGCGCCTTAGATTGTTGCTAGCGCGTGAAAAAACGTTATAATCGCCGTACCCTTTGATTAGAAATTCCCGATTCGTGCTCATGCGTCGGCGCGCGACTGTCGCGCCTCTCAGCAACGCGACGCGGTCGAAGCTTTTAAGGAAAGCGTAATGTCTCTGTTGACGATAGGTTCTGCCGCGTACGATTCGCTTGACACCCCCTTTGGCAAGCGCGATCGCGCGCTTGGAGGATCAGGCGTCTACGCGTCCTTCGCCGCGAGTTTCTTTACGCCGTCTCGTCTCGTCGCGATCGTTGGGGAGGATTGGAAGCCGGAGTATACCGAATTACTGAGCGGCCACAACGTCGACGTCGAAGGACTTGAGATTCGATCAGGCGGCAAGACGATGTTCTGGTCCGGTCGCTATGAAGAGGACGTGAACGTTCGCGAGACGCTCGTCTTCGAGCCTAACGTTATGGCCGATTATAAGCCGCTCGTACCCGAGTCCTACAAGGATTCCCCATACGTTTTTCTCGGCAACGGCGCACCCGACGCGGGCCTTGCGCTCCTCGACGCGATCGCGACCCCGAAACTTGTCGTCGCCGACACGATGGATTTCTATATCCACAACACGCGCTCCGACCTTGATCGACTTATCGCGCGCATCAACGGTCTCATCCTTAATGACAGCGAGGCGGCGCTTCTTACTGGCGTGACGCGTCCTTACGCCGCCGCGCGTGAAATTCTTAAAATGGGGCCTGAATTCGTCGTCGTTAAACGCGGCGAATATGGCGCGTTCTGGATGAGCGAGCATGAACTGTATCTTGTTCCGGCTTATCCGACCGACGCGTTGATCGACCCAACCGGCGCGGGCGACGTCTTTGCAGGAGCGCTGATGGGCTGCCTGTCCGAGTCCGGCGAGCTCACGTCTCGCAATATTAAAAACGCGCTCCTTTACGCAACGGTTGTCGCCAGTCTCAATATTGAAGGGTTCTCCCTCGAACGATTTAAAGACGTTCGCAGGGAAGATATCGAAGAACGCGTCGCTGCATTCCGCGCTGCGCTTGTGTACTGACACGCGCGGCGCTCCGCGGTCGCGCGACGATGCGCGATTCCGCTTTACAAGACAATTAAGACAATTCGATCCCTGCCATTTTCCCGCGCACGGACGAAGATTGCTTCTCCTTGCGCTCCGGGGATCCCAACGCGAGCGAGTGATTTCAGGCCCAACGACCTGTTGACGTCGTTGCAGCGCGTCTGTCCTCTCGCGTTCCACAACTGTAAGGAATACCAACTTGGGTAAGAAAAACGATTCTGGCGCGTCTTCTCGTGATGCGCGCCGCCGTTCTGATTTTCGCAACGCGAAAGAGAATTTCAAATGGGACGTCGTCGACGATAAAGTTCAAGAAGACCTTATTGAGCCCGTCCCGCCACCTAAAAGAAGGAACCGTTCACGACGAAACAACCGTCTTGCCAACACCCTTTACGCTTCTGATCCTTACAATTCTCCGAGTGCGATCAAGAAGCCCGCTCCGAAGCAAGCGGCGGATTACGCCGACTTCGTCGCCGAGGTCGAGGAAGATGAAAACGATCCATTTGCGATTCCGAGCTACGGCGCAACGAAGCTAACCGACGACGATGAAGAGTTCATCGAACAACTTGCCGCCGAACCGGAGCCCGACCGGCGCGATTCGCGTTCCGGCGCGTCTGATAAAAAGTCCGACTCTAAGAATAAGAAGGGTTCCGAGAAGTCCGACTCCAAGAATAAGAAGAGTTCTGAGAAGTCTGACGCCAAGAGCAAGAAGAGTTCCGAGAAGTCCGACTCTAAGAACAAGAAGAGTCCCGTGAAGTCGGACGCCAAGGACAAGAAGGGCGCCGAGAAGTCCGACTCCAAGGACAAGAAGAGCTCCGTGAAGTCTGACGCCAAGGATAAGAAGGGCGCTGAGAAGTCCGACTCCAAAGACAAGAAGGCTCCCGTGAAGTCTGACGCCAAGGATAAGAAGGGCGCCGAGAAATCTGACTCTAAGGACAAGAAGGCTCCCGTGAAGTCTGACGCCAAGGATAAGAAGGGCGCCGAGAAATCTGACTCTAAGGACAAGAAGGCTCCCGTGAAGTCTGACGCCAAGGATAAGAAGGCTTCTGAAAAGACTGATACGAAGAGCAAGAAGGCTGCCGACCAGACCAAATCGCCGGCCCAATCGAGGAAGCGTTCCTTCCTTGCAAAAATCAAAGAGGCCGTTGCCTACGGGTCGTCCGACAGCGATCAGGGGCCCGAAGAAATAGCGGAGTCCGACGAGGCGTCGGCGCTCCCGGCGGAACGTCTCGACCAGCTGACGCGTTCTGCGCAGAGGATCCTCGACGCCTCTGGCGCGCAAACGAAAATTTCCCTTGAAAATGAGGGTCAATCTCAGATCGAGATTCTCGCGAACGTCGTCGACGTCCTCCTTAGCGCCAACCTTGCGCTCCTGAAAAAGACGAAAGACCTCGAAGCCGAGGCGACCTCGATAAAACGAGCCGAGAAAAACCGTTCCCAGCATGACGACCGCTCTGAACGTGACTCGCGTCCAGATTTTCCCAAGACGGTCGATGAAATCGACGATTACGACCCGTTCGCCTATTGGGACAGCATTCAAGACGACGACGAGTTCGAAGAGCCCGTCGTGAAAAAGGCTGCCGCCAGCGAGCCCCAAAAAAAATCAAAGCAAAACGGTAGTCTGACAACAGAGACCCCCTCTCTTGAAAAGTCAAAGCGCGGTTCGCAGTCTCAGCGCGATTTCGATGACTTTGACGACGACGATGATTTCGACGATTTCGACGACTACGATGATTTCGACGACTACGTCTCCTCCGCCGAGACGCCGCGCAAGTTTGGCGATCTGAACCTTAAGGGGCCGACCCTCAGAGCGCTGCAAGCGATGGGTTACTCTGCGCCGACGCCTATCCAGGCCGGCGCGATCCCCATGATCCAGAAGGGCGTCGACGTGATGGGGCAGGCGCGTACCGGCACGGGCAAGACGGCGGCGTTCATGATCCCGATCGTCGAGGGGGCCGCCGACTGCGAACCAGGGCGGGATCCCCTCGCGCTAGTCGTGCTCCCGACTCGCGAATTGGCGGTTCAGGTGCGCGACGAAGCGCAACGAATCGCGCGATATTACGATTTGAGCGTCACGGCGTGTTACGGGGGCAAACCTCTCGCGTCGCAGGTTGAAAAGCTTCGACAGGGCGTCGATATCCTTGTCGGTACGCCGGGTCGCATTATCGACCTTGCCAATCGCGGCGCGTTACGACTTTCGTCCGCTCGATGGGTCGTGCTCGACGAAGCGGACCGAATGCTTGATATCGGGTTCCGTCCCGACGTTGAGAAAATTCTGAGCTTGACCCCTCGCGACCGACAGACGCTCCTCTTCAGCGCGACGTTGCCGCCTGACGTCGTGAGCCTTGCGAAGTCCTACATGCACGACCCGAAGCAGTTCGATTTCAGTCAGGACGTCGTGGCCTCCGATACGATCGAGCAGTATTACCTGACGGTCGACAAGAGTCGCAAGTTGGAGGCGCTGGTTCGACTCTTGAAGGACCAGAAACCTCACCAGACGATCGTCTTCTGCCGCACCAAGCGCAGCGTCGACTCTGTCGCCGCGCGTCTCCCGCGTCGTCTGCCTGGTAATACGCCGCTCACCGTCGAGGCGATTCACGGCGACTATCCGCAGACGCGTCGCGATCGCATTATGCGCGATTTCCGCGCCGAAAAAACGAAGGTTCTCATCGCGACCGACGTCGTTGGGCGCGGTATCGACGTCTCGACTGTTTCGCACATCGTGAATTACGACGTCCCGCAATCTTGCGACGACTACGTCCACCGTGTTGGACGCGCCGGACGAATGGGACGCGAAGGCGTCGCGTTCACCTTTGTAACGGCCGAGGAGGGCGCGGAGCTCACGCGAATTGAGATGCGCATTAACCGACTCCTCGAACGTTACGAGATACCGGGTTTCAAGGCGTTGATGCGTCCGCGTGAGCGCGCCGAGAAGGCTCCGGAGCCCAAACAGGTCTTCGGACGACCCGTCCGAAGGCTTCGCCGCGCTCTGTAATCGTTGCGACGAATGGCGTTCACTGCAAATATGCTTCGGCAAAGGTTGAAAAATGACCGAATCCACTGGCAAAAATAAAGTAGAATGGTACGACGAATGCGTCGCGCTCCAGCAAGACGGCGATCTCGCCGCCGCAATTTCCGAACTTAAAAAGCTCGCAAAGGCGTATCCTGATTACGGACTTGCGCGGCTTGCGCTCGGAGCGTTCCTCCTTGAGAGGGGCGACGAAGACGAGGCGCTCGAAGAGATGAAGAAAGCGTGCGAGCTCGAACAGGACGATCCTTTCTATTTCACGGCGATGAGCGCGGTCGCGGTTAAGTGCGGCAACCACGAGCACGCGGAAGCGGCGCTCATGCAGGCGCAGGAGATGCGACTTGCCGCGCAAATCAGAAAAATGAAGGAACTCCGCGATAAAGAGGTCGCCAAGCGTAAGGACGACGACGCGGAAGCGAAGAAGAGCGAACCTTCAGACGCTGATTCGGACGCGACGTGAAATCTGCCAACCGCGTCGACCGACGCCATGACAGGCGACGTTCGGCGCACAACTCTTGAATAGAGGAGAAAGAAAGATGGCTGAAAAAGTAAAGACGCCTCGGATCTTGATCGCCGACGACGAGCCCGTCAACCAGGAGCTTCTTGAAGCTTTTTTGTGCGATCAGAATTATGAGCTCGCGTTTGCCGACGACGGACTCGATACGCTTGAAAAAGCGGAGTCGTTCCAGCCGGACCTCATTCTGCTCGACGTCATGATGCCGAAGTACAGCGGATTCGAGGTCTGCGAAAAGCTCAAGAACGATCCGAAGACGTCGGGCGTCATGATCCTCATGGTCACGGCGCTCGACGAGCTTGGCGACGTCGAACGCGCCGTGGCGGTCGGTTGCGACGATTATCTGAGCAAACCGATCCACAAATTCGAGCTCCTCATTCGCGTGGAGAACCTCCTGAAGCTCCGCGCTGTCACGAATGAACTCGAAAGGTTGCGCCGCTATATCAATTCGATGGAAGATTCGTTTTCGCCCAAGAAACAGTGAGTAAGCGCCGAAAGGTCTCGTTATGACAAACGATAAAGCGCCGTTGCCTCCGAGGCGTTCTCCTTCGCTAGCGACGTGGTTTAATGCGTCGCGACCAAATTCCTTCGTCGCCGCCGCCATGCCCGTCCTTGCCGCGCTCGCGCTCGCCTGGAGCGACCTTGGCGCCGCGGAGAGCGGACGGTTTCTTATTGTGCCCGCGATATGTTGCCTCTTCTTCGCGGTCCTCGGTCAGGCTGCCGCGAATCTCTTCAACGATTTTTCCGATTATCGGACGGGCGCGAATCCTACGCTCCGCGCGGAGAAGGAGAAGGACGGGGTCAATCGCCGTGGTCTTTTTCTCGCGGCGCTTTCCTCGTTCATTGCAGCGTCGATTTTCGGACTCGCGACGATTCCTTACGGCGGATGGACGATCATTTGCGTCGGACTAGGGACGGGGGCGATCTGTTTCCTTTACAGCGTCGGCCCTTTTCCCCTTTCGGAGAACGGACTCGGCGACGTTGCCGTCATCGTGACCTTCGGATTGTGCGCGTCGGTCTTTACGTATTTTCTCCAGACTCAGCGGTTTTCGCTCGAAGCGTTCGCGCTTGGCGTCGTCTTCGGGCTGCCGATTAACAATGTTCTTGTGGCGAACAACTACGCCGACCGCAATGAAGATCGCGCGATCAACAAACACACGACGGTTGCGCTTTTCGGCGCGCGTTTCGGGCGCGCGCTTTTTCTCGTCTCAGGCCTTGTCGCCGCCGCGACGCTTGCGTGGTTCTACACCTTGCGAAGCGACTGGAGCATTCTTGCGGCGCTTTCGATCGCGGCATGCGTGGCGATGACGTGCCAGGGTTACGCGATGATGCGGCGCCCCGGCTATACTAAAGACGCGGGCCTCGCGCAGGCGGGCAAATGCGTTACGCTTCTCGGCGTCCTCGTCTCGTTGGCCATTCTCATTTAACGCAACTGTGCAAAGCGATAGACGCCGTGTCCGCCAAAAAGAACAAGAGCAAGAAAAAGTCAGGGTCGCCGAAGAAGTCCAGACAGTCTAACGAACCGGCTCGTCCGAGCGGGGTCGGCGCGTGGGCGCTCGCGGCGCGTCCGAAGACGCTTGCCGCCGCTTGCTCGCCCGTCGTCGCCGCGCTGGCGCTCGCGCGCGCCGATCTGCTGTTTCAGAGTCGAGAGTTCATCCTCTTTCCAGCGCTATGCTGTCTCATGTTCGCGATTCTTGCGCAGGTCGCCGCGAACTTTATCAACGATTACGCCGACTACAGGAAGGGCGCCGATACGAGCGAGCGTCTAGGACCTCGTCGCGCGGTCGCCAGCGGCTGGATTACGCCGCGCGCGATGCTCGTCGGAACCTTCGTCGCGCTAGGGCTTGCGTGCCTCTTCGGGCTCGGCACGCTTCCTTACGGGGGCCTCAAGCTGATCTGGGTCGGAGTTATATGTTGCGTCTTCTGCGCGCTCTACAGCGCCGGACCGCTTCCTTTGGCGTATATCGGGCTCGGCGACGTCCTGGTCGTCGCGTTCTTCGGCGTCGTCGCGGTCTGCGTGACGTATTACATTCAGGTAGAGCGCGTTACGCTCGACGCGCTGCTATTGGGCGTCGCGATTGGTTTTGCGACGGACAATATCCTCGTGGCGAACAATTACCGAGACCGCGACGAAGACCGCGCGGCGAAGAAATATACCCTTATCGCGATTTTTGGCGAGCGATTTGGACGCTATTTCTACCTCGTGAACGGCCTGATCGTCGCGACGCTTTGCTCCGCGGTCTTTATCCGCCGCGGCGACTGGGACGGTCTCTCCGTCGGAGCGATTGTCGTCTATCTCGCGTTGCACCTTCTTGCATGGCGTGAGCTCGCCAGGATTCGTTCGGGCAAAGAGCTCGTTCGCGTTTTGGCGCTGAGCTCACAAAATCTGCTGATCCTGAGCGTGATGCTCGCGGTCGCATTCCTTAATTAAATTAATTGACGTAACAACGAATACAGTTAGGTACACGATGAGTCTGGTTAGACCTAATATCGAAGCGATGGCCGGCTATGTTCCCGGCGAGCAGCCTAAAGAGGGCGAGGCGGTCAAGCTTAATACGAATGAGAATCCCTATCGCGCGTCAGAAAAGGCTTACGACGCGATTCGCGCGGTCGCCGACAAAGGTCTTTCGCGTTATCCTAACGCGGCGGGTCAGGCGTTCCGCGAAGCCGCGGCGTCAGTCCTGGGGGTTGAGCCCGACTGGATCATGTGCGGCAACGGCAGCGACGATATCCTCACGATTTTGACGCGAACCTTCGTTGGCGAGAACCAGCTCCTGCGACTTCCGTACCCGAGCTATATCCTTTATAAGACGCTCGCCGATATCCAAGGCGCGCGAAGCGAAGAGGTCCGGTTCCTCGACGATTGGACGCTGCCAGAGTACTTTGCGGCGCCCCTCGTCGAGACGCCCGACGCTCCGTTCCGCGTTAATCGCCTCGAAGGGCTCAAACGGGACGACCTCAGGCTCGTCTATCTGCCGAACCCGAACAGTCCAAGCGGTACGCGCCTCTCGAACGCTGAGCTCGAAAAGATCTGCGACGCGCTTCCTTGCCCGATCGTTATCGACGAAGCGTACGCCGATTTTTCCGGTGAAAACTGCATCGAGCTCGCGAAGAAGAATCCGCGCGTCATCATTACGCGCACGATGAGCAAAGCGTACGCGCTCGCCGGACTGCGCTTTGGCTTCATGATCGCGCATCCCGATACGATTGCTGAGACCTTCAAGGTCAAGGATTCGTACAACTGCGACTCGCTTTCGATCGCCGCGGCGACCGCTGCGATCAAAGATCAGGAGTGGCTTGCCGCGACGACGACGAAGATCGTCGCGACTCGCGAGCGACTCGCTCAACGCATGCGCGACTTGGGGTTCGTCGTGCCCGAGTCGAGCGCTAACTTTACGTGGAACCGCAAAGAGGGACTCTCGCATAAGGAACTGTATCAGTATCTTAAGTCGCGCGGGTACCTCGTTCGGTACATGGACTACCCCGGCTACGGCGACGGCCTTCGCATCAGCGTCGGTACGGACGAAGATACGGACAAGTGCCTGGCGCTCGTCGAACGCTACGTCGACGGCGATCGCTGAGAATCGCGTCGGTCGACGCGGCCTTTATTCCACGCGTCATTTTACAGGAGATCGTCGTCTCGCCGCGTCTGCGAGCGAACCTCCGTCCACCATTCGCTTAAAGGAGACGTCTTATGCGCGTCGCGGCAATCGAACGGAATACAAAAGAAACGCAGATCAAGCTTGAGATCAATCTCGACGGGTCGGGCAAATCGCAGATCGAAACGGGCCTCGGGTTCTTCGACCATATGCTGACGATTCTCGCCGCGCACTCGAAGGTCGACATGACGATCAAAGTCCACGGCGATCTTGAAGTCGACGGTCATCATACGGTCGAGGACGTCGGGATCGCGCTCGGCCAAGCGTTCGAGCAGGCGCTCGGCGCCAAAGAGGGAATTCGTCGCTACGGATTCTTTATTCTGCCGATGGATGAAGCGCTCGCAGAGACGGCGATCGATTTCGGCGGACGACCCTACTTCGTCTATAACGCGACGTATCCGGTCGAACGAGTCGGAAACTTCGATCTGGAGCTGGTGCGCGAATTCTGGCAGGGCTTTGCGAACGCGGCGAGGTGCAATCTGCACATCAACGTTCCTTATGGCCAGAACGGGCACCATATAGCGGAAGGGATCTTCAAGTCGACGGCGCGCTCGATACGGGTAGCGGTCGAGTCCGACCCGAGACAGAAGGGCGTTCCGAGCACGAAAGGGACGCTGTAGCGTATGAACGTTAGGGCTCAAGTTGGCCCGAGAATGCTTTTGTTAAAGAGAAAGAGCCGGAGCGTTGAACTCCGGCTCTTTTTATTTGACGTCGTCTTTGCGCCGCTCAGTCGACGCTTGTCGAGACCTGACCAATCGTTCCGGTCCCGTGCGTTCGCGCTTGCCCGAGTCGTCGGTATCCGGTAGGAATGAACGCGACGCCGGGTTGGAGGTCTTCAGCGGGTCGCATCTCAGGCTCGGAGACGCGACGCGATTGGGGCGATTCTTCTTTTTTGCGCTCCGAGTCGTCGGAGCGCGCGACTTTCATGACGACTTCCCGCGAAGCTTTCGCCGCGTTGGCGACGTCGATTTCGGTGAAGTACGGGTCAGGCTGATAGGTCGGCTTGCCGTCGACGACGAGCGTCTTGCCGGGCAAACCGCCCGCGAACGAAGCGATCTCTTGAAATTCTGGCGCGCTAAGGTTGTGGAAGAAGGAAAGGTCCGTCTCCTGCTTCCACAAAGCGCTTGTCGTTCCGCCCCAGTTTAACGCCGACTCGGCGACGCTTTGATCTTCAGAAGGGAGCGCGAGTTCTGCAAACTCGGCGCCCTGTTCCGTCGTTTCGCCGGCGTTCATGAAGTACCCGAGGTTGCGCGGCGCGTTTTGATCTTCGGAAGACTTGCCGCCTTCGCTCGCGTCGTTCTGAGCGATCGCAAAGACGACTTCCGCCTTCGGCGCTTCCGGATCGTAGAGGACTCCGGCGCCGGTGAGATATGTGTCGGTCGTTTCAGCGCGGCCTTCGTCCCATGGGTTAATCGCCGCGAAGAAGGACGAGCCGGAGTCGACGCCGACCGGCGGTCGCTGATGATCGTATGGCTTGGAAACGAGGCGAATCGCGGCAAAAATGGCAGAAAGACACAATAGGACGACGAAGGGACGCAAGATCGCGTTCCTTTTCTTTCGTCGTCGCGCCGCAGCGCGAGCATCCCTAGTCTCTCTGCGAGGTTCCATCGTATTTCCTGTTATGCAACGTCCCAATTTACAGAGGAACAGCCCAGTCTAATCACTTAATTGTATTATTAAGGCGATATTCGGACAACGCCGAATCGCCGGATTGCCGCGCGATCGGCGGTGATTCTTCCGGCAAAGATCGATACAATCATTAAATTTTGCCCGAATTACAGAGGCGTTTCAGAATTTTTTTTCTGTTTTCCGAGGCGGTGCGCGGTCGGACGTTCTATAAACGCGGCGAAGGAGTATAATCGACGTCCAAGCGCGGCGTCGCCGAGACGTTTGCAACCTTCATTCTAATCGAGGAAAGAGACTAAGACTGATGTCGAACGAGCAGAACGCGAACGTTGAGCATATCTTTATTCTAGATTTTGGATCACAGTATTCCCAGCTGCTGGCGCAGCGCGTCCGTGACAATCAAACATACTGCGCGATCGTCCCGTCTTCGATCTCCGCGTCCGAGATCAAGGCGCGCAACCCGATCGGGCTGATTCTTTCGGGGAGTTCGTCGAGCGTTGGCGACGCGGACGCGCCGCAGGTCGACCCTGAGATCTTTAAGCTCGGCGTTCCGATTCTCGGCGTCGGCTACGGTTTTCAGGTGGCTAGCAAGTTCTTTGGCGCGACCGTTACGACGACCGAGACGCGCGAATGCGGTCCCGACGAGATGACGCTCGGCGAAGAGGGCCTTAAGTCGCCTCTCTTCGAGGGAATGTCGAAGAATTCGCAGGTCTGGGCGAGTCGCGGGGACCAGACGGCGCAGACGACCGACGATTTCGTGACCCTTGCGTCGACCGCGACCTGCCCGAACGCGGCGGTTCAGCTCAAGTCGATTCCGTTCTATGGCGTTCAGTTCCATCCCGAGGTGGAGCGCACAACGGAAGGAGCGCGGTTGCTGACGAATTTCGTCGTGAATATTTGCAAGTCTTCGCGCAGCTGGACGCCTCAACGCTTTGTGGCGTCGGCGATCGAATCGATCCGCGCCCAGGTCGGGCAGGAACGGGTCATCTGCGGACTCTCGGGGGGCGTCGATTCCGCGGTCGTCGCGGCGCTCGTTTCTCGCGCCGTCGGTTCGCAGCTTACGTGCATCTTCGTCGACACCGGCATGATGCGCAAGAATGAGATCGCGGACGTCGCGGAGGTTTTCCGCAAAAATTTTGACGCGAACCTCGTCGTCGTCGACGCGGAGGAGCGGTTCCTGTCGCTCCTTGAAGGCGTGGACGATCCCCAGCAGAAGCGGAAGATTATTGGCAAGACGTTTATCGACGTCTTTTCGGAGGAAGCGACGAAGATCTCGGGCGCCAAGTTCCTCGCCCAAGGCACGATCTATCCGGACATTATCGAGAGCGGGGGCAAGAAGGGCGCGCCGTCTGCGACGATTAAGTTTCACCATAACGTCGGCGGGCTCCCGGACGACCTTGAGTTCGAGCTTATCGAACCGTTGCGCGAGCTTTTCAAGGGCGACGTTCGCCGCGCCGGACTGGAACTCGGACTGCCCGAAGAGATTGTCTGGCGTCATCCGTTCCCCGGACCAGGCCTTGCGGTGCGTTGCCTCGGCGCCGTTACGAAGGAATCCCTCGACTGCCTCCGCGAGGCGGACGCGATCGTCGTGGACGAGATTGTCGCCGCCGGGCTCTACCGGGAGACTTCGCAAGCCTTCGCCGTGCTGCTGCCCGTTCGCAGCGTCGGCATGACGAGCGAGGGCCGAACCTACGAGAATGCGATCGCGGTTCGGAGCGTCTCGACCGTCGATTTTATGACCGCCGACTGGTCCCGTCTTCCGTACGAGGTCCTCGCCAGGATTTCGTCGCGCATCATCAACGAGGTCAAGGGCGTGAACCGCGTCGTCTATGATATCAGCTCCAAACCGCCCGCAACGATCGAGTGGGAGTAAGTCCAAGAAGCTGAAAAGCCGCATAAAATCAATGCTTTCAGGACTTGAAAAAGGTCAAGTGGAAGGATTTTGGAAGGAATAAGTTTTTAGAATAAGGCAAAGAATTGTCCCAAGTGGCTTAGAATTTAAAATAATTTTACGGAAAGACCATCCTGTTTTCGGACTGAATGGTCTTTTTTTTGTGTCTATTTTCTTTTTCTTAAAAATCTGGACTTATAAGGATACGAGAGTTTCCAGTCTTTCAGTTCCTCGTCTGTAATTTCTCCGTTGTAGTGCTTTTTTCTCATCTCATCCCATTCGACGATTAAGTCATTTAATTCAGGGCTATGAGACATAAGAGCGACTGTCCCTTCTTCCACTAACGGTCTTATTTTTTGACTATCCTCTGAATCAAATAAAATCTGAAAGAAATCGAAGTTAGTCGTAAGATTATGGTCTAAAAGAGCGGAACTATCACAGTCGAGAGCTTCAGCTATTTTTTCAAGCTGCTCTCTCGAGGGCGATCTGTTTCCCAATTCATAATTTCTAATAGCAGCATCCGTCAGCCTTGACTTAATAGCCAATTCCTTTTGAGTCAAATTTCTAAGTAGGCGGAGCTCTCTTAATTTTTTCCCGGATATCATTATAACTCCTTTCAAGCCTGTTTTATTGACATATTATATCATAAACCATAATCAATCGCAACAAAAGTGTTCTGTTAAGATTTTAAAGTGAATGAGCGGAAAGACAGGTACTTAAAGAAAAATTTTATAAAAAGAGTTGACAGAACGAAATTGAACTGTTATTATAAGACAAAACAGAACGAAAACGAACGGTTAAAATTGAGTTATAAAAATTGATGCTCCTTAGACGGAGACCCTTACAATCGTCGTTTGAAAGGAGGAAGACATGAACGCAATTTTTATGACTGCCAAAGAGGTACAGGACTTCCTTGGCGTTAGTCGCACAGTGGCTTATCAACTCATCAGCGAGATGAATGCGGAACTTGTAGAAATGGGCTACCGTGTGCAAAGAGGCAAAATCAACAGAAATTATTTCAAAGAGAAGTATTGCTATCAGACAAATGAAGTAGTCGGAAAGGAGATATAATGCCTGCTTTTAGAGATGAAAACAAAAACGGAAATTGGTTTTCTCAGTTTACTTATACAAATTGGCGTGGAGAGAAAATCAACAAGAAAAAGAGAGGATTCAAGACCAAAAAGGCGGCTCTGGAATGGGAAAAGTCATTTTTAGAAAAACAAGCTGGAGACTTGGAAATGACATTCAGAGATTTTTTTGAAGTTTATAAAAAGGACAAAAAGCCTCGAATCAGAGAAAGCACTTGGAACACCAAGGAAAGCATAATCAGACACAAGGTTATGCCTTATTTGGGAGATTTGCCTATCAACGAAATTACGAAAGTCAGCATTTTGGAGTGGCAAAACGAGATTATGAAAATCAAAGACGATAGAGGTAACACATATTCTCCAACCTATCTCAGAACGATTCATGCACAGCTCAGCAGCGTTTTAAATCATGCCTGTAGGTACTATAACCTGAAGACAAATGTTGCGAGGGATGTGGGTTCTATGGGTGAAAAAGAAGCTAACGAAATGCAGTTTTGGACACAAGCCGAATTTGAAACTTTTGTAGAAGCAGTAAAGGACAAGAATCAATCATATTTTGCCTTTGAAATTCTTTATTGGTGCGGTTTACGGGTTGGCGAGTTATTGGCACTTACAAAGAGTAAATTTGATTTTGAGAATAATACCTTAAGGGTTGACCAATCAAGGCAAAGACTAAACGGCAAAGATATTATCACACCGCCCAAAACAAAGAAGAGTATAAGAACAGTTGTGATGCCGGAGTTCCTTTCTCAGTCTTTAAAAGAGCATCTGGAGAGTTTTTACAAACTTAAAGATGATGATCTGATATTCAGCTTTTCAAAAAGTTTCTTGCACCATGAAATGAATCGGGGCTGCAAAAAAAGCAATGTAAAAAGAATCAGAGTGCATGATTTAAGGCATTCCCATGTATCGCTGCTCATTGAATTGGGATATTCAGCCATAGCTATAGCTAACAGAGTCGGGCACGAATCTATTGATATAACCTATAGATATGCTCATTTATTTCCGAATAAGCAAATTGAAATGGCTGGGTCCTTGTCGGCACTGAGGAAAGAAGAAAAAAGCTGGAAAGAATTATTGGAGGATGAAGATGATATTTAGGCAAAAGTCGCTACAGAGATTGGCGAAAAACAGCAAAGCAAAGAAAAAGGACGAATCCAAACGGAAGAGAAATAAGTGCGTTAATTTCAGGCTCACAGAAGAAGAAAGTCAAATTCTAAATAAGAAAATTGAGCTGAGCGGACTTTTAAAACAGGAGTATATCCTAAACTGCCTGCTGAACTACGAAGTTAAAATAGCACAGGATTATAAGCTGTATGACAGGCTTTCAAAGGAAATATTTCAGCTTGCCAAAGTGGTTAAGAAATACGGCAGATTAGAAGAACAGGAACAGGAAATACTTATCTTCATACTCGAAATTTATGAAGCGTTAAAACAAGAAAAAGCCCCTAAGTAGCGAGCTTAAGGGCAGAAGATGAACGTACTTGCAGGTAGTCCATCCGTGACAAGATAAGTCTACCAGCTTGTACTTTCATCTTCAAGTACAAATTTAGGAGGACTTATGAAAAACATTGATAATTACAAGAAAAATATTCCGAAAGAGTTTATGGAAAAAGACCAATGGCTCATCTTTAAAAAGATTCCGAGAAAAAATCCGAACGGAGAAACAAAAATATCTAAAATTCCTTATAGTGCCATAACTTTATCGGCTAAAGGTTGGAACGAAAGGCAGAATTTTGCGAGTTTTGACAAGGCTCTTTCTGTGTTAGTTAATAATAATTTTGACGGCTTATCTTTTGTCTTAACCGAGGAAGAGCCTTATGTCTGCATAGACCTCGATAACTGCATTAAGGACGGTCAGATAAGTCTATTTGCAAAGAGTATTGTAAAGACATTTGAGGGCTCGTATATGGAACTATCTACTTCCACAGAGGGCATTCATATCTTTATGAAGGCTAATATACCCGCCAACTTAAATCAGCAGAATAAGGGCATAGAAATCTATAAAATGAATCGCTGTATTGCTATGACTGGAGATATCTACAGCATACACTTTGAGGCAAGCACCGAGGTTTTGGATTTTGATGAAGAATTGCAGAAACTCTATAGAAGTCTTACGGTTATGAACAAGGCAAAAAGCGAGGGAAATCCGAGAAATCGTTACAGCGAAAATATGCTGGGTCAAACGGCTTTACCCGACACAAGAACGATTATTGACACGATGTGTAAGGTAAATCCAAGGGCAAGAGATTACTTTTACGGAACTAACTTATCAGGCGATTGGAGTAGAGATGATTTTATTTTCCTGCTTCTTCTTAGGAGCTTTACACACGGAAACAGTCATCTCATGGAGAGCATATTTTTAGAATCCGCACTCAGCCGCCTTGGAAGTAAGACAAAAAGAAAAAACGATCAAGCCTATCTCAAATATTTAAGAGCCAGCATTCAAAAAGCAAACCAAGTCGGAAACTCAGATTTTTGGAATTACGACTTTAAAAGACTAACACAGAAAGAGGTGAGCCTATGAAAGCATACAGCATAGAGACAAACTTCGACACCGGCGAAAAGTTTATCGTAGATGATTTTATTGCAAGGAACAGTATCAGCCTCATAGTTGCTTCACCCAAAAAAGGAAAGACCGCTCTCGGCTTAAATCTTGCCCTCTGTATTCATGAGGGGGTTAGTTTTCTTGATAAGAAAGTGAAAAAAACAAAAGTTGTCTATTACTGCAATGAGCTTTCCGGAAGCCTTATTCAAGAGCGAGTTAAACGCCTCGATATACCCTGCTCTAACGATATGAAATTTTATGAGGGAACGAGTTATGTGGACTTCCGTCAGTTTGAAAGAATCATAAAAGAGGATACCGCCCTCGGCTACGAAGTCTTTGTTGTAGATACATTTTCTAAAATCAAATACGACAGAAAATATAATGCCAACGACTACAGCGATACCTATGAAGTGATGGCAAAATATTATGAGCTTATTGAAAAATACGGCTGCACTTTTATCATGATGTACCACACCAAAAAGGATTCATCTGTTAAGAGTGTAAGTGAAAAAGTTATAGGCTCTCAGGCTTTATCCGGTTCGGTAGATACGATTATCGCAATCGATAAGGCTTCCGAATTTGATACGGAATTTAATCTCGATGTAACGAGCAGACTCTTTGAATCAAAGGTCTATTCTGTGAAAATCAATCCAACAAGAAAAATTCTGGAACTTGATAGAATCGACCCCATAGAAGCACTTGAGCCGTCGATGCAAAAGCTGGTCCAATTTATGCCGAAGCTAAGAGATTTTGAAGGCACAATAGTCGACCTCTGCTCCAAAATAAAACTCGACTTGGAAAGTCCGCAGCAGTTTGGGAAAACTCTGCAGCGTAATCTCCAGAAGCTAAAGAAAAACGGAATCAGCGTTTCTAAGAGACGAGGTAAATCAAACAATATCTACATCATTACTTATCGGCTGGAGGATGTCGAGTATTAAATACCGCACGCACCGCACGATGTTTCCCTATACCGAAACGTCGTGCGGTCTGTACGGTCTGTGCGGTAAATCGGTTGAAAGGACATTTTTGCACTGAGCTTATATAGCAAGCACAGCCTCTGAGTACTCATCGGCGAGAAATTGATGAAACAGAGAGTCCTCTGACTACTCTTTTATTCATCAATTTCAGCTTGTTAGGGAGACCCTAAGACCCCTGAAAAAGACTGAAAGGAGAATTTGATTATGGAAAATAGAAGAAGAAAAAATCAACTTAAAATATATTTGAGTGACGAAGAAAAAGAAATTTTTGAGAAAAAAATGAAGATGGCGGAATGCAGAACAATGGCTCATTTTTTAAGAAAATGTGTGCTTGAAAAAGAAATTTATATCGTAGACCTTGAGCCGTTTCGTGAATTACAAGGCTTACTTGCTAATGCGACAAATAACATAAACCAAATCGCAAGAGCGACAAATATTACCGGCATTATTTACAGAGATGACATTGATTTTATAAAAAAAGAAATTGAAAAGATAGCGAGGAAAAACTTGCAGATTTACTTTCTGCTTCTAAAGAGGACTAAAGAAATCAGCAGTTATTAAAAATGCCTAAAGACAATCTTTTTCAACAATTGTCTTATAAATTGAAACCGGTGTCGTATTATTTTGGCGATACCGGTTTTATAGAGCAGATAATTCTTTATAGATTCAACTCTATCCGGTATAATCAAAGATATATAAAAACTATTCCATGAGATAGAAAAACAGGAGAAATAAATGGGCTTTTCATATAACAGGCTTTGGAAATTGCTGATAGATAGAAAGATGAATAAAGGAGATTTACAAAAACTGATAGGCACAGGACCTTCAACTATATCAAGAATGGGAAAAAACGAGTATGTAAGACTCGAGATTTTAGAGCGAATTTGTGAAAAGCTTGATTGTAATATTGAAGATATAATTGAGTACGAGAGGGAGAGACAGGATGTATAAATCAATTGATTTATTTGCAGGTATTGGCGGCATAAGACTCGGATTTGACTTGGCTTTTAAAGACAAAATAGAAACGGTTTTTATAAGCGAGTGGGATGAAAAAGCACAGGAAACTTATCGTGCCAATTTTGATGATGATATAGAGATTATGGGTGATATTACCAAAATTGATGAAAAAGATATTCCCGAGCATGATATTCTGCTTGCAGGTTTTCCGTGTCAAGCTTTCTCTCTTGCAGGTCAAAAAAAGGGATTTGAAGATGCAAGAGGGACTTTGTTTTTTGATGTTGCGAGAATAGTTAAATACCAGCAGCCGAAAGTTGTATTTGCCGAAAATGTAAAAAATTTGGTTAATCACGATAGAGGTCGTACTTTCAAGGTTATAAAAGAAATTTTGACGGATTTAGGATATACGGTTTTTTACAAAGTGCTAAACAGTAAAGATTTCGGAGTTCCTCAAAACCGGGAAAGAATATACATTGTCGCATTTAGAGATGATATAGCACCTTTCAATTTTAACTTCCCTGAAAAGACGGATGATACGAAAGTGATTGCGGACATTATAGAAGACGAAGAAACATCTTCAAAATATTATTTATCTACGGTGTATTTGGATTCTTTAAGAAAACACCGAAAAAGACACGAGGCAAAGGGCAACGGTTTCGGATATGAAGTGAGAGACCATGATTCGATTGCAGGAGCGATCGTTTGCGGCGGAATGGGTAGAGAAAGAAATTTAATTGTAGATAAAAGGCTGACCGACTTTACGCCGGTGACTCATATAAAAGGCGAGGTAAATAAAGAGTATATAAGAAGAATGACGCCGAGAGAGTGGGCAAGACTTCAGGGCTTTCCGGATAATTTTAAACTTGTAGTTGCGGACACGCACTTATATAAGCAATTCGGCAATTCCGTCACCGTTCCGGTAATAGAAGCCATTGCCGAGCAAATCAGAGATTATCTTGAGAATAAATAAGTTGATATAAAAAGTTTAGGAAATTATGAACAGCTACAAGTTGCTTGGAGGTAAATTATGTTAAGCGGAAACAAAGGTGAATGGTCTGAAATATATGTGTTGCTAAGGCTTTTAGCAGATGGAAAGGTCTATGCCGCTGATAGTGATTTAAATCAGTTGGAAGATATCTATTTTCCTATTATAAAAATAATAAGAGAAGAAACAAAAGGCGAAATTAAAGAATATTCAACAGGAGACACCGTTCAAATCTTCATAAACGGAATGAAAGTTAAAGAACTTCCGAGGTTGGAATTTGAAGAGGAGTCTGAAATTTTACTTGAGGAAATAAAGAACTCAAAAGGCTCGGCTTTTAGTATAGAAAAGACTCAAGGCTTTATGGACAAAATTCTTTGCTATAAGTTGTCTGCTCCCGCTACGGATAAGAGCGATATAACAATGAAAATCGTGGACATTAACACCGGATACAGCCCTACAGTCGGATTTTCGATAAAGTCCGAACTGGGCTCGTCACCTACACTTTTAAATGCTGGTAGGACAACAAACTTTATCTTTAAAATACTCCACAATTACTCATTTTTGGCTAAAGAAACAAATGAAATTTATAAGGTTTCAGGAGGAAAAAGTCATACGGATGTTAAGGGAAGGATTGAGAAGATTATTCAGGAAGACGGTGAGCTTAAGTATCACAAAATGCAGAATAAGACTTTTAATGACAATCTGGTGTTAATAGACAGCTCTATGGACAGAATAATAGCGGAAACCCTCTTATACTTTTACCGTGACAGTATCTACAACTGCGATAACATGGTTGAAAAACTTGAAAAAGAAAATCCGATGAATTACGGGAATGTAAATGCCTATAGATATAAATTCAAGAAGTTTTTAACGGCAATAGCGTTGGGAATGAAGCCTGCTACGGTTTGGGACGGTGTAGATGAGGCTACGGGAGGTTATATAGTAGTTACAAAGGAAGGTAATGTTCTGGCATACCACATTTATAATCGGAATTACTTTGAAGAATATCTTCTGAAGAATACCAAATATGAAACAGCATCTACTTCAAGACACGAATTTGGAGAAGTATACCAAGAAAACGGAGAGGATTATATAAAACTTAATCTTCAAGTGAGATTCAAATGACAAAGAAAAAGAAGCCCATGACCAGAAGCGAAAATATGTCAAGGGTGAAAAACAAAAACACTAAACCTGAAGTATATTTACGAAAACTTTTATGGCATGAAGGATTCCGATACAGAATAAATTATAAAGATTTGCCGGGAAGACCTGACATTTATATCCCTAAATACAAAGCGGCAATATTTGTAAACGGATGTTTCTGGCACATGCATGAAGGCTGTAAACTGTCATCCATTCCGAAAACAAACTACGATTTCTGGAAGGCAAAGCTTGAGGGGAATGTTGAGAGGGATAAGAGAAATTACAAAGAATTAGATGGTATGGGCATCAATGTGATTGTTGTGTGGGGATGCGAGATTAAAAAAATGATGAAAAATGAATTATCTTCAAGAGAATCTTTTGAGATTATTTTATCGAAAATAAGAGGTGTGTAAATAGGTTTGAAATGTTACAGGATATAGTTGTTAACCTAATCGTTGCGTTTATTACTTTTCTCGCAGCAACAATATACCATAATAGATTGAGAATTAAGATATTTTCCCAATCTATAATGCGTTGGAATAAGAATATCCGATTGAGTTGTGCTTATCTTTTTAGAATAAAATACAATGGTAAATATTTATTGGTTAAGGGAAATCGAATTGATCAATATCAACCAATTGGCGGTGTGTATAAATATTATGCTTCATTCAATGAATTGAAAACAAAACTTGAAATAGAGGACGAAGAAGAAATTAATTTTTATGAAGAGGGTGATTTAAGGCAGATTACAAAAGGAAAATATTTGGAGAAATTTCTTGATTGGTTTGATACTAAGAAGAATAGAGAAGTAACGGTTATTCGAGAACTTATTGAAGAATTGCATATAGGCGAAATATCTATAGAGCAGTTAATAAAGTCTATGCAGATTGAATATCTGAAAACAGTTAAGGAAGAAATAAAGTTTTCAAAGCATTTTCAAGTGGATGATCTAAAAATATTTAACATATACGAGGTGAGAATACCTGATGAAACTCTTGCAGAGATCATTAAAAATGACAAATATTCTCTTGTAGAGGCAGGGGAAATAAATAAACTTTGTTTCATGAAAAAAGGTCTTTCTACAAAAATTTCAGAAACATCTAAATATATCATTTAGGAGGAAGATAATTGGGAGAAATTATTATACAAGAGGAAATAAGAAAAATTATTGAAGAACTAGATGTCTCGGATTCCAATTATGAAAAAGCAACTAAGAGATACAACTCAATTGCTGATTATATTAAAAATTTGCACTTAAGCTCTCATAATCCAGATATATTTTTACAAGGTTCGTTTAAACTGGGAACAGCAATAAAACCTTTAACTGAAGATGGGTCATATGATATTGATATAGTATGCAATTTTACAAAACTTAGGAGGGAGGATCAATCTCAATTTTCTTTGAAGTATGATTTGGGAATAGTAGTAAAACAATACTCAAAATCTCAATCAATGGCAAATGAGCCTGATGAGACAAAAAGATGCTGGACTTTGAAATATGTGGATGAAGATAATTTTCATATAGATATTTTACCATCTGTCCCTTTAAATGAAAAAGATGATGGATATATAGGTATTACCGATAAAACTAAAAGTAATTATTTTGATATATCCTTAGACTGGGAAACAAGCAATCCCAAAGGCTATGCTCAATGGTTTAGAGATATTTCAAAATATACTGTTTATCAGGAAATAATAGCAAAAAGGTTTTATGCTTCTGTCGAACAAGTGCCGGAGTATAAAGTTAAAACTCCATTACAAAGAATCGTGCAAATTCTGAAGAGACATTCGGAAGTATGTTTTGCAGACGATATTGAGTATAAACCAAGCTCTATTATTATTACGACATTGGCTGCAAAGCAGTATCAGTCAGCATGTTTGCATAGCAAAGATTTTTTGAGTGTTATCTCTTATATCGTAGAACATTTAAAAGATGGAATCGAAAATAGGAACGGGAAACCGTGTGTTTATAATCCGGTAAATTACAACGAAGTTCTTTCTGGCAAATGGGATAAAGATGAGAGTTATTTTGAGGCTTTTGAAAATTGGTTAATGCAATTGGCGTCAGATTTTAATATAGGTAGCAGTGAATTAACATACTCAGATAAGGTTAAGTATATAAAGAGAAGCTTATTTGTAGATAGAAAAAAAGAAATGCCGATTGTAAATGTAAGTTCTATAAGCCATCATCAAGAATCTAAGTGGATAGACTGTTTAATTGAAAAAGTATCCGTAAAAGGGATGTACCTTCGTAAAGGATTTAGATGGAAAGTTATAAAAAGCGGGACAGCATTGAATAAACATGGAAGTTTAAAGTTTGAAGTAAAAGCCAACAATTTAAAAGACTACGAGATATGGTGGCAAATTACTAACACTGGGAAAGAAGCGGAAATGGCAAATTGTCTTAGAGGGGGGTTTTATAATTCTGAGTTAGTCGAAGGTAAAAGAGTTAGAACGGAAACTACTCTTTATACAGGGCACCATTATGTTGAAGCGTACATTGTTAAAAACGGCATCTGCTATGGAAAGAGTGAGCCGTTCGAGGTGAATATCGTGGATGGATTTTTAACTAATTTTTATAGAATGTAGGTGATTTTAGGATAGGCATAAGTAAAGATGTTGGCTTCAGATTATGCTTAATGTTGATGATTGATAAACTGGAATTGGAAGTGGAATGGGAGAAAAAATCAAAAAACCATACGGATTATTATGGATAGAACGGAAGTGAACTGCTCATAAAAGCCTATTTTAAACGGTTTCGCACCTATCGAAC